>NZ_JAILXZ010000009.1 GCF_020179475.1 Novosphingobium huizhouense | reverse complement strand
GGGATGGTTGTCCGCCTGATTTTGTCTCTTTCGGGTCCTTTGGCCTGGGGATGGGACGGGGTTGAGTGGTTCTTTGACATTGTTGGTTTAGATGAAGGGACATGTGGGCGACGGCGCCCGGTCCGGGGGTCTTTGGGCTCCGGTAACCGGTTAAGCAAGCCGATGTCGTGCATATGTCCTTCGTATCCATTACGTTTGACAAGTGCAGGTATCGGCTCCCGGAGTTCGGCACTGGACGGTTGGCGGGAATATTCCCGTGCTGTTTGGTGTTGTGACACAACTTGAGAGTTTGATCCTGGCTCAGAACGAACGCTGGCGGCATGCCTAACACATGCAAGTCGAACGAAGGCTTCGGCCTTAGTGGCGCACGGGTGCGTAACGCGTGGGAATCTGCCCTTTGCTTCGGAATAACAGTTAGAAATGACTGCTAATACCGGATGATGACTTCGGTCCAAAGATTTATCGGCAAAGGATGAGCCCGCGTAGGATTAGGTAGTTGGTGGGGTAAAGGCCTACCAAGCCGACGATCCTTAGCTGGTCTGAGAGGATGATCAGCCACACTGGGACTGAGACACGGCCCAGACTCCTACGGGAGGCAGCAGTGGGGAATATTGGACAATGGGCGCAAGCCTGATCCAGCAATGCCGCGTGAGTGATGAAGGCCCTCGGGTCGTAAAGCTCTTTTACCCGGGATGATAATGACAGTACCGGGAGAATAAGCCCCGGCTAACTCCGTGCCAGCAGCCGCGGTAATACGGAGGGGGCTAGCGTTGTTCGGAATTACTGGGCGTAAAGCGCACGTAGGCGGCTACTCAAGTCAGAGGTGAAAGCCCGGAGCTCAACTTCGGAACTGCCTTTGAAACTAGGTAGCTAGAATCTTGGAGAGGTCAGTGGAATTCCGAGTGTAGAGGTGAAATTCGTAGATATTCGGAAGAACACCAGTGGCGAAGGCGACTGACTGGACAAGTATTGACGCTGAGGTGCGAAAGCGTGGGGAGCAAACAGGATTAGATACCCTGGTAGTCCACGCCGTAAACGATGATAACTAGCTGTCCGGGCACTTGGTGTTTGGGTGGCGCAGCTAACGCATTAAGTTATCCGCCTGGGGAGTACGGTCGCAAGATTAAAACTCAAAGGAATTGACGGGGGCCTGCACAAGCGGTGGAGCATGTGGTTTAATTCGAAGCAACGCGCAGAACCTTACCAGCCTTTGACATCCCGCGCTACTTTCAGAGATGATTGGTTCCCTTCGGGGACGCGGTGACAGGTGCTGCATGGCTGTCGTCAGCTCGTGTCGTGAGATGTTGGGTTAAGTCCCGCAACGAGCGCAACCCTCGTCCTTAGTTGCCATCATTTAGTTGGGCACTCTAAGGAAACCGCCGGTGATAAGCCGGAGGAAGGTGGGGATGACGTCAAGTCCTCATGGCCCTTACAGGCTGGGCTACACACGTGCTACAATGGCGGTGACAGTGGGCAGCAAACTCGCGAGAGTGAGCTAATCTCCAAAAGCCGTCTCAGTTCGGATTGTTCTCTGCAACTCGAGAGCATGAAGGCGGAATCGCTAGTAATCGCGGATCAGCATGCCGCGGTGAATACGTTCCCAGGCCTTGTACACACCGCCCGTCACACCATGGGAGTTGGGTTCACCCGAAGGCGTTGCGCTAACTCGCAAGAGAGGCAGGCGACCACGGTGGGCTTAGCGACTGGGGTGAAGTCGTAACAAGGTAGCCGTAGGGGAACCTGCGGCTGGATCACCTCCTTTCTAAGGATTTGGCAGAAAGCGCCGGCACTAGCTGCTGGAGGGGCTTCTTCCATTCCAAAGAACATGCCGTCGTCCTCATGTCCCTTCATCCTGGAGATCAGCAAGGAATCATCCTTGCTGTCAGCCTGAGCTGGCTTCTGCCGTGCGCGGCGCCGATCGTATGATTGGGGCGAGCGCAGGTGCGGGATGGGCCGGTAGCTCAGGTGGTTAGAGCGCACGCCTGATAAGCGTGAGGTCGCAAGTTCAACTCTTGCTCGGCCCACCATTCCGCAACGATTGGTGCGGGGCCTTAGCTCAGCTGGGAGAGCGGTTGCTTTGCAAGCATCAGGTCATCGGTTCGATCCCGATAGGCTCCACCAAGTCGCAGCCGCCGGACAAATTAGCGGAGCTAATTTGCCAAGCGGCAAGACCGGCCAGCGCGGAAATGCTGCGCCATAAGGCGCGGCTTTGCCGCGACTGACGGCGCAGGCGGCATGGGCCGAGGCCCTTGGTGCAAGGCGCTTTCTCGAAGACACTCCAGAGATGAAGACACGAAATCCGGCTTTTGCCGGTAGGCGGGATCTGCCCGCATCTTTGACATTGTGAATGGGTTTTTTAATCGATGCCGTGGCGCATCGTATCCTCAGACGTTGGGGGTATATATGATGCGGCACAACAGATGATTATTATCTGGCTGAGATTATCGTCCACGCCTCAAAAACAACGACCGTGTTTATGCAAGGCTGTCGTTGATGGTGTGGATTCTCAAGCGTGAGGTAAGAGCATTTGGTGGATGCCTTGGCATGTACAGGCGATGAAGGACGTGGCACGCTGCGATAAGCGTCGGGGAGTTGTGAGCAAACTTTGATCCGGCGATTTCCGAATGGGGAAACCCACCTTCACCATTTCTCTCGATGGGCAAGCAATTGCGGATCGAGTGAGGTGGATAAGGTATCATCAGGGTGAATATATAGCCTTGGTGAAGCGAACCCGGGGAACTGAAACATCTCAGTACCTGGAGGAAAAGACATCAACCGAGATTCCGTTAGTAGTGGCGAGCGAACGCGGACCAGGCCAGTGCCTCATCTTCAACTAGCAGAACGCTTTGGAAAGAGCGGCCATAGCGGGTGACAGCCCCGTATGCGAAAGTGATGGATGAGGACTCGAGTAGGGCGGGACACGTGTAATCCTGTCTGAACATGGGGGGACCACCCTCCAAGCCTAAATACTCGTACATGACCGATAGCGAACACAGTACCGTGAGGGAAAGGTGAAAAGCACCCCGATGAGGGGAGTGAAACAGTACCTGAAACCGAATGCTTACAAGCAGTAGGAGCTCCACAGGGAGTGACTGCGTACCTCTTGCATAATGGGTCAGTGACTTAGTTTATCATGCGAGCTTAAGCCGTTAGGTGTAGGCGCAGCGAAAGCGAGTCTGAATAGGGCGACAGAGTATGATGAATTAGACCCGAAACCCGGTGATCTAGGCATGACCAGGTTGAAGGTGCGGTAACACGCACTGGAGGACCGAACCGTTGAATGTTGAAAAATTCTCGGATGAGTTGTGTTTAGGGGTGAAAGGCCAATCAAACCGGGAAATAGCTGGTTCTCCGCGAAATCTATTGAGGTAGAGCGTCGGACGTATACCGTTGGGGGTAGAGCACTGGATGGATGCGGGGGTCGCGAGATCTACCAACTCTAACCAAACTCCGAATACCAACGAGATTTATCCGGCAGACAGACGGCGGGTGCTAAGGTCCGTCGTCAAAAGGGAAACAGCCCTAACCTACAGCTAAGGTCCCCAAGTCACGTCTAAGTGGGAAAGCATGTGGGAATCCCAAAACAACCAGGAGGTTGGCTTAGAAGCAGCCATCCTTTAAAGAAAGCGTAACAGCTCACTGGTCTAAACAAGGGTTCCTGCGGCGAAGATGTAACGGGGCTCAAGACGTGCACCGAAGCTTAGGGTTCGGCACTATGTGCCGAGCGGTAGCGGAGCGTTCCGTAGGCCTGCGAAGCGGGAGGGTAACCGACCGTGGAGGTATCGGAAGTGCGAATGCTGACATGAGTAGCGACAAAGAGGGTGAGATGCCCTCTCGCCGAAAGACCAAGGGTTCCTGCTTAAAGCTAATCTGAGCAGGGTGAGCCGGCCCCTAAGACGAGCCCGAAGGGGGTAGTCGATGGGAACCACGTTAATATTCGTGGGCCTGGTGGTGTGTGACGGATCATGTGTGTTGTCACTCCTTAACGGATTGGAGTGGCTTCGAAATGGTTCCAGGAAATAGCCCCACCGTATAGACCGTACCCGAAACCGACACAGGTGGTCTGGTAGAGTATACCAAGGCGCTTGAGAGAAGTATCCTGAAGGAACTCGGCAAATTGCCTCCGTACCTTCGGAAGAAGGAGGCCCTGTCTATGCGCAAGCACTGGCAGGGGGCACAGGCCAGGGGGTA
The DNA here is from genome assembly GCF_020179475.1 of Novosphingobium huizhouense. Classification (GTDB taxonomy): domain Bacteria; phylum Pseudomonadota; class Alphaproteobacteria; order Sphingomonadales; family Sphingomonadaceae; genus Novosphingobium; species Novosphingobium huizhouense. The sequence goes on along the minus strand of NZ_JAILXZ010000009.1, from coordinate 1,644 downwards.
GCGACTGTTTAGCAAAAACACAGCACTCTGCTAAGTCGGCTTCAAGACGACGTATAGGGTGTGACGCCTGCCCGGTGCTCGAAGGTTAAGAGGAGGAGTGCAAGCTCCGAATTGAAGCCCGAGTAAACGGCGGCCGTAACTATAACGGTCCTAAGGTAGCGAAATTCCTTGTCGGGTAAGTTCCGACCTGCACGAATGGCGTAACGACTTCCCCACTGTCTCCAGGATATGCTCAGCGAAATTGAATTCTCCGTGAAGATGCGGAGTACCCGCGGTTAGACGGAAAGACCCCGTGCACCTTTACTGCAGCTTCAGAGTGGCATTAGGAAAGAATTGTGTAGCATAGGTGGGAGGCTTTGAAGCACCGGCGCCAGCTGGTGTGGAGCCATAGGTGAAATACCACCCTGTTGTTTTCTGATGTCTAACCCAGGACCGTTAGCCGGTTCGGGGACCCTCTGTGGCGGGTAGTTTGACTGGGGCGGTCGCCTCCTAAAGAGTAACGGAGGCGCGCGATGGTAGGCTCAGGCCGGTTGGAAACCGGCTGTTAGAGTGCAATGGCATAAGCCTGCCTGACTGCGAGATTGACGAATCGAGCAGAGACGAAAGTCGGTCATAGTGATCCGGTGGTCCCTCGTGGAAGGGCCATCGCTCAACGGATAAAAGGTACGCCGGGGATAACAGGCTGATGATTCCCAAGAGCTCATATCGACGGAATCGTTTGGCACCTCGATGTCGGCTCATCACATCCTGGGGCTGGAGCAGGTCCCAAGGGTTTGGCTGTTCGCCAATTAAAGTGGTACGTGAGCTGGGTTCAGAACGTCGCGAGACAGTTTGGTCCCTATCTGCCGTGGGCGTCGATACTTGAGAGGAGTTGCCCCTAGTACGAGAGGACCGGGGTGAACATGCCTCTGGTGTACCTGTCATTGCGCCAGCAGTGCAGCAGGGTAGCTATGCATGGACGGGATAACCGCTGAAAGCATCTAAGCGGGAAGCCTCCCTCAAGATAAGGTATCATCGAGTCGTGGTAGACCACCACGTTGATAGGCCGGGTGTGGAAGTGCGGTAACGCATGAAGCTAACCGGTCCTAATAACTCTGTTCATGCTTGAGAATCCCACCATCAACGACAGCCTTGCGGCTGCCAGATGGGCGGTATCCAGCCAGAACAACCTCATCTGTATCATCGATTGAAATCTTTGCGCCGGCTCTATTGCTTGGTGACCATAGCGTCTGTGACCCACCCGATCCCATCTCGAACTCGGCCGTGAAACCAGTCTGCGCCAATGGTACTAACGCTCAAGCGTTGGAAGAGTAGGGCGTCGCCAGGCATTAAAGCCGACGCAAAGAAAAACCCATTCACATGTGTCAAGGGCCTTCGTGCCCTCCAAAAGGGGCCCTCCAAGGCCCCTTTTTGCGTCCCAATCGACGCACACATCGATGACGCGGGGTGGAGCAGCCCGCCAACGGATCGCGCGTCGATCCAGAAAACAAATCTGCTACCGGGCTGACACGCTCAGCCCCACATGGTGACGCGGGGTGGAGCAGCCCGGTAGCTCGTCAGGCTCATAACCTGAAGGTCGCAGGTTCAAATCCTGCCCCCGCAACCAGATCCTAAACTTACCAGGCATCAATCCAAGGTTGAACC
>NZ_JAILXZ010000008.1 GCF_020179475.1 Novosphingobium huizhouense | reverse complement strand
CGCCGAGCAGGCGGAAGACGAGCGTCACTGCCGGGTTGAAGTGCGCTCCCGAGATCGGCCCCAGCATCGTGATCAGCACGAAGAGCATGGCGCCGGTGGCGATGGTGTTGCCGAGCAGCGCAACCGCAACATTGCCGTGCGCGAGGCTCTCTCCCATCACGCCCGAGCCGATCACGGTGGCGAACAGCAGGAAGCTGCCGACGGCCTCGGCGAGGATCGGGCGGGTCATGCGGCTCCCTCCATTCGGCCGATCTGACCGAGGTGGTCGACCAGGAAGCGCTTGTCCATTGTCTCGAACGGCAGGGCAAGGAAGGTCCGCACCCTTGTTTCGAGCGCAGTCCATGTCGCTTCGAACGCCGCATCGACAACGTCGTCGCTGCCTTCGACGTCGGCGGGATCGGGCAAACCCCAGTGCGCCTTGATCGGAGCGCCCATGAACACGGGGCATGCTTCCCCGGCGGCATTGCCGCACACGGTGATCGCGATGTCGATGTTCGGCGCGCCGGGTGCAGTGAACTCGTTCCAGCTTTTGGAACGGAATGTATCGGGATCAAATCCGCGCCGCTCGAGCAGGCGCAGTGCGCCGGGATGTGGCACGCCCTTGGGCTTGCTCCCGGCGCTGAATGCATTCACCCGCCCCTTGCTCAGGTGCCTGAAGACGGCCTCGCCGAGGATCGAACGCGCCGAGTTGCCAGTGCAAAGTATAAGGATGTTCATCTTCCCCCCAAGGATGAGCTCCGCCTCAGGCAGCGTCGCTCTTCATGCTCTGAGATTCGCAGCAGGCTGTCGTCTGCTCCCCACAGTCGTCGCCGCCGCAGCAGTTTTCGGTCAGGTAGCCCATCAATGCGTTCATCTCCTGGAGGTTGGCCCGATAGATGATCGACCGGCTGCGACGCTCCTGAGTGACAAGCCCGGCCTGCGCCAAATGAGCGAGATGAAAGCTAAGCGAGGAAGGCGGTGCGGAGAGGCGCGCGGCAAGCTCGCCGGCTGCAAGCCCTTTGCTGCCAGCCTGCACGAGCAACCGGAATGCAGCGAGGCGGTGGGTTTGTGCCAGCGCGGCCAATGATCGGATGAAGCGGCTTGCTTGCTCGTCGGCGCTCATATTTTCAATATTGTGGAAATTTCGAACTTGGTCAAGTTCGATTTAGGCTAAACCGCAAAGAAGCTATGGGCACCCGAGCGATTTCTGACCTCGGCGGATAGGCAGCACCGGGGTGGAGGTTGGTGCCGGCTCTAGGGCTTCTCGATTCTTAAACGTCACGTAGTCGGCTGATTTTGTGCGCTTCTCGGACCATTTCCCACCCGCATCCATCGCTGCAATGCGTCATGGTGAGCTCATCGACAACGACATGAGGTCACCGATCAATGGCTCGAGTATTCCTGGCGTCCGACCATTCCTGGCGCACCCCGCTGACGATCGTCGCTCGCGACAACGACGAAGCATTCCGCATGGCCTACCTGTGGAGCCAGGCGCATGCACCAGACGTCTTCGAGAAGGAGATCGGGCTCACCGAGCTCTTCGAAGACGACCTCGCCTTCCAACCCCAGCTCGCCGACTTCGCGAAGTCTGGCGGCGTCGGTGTGGCGTGGTGGACGGGCGAGCACGATGGCTGGCTGCTTGGCGCACCCGACGGTGCTGCGCTCGGCGAGATTGCACCGCCGTCCCCCGACCTCCAGATCTATGCGTTCCAGACGATGGAGCCCGGCGGCACCTATGTTGTCGCCGAGAGCGGCCAACATGCGCTCGAGCTGCTCAACGTTTACAGCCACCGGACGAACGGGTGGCCCGCGTCATACCACCAGGTGCTCCACTTGTCGGCATGGCTGCTGCACGGCCGGGTCATCACACTCCGCGATGAGGCGTTTGCGGGCAGGACAGGCGTCGGACGGGAGTGCAAGGATGGGTTCTACCGGGTGTTGGCCGCTTGGAATGAAATCCCAGCGCAGAAGCGCAACGGCGGCATAGAGTGAGGAGATCGTCTGCACGTCATCCCGTGCCAGCACGTCGCGCCGTCGGGTTGAGCGAGTGCACTGCCTTTGAACTGGAGTGCCTGCCCAACTCCGCAAGCTTCTCGTCTGTATGAGCCTCGATCAGACACTCCGACAGCCTGACTTCCTTTCCTCAAACTTCACCGCCTGCGGTGAGGTCGTATTCGACGTCGTAAGACGGCGAATAACCAAAGGGCTGATTCTATATTAATCCCAGAAAAGTATGGAGATCATAGTATTTATTAGTAACGAAAACGAAGGGACGCCCTGCGGAGGGGGTTGTCAGGAGGGGGTGGGCGCACGGTCTACAGGAGGGGGTGCCCTCCACAGGCTCATGAGTAATCCTTCCCGATCTGCTTCTCCTAGATGCTCGTCATCCTCAAGATCAAAATCTTGCCAATCGCTAGTCGGTGTGTCGAGGTCAGCGGCGGAATGAATTGGTCTCCACACCCCCTCATCATGGAGCACCGCAACTCTCGCCAGGTCTGATTGCATTCTCGCCTTCAAGGCATCCGCAGACTTGCCTTGGTGCCGCTGGTATTGGCGCAGGAAGCGTGCTACGTAAGCAGGTGAGACCTTGCCGCCCATCGCGCGGAGGATCACCGCCGCCATCCATGCATCGGCTGTCAGGGTTGCTGTCATGGCAATGTGGGTGGCAGGAACCTTGCGTATCGATAGCGGCGCATTTGTTGTTTGCCACAATGCAAGTAATGATGCTTCGCGACGTTCGCGTTCGCTCACCAGCGCTCGTAAGTCAGCACAGGGCGGGAGTTGGTGCCGGGCGATGCAGTCGATCCTGTTGTTGCGTCGCTGCTTACTTTTTGCGAGTGCCCACTTGGCTCGTTGTTCGCGCACGGCTTCCTCGGCTTCACGCTTCAAGAAGTCGTCATTGATGCTGTAAAATGGGCCTCGGGCTGCGATGGCTCGCTTAACTTGTTCCCACGCCCTTCCACAGACGGGACCTGTAAACCGAGGCTGACCTCCGTTCGCTGCACAGACCTTATGCCACTCGACCACCGCAGCGGCGATTGCTGGGGCAGAGCGGATCCTTTCCGACGCAACCGATTTGCAGGCATTGCGGACAGGGCAGCGTCCACAAGCATTGACTACAGCACGATGCGAGCCCCTAACGAAGCGAACCTCCTCGCCCTTTCCATGTCGCAGGATTACCTCCGGCCGTGCAAAACAAGGCTTTCGACGTAGGGGAGGCATTGCCACAATGTCGCCGGAGCCGTTGGTGACGACGTCAGCGACCCCAAACTGATCCCTGTTGCTCAGGTTCGGTCGACCACGCCATGGCTTTTCGTTGCCCCACGCGAAGACCTCCTGCTCGTAGGTCGCCGGAGGTTCTTCGGCTGTCACAAAACTGCCGGGGCTAATGCGACCATTTGTTCTACGCGTCACGCTTGAGCACCTCATGCACCACCGCACCGAATAGATCCCTGATCTCCAAAGATGTTTCGAAGTCGAGGCCGCTTGGGGTCTCGCGCCGAATGGCCCTGAGCAGTTCGAACTCCTCGCCATCCACCCAGTGCTCCAACGGTGCCGGTGTTTGCAGCGCACGGCGCAGCAGCTCGATGAGGCCATCGGAAGGAGGGGACTGCAAAGCGCGGCGAATTGTCTCCTTGACGGTAGGTGCGATGGGCGCGTCGGCTTGCGAAAGTCCAAGTTCGGCGTGGAAGATGGTCGCGATGCTGGGCGCTCGTTGCGCAAGGACAGCGAGACAGAACGTCAGGCGATCCAGATGCAGAGCATCGGCAATCTGACCGGCCCGCTCCAACGGGATGGGCATGCGCCCATTTGCCATATGACTGAGGACGGTCGGCGGGCGCATGCCGAGTTCCACCGACAGGGCTCGCAAGCCCCCTTTGTGTTGTGCCGTATACGTTGCGAGCGCCGTGCGCAGAAGTGCGGCGGCAGCTGTCTGAGCGTGCGGATGTGTCTCGTGTTCCATAGGCAACCAGTTGAAAATAATTGACTTTCGATGAATTGTATGGCATAAACCATACATCACGGTCAATCAGAAAGTTTCCGCATGCAGACCCTCCTTACCGAGCCCGAAGTGGCAAAAATCTTGCGTCTCAGTCAGCGATCTGTTCGCAACGCTCGTTTGAGCGGCGAGCTACCCCACCTTCGCATCGGACGCTCTATCCGCTATCGCGCTGACGACCTGGATACTTTCCTCGTCGCCGCGAGCTGCGCGCCGACCAGGACTGGAACAAAACGGAAACAGAAATCCATTCGTGCACCAAGCGCGAAGCGCCTGCGCTCGTTCACCGAGCAGGAGGGCCAAGCGTGAGCGTCTACAAGAAGGGCAAATATTTCCATTACGATTTCCAATTTCACGGCGTTCGCTACACCGGCAGCACTGGGTGCACATCCAAGAGGAAGGCTGAGGAATTCGAGAAGCGCACTCGTGACGATGCAGCAGTGCCCGCGCGCCAACGCCCAGCGATAACCGTCGATGAAGCGTGTGGACTCTATCGAGAGAAAGTCGAAACTCTCCCCTCGTGGCCGACTACCCGTTACATGTTGCGGTCGCTCGTTGCCGGCCTCGGCTCGAATGTTCGCCTCTCGGACGTCACCCAGCGGGATCTGCAGGTCTACCTGGCAAAGCGCCGGAAAGGCCGAAAACCAGCGACGCTAAATCGCGAGATCGATGTGGCGCGCGCCGTGTGGGAGCATGCGGACAAGACGCGCTTCGATGTCGGAGACAAACCTGATTGGCGTGCGCTCAAGCTCAAGGATACCGCAAGGATCGATCGCGAATTGAGCGTCGACGAGGAGCAGCGGCTTTTCGTCCACTTGCGTGCTGATGTTTGCGACGCCGTCGACTTCCTTTTGAAGTCAGGCTGGAGGCGCAACGAGGTGCTGAACCTCCGGTGGGTCGACTGCAATCTGGAGGCGCGCGTCTGCGCTACGAAGATCAAGGGCGGAGACGTGGTGAGACGGCCGCTGAACGACACGCTTGCGGAGATCATTCGCAGGCAGCCCCGCGTGTGCGAGTTCGTGTTCACCTTTGTGTGCCAACGGCCAAGCAAGAACCGTCGGAGGGGGCAGCGCTATCACCTCACTCCGACCGCGCTGAGGTCACCCTTCGGCAAAGCCTTGGCTGACGCCAAGATCACGGGCTTTCGCTTGCACGACCTGCGCCATACTCGTGCAACCAGGATCGTTCGTTCCACGGGCTCCCTCATAGCTGCCAAAGGAGCGCTTGCCCACCGGAGCATAACAACGACCCAGCGCTACGCCCACGTGCTGGACGACGACACGCGAAACGCTCTCGATGCGAGCGAGTCCCGAAATAGTCCCGAAGCTTGAGCCCATCTTGGGTGGGAAACGTTGGTTTGCTGCGGTCTAGCTGCTTCACGCGCATCACCGTGTAAACGAGATGCTCTACCAACTGAGCTAACCGCCCGGACGCTGCCATGGGGCCCGGAAGGCGCGCTATTGCGCGGCTTTGTGGGTCTGGTCAAGGATTCGTAGAGGCGGGGAAGGGCGACCATCGGCATCGGGAGGCAGCGGGTCTTGTCGGGAGACCGCGTAACGCCCCGCATCTCCGGGTGGGCCTTCGCGGTCGCCTTGCAGTTCCTGCGCAATGCGCGGACGCGCCGCGAAAGGGAGTGACCGACCGCAGGCAGTCGCCCGATAGCAGCAACGCCTGCGCGCTCCGTCTGCATCCGGCGGGCCTTTGCGGTGACGCGCGCCGCGGCGCATCCTTTCGCTCGACCCCGCCTCGGGGTGCAGCAGCGTTCTTGCCTTTTGCGATCGTTTGCGTGACAGATGCGGCAGTGCGCACCGATCGCCGGGGCATTTCGTTCCCGGCGCAGACACGGGGCAGGGCCGCGGGGGACCATTGAGCGAGACCAGTTGCCATCCGGACGGTGCCGGGGATGGCGGCGCACCGTCGCCGCCCGGGGCCGCCGCCGCGCCGCGTACCGACGAGGATGCGCTGTTCCGCCTGACCTTCGAGCGGGCGAACGTCGGCATGGCGCACGTTTCGACGCAAGGGCGCTTCCTCCGCGTGAACCCTTGCCTTGCGCGCCTGCTCGGGCGCAGCGAGGCCGAACTTCTCGCGCTGACGTTCCAGGACATCACGCACCCCGACGACCTCGATGTCGATCTCGGCTACGTCCAGCAGCTGCTCGACGGGGACATCGAGGTCTACACGATGGAGAAGCGCTACATCCGCCCCGACGGGTCGGTCGTGTGGACCGAGCTGAGCGTCTCGCTGCTGCGCGACGAAGCGGGGGCGCCGCTCAATTTCGTCTCGGTGATCAACGACATCCAGAAGCGCAAGGAGGCTGAGGAGCGGGTCCGCCTGGTGCTCGACGAAAGCGGCCACCGGGTCAGGAACCTGATCTCGGTGATCGGCGCGATCGTCAGCGGCAGCGCCAGGGTCGCCTTGAGCATCGGCGAGTTCCGCGAAGGCCTGACGCAACGCCTTGCCAGCATCGCCGCCTCGCACGACCTGCTGCTGGGCAAGGCGGCGACCGGCGGGTCGCTCGAGAAGCTGATCCACCGCCAGCTCGACATCTTCGCCAACGGCAGCAGCGAGCGGCTGATCGTGGAAGGCGAAGCCATCGACCTCCAGCCCAACGCGGTCCATGCCTTCGGCATGGTGCTGCACGAGCTTGCGACCAACGCGGTCAAGTATGGTGCGCTCGGCGAGCGCGGCGGCATCGTCCGCATCCGCTGGCGCGTCGACCGCGAAGCCGGGACGCTCGCCTTCGTCTGGCGCGAGGAGGGCGGACCCCCGGTCCGGCCGGGCGGGCGGCAGGGGTTCGGTACGCGCTCCCTGTCGCGGATGCTCGGAAGCTCGCTCGGCGGGCAGGTCCGGTTCGAACTGCGCGCCGAAGGTGTCGTGCTCGAAACCGAGCTGCCGCTCGATCGGGTCGTGGCTGCCTGAAGGCTGGGCCGCGGGCGGCGCCGGCGTGCCCGCCAGGGCGGCAGGTTCAGGGAATCGCGGCGATGCGATTGCCGGCGGCGTCGATCACCTGTTCGCCGTCCTCCTTGGCGAAGGCACCCTGCTGCGGCGCGGGGATCAGGTCGAGCACCTGCTCGGACGGGCGGCACAGCCGGACCCCGAGCGGCGAGACCACAAGCGGACGGTTGATCAGCGCCGGGTGCGCCATCATCGCATCGAGCAGGGTATCGTCGGACAGG
>NZ_JAILXZ010000007.1 GCF_020179475.1 Novosphingobium huizhouense | reverse complement strand
CCCACATGGTGACGCGGGGTGGAGCAGCCCGGTAGCTCGTCAGGCTCATAACCTGAAGGTCGCAGGTTCAAATCCTGCCCCCGCAACCAGATCCTAAACTTACCAGGCATCAATCCAAGGTTGAACCACGCCAACCCGCAATGGACGGCTCGACACGTCGTCGCTGGCATCCGCGGCGCAAGACGCTACACCGGGCGCGTCCGACCCTTGCGGAGCACTCATGTCGCGTCGTCCCTTCCCGCTCGTCCCTTCGCTCGTTGCGCTTGCACTTCCTGCGGGCGCGCTCACGGCCTGCGCGCCCACCGCGCGGCTCGACCCTGCCGCGGCGGCGCCGCCGGTCGCGCCCGTCTCCGCCGCCGCACCCGCTGCCACACCCGCGCCCGCGCCGCTGTCGCGGCTCGTCTCGGCGGTCGCGTTGCCCTACGAGCGGTTCACGCTCGCCAACGGGCTGACCGTGCTCGTCCACACCGATCGCAAGGCGCCGGTCGTCGGCGTCGCGGTGTGGTACGGCGTCGGCTCGAAGCACGAACCGCAGGGCAAGACCGGTTTCGCCCACCTGTTCGAGCACCTGATGTTCTATGGCACGCGCCACGTGCCGGGCGATTTCTTCCAGCCGCTGACCCAGGCCGGCGCCACCGACATGAACGGCACCACCTGGTTCGATCGCACCAACTACTACGAGACCGTGCCCACGCCAGCGCTCGATCGCGCGCTGATGATGGAAAGCGACCGCATGGGCTACCTGCTCACCGCGGTGACGCAGAAGCGGCTCGATGCCCAGCGCGCGGTCGTCCAGAACGAGAAGCGCCAGCGCGACAACGAGCCGTTCGGCCTCGTCGACTACGAGATGCTCGAGACGCTCTATCCCGCCGGCCATCCCTATCGCCATTCGACGATCGGCTCGATGGCCGATCTCGACGCCGCCAGCCTGGCCGACGTGCGGCGCTGGTTCGCCGATCACTACGGCCCGAACAACGCCGTGCTGGTGCTGTCGGGCGACGTCGACCTTGCCACCGCCCGCGCCAAGGCCGAGAAGTGGTTCGGCGCGATCCCGGCCGGGCCGAAGGTCCAGCCGGTCGCCGTGCCGGTGCCCACGCTTCCCGCGCCGGTCGCGCGCACCATCCACGACCAGGTGGCGACCACGCGGATCACCCGGATGTGGGCGATTCCCGGCTACGACCAGCCCGACTACCTGCCGCTCCAGGTCGCCGGGGTGATCCTCGGCGGGCTGTCGAGCTCGCGGCTCGACGATGCGCTGGTGCGCGAAAAGCAGCTGGCCGTGGCGGTCAGCGCCGGCGCGCAGGTGTTCGGGCAGGGCGGGCAGTTCTTCGTCCAGGCCGACGTCAAGCCCGGCGGCGATCCTGCCGCCACCGGCGCCGCGCTCGATGCCGAGCTCGCGCGGCTGATCGCCGAGGGCCCCACCGCCGACGAGCTGACCCGCGCGCTCACGGTCGTCGCTAGCGGCCAGATCCGCGCGCTCGAATCGGTCGGCGGCGAAGGCGGCAAGTCGCAGGCGCTCGCCGAGGGCCTGCTGTTCGCGAACGATCCCGCCGTGGTCGAGGCCGAGCTGAAGCGCGCCGCCGCGCTCACCCCGGCCGACGTGCGCGAGGCGCTGCGCCGCTGGCTCACGCGACCCGCCTTCGCGCTCACGGTTGTCCCGGGCGCGCGCGAATCGGGCGGCGAGCAACGCGGCGGCGATGGGCTGCCGCCGCTGCCCCGCGCGGCGCGCAAGGTTGCGCCGCTGCCGCCGATGACCGGTTTTGCCGATCCGGTCGACCGCAGCACGATCCCGCCCGCCGGCGCGGTCGATGCGCTTGCCTTCCCCGCGCTCGAGCGCGCGACGCTGTCCAACGGCATGCAGGTGGTCTTCGCCCGCCGCGCCGCGGTGCCCGCCGTCTCGGTGCGGGTGAGCTTCGATGCGGGCTACGCCGCGGATCCGGCCGATGCGCTCGGCACCGGCGCGCTGCTGCTGCAGGTGATGGACGAGGGCACCACCACCCGCTCCTCGACCGAGCTTGCGCGCCAGCGCGAGCGCCTCGGCGCCCAGATCGCCGCCTCGGCCAGCGCCGACGCCACGGTGTTCCAGCTCGATGCGATGGCGGCCAACCTCGCGCCCTCGCTCGATCTGCTCGCCGACTACGTGCGCCGCCCGGCGCTGGCTCCCGCCGAGCTCGAACGCGTCCGCGCCCAGCAACTCGCCGCGATCGCCGCCGAGCGCAGCAATCCGCAGGCGCTCGCCACCCGCATCCTCTACCCCGCGATCTACGGCGCCGATCACCCCTATGGCCGGGCGCCCTCGGGTCTCGGCGACAGCGCCGTGGTCGGCAGGCTCACGCGCGACGATCTCGCCGCGTTCCACCGCCGCTGGTTCCGCCCCGACCGCGCCCGCATCATCGTGGTCGGCGATACCACGCTCGCCGAAGTCACCCGCCTGCTCGAGGCGAGCTTCGGCGACTGGACGCCGCCCGCCGACGCGGCCCCGGCCAAGGGCTTCCCCGGCACGCTGGCGCCGCCACGCGCGCGCATCCTGCTGGTCGATCGTCCGGGCATGCCGCAGGCGACGATCGTCGCCGGCCAGCCGCTCGCGCTCACCGGCAAGGACGACGCGGTGCCGCTCGAGACCGCCAACGACGTGCTCGGTGGCGATTTCCTGTCGCGCCTCAACACCGACCTGCGCGAAGCCAAGGGGTGGTCCTACGGCGTCTACAGCGTGGTCAACGACCGGCTCGACCGCCGCGCCTTCCTCGTCGTCGCGCCGGTGCAGACCGACAAGGCCGGCGCCGCCGTCGCCGCGATCCGCGCCGATCTTGCCGACTACCTCGGCAAGCGCGGCACCACGCCGGCCGAACTCGACCTCGCCGCCAGCGGCAATGCGCGCAAGCTGCCCGGGCTGCTCGAGACCACGCCCGCGCTGCTCGATGCGATCGACCGAATCGTCTCGCGCCAGCGCCCGGACGATTTCTACGCGAAGCTGCCCGACCGCTACCGCCGCCTCGGCGCGGCCGAGCTCGACCGGGCGATCCGCGGCGCGGTCGATCCGGCGGCGCTGACCTGGGTCGTGGTCGGCGATGCAAGGTCGGTCCGGCCCCAGCTTGCCGGGCTCGGCCTGCCGATCGAGGATTTCAGGCTGCCGGAATGATCCTGTCGAACAGCAGGTCGAGCGCCCGGCCGGTGATCTCGCCGGCGGTCATCGGCGCGTGGCGGTCGATCGACAGCGCGATCCGGGCGCTGCGCGGTTCGGCATCGCCGGTGCGGGTCCAGCGGAAGGCATAGTTCGCCTCGCCCGACAGTGCGCCGTGGTCGCCGCCGATCCCGAAGGCGCCCCACTTGCGCGCGCAGAGCTTCACCGACACTTCGGTCAGGTGGATCTCGATGTCGCCGCCGCCGCGCAGGCGCGTTTCGCCCGCGCGCGCCAGCGCCGCGCGCACCGTCGCCTCGAGCGCGGCATCGCCGCCGACCAGGTCGACCACGCGCACCACGCCGTTGGGCAAGCACAGCATCCCCGCCGCCCGCGCCCCCGCCCTCTGGGTACGCGGCAGGTCGACCAGCAGCCGCACCTGCGCGAGCGCCCGTAACGGCGGCGCTGCGGGCGCGGGCGGGGATGGGATGCCAGTCGATGCGGGGCCGGCCTGATGCGCCTTGCCCGTCGCGCACAGCGGCGTGGCCGTCAGCGCGCCGACGACGAGCACGAGCACGGCCAGCGCGCGGATCTGCCCCGGCCCACTCTGCCTGTGCCCGTTCTCCCCGTGCCCGTTCTCCCGGTCCCCGTTCTTACTGTCCCCGGTCCGCCGTGCCATCGCCGCCTCCCCTCGTGCGGCAAGAGCATCACTCCGGCGCGTCCGGCACAATGGGGCGGGGCGGTCAGGACCGCGAGACGCTTCGGATTTGGCGGCGTTTGCATGCGGTTCCGGGGAGGCGGGCATGGCCGCGCCTCCCCGGCGAAGGGCGCTACAGCTTGGGCTTCTGCCGGCTTACCAGCGTCGGGCTGTCGATGTCCTGCCCGGTGCGCGCGTCGACCACCACGTCGCGGCGATAGCCCAGCACGCCCGGGACCGGCGGCAGGCGCGAAACGAAGATGCCGTAGTAGTTGTTGATCTTGGGGCTGGCGTGGAACTCGGCCGTGACCGAGGGCCAGCCCGCGAGCGAGGCGGGAAGCTCGGTCTGCAGCGCGACCATGGCCAGCTGCGGGGCAGGCGCCTTGCCGGCGGCAACGCGCTTGTCGTCGGCCTCCTTCTGCCGGAGCCGGGCCACGTCGAGCTCGGCGTTCCATTGCGGCAGGGCCTGCAGCGCGTTGCCGAGGTCGGTCACCACGCCGGGCTTCACTTCGAACTGCACGGTGCCCATGCACATGCAGGTGCCTGCAGCAGGGTAGCCGTTGCCGCCCATCACGTTGCCGTACCAGATGTAGGTCCCCGGCCGGACTTTCTCCAGATAGGCGAAGCTGGCGCCTTTGGCATAGGCGAACTGCGGGCCGAATGTCGCGACATCCTGCAGCGCGATCGGCGCGTGCTCGAACGTCTCCAGGCTCGGCTCCTTGGGTTGCGGGGGCGGGTTTGTCTTGGTCTGCTGCGCGGTGCTGACCGCGGTCTTCCAGGCCGCGAGGTCGCTCTCGTAGCGCCGGTGCTCCTTGGCGAACGCCTTCTGCCGGTCCTTCTCCCATTCGGCGCGCGTTGCGTCGTCGGGCGCGCGCAGGAACATCCCGAACTGCCGGGTGGCCCCCGTCACCAGGATATAGCCGGCGGTCGGGTCGAGCTTCTCCTTCCCCGACAGCACGTTGCGTTCTTCGATGGCCGAAGCGGGACCGACGAACGCGGCTGCGTCCGCGGCGCGGACGGCAAGCGGCGCGACCAGCGCGGCGCTTGCCGCTGCGGTCATGACAATGGTGCGCATCTTCACAGGCCGAGTTCCTTCGTCTTGGGAGCGGGGCCGGACGCAACCAGCGCCTGAAGCGCCAGCGCATCGTTGCGCACGCCTTCCTTCTTGCGTCCGTTGCCTTCCTCGAAGTTGAACTCCGACCACAGTTCGTGGCTCAGGCCATAGCGCTGGTAATCCTTGAAATGCATGCAGTTGCGCAGGTTCTGGCGCCGCTGCTCGCGGCGCGCGGACGAACCGAAGATGGCATCCATCATCGCCCCGGCAATCGCCCCGCCGACGCCGGCGGCGAGCACGCTCGAGTTGGCCATGGCAGCGGCCGTCGCCGAGGACGAATCGTAGTAGATGCTGCTCCCGCTCGACAGGGCATCGCATTCCTTGATGTCGGCATAGGCCTGCGCGAAGGTCGTGTCGGCGCGGTGGAAGTAGAAATACTTGTCGTAGTCCAGCTCGTCCTGCGCGGTCGCGGTGAACGCGAGCGTCGGCATGGTCAGCCCCTCGGGCGAGGGGATCGCGAACGGCGCTGCCGCACCCTTGGTCGCGGCAGCGGCCCCGGCGCCTCCCCCAACCCCGGCGGCGCCGACGACGGCGGGCGCCGTCGATGCCGTGGCTGCGCCCGGCTCGGCCTGCGCCGATGCTACCGATGTAAAGGCGCAGGCCAGCCACAACAGGCCGCGCGCCGCTCTTGAACAATGCATGAAATGCCCCCCTTTGGATCGAGGGACAAGAGCATGGCCGCGCACAATGCGCAACCGCATTGGTTCAAGGATTTCTGCTCGCGGCGCGCCAACGACGGTGATTGTGCAATTGCATATGCAAATTGCACCTGCATCGTGGCGGGCAGCGGCGAGCGCCCCGATAACGCTTTCCTACAGCGGGGCGCAGGCGTATGAAGCCGCCCCGACGCTCTTTGGAAATCGTTGTCGGACAGGGTCTTGGCCGCTCGCGCCGGGCGCGCGGCGGTCCGCCGTCGGCTTCGACGCCGCCCTCGCGATTTTTTCGCCAGGACAGTGTAAACCCCGTAAACCCCCCGGCCACCAAACGGCCCCTATACGGCCCCTTTCGGGGCCAGCCGGCGGACGGGCGGGGGTCAGCCGAGCTTGGCCTTGAGCACCTGGTTGACCGCCTGCGGGTTGCCCTTGCCCTGCATCGCCTTCATCGTCTGGCCGACGAAGAAGCCGAACAGCGCTTCCTTGCCGGCCTTGTACTGCTCGACCTTGTCGACATTGGCGGCCAGCACCGCATCGACCGCCGCCTCGATCGCGCCGGTGTCGGTGGTCTGCTTGTTGCTGTCGATCTCGGCGGCGAGGTCGATGTCGCCGGTCAGGTGGCGCTCGAAGATTTCCTTGGCCTTGCTGCCGGAAATCGTGCCCGCCTCGGTCGCCACCACGATCGCGGTGTTCGCCTCGAGCGAATTCTTCGGGCTGTCGGCCGGGATCGCCTTGGCATTGAGGATCCCCGGGCGTTCGGACAGCAGCCAGTTGGCGACGCGCTTGGCGACGTCGGCCTCGGCCTTGCCGGCCTCGGTCGCGACCGAGGCCAGCAGCGCCTCGAACTGGCGCGCGGTCTCGACGTCGGCGGTCAGCGCGGCGGCGTTGTAGGCCGACAGGCCCAGCGCGGTCTCGTAGCGACGGCGCTTGGCGTCGGGCAGTTCGGGCAGGCTCGCGCGGCACTCGGCAAGGAACGCCTCGTCGAGCACCAGCGGCAGCAGGTCGGGATCGGGGAAGTAGCGGTAGTCGTGCGCGTCTTCCTTGCTGCGCATCGAACGCGTCTCGTTGCGGTCGGGATCGTAGAGACGGGTTTCCTGCACCACCGTGCCGCCGTCCTCGATCAGCGCGACCTGGCGCCGCGCTTCCTGCTCGACCACCGCCATCACGAAGCGGACCGAGTTGACGTTCTTGGTCTCGGTGCGGGTGCCGAACGGCTCGCCGGGGCGGCGCACCGAGACGTTGACGTCGGCGCGCATCGAGCCCTGGTCCATGTTGCCGTCGCACGATCCGACGTAGCGCAGGATCTGGCGCAGCTTGGCGAGGTAGGCGCCGGCTTCGGCGGGGCTGCGCATGTCGGGGCGGCTGACGATCTCCATCAGCGCCACGCCCGAGCGGTTGAGATCGACGTAGGACATCGTCGGGTGCTGGTCGTGCATCAGCTTGCCCGCGTCCTGTTCGACGTGGATGCGCTCGATGCCGATGGTCTTGGTCGAGGTCGGATCCTTGTCGTCGAGCTGGATTTCCAGCGCGCCTTCGCCGACCAGCGGGTGGTAGAGCTGACTGATCTGGTAGCCCTGCGGCAGGTCGGCGTAGAAGTAGTTCTTGCGGTCGAAGCGCGACCAGGTGTTGATCTGCGCCTCGATCGCCATGCCGGTGCGCACCGCCTGGCGGATGCACTCGCGGTTGGGGACGGGCAGCATGCCCGGCATCGCCGCGTCGACCAGGCTCACCTGCGCGTTGGGCTCGGCCCCGAACGCGGTGGCCGCGCCCGAGAAGAGCTTGGCGTTGGAAGTGACCTGCGCATGGACTTCGAGGCCGATCACGACCTCCCATTCGCCGGTGGCGCCCTGGATACGATACTCGCTCATTTCACCACCACTTTGCCGGGCGCGCCGAGAAGGCCGCGCGCTGTTCGAGCGCGAGGCCGGCATCGAGCACGCCCTGTTCGTCGAAGGCCCGGCCGATCACCTGCAGCCCGAGCGGCAGGCCGTTGCGGTCGAGCCCGGCGGGCACCGACATCGCGGGCAGCCCTGCAAGGCTCGCCGGGACCGAGAACACGTCGTTGAGGTACATCGCCAGCGGATCGTCGCTGTTTTCGCCGAGCGCGAAGGCAGCGGTCGGCGCGGTCGGCGCGAGGATCACGTCGACCTGTTCGAACGCCTGCGAGAAATCGCGCGCGATCAGCGTCCGCACCTTCTGCGCCTGGGTGTAGTAGGCATCGTAGAAGCCGGCCGAGAGCACGTAGGTGCCGATCAGGATGCGGCGCTTGACCTCGTCGCCGAAGCCGGCGGCGCGGGTGGCGGCGTACATGTCCTGAAGGCCGGCGCCCTGCGGCAGATCGCGCAGGCCATAGCGCACGCCATCGTAGCGGGCGAGGTTGGACGAGGCTTCGGCAGGCGCGATGATGTAGTACGTCGGCAACGCGTACTTGGTGTGCGGCAGCGAGATGTCGATGACCTCGGCGCCGGCATCCTTGAGCCAGGCGATGCCTTCGTCCCACACGCGGGCGACGTCGGCGTCCATGCCATCGAGGCGGTATTCGCGCGGGATGCCGACCTTCTTGCCGCGCAGATCGGACGACAGCGCCGCGCTCCACTCGGGCACGGGCAGGTCGAGGCTGGTCGAATCCTTGGGATCGAACCCGGCCATGGCTTCGAGCATGATCGCGCAGTCGGTCACGTCGCGGGCCATCGGCCCTGCCTGGTCGAGCGAGGAGGCGAAGGCGACCACGCCCCAGCGCGAGCAGCGGCCATAGGTGGGCTTGATTCCCGAAATGCCGGTGAAGGCGGCGGGCTGGCGGATCGAGCCGCCGGTGTCGGTGCCGGTGGCGGCAGGCGCGATGCGCGCGGCGACCGCGGCCGAGGACCCGCCCGACGAGCCGCCGGGCGCGAGCGGCGCGGTGTCGCCCGGGCGGCGCCAGGGCGAGATGACATTGCCGAAGGCGCTGGTCTCGTTCGACGAGCCCATCGCGAACTGGTCGAGGTTGAGCTTGCCGAGCATGCCCGCGCCCGCGTCCCACAGCTTGGCGCTGACGGTCGACTCGTATTCGGGGGTGAAGCCTTCGAGGATCTTCGAGGCGGCGGTGGTCTGCACGCCCTGCGTCGCGAAGAGATCCTTCATGCCGATCGGCACGCCCGCCATCTTGCCGAGCGGCTCGCCGGCGGCGCGCATCGCATCGACCCTGGCAGCAGCGGCGAGCGCGGCGTCCGGGGTGGTTACGATGAACGCGTTCAGCGCGTCGTTCGCTTCCGCAACAGCGGTGTTGAACGCGGTGGCGACTTCGGTGGCGGTGAAGGCGCCGGTGGCGACGCCGTCGCGGATGGCGGCAACGCCGAGATCGGTCAGGTCGGTCATGGTTATTCGATCACCTTGGGCACGCCGAAGAAGCCGTGTTCGGCGGCGGGGGCATTGGCGAGCACCTTGTCGCGGATGTCGCCGCCGGTCAGCGGGTCGGCGTTCACCACGTCGTCGCGCAGGCGCAGCGTGTTGGGAATGACCGCCGTCATCGGCTCGACGCCGGTCACGTCGACTTCGCCGAGCTGTTCCACCCAGGCGAGGATGCCGTTCAATTCGGGCACCATCGCCTCGATCTCGGCGTCGCTGACCCGGATGCGGGCCAGCGAGGCGATCTTCGCCACGGTCGCGGTGTCTACGGACATGAAGAGAGCTTTCGAAGCCTGAAAAACGAACGCCGCGCGCTAGCACAGGCGCGCGGCGATCTTCAAGGCGTGGCCGGTCCCGGGGCGGGGCCGGTTGAGGGCGGGCGGTTGAGGGCGGGCGGCTTCAGGGCGTAAGGGCCCGTCCGCCCGGCGAGAAGGTCAGGGTTGCGGAGCGCCCGGCGCCTGCGCGCCCATCTGCTGCTGCATCTGCTGGATCATCTGGCGCTGGCGCTCGATTTCCGCCGCGCTCTTGAAGTCGAGCAGTTCGACATCGAACACGAGGTCGCTGTTGGCCGGAATCACCACCTCGCCGGTGGCCTGGCTCTTCTGCTCGTTGGCGCCGTAGGCCATCGCCGCTGGGATCTCGAGGCGGTACTTGCCGCCGCGCTGCATCTGCTGGAGCCCCTGGGCAAAGCCGGGGATCACGCCTTCGACCGGCATGACCGCCTTTTCGCCGCGATCGAACTCCTTGCCGCTGGCGAGGCGCCCGACGTAGTTCACCAGCACGACGTCAGCCTTGGTCGGCGAAGCGCCGGTGCCGGCCTTGAGCGTGTCCACCACCAGGCCGTGATAACGCGCGGCAAAGGCCAGCGCGGCCCCGACCACGACGGCGAGAATGACGCCGAGCCAGATCCTGGTGAGCGAGCCCTTGGCCACGGGCTGCAGCGGAACGCGCGTGATTTCCGACATTGTTTCCCCTCTGGGTGTCCCCGAAACAGGTGCGGCGGACCGCTCCGATTCGCCGGCCCGCTCGGGCCGGACACGCGAAGGGCGCCGCTTTCGACGGCGCCCTCTTGGCCCAGCAAGGGCCGCTCGGCAAGAGGCGAGAAGGGAGAGGTCGGCCTCTCCCCGCGATCGCCCCGTTCCGCCTTACTTCGCGCCGTCGCGTTCGGCGCGCTTGCGCTCGAGCTTGCGGGCGCGGCGGACGGCGGCAGCCTTCTCGCGAGCGCGCTTTTCCGAGGGCTTCTCGTAGTGGCGGCGCAGCTTCATTTCGCGATAAACGCCTTCGCGCTGCAGCTTCTTCTTGAGCGCGCGGAGGGCCTGGTCGACGTTGTTATCGCGAACGAGAATTTGCATAAACCGCTATACCTCAATCAGTTTCGAGCGAGAGCCCGCCATGCGTCAAGCGCGGGGTTCACCCATGATTCCGGGAAACACAAAACGGGCCGAATCCGAACGGATGCGGCTCGAACCGGCGGCCCGATAGCGATTCCGCACGGCGAAGGCAAGCAATGTCGTGCATTTGCGGCCCCGAGCGGCTAAGGGCGGGCCAATGATATCGACTTCTTCCTGGCAGGCCAGCGGACTTGTCGCCTTGGGTGGCGGCGCCGGTGCTCTCCTGCGTCTCCATCTCGGCCGCATCGTCACCGCCATCGCCGGACCCGCGGCGCTCTTTCCCTGGGGCACGTTCCTGATCAACGTCGGCGGGTCGCTGGCGATGGGGCTGCTGGCCGGCTGGCTGGCGCGCGCGAACGGCGCAGAGGCCTGGCGGCTGCTGCTCGGCGTCGGCGTGCTCGGCGGCTTCACCACGTTCTCCTCGTTCGCGCTCGAGACCGCCCTGCTGATCGAGCGCGGGCAGGGCGGCCTTGCCGCGGCCTATGCCGCAGGGTCGGTGGCGGCGGGCCTTGCCGGGCTGTTCCTCGGCCTGGCGATCATGCGGGGAGCGGCGGCATGAACAAGCCTTACGAACCGAAGTCCCACAACCAGAACGACGAAGCCGAAGTCCGCCAGTTCACCATCCAGAAGGACGACGCCGGGGCCCGGCTCGACCGCTGGTTCAAGCGCCACCTGCCCCAGGTCGGCTTCGCCACCGTATCGCGCTGGGCGCGCACCGGGCAGATCCGGCTCGACGGCAAGCGTGCCGAGGTCGACACCCGGCTCGAGGCGGGGCAGGTGCTGCGCGTGCCGCCGGGCGGCACCACGCCTGCCAGCAAGGGGCCGCGCAAGCGCAAGCCCCTGACCGACGAGCAGATCGCGCTGGCCGAATCGATGGTGCTCGAAAAGGATCGCGCCGCAATCGTGCTCAACAAGCCGCCGGGCCTTGCCACGCAAGGCGGCAGCGGCACCTACGAGCACGTCGACGGCCTGCTCGACGCCTATGTCGGCGAAGACGAGCCGCGGCCGCGGCTGGTCCACCGGCTCGACAAGGACACCTCGGGCGTGCTGCTGATCGCGCGCACCCCGGGCAGCGCGGCGTTCTTCTCCAAGCGCTTTTCGGGACGCTCGGCGCGCAAGATCTACTGGGCGCTGGTGATGGGCGTGCCCGAGGTGAAGGACGGGCTGATCGAACTGCCGCTCGCCAAGCAGCCGGGCACCGGCGGCGAGAAGATGATGGTCGACGAAAGCGGCGAGGGCCAGCCGGCGCGCAGCCGCTATCGCGTGATCAGCCGGGCCGGGAACCGCGCCGCCTGGGTCGAGCTGCAGCCGCTGACCGGCCGCACCCACCAGCTGCGCGTGCACATGGCGGCGATCGGGCATCCGATCGTCGGCGATGGCAAGTACGGCGGGCAGGGCGCGTTCCTGACCGGCACGATCAGCCGCAAGATGCACCTCCATGCCCGGCGCCTGCGGATCGAGCATCCCGAAGGCGACCTGATCGACGTGACCGCGCCGTTGCCCGATCACTTCGCGGCGAGCATGGCGAGCCTGGGCTTCCACGAGGAAGAGGGCGACCTCGCGCTCGAACCGGTCAAGCTGGTCAGCGAAAAGGACGTCGCCAAGCGCGCGGCCAAGGCGCACGCCAAGGAATACCGCAAGGAACGCCGCGGCGAGCGGCGCAAGCGCGCCGACGGCGGCGGCGGGATCGCCCGCAAGCCGACCGGCAAGCGCGCGGGCGGCGTCGCGGCGGGCAAGAAGCCGGGACCGGGCAAGGCGCCTGCGCGCAAGCCGGCCACGGGCAAGCCGGCCACGGGCAAGCCGCCCGCGCCGCGCAAGCCGGCAGGTCCCGGGCGCTGATGCATCCCAACCCCGCGTTCCGCAACGACGAGCGCGCGCTGCACGAGGCGCTGCTGGAGGAGATCGGCTTCGGCATGATCTTCGCCGCGACGCCCGCCGGCCCCCGCGTGGCCCACGCCCCGCTGCTTTCGACCGGAGACGGGGCGGTGCAGTTCCACCTCGCGCGCGGCAACGCGCTGGCGCGGGTCCTTGCGGGCGAAACCGCGCTGGTCGTGGTCAATGGTCCTGACGGCTATGTCAGCCCGCGCTGGTACGCCGACCCGGCGCAGGTGCCGACATGGAACTATGTCGCGCTCGAGCTCGAAGGGCGCGTGCGGCAGATGGAGCGCGAGGGCCTGCGCGCGCTGCTGGAGGCGCTTTCGGCGCGCCACGAGTCGCGGCTGGCGCAGGGCGCGCCGTGGACCATGGACAAGATGCCTGAGGCGGCGCTGTCGCGGCTGATGGATGCGATCACCGGATTCGAGATGGAAGTGCTGGCCTGGCGACCGACCTTCAAGCTGTCGCAGAACAAGGCGCCCGACGAGCGCGAGCGGGTCGCCGCCGGGCTCGAGGCCGAAGGCTCGCCCGCGATCGCGCAGCTGATGCGGCGGCTGGTGCCATGAGCCTGCGCCTCGCCATCTTCGACTGCGACGGCACGCTGGTCGACAGCCAGGCCGACATCTGCGCGGCGATGGACACCGCCTTTGCCGCCCGCGGCCTCGCGCCGCCCGACCGGCAGGCGACGCGCCGCGTGGTCGGGCTGTCGCTGCACGAGGCAATGCGCCGGCTGCATCCGGAGGGCGCGCACGACGACCACGCCGCGCTGACGCAGGCCTACAAGGACGCCTTTCGCGCCCGCCGCGAAGCCGGCGCGGTGGCCGAGCCGCTCTACGAGGGGATCGTCGGCCTGATCGAGGAGCTTGCCCGCGACGGCTGGCTGCTCGGCGTCGCCACCGGCAAGAGCGACCGTGGGCTTGCCCATTGCCTCGCCACCCACGGCCTGACCGGCCACTTCCTGACGCTGCACACCGCCGACCGCCATCCGTCGAAGCCGCACCCGAGCATGATCGAGGCGTGCCTCGCCGACACCGGCGCCGAGCGGGCCGCGACCGCGATGATCGGCGACACCGCCTACGACATGGAAATGGCGGTCAATGCCGGCGTCCGCGCGTTCGGCGTCGACTGGGGCTATCACGAGCCTGCCGAGCTGATCGACGCCGGGGCCGAAGCGGTGGCGACGTCGATGGCCGAGCTGCGCGCGCTGTTGCGGGGCATGGAATGAGCACGCGCGATCCCGCCTTCGCGCGCTTCGCCGCGCTGCAGGCGGTCCGCCTGGCGGGCGCGCTGATCGCGCTGGCGGGCGTGCTGGTGTCCTCGGGCAATGTCGCCTGGCTGAAGGCCGTGCCGCCCGAAGCGGGCTTCCCGCTGCTGCTGGTGGGGATGGCCGCGTTCTTCTTCGTGCCGCCGCTGCTGGCGCGCCGCTGGAAAAGCAGGGACTGATGAAGCGTTTCTACAAGCAAGTCGCCGTCGCCCAGGAAGGCGAGGGCTACCGGGTCACGCTCGACGGGCGGGGCATCCGCACCGTGGCCGGCCAGCCGCAGATCGTGCCGAGCGCGGCGCTGGCCGAGGCGATGGCCGCCGAATGGGACGGGCAGGGCGAGGAGATCGAGCCTGCGCGCTTCGTGCTGCGCGACATGGCCGACTACGCGCTCGACGTCGTCGCGCCCGATCGCGCGCGGGCGATCGTCGAACTGCTGCCCTACGCCGAGACCGACACATTGTGCTACCGCACCGAGCCCGACGAGCCGCTCGCCGCGCGCCAGCGCGAGGTGTGGGAGCCGCTGCTGGCCGCGGCCGAGGCCCGGCACGGCGTGCGCTTTCAGCGCGTCGCGGGGATCATGCACAAGCCGCAGGCCCCCGACACGCTGGCGGCGCTGCGCACGGTGCTCGAAGGTCTCGACGCCTTCGCGCTGGCCGCCTTGCGCAACACGACCGGCCTTGCCGCCTCGCTGGTGCTGGGGATCGAGGCGATCCTGCCCGATGCCGATCTCGACACGCTGTGGAACGCGGCCAATCTCGAAGAGGACTGGCAGGCCGAACTGTGGGGCAAGGATGCCGAAGCCATGGCGCGGCGCGAGCAGCGGCGCGCGGCCTTCCTTGCCGCGGCGCGCTTCGCCGCCCTCGCCCGCGGTTGAGGCGGGAACCGTCCCGTCGTCCGGATCGCTTTTTCGGCAGCACAGCTGAAGGAGCAGCGCCATGCCGCGCGGAGACAAGGACGCCTATACCGACAAGCAGAAGCGACAGGCCGAACACATCGAGGAAGGCTACGAAGACCGGGGCGTGAGCAAGGACGAGGCCGAGCGCCGCGCCTGGGCCACGGTCAACAAGCAGGACGGTGGCGGCAAGAAGTCCGGCGCGGGCCGGGGGCGCACGAGCGACCACAGCCCGTCGAAGCGCGGCGGGGAAAAGGCCGGTTCCTCGCAAAGCCATGCCAAGCGATCGACTGCGGCGAAGAAGGGCTGGGAAACCCGCCGGCGCAAGGCCGCGCGTTAGTTGTCCTCGGCGTGCCGGTCGCGCCAGCGGGCGCGGATCGAATCCGAGCTTTCGCGGCTGCCGTCGTGGCTCCAGCCGGGTTCGCGCACGAGGTAGGACAGCTTGTGCCGGAACGGCGCGGCGAGAAAATCGCGCAGCATCGCCGCCCATTCGTGGAACGCGGCGTGGAGCAGGTGGAAGCTGCCGAGCTGGCGGACGATGCCGTAGCGGATGCGGCCGAGCCCCGGCGCTTCGCCTTCGCCGAGCTCGCGCTGGAAGGTGCCGAACAGGCGATCCCACACGATCAGCACGCCGGCATAGTTGCGGTCGAGGTAGAGCGGGTTGGTGGCGTGGTGCACGCGGTGGTGCGACGGCGTGTTGAACACCGCCTCGAACCAGCGCGGCATGCGCCCGACCGCTTCGGTGTGGATCCAGAACTGGTAGACGAGGTTCGCGCCGCCGACGGTGACGATCATCGCCGGGGGAAAGCCCACCAGCGCCGGCCAGATGCGGAAGGCGAACGACAGCGCAACGAACCCGGTCCAGGTCTGCCGCAGCGCGGTCGACAGGTTGTAGTGCTGGCTCGAATGGTGGTTGACGTGACTCGCCCAGAACCAGCGGACGCGGTGGCCGGTGCGATGCGCCCAGTAGTAGTTGAAGTCGTCGAGCAGGAAGCAGGCGATCCACGACCACCAGGCCCACGGCACGGTGGCGATGCGGTGGGCGTAGAGCCAGGTGGCCGCCGCATAGACGAGCCCGGCGGTCAGCGCCCCGGCGATCGTGCTGCCGAGGCCGAGCGCGAGGCTGGTCAGCGTATCGGCCGGCTCGTAGGCCTCGGGACGGCGGCGCTGCGCCCAGATCATCTCGAGCACGATGGCGAGGATGAAGACCGGGATCGCGAAGACGACGACCTCGATCGGGTGGTCGAGCGGCTTCATCGCGCGGCTCCGAGACGGCGCAGGCTGGCGGCCCAGGCCTGCGCCTGTGCCCCGAGGTCGAGCGTGACCGCGCCAAACCGCCGCTCGTGCGTGGCGATGGTGAGGAACTGGCGGTCGAGCCGGATGCCTTGGTAGTCGACGATCAGCCTCGCGGCGAAGTGGCTGCCGTGGCGGCGCAGCAGCAGGACGCGCCCGTCCGCACCGCGCACCAGCGCGCCGATCCGCGCGCGATCGAGCGCGACCTCGACCGGATCGATCCCGCAGATCGCCTCTTCGGCAAGCGCGCGGGCATGGTCCTCGTCACGAATGCGCACGTCGCCGCCGAGCTTCATCGCGCGCGCGACCCACCAGATGGCGAAGATCGCGACGAGCGACAGCAGGCCCTGCGCGGCAAGTCCCGCCAATGGATTGATGCCCCCCGACATCGTCCTTGCGGCTCCGAAGCTCAGCCGTGGGCGGCGAGCATGTCGACCTGCGCGCGGATCGGGCCGATGTCGTAGCCCGCCCCGGCCGCGCAGGCGGCGATCTGGTCGGGCGCCATGCCGCGCTTGGCCTGGGTCAGCGCCCACAGCAGCGTGGAGCGCGTGCCCGAGCGGCAATAGGCGAGCACGGGCGCATCGCCCGCGCTGGCGAGCGCGGCGTCGAGCGCTTCGACCTGCGGCAGCGAAAAGCCCGCGTGGCTGACCGGGATCGCGACATAGGCGATGCCCGCGGCCCTCGCTGCGGCTTCGATCTCGGCGCCCGGGGTCTGGTCGTCGGATTCGCCCTCGGGGCGGTTGTTGACGATCAGGCCGATGCCGAGCGCTTGGGCTTCGGCGACGTCCTCCACGGTAATCTGCGGGCTGGCGTAAGTCTTGTCGTCGATCTTGCGGAACATGCGCATCATCCCCTTGCGGCCGCGTCGGCTGCCCGGCGCTTTTCGCGACGGTTGCGACCGACGATGTTGAGCAACTCGACGAATACCGAGAAGCCCATCGCGGCGTAGATGTATCCCTTGGGAATGTGGAGTCCGAAGCCGTCGGCCAGCAGCACGAGACCGATCATCACCAGGAACGAGAGCGCCAGCATGACGAGGCTGGGGTTCTTCTCGATGAATTTGGCGAGCGGGTCGGCCGCGACCATCATCAGCGACACGGTGGTGACCACGGCCGCGATCATGATCGGGATTTCGTCGGTCATGCCGACCGCGGTGAGGATCGAATCGATCGAGAAGACGAGATCGAGCGCGATGATCTGCGCGATCGTCGCGCCGAAGTTGGCGACGACCGCCTGTCCGGCGCTGCCCCCGTGTCCCGCTTCGCCGTGTCCCGCTTCCCCATGACCCTTGTGGTCGAGCAGCTCGCCGCTCGGCTCGGGGTCGATGTTGTGGTGGATCTCCTTGGTCGCCTTCCACAAGAGGAACAGGCCGCCCGCGATCAGGATCAGGTCGCGGCCCGAGAAGGCGGTTTCGAACGTCGGCTCGCCGTGCGGGCCGGGCTTGCCGGCGATGCCGAGGTCGATCAGCGGGGCCTGGAGGGTGACGATCCAGCCGATCAGGGTGAGCAGCCCCAGGCGCAGGCCGAGCGCGAGCAGCAGGCCGATGCGCCGGGCCTTCTGCTGCTGTTCGCGCGGCAGCTTGTTCGACAGGATGGCGATGAACACCAGGTTGTCGATGCCGAGCACGATCTCGAGCAGGACGAGCGTGACGAAGGCCGCCCAGGCGGCAGGATCGGTAAGAAGCGCAAGGATGTCCATGGGGTGGCTTGTGCCGAATGCGGCGCGCGTCGGCAAGGCGAGAGCGTCCTTGCGGCAAATGTCAAAGTATTTCGCGCCAATTTCACCGAAAACGGTGGATTCCGTTCGCGCTCGACGTTTTTGTCGGCTATAGTCCAAGGTGCAATGGAGAGGGCCGGCTGAAATCCGGCGTGATTCCCTTGTCGCGCCGCCGGCATTCGAGTCCGGCCAGCGGTGCCGGGAAAGCAGGGCGAAGCGAAGGTTTACTGGTTTTTATGGGTTTTGACAGAGGGCGGCGGGGTCGCGGACGCGACAAGCGCGACGGTTTCGGCGACGAAGGTGGTTTCGATCCCTACGGTGGCGGCGGCTTCGGCGGCGGTGGTTACGACCGCGGCGGCTTCGGTGGCGGCGGCGGTCGTGGCGGCTTCGGCGGCGGTGACCGTGGCGGCTTCGGCGGCGGCGATCGCGGCGGCTTCGGCGGCGGCGGTGGTGGCGGCTTCGGCGGCCCGCGCGGCGGCGGTGGCGGCGGCTTCGGCGGCCCGCGCGGCGGCGGCATGCCCGCCCAGGTGGTCGGCACCGGCAAGGGCGTCGTCAAGTTCTTCAACGGCCAGAAGGGCTTCGGCTTCATCCAGCGCGAAGACGGCGGCGAAGACGTGTTCGTCCACATCAGCGCGGTCGAGCGTGCCGGCCTCGAAGGCCTGGCCGAGGGCCAGCAGCTCGAGTTCAACCTCGTCGACCGTGGCGGCAAGATTTCGGCGGCCGACCTCCAGGTCGTCGGCGACGTAATCCCGGTCGCGGCCAAGCCGGCTGCGCCGCAGCGCCAGCTGACCGGCGAGAAGGCGACCGGCACGGTCAAGTTCTTCAACGCGATGAAGGGCTTCGGCTTCATCACCCGCGATGACGGCCAGCCGGACGCCTTCGTGCACATCAGCGCGGTGGAGCGTTCGGGCCTGCGCGAGCTGAACGAGGGCGACAAGCTCGAGTTCGATCTCGAGGTCGATCGACGAGGCAAGCACTCGGCGGTCAACCTGGTGCCGCGTCAGGACTGACCCCGACCGCATTGCCCGTCGGCGCGTTTGACCGCGGGCCTGCAACATACTAGACGCGCGCAGATGGCGGCCTTCCGGGGCCGCCATTTGTCGTTTGCGATTCCCAACTTCAGACCGCACCCGCGGCCCTGCGCCGCATCGTACCCGCGATTGAACAGGAGATGTCGATGTCGATCACCCCGCTGATGCCCGTCTACCCCCGGTGCGGCGTGCGTCCGGTGCGAGGCGAGCATTGCCACCTGATCTCCGAGGACGGCACGCGCTACCTCGATTTCGCCAGCGGCATTGCGGTGAACCTGCTCGGCCACTCGAACGAGCACCTGATCGGGGCGATCCAGCGCCAGGCGGCGACGCTGATGCACGTCTCGAACCTCTATGGCAGCCCGCAGGGCGAGCGCCTCGCGCAGCGGCTGGTCGACCTCACCTTCGCCGATACGGTGTTCTTCACCAATTCGGGCGCCGAAGCGGTGGAGTGCGCGATCAAGACCGCGCGCGCCTATCACCAGCACGTCGGCAACACCGACAAGTACGAGCTGATCACGTTCCGGAACGCCTTCCACGGCCGCACCATGGCCACGATCAGCGCCTCGAATCAGGAGAAGATGCACCACGGCTTCCTGCCGCTGCTGCAGGGCTTCAAGTATGTCGACTTCGACGATCTCGAAGGCGCCCGCGCCGTGATCGGGCCGAACACCGCGGGCTTCCTGGTCGAGCCGATCCAGGGCGAAGGCGGCATCCGCGACGCCTCGGAAGCGTTCCTCAAGGGGCTGCGCGCGCTGTGCGACGAGCACGACCTCGTGCTAATCTTCGACGAAGTGCAGTGCGGCGTCGCCCGCACCGGCACGCTCTATGCCTACGAACAGTACGGCGTGACGCCCGACGTCATGGCTACCGCCAAGGGCATCGGCGGCGGCTTCCCGATGGGCGCCTGCCTCGCCACCGAAAAGGCCGCGCGCGGCATGGTGATCGGCACGCACGGCAGCACCTATGGCGGCAATCCGCTGGCGATGGCGGCGGGCGAAGCCGTGCTCGACGTAGTGGCGAACCCCGAATTCCTCGCGCAGGTCACCGCCACCGGTGAACGGCTGCGCGGCCGGCTCGAGCAGTTCATCGGCAACTATCCCGACCTGTTCGAACTGGTGCGCGGGCGCGGGCTGATGCTCGGCGTGAAGATGAAGGTCGAGCCGCGTCCGTTCGTCGCGCACATGCGCGACAACCACCAGCTGCTGGCGGTCGCGGCCGGCGACATGACCTTCCGCGTCCTGCCGCCGCTGGTCATCGGCGATGCCGAGATCGACGAGTTCATGGACAAGCTTTCGGCCGCGGCGGCGAGCTATAGCGTCGAAAGCCCTGCGACATGAGCAAGCGCGACTTCCTCAACCTCGCCGATGCGGGGGGGGACAGCATCGCGGCGATGCTCGCCGATGCGATCGACGCCAAGCGCGCGCGGTCGGGCCAGCCGAAGGGGCGGGTCGATCCCGGCGCGCCGCTCGCCGATCACGTGCTGGCGATGGTGTTCGAAAAGAACTCGACCCGCACCCGGGTGTCGTTCGACATCGCCATCCGCCAGCTCGGCGGCAGTGCCGTCATCCTCGACTCGAACACGACCCAGCTCGGCCGTGGCGAAACGATCGCCGACACCGCGCGGGTTCTGAGCCGCATGGCCGACGCGATCATGCTGCGCACCGACGACCATGCCAAGGTCGAGGAACTGGCCCATTACGCCAGCGTGCCGGTGATCAACGGCCTGACCGACCTGTCGCATCCCTGCCAGATCATGGCCGACCTGCTGACCGTGATCGAACACGGCAAGGCGCTGCCAGGGCTCGAGGTGGCATGGCTCGGCGACGGCAACAACGTGCTCAATTCGATCGTCGAGGCAGCGGGACTGATGAAGTTCCATGTGCGCATCGGCGTGCCCGAAGGCTACGAGCCCGACCGCGGCTTCATGGCGCGGGCCGAGCAGGGCGGGGCGCGGATCAGCCTCCATCGCAACCCGGTCGAGGCGATCGCGGGCGCGGATGTCGTCGTTACCGACACATGGATCTCGATGGGCCAGGCCCATGCCGAGGCGAAGCTCGCGGCAATGGCGCCGTTCCAGGTCGACGAACGCCTGATGGCCCACGCGCGGCCGGACGCGCTGTTCCTGCACTGCCTGCCGGCGCACCGGAACGAAGAAGTGACCGACGCGGTTATCGATGGACCCCGCTCGGTCGTCTGGGACGAGGCGGAGAACCGGATTCACGCACAGAAGTCGGTCCTGCGCTGGGTGTTTGGACAGATCTGACGATGGCGCAGCAGGAAACGGATGCCGACCGGACCGGGTTCGATCGCATCCTGCAATTCACCATTCCCGATCGTGACACGCGCGGCCGGATGGTGCGGCTCGGCCCCGTGCTCGACGAGATCCTCTCGGCGCACGCCTATCCCGGGCCGATCCGCAACCTGCTGGCCGAGGCGCTGGTGCTCACCGCCCTGCTCGGCTCGCTGCTCAAGGACGGCAAGGGCCAGCTGACGATGCAGGCGCAGACCGAGGACGGCGTGGTCGACCTGCTCGCGTGCGATTTCCGCAATGGCGAGCTGCGCGGCTATGTCCGCCACGATCGCGCCCGGCTCGACGAGCTGGGCCCTAATCCGACGCTGCATGCCCTGTTCGGCGACGGCTATCTTGCGATCACCTTCGACCTTGCCGCCACCGGCCAGCGCTACCAGGGCATCGTGCCGCTCGAAGGCGCGAGCCTGAGCGATGCGTGCGAGCGCTATTTCTGGCAGTCCGAACAGGTCCCCACCCTGATCCGGGTCGGGCTTTCGACCGTGCCCGGGCAGTGCGCCGCAGGTGGCCTGCTGCTGCAGCATCTGCCCGAAGGCGAGGAAGGGCGCGAGCGTCTGCACGTGCGGCTCGATCACCCGGAATGGGAGCACGTCTCGATCATGGGCGGCGCGGTCAGCCCGGCCGAGCTGGCCGATCCGACGCTCGATCTCGAGAGCGTGCTGTGGCGGCTGTTCCATGAAGAGCGCGAGGTGCGGATCGCGCCGGGCGCCGGCATCGTGCGCGGCTGCCGCTGCACGCTCGAGCACTACCGCGAGCTGATCGCGCGTTTCCCGGCGGACGAGCAGGCCGAGATGGCGGACGAGGCGGGCGAGATCGTCGTCGACTGCGCCTTCTGCTCGAAGGAGTTCCGCATCCGCCCGGCGTGATGCGCGCCTTGCCGGCGACCATTGCCTCGCCCGGCGCCGGCCGCTAGCCATCGGGCATGGTCGCAATGTCTTCCGGCGCCGAAGCGCCTCTCGCCGTGGTCCTGCTTTCGGGCGGGCTCGATTCGATGGTCTGCGCTGGCCTTGCCAGGGAGCAGGGCTTTCGCGTGCTCGCGCTGACCATCGACTACAACCAGCGCCACCGCATCGAGCTCGATGCCGCTCGCCGGATCGCCAGCCGGGTCGGGGTGGAGCGCCACGTCATCCTGCCGCTCGACTTGCGGCAGTTCGGTGGGTCGGCGCTGACGGCCGACATCGACGTGCCCAAGGAGGGCCTCGGAGCGGACATCCCGGTCACCTACGTGCCCGCGCGCAACCTCGTGTTCCTCTCGCTCGCGCTGGCATGGGCAGAAGCGGCCGGGTCCGCGGACCTGTTCATCGGGGTCAATGCGCTCGACTATTCGGGCTATCCCGACTGCCGGCCGGAGTTCGTTGCCGGGTTCGAAAGCCTCGCCCGCGTCGCCACCAGCTATGGCGCCAAGGGGGGCAAGGTCACCGTCCATGCGCCGCTGCAGCATCTGCGCAAGTCGGATATCGCCCGCGAAGCGGCCCGATTGAAGCTTGATGCAGGGGAGAGCTGGTCGTGCTACGATCCCCTCCCCGATGGCCGCGCCTGCGGTCAATGCGACAGCTGCCGCTTGCGTCGTGCCGGGTTCCAAGAAGCGGGCCTGGATGACGGGACGATATATGGGTGAGGTTGCAAGGGACCCGGGCGAACAGAGCGCCCGGGTCGAAGGGTACAGTTGGTACGCCCTGGGCGTGCTGGTTCTGGTGTGTTTGCTCAATTTCGTCGATCGGCAACTGCTGACGATCCTTGCCGCCGACATCAAGCGGGATCTCGCGATCGACGATGGCCAGTTCGGGTTCCTCTACGGGACCGCGTTCGGGGTCTTCTATGCGCTGTTCGGCATCCCGCTCGGCAAGTTGGCGGATCGTTATGCGCGCACGCGGCTGCTTTCGATCGGCCTTGCGCTCTGGTCGGGGATGACCGCCTTGTCCGGCCTCTCACGGTCGTTCGTGCAACTCGGCGCCGCGCGGATCGGCGTCGGCGTCGGTGAAGCCACCGCGGGCCCTTGCGCCTATTCGCTGCTTGCCGACTATTTCCCGCCCCGCCGTCGCGCGACCGCGATCGCGATCTATTCGGCAGGCATCTATCTCGGGGGAGGGGTGTCGCTCTATCTCGGCACGTCGATAGCCAGCGCGTGGAACCACGCCTTCCCGGTCGGGGCGCGTCCGCTCGGGCTCGCGGGATGGCAGGCGGCGTTCCTTGCCGTCGGGCTCCCCGGGCTGCTGCTCGCCGCATGGGTCCGCAGCCTGCGCGAGCCGTTGCGCGGCCGATACGAAGGGGCGGTCCATGCCGACATGCCCGGCAAGGACGCCTTGCGCGCCTTCGTCGCCGATCTCGGCACGATCGTCCCGCCGTTCACGCTCGTTGCTGCCGCGCGGCGGGGCGGGAGCGCGCTCGTCGCGAACCTGGTGGTGCTGGCGATCATTTCCGCCTGTGCCGCCGCGGCGACGGTCACGCTTGGCGATCCGTTGCAATGGATCGCGCTCGGCACCGGGATCTATGCGATCGCATCCTGGGCGAGTGCGCTGCGCGCCGCCGATCCAGCCGCTTATGCGGTCATCTGGAAATCGGCCCCGATCGTCGGGCTCAACATCGGGTATGGCCTGCTGAGCGCGGTGTCCTATGCCAGTGCGGCGTTCGGTCCGCTGTTCGCGATGCAGTATCACGCGATTTCGCCCACTGCGGTCGCGCTGGTGGTGGGCGGATCGGCGGCGGCGGGCGGCGCGCTCGGCGTCATCGCGGGCGGCGCGCTCGGCGACCGCGTCGGGGCGAACGGCGCGAACTCCCGGCGCATTCTCGTGGTGATCTTCGCATCGGCGCTTTCGCTGGTGCCGAACGTGATCTCCTTGCTGACCCCTTCGCCGACGGTTTTCCTGCTTTCGGTATTCCCGATGTGGTTCCTCACCAGTGCGGCGCTCGGGGGATCGTCGGGGGCGATGGTCAATCTGGTCCCGCCGGGTTTGCGCGCCACCGCGACGGCGGCGTTCTTCCTTGGCGCGACCATTCTCGGTCTCGCTCTCGGGCCCTACAGCGCCGGGCGCGTGTCAGCCGAATTCGGCAGCCTGCGGCTCGGCCTCGGCGCGATGCTGCTGTTGTTCATTCCAGCGTTCGTCGCCCTCGCCGTCGCCTGGCGCAGCTGCCGTCGGCTCGAGCGATAGGCCCGCGCGCGCTGCGCGTCAGGCGGGCTTGAACACGCCGCAGGCGATCCTGCTGCCGCTGTTGCCCGATGGGTCGGTCATGTAGTCGTCGGCGCTTTGGTGGATGACGATGGCCGTGCCGTCCTGGTCGAACAGGGCGGACCGGATGTCCGCGATCGAGCCGGGCAGCGTTGCAGTGGTCCGTCCGCTGCCATCGGCCCCGACATCGAGGTTGGGCAGGTCGCCCAGGTGTGGTCCGGCAGGATTGTGCATGCCGTGGGCACGCGCAGACGGGTTGAGATGCGGCCCTGCCGACGTGAAGGCGGGAGCCTCGCATCGGCCCGTGGCATGAAGATGGAGCCCGTGTTGCCCCGGCTTGAGCGCGCGGGCATCGACCGACAGCACGGCGCTCGCAGCCTGGTCGGTCACGGTGGCGGTGCCGATCGGTGCGCCCGTCGCGTCGAGGATCTCGGCCGTCGCGATTGTCGTTGCTGCAGGCGCGACCGTCGCGCAGCCGCTCGTTGCGAGTGCAAGGCCGCCTGCTGCTGCTGCCAGTACCAACCTGTTCATCACGCCCTCCCCAAACCCGGTTGCTACACCCAAACGAAGAAGGGGCCGGATTGCTCCGGCCCCTTCCAAAAACAACCTGTCGGTTCGCTTACATGCCCGAGCCCGGACCGTAAGTGATTTCGACGCGGCGGTTCTGCAGTTCGCGCACGCCATCCGCGGTCGGAACGCGCGGGTTGGCTTCACCGAACGCCTGGCTGGTGATCGCCGACGCCGGGACGCCGTGCGAGGTCAGGTACGACTGGACCGAAGCGTTACGACGCGCCGAGAGGCCGAGGTTGTACTTCGGCGAACCCGAGCGGTCGGTGTAACCGGCCAGCATGATCGGCACGTTGGCGCAGTTGCCATAGGCCGTGACGGCGTTGTCGAGGATCGTCGCAGCTTCCGGCGTGATGTCCGACTTATCCCAGTCGAAGAACACGATGTACGGACCCTTGTTGCACACCGGAGCCGGGGGCGGCGGGGGCGGCGGGGGCGGCGGCGGGGGCGGCGGCGGCGGCGGCGGAGCCGGCTCCGGCATCGGCTCGGCGCCACCGAAGTTGTAGCCCAGCGTCGCGAGCAGCGAGTGCGAGCGGAAGCGCGTCTCGATCGGAACGCCGGCGAGCGCGAAGTTGCCGGTGAGCTTCACGTTGTCGGCGTTGAAGAAGCGGTACTTAAGGCCCACGTCCCAGTGGCTGCTGATCGGAGCGCGAACGCCCGCGATGGCCTGCCAGGCGAACACGGTGTCCGAATCGTCGACGCCGCCGAACGACTTGATCACGTGATACTTGACGTTGGCTGCGCCGACGCCGCCACCGATGAAGCCCTGCAGGCCGTCGTCGTCGCCGAAGTCGAGCAGGCCGTTGACCATGTAGCTGAGCGCACGAGCATGACCGCGCAGGTCACCATCGTCGCGGGTCAGCGTGGTGCCGCCGATTTCCAGCGTGTCGTTCAGCGCATGGCGGTAGCTGACTTCGGTTTCGAGGCGGAAGCCGCCGAAATCGTAGCCGACGATGCCGCCGAAGTCATAGCCCGTCTTGGTGTCGAGGGTGGCCGCATTGGCAACGCCGCCGACATCAAGTTCCGAGTTCTCGACGATCATCGCGCCGCCATCGGCCTCGACGTACCACGAGTCATTCCGGGCCAGAGCCGGCGTCGCCATCGCTGTCGACGCCAAGGCAAAGCCAAGGACCAGTTTCCGCATAATCGTTTCCCCTTTTAGCGAAATCACGCCACGTCGTGGCAGATGTCTACCGGTTCTATTGTATTCATGCAAGCGGGCAGGCATCCAATCTGTTGCCCAAAAACAACTGGTACGGGTCGTTCTTGCAGCAAAGCGTCGTGAAACGCGCCCTCATGTGCCGTCCAAATGCCACCCGGAATGATTGGTTCCGCTAAGCTGCCGAAAAAATCCCCGCCGAAACCAGCAGGCTGACCACCGCCGAAATCGCGCTGCGGGCCTGCGCATCGACCACGCCGCCACCCGTCGGCGCCGCCGGCGCGACCGCGTATTGCCACGTGGAATCGAACCGGGCGCGGGCGTTGCGCTGCCGATCTTCGACCGCCATGCCGGCAACCGGGGCGATGAAACGCCAGCCGCCTTCGGTCCAGATTGCAAGCTGCCCGGCCCGTCCCGCGAAGTCTCCGCTCGGCGCGGTTGCGATGATCCAGGCCTTGCCGGGCGCCGGCGAAGCGGGCGGCGAGCCGAGGGTTCCCTCGACAACCGGCGACAGCAGAAAGTCGGCGAGCAGGATCGCCTCGTTCACCGTCGTTTCCTTCTGGCTCTGGCCTGCGAACAGCAGCGGCAGAGCAAGCCGCGGTGTGCTGGATGCGTAAGTAATCGTATCGGTCATGTGCAACTCCGCGCTGGTTTTGAAGTCATCCCGCGACGATGATCAGAGGCTTCGACATCGAATTCTTTCCGACCTGCCGGACCGCGATGCGATAGGGGGCCGTTCCGAACGGGGCGAGCCGGGCCGCTGCGATCGTCAGGCTGGACGTTGCCGTGACGAAGCGTGCGGCCAGGGCTGCCGGATCGCCGAGCGTGACCTCCCAGGCCTCGCTTTCTTCGTTGAGCGGAACTTCGACTTCGTCGCTCCACCGCCAGGCGCCGCGGGCGCGTCGCACCCAGCTCACCGCGAGCGAGCCGTCGGGCAGCATTGCCGCGCGGCCATGCACCGGACTCAACGGACGAAGCGCCGAACCTCTACCGCGAACGGGCGCGCGGACCGGGACCGGGTCGCCGATGCCGATCGCGACGACTTCGCCGGCATCCGTGGCTGAGCCTTCGGCGATGCGCACGACGCGGCTGTCGACGAGCACGAACGGTTCACCGGCCGCATTGTGCGATCCCACCGCCCATTCGGTGCCGCCGCGGCCGCGCAGCAAGGTCGAGAGCCGCCAGCGCGCGCCGCCCAGCGGAACCGCCTTGCCGAACTGAAGCAGTTCGTCCCCGACCAGCGCGAGGTTCGCCCCTGCGGCGAGCTGGGCCATGTCGGCATCGCGCAACGAGAAGTCGGGCGAGGCCAGTGCGACATCGAGCGTGTTGCGCAGATCGACGATCAGCGGAGATCCGGCGCCCGGGCCCGACAGCGTCTCGCCCAGCGTCGCGCGCCGCGCCGGAACGGCGCCGATCGCGGCGAGGCCCGTGGCGGCATCGTCCGGGCCGGCGAACAGCGCCGCGCCCTTCCAACCCGCTCCCGCACTCGATGCGGCCACCTGGAGCGGCGCTTCGCCCTCGGCCCCGGTCCCGTCCCAGGGCAGCTCGAATGCAGCGAGGACGGTCGCGGTCGCGCTCAGGTCGGCCGGCGCATTGTACCGGCCGGGATCGGTGCCGCCTGCCGCCGGGACGTCGGTTATCGCACCCGGCGCAATCGAGGCGAGGTTCAGCGAAACGCCGTCCTTTTGCCATTCCCAGTCCTCGACGCGCCACAGCCCCTTGGCAACCGGCACGCGGACGATCGGCGCCGCGAGCAGCGCGGGGTCGATTTCGGTAGTGCGGTAGCTGATCCGTTCGACCGCGTGCGAAAGGCGCAAGGTTGCCGCGTCGGCGATGGCGCGCGCGCGCTCCGCCGGCAGGGCTGCCGGCAGGTCGATCGTCCGCATCTCGCCCTGCTCGCTGCGCCCTTTGCCGCGCTGGAAGCCCGGTTGGTAATCGCGGGTGGTGTCGTAGTAGCGAACGGCGCAGTTCGCGATTGCGGGCATCGGCTCGCGGCGCTTTGCCCAGCCGCTGCTCCTGCTCCGCCCGCGGTCGTCCTCGTTCGCCGCGGGCTCGGCCAGCAAGGGGATGGTCGCGGTGGCCCGGTCGGCCCGCACCACCGACAGGACCTCGTCGCTGACCCAGGTCGCAAGCGGGATCGCGGCGGAAATGGCCGAGATCGTGTCGGCGGCGCTGCCCTGGTCGATGGTGAAGCCGTCGAAGCTGTCGCCGGTCACTGCGCAGCGGGCTTCGGGCGCGATCTCCGCGAGGATCGTCGCCAGATCGCAATGGTCGTCGGCGATCACTTCGAACGTCAGCGAGGGAATGCGATTGCCGAACGACGACAGCTGCAGGTCCTCGAACACTACGAACGCGATGCCGCGGTGCGCCGGACACCGCCCGGCGGCTTCGGCCTGCGCCATCAGCGGGTCGGGCGCCTGGTCGCCGTGGCCGGTGTGGACGCGGACCGTCCCCCCGGCCTTGAGGTCGCCGGCCGCGCCGCGCAGGAGGTTGCCGTCCGCCCAGATCCTGCCGATGCCCTTGATCGGGCGGCTGGAGACGGCGACGGCGAACGAGGCCGTGTACTCGTAGGTCTTGACCTTGGGCTGGCCCTTGCCGCTCGAACCGGTCTCCTCGTGCTCGACCAGTTCGGTCGACCAGATCACGCTTCCAGCCGTGCGGATCGTTCCGAAATGCAGCGGCAAGGCATCGCCGTAGCTCGAGGTCTGGATCTTGAGATCCTGCAGCCGGGGGCCCGACCTGGCGCCGCCGGCGAAGATCGCCTTGTCGATCTGGCGTCCGGCCAGCGCGCCGATCGCGCCTCCGATCGGGCCGCCGAGGACCGTGCCGACTGCGGTGAGGACCAGCGTTGCCATTTCGATTGTTCCTATCTTGCGTCGAGGCGCCATTCGCCTGCCACGGGCCATGGCAGGTCGCCGGCGAGGAGGGTCACGCGCCGCAGCCCGGCGTGCGCGTGGACGAAGCCCTGATCGGTGCGGACCAGCAGGTGCGGCTGGACCGGGTTGGGCAGCGCCAGCACCAGATCGCCGTTGCCGGGCACCTCGATGAAGCCGTGTTGCCGCGCGATCCTGGCGAGTGCGTCGGTATCGGCGTGGCGCAGGCGGTAGCCGGTAGGGGGCGCCGCCCGGTATCCGGCCTCCCGCATGGCCAGCGCGACCAGCCCGACGCAGTCGACGCCCGCGTCCCGGTCCCGACCGTGCAACCGATAGCGCACGCCGACAAGGTCGAGCGCCGCGCGCGCCAGCTGCGCGTTCATGCGCCGGGCAGGGCGTAGCGCGCCAACAGGTCGTTCCCGGGAAGGTAGGGCTCGCCCTGGAAGTTGACGGCATTGCCGTACCGCGCGGCACAGGTCGCGATCGTGTGGTCGCACCCCTGACGTGCCAGGATCGGCGTGCCAGCCAGGACCGCATCGTCGAGCCGGCGATCCAGCAGCAGCCAGCCCTCGCTTACCGTTTCGATCCTTCGCCACAGGCCACAGGCGGGGCCATCGAGAATGCGCAGCCGGCCGAAGGCCAGCGCGTCGATGTCCGAACCGATCGCCACGCGCACCGCCGCGCCGTCCGGCGAGACCTCGGTGATCGTCCCCTGCGAGGTATAGGCGGCCGCCGACAGCGAGCAGCCCCGTCCGCAGAACTCGGCGCGGCAGGTCGGCGATGTCCGCACCACCAGCTCGCGGTCGAGCAGGACCTTGAGCGATTGCAGTTCGGCCGAGAAGCCGTCGCCCTCGATCCCCACCGCGCCGATGGTGCCGCGATAGAGCTCCTGCTGCTCGAGCGTTTCCCAGTCGACCAGGCCGAGAACGATCGCCGCGCCGTCGAAGCGACCCGCGGCAAGGTCTTCCTCCCGGATCGCGTCGTGGCTCAATGCGCCGACGATTTCCGCACTGTCGGGCTCGAGCGAGCCGCTTTTGCGAATGGCCGAGGGAGTCATCCCCGGCGCCGTGCGGTGGAGCAGCGAGCCGAACCACAGGTTGCGGTCGTGGCTGGTGAAGCCCAGCGTTACCCCGTCCAGCCGTTCGATCCGCCACCACACCGCCACGGTTTCGAGCGGCTCGCGAAACCACACGCGCCCAGGATCGCTCATGTCAGGCATCCTCGCGCAGTTCGACGAGCGGCACGGTCGGCGCCTCGCCCGCGGCGAACGCAGCGCCGCTGATTTCGAGCTGGTCCTCGGCAAAGCGCACCGGCACGTCGAAGAGGAAGCCGGCTGTGATCACCGCATCGGTGGACGGCGCGCTGTCGAACACGATCGTGCCGCCGTCGGCCAGCGTCCAGTTGGACGCGGCAACGCCGTTCACGCCGACCAGAACGCTGCCGGCGCGCGGCCGGGTGATCCGCCGCGTCTGGCTCTCCTCGCCGCTCCCATAGGACTTGGCGAGATCGAAGCGCGCGGTCGCGCCATCCCCTCGGCCGATCACCTGGTCGAGCAGAGTCGGCACGCCGGTCATGCCGTTCGAGCTGTAGTCCGACGGATCGCGCAGCCGGAAGCCGCGCGCCTGGCCGCGACGGGCGCGGAAGAAGGCGATCAGCTCGCCCAGTTCGGCCTCCGAGCGGACGCCGGGTCCGACGTCGAAGCGCAGCCGCGCATTGGTCCACAGGCTGTTGCGGCGCTCGAACCCCGACGCGGTGATCGTCACGTTGGTGGAAAACTCGGGCGTGACCGTCGCCGCCCGGCCGAGCGCGATGGGAAAGAGCACGTCGTCGAAGGCCTGCATGGGCGCCTCCCTGTCTGTCTCGGGCAACCTGGTGAAACCGTCGCGCGCGACCTGCGGCAGCGCCCAGACGAACGTCTCGGCGACTCCCAGGGCGATCGCCGCGTCGGCCGCGGCGTCGATCCGCCGCCAGGGCTCGTCGTCGCCCGCATCCAGCACGAAGCCCGACAGGAAGTGCTGGCGCGCGCGCGGATAGCCGAGCTTCGCTTCCGCCGCGGCACGGGCCGTGCTGCGCAGCGCGTCCTTGCCCTCGACCAGCCAGTCGTAGTCCTCGAGCTGGAGTGTATCGAACGCAGGCGAGGCCCAGCCTGCGGGAAGGTTCGCGCGATGCGCCTCGGGCGTTGCGGGATCGAGCACGGTCGGCAGGAAGGCGAGCAGCAGCACTTCGGCGCCCGCGCTCCCCGCCGCCGTGCGCACCGCCGTCGCGAGCGACGCAGTGGCGGCGGCAAGCACCGCGCCTGCTGCATCGAGCAGCGCGCGTTGCGCCGCGGAAAGCGGTGCCGCGAGCGAGGGGATCGCGACCGGACTGCCGCCGAGCGCCGCCTTCGCCGCATCGTCGTAGAGGCAGATCTGCTTGTCGGCGGTGACCCACCACCAGGGCTCGCCAATCTGGTAGCGCACCGGCAATCCCGCCGCCTGCTGTAGCGCGACCAGCGCCAGCGCGACCTTGCGCAGCCACGCCAGCGCGCTCGCGCTGGCGGGCGAAAGCAGGGTCGATGGCGGGCTCCATCCGGTCAACGCCGGCGCGCCGGCCAGGGTCCGTTGCTGCCACGCCGGCGGACAATGCTGCGCGAGCAGTTCGAACGACTGCGAAAGGATGACGGTATAGCCCGCGCCGGCCGCTGCCGCCAGGAACGCGCGGTGCCAACTCTCCGCAGCCGGGTTCAGCGCGGCGGCGCCGGGGTCCGCCACGAACCCGCCTGCGCCGTCGGGCTTGAGCGAGAAGAAATGGCTCATGCCGATGTAATGGTTGATGCTGCCGCGGTAGCCGAGCCCGCGCGCCGAGCGGATCAGCCGCGCGGGGGTCTGGTTGTAGCTGTCGTCGTAGCCGGTCGCGATGCCCAGCCGATGCGGCGGGACCATGACGTCGCCGATCGTCAGCATCGGGCGGTGTCCCTCGCAACGGATCTCCGACAGCTCGACCCAGCCCGCCTGCGGCGTGGCGAAGGCGGTGCCATCGCCGCTCGCATAGCCGGGCGCGACCAGCGAGACGAACATCCGGTCGATGTCGTCCGGGTGCAGCGGGTCGGCTTCGCCCGGCAGCGTGAACCCACCGGCCAAGCGCGAGAACGGCAGCGTGATCCGCGCATCGGTCGGCGTGCCGCTGGCGTAGTTCCACAGCCGCACGTACCAGGTGCGCGGCGCGCCTGTCGCATCGCGCCCCTCGATCGTCAGCGTCGGGCCGTTGACGGCATCGAGCGCCAGCACCCCGTCCGAGCGCCAGCGGAAGGAAAGCGTGGTGCGGCCGTAGTCGCGGTCCGTATCGTAGGCGAGCAGGGGATGATCCCAGCGGTCCTCGCTTTCCCAGATCAGCCCGACGAGATCGCCGCGCTGCTGGAACACCGCGTCGACACGCAGCGAATCGGCGCCGGTCGTGGTCACCGCCGCCATCGCCGGGCGCGGGAAGTCGACCGTCCAGAAGCGCGGATCGAAGCGCTGGATGATGTCGGTCTGCTGGACCGTTCGCTGCTTTGCCAGCCAGAAAGCCATGGCGCGCCGCTCCCCTCAGTAGTCGCTGAGCGCGCGGCGCACCGCCTGCGCGACCTGCCGGCTCGATCGCTGCAGGCTGTCCGGGGCGGACGCGCCGGCGGGGGCGACGACGCGGATCGAGACGTTGACATTGCGCGCGCCGAGCGCGCCTGGCGCGCTCTCGATGCGCCCGGCCGACGTCGGCACGAACATTTCGGGGCCGCGCTCGCCCACCACGTAGGGGCGGCCGGGAGCCACCGGCCCGCCGGTCGCGCGGCCGGGCAGGCCGAACAGCGACCCGACCAGGCTCGCAAGACCGCCGGCCACCCCGCCCGCGGCGCCGCCGTCGCCGCCCGAGCCCGCGCCCAGCGAGGCGATCCCGGCGCGCAGCGACTGGCTGGCGATCGAATCGAGCACCCGGCCGGCCACCTTGCCAAGGTCCTCGAACCCCAGGCTGCCCTTGCGGATCGCACTCGCCAGGCTCCGTTCGAGCGTAGCGCCGCCCTTGGCGAAGCCCTCCACGAGAATGCCGTCGAAGCTGTCGCGCATCTTGGCGACGTCGCTGGCGAAGCCGTCGGTGCTCGCCCGCACGTCGACGACCAGTGTGTCGAGATTATCCATTTCGCTCGCGCTCCATCATCGCGTCGATCGTGCGCCGGTCGATCGCGCCGGTCGTCTCGCTTGCACCGCCGGCAGCCTCCAGCACGGCGCGCAGTTCCTCGGGCGTCGCGTGCCAGAAGCGTCCCGGCGACCAGTCGAGCAGGAGGCAGACCCGTCCCGCCAGCCGGCCTGCGCCGGCGGCGAACGGGCGCTGTCCGGCCTCGCTCACGCTGCGCCCTTCAGCACCTGCAGCAGCAACGCCCGCAGCACCGGCGCGCTGGCGGACAGGCCGGCCTCGACCAGCGCGTCGCAGAACGCCGCGCGATCGAGCGTGTCGTGCTCGCGCAGGCAGTGCCAGAACAGCGTCGCCAGTTCGGCCAGCTTGAGCTCGCCGCCGCTGGCGCGCTCGGCCAGCGCGAACAGCGAGCCGAGTTCCTCCTCGGCGGCGACCAGCGCGGTGAAGGTCGGGCGCAGCACATGCTCCACGCCCTGCAGCACCAGCGAGGCCTCGCCGCGCTGGGGATTGGCCGGCGCGCTCATGCCTGGGCCACCGCGCCCGAGCTCTCGAGCGTCATCGTGTAGTTGCGCTCGCCGTTGAAGTCGCCCGAGTAATCGAGCCGCTGGACGAGGAACTTGCCGCGCATCTTCTCGCCGCCGTCGAACGACAGTTCATAGTCGGCGATCGTGCCGGACAGCGCGTTGCCGCGGATCTGCGTCTCGGCCGCGC
Source organism: Novosphingobium huizhouense (assembly GCF_020179475.1). GTDB lineage: Bacteria > Pseudomonadota > Alphaproteobacteria > Sphingomonadales > Sphingomonadaceae > Novosphingobium > Novosphingobium huizhouense. Next base: position 22,914 of record NZ_JAILXZ010000007.1, on the reverse strand, counting down.
TGCCGAGGAAGATCCCGGCGGCGCTGACGCTGACCGAGCGCGTGCCCGCGCCCGACAGCAGTTCGCGCCAGCCGCCCGAATCCTTGCTGGTGATCACCACCGCCTCGCCGTTGATCGACATCTGCGTGGTGCGCAGCCCGGCGACCGTGTTGTAGGTCGGGCTCGCCGCGCCATCGCTGATCTTGAGCAGGAAGGCGCTTCCTTTCTGTGCTGCCATGTCGGTTCTCCTCGAAATTATGGTCAGGCGGCGAGAAGCCGCGCGCGGTACTCGAGCACCAGCGCGCGCAGCGCTTCGCCGCGCTGCTCGCTCCGGGCTTTCAGGAACATCAGGTTGACCGCGCGGAAGCCGTAGGCGCTCTGGTCCGCCGGAAGGGTCTCGACCCGGCGCTCGATCGCCGCGATCAGCGCGCTTTCCGAAAGCGGATCGTCGCCGCGGTAGGCAAGCTCGAGCGCCACGCGCACTTCGCGGCCCACCGTGGTCTTGGTGCTCCAGTCGTTGCTTGCGCTGGCGGTCAGCGCCAGCCACGGCAGCGCCACGCGCGAGGGCGCCTCTTCGGTGATCGCGTTGAGCGACCCGGCCAGCGTCGCATCGGCGGCCAGCCAGGCGAGCAGGGCGGCGCGAAAGGCGAGTTCCATCGGTCAGTCCTTTGCGAACAGGGGCCACAGCAGGCGCGCGTCGCGCCAGCGGTCGGCGGGGCGGCGCAGCGTGCGGGCGAGCGCGCGCGCTTCGGCAAGCGCCCGGGCGCGCGCCACGAGGCGCTGTTCGAGCGCGGCGAAGTCGAACGCCATCACGCCAGCCGCATCGTGCGCCAGGGCCGCCACAGCGCAGCGACGGCCGCGGGCGGCGCGCTGCTCTGCGGCGCGCGCTCGGCGTCGCGCAGGCGGTGTTCGTGCGCGGCGAGGCGCATGATGCCATGGCGCAGCGGATCGGGCAGGGCGTCCCACGTGGCGGCGAGCCCCGCAGTGAAGGTCACCGCCACCCGCGTTTCGTCGATCGGCGCTGCCAGGCGGAAGCGGCCCGTGCCATCGGCGGCGATGTCGTATTCGTAGCTCCCCGCGGGAAGCTCGGTCCGCTGCCCGGTCGCCGCGATCCTGGCGGCGCGGGTCATCGACTGGACCGGACGCGTCGAAAGCGTCTGCCAGTCGCCTGTCGCGACGAGCACTTCCTCGCAGCCGGCCTGAAGCGGCATCGAGCCGGTGAAGCCCTCGCACAAGTCGAGCGAGGCCATCAGCAGCGCGGTCAGTTCCGCGTCGTCTCGGCCGGTGGTGATGCCCAGCCACGCCTTCAGTTCGGCCAGCGCGGCTGGCGCCAGCGAGGGCGGTGCGACGATTGCCCGCTTCATGGCAGTCTCCGGAATTGGGATGGGAAAAGATCGCCCGCGGCGGCGGGAGGTCCGCCGCGGGCGAAGTCGGGGCGTCGCGAAGGGGACACGCGACGCCCGGCAGGAACGATCAGGTCGAGATCTTCAGGAGCTTGATCGCGTCGCTGTCGAGCACCTGGCCGCCGACGCGGCGCGTCGCGTAGAACTGCACGTAGGGCTTGTTGGTGTAGGGATCGCGCAGGATGCGGGTGGCGCTGCGCTCGGTGATCAGGTAGCCGGCCTTGAAGTTGCCGAACGCGATCGGGAAGGCGCCGGCGCCGATGTCGGGCATGTCCTCGGCCTCGACCACCGGGTAGCCGAGCAGGCGGTTGGGCTGGCCTTCGACGATGCCCGGCTGCCACAGGAACGAACCGTCGGCGGCCTTGAACTTGCGCACTGCGGCCAGCGTGGTCGAATTCATCATCCACACCGCGCCCTGGCGCAGGCCGGCGCGCAGCGAGAAGACCATGTCGATCAGCTTGCTGTCGGGGCTGGTGTCGAAGCCGGTGGCGTTGCCCGAGACGATGTGCTGCAGCGTGCCATAGGCGCGGGTGGCGTCGCCGGTCGTCGCAGACCCTGCCTGGAGGAAGCCCTTGGGCTGGTTGGTGCCGCTGCCGTTGATGAAGGCGGCGCCTTCGGCCCGGCCGAACTCGGTGGCGATTTCGCCGGCGAGCCAGTTCTCGACGTCGAACGCGGCGTCGTCGAGCATGGCCTGCGTGGCCGAGGGATTGGCGTAGAGCTCACCCATCGGCGGCACGATCTCGGCGAGCTTGGGGCTGGCCGTTTCGGGACGCGCCGCGGTCTCGCTCACCCAGCCCGAGGTGGTGCCGCCGATCGACAGCAGGCGACGGAAGCCGCTGGTGCTGGTCTGGACGATCGTCGCGACCGAACGCACCGCGCTGATCTTGACCAGGCGGTTCGAGATCAGCTCGTCGATCTGGCGCGGCACGGCAAAGCCGCCGTCGGCGGGAACCGCGGTCGACAGCGACTTCAGTTCGGTCTCGCGGCCGGTGCGGATGTAGCCGTCGATGAAGCCCCGCGCAGCAGCGTCGGTGGCGGCGAGCACGGGCCGCGCGGCCGAAGTGCGATAGACGCGCTCGAGCCGGCTCTTCACTTCCTCGACTTCGCCGCGCAGGCTGGCGAGCGCGGCATCGTGCGCTTCCTGCCGGGCGGCAAGGTCGAACGAGGCTTCGAGCGCGTCGGCCTTGGTCTCGATCGGGCAGGGCTGCGCGATCGCTTCGTGGTTTTCGATGTCCATGGGGCTGAACGTCCTTTCTGCTGGGGTTGGCCACCCCATGGGGCGGCCCTTCGGTAATGTCGGGGGGTCAGCCGGCGGGGGGCGGACTGACCATGTGCACCCGCGCCAGCGGCTGCATCGGCCTGGAAACCAGGCTCACTTCGAGAAGGTCGAGCGCGCGCAACTCGCGTCCGCCGCCGCGCAGCGCGCCGTCGCGCACGCGGTATCCGAACGACAGTCCGTCGACCGCGCCGCGCGCCAGCGCCCGCGCCGCCGGCGAATCCGTGGCGGTCACCTGCGCGATCACACGCAGGCCCCGCGCATCTTCCTCGGCGCTCTCGACCCAGCCGATCTGCTGGTCGGGGCGATGCTGCCAGTAGAGCGGCAGGCGCATCCCGGCGGCGGCGCGCGCGGCGAGCGTTGCGGCAAAGGCGCCGGGGACGATCGTGTCGCCCCCGCTGTCGCGCTTGCCGAACACCGCGGCATAGCCGGCGAAGCGGATCGGGGGGCGCGCGGTCACTGCAGCAGGCCGCCGAAGCCCAGCCGCACCGCGATGCCGAACAGCAGCAGCGCCAGGATGCCGCGCACCAGCCAGTCGACGATCGCCTTCCACGCGCTCGCCTTGGCGTCGCGCCAGGCCTGAAGCAGCTCGCGCAGTTCGGCGAGGTCCTCGTGCGCGGTCTCGTCGGCAAGGCCCATCCGCTCGAGCACGCGCGCCGCGCCGAGGTCGCTCGCCTCCTCGACGATCGCGCGCAGCGTGATCAGTTCGGACCCTTCGGTCTCGGCCTGCGCCAGCAGGCGCGCCAGCATGTCCTCGCGCTTCATCGTGCGCTCTCCGTTCCAAGGCCCAGGATGCGGCGCTTTTCCGCGCTCGACAGGAAGTCGGCCGCGCCGACCATCGACCACAGCGTCTCGCGGTCCTCGGCGAGCGCGGGCACGCGATCGAGGTCGACCGCCAGGCTCGCGCCGGCAAACCAGGGCGCAAGGCCCTCGCTCAGCGCGGCGAGCAGCTTGCCGGCGAGCGGCAGCAGCGTCAGCCGCCACAGCGCGCGGTTGGCCTCGCGGTAGTTGGCGTAGGTGCTGTCGCCGGGCAGGCCGATCAGCATCGGCGGCACCCCGAAGGCGAGCGCGATGTCGCGCGCGGCCGAAGCCTTGAGCGCGGCGAAGTCCATGTCCGCCGGGGTCATCGCCATCGGCTGCCACTTCAGCCCGCCTTCGAGCAGCATCGGCCGGCCGGCATTGGCGCCCCCGGCATAGGCGGCGGCGAGCTCGGCCTTGATCCGGTCGAACTGCTCGGCGGTCAGCGTCGCGCCCGGCTCGCCGGGATCGTAGACCATCGCGCCCGAGGGCCGCGCCGCGTTCTCGAGCAGCGCGATGTTCCAGCGCGAGGCGGCATTGTGCACCGCCACTGCATCTTCCGCCGCGCTCAGGCAGCCGGCGCCATAGTGGTCGTCGGTCGGGTGAAAGCCGCGGATGTGGATCACGTTCGCCCGGCCCAGGTCGTCGCTGGCGGGCAAGGTCATCGTCTGTTCGCCGACGCGGTAGGCGAAGGCGGCCGGCCAGCCTGCCGCATCGGGCACCACGCTCACCCGGTCGGGGCGCAGCGCATAGAGCTCGGCGACCTCGTCCTCGGCATCGCGCAGGATCTGCACGTAGGCGTTGCCGTTGAGCAGGACCTGGCTGGCGAGCGTCTCCAGCAGCGCCTGCCCGGCGCTGGTCGCGCCGACCAGCCGGGCGAGCGCGGGATCGGACGCGGCGATCGGCGCGCCGCCGATGCCCTCGGCCACCAGCCGCACCGCGCGATGCGCCACCGGGTTGCGCAGATAGGCCTCGCGGCTCGCTTCGGGGAAGGGCAGGCCCGCGCGGGCATCGCCGCCGCGCCAGTCGAAGGCCTCGGCCCAGGGCGAGACAAAGCTGCGGCCCAGCGGCGCGCGGGGGGTCACCGCCTCGCCCTTGAAGGCGGCGGCAAGGCTCTGGAAGAAGGACATGGATACCCTTTCGCGGAAAGGTCGTTCAGTCGAACCAGATCTTCGGTTCGCCCGTTCGGCCGAGCATCAGTTCGGTCAGCGCCCAGACACAGGCGTCGGCGCGGTCGGGCGAGCGCCCGGGGCCCTGGTAGTCGCCGCCGGGCAACAGCCCGCACAGCTCGTCCTCGAGCCGCGGGAAGAACCCGGCGTGGCGCACCCGCCCCGCCTCGTAGAGCGCGGCGACCGGCTCGGCCCGCGCGCTCTTGTTGCGGCTCGCGTGGACCAGCCGCAGCGGCAGCGCGTGGTTGGCGGCGCGCAGCACCGCCTCGACCATGCTGCCGCCCTGGTTGGCCTCGGCCACCACCCGGTCGGCGCTCCATGCGCGCGCAGCCTCGGCGACGGCGCGGGCCCAGCGCTCGGGCGTCGCGCGCTCCACCGATGCATCGGCCAGCACGCGCGCGATGCGATCCTCGCCGATCCCGCACACCACGATCCCGCAGGCATCGCCTTCGGCGCTGGCGGGCGGGTCGACGCCGATCACCACGCGGGCGAGCTGCGCCGGCGCGGTTTCGCGCCCGCGCTCGATCGTCGCCCGCGACCACAGCGTGCCGGGCAGGTTCTCGATCAGTTCGCCCTCGATCTCCTGCCGGCCGAGCAGCGTCCCGTCGTAGTTGCGGTGCATCGCCTCGACGAAGCGCGCCGGCAGGTTCGCCGCGTTCTCGTACGTGCTGCCCCCGGTAATCGCGGTGCGCCCGTCGGCCGCCTCGCGCACCAGCCGCAGCACCAGCGCGGCGGCGCGCGGCGTCGTCGTCGCCAGCACACGCGGGTCTTCGCCGAGCCGCAGGCCCATGGTCAGGTTGTCCCAGGCGCTTTCGGCCCGGGCCGAGGCATTGTCCCACTTGGCGATCTCGTCGCACCAGGCGTGGCTGTGCTGCGGGCCGCGCAGAGATTCGGGTTCGGCCGCCGAATAGAGCGTGGCCTGCGCGCCGTTGGGCCAGACCAGCCGCCGCAGCGAGGATTCGAATGCGGGCTGGCGGTGCGGCGCGGCAACGCGCAGCAGCCCGCTTTCGCCCTCGACCATCACCGCGCGCGCTTCGCCCAGGTTTGCCGCGACGAGCGCGATGCGCGCCTCGGGATCGCGTTCGGCGATCGCGTTGATCCATTCCGCGCCGGTCCTGGTCTTGCCGAAGCCGCGCCCCGCAAGCAGCAGCCAGACGCGCCAGTCGCCCGGCGGCGGCAGCTGCGCGGCGCGCGCGTGGAGGCTCCAGTGCCAGCGCCATTCGGCCGCCTGCGCCGCGCTCAGCCCGGCAAGCATCGCGCCGATCTCGTCGGGCGCCCAGCCGACCAGCCCGGCGAAGTCCGCCGGCGGGCAGGCGGCATCGGCTTGCCCGCTCACGCCGCGCCCTTGTGCGTCGCGGCCGCGGCGGCGCCTTCGGCCCGCGCCGCCGCCAGCTCTTCGCTGCGGCGGGCGCTGGCGACCTCGCGGATCGCCTCGATCTGTGCGTCGATCGAGGCGCGGATCCGCGCAAGGTCTTCGTTGTCGCGCTGCGCCCGCTCGCGCGCCACCGTCTCGCGGTGCTGCGAGAGCAGCCGCAGCGCATTGGCGTTGTCGAACTTGCGCTCCTCCTCCTTGCCCTCGCCGAAGCGCATCCGGCGCAGCAGCTCGAGTTCGAGGTGCTCGTAGCCCTCGAGCAGCGCGGTGCGCCAGGCGCGGGCGAATTCGGGCTCCTTGCGCCGCGCCTTGTAGGCCTGGCTGGTGTCGGTGCCGGCGGCGGCGGCGGCGGCGGTCACGTTCGAGCTTTCGGCGAGCGCCGTCAGGAAGGGCTCCTTCCAGCGCGCGCTGCCGCGCGCGGTTTCGGCTTTGCCTTTGGCTTCGGCTTCGGGCTCGGTTTCGGTCGTCGTCTGGACAGGCGGCGTCGACCGGCTCGCGCCGGACGCACGCGTCTTGTGGCTGGCCATGAACCATCCTCGTCTTGTGCAGGGTCCGCCCGGAGCGCGGGTCGGAAAAGGCCGTTCGGTGACTGCCCGGAGGCGACTCACACGATCGCGATGTTCTTGTTATGTACCAATCAAGCGTGACAATGTCAATGGAAAAGTACCAGATGGGTTAATCGAGCCGGCGTCTGGCGCTCCGGCTGCTCCTCCGTTAAGTCCGCCCGCGATCGCAGACCGACAGGACGGGCCGACTTTCCATGCTTCGCCGACTTTACGACTGGACCATCGCCAAGGCCGCGCATCCCCATGCCGAACTCTGGCTGGCGCTGGTCGCCTTTCTCGAGGCGAGCTTCTTTCCGGTGCCGCCGCATCCGCTGCTCGGGCTGATGTGCCTGGCCGAGCCGAAGAAGGCGGTGCGCTTCGCCGCGATCGCCACGCTCGCCTCGGTCATGGGCGGCCTGCTCGGCTATGCGATCGGCCACTTCCTCTACGACAGCGTCGGCGCGCAGCTGCTCGCGCTGCTGCACCTGACCGAGACCTTCCCCAAGGCCGCGTGCTACTTGCGCGAATACGGGGTCGAGATCATCGTCATCAAGGGCGCGACGCCGATCCCGTTCAAGCTGCTGACGATCACCGCCGGCTTCATCGCGATGCCGCTGGTGCCCTTCCTCCTCGCCAGCCTCGTCTCGCGCTCGATCAGCTTCATGATCGTGGGCGTGCTGTTCCGCCTGTTCGGAGCGCCGATCAAGCGCTTCATCGACAAGTACCTCGGCCTCGTCACCGTCGGCTTCGTCGTGCTGGTGATCGGCGGCTTCGTCGCCGCCTCGATGCTCGGCGGCGGCGGCAACAAGCAGGCCGAGGCGAGGTGCGAGCAGGCCGGTCCACGCGTCGTCTGAGCGCGAAACCTCACCAAAACCTTTGCCCAACAAGGGCGTTCGTCCGGTCTTGACGCCAATCCGGTTTGTGCAATCCTGCCCCGTGACATCCAGGTTCATCAGGGCCTGACCGCATGTCCCGGCCAGGCCCCTCGCTTGCGAAAGGAGCAGAGGGCATGGGAAGCAGCCGACTTGGTTCAGGCGATTTCGCGCGGCAGCTCGAAGGCTTCGGCCTCACCACCATCCAGATCCACTACTACCTGCCCGACCATCCCAGCCTGCTGCAGATGTTCGCCTTCCAGCAGGAGGATCTCGCCCCGCGCTTCCCCCGCCTCGAACGCTTCCTCGATCACTGGCGGCGCGAGATCGAGGCGACGCTGCATTCGATCCGCATCGCGCACAAGCACCTGATCGGCCCGCAGGAATGGCGCGCCGTCGACGGCGTGATCACGATCAACTAGCGCGTCTGCACGCCTACGCGTCACAGCCCGAACTGCACGCCGTAGGCGAGGCCGAGCGACACCTGCGTCCTGCGCCCGCGCTCGCGGATCAGCGCGGACCTCGCAGGCTCGCCGCCCAGCCGGTCGACCCCGGCGATCGCGGTCACCGCGCTGCGCAGGGTCAGCGGCCGGGTCAGTGTTCCGCCCAGCCCCCACGAGAGCAGCCCGCCGTCCGGTCGCGACACGGCAAGTCCGGTGCGCTGCGCCTCCGCCTCGTCGACCCCGAAATAGGTCCGGACAAAGTCCCGGCCCGCAAAGGTCGCGCGTGGCCCGACCGAAAAGAGCAGCCGCCCGCTGCGCCCTGTCCGCGCGATCTGCACATCGCCGATTGCGCCCTCATGACCCCCGAAGCCCTGTCGCAGCTCGGCGCGCGCGCGCCATTCCATGCGCGGGCCAAAGCGCTTCTCGACGAAGACCCCGGCCTCGCCCGCCGCGCCAATATCGCCCATTCCGCGCAGCGCCGTGCTGCCGCCGGCGATCAGGAACGGCGAGCCGCCATCGTCCTCGTTGCGGCCGAAGCGAAGCTTGACGAGCGGCCCTGCCTTCCAGCCGCCGCGGTTGATCGCGTTCCAGCCGAGGCCGTCGCGCACCGAGAGGAACAGCGTATCGCCCTTGTTGAGCCGCAGGTCGGGGAAGATCGACAGCGCCGTGTCCTTCGAACCCTGCCACGCCGGCGCGAACACCGGCGCCAGCCCCAGGCCGACCCGCCACCCGCTCGCCGGCGCGCGCGACGCTTGCGCACGCGATCCGTCGGGCGGCAGCTGCCCGCGCGCGGCCGGTGCGCTCTGCCCCGCCGGCTGGTCCTCGGCACGCGCCGGCAGCGCGAGCGACAGTGCGAGCAGCGCAAGCAGAAACGATGCGAAAGCGCTGGTACGCCGCATGGAACGATCCCCTCGTTGTGCCGGCGGTGGTTGCGACCCGGCTGTTCTTGCATGGCCCGCGAAGGGACTGCGTGCGAGCGCCTGCCACAGCCCGGCCGACGGCGCTTTGCCCGATCGTGTCAAAGCATGAACGGTCACCCGGTCTGTTCCGGGCCGGCCGGTTCTGGCTTGCCACGCCGGGCGAGGCGCGTAGACCTATCAGCCATGATAACGCTCTATCACTGCCGCGACGCCCGCTCCTTCCGTGCGCTCTGGGCGCTCGAGGAACTGGAGCTGGCCTACGAACTCCACGTCCTTCCGTTTCCGCCGCGCGCGCGGCACGAAGGGATGAAGGAGCTCAATCCGCTCGGCACGATCCCGGTGCTGTTCGACGAGGGCCACCGCCTCACCGAAAGCAGCGCGATCCCGCATTACCTCGCCACGAAATACGGCCCCACCCCGCTCGCGGTCGCGCCCGACGAGCCGGGCTATGCCGACTACCTCAACTTCCTCGTGATGGGCGAGGCGACGCTGACTTTCCCGCAGACGATCCACCTGCGCTACGCCGTGTTCCCGCCGCCCGAGGCGCGCCGGCCCGAAATCGCGCGCGACTACGCCGAATGGTTCGGCTCGCGCCTGCGCAATGCCGAAACGATGATGGACGGCGAATATGCCGCCGCCGGGCGCTTCACCATGGCCGACGTCTCGCTCGGCTACGCGATCAAGCTCGCGCTCTCGATCGGGCTCGCCGAATTCGTCACCCCGGCCATGCAGGCCTACTTCGACCGCCTCGCCGCCCGCCCCGCCTATGCCAGCGCGATGGCCGCACAGTTGCGGGAAGCGCGCTAGCGGCGCTTGTCTATACCACTTTAGGGGTTAGTATAGCGCGACCGAGCTATACTAACCCATAAAGAGCTAGACATGGACCCCGTCCGCAATCCCTTTGCTCCTGGCGCCGGATCGCAGCCTCCCGAACTCGCCGGTCGCGAGGACATCGTGTCGGCTGCCGACATCGCCTTGCAGCGCGTGCTCAAGGGTCGCCCCGCGCAGTCGCAGATGCTGCTCGGCCTGCGTGGCGTGGGCAAGACGGTGCTTCTCAACCGGATCGAGCAGCTTGCCGAACAGCACGGCTACCTGACTTCGTTCATCGAGGCGCCCGAGGATCGCAAGCTTGCCGATCTGCTTTACCCCAAGCTGCAGCAGGCTGTCCGCAAGCTCTCGTTCGTCGCCTCGGCCAAGGCGGCGAGCCACGCCGCGATGCGCGCATTGCGCAGCTTTGCCGGCACCTTCGCGGTCAAGGTCGGCGATTTCGAGCTTTCGGTCGATCCCGAGCCGGGCGTTGCCGACAGCGGCGATATCGAACTCGACGTGACCGAACTGTTCGTCCGCGTCGGCGAGGCGGCGCGGGCCGCCGGGCGCGGCTGGGCGTTGTTGATCGACGAAGTGCAGTATCTCGGCCAGCGCGAACTCGGGGCGCTGATCGTCGCGATCCACCGCGTCAACCAGCGCGGCTTGCCGATCCTGCTGTTCGGCGCGGGCCTTCCCGCCATCGCGGCGCTGTCGGGCGATGCCAAGTCCTATGCCGAGCGACTCTTCGTGTTTCCCCGCATCGACGCCCTGCCGCGCGAGGCGGCCGCCAACGCCATCCGCCAGCCGGTCGAGGAAGAAGGCGAGACGATCGAGCCCGCGGTGGTCGACCGTCTGGTCGACCTGACCCGCGGCTACCCCTATCTGCTCCAGGAGTTCGGCTATCAGGCGTGGAACGCCGCCGATCGCTCGCCGATTTCGCTCGACTGCATCGACGTGGCGCATCGCGAAGCGCTCAAGCGGCTGGACGAGGGCTTCTTCAAGGTCCGCATCGACCGGCTGACCCCCAAGGAAAAGGAATACGTCATCGCCATGGCGCGGCTGGGGGCAGGGCCCTACCGCTCGGCCGACGTAGCGGACATGCTTGGCGAAAAGCTGACCTCGCTGGGGCCGCGCCGTGCCCAGATCATCGCCAAGGGGATGATCTACAGCCCCGCGCACGGCGACATCGCCTTCACCGTGCCGATGTTCGACGAATACCTCAAGCGCCACTGGATCGTCGACTGAACGGCGCGGGTCAGCGCCCGGCGCGCTTCTCCGCCTCGGCCAGCGCCGCCCGTGCGATCGGCTCCATCACGGCATAACCGGCGGCGCTCGGGTGAACCCCGTCGGTGGCGAGGCCCGGCTTCATCGCGCCGCCTTCGCCGACCATCGCCGCGTAGTAATCGGCAAAGCCGAAGCCGCTCGCCCGCGCGAAGTCGCGCAGCCAGCGGTTGAGCGCGTCGATCTGCGCCGCCGGGCGGTATTCGGGCTTCCACGGCGCGCCGCTCGTCGGCAGCACGCTGCCGATCACCACGGCGATGCCGTTGGCGCGCGCGATGTCGGTCATCGCGGTGATCGTGTTGACGTATTCCTCGGCGCTGGTCGGCCCGGTGTTGCCCAGCAGGTCGTTGGTCCCGGCCATGATGTGGACCACGCGCGGGCGCAGGCGGACGACGTCTTGGGTGAAGCGCACCAGCATCTGCGGGCTGGTCTGCCCGGCGATGCCGCGGTTGACCACGCCGCCGGCGAACAGCGCGGGGCTATTGGGCAGCCACCATTCGGTGATCGAATCGCCGATGAACACCGCGCGCGGACGGCCCGAAACCTGCTTGTCCGCCGCCTGGTACTTGCACAGCGCGGCCCAGTCGTTGCCCGCATTGCGCGGGAGCGCGCAAGGGTTCTCGACCATGGCGCTGCTGCTGGCCGGCTGGGCCAGCGCCTCAGGCACGGCGAACAGCGCGGCAAGCGCGCCCGCCATTCCGGCCATTGCGCCCCGCATCAGATGATGCCGACGGCCTTGCCGGCGCGTTCGAACATGCCGATGATCGTCTGCACCTGTTCGGCGGTGTGCTCGGCGCAGAGCGAGCAGCGCAGCAGGGTCATGTTGGCGGGCGTCGCCGGGGGGCGCGCCAGGTTCACGTAGAGCCCCTCGCGCAGCAGCGCCTCCCACATCATCGCGCCGCGCTCCAGGTCGGGCATGATGACCGAGATGATCGCGCTCTGCGGCTCGTCGGTGCCGAGCTGGAAGCCCTTGTCCTTGAGCCCCTTGTGCAGCGTGCGGCTGTTTTCCCAAAGGTGCGCGCGCTTGTTGCCCGCATGCATCAGCTTGCGGATGCTGGTCGCGGCGGTGTGCACCACGCTCGGCGGCAGGCTGGCGGTGAACACATAGGGGCGGCAGACCAGCCGCATGATCTCGAACTTGGGGTGGTTCGAAACGCAGAAGCCGCCGACCGTGCCGACCGACTTCGAGAAGGTGCCGATGACGAAGTCCACGTCCTCGAGGCAGCCCTGCTCCTCGGCCACGCCGCGCCCGTTGGGGCCGATGAAGCCCATCGAATGCGCCTCGTCCACCAGCACCATCGCGCCGTTGTCCTTGGCGACCTTGATCATCTCCTTGAGCGGAGCGATGTCGCCGAGCATCGAATAGACGCCTTCCAGCACGACCAGCTTGCCCGCGCCTTCGGGAATGCGCTTCAGCCGCCTTTCCATGGCGACGATGTCGTTGTGCTTGAACGGCACCACTTCGGCATCGCCCATCTTGCAGCCGTCCCAGATGCTGGCGTGGCTGTCGATGTCGAGCACGATGTAGTCGCCCTTGCCGGCGATCGTGCTGATGATGCCAAGGTTCGCCTGGTATCCGGTGGAGAACACCATGGCATGGTCCATGCCATAGAACTCCTTCAGCGCATCCTCGCACAGCTTGTGCCCGGCATAGGTGCCGTTCAGCACGCGGCTGCCGGTGGTGCCCGATCCGAATTCGTCCAGCGCCTGCTTGCCCGCCGCGATCACGTCGGGGTCGAAGGTCATGCCCATGTAGTTGTAGGTGCCGAGCAGGATCGTCTCGCGCCCGTTGCAGATCGCCTGCGTCGGGGAAAGCACGCGCTCCATCACCAGGTTGAACGGATCGGTCACGCCGGTATCGAGCAGCGCGCGGCGCTGTTCGATCAGGCCGTCGAACTTGCTGAACAGGTCGGTCATGCGGGGTTTGTCCTTCAGCCCTGGAGCTTGGTCACCGCGTCGATCAGCTGGCCGTAGGTCTCGATCTCGGCCTGCTGGTTCATGCTGATGATGATGTCGAACTCGTCCTCGATCGCGGCGACGAAATCCATCACCGTGAGGCTGTCCCATTCGAGGTCGCCGGCGAAGGTCGTCGCATCGGTGATGGCCACGCCCTTCTTGTTGAAGGGGGCGATCACTTCGGCGATCTTTGCGGCGGTTGCGGCGCGATCCATCGGTCTTGTCTCCACTGGTCCGGACAGGGTGCGGACAGGCGTGTCTCCCGCGCCGCCTGCCAGACGAATAAGGCGGAAAAGCGGCCTTGCGCCCCGCTTGTCAAGCGCGTGCCGTCCTGCCATCCCCCGCGCCGCCGCCGATGCGCCGCAGACGAGGTCACAGATGCCCGGAACCCAGCCGGAAAACGCTTTCGATACAGCTCCCGATCCCGCCTACTCGAATCACGCCATCCACCTCGTCCGCACCGCCCAGCAGATGACCCTGACGCTCAGCCAGATGGCCGACACCAAGGCCTCGATGCTGATGGGCGCGACCTTCGTGGTGTTTACCATCGCCGTCGGCCAGGCGAAGGACGGCCACCTCGCCACCCCGCTCGCGGTGCTTGCGCTGTTCGCCTTCGTCTCGGCGCTCTGCGCGGTCTTCGCGGTGCTCCCGGCGGTCTCCGCGCCCGAGGCGAACCGGCTCCACGGCAAGCCCAACCTGCTGTTCTTCGGCACCTATTCCGCGCTCGACGAAGACGCCTGGACCCAGGCCGTGCTGACCGAGCTGCGCGCCGACGAGGCGGTGTTCCGCACGATGCTGCACGACATCTACCAGAACGGGCTGGTGCTCCAGCGCAAGAAGTACCGCTTCCTGGGCTTTGCCTACCGCATCTTCGTCGCCGGGCTGTGCCTTACCGTCGCGACGTTCCTGGTCGAGCGCTTCCTCGCCTGATCACAGCAGGCTGGTGACGGCCTGCAGGAACGGCGCGATCGACACCGGCTTGGCGAGATAGCCCTCGGCGCCCGCCTCGCGGATGCGCTCCTCGTCGCCCTTGCCCGCATAGGCGGTGACCGCAAGCACCGGGATCGCGCGCAGGCCCTCGTCGCGCTTGATCCGTTCGATCAGCTCGAGCCCGGAGACGTTGGGCAGCTGGATGTCCATCACCACCAGGTCGGGAAAGAACGCGCGCGTCCTGTCGAGCGCGGCGCGGCCGTCGGCGACCGGCTCGACCTCGAAGCCCTTGGCCCGGAGCAGGTCGCAGAACAGCTTGCGGTTGAGGTCGTTGTCCTCGACAACCAGAATTCTTTTTGCCACTGGATCGAGCCTGACCTGACCGAGACGAACCGAATGCGCGATGCGTTTGCCGCGCATCTCTATTCACCGCGAGAGGCCCTGACAATCATCCGCGAGCGTCCATCCCCGACCGATCCCTTTGCCCTTGCGCTGCAGGCGCTCGGCTGGGTGCTGTCCGACGACCAGCGCGCCGAACGCCTGCTGGCGCTGACCGGCATGACGCCCGAGACGCTGCGCGGCGGGCTGTCCGATCCGGCCGTGCTCGGCGCGGTGCTCGATTTCCTCTGCAATCACGAGGCCGACCTTGTCGCGGCGGCCTCCGCACTCGACATAGCGCCCGGGCAACTGGTCGCCGCACGGGAGAAACTGACATGAGCCGCCCGCTGGTCATCAGCGATTGCGACGAGGTGCTGCTGCACATGGTCGCCCCCTATCGCGACTTCCTCGATGAGCAGCACGACATCGATTTCGTGATGGACTCGGCCGATTTCGGCAAGGCGATGCGCCACCGCAGCGACGGGCGGCTGGTCGAGCCGGCGGAGATCTGGCGCCTGCTCAACCTGTTCTTCGATACCGAGATGCACCGCCAGCAGGCGATCGCCGGCGCGGTCGAGGGGATCAACGCCCTCGCCGAACACGCCGACGTGGTGATCCTCACCAACCTCAACGACCACCGGCGCGATTCGCGCGCCGAGCAGCTGCGCAAGGTCGGCATCGATGCGCGGGTGTTCACCAACCAGGGGCCCAAGGGCCCGGCGCTCAAGGCGATCCTCGAGGAATACCAGCCGTCGAAGGCGCTGTTCATCGACGACCTGCCGCAGCACCACGGCTCGGTGGCGGAAATGCTGCCCCACGTTACCCGCCTGCACTTGTGCGGCGAGCCGATGATCGCCCCGCACATCGATTGCGCGCACAAGGCGGGCCACGCCCACGCCCGCATCGACGACTGGGCCACCGCGCTGCCCTGGATCATGGACCGTCTTACCGGAGACAACGATGACTGATACCCCCGCGACCGACACCATCGTCGATCGCCTCGCCGCGCTCGGCCACGTGCTGCCCCAGGCCGCCGCGCCGGTCGCCGCCTATGTGCCGACGGTCGAGGCGAACGGGTTGCTCCACGTCTCGGGCCAGTTGCCCTTCGTCGACGGCAAGCTCGTCACCGGGCGGCTGGGCGAGGACGTTTCGCTCGAACAAGGGCAGGCCGCGGCGCAGGCCTGCGCGCTGATGCTGCTGGCGCAGGTCAAGGCCGCGCTCGGCTCGCTCGACCGGGTCGAACGCGTGGTCAAGCTGGGCGCCTTCATCAGCTCCACCGGCACCTTCACCGACCAGCCCAAGGTCGCCAACGGCGCGTCCGAACTGATGGTCGCGGCGTTCGGCGAGGCCGGCAAGCACGCCCGCAGCGCGGTGGGCGTGCCGGTGCTGCCTTTGGGCGCAGCGGTGGAAGTCGATGCTGTCTTTGCTGTTACCGCTCGCTGATCGCTGGTTCGCGCCCGCGCCGCCCGCTGACAAGGTCGGCTGGCTGCGCGGGTGGACCTATGCCCATCGCGGGCTGCACGGTGCGGGCGTTCCCGAGAACGGCCTTGCCGCCTTCGCCGCCGCCGCCGAGCGCGGTTTCGGCATCGAATGCGACGTCCAGCGCACCAGCGACGGGCTTGCCGTGGTGTTCCACGACTGGGAGCTCGACCGCCTGACCGGGGAGACCGGCCGCGTCGTCGATCGCAGCGCCGCGCAGCTCCAGACGATCGCGCTGGCAGGATCGAGCCAGGCGGACACCATTCCGGGCCTGCGCCAGATGCTCGACCTCGTCGCGGGCCGGGTGCCGGTGCTGATCGAGATCAAGTCGCGCCGCGAAATGCACGTGATCCCGCTGTGCCTGGCGGTGCGCCGCACGCTCGAAGGCTATCGCGGGCAAGTCGCGGTGATGAGCTTCGACCCACGCGTCTCGCGCTGGTTCAAGCGCCATTCGCCGCACGTCGTCCACGGCCTCGTGATGAGCGAGGAGGGCCGCTCGACGCTGTTCGCGCGGGTGCGCCGCCACCTCGCGCTGTGGCACGCCGAGCCCGATTTCCTCGCCTACGACGTGCGCGACCTGCCGAGCCGCTTCGCCGCCAGCCAGCGCAAGCGGGGCCTGCCGCTGCTGACCTGGACCGTCCGCAGCGCCGAACTCGCCGAGCGCGCGGCAAGCCATGCCGACGCCCCCATTGCCGAAGGTGGCGGCATCCCCGCCGCCGCGAGCTGACCTGCGGCGTGAGCGTCACCGCGCGCATCCACCAGAGCGTCGGCGAGATCGACGCCGCGGCGTGGGATGCGCTGTCGGACGGCAATCCCTTCACCAGCCACGCCTTCCTCACCCTGCTCGAGGAATCGGGCAGCGTCGGCGAAGGCACCGGCTGGTCGCCGCTGCCGGTGGTGATCGAGGACGAGGCCGGCCGCCCCGCCGCCGCGCTCCCCGCCTATCTCAAGAGCCACAGCCAGGGCGAATATGTCTTCGACCACAGCTGGGCCGATGCTTGGCACCGCGCAGGCGGCAGCTACTATCCCAAGCTGCAGATCAGCGTGCCTTTCACCCCTGCGACGGGTCCGCGCCTGCTGACCGGCCGGCGCCCCGATCTGGCCGTGCCGCTGCTGAAAGTCGCCGAACAGCTCTGCGTCCAGAACGAGTTGTCGAGCGCGCACGCGACCTTCATCGCGCCCGAACAATTGCCGCTGTTCGAAGAGGCCGGCTGGCTGCTGCGCTCCGACATCCAGTTCCACTGGGACAATCGCGGCTATGCAAGCTTCGACGATTTCCTCGCCGCGCTGTCGTCGGAAAAGCGCAAGAACCTGCGCAAGGAACGCGCCAAGGCGCAGGACGGCGTCGAGATCCGCGCGCTGACCGGCGCGGACATCAAGCCCGAACACTGGGACGCCTTCTGGGTGTTCTACCAGGACACCGGCGCGCGCAAATGGGGCCACCCTTACCTGACGCGGCAAGCCTTCGACCTGATCGGTGAGCGCATGGCCGACAAGGTGCTGCTCGTCCTCGCCTTCATCGACGACCAGCCGGTGGCGGGCGCCTTGAACTTCATCGGCACGGAGGCCCTCTACGGCCGCTACTGGGGCGCGGTGATCGACAAGCCGTTCCTGCACTTCGAGTTGTGCTACTACCAGGCGATCGACGCGGCGATCGCGCTGGGCTTGACCCGCGTCGAAGCCGGCGCCCAAGGCCAGCACAAGCTGGCGCGCGGCTATGCCCCGGTGCAGACCTGGTCCGCCCACTGGATCGCCGACAAGGGTTTTCGGAGGGCAGTGGCGGACTTCCTGGAGCGCGAACGGGCGGGCGTGGCGCAGGACCAGCTATGGCTGGGCGAGCGGACGCCGTTCAGGAAGGGGTAGGGGAAGTAAGCGGGACCCCGGGTCAGGCCCGGGGTGACGGCAATTCCTACCTCTCCTCGTCACCCCGGGCTTGACCCGGGGTCCCGCTTCTCTTGGTTTACAAGATGATCTCGTAGAGATCGTCCCAGTCCGGATTGGCGCGCTCGATCAGGTCGAACTTGTAGACCCGCTTCCAGCGTTTCAGGCGCTTCTCGTGCGCGATGCAGTCCTCGATTTCGTCGCCGCGCTCTGCCCAGACGAGGCGGTTGAGGCCATATCGGGCGCAGAAGTCGGAGCCTTTGCCGGTGCGGTGCTGGTACACACGGCGAGCGAGGTCCGCGGTAACCCCGACATAGAGCGTGCCGCGATAGCGGTCGGCCATGATGTAGACCCAGCCGCCTTTCGTGCCCTGCTGCATGGTGCGAGGACGAAGGAAGCGGGACCCCGGGTCAAGCCCGGGGTGACGGAATTGTTTCGGTGGTGGCTTTATCTCACACAACGTCACCCCGGGCCTGACCCGGGGTCCCGCTCTCCTCAATCAGGCAATCACCCCGAACAGGTCGTGCGCGTCGGCTTCCTCGACCAGCACCTCGGCGAAGTCGCCGGCCTTCAGCGTGGCGGGGACGTTGCGCAAGTACACCGCGCCGTCGATCTCGGGCGCGTCGGCCTGCGAACGCGCGGTGGCGCCGATGTCGCCGTCTTCGTCGGGTTCGCCGACTTCGTCGATGATCACGCGGATCGTGCGGCCGACCTTGGCGGCGAGGCGCGCGGCGCTGATCGCCTCGGTCTTTTCCATGATGCGGCGGAAGCGGTCTTCCTTGACCTCTTCGGGCACCGGATCGGGCAGGTCGTTGGCCGCCGCGCCTTCGACGGGTTCGAAGCGGAACGCGCCGACGCGATCCAGTTGCGCTTCGTCGAGCCAGTCGAGCAGGTACTGGAAGTCCGCCTCGGTTTCGCCGGGGAAGCCGACGACGAAGCTCGACCGGATGGCAAGGTCGGGGCACACTTCGCGCCAGGCCTTGATGCGTTCGAGCACCTTGGCCTCGTTCGCCGGGCGCTTCATGCGCTTGAGGACCGATGGGCTGGCGTGCTGGAACGGGATGTCGAGGTAGGGCGTGACCAGGCCTTGCGCCATCAGCGGGATCACCGCGTCGACGTGGGGGTAGGGATAGACATAGTGCAGCCGCACCCACGGCGTTTGCCCATCGGGGGTGCGCAGCTTGCCGAGTTCGCGGGCGAGGTCGGTCATGTGGGTGCGGACCGGCTCGCCCTTCCACAGGCGTTCTTCGTGGCGGACGTCGACGCCATAGGCCGAGGTGTCCTGGCTGATCACCAGCAGTTCGCGCGTGCCCGCCGCAACCAGCTTTTCGGCTTCGCGCAGCACGGCATCGATGCGCCGACTGGCGAGCTTTCCGCGCAGGCTCGGGATGATGCAGAAGGCGCA
Organism: Novosphingobium huizhouense; assembly: GCF_020179475.1. GTDB lineage: Bacteria > Pseudomonadota > Alphaproteobacteria > Sphingomonadales > Sphingomonadaceae > Novosphingobium > Novosphingobium huizhouense. The sequence goes on along the minus strand of NZ_JAILXZ010000007.1, from coordinate 4,020 downwards.
GGCGTGGTTGCACCCCTCCGAAATCTTCAGGTAGCTGTAGTGGCGCGGGGTGAGCTTGACGTCACCCGGTTCGGCCTGCGGAATGAGGTCGATGTAGGGCCCCATGCTGGGCGGGGCGGCTTCGTGCACCGCTTCGACCACGTCTTCGTACTGGTGCGCGCCGGTGACGGCGAGGACCTGCGGGAACTTTGCGCGGATGACCTCGGCTTCGTTGCCCATGCAGCCGGTGACGATCACGCGGCCGTTCTCGGCAATCGCCTCGCCGATCGCGGCCAGGCTTTCCTCCTTGGCCGAATCGAGGAAGCCGCAGGTGTTGACCAGCACGACGTCGGCGCCGGCATAGTCCGCGCTCATGGCATAGCCATCGGCGCGCAGGCGGGTGAGGATGCGTTCGGAATCGACCAGCGCCTTGGGGCAGCCGAGGCTGACCATGCCGACTTTCGGCTGGTCGGGAATCGCGACAGGAGTGTTGGAAGCCATTATGGCGGCGGCCCATAGCGCCATTTGGCCGCGCCGTCACCAACCGCTATAGCGCGCGCCCATGCTGCGCATCACCATCGCCAAGGGATCGGCCGAGGATCATATCCGCGTGACGCGGGCAGATGGCTCGCAGGTCGCCACCCGGTTCCCGCACAAGGGGCCGGTGCCGCACGATGCGGTGCACCTGTTCGTCGAGCGCGCGCTGGGCCTGACGCGCGGCTTCTGGGGCCTCGTCGCGCAAGGGCGGCACCCGGAGGAACTGGTCGAGCTGGCCAAGGCGGGAGGCCATGCCAGCGTGGGCCGGGCCACCGTGCCGGATGCTTCGATCGTCGAGCTGCTGCAGGCCGAGCGGATGGTCGAGGCGTACGAGGCGCTGTTGTGGAGCGGCGGCGGTAGCCTCGAGGACGTGCTGGCGATGGCGCAGGTCGGTTGCGAGACCAGCTTCGTGCCCGTGCCGCCGCTCGACGAGGCGACGCATCGCGCCATTGCGGGCGCGATCGACGACTTCGCGCGAGGGTGGATCGCCGGACCGAAAGGACAGGTCGCCGAACTGAGCTGGCCGTGATTTGCCAAGCCCATGCGCAGCGGTTAGGCAGCCGGGCGGGGGCTTGATCGGGCGGGCTTGAGGAAACGAACGAATGGGTCCTGTGAACTGGCTCTCGGTGCTCGTCGCGGCGCTTGTCGCGCTGCTGGTCTCGGCGCTGTGGTACGGACCGCTGTTCGGACGGGCGCGGCTCGCCGAAGTGGGCCCGGGCGGATTGGGCGTGCGTGCCGCCCCGGCGCGGACGGTGCTGCTGAGCTCGGTGCTGCTGCTCGTCACTTCGAGCATGATGGGCCACATGTTCGCGCGCGTCGGTCACGAGACATTGGCGGTGAAGCCCTGGCTCTACTTCATGATGTCGGGCGGGCTCGCCATCGCCTTCGTCGTGCCCTCGCTGTGGATCAGCTATACCCACCAGCGCATCTCGACCCGGCTCGCGCTGATCGATGCGGGCTACTGGATCGCCGCCTACCTCGCGATGGGGCTGACCTTCTTCGCGTTCAAAGCCTGACCGCCTACAATCGAACAGGCAGGTAGGCGTAAGGATCGCGCGGCACGTTGGCGCGACGGACCTCGAAGTGGAGCGTCGGCGCGGTCGCCTCGCCGCTCCTGCCAATGCGCGCGATGACCTGGCGCGCGGTCACCTGCTGGCCCTCGCTGACGGTGATCGCGCCCAAGTAGGCATAGGCGGTGGTCCAGCCATTGCCGTGGTCGATGACGATCAGCTGGCCGAAGCGCTCGGGCTCGGTGCCCGCGAAGACCACGCGCCCGGCGGCGGCGGCGTGGACGGTCATGCCAGAGAAGGCGGCGAGGTCCATTCCGCGGTTCGGGCCGTTGTCGGGGCGGCCCTTCACCGGCACGCCGAAGCGGCCGACGACCGCGCCCGAGGTCGGCCAGGCGAGGCGCGGGGCATCGGCTTCGCGGGCGTGGGCGGGGATCGGCTCGGGCAGCGGCCGGGCCGAGGGCATCGGGCGCGGCGGCGGGGGCGGGCGGCGCGGGGGTTTGGGGCTGGGTTGCGGTTTGGGCTTTGGCGCTGGCGCCGGCGTGGCGGTGGGCGTTGCCAAAGGCGTCGGCGGGATCGCCTGGCGGACCTGGCCCGGCGGATCGGGGCGGCGGAGCACCTGGCCCGGCGTGACCGTCCAGGGGTAGGGCAGCGCGTTGGCGGCGGCCAAGTCCTTCTGCGTCACCCCCATGCGCCGGGCGATCGCGGCGAAGCTGTCGCCCGCGCGCACCACGTATTGCCACGCGACGATCGGCGTCTCGCCCGGAGCCGCGTGAAGTGCAGGAGCCGCCGCCAGCGCCAGAACCAGGGCGGCGGCGCGCTTCATCAGCCTTGCGGCACCAGTCGGGCAAGGCCGCCGGTATAGGGGAGCAGGGCTTCGGGCACGTCGACCGAGCCGTCCTCCTGCTGGTAGTTCTCCAGCACCGCGACCAGCGTGCGGCCGACGGCAAGGCCCGAGCCGTTGAGCGTGTGGACGAACTCGGTGCCCTTCGCACCCTCAGGCCGATAGCGCGCGTTCATGCGGCGGGCCTGGAAATCGCCGCAGTTGGAGCACGACGAAATCTCGCGATAGGCGCCCTGGCCCGGCAGCCAGACCTCGAGGTCGTAGGTCTTGCGCGCGGTGAAGCCCATGTCGCCGGCGCAGAGCAGCATCTTGCGATAGGGCAGGCCGAGTGCCTGGAGCACGCCTTCGGCGCATTGCGTCATGCGTTCGTGCTCGGCCTCGGAGTCTTCCGGGCGGCAGATCGAGACCAGCTCGACCTTCTCGAACTGGTGCTGGCGGATGAAGCCGCGCGTATCGCGCCCCGCCGAGCCCGCTTCGGAGCGGAAGCAGGGGGTGAGCGCGGTCATGCGCAAGGGCAGCGCGGTATGGTCAAGGATCTGGCCCTGCACCGCGTTGGTGAGGCTGACTTCGGCGGTGGGGATCAGCCAGCGACCAGCCATTTCTGGAGAGTCGAGGATTTCTTCAATATCATTGAAAAAGCTGGGTTGTTGTTCACGAAAAGCAGCAACTAGTTCTTCGTTCGCAAGGAGTTTCGCAAAGGCCTTTGCAACGCTGTCGCGGTAAGCCGCAGGTGTCGTGCGAAACAGATCCTCTTTAAACTTGGGCAGTTGCCCGGTCCCGAACACGGCTTCGTCCTTAACCAGCAGCGGCGGATTGCATTCGGTGTAGCCGTTCTCTGCCGTCTGCTTGTCGAGCATGAACTGCGCCAGCGCGCGGTGGAGGCGGGCCATCTGGCCCTTGAGGAAGGTGAAGCGCGCGCCCGAAATCAGCGCGCCGGTTTCGAAATCGAGGCCGAGCGCGGGGCCGATGTCGGCGTGTTCGCGCGGGGTGAAGGCGAAATCACGCGGGGTGCCCCAGCGGCTGAGTTCGACGTTGCCGGCCTCGTCCTCGCCCTCGGGCACGTCGGCGGCGGGGAGGTTGGGATGCGCAGCGAGCGCGGCGTTCTGTTCGGCGGTGAGGCGGCGTTCCTCTTCCTCGAGGCCGGGCAACTCGGCCTTGAGCGCGGCGACTTCGGCCTTGAGCGCTTCGGCGGTGTCCTTGTCGCCCTTGCCCATGGCGGCGCCGATCGCCTTGCTCGCCTCGTTGCGGCGGGCCTGCGATTCCTGCATCCGCGTGGCGATGGCGCGCCGCTGCGCATCAAGCGCAAGGATGGCGGCCGACTGCGGGGCGACCCCGCGGCGGGCGAGGGCGGCGTCGAAGGTGGCCGCGTCTTCGCGGATCAGGCGGATGTCGTGCATGGCGTGCCGCGCTATGCCGCCGGCCCGCGCGCGATGCAAGGATTGCCAGCGCGTGAGGAAGCATCCGGCGGCGAACCCGGACCTAATGCCTTGGGAAACCATACGGACCTGCGCGACCGGCGCGGGCGTCATTGCCTGGCGCTGCGCGAAGGAGGGCGGTGAACGCTGTGGCGAGTGGCCGGCGGGGCGTTGGATCCCGCACGGCTCGGCCTTGTTCGGACGGGGGCTCGTATCCCTTGCGACGGCTCGCGTGCCG
>NZ_JAILXZ010000006.1 GCF_020179475.1 Novosphingobium huizhouense | reverse complement strand
CCCACATGGTGACGCGGGGTGGAGCAGCCCGGTAGCTCGTCAGGCTCATAACCTGAAGGTCGCAGGTTCAAATCCTGCCCCCGCAACCAGATCCTAAACTTACCAGGCATCAATCCAAGGTTGAACCTTGCCGGTGCGCGCAGGCCGTCCAGCCACCGCTTCCAAACCCATCGCCAACCAGCTGCGCGTCTCGGCCGGGTCGATCACGTCGTCGAATTCGAACACCGTCGCGCCATTGGCCGCGCTCGACCACGCGTACGCGTTGGCGAGCAACTCCTCGTAGCGCGCGCGCCGCTCCTCGACATCGGCGATCGCGGCAAGCTCGGCACGCCGGCCGAGCTTGATCTCGCCCTCGATCCCCATGCCTGCGAATTCGCCCGTTGGCCAAGCCACCGTGAACAGCGGGCTGTCCAGCGACCCTGCGCTCATCGCCATTGCGCCCAGGCCATAGGCCTTGCGCAGCACCACCGAGAACATCGGCACCTGCAGGTTCGCCCCGATCACATAGAGCCTTCCGCAATGGCGGATCGTCGCGGTCCTCTCGGCCTCTGGCCCGACCATGTTGCCGGGCACGTCGATCAGCGTGACGACGGGGATATCGAAGGCATTGCACAACTGCATGAACCGTGCCGCCTTGTCCGCGCCGTCGCTGTCGACCGCGCCGCCGGTCGGCGAGGCGCAGTTGTTGGCGACCACCCCCACCGGGCGCCCTTCGATGCGCGCCAGCGTGGTCACCATCGATCGCGCGAATTCCCGCCTTAGTTCCAGCACCGAACCGACATCGGCCAGCGTCTCGATGATCCGCCGCACGTCGTAGGCGGCGCGGCGGTTCTCGGGGACCGCGTGGCGCAGCGGCGCCTGGTCGGCGTCCAGCCACGTCTCGATCCGCCCCTGGAAATAGGACAGGTACTGCCGCGCCACCGAAGTCGCCTCCGCCTCGTCCTCGACCACGATGTCGATCACCCCGTTGGGCGCCTGGACCGATACCGGACCGACGTCTTCGGGCGCATAGACGCCAAGCCCGCCACCCTCGATCATCGCCGGCCCGCCGATGCCGAGGCTCGAATCCTTCGTCGCGATGATCACGTCGCACATCGCCAGCAACACCGCATTGCCGGCAAAGCAGAAGCCGCTGGCGATTCCGACCAGCGGGACCAGCCCCGAAAGCTTGCCCATGTGCGCCCAGGTTCGGTACTTGAGCCCGCCCACCGTGGTCGGCGGCGGCGTCGGATCGCCCGGCGAGGTCCCGCCGCTGCGTCCGCCCCCGCCCTCGGTGTAGAACACCACCGGCAGCCGCGCCTTGCGCGCCACTTCGAGCATGCGGTCGGTCTTGACGTGGTTCTTGTGGCCCTGCGTGCCGGCGAGCACGGTGTAGTCGTAGCTCATCGCCACGCAGCGGGCGCGCTCGGGGCCGAACTGGTCGCCGTTGACGCGCCCGATGCCCATCACCAGGCCGTCCGATGCGGTCTTGACGAGGCGGCGGTCGATGTCCTCCTCGGTGTCCTCGTAGCGCCGCCCGGCGGTCACCAGCGGCCCGTATTCGCGGAACGAGCCGGGATCGCACAAGTCCGCGATGTTTTCCCGCGCGGTGCGCTTGCCCTTCGCGTGGCGCCGGGCGACGATTTCGGGCCGGCCCGCATCGGCGACCAGCGCGTGCATCGCGCGCACGCGTTCGAGATCGGCGCGCGGACCGGTGGACACGTCGTCCGTGACGATCTCCCCTTCCGCGCCCGCGTCGTCGTCGGGCGTGATCGCCGCGAGGACCGCGGCTTCGGCCACGACATCGCCGCCGGCATGGAACAGCGCGGCCAGCGTGCCAGATACCGGCGCGACGATCGCGTGCTCCATCTTGAGCGCCTCGATCACCGCCAGCGTCTCGCCCTTGCGCACCGTGCTGCCCACTGCGGCGGTCACCGCCACCAGCGTGCCGACCATCGGCGCGCGCACCGCCACCTGGCCTTCGGGCACCGAGGGCGCCGCCGCGGCAGTCGCCTCTCCCATGCCGGGCCGCGCCGACAGCACCGCAAGCGGATCGTCGCTGCGGTGCCGCGCTCGATCGCCCGAGGCAGGAGCTGCGGCGAGCAGCTCGGCGAGGTTGCGTTCGACGAAGCGCGTGTCGAACACGCCCTCGGCCAGCTCTGCGCGCGCCATCAGCGCCTTGAGCAGCGCCAGGTTGGTCGCGACGCCTTCGACCACGCAGGCGTCGAGCGCGCGCTGGGCCTTGGCCACCGCGGCCGCGTAAGCAGGCGCGCGCACGATCAGCTTGGCGAGGAGGGGATCGTAGCGCGGGCTCGGCGCGTGGCCGCGCCGGCCGCAGCCGTCGACGCGCACCCCGCGCCCGGTCGGCATTTCGTAGCGCGTAATCGTCCCGACCGAGGGACGCGCTTCGCCCTGCGGGTCGAGCGTCTCGGTGTTGAGCCGCAGCTGGATCGCCACTCCGACGGGCTCGGCGCGATCGAGCCCGAGCCCGTCGAGCGTAGCGCCCTGCGCCAGGGCGAACTGCATGGCGACGAGGTCGAGTCCCGTCACTTCCTCGGTGACGGTGTGTTCCACCTGCAGGCGCGGGTTGGCTTCGATGAACACGAAGCGGTCCGGCGCGTCGAGATCGACGAGGAATTCGAACGTGCCGATCCCGCGATAGGACGTCGCGCGCGCGAGAACGAGCGCTGAGTCGTGAATGGCGGCGCGCTGGTCCGCCGTGATCCCGACCGCGGGGGCGATCTCGACCAGCTTCTGTCGCTGGCGCTGCAGGCTGCATTCGCGGTCCCACAAGTGACGGACAGCGCCGCTGCCGTCGCCCACCACCTGCACTTCGACATGGCGCGCGCGCGGCAGGCAGGCCTCGACATAGAGGCGGCCGTCGCCGAACGCGGCCTGGGCCTCCGAGCTCGCGCGGGCGAAGGCCTCGTCGAGCGCGTCGGCCCGTTCGACGATGCGCATGCCCCGGCCGCCGCCGCCGGCGAGCGCCTTGAGCATGATCGCGCCCTGCGCGGCAAGGAAGGCGCGCGCCTCCGCGGGGGTGACCGCCGCCTGCGACCCCGGTAACGTCGGCACGCCGCAGCGCAGCGCCAGCGCGCGCGCCGCTGCCTTGTCGCCGAACAGGTCGAGCGTTTCCGCGGCGGGGCCGACGAAGGTCAGTCCCGCATCGGCGCAGGCGCGGGCAAAGGCCGCGTTTTCGCTGAGGAAGCCGTAGCCCGGATGGACAAGGTCGCAACCTTCGCGCTGCGCAATGGCGATGATCGCCGCCTGGTCGAGGTAGGCGGCGACCCCTTGTCCGGGCAGGACATGCGCGGCGTCTCCCGCGTCGACGTGCAGCGACCCTGCGTCGTCGGCGGGGTGGACCATCACCGCCTCGATGCCGAGGTCGGCGGCGGTGCGCGCGATGCGGATCGCGATTTCGCCGCGGTTGGCGATCAGAACCTTGCTGGCCACGTCTTCCTCTTTCCCGATGCCTGGGGGCTGCCCCCGCTGTTTTTCCCAGTCTTACCCGGCGTTGCCGCATCGCAAAGCCCTCTCTCGTGCATTTCGTTGACCCGGCACGCGATCGGGGCGGTGGCGCATCGCGCGCGTCGGCGATAAGCCGGTCGCGGGAGGGGCGCATGCGCGGGATCGAAAACGCTACCTTGACGGCGCTCGCCGCCGCGCTGCTGACCGGCCTGATCGTCGGGGTGGAGCGCGGATGGAGCCAGCGGCTGCGACCCGCCGGCACCCGCATCGCGGGCGTTCGCACCTTCGGCCTGCTTGGGCTGGTCGGCGGGCTCGCTGGGGCGCTCCCCGATGCCCTCGCGGCCGCGCTGGTGCTGGGCGCGGCCGCGCTGCTGGCGATCGGCTACCGCAGCGAGGCGGAGAGCCCGATCCGCTCGGCGACGACCCCGGTAGCCGGCCTGCTGACGCTCGCGCTCGGCGTGGCCGCGGTGCGCATCGCGCCGGGCGTCGCTCTCGGCGGCGCGGCCGTCGCTTTTGCCCTGCTCGCGGCGCGCCCGGCGCTGCACCGCGCGCTGGTCGGCCTCAGCGCCATCGAGGTCGAGGCGGCGGCGCGATTCCTGCTGATCGCGCTGCTCGCCCTGCCGCTGCTCCCGGACCGGGCGTTCGGCCCGTTCGATGCATGGAATCCGCGAAGGATCTGGATGGTCGTGGTGATCGTGGCGGGCCTTTCGTTCGCGGGATACGCCGCTGCGCGCCGCTGGGGCTCGCGGCGCGGGCTGCTGCTGGTGGCGGCGACCGGGGCGATCGTGTCGTCCACCGCGGTGACGGCCGACTATGCCCGGCGCCTGCGCAGCGAACCCGAAGCGCGCAGCGCGCTGGTCGCCGGAATCGCGCTCGCCTCGATCGTGATGTTCCTGCGCGTGCAGGTCCTTGCGCTGATGCTGGTTCCGCGCGCGCTTCCCAGCCTTGCCATGGCGCTCGCGCCGGCGACGCTGGTCGCCGCAGGCTTCGCGCTGGCGGCGTGGCGGCAACAGGGCGAGGCCGCCGGCGGAGAGGTCCGCCTTGGCAACCCGCTCGATTTCCGCCCGGCGCTGGTCCTTGCGGTCATGGTGGCGCTGTTCTCGCTGATCGCACGCTGGGCGCTTGCCCGGTACGGCGATGCGGGGATGGGGACGGTCCTCGCGCTGACCGGGATGATGGACGTCGATGCCGCGGTGCTGACGCTCGCCGGGCTTGCCCCGGACGCGATCGGGGCCGAGCGGGCGGGGCTGTTGCTGGCCGGCCCCGTGCTCGCCAACACGCTGGTCAAGGCGGTGATGGCGCTGGTCATCGCGCCCGGCCGGGACGGGTGGCGCGCCGCCACGCCGCTGCTCGCGGCGCTGGCGGCCTCGGGCGCGGGGCTGGCCGTGCTGGCGCTGCGGACCTGATGGCGGGTGATTCGCCGGTGGCGCGGTTGACCGGTTGCGGAAGAGGCTATGGCGATGCAGTCGCAAACGAAACCACCGGCAACCCGTCGAGCGCCGGAATCTCGCATATTATCAGCCGTTTACCGCGCCCATGTAGCCCTTGCGCACCAAGTCCTGAGCATTTTCCCGTACCTGACATTTTTGCTGGTCAATACGCAAAAGGACGATAGTGTTGTCGCACCGTCAGAGACGTTCGCCCGGCGCGGTCTTGGGAGAGGATGCGTTAAAACGCACCGCGCCGGGTGTTACGACCAGCTCCTGAAGACGATCACCCGCCTTTCCCGCTTTCTGCCTCCGTGCTGCGTCTCCATGCGGCGCCGGGATTCGTTGCGTCCGGCGGACTGCCGGGTAAGCGCCGTGCAACCCCTGGCGCGCGCAAGGATCACGAAGGTCTTGCCTTCGGCCCCGGCGGGTTCAAACTCCGCGCTCCGCCATCGCCTGCTCCGCCGCCGCGCGGGTGAAGCGGCCGGGACGAGAGAGGTTGCATGAGCCTGGGGTTCGCCGCGCTGCTCGCGCTGCTGCTGATCGCCGCATTGTTCGCTTTCGCCGCCACGGTGGAATCGCGCGCGATGCGCTGGCGCGCCGCCCAGCGGTTGCGGCACTCGGCCTATACCCTTGCGCTCGGGGTCTATTGCTCGAGCTGGACCTTCTACGGCGCGGTCGGCAGCGCGGTGCGCGAGGGCTGGAACTATCTGCCGATCTACCTTGCTCCCTGCATCGTGCTCCTGGCCGCGCCCGGCTTCCTGCGCCGGCTCGCCGAAGCGGTCCATGCCGAGCGCGCGACCACCATCTCCGACTTCCTCGCCGCGCGCTTTGGCCACGATCCCGGCATCGCCCGGCTCGTCACGCTGATCGCGCTGTGCGGCGTGGTGCCCTACGGCGCGCTCCAGCTGCGTTCGATCGGCAGCGCGATCGCGGTCGTCTCGGGCGCGGACGTGACCGTGCCGGTCATGCTCGCGGCCGCGCTGGTGCTCGGGCTGTTCGCGATCCTGTTCGGCGCGCGCCGCTACGAGGTGGCCGGTCGCAACGAGGGGCTGCTGTTCTCGATCGCGCTCGAATCCGCGATCAAGCTCGCCGCGCTGGTGCTGGTCGGCACGGCGGCAGTGATGGCGATCGCAGGCGCCGCGCCGGTGCGCCGCGCGCAGGGCCTGGGCGAGCTCGCCGCGCGCTTCGCGCCGGGGCATCTCTCGCTCGAGGTCGCGGTGATCGGCGCGCTGTCGGCGATGGCGGTGCTGGTCCTGCCGCGACAGTTCTACATCGCGCTGGCCGAGGCGCAGCACCCATCGGATCTGCCCCGCGCGCGATTCGGCTTTTCCGCCTATCTCGCCGCGATGGCGGCACTGATCATCCCGATCGCGGCGGCGGGGCTGATCGCGCTGCCGCCGGGCACGCCGCCCGACCTGTTCGTGCTGGCGCTGCCCGAGGCGACCGGCGCCCACGCCATTGCCGTGGCCGCGCTGCTCGGCGGGCTCAGTTCGGCCGCGGCGATGGTCATCGTCGACGCCACCGCGCTCGCCACGATGGTCTCGAACGACCTGATCTTCCCTGCCGTCCTGCGCAGCGAGGGCGAAGGCGAGGACGGCGCCCGTGCGGGCGCGCTGGGACGGCGGATGCTGCTGGTGCGGCGCGCGACGATCCTCGGCGTGGTCGGGCTGTCGCTCGCCTGGGCGCTGCTGCTGCCGCCGCGCAGCTCGCTTGCCTCGATCGGCCTCGTTGCCTTTGCCGCGATGGCGCAGTTCGCGCCGCATCTCGTCCTCGCCGTGAACCGCAACGGCCGCGATCCGCTGGCGGGCAAGGTGAGCCTGGCGGTGGGCTTTGCGCTGTGGGTGTGGACGCTGGCGCTTCCGCCGATCCTGCCGCCGGCCTGGCTCGCGACGCTTGCCGGGACCGCGCTCGATCCGCTCCGCCTGCTCGGCATCGGCCGGGCGACGCCGCTCGTCCACGGCGCGCTGTGGAGCCTCAGCGCCAACGCGATCGCGCTGCTAGCGCTTTCGGCGCGGCGCGGCGCGGGGGCGGCGGCGCCGCGCCTTGCCCGCGGCCAGCGGCCGGTGCGCAACATCGGCGAACTGCGCGCGCTCGCCGCCCGCTTCATCGGCGAGGAAGGCGCTGCCGCCGCGTTCCCGCCCGCGACCGACACCGCGCCGGTCGACCGCGCCGCCGCGCGCCGCGCGCAGGACCTGATCGCCGCGGTGGTCGGCGCCTCCTCGGCGCGCGCGCTGGTCGGCTCGGCGCTGGTCGGCGGGCAACTCGGCATTGAGGACGTCACCCGCCTGCTCGACGAAGGCGGGCAGTCGCTGCGCTTCTCGCGCCAGTTGCTCGCCGCCAGCTTCGAGAACCTGCCCTCGGGGATCAGCGTGATCGACGCCGACTTGTGCCTCGTCGCCTGGAACCAGCGCTATGTCGCGATGTTCGACTATCCGCCCGGGCTGGTCCGGGTCGGCGTGCCGGTGGCCGAACTGATCCGCCACAACGTCCGCCGCGGCGGTTTTCCCGGCGATGTCGAGGCGCAGGTCGAACGCCGGCTCGAACGCCTGCGCGCGCGCCGGCCCTATGTCTCCGAGCGCATCCGGCGCGATGGCCGGGTGATCAAGTCGGTCGGCGGGCCGATGCCCGGCGGCGGCTATCTCACCTCGTTCACCGACGTGACCGACGACGCCGCCCTGCGCGCCGAGCTGCGCCGCACGCTCGACGCAATGGAGGACCGCATCGCCGAGCGCACCGAGGCGCTGTCGCAGGCCAACCGCCGTCTCGCCGATGCGACGCGCGAGAAGACGCGCTTCCTCGCGGCGGCGAGCCACGACCTGCTCCAGCCGCTCCACGCCGCGCGCCTGTTCGCGCGCGCGCTGGAGCGCCAGGCGAGCGAGCCGCAGCGCCCGCTGGTGGCGCGGGTCGACCGCGCGATCGTCGCCGCCGAGGACCTGCTGCGCGCGCTGCTCGACATCTCCAAGCTCGATGCCGGCGGCATCACGCCCGACCCCGAGCTGGTCGCGCTGGGACCGCTGGTGCGCGACATCGCCGAGGGACTGCGGCCGCTGGCCGAGGCGAAGGGGCTGCGGCTCGCGGTCGGCTCGGCGCAGGGCTGGGCGCTGACCGATCCCGGGCTGCTGCGCTCGGTGCTGCAGAACCTGCTGTCGAACGCGGTGCGATACACTCCGTCGGGCGGCATCGTCATCGGGGTGCGGAGGCGCGGCGCGGCCTGGCGGATCGACGTGGTTGACAGCGGCGTCGGCATCCCGCCCGACCAGGCGCGCGCGATCTTCGCCGAATTCACGCGGCTCCACGCGGTCGAGGCCGAAGGGCTGGGGCTGGGGCTCGCGATCGTCGAACGGATCGCGCGCCTGCTCGGGCTCGACCTCGCGCTCGCCTCGCGCCCCGGCCATGGCAGCCGCTTCAGCGTCACCCTGCCCGCCGCGGCGGGCCCGGCCCAGGCGCCGGCGCCCGGGCGCGCGTCCGGCGGCCTGCGCCCGCCGCGGGCACTGCGCGTGCTCGTGGTCGACAACGACCCGGCGATCCTCGAGGCGACCACCGCCCTGCTCGAGAGCGCCGGCCATGCCGCCTGCGGCGCGCGGGACGGCGCGCAGGCGCTGGCGGTGGCCGACGGGGTCGATGCCGCGCTGGTCGACTACAGCCTCGACCACGGCGAGAACGGCCTCGCCCTGATCACCCGCCTGCGCCGCCGCCGTCCCGGGCTGCCGGTCGCGCTGGTCACGGCCGAGAGCGATCCGGCGCTGGTGCGCACCGCGCGCAACCGGCGCCTTCCGTTCCTCGCCAAGCCCGCCGATCCCGCCGCGATCGAAGCGTTCCTCGCCGCGGCCGCGCCGGGAGCGGAGGGTGCGGCCTAAGGCCTGAGGTCGAGCCCGAGCGAGCGGGCGACCAGCGCCGCCTGGGTGCGGTTGCGCACGTCGAGCTTGCGCATGATCGCGGTCATGTGCGCCTTCACCGTCGCCTCGCTCATGCCGAGTTCGTGGGCGACCTGCTTGTTGAGCTTGCCGTCGAGCACCGCCAGCAGCACCTTGAGCTGGGTCGGCGTGAGCCCTGCCACGGCGCTGCGCACCTCGTCCACCGCATCGGCGCGGCGCGGCGCGACCGGCGCGCCGCCCAGCGCGGCGGCGATGGCCTGCTCGATCAGCGCGAGGTCGGCGTCCTTGCGCAGGAAGCCGACCGCGCCGAACGCGCGCGCCTCCTCGGCGGCATTGGCGCCCTCCGCGCCCGAAACGACGAGGATCGGCACGTGCGGCCGCTCGGCATGGAGCAGGGCGATGCCGGAGTAGCCGATCGCGCCCGGCATCTTGAGGTCGAGCGTCACCAGCCGCAGGTCCTGCGCTTCTGCCGCGGCCCTCGCCGCGGCGGCGAGCGTGCCCGCCTCGACCACCGTCGCGTCGGGGGCGACCGTGGCGACCGCAAGCGCCAGCGCCTGCCGGAACAGCGGGTGGTCGTCCGCGATCAGGATGGTCCCGCTCAAGGTCTCGTGCTCTCCCCCTGCGCGCCGGCAGGCGACGCGCGAAGCCAGCTTAACCACCTGCGCGGGCGGGGGAAAGCTCTATCCGAAGTGGGGCGTGTGGCTGCGCCGCCAGGCTTCCACCGCCGGGGCGATCGCATCGAGCGCGGTAAAGGTGCGCACCCGCGCGGGCAGGGGCTGACACAGGCCGCTGCTGCCCCCGCCGGCCCAGATCTCCATCGGTCCCGGCAGGGTCGCGGCAAGCTCGGCGAGCACCTCGACGGCGCGCCCGGGATGATATGCGGCCGAGACCGAGATCGCCACGATGTCGGCCCCGACGCCTTGCGCGGTGCGCGCGATCTCGTCGGTCGGCAGGCCCGCGCCGAGGTGGAGCGGGCGGCAGTCCTGCAGCAGCAGCAGCGTCTCGACCATCGCGAGGCCGAGCACGTGGACTTCGCCCGGCGGCGTGCAGAGCAGCACCAGCGGCTTGGCCTGGACCAGCCTGACCGGCTGGAACAGCGTGCTCGAACAGGCGCGCAAGGTGCGCATCAAAAGGTCCGAGAAGATGTGCTCCTGCCCGATGGTAAGCACGCCGCGTTCCCAGGCGCGACCGACCGCGACGCCGAGCGGCGCGGCCACGGTGAGCACGAAGTCTTCGAGCCCCTGCTCGATCACGTGGCCCTGCATCGCCGCCTCGACATCGTCGAACGCATTCGAGGCGAGCATGTGGATGTAGTCTTCGATCCGCGTCGTCGCGGGCGCAGCGGGCGGGGCATCGTGGACGCGCGAGCGATAGTCGAGCAGCGCGGCCAGCTCCTCCTCGTCCAGCTCGTGCAGCCGGGCGGGCGGCTCGCCCAGCGCGATCAGGCGGCGAATGATCTTGAGGCGGCGGACCTGCCAGTCGGGAAAGTAGGCCTCGCCCTGCTCGGTCCGCTCGGGCAGGGGAAAGCCGACGTGCGCCTGCCACAGGCGCAGCAATTCGGTCGAAAGTCCGGTTTCGCCGGCAAGGTCGAACAGGTCGCTCGGGCTACGCTGCAGTTTCATAGCCGCTCCCCAAAGCGACACCTTTATTTGGCGCGCGATCCTACGGGCTTGCGGGGCGATGCAAATCCGAACCTGCTCAATTTCGGAGGGATCGCCCCCACGCGCCGGAGGCTGCGGCGCGCGGGGGCAGGCGAACCCTGGGGCGTTGGCCGGCTTGCGGGATCAGGCCTGCGCCAGCTGCGGCCGGTTGGCGAGCAGGTTGTCGACCACCGAGGGATCGGCCAGCGTCGAGGTGTCGCCCAGGTTCGACACGTCGTTCTCGCCGATCTTGCGCAGGATGCGGCGCATGATCTTGCCCGAGCGGGTCTTGGGCAGGCCGGGCGCGAACTGGATGACGTCGGGCGTCGCGATCGGGCCGATCTCGTGGCGCACCCAGGCGACCAGTTCCTTGCGCAAGCCCTCGTCGGGTTCGATCTCGGCGTTGCAGGTAACGAAGGCGTAGATGCCCTGGCCCTTGATGTCGTGCGGCATGCCCACCACCGCCGCCTCGGCCACCTTGGGATGCGCGACCAGCGCGCTCTCGATTTCGGCGGTGCCCATGCGGTGGCCCGACACGTTGATCACGTCGTCGATTCGGCCGGTGATCCAGTAGTACCCGTCCTCGTCGCGGCGGCAGCCGTCCCCGGTGAAGTACAGGCCCTTGAACGTGCTGAAATAGGTCTGGAAGAAGCGTTCGTGGTCGCCCCAGACTGTGCGCATCTGGCCCGGCCAGCTGTCGGTGATGACGAGGCACCCGTCGGTCGCCCCGTCGAGCAGGTTGCCGTCGTTGTCGACGAGCGCGGGCTTCACCCCGAAGAACGGACGGCTCGCTGACCCTGGCTTCAACGGCGTCGCGCCGGGCAGCGGCGTGATCATCGCGCCACCGGTCTCGGTCTGCCACCAGGTGTCGACGATCGGGCAGCGGCCATCGCCCACCACCTTGTGATACCATTCCCACGCCTCGGGATTGATCGGTTCGCCCACCGACCCCAGCAGCCGCAGCGACTTCCGGCTGGTCCGCTTCACCCAGTCGTCGCCTTCGCGCATCAGCGCGCGCAACGCGGTCGGCGCGCCGTAGAAGATCTCGACGCCGAACTTGTCGACCACCTGCCAGAACCGGCTGGGATCGGGGAAGTTGGGCACGCCTTCGAACATCACCGTGGTCGCGCCGTTCATCAGCGGGCCGTAGACGACGTAGGAATGGCCGGTTACCCAGCCGATATCGGCGGCGCACCAGTAGATCTGCCCCGGGCGATAGTCGAACACGTACTCGTGGGTCATCGAGGCCCACACCGCATAGCCGCCGGTCGTGTGCAGCACGCCCTTGGGCTTGCCGGTGGAGCCGGAGGTATAGAGGATGAACAGCGGGTCTTCCGCGTTCATTTCCTCAGGCGCGCAGTCGGCGCTCTGCCCGGCCACCGCGCTCGCCCAGTCCACGTCGCGGCCTTCGACGAAGGCGACGTCGGCCCCGGTGCGGCGCAGCAGCACCACCGTATCGACATCGGGACACTGCTTGAGCGCTTCGTCGACGTTGGCCTTCAAGGGAACCTTCCTGCCGCCGCGCAGGCCTTCGTCCGCGGTCAGCACCACGCGGCTGTCGCAGTCGGTGATGCGGCCCGCCAGCGCATCGGGAGAGAAGCCGGCAAAGACGATCGAATGGATCGCGCCGATTCGCGCGCAGGCGAGCATGGCGACTGCTGCCTCGGGCACCATCGGCAGGTAGATCGTCACCCGCTCGCCCTTCTTCACGCCCCGGCTTTTCAGCAGATTGGCAAAGCGGCAGACTTCCGCGTGCAGTTCGCGATAGGTGATGCGCCGTTCGCTCTCGTCGGGGCTGTCCGGCTCCCACAGGATGGCGATGGCATCGCCGCGGCTCGCCAGATGCCGGTCGAGGCAATTGGCCGAAAGGTTGAGCGACCCGTCCTCGAACCAGCGGATCCCGAAATTGGCTTCGTGGTACGAGGTGTTCTTGACCTTGGTGTAGGGCCTGATCCAGTCGAGGCGTCGGCCGTGTTCGGCCCAGAAGCCTTCGGGATCCTCGACCGAGCGGCGGTACATTTCGGCGTACCGCGCCTCGTCGACCAGCGCGTTGGCGGCCCAGCTTGCAGGCACGGGATAGACGGCTTCGCCCATCGACTTGGGACTCCTCTCGTTATTGCGTTTGGGCTGCTGATACCGCAGCCCGGCGACGCTGCGCGGATAGACCTTGGTCGTAGATATAAGACCATTCGCGCTCTGGTTGCCAAGGCCTCCCGGACCGAAACTCGCCTCGGATCGAACGAAGCGTCCCGCAAGACGGACGCCTGAGGAGAGGGCCGATGAACACACCAAGACAAGCGCTGCGGGCGCTCTTGCTGACTGGCGCGCTGGCGTTGCCCGCGCTGGCGCAGGCGCGCACCCCCCACGAAGCCGAGCTCGAGGCGCGGCTTACGAAGCTCGAAGGCGAGATGAGCGCGCTCAGGGCCGATCTCGAGGCCGCGCGCCGGCAGCAGGCAGCGAGCGCCGAAGCGGCCGGCGCCGCGCAGGCGCAGGCCGAGGCGATCGCCGCGACCACCGCGAAGGCCGAGGCGGTCGAAAAGCGCGTCACCACGCTGGAAGCGCGGCCTGCCGCGCCCGCCGAAGGGTTCCGCGACGGCAACACCACCGTCCGGCTCGGCGGCTATCTCAAGCTCGTTGCCACCAACAGCCGCTTCTCGGGCGGCGAGATGGCCAACAACACGCAAGGCCGCGATTTCTGGCTGCCGCAGTCGATCCCGGTGGGGAAGGGGCCGGCCTCACGCGATCAGGACTTCAGCGCACGCCAGACCCGGCTGTGGCTGAACTTCGCCTCGGACATCGCCGGGCACGCGGTGAAGGGCTATGTCGAGACCGACTTCGAAACCACGCCCAACACCTCGGCCAATGTCACCGGCGGCGGCAACCAGCGCACCACCAACGGCTATACCCTCGCGCTGCGCCGGGCGTGGATGCAGGTCGACAAATGGACCTTCGGCCAGGACTGGACCACCTTCCAGTACACCGGCGCGCTGCCCGAAAGCACCGACTACGTCGGCACCACCGAAGGCACCGTCTTCGTCCGCCAGCCGCTGGTGCGCTATTCGCAACCGCTGTCGAAGGCGCTGACGCTCCACCTCGCGGCGGAAAATCCGGAAACCGCCTCGGCCAGCCTCGGCGCCCCGGCGCTGACCGAAACCGGCGACGACCACCTGCCCGATGCGACCGCGCGCCTCGCCTATGCGGGCAAGATCGGCGAACTGTCGCTGGCCGGCCTTGCCCGCCAGCTGCGCGTCCAGAACGGCGCGCTTTCGGACACCCGCTTCGGCTGGGGCCTCAGCGCCGCGGGCAAGCTCTACCTGAGCACCGATAGGGTGAGCGACCTGCGCTTCATGGCGACCTACGGCAACGGCGCCAGCCGCTACATCGGCGTGAACTTCGCGCCCGACGCCGTGCTCGATCCCGCCAGCGGCACGCTGCACGGCGTTTCGACCTTCGCCGCGATGGCGGCGCTGCGGCTCGGCATCGCAGCCGGCCTGCGCGCCAACCTGATGGGCAGCTACCAGCACGTCCGCTACGCCGACGACATCGCGGCCGCCAGCATCGCCACCTACAACCGCGAGGCCTGGAGCCTTGCCGGCAACCTGTTCTGGTCGCCGGTCAGGAACATCGACCTCGGCGTCGAACTGCGCCACGGCCAGCGCACGCTGGTGAACGGCGGCAGCGGCAAGCTCGACCGGGTCGAATTCGCCGCCAAGTACGGCTTCTGATAAAGACAAGACAAACGACGGAGAGGACCAACCCATGTCGCAAATCGACATAGCTGACGATTTCAGCGCCCTGCCTAGGCACCACCGGGCCACCCACAGCGAAAAGCTGATCATCACCGCGTCCTCGCTCGGCACGGTGTTCGAATGGTACGATTTCTACCTCTACGGCCTGCTGACCTCGATCATCGCGGCCAAGTTCCTTACCGGGCTCAACCCCACCACCTCGTTCATCATGGCGCTGCTGGTGTTCGCGGCGGGCTTCATCGTCCGCCCCTTCGGCGCGCTGGTGTTCGGCAAGATCGGCGACACCTTCGGCCGCCGCTACACCTTCATCATCACCCTGCTGGTCATGGGCCTCTCGACCTTCCTCGTCGGCTGCCTGCCGACCTACGAGACGGTCGGGGTCGCCGCCCCCATCATGCTCGTCGTGCTGCGCATGTTCCAGGGCCTGGCGCTGGGCGGTGAATACGGCGGCGCGGCGACCTACGTCGCCGAACACGCGCCGAACAACAAGCGCGGGCTCTACACCAGCTGGATCCAGATCACCGCCACCGCCGGCCTTGCCATGGCGCTGCTGATCGTCATCACCGTGCGCTCGCCGGTGACGGGCGTGGGCGAAGACGCGTTCAAGGCCTGGGGCTGGCGCGTGCCCTACCTGCTGTCGGGCGTGTTCCTGTGTGTCGGCCTGTGGCTGCGCCTCAAGCTGCACGAAAGCCCCGTCTTCCAGAAGATGAAGAGCGAAGGCACCGCTTCCAAGGCGCCGCTGACCGAAGCTTTCGGTGAGTGGAAGAACCTCAGAATCGTGCTCATCGCCTTCTTCGGCGCAATCATGGGCCAGGCCGTGGTGTGGTACACCGGCCAGCTCTACGCGATGTATTTCCTTGAAAAGATGCTCAAGGTCGATGGCATCCAGGCCAACACGCTGACGATCATCGCACTCGTCATGGCGACGCCCTTCTTCCTGTTCTTCGGCTGGCTGTCGGACAAGGTCGGGCGCAAGCCGATCATTCTCGGCGGCGCGGCGCTTGCGGCGGCAACCATGTTCCCGGTGTTCCACGCGCTGACTGAAGCGGCCAACCCCGCGCTCGCCCATGCGCAGGCCAATGCCCCGGTCAAGGTCACCGCCTACGCGGGCGAATGCTCCTCGCAGTTCGATCCCGTCGGCGCCAACAAGTTCGACAGCACCAGCTGCGACATCGTCAAGAACGCCCTCGCCAAGGCCTCGGTGAACTACGAAAACGTCGCCGCGCCTGCCGGTACCATCGCTTCGGTCACCATCGGCGGCACCACCATCGTCGCTCCCGATCCGGCCAAGATTTCGGGCGACGATCGCAAGAAGGCCATCGCCGCCTTCACCGCGCAGGTCGTCGGCGCGCCCGAAGTGAAGGCCGCGCCTGCCAGCGCCGGCAAGCCCGCGGTCGAAGCCAAGCCCGCCGTGGTCGGTGAACTCGCCAAGGTCGGCTATCCCGCCAAGGCTGACCCGGCACGGATGAACAAGCCGCTGGTCGTCGCGCTCCTGTTCTACCTCGTGCTGCTGGTGACCATGGTCTACGGCCCGATCGCAGCGATGCTGGTCGAACTGTTCCCCAGCCGCATCCGCTACTCGTCGATGTCGCTGCCCTATCACATCGGCAACGGCTGGCTCGGCGGCCTGCTGCCCGCCATCGGCTTTGCCATGGTCGCGGCCAACGGCGATATCTACCACGGCTTCTGGTACCCCGTGGTCGTCGCCGCGGCGACGGTGGTGATCGGCCTCGTCGTGCTGCCCGAAACCTACAAGCGCAGCATCGACAACTGACGACCAAAGTCGAACTGGCGCCCGGCCCGCACACGCGGCACACCGGGCGCCAGCACATAATGCAGGGACAGGACATGAGCGAAGCCTACGAACAGGCCTGGCGCGACAGCATCGACCAGCCGGAGCACTTCTGGTCGCAGGCGGCGCGCAGCGTGGAGTGGATCACTCCGCCTGCGCGCTCTTTCGATGAAGCGCAGGGCTGGTATCCCGGCGCCTCGCTCAACACTTGCGCCAACTGCGTCGACCGCCATGTCGCGGCGGGGCGCGGCGAGGCAACCGCGCTGATCTACGACAGCCCGGTCACCGGCACCGTCCGCGCCTACAGCTATGCCGAGCTGCTCGAAGAAGTCGGCCGCGTCGCCGCGATGCTGGCTTCGCTTGGGCTGGCCAGGGGCGATCGCGTCGTGCTCTACATGCCGATGATCCCGCAGACGGTCTTCGCCATGCTTGCCTGCGCGCGGTTGGGCGCGATCCATTCGGTCGTGTTCGGTGGCTTCGCGCCCCTCGAACTCGCCAAGCGCATCGACGATGCCGCGCCCCGCCTCGTCCTTACCGCCAGCTGCGGGATCGAGGGCGCGCGGACGATCGCCTACAAGCCGCTGGTCGACGAAGCCCTGCGCCTCGCCGCCCACGCGGTCGACCACGTCGTGCTCCATCAGCGCGATACAGGCCCCGTGGCAGAGCTTTCCTCCCTCCGCGATCTCGATTGGGACACCCTGCGCGCCGCCACTGCCGGCGATCCCGCGCCGGCCCCGGTCGAGGTCGCCTCCGCCGATCCGCTCTACGTGCTCTACACCTCGGGCACCACCGGCACGCCCAAGGGCGTGGTGCGCGACAACGGCGGCCACGCCGTCGCGCTCGCCTGGTCGATGGCCAACATCTACGGCATCGGCGCGGGCGATGTGTTCTGGGCCGCGAGCGACGTCGGCTGGGTCGTCGGGCACAGCTACATCGTCTATGCGCCGCTGCTGGTCGGCGCGGCCACCGTCCTGTTCGAAGGCAAGCCGGTCGGCACGCCCGATCCCGGCACCTTCTGGCGCACCATCGCGCGCCACGGCGTGAAGACCTTCTTCACCGCCCCCACCGCGATCCGCGCGGTGCGCAAGGAGGACCCGGACGCCACCTTCCTCAACGAGATCGGCACCGGCCAGTGCCAGGCGATCTTCCTTGCCGGCGAGCGCGCCGATCCCGACACCATCGGCTGGCTCGAGGACAAGTCGGGCCTGCCGGTGATCGACCACTGGTGGCAGACCGAACTCGGCTGGCCCGCGCTCGCCTCCTGCGTCGCGCTCGGCGACTTGCGCCGCAAGCGCGGCAGCGCGGGCTTTCCGGTGCCCGGCTATGAATTCGCGATCCTCGACGAAGGCGGGCATCCGGTGCCCACCGGGCAGAGCGGCGCGGTGGTCTTGCGCAGTCCCCTGCCGCCCGGCGTGTTCCGCACGCTGTGGAACAACCATGCCGGGTTCGCGAAGAACTTCGCCACCTTCCCCGGCTGGTACGAAACCGGCGACGCCGGCTTCATCGACGAGGACGGCTTCGTCCACATCATGGGCCGCACCGACGACATCATCAACGTCGCCGGGCATCGCCTCTCGACCGGACAGATGGAGCAGATCGTCGCCGCCGTCGACGGCGTCGCCGAATGCGCGGTGATCGGGGCGGACGATTCGATCAAGGGGATGATCCCGGTCGCCTTCGTCGTGCCCCGCGCCGGGGCGGGAAGCGAACAGGCGCTCCACGATGCGGTGATCCGGGCTGTCCGCAGCGAACTCGGCGCCGTCGCGGCATTGAAGACCGCCTATGTCGTCCCCGCGCTGCCCAAGACGCGCTCGGGCAAGACGCTGCGCAACCTGCTGCGCAAGATCGTCAACGGCGAGGAGGTGGCGACGCCGCCCACCATCGACGATCCGGCGGTGCCGGCGATGCTGCTGGCCCGCGTCCGCGCCCACGCCGAGGTCTGACCGGCGCAGGGCGCGGGCGGCGCGAGGCCGCCGTTCTCAGCCGATCTCGACCACCACGCGGCCGCGCACCTTGCCGGCAAGGATCTGCGGGCCGAGCTCGATCACGCCCTCGAGCGGCACGGTGGTGATCATCGCCTCGAGCTTGTCGAGGTCGAGTTCGCTCGCCAGCCGCCGCCAGGCCTCGAGCCTGCGCGGGCGCGGGCAGTGGACCGATTCGATGCCGAGCAGCTTCACCCCGCGCAGGATGAACGGCGCGACCGAGGCGGGCAGGTCCATGCCCTGGGCAAGGCCGCAGGACGTCACCGCGCCGTCGTACTTGGTCTGCGCGAGCACGTTGGCGAGCGTGTTCGAGCCGACCGAATCGACCGCCGCCGCCCAGCGTTCGCCCGCGATCGGCTTGGGGCTCCCCGACAGTTCGTCGCGGTGGATCACTTCGGCAGCGCCGAGGCCCTTCAGATAGTCCGCTTCCTCCGTCCGCCCGGTCGAGGCGATCACGTGCCAGCCGGCGCGAGCGAGCAGCGCGATCGCGACCGAGCCGACACCGCCCGCGGCGCCCGTCACCACCACCGGCCCATGCTCCGGCGTCACGCCCGCAGCGTCGATCGCCATGACCGAAAGCATCGCGGTATAGCCCGCCGTGCCGATCGCCATCGCCTGGCGCGCGGTCAGGCCCTCCGGTAGCGGCACCAGCATGTGCGCTGGCACGCGGCTCTTTTCGGCATAGCCGCCAAGGTGCGTCTCGCTGGTGCCCCAGCCGTTGAGCAGCACCGCATCGCCCGGCTTGTAGTCTGCGTTCGACGAGCTTTCGACCACGCCGGCAAAGTCGATGCCGGGGATCATCGGAAAGCGCCGGACGATCGGCGCGGCGCCGGTGAGCGCCAAGCCGTCCTTGTAGTTGATCGTCGAATGGCTGATGCGCACGGTGACTTCGCCGTCCATCAGCTCGCCTTCGGGGAAGTCCTTGAGCGCGACGGTCTGCCCGCCTTCGCTCTTGTCGATCACGATCGCCTTCATCGTCGCTGTCCTCTCGGGTTATCTGCGGTCGGCGAGCACCATCTGCGCGCCCTTTTCGCCGATCATCACGGTCGGGGTATTGGTGTTTCCCGAAGTTATCGTCGGCATGACCGAGGCATCGATGACGCGCAAGCCCGCGATGCCGATCACGCGCAGCCGGGCGTCGACCACCGCGGCAGGATCGTCGGTCCGGCCCATCCTGGCGGTGCCGACGGGGTGGAAGATCGTCGTGCCGATGTCGCCGGCGGCCTTGGCCAGGGCGGCCTCGTCGTCGCCGACGGTGGGGCCGGGCAGCCATTCGGCCGGGCGATAGGGGGCGAGCGGCTTCTGTCCCATCAGCCGCCGGGTGACGCGGATGGCGTCGGCGGCGACACGGCGGTCTTCCTCGGTCGCCAGGTAATTGGGCGCGATCACCGGCTTGTCCGCCGGATCGGCCGAGCGCAGCCGCACCACCCCGCGCGAGGTGGGCCGCAGGTTGCAGGCCGACACGGTGATCGCGGGGAAGCGGTGCAGCGGATCGCCGAACTTGTCGAGCGACAGCGGCTGGACGTGGAACTGGATGTTGGCGCGCTCGTGTTCGGGCGATGAGCGGGTGAACAGGCCGAGCTGCGAAGGCGCCATCGTCAGCGGCCCGCTGCGGAACAGCGCGTATTCCACCCCCATCCACGCCCGGCGGGCGAGGTTCCAGTAGGTTTCGTTGAGCGTGCGCACCCCCGCCACGGTGTAGATCGCGCGCTGCTGCAGATGGTCCTGCAGGTTGCCGCCGACGCCCGGCCGGTCGAGCAGAGGGGCGATGCCGTGGCGCGCCAGCTCCGCCGCCGGGCCGACGCCGGAGCGTTGCAGGATCAGCGGGCTCGCCACCGCGCCTGCACACAGGATCACTTCGCCCCGGCAGCGCGCCTCCACCACCTCGCCGTCGCGGCGATAGCGGATGCCGGCGGCGCGGCCTTGTTCGATCACCACGCGGTCGACCAGCACCCCGGTTTCGAGCCGCAGGTTGGGCCGCCCCAGCACCGGCTTGAGGAACGCCGTCGCCGCCGACCAGCGCACCCCGCGCTTCTGGTTCACATGGAAATAGCCGACGCCTTCGTTGTCGCCGGTGTTGAAATCGGGCACCGAAGCGACGCCCATCGCGTTCGCCGCGCGGGCCACGGCATCGAGCACGGCCCAGCGCACGCGCGGCGGTTCGACCCGCCATTCGCCGCCGGTTGCATGGTGTTCTCCATCGCCGAGGAAGTGGTCGTCCAAGCGGCGGAACACCGGCGCGACGTCGGCCCAGCTCCAGCCTTCGAGGCCCAGCTGGCGCCAGTGGTCGTAGTCGGCCGCCTGCCCGCGCATCGAGATCATCGCGTTGATCGCCGAGCAGCCGCCGATCACCTTGCCGCGCGGATACTTGAGCGCGCGGCCGTTGAGGCCGGGTTCGGCTTCGGTTTCGAACATCCAGTCGGCGCGCGGATTGCCGATCGCGAACAGGTAGCCGACGGGAATGTGGAACCAGATCCAGTCGTCGCGCCCGCCCGCCTCGAGCAGCAGCACGCGCGTGCCGGGATCGGCGGACAGGCGGTTGGCGACGACGCATCCGGCCGAGCCTGCGCCGACCACGATATTGTCCCAGTCGCCCTCGAGTCTCGTCCGCGCGCTCGCCAAGTCCGCTCCCTTCGCGCCGCCCGTCTCGCAACGGCGGTTGATTAATCGTCCGGTTAAGAACACTGATGGAGCCGCGAATCAACCGGCACAAGTGCGCGTAAGGCAAGCAAGCCTGCCGCACCGCCGCCATGCAAGAGGTGCCCGAACGTGACCGTCAGCGATACCACCCCCGTCATCGTCGGCGTCGGCCAGTTCGTCGAGCGGATCGACGCGCCCGACTATGCCGGGCTTTCGTTCGCCGACTTGTCCGAACGCGCCGCCGCCGCCGCGATTGCCGATGCCAAGGGCGGTTCTGGCGCGGACATTTCCGGGCGCATCAAGGCGGTGGGATCGGTGCGCACGTTCGAGGAATCGGGCGCGATGCAGGTGCCGTTCGGCCGCGCCGAGAAGATGCCGCTCGCCGTGGCGCGTCGGCTTGGCATCAAGCCCGACGTTGCCATCCTGCACAAGGTCGGCGGCCAGTCGCCGCTCGCGCTGATCGCGGACCTGGGCGACAAGATCGCGCGCGGCGAAGTCGAGGCTGCGCTCGCGTTCGGCAGCGAAGCCATCTCCACCGTGCGGCACCTGCTGGCCAAGGGCGAGACGCGCGACTGGGCCGAGCATGACGATGGCGAGATGATCGACATGGGGATGGGCTTCGAAGGCACGCTTTCGGCCACCAGCATCGCGCATGGCATCCGCGCGCCGGTCGTCGCCTATGCGCTGTGCGAGAACGCGCGCCGGGCCAAGCTGGGCCTGTCGCGCGCCGACTATGCGCTCGAAATGGGCAAGCTGTTCGCCCCGTTTACCGAAGTCGCTGCGACCAACCCCTACAGCTCGGCGGCGGTCAAGCCGATGAGCGCGGAAGAGATCGCCACCGTGGGCGAGCGCAACCGGATGATCGCCGATCCCTATCCGCTCAAGCTGGTGTCGCGCGACCAGGTCAACCAGGCGGCGGCGGTGGTGCTGATGTCGGTCAAGGCCGCGCGCGAGGCGGGTGTGCCCGAAGACAAGTGGGTCTACCTCCACGGCGCGGCGCTCGCCACCGAGCGCGAGATCCTCGACCGGCCCGAGATCGAAGCCTACCCGGCGGCCAAGGGCGCGATCGACGCCGCCTTCGCGACTGCGGGCAAGAGCGCCGACGACATGGCGGCGTTCGATTTCTATTCCTGCTTCCCGATCCCGGTGTTCAACGCCGCGGTGCGCTATCTGGGCCTTTCGCCGCAGGACCCGCGCGGGCTGACGGTCACCGGCGGGCTTCCCTACTTCGGCGGGGCGGGCAACAACTATTCGATGCATGCCTTTGCCAGCATGACCGAAACTCTGCGCGAAAAGCCCGGCAGCTTCGGCTTCGTCGGCCTCAACGGCGGGTTCCAGTCGAAGTACGGCGCGGCGATCCTGTCCACCACCCCGCGCGCATGGCCGAGCTGCGAAACCAAGACGGTGCAGGACAAGCTCGACGCCGTACCCAAGGCGGTGCTGGCAGAAAGGCCAGAGGGGGCCGGCACCGTGGGCACCTATACGGTGGTCTATGCCAAGGCCGACCCGGTCCAGGCGATCGTGATCGGCGATCTCGACAGCGGGGGGCGGTTCATCGCGGAAAGCCGCGATGCCGCGACCATCGCCGCGATGATCGAAAGCGATCCGCTGGGCCGGAAGGTGACGGTGACGCCGGACGAGAAGCGCAACGGCTTCGTGCTGGGCTGAGGAGACGAGAAGAGATGACCAACCGGCCCGACACCACGATCATCGCCATCCACGGCAAGGCCCCGCGCATCCACGACAGCGCCTTCATCGCGCCGGGCTGCCGGATCATCGGCGATGTCGAGATCGGGCCAGACGTGTCGATCTGGTACAACTGCGTGATCCGCGCCGACGTCAACCGCGTGGTGATCGGCGCGCGCAGCAATATCCAGGACGGCACGGTGATCCACTGCGACAGCCCCGAGCCGCGCCATCCGAACGGCTTTCCGACGATCATCGGCGACGACGTGCTGGTCGGCCACATCGCGATGATCCACGGCTGCACGATCGAGGACCGCGGCTTCGTCGGCCTGTCGACCACGGTGATGAACGGCTGCGTGATAGAAAGCGACGGCATGCTGGCGGCGGGCGCGCTGCTGACGCCGAACAAGCGGATCGGCGCGCGGCAGCTGTGGGGCGGGCGCCCGGCCGCCTTCATGCGCGATCTGACCGACGAGGCGATCGCGGGGATGCGCGCGGGCGTTGCCCACTATGTCGAGAACGGCCGCGCGCACAAGGCTGCTGTGGAGGCGGCGGTGGCGGCCTGGGACGGACGCCCCGGCGGCGTGTGAGGCCGCCGGGAGCGTCGCGCCGGGGTCAGATCGTCGTCGTCGCGCCGCGGCGGGCGTTGTGGCCGCCGGCGCGGTGCAGCGCATCCTGCAGCGCATCGTAGCCGATCGAATCGTCCTCGGCGGTGACCACGACCGCGCCGTCGCGCATGCGTTCGTTGTAGTAGGCGGCGTCCTCGTCGCTGACGCCGTGCTTGGTCAGCGTCTCGTTGAGCGTGCCGCCGATCGCGCCGATCGCGGCGCCGATGCCCATCGCGCTCGGCACTGCCGAGGCGGCGATGGCGCCCGCGGCGACCAGCGGCCCGACCCCGGGAATGGCGAGCGCGGCGACGCCGAGCCCGGCGCCCAGCGCGCCGCCGCCCAGGATGCCGCGCAGGACGTTGCGATGGTCGTCGTCGGTCACGTCGCCGTCGACATTGCTGACGGTGGTCGAGCCGCCGTGGTGCGCGATGACCGAGAGGCGGGCGTCGTCGACGCCGAGCGCGCGCAGGTCGCTGACCGCCCGTTCGGCTTGCGCGTGGGTATCGAAGATGGCTGATGCGGTAGTCATGGCTGCTCCGTGCGTTTGGTGCGCCCTTACAAGGAGCCGCCGGGCGCTTCGTTCCGCACCGGGCGGGCGGCGCAAAAGGCGAGCGTAACCCGGGCACGGGGTCGGCCCGACGAGCGGAACTCCCGGCTATCCGCCGCGCAGCGGAGGGGGCGAGCGCGCGGTGCGCGCTGTTTGTCGCAGGCGAGCGCAACTGGTGGACGCGACGAACCGCGCGCGTTCTCGGCCCAATGCCCGGAGGGCTCCCCCTGACTCGACGAAACTATGAACTTTATCTATAATCGTGGCACGGGCCGAATGACCGCATCGCCTGAAGCCTGACGCCAGGCCGCGGCGCGCCCGCGAGGAGACCGTCCGATGTACCTGACTGTCGCCTCGATCGTGCTGCTGGTGTTCGTCTGCGCGCTGACCTTCGCCGAATGGCTCTGCCGCCGCCTGCGCCGCTCCCGCAATCGCGACAACAACCGCTGATCCCGTACCAAATGTGCTCCCGACCTTTCGGGGGGCAGGCGATCGATTGGCTGCGGTGGCAGGGTTCGGACCCGCCCACGACCCCGCAGATGGCCGTTCTGCCTCAAACCTCGAAGGCCCCGCTATGCGTTCACGGCCCAGATCGCCGGGAACTCGACGTCCGTGTCTGCGGCGTTGTTGATCAGGTTGGTGAAGAAGCTCTCGGCCACCGGATTTCCTCAGTCTGCGGAAGGCAGCGCCTCACGCGCCGATGGGGATGGGGTTTTCGAGAAGGCTCTGGTTGAAGGCTTCGAACAGGCGTGCTCGCCCGCGCCGGGGTTGCGCGAACGGGGCGATGAAGGCGTGGAACGCGTGCGCGCCTTGACCGGCGGACTCGGCGCGCAACCGGTGCTGGAACGCGTCGGCACCGGTCAGGCGATGGAAACGTCGATGGGCGTCATGCGCGCTGGCGGCGCGGTCGGTCGCGTGGGCGTGCCGCAAGGCTATGCTGCCATGGACCGACGCGAAGCGCTCAAAGTCCTGATCAAGCCCTGAATGACAGGACGAGCCGCGATCGAGAGTGTCGAGGGCGTGCGGCCGCAGACCAGCCATCCACGAACCGGTCGAAGATCGCAGGAAAAAGGTCGCGTCGGGAAAAATGGTCGGGGAGATAGGATTCGAACCTACGACCCTCTGGTCCCAAACCAGATGCGCTACCAGGCTGCGCTACTCCCCGACCGGGGCGATCCGACCGCGGCGGCGGATCGACGTCGTTCATCGAACGGCCCGGCGCATGGCAGGTGTGCGCCGCCGAGTCAATTTGCGCAGGGCTCGCGCCGCGCGTTTTGTGCGGTGATCGTCGAGGCCGCACACACGAAACCATCCGGCGGCGAACCCGGACCTAACGCCTTGGGGAAACGGAACGGACCTGCGCGACCGGCGCGGGCGCCATTGCCTGGCGCTGCGCGAAGGAGGGCGGTGAACGCTCTGGCGAGTGGCCGGCGGGGGCGTTGCTTCCCGCACGGCTCGGCCTTGTTCGGACGGGGGCTCGTATCCCTTGCGACGGCTCGCGTGCCGCATCGGGTCCGTAGCGAGTCCCTAAGGATAAGTTCCGGGATAAGCAGGGCCGCGCGAGGGGGCCAGGCCGGACCGGAACCGGACTTCATGGGAGCGCTGCCACGCGGCTGAACCACCGCACCACATCCGCCCGTCCGTTGCACTGGCTGGGTATGCCCTGAGGGACTTGGGGCTTTACGCCCTCGCTCGCCGCATCTGGTGAGAGATCCGGCTTCCCGCAGCGCCGACCCGCGCCGGTCGCGTCGGGGCCTTGCCGCATGGGCGCAACCCCGAAGGAGCGAAGAGCAAGCCGGCCATGCCGCTCCCGGTCCGTGGGGCGGCGTATAACCTATATGGTTAGTCGTGTCAAGATGGGTTGGGGAGGGTTGAAGGAGAAGGGACGGTGCGAGGGGCAGGGCCCCTCGCGCTCCCGGGACGTCTTCCGGCGCTGGCCTTGCGGTTGGGGCGGCGTTGCGGTCTGTCTCGGTGCTGCGCTCAAGGAAGGGCGGCCCTTCGACGGGCTCGGGGCGGGCGGATTTGGCGGCGGGCGCTCTCCTTGCGCGCAGACACCTGGCTTGCGAAGGCGGCGGGGCTCTGACCCAGCACCGCATCCAGCGCCGTCTCCTGCACGGAGAGGATGAGAAGGGGGCGGCAGTTGCTGGGCGGCTCTTCGGGTGCGAAGGTCCAAACGGGAGAGATCGGGTCGCCAGAAACACAAAAACCCGCAGGGACCCCTGCGGGTTTGAGTGGTGGGCGCGACAGGGATTGAACCTGTGACCCCACCCGTGTGAAGGGTGTGCTCTACCGCTGAGCTACGCGCCCGCTCGCCGGCGTGGAGCCGGGGCAGGGGCGCGCCTCTATCCGGTGCGGCTGCGATTGACAAGTGGGGTGGGCAAGATATTTGCCGCGCACCATGACCGACGAAACCATTCCGCAGACTTCCGGCCCCGACGTGCCGCCGGATCACCTCGCCATCAATCCGCGCAGCCCGTACTTCGATGCGGACAAGCTGCGCCGTGGCGTGGGCATCCGCTTCAAGGGCGTGGTCCGCAACAACGTCGAGGAATACTGCATTTCCGAAGGCTGGGTCCGTGTCCAGGCGGGCAAGACGATGGATCGCAAGGGCAATCCGCTGACGCTCAAGCTGAACGGTCCGGTCGAGGCGTGGTACGAGGACTTGGGCGAGGACGCGCCGGTCGCCAAGGCCTGAAGTCGGGTTGGGCGCCGTTCGGCGCCTCGTTTAAGCTCTTTACCCCTCCACCAGCCTGCGGCTGGTCCCCCTCCCCTTGCAGGGGAGGATCTAGCGGGGGAGGAGGCGGGCGCGTTCGCGCAGGGCGAGCGCGGTCAGCCAGTCCTTGAAGGCGCGCACGCGGGCGAGGTTGTGCGTGTCCTTGTGCGTGACCAGCCAGAAGCTGCGGGTGATGCGCGATTCGGGCAGGACGGGCACCAGCCACTTGTCCGCATCGCCGATGAAGCAGGGCAGCACGCCGATGCCCGCCCCGGCCGCAATCAGGCGGTGCTGCGCGTTGATCGAGCTGGAGCGCACGGTGGCGGACAGATCCTCCTCGATCTCGGCGAGATAGCGCAGTTCGGGCGCATAGAGCAGGTCGGGGATGTAGCCGACGAGGCGATGGCCCTGCGCGAGGTCCGCCGGGCGTTCGGGCATGCCCCGCCGCGCAAGATAGCCGCGCGTGGCGTAGAGCCTGAGCGCATAGTCCGACAGCTTGCCCGCGATGACTGGGCCCGCGCGGGGGCGGGAGAGCGTGACGGCAAGATCGGCTTCGCGCTTGGACGGGCTGAGGAAGCCCGAGTTCGCCACCAGATCGACCATCAGGCGCGGATTGGCGTCGATGAAGCTGGGCAGCGCGGGCGCGACGATCCAGCTGGCGAAGCCTTCGGACAGGCTGACGCGCAAGAGCCCCACCGGGCCGCCCCCGGTGGCGGCATGTTCGGCGATGCGGCTGGCGGCCTGCTCCATCGCTTCGACTTCGGCGAGCATGGCTTCGCCCGCTTCGGTCAGGACCTGCCCTTCGCGCGTCTGTTCGAACAGCGTGGCGCCGACGCGCGCTTCGAGCCTGCGCAGGCGGCGGCCGACGGTGGTGGCGTCGACCCCCATCGCGGCGGCGGCGCGCGCGAGCTGGCCGGCGCGGGCGACGGCGAGGAAGGCCTGGAAGTCGTTCCAGTCGAGGGCCTGCATGATTGCAGGTGAACCTCGCATTTTCGCGTGTTGCTTGCAACCGGATCGGGGCGCAGGAAGCGCGCAATATCGCTTAGCGGTTCAACCTGAGAGGATTCCCATGCGCCTCATCGACCATTTCATCGTCGGCGGTGCCGGCGGCGAGCCCGCCCGCAAGGGCGATGTCTTCGATCCCAACAACGGCGGCGTGCAGGCGCAGGTCGCGCTCGGCACGGCCGAGACGCTCGAGCGCGCGGTGCAGGCCGCATTGAAGGCGCAGCCCGCCTGGGCCGCGACCAACCCGCAGCGCCGCGCCCGCGTGATGTTCCGCTTCAAGGAACTGGTCGAAGCGAACATGGACGAGCTCGCCCGCACGCTGTCGTCCGAGCACGGCAAGGTCATCGCCGACGCCAAGGGCGACATCCAGCGCGGGCTCGAGGTCGTCGAGTTCGCCTGCGGCCTGCCGCACGTGATCAAGGGCGAATACACCCAGGGCGCCGGCCCCGGCATCGACGTCTATTCGATGCGCCAGCCGATCGGCATCGGGGCTGGCATCACCCCGTTCAATTTCCCCGGCATGATCCCGCTGTGGATGAGCGCGATCGCCATCGCCACGGGCAACGCCTTCATCATCAAGCCGAGCGAGCGCGATCCTTCGGTGCCGGTGCGCCTGGCCGAACTGTTCATCGAGGCGGGCCTGCCCGAGGGCATCTGCCAGGTGGTCCACGGCGACAAGGAAATGGTCGACGCGATCCTCGATCACCCGGCGATCGGCGCGATCAGCTTCGTCGGATCGTCCGACATCGCGCACTATGTCTACAACCGCGGCGTGGCGGCGGGCAAGCGCGTGCAGGCCATGGGCGGCGCGAAGAACCACGGCATCGTCATGCCCGACGCCGACCTCGACCAGGTGGTCAACGACCTCACCGGCGCGGCCTTCGGTTCGGCCGGCGAGCGCTGCATGGCGCTGCCCGTCGTCGTTCCCGTGGGCGAGGAAACCGCTGAGAAGCTGCGCGCCAAGCTGATCCCCGCGATCAACGCGCTGCGCGTCGGCGTGTCGACCGATCCCGAAGCGCATTATGGCCCGGTGGTGACCCAGGCGCACAAGGAAAAAGTCGAAGGCTGGATCGGCAAGTGCGTGGAAGAAGGCGGCGAGCTGGTCATCGACGGCCGCGGCTTCACCTTGCAGGGTCACGAGAACGGCTTCTTCGTCGGCCCGACGCTGATCGACCACGTTACCCCCGACATGGACAGCTACCACAACGAGATCTTCGGGCCGGTGCTGCAGATCGTGCGCGCCAAGAACTTCGAGGAAGCGCTCGAGCTGCCGAGCAAGCACCAGTACGGCAACGGCGTCGCCATCTTCACGCGCAACGGCCATGCCGCGCGCGAGTTCGCCGCGCGCGTCAACGTCGGCATGGTGGGCATCAACGTACCGATCCCGGTGCCGGTCGCCTACCACACCTTCGGCGGCTGGAAGCGTTCGGCCTTCGGCGACACCAACCAGCACGGCATGGAAGGCGTCAAGTTCTGGACCAAGGTGAAGACCGTGACCCAGCGCTGGCCCGACGGCTCGCCCGACGGCGGAAACGCCTTCGTCATCCCGACGATGGGCTGACGGCAAGGTCAGGGACCGACCGCACCGTGGACCGGCACATCGCGCACGGACGATTCGGGGGCGCGCGCAACGATCGCCTCGAAGCGTTCGTGGTAGCGCGGGTGCTCGGTCCCGAGCCAGCGGTCCCACCAGGTGAAGTAGAGCCCGAAGTTGCTGCGGCCTTCGCTGTGGTGGAGATCGTGATGGACCGTGGTGGTGAGCCATCCGGTCCAGCGGCTGCGGGTGAACCCGGGCCAGGCGAGCTCGAAGCCGGCGTGGCCGAAGGCGTTGCGGGCGATCTGGTGGCCGAGGAAGATGAACACCGCCCAGGGTTCGGCAGGCGCGATCGTGCTGATCGCGGCGACCATCGCCGGGACGATCGCTGCTTCGAACACCGCTTCGCCGGTCGCGAAGCTGTAGGCGGCCCAACTGGTCGGCGTGCGGCTGAGGTGGTGGACCGCGTGGAAGCGGCGGAACAGCGCGCGGTGGTGCAGCGCCCGGTGCATCCAGTAGAAGTAGGCATCGTGCATCACGACCAGCGCGAGCGTCTGCCACGCGATCGTGCCGAGTGCGGGCGCGCCGCGGTTGAAGGCGATCGCGCCGAGCGCGATGAGCACGACCGTCAGCAGGTCGACGATCGCGAACACGCCCATCGCCCAGAGCGACTGGCGCAGTTCGCGCAGGCGGTCGGCGCGGCTCGCGCGGCGCGGCTGGATGCGGCGATGCGCGATGCTCGGGCCGAGCAGCCGGCACAGCAGCGCGACCCCGGCGGCGCCGGCGAAGTAGCGCAGGCTTTCGATCTGCACGCTGCCGGCAATGTGGTGGAGCAGGAACAGGAAGGTGATGGGCATGGCGGCGAGGCTCTCCGTTCAGGTAATGCCCCGCGCCTCGCACGGCGGGCGCCCAATGGCTCCGCGCGCCCCGAAAATGCCGATCCTTTCCGGAATCGATCAGCCTTTTTCACGATCGGCGAAGGCCGCGCGGCGATACTCGGTGGGAGTGCGGCCCTCGCTTTCGCGGAACGCGCGGTTGAACGGGGCGAGCGAGCCGTAGCCGAGGTCCATCGCGATGGTCAGCACCGGAAGGTCGACGCGCGCCGGATCGGCAAGGATGCGCCGCGCTTCGGCGATGCGGTGCGCATTGAGGAAGGCGGAGAAATTGCGGTGGCCGAGGCGGCGGTTGATCAGCGCCCGCAGGCGGTGGTCGGGCACCTCGAGCCGCGCCGCGAGCCCGCCGATGGTCAAGCCCGGCTCGAGCCAGACGCGCTGCGCCAGCGCCGCCTCGAGCCGGTCGCGCAGGACGCGCTCGGCCGGGCTCCAGTCGTCGTCGGGGGGCGACGGCGTGGCGGCGCCGCGCGGCGGGGCGAGCAGCAGCGGATCGGCAGCCAGCATGGCGGTGCCGATGACCATGACCGCCAGGAGGATCAGCGCGGCCTGCGCCGCGAGGATCCAGCCCGGCTCGTGGCCGAAGCCGAACCAGGCCTCGCTGGCCAGCACGGCGATCGAGAGGCCCGCGACGATCAGCACGAAGGCGACGCGAAAGCGGCGGCGGCGTTCGACGAGATCGTCGTCGCGCTCGGTCAGGGCGATGACCATGGCGTGCAGCGCGAGCAGCGCCGCGGTCGAATGGCCGACGACATTGGCGAGCGGCTGGATCGCGGCGGCGCTGCCGCCCGCCACGAACACCGCGACGCAGGCGACGAGCAGCGCGCCCGCGGCGAGCGCGATGCGGCGATCGGGCGTGCGGTCGAACATGGCGTGCGCGAACAGCCACAGGAACAGCGCGGCAAGGTTGCCCACGAGCACCACCACCAGCCGCAGCGCCGGGCTCAGGCCCGGAAACAGCGGCGCGGAGTTGACGAGATAGGCGATCACCGAGAGCAGCAGCAGCGGCGTCGTCCGGCGCAGGGCTGGCGCGGCCGCGCTGCGCCAGGTGACCAGCGCGATCAGCGCGAGCTGGCCGATGGCGGCAAGGCGCAGGACGGTGTCGAGCTGGTCCATCGGCGCTCATCTATGACCTGCACTCGCCCCAAGGTCCATGGCCTGTCCCCTGGCCGCGCCGACGGCTTGCCACGCCGCGCGCTTCGGTTAGGAGGAGCGCGCCGGGCGGCCCCGCCGTCCCCCCCATTCCCTTCGCAAGGCAAGGCCAGAGCATGACCGACCAGTTTTCCCTGACCGAGGACCAGATCGCCATCCAGGACATGGCGCGCCGTTTCACCGCCGATGCGATCACCCCGTTCGCCGCGCAGTGGGACGAGGACCACACCTTCCCGCGCGAAACGATCAAGGCGGCAGCCGAGCTGGGCTTTGCCGCGATCTATGTCAGCGAGGAATCGGGCGGGATCGGCCTTGGCCGGCTGGAAGCCGCGCTGATCATGGAAGCGATGGCCTATGGCTGCCCGGCGACGAGCGCGTTCATCTCGATCCACAACATGGCATCGTGGATGATCGACTGCTTCGGCGGCGACGAGATCAAGGGCCGCTACCTTCCGAGCCTCGTCACCATGGACAAGATCGCCAGCTACTGCCTGACCGAGCCGGGCTCGGGTTCGGACGCGGCGGCGCTGAAGACCACGGCGCGGCTGGAAGGCGACCATTACGTGGTCAACGGCACCAAGCAGTTCATTTCGGGCGGTGGCGTCAACGACATCTACGTGACGATGGTGCGCACCGGCGATGACAGCGCGCGCGGCATTTCGTGCCTTGTAATCGACAAGGACATGGAGGGCGTGAGCTTCGGCGCGCCCGAGAAGAAGCTCGGCTGGAACGCCTCGCCCACCGCGCAGGTGATCTTCGACAACGTGCGCGTGCCGGTGGCCAACCGCGTCGGCGCGGAAGGCGACGGCTTCAAGTTCGCGATGGCGGGGCTCGACGGCGGGCGCCTGAACATCGGCGCGTGCTCGCTGGGCGGGGCGCAGCGCTGCCTCGACGAGGCGATCGCCTACGTCAAGGATCGCAAGCAGTTCGGCAAGTCGATCGCGGAGTTCCAGAACACCCAGTTCGTGCTGGCGGACATGGCGACCGACCTCGAAGCGGCGCGCGCGCTGCTCTACCTCGCGGCGGCCAAGGTGACGCAGGGCGCGCCCGACAAGACGCGCTTTTCGGCGATGGCGAAGAAGCTTTCGACCGACAACGGCTCGTCGATCGTCGACCGCGCGCTGCAGCTGTTCGGCGGCTATGGCTACCTGCGCGATTACCCGATCGAGCGCTTCTGGCGCGACCTTCGCGTCCACCGCATCCTCGAAGGCACCAACGAAGTGATGCGCATGATCGTGGGAAGGGACCTGCTGAAATGACCGCCGAGACGACCAGCGATCTTCTGGTGAAGCGCGAGGGCGCGGCGGGCGTGCTGTCGCTCAACCGGCCCAAGGCGATCCATGCGCTCAACCTCGACATGGTCCACGCCATGGTCGCAGCGATGCAGGGCTGGCAGGGCGATGACGCCGTGCAGGCGGTGCTGATCGACCACAGCGAAGGCCGCGGCTTCTGCGCAGGGGGCGACATCGCCTTCCTGCGCAATTCGGCGCTGAACGATGGCGGCGTGTCGGGGCGCAAGTTCTTCCACGACGAATACCAGCTCAACCACCTGATCATGACCTACCCTAAGCCGGTGGTGGCGTTCATGGACGGGATCACCATGGGCGGGGGCGTGGGGCTTGCAGGGCCGGCGCAGTATCGCGTGGCGACCGAGGCGACGCGCCTTGCCATGCCCGAGACCGGGATCGGCCTGTTCCCCGACGTGGGCGGCGGCTGGTACCTGTCGCGGCTCAAGGGGCGGCTCGGCCAGTACCTTGCGCTGACCGGTGCGCGGCTTGACGGGGCGGAATGCGTCTGGGCTGGGCTTGCCACGCACTATCTGCCGGCCGAGAACCTGGCCGCGGCCAAGGCGCGGATTGCGGCCGAGCCGGGCGCGATCGCGACGATCCTGCGCGAGCTTTCGGCAGTGCCGCCCGAAGCGAAGATCGCGGCGCACGCCGAGGAGATCGAGCGGCTGTTCGCCTCGGACACCTACGAGGACATCCTCGCTGCGCTGGAGGCCGAAGGCAGCGACTTCGCCACGGCGACGCTGGCGAGCCTTGCCAGCAAGAGCCCGCAGACCTGCAAGGTCGCGCTGCGCCAGCTGGCCGACAGCCTGACTTTGCCGGACTTCGCCGCGAACATGGTGATGGAATACCGCATCGCGGCCCGCGTGCTGACCCGCCCCGATTTCGCCGAGGGCGTGCGCGCGGTGATCGTCGACAAGGACAATGCGCCCAAGTGGGACCCGGCCACGCCCGAAGGCGTGAGCGACGCCCTGATCGACAGCATCTTTGCGCCGCTGGGCGCCACCGAGGAATGGAAACCGCTATGACGTACGAAACGATCCTCGTCGAACAGAAGGGTGCCGTCACCCTCGTCACGCTCAACCGCCCGCAGTCGCTCAACGCGCTCAATTCGCAGGTGCTGGGCGAGCTGATCGAGGCTTTCGCCGCGTTCGAGGCCGATGCTTCGCAGCGTTGCGCGGTGCTGACCGGCGCGGGCGAGAAGGCCTTCGCCGCGGGCGCCGACATCAAGGAAATGGCCGACAAACCGGCGGCGGACTTCTACAACGAGGACTTCTTCGCGAAGTGGACCAGCCACCTCGTCAAGACCACGCGCAAGCCGTGGATCGCGGCGGTGAACGGCTTTGCGCTGGGCGGCGGGTGCGAGCTCGCCATGATGGCGGACTTCATCATCGCATCGGAAAACGCCAAGTTCGGTCAGCCCGAGATCAAGCTCGGGGTGGCGCCGGGCATGGGCGGATCGCAGCGCCTGACCCGCGCGGTGGGCAAGTCCAAGGCCATGGACATGTGCCTGACGGGCCGGATGATGGACGCGGCCGAGGCCGAGCGTTCTGGCCTGGTCAGCCGCGTGGTCCCGCTGGCCGACCTCGTCGCCGAGGCGATCAAGACTGCCGAGGCGATCGCGGCGATGCCGCCGATGGCCGCCGTGGCCAACAAGGAAATGGTCAACGCCGCGTTCGAGACGACGCTGGACCAGGGCCTGCTGTTCGAACGCCGCGTGTTCCAGGTCCTGACCGCTAGCGAGGACAAGGCCGAGGGCATGAAGGCCTTCATCGAAAAGCGCCCCGGCGTGTTCAAGGGCCGCTGAGGAGCAACGCCATGAAGATCGCATTCATCGGCCTTGGCAACATGGGCGGCGGCATGGCCGCGAACCTGGTCAAGGCGGGCCACCAGGTCCACGCCTTCGACCTTTCCGCAGACGCGCTGGCCAAGGCGGGCGAGAGCGGTTGCCGGACCTTTACCGCCGTGCCCGACGCGGTGGCCGACGTCGACGCGGTGGTCACCATGCTGCCCAACGGCGCCATCGTGAAGAGCGTCTATACCGCCGA
Organism: Novosphingobium huizhouense; assembly: GCF_020179475.1. Taxonomy (GTDB): domain Bacteria; phylum Pseudomonadota; class Alphaproteobacteria; order Sphingomonadales; family Sphingomonadaceae; genus Novosphingobium; species Novosphingobium huizhouense. The sequence continues at coordinate 82,239 of NZ_JAILXZ010000006.1, read as the reverse complement.
CGTAATCGGCAAGGCGCCCAAGGGCGCGCTGCTGCTCGACTGTTCGACCATCGACGTTGCCACCGCGCGCGAAGTGGCGGCGCTGGCGGTCGAGGCGGGCTACGAGATGGCCGACGCGCCGGTTTCGGGCGGGATCGCGGCGGCCAGTGCCGGCACGCTGACGTTCATGGTCGGCGCTTCGGACGCGACGTTCGAAAAGGCCAAGGCCGTGCTCGAACCGATGGCCAAGGCGGTGATCCATGCCGGCGAGGTGGGCGCGGGCCAGGTTGCCAAGATGTGCAACAACATGCTGCTGGCGATCCACATGATCGGCACCTGCGAGGCGCTGGCGCTGGCGGGCAAGGCCGGGCTCGATCCGCAGAAGTTCTACGAGATCTCGTCGAAGTCGACCGGCTATTGCTGGTCGCTCAACGACTATACCCCGGCGCCGGGCGTGGGCGCGGCGAGCCCGGCGGACAACGGCTATGCCGGCGGTTTCGCCTCGGCGCTGATGCTCAAGGACCTGAAGCTCGCCATGGAAGGCGCGCAGAGCGCCGGTGCGAGCGTGCCCATGGGCGAGCACGCCAAGGCGATCTACGAAGCGTTCGTCGAAGCCGGGAACGGCGGCAAGGACTTCGGCGCGATCTTCACCACGCTGTAACGCGCCGGGTGGTCACCGCATCCGTGCGGCGATGATCCGGCCGATCGGATCGTCGGCAAGCGACCGCGCCCCCCGGGGTGCGGTCGTCTTCGTCTGCGCGACCGGTCCGGCATAGGCGAGGTTCCGGCGGACGGCGGCGGGCCTCGTCCGCGCCGGCGGCTCGACCGCGATGCCCGAGAGGAAGTCCGCGCCGATCTGCGAGCGATAGGGTGCGCGGGCGAGCGCCGCGGGGAGCGAGGCCGAGGCGAGGACCACGCCCTTGCCGGTCATCCGTGCGGCAGGGTCCGCGGGTTCGTTGTAGATGAAGCCGTTGACCGGCCAGTGCGTGGTGCCGAGATCGCCGAGCGGGGCGTACCACACGCGCACTTCGCTCCAGTCGTTGTCGGGCGAGACGTCGACGGCGCGGACGTTGTCCTCGATCTGGCCGCGGCGGCCGCCGATGGGCGACCAGTTGGCGTGGCGCAGCAGCACCGTGCGGCGGTCGATGATCCGGCTGACGGCGGCAACGTGGCCCAGCCGCATCGGGCCGTAAGGGGCAAAGCTCATCACCGCGCCGACCTTGGGCCGGCGGCCGCGCGCATACTGGCCCGCGGCCTGGTCCCACCAGCGCCAGGCATCGCCGTAGATCGCGATGCCCGACACCTGCCGGGCATAGGGTACGCATTCGAGGCCAGTATCGGCGAGGCCGGACCCGGCATCTTCGCCGACGCCCGCATCGTCGCCGGCATAGACCGCCGATTCGATCGCGCGGGCCGTGGCGCTCGCCCCGTGGCCGACTCCGAGCAGGATCGCGAGCGGCAGCGCCGCTGATGTCCAGTTCCGCATGGCCGTGTTTGTGCCTCGCCGTGGTTGAGCGACCCTTGCACAGGATAGTTAATCACGCGCTAACCTTGGTTAGCAAGATGCCCGCGCGCTTGCCTTACGCGCGCAGAAGGGCCACGGGAGGGCCATGCGTCCCCAGGTCATCATCATCGGCCGACCCAATGTCGGCAAGTCCACGCTGTTCAACCGGCTGGTGGGCAAGCGGCTGGCGCTGGTCGACGACCAGCCGGGCGTGACCCGCGACCGCCGCTTCGGCGATGCCAGTCTCCTGGGACTTGACTTCACCATCGTCGACACCGCCGGCTGGGAAGACCTCGATCCCGAGACGCTGCCCGGCCGCATGCGCCAGCAGACCGAAGCCTCGCTGATCGGCGCCGACGTCGCGCTGTTCGTGATCGACGCGCGCGCCGGCGTGACCCCGCTCGACGAGGAGATCGCCCGCTACCTTCGCTCGAGCCGCGTGCCGATCGTGCTGATGGCCAACAAGGCCGAAGGCCGCCAGGGCGACCCCGGCATCTACGACGCCTTCGCGCTGGGCTTCGGCGAGCCGGTGGCGTTCTCCGCCGAACATGGCCAGGGGCTTGCCGACCTGTTCGAGGCGCTGCGCCCGCACCTCGAAGCAAAGCAGGCCGAAGAGGACGAGGATGAGGAAGCGTCGGGCGAGGACGAGGAGGAATTCGATCCCGAATCCGTCCTCAAGCTCGCCATCGTCGGACGCCCGAACGCGGGCAAGTCCACGCTGATCAACAAGCTGCTGGGCGAGAACCGCCTGCTGACCGGCCCGGAAGCGGGCATCACGCGCGATTCGATCGCGATCGACTGGCAGTGGTTCGATCCCGAGCGCGAAGGCTATCGCCCGGTCCGCCTGATCGACACCGCAGGGATGCGCAAGAAGGCGCAGGTGACCGAGAAGCTCGAAAAGCTGTCGGTGGCCGATGCGCGCCGCGCGATCGATTTCGCCGAGGTCGTCGTGCTGCTGCTCGACGCGACCCGCGGGCTCGAGCACCAGGACCTCAAGATCGCCTCGATGGTGATCGAGGAGGGCCGCGCGCTGATGATCGCGATCAACAAGTGGGACGTGGCCGAAAACGCCTCGGGGCTGTTCAACGGGGTGCGCGCCGCGCTCGACGAAGGGCTGGCGCAAGTGCGCGGGGTGCCGCTGATCGCGGTCTCTGCGCGCACCGGCAAGGGCACCGACGACCTGCTCAAGGCCGCGTTCGAGATCCGCGAGGCCTGGTCCAAGCGCGTGCCGACCGCCGCCTTGAACCGCTGGTTCGACGACGCGCTCGCCGCCAACCCGCCGCCGGCGCCGGGAGGACGGCGGATCAAGCTGCGCTACATCACCCAGGCCAAGACCCGACCGCCGGGCTTCGTGCTGTTCGGCACGCGGCTGGACGAACTGCCCGAAAGCTACCGCCGCTACCTCGTCAACGGCATCCGCCGCGAGCTGGGGTTCGAGGCGGTGCCGATCCGGCTGACCTTGCGCAGCCCCAAGAACCCGTTCGCGACGAAGAAGTAGGCCGATGCCCGACGCCGCCCTGCCGCTGTCCGCTTCCGCGCTGCCGCATTCGCTCGGCGCGGCGCTGGCGCGGGGCGCGCGAGGGCGCTGCCCGCGCTGCGGCGGCGCGCACCTGTTCGCGAGTTTCGTCAGGCCGGTCGAGCGCTGCGGGATGTGCGGGCAGAACTGGACGCTGCACGCAGCCGACGATTTTCCAGCCTATCTCGCGATCCTGATCACCGGGCACGTGATGGCGCCGGTGATCATCGCGCTGGGGCTGCGGACCGAGCTGTCGCTGGCGACGATGATGGGGCTGGTGGCCGCGATGGCGCTGGTGCTCCTGGTCGGCCTGCTGCGCCCGGCCAAGGGCGCGATCATCGCCTTCCAGTGGTGGATGGGCATGCACGGCTTTGCCCCGCGCCCCGGCAGGCGCGAGGCGGGCCGCCCCTAGGTTTCAGCTCTTGAACACGACCGTCTTGCTGCCGTTGAGCAGCGCGCGGTCGCCCAGGTGCAGGCGCACCGCTTCGGCCAGCACGCGGCGTTCGATGTCGCGGCCCTTGCGCACCAGATCCTCTGGCGTGTCGGCATGGCTGACCGGCTCGACGTCCTGGTGGATGATCGGGCCTTCGTCGAGATCGGCGGTGACGTAGTGCGCGGTGGCGCCGATCATCTTCACCCCGCGCGCGTGCGCCTGGTGATAGGGCTTGGCGCCCTTGAAGCTCGGCAGGAACGAGTGGTGGATGTTGATGCAGCGCCCCGAGAGGAAGCCGGCGAGATCGTCGGAGAGGATCTGCATGTAGCGCGCGAGCACGACGAGTTCGGCGCCGGTTTCCTCGACCACGCGCTTTACCTGCGCTTCCTGCGCGGCCTTGGTCTCCGCGCTGATCGGCAGGTGGTGGTAGGGCAGGTCGCCGAACAGCGAGACGTTCAAGGCCTCGAGCGGATGGTTGCCGATGATCGCGACGATCTCCATCGGCAGCTCGCCGATGCGGGTGCGGTAGAGCAGGTCGCCGAGGCAGTGGTCGAACTTGGAGACCATCAGCACGACGCGGCGCTTGACCGAAGTATCGCGCAGCGACCAGTCCATGCCGAGGCTTGCCGCCATCGGCGCGATGGCGCCGCGCATGCCTTCGAGCCCGGCATCGGCGGCGAAGACCACGCGCATGAAGAAGCGGCCGGATTCGACATCGTCGAACTGCTGCGCCTCGAGGATGTTGGCGTCGGCCTGGAACAGGCAGCCGGTCACCTTGGCGACGATGCCGGGACGGTCGGCGCACGAAAAGGTCAGGATCAAAGGCGCGGGCATGTCGTGTGGAATTCCCCTCTGGCGGGGCGCTCATAGGCGAGCGGCGGGGGCGCGCCAACCCCCGCCGGGCAACCTCAAAGGGCGCTGATGCCGCCGTCGAGCTTGAGTTCGGCGCCGGTCATGAAGCGGCTCTCGTCGCTGGCGAGGTAGAGTACGCCGTTGGCGATGTCCTGCGGCTCGCCGATCCGGCCCAGCGGAATCTGGCGGGCGAGCTTGCCCATGACCACGTCCTTGGTCAGCCCCGCGTTGGCGCCGATGCCGTCGAGGATCGGCGTGTCGACGAAGGTCGGGTGGACCGAATTGCAGCGGATGTCCCAGCCGCGCTTGGCGCAGTAGAGCGCGACCGACTTGGTCAGCATCCACACCGCCGCCTTGCTGGCGTTGTAGCCGGGCATGGTGTCGGACGCGATCAGGCCGGCGATCGAGCTGATGTTGACGATCGAGCCGGGCTGGTTCTCCTTCATCACCGGCAGCGCCTTCTGGCAGCCGAGGAACACCGAATCGACGTTGATGGCAAAGCCGCGGCGCCAGTCCTCGAGCGTCGCCGTCTCGATATTGCCGCGCACGCCGACGCCGGCGTTGTTGACCAGCACCGACAGGCCGCCGAGCTTGGCGACCGCCATGGCAATGGCGGCGTCCCAGTCCTCGGCGCTGGTCACGTCGTGGCGCAGGGCAAAGGCGGTGCCTTCGCCGAGCTCGGCATTGATCGCGGCGGCCTGCGCGGCGGCGCCCTCGCCGTTGATGTCGGTCAGCAGCACTTTGGCACCTTCGCGCGCCAGCGTCCACGCGTGCGCGGCGCCCAGCCCTTGCGCGGCGCCGGTGACCAGCGCCTTCTTGCCCTCTACCCTGCCAGCCATATTCGTCCTCTCCGTTGTCGTTATCTCAGTTCGGGTATCCGCGCGCCGAGCAGCATCAGCATGCGCACGTCGATGCCGTAGCCTGCCGCGCGCTTGTCGGCGATGAACCGGTCGAATTCGGCAAGCGGCACGCGATGGACGGTAATGCCCTCGCCCTCGGTGCCGCCGCCTTCGCCCACTTTGACCAGATCGTGCGCGCGAAACATCGTGAAGGTCTCGGTGACCATGCCGGGCGAGGAATAGAACTCGCCCAGGTTCTCCATCCGCCCGGAGCGATAGCCGGTCTCCTCCTCGAGCTCGCGCGCGGCCGCAAGCTCGGCGTCCTCGCCCTCGCTGCCGTCGAGATCGCCGATCAGGCCCGCGGGCATTTCGAGCGAGGGGCGGCCGAGCGGCACGCGGAACTGTTCGACCAGGATAATGTGGCCCTCGTCGATGGCGAGGATCACTGCGGCGCGGATGTTGCGCGCGCGGCTGACGTATTCCCAGCGCCCGCGTGTCTTGGCGACGATGTAGCGGCCCTCCCAGCGGACTTCCTCGGGGACGTTGGCGAATTCTTCTTCGAGGCTCACGGGCATGGTCCGGTCGTTGCGGTCGGTGTCTCGGCTTCGCTCGACACGAACGGTTGGGGGATCGACGGCAGAGCGGCGTCACACTTCGATCAGCCGGTCGGGAAGTTCGTTGGAATCGTCCGCTGCGCGGGGGAAGTGCTCGGCCAGCACCGCGCCGACCTGCTCGACCGCGGCGATCATCCCGTCGGCGACGCGGCCCCGGCGCAAGTGGCCGAGCATGGCGTGCATCGCATCGCCCCAGACTTCGGGAGCGACTTTCGCGGCGATCGCTTCGTCGGCGATGATCTCGGCCCGGTGTTCGGCGAGCGAGAGGTAGATCAGGATACCGGTGCGCCCGGTGGTGCGGCTCTGCGCGCCGACGCGAAAACAGGTGAGCGCACGGGCATGGACGCGCGATGCCTTGACCGGCCCCGGAGTGAGAAAGAGGCGCAAGGGGTGGTACCACGCCAGGATCAGCAGCATGCCAAGGAACTTGAGCGTGGCGACGACGAGCGCGAGGCCGAGCACGGCGCGCGGGCTCCAGTCGCTGGCCCACAGGCCGAGCACGCGATCGACCAGCGCGATGTAGAAATCGGGCGCGAGCTCGAGCGCGGCAAGCGCGAGCAGCGCGACGAAGGCGCTCCAGCCGAGCGCTACGTCGCGGTAGCTGTCCGAGCGCGCGGTCACGATGGTGACGATCTCGCCGGCGCTGGCAAGTTCGGCCTGCGTGACCGCAGCGGCGACGCGGGCGTGATCTTGGGCAGTGAGGTCGGGGATCATCTCACCAGCTCCCCGACGAGCCGCCGCCGCCGAAGCTGCCGCCACCGCCCGAGAAGCCGCCGCCGCCGCCCCAGCCGCCGCCACCACCGCCGCCCCAGTCGGAGCCGCCACCCCAGCCGCCGGTGGGGAAGATCATCACGCCCGGGCTGCGACCATAGCGCCGCCCACCCCCGCGCATGGCGCGCAGGAAGGGCAGGACGAAGAAGAAAAAGAAGATCACCAGGAACACCACCGTGCCGAAATCGAACTTCGGTTCGCTGGCCTTCTTCTGTTGCTGCGCGGCGCTGGCGGCGACCTTGCGCGCCTCGTCGTCGGGCAGCCTGAGCTGGGCGATCAGCTGGTCGGTGGCGGCGTTGATCCCGCCGGCGTAGTCGTTCTGCTTGAAGCGGGGCACGATCTCGCGCTGGATGATCACGCTCGACAATGCGTCGGTGATGATGCCTTCGAGACCATAGCCGACCTCGATCCGCACCTTGCGTTCGTTGGGCGCGACGATCAGCAGCGCGCCGTCGTTGCGCCCCTTGTCGCCGATGCCCCAGGCGCGGCCCAGGCGGTAGCCGTAGTCCTCGATCTCGTAGCCATCGAGGCTGGGCAGCGTGACCACGATGAGCTGGCGCTGCGACTGCTGTTCGAGCGCGGCGAGCTTGGCATCGAGCGCCGCCACCTGATCGGGCTGGAGCAGGTGCGCGTCATCGACCACCCGGCCGGTGAGCTTCGGAAAGGTCTGCGCGAGGGCCGGGCCGGCAAAAAACGCCAGCGCGGCCATCGCGATCAGGACGAGACGCTTGAGCATCGCCGGGGCGCTCCCCCGCGCGCTGCCTTACTGGCCCGCCGCCTTGCTCGCCGGAGCGGCGGCATTGTCGTTGGCCGGGGCTGCGGCGGGCGCGGCCGGGCTGTCGAAGCTGACCGTGGGGGCGGTGTCGGCGCCCGGCGTCGTCGCCTGGAACGGCACCATCGGCTTGGCGCCATAGATCACCTTGGCGCCGATCACGGCGGGGAAGGTGCGGATGGTGGTGTTGTAGGCCTGGACCGCTTCGTTGTAATCGCGGCGGGCGACGGCGATGCGGTTCTCGGTCCCTTCGAGTTGGCTTTGCAGCGCAAGGAAGTTCTGGTTCGACTTGAGGTCGGGATAGGCTTCGACCGAGGCGAGCAGGCGGCCGAGGCCGGCCGAGAGCTGGCCCTGCGCTGCCTGATACTGCGCCATCTTGGCGGGGTCGGTGACGTCGGCGGCGGAAATCTGCACGCTCGTCGCCTTGGCGCGCGCCTCGGTCACCTTGGTCAGGGTGTCCTGTTCCTGCTTGGCGTAGCCCTTCACCGTGGCGACGAGGTTCGGGATCAGGTCGGCGCGGCGCTGGTACTGGTTCTGCACGTCGGCCCACTTGGCCTTGGCGTTTTCCTCTGCCGTCGGGATCGAGTTGACCCCGCAGGCCGAGAGCCCGGCGGCGGCTGCGGCGACGAAGGCGAAACGGGCGAGGCGGGACAGGAAGGAAGCGGCCATGGCTTTGAAATGTCCTCTGGTGCGCCGGGCACGGCCGGCATCGGCGGGCAATGTAGCGCGGTGCGAAGGGCGTTCAAGGGACGACACGAAACGTCACGCGCCGCGCCGGGGTCCGATCTGCAACCTGATCCGGCTTGTCGCGTTGGCGCGCCGATGGCAACCAAGGAGTTGGAACGACAATGACCGAAGGGGAACGACGGGTCATGGGCATGATGCAGGAATTCAAGACTTTCATCGCGCGCGGCAACGTGCTCGACTTGGCGGTCGGCGTGATCATCGGCGGCGCGTTCGGCAAGATCGTCACCTCGCTGACCGAAAGCGTGATCATGCCGGTGGTCGGCTTCATCACCGGCGGCGTCGACTTCACCCGCTATTTCGTGCGGCTCGGCCCAATCCCGGCGGACTACAAGGGCGACCCCGCCAACTATGCCCAGCTCAAGGCGGCGGGCGTGCCGATGATCGGCTATGGCGACTTCATCACCCAGGGCGTCAATTTCCTGATCGTCGCCTTCATCATCTTCCTGATCGTCAAGGCGGCCAACCGCCTGCTCGAAAAGCCCAAAGACGAGGCCCCCGCGGCGCCTGCGGGGCCGACCGAGATCGAACTGCTGGCCGAGATCCGCGACGCGCTCAGGGCGAAGGGCTGACGGTCCAGCTGCGACAGAAGCGGACGCGGCTTCAGGCGAAGCGGACGCAGTGGGGGGCAGCGGACCGGTCGCCCCTTTTCATTTGGCGCGGGCCGCCTATATGGGTCGATGCCGGTTTCGACCGGCTATGGCGATAAACTGCGGCGTGCAATAGGCGCAGCGGACCCGGGGGCGGTACCCGGCGGCTCCACCATCACCACCGGCTGAGACAGGCCGGGCCTTGTTGTCGCAAGGGTGTTGATGGGGCCGAACTAGGATCGACGTGTGTTGAAAAGCGCTGTTTTCGCCCGGGCTGAGTAACCCGTTCAAGGCTCAAAACTCACAAGTGCCAACGACAACGAAGCACTTGCTCTCGCGGCGTAATCTGACGGCCTAACGGCCTGATCTTACAAAGTTGGAGCACGGTTCGGACCGAACCGGGTAACAGAATCGGAAACCGGGGGCCCGGGGCGAGCCTAGCAACAGAATCGCCCCACTCCGCGCAGACCTGTGGGCTCGCTCGCTCCGCCCCCCGTCGGTGAAGGCGCGCGAGCCTGGCAACAGAAACGCGCTCCTTCCCTTTTCAGGCTTCTTCCGCCAGGCGCTTGCGCTCGCGCTGCTTTTGCGCCTGCTCGTAGCGCAGCGCGTCGAGAATCTTGGCGCCGGCCATGAACACTGCGCCGGTGCAGGCTAGGAACAGCAGCTTGCCGCCGAATCCGGGATACTGGCCGAGATAGACATGGCCGCGCTCGACCGCGCCCAGCGCCAGCGCGTAGATGATCGCAAAGGCTTCGAAGCGGGACTTGATCAGGAACAGGCTTGCGATCTTGCCGAGCATCGTGGGTCCTCTTGCTGGAGACTCCATCCGCAACCTTTATGCCAGACGCAGATTTCCGCACCAGCCTTTGGTTAACGCCATTTTCACTGTAAGGGATGGCGACAGAGGCCTGAGCCGCCCGCGCCATCGCCCCCACAACGACGATGGAAGCCCGCCGTTCCGACCCTAGCGACGCACGTGCCAGACGGTGTCGCCCTCGCCGACACCCAGTCCCGCCGCGGCAATCGGATCCAGAACGAACCCGGTTTCGTCCTCGCCGACTTCGGCGAAGCAGCAGCGGAAATCGGCAAGCCGGCCGGCGGCAACCAGCGCCTTGCGCGCAGGGCCGCTCCCTTCGGGCGCGCGGATGCGCGCAACGACCGCGGGCTTTGCATTGCAGATCGATTCGACCCGGTCGGTGCGCGCGGTCATCGTCGGGCCGCCGTCGAAGATGTCGACATAGCCCTCGTGCGCGAAGCCTTCTTCCTCGAGCATGCGCATCGCGGCGCGGCCCGAGGGGTGGGGCAGGCCGATCGCGCTGCGCGCGGTCTCGGGCAGCATGGCGATATAGACCGGATGCTTGGGCATCAGGTCGGCGATAAACTGGTGGCCGTTGATCGCGTTGAAGTAGTCGGCTTCCTGGAAGTTCATCCCGAAGAAGCGCCCGGCGACGCCGTCCCAGAACGGCGAGCCGCCGCGCTCGTCGATCACCCCGCGCAGTTCGGCGAGGATGCGGTCGGAGAAGCGCTTGCGGTGCATCGCGACGAACAGGTAGCGGCTGCGCGCGAGCAGCATACCGAGGCCGCCGGCGCGTTCGGAGGGGTGGAGGAACAGGCCGCCGACTTCGCTCGACCCTTCGAGATCGGTGACGAGATTGAGCATCTCTGCCCGGAAGGTGCGGTTCAGTTCCTTGGAATGCTGGGTGAGCGTGGCGATGCGGTAGGAATAGAACGGCCACTGCTGGCCGACGCGGGTGAAGATCTGCGACGTGCCGCGCACCTCGCCGGTGGCGATGTCCTCGAGCACCAGCACGAACAATTCGTCGCGGTCCGACTTGGGATCGCCTTCCTCGAGGTTGGCGTAGGCCGCGGCCGAGCGCTCGAGCTTGGCGGTGAGCGCCTTGCGGTCGGGCGGCAGGTTGGTGAAGCCGCCGCCCGTCAGCTTGGCCATCTCGTAGAGATGCTGCAGGTCGTCGAGCCGTGCGGCACGGATGCGATGCGTCATGGTATGCTTATTCCCCTCCGGAAAGTCGGTGCAGCACGAGCGCCGAGAGCGCCGCGCGTTCGGCCAGCGAGGCCGTGATCAGGTATTCTGCGGGCGAGTGGATCGCGCCGCCGCGCACGCCCATCGTGTCCACCACCGGGACACCCATGGCGGCGATGTTGTTGCCGTCGCAGACCCCGCCTGCCGCCTGCCAGCGGATCGGCTGGCCCAGCGCCGCGCCGCATTCGCGCACGAGGCCGAACAGCGCCTCGGCCTTTTCGTCCAGCGGCTTGGGGGGCCGGGTGACGGCGCCATGCAGGTGGATCGAGACTTCGTGCGCGGCTTCGATCCCGGCGATCATGCGGGCGAGGTCGCGGGCGAATTCCTCGGCCAGCTCGGGCGTGCGCGGCCGCACGTTGAAGCGCAGGATCGCGTGATCGGGCACGACGTTGTTGGCGCTTCCGCCGTCGATCCGCGCGGGGTTGATCGACAGCCCCTCGCGCACCGCGTCGCGCAGTGCGAGCGCCAGCGCCGCCGCGGCGAGGATCGCGTTGCGGCCGTCCTGCGGGTTGCGCCCGGCATGGGCGCTGCGGCCGGTGACGATCGCGCTGTAGTTGCCGCTGCCCGGGCGCGCGCCGGCGAGGGTGCCGTCGGGAAGGGCGGACGGCTCGTAAGTGAGCGCGGCGGCCTTGCCCGCGGCGAGCTGCGCGATCAGCGGCGCCGAAGCGAGGCTGCCGGTCTCCTCGTCGGAATTGATCATCACGTCGTAGCCGACGTCGCGCGCGGCGGCGCTATGCTCGAACGCGGCGAGCGCGGCGAGGATCACCGCGATGCCGCCCTTCATGTCGGCAACGCCGGGGCCGCCGAGGACGCCGTCCTCGAGCCAGGTCAGCGCCTGGAACGGATGGTCGGCGGGATAGACGGTGTCCATGTGCCCGGTCAGCAGGTAGCGGCGGCCGGCTTCGGGGCGAACCGAGAGGACGAGGTGGCGGCCGTGGTCGAGCGCGAGGCGCGCGCCGTCGGGCGCGACGGCCTCGACCGGACCGGGCTCGACCAGCCGCACTTCGCCCGGCAGCGCGGCAAAGGCATCGGCGAGCAGCGAGGCCTGTTCGGCGAGCCCGGCAAGATTGCGCGTGCCGGTGTTGATCGCGCACCAGCGCTCGACGCGGGGCAGCATGGCGCCGGCGTCGATCCGGTCGAGCAGGGCCTGTTCGTTGCGCGAAAGCTGTTTCATCGGCAACCGTCTAGCGCCAGATCCGGGAAGGGTGAACCCCGTGGCTGCCGCGGTCAGGTTGCAACCGCGCGACGGTTCGTCCATAGGCTGGTCCCGTCCTCCCCAGGATCGTCGATTCCGAGTGGCGCGCCATGCCCGTGCATGGACCGCCGGTGTTGTTGTTCGAAGCGAATGGGAAGTTGGACTGTCATGAACGATCGCGTCACGCTGAGCGGCCTCCAGGTTGATCGCCTGCTTGCGGATTTCGTCGACCAGCGCGTGCTCGGCCCGCTGGGCATTGCGCCCGCCGGATTCTGGGCGGGCTTCGCGGCGCTGTGCGATCGCCTGGTGCCGGTCAACCGCGCGCTTCTGGCGAAGCGGGATCATCTGCAGGAACAGATCGATGCGTGGCACGCCGCGCGCGCCGGCAAGCCGCTGGATCCGGCCGAATATCGTGCCTTCCTCGAAGAGATCGGGTACCTGGTGCCCGAGCCCGGGGACTTCCTGATCGGCACGCAGAACGTCGATCCCGAGATCGCGACGATGGCCGGGCCGCAGCTGGTCGTGCCGGTGCTCAACGACCGCTTCGTGCTCAACGCCGCCAATGCGCGCTGGGGCAGCCTCTACGATGCCTTCTACGGCACCGACGCGCTCGATGCCGAACCGGCGCGGCCGGGCGGCTATGACGAGGTGCGCGGCGCGGCGGTGATCGCCGCGGGCCGTCGCTTCCTCGACGGGGCGATCCCGCTCGCCCAAGGAAGCTGGGCCGACTGGGACGGCGGCGACCTTCCGGCGCTTGCCGATCCGGCGGCCTTCGTCGCGCGTCGCGACGGCGGGCTGCTGTTCCGCCACAACGGACTGCACATCGAACTGGTGATCGACCGCGACCACAACGTCGGCCGCACCGACAAGGCGGGCATCGCCGACATCGTGCTCGAGGCGGCGCTGACGACGATCGTCGATCTGGAGGATTCGGTCGCGGCGGTCGATGCAGAGGACAAGGTCGCGGCCTATGCCAACTGGCTCGGCCTGATGCGTGGCGACCTGGAAGCGAGCTTCCAGAAGGGCGGGCGGACGATGACCCGCACGCTCGATGCCGATCGCACCTGGACGGGCGAAGACGGCGCGGACCTGACCCTGCCGGGCCGCTCGCTGCTGTTCGTGCGCAATGTCGGCCACCTGATGACCAACCCGGCGATCCTGCTGGCCGATGGTTCGGAAATCCCCGAAGGGATCATGGACGCGGTGATCACCTCGGCGATTGCCATGCACGACCTCAAGGGGCTGGGCCGCTATCGCAACAGCCGGGCGGGCAGCATCTACATCGTCAAGCCCAAGATGCACGGGCCCGAGGAAGCGGCCTTCGCCAACGACCTGTTCGACGCGGTCGAGGACCTGCTCGGCCTCGCGCGCCACACGGTCAAGGTCGGCGTGATGGACGAGGAGCGCCGCACCAGCGCCAACCTCGCCGCCTGCATTGCGGCGGTGAAGGACCGCATCGTCTTCATCAACACCGGCTTCCTCGACCGCACGGGCGACGAGATCCACACCTCGATGCGCGCAGGGGCGATGATCCGCAAGGGCGCGATCAAGGGCTCGGGCTGGATCGCGGCCTACGAGAAGCGCAACGTCTCGATCGGGCTGACCCATGGGCTTTCGGGCAAGGCGCAGATCGGCAAGGGCATGTGGGCCGCGCCCGACATGATGCGCGACATGATGGAGCAGAAGATCGGGCATCCCAAGACCGGTGCCAACACCGCCTGGGTGCCTTCGCCAACGGCGGCAACGCTCCACGCGACGCACTACCACCAGGTCGACGTGTTCGGCTTGCGCGGTGACATCGCGCAGGAGCCGACGCCGGGGCTCGACGCGCTGCTGGCGATCCCGCTGGCTGAGGGGACCAACTGGTCCGAAGCCGAGGTCGCCGAGGAACTCGACAACAATGCGCAAGGGCTGCTGGGCTACGTCGTGCGCTGGATCGACCAGGGCGTCGGCTGCTCCAAGGTGCCCGACATCAACGACGTGGGCCTGATGGAAGACCGCGCGACGCTGCGTATTTCGAGCCAGCACATCGCCAACTGGCTGCTCCACGGCGTGGCCAGCGAGAGCCAGGTGATGGACAGCCTCAAGCGCATGGCGGCCAAGGTCGATGCGCAGAACGAAGGCGATGCGCTCTACGAGCCGATGGCCGGCAACTGGGACACCAGCTTTGCCTTCCGCGCGGCCTGCGATCTGGTGTTCAAGGGCGTGGAGCAGCCCAACGGCTATACCGAGCCGCTGCTGCACGCCTGGCGCCTGAAGAAGAAGGCGGCGCTGAAGGTGGCCGAACCGGCATGAGTTGACAGCCGGGGGTTCGCCATGGTTGCCTTGCGCACCATGAGCGAACCCAAGGTCACCGGCCCGGCATCGTACTTTCCTTCGATCGAGAAGACGTACGGCAAGCCGATTGCGGAATGGAAGGCGCTGGTGCGCGCGGGCTATCCGGCGCGGCACATGGAACTGGTGGCGATGCTGAAGGAGCGGCACGGCATGGGCCATGGCCACGCCAACGCGATCGTCGCGCATACGCTGGCCGAGGACAAGCCCGCCGGCTAGGCCTCGCGCGTCAGCGCCCGCGCGATCGCGACGAATTCGGCGACGTCGAGCGTTTCGGCGCGGCGTTGCGGATCGATGCCGAGCGCATCGAGCGCATCGAGCGCGCCGGGCAGGCCCTTGAGCGACTGGCGCAGCATCTTGCGGCGCTGGCCGAAGGCGGCTTCGGTGACGCGCTCGAGCATGCGCGCCGAAACGCCTTCGGGCATCGCGCTGGGTTCGACGTGGACGATCGCGGACATGACCTTGGGCGGCGGGGTGAAGGCGCTGCGATGCACCTTCATCGCGATGCGGGGCAGGCTGCGCCACTGCGCGAGCACCGCGAGCCGGCCATAGGCGTCGCTGCCGGGGCGCGCGACGATGCGTTCGGCGACCTCGAGCTGGAACATCAGCGTCAGCGAGCGCCACTGCGGCGGCCAGGCCTGGCCCGAAAGCCAGCCGGTGAACAGCAGCGTGCCGACGTTGTACGGCAGGTTCGCGGCGACGTGCCACGGTTCGTCGAACAGCGTGGCGGGGTCGATCCTGGTGGCGTCGCCTTCGATCACGCGCAGCTGGCCCGGGAACGCCTCGGCCAGTTCGGCGAGCGCGGGCAGGCAGCGCTTGTCCATCTCGATCGCGGTGACATTGGCGCCGGCGCGCAGCAGCGCGCGGGTGAGGCCCCCGGGGCCGGGGCCGACTTCGAGCACGTTCTGCCCGGCGAGCCTGCCCGGCACGGTGGCGATCCGGTCGAGCAACTGTTCGTCGAACAGGAAGTTCTGGCCGAGCGCCTTCGATGCGATCAGCCCGTGACGGTTGACCACATCGCGCAGCGGCGGGAGGGCGGGAAGCTCGGTCATGCGGCGCTCCGGCGCGCGGCGCATTCGCCCGCCATGCGGAGCGCGGCCAGCGTCGCCCCGGGGCGCGCGGCGCCGGTGCCGGCAATGGCGAAGGCGGTCCCGTGGTCGGGCGAGGTGCGCACGATCGGCAGGCCGAGCGTGACGTTGACGCCCTCGTCGAAATCGAGCGCCTTGATCGGGATCAGCGCCTGATCGTGGTACATGCAGATGGCGACGTCGTAGGTCGCGCGCGCCGCGGCGTGGAACATCGTGTCGGCGGGCAGGGGACCGCGCGCATCGATCCCCTGCGCCTGCAGCGCCGCGACGGCGGGCGCGATCACGGCGGCGTCTTCCGATCCCATGCGGCCGTCCTCGCCGGCGTGGGGATTGAGCCCGGCGACCGCGAGGCGCGGGGCGGCGATGCCGAAGTCCTGCGCCAGCGCCTGCGCGGCGATCATGCTCCGCCGGGCGACGCGTTCGGCCGAGAGCAGCCCGGGGACCGCGGCGAGCGCGACGTGGACGGTGACCGGCACCACCTTGAGGCTCGGCCCGGCGAGCATCATCACGGCATCGTCTGCCGCAACGCCGCAGGCCGCGGCGACGAATTCGGTCTGTCCCGGATGGTCGAAGCCGACGCGGGCGAGGCGGCTCTTGGCCACCGGTCCGGTGACGAGCGCGCCGGCGTGGCCTTCGCGGACCAGCCGCGCCGCCTGTTCGAGCGCTGCGAGCGCGAGCCGCGCGCCTTCGTCGTCCGGTGCGCCGGGGGTGTAGTCGGCATCGCCGAGATCGAGCACCGGAAGCGCGTTCGGGAAGATCGCGGCGGCTTCGTGCGGGGCGGTGATCGCGCGCACCTTCAGGTGCAGGCCGCGCCGCCGCGCCGCCTTTTCCAGCACGCGCTTGGAACCGACCACGAAGAACGGCGGCAGCGCCGCGGTGCCGCTGAGCGCCCAGGCCGCGCAGGCGAGTTCGGGGCCCACCCCGGCGGGATCGCCGATGGTCAGGGCCAGCGGATGCGGGCTGGACGGCTGGATCATCGCTTCGGCCTAGCGCCGATCGGCGCCGGCGGGAAGGGCAGGATCAGTCGTACTCGATCACCGCGTCGCGGCGCAGGTCGCGCAGGTAGGTCTGCGCGCGCTTGTTGACGCGCTCGTCCTCCATCTGCGCCTGCAGCTGGTCGAAGTTGGGGCCAGCGGCCTGCTTGGGATCGTCGCGGCCGCACAGCAGCAGCACGCGCACGCCGTCCTCGATCGAGCCGAACGGGGCGGTGGCCTCGCCGATCGAGAGCTTGAGCAGCATGTCCTGCAGCGCCGGCGGCAGGTCGCGCGCCTTGATCTGGTCGTTGGCGACGAGCGTCGCACCCAGCTTGGTCGCGGCGCTTTCCGCCTCGCCGCAGCCGCGGATCGCCTTGACCGCCGCGGCGAAGGTGGCGGCGCGGGCGGTCGCGTCCTTTTCGGCGATGCCCTTGGGGAAGCTGATCGAGATCTGCTTGAGGCTAAGCAGCGCATCGCGCGGATCGGCGGTGAGCACCTGGCGCTTGTCGATCAGGTAGAGGATCGAATAGCCGCCGCTGACCGCCACCGGGCCGGTGAGCTGGCCCGCCGACATCGTCGCGGCAACGCTGGCAAGCTCGCCGGGCAGCTGCGCCAGCTTGATCCAGCCGAGATCGCCGCCGACCGCCGCGGTCGAGGCCTCGGAGAACTGCCGGGCATAGGCGACGAACGAGCCGCCCTGCTTGAGCTGCTCCATGATCTTGTTGGCGTTGGCCTCGACCTGGGCGCGGTTCTGGTCGTTGGCCGAGAGGTAGATTTCGCCGATGCGGTATTCCTCGGTGCCCTTGGCCGCGTTGAGGCGATCCATCACTTCCTTCACTTCTTCGTCGGAGACGTTGATGAAGGGCTGGACGTTGCGGCGCAGCAGGCGCTGCCAGGCGAGCTCGCCCTTGATCTGGCGCTTGAGCGAGGCCGACGAGGAGCCGATGCCGGCGAGGTACTTGTCGAGCGAGGCGACGTCCTTGCCGAAGTTCTGCGAGGCGACGCGGGTGTAGGTTTCCATGACCTCGTCGTCGCCGACGTCGATGTCGGCGGCCTTGGCTTCCTGGATCTGCAGCGTTTCGTCGATCAGGTTGCGCAGGACCTGCAGGCGCAGGCGGTCCATTTCCTCTGGCGGGACCTTGCCGCCATTGGCGTTGATGATCAGCGCGAGGCGCTGGTCGATGTCGGTGCCGGTGATGATCTCGCCGTTGACCACGGCCGTGGCGCGGCGGACGTTGGGATCGCTCTTGCCGAAGATGCGCGGGTTCTGCGGAATGTTGAGCGCGCCGCTCGCATCGGCGGCCTGTGCCCCCGCCTGCGCCTGCGCGACGCCGGAGGCGATCGGGGCGGCAACGGTCGCGGCA
Organism: Novosphingobium huizhouense; assembly: GCF_020179475.1. Taxonomy (GTDB): domain Bacteria; phylum Pseudomonadota; class Alphaproteobacteria; order Sphingomonadales; family Sphingomonadaceae; genus Novosphingobium; species Novosphingobium huizhouense. The sequence goes on along the minus strand of NZ_JAILXZ010000006.1, from coordinate 64,629 downwards.
AGGCCGAGGAGAACGAGGGACTTGCCGAACCGGCGCGAGCCGCTCCGGTGCTCAATGCGGGAACTACGCTTCATGGCAATCGCAACATCCTGTCGAAGGAGCGCAGGGTTTGCTGCGCTCGACCGTTTCGCCCGCAGATCGGCTCCGTCTGCTGAACCAAAGCTGAGTGCAGCCCGGATAGACGGCGCGATAGCCCGTTGGCAACGGCCTGCAAAGCCAAACCGCAGGATAAGCGGGGGTGGCGAAGGGCGCCCGTCCGGCGCGCTCACTTCACCCCGAGGTTCTTGAGCGAGAGGCTGATGAGGTAGCTGTTGCCCTTGGTCGCGTCGCCGGTGGTGACGTAGTCGCGCCGCCAGGTGAAGGCGAGGTCGAGGCAATCGTCGGTATAGGCGATGCCGAGCCGGTGGCGCAGCATCTGGAAGCCGTCGGACAGCTGCGTCGGGTCCTCGCTGCGGTCGGTCAGGTTGACCACTGCCGAGGCGAAGGCCGACCAGTACCTGGCGAAGGCGGCGCGCCCGGCGAGGCGCAGTTCCTCGCGGTCGCGCAGGTCCTCGAAGCTCGTGTCGATGTTGCGGTTGAGCTTGAGGTAGCCGACTTCGACATAAGTGCGATGGCCGCCGATGGTCGCGTCGAACTCGTTGCGGCGCAGCGCGAAGCTCGACTTGTCGAGGCGGAAGCGGTGGGTCAGCTGGACGACGTCGCGGAAGCGGATGTCGGTGCGGCCGACGATGTCCGACAGGCGGTTCGACAGGCCGGTGCCCTCGGGCAGCAGGGTGCGGTCGGTCGACAGGCGGTAGCTCTGCCCGATCGTGGTCGAGAAGCGCCAGCCCGGGCGGTTCAGCTGGTAGTCGAACCCGTAGGTGAAGCGCAGCCCGTCCTCGATCCGGTCGTAGCCGGGGAAGCGGTTGAGCGAGAACAGGTTGGCGTCCTCGAGGTCGGTGGCTCGCGAATCCTCGTTCGGGATCGACAGGTTGCGCACGTGCGGCGTGGCGACGATCTGGAAGCGCGGGGTGAGCACCTGGGTCCCCGAAAGCGTCGCGCCGACCAGCGGCCACTTCACGTCGAGCGCAGCGGTGGCGATGGCCCGCGCCTGCCACCCAGGCGTGCCGCGATAGATCAGCGTCGAGGTCAGGTCGTTCTGCGCGCTGTGGTAGACATCGCCGCGCCCGAGCACGGTGAAGGTCACCTCCTGGCCGAGCCCGGTGATCGTGCGCAAGTCCCACTGCGCGCGGGCGAAGGCGCGCTGGGTGTCCTGTCCCTGGGTGCGGGTGATGGCGAGGGTGTTCACCTCGAATTCGAACTTGCCGAGCGGCGCCTGCACGCGGCGGCGGTACTCGAGGCTCGGCAGCGCGATCGGCATCTGGCCCTGGGTGTCGCCCAGGCGGAGCGTCTGGATCGCCCACCCGGCGAGACTGAAGTAGCTGTCGTTGTCGATCCGCTCGAGGTTGACCGACGAGCGCAGGCGATCGTCGCGGCTGATGTCGTAGCGGCGCAGGAAGGTGCGGTCGCTGGCGTAGCGGCCGTAAGCGGTAAGGCTCCAGGTGGGCGAGAACTGCAGCCGTCCGTTGGCCTCGATATAGCCGCGGAACTGCTGGTTGCCCGAGACCGGATCGCCGTTGGCGTCGACCATCGGCACCACCGCGCTGCGGGTCAGGTAGCCAGTGACCTGGAACGCGCCGATGTCCATCAGCTGGCGATAGCGCGCCGAGATCATCGGCAAGGCGCCGGTATAGACGAAGCCGGTAAGCGCGAGGTCCTTGTTGTCGGCGATGCGCCAGTACCAGGTGTCCGACAGTTCGACCCCGTTCGACGCGCCGAGGCGCAGGTCGGGGATCAGCAGGCCGGTTTCGGCGCGGAAATCGCTGGTGTGGCCGAGCCCCGGCAGCGGCAGGATCGGCACGCCGAACATGTGCAGCGTGGCGCCCTTGTACTTCACCCGCTTGTCGGCCGCGTCGAAATAGACGCGCACTGCGGTGATTTCCCAGCTCGGGTGCTTGGGGCAGCCGTCGTCGTCCTCGACCCCGCAGCCCGAGTAGGCGGCGTCGTGGAGGACGATGTTGCCCTTGTCGTCACGCTCGCCGCTGCGTGCGGCCAGCCGGCCGCCTTCGCGCAGGACGAGCAGCATGTCCTCGATCGCGCCGGCCTTGAGTTCCTCGGTCAGCTCGACCTTGTCGGTGTAGAGGACGTTGCCGTCCTGGTCGACGAAGCGGATGTTGCCCTCGGCCTCGATCTTGCCGGTCTTGCGGTCCCACGTCACCGTGTCGGCGCGCACGGTCTGGCTCGCGCGCCGCAGCACGACGCTGCCGGTGGCGGTGACCCGGTCCGAATCGTTGAGGTACTGGACCTTGTCGGCCTCGAAGCGGATTTCCTCCTGCGCCGGCGCGCCAGTCGCGGCCGGGGCCTGCGCGGGCGCGATCGGCATCGCATCCTGCGCGCTTGCCCCGGAAGGCATAGCGAGCAGCCCGGCGGCGAAAAGCGGGAAAAGAGAAGTGCTTGCGGCCAAACGGCGTGCACGCAAGCGTCGGGAGAAGGCTTGCGGCAGCGGCCGCGGGGCGGGTTGCATGCGCTTGCCTATCGCATCGGCGGGCCCTAACTGCAAACCAACAATTGCGCATCTTCCCGCGTGTTGCCTCGTCGCCGCGCCGGGCCGCGCGTGGACCCGACAGGAGCTATCCGACGATGATCGTAGAATTCGGCAAGACCGGCGCGGAGCGCCCCCGCCTCGTTGCCCGCCTGGTGGCGGAAGGCGCGCTGCCCGCCGACTGCGACGCGGTCACCCGTGCGGCCGCCGAAGCGCAGCGCTTCACCGGCAAGAGCGGTCAGGTGTTCGAGTTCTTCGCTGCGGGCGAAGGCGGCGCGACGGTGCGCCATGCGCTTGCCGGCATCGGCGAGCCCGGCGCCAAGGACCGCATCGCCACGCTCGAGAAGGCCGGTGGCGCGCTGACCGCGAAGTACCTCACCTCGGGCGAGCCTGCGCTGGCGATCGACTTCGCCGACAGCGGCCTCTCGGCCGAGGAGGCCGCGGCAGTGCTGCTCGGCGCACGGCTGCGCGGCTGGCGCCACGATGTCTATCGCACCAGGTTGAAGGACGACCAGAAGGCGAGCCTTGCCACGATCGTCGCGCTCGGCGCGCCCGCCGGCGCCGAGGCTGCCTGGGAGATCGAAAGCGCGATCGCCGAAGGCGTGGAGTTCACCCGCGAACTGGTGACCGAGCCCGCCAACGTGATCTACCCCGAAAGCTTCGTCGAACGCTGCCGCGCCCGGCTCGAAGGCACGGGCATCGAGATCGTCGTGCTGGGCAAGGAGGAAATGACCGCGCTCGGCATGGGCGCGCTGCTTGGCGTCGCGCAGGGTTCGGTGCGCGAGCCGCGCCTGCTGGCGATGCGCTGGAAGGGCAAGGCGGGCGCACGCCCGACCGCGTTCGTCGGCAAGGGCGTGACCTTCGACACCGGCGGCATCTCGATCAAGCCCGCCGCCGGCATGGAAGACATGAAGTGGGACATGGGCGGCGCCGGTGCGGTTGCCGGGACCATGCTCGCGCTCGCCAGGCGCAAGGCGCAGGCCGACGTGATCGGCGTCTGCGGCCTCGTCGAGAACATGCCCGATGGCAATGCCCAGCGCCCGGGCGACGTCGTCACCTCGATGTCGGGCCAGACGGTCGAGGTGATCAACACCGACGCCGAAGGGCGCCTGGTGCTGTGCGATGCGCTGACCTGGGTGCAGAAGGAATACAGCCCCGCGACGATCGTCGACCTCGCCACCCTGACCGGCGCGATGATCATCTCGCTCGGCCACGAGCATGCCGGCATGTTCAGCAACGACGACCTGCTGGCGAGCCAGCTCGACGCCGCCGGCAAGGCGAGCGGCGACAGCCTGTGGCGCTTCCCGCTGGGCGCTGCCTACGACAAGCTGATCGACAGCCCGATCGCCGACATGAAGAACGTCGGCCCGCGCTACGGCGGCTCGATCACCGCGGCGCAGTTCCTCCAGCGCTATGTCGACAAGGGCGTGGCCTGGGCGCACCTCGACATCGCGGGCACGGTCTGGGTCGACAAGGCCGGGGCGACCCACGACAAGGGCGCGACCGGGTTCGGCGTGCGCCTGCTCGACCGCTACGTGCGCGACGTGCTCGAAGCCTGAGGCCCGCCACGTGCCGAAGATGCGGCGCAAGTCGGACCTGCCGACCAAGACTTGCGCCGGCTGCGGCCTGCCGTTTACCTGGCGCAAGAAGTGGGAGCGCGACTGGGACAACGTGAAGTTCTGTTCCGACCGCTGCCGGAGCGGCAAGGGGAAGGCGGAATGACGACGGCATGGTCCCGAAGGGCGGTCCTGGCAGGAGCGTCCACCGCAATTGCCGCGAGCGCCCTCGTCGCTCCCGCCGCGGTGCGTGCCGCAGGCCCGGGTGCTGCAGGTCCCGGCGCTGCCGGCCCGGGCGCGGCGGGCAAGCCGCAGCCGATCACCCGCGCGGAGCGGCTGGCGCGCATCGCCAGGGTGCAGGACCTGATGCAGCGCCAGGGCATCGGCGCGCTGCTTGTCGAAAGCGGCAGCAGCCTCGTCTATTTCACTGGGGTCCGCTGGTCGCGGTCCGAGCGCGTGACCGCGGCGGTGATCCCGGCGCGCGGGCAGGCGGTCATCGTCACGCCGTTCTTCGAAGCGCCGTCGGTGAGCGAGACGCTGGCTGTCCCCGCCGAGATCCGCACCTGGCACGAGGACCGGAACCCGTTCGCGCTGATTGCCGGGGCCGTGCGCGAGGCCGGCGGGCAGGGCGCAATCGCGGTCGAGCAGACGACCCGCGAATTCATCGTCGAGGGTCTGCAACGCGAAGGATCGTTCCGCGTGGTGTCGGGCGCGGCGCTGGTCGACGCCTGCCGCCGGTTCAAGTCGCCCGCCGAACTGGCGCTGATGCAGAGCGCCAACGACATCACCCTGGCCGCGCTGCGCGAGGTCCATGGCGCGGTGCGCGCCGGCATGACCGCGCACGACATTTCCGCGCTGATGGAAGCCGCGACCACGCGGGCCGGCGCGACCAGCGAATTCGCGATGGTGCTGCTCAACGAAGCGAGCGCCTATCCGCACGGCTCGCGCACGCCCCAGGCGGTGCGCGAGGGTTCTGTCATCCTGATGGACTGCGGCTGCACGGTGGAGGACTACCAGTCCGACATCTCGCGCAGCTGGGTCTTCGGCGAGCCGAGCGTCAGGCAGCGCAAGGTGTGGCAGACGGTGCGGCAGGGCCAGGACCTGGTGTTCGCGGCGGCGCGCCCCGGGGTGCCGGTGGCCTCGCTCGATGCGGCGGTGCGCGCCTTCTACGAGAAGGAGGGCTGGGGCCCGGGCTTCGCGCTGCCCGGGCTTTCGCACCGCGCCGGCCACGGCATCGGCATGGACGGGCACGAGAGCCCCTATCTCGTCGGCAGCGACCAGACGCCGCTCGCGCCCGGGATGTGCTTCTCGAACGAGCCGGGGCTCTACATCCCCGGCGCGTTCGGCATTCGCCTCGAGGACTGCTGGGTGATGACCGAGGCCGGGCCGAGGCCGTTCACCCCGCTCGCCCGCTCGATCGACGATCCGATCTGAGCGATGCGAGTCGATTTCTACCAGCTGACCCGCGATCCGGCCGAGTTCGTGCTGCCGTTGATCGCCCGCGCGGCGATGGGCGCGGGCGCGCGGCTGCTGGTGGTCTCGTCGGACGAGGCGCAGCTCGCGCGGATCGACGAGGCGCTGTGGACCCGGCTGCCCGAGAGCTTTCTCGCGCATGGCTTCGCCGGCGGCAGGGACGATGCGCGCCAGCCGATCCTGCTGTCGAGCGAGCCGGTGCCGGCGAACGGGGCGCGGTTCATGGCCTGTGCCGACGGACACTTTCGCGAGATGGAGGGGATGGAGCGGGCGTTCCTGCTGTTCCCGCCCGCGCAGATCGACGACGCGCGGGGGACCTGGCGGACATTGCGCGCACGCGCAGGCGCCGACTTGCGCTACTGGCGCCAGGGGGAGCGGGGCTGGGAAGAGGTCAAGCCCGGCGGATGATGCAGGCGGCGCCTGCCTTGCGATGCAGCACAAACCCGGCTAGGGGCGCGCGCAACCAGAACACCCCACATTTCGCAAGGAACATCCCATGGCGGTTACCCGCACCTTCTCGATCATCAAGCCCGACGCGACCCGTCGCAACCTGACCGGCGGCGTCACCAAGATGCTCGAGGAAGCCGGCCTGCGCGTCGTCGCCTCGAAGCGCATCCACATGAGCCGCGAACAGGCCGAGGGCTTCTACGCGGTGCACAAGGAGCGCCCGTTCTTCAACGACCTCGTCGAGTTCATGATCTCGGGCCCGGTCGTGGTCCAGGTGCTCGAGGGCGAGGATGCGGTGAAGCGCAACCGCGACGTGATGGGCGCGACCAACCCGGCCAATGCCGAGGAAGGCACCATCCGCAAGACCTACGCCGAATCGATCGAGGCGAACTCGGTCCACGGGTCGGACTCGGACGAGAACGCCGCGATCGAGATCGCGTTCTTCTTCAAGCCGGAAGAAATCGTCGGCTGATTCGACCGGCACACGGAAAACGTAGGGGGCCGCCGGGATGCAACGATCCCGGCGGCCCTTCGCGTTTCAGGTGCACTTCGATGTGCCGCCGGTGCCGGTAAGGCCGACCGCGAGGTTGCGCTGGTCGCGGATGAGGAAGGCGGCCTGCTGGCGCATGGTGAACGGCGCAAAGAAGAAGCTGCCGAAAAGACCGGTGTAGCGGTAGTAGACCTCCGCCACCATCACCGCGCTGCCGGTATCGGCGGTCAGCGTCGCCTGTCCCATGTTGACCCCGGCGATGGCGGGCCCGTTCAGGCCATTGGCCGTGGTGTCGTTGCCGAACGCGGATGTCGCCACCAGGCTGCCGGAGCAGCGCTGCCAGCGGATGAACTGCTTGCCGGTGGTGGTGTCCTTTTCGAGGCTCGACAGGATCACGCGGCCGTTGGTGGAGAGCGTGATCGATTTGCCCGCTTCGCTCGCGCCCTTCATCACCGAATCGACGTCGGTTTCGGCAATGGTCGGCGTCACCGAGCTGTTGTCGGCCTGGCCGAGGCGCGAGGCGTTGTCCGCGACCGCGAGCGCGATTTCGCTGAGCTGCATGTCGACCATGGTGATGTTGGCCACTTCTGTCGCGAACATCCCGAACGAGATCAGCACCGGTAGGGCGATGGCGAACTCGATCAGCGCCGCGCCCGAGCGATCGCGGCCGAGGCCGATCGCAAGGCGGGCCAGCGCCGGGCGCACCTGCCGCTTCATGTGCAGATTCCGCTCGAGGAACCGTACTTCTTCTGCGTCGCGAAGGGCTGGTTCTTGCGCACCGACTTCGACACCAGCGTCTGCGGACCGGAAAAGCCCGGCACGAAGGGCAGCTTGATCAGCGGGTTGTACGTGACGGTGACGGTGTAGATGACCACATCATAGGCGCCGCCGTTGCCCGACTGGCCGATGTTCGCGTCCCAGCGGCCGTTGCGGTTCTCGTCGACATAGGTTTCTCCGCTCGCGCAGGCGCCGTCCTTGTTGGTGTCATTCCACTTCTCGGCGCGTGCGATGTCGGCGAAGTCGTAGTAGCTGGTTCGGGTCGAGGTGACGTTGGCGCCGGGCAGGATGTTCCTGACCGTGGAGGTGACCGTCGCGTCGGCCGCCACGGTGTCGGCGGTCTCCAGCGAGGAGTCGCGCGCGGCGGCCTCGACCGCGCCTTCGAGCAGCACCTTGCCGTAGACCAGCTGGCCGAGGTCGACCAGGCTGAAGATCATCAGCACGAACACGGGCGCGAGAATGCCGAATTCGAGGATGTAGGCGCCTTCGCTGTCGCGGCGCAGGCGATCGAGCAGGGCAAGGAGGCGGGTCATTGATAGATCCGCAATTCGCCGACCTGCTTGGCGATGTCCTGGAACGCGGCGTTGAGCTGGGAGGAGTTGGCCGCGGTATAGGAGCTCTGGTCCGAGGCGCAGTAGCTCATGTCGGTCGTCAGCGACGTGCCGAAGGCGATCATCCACACGCGGATGCCCTTGGCCTTGACCGCGTCGCACAGCGCACGGAAGCGCGAGATATGCCGTGAGTCGCTCTGCGACTTGGAACCGTCGGACGTCACCCGGCGGTCGTGCCATTCGACACCCCAGGCGGTATCGATCGAATTGCCGGTGTCGGTGATGCCGTCGGTCATGAAGATGATGTGACGCGAAACCTTGCCGCCGTTGCCCGGAGGATCGTTGACGATGTCGGAGAAGATGCCGTCAGGCGAGCTGAGCCGTGCGCCCCAGACCATGCCGATGTCGTGGTAGGTCGCCCCATCGGCGGTCAGCGAATCGGCGTAGGCGTTGAATTCCGTCTGCGTCATCGTCGCCAGGGTGCGCGCCTGATAGGGGCAGCCATAGGCGGCGGCACCGCCGTAAGACGACGTGCTGCTGGTGGTCAGGTTCCCGCCCGAGGTCGTCCGGTAGTAGGCCACTTCCTTCCACATCGGCGCCCACTGCGTCGACGGCGTCGAGGGGTCGGGGGCGGTGTCGATGTCGAGGTCGGCCGCCGAGGGGCTGATGCCGAGCAGGGTCGAGAAGCTGAATGTGGCCGATGCCGAGGTCGAGCGCTCGACGATGCAGCCGTCCCAGGTGGTGGTGATGTTGGCGCCGGCATTGCCGGTCCGCGTCGTCACCGGGTTGAAGTTCTTGAACTGGCTCGTGTCGTAGACGACCGCCTGGTAGGTATACTGGCTGGTGGTATCGGTATACATCGTGCGCGACGAGGTGGTGTACCAGATGTACCAGCTGCTGCCGCTCTGCCTGCAGCTGTAGGTATTGAGCGTCTGCGGCTGCGACACCGTGGTCACGTACTGATAGCCATTGCTGGCGAGGACAGTGTTCGACGTCGCGGTCCCGGTGTTGGTCCAGCTGGTGTTCGGAAGCGTCGCGATCGCGGTCGTACAGCCGCTCTGGGTATAGGCTGTGCCCGAATACGAGGTCAAATTGCCGGTGGTGACAGTCGAGTAGGTCGGCGAGCTGGTGGATGAAGACCACAAGCGCGACTGGATCGTCCGGCTGTTGGCGAGGAAGGCCGGGTTGAGGCTTTGCAGCAGGCGGCCGACGTTGACCGACTGGGTATAGGGGACGAAGCCGTAGCGCAGGCGCGCGTTGGTGCCGGCGCTGGCGGTCGCCAGCGTGGTGTAGAAGCTCTTCATCGCCGCGCGCAGGTCCTGCAGCTTGCTGGTCTGCGTGCCGCTGGGCGTCGCACCCGACGCGGTCTTGAGCATCGATCCGGTCGTGTCGAGCACCATGACGACATCGGCATTGCCGACGCCCATCGTCGCCGAGCAGTTCACCGAGATCGACAGGCTGGACATGCCGAAGATCTGCATGACCTTCATCGGCACGGTCACGGAGGCCGTGCCGACAATCGAGTTCCCGTTGTCCGGCGACGAGCTCGTGAACGTCGGGGTCAGGGTCTGGTTGCGGGTGAAGTCGTAGTTGGCGAGGAAGTAGCTTCGCGCCTTGTCCTGCGCGACGTCATCGTAGCCGTTGGTGGTGATCGCGCGGCGTCCGGCGAGCGTGCCCGCATCGCAGGCATATTGCAGGCGGTTGCGCGCCTTGTAGAGGCCGCTGGCATCGACGGCGCCGCCGGCCATAGCGGCGAGCACGAAGATCGACACGACCGAAAGCGGCAGCATCGAACCGGCAATGTCGTGCCGGATGCGCCGGCCCGATGCCGCGATAGCGGCCCTGAAGCGTCCGATCCAACCTTGAAGCCGCACCATCGTATCCGACCCTGTTAACCATCTGGAGGCAGCGCAGGCTGCGCAACGACGGCATCAGGTGGGCGATGTCGGACTAAAGAAACCCTAAGTTTTGTACGATTTTAATCTACGGATTATTAAGTGATCGAAAGTGTCTTTTTTGACTATCTAAGGAGTGAGATTAACCAGCTGATCGAACTGATTGTCGGCGCGAGATGATGCTTCCACCCCCGCTCCCGGCCCGCTACCATCACCCGCCAGGGAGAACGACGCGATGATCGGAATGGGTGCGGGCGAATGCCCCTTCGAGTTCAACTTCGATTCCGCAACCTTCAAGGTGGGCGACGTGGTCAGCTACCGCATCGGTGGTGGCACGTTCGACGGGATGCCCTTCGTCGGCACTCTGCTCGAGGTTCATGACGATCACGTGGTGATCGCCGGCGACCCGAACGATCCCGAGGTGCGTTATCGCGGCAGCCGTGAAAGCCGACCGGTGGTGAGCGCGGACCAGGTGTGAGCGATCAGAAGTCCATCATCGCGGCAAGCCGGCGCGGTGCGATTGCGCTCCAGCTGCGCCGCAGCCATTCGGCGATGTCGTCCCAGTCGACGTCGCCGAGATCGAGCCGTATCGCGATCCAGTCGGCGCCGAAGTAGGCGGGGCGAAAGAAGCGCACCGGATCGCTCTCGATCAGCTGCTCCTGTTCGTCGGCGCCGCTGATCTTGACCAGCAGCGCCACGCGCCCGTCGCCGTGGTGGTCGCTCGAGACCCACGCGAACTTCTTGCCCTTGGTCACGCCGAAACAGGCCATGCCGTGGCTGACCGTCTCTTCCGCCGCGGGCAGCGCCATCGCGCGGCTGCGGACCTGCTCGGTCAGCCAGACCGGCGAGGTTTCGCGCTGCACCAGCTCGGCGAGGCAGCGCGCATAGAGCTGATGCTCGGCGAACAGTACGCGCGCCGCCAGGCTCTCCGCCGTTTCGCCCGGGCGGATGGCGACCGCGACCTGCCCCAGCACCGGCCCTTCGTCGAGGTCGGCGGTGACGAGGTGCACCGTGCAGCCGCCGTGGCTGTCCCCCGCCTCGATCGCGCGGGCATGGGTGTGGAGCCCCGGATACTTCGGCAGCAGCGAGGGATGGATGTTGAGCATCCGCTCCTGCCAGCGCGCGACGAAGCCATCGGACAGGATGCGCATGTAACCGGCGAGCGCGATGAAGCGCGCGCCGTGGGCGAGCACGGCCGCTTCCATCGCGGCGTCGTGCTCCTCGCGGCTCAGCCCCTTGTGCGGCAGCGCGAAGGTGGCGATGCCTTCGGCTTCGGCCAGCCGCAGCCCCTCGGCTTCGGGCCGGTTCGATGCGACGAGCACGATCTCGTAGGGGCAATCGGGCAGGCGGCTGGCATAGAGCAGCGCCGCCATGTTGGTGCCGCTGCCCGAGATGAGGACGGCGACTTTAGCCTTGTCAGGCATTCAGATCCTCCCCGTTTTCGGCGAAGCCGCAAAGGGGGAGGGGGACCGCCCGCGCAGCGGGTGGTGGAGGGGAGCGCCCCCCCCGTCAGCCGCCTTCGGCGACTGCCACCCCCCCGTTTGTCCTTCGGAAAAACAGGGGGGATTTCTGTCACCCCACATGCACCGCTTCCCAGGCCTCGCGCGCCGACCAGGTCTCGGCGCTGCCGAAGACGGTGCAGCCCTTCTGCCCCGCGACGATCTCGCCGATGCGGAACACCGTCTCGCCCGCATGGCCGAGATCGCGGGCGAGCGCGTCGGCTTCGTCGGGCGCGACTGCCAGCACCATGCCGATGCCGCAGTTGAAGGTCCGCGCCATTTCGCCGGGCTCGATATGGCCCTGCGCCTGGAGGAAGGCCATCAGTCGTGGCTGCTCCCAGGCATCGGCGTCGATCCGTGCATGGAGCCCGGCCGGCAGCACGCGCGGCACGTTTTCAAGCAGGCCGCCGCCGGTGATGTGGGCGAGCGCATGGATGCGCCCCGCGCGAATGAACGGCAGCAGGCTCTTCACGTAGATCCGGGTCGGCTCGATCAGGTGCTCGATCAGCAGCCGTTCGTTGTCGAACAGCGCCGGCCGGTCGAGCTTCCAGCCCTTGTCCGCGGCGAGGCGGCGCACCAGCGAATAGCCGTTCGAGTGGACGCCCGAGGAGGCAAGGCCGAGCAGCACGTCGCCCTGCGCCACGCGGTCGCCGGTCAGCTGCTCGCCGCGCTCGACCGCGCCGACGCAGAAGCCGGCGAGGTCGTAGTCGCCATCGGCATACATCCCGGGCATTTCCGCCGTCTCGCCGCCGATCAGCGCGCAGCCGGCCAGCTTGCAGCCTTCGGCGATCCCCGCGACGACGCGCTCGGCGACGCCGTTATCGAGCCGGCCGGTGGCAAAGTAGTCGAGGAAGAACAGGGGTTCGGCGCCCTGCACGATCAGGTCGTTGACGCACATCGCAACGAGGTCGATGCCGATCGCATCGTGCCGGTCGTGGTCGATCGCGAGCTTGACCTTGGTGCCGACGCCGTCGTTGCCGGCGACCAGCAGCGGATCCTTGTAGCCGGCCGCCTTCAGGTCGAAGAAGCCGCCGAAGCCGCCCAGTTCGGCATCGGCCCCGGGGCGCGCGGTCGCCTTGGCGAGCGGGCCGATCGCCTTCACCAGCGCGTTGCCGGCGGCGATGTTCACGCCCGCCTGTTCGTAGGAGTAGGACTGCTGCTTGGGGTCGTCGGATGCCATGGCGGTGCGCCTAGCGCCTTTCCGCTTGGATTTCCACTCGCGCTTGGGCAAAAGCGCCCATCCCATTGCGGGCCGCGCGGATGCGCACGGTCGGCCCGGTTGCGTGTCGCGGAGTTCCCTTGGCCGTTTTCAGTCTGTCCAATCGCGCGTTCCGCCCCGGAAGGGCGTTGCTCGTGGCTGGCGGCGCCGCTGCGCTCGCGCTCGCCGGCGCCGGTCTCTACGCGCAGATCGAGGGCGATCGCGGCATCCCGCCGATCGCCAGCACCGGCGACTTCGAGATCTCGGGGGTCGAGGTCAACGCCACCGGCGAGAGCGCCGAAGCGGCGCGCGCCGCCGGCTGGCGCGAGGCGCAGCGCAAGGCGTGGGAGCAGCTCTGGGCCAAGAACGGACTCGGTGGCGGCAGCGCGCCCGCGCTCGACGCCGGGACGCTCGACGGCATGGTCTCGGCGATCGTGGTCGAGAACGAGCAGATCGGCCCGCACCGCTACATCGCGACGCTCGGCGTGATCTTCGACCGGGCGCGGACCGGCGGCTACCTCGGCATGCAGGGCCAGGTCGCCCGCTCGGCGCCGATGCTGGTGATCCCGCTGCTCTACCAGGGCGGGGTCGGCTCGGTGTTCGAGACGCGCACGCCATGGCAGAAGGCCTGGGCCGAGTTCCGCACCGGCGAAAGCGTGATCGACTATGTCCGTCCGACCGGCGCGGGCGCCGATTCGCTGCTGCTCACCGAAGGGCAGGTCACCCGCCGCAGCCGCAACTGGTGGCGGATGATCCTCGACGAATTCGGCGCCGCCGACGTGGTCATTCCGATCGCGCGGCTGCAGCGCGAATTTCCCGGCGGTCCGGTCCATGGCCGCTTCTCCGCGCGCTACGGTCCCGACAACCGCTTCCTCGGCAGCTTCGAGATGACGGCGGCCAACGAGGACAAGCTGCCGGCGATGCTCGCCGAGGCGGTCAAGCGGATCGACGGCCTCTACGCCGCCGCGCTCGCGGCCGGAAAGCTGGCGCCCGATCCGACGCTGCTGGTCCAGCCCGAGATCGATCCGAGGCTGGTAGACGAGGTCCTCGCCAGGTCCGGTCCGGTCGCCGGCGCGCCGGTCGCAAGCAGCGAGCAGGCACCCGTCGCCGCGCCGACGGCGGCGCCACAGGCGCAGACCTACACCGTCCAGTTCGTCACGCCCGATGCCGCGGCGCTCGATGCCGGCCTGTCGGCGGTCCGCAGCGTGCCCGGCGTGCAGGGCGCGACGGTCACCTCGCTCGCCATCGGCGGCATGTCGGTGATGCGCACGACCTATGCCGGCGAGCTCGAGGCGCTGGCCGGGGCGCTCCGCGCGCAAGGGTGGAAGGTGACGCAGGGTGCGGGCGCCATCGTCATCCGCAAGTAGCCCCTCGCAGGTCTGCCTGGGTACCGTGTTTCCACAGCCATGAGCCAGATCGCGCTTCCCCTGTCGAGCGCCGCGGGCGCGGCGAGGATCGTCACCGGCCCCTCGCTCGAGCCGGTGCTGGCCGCGTTGCAGGCCTGCGCGGACTGGCCGTTCCGCACCGCGCTGCTGATCGGGCCGCCGCGTTCGGGCAAGAGCCTGCTCGCCCGCTGGTTCGAGGCAAGCGGGATGGGCGATGCGGTCGACGATGCCGACCAGCTCGACGAGAACGTGCTGTTCCACCGCTGGAATCGGGCGCAGGGCGAAGGTCGCGCGCTGCTGCTGGTCAGCGGCCGGGCGCCCGGGCAATGGCGCATCGCGCTGCCCGATCTCGCCTCGCGCATCGGGGCTGCCCTGCCGATCGCGATCGCCACGCCCGACGACGCGCTGCTGCGCGGGCTGATCGAGGACCACGCCCTGCGGCGCGGGCTGGTGCTCGGCGAAGGTGTGCTCGCCTGGCTGCTCCCGCGGATCGAGCGCAGCCATGCCGCGACGGAGGCCTTGGTCGAAACAATCGACCGGCTGTCCCTTGAGCGCAAGGCGCCCGTCACCATATCGCTGGTGCGCGACGCCCTGGCCGAGCGCGTGCACGGTGCCGGTGGGGGCGAATTCCAGCCGCGCCTGCTCTGAGGGGACAGGTAAAGGGCAGGCCCGCGCTGCGCTTGCCTTGCGGAACAAAACAGGGAAGGATTGCGGCGCCATGTTCGACAGACTGATCGCCTATCTGGATTCGATCCGCGCCCGCGATCCGGCGCCGCGTTCGCGCTGGGAAATCCTGTTGTACCCCGGCCTCTGGGCCGTCGGCCTGCACCGCGTGGCGCACTGGCTGTTCGAGGCCGAGCTCTATTTCCTGGCGCGGCTGGTCAACCACATCTCGCGCTTCCTCACCGGGATCGACATCCATCCCGGCGCGAAGATCGGCCGCCACCTGTTCATCGACCACGGCTTCACCGTGATCGGCGAAACCGCCGAGATCGGCGACAACGTGACGATCTACCAGTGCGTCACGCTCGGCGGCACCAACCCCGCCAACGGCGTGCCGGGCAAGCGCCACCCCACGCTGTGCGACAACGTGATCCTGGGTTCGGGCGCGCAAGTGCTGGGGCCGATCACCGTCGGCGCGCGCGCCCGCGTCGGGGCCAATGCGGTGGTCACCGACGACGTCCCCGAAGGCGCGACGATGATCGGGCTCAAGGCGCGCTCGACGCTGGTGCCGGTCGAGACCTGGCTCAAGGACTTCATTCCCTACGGCACGCCGTGCAAGGAGCCGTGCGAGCCGCTCGGCGGCGGCAGCCGGGTCGAGGAGCTCGAGGGCGAGGTCGCGCTGCTCAAGGCGCAGGTCGCCGCGCTGCTGGCGCGTGAAGCGCCCGAGCCCGAGCCGACCGGCACGGCCTCGCGGCGGAGGACCCGCAGCTGAGCGCACAGGCTCCCGATCCGGCGGGCGCCGCCGCCAACGTGGTGCCGCTTCCGCTCGCGCGCCCGGTCCAGCAGGTCGGCTTCGACCGGATCGAGCTGATGCGCATTCTCGATCTCTATGGGCGCATGGTGGCGGCGGGCCTTTGGAAGGACTACGCGCTCAACTTCGATCGCGATGCGGCGAGCCTTTCCGCCTATCGGCGCAGCGCCGAGCGGGCGAGCGCGCGGATCGAGAAGCGCCCGGCCTTGCGCCAGAAGCAGGGGATGTGGGCGCTCTATGGCGAGGCCGGGCAATTTCTCAAGCGCGGTCACGACCTGGCGGGCGTGCTCTCGCCGCTGGAACGCAAGCTGCTGAAAGTGGTCGAGGACTGACCAGCACCGCGAAGGCGCGCACGGTGGTCGCGGCCATCGTCGGGACGGCTTTGCTGTGCGCCTGCTCGGATGCGCCGGCCACCTCTCGCGCGAGTGCGGCCAAGGGAGAGGAAGTCCTGCGCGTGCTCTACCGCGACGATACGGCGCAGATGCTGGTGACGCTGCCGGCCAGGCCCGGCGATCCGCCGCCGCCGCGCGACTGCGCCACGCCGATGCTGATCGATCCGGCGACCGGGATGGCGCGGGCCATTTCGCCCGAGGACATGGCGCGAAGGCTCAAGGTCATGCAGCTTGCCGCCGCGACGCGCGGGCAATGCGACAAGCCCCGCGGACTCAGGCGAAAGTAGCCGCCACCGAGAGCCCGCCCTGCGCGCGGGTGACCGCCGCGACGATGCGGGCGAAGAACAGGCCGGCTGCGAACAGCGCGATGACGCCGACCCCGTCGAGCACGGTGGCGATGCTGGCGCTGCCCAGCGCATCGATGCGCGCCGACATCGACAGCGCCACGTTGCCGATGATCCACGATGTCCACCAGCGCACCAGCAGCGGATCGGTCGGCCCGGCGAAGCTTTCGTCGCGGCCGAAGCTTTCGCTCCAGATCTCCTTCATCGCGCCGAGCGGCTTGAACAGGTTGGCGATGGGCAGGAAGTACCACCCCCAGGCGCCGCCCGGCGAATGCCGCATCGCGACGCCGCGCGCGGCGAGGTTGGCGCTCGCCCGGTGCAGCCACATCGCCGAGATGATCACGCAGAGCAGCGCCGCGGCGAGCTGGACCAGCGCAATGGCGAGGCTGGTGGCGAGGACCGGGCGCGAGGCGGTGCGCGGGTCGGCGAGGCCGAGCCGATCGCACAGGACCACGAGCGCCAGCGACCCACCGAACAACGGCAGCAGCCATTGCAGTCGTCCCGCCAGCTTCTCCAGCCGGAGCTGTTGCGGCAGTGCCGCAGGATCGTTCATGGACGCCGCTCTCCTTGCGCCTGCACGCCGCAGATTAGTCGCGCCCGCCCGAAGGGCAAGCGCAACTCGCTCCGGGGAGATCGCCCGCGATCGGCCTGGCGCCGTCAGCCCTTCAGCGTTGCCGCGAGCGCGTTGAGGATGACTGCCGACTGCTCGCCGCCCGATTGCGGCACGAAATCGCCGCTGCGGTCGGAGATGCGGCCCCACGCGGCGGCGAAGCCTTCGAGCGTCTGCTCCTCCTCGGACAGCACGACGGGCGGGTTCATCGTCACCCAAGAACAGTGGAACGCGCCGCCGCCCGCGCCGACGATGGCGTTGCTCGGCGCATCGTCCGAAACGAGGTAGAGCGCTGCAGGAACCACCTTTTCCGGCGAGAAGGCGGCGAACGCGGCTTCGGGGAAGATGTCCTCGGTCAGCCGCGTTGCGGCGACAGGGGCCAGCGTGTTGACGCGGATGTTGTACTTCGCGCCTTCGAGGTAGAGCGTCTTGGTCATGCCCGCGACGCCGAGCTTGGCGCCGCCGTAGTTGGTCTGGCCGAAGTTGCCGAACAGCCCGGTCGAGGACGAGGTCATCAGGATGCGGCCATAGGCCTGCTCGCGCATCGTGTCCCACACCGCCTTGGTGGCGAAGGCCGAGCCGGTGAGGTGGACCTTCACCACCGTCTCGAAATCGGCGGGCTCCATCTTGGAGAAGCTCTTGTCGCGAAGAATCCCGGCGTTGTTGATCAGGATGTGGACGGCGCCCCACTTCTCCTTCGCGCGCGCCACCATCTCGACCATCTGCTCGTATTCGGTGACCGAGCCGCCATCGGCCATGGCCTCGCCCCCCATCGCCTCGATCTCGGCCACAACCTTGAGCGCGGCGTCGGAATGGCCGGTGCCGTCGCGCGTGCCGCCCAGGTCGTTGACCACGACCCGCGCCCCGCGCCGCGCCAGTTCAAGCGCGTAGTCGCGGCCGAGGCCTCCCCCGGCGCCCGTGACGATCGCTACCCGACCTTTGAACGAAATGCTCATGCGCCCCTCCACCCTTGTCGTCGTCGTTGTTCGAATCCTGCGCGATCCTCAGGCGATGCGCCTGACCCAGCCGTGGGCATCGGCAGCCTCGCCGCGCTGGATCGCCACCAGCCGCTGGCGCAGCTTCTGCGTCAGCTGGCCGGGCCCGCCGGTGCCGATGGTGAACTCGCCCGCGCGGTCGGCGACCCGGCCGACCGGAGTGACCACCGCGGCCGTGCCGCAGGCGAAGGTCTCGAGCAGCTTGCCCGAAGCGGCATCGGCCTTCCATTGGTCGAGGCTGTAGCGGCCCTCGCGCACGGTCAGCCCTTCCTCCGCGGCGAGCTCGAGCAGGCTCGCACGGGTGATGCCGGGCAGGATCGTGCCGGTCAGCTCGGGCGTAAGCACGGAGCCGTCGTCGAACACGAAGAACAGGTTCATGCCGCCCAGTTCCTCGACCCACTTGTGCTCGGCGGCGTCGAGGAACAGGACCTGGTCGTGGCCGCGCTCGAACGCCTCGGCGGTGGGCACGAGGCTTGCCGCATAGTTGCCGCCGCACTTGGCCGCGCCGGTGCCGCCCTGCGCAGCGCGGGTGAAGTCCGAGACCCAGATCGAAACGGCCGGCGCGCCCGACTTGAAGTAGTTGCCCGCAGGGCTTGCGATCACGAGGAACTTGTACTGCTTCGACGGACGCACGCCGAGGAACGCTTCGGAGGCGAACATGAACGGGCGCAGGTAGAGCGAGCCGCCCTCGACCGTCGGGAACCAGTCCTGGTCGACCAGCACCTGCTGGCGGACGGCCTCGACGAACAGGTCCTCGGGCAGCTCGGGCATGGCGAGGCGGCGCGCCGAGGCGTTGAAGCGCGCGGCGTTGGCTTCGGGGCGGAACAGCGCGATGCCGCCGTCGGCGAGGCGATAGGCCTTCAGCCCTTCGAAAATTTCCTGGGCGTAGTGCAGCACCGCAGCGGCGGGATCGAGCGGGATCGGGCCGTAGGGGACGATGCGCGCATCGTGCCAGCCGCGGCCTTCGGTATAGTCGATCTCGACCATGTGATCGGTGAAGGCGCGACCGAAACCGGGATCGGCCAGCACGGCGTTCCGGGCATCGACCGCCAGCGGGGCGGGATGCGGATGGCGCGTGAAGGTCTGGCTGGTTGCGGCGTCGGTCGCCATCGCTCGGATGTCCTTGCTGGAATCGTAATGGAGCGCGCTCCGTGAACGATTATTGCGCAAGAAGCAAGCAGAATGTAATAAATGTGAAGGGCCGCGCCGGTCAATCCGGAGCGGCCCTTCGCATGGTCAGCGGCCGGAAGTGCCGCCCACGAAGCCTTTATCGCTTAATCGAAACTCAGCGATAATGCCTCGCGCGGGACTGTACCGACCTCTCTGCTGAACCATGAGACATCGGATCACCTCCTTTCGCGCTGTTGAGCCAAAGTCGCCACTCTCGTGGCTGGACCGAAGCGCCGCGGCGTCGCGTCGGCCTTGCTGGCAATGTGATTCATCGCGCGGTCAACAACAAGTCTTGTGCGAAATTTTTTTGTCGTCAGGATGGCGGCTTCGCGCCCGATTGCAGCGGCGCGCGCTCACACCCTCCGGCAATCTTCGACAACCCGGCCGAGCTCGGCCCAGGCTGGCAGGTAGAGAACCGGCAAGCCATTGATGTCTATGGAAAACCTGCCGCGACTGAAGGCCATCGCGTCGAGCAGGCGGTCGTTCCGCGCAAAGGCGAGGGCGACCATCGCCGGGGTGGCGGCAGCGACCGGGGCGGCGGTGACCACGCGGCTCTCGCTGGTGGTGGTGATCGTCGCGGGGAGCGGTGCGCTCGCAGCTCCGTTGCGGTAGAGCGTCACGGTTCCGGCGGCGCGGTCGCACCGCAGGGTGACGATCGCGTCGCCGGCGGTCGAGACGAAGCGCGCCTGGCTGCCGCCCGGCGTCTGGCCATAGCGCCATTCGCCCGGGGTCTGTGCTGCATCGCGCCAGTCGCGCGGCGCCGGGGCCGGCAGGGAAGGGGGCGCCGCCGGCGTTGACCGCGGTGCAGGTGGCGGGGGCGGCGGCGGGGCCGGCGCCGCGACGCAGCCGGCAAGCGCGGCGGAAAGCAGGAGTGGCAGGCCGGTGCGGTTGATCTTCATGCCCGGCTTATGGAAGAGACGCGAAGTGACCTCAACCCGTCCCCCAAGAAGCCCCGCCGGGGCGAAGCTGCGCGTCGACCAGATGCTGGTCGACCGCGGGCTTGTCGAAAGCCGCAGCCGCGCGCAGGCGCTGATCCTTGCCGGCGTGGTCTTTTCGGGCGAGACCAAGATCGCCAAGGCCGGCCAGCCGCTGGCGCTCGACGCGCCGCTCGAGGTGCGCGGGCGCGACCACCCGTGGGTTTCGCGCGGAGGGATCAAGCTAGCCCATGCCATCGACCATTTCGGGCTGGATCCCGCAGGCGTGGTGGCGATGGACATCGGCAGCTCGACCGGCGGCTTCACCGATGTCCTGCTGCAGAAGGGCGCCGCCCACGTCTTTGCCGTGGATTCGGGGACCAACCAGCTGGCGTGGAAGTTGCGGCAGGATCCGCGCGTCACCGTGCTCGAACAGACCAGCGCGCGCATCCTCACCCCGGCCCACATCGACCGTGCGGCGGCCTGGGTGGTTTGCGATGCGAGCTTCATCGCCTTGCGCAAGGTGCTCGAGGTGCCGCTCGCGCTGGCGACGCGACCGACCCGGCTGGTGGCGCTGATCAAGCCGCAGTTCGAGGTCGGCCGCGCCGAAGTGGGCAAGGGCGGGGTGGTGCGCGATCCCCTGTTGCACGAGCGGGTCTGCGGCGAAGTGCGCGCCTGGCTCGAGGGCGAAGGCTGGCGGGTCGACGGGATCGTCGAAAGTCCGATCACCGGGCCCGAAGGCAACGTCGAATTTCTCGTGTCGGCAACGCGCGATTGACTTGGCCCGGTTCGTCGGGGGAATTGCAGGAATGACAAGCGCCCGCCAATATCGCCGGGAGCACAAGCACGAATCGATGGGGGTCGCTGCTCGGGTACCATGAGATATCTCGCTTCTCCTGCGCAGTTGCGCGCCAGCCTGCTGCGCTGGTCGCTGTTCATCGTTCCGCTCGTCCTGGGTCTGGGGATGCTTTCGGGAATTGCGGCCGGAAGCGGACCGGCCAACGCCTGGTTCGCGACGCTGAGGAAGCCCGCGCTCTATCCGCCGCCCGCAACCTTCGGCATCGTCTGGAGCGTGCTCTACGTGGCGATGGGGTTCGCACTGGCGCTGATCGTCTCGGCCTGGGGCGCGCGCGGTCGGGGCGTGGCGATCGCGCTGTTCGTGGTGCAATTGCTGCTCAACCTGTCGTGGAGCCCGGTGTTCTTCGCCCTGCACCGGCTTACGCTGGCGCTGGCGATCATCGCCGCGATGATCGTGGCCGTGCTGGCGACGCTGGTGGCGTTCGCGCGGATCCGGCGGGCGGCGGGCTTGTTGCTTGTCCCCTACCTCGCGTGGATCTGCTTCGCCGCCTACCTCAACTGGCAGTTCGTGGCGCTCAATCCCGGCGCCGAGCAGGTGCGCTCGTCGGGCGCGGCGGTGCGGGTCGAGCTGTGACGGCCTTGCGCATGGCGACGGGCGCGACCATTTAGGCCGCACGAGGCTCGCGCAGTGTGGCGCGGCCGGTGCAGAAGGTCAGGACATGCAGAGCGAAAACCCGCTGATCGCCGACTTCGTGAAGCTGCTGAACGGCGCCGCCGGCACTTTCGCCGGGATGAGCCGCGAAGCGGGCGCGACGGCGCGGGAGAAGCTGCGCGAAGCGATGGGCGGGCTCGACTTCATCAGCCGCGAGGAGTTCGACGCGGTGAAGGAAATGGCCGCGACCGCGCGCGAGGAAGTCGAGGCGCTGAAGGCGCGGCTCGCCAAGCTCGAGGGCGGATCGGCCGCGGGCGACATCGCCGCTGCGGCGGACGATACCGCGGTCGGCTGACCCTCCGCCCTTGCGGGCAGGGAACACGCGTCTTCGCCGGCCAGTTGGGATTGCGTTCGAAGGAGAGCGCTGCCCCGTGTTTACCCAACTCAATCCCACGATCCCGCTGCACGTGCTCGGCAAAGGCGATGGCTATGCGATCGGGATGATCGACTACGGCCAGGAGCACAACCTGATCTGGGTGACCGCGATCGACAGCACCGGCGAGATCTGGTGTGCGCCCAACAGCAAGGTCCGGCTCGGCAAGAACTGGACCATGGGGCGCGCCGAGAACGCGCTGGTCAAGCGCGACCGCGAAGCGCTGGCGCAGGATGTGTCGTCGGCCGGCTGAGCCGGGTCAGTTGGCCAGCGAGCGCGCAATCGCGCCATCGCATTCGAGGCGCCAGACGAGCCCGGCGGGCTCGTAGGCGAGCACGACATCGGCCTTGAGACTGCGCGCGGGAATGTGGTGGATCAGGGTCGTGCCGAAGCCGGGCGCTTGCGGCGGACCGTTGAGGCGGGGACCGCCTGCCTCGCGCCATTCGATCACAAGACGGTCTCCGGGCAGGCTCTGCCAGGCAAGGCTGACCTGGCCCTCCGGGCGCGACAGCGCACCGTATTTGAGCGCGTTGGTCGCGAGCTCGTGCAGCGCCATCCCGATGATTTCGGCGCTGCGGGGCGACAGGTCGAAAGCAGGGCCGCGGGCGTGGACATGACTGCGGGCTTGGCGCCCCACCGTCGCCAGCTGCGCCTCGACCAGTTCGCCGATCGGAATCGCCGCCCAGCCGCGGCGAACCAGCAGGTCCTGATTGGCCGAGAGCGAGGCGAGGCGGTTCTCGAACCGCTCGAGGAAGGCTGCATCGTTTCCACCCGACCGGCGCACCAGCGCCTGAACCACCGAAAGCATGTTCTTCGAGCGGTGGTTGACCTCCATCATCAGCGAGCGGATCTGCTCTTCCTTCTCGAGCAGTTCGGTGACGTCGGTGTTCGTGCCGAACCAGTTGACGATCGCGCCGCCTTCGTCGCGGATCGGCTTGGCCCGCGACAGGAACCAGCGGAACCGGCCGTCGGCGCCGCGCAGCGGGAAGGTGTCTTCCCACTCGGTGCCGGCCGCGATGCAGGCGCTGAAATGGTCGCGCACCCGGTCGAGATGTTCTGGGTGATGCACGGCGGCCCAGCCCCAGCCCTGCATCTGCTCGAAGGCGGTGCCGGTGTAGTCGTACCACCGCTGGTTGTACCAGGTGAGCGCGCCATCGGGCGAGGCGATCCACGCGAGCTGCGAAATGTTGTCCGCCAGCATGCGGAACTTGAGCTCGCTCTCGTCGTGCGCGGCCTGCGCCGCATGCCGGTCGGTGACGTCGCGCGCGATCTTGCTCGCGCCGATGATCCGGCCGCCCGGATCGAGGATCGGCGAAACGGTCAGCGAGACGTGGAGCAGGCCGCCGTCCTTCCTCTGGCGGACCGTTTCGAACGAGCGGACCCGTTCGCCCCGCCCGATCCGGGCGAGGATGTCGTCCTCCTCGTCCTGCCGGTCGGCGGGAATGATGGTGCGGATCGACTGGCCGACCATTTCGCCTTCGGTCCATCCGAAGATCCGGGTCGCCGCGGGATTCCAGCTGACGACCGTTCCATCCAGGGTCTTGCTGATGATCGCATCGTCCGACGACTGGACTATCGCCGATAAATGGGCTTCGGCCAGCAATGCACGCTCCGTCGCAGCCCCGTCCGTGCCCAATCTACGCACCGCACGAGGTGATGCAATAACTTAAATTATTTATCATTTTCAATAACTTAGAGTCCGGCTCGGGTCAGCGCCTGGTCGAGGTCGGCGATGATGTCGGAGGGGTCCTCCAGCCCGACGTTGAGCCGGAGCATGCCTTCGGTGACGCCCATGTCCGCGCGTGTCTCGGGCCCCACCCCGTGGTGCGTGGTCGAGGCGGGGTGGCACATCAGCGAGCGCGAGTCGCCGATGTTGTTCGAAATGTCCACGAGCCGGAGCGCGTCGAGCAAGGCGTGCGCCTGCGCCCGGCCGCCGTCGAGCTCGAGCGAGAGGATGCCGCCGCCCGCCTGCATCTGCTTCTGCGCCAGCGCGAACTGCGGGTGGCTTTCGAGGAAGGGATAGAGCACGCGCGGCACGCGGCCTTCGAGGAAGCGCGCGACTTCGAGCGCGTTCTCGCTCTGGCGGCGGATGCGCAAGTCCAGGGTCTCAAGTCCCTTGAGCACGACCCAGGCGTTGAACGGCGCGCAATTCGGGCCGGTGTTGCGCTGGAACGGGTGAAGCACGCCTTCGATGAAATCGCGCGAGCCGCAGACCGCGCCGGCCAGCACGCGGCCCTGACCGTCCATCATCTTGGTGGCCGAGTAGGCGACGACGTCGGCGCCGAAGTCGAGAGGCCGCTGCAGCGCGCTGGTGGCGAAGGCGTTGTCCACGACGGTGACGATGCCGTGCCTGCGGGCAAGCCCGCAGACGAATTCGAGATCGACCAGGCCCATCGTCGGGTTGGCCGGGCTTTCGAAGAAGAACACCTTGGTCTCGGGCCGGATCGCCGCTTCCCAGGCGGCGTTGTCGGCAGCGTCGATCGTGGTTCCGGCGATGCCGAAGCGCGGCAGCAGGTTGTCGACCAGCCAGCGGCACGAACCGAACGCCGCCTTGGCCGCGACGATGTGGTCTCCCGCCGAGAGCTGGCACAGCAGCGCGGTGGTCATCGCGGCCATGCCGCTCGCCTGCGCGCGGCACGCCTCGGCGCCCTCGAGCACCGCGATGCGCTCCTCGAGCATCTGCACGGTCGGGTTCTGGACGCGCGAATAGGTCATGCCGTCGTCTTCGCCGGCGAAGCGCGCGGCAACGGTGCCCGCATCGTCGTAGGAAAAGCCCGAGGTGAGGAACAAGGCCTCGCTCGTCTCGCCCTTGTCCGAGCGCCAGGTGCCGGCGCGGACCGCCTGGGTTGCGGGACGCCATTGGGCGGTGATCGAACGGTCCTGGCCGGTGGTGCGCTTCATGGCTTTCGCCTTAGTTTCGGCTTGGAGCGCGTGCAAGCGCGCGGGATTGCACGCGGGGGCGGACATCGCCTATCTGCGGCGGCAACATGAAGGTCATGCCCCGCACCGCGCCGCAGCGCGATCCCCTGCTCTGGCTGCTGGGCATCGCCGCAGCGTTCCTCCTCGTTGCGCTCCACCGGCTTGCGATTCCGTCCAAGCCGATGTTCGACGAGATCCACTACCTGCCCGCCGCGCGCCGCCTGATCGACCTCACCCGGCGCTTCAATCCCGAGCACCCGCTCCTTGCCAAGGAGATGATTTCGCTCGGCATCCGCGCGTTCGGCGACACCGCGTTCGGCTGGCGGTTCCCCAACGCGGTCCTGGGCGCGATCGGCCTGTTCGCGGCGAGCCGCGCGCTGTGGTGGGCATCAGGGGCGCGCAGCGCCGCGATCCTGTTCGCGGTGCTGTTGGCGACCGACTTCGTCTGGTTCATCCTCAGCCGGATCGCGATGCTCGACATGACGATGCTGGCGATGATGGCGCTCGCGTTCTGGCAGTGGGCGTTGGCGTGGAGGAAGGGCGGGCGGGGCCACCTCGTGCTGTGCGGGTTGTTCCTCGGCCTCTCGCTCGGGGCCAAGTGGAACGGCGCGCCGCTGCTGGTGGCGCCGGGGCTGCTGTTCGCCTGGGTGCGCTGGCGCACCCTGCCCCCGCGCGCGCGGGCCGGTGTCCTGGTCGCGCGCCGGGCCGGCCCCGTTCCGGGGATATCGCTGATCGAGGCCGCGGTCTGGCTCGGCCTGTGGCCGGTGGTCGTCTACCTCGCGACCTTCGCGCCCGCGTTCTTCTACAAGGTGCAGCCGATGACGCTGCAGGGCCTGATCCCGTGGCAGGGCTACATGCTGCAACTGCAGGACAGCGTGGTGAAGCCGCACACCTACATGAGCCGCTGGTGGCAGTGGGTGTTCAACATCCGGCCGATCTGGTTCCTCTACGAGAACGTCGACGGAGCCCAGCGCGGGGTGCTGATGCTGGGCAATCCGTTCACCATGCTGGCCGGGCTTCCGGCGCTGGTGTTCTGCGCCTGGGACGGTGTGCGCGGGGATCGCCTGCGACTGGGAATCGTCGCGCTCTACGTGCTTGCGCTGGTGTTCTGGGCGTTCAACGGCAAGCCGGTGCAGTTCTACTACCACTACGCGCTCGCCAGCGTGTTCCTGGTGGCGGCGCTGGCGGTCGTGCTCGCAGAGTGGTGGGAGGCGCACCGCCGCTGGCCGGTCTATCTCGCCACCGGGGTCGCGCTGACGCTGTTCGTCGGGTTCTACCCGATCCTCGCGGCCGGTGCGCTGCCCCGGCCCAACTCGTACATCGATTATACCTGGCTCAAGAGCTGGCGCTGAGCAGCGGCGCGCCGCCGCTGCCGTTGCCGCTGCCGCTCAGCCGTACTTGCCCCAGACGAACTTGCTCGACAGCGCGAAATTCCACACCGAGCCGAGCACGATGCCGATGATCACGGCGATGAAATCGTGGAAGCCCATCGCCTTCAACGCCGCGGCCGAACCGATGTTGGTCAGCAGGCCGAGCGAGCAGGTCATCGCGAACTTGGCCCAGCCGCGCAGGATCGGAACGAAGCCGCGCAGGCGCTTGTCGGAATAGGTCAGCTCGTTGTTGAGCACGAAGTTGAAGCTCATCGCCACGACCGCGGCGACGGTGTTGGCGATGTTGAAGGTCGTCTCGCCCGACCAGTGGCCATAGACGAAGCGTTCGCCCAGCAGCACCCGCAGCAGCAGGTAGAGCATGCCCATCTGCACGAACACGCCGAGCGCGCCCACGGTGCCGAACAGCGCGAAGCGCGTCGGGATGATCCGGCCGAGCCACTTGTCGTAGAGGCCGATCAGGAATTCGAACACGACCGTGCGGTCGAGCTTGGATTCGCCCTCCATCCGCGCAGCGAAGTTCAGCGGGAACTCCTTGACCCTGAGCGGTGCATCGACCGTGGCGAGGATGTCGAGAAGGATCTTGAAGCCGACGCCCGACAGGCGGTGCGCATCGGCGCGCAAGGTCTCGGCGCGCAGCATGAAGAACCCGCTCATCGGATCGGACAGCTGCACCCCGGTAACGCGGCGAGCGAGGCGATTGGCGAGGCCGGAAGCCTTGACTCGATCGGGCCGGCCCCACGCCTCGGTGCTCGCGCCCTCGGCAAAGCGGCTGGCATAGGCGACGTCCCATTCCCCGCCGGTGACCGCAGCGAGCATCTCGGGAAGGAGCTGGGGATCGTGCTGGCCGTCGGCGTCCATCACCGCGACGACCGGCGCGGCGGTGGCGCACATGCCCTCGATCGCCGCGGAGGCGAGGCCGCGCCGTCCGATGCGCTCGATCACGCGGATGCGCGGGTCGGTGAGCGAGATCCGACGCGCCTCGTCGGCAGTGCCGTCGGGGCTGTGGTCGTCGACGAAGATGGCCTCCCACGCGATCCCGGCAAGCGCGGCATCGAGGCGCTGGACCATCAGCGCGATGTTCTTGCGCTCGTTGTAGGTGGGCAGAATGACGGCGAGTTGCAGCATGACGCGCGCGCTTACAGCCGTTCGAGCACCGCGTCACCAATTTCTGTGGTGCCCGCTGTCCCGCCAAGGTCGCGACCGAGGATGCCGTCTGCCAGCGCCTTGCCGACGGCTGCCTCCACGCGGTCGGCCGCAGCGGCGAGGCCGAGCGAGTGGCGCAGCAGCATCGCGGCCGACAGGATCGTCGCCATCGGATTGGCGAGGCCCTGCCCGGCGATGTCGGGGGCCGATCCGTGGATCGGTTCGTAGAGCCCGAAGGTACCGTGCGCGGTGGTGCGCTCGCCGAGCGAGGCCGAAGCGAGCATCCCGATCGAGCCGACGCACATGCTCGCCTGGTCGGACAGGATGTCGCCGAACAGGTTGCCGGTGACGACGACGTCGAACTGGCCCGGATTGCGCACCAGCTGCATCGCGGCGTTGTCGACGTACATGTGGCTGAGCGCGACGTCGGGGTAGTCCTTGGCCACTTCGATCACCACGTCGCGCCACAGCTGGCTGGTCTCGAGCACGTTCGCCTTGTCGACCGAGCACAGGCGCTTGCCCCGGCCCTGCGCGGCGCGGAAGGCGACGTGGGCGATGCGGCGCACCTCGCTTTCGCTGTAGGACATGATGTCGTAGCCTTCGCGGTCGCCATTGGCGGCGGTGCGGAAGCCCTTTTCGCCGAAATAGACGTCGCCGTTGAGCTCGCGCACGATCAGCAGGTCGATGGCCGAGGCGACCTCGGGGCGCAGCGCCGAGTGGTCCTCGAGGCCCTGGAACACCTTGGCCGGACGCAAGTTGGCGAACAGGGTCAGCTCCTTGCGCAGGCCGAGGATTGCCTGCTCGGGGCGCAGGTGGCGTTCGAGCGCGTCGCAGTCGGGATCGCCCACCGCGCCGAACAGCACGCCGTCGCTCGCCCGCGCGATCGCGAGCGTTTCGGCCGGGAGGGGGTGGCCGTGGGTCTTGTAGGCAGCGCCGCCGACCGGTGCTTCCTCGAGCGCGATGTCGAGTCCCAGCGCCGCGATCACCCGGACCGCTTCGCGGGTGACTTCGGGGCCGATTCCATCGCCCGGCAGAACTGCAACCTTCATGCAAACACCCTCATGATCCTTCGATGCGCTTCAGCCGGTCGAGCAGAATCGCGCGCAGCGCCATAACATCGCCGGGGCGATCGGCAAGGAGGCGGTTCCCGATCGCCCTGCCCTGCCGATCGAGCCGACCGAGCAGCTCGGGCCAGGCTTCCTCGGCCGGCGGCATCCCGGCGAGGCCGTAGCCCACTTCGCGCAACAGCAGCGCTTCGTAAGCCGCCAGCGCCCGCGCCCAGCCGCGCGCCGAAGGTGCGTGGCAGATCGCGTCGAGCAGGGCGCCGAGCGCCGCGTGCAGCGCGGGATAAGGATATCCTTCGGGGAGGGCAGATGCGGTCAGCGCGGTCGCCCAGCCGATGCCGGCATTGACCAGCGGCTCGCCGAGCCAGGGCCCCCGGCTCTCGACCAGTTCAAGCCGCGCGCTCGGCAACTGGCCAGTGGCGCGGCCGCGCACTTCGGCATCGAGCACGTTGCCCGGGATGAGCAAAGGCCGCAGCTGCCGCCCCTTCGCGCCGGGCACGTACGCGGCGACGAGGCCGTGCGACGCGGTCAACAGCCGAACCACGGCGCCATGCTCGCCGTGGCTGCGTGCAGAGCACAGGATCGCGGGCATGCGAAGGTTCATCGCGCTCCTGTGCGTTCCATCGGGAACGGTGGCAAGCGCGACAATTTATGGCTTGGGAACGCACGTCGTTGTAAGGTAGTTTGGCGCACATGAAACAGCTATTCCAGCACGCCGCTGCAACCGAAGGGGTCGTCGTGCGCGTCGCGGTCAACTTCTTGCCGGAGCAGTCGCGCGTCGATGCCGGAAAGTGGTTCTGGGTCTACCACATCCGCATCGAGAACGAGGGCGACCAGCCGATCCAGCTGCTTACCCGCCACTGGCGGATCACCGACGGGCGCGGCCTGGTCAACTTCGTCGACGGCGAAGGCGTGGTGGGCGAGCAGCCCGTGCTTCGCCCCGGGCAGTCGCACGACTACGTATCGGGCTGTCCCCTCGGCACGCCGCAGGGCAGCATGCAGGGGCACTATACGATGCAGCGTCCCGACGGCTCGCTGTTCGAGGTCGCGATCCCGTTCTTCCCGCTCGCGGCCCCGGCCACCGCCAGCTGATTGCCGGGTGACCGGCCGCGTCGTCCGCGCTCGCGCGGGCATCGGCACGTGCCCGGGCCTCGCGCATTGACAAGCAGGCGCAGGGGCGGAAGGGAGACGACATGAAGCGGACCCATCTGCCTCTCAACGGTCTTCGCGTACTCGATGCAGCGGCGCGCCACCTTTCGTTCACCCGCGCCGCCGACGAGCTCGCCGTGACCCCGGCGGCGGTCGGGCAGCAGATCCGCGCGCTCGAGGACCTGCTAGGCGTGGTGCTGTTCCGCCGTACGTCGAAAGGGCTGGAGCTGACCGACGAGGCGAGTGCCGGCCTCGATGCGATCCGCGAGGGCTTCCTTCGCTTCGAGGAGGGCGTGCAGGCGATGCAGGCGGGCCAGTCGAGCCACGTCTACACGATCGCATGCCCGCGCGATTTCTTCGCCGCGTGGCTGTCGCCCAGGCTGGCGGCGTTTCGTCTCGAGCATCCGCAGCTGCGGTTCTACCTCGTCGGCGGCGATGCGGAGGTCGACTTTACCGAAGCCAACCTCGATCTCGCAGTACGCTGGGCCGAAGGCCCGGGAAGCCTCGAGGGAATCGCGCTGGGCGTGGCCGATACCGTGGTGGTCGGCGCGCCGGGCGCCGCGCCCGACGCGCCGTGGATCGGCTGGCCCGGCCATCCAGCTCCCGATGGCGAATCGCGTGAGGTCCAGTTCTCCGTCGGCGATGCCGGCACGGCGATCAGCGCTGCGGCTGCCGGCCTCGGCAGGGCGCGCGTTCCTTTGCTGCTCGCGCAGGCGGCGATCGATTCGGGCCGGGTGGTGGCGCACGAAGCGCCCGAATCCAGTCGCCGCGGTTACTGGCTGGTCGCACCGTTGCCGCAATGGCGACAGAAAAAGGTCAAGGCGCTGGTCGATGCCCTTGCCAAGGAATGACCTTATTTATCTTGATTAAAAGAATACGGCACTTGACTCAGTGTTAACCTCGGTGCCCCTATTCGGGCAGGATGGACGAGGTGGATCACGACGGTTCGGGGGACCGGGGGTCGGTCATCGCATCGCCAGGCACGGATTGGCGGCGCTTCTTCGTGCGTCTGCGATATGCGTTCCGCCAGCACCATGGCGAAGCGTTCACCCGCGCCTATGCGCTCTCGCTCTCGCGGCGCCTGCCCTTGCTCTACCTCGTCGTCGTGGTGAATCTCGGGTTGCTCACTTACCGCTTCCGCGGCGATGCGCCGACCGGGTTGCTTCTGGTCGGGCCGGGACTGTCGCTGTTCGGTCTGTGGCGGGCGCTCTACTGGTTGCCACATCGCGTCGCGCAACGCTCGCTCGACCGATTGAGGCTCGATCTTGCGCGGATGGGCGGGATCGGCGGCCTTGCCGGCCTGCTGTTCGTCGGCTGGGGCCTTGCCCTCTACCCCTACGGCAACGGCGACGGGCGCAGCCTGATCCATTACATGATCGCGGTAACGATGATTTCGGGCATCCTCGGCCTGACCCACGCGCCGCAAGCCGCGCTGCGCATCGCCATCGCGCTCGTCCTGCCCAGCAGCCTGTTCTTCCTGCTCGCGGGGCACCCGAACGCGGTCTACGTGTCGCTGGTGCAGATCGTGGCGACGGTGATCCTCCTGTTCGTGACGCAAGGGCACCACCGCGATTTCGTGAAGCTCGAACGCTCGCGCCAGCAACTGATGCGGCGCGAGCGGCAGGCCGCGCAGCTTGCCAGCGAAGCGCGGATCCTGGCCACGATCGATCCCCTGACCGGCGGGCTGAACCGGCGTGCGATCCTCGATCGGCTCGACTTCGAGATGGCGCAGGCGACGAATGGCGCGGCAAAGCCGTGGCTCGCCCTGATCGACCTCGACGGCTTCAAGCACGTCAACGACACCTACGGCCATGCTGCGGGCGACGAGGCGCTCAAGGCGATTTCGCGCCGGATCGGCGAACTCCCCCACGTCCTTGCCCACGGGCGGCTGGGGGGCGACGAATTTGCGGTGCTGTTCGATCCGGGTCTCGAAGGACCCGCGGTCGCCGAAGCGGCAGGACGTCTGGTCGGCGCGATCCGCACCGAGATCCCGCACAACGGCGCCAGCCTGCGCCTCAGCGCGTCGATCGGGCTGCACCGGCTCTGCGCCGAGGGCATCAGCGGCGCGCTCGAGCGTGCGGATGCCGCGCTCTACAAGGCCAAGGATCGCGGCGACGGATCGGTGGTGCTGTTCGGCCCCGACGACGAGATCGCGCTGCAACAGCGGATCGAGGTGACCCGCCGCTTCAACGACTGCGAGCTCGATGACCGGTTGCGGGTGCTCTACCAGCCCATCCACGATCTGGCGGGCGGGCGGATCGTCGCGGTCGAGGCGCTGGCGCGCTGGTCGCCCGATGGCGTGACCTGGCAGAGCCCGGCAAGCTTCTTGGCCATCGCCGACGCCACGCGCCGCACCGGCGAGCTCACTCGCCTCGTCCTGGCGCGGGCGCTCGCCGAATGCCGCCCGGCGCAGACGGGCGTGGGCATCGCGATCAATCTTTCACCCCGCGATGTCGTCCGCGATGGCGCGGCGGCCGCGATCGCTGCGGTCGTGCGCGATGCCGGCGCTTCGCCGCAGTCGGTCACGCTCGAGGTGACCGAGCAGGCGATCCTCGCCGATCCGCGGCGTGCGGCCCTGCAACTGCGCGCCTTCCGCGAACACGGTTTCCGGATCGCGCTCGATGATTTCGGCGCGGGCTGGTCGAGTCTGTCGCAGCTGCGCGAACTTCCGCTCGACATGGTCAAGCTCGATCGCGCGCTCACCGCCGCGCTTCCGGCCGACGCGGGAGCCTGCGCGATCGTCGGCATGATTGTCGCGTTGTCGCGGCAACTCGGGATCGACTGCACGCTCGAGGGCGTCGAGACCGAAGAGCAGGTCGCCGCAGCGCATGCGCTCGGCATCCGGCTGATGCAGGGCTACCACTTCGGCTATCCGGCCGCGATCGGCGAGGCGCTGACGATGCGCTGCAAGGCGGTCGCCTGACCGCCGCGGTCAGTGGAAGTCGATGACCGTCTCGCGCGAGGAGCCCGGTGGCAGGACGCGGCGGAACAGGCGGCCGTGCTCGCTCCACAACACCAGCGCGAGCGACGCCGCGCCGCCGACCAGCAGGGACAGCGCCAGCGGCGCGGCGCTGCCGTCGTAGGCCTGGCCGATGACCATCCCCGCCAGCGAGGCGATCGCCATGCGCAGGAAGGCCTGCACCGAGCTCGCCGCGCCCGCCGTCTCGGCGAAAGGCTGGAGCGCGATCGAGCTGAAATTCGCGCCGATGAAGCCCATCAGGCAGACGTTGAGCGCCATGACCGGAAGGAACTGCCACAGCGTTTCGCCCGGCTGGAAGGCGAGCCAGACCTGCAGGCTCGCGGTCGCGATGAACGCGAGCAGCGCGGTGTGCGAGACCCGGCGCGCGCCGAAGCGCTCGACGATGCGCGCGTTGAAGAAGTTCGCCAGCGACAGGGCAAGCCCGGTGATGCCGAAGCAGAAAGGCATGAGCTCGCCCGCGCCGAAGTGTTCGCCGACGAGCTGCTGGACCGAATTGACGTATCCGAACATGCCGGCGAGCACGAGGCTCGAGCCCAGCACGTAGCCGATCGAGGCCCGGGTCGTGGCGGCGCGGCCCATGTTGACGAGAATCGTCGCAGGGCGGATCGCCTGCCGGAACTCTGGGTGCAGCGTTTCGTCGAGGCGCAGCCACACCCAGACCCCCATGACCGTGCCGAGCAGCGCGAGCGTGGCGAAGATCCACCGCCACCCCGCGACCAGCAGCACCGTCTGGCCCAGCATCGGGGCGAGGATCGGAACGATCATGAACACCATCGACACGGTCGAGAGCATCCGCGCCATGCGGTCGCCGCCGTGGCGGTCGCGGATGATCGCGCTGGGCACGACGGTAAGTCCCGCGCAGGCAAAGCCGTGGAGCGCGCGCAGCACCAGCAGCACGGTGAAATCGGTCACCAGCGCGCAGGCCGCGGCGAGCACGATGAACAGCGCGAGGCAGGCAAGCGCGACCGGCCGTCGGCCGAAACGGTCGGCGAGCGATCCCGGGACCAGCGAGCCGATCCCCGTCGCGAGCAGGTAGCTGCCGACCACGAGTTGCCGGCGATTGGGGTCGCTGACGCCTAGGTCCGCCGCGATCTGCCCGAGCGAGGGCAGCATCGTGTCGATGGCGAGAGCCTGCAGCGCCATCATCATCGCCATCATCGCGACGAATTCGCGATAGCCGACGGCGCTGCGCTGGCCGGCTCCGGAATGATTCTGCGCGGTCATGCGCGACGCCTTAGGCGCGGCCCGGCGACGCTGCCAAGCCTTTATGCTGCATTGCGACATGCGCTAGCATGGATCGCATGGCCGAGGATCAGCATGGCGACGACAGCGACTCGC
Source organism: Novosphingobium huizhouense (assembly GCF_020179475.1). GTDB lineage: Bacteria > Pseudomonadota > Alphaproteobacteria > Sphingomonadales > Sphingomonadaceae > Novosphingobium > Novosphingobium huizhouense. Next base: position 31,011 of record NZ_JAILXZ010000006.1, on the reverse strand, counting down.
AGGGGGATCGCGGGCAGGACGGCCTGCGCAAGATCATCCACGTCGACATGGACGCCTTCTACGCAAGCGTCGAACAGCGCGACGATCCGTCGCTGCGCGGCCGGCCGGTCGCGGTAGGCGGGTCGTCGGGGCGCGGCGTCGTTGCCGCGGCGAGCTACGAGGCGCGGCGCTTCGGCGTGCGCTCGGCGATGCCTTCGGTCCGCGCGCTCAAGCTCTGTCCCGACCTCGTCTTCTGCAAGCCCCGGTTCGACGTCTACCGCGCCGTCAGCCAGCAGATCCGCGCGATCTTCCTCGATTATACGCCGCATGTCGAGCCGCTGTCGCTCGACGAGGCCTATCTCGACGTCACCGAAGACCTGCGGGGGATCGGGTCGGCGACGCGCATCGCCGAACTGATCCGGAGCCGGATCCGGGCCGACACCGGGCTGACGGCGAGCGCGGGGGTGTCGTACAACAAGTTCCTCGCCAAGCTGGCGAGCGACCAGAACAAGCCCGACGGACTGTGCGTGATCCGTCCGGGAGAAGGCGCGGCCTTCGTCGCGGGGTTGCCGGTCAAGCGCTTCCACGGCATCGGCCCGCGCGGCGCGGAAAAGATGGAGCAGCTCGGCATCCGTACCGGCGCCGACCTGCGCGCGCTCGACCTTGCCACCTTGCGCGGTCACTTCGGCAGCTTCGCCGACTATCTCTTTCGGGCCGCGCGCGGAATCGACCTTCGCACGGTGCGCGCGGACCGGCCGCGCAAGTCGGTCGGCGGCGAACGCACCTTCGACCGCGACCTGTCCTCCGGCCCGGTGCTGCGCGAAACGCTCGAATCGATCATCGACATCGTGTGGGAGCGCATCGCGCGAAGCGGCGCGCGCGGGCGGACGATCACGCTCAAGGTCAAGTTCATCGACTTTCAGCCGATGACGCGCGCCCGCTCGCTCCCCCGTCCGGTGGCGGACAAGGCCGAATTCGCGCAGATCGCGCGGGCGATCCTCGATTCGGTCCTGCCGCTGCCGCAACCGATCCGGCTGATGGGGCTCGCGCTGTCCGCGCTCGAGGGCGCCGCCGGCGAAGCGCCCGACGCCCGCCCGGCCACGACGACGCACGACGGGGCCGGGCGTGGCGCTCAGCCCGAGCTTCCGTTCTGAGCCTCGATCCAGTCCCGCCACATGGCGATGTAGTGCAGCGGACCCTCGCAGGTCCGCGCCGGGAGGGCATCGAGCGCAAAGAAGCGTGCTTCGTTCAGCTCGCGTCCGTCGCACCGCGGCGCATCGCGGGTGGTCCCGGCGACGAGCTCGGTCAGGTTTGTCCAGCCTTGCGCCGTGACGACCGGGTGCGAGCCGTACCAGGTAGCGTTCTCGAGCAGGCAGCCGGTTTCCTCGCGCAGTTCGCGCTGCGCCACCCTGACCGGGTCGCGCTCGCGTCCCATCCCGCCGCCCGGCAGCATCCACTCGTCGGGCCGGTGATAGCTGTGCCGCACCAGCAGGACCCGCTGGCGATCGTCGAACACCAGCACGCTGGTGCCGCGCACCCGCAGCCGCAGCAGCCCCCACAGGCGCAGGCGCCAGGGCTGCAGCGTGCGGAGCAGCCAGCGGTGAGCGGGCGCGGGCAGAAAGGACAGCATCGGCAAAGCCTGATCGCCCGTGCTGGACTTGGCAAGCCTGTCCCGCTGCGGAACAGGATGGTTTTCGGCTGGTTAACGCGCTCGACCTGCGGCGCGCGAGCGGGCAGGTCGGGGCGATGTCGATCCTTGCCCTGATGCTCGTCGCGACGCTCGCGGCCGACCGCGCTCCCGCCCCCTCCGACGACGGCCGCGCGCTGCGCTGCGCCGCCACCAACGCGGTGCTGGCCGCGATGCTGACGTCCGCGCCCGACGCCACCGACGCGGACCGGACGAGCGCGGCAATGTTCGAGGCGCGCGCGCGTGCCTGGCGCAGCCGGATCGGCAGGATCGCGTCCGATGTCGCGGGCGATGCCACGAGCGATCACGGGCGCAGCGGCGGGGTGGACGGCGCGGTCGCCGCACTCGCGCAGCAGGTCGCGGCGAGCGCGAGCCCCGCGGCGGCGCAGGCGCTGCTCGAGGCGCGGCTCGGCGAGTGCGCCGGGCCCGACGATCTCGGCCAGGCGTAAAGTTCACCGGCCTCCACGCCAGCATTTGTAATTCCATCGCATGAGGTTATGGCTGAAGAGGTGGGCCGGGCGGCGGGCAACGCCGCCCGCAAACGGGGGAACCGTCGATCTTGGCGCAGGCGATACGCATCGGTCCGGTGATCGGGTGGCGGACGTGGACGTTTCCCCGGAGTCCCTCGGTGCGGGACCTCCTGTGGTGGTTTCTCGTGGCGCTCAACGCGCTTCTCGCAGCCGTGCTGTTCTGGGTGGTGGTGACGCCGCTGTCTCCGCTCGGCGACTGGCGCCCGGCGACGGCGCGGCTTGTCCCGCCTGCCGAGCGCGCGGTGCTCTACGCGTCGGTCGATCCGTTCACCCGCGGCGGACCGGCCGCCGGTGAGCCGGGGCAGGCGGCGGTCACCAGCCTTGCGCTGACCCTGTTCGCCACGCGGACGGCGCCGGGCGGCTCGGGCAGCGCGATCCTGGCGGGCGCGGACGGGGTGCAGCAGGTGATCCGCGTGGGCGAGAGCGTGCAGCCCGGCGTCACCCTGGCCGGCGTCGCGTTCGATCACGTCGTGCTCGCCCGCAACGGCCTGCGCGAAACGCTCTATCTCGACCAGTCGCGCGCCGCGCCTGCCGCTGCCGCGCTGGTCGCGCAGAACCCGGTCCGGGCGGACAGGATGCGCCGCGCCGAAGACCTCCCCCGGCCGATCACCGTGCAGACCGTGCGCAGCGGGATCGGGTTCGGGCCGCGCGCGAGCGCGGGGCGCGTGGTCGGCCTCGAGGTCATTCCCCAGGGCGATGGCGAGACCTTCCGCGCCGCGGGCTTCCGCCCGGGCGACCTCGTCACGGCGGTGAACGGCCAGCCGGTGAAGGGCGCGGGCGACGCCGCGCTGATCGCCGGCGCGCTGCAGCCCGGCGCGACGGTGACCGTGACCGTCGAGCGCGACGGGCGCCAGCTTCCTCTTGCGATCACCCTCGGACAATGACCCTGAGACATCTGCTTACGGCGCTTTCCGCAGCCGCCCTCGTCGTCCCGACGCTGGTCCATGCCCAATACACCCTCAATGTCCGCGAGGCCGACATCCGGGCGTTCATCGCCGACGCCGCCGAAGTGACGGGCCGCACGTTCATCGTCGATGCCCGGGTGCAGGGCAAGGTCAGCGTGGTCAGCGACCGCGCGCTGTCGCGCTCGGAATATTTCGAAGTGTTCCTCTCGACGCTGCGCGCCAACGGCCTGGTGGCGGTGCCGACCGGCAACGGCGCCTTCCGCATCCAGCCGGTCGAAGGCGCCGCCAGCCAGCCGATGCGGATCGGCAGCCGCGGCGCCGCCCGCAACCAGATGGTGACCGAGATCGTGCGCCTTTCGACGATCGACGCCGCGCAGGCGGTCGAGACGCTGCGGCCGTTGGTCAGCAAGGACGGCTCGATCACCGCGAACAAGGCGGGCAATTCGCTGGTGGTGGTCGATTACGCCGACAACCTCGCCCGCATCCGCGCGCTGGTGCGCTCGATCGATCGCGACCAGTCCGCAACGCGCACGGTGATGCTCGAGCATGCCGGCGCGCGCGAGATCGCCACGGCGTTGAGCCAGCTGATCCCGGCCGGCGGCGATGGCGCGCGCAGCTTGGCCGGCGTGGTCGCGGTGGACAGCTCGAACGCCCTGCTGCTGCGCGGCGATCCGGCGACGCTCGGCCGGCTCGAGGCGATGGCGCGCCAACTCGATGCGCGCGCCGCGCACGGCGGCGAGATCAAGGTGCTGTGGCTCGACTATGCCGATGCGGCGGTGCTGGTTCCGGTGCTCGAGCGGCTGGTCGGCGGCACCGGCGGCAGCGAGGTGGCATCGGGGTCGCAGGCCCCGGTCTCGCTCGGCGGGGTCGGCGGCTCGGCGACCTCGACGGGCGGAGCGCAAGGGTCGACGACGCCGGCCGGCGGGCAGGCCGCGGGCGCGCAGGGCGTCAACCCGACCGGCGGTACCAGCGGTGCGCTCGGCTCGGGTCCGATCAAGCTCGAGGGCGGGCGCGGCACCGCCACGATCACCCGCTATCCCGGCGCCAATGCGGTGATCATCGCCGCGCCGGTGGACGAGCAGCGCCGTCTGACCGAGCTGGTGCGCCAGCTCGACGTGCCGCAGGAGCAGGTGCTGGTCGAGGCGATCATCGTCGAGATCAGCAACGACGTCGCGCGCAAGCTGGGCGTCCAGATGCTGATCGGCGGCAAGGACATTCCCTTTGCCGTCACCAATTTCTCGAATGTGTCGCCCAACATCATCGACATCGCCGGCGGGCTCTATGCCGACCGGCTCGACCAGACGACGACGGTGATCAACGGCAGCACCGTCACCACCAGCACCAATTCGCCGACCGCAGACCTCCTGCGCCAGAACGCGGCCAGCGCGATCCTCGGCGCCCAGGGCGGGTTCGGCGGGTTCGCCACCGACCTCGGCAAGGACAGGTTCTTCGGCGCGCTGATCAACGCGGTGCAGGCCGATACCAATTCGAACATCCTGTCGACGCCGCACATCACCACCAACAACAACGTCCCGGCCTCGATCCTGTTCGGCAAGGAGATCCCGGTAGCGACGGGCGAGGCGCTGTCGTCGGCGAACTACAACAACACCTTCCGCACGATCCAGCGCCAGAACGTCGGCATCGAGCTCGACGTCACGCCGCAGATCAATGCCGGCGACCAGGTCCGGCTCGACCTGCGCCAGCAGGTGTCGTCGATCGCGGGGCCGGTCTCGTCGCAGAACAGCGAGCTGATCATCAACAAGCGCGAGATCAAGACGACGGTGACCGTCGGCGACCGCGAGATCGTCGTGCTCGGCGGGCTGCTCGACGACAACGAGCGGCGCACCATCGAGAAGGTGCCGGTGCTGGGCGATGTCCCGCTGCTCGGCGAATTTTTCAAGTCGCGGGGCAAGAGCCACGTCAAGACCAACCTGATGGTCTTCATCCGCCCGACGATCATGCGCAACGGCGCGGACCGGGCCGCGCTGACCGGGCGGCGCTATGGCGTGATCCGCCAGGCGCAGGGCGCGTTCGACCCCAAGCGCGAGCCGAGCATCGACGCGCTGATCACCGACTACCTCGGGGCGACCCTGCCGGTCGTGCCGCCGACCGGCCCCGGCGACGCGATCATCGCCCCCCGGTCGACGACCCCCTGAGGCGATGGGCGCGGCAATGGACCTTCCCGCCGACGACGAGATCGCCCCGGGCCTGTCCCTTGCGCTCGGCGCCGACGTGTCGGGAGCGGGGGCGGGGTTGGGGGCTGGTGCAGCGGCGCCCCCGGCGGTGCCCTATGCCTTTGCCCGCGATCGCGGATTGCTGGTCGAGGCGGTCACCGCCGAGACGGTGCATGTGGTGCGGCGCGAAGGGGCCGATGCCCTGCCGCTGCTCGAACTGCGCCGCGTGTTCGCGCGGCCGCTCGCCTTGCGGCAGGTTCCGGTGGCGGCCTTCGAGAAGCTGCTCGGCGAGGTCTACGCCGTCGACGGCGCTGCGGCGGCAGTGGCCGGCGACCTCGCGCTCGGCAGCGAGGGCGCCGATTTTGGCCTGCCCAGCGCCGAGGACCTGCTCGACAGCGCCGACGATGCCCCGGCGATCCGCCTGATCAACGGCCTGATCGCCGAGGCCTTGCGGCAGGGCGTCTCCGACATCCATCTCGAGCCCTATGAGCAGGCGCTCGTCGTGCGCATGCGCAGCGACGGCGTGCTCGCGGAAAAGCTGCGCATGCCGCCCCACGTGGCGCCGGTTCTGGTAAGCCGGATCAAGGTCATGGCGCGCCTCGACATCGCGGAGCGGCGCCTGCCGCAGGACGGGCGGATGTCGTTGTCGCTGGCCGGGCGGCTGGTCGACGTGCGCGTCTCGACCTTGCCCAGTCGCGCCGGCGAGCGCGTCGTGCTGCGCCTGCTCGACAAGGAGAACGCCGGGCTCGACCTCGGCGATCTCGGGCTCGATGGAGACAGCCGGGCGATCGTCGCGCGCGCGCTGGCCGAACCCAACGGGGTCATCCTCGTCACCGGGCCGACCGGCTCGGGCAAGACCACCACGCTCTATGCCGCGCTGCGGCTCCTCAACGACGGGGCGCGCAACATCCTCACGATCGAGGACCCGGTCGAATACGCGGTCGACGGGGTCGGGCAGACCCAGGTCAACGCCAAGGTCGGGCTGAGCTTTGCCGCCGGCCTGCGCGCGATCCTCCGACAGGACCCGGACGTCGTGATGGTCGGCGAGATCCGCGACCGCGAGACCGCCGACATCGCGGTGCAGGCGGCGCTGACCGGGCACCTCGTGCTTTCCACGGTGCACACCAACGATGCGGTGGGCGCGGTCACGCGCTTGCACGACATGGGGGTGGAATCGTTCCTCCTCGCCTCTACCTTGCGCGCTGTGGTCGCGCAGCGCCTCGTGCGCAGGCTTTGCCCGCATTGCAGCCTCGAGCGTCCGATCGACCAGCCGCTGGCGGACTTGCTCGCGATCAAGCCCGGGCGGATGGTCCGCGACGCGGTCGGCTGTCCATCGTGCGACCACACTGGCTATGCCGGGCGCATCGGCGTGTTCGAAGCCTTGCGGGTCGACGACGAAGTGCGGCGGATGATCCTCGAAGGCGCCAGCGAACAGGCGCTCGCGCGCCATGCCTTCGCGCAGGCGCCACGGCTCGCCAAGTCGGCGCGGCGACTGGTCAAGGATGGCCTGACCAGCGCCTCCGAAGCGGCTCGCATCCTTCGCCAGGAAGGCTGATGGCGCGCTTTGCCTATCTCGCCGTCGATCCGCAGGGGCGCGAGCGGCGCGGCGCGCTCGACGCGGGCGACGAGGCGGGCGCGGCAGCGCAGCTGGGGCAGCGCCGCTGGCATGTGCTGTCGCTGCGCCCCGATCCTGCGGCGGCGCCCGCCGCGGTCGGGGACTTGCGCATCGGGCGGGGCTGGTTCGCGGCGAAGCTCTCGGCCAAGCAGCTCGCCCTGTTCACCCGGCAATTCGCGTCGCTGATGCTGGTCGCGCCGCTCGAGGAATCGCTGCGCACGATCGCGCGCCAGTCCGAGAAGGAGCGCACGCGCGCCATTCTCGCCAACGTCCATGCGGGCGTCGTCGAAGGCTTGCCGCTGGCCGAGGCGATGCGGCGGGAGGAGCGCAGTTTCCCGCCGGTCTACCGCGCAATGGTGGCCGCCGGCGAAAGCTCGGGCAGTCTTCCGGCCATTGCCATGCGCCTCGCCGACCTCCACGAGCGCCAGGCCGCGGTGCGCGCGAAGATCATGGCGGCGCTCGCCTATCCGATCGTCCTCTCGCTGGTCGCGATCGCGGTGGTTGCCGGCCTGATGATCTCGGTGGTGCCGCGAGTGGTCGAACAGTTCGAAAACGCCAGCCGCCAGCTGCCGCTGCTGACGCGCGCGGTCATCGCGCTTTCGCAGGTCCTCGCCGCATGGTGGTGGGCGATCCTGCTGGCGCTGGTGCTGGCGCTCGCCGGCTTCGTCCGGGCGCTGCGCGATCCTGCGTTCCGCCGGAGCGTCGATGCGCTGGTGCTGCGCCTGCCCCTCGTCGGGCGGCTGGTCCGCGACGTCCACGCAGCCAGCCTTGCGCGCACGCTGGCGACGATGATCGAGGCGCGCCTGCCGCTGGTCGAGGGGCTGCGCCTGGCGACGCGCACCGCATCGAACACCGTGCAGCGCGAGGCGCTCGGCGCGATCGCGGAAAAGGTGCGGGCCGGGCGCGCGCTTTCGGTCGCCCTGCGCGAGGCCGGGACCTTTCCGCCGCTGCTGGTCTATCTCGCGGCGAGCGGCGAGGCCGCCGGGCAACTGGCGGCGATGCTAGAGCGCGCGGCCGACTATCTCGAGCGCGAATTCGAAGCCTTCACCGCCACCGCCATGGCGCTGCTCGAACCTGCGATCATCGTCGTCATGGGCGTGGTCGTGGCCATGATCATCCTTGCGATCCTGCTGCCGATCCTGCAGCTCCAGAACCTCACCGGACTATGACGATGGACAGCGACCGCCACAAACCCCGCGATTTTCCAGCGCCGCGTTCGAACGGCTTCAGCCTGGTCGAACTGATGGTCGTCCTGTTCATCATGGCGCTGCTCGCGGCGGTGGTCGCCTACAACGTCATTCCGGTGGGGGACAAGGCCAAGGTCGTCGCCGCCCGCGCCGACATCGCCACGCTCGACCAGTCGCTCGAGATGTATCGGCTCGACCTCGGGGCCTATCCCTCGCAGGCCGAAGGGCTCGCCGCGCTGCGCAAGCCGCCGGCGGGACTTGCCGACCCCCAGGCCTATCGCACCGGCGGCTACGTCAAGGATCTGCCCGACGATCCCTGGGGGCACCCCTACCAGTACAGGGTCCCGGGCGACGACGGCCATCCGTTCGAGGTCTATTCGCTGGGGGCCGACGGCCAGCCGGGCGGCGAGGGGCTCGATGCCGACGTCATGGCGAAGAAGGACTGAACGATTTCCCCGCGCGCATCTTCCGGCGTGATTGCCCTGCTGCCCGAGCGCCCCGGTGCGCCGTGGCACTGGTGGCCGGTCGAGGACGATGCCGTGGGCGAGGGCCGCGACTGGTCCGGCGGGCAGGACGCGCCGTGGCCTCCCGGGAGCGACGGCGTGCTCCTCGTCCCCGCAGCGGCATCGCCGGTCACCGATGGTCCGCTGCCCGACCTGCCGGTGGCGCAGGCGCTCGCTGCCGCGCGGTTCGGCGCGGCGAGAAGCGAACTCGGAGGCGACCGTCACGTCGCGGTCGCGGCGCGGCAGGAGCGCCTGCTGACCGCGAGCGTCGGCCTTGCGCAGATGGACGAGTGGACCGCCGCGGCCGCCGCCTCGGGGCTTGCGGTCCGGGCGGTGGTGCCGGCCGCGCTCGTGCTGCCGCGTCCGCACGCCGGGGCGGTCGTCGCAACGCTCGGCGGGCAGGCGCTCGCGCGCACCGCCGAGGCGGCGTTCGCGGCCGAGCCGGAGCTGGTCGAGGCGCTCGCCGCCGAAGCTCGCGCGCTCGATCCGGCCGAGTGCGAAACGGCGCTGCTCGCCGTGCATCGCGTCCCGCCGCTCGATCTGCGGCAGGGGCGCTATGCCCCTGCGCGCGTATCGTTCCTGACCGTGGCCGACTGGCGCCCGCTGGCGCGCCTTGCCGCCAGCGCAGCCCTGCTCGGGCTCCTGGCGATGAGCGTGCTGATCCTTCGCTGGACGCTCGATTCCGATGCGCGCGAACGGCGTGCGGTCGAGCACGTGCAGCGCCACTTCGCGTCGGTCGCCGATCTCGCGCAGGCCGAACAGGCGCTGGCCGCGGCAGCCGCGCGCGAAGGGCGCGGCCCGCGCAGCGTCTCCGCGCCCCTTGCCGCCCTGCTCGGTGCGATGCGCGCGGCGCCCGGCGTGCGCCTGCGGGATCTGGCGTTCGACGGACAGGGCACGCTTGCAGTAACCGCGTCGGCGCCGGGGCCGGACCAGATCAACGCGGTGCTGGTGGCGCTGCAACGCGATGGCTGGAAGGTGACGGTCCCGCCCGGCCTCGCCCCCGATCCGACCGGCGCCACCGTTGCCGCGATCACGGTGACGGCGCCATGATCGGACGCCTTGCCCGCTGGCGGCGCGCGCTGACCGCGCGCGAGCGCTTCCTGGTCGATCTGGCCGCGGCGATCACCGCGGCGGTCGTGCTGGTCTACGGCGTCGTGCTTCCGCTCGGCGCGGCCTTCGACGCCGCGGCGCGGCGCCACACCGAGGTCGTCCGGCGCACTGCAGCCATCGAGGCGGTGGTCCGCGCGCTCGATGCCGCACCTCGTCGCACGCCTGCGCTGCGGCGCGCGGGCGGCCCGCTCGACCAGGCCCTGTCGGCATCGGCCCAGGCAGCGGGCTTCGTCGTGACCGCGATCGAGCCGCGCGGCCCGGCGCTGGTCCATGCGGTGATCGGCGGGGCGCGGGCGGGCGCTGCGTTCGCCTGGCTGGAGCGGCTCGACGGCGAGGGGCTGGTGATCGAGAGCCTGCGCGCCAGTCCCGCTCCCGATGGCGCGCTGTCGCTCGACATGGTCGTGCGCGCGCGATGATCGGCCGCCTGCTCGTCCTGCGCGACCGGCGCGCGCCGCGCGCTGCGGTGATCGGCATCGCCGCCCTGCTGGCGTTGTCGCTCGTCGCCACGGCGCCCCTGCGGCTGGCGGCGGCGGCCTTTCCCGCGATCGCAGCGCGCGAGGCGGAGGGCACGATCTGGGCGGGCACCCTGCGCGAGGCCTCGCTCGGCCCGCTCGCGCTCGGCACGGTCGACGTGCGCCTGGTCCCGTGGACGCTGCTGTCGGGACGTCCTGAAGTCGCGGTCGCCGGACGCGCCGACGCGCTCGGGCCCGCCTTGCGTGGCCGGCTCGGCCCTGCCGGGGCATCGATGCTCGAGGGAACGCTCGCGATCCCGGGCGGGCTGGGCGCCCTGCCGCTGCACGAGGTGACGTTCAGCGGCGTGTCGGTGCAGTTCGAGGACGGACGGTGCCGGCAGGCCGCGGGCGCGGTTGCGACCCGGCTCCCGGCCGGCGACGGTATCACGCTGGCGCTGTCGGGCGAGCCGCGCTGCGACGGGCGCTTCGTCCTGCTGCCGCTGCGCGGGCCCGGCGGAATGGAGCGGCTCGACCTGCGCCTTGCGGCCGACGGCCGGTGGACCGCGACCATGGTCTTGAGCGGGATCGCCGGCGACATGCGGCCGGCGCTCGCCGCCGCGGGATTCGTCGCCCGCCCCGGCACCAGCGACCTGGTGCTCGGGACGGGCGGTCGCTTCTAGGATCAGCTCGCGATTTCGGTGAGGAACCAGACGCGCTTTTCGGCCTGGTCGGTCCAGTCGTCGGCCATGCCTTCGGTGGCGTTGTCGCCGGCCTCGCCCGCCGCCTGCTTGGCGGCGCGGATGCGCTCGACCAGCTTGGCATTGTCGTCACGCAGCGCCTTGACCATGGCGATGGCGTCCACCGAGGTCCGGTCGTCGTCCTCGATCACCGACTTGGCGGCGACGGCCCCGATCGAGGTCAGCGTGGCGCCGCCGTTCTTGCGCACGCGCTCGCCGATGACGTCGGTCAGCGCGAAAAGCTCGGCCGCCTGCTCGTCGAACAGCAGGTGGAGGTCGCGGAACTGCGGGCCGGCGACGTGCCAGTGGTAGTTCTTGGTCTTGAGGTACAGTGCGAAGTAGTCGGCCAGCAGCCCGTTGAGGCTGTCGATCAGGGCCTTCTTGGCGTTGTCACCCGGCATGCTAATCCCCTTTGCGTGGTTCAGGCTCGGTCAGTCGGGCGATTATACGCCATCGTCGCCGAAAGGTTTCACGCAAAAGCCGGATGGCGGTGATCGGCGCCCTCAATCAGCGCGGGCCGGGGCGAGCCTGAGCAGGAGCGCGCCCAGCAGGGCGGACAGCACCGAGCCTGCGAGAATGCCGATCTTCGCTTCCTCGGCAATCTCAGGATGGCCGGGGAAGGCGAGCCCGGCGATGAACAGGCTCATCGTGAAGCCGATCCCGCAGAGCGCCGCCATGCCCCACAAGTGCAGCATCCGCGTTCCTGCCGGCCGCGCCGCGATGCCCAGTCGTTCGCTGAGCAGCACCGCGCCCAGAACGCCGATCTGCTTGCCCAGGAACAGGCCCGCCGCGATTCCCAACGGCAGCGGATCGAGCGGGCTGCCGCCCCCTTGGCCGGCGATCGCGACGCCGGCGTTGGCAAGGCCGAACAGCGGCACCACGATGAAGCCGTTGGGCGCAACCAGCGCGTGCTCGAGCCGCAGCAGCGGGCTGTCGTGCGCGTCGTTGAGCGCCATCGGTACGGTCAGCGCCGCCAGCACGCCGGCGATCGTCGCATGGATGCCCGAATGCAGCACCGCGTACCACAACAGCCCGGCAAGCAGCAGGTAGGGGACCGTGCGGCGCACCCCGCCGCGGTTCAGCGCCACCATCACCAGCAGGATCGCGCCGGCCGCGCCCGCCCAGGCCAGATCGATCTTTGCGGTGTAGAACAGCGCGATCACCGCCACCGCGCCGAGATCGTCGACGATCGCCACGGTCAGCAGGAACAGCCGCACCGACGGCGGCACGCGCGGCCCGATCAGCGCGAGCACGCCCATGGCGAAGGCGATGTCGGTCGCGGCGGGGATGGCCCAGCCGGCATGCAGTTCCGGGTGGTTGCGCGTTGCCGCGAGGTAGACGATCGCGGGCATCGCCATGCCTGCCAGCGCGGCGATGATCGGCAGCCGCCGCCGCCGGGGGTCGGACAGCGCGCCGGACACGACCTCGCGCTTGATCTCCAGCCCGACGACGAAGAAGAACACCGCCATCAACCCGTCGTTGATCCACAGGTGGACGGTGTCGAGCTTGGCGATCGGCGTCCACGGCAGCGCATGGTGCAGGACATCGTGCCAGGCGGTCGCGAAGGCCGAGTTGGCGATCGCGAGCGCCAGCGCGGCACAGGCCATCAACACCACGCCCGGCGCCGCCTCGCTCGCGAGGAGCGCGGCGAGCGGCCCGTGACGACGTCTGCTTCCTGCCATATTCGAGCCAAAACCCTGTTCAGTCTGCTTTGCCGTTAGGGCATCGCGGTCCTTACTTGCAGCCTCAAGTGAACCTCGTCAAACGGCTGGGGCACAGGACATGATGCCAGTGACCATGGCCCTCGACTGGCTGGGCCGGATACAACACGAACTGCTGCTCTTCGCCGCCGTCTGGTTCGCGATCGGCGCCCTCGACGAATGGGGCGTCGACCTCCTGTGGCTGTGGTTGCGGATCACCGGCCGCGTGCGGACGGGGCGGGTCGAGACCCGCAGCAATGCGCCCTTGCGCGGCGTGTCCGCGGTGCTGGTTCCCGCCTGGCAGGAGGCCGGCGTGGTCGGGGCGATGCTGTCGCACTGCCTGTCGGTCTGGCCGCAGCGCGATCTGCTGATCTATGCCGGCTGCTATCGCAACGACGCCGCGACTCTGGCGGCGATGACCGCAGCGGGCAACGATCCGCGGCTGCGCATCGTGGTTCACGATGTCGATGGGCCCACCACCAAGGCCGATTGCCTCAACCGGCTCTACGCCGCGATGCGCGACGACGAGGTGCGGAGCAAGTGCCGCGTGCGCGCGGTCATTCTCCACGATGCCGAGGACATGGTTCACCGCGACGCGCTGGTCGCGCTTGACCGCGCGCTCGACACGGCCGATTTCGTCCAGCTTCCGGTCCGTCCCGAGCCCCAGGCGGCCTCGCGCTGGATCGCCGGGCACTATTGCGACGAGTTCGCCGAAAGCCACGGCAAGGGGATGGTGGTGCGCGACTGGCTCGGCGTCGGGTTGCCGGCGGCCGGGGTGGGCTGCGCCTTCCGGCGCGAGGCGATCGACGCAATCGCGGCGCGGCGCGGCGGTCGGGAGCCGTTCGCGGCGGAGTGCCTGACGGAAGACTACGAATTCGGCCTGCTCGTCGGGGAAATCGGCCGCCGCGCGCGGTTCCTGCGCCTGCGCGATGCCCGCGGGGGCCTCGTCGCCACCCGCGAGTTCTTCCCCGGCAGCCTGTCGAGCGCGGTACGGCAGAAGACCCGCTGGCTTCACGGCATCGCCTACCAGGGCTGGGAGCGGCTCGGCTGGAGCGCGCGGCCGCTCGAACTGTGGATGCGGCTGCGCGACCGGCGCGGGCCGCTCACCGCGCTGGTGCTTGCCGTCGGCTATCTCCTGATCGTGCTGACGCCGCTCACGGCGGTGGGCGTCTGGTCGGGCCTCTCTGCTCCGCCCCCGCCGGACCCGGTCATTCGCGCGCTGCTGATCTTCAACTTCGTGGCCCTCGCCTGGCGCGTGGCGATGCGCGCGGCCTTCACCACGCGCGAATACGGCGCGGCCGAAGGCTTGCTCGCGATCGCGCGGATGCCGCTCGCCAACATCGTCGCGATCATGGCCGGCCGGCGTGCGCTCGGCGCTTACCTCGCCGCGCTTCGCAGCGGCCTGGTCCGGTGGGACCATACGGTGCACTTCGCGCATCCATCCATGGTGCCGGCTGCGGTGCGGTGACCGCGTCGGTCGCACTGAGCCCTTCGCGCCGCCGTGGTCAGCCACTCTTCTCTCTCATCGCGGTGCTGTGCCTGTGGATCGGGGCGAGAGCCATCCTGCTGGCCACGGACCTGCAACGGTCGCGACCGGACGCGCTTTTGCCGTCGCCGCTCCTATCGGGCAGGACCCATGCCGGGATCGCGCTCGCCCGCGCGGCCTCGACCGAGCGCCCCGCTGCACGGCGCCGAGCTTCGGCGTCGGGCACGGCGCCCGATCGCGGCGCGCGGCGACTCGTCGCGCGCCGCGATCCCTGGCTTTCCGGCGACGTTCCTGCCCCCCGCGACGAGGCCCGGCCCGCGCCGCGACCGGTGGTCGGTCCACAGCCCCCGTCCGCGTTCCCCTCGCTTGCCGGCGCGCCGGCCCGCGGCGTGGACCACGGGGCGAACCGCGGGGCGGACCATGGGCCCGCGCATGGAGGACGTCGCTGGTCGGCCGATGCCTGGCTGCTCGTGCGCAACGGCGGGCCGTCCGGTACGCTTGCCGGGCTCGTGCCGTCCTACGGGGCGAGCCAGTACGGGCTGGTCGTGCGCAGGACCTTCGGCGCCGGCCCGCGTGCGCCCGCCTTCGCCTACGTGCGGATCGCCGGTGCGACCGGACACGACGAGGCGCAGCTCGCTGCCGGGCTCGGCCTGCGCCCGTTGCCGCGGATCCCGCTGGCGCTTCTCGGCGAGGCGCGCCTGCAGCGCGACGGGCAGGGCATGGCCCTTCGTCCGGCGCTCGCGGCGGTCAGCGAAGTGCCGCCGGCGAGGCTTCCGTTCGGGATCGAGGGCAACGTCTATGCGCAAGCTGGCTGGGTCGGCGGGGCGGGGGCCACGCCGTTCTTCGATGCGCAGGCAACCGTCGAGCGACGCATCCCGCTGCCGCTCGCAGGGGTCGAGCTGCGGCTCGGCGGCGGCGCCTGGGCGGGCGGGCAGAAGGGCGCGACCCGGCTGGACGTGGGGCCGCGGGCGGCGCTGCGGACCGCGATCGCGGGAAGGCCGGTGCAGGTCGCAGCCGATTGGCGCGTGCGGGTCGCGGGCGATGCCGCGCCGGGTTCGGGGCCGGCGCTGACCCTGTCGACCGGCTTCTGACCGATCCCGGGCAAAAAGAGCGGGCTGCGACATTTCCATGCGGGCGCGGCTGCGCTAGCGAAGGTCGCGAGATGGACGTCTACCTTCCCATCGCCAACCTCGCGGTCAATGGCCTCGTCATCGTCGGGCTCGGCGCGCTGACCGGTCTGCTGTCGGGGATGTTCGGGGTGGGCGGCGGATTTCTCACCACCCCGCTGCTGATCTTCTACGGCGTCCCGCCGACGGTGGCCGCCGCCTCCGCCGCGAGCCAGGTGACCGGCGCGAGCGTGTCGGGGGCGTTCGCCCATGCCCGGCGCGGCGGGATCGACTACCAGATGGGCGGCGTGCTCGTCGCCGGCGGCATTCTCGGCACCGGCATCGGCGCGCTGCTGTTCCGGCTCCTGCAGTCGCTCGGCCAGATCGATACGGTGATCAACGTGCTCTATGTCCTGCTGCTGGGCGGGATCGGCGGGCTGATGGCTCACGAAAGCGTCACCGCGTTGCGCGCCCAGCGGCGCGGGACCCCGCTTCCGGCGCGGAAGCGGCGGCATCACCCCCTCGTCGCGAGCCTGCCGCTGCGCTGGCGGTTCTATCGCTCGGGCCTCTACATCTCGCCGCTCGCGCCGCTGCTGCTGGGCATGGCGACCGGCGTGCTGACGATGCTGATGGGGATCGGCGGCGGCTTCATCCTGGTGCCGGCGATGCTCTACATCCTCGGCATGGGCGCGAGCGTGGTGGTCGGCACCTCGCTGTTCCAGATCCTGTTCGTGACCATGGCGACGACAATGATGCACGCCCTGACCACGCGCGCGGTCGACATCGTGCTTGCGTCGCTGCTGCTGCTGGGCTCGGTCTCGGGGGCGCAGATCGGCGCGCAGTTCGCGCAGAAGGCGAAGCCCGAGCAGTTGCGCCTGATCCTTGCCGTGATCGTGTTCGGCGTGGCGGTGCGCATGGCCCTCGGGCTCGGCTATCGGCCCGACGAGATCTACACCGTGGTGCCCTTGTGATCGCGCGGGCGCTGTTCCTGGCGGCGAGCCTGCTGCTGCTCGGCGGCGCGCGCGAACCGGTGCTCGTGCCCGAAATCTCGCAGCACGAGATCCAGGTGCGGCAGGGCTTCACCGGGGCCGACCTGCTGCTGTTCGGCGCGATCCTCTCGCCCGAGGGGACCCGCGCGATGCAGGGCACCGACATCGTCATCGTGCTCGAAGGGCCCGCGCGGTCGATCGTCCTGCGCGAGAAGCAGAAGGTGGCGGGCATCTGGATCAATGCCGACAGCACCGAGTTCCGCTCGGCCCCGACCTTCTTCGCGGTCGCCTCGACCCGGCCGATCGACCGCATCATCGACGACAAGACCGCCGCGATCTACGAACTGGGCCTCAAGTGGCTGCAGCTCTCCCCCATCGGAGTGATCGATCCGGCCGAGCAGCGCCGGTTCTCGGCCGGGCTCGTCGACCTGATGCAGCGCCAGGGCCTTTACCAGCAAAGCGACTTCGCCGTGCACACCAGCGGCGACGTGCTCTACCAGGCGCGCATCGCGCTGCCCTCGAGCGTCCAGACCGGAACCTATACCGCCGAAACCTTCGCGATCCGCAACGGCAGGGTGGTCGCGTCCGCGATCACCCGCGTCGAAGTCAGGAAGGAAGGCTTCGAACGCTTCGTCGCGCTCAATGCCGAGAACAACGGCCTGATCTACGGGCTTTTCGCCGTGCTGCTGTCGGTCGGCATGGGCTGGCTGGCGGGAAGGCTGTTCGCGCTCGTCTGACCGACCCTTCAGGCGACCACTTAGCCGCTTGTTAACCGTGCCTGGCCTAGCGACGATCGACAGATTGCCGCCGCGTGCGCAGGAAGGGGCAGGTAGCAGATGACCGACATGAGCATGCAGGGCCTGGTCGCCGAGCCGGCCCGTGCCGACGACAATGCCCGCCTGCCGATCGGCTCGGTGATCGACGTCGCGGGCTCCGGCAGCCAGATCGCGCTCGATCTCAGGCGGCTCGAGGAATGCATGGGCGACGCCGACCCGTCGGTCTCGCTGTCGGGGCAGGTCGGCAGCCAGATCAAGATCCGCGTCGGCAACTCCTGGCTGCTGGCGAGCGTGCGCACGCAGCGCCACGAGAACGGGCTGGACCACTGCATCATCGCGCGCGTCGACTTCCTCGGCGAGGGCGAGGAAGAGCGGCTGACCGGCCGCATCTTCGCCTTCCGCCGCGGCGTGACGCGCTATCCCATTCCCGGTTCGCTGGTCTATCCCGCGACCAGCGGCGACTTGCGCCAGATCTACGCCAGCGACGGGCGCGCCAACGTCGCGATCGGCACCGTCTTCCCCAGCCGCGACATCCGCGCTGGGCTCTACATCGACGCCTTCCTCGGCAAGCACTTCGCGTTGCTCGGCTCGACCGGGACCGGAAAGTCGACGAGCGCGGCGCTGATCCTGCACCGCATCTGCGAGTCCGCGCCGCAAGGCCACGTGGTGATGATCGATCCGCACGGCGAATACGGCCAGGCCTTCCGCGGCATCGGCCAGCTGCTCGACGTGTCCAACCTGCAGATGCCCTACTGGCTGATGAACTTCGAGGAACATTGCGAGATATTCCTCACCACCAGCGGCGCGGACCGGCAGATCGACGCCGACATCCTCGGCAAATGCCTGCTCGCCGCGCGCCAGCGCAATCGCCTCGCCGAACATATCGGCAAGATCACCGTCGACAGCCCGATCCCGTACCTGCTTTCCGACCTCGCGCAGATCCTGTCGAACGAGATGGGCAAGCTCGAAAAGGGCACCAACTCGGTGCCCTACATGCGGATCAGGTCCAAGCTCGACGAGATCAAGAACGACCCGCGCTACCAGTTCATGTTCTCGGGCATGCTGGTCGGCGACACCATGGCCGAGTTCATCTCGCGCGTGTTCCGCATGCCGGCCGACGGCCGCCCGATCTCGATCATCGACGTCTCGGGCGTCCCGAGCGACATCGTCTCGACGGTGGTCGCCGTGCTCAGCCGGCTGGTGTTCGACTACGCCATCTGGTCGCGCGACGAGGAGACCCGCCCGGTGCTGCTGGTCTGCGAGGAAGCACACCGCTACGTGCCGAGCGAGAAGAACGCCGATGGCTCGTCGGTCGGCCGCATCCTGTCGCGCATCGCCAAGGAAGGGCGCAAGTACGGGGTCAGCCTCGGCCTCATCACCCAGCGCCCCTCCGATCTTGCCGAAGGGGTGCTCTCGCAGTGCGGTACGATCATCGCGATGCGCCTCAACAACGATCGCGACCAGGCCTTCGTGCGCGCCGCGATGCCCGAAGGCGCGCGCGGCTTCCTCGATTCGATCCCGGCGCTCAAGAACCGCGAATGCATCATCTGCGGCGAAGGCGTCACGATCCCGCTGCGCGTCACCTTCGACGAGCTCGATGCGGCCTTGCGCCCGGCCTCGGACGATCCCTCGTTCTCGCACCTGTGGTCGAGGAGCGGCGGCGAGGAGGCCGCGGTCGAGCGCACCGTCCAGCGCTGGCGCGCGCAGTCGCGCTAGGCGCGCCTCAGAGGGCGGGCGCCATTCGCCCGGCGCAATCGCCGTCCGCGTGGGTTTCCTCGGCGCATTGCTCGGGCGCGACGGCGCGCGCCCGGGCGCGCCAGCTCGAGCGGCGGTAGGCGAGGATCGCGAGGACCATCGACACGGTCGAGCCGACGGTGAACGAAAGCCACAGCGCGTTCGACCCCAGGAGGTCGCGGGTCAATGCGTAGAAGCCCAGCCGTACCGGGTACATGCTGATCGAGAGGATCACGAGCGGGGCGAGCACCGCGCCGCCCGCGCGCATCGTGCCGAACAGCACGATCGTCACGCCGAACAGGATGTAGGTCCAGATCGCGAGGTACTGGATGTGCCGCGCAAGCTCGACCGCCGGGCTGCTCGCGCCGAGGAACAGGCCGAGCACGGGGCGGTCGAACAGCAGCACCAGCACCGTCATCGCGCCGGTGATCGCAAGGTTCAGCCCGATTCCGGCGCGCGTGATCTGACCGAGGCGCTGGGCGAGCCCGGCGCCGATGGCCTGCGCGGCCATCGCCGAAACCGCGGCCGAGATCGCAAGCGCCGGCATCTGCAGGTAGTTCCACAGCTGCAGCGAGGCGCCATAGGCCGCGCTGAACGTGGCGCCCTCGCGGTTGACGAGCCCGACCATGACGATGCCGGCCAGCGAGACGATCAGCATCTGCGCGCCCATCGGCAGGCCCTTGCCGACGATATAGCGCAGCTCGTCGGCGCGCGGCACCAGGTAGCCGAGCTCCGCGCCCTTCAGCCGCAGCGGGAGGTTGCGGGCATAGACATAGACCAGCAGCGCGAGCATCGAGACGAGCGCCGAAACGGTCGTCGCCGCCGCCGAGCCGGCGATGCCGAGACGGGGAAACGGGCCGATGCCGCCGATGAGCAGCGGGTTGAGGCCGACGTCGAGCACGACCGAGAGGATCATGAAGCGCAACGACGTCTGCGCATCGCCCGCGCCGCGCAGGCCCATGCCGATCATCAGCGTGATCATCGAGGCCGGCATCGAGACGAAGATCACCCGCAGGTAGTCGAGCGCATACTGGAACACTTCGGGCGGGGTGGCCATGGCGCGCAGCAGCGCCGGCGCGAAGATCCACCCCGCGCCGGCGACGATAGCCGAAAGGCCGACGCACAGCCCCACCGCGCTGCCGAACGTGCGCCGCGCGGAATCGACATTGCCCGCGCCGAACGCCTGCCCGACCTTGATCGTCGCGGCCATGCCGAACCCGAACACGCCGGCAAAGACGAGGAACATCACGACGTTGGCATTGGCCGTGGCGGCAAGGGCGTCGCCGCCGAGCAGGCGTCCCACCCAGATCGCGTTGACCGACCCGTTCAGCGATTGCAGCACGTTCGACAGCAGCGTCGGCGCGGAGAACGCGATCAGCGTCTGCAGGATCGGACCTTGGGTAAGGTCGCGCGCCCCGGCGCGGGCGGGAGCGGCTACCGGGGCGTCCATGGCGTCAATCCTTCTTCCTGAGCGCGGCGAGGGCGGCGAACGGCCCGCTCGAGGGATCGCCCGCCAGATTGTGCTCGATACGCGCACGCTCGGCTTCGGGTCCCTCGGCAAAGGGATCGATCGCCAGAGCAAGGCTCTGCGCGACCGCTTCGCCGAGGTCGATGGTCAGGCCCTCGAACTCGATCTCGTCGCATTCGTCGGCGGTGATCTCGAGCTCCTCGTCGGGAGCGTGGCGGCCCGGCGGCACGAAGCGCAACGCGATCGGCTCGTCGACATGGACGGCGAAGTCCTCGCCGGAGATCGCGCAAGGCTGGACGATGTCGGCAACGAGGCGGCCGGACGCGAGCACCTTCTCGCCGTCGCGGACGAGCGTGACTTCGGCGCGAAGCCGGTCGACCGCGCTGATCGCGAACCGCCCGGCAAGGCGGCGGCGTTCGTCCCCGGTCGGTTCGAGCACGATCGGCGCGTCGCTGATCTGGCGCAGGTCGATCACCCGGCTGAACTCGCTGGCAGGCGCGCTCACTTGCCGATCTCCGCGGCGAGCACGCGATGGGCGGGAATCAGCGACAGTCCGGCGGCAAAGGCCCGGACGCGCCGGGCGACGCGCAGCGGGTCCGCGCCGTCGACCAGCGTGACGTTGCGGGCGATCGCCTCCCCGAGCGCGGCCTCGCCGGCGGCCAGCCCGTCGCGATAGGCCCCGAGCCGGCCGCCGAGCGTGCTCATCAGCTTGCCGACGTGCTTGCCGACCATCAGGTCGCCCACGCCGCTTTCGCGCAGTTGCCCGTCCATGTCCTCGACGAACAGCTCGGTCAGGCGCACCGAGGGCTCGATCAGCTCCGGGTCGCGCTCCATCCGCAGCAGCACGACGCTCAGGATCAGGGTGATCGCGTCGAAGCGTCCGCCCACGGTGTCGGCAATGCCGCAGTCGCGATACCATTCCTTCTCGCGCGCGATCTCGACGACCTTGTGCCACAGCGGCCTTGCCACGGCGCGGTCATCCTGCGTCTGGCCGAACAGGCGGGCGAGCAGCGACATCGACAGGGGACCTTTCTTTTGGCGGGCGGCCGTTCAGGGCCAATTCAAGCGTGCGGCCCCAGGCGCAGGCAACGCGACCGGCGGCGAAAGCCTGCCATTGCGGTAATGCGGTTTGGACCCTAAGGCTTGCCGCGATATAGGGACGCCGGGGCGCAAGGCAATTGTCCGGGTGTGCACCCGGGCGCTGCAAGTGTCCGGGGCAGGCCCGGATCGACGGATCGGAGCAAGGAATGCGGAATACCGAGGTCAAGTTGCGCACCGTGGCGATCGTGGGCCTGGCGGTGCTGGCCTCCGGCTGTGCGAGCATCAAGGACCATCGCGGCTACCTGATCGATCCCGCCCTGACCGAATCCGTCCAGCCGGGAATCGACAACCGGCTGTCGGTCGAACGCGCGCTCGGCCAGCCGACGTTCAAGAGCCAGTTCGGCAAGCAGAGCTGGTACTACGTCTCGGTCGACACCAAGCAGGCGCCGTTCACGCGTCCGCGCACCCGCGACGAGAAGATCATCCGGATCGACTTCGACCCGGCGGGCAATGTCGCCAGCGTCCAGCGCGGCGGCATGGAGAAGGTCGTGCAGATCGACCCCAACGGCGACAAGACCCCGACGCTCGGCCGCGACCGCGGGTTCTTCGAAGACCTGTTCGGCAACATCGGCGCGGTCGGCGCTCTGCCCGGCGGCGCCAACGGCGGCGGCAGCGGTCCCAACGGCTCGGGCCCCAACGGCAGCTGATCGCGGCTTGAATTCGGCTCCATGCGCCACATATCGCGGCGCATGGACGAAAGCAGGGCTAGCCACGGCCTGATCCAGTGGCACGGCACCACCATCATCGGGGTGAAGAAGAACGGCCGCACGGTGATCGCCGGCGACGGCCAGGTCTCGATGGGCAACACGGTGATGAAGCCCAACGCCCGCAAGGTGCGGCGGATCGGCGACGGCAAGGTCGTGGCCGGGTTTGCCGGCGCCACCGCCGACGCCTTCACCCTGTTCGAGCGGCTCGAGCGCAAGCTCGAGCAGCACCGCGGCCAGCTGATGCGCGCGGCGGTCGAACTCGCCAAGGACTGGCGCACCGACAAGTACCTGCGCAACCTCGAGGCGCTGATGATCGTCGCCGATGCCGAGACCATGCTGGTGCTCACCGGCAACGGCGACGTGCTCGAACCCGAAGCGGGCATCGCCGCGATCGGCTCGGGCGGCAACTATGCGCTCGCCGCCGCGCGTGCGCTGACCGACTACGAGGACGATGCGGAAAAGATCGCGCGGCGCGCCATGCAGGTCGCCGCCGAAGTCTGCGTGTTCACCAACGACCGCGTGACGGTCGAGGAAGTCTGATCCCGATGACCGACATGCTTACCCCCAAGGCGATCGTCCGCGCGCTCGACGAGCATATCGTCGGCCAGACCGACGCGAAGAAGGCGGTCGCCGTCGCGCTGCGCAACCGCTGGCGCCGCCAGCGGCTGTCCGCCGACCTGCGCGACGAGGTTTCGCCGAAGAACATCCTGATGATCGGGCCCACGGGCTGCGGCAAGACCGAGATCAGCCGCCGCCTGGCGCGGCTTGCCGACGCGCCGTTCGTCAAGGTCGAGGCGACCAAGTTCACCGAGGTCGGCTATGTCGGCCGCGATGTCGAGCAGATCGCGCGCGACCTCGTCGAGGAAGCGATCCGGCTCGAGAAGGAGCGCCGCCGCGAGGCGGTGCGCGAGGCGGCGAGCAAGGCGGCGATGGACCGCCTGCTCAAGGCGCTCGTCGGCGACGGCGCCAGCGAGGCGACGCGCGAGAGCTTCAAGGCGCGGCTGGCCGACGGCTCGATGAACGATGTCGAGGTCGAGATCGAGGTCGAGGATGCGCCGTCGATGCCGATGGAGATCCCCGGCATGGGCGGCAACATCGGCATGATCAACCTGTCCGACATGATGGGCAAGGCGTTCGGCCGGCAGCAGATGAAGCGGCGCAAGATGCGCGTTGCCGATGCCTGGGACAAGCTGGTCGACGAAGAGGCCGAAAAGCGCATGGACCAGGACGATGTCGCCCGCGTCGCGCTGCAGAACGCCGAGACCAACGGCATCGTGTTCATCGACGAGATCGACAAGATCGCGGTTTCGGACGTGCGCGGCGGCTCGGTCAGCCGCGAAGGCGTGCAGCGCGACCTGCTGCCGCTGATCGAGGGCACCACGGTCGCGACCAAGTACGGGCCGATGAAGACCGACCACGTGCTGTTCATCGCGAGCGGCGCGTTCCACGTCGCCAAGCCGAGCGACATGCTCCCCGAACTGCAGGGCCGCCTGCCGATCCGCGTCGAGCTCCAGGCGCTGTCCGAGGACGACTTCGTGCGCATCCTGTCCGAGACGCGGGCCAACCTCGTCGAGCAGTACCGCGCGCTGATCGCGACCGAGGAGGTGACGCTCGACTTCACCCCGGAAGCGATCCGCGCGGTTGCACGTACCGCGGCGCAGGTGAACGAAAGCGTCGAGAACATCGGCGCGCGGCGGCTGCAGACGGTGATGGAAAAGCTACTCGAGGAAGTCAGCTTCGACGCCGAGGACCGCAAGGGCGAGACGGTGACCGTCGACGAGGCCTATGTCGCGGCGCGGCTCGAGGGCCTGGCCGCCAACGCGGACCTGTCGAAGTACATCCTCTGAGGCCTACCCGCAGAAAGCGGCCGAGGCGAGATCGTAGCTTGCGCCCTTGCCCTGCCAGATCTCGCCGAAGTCGAACTCGGGGTTCGGCGTCAGCATCACCAGCGCGCGGCCGAGCGCGGGCGCGATGATGTTGCGCGCCTGCGTGCCATCGACATCGCCGCGCCGTTCGACCAGCGCGACGTCGCCGTTGCAGCCCTTGAGCCTTGCCGGGAAGCTCCATACGCCGAGCGCGACATAGCCGAGCGAGGGTTCGCCCTGCCACAGCAGCTTGCGTTGCGCCTCGCCCACCAGCTTGCCGGCCATCAGCGCCTTGTCGAAGCGCACGATGTCGTCGGCCGTCCCGAGCAGTCCCCCCGAAGCGCCGTAGCCGGCGACCTCGATCCGGTTGCCGGAGGCGGAGAACGCGACGATCTCTTCGGGGCGGGCGAAGCGGGTGTGCCTCATCCCCGCGGGGCGGAACACCGTGCGCGCCAGCAGCGCGGAGAGCGTCTCGCCGCTCGCGGCTTCGAGCATGGCGCCGGCGACGATCGTGTCGCAGTTGTTGTAGCGGAAGCGCCCGCGCTCGCCGGTCGGCGCGGCGAGGCACGGGGCGAGCACGTCGCCCGTGCGCCCGCGCGCCAGGTAGGGCGGAACGGCATCGTCGGCCACGCCATCCTGCGGCGAGGCAAGGCCCGAGGTGTGCCGGAACAGCTCCGCGAGCGTGACCGAAGCCGAAGGGTGGCCGGCAAAGGCGGGAAGGCGCGCGGCGAGCGTGTCGCCCCAGCTCGCCTTGCCCTCCTCGACCAGCCTGGCGGCGGCGACCGCAACGATCTGCTTGGTCACCGAGCCCAGCACCCAGCGCTCCGGAACCTTGACGCCGATGACCCGGCGTTCGCCCGTCCCCGACAGCACTTCGCCGGTGAAGCCCCGGGCGGCAAGCGCGCGCGCGGCTGCATCGAGCCGCCCCTCGGCCTGCACGGCGGTGCTGGCGCTCAAAGCCAGTGCGAGCGTGGCAAGTCCGGCAAGTGCCCGCATCGACGTGTCCCCCGTGGCGGTCGCCGGCATTATCGCCTAAGCGTGCGGGATCGCAAACAGGAACATGGTGCAATGAGCTACGAGACCCCGGAGGACCGGCCGATCTACCGCCTGCTCACCGGCCGCGACGACCGCGCCTTCTGCGAACGCGTGTCCGAGGCGCTGGCGCAAGGCTGGCGGCTCTACGGCTCGCCCTCGATCACCTACGACGCGGGGATGGACTGCGTGAAAGTCGCGCAGGCGGTGGTCTGGCACGAAGCCGAGGTAGTGAAGTAGCCGCACCGCGCTATTCCGCCGCCTCGCTGATGTCCTCGCTCTCGGCCGCCTGGCGCGCCCACATCTCGGCATAGAGGCCGCCCCGGCGCAGCAGTTCGGCATGGCTGCCCTGTTCGGCAAGGCGCCCCTGGTCGAGCACGAGGATCGTGTCCGAATCCGCGATCGTCGACAGCCGGTGCGCGATCGAGATCGTCGTGCGACGGCTGGCGACCGTGCGCATCGTCGCCAGGATGTCCTGCTCGGTGCGCGTGTCGAGCGCGCTGGTTGCCTCGTCGAACAGCAGGATCGGCGGGTTCTTCACCAGCGTGCGGGCGATCGCCACGCGCTGCTTCTCGCCACCCGACAGCTTGAGCCCGCGCTCGCCGACTTCGGTGTCGAGCCCCTGCGGCAGCCGGGCGATGAATTCGGCAAGCGAGGCGCCGCGCACCGCTTCGGCGACATCGTCCGCGCCCGCGCCGTCGCGGCCATAGGCGATGTTGTAGCCGATCGTGTCGTTGAACAGCACCGAATCCTGCGGCACGATGCCGATGGCGGCGCGCACGCTCGCCTGGGTCACCTGCGCGATGTCCTGTCCGTCGATCAGGATGCGCCCGCCTTGCGGATCGTAGAAGCGGAACAGCAGCCTTGCGATCGTGCTCTTGCCCGCGCCCGAAGGGCCGACGATCGCGACGCGGCTGCCCGCCGGCACTTCGAACGAAAGGCCGTGCAGGATCGTCCGGTCGCTGTCGTAGCCGAACACCACGTTGTCGAAGGTCACCGAGGGCTGGCGCACCGCCAGCGCCGGTGCGCCCGGCGCATCGGCGACCTCGACCTCGGTGTCGATCAGGCGGAACATCTCGGCCATGTCGATCAGGCCCTGGCGGATCGTGCGATAGACCATGCCGAGCATGTCGAGCGGGCGGAACAGCTGGGTCAGGTACGTCTGCACGAAGACCAGCTGGCCGGCGGTGTACTGGCCCTTCGACCAACCCCAGACGGTATAGGCGAGCGCGCCCGCCATCAGCAGGTTGACGACCAGCGCCTGCGCGATGTTGAGCAGGCCGAGGCTGTTCTCGCTCTTCACCGCGGCATCGGCATAGGCGCGGGTGGCGGCGGCGTAGCGCGCTTCCTCGCGCGCCTCGGCGCCGAAGTACTTGACCGTCTCGTAGTTGAGCAGCGAGTCGACTGCCCGCGACAGCGCCTGGCCGTCGAGCTTGTTCATCTTCTCGCGCAAGTGCGTGCGCCATTCGGTGATTGCGCGGGTGACCCAGATATAGGCGACGACCGCCAGCGTGGTGGCGGCGACGAGGCCCCAGCCGAAGTTGAGCTGGAAGATCACCGCGACGACGACGAGCTGAAGCACCGTCGGCGCGATGTTGAACAGCATGAAGTAGAGCATCGTGTCGATGCTCTTGGTGCCGCGCTCGATCACCTTGGTCACTTCGCCGGTGCGGCGTGCGAGGTGGAAGCGCAGCGACAGGCGGTGCAGCCGGGCGAACACGTTCTCGGCCAGGTGCCGCGTCGCATCCTGCCCGACGCGCTCGAACACGATGTTGCGCAAGTTGTCGAACACCGTGCCGGAAAAGCGTCCGAAGCTGTAGGCAAGCACCGTCAGCATCACGAACTGCAGCGCGCGCGGGCCGGTCGCGTTCATCGCGTCGATCGCCCACTTGAGCGCGTAGGGCAGCGCGAGCTGGGTGCCGGTCGAGACCAGGATCAGCGCGCAGGCGACGACGATCCGCCAGCGCAGCGCCGGATTTTCGCGGGGCCAGAGGTAGGGCAGGAAGCGCTGCAGCGTGCGCCAGCCGGCATGGGTCGCCGAAGGATCCGGGGGAGCATCAGGAGGCATCGCCTTCCCAGATAGGCGCTTTCCCGGCGGGCGCCAGCCCCCGCGCCACCGCGGTCAGCTTCGCGGCGCTTGTCCGAGCCCCGGCAGCAAGGTCCCCTCGGGCATGTCGAACAGGATGCGCCGCGCGGCAAAGTCGATCGCGACGCGATGGAACAGGCGCAACTGGTTCATCCCGAGCAGGAGCGCAGGCTTGCGCGCCAGTCCCAGCCGGTCGAACGGCGGCGCATCGGCGAACATGATCGTGGTGTTGGTCATCACCAGCCTGCCGAGCTCGAGCCGTCGCGCAAGGCCGATATCGGCCATGATGCTCTGCCCGGTAACCGAAAAGAGCTGCGCTTGGTCAAGCTTGTGCCGGCGGCTCAGCGCCTGCTGCAGCGCGCGGTTGCCGATCGAGGCGTCCGAACCGGTGTCGATCACCACGGCCGTGCGCACGCCGTCGAGCACGGCGTCGGTCATGATCAGCTGCCCCGACTTGCGCCGCGCCGTCACGACGATCTCGAAGCCGCGGCTACCGCCCAGGTCGCCGGCGTCGCCGATCGCCATGCGGTTGCGGTCGAAGTCGAGCAGCACGCGCTGGCCCTGCAGGCTGTCCAGCCCGACGATGCCGTCCGCGCCGATGTTCGCGCCTTCGAGCAGGGGCGCGGACAGGCCGTAGAAGCTGCGCGAGCCGAGGCCGATCTCCTCGACGTGGACCAGGTCGACGTCCTGCTCGCCGGCCACCCCGATCATGCGCGCCGTGCCGCTTGCGCCCAGGCCCAGGCGGATCGCGATGTCGCGGGCAAGGACGGTGCGCTCGGCCCCGGTGTCGACCAGGAAGTCGTACGGCCCGGCGGGACCGATCCGCACCGGTACGGTCATTCGGTGGCTGCCGTCGCGGCCGAGCGAAATCGTCTCGGGCGGCAGGATCTCGGCCGGCGGCGAATCGGCCGGCATCTTCTCCGGCGGTGGCTGCGCCTGCGAACGGGCCGGCGCGATCGTCGCCAGCACCAGCAACAGCCCCGCCGCTCCGGGCAGTCTGGGCCTCATGGCATCTTCTCCGCCGGCGATCATACGCCGCGCGCGCGCGCGGCGCCATGGCTTTGCGGCGGACCGATCGCGGCCGGTCAGCGGCGCGCCGGCACCAGGCGGGCGAGCAACGGGACCTGCGCCGCGATACCGACGATCTCGTCGAGCACGGGGTGGCGGACCAGCGCCAGCGCGGCAAGCCAGGTCGCGCCGCCGCCGAGCGCGCAGGCGGCGAGCCCGGCGAACGGCATCGCGGAGGGCGGCGCCCACAGGACATAGGCCAGGATCAGCGGCGCGAGCGCGGCAAGCGTGGTCGCGGCGCTGCGCAGGTAGATCGCGAGCAGGGCCCGGGTATCGAACCCGATGATGCGCCGCATGAAGCCGAAGTAGAGCGCATACCATCCGGCGCCATAGACAAGGCGCGAGGCCGCCGCGCCCTCGACCCCCCACCGGCAGCCGATCGCCAGCAGCGCGATCGACATCGCCGTGTCCACCGTGTTGCGGGCGAGCAGCGGATTGAGCTTTCCGGCAAGGATCGGCAGGTCGATGTGCAGCGGCAGGGCGACGAGCAGGATCTCGGTCAGCGCGATCGTCGTCAGCGGCATCGCGGTCGCGGCCCAGGCGGGGCCGTAGAGGGCGCGGACCAGCGGCTCGGCGGCGAGCGCGAGCCCGGCCATTCCCGGCCAGACCACGCCCGAATAGCCCGCGCAGACGCGAAGGTAGGCAGGACCGAGCGGCTCGCCCCGGTCGCGAATCCGCGCGAAGGCGGGATAGAACACGCTGCCGATCGCCCCGGAAATGAGCATGCGGAACTGGTCGGAAAGGCTGGCCGCGCGGCTGAACAGCCCGACCGCGAAGGCGCCCAGCGCCTTGCCCACGATCAGGTCGGGGGTCCTCGTGCCGAGCGCGCCTGAAAGGTACAGCAGGCTCGAGCGCGCGCCGAAGCCGAGCACGCGGGCGATGCCGTCCAGCCGCAGCCGGCGCGGCAGGCTCGGCCGCAGGCCCTGCGCGACCAGCCCGCGGACCGCGGCCGCCGCCACCGTCGCCCAGGCGAGCGCCATCGACGACGATCCGCCCGCCGCCAGCCCCAGCGCCACCGCTCCTTGCGCGAGCGCGCCCGAGACGTTGACGACGAAGTGCCCGCGGAACTGCATCGCGCGCGCCATCAGCGCCATCGGCACGACCGAAAGCGGCACGAACAGATAGCTCAGCGCAATGACGCGGAGCAGGGGGCCGAGCGCGGGCATCTGGTAGAGCCGCGCCAGCGGCACGCTCGCTCCGGCGAGCGCCGCGGCGATGACCAGCGCGAACAGCAGCGCCACCGAACTGCAGCGCGCGATCTCGTCGCGGTCGAGCGCGGGCAGGCCCGAGATGTAGCGCGACAGGCCGAAGTCCTGGAGCACCGCGACGACGAGCGCCGCCGCCATGCCGATCGAGAACAGGCCGACTTCGCCCGGGCCAAGGAACAGCCGCGAGATCAGCACCGAGGTGACGAACTGGACCGCGAACGAAAGGTATTGCCCGGCCATCGCCCAGACCGCGGCCCCGCGCACGCTCATCGCGGCGGGTTCGCGCGCGGGCGGCGTCTCGGCAGGCTCGCTCAAGACGTCATCCCAGCGCCAGGGTCTTTGCCAGCGCGGCGGCGCGCGCCGGCTCGCCGAACAGGATCAGCCGCGCCACGGTGCGCCACATCCCGCGGTGCGAGCCGCCTTCGCGGATGTATTGCCGCACGATGTCGAAGCCCTCGTCCTTGAGGCCGCTGCGCGAATAGATCAGGCCGGGCGCGACCCGCGCGCGCACCGCCTTGGCGATTCCCTCCTTCGCGAACAGCGCATCGAGCGAATCGAGCGGCGGCAGTGCGTCGAGCCCGGCGGTCGGATCGGGCCGGCCCGCCTGACGCTCTGCGTGGGCGATGCGCGCCACGGCGGCGCCGACCTGCTGGACCGTCGCGTGGCGGCTCGACACCTGCTCCTCGTAGTGGCGATAGCGCAGCAGCCGCTCGGGCAGGTTGGCGATGCGGGTGACCGCGGCGAGCCGGAGCCACAGGTCGAGGTCCTCGCAATGGCGGAAGGCGCGGTGATAGCCGCCCACCGAAAGCACCACGTCGCGCCGGTACATCACCGCGGGATGGCAGATCAGCGGGAGGCCGAGCTCGACCGCTTCGAGGAACGCCTCGTGCGTGCAGGGGTGGTCGCGCGCAAGGATGCGATGCGGCGCGCCCGATTCGTCGATGTCCTCGGTCCACGTCCCCAGCACGCCGACCTCGGGATGGGCGTCGAGGAAGGCGGTCTGGCGCGCGAAGCGCTCGGGCAGGCAGACGTCGTCGGCGTCCATCCGCGCGACCAGCGGCGCGCGCGATTCGCCCAGCAGCCGGTTCAGGCTGGCGACGAGCCCGCGATTGTCCTGGAAGATCGCGCGGATGCGCGAATCGCGCGCGGCATAGGATTCGACGATCGCCCGCGTCGCGTCGCGCGAACCGTCGTCGAGGATCAGGAACTCGAAGTCGCCGAAGGTCTGGCCGAGGACGCTCTCGATCGCCTGGTCGAGGAATCGCTCGCCATTATAGACGCTGAGCGCGACGCTGACCTTGGGCGTGGGTATCGGCATTCGGTGCGTGCGCTCGTCCTAAGGGCTGCCCGTCAGCCGCGTGGCTAGGCATTTACCGTAAAAAAAGCGTGTTGGGCACAGGCAATCCCGAGGAATGCGCGGCGGCGCAGGGGGCAGGGCGGGAGCGGGAAGGGGCCTGCATGGCCCCTCCGGGCGTCCCCTCGATGGAAAACCCCCGCGAAAACCGGGGTTTGGGGGGCACTGACATTTTTCTGCAAAAACTGTGTTGACCGACTCAAAAGCCCTCCATATATGCGGCGTCACCGGCAGGGACGCTGCTTCGAAACGCTTCGAAGGGATGGTTCAGCTGGTCGCCACATAGGACGGACACCTGGTTCCCCCGATCGCAAGAAAGCGGGGGGGGATGGTTGTCCGCCTGATTTTGTCTCTTTCGGGTCCTTTGGCCTGGGGATGGGACGGGGTTGAGTGGTTCTTTGACATTGTTGGTTTAGATGAAGGGACATGTGGGCGACGGCGCCCGGTCCGGG
>NZ_JAILXZ010000005.1 GCF_020179475.1 Novosphingobium huizhouense | reverse complement strand
CAATCCGTCCGGGACCGCCCGCAATCTGCGGCGCTATCTCGACGAGGCCGGCATCGACCGGTCCGATTGTGTGCTCTGGAACACCGTGCCTTGGATCATGCATCCACCCGGCGCCCGCAATCGCACCGTGCGCAAAGCCGAGATCGATGCCGGGCTGGCCACGCTTCCCGGGCTTCTCGCGCTGCTGCCCAAGCTGAAAGTCTGCTTGCTGGCCGGCCGGGTGGCGACCAAGGCCGGACAACTCGTGTCGGCGCATGATGCTTCGATCAAGATCATCCCGATGCCGCACCCCAGCCCGGCCAACGTCTGTACAAGTCCGCAGGTTGGGGATCGCCTTCGCGCGGCATTCAGCGAAACAGCGGCCCTGCTCGACCAATCGTAAATGACGATTGGAACGATCCAATCAACAAGTTGGAACGATTGATCGCGCCGGTCTATTGATCCCTGCAGGAGATCGATATGACCCTCGAACAACTTCGTATTTTCGTTGGCGTCGCCGAGCGCGAGCATATGACCCGCGCCGCCGAGGCACTCAACGTCACCCAGTCGGCGGCGAGTGCCGCCATCGCCGCGCTCGAAGCGCGCCACGACGTGCCGCTCTTTCACCGGGTCGGGCGCGGCATTGAGCTCACCGAGGCCGGCCGCATGTTTCTGGACGAGGCGCGCGCCGTCCTTGGCCGGGCCGCGAGCGCCGAACTGGCGCTGTCGGAGTTCGGTGGTCTCAAGCGCGGTACGCTGCGGATCGTCGCGAGTCAGACCATCGCCAGCTACTGGCTGCCTGCGCGCCTCGCTGAATTTCATCGCCGCCATCCGCTGATCGGCATCGAACTGGTGATCGAAAACACCGACGGTGCTGCTGCGCAGGTGCTCGACGGCACGGCCGAACTGGGCTTTGTCGAAGGTTCGGTCGACCAGCCGGCACTTGCGCACTGGAAGGTCGCCGAGGACCGGATGCTACTGGTCGGCGCAGAGCGAACCAGGAATGTTGATGAAAACTGGATCCGCGAGGCCAACTGGATCGTGCGCGAACAGGGATCGGGCACGCGCTCGACCTTCGAGGAAGTGCTGCGCCATCGCGGCATCGATCCCGCTGACCTGCGCATCGGCATGACCCTGCCGTCCAACGAAGCGGTTCGTTCGGCGGTCGAGGCCGGCGCCGGGGTGGCGGTGCTGTCCGAGCTGGTCGTCCGCCGTGCACTCTTGGCCGGGCATCTCCAAGATCTTGGCCTCGGACTGCCGGCGCGTCCGTTCGAAGCGCTGCGGCACAAGGAGCGCTTTCGCACCAGGGCAGCCGATGCGCTGACCGATCTCGTGAAGGAGCTTGGATGATGACCGGCGATCTCAAGCCCGTGCTCGACGGCCTGCGACCGCTCTCGCGGCTCGATCATCCCCGCGAGATGATCCGCCAGTTCACGCCCAACTGGTTCGCCGCGACCATGGGCACCGGCATCCTCGCACTGGCGCTTCCGCAGGTGCCGGGCATCGGCCCGACGCTGAAGCCGGTCGGCGAGGTGCTTTGGTTCTTCAATATCGCGCTCTTCGCGCTCTTCACCGGTATCTATTCTGCGCGCTGGATCCTGTTCGGCCATGAGGCGCGGCGGATCTTCGGCCATAACACGGTGTCGATGTTCATCGGCACCATCCCGATGGGCCTCGCCACGATCATCAACGGCTGCCTCGCCTTTGGGATCGCCCGGTTCGGCGACGGCATCGTCGGTGTAGCGCATGTCTTGTGGTGGATCGACGTTGCGATGGCGGTGACCTGCGGTGTCGTCATTCCCTATTTCATGTTCACTCGCCACGAGCACAGCCTAGATGGCATGACTGCAGTCTGGCTACTTCCAGTCGTCGCGGCCGAGGTCGCGGCGGCGAGCGGCGGCCTGCTCGCGCCGCATCTCGCCGATCCGCATGCTCAGTTCGTGACGCTGCTCACTTCCTATGTGCTCTGGGCCTATTCGGTGCCGGTCGCCTTCAGTATCCTCGCGCTGCTCATCCTGCGCATGGCACTGCACAAGCTGCCGCACGAGGGCATGGCCGCGTCGAGCTGGCTCGCGCTCGGCCCGATCGGCACCGGTGCGCTGGGCATGCTGGTGCTGGGCGGCGACGCGCCCGCCATCCTTTCCGCACACGGCCTCGCGTCGATCGCCGGCGTGGCACAGGGCCTCGGCAGCATCGCCGGGCTGCTGCTCTGGGGCTTTGGGCTGTGGTGGCTGGCGCTCGCGATGCTGATCACCTGGCGCTACTGGCGCGCTGGCATCCCGTTCAACCTCGGCTGGTGGGGCTATACCTTCCCGCTCGGCGTCTACACGGTCGCAACCTTCCGCCTCGGTACGACCTTCGACCTCGCCTTCTTCGGGATCGTCGGGACGGTGCTCACCCTTGCCCTCGCCATGATGTGGGTGGTGGTCGCCGCCAAGACGCTGACCGGCGCATGGAAGGGGCATCTCTTCGTATCGCCCTGCATCGCCACACCCAACTGATCGCCTGAGGCGATCAAAATCGAAAATCCGATCGCTTGGCTCGACGAGCCGGGTCGGCCACGTTCGCCCGAAGAAGGGAATGCTATCATGGACAAGCTCGACACCTGGCTCGCCGCGCAAAGCAGTCGTCGCCGTTTCCTCGGCCAGGCCGCACTGGGCGGTGCCGCGCTCGCCGCAGGCCCAGCGCTCGCACAGAGCCTTGTCGATCTCCATCTGCCAGGTGGCAATGCCGGACGGCCGATGACCAGCGCCTTTCCCGGCAAAGGCAGCATGATCCTCCAGCGCATGCACCCGCCGCTGCTCGAGACCCCGATGGAGGTGTTTGACCGCGACGTGTTCACTCCCAACGACCAGTTTTTCGTGCGCTGGCACTGGGCCGATATCCCGACGTCGATCGATGTCGATACCTTTCGGCTCACCGTTCGAGGCCACGTCAACCGGCCGCTATCGATCAGCCTTGCGCAGCTGCTCCGCCTGCCGCGCGTCGAGATGGCCGCGGTCAATCAGTGCTCGGGCAACAGCCGCGGCCTGTTCCAGCCGCGTGTGCCCGGCGCACAATGGGGCAATGGTGCGATGGGCAATGCCAAATGGCTCGGCGTGCGGCTGCGCGACATCCTCGATTTTGCCGGCGTGAAGCCGGGCGCGGTGCAGGTGCGTTTCGGCGCGCTCGACCAGCCCGTCGTCGCCGGCGCGCCGGATTTCGAGAAGGCGCTCGACATCGATCACGCCCACGACGGCGAGGTGATGATCGCCTTCGGCATGAACGGTGAGCAGTTGCCCTTGCTCAACGGCTTTCCCTGCCGGCTGATCGTGCCGGGCTGGTATTCGACCTACTGGGTCAAGATGCTCAACGACATCGAGGTGCTGCCCGGCCCCGACGACGAATATTGGATGGCCAAGGCTTACAAAATCCCGGCGACGCCTGGCGCCAATGTGAAGCCCGGTGCCAAGGACTTCCCGACCGTCCCGATCAACCGGATGATCCCGCGCTCCTGGGTAACGAGCCTCGGCGAAGGACAGGCCATTGCCTTTGACCAGACGATACCACTCGGTGGCATCGCGATGGGCGGCGATTGCGGGGTCGCCAAGGTGGATGTCTCCACCGACGGCGGGCGTACCTGGTATCACACCCGCCTCGGTCCCGATCACGGCAAATACAGCTTCCGCCGCTGGGACACGCAGGTGCCGCTGCCGGCGCGCGGAAATGTGCGGCTGATGTCGCGCTGCTGGAACACGGCCGGGGTCGCGCAGCCGATGGCGCCGATCTGGAACCCGGGCGGGTTCATGCGCGGCAATATCGAAACCACCAACATCACTGCGTCCTGAGGAGAGCCGAGATGAAAGTCCCTTCGATCGGCACGCTCTCGTTCGGCGCAGTCGGCCTTGCTGCCCTCGTACTAATCGCGATCGGCCCGCCCGGCAGCCGTGTAGCCCCGCCACCTCCGGCTCCCAGCGGGCCGGCGCCATCGAGTGTCGCGTTTGGAGGCTTCACACTCACATCGGACGCGGTCGACCTGCCGCTCGACGACCAGCAATATCCTGACGGACCGCACGCCGACGTGATCAATGCGAACTGCACCTCGTGCCATTCGGCCAGCATGGCGCTGACCCAGCCCGCGCTCACGGCCGACCAGTGGAAGGCGACGGTCACCAAGATGAAGGAGGTCTATAAGGCACCGGTCTCGGAAAAGGATATCCCGGCGATCGTCGACTATCTGACGGCGCTGAGCGCGAAGCAGGGCAGCGCGGCGCCGGCCGGCAAGGAATCCGGAAGTCAGGGCGCTCCCGACGCGTCGGGCGGGACTGGCTGAGTGACTTATCGCCGCGCGCCGCGTTGCTTGAATGAAGGAGGCGCCCGATGCGTATCGAGAAATTTGTGCATAGCTGCCTGCGGCTGACGCTCGACGGCAAGCGGCTGCTGTTCGACCCGGGCAAATTCTCGTTCGTCGATGGGCGCGTCGATCCTCGCGACCTCAGCGACGTGGATTTCATCCTATTTACGCACGGCCATCCCGATCATTTCGACTGCGAGGCGCTACGCACCATCGTCGGCGATGGCGAACCGCGGATATTCGGAGGCAACAAGGTCGCAGCCACGTTGCGCAGCCAGGGCTTCACCGTCAGCGAGGTCGGAGAGGAAGGGCTCGACCTTGGACCATTCACGGTCCGTGCCCTGCCGGTGCGCCATGAGCCGATCCTCGCCGAAGAAATCCCGGCCGTTCTGGCATTCGTCGTCAATGATCGCCTTCTCAATCCCGGCGATAGCTTTGATGAACGGCTCCACCAATTTGCTGGAATTGAGGCGCTGGCGCTGCCGGTGATGGCGCCGTTCCTGACCGAGATCGGCGCCTACGAGTTCGCCAGCTCCATGCGTCCAAGCCATGTGCTCCCGGTCCACGATGGCTATGCCCGCGACTGGTTCCTGACG
This sequence comes from Novosphingobium huizhouense, assembly GCF_020179475.1. Classification (GTDB taxonomy): domain Bacteria; phylum Pseudomonadota; class Alphaproteobacteria; order Sphingomonadales; family Sphingomonadaceae; genus Novosphingobium; species Novosphingobium huizhouense. The sequence continues at coordinate 111,731 of NZ_JAILXZ010000005.1, read as the reverse complement.
CAGCGCTACGATACCTATGAGCCCTATTTCGAGAAGGCTGGCATAACCTTCCACCGGCTCCAGCAGCCCGGTGACGGGTTCGACCTGTGACCGACGACACCCCGCCGGACCCGGCAAAGCCCGCCCACGCGGCCAAGCAGTTGGTCAAGAGCGCCGACAAGCTCGCGACCAGCGCCGAGCAGCAGACCAACAGCGCCGATCGCCGCACAGTACTTGCTGCGGATCGGACCGTCCTCGCGGCCGAACGGACCTATGCCGCCTGGGTGCGAACCGGGCTCGCTGCTTTGGCAGCCGGCATCGGTGCTCGCGCCTTGCTCGACAAGCTGGTGCCCGACTGGATGATCGCGGGCACCGGCTCGGTTCTGGTCCTATTCAGCGCCCTGTGCTTTATCGCCGCGATCTGGCGCGAGTTCGCACCGGGTGTGCCGCCGCCCAAGCCCGACACGGCGAAGCTACCCGGCTGGCTATTGATCCTCGTCAACGGATTCCTGGTCATGGTGTCGATCGCAGCGCTGATCGGGCTCTGGCTCGCCTGATCGCGGCGTCGTCAGCTGTAGTACCGGATGCGCGCTCGGCGCAGGATCTTGTCTTCGAGTGAGTAATAGAGCCAGATACCGTGTGCGACGAAGGTGCACTACTGGATTGCGGCAAATATTACTGCAACTGTCTCGTCAGGCTGGTCCAACATTGGAAAATGCCCGCTTGCCTTGAACCAGTGCAGCTCGGCGGAAGGAAAGGCGGCCTTTGCACGCGCCGCTTGTCTTGGCAGGCATAAGCGATCGCGGCGACCCCAACCGATTACGATCCGCCGAGACGGATCGGCTGCTGGACCAATTTGCTCAGGCCCGCTGGCGAGATCATTCACCAGAGCATCGAATGTTGACGTGGCGCTTAAGCTTTCAAGCTCGGTCGCGACAACCGTCGGGTCGAGCGCCCAAGGGCGAGCCGACAGCTGCGCTAACAGCGCCGTGCGTGACGCTGCGTTCTTGCTTAGCGTTGGCAGCATAGGCCGGATTGCCCGAACCAACCGCCCCGAGACTCCGATGGTAACTTTGAAGAATGTGCGCTCCCAGCCGCGCCAGAAGCCGCCAGGATCGAGGGCCACGACGTTGCCGACCCGGCCACGCCGCGCAAGCTCCAGCGCAATCCGCGCACCCATTGAGCTACCGACGACATCGATTCCTTCAAGTCTGCGTTCCGCGATGTAACGCTCGACGCTGCCAACGAGGCCATCGAAGGTCCCGCTATCCTGGCCAGCTGGACTTGCGCCGTGTCCGGGAAGGTCAACCACGATAAGCGACCGCTCGGCACTGAGGGCGTCCATGACGGTGCTCCACGACTTCCAGCTTCCGCCGAGACCGTGAATTAGTAGCAGCTGGCGGCCAGAACCGCGTCGAATCTCATGCATTCAGCAAAACTCCGATTGGTTACCCTGAACCATCGGCATCGGGCTTTGGGGCCGGCGACCGCGCCATCGAATTGATTATACGAATAAGTCAGTTGGGTCATCGCGCGACCGACCGCTTCTGGGTTAGGTGATCGCGGCGTCGAATGACCGCTATTGAGGCGCGTTGCCGCCCGGCAGCTTGATGTCCGCCGAACGGCGGGTCTTGGCACAATCCGACGTTTCCGCACCTCCCGACGAACGGCGTATGGGTGAGCCGCCGGCAAAGTAGGCTCGGCGCTCTGTCGCCTATCGTTCGAATCGAGACTGATCGCGTCGGCGAGGCGAATGAGTGTTACTGCCGCTTCGCGAATTGCGCTCGACGAAGTCACCAGATTGCGAATCAGGAGAAGGACGGACGGTAGCCACCGGGGTCGGGGCAGGCGATCGCCGCGATCATGCTGCTTCACGGATTTGTTCCTTGGCGTCGTCCGACGTGGCGAGGCCAGTTGCGCGGAGCAGAAAGGCGGCGGCCGCTTCGGCTTTTGCCGCAGCCGTCATGATGGCGCGGGAATCCTTGCGCAGCACCGCGAGCCACGAGCCGATATACGCTGCATGATCGTCGATATGGGCGGTCGGGAGGCCAAGATCCGCGCCGAGCAGGGCAGATGTCATCTCGGCGCAAAGCTCTTCGAAAGCATAGGCGTTGTCGCCTAATTTCCTGCCGAACTCACGGTTGAGCCGGTCAGGATGGCCGGTCCAATGCCCTGCCTCATGCGCTAACGTCGAAGCGAAATAGGCACGGGTGGAAAACAACGCCACGGGCGGCATCGTGATGCTGTCGGCAACACGGTCGTAGAAGGCCCGATCGCCGCACTGGTGAACCCTCGCCGGAAGGGCATCGAGGAAGCGCTCTGCGCGATCCGGCAGTTCGTCGTCAGGCGCGACCACGCTGAGGGGGCTTAGATAAAACTTCTCCGGCAGCCCGTCGATCTGATCGGCATTGAAGACGGCGTAGGATCGCAGCACGCGTCGCATTTCGTCCGTGGTGTCGCCGGTGACGGGCGACTCCACGGTTTTGCTGTACGATTTGTAGAAGATCGCGATTTGCGACCGCTCGCCTTCGCGGACCTGGCCGCCCAGTGCCTGTGACTGTTTATACGTCATCCAGGTACGAGAATGGTAGCCGGCGCATTCGGCGCAGAGCCACAGCCAGAAGCAATTGATGCCCTTATACGCGTCGCCGGTCGCGCGAAGGGGACGCCCGCCGAGGCCAGGTCGCCACGGTTTCACCCAAGGGCGTACGCCCGCTTCGAGTTTGTCGATGATCGCGTTGGTGATGGTGTCGGCAGGCGACGGTTTATCGGTGGTCTTGGCCACGGTCATTCTCCTGATCTGGTAGAGGCGAGCCCGGACCAGCACCCTCCCCTCACAGAGCCTGCCGCCGGGGCACAAAAGGAGGGGCGACACTCCGCGAAGAGTGCCGCCCCCAGTCGCCTCGAACCGTTCAAACGGGCGTCAGGCCGCCTCGCTCAAATCGTCCTGACCGTCGTGCGACGCGTCCTCCAGGTCCGACTCGTCATCGACATCGTCACCATCATCGCCGGGATCGACATCATCGGCCTCGTCGATGAACGTCGAGCGCAGCGCTATGGTCTCGGGCTGCTCGATGGCGTCGAAGCGCATGGCATCAGGCAGCCAGGCCGTCGCCTTTTCGCGGATTTCGGCCTCGACGATCCCCTGTCCGTTGCACAGCGCGGCGCAGGTTGCGGCAAGGTCGCTCTTCTTTGCGTCCTTGTAGCGCCCGCGCAGGATCGGCCCGCCAATGTCCTCGAGCGCGGCAAGCATGACCTCCTTTTTGACACGGCCGAAGAAGTTCTCGGCCGTGGGGCGCCACCAATGCTCGACCTGAATGTCGAGCGCGCGACCAAGATGGTCATGGAACCCGTTCGACCGTCCGCCCTCGGCAATGTTCAGGCTCGGTTCCAGCGTGCGTGCGATCGAGAAGGCCACCCAACTGCCGCGGGCCTCGTCGTCGAGCGCGCGAAAGGCGTCGAAACGTTCGGTCATGGTCTTGTGACCGGCCCAGCTCGTATCGAGACGCTGGCGCTGATCCTCGATGGTCTGCGACGCCATCGATCCTTCGTCGCGGAAGCCGAAGATCGGGAATTGCGCGCCGCTCGACTTGAGCGTCGAGTGGTTGCGGACGTAGTTTTGCTCGAAGACGACATTCTGCGCCATCAGGAAGATGGTGAGGTCCAACGCCATCGCCGGATCGCTGGCGATATGGGCGACGAGGATCTGCCGGCGCTGGGTCGCCAGTTCGTCGATCAGCGTAGCACTGAGCTTGGGTCCATGATCGATGTCGCCGGCGCCGTCGTCACCATTGGCACCGCCCGTCACCTTGGGCGCAGCATTCGGATCGACAACGGGCTTCTCGCTGAACATGCGGGTGTGAACGCGGGCTTCGCCATCACCACCGATATAGACGAACGTCCCGATCTGTGCCCGGACCGCCGGATCGATCTCGCGACGGGACTCCTCGATGTCTTCAAGCTCCCGTTCGATCTCCTCGAGGCGATCGTTCGCCGCCTCGGCTTCCGGCGTCCCGTCGGTCAGTTCACACTCAAGCCGCTCGACGAGTTGGTCATTTTCGGCCGAAAGGGCTTCGACACGTGCGCTTTCCTCCTCGCTCAGCGGCCGCGCGGGCGCGTGAAATTCATGAAGCTGACGCTCGAGATCATAGGGAACGTGAGTAGCCGCGATCGGCGTCACGAACGCGAGGCCCTCCGCCTGCGCGAGTGCGGCAGCGGCCGCCTCGAGCTTTTTGCCGGCAAGATCTTCGAGAAGATCGACGTCGATCCAGTTCTCGTCCCCCTCGGCGGCAAAGAGATCACCCTCGATGCGGCCGCCTGCCGCGACATAGGCATCGCGACCGATGAACCGCGCCTTGGCATCGTTCGCCTTGATCGTGCCGTTGAGGATCGCACGCCGGATGTTGTCGGGCTGATCGCCGTAATAGGAGGTGCTCATCTGCGCGAAGACGCGCGCCTGACGATCGATGTCGCTCGTCACGGCATAGGCCTGGGCGACACCCAGGGTGATTTCACCGGCGGCGAGAGCCTGGAACACGCTCGGCGCGAGCTCCGCAAGCCGCACCCGCTGCTCGACGAAGCGGGTGGTGACGCCCTGGCGCTTGGCAACGTCCTCGGCGTTCATCCCCTTCTGGATGAGGAAGTTGAACGCGGTGCTTTCATCCGCCGGGTTCATCGGAACGCGCTGGAAGTTCTCGGTCAGGCTGGCCTCGACCGAGTTGTCGTCGTCGGTAAGGACGAGGACAGGCACGACATGGTCGGCGGGCAACGTGCCCTGTTCGATCAGGCTCTGGAGTGCGCGCAGCCGGCGCCCGCCCGCCTTGACGGTGAAATGGCCCGCCTTCTTGAGCGGGGTAACGATGAGGTTCTGCAACAAGCCTTGCGTTGCAATGCTGGCTGCGAGGGCGTCGATACTGGCCTCACGGCTGGATTTGCGGACATTGTCCTTGGACAGCGAGAGGTTCTTGACCTTTACGGACTGGATCATCGGTTGTCTCCATCTGGAACTGGCGCGCCGCCTCGGCGGTCACGCGAGCCTGCTCATCAGGCCCACAAAGCCGAAGGCTCCCTCCCCTCTCCTGCGCTGACCGCGGAGAGAGGAGCTGGATCGTCAGGCGGTGATGCGCTCGATGACGGCGGCGGCATGCGCGACGGGGACGAACATCCGCGTCCTGTGCTGGATGATGTCGGTAAAACAGCCCGCCGCCTTGAGTTCGGCAAGCCGCGTGTGCGGCCAATCGAGCAATTCGAGGCGCTGCTGGCCGGCGACCAGGCTGCGCTTGAGCCGGTAGGCTCCGACGGACGATATCTCGCCGGTCGTCATCACATGCTTTGCGGTATCGTCGACCGACACGGTGATGGCGGCATTTATCCCGAAGGCATCCGCGAGCTTCGACACCAGCGGTGCAGGGACGATCCGGCCGAGGAAGGACTGGCCGTCATCGGTGTTCAGCCGCCAAACCTGAACGTGATCGTCGGGCAAGCGATCCCAGACCGGCAGGAGCAGGCCCGCGACCAAATAGAGCGTGCTGGTGCGGGTCTTGTTCCGCATCTCCTCCACCTCGGCCTGCCACAGCGCCGAAAATTCCGCCTCGCTGGTCTCTTCCCACATCGTTTCGAGCAGCAAGTCTTGCCGCATCCGCTCGGAACGGGTCGGCCGAACCAGCTCGTAGCGGCGAACGATCTCGCCATCGTCGTCGGTGAGCGAATAGGTGCTGCACCGGATCGCGGCCCTGCCGGACTTGCGATTGACCAGCGGGCGCGCGTCGTCGCCCAAGATCCGCAACGCGCGGTCCAGCGGGACCGGCTTGTAGCGCTCCTCCGTTTCGAGGCGCAGGATCTCGGTTTCCGCGCCGCTCGTCTCGTCGCGCCGGATCACCGTGCGATCGAGGATCGTGATGCGTTCGGCATTGATGCTCTCGACACCAAGATCGAGGGTGCCGGCTTCGCGCGCCGCCTCGATCCGGGCCTCGATCAGACCGAGATATTCATCGAAGATCGCATTCTGCAGCGCGATGCGCAGCGCGAGGATACGATTGAGCCAGCGCTGAATGGGCGGCAGCTCCTCCTTCAGCCCGCCGCCTTCACCCTCCAGCTCAAGTCCGGTGAGGGTCTGGAATTCGTCAAGCGTGGTCGAGCGCAGCTTGCCATCGGCCAAAAGGCGAAACCATGTCTCGAGCGATTCCTTGGCATAGTCGCTTTCAAGATTGTCCCGCGGGTCGAACAGACCCTGGCCGCCCGTCTGGCGCTGGCCCCGTGTCAGGGCGCCAAGGCTGTCGAGGCGGCGGGCGATCGTCGAGATGAAGCGCCGCTCGCCGCGGCAGTCGGTCGATACCGGACGGAATAGCGGCGCGGTTGCCTGATGCGTGCGGTGGGTACGGCCAAGGCCCTGGATGGCCGCGTCAGCGCGCCAACCGGGCTCGAGCAGATAATGGTTGCGGCGCGACTGGTTCTCGGCGGTGAGGCTGGCGTGATAGCTGCGCCCAGTGCCGCCTGCATCCGAGAAGATCAGGATCTTCTTCTCGTTCCGCATGAAGGCGTCGGTCTCGGCAAGGTTTGTTCGCGGCGAACGGCTCTCGATACGCTGGCGACCGTGCGCATCGACGACGATACGCCGGCTGCGTCCCGTAACCTCGGCGACCGCATCGCTCCCGAAATGCCCGATAATATGATCAAGGGCGGACCCCACGATCGGCAGGGAGCAGAACCGCTCGACGAGATTGTCGCGCATCTCGATCGCTTCCTGGCTGAAGATGGGACGGCCTTCCTCGTCGGACATCGGCTCGGAGCGGATCTTGCCAGTGTCATCGACGAAGGTCTTCATCTGTCGGACGGGAAAGGCCGCCGTGAGGTAGGACATGACGAACTCCTTGGGCGAAAGCTCGATGTCCAGATTCGCCCGGTCCTCGGCATTCAGCGCGGCCAGTGCCCGGTTGAGCATCGCCTCGGACGTCGAGACCAGCTGGATCACGACGCTCTCGCCCCGGGCCAGATCGGCACGGATCGCCGGTATCAGCGATGGCAGCTTCATGCCGATCAGGATCTGGCCGAAGAAACGCTGCTTGGTGGATTCGAAGATCGACAGTGCAGCGGCCTTCGCGCCGCTGTTGTAGGTGTCGTTTGAGAAGCTGTCCGTCACCCGGGTGGCATCGAGCGCGGTGCGCAAATTGGCGTGGATAATCGCCCACGCATCGGCATAGGCGTCATAGACCTCGATCTGGTCGGGCGTAAGGCGATGTTCGAGGATGTCATATTCGACACCGGCGAAACTGAGCGCCCTGGCGACGTAGAGGCCCTGCATCTTCAGGTCGCGGGCGATCAATTCCATGGCCGCGATCCCGCCACGACGCAAACTGTCGACGAATGCGCGGCGATCGGCGAAGGCGGTGGTCGGACCCCACAGGCCAAGCCGGGTGGCATAAGCGAGATTGTTGACGTCCGACGCGCCGGTTGCGGACACGTAGAGGACGCGGGCGCGAGGCAGCAGATTTTGCAGGCGCACGCCAGCGATGCCTTGATCGGAGCCGTCCTTGGTGCCGAAACGGCCTTCTCCGCCGGCGACACCCGCCATTTCGTGCGCCTCGTCGAACACCATCATGCCGTCGAAATCGTCACCGACCCAGTCGAGAATCTGCTGAAGACGGGTGCCCTTGTCGCCGCGGTTGGAGCGCAGCGTCGCATAAGTGAGAAATAGCACGCCCTCGGCCGCGCCGATCGGCGTGCCGAGTTTCCACTGATTGAGATGCTGGATGTCGAGCGCGAGACCGCCAACCGCGGTCCAGTCGCGACGTGCATCCTCGAGCAGCGTCTCGGTCTTGGATATCCAGATATGCTTGCGGCGCCCACGCAGCCATTGGTCGAGGATGATGGCGGCAACCTGACGGCCCTTGCCGGCACCCGTGCCGTCGCCAAGAAAGAACCCGGTCCGATAAGGTCGGCCGTCCTGGTCGGGCGCGAGCGACAATCCTTCCTCGGCCGCCTTGAACAGGCCTGAGATGTCTCGCTCGAAGGCGTCACCGGCGTAGATCAGCGTTTCGAGCTGAGCGTCGGACAGCACCCGGTCTGCGACAACACGGGTGGGCAGCTTGGGAACGTAAGAGGGCCGCGGTGCCGTAATCGAGCCCATGGCGATCGATTCCACCAGAGCGGTCGGATGCGCGGATGCACAGGATATGGCGATGCGGCTCGGCCGGTACGGCAAGTAGACACCGACCGCCTCGCCGGTTGGTACGGGTTCGGCAAAGACATGGTAGCCGATATCGAGCGCGCCGAGAGAGGGGGCGGCCTTGGCGATCGGGGCCGAAAGCCGAGGCCTGCTCGAAAGACCGCCGAGCAGGGATCCGTGCGCACGGGTTGGTGCAAGGCGCACTGGCGAGCATCGCGGGGTTGCCGTAACGCTGGTTGCCGATGTGCTGATCGCCGCGAGCACCTCTGCGAGCGAGCTGCACCGGATGAGGGCGACGTCGTCCTGGGAGCCTTTTTCCAAAACGATCAGCTTCACGATCTGGCTGGTGCCATGTTTGGCATAGGCATTCGCGGGCAGTTCGACATGGAGCGTGACCGCGCAACCGTCGGTCGCCTTCGCCCAGGCGCGGCTTGATGTGTCCACGCGATCGGGAAGGATCGCGGCGCAGCGCCCCCCGGCACCAAGCCGCTTCAAAGCGGCGCGCAGATGACGGAACGCGGCAAGCGGGTCGGCATGCCTGCCCATGCTGCGGGAAAAGGGCGGGTTGATGAGCACGGCGGTCGGGCGGATCGACAGCGGCAGCAGATCGTGGATGAGTTCGCCATCGTGGCGACTGACCGATGCGGTGGGGAATCCTGCCTCGAGCATAACGGCACGCGCGGGATCGATCTCATTGAGGACAAGCTTGGCGCCAACGCGGGCGGCGAATGCGGCGAGGAGCCCGGTGCCAGCGGAGGGCTCCAGGACGGTGTCCGCGGCGGTGATGCGAGCGGCGAGCGCAGCAAGATAGCCAATCGCGGCCGGTGTCGAAAATTGCTGGAGCGCGATCTGGTCTTCGCTGCGCACGGTATGCGTCGGCAGGGATGCGGTGAGCGCGGTCAGGGCCGTAAGGCACTCGGCCGGCTCTTGCGGCAGGTCAAGCGTGGCGAGGTGCAGGACCTGGGCCAGCTCCAGTACGTCATAAGCGTCGCGGAGTGACCAATGCCCATCGGCTGCGGTTGAACCATAGGCGGTTTCCATCGTCCGGAGCAGGCAAGGCCGGTCGATGCCGTTGCCCTTGCGCAACACGGCGTGAATCGCCTTGGCCGCGGTGATGGATGGTTCGGTGAAATTGAGTTCGAGAGCAGCGGCTGAGGTGCGCATTGTAAGCCTCCATTGCATCGCCCGGTGTCCATCACCGGATCAACAAGCCGGAGGCCTCCTCTCCTCTCTTCAGTGGGAGTGCGTCTGAATCACGGGGCGAGGAACGGCGTTGCGGGCAAGCCGATCCCGCAGAGCATCGTTCCAATCATCATGTTCGGATGGGAGCCATTCCTCGACCCTTCGCCCGTTGGCGCTAAGATGCTCCCCTGCCCTCTTCAGGCAGATCTTCGCCGCCTCGTTTCGCTGACCGAACACGATGACGCGCTTCACATGCGACGGTATGCCGACATGGGCGTAGCGCTCGGCACCAAGCACGGCCCAGACCGGCAATTGGAACCAGTCGATGGCGGACAAGGCATCTTCGATCCCCTCGGCAATGCCCAGAACGTCATCCGGCTCACCAAAGCGCACGCTGCCCGAGCCGAGCAGCCCCAGCGCCAGCTTGGGTTTGCGGAAGGGGCGCCGCAAAATGTCCGTGGGATCGAGGAAGGTCCGGTGGACCGCGACCAGGCCCAGCTCATTTCTCACTGCGGCGATCATTGCGGGAAGGCTGCGCCGATCCTTCCCCTTCCCTATAATCGTCTGTGGGTTGAAGCGAAGGTCGGACGTTGGCGCGTAAAGGCCCCGAGCATGAAGATAGGCTTCAGCCGGTGTTCCGGCGATCGAGATGCTGTGTTGCCACAATGACCTGGCCAAGCCGCTCAGATCGCGCGCCGGCGCGCTTGGTTCGACATGGACCGGCAATCGGTCGTGTAAGCCCTGACGATCCAGAGCCTTGAGGATATCGGTCGACGTGCATCCCGCGAAGCATTTGAACAGGATCGCCTTGGTCCCCAGGCGGACCGAAAGGCTAGGCGAGTGATCATTATGGGCGGGGCAGCGGCACTCTCCGCGCGAACCTGACCAGCGTCCACCCAAGCTCTCGACGATTTGTTTGGCGCGGACTGCTGCATCGATGGTTGCGGGCATGGGCGAAACTCCTGTCGAAATTCAAGGTCGCTCCGCGCATGCCCCCTCTCCTCTTGCCGATCGGCGCTGCCTCCTGCGATCTATGCCGCCTTTGCCGCGAGCACACCGAACTCTTCGACGATTCGGTCGGTCGTGTAGTGAGTGGTGCCGTCGCGCTCGTAGGAGGTGTCACGGAGCCGTCCGGCAATCCGCACGAGATCGCCAACCCGGGCATTCTCATCGATATATTTCCGCTGGCCGTCGCTGAAAATGACGACTCGGTTCCAGTAGCTATCCTCGATCCACTGATCGCCTTCTCCGCGGCGGCGGTAGTTCGCGCATACCGAGATGTTGGTGACCTTGGGCTTGGCATCGATCTCACCGATCCGTCCGATGATCTCGAATTTGGCAAAATTGATCATGCGACCTCCTCACTGCGTCTGCCCAGCGGCGACGAGCGGTGATGCAGCTACGATCGGTTCGCTGAGGATCTCGTCGCAGGGCGGAGCTGCCGAGGATCGAGACCGTGATGCTATCGTGGAACACCGGCCTGGAGGTATCCCCCCAGCTAGGGGGGCGGGTATGTCCCCGACCGTAAAGGCTCAACGAATCGCCTGCTTGATCTCTTAGAATCATTCTAAAACAACGCCGCTGCTTGCAGCGGAAGGATTCATGATTCTAAGTGATTCAGATTCGGTGCCGAAAAGGTCTGCAATTTCAATGGTCTGTCGCGTTTATCCTGACCGCGCGGGGGATTTTGCCTGACCCGGCGGGGGCATCATCCTGACTGGTCGGGGGGAGATAGCTGACCTATTGGGGCTATCCTGACCGATTGGGGGCGATGGCGTCAGGCGATCTCGCGCTTTCGAACGGTGGCATTCTGGCGCGTTTGTCGCGCGTGAGCGAGCCGAAAACGGACAGAACCCGAATTGCATTGCGACTCGGCGAAATCTCAAGGATTCTGCAGAGGCGTCATACGATTCGAACCTGACCGGATGGGGGCGGCAAAAGCGTTTCAGCCTGCCCTGACTTGACGAGCGAGGACAGGTCAGGCAGCAATTAGACGAATCTGCCCAATATGCGCTCGGCCTATATGACATGGAACATGCGGAAAATCTAAGCGCGGATGCAGCGCAAGAGGCGCAAGCCGATTCGGCCCCTGGCCGTGCTATGCGTGTTGCAGCGGCCTTGCAGGCGAAGGGTGGCGAGGAATTTGCCAAACCCGGCAGCATTGTTGAGATTAAGTTCGTGAAAGGCCAATCGCTCAGCCTGACGGCGTCCCGGTTGCTCGCGTTGATGATCCTGACAGCAGGCGGCGATGCTTGGCAGGACCGGCCGCATCGCATGCGCAAGGCCGATATCCGCCGCGGCCACAAGGGTAACGAACGTATCTCCGACATGCTGGAGGAACTTCACCGCACCCTCTTCGCGATCGACGACCGATCCTGGCGCGGCAAGAAAGCGACGCTGCGCTTTTCCCTGATCTCGTCGTCCCGCGAAGAGGCTGAAGATTTGGACGGTGCGGATGCGGGGTGGATTGAATGGGAGTTTACGCCTGATGCGCGCAAGCTCATTCAGGAATCTGAGAGCTATGCCGTTCTCAATCGACAGGCGGTACTCGGCTTTCGATCGAGCTATGCGCTCAAGCTTTATGAAATCGGATCGCTGCGGCTCCATCGTCGCCAATCGACCTGGAAGGGCGATATGGCGGCGCTGCGTGCGGCGCTGGGCATTTCGCCAGACGTTTATAAGGATTTCGCGCAGCTCCGTCGCAAGGTGCTCGAGAAGGCGAAGGCCGAGATCGACCAGCTGGCCCACTTCCGGGTGGAGTGGAAGGAGATACGACAGGGCCGGACAGTGACCGAGATCGAGTTCCGTTTCGAGCCGAAGGATGCGCCGGCGCAGATCGCGACCGTCGATGAGATTGAGCGGCACTCGACGGGGCGCAAGGCGCGCCGGGAAGGGGCTGTAGAGACGGTTGCCGAGACGGTAGAAGTGGGATCGGTCGTGAAGGCGGCCATCAGCGCACTTGTCGCCCCGGAGAAGAGTTCGGAGATTGTCTTTCCGCAAGGAACGATCCGTTTCAACGCGGAAGGCTTGGCGGCTATCGCCCGGTCACATGGCGGTGGCTGGGATATCGATCTCATTGCCGACGCCTATCGCCAGCAGATGGGCGACCGTCTGGCGAAGCTCAAGGGCGCGAAACTGACCAGTTCGTGGACCGGTTTTTGCGAGAGCTTCGTTGCCCGAAGGGGGCGCCCATAAGCGAAATTGCACCGGTGCAATTTCGTCGTGCCCCCACCGAGTCAGGATGGGCCGCTTGGGAGGCGATCTCGCCGCCATTCCGGCTCAAAGCAAAGTCTCACTTTCGAAATAGCGCTTCTGTTTGACGAAAAAGCGCAAGTAGCGTTACTATGCCCTCAGTTTCGCAAAGGGGCGCCCTGTGGCAGCATCACTAGACATCGATGACACCCATGACCTACTCTCGGTGGCGACGCTTGCCCAGCGGACCTCATCGGTGCTGGAGCGCCTTCGCGATTCAGCGCGCAGCGCACGGGCGGATGAACGCCGCGAGCCCACCTTCCCGATAGGAAAGGCCGCTGATCTCGTCGGACGGACGCCCGCTGCGATCCGCGACGCGGAAAAGGATGGGCGTCTTCCGCCACCCCCGCGAACCGAGAATAATCGCAGGGTTGGCTACACCCTCGCCCAACTCAACGATATGCGAGGTCTGTTCGGAACTCGGCCGTGGCGAGCGGCCGACGATCCATGCTGTGTCATCGCCGTCCAGAACTTCAAGGGAGGCGTCGGCAAATCGACCTTGTCGGTCCACCTTGCCCAATATCTCGCGATCCAGGGCTACCGCGTTGCCCTCATCGACTGCGACAGTCAGGCTTCGGCGACGACATTGTTCGGCTATGTGCCTGATCTCGACCTGAGCGAGGAGGACACGCTGTACCCGTTTCTACGAGAGGAGGAGATGACCTCGCTCGATTATGCGCTGCGCAAAACGCATTTCGACGGTCTCGAACTGATCCCGGCAAATTTGCGACTGTTTCAATCGGAATATGAGATCGCGGCCCGAATGGCGCGAGGGCAGGGGGGGCTTATCGATCGTCTCTCCGAGGGTATCGCCAGCATCTCCGATCGCTTTGATGTCATCGTCCTCGATCCGCCACCAGCCCTCGGAGCCATCTCATTGTCGGTGTTACGCGCCGCGAACGCACTCGTCGTGCCGGTGCCCCCAACCGTCATGGACTTTTCCTCGACCGCGGCGTTTTTGGCGATGCTTGATGAGACCATCGAGACGCTGGCCGAACGCGGTTTCGCGCCGACCCTCAGATTCCTGCGCTTTGTTGCTTCCAAGGTCGATGAAAACAAGTCGATGCAGAAGGAACTGCTCAATCTGATGCGGACGCTGTTTGGTCAGGCGATGGTGCGTACCCCGCTCAAGGACTCAGCGGAAATAGACAACGCGACCGCCCGTTTGATGACGGTCTATGAGCTTGACGGTCCGGTGACGAGCAGCGCCGTCCGCAACCGATGCCTTACCTATCTCGATGGGGTGAATGCCGAACTCGAGTTGGATATCCGGGCCATGTGGCCCAGCCATTTGAGCCGTTTGCGCAAGGAAGGTCTGGCGTGAAACGGCAAAATTGCACCGGTGCAATTCCGGGTGAAGGAACGGCTTCATGAGCAGAAAAAATGCGAGTTTCGCAGCAGAACTGGCCGCTGGAATCAATCCGCCCGAAGAGGGAGCGCCCGCGCCGCGCCGGCCTGGGCTGGGCGCCAATGTCCTAACAGGCCGGGAGAATCGATTGGCCGAACTGGCGGCGGGGACGGTCGTCAGCCGCACCCACGAATTGGTTGATCCCGCGCGCTGCCGGATGTGGGCTGGGCATAATCGCGAATATGCCTTGCTCAACGAAGAGCGGTGCGCCGATCTTATCGAGAGCATGAAAGCGCAAGGGCGCCAGGAGATGCCAGCAATCGTCCGCCGCGTGCGGGGTGAACCCGATTATGATTTCGAGGTGATCTGCGGGGCGCGGCGCCATTGGTCGATCAGCTGGCTGCGCAGCCACAACTATCCCGACTTCCGCTTTCTCGTCGATATTCGCGAACTGTCGGACGAGGAAGCGTTCCGCATAGCGGACATTGAGAACAGGGCGCGCGAAGACCTCAGCGATCTCGAGCGCGCGCGTGATTATCTCCGCGCTCTGGAAGCCTATTATGAGGGCAGGCAGAAGGTCATGGCCGAGCGGATCAATGTCACCGAAAGCTGGTTGAGCCGCTATCTCGACCTCGCGCGTCTGCCGGCCGAACTGATGATCGCCTTTCCCAATCCGCAGGATTTGCGGATCAAGCACGTCACAACGATCAAGCCATTGCTGAAACCCGACGATCGTCGCCAGCGGGTATTTGCCGAAGCGGCAGCGCTGAGGGCGCGATCGGGAGAGGAGGGCGCTCCGGTCGCCGTGCCGGAGATTGTTCGCGCGTTGGCGCTGGCGGCTGATCCCCCCAAGAAGTCAGGATCCCCCAAGAGGTCAGGATCGAGCGAAACCGTGGCCTCGCAGAACGGAAAACCGTTGCTTCGGTTTGAAGGCAAGGATCGCAAGGGAGTGAGAATCACTTTGCTCCCGCATGGCGGCGGTTCGCGGGACGAAGCGGAGGCAGCTATCAAGACCTTGCTCGACACATATTGGCAGTAGCGCTGCGTTACCCGAGTTTGGCCACCAGTTTGCGTGCCCCCTGTGGAGTAACGTCGAGAAGCCGCGCCACGGCAGACGGACGAAGCCCGGGATAGGCGAGCGCAAGCCGGGCAAGGAGTGGTGCCCGGCTGCGACGCGTTGCGGACACCGCCAACGCCTTTGACCCTTGGCGCTCGATCCAGTCGAGATCCCTCAGGCTGGATTGGCAGGCAACGAGCAGTGACCGCGTAATGACATCGGTCAACTCACCTGCCCCGTGTGGCGGGAATTTAGGCAACAGAATGAGAGACGGCAGGATGCCGAGAGTGAGTCCGGCATGATGGAGCATCGCGGGGACATGGCTGGCCACCAACCAGGCGCGATCGCGTGACCGCGGCTCGAGAGTGAGCGTCCGACCGTCGATCGCCGTCACGTCCACCGCAGACTGCTCGGCGACGACGACCGTCTTGAGCATAGCGGTAATCCGATCGGCAACGGAGGGCAGCGAAGGAGAAGGGTAGGGGGCTTGTGCTTCAATGCGAGCCTGCCGCCACGCGGGACCGAAATAGGCCAGGTCGCTGCCTGCCCAGACTTCGGCTTCGGATCGATCATCCAGCACAGTGCGCAAGACGTTGAGCGTCGCGCGCGCCAGCGGCCCGTTGTCGCCAACGCTGGCCTCGATTGCGAGATGAAACACCGCCGCCACCGAGACGGGATCGTTCAACCCTTCAGAGGCGCGAGGAGGAGATGTGCGTCCGGAAATCCAGTCCTGCAGATGCCGGACATCGATAGGCACGCCGGCGAGGCCGGCCAGCTGGGCTGCGCCCTGCAACCGCGCACGGGCTAGCCAAATATCAGCCCATGGGCTGTTCTGCAGTAGTCCATCCAGTCGGCCGAGCAGGAGCATTGCCAGCTCGCTGGAGGCATGGGAAGGGGAGGAGGAAGCCATCAATCCAGATTCTATCGCACCCTCGGGGGAAACCAAAGCGGGCAGTTTGTTTCCATGTCCTGTCTTATCGAAATATGGACCTTTGATAATTGCAGTTATCACATAAGCGGAATTGACCCCTCTCTATAAGGTACGGTACAAGCTGTCGTTTTCCCTAAACCGCCGGACTCCCGCGTTTGCTGCGATTTCGGGCTTCAAAATGTTACCAAACGACCGGATTCTGGGCCCTAAACGACCGGACTCCGTCCTTCCGCCCCATCTCTGTACGTCGCCCGCGCGCTCTCTCTGAGGGCCGGCAGGACGTGGGATGGCTTGCCAGGGGTCTGGCCAAGGGCGGCACGGGAAGCTATCAAACGGGGGCAACCGAACGAATGCCCCCATTCTATGCAATGTGACAAATGGCCCTGATCGGCTACGCCCGCGTCTCGACTGACGAGCAGGACACCGCTGCCCAGCACGATGCCTTGCGCGCGCAGGGCTGCACGCTGATCCTCGAGGACAAGGCGAGCGGCGGCAGCCGCGACCGGCCCAACCTCGCGCGGGCGCTGGAAAGCGTGGGGAAGGGGGATACCCTGCTGGTCGTGCGCATCGACCGTCTGGCGCGCTCGCTGTCGCACTTGCTCGAAATCGTCGAGACCTTGCGCGCCAAGGGCGCCTATTTCCGCTCGATCAACGATCCAATCGACACGTCGAGCGCCCAGGGCATGCTGATGACGCAGATGCTCGGTGCCTTTGCTGAATTCGAGCGTGCATTGATCCGCGAGCGGACGCGGGCCGGGCTGAAGGCGGCTGTCGCCCGCGGTGCCAAGCCCGGCAACCCAAAGATGCGAGCGCGAGACCCGGCGGCGATCGACGACATTCGCTACAGCCTCAAGCAACGCTATCTGTATGAGCTGATCGATGGGCGCCAACGTTGGCTGC
This sequence comes from Novosphingobium huizhouense, assembly GCF_020179475.1. Lineage (GTDB taxonomy): Bacteria > Pseudomonadota > Alphaproteobacteria > Sphingomonadales > Sphingomonadaceae > Novosphingobium > Novosphingobium huizhouense. The sequence continues at coordinate 94,918 of NZ_JAILXZ010000005.1, read as the reverse complement.
CGACGGTCACAAGGCTTCGGCCGCACCTGCCGTGGGCGCTGGTGCTACGTCAGATCAAGGCCATCACGCCGCCTGTCCGCTCGTTTACTGAGCGAACGCTGGTGAAGGCCTGCCGAGAACTCGTCAAAGCCGGCTATGCGGAACCCAATGTTCTCGATCCCGCGCCGCGGCTTCCCCCCGATACACGGGTTGCGAGGCTGGTGGCCGATCGCCTCAACAGTCATCCAAATGCGTCGCTGCGGGATATTGCCGCGTGGCTGTCACGTGATTTGCGCGAGCCAACGCCCAGAGGAGGGCTGACGTGGTCGCCAGAGGGGGTGAGAAGGGTAATCGGGCAGGCCCAAGCGCTACGATTGATCGACGGCTGATGGGTCTTTCAGACTGCCATGGCGGCCAAATTGTTAGGTTACACAATTGTATCCCCCATTGCCCGCGTGAAAAAGCTATCTAGCGCGAATTGGACGAACCGCGCGTCCAGTCAGCGGGGCTATTCTGGGCATGCGCGTCCTTCTTGCCGAAGACGATTTAGACACGATTGAATTCATCGAGACCTATCTCGCTGATCTGGACCATGTCGTGTCATCCGTCGGCACCGGCGAACAAGCTCTGCAGCTCGCGTGCTCGTCCCCATGGGACGTGATCATTCTCGATCGCATGCTTCCGGAACTCGACGGATTGACCCTGCTCAAGACTTTGCGCGGCCGCGGCGTTACGACCCCGGTGCTGATGCTGACCGCGCTCGGGCGGATCGAGGACCGGGTTGATGGGCTGGACGCTGGCGCCGACGACTATCTGGTCAAGCCGTTTGCGCCAGCTGAACTTGTCTCTCGAGTGCAGGCGCTCGGCCGCAGGTATGTCCAGGGCGGAATCGCCACGAGGCTGCATGCAGGGCCGTTGGAAATCGATCTGATCACCCGTACGGTGCATCGCGATGCCAGGATTATCCTCCTTCAGCCCCGCGAATTTCGACTACTCGAAGTGCTGATGCGCCAAGCGGGTGAGTACGTAACCCGGACCATGCTGCTCGAACAGGTCTGGGACTTCCACTTCGACCCGCAAACCAAGATCATCGAAACCCACATGAGCCGGCTGCGTGCCAAACTCAACGAAGGCGGCCTTCCTGATCTCATCGAAACCACGCGCGGCGCCGGTTATCGGATCCGGGCGGCATGAAGTTCGGACGCCGCAGCGCCGCCAATCGCATCGCGCTCTGGGGCTGGCTGGCCTTTGCGGCTGCGACCCTTCTGCTCGGTATGGCAGTCTATTTTGCGACCCATGTTGCATTCTCGCGCCAGATCGATGCGCGCATCGAGCAGGCTACCACTGCCCTTATGATCGAATATCGTGACGATGGGGTGAGAGGCGTCCAGTCCGCGCTCGACCAGCAAGGACGAACCCGCCCGATTGGACTCGGGACCGCCCTGTTTGATGCCCGGGGGACGAGGATTGCAGGCAATCTCGCAATTCCTTTAGCGCAGCCGGGCTGGCGCAACATAGTGTTCACCGATCCGGGAGAAGGACGCGAAAAGGCACGCGCACAAGTGACTGCGCTACCTGGCAACTATCGCCTGGTCGTTGCCGCCGATCTCGAATCCCTTGAAGCGATCGATCACACCATCCTGGCGATGTTCGGCAGCACGGTCCTGGCTCTGCTATTGCTTGGCCTTGCGGGGGCCTTGCTGCTCGCGCGCTACTTGAGCCGCCGCCTGGAGGGCATCGAGACGACTGCCAGCGCAATTATCGGAGGCGACCTTAAACAACGGGCCATCGTCGGCACTGCCGGCGACGAGTTCGACCGTGTTGCCCATTCGCTCAACGCTATGCTCGACCGAATCGCAGGCTTGATCGCCAATCTGCGGCAGGTCACCGCCGATTTGGCGCATGACCTGCGCACACCGCTTTCGCATCTGCGCAATCATCTCGAACGCATGCGCGGCGGCCAGGCACAACCCGCCGCCAGTGGGTCGATCGACGAGGCCGTGGAGCAGGCGGACAATGTGCTGGCTCTGTTCAACGCGATCCTGCGCATCGCGGAAGTCGAGGAAGGCAACTTGCGCCGCGCCTTCACGGCAGTCGACCTGTCCGAACTGGTGTCGGAACTGGGCGAAACGCTTGTACTGCTGGCCGAAGACGAGCAGCGAACCCTGCACGTTGCTGTAGGTTCCGGCATCACGGTCCATGGCGATCGGGAACTGATTGCCCAGGCACTCACCAACCTCGTCGAGAACGCATTGCGGCATACGCCCCCTGGATCGGTCATCGCCCTGCAAGCCCGGTACGACGACGGCGGCGCGCTGGTTACGGTCGATGACAACGGTCCGGGCATTCCCGAAGCTGATCGCGAGCGCGTACAGCAGCGCTTCGTCAGGCTCGAAACTTCCCGTTCGGCCGCGGGCCACGGTCTCGGGCTGAGCCTGGTGCGAGCCATAGCGCAGGCACATGGCGCAACCTTCTCGCTCAGCGATGCACGACCGGGCCTGCGCGCCGAAATCCGTTTCCCGAAGAGGATATCTGCGTGATCTCGCAATCTCGTCCATCGCTCGCGCGCATCGCCCGCCGCCAGAGGCGTCGGCGAATGGGACTAACCGTAGCCGTGCTCGCGCTTGCCGGCTGCACCCACTATGCGCCGAAGCCCGTCAGCGTCGCCGATACGGCCGCCGGGTTTTCTTCACGGACTGCGGACTTGAACGCTGCCGCGAGCGCCTGTCGGACGATGGCGACCCGCGCGCCGTGTGATGCAAGTCATCCCGACAGGCTTGTGCTGTTCGAGGTGCTGCTCGCCAACAACTCTGCTGTCGCGGCCGCTCGCGCCAAGGTGGCCAGCGCCGAGGCGGCGGCGCGCGCTGCGCATGCGCCAGTCGGTCCGACCATGACGCTTAGCACCGAATATGCCGGGGCCGATCCCAAGCCGTGGCTTCTGGGTCTGGCCACCGACTTTCCACTGGATACCGGTGGCCGTCGGACGGCGCGCATCGGATCGGCCGATCTGGCAGTGACAGCGGCGCGCTATGATCTCGCCGACGCAATCTGGACCGCGCGAATGGCGCTCGTGCGTTCCATGGCGGACCAGGCAGTGGCGGATCGGCAAGCCATCGTCGCCAGTCGCTTGCATGCCCTGCAGGAACGACGGTTTGCCGTGCTCGAACGACGAGTCGCACAGGGCGAGGCGTCACGCGCCGAACTGGAGCGGACCCGAGTCGACCTCGCCGACGCAAGCTCGCGCCTTGCGGCCGCACAAGCGAAACGGGAGGCTGCAACAGTCCAGATCGCCGCCGCGCTCGGCGTGCCACTCGATCAGGCGCGGAAGCTGATCGCAAGTTGGCCCGGCCTTGAAGCCCCGGCACTGCTGGCAGCATTTGCGCCGGCCGATCGCTACTCGGCCTTGCTCGGACGGCCCGACCTTCTGAAGGGCATGACCGCATACGAACAGTCCGAGTTCGACCTGCGCGGCGAAGTCGCCAAGCAATATCCGGCATTGAGCGTCGGGCCGGGGTTCACCTGGGACCACGGGCTGGTCAAGATCCCGTTCAATGTCGGCCTCGCCCTGCCGCCGCTCGATCTCAACCGCCGCGCGATCGCCGCCGCCGAAGCGCGGCGCAGCGAAGCGGCCGCACAGCTCGAGGCGCTTTATGCCGGGGCCGTCGCGGGGATCGATCAGGCCATGGCCGAGGCGGCAGCCGCTCGCCGCTCGCTGACTCAGGCGCGCGAACTGGATTTGCCGATAGCCACACGGCTCGCAGCGCAGGCTGATCGCGAACTGGCGGCAGGCGCCATCGACCGAAATGACTGGGCGGCTGCGCAAGCCGGGCTCGAAGTGGCGCGCCTCGCCGAACTCGACGCTCTGGCGCGCGTCCTCGCCGCCGATGCGGCGCTCGAAGAGGTTCTCCGCCGCCCACTGACAGGGCCAGAAACACTGATTGAAGGAGCAGGAGCGTGAACGGCGGCAAGGGAGCGGCGCTGGTCGCCATGGGAGCGGCGGCGGGCGCATCGATCCTTGCGCTTGCACTTTATTGGACGGGCGACCTTGGAGAAAAGGAGGGTGAAGTGGGTCGCGACAAGCCGGTCGCGACAGCCAGTCCCGATCCGGTCCGCGATCCAGCCCTGCGTCAGCGCCTTGGGATCGTTGTTGCGCCGCTCGCCGTCTGGTCCGGGGCGCAGCAGGCCGGCGGCTTTGCCAAGGGGCTCGATGCTGGAGCACTGGCGGCCATCGTCGCCGAGATCGACAGCGCCCGTGCCACTGCGGCTGCCTCACAGGCTGAGGCGACTCGGCTCGATGCGCTTTACCACAACGATGTCAGCGCCTCACGTCGCGCGCTAGAAGCCGCACGGGCGCAGGCTGCTGCTGACCTTGCCAGACTTCGCCTCGCGCGCCAGCGGGTCGGCCTGGAATACGGGCCTGGGCTTGCCAGTCTTGGCGATGCAGCCTTGCATCAGCTCGTGTCCCGGATAGCGGCGGGCGATGCTGCCCTGATCCGGATAGATGTTCCCGGCGTGCTGCTTGCCACTGGCACGACCGTACAAGTGCATGCGGGAGGCCTCGTCGCAAATGCGCGCGTTCTCGGCGCAGCGGCGGCGGCAGACAGCAAACTGCAATCCGCAGGCGTGTTGGCGGTCGTCACCGGTCCGGCGGTGCGCCAGGTTCTGGCGGGACGGGTCCTGTCGGTGCAGGCGGCATCCAGCGGTTCCGTCTCAGGCGTGCTTGTGCCGCGCGATGCCATCGTGCGCTATCAGGGGCAGATGTGGGTGTTCCGCCAGGCAGGCGGAAAGTTCGAGCGCGAGGCGCTGATCGATCCCCAATCGGTGGAGGCAGGCTGGCTGGTGCGCGGCGGCCTTAAATCAGGCGAGACGATCGTGATCCACGGCAGCGCCGGCTTGCTCGCGCTGGAAACCCGCCCGGCGCAGTCCTCCGGCGAGCAGGACTAGGCCCATGCTCAATCGGCTCGTTCGCTGGTGCGTCGGCAATGCCTGGGTCGTCCTCGGCATCGCCGCGATCCTGCTTACCTATGGGATCGTCGTCGTCGACCGGGCGCGCTACGATGTCTTCCCGGAATTCGTCCCCGCGCAAGTCACCGTCCAGACCGAATCTCCGGGGTTAGTGGCCGAACAGGTCGAGGCGCTGGTTACCCGTCCGCTCGAAAACGCGATCAACGGCGCCAACGGCATCGAGACCGTTCGTTCGGAATCCTCGCAGGGCTTGTCGCTGATCAGGGTCACCTTCCGGGAAGGATCGGACCCGCTCAAGGTCCGGCAGATCGTGGCCGAGGCGCTCGCCAAGGTGTCGGGCCAGTTGCCGAGCGGCGTGGCGACGCCGACCCTGTCCCCGCTGACCTCCTCGACGATGGACCTGATCAAGATCGGACTGACGAGCGACAAGCTCGATCAGCGGCAACTCAGGGCACTCGCCGAATGGACGATCAAGCCGCGGCTGCTCGCGACACGCGGCGTCGCCGGCGCTGTGATTTATGGTTCGGCGGATTCGCGCTTCGAAGTCCGGGTCCGTCCCGAGGCGCTGGTCGCGCGGCAGATTTCGCTCGCGGATGTCTCGGCAGCGGTTTCGGCGCTCACCACCATGCGCGGGGGCGGCTTTGTTGAGACCGCGAACCAGCGCATCCTGGTGCGCCCGACCAACGGACGGATCGATGCCACGGCGCTGGGGAATGCACTGATCTCCAGCGGTGGCGGGCCAGCAATCCGCTTGCATGATGTCGCGGACATTGCCCTGGTTGCCGGACCGCAGATGGGCGACGCGCTGATCATGGGCCGCCCCGGCGTGCTGGTCTCGCTGTTCAGCCAGTATGGCGCCAACACGCTTGATGCGACGCGGGCTGTTGAATCGACGCTTGACGATTTGCACCCCACGCTCGCCGCGCAGGGCGTCTCGATCTATCCCGGGTTGCATAGGCCCGCCAATTTCATCGAGACCGCACTGCACGGCATGTCGATCGATTTGGCTGTAGGCGCGGTGATGATCGGCTTCATCCTGATGGCCTTCCTGCGCGATATCCGGGTCGCGCTGATTGCCTTCCTCGCGATCCCGCTGTCGCTGCTCGCCGCGCTGATCGTGCTCGATCTGCTGGGGCAGACGATCAACACCATGACGCTGGGCGGACTGACCGTGGCGCTCGGTGTGGTGGTCGACGATGCCGTGGTCGATGTCGAAAACATCGTCCGACGCTTGCGCGGGGCGATAGGCGGTGACCGCCAGAAGATCATAGCCGAAGCGAGCGTCGAGGTCCGCGCACCGGTGGTCTATGCGACCTATGTGCTGGCGCTGACCATCGCGCCGATCCTGTTCCTGACTGGTCTCCAGGGTGCGTTCTTTTCTCCACTGGCGCTGGCGATCCTGCTCGCCGTGATCGCCTCGCTGTGCGTTGCCATCACCCTGACCCCGGCGCTTGCCTACTTGCTGCTTGCCCGCACCAACCCGCACGACGAACCCGCCCTGCTGGTTCGTGCCAAGACCTGGCATCGAGCTTTTCTGACCCGCGTCTGCGGGAGGCCTTCGCTGGTGCTCGGCGCGACCGCGATAACCGGCCTCGTCGGGATCGTCGGGCTGCTGCTGTTTGGCGGCGAGCTTCTGCCAGCGTTCCGCGAGGGGCACTACGTCCTCAAGGTCAATGGCCCGCCCGGAGCCTCGATTGGTTGGATGCGCGAAACCGGCACCAAACTCTCGCGCGATCTTATGGCCATTCCGGGAGTCGCCACCGTCGAGCAACAGATCGGGCGCGCCGAGGCGGGCGAGGATCCGTTCCCACCCAACCAGAGCGAAGTCCACGTCGAACTCAAGCCCGGCGGCGCGCGTAGTCAGGAAGCCGCGCTGGACGCCATTCGCCACACCCTTGGCAACTATCCATCGCTCCAGTCTGAAACCTTGACCTTCCTGGGCGACCGGATCGGGGAATCCTTGTCAGGTGAGACGGCGCAGTTCGCGGTGAGCATCTACGGCGCCGATCTCGATACGCTCGACAAGGTGGCGATGCAGGTAGCCGATGTCGTCGCCAGGGTTCCTGACGCGGCTGACGTTCGGGTGAAATCGCCACCCGGAACGCCGGTCCTGACGATCGAGCTCGACCCCGCGCGCATGGCCGCGCATGGGGTGACCCCGGCCGATGCCAACGACGCGATCGAGATCGCCAATCAGGGCCATGTCGCGGGCCAAGTCGCCGAGGCCGACAGGGTGACCGATGTTGCCGTGATCCTGCCGGCTGAGCTGCGCCGCGATCCGGAGAGCGTCGGTGATATTCTGGTGCGCTCGGCCGACGGTTCGTCGGTCAGGCTGGGCGATGTCGCCACGATCTATCTCGAAGAGGGGCGCAGCAGCGTCAATCGCGATGGCGGCCAGCGCCGCCAGATCGTGACGCTCAATCCGACCCGCGCCGATGTCGCGGGTTTCGCCCGCGATGCGCGCGCGGCGATCGCGGCCAAGGTCAAACTGCCGGCGGGAGTGACGCTTTCCTATAGCGGGGTCGCCGAGGGGCAGGCAGCCGCAGCGCATCAGGTCATGCTCAACGTGGCGATCGCTGCGGTCGCCATCGTCGGCCTGCTGGTTCTTGCCTTCGGCGGGCTACGCTCGGCTGCGCTTATCCTCGCGGGCACGCCGTTTGCTCTGGTCGGTGGGGTGGTCGCCGTGGTCCTGACCGGCGGTGTCCTGTCACTTGGCGCGCTTGTCGGATTCGTCACGCTGTTCGGGATCGCCGCGCGCAATGCGATCCTGCTGGTCTCTCACCTCGATCATCTCGTTCAGGAGGAAGGCGAGGCCTTCGGCCTCGCAACTGTTCTCAGGGCAACCGAGGAACGCGTCACCCCGATCCTGATGACCGCGCTGGTCACCGCGCTCGGCCTCCTGCCGCTGGCGCTGGAAAGCGGACAGGCCGGCCGCGAAGTACAGGGACCGATGGCGTTGGTGATTCTCGGCGGTCTCGTCACATCGACCCTTATGAGTCTGTTGCTCCTGCCCGCGCTGATTCTCAGGTTTGGGAGGCACGGGACTGCCACGAACGACCTGCTCACATCCGCGCAAGGCTCCGCCTCGTGAGAGACACCCGGCCCGGCCCGGCTGCGCGAGTGCCGCGCACAGTCTGGGCTTTGGGGCTCATCAGCCTGTTCATGGACCTGTCTTCCGAGATCATCCACGCGCTGCTGCCGGTTTTCCTAACCGGGACGCTGGGGGCCAGCGTGGCTATGGTTGGACTGATCGACGGGATCGGGGAATCCACCGCTTCGATCACCAAGATGTTCTCAGGCTACCTGTCCGATCGGTTCGGGCGCCGCAAGCCGCTCATCCTGCTCGGCTATGGGCTGGGCGCCTTGTCGAAGCCGTTCTTCGCGATCGCGGCCGGGCCGATGCCGGTGCTGGGCGCGAGGTTTGCCGACCGGATCGGCAAGGGCCTGCGCGGAGCGCCGCGCGATGCCCTCGTCGCCGACGTGACCCCGCTCGAGATCCGGGGCCGTGCCTATGGACTGCGCCAGGCGCTCGACACGGTGGGCGCATTCTTGGGTCCGCTGGCGGCGATCGCCCTCATGTTCGCGCTGGCCGACAACATGCGTGCAATCTTCTGGATTGCGCTCGTCCCGGCAGTGATCTCGGTCCTGCTGGTGATATTCGGCGTCGGCGAGGCGGAGCGGCGCGAGGCGGGTAGTGCCAAGCCGCCGCTCAAGCTCGCGGACTTGCGATCGTTCGACCCGGGGTTCTGGATGGTCGTGGCGCTGGGCGTTGTCTTTACCTTGGCCCGGTTCAGCGAATCCTTCCTCGTTCTGAGGGTCAATGGCGAAGGGCTGCCGTTGGCATGGACGCCATTGGTGCTGGTAGTGATGAACCTGGTCTATTCGTTGGGAGCCTATCCGGCGGGTGCGATATCGGACCAGGCCGATCCGAGGTGGCCCATGGCTGGTGGACTGGTTTGCCTCTTGATCGCGGATTTGCTGCTCGCATTCGGACCGGGGCTGATTGCGACCTTTGCCGGGGTAGCCATGTGGGGTCTGCACATGGCGCTGACGCAAGGCGTCCTTGCAAGGCTGGTCGCCGACGCGGCACCCGCGCAGTTGCGAGGTTCTGGCTTTGGCTTGTTCAACCTGGCGACCGGGATCGCCATGCTGCTTGCCAGCGTCGTCGCGGGCCTGTTGTGGTCGAGGCTGGGGCCTGCAGCGACATTCCTGGCCGGAGCTCTGTTTGCGCTGATCGCTGGCGGCATGCTCCGCTTCGTTAGACCGGTGGCCGCTTCTGCCGCTAGCCGGTAAGCTTGCGCGCCCTTCCGGCATCACCAAGGATTTCCAGCGCCTCACGAATGACGAAGAGGCCGATCCCTAATCCGACAAGCAGGTCGAAATAGCGATTGCCGGTGAGCAGGACTGTAAGGCCGGAGACAATGACAGCGGCGTTGGCTACCACGTCGGCACGGGTGAATATCCACGTTGCGCGGATGTGCACGTCGTCGCGGTTCTGCTTGCCCAGCATCCGCAGGACTGCCGCGTTGACCATCAGGGCAACAAGTCCCACTGCGATCATGATTGGGCCCTCGGGCTGCTCGGCGCCAAAGTAGCGCCGGCCGACTTCGGCCAGCACGCCAAGGCCGAGCAGCAGCAGGATCGTTCCGCTGGTCATCGCGGCATTGGCTTTGAAGCGCGCACCTTGCCTCACCGCAGTAAGGGTAATTGCATAGGTGCTCGCATCTGCAAGCATGTCGATACCATCGGCGATGAGGCCGGTTGAATGGGTAACAAGCCCTGCGCCAGTCTCGACGATGAACATCATCGCGTTCAGGACCAGCGCAATCCGCAGGACCCGGCGCTGGGCCAAGGTGTCGGTTCTTGCAGAACTGCAGGCACAATCAGTCATGGGGTCCAGTTACGTTGTCGTGTTCAGCGTTGCCAAGCAATTCGGCATGCAACTTCGATATTCCGAGGGCTGGACCCCAGAGCCAGGCCTATCCTGCGCTTCCAGGTTCCGTGCCGCGCCGCCACCTCCCAAATCCGCTCACGCCGCTCGTTCCGCTGCTGCGCCGCTCGCCGCTGTCCTGCTCAGTTGGGCCACAAGGCGTTGCAAATGCCTGACGCAGTCGCCCGATGGCCCGCTGGAGCTTCCCGATAGTCCTGTCCTGCCGGTCTTTTCGTCGCTTGTCCTCGATCCGACGTGCCAGCGAACGCGACCATCGCCCAGGCTCGGCGAGAAATCGGTTAATCGCGGCGTCGTGGGTCGTGTTGAGGAACACCCTGAGCGCCGATGGTTCGTCGGGGCCATATAGTTTGCGCCCTGCTTCATCCGTGGGGTCGAGAATGGCGCAAATCGCCCCGAGCAGGGATCGTCGCAGCCACATGGTTGCCATCGCCAGCGGAAACGGCGAACGGGTGGCCCGAAAGGGCGCGAATACCCATAGGCTCGCATTGCGGCGCAGGGATAGGCGTTCAACGGAATGTTTGTCGCTTCGTGGCCGGTGCTCATGGTGAGCAGCAGGCCGCAGATATCGCGCACTTCATTGATGAGTTGGCTTGCCGATGTGAAGTTGAAGCGGAATTGGTCGGGCGTCCTGCCGCGCAAGGCAACGTGGACCTCGGCTTCGAAGGCAGCGACACAGTCCCATTGGTTACGATATCCGTCGGCATAGGCAAAGGCATCGGGTATCGCTTGGTCCAGCGGGTGCCAGCACTCCTTGCAAAACATGCGCAGTGGGCCCCGCGGGGGAGCGACCAATTTCCATTGGCACGATCGGCAAAAGGGGCAGTGATCGAAAAGCGGCCAGCGGTGTACCTGGCAGAAGCTCGAGGCGGCATCCGCCCATTGCATCCTGATGTGGGCGGGCCGACCCGCCGCAAAATCCTCGGCGAGGCAACGGCAGCACCATGCCTGGGCCAGCTTCGGTGCCGGTCTATATCCCCCCAGCGCCTCGGAAAATGGCGCCCATTCCCAAGCCAGAAAGTCCGCAGGCACTCCGGGCCGCAGTCGGGCGAGCGAATTGGCTGCCAAGACCGCAGCATCAACATGAAATTTAGCAGCGGCTGCTTTGAGCCAGGATCTGGTTGGCTGGATATCCGGGTGTCGCCATGCGCCGCTGCGATCCTGGACCGCTTGCGGCTCTGCATTTGGCCGCGCGCGAAGCTTGTGGCTTCGCCGCGCATACCATGAGGTCAGCAGCTCATCGGGGAGTGGGGCGAGATAGTCGGTCATGCTGCACGCCGCCGCATCGCGCGATCGTTGCCGGCGATGATCTGCATCGAGACCAAGGGCAGCAACAGCTCCTCGTCATCGAAGCTGTCCGCGTCGATCATCTCACGGCCGCTGTGGATCGCTGCGATCGCCACCGCCTCCATCAGCCGAAATATCCGGCCGGTGACGCCGGCGGTAAGCGCGATCACGCGCTGGCGAGCCGCGTTGGTGTCGAGATTGGAGGGACGCCGCAATGGAAGCAGCCCGGCGAAGCTGGCCATCAACTGGCGCAGTGCATGGTCGTTTCGCCAAGGTTGCAGCTCGAAGGCCCCGAAGCGATCGGCAAGATTGGGGTCGGTGAGCACGGCAATCCGCGCGTCTTCGGTGCCGGCGCACACGATCGGGATCTGCAGGTCGTTCGTGAGAAACCGGACCGTGTTGAGGAAGATCCGCTGTTGCCGCGGCGTGCCGGCCAGCATCTTGTCGATCTCGTCGAGCACCAGGACCTTGGCGCCGAATTCTGCGAGCGTGCGGCGTGCGAGGCCCCGCAGCGATCGCAGCGAGATGTGGTCGAATTCGGAAAAGTTCATCGCCAGCAGCAGCTCGGTGTAGAACTCCTCCTCGGTCGGCTGTGGCGGCATTTGCACGACAACGACCGGCATGGTGGTGAGGCCGGCGCGCTTGTCGTAAGCTGACGCGTGCAACTCGGCAAAGCGCCGCAAAATCTCGCTTTTGCCCATGCCCGTTGATCCGAACAGCAGCAGGCAAGGCATGCGCCCGCGCGGCGGATAGGTCACCAGTTCCTCAAGGCGGGACAGCGCCATCTCTGCTTGCGGGAGGGCAACCCAGCGGTCGCGGCGGAGCCAGTCTATACGTGCAGCGTCGGAGTTTTCCGCCTGCTCGCGGTAGGCTGGAAGCAGGTGCTCGTAGAGGACGGTCATGGTCGCTCCTCGATTTCGAATGGCACGATATCTTGGGGTTCTTCCCGCTGATCGCCGGCCGAAATCGCCGGGGCTGGGGTCGGAACGAGCGGCGGACTGCCGATATCCAGGGCATAGGCAATACGCTGAGCGGATTTCCGGGCGATCTTGGTCTTCTCAATCGCTTCGAGAACGATGCGGCGTTGCTCGGCGACCATGTCGAACAGTGCCTGTTCGTCCACGGCCTGCCGTCCGCGTTCGCGCAGCGCCTTGAGCGCAGCAAGATGTTCGAACTTCGTGATCGCGGGCCGGCGGCAGTCACGAAGCGGTACGGTCAGGTGGGTCTGGTCGGGAAGCTCGACGTAGACTGCCGACAGGTTGAGCGGATTGTACTTGATCGGCAGCTTGTGGTCACAATCGGCAACGAGCCCGGTCAGCGCGCCATGCCAGTAGAACATGTGAAACAGTTCGATGCCCTCGCGCCGAACCTTGCGCATCTCGAACGGTAGAAAATCGAGCAGGAATTGCTCCGGATCGACCGGCAGCCGCAAGGGCAGGGGGCGTTTGCCCCGCATCTCCTGCCACGCTTTGATGGGTGGGATGCCAAGTTCGCTATGTTTGTTGCAGTGATAGACGCCGACCTGCAGCGCGAGCCAGCGCTCGAATTCGCCGAGCGTCATGCAGGCTTGGCCTTCGGCGTCGTAGTCGCCTTTGTCCGCGACGCTGGAGAAGGTGGTGCCCGGGAGCAGGTGGATCTCGCCGATGGTGGTTCCGATCAGCCGCTCGATATGGCCGCCGTAGTGGGGGGTTCGTTTGGGCCGATAGCGCAGGTTGATCCCATGTTGTTGGCAGCCGCGGGCAAGGGCGCGTGAGTGGAACTCCCGGGCGTTGTCGACGTGAAGAACGTCGGGGACGCCGAACACCGGGTAATCCATATCGACGGCGCGCTCCTCCAGCCATTGGGCCTTCGGCAAGACCCCGTGACGCAATGCCATGCCGACAGAGGTCGCTGAGGGATGCTCAAGCGAGACATAGAAGCCGGGGATGACGCGCGTTGCGATGTCGATCTGCAGTGTCAGGGCAGGGCGGCACAAGGGCCTGCGAAAATACTCGTCGACGATGATGATATCGGCCGGCGTGTGGTCCATCTGGACGATCTGAAGCGGGTAGTCCGCCTCGTAGTATTGGATCACTGGTCGGAATTGATCGGCAGCGGCCTTCGCGCCATCGCGTGCCTTGATCAATCGCTTCTTTCCGACCGCCGCAACACGCCGGCCAATCGTTTTGCGCGTTGGCGCACACAGACCTTGCTCAAGGCATGCGTGGTTGATGCTGCGGACGAGCTGGGCCAGCGTGGGCTTCGGGCGGGCCAGGTAGAACCGTTCGATTTCAGCGGTGATGACGTCTTCAAGTTCGGGCAGGAGTCGCTGCCGGCCTTTGGGATAACCGTCGGCTTGGTCGAGTAGGGAACTGGTGACTGGCGCCTCGCGATAGCGCGCAAGCAGTTCGTAAAGGCGCGATCGGCTCAAGCCCAGTTCAGCGCCCGCATCGCGGAGCGCAACGCGCGTGATCCGGGGCATTTCATCGAGTGCGCGGATCACCGGTTCGCGGCTACAGGCGACCTGCCAATCAGCAGAAGTGGTCTTCGTCAGCGCGGTGCCTGCATCGGCCATGACCTATCCCCGATTGCATCAGGGACTCGAGTTGCCGGGTCCGGCCGTTTAGTAGCAAAAGTACGCTGGAAATGCGAGAGTCCGGAGGTTTGGTCCCATATGGTCAAAGGAATCCCAATGCCTTACAGTCCGGTCGTTTGGTAAAAACGACACAAGCAGCTCAGACCGGGCAGGGGCTTCACGCGTGGAAAAGACGGTTTTCTGGTCATGGCAGAGCGATCTCGACAGCCGGGTCACGCGCGAGGTCGTCCGTTTCGCGCTCGACGCCGCGATCATGATGTTGTCGGCCGACGTCGAAGAGGCCGATCGACCGAGCCTGACCTCGGACACCCAAGGGGTCGCCGGCACGCCCGATATCGTCGCAACCATTCTTCGCAAGATCGACGAGGCGGCGGTCTTCGTCGGGGACGTCACGCCGATCGCCGTGTCCGAGAGCGGCAAAGCCTGCGCGAACCCGAACGTCCTCCTCGAGATGGGCTATGCGAACCGAGCGCTGAGCGAGCACCGCGTCATCCAGGTCTGGAACACCGCGTTCGAGGGCGCCACGCTCGACAAGCTGCCGTTCGACATGCGGGGTAGGCGCGGACCGATCGCGTTTCACCTGCCGGTTGGCGCCGATACGACCGAGCTACGCCGCGTGCGCGGAGAATTGGCAAAGCAGCTCGCGGGCGCGTTGAAGGCCTCATTGGACGAACTTCCCCCGCTGCCGCCAGAAGCCATTCCCTGGCAGTCGCATTTCCCGGGTGATGCCGACGTCTGGTTTGATCGGTCCGAAGTGCAGACGGTGACCAATCCGATGCACGGCACGACGAAGCTGCGGTGGAAGCCGCACTTCGCGGGCTATGCGCGGATCATTCCGTCGAAATGGGCGGCGAAGCCGGGAGCAAAGCAAGCTCTGGCTGGCAGTGAGGGGCATCCGGCGCTGCTGGCACAGCCCAACGCGCTCAATTTCGGAATCAGCAAGGGCGGAGCGATGGTCTACTGGCCAGGCACAGCGGAGGAGGGCGTCGATCCCACGGTCGCCTTGACCCAGTGGTTCGAGAAGACCGGCGAAATCTGGGGCGTGGGCGGGGGGTTCCTGTTTCAGCGAGATGAAGAGCGGCTCACCCTGTCGACCGGCTATTTCTACCAGCGCTGGCTCCATTTTCTGGAGCGGAACTGCGCGCTGGTGCTCGCCCATGGTGGTTCGCTGCCGATCCATGTCCGGCTCGGCGTCACCGACATCAGGGACAGCTGGTGGCCGCGCGGCCCGTTCCAGTTCAATGACGAAGGCCACGCGGCGGTTGAGGACTCCTACGAGTACGATGCAACGCTAACGTCGATCGGGGTAGAGGAACTCCAGCGCGTCGCCGTCGCGGCCTTCAACGGCCTGGCCGCGGCTTACGGCATGGAGCCGTTCACCCACGACCAGATCATCGAACAGTCGAGGCCCTGAGCGTGGAACAACTGCCCGCCATAAGCCCAGTGACGGACCCGCCATCGGGATCGGGGGTCGATCTGGCATGGGAAGTGACGAAGCTTGGGGCCGGCCAGACGATCACCGTCAACAAGGCGCTCATCGATGCCTATCAGGCCGCCTCCTCGCCCCACAGCATCCGCGCCCTCAAATCCGATCTAGAGGCGTTCGATCTTTGGTGTCGGTGCTCGCACAGGTCGTCGCTGCCAGCGACCCCCGAACTCGTGGCTGACTATCTCGACGCAAGGGCGGGGAAGGGGGCCAAACCGGCTTCGCTCGGCCGCTACAAGGCGTCGATCGCGAAGATCCACCAGCTTCTCGATCTGAAGGATCCGACGCAGACCGAGCTGGTCAAGCTGCGGCTCCGGGCGATCCGGCGCGAGAAGGGGACGGCGCAGGTCCAGGCACGGCCGCTGCGCTTCAAGGGGCCGGTCCGTGATGTGGAGCGCGAGGCACCGCGAGGGCTGAACGTGCGGGCGTTGCTCGAGGCCTGCCCCGACGATCTGCCGGGACTGCGCGATCGCGCGCTGCTGTCGGTTGCCTATGATACGGGGCTGCGCGCCTCCGAGTTGGTGGCGATCGCGGTTGAGCACATTGTCGAGGCGCTCGATCCCGAGGCGCGGCTTCTCACGATACAGCGCAGCAAGGGCGACCAGGAAGGGGAGGGGGCGACCGCGTACCTGTCGCCGCGCTCGGTGCGCGCGATTGCGGCCTGGACGCAATCCGCAGGGATATCCTCTGGTCCGCTGTTTCGCCGCGTCCAGGTGCGGCGCTACAAGGCGCGAGCAGCGGTGAAGGGGCGTCGAATCGATAGTATCTCAAGCCGCGAAACCTGGGATCTACGCAAGACGCTCTCTAAGCCGGCGGTGCCGGCCCGGTTGGAGTTTGATGTCGGCAGTGTTGCCCTGCATCCCGGGTCGATCGGACCGATCTACCGGTCGATCATCCAGCGGGCGTTCGATCGCGGGGCTCTGAGCGATCTCACCGCCGACGATCTCGCGCGACTGCTCAAGGGGGTCAGCGCGCATTCGACACGCGTGGGGCTCAACCAAGACCTGTTCGCAAGCGGCGAGGATCTCGCCGGAATCATGGATGCGCTGCGCTGGAAGAGCCCGCGCATGCCGCTTGCCTACAATCGCAATCTTGCTGCCGAGGCGGGCGCAGCCGGGCGTTTGCTCAATAAATTGGCCTGACTGGTAAGCCGACTATCTGTCCAATCGCGAACTCGCCTAGGCGGCTCCGGGGCCTGAGACTGCTCTGGCTATCACCAACGAGATAGGGTAGGGGGGTATGCTATGGGACATTTGACCGAAGGCAGTGATGAGCTCCTGAAGCGCGTGCGACGTATCGCCGGGCAGGTCACGGCGATCGAGAAAGCGCTGACCGCCAACGCCGATTGCACGACGACTCTGCATCTCGTTGCAGCGGCGCGCGGCGCCATGAACGGGCTGATGGACGAGATTATTGAAGAGCATGTCCGAGCCCATGTGGCGGACCCCGACCTCACGGCCGAAGATCGTGCCGCGGGAGCAGACGAATTGATCGCGGTCATACGCCGCTACGCGAAATAAGGCTGAGATCATGACGACGTCCCACGATATTGACGCCTTTGTGCACGACCATGTGTATCTGGGGGCCTCTCACGACGACAACGCTCGTCGGACGCTGTGGGTGGTGGTGCTGACGGCTGTGATGATGATCGGCGAGATTTTCGCCGGCTATGTCACCGGATCGATGGCGCTGCTGGCCGATGGCTTCCATATGGCAACGCATGCTGGCGCGTTGAGTGTCGCAGCGATTGCTTATGCCTATGCCAAGCAGCATGCATCGAACCGGCGGTTCAGCTTCGGAACAGGCAAGGTCGGCGACTTGGCGGGCTTCGCCTCGGCGCTGGTGCTGGGCCTGATCGCCCTGGGGATCGGGATTGAATCGATCCTTCGGCTGTTCGAGCCCATAAAGGTTGCCTTCGGCGAGGCGACCCTGATTGCCGTCGTTGGGCTTGGCGTGAATATCCTCAGCGCCTTCCTGCTGTCGGGCAGCCACCACCACCATCATGGGCATGACGATCATGCCCACGACCATCATGCCCATGGCGGCGACAACAATCTCCGCTCGGCTTATGTGCATGTCCTCGCCGACGCTCTCACATCGGTATTGGCAATCGCGGCCCTTCTGGCAGGCCGCTACCTTGGCTGGGTGTGGATGGACCCCGTCATGGGGATCGTGGGAGCCGTCGTAATCGCCCGCTGGTCCTGGAGCCTGATGCGAGATACCGCCTCAGTCCTCCTCGACTCGACCGACAGCCATGTTGCCGAGGAAATACAGGATCTCGTTGAAGGGCCAGGCGATGTGCGTATTGCCGATCTGCATGTCTGGCGTGTCGGTCCCGAGGCCCATGCCGCCATCGTCGGAGTGGTCGGCAGTGCGGGGATCAATGCAGGCGTGATCCGCGACCGGCTCGTGCCGGTCCATGAGTTGAAGCACCTAACAGTCGAATGCCACTGACGAGGTTGCTGTTAAGTCGCCGTGCATAGACCTGTGCCGTTTCGATGGCACGACCGGGTGGTGTCGAGGGTGCGGTAGGTCCAAACCCGAATGCCGGGCATGGAAGAAGGCGCAGCCTCAACAGCAACGCAAGATTGCTGCCGATCTTCCGCGCCGGCTCGCGAAACTGGCGGGTCGCGAGTTGCAGAAATGAGCGCGAAGGCCCCGCGCGAAGACTAGATTCAAGATTCCAGATGCGTCAGGATCGGACATTCCGGCCGATTGTTACCGTGACAGCTCCTCGCCAGATCCATCAGCGCTGCTCGCATCGCATTAAGCGCGTCCGCCTTGCGGCCAAGGTCGGCTGCGCGGGACTCTGCCAGTGCCTTGACCTCGGCACTGGCGCGGGCCCGATCGGACCATAGATCAAGCAGCTTTCGGATTTCTTCGATTGGAAAGCCGAGGTCGCGGGCATTGGCTATGAACCGAAGTCGATGCACATCGGCATCCGAGTAGTCGCGATACCCACTATCCCGCCGCGCCGCCGACGGGATCAGGCCGATTTTCTCGTAATGGCGGATCATCCGCTGAGAGACCCCGCTCGCGTCCGATGCCGCGCCGATGTTCACAATTCCACCCGGTTGAGCCGCAATGCGTTCGTCACGACGCTGACGGAGGACAGTGCCATCGCGGCCGCCGCGATGATCGGCGAGAGCAGGATGCCGAAGATCGGGTAGAGCAGCCCCGCAGCGATCGGGACCCCGGCAGCGTTGTAGATGAAAGCGAAGAACAGGTTCTGGCGGATGTTGGACATCGTTGCTTCGCTCAAACGGCGCGCACGAACGATGCCGTTCAAGTCGCCCTTCAGCAGGGTGACGCCGGCGCTTTCGATTGCGACATCGGTGCCCGAGCCCATCGCAATGCCGACATCGGCGACGGCGAGCGCGGGCGCGTCATTAACTCCGTCGCCTGCCATGGCCACGATGCGCCCCTCAGCTTTCAATCGCGAGACCACATCGCTTTTCTGATCCGGCAACACTTCGGCTTCGACATCATCGATTCCAAGTTTCCGCCCGACCGCTTGTGCTGTTGTGCGATTGTCGCCCGTCAGCATGACAACCCGGATGCCCTCCTTGCGAAGCGCCGCGATAGCCTCAGCCGTCGTTTCTTTGATTGCATCGGCAATGGCAAGGATGCCGGCGGCCTGTCCGTCGATCCCGATGAAGATGGCGGTCGCGCCGTCTTGGCGCAGCTCATCCGCCTGCGGCTCAACGGCGCGAACCTCGATCCCGTTTTCTGACAGGAAGCCGGCATTGCCCAGCGTGATGCGCTTGCCATCGACCGTGCCGATCGCTCCCTTGCCGGTTGGGGAATCAAAGTCGGTGACCTCGGGAAGCGCAATCCCCCTATCCTTGGCGGCGGCGACCACGGCCAGCGCCAGCGGATGTTCCGATGCCCGCTCCACGCCGGCGGCAAGCCGCAGAAGCTCGGTCTCCTCATAGCTTGTCGCGGGAACGATGCGGGTAACCGACGGCCGCCCCTCGGTCAGCGTGCCGGTCTTGTCGACGACCAGTGTGTCGATCTTCTCCATCCGCTCCAGGGCTTCGGCATTCTTGATCAGCACGCCGAGCCCTGCGCCCCGGCCGATGCCGACCATGATTGACATCGGCGTCGCCAGCCCCAAGGCGCAGGGGCAGGCGATGATGAGGACAGCGACAGCGGCGATCAGGCCATGGGCCAGACGCGGCTCTGGCCCCCAGATCCCCCACACGCCAAAGGCAATGACCGCGATCAGCAGGACCGCAGGCACGAACCATCCCGCGACCCGATCGGCCAAGCGCTGGATGGGTGCCCTCGAACGCTGGGCGTCAGCGACCATCTGAACAATACGGGCCAGCATCGTGTCGCGTCCGACCTTCTCTGCGCGAATGACGAGGGCGCCGCTCTGGTTGATCGTTCCGCCGATGACCGCATCGCCCAGCGCCTTCGTGACCGGCATCGACTCGCCCGTCACCATCGACTCGTCGAGCGAAGATCGGCCGTCTTCGACCTTGCCGTCGACGGGTACTTTTTCGCCAGGCCGGACACGGAGACGATCACCGACGGCCACCTGCTCGAGCGACACCTCCTCGTCATTCCCATCGGCACCAATGCGGCGCGCGGTCTTGGGCGCGAGGTTGAGTAGCGCCTTGATCGCGCCCGAAGTCCGCTCGCGGGCGCGCAGCTCGAGCACCTGGCCCAGCAGCACGAGCACGGTGATGACGGCGGCGGCCTCGAAATAGATCGCGACTGTGCCGTCCATCATTCGAAATGCTGACGGGAATACCGAGGGGGCGATGGTCGCCACCACGCTGTAGGCCCAGGCCACGCCCGTGCCCATCGCGATCAGGGTAAACATATTGAGGTTGCGCGTCCGAACGGACACCCAACCGCGTTCGAAGAATGGCCATCCCGCCCAGAGCACGACCGGGGTAGCCAGCGCAAACTGAAGCCAACCAGATAGTCGCGGCGGCACAAGAGTGTGCAGCGTCGGGAATAGATGACTGCCCATCTCCAGGACAAAGACCGGGATGGTGAGCAGCAAGCCGATCCAGAAACGCCGGGACATATCCAGAAGTTCACCGCTCGGCCCAGTGTCTGCCGTCACAAGTTCCGGCTCAAGGGCCATGCCGCAGATCGGGCATGGCCCGGGATGATCCTGGCGGACCTCCGGGTGCATGGGGCAGGTCCAGACTGCGCCCGGTTGAGCGGTTGCCGCCTCCTTCTCACCCTCGGACAGGTAGCGCTCCGGGTCAGCGACAAACTTCGTGCGGCAACCCGCGCTGCAGAAATGATAGTCCTCGCCGTCATGCGAGGCATGATGTGACGTTCCCGTCGGATCAACCATCATCCCGCAAACCGGATCTTTGACCGCTTTCACGTCCGTGCCGCCACCGTGCTTGCCGGCGCAGCAGCTATGGGCGCCCGAATTGCTAGCTGGAACAGGATCAGTCACAGGCTCGTCTCCTTATCGACGAAATGAAATCTGGGGTCTGACATCGTGTCAGGGTCAAGCCCGACATGCATATATTTTTGATGGCTGATTCTGCGCTGGCGTCTCAGCCGGGCAACAGATTGTGGATCGCCGTTGCAGCCTTGGCGGCCTGACCGGCCGCAACAGCAATTTGATCCAGCCCTTCGACCATGTCGCCAGCAGCGAACAGGCCGCTGACCGTCGTTTGTTGATGCTCGTCGACGACAATGCACCCTGCCTGGTCCAGTTTCGCACCGGCCATGTGCGCGAGTTCCGAGCGAGGGGAGGTTCCGAGGGCAACATAAAGGGTGTCGAACCGAAGCGATCGGCCATCGGTCAACTGAGCGATCAGATTCTTTCCATCGATCGACAAACCTCGGACAGGGGCGTGTTCGACCGCGATACCGCGTCGAGCCAGATCTGCCTCTTCGGCCTCCGAAAGTTGCGAGCCGTCCTGCGCGAGCAAGGTGACGGTGTCGCTATAGTGCCGCACGAATACAGACTCGGCGGCGCCATGGTCTGAGCACCCCAGCACGGCCACCCGCTTGCCGCGTACCTCATAGCCGTCGCATATCGGGCAATAGCGTATCAGACCTTGCACGAGGCCTCGATCATGCATTTCCAGCGCCATTTGCGGACGATGATTTATCACGCCTTGGGCAAGCAATATCGTGCGGGTATTGACGGCCTCGACACCTGTAGTGACCAGGAAGCCCGTCCGGGTCTGTACAATCCCATTGGCTAAACCATCGGAGAGCTTCGCGCCGTAACGCAGGGCATGCCGGCGCATCCGCGACAGCAGATCGTCGCCCGATATGCCTTCTGGAAAACCCATCAGGTTGTGCGTGGCTGGAATGGAGGCCGCGCGGCCGTCGCCAGCATCGATGACCAGCGTAGAACGCAGAAACCGGCCCAGATAGGTGGCTGCTGTCAGCCCTGCCGGACCGCCGCCTATGATGACACAATCGTACATGCGAGCCTTTCGCTGACCTCGGCCGTCACTGATATTACGCGGTACGACGCCTCTTCCCTCGAACAGAGACGCGCTCTTCCAAAAAAAGATCGGGTCGTGAGGGGTAAACGCCAGCGCTGCGTAAATTCAGATGAAGCACATCGCCTGGCAGGATGGACAGCCGAGGTGCCCACGGGTCGCAGCGTGGCGCCGGGGCGAGCGGATGTGGGGAAGACGGATTGGCATCAACCGATCGCGCTCCGTGTCGCTCGCCCCGCAACATAGGTTGCAGCATCACGGGCAGGGGCGTCCGCATCATAGTCGGGTGGGAGCAATGGAGACCTACAGCCCTTTCTCAACCTCGATGGGCCAGGCGCTTTGGGTGATCATGCTCGTCGCTGGCCCCCCGCTGATAATCATGTTGGTGGTCGGGCTGATTGTCTCGATGATCCAGGCTGCTACATCGATCAGCGAACAGACCGTGAGCTTCGTCCCGAAGCTCCTGGCGTTCATCTTGTTCCTCGCGCTTTACGGGGCAACCGCTGGCGATCTCCTGATCGACTATACCCGTGACCTGCTGACGCATATTCCGGACGATATCAAATAATGAGATCCGATTTTCATTCGGGGCGACCGCGCAAAAACTGGCCGAATACGTGGCGGAGTGCTAGCGTCGGAGAGGATCGGCGCGAAAGGGGAGCGGGGTTTGGCGGAGTTTGAATTGCTGGCGCGGCAACTGATCCAGCGATGGAAGGAAGATCCGAACGCGACGTACCAGAGCTGGTTTCTATGGGACGAGCGCATCAAGAATTTTCGCTCGATCAGGCGTGGTCTGGCTCAAGTGGTTGCCGAGATCGAAGCCAGTCGGTTTGGCGTGGCCTATCGCGGTTCTTCTCTGGAGACGGTCGTTCATTCAGTCGCCGAGCAGAGACAGATATTCAAGGGAGCGGACCATGCGTTTCTCTGGAAGCCCAAATTGCGCATTCCCGACATCTATGAAAACCCGGCAAACCAGCGCGCGTTTGGTCGATTGCTGGACCATTGCGCCTGTTGCGACACCGCGGAAGAGATCATCGCAGGTATTCACACGATCGATCGTCTAAACATCAAAGGGCTGGGGCCAGCGGTGGCTAACCTCCTCTATTTCCTGCATCCAACCCTCGTGCCGCCGTTCAACACGGCGATCGTCAACGGCTATAACAAGCTGACCGGCGGCAAGGTGAAGCTCGGAAGCTGGCAGCATTTTCTCGCAATGCGCTCGGGCGTGCTCGATCTGAACGAGCGTTTTCGCGATCTGCTCTCGAACGATCTGGGCGCCATTGGTGGCCTTCTGTTCGACATCGGCTCGGGCCGCTATCCCGCGCCCCCGCGCGACGAGGAAGACCAGACTCTAAGATCCTGGGCCGCGCGCCTCGAGCAAGCCCGGGCCGAAGCTCAAACCCTCAACAAAGCGCTGCAAAAGCAGGGCGAGAGTGACCGCACCCATTCGGAAATCCAGGCGTGGCTGCGCGATATCGGTCTAGCGCTGGGGTATGACATCTGGATCGCATCCAATGACCGGGGACGGCTGCATGACGGGGTGCGCTTGGGGGAGGGGTGCCTCGAGAGCCTGCCAACTTCCATTTCGACATCGACGGGAGCGGATGCGATCCGCCTCATCGATGTTTTGTGGCTGGAGCAAGGCGGCGACCGGGTCGCGGCAGCCTTCGAAGTCGAACATTCGACCTCCATCTATTCGGGTATCGTCCGGATGCTGGACCTTGCGCTGAGCGGCAGCGATCTTCACGCGACAGCCGGATTGTTTCTTGTCGCTCCTGACGCTCGCGAAAGCGAAGTCCGCGCGCAAATCGCAAGGCCCGCGTTCAACCGGATCGCGGACCTCGAAATCGCCTATCTTCCCTATGGCGAGCTCGAACGGCACAAGGAGGCGATTTCCCGGTTTGGCTCGGGTCTAAAGGCGATCAAGGCGATATCGCGCGCGCTGCCTTGATGCCTTTTACATCCCGGAGGCAGGTGGCGCCAACAGCCCCAACCAGGCAACTAAGATAAGAATGGTAACGGCGCAGCCGGTCTCGATTGCGAGGCTGCGGCGGAGCGACCCTATCGCCGAGGAGGTGTTGCCTGTCTCGATCGCCGCCGCGAGC
Organism: Novosphingobium huizhouense; assembly: GCF_020179475.1. Lineage (GTDB taxonomy): Bacteria > Pseudomonadota > Alphaproteobacteria > Sphingomonadales > Sphingomonadaceae > Novosphingobium > Novosphingobium huizhouense. The sequence continues at coordinate 71,136 of NZ_JAILXZ010000005.1, read as the reverse complement.
GACGGCGTCAGAAAGTAGCGATTGGCCGCCGCCAGCAACAGCATCAAGCCGAACAGCAGCAGCTTTGCCACCAGCAGCAGGCCATAGAGGCTGGTAAACATGGATCCCAGATTGGAGGGGCCGATCAGTATCCAACTATTGATCAAACCCGACACGATAAGCAGCGCCACGACCACCGATCCGACCTTCGCAAATCCATCCAGCGCGCGGTGCGAGAGGTGAATGTGATCCACCGCCATGCGCGCGGCAGGGCGGAAAACGAGGAGGCAAAGCGCGAACAACGCGCCTACCCAGATGCCAGCTGCCCAGAGATGGATGATATCGGCACCAAGATGGACCCATCCCCGCAAGCCTTCGTCGGCAGCGCTATGCCCCGTCCAGGCCAAGGTCGCCAGAGCGACAGCGGCGGTCGCTGACAGCGACCACAGGGCGAAAGCGGGACGCCGCCAACCGACGATGGAAAAATAGAGCACGAGCAGGAGGGCCGCGACCCGTACCTGCCAGACCGTCCCGATCGCAGTGCCCGATATGAGAAGATTGACCGTGGCGCGGTCTACCTGATCGAGTGGCACGCCCCCCATCGAGGCCGCCAAGACCATCATGCCCAGGATAGATAATACGATACCGGCCAGCGCGATTGTCGCCAACACCGACCGGAAACGCAGGACCGAGCCGGATGCCCGCTCAGTCCCGCGCAACGTGTAGAGGCCGAACATCGGCAACCCGAAGAGGAGCATGAGATCGAGGAAAAGTCCCAGCCTCACTGCGATCGCTATGATGTCCGGCACGGTCTTACTGGACCTTGAAGGTGTAGCTGCCCTGGATGCGATGGGTGTCAGCAGAGACGACGTGATAGTCGACCTTGTAGGTTCCAACCGGCAACGGCTTGGCAAGCGTCGCGACGAGCGTCTTGCCATCGGCGCCCACGGTGGCCTTGACGCCGTTCATCTTCATCGGCGCCATCTTCATGCCTGGCATTTCGGTCATCGTCAGGTCGAGCCCGGAAAATTGTGCGACGAGCGCTTCAGAAAAGACGAGCTGAATTCTGGTCGGGGCGGCGACCACGGCATTTGCGGCAGGGGTGGCGGCATTGAGCTTAGGGTGAGCCTGCGCAGCGGTAGCGGTGAGGACAGACGCCGCCATGGCGACGGCAAAGATTGTTTTACGAAACATCGATTTCTCCATGGGCGGCGAGACTGCCGACACATCGAATTACGCACCACGCGGCGCCACCCCTCATCAGGCGCGCAAGAATTCTGCAAATCAGAACCCCGGCGGGATTTGCGAATGAGATCTGCGCGACAGATGAGGGATCGAAGCTTGCAGTGCGTATGGACAATTGGATGGGTGTGAGAACCACCCGGATCCAAGGGACGCTGCCGCTCGGGAGGAAGCTATGGAGAATGCTAGGACGACTTGGCTGCGCAGGCACTTTCCAAGTGTAGGTTTTATCGCTGCGACAGCGCTGGTCGGCGGCGCGCTAGCGGGGATCGTCGTCTATGTGGGTGCCTATGACATCGGGGCGGATTCGCCGCACACCAAACCGGTCTATTGGCTGATCGAGCAGCTCCGAGATCGTTCCATCGCCGTGCGATCTCGTGATGTGAATGTCCCGGCCAACCTTGGGGACGTGAAGCGGCTGCAGAGCGGGGCGGGGCTCTACACCGAGATGTGCAGCGGCTGCCATCTCGGGCCAGGACTGGAAAAGTCCGAAATCAGCCAGGGACTCTATCCGAGGGCGCCGGAGCTTTCCCGCGAGGAGCAAAGATCGCCAAAGGAGCAATTCTGGATCATCAAGCATGGGGTCAAGCTGACCGCGATGCCAGCTTGGGGTAAGACCCATAGCGACGAACTGATCTGGGATATGGTGGCTTTCGTAAGGCAACTTCCGCGTATGTCGCCCGCCCAATATCAGGCGGCAATAGCCAGTGCGCCCGAAGACCATGACGCGATGATGAAGGATATGCCCGGCATGACGAAGACGGCGCCATAGCGTTGCGGCTGCTCCGTCGCTGTTGCTCAGATCTGCCCGCTATGTGCGATGCTTTGACGGACAGGCTGATAGAGGGGAAAGTAAAGAACACGTCTTGGGCCGTTGCCCCGGATTGATTGAGGATTGGACTTTTCGATGGATACCGACCTGGACCGGCTGCTGAGCCGCTTACGCAACGAACCGACGCATCCGGGGCTGATTGGTCTGGAGGATGCTGTGTTCCGACGCATAGCGGCATTGCCGCAGGTTTCGACCGCGTCTCAATTCCGCCTCGGTGCGGTCGCGGCTTTCGGAGCGGTACTGCTGGGTATCGCCAGCAATGGCTTTACGCCGCGTGCCGAGGCGTCGGTCACGCTATCGCCTTTCGGGCCATCAAATCCGCTTGCCCCTTCGACGCTGCTGGTAGGTTCTCAATGAAGCCCAAATTGCTCCTCCTCGTCGCCATCGTCGCCTTTGCATCGGCGGTTGCGGGCGTGTTCCTGGGCCGCTACTTTTTCCCGCAGCCCAAGGCAGCCGGCGTCGAGCTCCACGATGTCTTGCACAGCAAGCTCGATCTGGATGATCGTCAGAAGGCCAAGATCGAGCTGCTAGAGCAGGGTTTCGCCGTGCGTCGGCGCGCGCTGGAGCTTGAACTGCGATCGGACAATGCGCGTCTCGCAGCCGCGATCGAGGTCGAACATGGCGAAGGGCCGCGTGTGACCGCGGCCGTCGATCAGTCGCATCAGGCAATGGGCGAACTGCAAAAGGAAACGCTCGGGCACATCTTCGCCATGCGGCAAATCCTTCGCCCCGATCAGGCCAAGACCTTCGATCAGGCGGTGGTTCATGCGCTCACCGACGATGCACGGTGAGTCTGGATCTCCAGGCGTGTTCGGACGGTGAACTAGCGGCACTGACGCTTGCCGGTCGGCAGTCGGCTTTCGCCGAGATCATGCGTCGGCACCAGACAGCGATATTTCGACTGGTGCGCGGCCTGGTCGGGAATGCCGAGGAAGCACTTGATCTCACGCAGGACTGCTTTGTATCCGCGTTCAGCCATCTGCGGAAATATGATGGTGCGCGTCCGTTGCGCGCCTGGCTATCCCGGATCGCGATTAACAAATGTCGCGATTGGCGCCGCCGCCAGAGGGTGCGGCAGCTCTTCACATTTGGCTCCGCGCCGTCGGATGATGAGATTGAGCAAGTGCCGGATGACGCACCCTCCGCACATGCCAGTGCTGAATCGAAAATAGAGGTGGAGCGACTGTCGGCGGCGATCAGCGCATTGCCTAGCACGTTGCGTGAAGTCCTGATGCTCAGGACCGTCGAAGGACTCAGTCAATCAGAGGCTGCCAAAGCGCTTTCCGTCAGTAGCAAGGCTGTGGAGACGCGCCTGTATCGCGCGCGCGCGCGCCTTGCAGAAATACTCGCTGAGGAATGAGGGGTGCGCGCTGCTCGCGCGTAAGGATAAACAGATACCGCGCTTGAGCGTCTTTGCGGACCCAAAGTGCTGCATGTTGAACAAGGAGATATTATGTCCCCCGGATTGAACCGCCGCGACCTTTTCCGTGGCGCTGCGCTGGCCGGCGGCGGCCTCGCATTGTCGGCATGGCTGCCGGCATGGGCTCAGCCCGTATCGTCCGGCATTGCCAAGCCACTGCCAACGGTCAGCGGCGATGATATCACGCTCAAGATCGCGCATCAGATGATGACGATCGATGGTCGGCAAAGCCATGCCATCGGCATTAACGGCACGGTTCCGGCGCCGCTCATCCGTTTGCGACAGGGCCAAAACGTCCGCCTGTCGGTGATCAACGATCTTGAGGAGGACAGCTCGATCCACTGGCACGGTCTGCTTTTGCCATTCCAGTTCGACGGCGTGCCCGGCATTAGCTTCCCCGGCATCAAGCCCAAGTCGACTTTTGTCTACGAGTTCCCCATCGTCCAGGCTGGCACCTATTGGTATCATAGCCATTCGGGGCTGCAGGAGCAGTTAGGTCATTACGGACCGATTGTCATCGACCCGGAAGGCGAGGATCCGATTCAGTCGGATCGAGAGCATGTCATCGTGCTCTCCGACCATAGCCAGATGCATCCGCACGCAATTTTCCGGAAGCTCAAGCAGGTCGGCGGTGGCTATTTCAATTATCAGCGGCAAACGCTGGCCGGTTTGCTGGCCAAGGAAGACCAACCCCTCAAGGACCGACTTGACTGGGGCAATATGCGGATGGATCCGACCGACGTGTCCGATGTCACGGGCTCGACCTATACCTATCTCGTGAATGGGCATGGCCCACGGGACAACTGGACCGCGCTTTTCAAGCCAGGTGAGCGCGTTCGCCTGCGTTTCGTCAATGCCTCCGCGATGACGACGTTCAATGTCCGGATTCCCGGTCTCAAACTTACGGTTGTTCAGGCCGACGGGCTCAATGTCAGGCCGGTCGAGGTCGACGAGTTTCAGATCGCGGTTGCCGAGACCTATGATGTCATCGTTACTCCGACCGATGATCGCGCCTACACGCTGGTCGGTGAATCCGTTGATCGTTCGGGCATGGCACGCGCCACACTGGCTCCGCGTGAAGGCATGACGGCCGAAGTTCCGCCGCTCCGCAAGCGGCCCCTTGCCGATATGAAGGACATGGGCATGGGGGACATGGATATGAGCGGCATGTCCGGCATGGACCACGCAGCAATGGGGCATCACATGTCTGCCGGCGGAGCTGCCGCGGGCGGGATGGCAGGCATGGATATGGGGGCCGGCGCGTCGATGCCAAGCATGCAAAAACCGGCGGATAGTTCCATGGCCAACATGCCCGGAATGGGCAGCGGGTCCGGTGATACAATGGGCGGCATGGCGATGGGCGGAATGGGCGGCATGAACATGCGCGACGCCAGCAAAGCGCCGCAGGTTAAGATGGGACCGGGTGTCCAGACGATCTCGCCCATGCCGATGGATCGCACGGGAGAACCGGGACAGGGTCTCGAAGACGTTGGCCACCGGGTTCTTGTCTATCGCGATCTCATGGCGGTGGAGCGCAACCCCGATGTTCGCGCGCCAGACCGCGCGATGGAAATCCACCTGACCGGGAATATGGAACGCTATATGTGGTCGTTCGATGGGGTGAAGCTCAGTGACAAGCGCGAGCCCATTCCCTTTATCGAAAACGAAAGGGTCCGCGTCACGCTCGTCAATGACACGATGATGTCGCACCCGATCCATCTTCATGGGCATTTCTTCGAGCTGGTGACCGGGCATGGCGAGTATTCGCCGCGCAAACACACCGTCAATGTCGCACCAGGAGGCAAGGTAAGTTTCGACGTCACCGCAGACGCAGTCGGCGACTGGGCGTTTCACTGCCATATGCTCTATCACATGCATGCCGGGATGATGCGCGTCGTCTCTGTCCGTCCCCGGGGAGATGCCGCATGAAGTCGCTTTTCCTTCTGATCGGCGCGGCCCCGCTCGCCTTGGCGACCCCCGTCAGCGCGCAGTCGATGCAGAATATGCCGGGCATGAACATGCCTGCTGCTCAGCCAGCGGCGAAGAAAAAGCCGGTGGCCAAGCCAGCAAGCCAGCCCAGGCGTGCCGCTGCGCCCACGCCTAAGGGCAAGCCTGCGACCCCGAAGCGTCGGGCTCCGGCAGCAAAACCCAAGTCGGCGCCGCACGACATGTCGGGGATGGGCGCTATGCCCGGCATGGAGATGCCCGGTGACAAGACGCCTCCAACGGCCGACCCTCATGCCGGCCACGACATGTCTGGCATGCCTGGCATGACCATGCCCGATGGGGCGGGCGGTACGATGAAACACGACATGCCCGGCATGGACATGCAGGCGGCACCCGGCGGTCAGCCGATGCAGCACGATATGTCGTCGATGCCCGGCATGGCGATGGACGGGCCGATGGCAGGCCATGGCGCTGGTGGCACCAGTCTCATGCCCGGCAACGCCCCTGCACCCCAACCTCCTACCGACAACTATGCCGACCGCGTCTACAAAAACGGCGAGATGGCAGATTCGCGTACCATGCTGCATAAGGAACATGGCGGCACATCCAGCTCGATGATCCTGTTCAATCTGGCGGAATATCAGGCCAAAAATGGCCGCGACGGGTATCGCTGGGATGGCGAAGCGTGGTTCGGCAAGGATCTCGACCGGCTCGTGGTCAAGACTGAGGGCGAGGGGGCATTACGCGAAGGTGTCGATAGTGCCGAGATCCAGGCCCTCTACAGTCGCGCGCTCGATCCTTATTGGAACCTGCAGGCTGGTATCCGGTACGACTTCAAGCCAAACCCGTCCCGGACATATGCGACGATCGGGATCGAAGGCCTCGCGCCTTATTGGTTCGAAACCGAGGGAGCCTTGTTCCTGTCGAATAAGGGGGAGGTGCTTGGGCGCATCGAGGGCTATTATGATCAGCGCATAACCCAGCGCTTGATCTTGCAACCCCGGGTCGAACTGAACCTCTCGGCTCAAAACGTGCCCGAGACGCGGATTGGAGCGGGGCTGTCCAACGCCGAGCTGGGGCTGCGCCTACGCTACGAAGTCCGCCGCGAGTTCGCTCCCTATATCGGCGTTTCCTACGATCGGAAGTTCGGTCGCACGGCAGACTATGCGCGGGCGGATGGCAATGACGTCAAGTCGGCGAGCTTCGTCATCGGCGTTCGGACCTGGTTCTGAGAAGCACCAAACTCCGTCTCCACATCGGGGCTAGCCGCGTTCATCGCTGGCTGGCCCTGATCATCGGGGTTCAGCTGCTGCTTTGGTTTGCCAGCGGTCTTGTCATGAGCCTGTTGCCGATTGAGCGAGTCCGCGGTGAACATCTTATCGAGCGATCGTCGTCGGCCACATTGAAACAGTCGAGATTGCGCGCGCCGTTGGACCTAGTGTTGCGCGTGGCGACCAATCCCGTGCGTGAAGTTCGATATCGCGCGCTGCTCGGCCGCGAGATAGCGGAGGTCGAGTTCGTTGATGGCACGATATCACTTCACGATGCAGAGACGGGGCGTCGCCTTCGCCCCTTGGACGCTGCAATGGCTCGCGCGGTGGCGGTACAGGCCTACCGAGGCACGTCGGAGCCGCCGAGCGTCCGCCTAGTTGCGGCGGCGACCTCAGAATTCAAGGGCGTCCTGCCGGCCTGGCGGGTGGACTTCCCTGACCGCGAAGCGACCCGCGTCTATGTTGCCCAGAATAGTGGTCGGATCGTCGCTGTAAGAAATGGAACGTGGCGCCTGTACGATTTCTTCTGGGCGCTCCACATCATGGATTGGAAAAACCACGAAAATTTCAACACGCCGTGGTTGATGGCGTTTGCCGCAGGTGGTCTCGCATTGGCGATCGCGGGTTCGGCACTTTTGTATCTTCGGTGGCCGCGAAAGCGACGCCGCACGGGTTGAATAGTCAAGCAGGATCGGGGCGGGGGCCAAAGGAGACGACCAATGATGAAAAATGCCTATGCGAGCCTCGCCCTGCAGACCTTGGTTGGCGGCGTCATCATGTATCTGGTGATGTTCGTCATGATCGACAGCTTGGGGAGCTTCTACAACAACCTGAATATGCTCTACATGACGCTAATGATGGTGGCGCCCATGGTGGTGCTGATGGTCCTCGCGATGGGCCATATGTTCCCGTCGAAAAAGGCAAACGCGGCCCTTATATTAGGGTCAGTTGCGATATTCGCCGGATCATTTGCCCTCATCCGCACGCAAACAACGATCGGCGATACAGCATTCCTCCGATCGATGATCCCGCATCATTCGGGCGCGATCCTGATGTGCCGCGAGGCCTCCTTGAAGGATCCGGAAATCGTTCGTCTGTGCAGCGGCATCGAGGAATCTCAGCGCCGCGAAATCGATGAAATGAAGGCTATTCTAGCCCGCAAGTAGGCTTCGCGCTCCCGTTCCCGTAAATTTTGTGCCGCCTCACGAGGGAAATGGCGCGCCCATGCGTATTATCAATGCGGGGCGCTGAGGAGAGAATTGTGAAGAAAATAGTCCCCATCATCATCGCTGGATTGGTGGCCGCGCCGGCGATCGCCCAAATGCAGGGCATGGACCATAGCAAGATGGACATGCGCCAGACCATGAACCCCACGCCAGCCAATCCTTACCCGCCTGCAGAAATGGAGATGCATCAGAAGATGATGTCCGCCACGGGCAGCGATGCAACGGAGACCTGGGTGCGCAAGATGATCGAGCATCATCGCGGTGCGATTGCGATGTCACGCATCGTTTTGCGCGACACCAAGGACGCGCAGGTCCGAATGATGGCGAACAAGTCAATCACCGAGCAAACGCGAGAAGTGGGCGAGCTTCAAGGCTGGCTGAGAGCCCACAACAAGCGCGCCCAATAGACCTTTCCTCCCCCGCCCAGGGGCGGGGGAACCAATAAGGGATCGTATGACACTCAAATTTGCCCTCGCTGCGTTCATAGCAGCCTTCTCCGTCGCCAGCGCCGAAGCTGCCCCGATCATCATGCATCGTGACCCTGGTTGCGGTTGCTGCGAACAGTGGGCGGCCCAGGTGCGCAGACAATTTGGACAAAGCGTCAATATCGTCGACGACCAGCAACGCGGCCGCTTTCAACGCGCTCAAGGCGTGCCCGCTGCGCTGGCATCATGCCATACTGCAATTGTCGATGGCATGGTTTTCGAGGGCCACGTTCCCATTGCCGACATGAAGCGCGCGATCGCGAAGCGCCCGAAGGGCGTAAAGGGATTGGCCGTAGCGGGCATGCCGCTGGGTTCTCCGGGGATGGAAGTCCCCGGCCAAAAACCACAACCCTACTCTGTCATCGCCTTCGGATCGGCGGGTCAGACGGTATTTGCCCGACACGGCGGGTGACCATCTCGTTGATCTTTGATGCTACGAGGCGTAATAAATAACGGCTGTGAAACGCGTTTTGCAACTTCTTCTCCTTCTGGGAGCCATGGTTGGCTTGATTGGCCAAGCGGCGGCCTTTGCGTCCGCTCCGCCTGCGATGTCCGCCCCAATGGCCACGTCTGTGCAGGCCGTGGCTGGGATGTCGGAAGACTGCATGAAGATAATGGCACAGCAGCAACAACCTGCTCAGAAGCCTTGCAAGGGCATGACCCTGGAATGCATCGCGGCCATGGGCTGCGTCGTTCCGCTGGCCGTTCGTAATGACGCGCCTATGCTGGAAGCACGCGAAGCCAGTCCAGCTCTGCCCTTCTGGGCAACCATCACTGTCCTGCACGGCAGTGACCTCACTCCCGAACCGGAACCACCGACTCTCCTTGGCTGATCGACACCGGCTGCCAGGCTGACAGGATTCTTGCGTCTATCGCGCATCTGAAAATCCTGTCTGACCCGCGGCTACCACGATATTTTGCCCAAGGATTACAGTCATGAAGAACCGTGTTTTCTATGCCCTGCTGGGCATTGCGCTTGCCGCTCCCGTTGCCGCTTTCGCCGGCGAACCCAACACAAACTCGCAGTCTGGCCATTATGAATGGCGTCAATCGCCAAACTATGGCCCGCGTGCGCCATCTATGAGCCCCCGTCGCGTCTGGGTGCCCGATGCTCCGCAGATGGCGAACTGCAACTGCGACATGATGAAGATGAGCGCGGCGGACTGCATGAAGGAGATGCATAGCATGGCATCGCCTTCGTCGGCTCCCTCGGCCGGCTAGGCACAGCCTCTGGCCGTGTAAGGTCGCATAGACGGCCAGGCCAGCAGTGGCGGCGGGATTGCCCCCATCCCGCCGCCACTGACATGCCTGCCAGAGTGCGCGACGCCGGCCTGATCCTCCGATCAGGAGTTTTCCATGCGATTGTTTGTTTGTCTGCCGCTGCTCGCGGCGATCCCCGGCGTTGCATTCGCTGGTCCCCTCACTTTCGACGCTGCGCTCCAGCGCGCGCGGCAGGAAGCGCCGTCGATCAAGGCCAAGGCGCTCGCCGCCGAGGCCGCTCGTTCCGCTCGTGGCGGCGCCGGATCGCTACCTGATCCGACTCTGGCCGTTGGGCTCGACAGTTTCCCGATCTCGGGGCCATTGGCGTTTGCTCCCGGGCAGGACAATTTCACGATGGCGCGGGTGGGCGTGTCCCAGGATATTCCCAACCTCGCCAAGCGCCGTGCGCAACGCGCCCGCGCTGACAGCGATATCAAGGCTGCAGATGCCGACACCGCATTTGAGGCGCGTTCGGTTGAGGTCGGCACTGCGCTTGCCTGGATCAACCTTGCCTATGCCGAGCGCCGGCTGACCGCGCTTGATGATCTTCTAGCCCGTCTGGAGCGCGTGGTGCGGACAACGCCCAGTGCCGTCGCGTCGGGCAATGCCCGGCCTGCGCAGACTCTTGCCGGCCGACAGGCTATCGCCTCATTAGAAGATCGTCGCAGCGAACTGGTCTCAAACATAGCGCGGGCACGGGCTGCTCTGACGCGATGGACGGGTGACCCGGCGCCTGAAATTGCCGGATCTATTCCCGACTTCCCTGTCGATGGGGCCGAACTGCGCGCTGGCCTGGATCGCCTTCCCACCATGGCAATGATCGACGCCCAGTCCGGTCAGGCAATGGCCGATGTGCGTATGGCCGATGCCAACCGCCGTTCCGACTTCGGGGTGAACCTTGCCTATCAACGCCGCGACCCTCGTTTTGGAGATTATGTGTCAGCCGGTGTGACGGTCAGTCTGCCCTTCTTTACCCGCAGTCGACAGAATGCGGGCATTGCGGCGGCCCAGGAGAATGCCGGACGCATCCTGGCCGAACGCGACGCGGCCCTGCGGGCGCTGGCCGCTGATCTCGAAACCGATCTTGCGGACCATATCATGCATCATGAACAGTGGCTGCGCGCGCGGGACACATTGCTGCCACTCGCCGAGCAGCGGGTGACGTTGGAGACGGCAAGCTACGGGGCAGGTCGCGCCAATCTTGTCGATATCGCGGATGCCTATGCGGCCCTTGCCGACGTCACCCTCAACACTCTCGACCGTGAAGCCCTTGTCGCTGCTGACGGTGTTCGACTGAACCTTACGTATCGGAGCGAATCGCAATGAGCCATTTCACAATCCCTCGGGGCGGCCTTTTCGGTGCCGCGGCGCTGCTCGCGGTCGCCGCTGGCGGGGTCGGTTTCACCATCTCTGAATGGAGAGGAGGATCACCCGACGCTACGGCCGCCAAACCGCCGGCACGCAAGATCCTCTATTGGTATGACCCGATGATCCCCGCTGAGCATCATGACGGTCCAGGCCTGTCGTCGATGGGAATGCAAACAATCCCGCGCTATGCGGATGAGGTGGGGGCAAGCGCGGCACAGCCGGGAATATCGATCGACCCGTCCGCCTCCCAGGCGCTCGGGATGCGAACGGTGGCTGTGCGGCGCGGCGAATTGGCGAGCAGTCTCACCGCCACCGGCACGATCGACTTCAACCAGCGCGACGTTGCGATCGTTCAGGCGCGTGCAGGCGGCTTCGTTTCCCGTGTCTATGGCCGCGCACCTGGTGATGTGATCGGTGCAGGCGCGCCGCTTGCCGATGTTCTGGTGCCGGAATGGGGCGGCGCACAGACCGAGTTTCTGGCGGTCCGCCGCACCGGCAACGCCGCTCTGATCCAGGCCGCGCGTCAACGGCTCATGCTGCTCGGCATGCCCTCCGGCACGATCGCATCGGTCGAGCAAACCGGACGACCGCATAATGTGATCACCATCTCCACGCCCACGGGCGGCGTGATCAAGACGTTGAACGTGCGGGGCGGCATGACCTTGATGGCAGGCCAGACGCTTGCCGAGGTCAACGGGCTCGGCACGGTCTGGTTGAATGCCGCCGTGCCGGAAGCGGTCGCCGGTCCCTTGAAGCCTGGACAAGCGGTGCGAGCCGCGCTTGCAGCCTTCCCCGGCGAAACCATCTCCGGGCGCGTTTCGGCGATCCTCCCCGAGACACAGGCCGACAGCCGCACACTCACCGTTCGGATCGAGCTGCCCAATCGCGGCGGGCGACTGCGTCCCGGCATGTTTGCGACCGTCTCGTTTGGCGGGAGCGCGCAGCCGGCGTTGCTGGTGCCGTCCGAAGCCCTGATCCGCACTGGCAAGCGCACGTTGGTCATGCTCGCGCTCGACAAGGGGCGCTACCGCCCTGCCGAGGTGCAAACTGGGAGGGAAGCTGGCGATGATACGGAGATTCTGGCGGGCCTGAGCGAAGGCGAAAAGATCGTCGCTTCGGGTCAGTTCCTGATCGATTCCGAAGCAAGCCTCTCGGGCGTGGAAGCACGGCCGATCGGTGCTGACATGCCAAAGAGTCCTGCCAAACCTATGCCGACCGGCGCAGTCTATGAGACCGTCGGTACGATCGAAAAGATCACCGCCCAGTCGGTGACGCTGAGCCATCAAGCCGTGCCAGCCATTGGCTGGCCAGCGATGACGATGACGTTTCAGCTCACAGACCCGAAAGTCGCGCGCGGCTTAAAGACGGGCGACCGGGTCCGGTTCGGGTTCGATCAACCACCGAGTGGACCAACCGTGCGACGCATGGCGAAGGTAATGGGCCAGTGATCGCCCATCTCATCCGCTGGTCAGTCAGAAACCGCTTCTTCGTCATGATCGGGGTGCTGACGCTGATCGGCGTGGGCGTCTGGGCGGTGCGATCGACCGCGATCGATGCGTTGCCCGATCTCTCGGACACGCAGGTGATCATCCGCACCTCCTATCCCGGGCAGGCGCCGCAGATCGTCGAGAACCAAGTCACTTATCCGCTCACCACCACAATGCTCTCTGTGCCCGGCGCAAAGACCGTCCGCGGCTATTCCTTCTTCGGCGACAGCTTTGTCTATGTGATCTTCGAGGACGGCACCGATCTCTATTGGGCGCGCAGCCGCGTGCTCGAATATCTCAACCAGGTACAAGGCCGGCTGCCGGCCAGCGCCCGCAGCGCGCTGGGGCCGGATGCGACCGGGGTGGGCTGGGTCTATGAATATGCGCTGGTCGATCGCACTGGCCGCCACGATCTCTCGCAGCTTCGCGGGCTTCAGGACTGGTTCCTGCGCTACGAGCTGAAAACGGTAACGGGGGTCGCAGAGGTCGCCAGCATTGGCGGCATGGTGAAGCAATATCAGGTGCTGCTCGATCCGGTGAAGCTCGCCGCCTACGGCGTGACCCGCGCCCAGACGGTCGATGCCATTCAGAAGGCCAATCAGGAGAGCGGCGGCTCGGTACTGGAGATGGCCGAGGCCGAATATATGGTCCGTGTCTCCGGCTATCTGAAGACGCTCGACGATTTCCGCGCCATTCCCTTAAGGACCGCAGCCGGCGGTGTGCCGGTGCGACTGGGCGACGTTGCCACGATCCAGGCCGGCCCCGAGATGCGGCGCGGGATTGCCGAACTGAACGGTGAGGGCGAGGTCGCGGGCGGCGTTGTGATCCTGCGCTCGGGCAAGAATGCGCGCGAGACAATCGCGGCGGTCAAGGACAAGCTCGCAGAGCTCAAGAAGGGCCTGCCACCCGGCGTCGATGTGGTTACGGTCTATGATCGCTCGCAGCTCATCGACCGCGCCGTTGAGAATCTGACCCACAAGCTGGTCGAGGAATTCATAGTCGTTGCGATCGTCTGCGGGCTCTTCCTTTGGCATGTCCGTTCGGCGCTCGTTGCAATCCTCACGCTTCCGCTTGGTGTGCTGGCAGCCTTCGTCGTCATGCGTTTCCAGGGGGTCAATGCCAACATCATGTCGTTGGGCGGCATCGCGATCGCCATCGGCGCGATGGTCGATGCCGCGGTCGTCATGATCGAGAATGCCCATAAGAAAATCGAGCGATGGGAGGAGGATCACCCGGACGAACATCTCGAGGGGGATACCCGATGGACCGTCATCACCGAAGCGGCAGCCGAAGTTGGGCCAGCGCTGTTCTTCAGCCTTCTGATCATCACCCTGTCGTTCATTCCGGTGTTCACGCTGGAAGGACAGGAAGGGCGGCTGTTCGCACCGCTCGCTTTCACCAAGACCTATGCGATGGCGTCGGCGGCGATCCTGTCGGTGACCCTGGTGCCGGTGCTCATGGGTTTGCTGATCCGGGGCAAGATTCCGCCCGAGCAGTCCAACCCGGTCAATCGCTGGCTGACGAACATCTACCGGCCCGCGCTCGACTGGACGATGCGGCGGCCAAGGACCGTACTGCTGATCGCGGCGCTCGCTTTTGCAACAACCGCCTGGCCGCTCACCCAGCTTGGCGGCGAGTTCATGCCGAAGATGGAGGAGGGTGATCTGCTCTACATGCCCTCGGCGCTGCCGGGTCTCTCGGCGGCGAAGGCGTCGGACCTGCTCCAGCAGACCGACCGCCTGATCAAGACCGTGCCCGAGGTCGAGAGCGTGTTCGGCAAGGCCGGCCGCGCCGAGACTGCCACCGATCCTGCGCCGCTTGAGATGTTCGAGACGACGATCCAGTTCAAACCTCGCGACCAATGGCGACCGGGCATGACTCCGGACAAGCTGGTCGAGGAGCTTGATCGAACGGTAAAACTGCCCGGCCTCGCCAATGTGTGGGTGCCGCCCATTCGCAACCGGATCGACATGCTGGCGACCGGCATCAAGAGCCCGATCGGGGTCAAGGTGTCGGGTGCTGACCTCGCTGAGCTCGACCGCATCGCGCACGATGTCGAGACGGTTGCGAAAACCGTGCCTGGGGTCAGTTCGGCGCTCGCAGAGCGCTTGACGGGCGGGCGCTATGTCGATGTCGATGTCGATCGGGCCGCTGCCGCCCGATTTGGGCTCAATATTACGGACGTGCAGCGGATCGTCTCTGGCGCGATCGGCGGCGAGACGATCGGCGAGACGGTCGAGGGGCTGGCACGGTATCCGATCAGCGTCCGCTATCCGCGGGAGCTACGCGACAGTCTTGACGGAATACGGATGCTGCCGGTCCTGACCCCGTCCGGACAGCAGATCACGCTCGGCACCATTGCGCGCGTCTCGATCGCTGAGGGGCCCCCGATGCTCAAGACCGAAAACGCCCGCCCATCGACCTGGGTCTATGTCGACGTGCGCGGACGCGACCTTGCGTCGGTCGTAAGTGACCTGCAGCATGCGATCGCAAGACAGGTGACGCTCTCGCCAGGGGTTAGCGTCGCCTATTCGGGACAGTTCGAATATCTCCAGCGTGCCGTTGCCAAATTGAAGCTCGTCGTGCCGGCGACGCTGCTGATCATCTTCGTGCTGCTCTACATGATCTTCGGGCGGTTCGATGAAGCAGCTTTGATCATGGGGACGTTGCCGTTCGCGCTCACCGGCGGCATCTGGATCCTCTATCTGCTCGGCTTCAACCAGTCGGTCGCCACCGGGGTAGGTTTCATCGCGCTCGCTGGCGTCTCCGCCGAATTCGGCGTCGTGATGCTGATCTACCTGAAGAACGCCTTGGAAGAGCGCACCGATCCGGATGTCGCCGAGGTCGAGACGGCAGTGCGCGAAGGCGCACTGCTCCGCGTTCGGCCCAAGGCGATGACGGTCGCCGTGATCCTCGCTGCCCTCTTGCCGATCCTGCTGGGATCGGGCGCCGGATCCGAAGTCATGAGCCGGATCGCCGCGCCGATGATAGGCGGCATGCTGACCGCGCCGCTGTTGTCGATGTTCGTCCTGCCTGCCGCCTATCTGCTGCTTCGGCGGCCGAAGATGAAGCCCAATGACCAACACGTTTCATTATAAAGGAGAAGACCATGAACTACGGACGACTGACCTTTGCCCTCGGCCTCGCGGCACTGACCGTCGCTTGCGGGAAAAAAGCCGAACCGCCCGTTGCGGTCGAGACCAACAAGGCAGAACCCGCCGCCGCTATGAGCGGCAACATGGCAAATATGGCGATGGAGCCGTCGGCTGCCACTGCAATCAAGGTGAAGGGACACGGCACGGTCACCGCGATCGACAAGTCTGCGGGCACGATCACACTCGATCATGGCGCCATCCCCGAAGCCAAATGGCCGGCAATGACAATGGCGTTCAAGGCTGCCCCGGCGATCACAGATGCAGTGAAGGTTGGCGATAAGGTCGATTTTGACCTTATGTTGACGGGCAACGCCGGCGAGGTAACGGCGATCCAAAAGCAGCCGTAAATCCGCGCTACTACGGGCGTTCTTAAATCGTAATTAACCTTGTTCGTTCACGCTTGCACTATGAAGAAAGATAGAGCTGGGCGCGAAACGCAGGTCTTGAGCGAAACAACCGGGTGGCGGCAATCATGATTGCCACCGCGTTCGGCTGCGTCGCGCTTTTGTGCGTCATTAGCTGGCCGTTTTTCGACGACTATCGAACCGCGGTGAAAATCCAGAGCGCGGGTGCTGCCGCCTTCGCGCTCTATTTTTTGATGCTCGGCTCACCCACTGCGGCGATAGCGTGCCTCATTTCATGTTCGCAGCTCGTCATTTCCGCGTCAGTGCGTGATCGCTATGTGGTGACGAGACTCTACGGAGCGACCCTCATTTTGTTGGCCTTCCTCTCGATCGTGACGTGGCACGGCATCCCGTCGGCTTTGGCGTTTACCGGCAGTTCGTTGGGCACTCTCGCGCGCCTTCAGACCTCAACGACGCGGATGAAAGGCCTTTTTCTCGTAGGCGCACCGTTTTGGCTCGCACATAATTTGATGGTCGGGGCTTTGTTCGCATTGGGCACGGATCTGGTCTCGTTGGCCTCGAACTTGGCGAACTTGGTAAAATTCTTCGTGCGGCGGGGCGTTTCAGCGCGTGCCTCAACCTCATCGTCAACCGTGTCGATTACCGAACCAATCGCGATTCTAGTTTGAGTTAGATATTGAAAGGCAATCGCTGTCTGGCACAGCGATGTACCGTGTTCTCGGACGACGTATCCTGTAGGATGGGCCTCCTTGAAATAGATCGTTACTCAACATGAATTCATATCCGGTGAAACTAAGCTCCGGCGCGATGCTGGCGATCCTTTCGGCGATCTTGTTCGGCGCGAGCACGCCATTTGCCAAACTGGTGCTTGGCAACGGGGGTAGCCCTTGGCTGGTTGCTAGCCTGCTTTATCTTGGCTCAGGGATCGGCCTCGCGTTTGTTAACGCCTTTCGAAAAATGATCGGGCGTGGCCAAACAGAAGCCCCGCTCGTCCGTGCGGACGTGCCCTGGCTGGCGTTCGTTATCCTGTGCGGGGGCGTGATCGCGCCGGTCCTGCTGATGGCCGGACTAGCGACGACGCCCGCGTCCACGGCTTCGCTGCTGCTCAACCTGGAAGGTCTTGCGACACTTGCCATCGCCTGGCTGGTGTTCTGCGAGAATGTCGATCGCCGCCTCCTGATCGGTGCGGCGGCGATCCTGGGCGGTGCCGTGCTGTTGTCTTGGCGTGGTGGTCCCGTCGGCGGTGGCCTTGGTATGCTTGCGATTGCAGGCGCGTGCCTCGCCTGGGGCATCGACAATAACCTCACGCGCAAGCTGAGCGGCGCCGACCCGGTTCAGATCGCGATGCTGAAGGGACTTGCCGCTGGCGTCGTCAATCTCATCCTCGCTATGATGCTCGGCGCTTCGCTGCCGTCCCTTCCAACCATCGCCGGCGCGGCGCTGATCGGCTTTCTCGGCTATGGTGTCAGTCTGGTCATGTTCGTCCTCGCGCTGCGGCATCTCGGAACGGCGCGGTCGGGCGCCTATTTCTCGACGGCACCGTTCATCGGCGCGGCGCTGGCGGTCGCGATGTTCGGCGAACCCGTCACGCTGCCGCTTGTCATCGCGGCCGTCCTAATGGCGATCGGACTATGGCTGCATCTGACCGAATCGCACGGCCATGAGCATGTCCATGAGGCGCTGGAGCACGATCATCGCCATATTCACGACAGCCACCATCAGCATGAGCATCCGCCGGGTATCGCGCCCGGCGAACCACATAGCCATCCGCATCGGCACACGCCAATGGTCCACCGGCACGCTCATTATCCCGACCTGCACCACCGACACGGCCATTCGCATTGAGCGGGCGCTCACACAGCGACGCTGCGCGGCCCAAGCAATATGATCCCGGCGCCGACCAGGCAGACGGCTGCTCCCAAGGTGTCCCAACGGTCGGGGCGCGTGCCTTCGACCGCCCACAGCCAGCTCAGCGACGCGCAGATATAGACCGCACCATAAGCGGCATAGGCGCGGCCCGCGGCCTCGCTGTCGACCCGCGTCAGGAGCCACGCGAAGGCGGCCAGTGAGACCATGCCAGGTGCAATCCAGACTGGTGACTTTTCTAGCCGCAGCCACGCCCAGAAGCTGAAGCAACCGGCAATCTCGGCAATAGCGGCGAGGATATAGACGATCGCGGTCGTCACTGCGTCAGCCTTGCCGGCCCCAGCGTCTCGATGATCAGGCAGTCGGCAACCGTTCCCTGGCGACAATCGCCGATCATGCGGCTGAGTTCGCCCCGCATCGCCTGAAGGTCGGCGATCTTGCGGTCGATCTCAGCGAGATGCGTATTGGCAATCGCGTCGACCGCCGCGCAGGATCGGTCGCGGTGGTCCGACAGACCGAGCAGTTCGCGGACCTGATCGAGCGTGAAGCCGAGATCCCGCGCGCGGCGAATGAAGGACAGGCGCGCCAAATGATCGCTGCCATAGCTGCGATAATTGGCGCCCGTGCGCGCAGGCGCCGGCAACAGCCCGATCTTCTCATAATAGCGGACCGTTTCGATATTGGTTGCGGTCGCCGCTGCCATCTCGCTGATTTTCATCGCTTGACCCTGTAGTTGCTACAGGGTGCATATAGGCGGCCGGCTCAGGAAAGGCGAGACGACTTGGCAGGTTGCGGATCATGCTGCGCAGAGACGAAGCGCATCGAGGACCGCCGGTGGCGGCGCGTCCTTTGGATCGCGCTTGCGATCAACGCGGTCATGTTCGCGGGCGAGATCGTGGCCGGTCTGGCGGCGGGATCGCGCGCGCTCCAGGCCGATGCGCTCGATTTCCTCGGCGACGCGGCCAATTATGCGATCAGTCTGGGGGTGGCCGGCCTGGCGCTGCACTGGCGCTCGCGGGCGGCGTTGCTCAAGGGTGCGACGATCCTCGCCTTTGGCCTCTATGTCCTGGCAACCACAGTCGCCGCCGCGTTCGCGGGGCAAATACCGCACGCGGAGACCATGGGGTTCGTCGGGATCGTCGCGCTGGTCGCGAACGGCGCCGTCGCCCTGATGCTCTATCGGTTTCGAACAGGCGACGCGAACATGCGGTCGGTCTGGATCTGCTCGCGCAACGACGCGCTCGGCAACCTCGCCGTTCTCCTTGCTGCGCTTGGCGTCATAGGGACAGGCACTGCCTGGCCGGATCTCCTGGTCGCCCTGATCATGGCAGGCCTCGCCATCTGGGGCGGTCTCCAAATCATCGTACAGGCGCGGCGGGAACTTGTCCCAAGTCAGCCACAAGACGATCGGCCGCAACATTCACTGGCCCGAACGGGCCTGTAGTTGCTACAGGGGGCCAGATGCGTCGTTTGATCGTCCTTTTTGCCAGCCTGGCCGTGTTCCTGTCCCTGGGGACGGGTTCGATCGCGCATGCCATGGAGCCGATCGCCTGCATCGATGCGGTGACCGCCGCCGAAAGCGGCCATGCCGATGGTGACGGCGATCAGGTGCCGTCGGACAGCGACAAGGGCTATCCGCATCATCATGGCGGCTGCCATGGGCATCACGTCGCGACCGCGACGGCAAAGCCCGACCCTTTCCAACGCGATGATCGAGGCTCGCCGGCCCATCCGAGTGATGCGCTTGCCTTGGCCGCGAGTACTGCTGACCCTGCGCTGAGACCCCCCCAAGCCTGAAGGTCCGCTGGTTCGGGCGCGTGCGCGCGTCCCGCCGCTGTCTTGGTTTGACGGGAGTCTTATTTCATGCACCGTATCCTCGCGGCCTTGCTGGCCGTGTCTAGCTGCGCGTCGATCGCGCAGGCACAATCGACCGATCCGGCGCTCGCTGGTCCACCTTTTACTCTGAGTCAGGCCCTGGAGCTTGCTGGGGCGTCGTCCCCAACGCTCGAGGCAGCCTCGGCAGGCCGGCGCTCGGCCGCGGCGGCGCGCACGGTCGCCGGCCTGCGGCCCAATCCATCGATCGTCACCCAGACCGAGAATATCGCGGGGAGCGGCCAGTATCGCGGCGCCCGCAGCGCCGAGACGACCGCCGGGCTCGAACTGCCCATCGAACTTGGCGGCAAGCGCTCTGCCCGAATCGCGGTCGCGGATGCCCGCGGCCAGCGGGCCGCCATCATGGCGGCCATGGCGGCGGCCGATCTGCGGCTTGTCGTCACCCAAGCCTATGTCGAGGCGGTTGCGGCCGAGCGCCGGTTGCTGACCGCCCGCGAGCAGGCTGCCCTTGCCGGCGAGGCGCTCCGAGCGGCCCGCGTTCGCGTGCGGGCCGGACGGGTTTCCCCGATGGAGGAACAGCGCGCTGATGTCGTCAGGATCAACGCCGAGGCGGCGGTGGAGCGTGCAACGCGCACCCTCGAGGTCGCGCGCGGTAACCTTGCCCGGCGCATCGGGCAGCCGATAGCTGGAAGCCTTGATCTGGCTTGGTTCGATCAAGTGTCGCCGGCTTATGGACCGACCCAGTCCATCGATCCCGGAAGTACGCTCGCCATGGCGGCAGCGCAGGCGGACGTCATCACTGCCGACGCCCAGGTCCGCCTCGCGCGCTCGCAACGCGTGCCGGACATCAGGGTGAGCGCGAGCGCGCGGCGGCTCGCCGCCACCAATGACACCGCGGCCGTGTTCGGCGTGTCGATCCCGTTTCCGGTATTCAACAATGGAAGCGCGGCCATCGCCCAGGCCCGGGCCGATCGTGATCAAAGCGACGCCCAGAGCCGGATCGTCGCGCTCGAGACCGCCCAGGCGATCGCCGCGGCCGAGGCCGAGGTCGCCAACGCCGCCACGACCGCGCGGACCGCCAGTGGTCCGGCGCTGGCCGCAGCCCAGGAATCGGCGCGCATCGCCCGGATCGGCTATCGCGAGGGCAAGTTCGGCCAGCTCGACCTGCTCGATGCCGAACGCACGCTCTCGGAAACCCGCGCGGCCGCGATCGATGCGCTCGCCGCCTACCACGACGCCCTGGCGCGGCGGGACCGTCTGACGACGGCCGCTCCCGATTTGACGAAGGATTGAACCCATGACCTCGATGACTTTCAGGGCAATCCTGCCTCTCTCGCTTGTCGCAGCGCTCGCCGCCTGCGGAAGCGCGCCCGATCCCACCAATGAAGCAGCTGCCCCCAAAGCGTCGGCCGAGCCCGTTGCCGATGGGTCTGTCAAACTCACGCCCCAGCAGATCCAGGCCGCCGGAATCCTGCTCGTGCGTCCCACAGTCGGCGGCGGCGCTGGCACGATCGAATTGCCCGCAACGATCGAAGGCGATCCGCAGGGGATTCAGGTCGTCTCGGCCGCGATCGGTGGCCGGATCGTGTCGCTTACCCGCAATCTGGGCGAGACGGTGCGGCGCGGCGATACGCTTGCCATCATCGAGAGCCGCGAGGCCGCACAGCTCAAGGGCGAGGTCGAAGCATCGCGTGCGCGCTCAGCTTTGGCGCAGAGCCAGCTCCGCCGCGAGCAAAGGCTGTTCGCCGAACGAGTCTCACCCGAGCAGGATCTGATCGCCGCCCGAACGGCCGCGATCGAGGCCAATATCGCGCTCCGGCAAGCCCAGCAGCAGCTTTCCGCTGCCGGCGATGGCGGCGGGTCGCTTAATCGTCTTGCCCTGCCATCGCCGATTGCCGGCCAGATCATCGCCCGATCCGCTACGCTCGGCCAGACGGTCGTCGCAGATGCGGAACTTTACCGCGTCGCCAATCTCTCGACTGTATCGCTATCGATTTCTCTCTCGCCCGCGGAGGCCGGACGCGTCCGACCCGGAGCGACGGTAACGGTCACCACGCCGGGCCGTCAGGGCACCGCACGGGTGACCTTCGTGTCCCCGGTGCTCGATGGACAAACCCGGCTCGTGCCCGTCATCGCGACCATGGATAACCGCAACGGCCAATGGCGGGTCGGCGAGAGCATCTCTGCGGCTATCGCGCTGCCCGGCAAGAGCGGTGCCCAAGGGATCGCCGTCCCGCAAATCGCGGTCCAGTCGATCGAGGGCAAGACGGTCGTGTTCGTCCGCACGCCGACCGGTTTCAAGATGACGCCGGTCAAAGTCGGAGCCCCCAGTGGCGATCAGGTCATCATCCTGTCGGGCCTTAGCGGCAGCGAACAGGTCGCCGCCACCAACAGCTTCACGCTCAAAGCCGAACTCGGCAAGGGCGCGAGCGAGGAGGAATGATCATGATCGACCGGATCGTCACCTTCTCGGTCGAGCGGCGTTGGTTCGTCCTGCTGCTCGCCTTCATCGCCACGATTATCGGCGGCATGGCGCTCTATCGCCTGCCGATCGACGCGGTGCCCGACATCACCAACAATCAGGTTCAGATCAACATCACCGCGCCGGCGCTGTCGCCGTTCGAGGCCGAGAAGCAGGTCACTTGGCCGATCGAGACGGCGCTTGCCGGTATCCCTGGCCTGGAACGCACTTGGTCGCTCAGCCGGAACGGCTTTGCGCAGGTGACCGCCGTGTTCTCCGACAGCACGGACATCTATTTCGCACGCGCGCAGGTTGCCGAACGGATGCGCGGCGCGGAAAGCGCGCTACCGCCCTCCGTTAAGCCGCAAATGGGACCGATCGCCACAGGGCTGGGCGATATCTTCCAGTGGACGATCGAGATGCGCGAACTCGATCAGGTCCGGCACAAGGATGGCGAACCCGGGGTTCAGCGCGACGGGAGCTATATCACACCCGAGGGCGACCGGCTCACCACCGAGGTCGCCAAGGCAACGTATCTGCGCACCGTGCAGGACTGGATCGTCGGTCCACAACTTCGCTCGGCGCCGGGCCTTGCTGCTGTCGATTCGCTTGGCGGCTATGTGAAGCAATATCTGGTGACGCCCGACCCGCAGCGCCTCGCCGCGCTCAATCTGTCTCTGGGCGATCTCGCCAGCGCGATCGAGCGCAACAATGTCAGCACCGGGGCAGGCGTGATCAGCCGCAACGGCGAAGCGCTTGCCGTGCGCTCCGATGCGCGGGTCCGTACCGCGGCGGAACTGGGAACCATGGTTATTGCGACCCGTGAAGGTGTGCCGATCACGCTTGCCCAGGTGGCGTCGGTCGGAACAGGACAGGCGCTGCGCATGGGATCGGCGTCAGAACGCGGCCGCGAGGTCGTCATCGGCACCGCGATCATGCGGATCGGCGAGAACAGCCGGACGGTCGCGTCCGGCGTGGCGAGCCGTCTGGTGACCCTCAACAAGTCGCTTCCTGTCGACATCATCGCAACACCGATCCTCGACCGGACCAAGCTGGTCAATTCAACGATTCAGACGGTCGCCAAGAACCTGGCCGAAGGCGCGCTGCTCGTCATCGTCATCCTGTTCCTGCTGCTCGGCAATTTCCGCGCCGCGCTGATCGCAGCGCTTGTCATTCCTATCACGATGCTGCTCACCAGCATGGGCATGCTCAAGGCAGGCGTGTCCGCTAATCTGATGAGCCTGGGGGCGCTCGATTTCGGGCTGATTGTCGATGGTGCTGTCATCATCGTTGAGAATGCGCTGCGCAGGCTGGCGGAACGACAGCACCACAAGGGCCGGCTGCTGGCGCTCGACGAACGCCTGTCGATCGTCGCCTCGTCCGCCCGCGAGATGATCCGCCCGTCGGTCTATGGCCAGGCGATCATCATCCTCGTCTATGCACCGCTGCTGACCTTCTCGGGGACCGAAGGCAAGATGTTCGAGCCGATGGCGCTGACCGTCATCATCGCGCTCGCCTTCGCATTCATTCTCTCGCTGACCTTCGTGCCGGCGGCGATCGCCTGCCTGCTTAGCAAGAGGGTCGATGAAAAGGAGGGCCGGCTGATCGCCGCCACCCGCGAACGCTATCGGCCCGGCCTCGCGCGCGCGATGGAGCGGCCCAAAACGACGATCGGCATCGCGATCGCAACGCTGGCCGTGGCAGCCGGTCTGTTCCTGACGCTCGGTCAGGAATTCCTGCCGCAGCTCGACGAAGGTGATATCCTGGTCGAGACGCGGCGCATTCCCGGCACGGCGGTCGACCAGAGCCAGGCGATGCAGTTTCCGATCGAGAAGCTGCTATCGCGCGAACCCGAGGTGAAGACGGTTTTCTCGCGCACCGGCACGGCCGATCTCGGCACCGATCCGATGCCGACCAACGCCACCGACACCTTCGTGATGCTCAAGCCCCGCGCCGAATGGCCGGATCCATCCCTGCCCAAGGAGGATCTGGTCGCGCGTCTCGACAAGCGCCTCGCCCAATTGCCGGGCAATAGCTACGACTTCACCCAGCCCATCCAGATGCGGTTCAACGAGCTGATCGCCGGCGTCCGTAGCGACATCGCGATCAAGGTGTTCGGCGACGATTTCGCGTCGATGGACGCGACAGCGGCAAAGATCGCGACGGTTCTGCGCAGAATCGATGGGGCGACGGACGTCAAGATCGAGCAGACGACGGGACTGCCGATGCTCGACATTCGCATGAAGCTGGACGCAATGGCGCGTCTTGGTCTCACCGCGCAAGACGTGCAGGACACGATCTCGGCCGCGATCGGCGGCCGAGAGGCCGGGATGATCTTCGAAGGCGACAAGCGCTTCAATGTCGTCATCCGGCTCGATGATCGTCTGCGCACCGACATCAACGCGCTGCGGCAGGTGCCGGTCGCCACGCCTTCAGGGGCATTCGTGCCGCTGGAATCTGTGGCCTCACTGGAGATCGTCGAGGGGCCAAACCAGATCAGCCGGGAAAACGGCAAGCGTCGGGTCGTGGTGCAGGCCAATGTTCGCGGTCGCGACATTGCCGGTGTGGTCGGCGACGCGCAGGCCGCGATCGATGCGCAGGTCCAGTTGCCCGCTGGCACCTATCTTGAATGGGGCGGGCAGTTCGAGAATCTGGCGACCGCGCGCAGTCGGCTCGCGCTCGTCGTCCCCGCCTGCTTCGCGCTCATCATGCTGCTGCTCTATGGGGCATTGGGGAGTATTCGGGACGCAGCGATCGTCTTCACGGGCGTTCCGCTCGCGCTAGTGGGCGGCGTTCTGGCGCTGGTGCTGAGAGGGATGCCGTTTTCGATCTCGGCCGCGGTCGGCTTCATCGCGCTATCGGGGATCGCGGTCCTCAACGGCCTGGTGATGGTAACATCGATCCAGGATTTGATGCGGGGCCGCATGGATCGGGCAACCGCCAGCGTCGAAGGGGCGATGGCGCGATTGCGACCGGTTGCCATGACCGCGCTGGTGGCTTCGCTCGGGTTCGTGCCGATGGCGTTTGCGTCCGGCGCGGGCGCTGAGGTTCAGAAGCCTCTCGCAACCGTCGTCATTGGTGGGCTCATCTCGGCGACGCTGCTCACCTTATTCGTGCTCCCGACGCTCTATGCGCGTTGGGGACGACGGGAACTGCCGGCATCGCGCACCGAGCATGTCGAGACGCTGTTGCCGCATGACGCGGCACCCGCCCTGTGAAGAAGGACCACCCAATGCACCATCATGAAGAGGGCGGGCATGCCCATGACCACACGGCAGGCGCCAATGCGAAGATGCTGGGCTGGGCGCTGGCGCTCACCGCCAGCTATCTGGTGGCGGAGGTGGTGGGGGCATTTGTCTTCAACAGCCTGGCGCTGCTGTCCGACGCTGGCCATATGCTAACCGATGTCGCCGGGCTGGTGATTGCTCTGATGGCCATCAAGATCGGCACCCGCGCGCCCGATGACAAGCGCACCTTCGGCTACCGGCGCTTTGAGATTTTGGCGGCCGCTTTCAACGCGCTGATGCTCTTCGCTGTGGCGATTTATGTCCTGATCGAGGCGATCGGGCGTTTCCGGTCACCCGAGCCGGTGCAATCGACAGGGATGATGGTCATTGCGATCATCGGCTTGGTCGTGAACTTGGTCTCAATGCGGCTGCTCATCGCGGGCAAGGATGCCAGCCTCAACGTCAAGGGTGCCTATCTCGAAGTCTGGGCCGACATGATCGGGTCGGTCGGCGTCATTGCGGGCGCGCTGGTCATCCGATTCACCGGATGGACGTTGGTCGATCCTGTCGTCGCCATCGGCATCGGTCTGTGGGTGTTGCCCCGAACGTGGATCCTCCTGCGCGATACGATCAACGTCTTGCTGGAAGGAGTGCCTGGCGGCCTGCGGTTGCCAGAAATCCGAAAGGCGATCGAAGCGGTTCCGGGTGTCGCCAGCGTTCACGATCTTCATGTCTGGTCGATGTCGACAGATGACGTCAGTTGCACGGTCCATGTCGAGATTGATGATGTCGGTCAGAGCGATATCGTGAGGGCTGCTGTCCAGGCTATGCTCGAGCAGCGATTTGCGATTGAGCACAGCACCATCCAGACGGAAGCCGAGCCGTGCGAAGAGGCGGATCATCTTCATCATAACCACCGGATAAATCCGTGCGGGCAAATGAATTATGGTGCCGATCAAGTCCGGACTTTAGCCGCACGAGAACTGGAGGAGAAACATCTTCCGACGCTTGGACTTCTCCGTAGCCGGCACGAAACAGATGGCCGGTCAGAATAGCGCCTGCAAGCCCATAGTTAGCCTTGGCATCCGGACCTACGCCGGCGATGAGCGGCGTGATGCATCGATCACGCCGCTAAAGGTCATGCGCAGCCGGAGTAAATGCGGATAGCGGAGGCAGCGGCAGCACAGATGTGGCGACCATGCAATCACAACGCTTATGCAGGGAAGTGAATTCCACAAAGCTTGTTGCCGTCGGGGTCACGAAAGTAAGCCAATTCAATCGTTCCCATGCTCGCGGTGTTACGAGGCCCAGGCGCTGCCTCGATCGATGTGCCGCCAGCAGTTACTGCCACGTCGTGAAGCCGTTTTACCTGCTCAGGTGAATCGCACGAAAAGGCAACCGTGCCACCATTGGCAACGGTCGCTGGTTCATCGTTAATCGGCTGCGTGACAATGAAATTCGTTCCATTGCCATTACCGTAAATGAGGCGCGTATGGCCGCTGTCAGCTATATTTGGCGTGGCCTCACTTATACCGAGGACGCCAAGCACTTCATTGTAGAAGCGCTTAGACCGCTCAATGTCGTTCGATCCGACCATTGTGTGAAAAAGCAAATATTTTCTCCTGAAGGGCAGCTGCGCTTATGGCTGCTAGCACGCACAGGCGATAGCGAAAACTGACGCCTAAGGCTCGGGAGTTTGCGATCTGATAATAAAGGTTATGTTAAATTTGGCCAATTCGGGGGCGATTAGAACGCCAGTTCTGTCTGCCTCGGAACCGCTCTCTGCTGCTCTTGGCGACCGCCGATCAGACCGCGCGCGCACCCTGATAGAATATAGACGGCTTGGCGCTGCGCACCGCGATTATGATGATTGACACAATAGCCTTGATAGTGCCGCTTGAGCAAGCCAGCCCGCACGAGTTCGGACACCGCCCGGCTTACATTCGTTTTTCCCGACGCCCGCACTTGCTCACGGATGGCGTCGTCGATGATTGCCGTGGCCTGATCGACGTTGTCCGGCAATGCGCCTGACATTGCCAGATCGCTGCGGATCCGCTCTTCCAGGGCAACGCGCCGGGGGTCACGCTGCCCCATCGGGGTGAGCGCATCACAAAGCCAGTCACGCAAGGGAATGAGGCCGCCGCCCTTGGCCACCAACGGCCCCGCGCTGCCGTCGGATCGGGAAACCTGTGCAATCAAGTTGAGCACCATGAAAGCGTAGCGCGGTCGAGACGAGGACCGCGCAATCATCTCCAGCAAGCAGGGCATATCCAGTTGCGGGCGGCCGTCGCCAATGATCGGAGCATGCAACATAACAGGATTGAATCAATCACATATAGGGGGCGAAGTGAATCCCCCTTTGCTGCAGATTTCATCATTTTGTCGGCTGTGACACTTTGCCCGGAGGTAAAGTGTCACGGTCGCTCTCATCATAGCACTAGGCGAAGCCCGCTGAAGACGACCTGTGCATTTCTTGCGGGGAGTCGGGCGCCGGAGGCAGCCGGTCTTGTTTTTCAATGGCTTTGCCGAATGCTGGCTGGACGAGGCCACAATCGAAATGCGAATCGTTCGCATTATGGGAAGTCTAAAAGATACTGGTCGCCTGGGTGACATCTCTGCTTTCGAAGCAGAATGCCGGCAGGCGACGACCCTCGATCAACTCAAATCCATGCTCGATGCAATCGTGCGCCAGTTCGGGTTCCGCTGGTTCGCATTGGTGCATAATGTTGATCTGAAACGGACCACCCGCAAAGCTCTCCTGATAACCACCTATCCGGTGCGCTGGATCGAGGAGGTCATGGATGCGCGCCTCTATATGGAGGATCCGGTCCACGCCGCCTGTGCCAAGACTGTCTCCGGGCTCACCTGGGATCAGATCGGGGACTACATCGCGCCCAATGCGCGCCAGCTATCCATCTTGGAGCGGGGCCGCGCGCACGGACTGGCAGCTGGGTTCACCATGCCGATCAGGATGCGCGACGAGCCCGACGCGATATTCACGGTGGCGCGTCAAGGCGACGAAATGATTTCAAGCCCTGACCTTCTTTCGGCCCGTTTGGTTGGCACGGTTGCCTTCGACCGGGCTCGTACCCTCCTGGGTCCCGACGAGCTGGCCGCCGTACCGATAGCGCTCAGTCCTCGCCAGATCGACTGCCTCGATCTCGTGGCACAAGGGAAAAGCGACTGGGAAATTGGGCAGATTCTGGGGCTGAGCCGCGACACGGTCCACGAATATGTCGAAGGCGCGCGCCGACGTTATGGCGTCCGCCGTCGAACGCAGCTCGTGCTTCGCGCTGTTCGCGATGGCCATCTCAATATTGAGGCTCTCGTGTAGCACAAGCAGATCGGCGGTTCATGATCACCCTTGCCGAAGTGCAGGCATTCTGCACCGTGGCTCGTGCCGCTACCACCCCTCATGCTCTCATGCAGGCTGTTGAAGAAATCACGGCAGCGATGGGCTTTCGATATTTTGCGCTGGTGCATCACGTCGATTTACTGACCCCTGGCAGCACAATCGTTCGCCTCGTCAGCTATCCTCGAGATTGGGTCGACGCGTTCGAAGAGGGTCGGCTGTATGCGGCCGACCCGATACATCGCGCCAGCCACACCACGACCGTCGGCTTCGCCTGGTCGAAGGTAGCAACGCTGATTACCATGAACCCGCGCGATCACGCCGTACTCGCTGCCGCTCGCACAGCCGGCCTCGGCGACGGATTTACAATTCCCGCCCATATTCCCGGCGAGGCGAACGGATCCTGCTCTTTTGCCATGCGCGACGGGGAGGAACTGGAGGAAGCGCAATTGCCGCTCGTCCAGCTCGTGGGCAGTTTTGCATTCGAGGCCGCCCGCAAGATAGCTCGATCGGGTATCGCGCCCATTCCGCCCGCCCCGCAACTCACCGATCGGCAGACAGAATGCGTGGCGCTTGTCGCGCGGGGAAAGACCGATTGGGAGATCGCCAGGATCCTTGGTGTCGGGGTTGAAACGGTAACCCAGCATTTGAAAGACGCCCGCGACCGTTACGGGGTGACAAAGCGAACGATGCTCGCCATTCGGGCGCTGTTCGACGGAGCCATCAGCTTCACCGACATTCTCCGGCGCTGATCTCCCCAGTTCTGGGGATAACGCCGCTCATTACAAACTGCTCGATTGACGGCCTCTCACGAGGAGGTGCGTTATGGTTGTTGTTCGTTATGGTATTGAGCAGGCATTGAGCGACCGCGTGTTTCGCTCGATGTTTGAGGAACGCAAGCGGGTCTTTGTTGATCTGCTTGGCTGGGACATTCCGGTTCTCGCCGGTCGATATGAGATCGACCAGTTCGATGACGACGAAGCGACCTATATTGTCGTGACCGACGGGACAGGCGAGCATTGCGGATCTGCCCGCCTGCTTCGGACGGACCGACCGCACATCCTCGACACAATTTTCCCCTACCTGTGCGACGATATTCCGCCAGCGGGACCGCGGGTCCGCGAGATTACGCGCTTTTGTTTGGCGCGAAGGCTCAAGGCTCGCGAGCGACTTGCGACCCGCAATCGTCTCGTGTCCGCTCTGGTCGAACATGCCCTTTGCAACGGCATCACGACATATACCGGCGTTGCTGAGTGGGCATGGTTTCAGCAGATCCTCGCATTTGGTTGGCAATGCCTTCCGCTCGGGATGCCGAGCAGCGCCGACCGCGGCCTGTCTGCGATGCGGATAGATATTTCGCCGGCGACACCGGGCCTGCTGCGCCAATCCGGCATCTTCGCGCCGATCCACCTGATGGATCTCGACCGCACGGCTGCCTAAGAACTGGGAGATCATGATATGGCGACAAAAATAGCATCCGCGACGCTCCGGTCTGAGCCGCATCGTTCGCTCTGCGAGACATTGTTGGCGGAGGGTTTTTGCGTCGTGCCGAACCTGATGCCAGTGGGCGACGTCGCCCTGCTGGCGACAGATCTTGCTCCTCACTTTGACGCAACGCCGTTCTGTGAAGGCGGATTTTATGGTGCTCGCACCAAGCGGTTCGGAAGTCTGCTCAAGAGATCCCGACATGCGCCGGCATTCATCCAGCACCCGCAGATCTTAGAGATGGCGCAGGCTGTACTCGGCCCATGGTGCGACACGATCCAGCTCAATCTCGCCCAGGCCCTTGAACTGCACCCGGGTGCCCTGCCGCAATTTCCACACAGGGATCAGGATATGTGGGGCGGCCAGACCGGAGAAATCGAATATCTGATCAACGTGATGTGGCCGTTCACTGACTATCGGGCTGACAATGGGACGACCCTGATCTGGCCCAACAGTCACGCCGCAAATGCGCTAACTCCGGAGCCTCCCGAGAAGCCGGTTGCCGTGGAATGCAGCCCGGGATCTGCGATTGTCTTTCTCGGTTCGACGCTTCACGGCGCCGGCGGCAACCAGTCGTCCGATGTGCGTCGTGGCATGATCGTGAGCTACTGCCTGGGGTGGCTGAAGCCGTACGAAAATCAGTGGCTGGTGTATCCGCCTGAAGTGGCGCGCACGTTCGCACCCAGCCTGGCCGCACTGGTCGGCTATCAGCAGCACAGACCCAATCTTGGAAACTACGAAGGGCAATGCCCCTCTATTCTGCTCGGGGAGCAGCGCCTCGACCATCTCGGTGCGATCGATGCCCTCCGTCCAGATCAAGCGGCAGCGCTTGAGGAATTCCTGGAAGATCAGCGCCGGTTGCGTGTCGCATCGAGCGACGGCTGATTCCAGCGCGCTCCCCCCTTGTGGGGGGATTGCCCGAAAATGCCGCGCAGGGTTCAAAAGAGAAGTGATTTTCAACGGAGAGTGGTCGGCGCATTTTTAATGCAGCGGCGCTGAAAAGCGGAGAAATCAGATGCAGCGCCTGCGCTTTGCCCTTGCCGTGCCGTTCCTGGTGATGTCCGCCCAGATGGTTCCGGCGCGAGCCAATGATCTTGGCTGCCAGGTTCTGCTCTGCCTCTCAAATCCGGGCGGTGCGACGCAATATGGCGCGTGCATCCCCCCGATGACCAAGCTTTGGCAAAAGCTGGCGACCGGCGGCTCCTTTCCCGGCTGTAGCGGCGGCGGTGTGGCGAAAACCAGGATTTACGACCGCGACTCCGCCACCCGCCGCCGTGTCGTGATGACGTTTGCCGATGGTCGGCAACAAACCTTTTCGCTTGCCAATATCGAGCGTCTGACGCCGGTACCGGACACTGCCGAAATGGGATCACGATGATCCTGCAACTAGCCAGTGTCGTCGCCCTCGCGCAACAATGCGCGCCCTCGGTCGCGCCGGAAACACTGCTTTCCGTCGTGCATGCCGAAAGCAAGTTCGACACATTGGCCATCGGCGTTAACGCCCGCGGCGTCCGACCCGAAATACCCGCTACGCCTGCGGCGGCCGCCCGGATCGCCCGGTCGTTGATCGCCAAGGGCTATAATATTGACCTCGGCCTCGGGCAGATCAACAGCGCCAATCTTCGATGGCTGGGCCTTTCGATCGAGGACACATTCGATCCCTGTCGCAATCTCGCCGCCGCAGCGCGGGTCTTGTCGAGCAACTTTCTTGACGCGGCGCGCACCCAAGGTTCGTCCGATCGCGCGATCTCCGTTGCTCTTTCGATGTACAATACCGGAAGCCAGGCCCGTGGCTTTGGCAACGGCTATGTGGCGAGAGTCTATGCGAGCTCTGCGATCATCATTCCCGCGATCAGGGGATTAGCGCCAACTGGCGCAGGGTTGGTTCCTCCACCTCCTCCAAGACCCGCATCCGAAACGCCAATCCAGGAGCCTCGCATTGTGCAGGCGGCGGCGAAAACACCGCGGTCCTGGGACATCACCGCACGCGCCCAAACCGCCTCGATGATGGTGTTTGGCGACGGGACGCCGGTATCGAGAGAAGGACCGACCGAATGACAATTTCCGCTTCA
The DNA here is from genome assembly GCF_020179475.1 of Novosphingobium huizhouense. Taxonomy (GTDB): domain Bacteria; phylum Pseudomonadota; class Alphaproteobacteria; order Sphingomonadales; family Sphingomonadaceae; genus Novosphingobium; species Novosphingobium huizhouense. The sequence continues at coordinate 38,803 of NZ_JAILXZ010000005.1, read as the reverse complement.
ACCTTATCCACCTGGCTCCCGCCGCGTCGCCGCGCTTTCGTCCAGACGCTAGCGCTCATCGCCGCAGCCATGCTGGTTTCGATGCTGCTGAGCGACCCCGCGCATGCCCAGGCCGCCGATGGCGTCACCTCGATGGCCGAGAATATCAAGACCTGGCTGACCGGGACATTTGCCAAGACGATCGCGGTGATCGCGGTCGTCATCGTCGGCTTCATGTTCTTTACGGGCCGTGCAAGCCTCGGTCTCCTCGTGACGGTCATCGTCGGCATCTTCATCGTGTTCAGCGCGCAGTGGATCGTCGATACCATCACCGGCGGCGCGTGAGTGCGCCGCGATGGACGACGAAAAGCTTAGGGAAGAAACGCTCTTCCTGGCCGTGACCCGACCAACGATGTGGTTGGGCGTTCCGATCGAGGCGTCACTGCCGATCGCGCTGGCAGCGTGCCTGACCCTCATCATCACCGGCAACCCGCTCTACGCTTTCGCATTGGCCGGTGCGTTTCTGGCGATTGCCCGACTGATTGTCCGGCACGACGCCAACGCGTTTCGCCTGTTGTGGCTGTGGACGACGACCAAGGCGCGCTGCCGCAACCGCGGCTGGTGGGGCGGCAGCTCTTACTCCCCCCTGCCGATCGACGGCGCAAAGCGCCCGGGCTTCGCACGTGGCTAGCCGGGCCAGCTCATTGAGCGGGGCGACAGCCCGCACGCCTTGGCGGATACTCAAACAAGAGGCCGATCCGGCGCGTTACCTGCCCTATGCGCGCCATATCGACGAGAACGTCATCGCGCTCGACGGGCGGGACCTCATGATGATGTTCAAGCTCGAAGGCATGGCGTTCGAAACCGCCGACCCTGTCCATCTCAACGACTGGCACGAGAAGCTCAACGGTACGCTGCGCAATATTGCCGACGACCGCCTCGCAATCTGGACCCACATCGTTCGCCGGCCGATCACAGACTATCCCGAAGGCGAGTTCCGCTCGGCCTTTGCGGCCGATCTCGATGCAAAATATCGTGCGCGGGTCACCGCCAAGCGGATGTTCGTCAACGAACTGTACCTCACCCTGATCATGCGCCCGTCCGTGGGATCGGCCGACCGCACCGGCCTGCTGCTTCGCCGCCTGGCGTCGGCGCGCAAGGAAGGGACCGAAGTCGACGAGGATGAGCTCGCACGCTTCGAGGACAAGGCGCGCGATATCGAGAAGCTCCTCGCACGCTGCCGACCCCAACGTCTGCACCTGTACGAGCATAACGGCCTGATGTTTTCCCAACCGCTCGAGGTGCTCGAGCTGGTGATGATGGGCCGCGCCGGCAGGGTGCCGCTGGTCCGCGGCCATATCGGTTCCGCCATTTATGGGGAACGCGTTATCTTCGGCCGCGAGACGGTCGAGGTGCGCGCGCATGATACGAGCCGCTTCGTCGGCCTGTTCGGTATCCGCGAATATCCGGCCATGACGCGACCCGGCCAGATGAACGCGCTCCTCAGCCAGGATTTCGCGTTCGTCGTCACGCAGTCCTTTGCGTTCATGGGCAAGGCGCGGGCCTCCGAGCGCTTGCGGCGGCGCCAGAACCAGATGGCATCGACCGAGGATGCCGCCGCAAGCCAGGCGCTTGAGCTGGCCGACGCGGCCGACGATCTGCAGAGCAATCGCTTCGTCCTGGGCGAGCATCATTTCTCGCTGGCGGTTTTCGGTGAAAACCAGAAGCGATTGGCCGAAAATCTCTCGACCGCTCGGGCCGCGCTCGCCGACGCGGGTCTGGTGGCCGCTCGGGAGGGTCCGGCGCTGGAGGCTGCCTTCTGGTCGCAGCTTCCGGGCAACTTCGCGTGGCGAGCGCGGCCAGCGGCGATCACGTCACGCAATTTCGCCGCCCTCTCCCCCTTCCACACCTTTCCTGCCGGCAAGGCGGAGGGCAACCATTGGGGCGCTGCGATCGCATTGATGAAGACCGCGGCCCAGTCTCCCTTCTACTTCAATTTTCATGTGAACGATCTCGGCCATACGCTGATCATCGGTCCGTCGGGTGGCGGCAAGACTGTCGTCCAGAATTTCCTTATGGCGCAGCTCGAGAAAACCGGCGCGCAGCAGATCTTCATCGACAAGGACCGAGGCGCCGAAATCTATGTACGGTCATCCGGAGGCACGTATCTGGCGCTGCGCAACGGCGTGCCGACCGGCTTCGCGCCGCTCCGAGCGCTTGAGCAGACCCCCGGCAACATCGTCTTCCTCGGCAGGCTGATCCGGTATCTGGTGACCCCCTCGGGCACCCAGCTCGGCGTCACGCAGGAGCGGATGATCGACGAGGGCATCCTTTCGATCGGACGTCTTCCCCCGGAAGAACGGTCTATTTTAGCGCTACGTCAATTGCTCGGACAGCGCGATCCGGAAGGGATAGGCGCGCGGCTTGAGAAATGGTCACGCGGCGGAGCGCTTGGCTGGGTGTTCGACAATGACCGGGACGAGTTGACCCTCGAGGCCCGGTTCATCGGTTTCGACATGACGGATTTCCTCGACAATCCCGAGATCCGCACGCCGCTCATGATGTACATGTTCCACCGGATCGATGCCCTGCTCGATGGCCGTCGCCTCGTGATCGACATCGATGAGTTCTGGAAGGCGCTGGGCGATGATGCCTTCCGCGCCTTCGCGCAGGATGGCCTGAAAACCTACCGGAAGCAGAATGCCTTTCTGGTCTTCGGCACGCAAAGCCCGGCCGACGCGCTGCGCTCGGACATCTCGCATAGCATCATGGAGCAGGTCGCAACCAAGATCCTCTTGCCCAACCCGCATGGCCGGGAGGTCGATTATATCGATGGTCTTGGCCTCACCCGCGCCGAGTTCAAACTCATCAGAAACGATCTGATCCCCGAAAGCCGGCGGTTTCTGGTGAAGCAGGGACACGATTCCATCGTCGTGGAACTCGATCTCGGCGGGCTGTCCGACGAACTGGCGGTCCTCTCGGGCACCACCGAAACCGTCGGAATCCTCGATCAGGTTCGCCGCGAACATGGCGACGATCCCAGCGACTGGCTGCCCGTCTTTCACGAGCGCCGTCGGGTCACCACCAGAAGGAAAGGATAAGGTCATGAAAGCAATTCGAGCGCTCGCGATTGTCGGCGGACTGGCAATGTCCACGCCGGCGTTCGCGCAAGGCATTCCGGTCTATGATTCCAGCACCTTCCTGCAGACGCTCTCGACGGTGAAGAACACCCTGTCGATGATCGAGCAGGGCAAACAGCAGATTTCGCAGGCAACCGAGCTCTACAACAGCGTCAACAAGCTGACGAACGTCAACCAGATTGCTTCGTCCCTGAACACCGATGCCGTTCGCCACCTGCTCCCAAGCGAAGCGCGCGACATCCAGCGGCTGATGTCGTCCGACATCTCCGGCTTGGGGAGCCTGGGTTCATCTGCTGCTCGCATTCGTAGCAGCAACCGCGTTGAACTGCCGGACCTTCGGGTGGGTGCTACCGCGTTCGAACGGTCGAACCGGGATTCCATCTCTAAAAATGGCGAAATGGCGGCCCGAGACGCTGCGATCGCCGAAGCGGCGTACGGAGTCACCGCTCAGCGGACTACCGGTCTCGAGGAGCTTCGCTCCTCCCTCGACAGCGCATCGGACGCGAAAGAGGTCATGGATATTCAGGCCCGGATTGGAGTCGAGAATGCGCATATCCAGAACGACGCTGTCCAGCTTCAGGCGCTTCAGATGCGGCAGGCCGCCGAGGCGAGGCTGCGTTCGCAGCGAGACGACGAAACCGGCCTTGCCAAGCTTCAGCAGAGCCTGAGTAGTCGGCCGTGAAGGGGATCGTGGCGATCCTCGCCGTTTTGGCGGCCATGCCCCTCAGTGGTTGCGGGCAGCCGGTCGGCAAGGCGGACCTGAAGTCCGATCCCAAGCTCCGCGCTGGAATCCTCGCCGCGTGCGCCGACGGCACCCACACCAATGCTCAGGAGTGCAGCAACGCGAAAGACGTTGAAAATGCTGACAAGCTCGAGCGTTCGCTGGGTCACAAATAGGCGGGGAATTGGCCATGGCGTCCACACTCTTCGCGGATATCTACACCAACATTGACGGTAAGCTCGATCTCTTCCTGAACGAGCGTCTCACCAACGTCATTGATGTCGTGCGGGGACCGCTGGCGCTTGGCCTAGTCATCTACATCGCCCTGTTCGGCTACATGGTGATGCGCGGAATCGTCAGCGAGCCCTGGGGCGAGCTCGTCTACCGGATGGTGAAGCTGTGCCTGCTCTATGTGGCGGCTACCACGGTCGCTTATTCCGAGTGGATCACGGACCCGCTTTTCCACGGGATGCCGGATGCCATCTCTCAGGCGCTTGCGGGCAAGACCATCACCAGCGTTGGTGCGGTTTTCGACGATTATTTCGGCCAGGTCGATTCCATCGTTCTCATCATCAGGACCGAGGCCGCGACCTATCTGGACATCAACCCTTGGAAGCTCGTCCTGCTTACGCTGGCAGTCGCTATTTACGGATTGGCAGGCCTCTCCGCGGCAATCGGATTTGCGATAACTGTGTTCGCGAAAGTGGCGCTTGCTGTCGTGATCGCGCTCGGGCCGATTTTCATCGCACTGTCGCTGTTCGAACCCACGCGGCGTTTCTTCTACGGGTGGCTCGGACAGGTGTTCAACTACATCGTCCTGATGGCGGTGATTATTGCCATCACAGCGCTCATCACCGATCTCGGTGCCACCGCGCTTACAGCAGCCCAAGGAACTCCGGACGTTACGATCGGCGCCGTCTTGTTCGCAGTCTACATCTTCCTCGGCACGATCTTCTTTTTCCAGGCGCCGTCGATCGCAACCGGCATCGCCGGGGGCGCGTCTGCCGGCATCGGCGCCTTCGCCGGCTCTGCGTGGGGGTCCGTGGCGGCACCGTTCCAGCAACGCCGTATCGCTCGCAACAGTCGCAATCTTGAACGGGCCGCTCAGCGCGGCGGTTCGGTGAGCCGCGCATGAGGAAGGAACACCTAATGACGAGCCCGTCCACGATAGTCCGTGCGCTCCGACGAACGGCGCTCGTCATCGCCCTGCTCCCAACGCTCGCCCAAGGGGCTTCCGGCCCGAAGAAACTGCCCGTCTGCAATGGCAAACACCTGCGCGACGTCAACATCTATGGGAGCGTTCTACCGGGCTCGCCGATCCTCGCCGTGGTGGCGCCCCCTGCCCCACCACCCGTGCCGCAGATCAAGCAACCAGCTGATCGCGGCACACCGCCCCCGCCCGTTCCCCTGTCCGAGAAGACATCGGCGCGAGCAGCTCCCAGCACCTATGGAAGTTGCTGATCATGCGGAACCAGACCGAAGGCGTGCCGGCCAAGGACGCCGAACTCTATTTCGGCCATGCCCGATCCTGGGATCAGGATCGTCAGCGCAAATCGTTACGGTCCGAACGCATCGCCTGGGTCGTGGCCGGCCTGGGCCTGCTTGCCGCGACCGCGGAAGGTTTCGCACTCGCGGGCCTTGCCCCGCTGAAAACGGTCATGCCGTACATCATTCGCGTCAACCAGACGACGGGCGCCGTCGACGTGCAGACCACCATCACCCAGAAGCCGATGCGCTATGACGAGGCGGTCACGAAATTTTTCCTCGCACAATATGTTCGGACCCGGGAAAGCTGGTTGCCGGCGGCGGCCGAAGAGAATTTCCGGGCCGTCACTATCCTGTCCGAACCAGGCGAGCAGCAACGCTGGGGCCGGTTTTTCAGCTCGAACAACGCCGCAAGCCCACAGGTCGTGTGGGGCAAGAGCGCGGTCGTCCAGGCCCGCGTGCGCAATATTGCCTTCATCAACGATCGTGTTGCCAACGTCCGCTTCACGCGGGCAGTGCAGACCGACACCGATACGCAGAGTAGCGACTGGATCGCGACGGTCACGTTCAGGTACACGAACGCGCCGATGGCGGAGGGCGACCGCTATCGCAACCCATTGGGGTTCCAAGTCGAGAATTACCGCGCGGACCCCGAGGTGGTGCGGTGAACCGCCTTCTTCCCATAGCGGGCCTTCTCGCCATTTTAGCGACATCCGCGCTGGCGGAGGACACGCCGCGCGGCGGGCCGGCGGATTCACGCGTCAAGTTCGTCGAGTATCAGGAAACACAGGTCTATCGGATCGTTGGCACATTCCGGACGGCGACCCAGGTCGTGCTCGGCGACGACGAGACGATCGAACATGTCGCGCTCGGCGACACCGTCTCCTGGGAAGTGGCGGTTGCCGGTCACATTCTGTTCCTGAAGCCCCGTGAGCGGGCGGGACCGACGAACCTTATCGTCACGACCAATCGCGGGGGTGAGCTGCGCAACTACGCCTTCGAACTGACAGCACGCCGGGGACCGATCGGCAGCGGAAGCCGCGATACATTCTTCCAGGTTCGGTTTCGCTACCCACGCGATGAAGCTGATCGTGCCGCTCGCATGCGCGCGACGCAAGAAGCACAGCGTGTCGCTGCATTGCAGGCGAGCGCCGTTCGGGGAGCCCTTGACCACGGCGTCATCGATGGACCGCGCAATCTGAACTACAAAGTCCAGGGCGCGAGCGATCTTCAGCCGTCGGAGATCTCCGACAACGGCCAGTTCACGGTGCTGCGTTTTCCCGGCAACCATGAAATCCCGGCGATTTATCTCGTGCGCCCGGACGGTTCGGAGACTTTGGTCCCATTCGATGTCCGGGACGAGTTCGTGGTCGTCCACGCCGTGGCGGCTCAACTGCGCCTGCGCCGGAACCGGGAGGTGCTGTGCATCTATAATCTCGCGCCGACACCCTACGGCGTCGATCACGGCACCAACACAGCGTCGCCGCATGTCGAACGCACCATACAAGACCCGAAGGAGTGAACGCGATGGACGAGTCTGCGGCCGAGGCCCCTCGTCGCCCGCACGGCGATCCAACACCTGAACGCGACGAAATCATCCGCGAGCGCGGCATCGATCCGATCGGCGGGATGACACCGGCGAAGCGGAATACCGCGCTGATTTTCGCGGGGACAGCGATGGTTCTCGGCATCTTGTGGGTCAACTCGGGGCCAAGCGCCAACAATGCCGGCAGCCTGATGGGCAAACCGGAGTCGATGGCCAAACGCCCCGATCTGGCCGCGCGCGAGACCGTCGCGTATGATGCCGTCGCGGCGAAACCCCAGCCGCTTGGCGCGCTCGCCGCAGATCCCAACGCGCCCGTCATCAATCCCCCGCCTGGTGCGCAGGGCGTCGGCCCTGACGGACAGATTGTGCCTGCCATGCAACCGGGTGCAGCGCCGGCGGGCGCAACGCAGAATACGCGCCAAAACCTGGCCGATCAGGCACGGCGATCAACATTGATCGCCTATGGAGGCCGCGATGCGCTACAGCCGTCGCCGGGTGGAAGTGCTACCGCCAGTCCGGACGGTGGTGCCGACGGCTCGGCCGATCCGGCCCCCCGCGGCACACCTAACGCGCTCGACGCGCTTCGACAGAGTTCGGCGGTCGGCGAGGCACGGGCTTCGATGCTGCCCAACCGCAATTATCTCGTCACCGCCGGTACGCTGATTCCTTGCATCCTCCAGACAGCGATGAATTCGGCGCAGCCAGGCTACACGTCGTGCCTGATCCCGCGCGACGTCTATTCGGAGAATGGCCGTGTCGTGCTCATGGAGAAGGGCACCAAAGTCCTCGGCGAATATCATGGCGGCATCCAGCAAGGGCAGAACCGCCTGTTCGTCTTGTGGACGCGCGCCGTCACGCCGCTGGGCGTGCGCATCGACCTGGCTTCGCCGGGGTCGGACGCCCTTGGCCGCGCCGGCATCGCCGGGTCCGTGGACACCTTCTTCTGGGCGCGCTTCGGCAGCGCGTTGCTGCTCTCGCTGGTCGACGACGCCGCCTATATCGCCGGTCAGTCCGTTTCGGGTGGCAGCAACAACTTCAATAACACGACCCGGACCCCAAGCGAGGGGGCGAGCATCGCGCTCCAGAACAGCATCAATATCCGACCGGTGCTGAAGAAGAATCAGGGCGAGGAGGTCGGGATTTTCGTCGCCAAGGACTTCAACTTCGCCGACGTCTACAATCTCGAGCTGCGGCGCTGACCCATGAGCGATACCGCCGTCCTGCGCCATTATCTCGCGCCGATCCTGCCGCTGCTGGAGCCGGTCGAGGTCACCGAGCTGGTGATCAACAAGCCCGGCGAAGTCGGTATCGAGGATCATCGCGGTTGGCACTGGCATAGCGTCGCCGAGCTTGACAGCGACTGGCTGGCGACGCTGGCTGTCGCCGCCGCAAGCTTCACCCAGCAGGACGTCAATGCCGAGACCCCGATTTGCTCGACCATTCTGCCAGGCGGGGAGCGCTGCCAGATCGTCATTCCGTCGGTGACGCCGACTGGTGCTCCATCCTTCACGGTGCGTAAGCCCTCGCGCGTCAATCTCGCGATCGATCAACTCGCCCAGACAGGTTTGTTCACCGCCACACGCTCGGCCGCCCGCGGTCTCGGCGAAGTCGATGCGCAATTGGTCGCGCAGCGCGACGCCGGTGACTGGCCAGCTTTCTTCAAGACCGCAGTTGCCGCCCGCAAGAACATCCTGGTGAGCGGCGCGACCGGCTCCGGCAAAACCACCTTCGCCAAGGCGCTGATCCAGTTGATTCCGCCCGACGAGCGGCTGCTCACGATCGAGGATACGCGCGAGCTCGTCGTCGAGCATCGCAATGTCGTGCATATGGTCTATTCGAGCGAGCGACAGGGCCTGGCGAAGGTCGGCCCCAAGCAGCTGCTCGAAAGTGCGCTGCGCATGCGGCCCGATCGCATCCTCCTGCAGGAGCTGCGCGACGGGACTGCCTTTTTCTACCTGCGTAACGTTAACTCGGGCCACCCTGGTTCGATCACGACCGTCCACGCCGGCTCGGCCATGGGCGCGTTCGAGCAGCTTACCCTGCTGGTGAAGGAGTCCGAGGGCGGACGCGATCTGGCCCGCGACGATATCCGTGGGCTGTTGCACATGCTCGTCGACGTCGTTGTCCAGACCCGCAAGCGCGCCGGAAAATTCGAAGTCGAGGAGGTGTATTTTGACCCGCCTGTCGGACGCGCGACCGCTCACTAAGGTCGCGATCGTCGCGGGGATGCTCGCGGCAACCTTTTTGGCATGTGCCTTGTGCGCGGTGCTGGTCGCGCTCGTCGGGCTCAACCAGATCGGCCCGCACATGCAGATCTCGGCGATACCCGCATGGCTCTGGTATTACCGCGGCGATCCACTTCTGCGTCTGTGGCTGGAGCGCGGTGCGTTGGTTGCCGGCGCCATCGCTTTCGTCATCCTGCTCATCATGCTGAAGCGGGGGCGCACGCTTCATGGCGAAGCACGGTTCGCGCGCGAAAGCGAGATCCGACGCGAACATCTGCGCAGCAACAGTGGGATCATCGTCGGGCAGAAAGGCGGGCGCTATCTGGTTTTCGGCGGCACCGAACATGTCTTGCTCGAGGCGCCGACGCGCGCCGGCAAGGGCGTCGGCGTAGTGATCCCCAATCTTCTGAGTTGGGCGGACTCGGTGGTGGTGCTCGATGTGAAGCGCGAGAACTGGGACATCACCGCAGGTTTTCGCGCACGGCATGGCCAAGCCGTCTATCTGTTCGATCCGCTAGATCCTGAAGGGCGAAGCGCCCGCTACAATCCCTTGAGCTTCATCGACCGGCTCGACGACACCGATGTGATCAATGAACTCCAGAAGATCGGCGGCATGCTCTTTCCGGCCCCTGAGAAGGCTGATCCGTTCTGGGCGGAAGCGGCGCGCGCCGCCTTTGTCGGCGTCGGCGCGCTTGTCGCGGCCAATCCCGCCCTCCCCTTCACGATCGGCGAAATCTATCGGCGACTGACGACGGGCGATCCAAAGGTCGAACTGCCGAAGGTCGTCGAAGAGGCCCAGCGCCGTGGCCAGCGGCTGAGCCAGGCGTGTGTGTCGGCGCTAAGTGACTTCACCTCCGCGTCCGACAACACATTTTCGGGCATCAAGCAGACGATCACCTCGAAACTCAATCTCTGGCTCAATCCCTATGTTGATGCCGCGACGTCAGAGACCGATTTCGATCTGCGCCAGATCCGCCGCGAGCGGATATCGATCTATCTTGGCGTATCGCCCGATAACATCGACCGGATAGCGCCCGTCTATAACCTCTTCCTCCAGCAGCTGATCGATCTCAATACGCGGGAACTGCCTGAAAATGGTGGCCGCGTGCCGGTACTCATTTTGCTCGACGAGTTCGCCCGCCTCGGCAAGGCGCCGGTCATCGCGTCGGCTTTTTCCTATGTTGCAGGCTACGGGCTTCGCCTGTTGCCCGTCATCCAGAGCCGGTCTCAGCCCCGCGGTATCTATGGCGTGGACGTTACCGACGAGATCATCGCCAACTGCGGTCTGGAGATCGTATTCACACCCAAGGAGCTGAAGGTCGCCAACGAACTGTCCGAGCGGCTCGGCTTTTTCACGATGAACGTCAAATCGAAAAGCCGCACGATCCATGGCCTGCTCGCCAACCGCAGCGTATCGGAATCGGACCAGCGGCGCGCGCTGATGATGCCCCAGGAACTGATGCAGATGCCCAAGGGCGACCTTCTGTTGATGCGCGGCGGCATTCCGCCCGTCAGGGGCCGCAAGATTGAGTATTTCCGGTCGAAGCGCTTCACGAGCCGGATCAGTGACCCGCCCAAGGTCGCGCCCCGTCCGATCGCGATCAATGCCGTATCGTCCGCCGCCAAATTGGCCGGCGAGGCGAGCAGCAGTGATCGGTTAGCGCAGGCCCTGAGCGCGAAGCGGGCTGCTCTGTTGAACGACCGTCCAGCGACTGCTGCGGCGGAGCAGGCACGATCCAGCTCGCGCGCGTTGACCGATGACGAACTGTCGGGCTTTGCCGAAATTACCGATGACATGTTGGTGCTCGGCGACATGGTGGATCTACCACCGCCCGGCGACGAAAAGGCCGCTATCGCCTTTGTCACGGCGATGACGGCCCGGGCCGTTCTCGAGCCCGTCGGCGCCGACGCCCAATCTCCAGCATTTGTGACCGAGAGGCATGACCATGGCAGAGAATGATCGCAAGCAATCGGGCGCGGCGCGGACGATTACCAACAGCGTTGGCATCGATGACGCCGAACAGCGCAAGGCGCAGGCGCCTGAAAAGTCCTCGCCTAGGGGACCGAAAGACGGTCCCACTGAAGCGCCTGATCATGCTAGCGCTGTTGGTGCGCCGCGAAACGCGCCCAAGGTGCATTCCCTCGAGGCGGGCGATGTGCCGGACAGCGTGCGGAAGCGCTATTATGCTGACAAGGCAAAATGGTCGGGCGAACCTGCCTTTTTCACGACGGCGCAAGCAAAGGATCCCGCGTTTCGCGATCAAGGCCGGCGTCTGGTCACGGCGACGGAGAGCCAGGAGGTCGTCAAGGATCTGGTGGCGATCGCCCAACACCGCAATTGGGATCGGATTCACGTCACGGGATCGGAAGAATTTCGGCGATCGGTCTGGATCGAGGCCAGTCAAAAGGGGCTGGAGGTACGTGGCTACAAGCCCAATGATCGCGATCTCCAGGAGCTCGACCGACTCCGCGGGGAGACGAGCCGTAATACGATTGCGCCCATGGCAGCAGCACGTGATCTCGATGCTGTCCGCGGGTCATCCGGAATGAGTCGGCAGAGCGAGGGCAATGGTTTGGAAAGGTCGGATGCCCGGCGCGGCGATCGTGGCACCTCGCCGAATGATCGTGCGGCCGATAGTCAGATGCGCGTGATGGAAGCGGTGATCCGACGGACGTTGTTCGACAACCCCGAGGCGGTTGCGCGGGTGATGACCGTCGCCCGTACACAGCTCGATTCGCATATTGCCGCGGGACGAACCATCCGCCCGGCAATGGTCAAGGATGTCTCCCCCAGCGTCAGGCAGGACGTGGTCCGCGGCCGTGATCCGGCCAAGCCGCCTATCCCTCGTCCAGGTCGCGAGCCCAAGCCCCAGGAACGCAGCCGGTCCCGGTGACCGGGAATCGGTCTTTTGTGCCGCAGCCCTTGTACGAGATATGGCTCAGGCGATCGGTTCCTGGTTCAAGAAATGCTACTTTTGTTCGTCTGTGCCGAACATTTGTCATGATTGATAAACCTCGAGCGGCCCAACCCCAGCGCCTGTCGGATGTATACTGCGCGTGCGGACCGTCCCGCAAAACACGACAATCTTGCCAGACAATATAATTACCGTTATATCGAACGCGCCGGACATCGCTCGCAGAGGCTCAAATTGCGCGAAGGATATAATCTCAAGACGCTTGGACCTCGGGCCGCCCAGCTGATCGTCGAACTCAACGAACGCCGTCAGCCGATTTTTTCGCTCGCGGACGTCACCGAGATCACAGGGCTGAGCCCATCATCGGCACGCAGCCTCGTCGCGAACACCGAAGCGCGCGGGATTGTCACGCGCCTAAAGCCTGGTCTCTACAATCTGGTGCCGTTCGAGCGGGGCCGCGACACCGAGCATGTGAGCGATCCTTACCTCATCGCAAGAACGCTGGTCGGCGAGGCGGACTACTTCATCTCCCACGGCAGCGCCCTCGAGCTGCACCGCATGGTCACCCAGCCGCAGTTGGCCATCATCGTCTCCTGCACCAAACGGCTGCGCCCGCAGCACATCCATGGGTATGAGTTCCGCTTCGTCGACGTCAAATCGCAGGACTTCTTCGGTCTGACCGAGATCTGGATCACATCCGAAGAGCAAATCAGGGTCAGCGATCCTGAGCGGACCATCATCGATGGTCTCGACCATCCGCAATATGTCGGTGGCATTACGGAGGTTGCCAAGGGACTCTGGATGAAGCGCGACACGCTGCGGGTCGAACTGATGATCGAATACGCGCTTCGCCTCGGCGTTGGCGCGGTGATCCGCCGCCTGGGCTATCTGCTGGAATTTTACGGGCTGGCCGACACAGTCGCATTGGAGCCGTTGCGCGCGCGGCTGACGCCGACCTATCAGCGCCTCGATCCCCTGTTTCCCAATGAGGGCCGGATGCTGGCCCGATGGCGCATCCGACTCAACGTCGAACCCGACGAACTCGACATAATCCGGAGCAGTTGATGATTCCGCAGCGCGATCTCTCCCGTATCGCCAACGGCCTTCTCAAGCCGCGCGGCCGCCGCGTGCCCGAGGCGGTGATCGAACGCGACTATTGCCTGGCCTGGTTCCTGACCGGTCTGGCTCAGCATCCTTTGCGCGAATTTCTCGCCTTCAAGGGCGGGACGGCCTTGCGCCGCTGCTGGTTCGAGAATTACCGCTTCTCAGAGGATCTCGATTTTTCGCTGATCAAGCCGATCGAACTGGACGCGATCCTCTCCGGCCTGAATGAGATCTTTGCGATCGTCGAGGCGGCGTCGGGGATCAACATGGCCTATGACCGGCCGGACAGGCATGGCCATCAAAACACCCACACCTTCTATCTGAGTTACAAGGGCCCCCTACCCGCGCGCAGCGACGTGAAAGTCGATGTCACGATCAACGAGGTGTTCTGCTTTCCGCTGGCCGAGCGTCCGATCCTGCGGACCTTCGAGGAATTTGCCGATTTGCCGGAAGGCCCGACGGTGCTCGCCTATAGCCTGGCGGAGATATTCGTCGAAAAGCTGGCGGCTCTGTCGGACAGGGCGCGCACCGAGCCGCGCGATCTCTACGACCTTTGGAATCTGCTTGAGGAGCGTGACATCCGACCGGCGGAACACCTCGCCGAGTTCACCAAGAAGCTCGCTCTTCGGGAACGCACGCCCGCTGGCGTGACCGCTGCGATCGCCGCCAAGGAAAAGCGTTTAGGCACGCTCTGGACAGGGCGGCTGCAGCAACAAATGAGTGATCTTCCGCCATTCGAAGGCGTGTTTCGCGAGGTTATGCGCGCTCTGCGCGAAGCCGACCTGCCGGAGTAGAGTGCGTCGCTCATCGCCCGACGATGGGCCTAAATTAATAGATTTGCTTGCTGATTCTGCCAAAGGTTATGGTGGTCAAGTTCGGGGGATGAATTGGACGACACGCAACGCTTTGCCTATGGGCTCAAGTTCGAGAACGCCTTTCTGCGCGAGCGCGGCAAGGCGTTCGAGACCCTATTCGCCCGTATCATGGCGCATGCCTTTCCGGGCGATTTCCAACCCGTCCGTCCTTACGGCCCGAAAGGCGACCTGAAATGCGATGGCTTCCGGGCCAGCGATGGCACCGTGTTCCAATGCTATGCGCCCGATGCAATGAAACTCGAACCCCTCCTTGCCAAGGTCGATGAAGATTTCGCAGGCGCGCTCGTCCATTGGACGACAAAAATGCTGCGGTGGGAGTTTGTCCATAACGACATTCGCGGCCTCCCGGCCGAGGCCGTCAAGAAACTCGCCGCGCTCAACGCCGCGAATCCGAACGTCGCCTTGGCCGTCTGCGGCGAAGCGGAATTGCGGCTGATCGCCATGTCGCTCGCGCTCCACCAGCTCGAAGATCTCTTTGGCGCCGTTCCATCGGGCCGTGTGCTGGAGAAGCTCGATTTCGAGGCGTTGCGGTCGGTGCTGCTGGCAATTCAACGGCAGGAACCGGACGCGGAACCATCGCTGGTGGCGCCCTCGGCGGCAAAGCTCGAACGCAATGCCCTCTCCCAGGACGCAGCCGGGCTGCTGCGGCAAGGCCGCCGCCGGGAGCAGTTGGTCGAAGCCTTTTTTGCCGGCTGGCCTGATCCCGACCTCGGGGAAGAGATCGCACAAGCGTTCCGGGTGCGCTATCAGGCCCTGAAGGCGGTAGGGCTATCACCGGACGATATCTTCGGCGAGCTTCAAGCTTTCGCGGGGGGTATGACCGGAGAACCAGCGCGCCAAGGCGCGGTGCTCGCTGTGCTTTCCTACTTTTTTGAACGTTGTGACATCTTTGAGGACGCGATTCGAATCGACGCGATATGATTCTACCGACCAAACATATCCGGCCCGATCGGGCGCTCCTGGCGGTTGGTGCCGACGTGCTCAGCTGCCTGCGCGAGCCGATGACCGTCTCGCGTCTCTGGGATGAGATACGCATTTCTCGCAGCGATCGGGCGGTATCTGCACCGATCAATTATGACTGGTTCGTGCTGGCGCTCGACCTGCTGTTTATCGTGAAGGCCGTGCAGTTCGATCGTGGTCTGGTCCAGAAGGCCGTTTCATGATTCACGGCATTTCCAGCGACCTTCCGAGCTTCAAGAGCTTGGCCTTCCGGCCCGGGTTGAACATCTTGCTCGCCGACAAGAGCGATGGGGCGACCGATCGGCAGTCCCGCAACGGCGCCGGCAAAACCAGCTTTGTCGAGCTGATCCACTTCCTGTTCGGCGCCAATGCCGACAAGGACAGCATTTTCCGCTCCGATGAACTGGCAGGCTTCAGCTTCGAGGCCCGCGTCGATATCGGACCGACGCTCGTCGATGTCGCGCGATCCGGCACCAAGCCGTCCCGCATCCGATTGCAGGGTGACACATCCGATTGGCCGATCGCCCCGTCTCTCGAAGCCAAGACCGGCGATCTGGTCATCAGCAACGAAAATTGGCGCGCCGCATTGGGCGCGCTGCTTTTCCGCCTGAACCCGGATGTGGACGACGAAGCAAACGGCCGCTTTCGGCCGAGCTTTCGATCTCTATTCTCCTATTTCGTGCGACGGCAGAATAGCGGCGGGTTCGTGTCGCCCACACAGCAATCCTCGATGCAGCAGGCTTGGGATCAGCAGGTAGCGATCAGTTATCTCTTGGGCCTCGACGCGAGCGTGCCGCAACAGTTTCAGGAGGTCCGCACGCGAGAGCGCGCGATGGCGGAGTTGCGCAAGGCGGCGAAGGACGGCAGTCTCGGCCGTTATTTCGGCACGGCGGCTGATCTCCGGACCCGCATGACGATCGCCGAAGCCCGTGCCAGAAGGATGCGCGAGCAACTCAACACCTTCAATGTCGTTCCCGAATATTCGGGGATGGAGCAGGAGGCTTCGCAGATCACGCGAGAGATTTCGACACTCAGCGACGACAATACCGCTGATCGGGAACTGGTCATACAGCTGCGCGCGGCGATCGACAGCGAGCTTCCGCCCGCGACGACCAGCCTAGACCGCCTCTATCGCGAAGCCGGTGTCGTACTGCCGGGATCGGTCGGTCGCCGCTTCGAGGAAGTGGAAGAGTTTCACCAGGCGATCGTGCAAAATCGGCGATCGCATCTGACGTCCGAGGTCCAGGCTGCGGAATATCGTATCCGCACGCGCGATCGTGCGCGCGAAACGCTTGATGGGCGTCGTCGGCAGCTGATGGGCATCCTCCAATCCGGCGGCGCGTTGGAACATTACGCAGCGCTCCAGCAGGAAGCCGGTCGCGCGGAGGCGGACGCCGAGGGACTGAGACAACGCCTCACGACGGCGGAACAGATCGAAAGCACGAAAGCCGAACTCGACATTGAGCGCGCCCGGCTCCTGAAGACGCTTCAGGACGATCATCACGAGCGTCAGAGCATCATCGAGGAAGCGATCCTCGTGTTCGAGGATCTGTCCAACGCGCTTTACGAAAAAGCCGGGAGCCTGACGGTCAGCGCCACGCCCAACGGTCCCCAGGTCGATATTCGTATCGATGCCCAGCGCAGCAAGGGCATCACCAACATGCAGATATTCTGCTTCGATCTCATGCTGGCCGAACTGACCGCCCGCCGGGGCATGGGGCCGGGTTTCTTGGTTCACGACAGTCATCTGTTTGACGGGGTCGACGAACGGCAGGTGGCCAAAGCGTTGCAGCTCGGCGCCGATCATGCTGCCGCAGTCGGATTCCAATACATCGTCACGATGAATTCGGATGCTTTGCCGAAGGACGGCTTTCGTGACGGCTTTGATGTTAGTGCCTACGTCCTCGACACCAAGCTGACCGACGCGACCGAAACCGGCGGGCTATTCGGACTGCGCTTTAACTGAAGTCCGCCCCTACCCCAACTTATCCACGTCTTTAGCGCTCGCGATCAGGGGGCTTGCGTTGATCTTTGTCCGACTCAGCCGAGGGCAAAGCATCTGACTTGCGGCTGCGGCTGTCCGCTGCCACCGAACTCCGATCGGCGATCATAATCTCCCTCGCCCGCTCCAACCGCCGCGACACCGCCGCCGGCATATCGGCCACGAACCCCGCGATATCTTCGGCCAGCACGCGATCTTCGTCCTTTCCGGTCGCCGCCAGCGCTGCCGCGGCCTCTGCGTAAGCCCCCCGGATCTGCTTCTGACGGCCGAGCGCCAACACGTCCTCCACACGCCGCTCCGGGTTCTGTGATCGTGCGAACGCCTGCGCGCGCTCTTCGATCAGCCGGTTGAGATCCAAATCCCTCCCCTGCCCCGCTGTCCGTGCCTCCAGATGGTGCGCCGGCGAGCGCACCCGCTTCTGGACATGGCCGCGCGCGCGGCGCGGCGTCGCTTCGGCGGCGATACCGCGCTGGCGCAATTCATGGGCGAAGCTTTCGCGCCAATGATGAAGGTCGGCCTTGCGCGGATTGAACCGCGCCCCATCCGCACCCTGGGTCGCGACGGTCAGATGGACATGGGGGTTAGCGGTGTCGGTGTGGAGCGCCACCATATAGCTGAACTGCCCTTCGAACTCGGCGCGCGCGAACGCCTGGACGGCATCATGGATGGTCGCGGCATCGGTCGTACCGCCGGGCATCGACAACACCATCGACATCGAGGTCGGTCGCGCCTTGCCATGAAGGTTCATCGCCTGATCGAGCATGTCCCAATCGGCCGCGATCGCCTTCAGGCGCTTTTCGTCGGTGATGATCTCGCCTTCGCTGCTGCGAACCTCGAGTTTCCCATGCCGCGATATATAGCCAAAATGTTCGGCGAGGTGCCTGGCTCCACGCTGCTTGCCCGAGATCTTGACCATGACCTCGGGCGCCTTGCGCACGATCCGCTCAAGCTTGGCGCGCGCATCGGCCGGCGACAACATCGGCGCAGCGGCAATTCCGCCCCTGCCCTTGCCACCGCCAGAACGGATCCGCAGCGTCCCCCCGCGCAGGCTACGCTTGCCCCCGGTCGGCGGTCGCCAGGCTTCCATCAGACTGGGGAGCGGCAGGACGCCGTCATCATCGTCAGTCATCGGGCGTATCCCAATAGCTCAGGTCACCTTTTAGCGCGCGGCCAAGCGCGCGCAGCTGGTCGCCTACCTCGTCGCGAAAGGATGCCACCCGCGCGGCCTCACGCGCCAGGTCGAGACGGGAATCTACCATGGTCGAGGCATGAAGGGCATGGACCGCCTGGTTGAGATTGATGCCGATCCGGTTGAGCTCGCGCCAGGACTGCGCGATCTGTACCCGGTCGGCGCGCGGCGGAAGCGGATGCGTATGAAGCCGCCGACGCAAAAGCATTACGAGCCATTCGGTCCGTTTGAGCCCGCGCGCATCGGCGGCCGCATCGAGCCTCTCAATATCCTCGCGCATGAGCCGAAGCTGCAGCCGGTCAGTCGTGCGGGTCCGAGGCGAAGCCGTCTCGCACGGCGCACCCGTGCCCTCCTCAAGCGCATCGTCAATCAGCTTGCGCAGGAGCGCTGAGCGACCGCCGGCGGCAGTCGCCCTAGCATCGAAGCGCGCCGCGAGATCATCGGGCAGACGGAGGCCAAAAAACGCCACACCCCAGTGCTATTGTTTAACAATGACGGCGCCAAGCCTATCCGGCCCTCACCTAAAACCACTCATCTTATAGTCTGCTCAAGCAGACTCCGCCCGTCCTCTAGCCAGACCTCTCACCCGACCTGACATATACAGAAAAGCAGAATATTTCTGAGCCATCCAACCCGTACGATCCGAGAAAATGAAGACAGCCGCGCCCCTGAAGAAGGGGCGCGGCTGTCAAAATTGTCTGAAAAACTCGATCGTTTCTACGCGGAGTGAGGGGTGAATGTGTGAGCGCCCCGCCCGGACGACGGTTTACCCCATAACGATATCGGCAACGGGCGCTTCGATCTCCTCGCCGTCGTCGAACACCACCCGAACCCGCTCGGGCAGGATCAAACGTCCTGTCCGCCCGTCCAGGGTCACCCGAACCGCATCAAGGGGCTGGGGCTCCAAAGACACCTCCGCGCCGAACATCGACCGCAGGCCTGCACCGGCACGAACCGGCCTGCTTGGCGCAGCGCGCTCGGTGTCCTGCCCATTCGACAAGGCAGGCACGTCACGCAACCCTGTATCAGGCAGAGCCTCGGATGCCTTGAGCCCCGCGATAAACCGGCCGCCCTCGGCCAGGGTCACGCTCTCATCGCCAAGCCGCTCGACATAGGCGCGCACCGCGTCGCCGTGGGTTCGGGCGGTGCGGTGGAGGTCGTAGAGCAACCGGATCGGCATCTGATCGATCGCCGCCCGCAACCATGGCGCCATGTCGGCACAGGCGGCATAGAGCGATACGAACTGCTTAGACCGGCCTAGCGCGCGGGCGATCTCCGCCTGGGTGACGCCGGCGGCGAGCATCCGTTCGATCCCGGTCGCCAGATCATGCGGGGTGAGGCCCGCGCGCTGATCATTCTCGACGATCTGATCGGCGAGCGTATCGGCCCGGTTCACCACCGCCATCACGATCGCTGGAATTGTCTCGCGCCCGGCAAGGCGCGATGCCCGAAAGCGCCGCTCGCCGACGCGGATGACATGAAGCCCGTCACCATTTTTCGGGGCGACGATGATCGGCTGCAGCACGCCGCGCGCCGCGATCGAAGCGGCAAGATCCTTGAGCTCCGTCTCGTCGAACACGCGCCGCGGATTTTCGGGGTCGGCGATGATCCAGTCGAGCGGCAGATCCTCGACGCGCCGCGCGCTGTCGTGGAGACCGACAAGCAGTCCAAACTCTTCGGCGCGCTGATCGAACTTGCCCATCACGCCGCACTCAGGCGACGGTGATCCATCCGGCGAACGATTTCGGCCAGGATCGGTCGGATTTCGTCAGCGGCCGCTTTCGCGCCGCTGCCGGTTTCGCGCCAGACCGGATGATGCTGTTCGGCCGAATGCTTGTAGGTCGGTCGCGCCTTGATGAAGGCGGGAAACATCAGTTTCTCGCCGACGGCGCGGGCGAGCTTGACCGCATTGTCCATTTCGCGCCGGTCGAACGGATTGACCATCGAGGGCAACAGCCCGAGAAAATCGACCTTGCGCCCGCCTCTTGCCCCTTCCGCTTTTTTGAGCGCGGTAAGCAGCATCTTGGCGCACTCGATCGAATCCTCGGCGACCTGAACCGGCGCGATCACCGCGTCGGCCACCGCCATCGCGCTCAAGGTCAGCTCATCCCATTTGGGACCGGTGTCGATGACGATATGATCGAAATGCGCACCAAGCGCGGGAAACCGGCCGAGGAAATCGCGGACATCCGCGGCGGCCTTGACCATCTGCAGGCGCGGATCGGCGGCGAAAACCGTGATGCCGGGCGCATCGGTCAGGTCGAGCCGCGCCTCGGGATCGAACAGGTCCGCTGCGAACCACCCGGTCCGCTCGCTCGCAAGCCGACGGGTGGAACTGCCCTGCGGATCGAGATCGAGAAACGCGACCCGGTTGCCATCTCGCTCGGCAAGATACCAGGCGAGATGCGTTGCGAGAAAGGTCTTGCCGACCCCGCCCTTGAGCAGACTGACGACGATCGTTCGCATCGGCGCCGCGCCGTCAGGATTCATAGTCGTGCGG
Organism: Novosphingobium huizhouense; assembly: GCF_020179475.1. Lineage (GTDB taxonomy): Bacteria > Pseudomonadota > Alphaproteobacteria > Sphingomonadales > Sphingomonadaceae > Novosphingobium > Novosphingobium huizhouense. Next base: position 18,162 of record NZ_JAILXZ010000005.1, on the reverse strand, counting down.
ACCATCGCGCAGGTTGCGCTCATAATGCTCGCGCGACGACCAGTCGCCACCGCCGCCGATGCCGGGTCCGACATAACGGAACAGGTAAACGGTGATGACGAAGCAGACGAATGCGAACAGCAACGCATGGTCTGGATGACGCGAAAAATAGTCGGCCACGGCGGGTCTCCTTGGCATGTTCCAGGGAAACCGGTCGGTCCCCTCACCGCGCAGCGAAACGCGGCCGCTCTCGCCGCGCAGCCTCCCCTCTCGTGCCGGGGAGCAAGACCCGGTGGGCGTCAGACGGCACCGGCGATAGTCTGCTCAAGCAGACTTTTCGGCCATCCCCCCGGTCAGGGGGATGGCCGGCGTCACCATCGCTCTGTGAGACATTGTGCGCAGCCCGGCGGCAACGTCAGCGGGCTCGGTTGGCGCGACGCGATCAGCGCTCGTGGCTGACGCCTTAGTCAGTCGGCAGGCTCACGCAACCGCCACTGGTGGACCAGTGCGACGATCTTGTCCTCATAGCCGAGCTGGTCGGGATAGATCGCGCCGTGATGACCGCCCAGATAGACGAACACGACGGCCATGTCGGCCGCAACGGCGTGGTCGACGCCGAACAGGTCGGCGAGATCGAACCCGCCATTGTCTTGCGCATTCCACCAGGCGAGCAGGAAGTTCGCGGCGCGGCGCGCCTGGCCGGTATCGGACGCGGCGAGATCGAAAAGCCGGTCGAGGGCTTGGATGACAGGCTCGCTCATCTGCGAATCCTTTCGGTAAAAAGTGGCCCCGACAGGGTCGGGGCCATGATAGCTCAATATTCGTGGGTGAGAAGCAGCGTCAGCACGCGAGTGGTGACTTCGGGATCGGTCGGATCGGGCGATCCATAGGTCAGCGCGCGATCATAATAGTCGATCTTCCAGTACAGGGCTTCGCCGGCAAATTCGAAGCGCCCGAAATCACGCTCGCCATGGGGATCGACGTCGGGACCAAAGGCGTCATAGTCGCGCACGGTGCGCAGCAGTTCGGCGCGGCGCTGGAACCCGCGGAACAGGCTGGTATCGCCGATGAGCTCGGCGACCCCGGCGGTCATGACCACCTGGTTGACGCCCGGGCTATGGATGGACTGGCGCAGGGCATCATTGAGCCGCGCGATGGTAGCGACGCGCTGGTCTGCGGATAGGACTTTGTCATTCTGGGTGTCGGCCATGACGTTCGACTTCCTGATCTGTGTCAGACCCCGCCGATCGGGGCCTTTCGACAGGCGACCGGACCGCCGAGGCATAGCGCGCCCGCGCACCCGTAGGGTCGCAACGGATGTGGAGAAGCCCGGCATCGGGCTTGCGCTGGCAAGTGCCGCGGCGAGGACGCCAAGCCAGAAAGGAACCATCGGTGCAGCGGTGATAGGGAAAATGGAACGGCATGGCCGACTTTTCGGACGTGCTGCTGGACGCGCAACCCAGCGCTTCGCTATCCACTTGATCATGACAGACACCGCCCGGATCATTGCCCTCTGGCCACGCTGGACATTGAGCGTGGGCGTGATGCAGCGGCTGCAGATCCAGGTTCGCACCCAGTGCCGCCGCTGCGGCGCCCTGATGCGCGCCGATCTGGACGATCTGGTCGCTCGCTATGGCGCAAGCACGTCGCTGATCGATCGCCAGGAACGATGCCGCATGGTCGCGTGCGATGGCGCGACCTTCTACCTTGCCGCCCGGCGGCATGGCGAGCCGTGGCGGATCCTGCTCGACGCCGCGGCGCTGCGCGATGGCCTGAGCCTGTGCCCGCCAGCGCATCTCGCCCATGGGCGACCAGCCCCTTTCGCGAATGCCGCAGACCTGCTCATTCCAGGGCGCCGTTGACGGCCTGCACCACGGCAGGGATCGTGACCCGCATGGGCGTGCGCCGTTGTGGCGCGACGAAGAAAGGAGTGTTCGAATGAACTGAGCTTATTGGCATAGCTCATGCCTGACCGACTTACCGGTGCCGGTGATGAATCGGCTGAGACCCCGAAAGGGGAACGGGACCATAGCATGTCGGGGGATGGATCGAAGTTGGGCGCCGCAGCCTGACGGCTGACCAGCAGGCAAGATGCGTATGGTGAAGACTGGATTGTCTGAATCCCAGTTTCCAACGACCATCAGGTAGGTGACGGTGAATGCGGCTGACACACCGTATCGAGCGGAGCGAGGAGCACGGCCCTGCAAATCGCTGCCATTCCGCCCGACGTGGCCCCGGTCAGGGGATCAAGGAAACGAACGGGGCACCTAACCGCATCGCGACTCCTCACTCGCGCAACTGCGGGATCGCCTAAACAGGACCGCTCGCCGGACCTGCATGGCGACGGAGCCGTCATAGTAGTCAACGCCCGGTGTAATGGCCGGGACAGCCGCCGTAAGGCGGACGGGACAGCGGTATAAGCAGGAGCGATCCTTGTCGAAATCCGCTGCGTCCGGGCGAAGGACGGCAGTTCTGAAACTCGATGGATCAATGGAAAGGGACTGCTGATGCAGACCGCTACTATCCTGAGACGGATCGAGAAGCTTCCGGCCCTGTCGCGGGCGGGCAAGCGGATCAACGGTCTTCACCGCCTCATGCGGTCCCGCTGCTTATATGAGCGGGCCTATGACCGAGTATCCCGAAATCGGGGTGCGATGACGCCGGGAGTAGACGGACAGACCTTCGACGGCATGACGCTGGCGAGGCTCGACCGTCTGGTTCAAAGTGTGGCGGAAGGCCGTTACCGCCCTCGTCCAGTGCGACGGGTCTATATCCCCAAGGGCAATGGTAAGATGCGCCCATTGGGTATCCCAACGGCGGATGATCGCATCGTTCAGGAGGCGGCGAGAGTGGTCCTCGCGGCGATCTATGAACCTGTGTTCTCGAAACACAGTCATGGGTTCCGCGCGGGTCACTCCTGCCACACGGCTCTCGAAGAGATCCGTAAAACCTGGACGGGCGTGAAATGGCTGATCGAGGTGGATGTCCGCGGGTTCTTCGACAACATCGACCATGACATCCTGCTCGGCCTCTTGGCTCGGCGGATCGATGATCCAGTGTTCATCGATCTGATCGGGACGATGCTCAAGGCCGGGTGCATGGACGACTGGAAGTTCGAGCGGACCTATAGCGGCACCCCACAGGGCGGGGTTATCTCGCCTCTGCTCGCCAACATTTATCTCCATGAACTTGACGATTTCATGGAGTCGATGCGGCGGGGCTTCGACAAAGGCGACAGACGGCGGGCGAACCCCGCGTATGTTGCCTGCTCTCAGCAAATCGCCGCTCTCCGTAAGGAGATCGATGCAGCCCGTGCCGATGGTGCGGGCGATGGCGAGGTTCGCGTCCGACTGGCGCGGATCGAAGCTGTCAAACAGGATCGGCGGAAACTCTCTTCCGTCGATGACATGGACCCCAACTTCCGCCGCCTGCGCTATTGTCGCTACGCTGACGACTTCCTCGTCGGCGTGATCGGCAGCAAGGCGGACGCTGTCCAGATCATGGCCGATATACAGCGCTTCCTCGCTGATCGGCTTAATCTGGCGGTGTCACCTGAGAAAACCGGGGTTCGCGATGCATCGAAGGGATCACCGTTCCTAGGCTTCCATGTATGCGCCTTCACGTTGCGCTCCGCCGGAACAATGGCGGGGCGGCAAAAGACCGGCGGCGGAACGCGTAGCGTTCTTCGTCGGCCGACGCGGGGGAATATCAAGCTGTGGGTGCCACGGGATCGGGTCTATGCGTTTTGCAGGCGCAAAAAGCTTGGCAACCTCGACACGAGGAATGGTCTGGTGCGCCCGCAGCTCATGGAATCCAGTGTGGCGGAGATCATCGTGGCCTACAACTCGGAGTTCCGAGGCTTCGCGAACTACTATGCGATCGCCGATGGCGTGAAAGCGTCACTCGACAAGTTGGAACTGGTCATGCTCAGGAGCCTCTTCGCGACTGTGGCATGCCGGCGACGCTCGACGAGGCGGCAGGCCGAGGAATATCTGAAGATGGGGTCGGACCACGGTATTACGACCGTGGTTCGGGGCGAGCCGCGCGTCCATAAGGTGTGGAAACTGAAGCATCTGATCGTGAAGACGTGGGATAACCCCATCGTCGACACCATCACGGTAGGCTCTCGCCTTGCGCAGAGTCCGAACGATCTGGTCACGCGTCTTAATGCCGAGCAATGCGAGGCATGTGGCGATTCCGATGGTCCGTTCGAGATGCATCATCCCAATCGCCTGAAGGACAAGCGGCTCGACCAACTGACGCCTTGGGTACAATCGGCACGACGGCGCAGGACTATCGTCCTGTGCCGCAAATGCCATGTTGCTCATCATGGCGGTCGGATGCCGGTCGGAATGGAGAGCCGTGTGCATTGAAAGGTGCAAGCACGGTTCGGGGGGAGGCGCTGGGACGTCCTTGAAAGAGGCGTTTCGCGTCTACCCTACCGAGACCCGGCACGGGGCTCGGGGCGTTTCGCCTAGAGCCCGGTCCGGCGCAGCCGGAGCCGCCCTCCCCGCTCAAGCCCCATTTGCATCATCCAGACCACCGAACAAACGGAGCAATATCTCGTCCAGGCTGGCGACCTTCTGGAACCTCGATATCCGCACCTTGCGGTGGTTTGGCCGCTCGTTCTTCTCGCCCTCCGACGTCCCCTTGCTATGTTTGGCGACGGCAAACGGACTGATGTCCGGCAAAGGCTCGCCTGGCCCCGCGCCGAACCACAGATAATGGTCGAAAAAGAGGTCTGGCGTCACCACGATCCAGATGACGCACCCGCTCGGCTTCTCCATCAGCTTGAGGCTGATCTTGACCTCATCGGTCTTGCCGCCGACGATTTTGGTCTTGAACTGGATATGGCGGGTCACGCGGCCGCGGGCCATGACCAGATCATAGCCGCCTGCGTCGAATTCGGAGCGCAGCACCTCGACATCGGTCACGCCCCGTTGCCAAAGGCGGCGCAGCGCGTCCCCGACAAAGACATGCTCCACGATGCGCTCACGCAGGGTCGAGTGGATGAGATGCGGGCTCGCTTCCTCGGTAAGATCGTCCAATCAGCGCTCGCACAATAAGGGCGGGGGCGAACGCCCCCGCCTGAAGGTTTCAGCTGAACGGATCATATTCATTGATGACCGCGACGTCGCCATCGAACTCATCGGCGGTTATGACCGCGAACTGCGTGCCGATGCCGATAACCATGGTAGCGATCATCAGGGTTCTGGAGAGGCCGAGCGCGTGGAGGCGGGCGATCTTGATGTCGGTGAACATATCGAGGCTCCTTGCCAAGCCGGCGGGTTCATCCCCGCTCGACTGGCGCCCGATGTGTTCGGCCGGTGGCCGCGATCACTTTTTGCCGCAGGCCAAAAAGCCGTAGCGCAAGCGACCGGACCCTTTACGGGTTGATCGCATGAGGCTGCCGGCCGGACCAAGGATTGCGCCTCAAAGAGCGGGGTGGACCCGCCTGACGCCAGGATTTGGGCTTCGCGCCGACCCTTCTAGTATGTCTCTACGGTTGGCCCTTGCGCAGATCGCGCGGTCTTGCGCAGGATGCTGGAGAGTTCATCCATCGAATAGGGTTTGTTGAGCAGAGCGAACCCGCTGGCTCCTTCGTCGGCCAAGACATGGCTATAGCCGCTTGCCAGGATGATCGGCAGGCCGGGATAGAGGCGGGTAATCTCCCGGCCCAGTTCGATACCGGACATGCCGGGCATAACGACATCGGAAAAGACGATGTCGAAACGAGCAGCACCCTGCGCCAGTTCGGCGAGCGCCGCCGGCCCGTCCGAGGCCGCCGTCACCTGATAGCCCAGCTCCTCGAGCATATGGGTCGCAAAGGTCCGCACTTCGGCATTGTCCTCGACCACAAGAACCCGCGTGCCGGCACCATGATCGGTGACCTTTGCAAATGGTCCGGCTGTCAAATCTTGGTCTGGCGCCGGTACGTGCGGCAGAAACAGGGTGAAAGTCGTGCCGGAGCCGGGATTGCTTTCAACATGGATTTCGCCGCCTGACTGCTTGGCGAAGCCGAAGACCTGGCTGAGGCCAAGCCCTGTTCCATGCCCTACCGGCTTGGTCGTGTAGAAAGGCTCGAACACCCGTTCGAGTTGATCGGGCGCGATGCCAACACCATTGTCAGAAAGCGAGACGGCGACAAATTTCCCCACCCTTTCGGGATGCGCGCGGATTGGCGGGATGACGTCGACGGGATTCACGGCGATGCGGAGCACGCCCTCCCCGTCCATCGCATCGCGCGCATTTACCGCCATGTTGATGAGCGCGGTATCGAACTGGCTGGGATCGGCATCCGCATAGCAGGCGATACAATGGAGGTCGGTCTCCACGACGATCCGTGAGCCCGTCAGGCTGCGGATGATATCGCTGACTGCGAGCACGTTGCGGCCGACGTCGAAGGTCTCGGGTTTGAGCGTCTGCCGCCGCGCGAAAGCCAGCAGCTGGGCGGTCAGCTTCGAGGCGCGCGCGACGGTATCGATGATCGCGTCGATATAGCGCTCGCGTTTCTCGTCGGTGAGGTTCTTGCGGCGAAGCAGGTCGGCCGATCCCCCGATCACGGTCAGCAGATTGTTGAAATCATGCGCGACCCCGCCGGTCAGCTGGCCGATCGCTTCGATCTTCTGCGACTGGCGCAGCGCCTCGTGCGCCAGCTCCAGTTCGCGTGTGCGCTCGGCGACACGCGCTTCGAGCGAGGCGTTGAGTTCGCGCAGGTCGACCTCGGCGCGACGCCGCTCGACCGCGACGCGCGTGCGCTGCGCCATCTCGCGCATGAACACGAGATCCGCTTCGGACCAGTCACGCACTTCGTCATGGTTCACGAACAGGAGCGCCACGAACCGGCCCATTTCGGTCACCGGCATGTTGATGAAGGATCGTACGTTGATCGCGATCAGGACGTGGGCTGTGTCCGCTGTGCGCGGATCGAGCATGGCGTCCGACACGACCACCGTGTCGCCACGTTTGAGATCCTCGATATAGCTGCCATGCTCGCGAAAATGCAGCCGGCCTGCGATGCTGGACACGCCGGGGGCATTCCAGTCCCGGTCGATATCGATCGTTTCCTCGACCGTGTCGATCGTCCCGTAACCGGCGCGGCTCACCCCAAAGGTGCGGCCCAGAACCTCGGCGGCGATGAAGGCCAGATCGCCCGCATTCTCGGTCATGCGGAAACGATCGTTCAGTTCGACAAGCGCATCCTGATGGCCCTGCGATCCCTGTGCATATGGGTCAAAAGCCTCTTCATCACGCACACGCGGCAGTCCGCAGCCGATCGGACATCATCCTGGCACGGTCTGCTCCACGACCGGGGTCGCCCTGTTTTGAGAATTTCACCTTTGTATGTCCCTGTTGAACTGAGCTCGTTCAGGCTCCCTTAACGCGCATTCTTCCGTTCAGTGCCGCATCGGACTTAAACTGCATCAATAAATGTCCTTTGGCCGCTCTGGTAGCGAAGAAGACGGCACAGAGGGTCGCCTCTTGCTGTATGTTCTTTTTTTGTTCTATGTTTCTCTCATGCTCCGAGTCGATGAAGATAGCCTGACCCTCCATCTCGAGGTGTCGCTCGCAACCGCCGAACCGGCACTGGTGACGGATATTCGCTGCGGTGACGCGGCCGCACGACGGCGTGCGGTGGCGCAGCTGGCCCGGCATCTGGCGGTCCGTTTGCGCTGCTATGATATTCTCGCTGACGAGCCCGCCGCGATGGCGGGGACATTGCCGCTTTTCCCCGACGCATGACGAACGCCTCGTCCCGGTCCCATCGCTGATGCTCATAGCCTTGCTTCTCGCTGTCGCGACCGTACCCGCCGGGCAGATGTTCACTTGCACGCCCATCAGGGTGTGGGACGGTGATGGACCGGTCTGGTGCCGGGAAGGACCACGGATTCGGCTTGGCGGAATAGCGGCGCGTGAAATCGACGGCTCATGCCGGCGGGGGCAACCCTGCCCGCGCGCCAGCGGCATTGCCGCGCGGGACGCGCTGGTCCGATTGCTTGGCGGCGCCAGGGGCCGAAGCGGCACCGGCCATATCCTTGTCACTGGCCCGAGGCTCCAATGCCGGTCAACCGGCACCGCAAAAGGGGATCGCACCGGGGCCTGGTGTTCTGCGCCGGGGATCGGCGACCTGAGTTGCGCCATGATCGCGACGGGCACAGTGCTGCGATGGCAGCGCTATGCGGGAGGCCATTGCCGCTGACAGGGCCTGATGGTCTGCCGCATGCCAACGGCTCATCCCTGTACGGTTTGGGGCGCGATTGCGATCGACGAGAGGTCGTTCGTTGGATCGACTTGAATGCCCGCTTCGCTCCGTTCGGAATAGCGATCGACGAGTTGGTCCGCATGCGGCCGCAGCAGGACGGTAAAGCGCACAAGCTCCTCGACCACATCGACGATGCGATCATAATAGCTCGACGGCTTCATGCGGCCGTCATCGTCAAATTCGGCGAACGCCTTGGCCACGCTCGACTGGTTGGGGATCGTGAACATGCGCATCCACCGGCCAAGGATGCGCAGTGTGTTGACGCTGTTGAAGGATTGCGAACCCGCGCTGACCTGCATCACAGCCAGGGTCCGCCCCTGTGTCGGGCGCATGCCCTGATACGCCAGAGGCAGATGGTCGATCTGGGCCTTCATGATACCGGTGATCTGCCCGTGCCGTTCCGGGCTGCACCAGATCTGCCCTTCCGACCACAAGGAATGCGCTCGTAGTTCGGCAACGGCCGGGTGGTCGTCCCCTTCGACCTGGTCGGGAAGCGGCAGATCAGAAGGATCGAATATCCGCGTTTCACATCCGAAAAACTGGAGAAGCCGCGCAGATTCCTCCACCACAAGCCGAGAGTAGGATCGCTTCCGCAAGCTGCCATAGAGGAGAAGAATGCGTGGCGGCGGATCGTTCGGGCCGAGACCAAGCGCGGGCCTCCGGCGGGCAAAGGCCATCTTCAGAGCCGGCAGATAATCCGGCTCGGATAGCTGGCGCAGGCGCTCAAAGGCCATGATGTCCTCGCTCATCGGCCTTGCTCGGGCACGGTATCGGGAAACCAGCGGCGACCGAACCAGAAGGCGACATTCACCAGCAGGATCAGCACTGGCACCTCCACCAGTGGGCCGATGACGGCTGCGAAAGCGACCGGGGACACCAGCCCGAAAGCGGCGATCGCGACGGCAATGGCCAGTTCGAAATTATTGCCGGCAGCCGTGAAAGCCACCGCCGTCGTGCGTGGATAATCGCTGGCGATCAGCTTGCCCATGAAGAAGCTGATCGAGAACTGGACAACGAAATAGATCGTCAGCGGGATGGCGATGCGGACGGCATCCCCCGGGAGCGTGACGATCTCGCTGCCCTTCAGGCTGAACATGGCAACGATCGTGAACAGGAGGGCGATGAGCGTGACCGGACCGATCTTCGGGAGGAATACGCCCTCGTACCAGTCGCGCCCTTTGGCCGCGACGAGACCCTTCCGGGTCAGATATCCCGCGAGGAAAGGGATACCGAGGTAGACCGCGACCGCTTGCGCGATGATCAAGAAACTGACGTTGATGACGCTGCCCTGCAGCCCGAACAAGGGCGGCAGGAAGGCGAGGAAGAACCAGGCATAGAGACTGAAGAACAGGATCTGGAAGATCGAATTGAACGCCACCAGCGCCGCGACATATTGATTGTCGCCCTTGGCAAGCTGGTTCCAGACGATGACCATCGCGATGCATCGGGCCAGCCCGATCAAGATGAGACCCGTCATATAAGCTGGCTCGGCGCGCAGGAAGATGACGGCCAGAAGGAACATCAGCACCGGGCCGATGATCCAGTTCTGGACAAGCGATATTGCCAGCACCCGCTTGTCCTCGAAGACGCGCGGCAGCTCCTCGTAGCGAACCTTGGCCAGCGGTGGATACATCATCAGGATGAGGCCGATCGCGATCGGTATATTCGTGGTGCCCCAGGACAGGCCGTTGATCGCGGCAGGTAGACCCTCGATGCTCGTGCCAAGGCCTACGCCCAGGGCCATCGCCAGAAAAATCCACAAGGTGAGATAGCGATCGAGAAAGGATAGCCGTGGTTGACGGGTCTGGGTCATTGCGGTTCCTTGAGCGGTGGAGCGGCGTCACCGACGCCCAGCGCGATTTGCATGTAGACAGTGTCGAGCCAGCGTCCGAACTTGCGTCCCACCGACCGCATCGTGCCGGCATGTTCGAAGCCGAGCTTGGCATGGAGGGCGACCGATGCCGCTTCACCTCCGCCGATGACGGCAATCATCTGGCGAAATCCTGCCACCTCGGCCTGTGCCAGCAGAGCAGCAAGCAGCGCCTTTCCGACACCTCGGCACTGATGCCCAGGATCGATATAAATCGAGTTCTCACAGCTCGATGCATAGGCAGGCCGATCGCGAAACTGCGTGGCATAGGCATAGCCGACAACATGGCCGCCCTGCTGGGCGGCGAGGAACGGCCAGCCTTTCGCCAAGCATGCATCAATCTTTGCTTCGGTCTCCATCACCGAGCGCGGGCTGGTATCGAAGCTGGCGGTGCCCTCCCGGACATGATGGGCGTAGATGGCGGCGATCGCCGGCGCGTCGGCGAGGACCGCCGGCCGGACCGTGAACGCTGCCATCGTTCAGCCTGCCGTGACGCGGTTGCCGGCAGCGTCGACGACCTGCTCGCCGTCTTCCTTGGCGAAAGCACCGCGTTGGGCCGCGGGGATGAGTTCCAGCACCGCTTCGGAAGGGCGGCAGAGCTTGACGCCGAGCGGCGAGACCACGAGCGGACGGTTGATGAGGATGGGATGGGCCATCATTGCGTCGATCAGCGCCGCATCGGAAAGACCTTCATCGCCCAGGCCGAGGTCCGCAAAGGGCGTGCCCTTCTCGCGCAACAAGGCGCGCGCGCCGATCCCGGCGCGTGCGATCAGGCTTTCCAACTGACTGCGTGAAGGCGGCGTCTTAAGATATTCGACCACATGCGGTTCGATCCCGGCGTTGCGGATCATCGCGAGCGCATTGCGCGACGTCCCGCATTCGGGATTGTGGTAGATGATGATGTCCACGGTCATTCACTCGCCTCCGCCTTGGCGCTCGCGCCTTCGCCCTGTCCGATGTCCTTGAGCTTGCGCCGCATCGCCATGTCATCGAGGCTCGAGATCGGGAGCGCCAGAAACAGCGCAATGCGATTCTGCAAATAGCGCAGGGCCTGCAGGAAGGCCTCGCGTTGCCCCTCGCCCTCGATCGCGGCAGGGTCTTCAATGCCCCAATGCGCTGTCATGGGATGGCCGATCCATACCGGACAGGTCTCTCCGGCTGCATTGTCGCAGACCGTGAAGATGAAATCGAACTGCGGCGCACCGGAACCGGCAAATTCATCCCAGCTCTTGGACCGCATATCGGTGGTATCGAAGCCGAGCCCCTGAAGCACCGACAATGCCATTGGGTGGACCTGCCCCTTTGGCTGGCTGCCGGCGCTATAGGCTCTGAAACGCCCCTCGCCGAGCTTGTTCATGACCGCTTCGCCAAGGATGGAACGCGCCGAGTTTCCGGTACACAGGAACAGGACATTATAAATACGGTCGGGCATACAGGGCTCCATCAGCAGCAGGGAACAAGCTCGGCGATCAGCGGCTCGCACAGTTCCGCCCTGCCCCCGCAGCAATCCTTGACCAGGAACAGGGTCAGCGCCTTGAGCTGATCGAGGTCGGCGCGGTAGATGATCTGGCGACTGTGGCGCTCGGCACGGATCAGGCCCGCACGCGCAAGCCCGGCCAGATGCGACGACATCGTATTCTGGGGGATATTGAGCTGGCGGGCGACTTCGCCCGCGGCCAGGCCATCGGGCTCGTGACGGACCAGCAAGCGAAACGCATCTAGGCGAGTGCCTTGGGCAAGCGCCGCCAGTGCGCTGATAGCAGAATCATTGTCCATATATCGATAATATTGGATATATGGATTTCTGACAAGCCCCGCAGAAGAATGCCGACACAGCAAAAGGCCCGGTGGTTGCTGCCACCGGGCCTTCGCGGGTTTCAGAAGGGAATTTCGTCGTCATCGACCGAGCTGTCATTGCCGCCCTGGTCGCCACTGCCGGGCTTGGCGCGGGTGAGGAAGGTCACCTCGTCGGCGATGATCTCGACGCCGTACCGCTCGATATTCTCGTTGTCGGTCCAGCGGGTGTAGTGGATGCGGCCGCGCACCATCACCTTCATCCCCTTGTCGACATATTGTTCGACGGTCTTGCCGACGCCGTTGAAGCAGGTGATCCGGTGCCATTCGGTATCTTCGATCCGCCGGCCATTGTCGTCCTTGACGATCTTGCCGTTGCTGTCGCGCTTGGGCCGCGAGGTCGCGAGGCTGAAGTGGGTGATCTTGGTGCCGCCCTGGGTGGTGCGGGCTTCCGGCGTGGCGCCGACATTGCCGGCGAGGATGACGAGGTTCTGCATGTCGAGGTTCCTTTTTTGGGTGCCGAAGGGACCGTCCCTTCGACTGACCCCCGAAAAAGGCGGGCATGGGCGGTGCTTCCACCGGAGCGCGTAAGCCGCGCAGGGGAACCCCGACACAAGGGGTGGTGCGGGCAGCCGTGGCACACGGCAACTCGGCCCGAAGGGGAGCGGGTTGGAAGGACCGAACGACCGACTTAGGGATCAGGTCAAAAAGAAGGGATGGTGGCTTTGGTTCTATGAACCCAGGAACCGATGCAGAAACCTTGCCCTATCGCCGCGGCATGTCCCCGCCAGGCAGAGACCCCACAACCGGCCGTCAGCGCTTTTCTCACCTTGGACTGTCGTCCGCAGCGAAGCGTCGGCAACTCTCACGGCAACAGACATAATGGCCGTCTGACGCACGGTAAACCGCAGGCCCACCCATCCCGGCTTCATAGGATTGGCGAGCGCCCTTTCGATCCCCGCACAGGATGAGGCAGTGGTGCGCCGTCACGCGATCTGCACCCTGATCACGGCAAGGAGACGGTCGACGCAGTTAGAGGCGTCGGCCACATCGAAGGGTGACGCTCCGGCCCGGAACAAGGCGTCGATCTGGTGGCGGCGATAGGCCGGCGAAAGGATCGCTGCGAGTTCCGGCAATTCCGGAGGCAGGCCCGACAGGCCCGCCTCCATCGCAAGCGCCAGGGCCTTTTCGAGGTCATGCCGAATATGGACACGGTTCCAGTCGTCGGCATAGCCGGCCTTCATCAGAAAGGCTTTGAGGCCGAGTTCGATCGCGATCGCCAGCGAATGTGCGGCACTCGCGGGGGCGATCTTCACGCTACCTTCCGCACCGTGGGCAAATCCCACAGCATTCGCCATAAAAGTGGCGACCAGCGCCGGATCGGCGATCCCGGCGAAACGGCGCGCGGCATCGTCGAGCGTTGCGGCAGGAAGCCCGATCAACCAGCGCGGTCCTGCGATATTGCGCAGATGGCGCAGATGCGCCGAACCCGGTTCATCGGTGTCGGTGCCGGCCGACCAGCGTAGCAGCAGCGCGGCCTTCCAGCAGCGCCCATGACGCTGCCGGAACGCCAGCAGAGCGCGCAGTTCCTCATCATGCAAATCGCGCATCATCATCTCTCTCTAGTTCGTGGTAAGGCGACAGCCGGCGCAGCGTCGGCAACGCGGATGGCTGATGGGCTCTGAACCGCGTCCCGGCCGCCAACACGGCCGACCGGTTCCAGTGCTGCTCAGCGACACCAAAAGCGGCCTCGGCGCCCTCCCCTCTCGCCTGCGGAAATTTCCAGGGGACGACGGTAAGCGCAGCGAAAAAAAGGCCGCCGGAAAACCGGCGGCCCGCGGCTTCAGCCCGCAGCGCGACGGGCAGCTGAAGGAGGGCTTCCTAATGGGCCGCGGCGATCAACGACACGCAGTCCCCGAGCCTTGGCTTCGATGACAAGCCGCTCCGTCACGCCGTTGCCCTGGAAGGCGACCACGAACCGCGGCTTGAGCGAGAGCATCTGCTCGTTGCGACGGAAGCCCGCGCGATCCCCGAGTTTCCGGTCGAGACCGAACCGCACCTGCTGGATGCCATTCTGCTCGGCCCAGGACGCTGCAAGACGCTCGATACCTTTCATATCGCCGCCGTGTACGAGATACATGTCGCCGACATGGGCGCGAACCTTGTTGAGGGTGGCCAGCAGGTTATCGGCGAACGTCTTCATATCTTCGTCGTTGGCGAAGGTGAGGCGGCCACCGGCGAACACAACGGGCGTACCCTGCGCGGTGTTGGCGTTCAGAGCCCGCTCGCGGCGCGCTCGCAGGAAGGCATGGCCATCGACGATCCCGGCGGTGACCCCGAGCGAGATGCGGTTGCCGGACGATGGCACCCACGATCTCCCGGTCTCCCGGATATAGTGCGCGGCCGCGACATCGCGCATGATCTCGAAGGCACCAGCGGATTCCTCGACCTTCTTGGCGAGATCGATCTTCTCCTCAAGATTGGCCGTGCCGATTTCGGAGCCGTCCTGTTCGGCGAGGAGAAGGCGGATGTCGTCGGTCAATCGATCGACCAGTCCGTGTTTCTTGGCGGCGGCGCGGTGGAAGAGGTTCACCAGGCCCCAGCCCAGGTCTTCGATGTCACGCTCCAGCGCGGTGTTTCCCATCGTCGTGAAGAGATCGCTCCAGATTGCGGTGACGGTCTGCTCCAGCGCCTCGGTTGGTGGCGGCGCCATACCACTGAGGTCTTCAGCGCGGGGTTCGAGGTGCCCTAGCTCCAGTGCCGCGAGTGCGGCTGCAAGCGATGTGGACATGATAGCGAGCCTTTCTGTCTGTGCCGGCGGCCTCTCCGCCGGATGCGCATCCTCCGGGCGCTCGCAAAAGAGGGGCTGGCACCGAGGCACAGCCGAGGGAAACTCGCGAACAAGGGGTGGTGCGGGCAGCCGTGGCACACGGCAACTCGGCCCGCCGTTCGCGGGTTGCCAGCGCCTCGCGGGCGCCCATATGCGGCATCCTCTGGCGGGGAGGTGTCGACACCGACCGGTTTCGCTTTGCCCTCAGCTTCTGCCGTCGATTCGGAACGGGGTACCTCCAATTCCGCCGCTGCGAGATGCGACAGCACCGCCGCGTAGCTGCCGAGACCGCGCACCGTTTCCGCCGAGATCAGGATTTCGTCATCGTCCGAGGCGCTGAAACGCCGAACGGTCGTGCCGTCAAAAACCACCCGCTCCGGGCCGAACGCCCCGGGAGCGCCGCCAGCCCAGCGCGCGAATACAAGGGCATGATCGACACAGAAAGTCTCGATCGCCTCGAACCGGCCCAAGGCAACATCATGGACGGCCAGGGTAAGCGTCCGGATCCCCTGGACAGGCAAAATCTGGGACAAAGCCGTCGTTAGCAGGTCAGACGGCGTCCGTCGGCTTTCGGTAAACGCGGACGTTCGATGAGCTTCCCTTCAGAGACGTGGGAGCCAAAGAGCAAGAAACGCCGCTGCGTTCAATTCGTAGCCAGCAGCGCGCGGGCTTCAATGGGCTTGTTTCTGCACTACCGCGCCCTGCGAATCCGGATAACCTGTACGAATGACCAAATAACGACGCTCGGCCGGGGCAGCATCCGCGACAATCTGGCGGATCGGCCCGACGGCGTTGACGATGGCGGCGCCGGCCGGATTGGTCATGAATTTGGCAAGAGGTTGAATCGCACCCGTCCCGTCTGCTTTGGTCGCCAGTCCAAGCGTGAACGGTTGCTTTGACGGCAGGCCCGCGACGGCGGCCTGCAGGATCTGGACCTGCCCCTGATCGAACAAAGTGACCTGGCTCTGGCCCTGGCCTGACAGGGTCAACTGGACCTTGCCGCTGGCCATATCGAGCGGGACCAGATTGGCCATGCCGTCGCCCGAAGGCACCGCGCCCGGCACATAGGCGACGCCCTGCGGCCCCTGACCGATAGGGATGGTC
This sequence comes from Novosphingobium huizhouense, assembly GCF_020179475.1. GTDB lineage: Bacteria > Pseudomonadota > Alphaproteobacteria > Sphingomonadales > Sphingomonadaceae > Novosphingobium > Novosphingobium huizhouense. The sequence continues at coordinate 2,322 of NZ_JAILXZ010000005.1, read as the reverse complement.
GTGAGCAGGCGGTTGGTCGCAGTATCGATGACCGCAACGCCGTCGCCATTCTCCAGCCCAACATAGATGCGGGTGCCGTCGCCCGAAGGCCATAACCCGTGCGGCAGCGCGCCGACCGGGACGGCGGCGACCTGCTCGAAAGTATCGGTCCGGAACACCTTGACGATATTCTGCGTGCCGACCGTCACATAGGCGAACTGTCCGCGCGACGTGCGGGCGATGTTGACGTGATTGGTGATGGCGCCGGTGTCGATCGTCTTAAGGACAGCGAACGGCGGCTTGGCATCGAACACCATCACCTTGCCGACATCTTTGAGCGTCAGCCAGACCTGCCTGCCATCGGGGGTCGCGGCGATGTCGGGGCAGAAGGGGCTAGCTTGGGCGACACGTCCGACAATCTTCTTGGCTTTGGTGTCGATTACGACCGTCTCGGGCGAGAAGCTCGAGCAAACGTACCCGTATTTGCCGTCGGGCGAGAAGATCGTCATGCCCGGGCCGTTCGGGACGGTGATGCGCGTGGCAGGTTCGAACGTCTTGCCATCGAGCACCTGGATATAGTCCTCGCCGCGAACGCTGACCCAGACCTCGCGCCCGTCGGGACGGAAGAACGCCTCGTGCGGCGAGCGGCCGACATAGGCGGTGTGCTTGACCGCGTTGGTGGCCGTATCGATGAAGGTCACCGAGTTCGACCCGATCGAGATCACCGCCAGCGTCCTGCCATCGGGTGAGAAGCCCATGCCGTGGACCAGAAGCTGACCCTTGTAGAGTGGGCTCAGATTGGCGGGCGTCAGATCGCCGAGCTTGATGACGCCGAGCAGCCGGTTGGTTGCCGGGTCGATGACCGATACCGTGTTGGAAAACTGGTCCGAAGTATAGAAGCGGTCCTGCGAACTGATCGGCCGGTCGGGCGTCGCATTGGGCACCTGCTGCGCGGATGCGGTGTTTGCAAGCAGGCCGAGGGCGGACATGGCGAACGCCGTATTGAGGTGATTCATAATCATTTTCCGTCTCCCTGATGCTGGTGAGGCACACTCGGCGGTGCGCCCTTCTCGGCAAGGATCGCCTGCATGACCTCGATCTCCTGACGCTGTTCAACGATGATGCCCTGCGCGAGACGGCGCAGGCGTTCGTCCTTGCCGTAGCGCAGCTGCGCCTGTGCCATCTCGATCGCGCCCTGGTGATGCGGGATCATCATCGCCGCGAAGTCGCGGTCCGGATCGCCGGACGGCGCGACCATCATCTCATGGTGCATCTGCTCCATCGCGGCGGCCATGTCGGTGGCGAAGTCCTGCGGCGCCGCTGCGAGCGCGCCTGCAGATGCCGCGAGGCCGAGGCCGGCAAGACCCAGTATCAGTTTCAAGCGCATGCCCCTTCTCATGATAGTCTCGCGATAACGCCTATGATGGCAGCCAGTGTCATCATCGCCGCCGGCAGCAGGAATATTTGCATCGTCGCCTCGCGGCCGCTGATCGTCCCGGCGAGGATTTCGACCGTACCGTTCAAGAATTCGCCGAAGCTACGCTGCCGCTCGCCCGGCACCGGACTGTCGGCAAGCAGGATGCCGCCCACGATCAGCGAGAAGTAGATGACCATGAACAGGGTCACCATCACCAGTACGCTGGCGGCATAGGCATCGCGTGCAAAGAAGGTCCAGAAGGACGCCACCATCATCGCGTAGAAGCCGACCAACGCGACCAGCACATGCGGATGCACGCCGCGATTGGCGACGCCGGGCGCCGGACGCTCCAGCTCCGCATAGGGATCGTCGGGCCGGACCAGCCGTAATGCTGGCTTGGCCGCCGGCTCGACCTGTGCCTCGGCCTGAAACTCGGTCTGCTTGATGCGCGTTGCCATGTCGGATCTCCGGATCGACAGCGCTGCGAAATGAAGCGTCGCTGTTCCTGTGATCAAGATGACGGCTCACCAGTCATCGATCCAACCGATGATATTTGTCGTTCCGATCACGAATGGAGATGAATGGCCTGGCTCGACGAACCCGACCTGATCAAGCGACGGCGGCAGTCCTTGGCGGATACACATGTCGCACAGCTCGAATGCTGGCGCGAAGGGCTGTTGGCCGACGGCAGACCTGTGCCGCATTTCGACCCGGCGGACGGCGGGATCGACGCCCGGCTGCTGTTGCTTCTCGAAACCCCGGGTCCCGGGCCTGAGCGCACGCGCTTCGTGTCGCGCGACAATCCGTCCGGGACCGCCCGCAATCTGCGGCGCTATCTCGACGAGGCCGGCATCGACCGGTCCGATTGTGTGCTCTGGAACACCGTGCCTTGGATCATGCATCCACCCGGCGCCCGCAATCGCACC
>NZ_JAILXZ010000055.1 GCF_020179475.1 Novosphingobium huizhouense | reverse complement strand
CAAGGCCGAGCTCGGCATAAGGCGTGCCCTTTTCACGCAGCAGTTCGCGCGGCGTGATCCCGGCCCGTGCGATCAGGCTCGCCAGCAGCGCGCGGCTGGGCGGGGTCTTGAGGTATTCGACCACGTGAGGTTCGATCCCGGCATTACGGATCATCGCGATGGTGTTGCGCGAGGTGCCGCAGGCCGGGTTGTGGTAGACGACGATGTCGATCGGGGCGGTGTTGGTCGCGGTGTTGATGACGGTGTTGGTCGCGCGGGCGGCTTCAGGCATCG
>NZ_JAILXZ010000054.1 GCF_020179475.1 Novosphingobium huizhouense | reverse complement strand
GCGATCTGTTGCAGATCGAGGCGTTGCGTTTGCCCGGCAAGGTGCGGATGAAGACGACCGGGAAACTGGGCGATGTGATGAAGGAATCCATCGACGCCGCTTCAAGTTTCGTGCGCTCGATCTCGCCCGAGATCGGCGTCAAGCCGCCCGAGTTCGACAAGCGCGACATCCATGTCCATGTGCCCGAAGGCGCAACGCCGAAGGATGGTCCTTCTGCGGGTGTCGGGATGGTGACGTCGGTCGTGTCGGTCATGACGGGCATCCCTGTCCGCAAGGAC
>NZ_JAILXZ010000053.1 GCF_020179475.1 Novosphingobium huizhouense | reverse complement strand
CGGGGCCGACGATCTTCTATGAACATACCGATGTGATCTACGCGATCTTCGCGGGGTTCCTGCTGGTCGATCTGTTCCTGCTGGTCATTGCCCGCTTCGGGTTTCCGCTGTGGATGCGTGTCGCCTCGGTTCCGCCCTATTTCATCTTTCCCTGCGTGACCGTCTTTGCGGTCGTGGGCGCCTTTACCGCCAATCAAAGCCTGTCCGACGTGATGATCCTGATGGTCTTTACGCTGCTGGGCTACGGGATGCGGCTGGTCGGGCTGAACCCCGCCGCC
>NZ_JAILXZ010000052.1 GCF_020179475.1 Novosphingobium huizhouense | reverse complement strand
CTCGAGCGTGACGTTGCCGAAGGTTTCGGTGATCGAGGGGTTGAACAGCACGTCCATGCTGGCGACAGCGCGGCCGAGGTCGGCGCCGCCTTGGAAGCCGGCGAAGACCGCCCGGGGCAGGCGCTCGGTGAACCAGTCGCGCGCGGGGCCTTCGCCCACCACCAGCACCTTGTGAGCGATGCCGCGGCGCTCGAGCTGGTCGATCGTGTCGGAAAAGACGTCGAGCCCCTTTTCCATGACCAGCCGGCCGAGGAAGCCGATCACCACGTCGTCGTCGCC
>NZ_JAILXZ010000051.1 GCF_020179475.1 Novosphingobium huizhouense | reverse complement strand
CGGCGTATTGCGGACAGATCCGCGCTGTCCAGATCTTCCTGACCCAGATGAATCCAGTCGCAGCCCAGATCGATGGCTTCGCGCCAGTGATCGTTCACGACCATCACCGCACCGGCCTGACGACAGAGATCGAGGCTTTCCTGCAGCAGCGCGCGGATATTCTGGGGCGGTTGCTCTTTGATGCGCATCTGCACGAAGCGAACCCCAAGCGGCAAGGCCAGCCGCAGCCAGTCGGGATGATCGAAAATCGGATAAAAGCGCGACGGGATCATGCCAGCTCT
>NZ_JAILXZ010000050.1 GCF_020179475.1 Novosphingobium huizhouense | reverse complement strand
GCCCAGAATGGCGGTTGTCAAGGCGCGGCACAGATCGATGTCGAGCCCCTTCCATTCATTGTTGTCGTTCACCTCGACGAAACCGAAATAGCTGCCGTTATGGCCCGAACACAGCAGGCTGCCGCGTTCTTCGATCTGTCTGAGGGTTTGGCTTTCTGCTGTCGCCACATGCGGGGCTGCAAGGCTCGCCAATACGATGGCGCCGGTCGCCAGAAGCTTGGTCATGGGATTCCCTGTTGTGCTATATATCAGCATCTATGTGCTAATATATAGCATCGCAG
>NZ_JAILXZ010000004.1 GCF_020179475.1 Novosphingobium huizhouense | reverse complement strand
CCCGGACCGGGCGCCGTCGCCCACATGTCCCTTCATCTAAACCAACAATGTCAAAGAACCACTCAACCCCGTCCCATCCCCAGGCCAAAGGACCCGAAAGAGACAAAATCAGGCGGACAACCATCCCTCCCCGCTTTCTTGCGATCGGGGGAACCAGGTGTCCGTCCTATGTGGCGACCAGCTGAACCATCCCTTCGAAGCGTTTCGAAGCAGCGTCCCTGCCGGTGACGCCGCATATATGGAGGGGATTCTCTACCGTCAAACGGTTTTTGCAATTTTGTTGCGCGCCCTCCGAAACCCACGGTTTTCTGCGGCTTTTCCGCTTTCACCAGCTTTGCCGCGGCGCCGGCGCGGTCGAGAATCGGATAAAATACGATTCGGGAGGGGTGATTCCTGTCGGAATTGAAGCCCCGGAATCCTACACGGTCGCGGAAAGGACCGACGGCTCCTCGACATCCTCGGCGGTTGTCGCGGGCAGGACGAGATTGAGCACGAGTGCCAGGAATGCGGCGGGCAGGACGCCTGATGCGAGAAGGACCCTCGCCGTCTGCGGCAGGTGGGCGAGCGCTTCGGGTTCCAGCTGAAGCCCGAGCGCGAGGGACAGACTCACCCCGAAGACGAGCATGTTGCGCTGGTTCCACTCGACGGTGGCGAGCATCGACAGGGCCGCCGATGCCACCATGCCGAACATCACGATCACTCCGCCGCCGAGCACTTCGATCGGGATCGTGGTCACCAGAGCGCCGATCTTCGGCACCAGACCGCAGACGACGAGGAACACTGCGCCCAAGGTGACGACGTGCCGGCTCATCATCCCGGTGATCGCGATGAGACCGACGTTCTGGCTGAAGGTTGTGTTCGGCATCGCGCCGAACGCTGCGGCGAGCGCGGTGCCCACCCCGTCCGCGGCGACCGCGCCTTGCAGTTCGGCATCGCTCGCCCGGCGACCGGCCGTTCCCTCGCAGATCGCCTCGACATCGCCGATCGATTCGATCGAGGAGACGAAACCGGTCAGGATGAAGCCGATGACCGCGGAGGCCGAGATCGCGACACCGAACGGAAGCAACGTCGGCAGCATGGTCCAGTGTGCGTCGGCCACCGGGGCAAACGAGATACGCCCCATCGCGAAAGCCACGGCATAGCCCGCAAGCAGGCCGAGCAGCACCGAGGCGGTCGACCAGAAGCCGCGGGCGAAGAACTTGAGCGCGAGCGTGGCGAAGACGACGACGCCGGCGAGCAGCCAGCTCTGCGCCGCGCCGAAGGCCGGGGTGCCGATCGCGGGAACGCCGCCCGCCGAATACTGCACGCCGATCCGGACCAGCGAGAGGCCGATCATCAGCACGACGAGCCCGGTGACGAGGGGCGGGAGAGCGAAGCGGATCCGGCCGACGAAGCGGCTCAATCCGGCATGGACCAATCCGCCGACGAGCGCGGCGGTGAATAGCTCAGCCATCGCCGCAGTCCCACGCCCGGCGACGATCGGGATCATGATCGGAATATAGGCGAAGCTGGTTCCCTGAACGAGCGGCAGCCGGGCGCCGACCGGCCCCGCGCCCACCGTCTGCATCAGCGTGGCGAGCCCAGCGAAGAACATCGACATCTGGATCATGTAGATGAGTGGCGCGGGGTCCGCCGAGCCGAAGCCGAACCCGGCCGCTCCCGCGACGATGATCGGAGGCGTGAGATTCGAGACGAACATCGCCAGGACATGCTGGATGCCAAGCGGGATCGCAGTGGCATAACCGGGGAAATAGTCGGGATTGCGCCTCTGCTCGCGGGTGACGACGGCCTTGCGCTGAATTCCCGACATCGGCGGCTACTCCTGCATGAGCCGCGCGAGCGACGCTTGCGCGGCAGCGATGATGCGATGGCGCGAGGTGCGGACGAGATCGCCGTCACGGACCACCGCCCTCCCCTCGACGAACAGGTCGCGTACCTGATGAGGCGGTGCGAGAATGAGCGCGGCGACCAGATCCCACGCGCCGGTGGAGGCAGGCTGCGCCATGTCCCAGATCGCGAAATCTGCGCGGAGGCCCGGGCGCAGCTGGCCGAGGTCGCCACGGCCAAGAACCTCGGCGCCGCCGCGCGTAGCGATGTGCAGCGCCTCGCGCGCCGCCATCGCGCTCGCGCCACGCGTCGCGCGCTGGAGCAGCATGGCCTGCCGCGCCTCGCCGAGCAGATTTGCGGCGTCGTTGGAGGCCGAGCCGTCGACGCCGAGACCGACGCGAACGCCGGCATCGCGCATCGCGCGGACCGGCGCGATGCCCGAACCCAAACGGCAGTTCGAGCCCGGGCAGTGCGCGACCCCGGTCCGGGTCCGCGCGAAGAGGTCGATCTCGCCATGGTCGAGCTGGACGCAGTGGGCGTGCCAGACGTCCGGGCCGGTCCAGCCGAGTTCCTCGGCATATTGGCCGGGGCGGCAGCCGAACCGTTCGAGGCTGAAGGCGACGTCGTCGGTATCTTCGGCTAAGTGCGTATGCAGCATCACGCCCTTGTCACGCGCGAGGAGCGCCGCATCGCGCATCAGGCCCTGGCTGACGGAGAAGGGCGAACAAGGCGCAACGCCGATGCGGACCATCGCGCCTTCGGCGACATCGTGGAAGCGGTCGATCACGCGGATGCAATCGGCAAGGATTGCGTCCTCGCGTTCGACCAGGCTGTCGGGCGGCAGGCCGCCCATGCTTTCGCCGACGCTCATGCTGCCGCGGGTGGCATGGAAGCGCAGGCCGATCCCGGCGGCAGCGTGGATCGTATCGTCGAGGGTGACGCCGTTCGGGAACAGGTAGAGATGGTCCGAGCTGGTGGTGCAACCCGACAGCGCCAGTTCGGCAAGGCCCAGCTGCGTCGCGGCGAACATGTCGTCGGGCGTGTAGCGCGCCCAGATGGGGTAGAGCCGCTTGAGCCAGCCGAACAGCGAGGCCTCGGTCGCGCCGGGCAACGCGCGGGTAAGCGACTGGTAGAGATGATGATGGGTGTTGACGAGGCCCGGCGTGATCACGCAGCCGCGGGCGTCGATAATGTTGTCGGCGTCGGCGGCAAAGGGCGCCAGTTCGGCAGTCGTGCCGACCGCGACGATCACGCCATCGCGGAAGGCGAGCGCGCCATCGGGGATTTCGCGCCCGGCATCATCGATCGTGGCGACCACGGCAGCGTTGCGGATCAGCGTGAGCGCCATGATCGGGGATCCTCAGCCAGCCAGGCTCACTTGGGCGGCGCCTTTTCGTAGCGGTCCCAGTGGGCGGTGAGTTCATCGACCACCTTGCCTCCGACAAGATAGAGGTTTTCGAGCGCCGCGGTCATCCCGGCATAGCCCTGGTTTTCGGCAAGCAGATAGGGCGCCGGCGCGGTGCCCGGGGGCGGCATGGTGAAGTTGCTGCCGGCGCGCAGCACCATGACCCGGTTCCGATCGGCGCGGCCGATGCGCGTCAGATATTCGATCGACTGGAAGGTGCCGGTCTCCTCCATCGCCGAGGTCACGAACTCGCCCTGCCCGCGCGTCCAGAAGCGGGTCCAGTCGTTGGCCCAGTCGGTGAGCCTGGCGCCGTGCCAAAAGGTCATCGCGGCGAGGTTGTCGCCCTTCAGCACGAAGGGCGGCTTCTGCGCGTTGGGGTAGCCGGCATAGCGCGCCCTCGCCGCCGTGATCGCGGCGTCGTCGGGCAGCTTGATGGCCTTGGTCAGCTCGAAGGCCCAGTCGCGCAAGTGGGGATTGAGTTCGAACATCTCGCCATCGACCGGATCGAGCGGCGTAGGGTCGGACGGCCCCTTGCTGTGCAGGGCGAAGTAGCCGCTTTTCCAGTCGACCGGAATTTCGCGCGCATCGATTTCGTGCGCCATGTCGCCATCGACGAGGAAATGGGCCCAGGCCGCCGAGCCGACCGAGGCATCGGCGGGGTCGATCCCGGCGATGCCGGCAACCAGCCAGTACGCCCTCGACAGGTCGAGCCGCTCGTCGAGCCCGAGCGCAAGCGCCGCAGTGGCCGATCTGATCGAGCCCATGCCGGTGACGATGACCAGCACGCCGGTCTGCGGATCGTAGGCGAGATCGTGCCAGCCTTGCGGAAAGGGCAACCTGACGTCGAACTTGCGCCGCTCGTTCCACAACTGGAATTCGCCCGGCTTGTCGCCGCTGTCCCGACCGATTTCGAACATCGTGACGACGACGACGCGCACTGGCAATTTGGCGGCGCAGGGGCGCGCCGGCGCACAAGCCTTGACCGTGGCGACCAGCGCGGGAGAGGCGGCCGGGGTTGCGAGGCCGGGCGAAACCGTCGCGAACAGCGCGGCGGCAAAAACAAGGGCCCGGACCAGCAGGTGCATCGAGAAACCTCGGGAAGAGTAAGGCATCGCGGCGAATGGGGGCGCTCCTTGCAGAACGCCCCCTGCCCCGCGTCAGGACATCAGAACTTGTACTTGATCGAGGCCTGCCAGCTGCGCGGCAGCTCGGGCAGGACGTTCTGCGAGGCGTAGAGCTCGACGAAGTTCGCACGGAAGTAGCGCTTGTTGAGCGCGTTCTTCAGGTTGAAGCGGAACAGCCAGTGGTCGTTCTCGTAGCTGACGCCGAGGTCGACCAACTGGTAGGCGGGCAAACGCACGGTGTGCGGGTAGTCCGCCCAGACCGAGGGCACGAAACTGGCGCTGGCGGTCAGCGCCAGCCCGTTGTCGAAGCCATAGGAGGCCGTCCCCGAGAACAGGTCGCGCGGGATGCCAGGGCGTTCGGCCATGGACTTGCTGGTCAGCGCGACAAAACCGCTCGGCGCGCCGCCGAGCAGCAGGGTCGGGTCGATGCCGTTGGCCTTCGCATACTCCGAACCGGTGTAGTAGAAGAACGAGCCGCCGCCGTTGAGGAAGGCGAGGTTGACCACCTTGGTGTGGGTATAGGCGCCGGTGAGGAGCAGGTGCCTGTCGACCGACCAGCGGACTTCGGCTTCGACGCCCTTGGTCTCGATCGCCTGGTTCACGGTCAGCGAAGCGATCGAGTAGTCGGTGCGGGTCTGCTTGTAGACCGACAGCGCAGCGTAGAGCTTGTTGTCGAGCCAGCTGCCCTTGATGCCGCCTTCATACAGCTTCGACGCGGTCAGCCACTGGTGGCTGTAGACGTTGCTGATGTCCACCTCGGCGCCCTGGCCTGCGATGATCACCGACTGCTTCGAGATCGTTGCGTAGGGGACCAGGCCGAACGGGGCGCGGAAGTTGGCGCTTGCGCTCCACGACCAGGCGCCTTCGCTGTCGCGAACGGTCGCCGACCCCTTGGCGATGTTGGCCGGCGAGAGAATTGCCGGACGCGCGGCGTCGCTGAAGACGACGAACTGCTGGGTGAGATCCATCTTCGACAGCACTGCGGTCGAAGCGACGTCGATGTGGTCGTAGCGCCCGCCGAGGGTCAGATCGAGGCCGAAGTCGAAATCGAGATCGGCCAGCGCGCTGAACGAGGCGTCAGTGTAGTGCCCCTTGAAGTAGCTCGAATACTCCGAATCGGTCTGCGTCGAGAGCAGGCGGGTGGAATACTGATCGTAGCCCTTGGATACATCGACGCGGCTGAAATATTCGTAGCCGAAATCGTCGCCATGCTTGAACTTCGTGTAGCGAATGGCCGGCGCGACCTGGAACGAGAACTTGCCCGCGTCGGTGGTGAACTTCTTGCTGAACAGCAGCTTGTCTTCGATGACGTACGAGTCGGCGAACTGCGAGAAGCCATAGGCGTTCTCGTTGAGATTGGTGTAGCCGTCGTAGAAGAACTGGTTCTTGATCTCGAGGCTGTCGATGTCGCCCCAGGTGAGGTCGGCATAGGCGGTCTTGGCGATCGAGTTCAGCTTGTCGTTCGGACCGGTGAGCGTGTCACGGAAGCTGAGCTTGGTGGTGCCGACATTGGTGAGACCGAGATCCGGATAGCTTGCCTTGAGGCAGGCGTCGTTGAGGTTGGCCGAAGACAGGCCGCCGCCGCAGCCGAACGAACCGAACAGGCCGAGCCCCTTGCCCCCGTTGGCGGCGCGCGCTTCGCTCGGCGAGATCTTGCCGTCGCCATCGGTATCGAGCGGCTTTGCCTGACCAGTGATATAGGTGCCGTTGTCGATCAGGTCCTGCGTGACGCGGTTCCAGCCGCCGTTCTGCACGCCCTTGAAGTTGTCGTACATCCCGCCGAGTTCGAGCCGCAGGCCGGGCGCCAGATCGGTATCGATCGAGGCCTGCAGCAGCGTCCGGTGGGTGAAGACATAGCGGTAGTAGCTGTCGGAATCGTTCACTTCGCCGTAAAGGCTGAAGCCGAATTCCTTGTCGCCGATCTTGCCCGGCCCGACGACGCTCGCCGACAGGTCGTTTCCGTTCCAGGCGCTTCTTGTGTAGGTCATCTCGGCCTTGGGATCGGCGAGGAAGCCACCGTTCGCCGCACGGGCGGTCTTGGGCACGAAGTTGATGTAGCCGCCGGTCTTGGCCGGCCCCATGATCGGCGATGCGGGGCCGCGCACGATGTCGATACGGTCGGCCGCGCCGATCGGCGTCGGGTAGTTGCCCGGATTGTCGAGGCGGCGCATGCCGCGGAAGTAGGATTCGCCGGGCGTGCCGCGAATGTCGAGCGACCCCGAAACGCCGAAGAACGAATTGGTGAAGGTGCCCGGCGCCTGGGCGACGAGATCGTGAATGTCGGTGATGCCGAACCGCTCGATCTGCTCCTTCGACACTGTCGAAGCCGAACGCGGCGTCTCGACGAGATTCTTGTCGAAGCCGAAGATGGTGCCGACGTCCTTGAGCGGCAGCGCGTTGAGCGATCCGGTCACGACGATCTCTTCCTTCGGCTCGTCGGCCGGGGCTGGCGCCGGCGCGTCCTGAGCGAAGGCGGGCACCGTCATCGCGGTGCAGGCCATCAGGCCGGCGGCCAGCATGGCACGACGCAGACGCGCCTGCGCTGCGACGTCGGAAACGTGATTACGAACGGTCATTCCTTGAAACCCCCCTGTAGTTCGCGGCGCGGTCCGCTTTTGGCTCCGGCTGCGTGATTCGCTGCGATGCGCCTCTCTCCCCAAGCGCGTGCTGCCGGCCCTTCAACCATGCTGCAATGCGGCAATCCATAGGCCAGATATGCACATTTGAAACTTTTCTTTCAGTTGAGGCCCTGCTGCCACAGTGGTGACTTATTCGCTCGCGCGGCGAACCTGCCGCTCGCACCTGCAGCACGATCGGGCTTTCCCTTTTCCGCGAAAGGCTTGCGCCCGCCGATACGGAAGCCGCCTGCAGACCGCACCGGATGCGCAGGCCGCAGCGCAGTTCGACGATCGTTCCGCGTCGCTCGAGACGTGCCTTGCCTGCGCTTACCGGCCGGCCCGGCCAAGGTCAGCGAATCGGTGGTTCGTGCAACATCGCCTGCATTGGACATTGCCCGTTGATCGCCCCGCCGGTTCGCTGAAAGGCATTGTGAAATGCGTTGAAAAGACGCCTAAGGTCTTGACGCGTTGCCCGCAATTGCAATGATTTCCACGCTGCGTTGCAAAAAAGAGGTCGCCCCGGCGATGCCCGCGTTCTCGCGCTTTCTCCGCTATTTCATGGCCGTCGGCAGGCTCGGGTCGATCCGCAAGGCTGCAGACGAGCTCAACGTTTCGGCTTCGGCGATCGACCGCCAGATTCTCAACGCAGAAGCCGAACTCGGCATGCCGCTGTTCGAACGGCTGTCCACCGGGCTGAGGCTGACCGCAGCGGGCGAAATCATGATGGCCGCCGGCGGGCGCTGGCAGAAGAACCTGTCGGAAGTGCGGGGACAGATCGAGGATCTGCGCGGATTGAAGCGCGGGCACGTGGAAATCGCGATCATCGATGCGCTGGCGCGAGGCGTGGTGCCGCGTGCGCTCGCCGCGATCCAGAGCCGCTATCCCGGCATTTCCATCGCCGTGCGGGTCCGCGGGAACGACGCCGTGCGCCAGATGATCGCCAGCAACGCGGTGGACTTCGGCATCTTCTTCGATCCCGAATCGTATCGCGACATTACCGTGCACGCCTTTGCCGAGGTGCATCTCGGGTTCGTGACCCCGCTCGACCATCCGCTCGCCAGGCTCGATGAAGCACGCTTTTCCGCCTGCATCGGATCGCCGGTGGTCGTGCCGGCGCCGCCGCTGGCGGTGCACCAGCAGATCGCGGTGCTCGAAGGTACGACCCGCGCGCCGTTGGACAAGAAGTTCACCTCCGACGACATCCAGATGATCACGTCGTTGGTCCAGCAAGGTGGCGGCATCGGCATCCTCACGTCGCTCGACGTGATGACCGAGGTCCGCGCGCGGCACCTTGCCTTTACGCGGATCAGCGATCCCGTGCTGCGACCGATGACCCTGGCGCTATGCACCGCCGCGGCGCGCCCGCCGTCCTATGCCGCAGACATCGTGCTCGGCGAGATCCAGACCGCGTTTGCGCAGTTCGCCCTGCCCTTGCCCGAGCCGTCGGTGACCGGGCCCTAGCCGCGCCGACATTCCGATCGGCCGTGCCGCCATTGCCGAAAGCCCCGAAAATGGCTATCCGGGCGGCTTCCCCGCAATCGCTGACGGACCTTTACCAGGCCATGACCCATACTTCTGTCCCTGTTCTCAATTACATTGCCTACGAGGACTTCCTCGCCAAGGTGCGCGGGCTGTCCAAGGCTCTGGCAGGGGGAGCGTGGAAGCCTGACTTCATCATCGGCATCGGCCGGGGCGGACTGGTGCCCGCGGTCTACATCAGCCACGAGCTGCAGGTGCCGATGCTGTCGATCGACCATTCGTCGAAGGTTCCGGGCTTCGCCGACGAACTGCTCGGCAAGGTCGCGACCAAGTCGAGCGAGGGCACGCGCCTGCTGTTCGTCGACGACATTAACGACAGCGGCGGCACGATCGTCTACATCCGCAAGCTGCTCGCCGAGAACGGCTGCAACCCGGACAACCTGAAGTTCGCGGTGCTGATGGACAACATCCGCTCGCAGGCACGGGTCGATTATGCCGCCGAGACGATCGACCGCGCCGAGGACAAGCGCTGGTTCGTGTTCCCGTGGGAAGCGGTGATGACCGCCGAAACCCTGACCGAGGAAGCGCAGGCCGTTCCCGAACGCCTCGGCTGACGCCTAGCGCCGGGCGAGAATTCGCTCGATCAGCGCTTCCATCCTCGGCACGTCGACATGGCGGACGATGTCCGCGTGGCCCTCGTCCAATCCCGGGCGATAGGCATCGCGCCATGTCAGCATGTCGCCGTAGCCCGGGCCGAACTGGGTATCGAAGTCGTACCACAGCTGCTCCCGGTCGGTGACGAGTGCGGGGTCGAGCCAGACGGCGGCGGCGATCTCGTCCCACATCGGAAAGCCGGGCTCCATCCGCCGGACCATCGCCGCAACGGGCGGTCGCGCCGCCTTGGCAAGCCGATCGACGAGCGCCGGGCTCAGCTGCGTCGCGGTGGAGGGGTCGACCGGGACGATGGTCACCTTTGGCCAGGGGGCGTGGGCTACCATGCTCGCAGCTTCCGGATCGAAGCGAATGTTGAATTCGCGGCGCGGCGTGTTGACGAATTCGCGCGCGAAGTCGGCGGCGGCGCGGTTGTCGAGCGTCTGGCGCGGATTGAGGCTGCCGCCCATGACCACGAGTTCCTTGACCAGCGCCGCGAATTCCGGATCGAGCCGCTGGGCCAGCGCAAGGTTGGTCAACGGCCCGCAGGCCATGATCGTGATCTCGTGCGGATGTGCGTGGACCATGCGCCATGAACGCCGCCGCAGGCTCGGCGAGCGGCTTGAGCTCGGCATTGCCCCAGGGCAGGTCGACCGGATCGAACGGCCCGTGATAGGGCGGCGTCGATTGCGCGGTGGGCTCGGCCCACTGCTTCATGAACGCGCCCTTCCACGTGAGCTTGCCGTAAAGCGCCTCCCACCGCTCGGTCCGCGCTTCGGAATTGAGCAACGGGAAGGTCGCACCCTGCGCCACCGGCACCTTGTCATGTCCCGTCAGTTCGAGCCCGCGCAGCGCCATGGCGGTGGCGCGATTGGCCCAGACATTGCCCGAAACGCTGGTGACGCCGACGACGTCGGTGCCGGCATCCTCCAGCAGCATCAAGTGCATCAGCGCGAAGCCTTCGTCGTCGATGATGACCTTGCGGCGCGCCTCTTGCGCCTCCGCGGGAGAAAGGGCGACGAGGAACAGCGCGAGAGCGACGAACAGGCGGCGCATGGAACTCCTCAGGTCGCCTGCGCCGCGTAGGCGTCGAGGTCGGCAAGGTGACGGTCGATGGCCTCGGACGGAAGGAACGAGCCGGTGAAGCTGTTGCGCGCGAGCTGGATCAGGGCATCGCGGGACAGCCCGCGCGCCTGTGCAACCGCGCGATAGTTGTCCGCGACGTAGCCGCCGAAATAGGCGGGATCGTCCGAATTGATCGTCGCCTTCAGCCCTGCGGCGAGCATGCGGTCGATCGGGTGATCGGCAAGGTCGCCCACCACGCAGAGCTTGTGGTTGGAGAGCGGGCAGACAGTGAGCGTCATGCCCTCTGCCGCCAGGCGGCGCACCAGCGCGGCATCCTCCAAGGCCCGGTTGCCGTGGTCGATGCGATTGACGTGAAGAAGGTCGAGCGCCTCGTAGACATAGGCAGGCGGCCCTTCCTCACCGGCATGCGCGACGAGCTTGAGGCCCTTGGCGCGCGCGGCGGCAAAGACGCGCGCGAACTTGGACGGCGGATGGCCGACTTCGGAGCTGTCCAGCCCCACGGCGGCGATCCGGTCGAGCCACGGTTCGGCCATGGCCAGCGTCTCGAACGCGGCCTCTTCGGACAAGTGGCGCAGGAACGACAGGATCAGCGCGCTGGTCAGGCCGTGCTTGGCTTCCGCCTCGGCCATGGCGGACAGCAGCCCTTCGATCACGGTGGCAAAGGCAATGCCACGATCGGTGTGGGTCTGCGGATCGAACATGATCTCGGCATGGCGCACGCCATCAGCCGCCGCCCGGTCGAAGTAGGCCATGGCGAGGTCGTGGAAGTCGGCCGCGGTCACCAGCACGCTCGCCCCGGCGTAGTAGATGTCTAGGAAATCCTGGAGGTTGGAAAAGGCATAGGCCGCGCGGACATCCTCGACGCTGGCGTAGGGGATGGTCACGCCGTTGCGCTCGGCCAGCGCGAACATCAGTTCGGGTTCGAGGCTGCCTTCGATGTGCAGGTGGAGTTCGGCCTTGGGCAGGCCGGCGATGAAGCGGTCGAGGTCGGTCATGGCGCTGATCCTAGCGCATCGCGGTCCCATGCGCAGCGGCCGAGCACGTAGGTCCGGCGCACGGTGCGGTCATCGCCCAGCACCTGCATGGCGAACAGCCGTTCGGCGAGGCTCGCCCCCGCAGTGCGGCGCGCGAGCAGCGGCGTGGCGCGATCATCGAGCACGACGAAATCAGCCTCCTGCCCTTCCGCAAGGGTGCCGACCTTGTCGTCGATGTGCAGCAGCCGGGCGCTGCCCCCCGTCGCGAGCCAGAGCGCGCGGAAGGGATCGAGCCGATAGCCCTTGAACAGCCCTGCCTGATAGGCTGCGCCGCCGTTGTGGAGCAGCGACAGGCTGGTCCCCGCACCGATGTCGCTGCCCAGGCCCAGTCGCACCTTGTGGACTTCGGCCTGCGCGAAATCGAACATGCCCGAACCGAGGAAGAAGTTCGAAGTGGGGCAGACCGCGATCCCCGCCCCGCTTTCGGCCAGCCGGGCGCAGGAGCGATCGGGCAGGTGGACCCCATGCGCGAAAACCGACCGGTCTGTGACCAGGCCGAACCGGTCATAGGCATCGAGGTAGTCGGCGGCATCGGGAAAGCGCTCGGCGACTTCGGCGATCTCGCGCGCGTTTTCCGCCAGGTGAGTGTGGAGCAGGACGCCGGGATGATCGGCCAGCAGGCGTCCGGCGATTGCCAGTTGTTCGTCGCTCGATGTCAGGGCGAAGCGCGGGGTCACGGCGTACGTCAACCGGCCCCTGCCATGCCACTTCGCGATCAGCGCCTCGCTTTCGGCCAGCCCGCTTGCCGGATCGTCGCGCAGCCCTTCGGGGCCGAGGTCCATCAGGACCTTGCCACAGGCCATGCGCAAATTGCGCCGCTCGGCGGCCGCGAAGAAGGCCTCGACCGAAGTGGCATGTACGGTTGCGAAGACCAGCGCGCTGGTCGTGCCATGGCGCAGCAGCTCGTCGAGGAAGGCGTCGGCCACGGTTGCCGCGTGGTCCGGGTCGGCGAAAGCCTTCTCGGCAGGGAAGATATGCCGGTCGAGCCAGTCGAGCAGCTGTTCGCCATGGCTGGCGATGCGGTCGAGCTGGGGATAGTGGACGTGCGCGTCGATGAAGCCCGGGACGATCAGGCCGGGCAAATGTTCGACTTCCACCCCGGGAAAGCGCGGCAGGACCTCGCCAGCCTGCCCACGCGCCACGATAAAGCCGTCCTCGATGACCAGCACGCCGTCCAGATCATGGCGCAGCGCGTCTGGCGCTTCGGCCGCATCGTGGGCAAGGCTGAGGATCTCGCCGCGATAGGCGTGAAAGGTCATGCCGCTTCCCTAGCCCGCATCTGCAGCAGCTGCGCGAGTACGGCGATGGCGATGACGTCCGGCTCCTTGCCGGTCACGCCGGGGAGGCCGATCGGGCAGGTCAGCCGCCCGCGCGCCGGTGCGGACACGCCATCGCGTTCGAGCCGCGAGAGAAAGCGGGCGCGCTTGGTCATCGAACCGATCAGCCCGGTGAAGGCGACCGGCGGGCGGGCCAGCGCCGCGCGGGTCAGGCGGTAATCGAGCCCGTGATCGTGCGTCAGGATGACGATGGCGGCATCCTCGGGCGCTTCGGCCACGCATTGTTCGATATCCGATTCGGGCACGATGGCGACGCCGTCGATCGTTTCGAACAGGGGGCGGGTATCGAACCAGGCGAGCCGGACGGGCAGTCCGGCGGCGTGGCGGGCGATCGCCTGCCCGACATGGCCAGCGCCAAACAGGTAGAGCGGGCGGCGATAGGTGCCGATGGTTTCGGCAAGCCGCGTGCCTTCCCGCGGCCGGTCGCCTCGCGCCGAGAGCGCAACAGCAGGGCCGCCGTCGACCAGCCGCTCGATCCGGCCCGGCTTGAGCAGGCTGACGAGCGTGCGCCCCTCCGAGGCATTCGCGAGCCAGCCGAGCGCTTCGCGGTCGAGGTGTTCGACCAGCACGCGCACGCGGCCGCCGCAGCACTGGCCGAGCAGCGGCCCCAGCGGATAGTCCTGCACCCGCCATGTGCCAGGCGCGTGGGCCAGGATCGCACGCGCCTGTTCGATCACGCGCAGTTCGAGCGCGCCGCCGCCGATCGTGCCGTATTCGGCGTGCGCGGTCACAACCATGCGCGTGCCCGCGCCGCGCGGCGCGGAGCCTTCGGTCGCGAGCACGCTGACCAGCGCCACCGGTTCGACAGACGCGTGATCGCGGATATGGACGAGCCAGTCGATCACGCAGGCCGGTGCCGTGCAAGCGCGTGCAGGACTGCCTCGGGCGTGGCCGGGGCATCGAGCGGCGGGAGGTCCGCCTTGTCGGGCGCGGTGGCAGCAATCGCGGCGGAGATCGCGCAGAATACCGAGTTCGCCAGCATCAGCGGGGGCTCGCCTACCGCCTTCGAGCGGTGGATGGTGGGCTTCAGGTTCTCGCCGTCCCACAGATCGATGCGCAGCCGCTTGGGCCGGTCGCTGGCCGTCGGGATCTTGTAGGTGGCGGGCGAATGGTTGAGTAACCGCCCTTTGGCATCCCATTCGACCACCTCGGTGGTCAGCCAGCCCTGACCCTGGACGAAGCCGCCTTCAATCTGGCCCCGGTCGATCGCGGGATTGAGCGAGCGGCCGACATCGTGGAGGATGTCGACGGCAAGGACCTTGTGCTCGCCTGTCAGCGTATCGACCACCACTTCGCTCACCGCCGCGCCATAGGCGAAGTAGTAGAACGGGCGGCCCTTGTGGCTCGGGCGGTCGTAGGCGATGTCGGGCGTGGTGTAAAATCCGGTCGAGGACAGCGAAATGCGCCCGAGGTGCGCACGCCGGGCGGCATCGCCGAACGGGATCGTCTCGCTCCCGACGACAACCTCGCCCCCGGCGAAGCGCACGTCGTCCGGGGCGCAGCCGTGGGCGCCGGCAAGGAAGGTGGCCATGCGTTCCCGGATCGCCATCGCCGCGTTGTGCGCCGCCATGCCGTTGAGGTCGGCGCCCGAAGAGGCGGCCGTCGCCGATGTATTCGGCACCTTGTCGGTGCGCGTGGCGGTGATGCGCACTTGCGCCACGGGCACGCCGAAAGCGTCGGCGACGATCTGCGCGACCTTGATGTAGAGCCCTTGCCCCATCTCGGTCCCGCCGTGGTTCACCTGGATCGAACCGTCGGCATAGACGTGGACCAGCGCGCCCGCCTGGTTGAGGTGGGTTGTCGTGAAGCTGATGCCGAACTTCACCGGGGTGAGCGCGATGCCCTTCTTGAGCACCGGGCTGCCCGCATTGAACGCCGCAATCGCGGAACGGCGCGCATCGTAGTCCGAGGTTTCGCGCAGGCGGCCGATCAGTTGCGGCGCAATGTTGTCCTCAACCGGCATGCCATAGGGCGTGACGTCGCGCCCCGGCCCGTAGAGATTGCGCGCCCGCACCGCCAGCGGATCGAGCCCCAGCCGCGCGGCGACGTGATCGCACACGCGCTCGATCGCCAGCATCCCCTGCGGCCCGCCGAACCCCCGGAAGGCGGTGGCGGAGACGGTGTTGGTCTTCAGCCGTTCGGACAGGATCTCGACGTCGGGCAGGAAATAGCAGTTGTCGGCATGGAACATCGTCCGGTCATTGATGCCCGGCGACAGGTCCATCGTCGCGCCGCACCGCGCCGAAAAGCGCAGCCGGACCGCCAGCAGGCGGCCTTCGCCATCATATCCCGCTTCGTAGGCGACCTCGAAATCGTGGCGCTTGCCGGTGACGATCATGTCGTCATCGCGGTCGCAGCGGAACTTGGCAGGGCGGCCGGTGTGGTGGGTGACCAGCGCGGCGGCAGCGGCGAACAGGGCGGCCTGGCTTTCCTTGCCGCCGAAGGCGCCACCCATCCGCCGCACTTCGACCGTCACATCGGCACTGGGCTTGTTCAGCAGGTGGGCGACGAGATGCTGCACCTCGCTCGGGTGCTGGCTTGAACTGACGACATGGATCTGCCCGTCCTCGCCGGGGCGGGCGAGGCCGATCTGCCCTTCGAGATAGAAGTGGTCCTGCGCGCCGATGCGCAACGTGCCCGACAGCCGGTGCGGCGCGGCAGCGAGCGCGGCGGCCGCATCGCCCTGCGCCATGCGCTGGTCCGCCTCGATCCGGCTGCCTTCGGCGCGGGCCCGGTCGACCGTCACCATCGGCGGCAGCGGCTCATAGGTGATCTTGCCCAGGCGCGCCGCCTTGCGCGCGGCAAGGCGGCTGGTCGCGGCGACGAGGAACACCGGCTGGCCGTGGCTGATGACTTCGCCATCGGCGAGGACGCGGTCGTCGTGCGCGATCGGGCCGACGTTGTTCTCGCCCGGAATGTCGGCCGCGGTGTAGACCGCGACGACGCCGGGGAAGGCGCGGACTTCGGACAGGTCCATCCCGGTGATCCGCGCCCGCGCTTCGCCGGAAAGGCCGAAGGCGAGGTGCAGCATGTCCGCTGGTTCAGGCTCGTCATCGGCGTAGCGGGCGAGGCCGGCGACATGAAGATGCGCGCTGTCGTGCGGGTTGGAAGGCTTGGTCTCGACCGGCCAGAGCGGTGCGGCTTCGGCGTTCATCCGGCGATCTCCAGCACCGAGACGGCCACGCCCTGTTCGCGATGCCACAGCCGCCACAGCAGCGCCCTGGCGGCTTCGACGCGATAGGCGGCGCTGCCGCGAACGTCGGTCAGCGGCGCAAAGTCTTCGCCCAGCGCAGCGGCGGCGGACGCGATGGTCGCTTCGTCGAACGGCTGGCCCACCAGCGCCGCCTCGCAGGCGGGCGCGCGCCGCGGCGTCGCGGCCATGCCGCCGAAGGCCACGCGCGCGGCGACGACCGTGCCCGCCTCGACGGTCAGTGCAAACGCGCCGAGCACCGCAGTGATGTCGCTGTCGAAGCGGCGCGAAAGCTTGGAAATGTGCACGCGCGTAGCCGCACCGGGGCGCGGCACGAACACGCTTTCGACGTATTCGCCCCCGCGGCGATCCTGCTTGCCGTAGCCGAGGAAATAGTCCTCGAGCGCGATCGTCCGGCGCCCTTCGGGCCCGCGCAGGGTCAGTTCGGCGCCGAGCGCGATCAGCGCGGGCGGACCATCGCCGATCGGCGAGCCATTGGCGATATTGCCGCAGACGGTCGCCGAATTGCGCACCTGCAAGCCGCCGATGCGGCGGACGAGCTCGCCAAGGTTAGGGTGCAGCCGCGCCAGCGCCGGATGGGCCTCGGCATAGCGCACGCCTGCGCCCAGCCGCGCGCCCGCGTCGCTCTCTTCGATGGCCCTCAGGTCTGCCACATCGCTGATGAAGACCAGCGTATCGAGTTCGCGCAGGCCCTTGGTCACCCACAGCCCGACATCGGTCGCCCCGGCCACGATCCGCGCTTGCGGGTGTTCGGCCAGCAGAGCGGCGAGTTCGTCCGACGAGCGAGGAGCGAACCAACGGCGCGCGCCGAAGACGCCGCTCGCGTCATCTGCGCCAAGCGCCCGCAGCGCGGCCAGCGTCGCGCTGTCGTCCTGTGCCAGGCTCGCGACCTTCTCGCCCGCTTCGAGGATCGGACCATAGCCGGTGCAGCGGCACAGGTTGCCGGCGATCACGTCCGCCACCGGCAACTCGCAACCGAGCGCGCCGATCGCGCGGCCGTGCAGCGACATGACGAAGCCCGGCGTGCAGAAGCCGCACTGCGACGCGCCGTTGCCGGCCATGCAGGCTTGCAGCGGGTTAAGACTACCGCCGCGCGACAGGCTCTCGACCGTCATCAGCGCCTTGCCGTGGATCATCGGCAGGAACAGGATGCAGGCATTGACCGCGCGCCATGCGACCCGCTCGCCCGCCGCTTCGCCGACGAGCACGGTGCACGCGCCGCAATCGCCTTCGGCGCAGCCTTCCTTGGTGCCGGTGCGGCGCAGCGGTCCGCGCAGATATTCGAGCAGGGTCCCGGTCGGATCGGGCTCGGCGATTTCCACCACCTGCCCGTCGAGAACGAAGCGCACCGCCATGCCTCAGCTGCCCCGATAGGTCGAATAGGCGAAGGGCGAGACGAGCAGCGCCACGTGATAATGCCCAGCCTCGGCCATCCCGAAGGCGATCCGCACGTCGTCGAGGAACGGCGGATCGGGCAGCGTGACACCTGCGCCCGCAAAGTAGACGGCAACCTCGAAGGTCAGGGCATAACGCCCCGGCGGCAGTTCGGGCATGCCGGGGCAGCGCCCGTCGGCATTGGTCTCCCCGGTGAACAGGGTTACGCCGAAGGCATCCTCCAGCCGCAGCCTGACGCCGGCGGCGGGTCGACCGTGCATCGTGTCGAGGACATGGGTCGAAAGCGTGCTCATTGCGGGGCTCCCGCCGCGATCCAGCGGCCGATCGTGTCGCGTTCCGCGCGGGTCATGCCGGTCGTGTTGCCGAGCGGCATGATCTCGCTGTCGACTGCAACCTTCTTCACCCGGGGCGCATAGATGCGCACATGCTCGTAGCTGTCGAGCTCGACCCCCAGCGGCGGCGCGGTGAACGCGGCATTGGCCGGGTGCTCCGCGTGGCAGGCGATGCAGTGCCTGGCGAACAGCGGCTGGACGCTGGCGTAATTCGCAGGCGCCGCATCCGCCTCGGCGGCCTTGGCCTCGGCCGGCAGCGTCAGCTTTTCGGCCGAAACGTAGGTCACCATGACCAGCACCATGGCGCCTGCCACCAGCGTGGCCCGGCCGGTCGGCGCGCCGCGGTGGCGCAAGTTGAACACGTGGCGCACGGCGACGCCGGTCAGCCCGACCAGCGCCAGCACCAGCCAGGGCCGCGCCGCGCCATAGGTCATCGGGTAGTGGTGGCTGATCATGATGAACAGCACCGGCAGCGTCATGTAGTTGTTGTGGAGCGAGCGCTGCTTGGCGGCCTTGCCCAGCGCAGGATCGGGCTCGCGCCCCGCCATCAGCGCGGCAACGACCTTGCGCTGGTTGGGGATGATCACGAAGAACACGTTGCCGACCATCGCCGTGCCCATGATCGCGCCGACATGCAGGTAGGCCCCGCGCGCATTGAACACCCAGTTCAGGAACCAGGCGGCAAACAGCAGGAACGCGAACCAGACGAGCCCGAGGACGCGGTTGTCCCTGCCCAGCGGCGAACGGCAGGCGGTGTCGTAGAAGCCCCATCCCGCCAGCAGCGATCCGAGCCCCAGCATGATCGCGTCCGAAGTCGTCATCCGCGCCTTGGCGGGATCGATCAGCAGGCTCTCCGCGCCCACGTAGTAGACCAGCACCAGCATCAGGAAGCCGGTGATCCAGGTGGTGTAGGCCTCCCATTTGAACCAGTGCAGGTCCTCGGGCATGTGCGCCGGGGCCACCTGGTACTTCTGCTTGTGGTAGAAGCCGCCGCCGTGGACCGACCAGACCTCTCCCGAGGCATCACCCTGCTTCGGCGGCACGAGATGGTTGTCGAGCCAGACGAAGTAGAACGACGAGCCGATCCAGGCGATGCCCGCGGTCAGGTGGAACCAGCGGATCGCAAGATTCAGCCATTCGAGCAGGTCGAAGGTCATGCCTGGTCCTCCAGCCGAAGGCGGACGATCTCGCCGATCTGCGCCAGCGCGGTGGCGATCTCGGTTTCGCGGTCGTTGCGCAGGCGCCGCTCCATTGCGGCGAGAATGCCGGCCTTGTCGGTCAGGCGGACGCAGATGATGAAGGGGAAGTCGAAGCGCTCGCGATAGGCGGCGTTGAGCGCGTGGAACCGGGCGAACTCCGCCTCGCTCAGCCGGTCGAGCCCGGCGCTCGCCTGCTCGGCGGCCGAAGCTGCAGTAAGCGTGCGATCGATCGCCGCTTTCCCGGCGAGCTCCGGGTGCGCGCGGATCAGCGCGAGCTGCTCGTCGGGCGAGGCGGCGTGGACCACCGCCATCAGATCGGCGTGGCGGTTGCCGGTCGATGGCAGTGCATCGGCGCTCGCTTCGACCCAGGGGCTGTGCTCGAACAGCGCGGTCACGAGGTCGTCCCTTCGAGGCTCACGTGCGCGGAAACGACCTTCCAGCCGTCGTCGAACTTGACCCAGGCCTGCGACTGCCGGCCGCGCCGCTCCGCGCCTTGGCGGAAGAATTCGGCGTCGGTGGTGGCGAAGCGGTCGCCATAGACGGTGATGGCCACGTGGCCGAGCCGCCGCTGCGGCGATCCGCCGCGCCCCTTGCGGAACGCGCGGATCGCCTCGATCCCCCACAGCACTTCGCCCACGCCGAAACGGTTGGTCGTCGGCGCATCGTGGAAGAGCGCGTCCATCGCCGGGATGTCATCGGCCATAAGCGCAGCTTCATAGGCGTAGAACGCCGCGGTCACTTCGGCCAGCAAGGCGGGCTCGTCGATCGTCATGCCGCGCCTGCCGCATAAGGGTGAAGGTCGGTCCAGTGCCGCGCGATGTCGATCCGGCGGGCGATCCAGGCATCGCCGCTGGCGATCACATGGTCGAGGAACCGGGCGACAGCGCGGGCACGCGCCGGACGCCCTGCGATGCGGCCGTGAAGCCCGATCGACATCATCCGCCCGCCTTCCTCGCGCAGCTGCTCGAAGGTGTCGCGCAAGTAGCGGAAGAACTGCTCGCCTTCGGTAAAGCCGTTAAGCGCGACCATCTTCATGTCGTTGGCGTCGAGCGAATAGGGCACGATCAGCTGCGGCTTGCCGTGGCGCACATCCCAGTAGGGCACGTCGTCGGCGTAGCTGTCGGCATCGTAGAGAAAGCCGCCTTCCTCCACGACTAGGCGCGCAGTGTTGGGCGAGGTCCGCCCCTGATACCAGCCGAGCGGGCGGCTGCCGGTCACATGCGTGTGCACTTCGATCGCGCGGGCGATATGCTCGCGCTCGATGTCCTCGGGCACATACTGGTAGTCGATCCAGCGATAGCCGTGGCTGGCGATCTCCCAGTCGGCGGCAAGCATCGCTTCCACGGCCGCCGGGTTCATTTCCATCGCCGCCGCCACGCCGAACACCGTCACCGGCACGCGCCGCTCGCTGAACAGGCGGTGGAGGCGCCAGAAGCCGGCGCGGCTGCCGTATTCGTAGAGGCTCTCCATCGCCATCGCGCGCGCCGGGTGCGAGGCGGCGCCGACCATGTCGGACAGGAACGCTTCCGACCCCTTGTCCCCGTTGAGCACGGAATTCTCCGCGCCTTCCTCGTAATTGATCACGACCTGCACGGCCACCCGCGCGCCGCCGGGCCAGGCGGCCTGCGGCGGGGTGGCGCCATAGCCGACGAGATCGCGCTGGGGCTTCACGCCACCTCCCACGCCGCCAGCGCTGCGGGTACCGCCTCGCCGAGCGGAAGGCTGAACCCTTGCGCCTTCAGGCAGGTTTCGAGCGCGCCGAGCGTCAGCAGCACCTTGTGCTTCATCGCGTTGTAGCCCATCGCGCCCAGCCGCCAGATCTTGCCCTGCAGCGCTCCGAAGGCGGTGCCGATCTCGATCTCGAAGTTCTCGCGCATCATCGTGCGCACAGCTTCGCCATCGATACCTGCGGGAATGTACACGCCGGTGACGTTGGTCATGCGGTGCGCATCGTCGCCATAGACGACGAGGCCCAGCGCCCGCGCGCCGGCGGTCATCGCCGCCCCCGCCTTGCGGTGGCGGGCAAAGCGCGCCTCGAGCCCCTCGCCCAGCGCGACGCGGGCGCATTCGCGCGCGGCGTAGAGCATCGAGGTCGCCTCGGTGTGGTGGTTGAGGCGCTTTTCCGACCAGTAGTCCATGATCATCGCCAGATCGAAGTAGTTGGACGGAATCCGGGGGCCTGCGCCATCCACGATGTCGGCGCGGCGAATGCCCTGCTCGACGTGCCGCCGCGCGAAGATGCGCTCCGCGGCGCGGTCGGAAATGGTGATCGGGGCGGAGCCCGACGGCCCGCCGAGGCACTTCTGCAGGCCGCCGGTCACGATATCGACGCCCCAGCGGTCCGCCGCGATCTCCATGCCGCCCAGCGTCGCGCAGGCATCGACATAGAGATACGCGCCCGCCGCCCGGCACAGCGCGCCCAGCCCTTCCAGCGGCTGCGCCATCGTGGTGGAGGTGTCGCCGTGGACGCTCGCCACGACCTTCGGCCCGAAGCTCTCGATCGCTTCGGCAATCGCGTCGAGCGGCACGACTTCGCCCCACGGCGCGCTCACCGTCTCGATCTTCGCGCCGATGCGGGCGAGGATTTCGGTCAGGAGCAGGCCGAAGCGGCCGAAGTTGACCACCAGCACCGTCTCGCCCGGCTCGACCAGGCTGACGAGCGAAGCCTCGATCGCGGCGCGGGCGGTGCCGTCGATCAGCATGGTCCACTGGTTCTGCGTGCCGAAAACCGGGCGGTAGAGCGCCATGACCTGGTTCATGAACCCGGTCATCTCGGGATCGAACTGGCCGAGCAGATCGGCCGCCATCGCCCGCAGCACGCGAGGATGCGCGTTGACCGGTCCCGGCCCCATCAGCAGGCGCTGCGGCGGGTCGATGTCGCCGAACAGGGTCGGATCAAGCGGCGGCATGATGGACAGCTCCCAGACGGTCGATGAAGCCGAGCATGACCCGCAGCGCCACTTCGGCGTCGACCGGATCGACATGTTCGGCAGGATTGTGGCTCACCCCGCCCCGGCAGCGCACGAACAGCATCGCGGTGGGGCAGAGCGCGGCCATGATCATCGCGTCGTGGCCCGCGCCCGAGACGAGGCGGAAGGGCTTGTGGCCGGCAGAACGGGTCGCGACGTCGAGCAGGTCCATCAGCGCGGGCGCGCAGGGGCTGGCAGGCAGGTCATGGACCTTGCGCACCGCGAGGCCGAGGTCGCGCGAATCGGCTATCTGCCGGAAAAGACGCAGGATTTCGTCGGCCGCACGGTCGCGCCGGGCGTCCGAGCCGGCGCGGACATCGAGCGTGAAGGCGCATTTTCCGGCGATGACATTGGCGGCACCTAAAGGTACCTGAACGACACCTACCGTCGCCACAACGTCCCCCAGGCTGTCCCGGGCGACGGTTTCGGCGACCAGAACCATCTCCGCCATGCCGGCCACTGCATCGCGCCGCAGACCCATCGCGGTGGTCCCGGCATGCCCCGCGCTGCCGACCAGTTCGACCTCGTAGCGCATCTGCGCGGCGATGCCGGTGACGGTGCCCACCGCGAGCCCCTGCGCTTCGAGCACCGGCCCTTGCTCGATATGCGCCTCGAGATAGGCGAGCACCGAACCGGGCGCGCGGGCGGCGGCGGGATAGGCCGCGAGATCGACGAGATCGCCGAGCGCCACGCCATCGCGATCGCGGACATCGAGCGCGGCGGGATCGAGCGTGCCGGCAACGGCGCGGCTGGTGAGCATGGCGGCGGGAAAGCGCGAGCCTTCCTCGTCGCCGAACGCGATCACCTCGATCGGAAAGCGGTAGCGCTTGCCCGCTGCATGCAGCGCGGCGACCGCTTCGATCGCGAGCAACACGCCGAGCGGGCCGTCGTAGGCACCGGCGCCATGCACGCTGTCGATGTGACTGCCGACCAGCAGGGCCGGCGCGGCGGGATCGGCGCCTTCGTAGCGGCCGACGAGGTTCGTTGCCGGATCGCGCGAGACGGTCATGCCCGCCTGCTCCATCCAGCGCGCGATGCGCTCCTGCGTGGCGGTGAAGGCGGGAGAGAGCCAGGTGCGGGTAAGACCGTGGGCGCTGTCGCTGTACGGCGGGCGGGCGAGCGCATCGCAGCGCGCGACGGCTCGGGCGCCGCCTGCCTGGACGACATGCGCTACCATGCCGCCACCTTCCCGTCGCTGCGCGGATCGGTCGCGCCTTCGAGCCGGCCGTCGGCATGGCGGACGATCGCGCCAGCATGCCCCATCGTCGCGGTCAGCGCTCCGACCCGTTCAACCTGGTGCCCGGCGGCCGCGAGTGCGGTGTAAAGCCCTTCGTCGAAACCGTCCTCGAGCTTCAGCGTGGTCGACTGGTCGCCCCAGGTCCGGCCCAGCAACCAGCGCGGGGCGGAGATCGCCGCCTGCAGGTCGCTGCCGAAGCGGGCATAGCGGCTGAACAGCGCGGCCTGTGTCTGCGGCTGGCCTTCGCCGCCCATCGTGCCATAGGCCATGACCCGGCCATCGTCGAACCGCGCGAGCGCTGGGTTGAGCGTATGGAACGGCTTGCGGCCGGGCTTGAGCGCGTTCCAGCCTTCCTCGGCAAGGCGGAAGCTGCTGCCCCGGTTCTGCCAGGTGATCCCCGTCCCCGGCAGGACCAGCCCCGAGCCGAATTCGAAGTAGGTCGACTGGATCGCGCTGACGACGCGCCCTTGCGTATCGGCGGCGCCGAACCAGCAGGTATCGCCCCATTGCGCCGGCTGCGGCCAGGGCAATGCCTGCGCCGGATCGATCTTCGCTGCCAGGGCATCGAGCGCGGGCGCGTCCGACAGCAAGGCCTGCCAGTCGAACGGACTCCACGCCGGATCGCCGAGGTGCGCGTCGCGCAGCAGGAACGCCTGTTTTGTCGCCTCGACTAGTCCGTGGACGTGATCGAAGCCATTTGCCGCGCCCGCGGCAAGCCGGTCAAACAGGGCGAGGATCAGCAGCGAGGCCGCCCCTTGCGTCGGCGGTGCGCTGTTCCACAGTTGCGCATCGCGCAAACGGGTGGTCAGCGGCTCGGGCCGCGTAGCCGCGTGGGCCGTGAGGTCGTCGGCGGAGACCGGGCTTCCCAGCGCGGCGAGATCGGCGGCGATGTCCTTGGCGAGCGCGCCGGTATAGAAGCTGGCAAGACCTTCCTCGCACAGGCGGCGCAAGGTCTGCGCGAGGAGCGGCTGACGCAGCACGTCGCCTTCGCGCAAGGGGCGCCCTTCGGGCTCGAACGTCGCGGCATAGGCGCCCGGCTGCACGCGCAGCTCGGGGCCTTTGCTCGCAGCCAGCGCGGCATGGCCGGCAGTAACCGAAACCCCCGCTTCGGCATGGGCAATGGCATCGCGCAGCAGGCGCGCGAGCGGGAGCTTGCCGTGGTCGCTGGCGAGCGCCGCTTCCCACGCCGAGATCGTGCCGGCGACGGTGTTGGCGGCAAGCGGCCCGCGGAAGGGCACCGCGTCTAGCCCATCGTACAGCTCGAGCGTAGCCATCGCAGCCGCACTGCCACAGCCGTGAATGCCGTGAACCTTTCCGTCCGGCTCGGCAATGACCCAGAAGCCATCCCCGCCGATGCCGGTCATGTGCGGATAGACTACCGCCAGGCAGGCCTGCACGGCCACCGTCGCCTCGATCGCGCATCCACCGTCTTGAAGGACCGAAAGCCCCGCCTCTGCCGCAAGGTAATGCGGCGCGGTGACCATGCCCTTCGCTCCGGTGACGGTCGCGAGCGTCACCTGGTCAGTCCGCGAGCGCCGCGAGGAAGGCTCGAACGACGTGCGCGGAGTTCACCGAGGCCAGGTGTTCGAAAGTGTCCTCCATGTTCTTGTGCTGATCGCCGCCGGCAAGGTCCGACAGACTGCGGAAGACGATCGCCGGCACCTGGTTTGCATAGGCGACCTGCATCACTGCGGCACTTTCCATGTCGAGCACGCGCGCGGACCAAGCCTTCTGGAGATAGATGCGGAATTCGGCATTGTCGGCGTAGATGCCCGCAGTGACACCGGTGCCGCCGACTTCAACCTTCGGCGTGCGCGGCAAGCAAAGCTCGGAGCCGGGACGCATCTTTTCGGAAGGCGGAACGCAGCGTTCGAGCGTGATCGTCGGCACGACCTTGCGCGCAAGGTCGAGCAGCGCGGCGTCTACCGGCACGCGGTAGATCCGCTTCGGGGGCGTTGCCGCGTTGCCGATGATCGTGCCGCGCGGGAAGATGAAATTCCAGTTCGCAGGGCTTTCCGGGTCGCCCTTGTCGGGCGGCATCCATCCGCCGTCGGTCTTTCGCGCGAACGAGGCTTCAAGGTACTGCCCCCAGTCCTCCGGCACCACAACGTCGCCGATCGAAAGCTTGGGATCGACGCCGCCGGCGATCCCCGAGAAGACGATGCGCTTGACCGCGAACCGGTCGAGTACTGCCTGCGTGTTCATTGCCGCGTTCACCACCGAAACGCCGCTCTGCATCAGGATCACCGGCTTGCCTTCGAGCGTGCCGGTCAGGAACGTGCCGCCGTTGATCGTATGCTCGTGCGCGTCCTTGATCGCCGGTACCAGCGCGTTCCATTCCGGCCGGAACGCCGTCATCACCACGGTGCGCGGGGTTTCGTCGAGCCGCTGGGCCTGCGCGCTGGCAGGCAGCGCGAGCGCTAGAGCGGCGGCGGAAAGAATCAGTCGGAAATTCATGCAGCGGCCATCCAGGCAAAGCGCACGACGAACAGCGCCGCGAGCGTGAAGAGGAACCAGTCGGCGCGCGTGGCCTGCCCCTTGAGCAGCTTGAGCAGCGCGTGCGCGGTGATGCCGAAGGCAAGGCCGTTGGCGATCGAGAAGGTCAGCGGGATCATCGCGACGGTGAGGAAGGCGGGGATCGCCGCCATCGGGTCCTCCCAGTCGACCTCGGTCAGCGGCAGCAGCATCAGCCCGCCGACGACGACGAGGGCCGGCGCAGTCGCGGCGAGTGGCACGAGCTGCGCGTAAGGGGCGACGAACATTGTGGCCAGGAACAGCACGCCGGTAACGACAGCGGTCAGGCCGGTGCGGCCACCCGCCTGCACGCCTGCCGCGCTCTCGACGTAGCTGGTGACCGTGCTGGTCCCCGCCATGGCGCCCACCATCGTGGCGACGGCGTCGGTCATCAGGATGCGGTTGAGGCCAGGGATGCGCCCGGCACCGTCCATCAATCCTGCCCGCTTCGTCACCGCGACCAGCGTGCCGATGTTGTCGAACAGATCGACGAACAGGAACACGAACAGGATTTCGAGCAGGCCTAGGCCGTGGCTGCCGGTCAGGCCGAACACGCCTGGTATGTCCAGCTTGAAAGCGGTGCCGGTCAGCGCAGCGAGACTGTAGGGTTCGGTGGGCGGTGCGACCTGACCGAACACCCAGGCGGCGAGCGTGGTGAGGACAATGCCGATGAGCATAGCCGCACGCACGTTCCATACGCTCAAAGTGCCGATCACGACGAGGCCGAACAGTGCCAATGCCGGTCCCGGCTGAGTCACCGGGCCGAGCCCCACGAACGTTGCCGGGTTGGCGACGACGATGCCCGCGTCTTTCAACCCGATGAAGCCGATGAACAGGCCTATGCCGCCCGCAACGGCGCCGAACAGGTGAGATGGAATGACCGAGACGATCAGTTGGCGGACCCCGGTCAGCGTAAGGATCAGGAATGCGACACCCGAAATGAACACGCAGCCGAGCGCGATCGGCCAGGGCACGCCCATCTGCTGCACGACGGTGAAGCTGAAATAGGCGTTGAGCCCCATGCCCGGAGCGAGCGCGAGCGGTGTGTTGGCCACCAGCCCCATCAGGATCGAAGCGAAGGCCGCGGCAAAGCAGGTCGCCGATGCCACCGAGGCGACCGGTAGCCCGGCCTGCCCAAGGATCGCCGGATTGACCAGTACGATGTAGGCCATGGTCAGGAAGGTCGTGAACCCGGCCAGGACTTCGGTCCTCACGCTGGTGCCACGTTCGCTCAGCCTGAAACGGCGGTCGAGTGCGCTGGAGTGCGCCTCCGTCATTTGAATTCCCCCACGTGCGCCCCGAATGTGCTTCCGGCGATCGGCGCAGTAACCCCGGTCAGTCCCTTCTCTTCCAGCATCGCCGCATAGCGCAATAACTTTGCTTCGCATCCGGGCATGGCGATGACCTGCAGCCCGAGGGGAAGCTCGCCGGGGCGTTTGAGCGGCACGTTCAGCGAAGCGAGGCCAGCAAACGTGATGGGCTGGGTGTGAATCCCGAGCTCTGCCCGGGCGGGGCGCATCACGCCGTCGATTTCGATCAACGGATCGGCAATTTCCGGCGCAACGCAAGGTGTGGCAGGCGCGAGCAGGACATCGAACTGCCCGAAACGTTCCGCCAGCTCTTCGGCGAAGGCGCTGCGCCATAGCCGCGCCCGATCGTAGAGCCCCTCGGGCAACAAGGCGCCGGCGAGCAGGCGATCGCGGACGGCAGGGTCGAAGGCCATGGCGTCGCGCGCCAGCATGGTTCGGTGGAGACGCCCTCCTTCGAATGCGGTCATCAGGAACGCGGCGCTGCGTGCACGAGCGACATCGGGGAATTCGAGAATTGGGGCGGCCGGCGCTGCCGCGTCGATCGCCGCGTGTTGTGCGGGGTGGGCATTCTCGCGAAAGCGACCACCAAGCCGCGCCACGCGGATCGGCTCCTGCGAAGCTTCATCGGCGATGGTTCTGCCGAGCAAGACCTCCCACAGGCAGGCAAGGTCCTCAAGACATGTGGCGAGTGGTCCGACGTCGTCGAAGCTTTCGGCGAACGGGAAGGTCCCGTCGCGCGGCAAGGACCCATGCGCGGGCTTCAGTCCATAAAGCCCGCAGAGGCTCGCTGGCACCCTGATCGATCCGTTGGTGTCCGACCCGAGGCTGAAGGCAAGCGCGCCCGAGGCTACGACGGCGGCAGATCCCCCCGAGCTCCCACCAGCGAGACGCGTGCGATCGTGCGGATTGCTGGTCGTACCGTAGGTCGCGTTGACGGTGGCGAACCCATAGGCAAATTCGTCCATGTTCAGCGTTGCGACCAGCACCGCCCCGGCGCGCTGCAACCGCGCGATAGCCTCCGCATCGCACGTCGCGGGCGCCGCATTGGCGCGCAGCGCCGACCCCGCGGTCGTGGGCAGGCCCGCGACATCGAAAAGATCCTTGACGCCGTATGGTACGCCGGCGAGCGGGCCCGGGTCTTCCCCGGCCGCGACGAGAGCATCGATCCGGGCTGCTTCGTTGCGTGCCCGCTCGGAGAGGACGCGGGTCACGGCGCAATGCGGGTCGGCCGCGGACGCGGCAATCGCGTGCTCCGCGATCTCCGCGGCGAAAACGCGACGGCTCCGCACAGCGTGTGCAATGGCGAGCGCGCTCATGGTAGGCTGCCCTCGAGCAGGACACGCGCATGCTGTGCGAGCAGATCCAGATTGGCCACGACCCCGGGCCGACACGCTGCGGGGATCGGCAAGGAAAGCTCTGCCGCCCGGGCGAGCATTGCTGCCTCGCCCTGGACCGGGCGCAACGGAGCACCGGGGTCGGGGCTATCGGCGGCGGGCGGGAGCAGCGGCATGCCCCGTCTATGCCGCCGGCACCGCTGCCGATCCAATGCAATGATCGCGCCCAAGCGTTGCAAAAATGCGAGCACCAACTCCCGCAGACGGAGGACTGTCGATTTGGAGTAGCCCTTGGGACCTAGGGTCGAATTTTGATCCACGTCCTTGTGTTGCCTAAAGGCCACACTACTTCTGGAGCGAACAGGAGGAAAGCAGGCCCATGAACCTCGAAAAATTTACCGACCGCGCCAAGGGATTCCTGCAAGCGGCGCAGACAGTGGCGATCCGCATGAACCACCAGCGGATCACGCCCGATCACATTCTCAAGGCCTTGCTCGAGGACGGCGAGGGCATGGCGAGCGGGCTGATCGCCCGTGCCGGCGGCAACGCCGCCTTCGCGCAAAGCGAGGTCGACAAGGTGCTGGCGAGGATGCCGGCCGTTTCGGGCTCGGGCGCGCAACAGACGCCGGGGCTCGACAACGATGCCGTACGCGTTCTCGACCAGGCCGAGCAGGTCGCGACCAGGAGCGGCGACAGCTTCGTCACCGTCGAGCGCATGCTCGTGGCGCTGGCGCTGGCCACCACCACGACCGCGGGACAGGCGCTGAAGGCCGCGAACGTCACGCCCCAGGCGCTGGAGGCAGCGATCACCGCGTTGCGCGGCGGGCGCACCGCGGACAGCGCGAGCGCCGAGAACGCCTATGACGCGATGAAGAAGTACGCCCGCGACCTGACCGAGGCAGCGCGCGACGGCAAGCTCGACCCCGTGATCGGCCGCGACGAGGAAATCCGCCGCACCGTGCAGATCCTGGCCCGCCGCACCAAGAACAACCCGGCGCTGATCGGCGAACCCGGCGTGGGCAAGACCGCGATCGCCGAAGGCCTTGCGCTGCGCATCGCCAATGGCGACGTGCCCGATAGCCTCAAGGACCGCCGCCTGATGGCGCTCGACATGGGCGCGCTGATCGCGGGTGCGAAGTATCGCGGCGAGTTCGAGGAACGCCTGAAGGCCGTGCTCGACGAGGTGAAGGGCGCCGAGGGCGAGATCATCCTGTTCATCGACGAGATGCACACCCTGATCGGGGCGGGCAAGGGCGAAGGCGCGATGGACGCCGGCAACCTGCTGAAGCCCGCGCTGGCGCGCGGCGAACTGCACTGCATCGGCGCGACGACGCTGGATGAATACCAGAAGTACGTCGAAAAGGACCCCGCGCTGCAGCGGCGGTTCCAGCCGGTGTTCGTGGGCGAGCCGACCGTGGAGGACACGATCAGCATCCTGCGCGGGATCAAGGACAAGTACGAGCTGCACCACGGCGTGCGCATCGCCGATGGCGCGATCGTGGCGGCAGCGACGCTGTCCAACCGCTATATCTCGGACCGCTTCCTGCCCGACAAGGCGATCGACCTGATGGACGAAGCCGCCAGCCGCATCCGCATGGAAGTGGAGAGCAAGCCCGAGGAGATCGAGAAGCTCGACCGGCGCATCATCCAGATGAAGATCGAGGAGATGGCGCTGGGCAAGGAAACCGACACCGCATCCAAGGACCGCCTGACCGCGCTGCGCGAGGAGCTGGCGAACCTCGAGCAGCAGTCGGCCGAACTGACCACCCGCTGGCAGAACGAGCGCGACAAGATCGCCGCCGAAGGCAAGGTGAAGGAACAGCTCGACGCCGCGCGCGTGGAGTTGGAGGTGGCGCAGAGGAACGGCGACCTGGCGAAGGCCGGGGAGCTTGCCTATGGCCGCATTCCCGAGCTGGAGCGCCAGCTGGCCGAGGCCCAGGGCGTGAGCCAGAACGCGATGCTGCGCGAGGAGGTGACCGCCGAGGACATCGCCGCCGTCGTCAGCAAGTGGACCGGCGTGCCGGTCGACCGGATGATGGAAGGCGAGCGCGAGAAGCTGCTCAAGATGGAAGAAGTGCTGGGCCAGCGCGTGATCGGGCAGAGGGACGCGGTGATCGCCGTGTCCAAGGCCGTCCGCCGTGCGCGTGCAGGCCTTCAGGACCCGAACCGACCGCTGGGCAGCTTCCTGTTCCTGGGGCCCACGGGCGTGGGCAAGACCGAACTGACCAAGGCGCTGGCAGGCTTCCTGTTCGACGACGACAACGCGATGGTGCGCATCGACATGAGCGAGTTCATGGAGAAGCACGCCGTGTCGCGCCTGATCGGCGCGCCTCCGGGCTATGTCGGCTACGACGAAGGCGGCGTGCTGACCGAGGCGGTGCGGCGCCGGCCCTATCAGGTCGTGCTGTTCGACGAGGTGGAAAAGGCGCACCAGGACGTATTCAACGTGCTGTTGCAGGTGCTCGACGACGGCCGCCTGACCGACGGGCAGGGCCGCGTGGTGGACTTTACCAACACGCTGATCATCCTGACCAGCAATCTCGGCAGCCAGTACCTTGCCAACCTGGAGGAAGGGCAGGAGGTCGAGACCGTCGAGCCGCAGGTGATGGACGTGGTGCGCGGGCATTTCCGGCCCGAGTTCCTGAACCGGCTGGACGAGATCATCCTGTTCCATCGCCTCGGCCAGGAGCACATGGCGCCGATCGTGGAAATCCAGGTCGCGCGCGTGGCGAGGCTGCTGAAGGACCGCAAGATCACCATTGACCTGACCGATGCCGCCAAGCGCTGGCTGGGACGCGTCGGCTACGATCCGGTCTATGGCGCGAGGCCACTCAAGCGCGCGGTGCAGCGCTACCTGCAGGACCCGCTTGCCGAAAAGTTGCTCGGAGGCGAGATCCCCGACGGTTCCACGGTGATGGTCGATGAAGGTGACGGCGCGCTGACCTTCAGGATGCGCTGAACGGAGCGGCCGCGGCATTGCCCGCGGCCGCTCCTTTTGCCGCACTGCAACATGCTTGGCGCCGGGGGGTCTTGACGCGCGTGCCGCACCTGCGAAAAGCGGCGCAATGGCAGACGCAGCCTCCTCCGCAGCCGTCGTGATATACGACAACTATCCCGGCGACGAAGGGCACCGGGCGGAATACTACGCGCTCATGGCGCGCCTGATCGGCAGCACGCGCACCAGTTCGCTGTGGCGCGCGCTCTGGGCACGCCAGCCGGTTCTCGACGGGGCCATCGAGGCTTCGGTCGGCTCCTACGTAATGCTGTGCGTGTTGCGCGCGTTGATGGGCCGCCGCACCGCCGGCATCCTGTTTCGTCCGCTCCCGTTGATCGAAGGCGGATTGCTGCGCCTCCGGATCAAGCGCTGGCTCCTCGCCACGATCAACCGCTTGCCCGGTGTCTACACGCTGACGATCCTTCCGTTCGCACTGGAGCCCCGGTTCGCGCGCTTCGCGAATGGCTGGATACTCGACCCACAATACTGGGATCTCCATTATCCCGAGGACGTCGACGGCAATCGGCCCGCCGGCGCGTTCGCGCAATCGATCCGCGAAACCGCCGGCGCGCGTGGCGTCGTCGTCGCAATCGGCCGGCAGGACAGCGCCAAGGGCTTCGACATGTTCGCGCGGCTCTACACGGCACGCGCCGACCTGCGCGAAACCTGGCATTTCGCATTCGGCGGCCGGGTGGTCGAATGCGACGTCGGTGAACACCTGAAGGAATTCATTGCGGCGGGCGGGCAGGCCCACGCAACTTACATCAGCCATGACGAACTGCTCGACCTCTACGCCGCGGCCGATGCCGTCTGGTGCTGCTATGCGCCGGACTACGACCAGGCCTCGGGAGTGTTCGGCCGCGCAATCCAGTTGGGCCTGCCGGTGATCGTGCGGAAGGGCTCGCTGCTGGAGAAGACCTGCCTTGTCGAAGGCCTGCCGCACCTTGCCTACGACGGCAACGTAGAAAGCTTCGATGCGGCGACGCTGCCACCTCGGCTCGACCCGGCGCTCGCCGCCAGCCGCGCCCGCCAGTGGGGCGCGGACAGCATCGCGCGGTTGCGCGGCTATCTGGGTTTGGCATGATCGAGCCCGGCGTCGCCATCGCCGCCATGCTGGCGCTGGGCGGCCTTGCTCTTGTCGGTCTTGTCGTCGCGGAAACCGGTCTGCGTGTTGCAGGCGTGGGCGGCTTTGCGCTGTATGCGCGCGATCCCCACTCGATCTACCGCATGGCGTCCGATCAGCAGGGCCGCTTTCGACGACGCGCCCGCTGGCGTTACGATCGCTTCGGGATGCGCAGCGATGCCGATGTGGACAACCTTGCCGGTCGCATCGTCGTCCTCGGCGACAGCGTGGTCGAAGGCGGGCTGCACCTCGACCAGCGCGACACGCTGGCGGCGGCGCTCGAGCGGGAGACGGGGCACCCGGTCTCGCCCGTTGCATGCCACGGCTGGGCCCTCGTCAACGAACTGGGTGCCTTGGCCGCAACCCCCGGCTGGGACGAGGCGGCGGCGCTGGTCTGGGTGATGAACACCGGCGATTTCGATACGATCGGCCGGGGCGAGAACGAGCTGTCGTTCCCGACGCGGCGTCCCTTTCTCCTGACCCTCTGGCTGCTTCGCCGCCACATATACCGCAATGATCCCTGGTGGTGGCCCTGGGGCGAGCGGGTCGCCCCGCCCGGCCCGCCCCGGCCCGAGCTGCGCGACCGGGCGCTTGCCGAATACGCGGCGCTCGCCCCGCACCTTCCACAGACCGTGGTCATCGTCGGACACGCGATGCGCGGAGAGGATATCCGCGCACATCGGTTCCTCGACGAACTCGTCGCGGTGCGGCCGGGGACAGCTTTGGTCGTTCCGGCCGAATCGCCAGGCTGGAGCGAGGACTGTTATCTCGATTTCATCCACCCCAATGCGCGCGGCGCCGCGCTGATGGCGCAGGCGATCGCCCCCTACTTGCCGCGCAAGGAGCCATGATGGGACACCACGCAACTGCCGAGGGCACCGCGAGCGCAGCGTTGACGGCCCGCTTCGGGCAGGCGCTGGATGCGCTGCAGTTCGGCGACAGCGAGCGCCTGCTGGTTTTTCGTCCGGTGCCCTGCGGCCTCGGCGGCCAGCTCAGCGGCCGCATCCTTACGCTGGCGATGGCCTTAGCGCACGATCGCAAGGCGGTGTTCCTTTCGCCCGCCGATCCGCCCTACGGCCAGACATTCGCTGCCTTGAATGGTCCCATCGAAGACCTGAGCGGACTCGATCATGCTCCGCCGATCGCGATCGGCACCGACCAGGCCGAGCGGGTGATCGTCCACGATCCTCGGGTGAGCCCCCCGTTCGATGCCTCGATCCAGAGGATGCTGCTCGAGCGCGTCTCCGCGCGGATCGGCGCGCCGGTGGAAAGCCGCCTGCTGCTAGAGGGACTGGTGTTCAACTGGCTGCGGGTTCTGCCGCGCGTGGCTACATGGAACGAGCAGCAGCGCGATCGGCTCGGCGTCGATGCCGAGACGCTCGGCGTGCACTTCCGCCGGGGCGACAAGGCAGTGGAGACGGCCTTCGTGCCGGCCTCGGTGATCAACGCGCGGATCGCGCAAATCCATGCGATCTGGCGCTTTCGCAAGCTGTTCCTGGCAAGCGACAGCCCCGCTGCCCCGCGTGAGATCGTCTGCCCCGAAGGTGTCGAACTGATTTTCGACGCGGAGGAAAAGCGCTTCAACAACGCAAACCACAAGATGCTGATGGAACAACCCGAACTCGTCGAGCAGGAAACCCTGGTGGCGTTCAAGAACATCCATCTGCTTTCCGTCTGCGGCGGCGTGGTTGGTCAGGACAACGCCCATTTCGCCACGATTGCAGCCGCCTCGATCTTTGCGCGTGGCGCGCCGGCGGATCGCATTGCGCTGATCAACGGACGGATCGCCGAGGAGACGGACCCGCTGCTGGCGCGCTATTTCTGGATCAAGGCGCGCATGCGCGGGCTCGCCCGCCGCCTCCTGCCACATCTGACCGCGAGCGCGCGCATGGAGCGGGCGCGGCGGCGCGGCGGCGGCTGACGACATCAGACGCGCCGGCTCGAAACCCCGTGTGGATATTGCGCCACAGGTCTCGCGCAACCATGCGCGAAACCGAGCTGCGTCATCGCCATTGCTGGCTTTTGGACGAACCTTTGCCTATGTGGAGAGTTGGTCGGGAGAGTCGGACGAGCTGACAAGCGAGTCGCGGTCTCGCCGCACACGGAAGAGAACTGGCTCACGGCATGCGCAAGCAGGGGACATGGCAGGCAAAGGGTGCTGATAAGCGCCGCTTTCGTCGTGCCTCGCTGCTGTCCGCAAGCTTTGCCGCGGCGGCTCTGGTGGCGGTTCCGGCTCTCGGCAACGTGCTTGCCGGAAAGCTCGATTCGGTGCCGGTCAGCCTCGCAGCGCGCGGCGGCATCGGGTCGTTCACCCCGGCCTCGGTCGATCCGCGCCTTGCCGCGCAATTCGGCTTGCCCACCCATGGCAAGCTTTTCCGCTTCACCCCGGCCGGTTCGGCGTCGCGTCCCAACGCGGTGACCGTCGCGATCCGCGTCGACGGAGACGAAGGCCGCGTGATCTCGGTGCGCGGCGCGTTGCCGGCATCGGCGATGACGCCCGGCTCTGCCGCGGTGCGCATTGCGCCGACGGTCTACAATCTCGGCGCCGCACGCGGCTACCAGAGTTTCGCAGCCGGCAGCGTGGCCGTCCTGCCGCGCGAGATCGAGCGCCTCGACGTGCCCGACCTGCGCAGCTTCACGCCAGCCGGAGCAACCGCCGCGGTCAATCCCGGCCGCCTTGCCCCGCGCATCCAGATCGACGAGAAGGAACGCGCAGGCCGCGCGCCGCGCACCCTCGAAACGCAGGGCGACTACCAGCTCGATCTGGGCGGCAGCTATCGCCTGACGCGCAATTTCAACGCGATCGCAGGTATTCGCTATTCGTCCGAGCGCGATCGCCTGCGTCCGTTGACCGATGGCAAGCAGGACAGCCAAGCCGTCTACGTCGGGACCCAGTTCCGCTTCTGACCGCGTTGCGCCGGCTGCGCCTTCGTGTCGAACGCGGCCCGCCTCCTATTTGAGCCGCTCGATGATTCGCCAGGCAGTCCGCCGGATCGCACTGGGCCGCACGGGTTCGCCGCGCGACACCGCGAGGATATCGGCCGTGACCGGCTCGACCCGCAGGTCGACCAACGCCGCGGTCGAGGCCAGATCTTCGGACGAGAACCCCCAGCGCGCAAGTGCGCCGTCTGCCGACAGCGCCCAACCGAGCCCGACCCGGTCGACGAGGAACTGGCCATCGGGCTTCAGCACGTCGGAATAGAACTTCAGCATCGTCATGTAGTGGTCGAGACAGCAGGCGAAGCTCGAAGGGTTGTTGTCGACGATGAAGTCGAAGTGCCCCCAAGCCTGTCCGTCGTGTCCGCGGTACTTGTTGTGCAGGCGCAAGTCATAGCGGGTGATGCCCATCGCCCGACCATGCGCGACTTCCTCGGGCGCGATCGTGGTGCCGACGACCTCCGCGCCACGCGCGCAGAAGCGCCTTGCAAGAAGCGAGTTGCCCACGCCGACATGAAGTATGCGCGCACCGGACATGCGAAGCCATCGACATGGCGCTCTATCCTGAGCTGGTCCTTGGCGGAGGGGAGCGCCGTCCACACGTGCCATTCGTCGATTTCGATCATCCCCGGATCGGTGCGGTCGCCGCAGCAGACAGGGCAGCCAGTAGGCCCAGTTGTTGTCCCATGTCACACACGCGACGGAAGCCTGTCTGCTCCAACGTGATGGGTACGATAGGGCGCAGCGCGAGGTCAATCGATGGTGGATGCGCTTGGATCCGCTTGCGCTTGTCGCAGGTCCGTCATGCATTTACCCTAGCCGCGAGAGGGCGGAGACGGGAGTAAGGCATGACACGAGTTGCAATCGTCACGGGCGGAACACGCGGAATCGGCGAAGCGATCTGCCTGGCGCTGCAGGCCGAAGGTCGCATCGTCGTTGCCAACTATGCGGGCAACGAGGACAAGGCGCGGGCCTTTACCGAGGCCACCGGCATCAAGGCCTACCGCTGGGACGTGGGCGACCACGAAGCGACGCTCGAAGGATGCGCCCGGGTCGAAGCCGAAGTCGGTCCGATCGACATCGTCGTCAACAACGCAGGCATCACGCGCGACGGCGTGCTGCACAAGATGAGCTTCGACGACTGGAACGAGGTGATGCGGATCAACCTCGGCGGCTGCTTCAACATGGCGAAGGCGACCTTTCCCGGCATGCGCGAGCGCGGCTGGGGCCGGATCGTCAATATCGGCTCGATCAACGGTCAGGCCGGCCAATACGGCCAAGTCAACTATGCCGCAGCGAAGTCGGGCATCCACGGCTTCACCAAGGCGCTGGCGCAGGAAGGCGCCAAGTACGGCGTTACCGTCAACGCGATTGCCCCCGGCTACATCGATACCGACATGGTCGCGGCCGTCCCCGCGCCGGTGCTCGAGAAGATCGTTGCCAAGATTCCCTGCGGGCGACTCGGCCAGGCGAGTGAAATCGCACGCGGCGTGTCGTTCCTGACCTCCGACGAGGGCGGCTTCGTGACCGGCTCGACGATGAGCATCAACGGCGGCCAGCACATGTATTGAGCGAAAGGCCCGCCGCGTCGCGGCGGGCCGATCCGCGGAATCTCAACCTACGTATATCCCGGAAACCTTCCACGCTCCATCTTCGCGCACCAACGTAAGCACTTCGGACCCTTCGGGTTTGTTGGTGTACCGGGCGCGGAACTTCACCACCACGTTGCCATCGGGCGGTGCCGGCGTTTCCTCTGCCGAGACGAGCACGCGGCTGCTGGCCGGACCGAACTTGTCGTGGACGCCGAGTGCCGCCTGCGTCCAGCCATCGAGTGTGTTGCTGGTGCGGAAGGAGCGGGACGTGAGGCCGTAGCTCGCCTTCCAGTCGCGCGCGTCGACCAGTTCGAGCCAATGACGCGCGGCGGCGACCGCTGCGGTTTCGGCCGCGCTGTGCGCGATGGCATCGGCATCGGGACTGGCCGACTGCGCCACCGGCACGGGACCACCGGCTGCTGCAAGGGCTGCCGCAAGGGTAAGGCTCAAAAGCATCGCAATTCCTCCTGCAATCCAGCCGGTCCGGCCCCGCTGGCCGCTTTCCCCCGCTGGTGGAACAAGGGGTTGCCGCTGATCCTGCGCCGCCACATCCCCCAAAGCCCTGTCCCCAAACGATTGGGGGGCCTG
Organism: Novosphingobium huizhouense; assembly: GCF_020179475.1. Classification (GTDB taxonomy): domain Bacteria; phylum Pseudomonadota; class Alphaproteobacteria; order Sphingomonadales; family Sphingomonadaceae; genus Novosphingobium; species Novosphingobium huizhouense. The sequence goes on along the minus strand of NZ_JAILXZ010000004.1, from coordinate 184,849 downwards.
ACCTTCGATCTCGTGGAGCAAGCGCGCAGCTTCGCGGCTGCTCGAAACGGCGAGCTTACGCCGCGCTTCGCGCAGGCGTTCGTTGACCGTGTGGACCGAAAGCCCGAAGTGGCGGGCCATCGATTTTGCGTCATGGCCGGCCAGCAGCAGGCGCAGCGTCTCCTTCTCCTTTTCGCTGAGCGCCTGGTAGTTGCCGGTCATGCCGCGGATGTAGGATCGGCCCAACTTGCGGGCCACCCCGAATTTTTCGTATCTGCCGTCCATGCCCGCGGATCGGACCTCGCCTTACCATCCTCCGGTCAAGCGATCGGTCGAGATCGCCGGCCACAAGACCTCGATCAGCCTCGAACCGCTGTTCTGGGACATGCTGCGGGCCGCGGCCGCGGCGGAGGGCGTGCCGATCAACGCGCTCGTCGCGCGGATCGACGTCGAACGCATCGCGGTCGCAACGCCACCGGGCCTTGCCAGCGCCGTCCGGCTGTGGGTCGCGAACCGGTTGCTACGCCCGAGCGAGCAGCCATCCGCACAGTATACAGATGGCGAGGACCTCGGGAACGGAGCGGCGCAAGCGCAGGAGTAGCACGCTCGCCAAGAGCGCAAGACCAAGAGCGCGCGTGTCGAGGCTCGACAGCAGCGGCCATCCCGACGGAGAGCGGTCTCGAAACAGCACGTGCAGTGCAAACCACAGGGCAAGGTTGGCGATCACGCCGACCACTGCAGCTGTGATCGCGGCCAGTGCGCCTTGCAGGCGCCGGGCACGTTCAAGGCGCTCCATCCATGGCGCGCAAGCGAATATCCAGAGGAAACAGGGCGCAAACGTGACCCAGGTGGTGAGCAGTGCGCCGAGAACGCCGCTCGTGAGGGCGGACAGCGGCCCGGGATTGCGCCACCCTGCGAGGAACCCGACAAATTGGGTTACCATGATCAGCGGTCCGGGCGTGGTCTCTGCCAATCCGAGGCCATCGGCCATCTCGCTGGCGTCGAGCCAGCCGAACCCGGCTACGGCCTGCTGCGCCATGTAGGCAAGGACGGCGTAGGCCCCACCGAACGTCACGATCGCCAATCGCGCGAAGAACAGCCCGATGTTCCATAGGACGTGCCGAGGACCGAACGCCAGCAGCACGAGGCCCATCGGCAGCCACCAGACGATGAGCCAGATCGCAACGGTCGCAACGGTCTGTCCGGCAAGCCGCGTTGCGGGAGGTTGCGGGACCGCACGCCGCACGACCTGATGCAACGAAAGCCATTGCGGCCGGGACTTGGCGACCAACGCGCCCGCTCCGCCTGCCAATGCGATGACGAACGGAAAGGGAGCCTCGAAAACCGTCAACGCGAGCGCGGCAAGCAGTGCGAGAAGAAACTTGAACCGCGTGCCGAGCGCTTGCCGGGCAACGCGTACCAGCGCTTGAGCCACCACGGCCAGGACTGCGGCCTTGATCCCCAGGAACAGGGCGACGAACCACCCGAGGCCACTTGCCGCTACGTAAACGAGCGACAGGGCCAGCATGACCAGGGCCCCCGGGGCGACGAACAGCAGACCGGTCGCGAGCCCGCCCCGCACTCCATGGAGCCGCCAACCGATCCACGTCGCCAGTTGCTGCGCCTCCGGCCCCGGCAACAGGTGACACAGATTGAGCGCGCGCAGGAAGGCTTGCTGGTCGACCCAGCCGCGTTGGTCGACGATCTCGTGCTGCATCAGCGCGATCTGGCCGGCCGGGCCGCCGAAGGAAATCCAGCCGATCCGAGCGAAGACGCGAACCAGGTCGCGAAACGCCGGCCCGTCCGCTTGAGATTCGGGAAGGGTGTCCGGCATCTCGGCCATGGCCCCTTCCGCAGACTTCTCAATCCCCGCCGACGCGCTCGACATCTGCGCCCAGAAGCGCGAACTTCTCCTCCAACCGCTCGTAGCCGCGGTCGAGGTGATACAGGCGATGCACCTGCGTCTCGCCCTCGGCGGCGAGGCCGGCGATGACAAGGCTCATCGAGGCGCGAAGGTCGGTCGCCATCACTTCGGCGCCGTGCAGCCGGTCGACGCCGTGAACGATCGCGGTGCGGCCCTTGGTTTCGATCCGCGCCCCCATGCGGTTGAGTTCGGGGACGTGCATGTAGCGGTTTTCGAAGATGGTCTCGGTCAGGACGCTCGAGCCCTTGGCCAGGCACAGCATCGCCATCAACTGCGCCTGCATGTCCGTCGCGAAGCCCGGGTAGGGCGCGGTCGAAAGCGTGACCGGGTTGAGCGCGCCATTGGCGGCGACGTGGACCCCGCCCTTGGTCTCCTCGACATGGACGCCCGCATCGCGCAGCGCCTGCAGCGTAGCCTCCATCTCGCTGGCGCGGGCGCCGGCAAGGGTGACTTCACCGCCGGTGATCGCCGCCGCGCAGGCATAGGAGCCGGCCTCGATCCGGTCAGGCATGACCATGTAGGTCGCGCCATGGAGGCGGTCGACCCCATGGATCGTCAGGTCGGAGGTGCCGATGCCTTCGATTTGCGCACCCATCGCCACGAGCATGTTGCACAAGTCGACGATCTCGGGTTCGCGCGCGGCGTTGTGCAATGTGCTGGTGCCGCGGGCGAGGACCGCCGCCATCACCGCGTTCTCGGTCGCGCCGACCGAAACCACCGGGAAGCTGTAGCGCCCGCCGGGCAGCCCGCCGTCGGGCGCAATGGCGCGGACGTAGCCCGCTGCCAGTTCGATCTTCGCACCGAAGGCCTCGAGCGCCTTGAGGTGGAGGTCGATCGGACGATTGCCGATCGCGCAGCCGCCCGGCAGCGAGACGGTCGCCTCGCCGGCGCGCGCGAGCAGCGGACCGAGCACGAGGATGGAGGCGCGCATCTTGCGCACCAGGTCGTAGGGCGCGACGGTCGAGGTAAGGCGCGTCGCCTGCAGCGTCATCACCCGGCCGAAATCCTCGGGCCGTGCTCCCGCGATCGAGGTTGAAATGCCGAACTGGTTCATCAGGTGCTGGAAGCCGTCGATGTCGGCCAGTCGCGGCAGATTGCGCAAGGTGACGGGCTCGTCGGTCAGCAGCGCGCAGGGTAGCAGGGTGAGTGCGGCGTTCTTGGCGCCCGACACGGGCACGGTTCCCGAAAGGCGCTTGCCGCCGCGAATGATGATCTTGTCCATCGACGCGCCTTAGCGCCTTTGTCACGTTCGCGCAAAAGCCGGGAAGTTCCACGCTGTGCAAGAAAAAGGTCGCTTGTCAGGGTGCAAGCGAGGGGCATAACTGCACTGCAACACAACTGGGGAAATGAAGCTGCATGACGAGCGCAACCACCCGCAAGCCGATCCGCAAGGCCGTATTCCCAGTTGCCGGCCTCGGAACGCGCTTTCTGCCCGCAACCAAGGCGATTCCCAAGGAGATGCTGCCGATCATCGACCGGCCGCTGATCCAATACGCGGTCGATGAGGCCCGCGAGGCGGGGATCGAGCAACTGATCTTCGTGACGGGGCGCGGCAAGACTGCGATCGTCGAGCATTTCGACACGGCGTACGAACTCGAAAGCACGATGTCGGGACGCGGCAAGAACCTTTCGGTGCTCGATCCGACTCGCATCCAGCCGGGCAATCTGGTGACGGTCCGCCAACAGGTGCCGATGGGCCTCGGGCACGCCGTCTGGTGCGCACGCGCGGTCGTCGGCGACGAGCCCTTCGCAATCTTCCTGCCGGACGAGATGATGGTCGGCACCCCCGGCTGCATGAAGCAGATGGTCGATGCCTACAACGAGGTCGGCGGCAACCTGATCTCCGTACTCGAGGTCCCGGAAGAGGAAGTCTCGAACTATGGCGTCATCGCGCCTGGGGCGAAGGTCTCCGAGACGCTGACCGAGGTCACCGGGCTGGTCGAGAAGCCCAAGCGCGAGGACGCGCCATCGAACCTGATCATCTCGGGTCGATACATCCTCCAACCCGAAGTCATGCGCACGCTCGAAAACCAGGAGAAGGGCGCAGGGGGCGAGATCCAATTGACCGACGCCATGGCGAAAATGATCGGCGCCCAGCCGTTCCACGCGGTGACGTTCGCAGGTCGCCGCTTCGACTGCGGCAGCAAGACCGGTTTCGTCGAAGCAACGATTGCGCTCGCGCTCGAGCGGAGCGACATGGCCGACGAGGTGCGCGCGATCATGAGGCGCCTGCTCGCGAGCTGATCGACAAAGCCGCTCAGGCCGGGAGCGTCGCGCCTCCCTCAAGGAATTGCCGACGGAAAGCGAGTGCTCCGGCCCGGATGGCCTTCAATCCGCCAAGGGTGATGAAGTTGTCGCTGGGCGAATGGGGAGTCTTGGCGACGTCGACGATATAGATTTTCCCGCTTTCGCGATCACGCAGGATGTCCAGCTCGCCGATGTCCAGCCCGATCGCGCGACAAAATCGCAGGATGAGAGCCTTTTCCTCTGGGGTGAAGAGGTCGGGCTGGCCCAAGCGGACGTAGGCGTTGTCGTTCGAGAAGCGGATGTCGCGGGGCCGATACTTCAGGAAGACGTAAGGGACCTCGTTGCCGACGATGCCTGTGCGCAGGTCGAGCACCATGCCGTCGTCGGTGGTGTTGTCGATCAGCCGCTGATAGACCGAGCCCGGCTGCGGCATGGTGATCGGTCCTTCAAGGACTTCGCCGTCGTGGACAGCGTTGATCTCGCTCTTGCGGACGATCTTGCCGTGGTGCTCGCGCGGATCGATGTCGAGGGCATACCCGAACACTTCGGCGAATACGCGACCGACGGTGCTCTTGCTGATGTCGACGCAACGTCCGTTGATCGCGCCCTCGCAAGCCGCGACCGTGGTGTCGTCGTAATGATAGTAGACCGGGCAGGCGCCCTTGCCGTCGCGCACGGGCTTGAGGCCGAGGTAGGCAAAAATCTTCCAGGTCAGGTTGGGGCGTGTGTGGCCCGGCCCACGGGTTTCGATCACCGCGCCTGTCCCCGTCACCCGGCGCATGCCGTAGATGGCGTAGAGCGAACCGTAGAACAGAAGCTTGCGCGGCTCGGCAAGCGCTTTCAAGAACGGGAGCACGCAGGCCTCCAGGTGTCTAGGAACAAGGCGATGGTGGCGTTGGTCACGAGCGCTGGCGAGTCGCTAGGGCACGGCGACGGATGCGTAGGTCCGCGCCCAGGTGGCTGCGACCCGCGCAGGGCTGAAGCGTTCTGCAAACAACGCCTGCGCGGCAGCCGCCATGATCACCCATTCGCCTTCACCCAGCTGCAAGGCCCGCTCGAGCGCCCGCCCGATGTCGGGCGCATCGAAACCGCATTGGAGCGAAGCGTTGGCGGCAAAACCCTCGGGCAGGTTGCATTGTGACGTCATGATCGTCGGCACGGCCGCGGACCAGGCTTCGAGGATCGCCATCGGCAGGCCCTCGCTCAACGAGGGGAGGACCACGAACCGCGCCCCCGCGATCAAGGCATCCTTTGCCTTGCCGAAGACAGGGCCGACGAACGAAATGGTCGGATCGTCTCCGATCGCCGCCTGCAAAGCTTCGATGTCGCTCTGCGCGCCCCAGCCGGCAATGACCAGCCGCGCGTCCGCCGGAAGTCGCGCCACCTTCCACGCAGCCACCAAAGGCAGCAGGTTCTTCTTGGGATGGATCCGGCCAATATAGGCGACGGTGGCGGCGGGCATGGCGAGGACCGCCTTGCCTGCGGGCTCGGGTCCCGGATTGGGGATGACCACGCTGTCGGTGCGGCCCGACTCCCGGGCGATGTCTTCGGCCTCACGCTGCGTCAACGCATGGAGGAAGGTGCTCGCCCGCCAACTGCGCCGCTCGTACCCTGCTCGTGCGAGGGCCTTCTTCCACCGGCCGCGCGCCGTGATCCACGGATCGAGCATGCCGTGCGGCGACACGATGTAGGGCCGCCCGGTCCGGCGGGCCCAGGCGGCGCCGGCCGAAGAGGGGTACATCCAGATCCCGTGGAGATGAAGCACGTGAAGGTCGGCTTCGACCAGCCGCTCCACCATCTCTCCGGCAAAGCCGATGGCTGCCGGTCCCTGTTGCCGACACAGAAAGAGGCTACCGGGCGCGAACCGACCAGTGTCTTCGGCCACATGCCCCCGGTCGAGAGCAAATATCGGAGCTTCTCCGCCTGCCGCGCGGATCATTTCCGCCTGAAGCGCGACGGCTTCGAATACGCCCCCTCCGGCGCGCGAGGCCCAGGCCGTCAGCAGCCCGATCCGCAAACCGGCAAGCAATCCGGTCATGGGCGGGGAGGGAGAGCAAGAGCACGCCTGCGGCGGGCGACGGCGGACGGAACGCCGGGCGGCTGGCGCAAGCCGGACAATTGCCGGCCTTTCGGTCGGGCCGCGGCAGTGGCCCCGGACGGCGTTTCGTGCGCACGCAGGTATCGCGCGCGCGCGCCGAGAAACAATCCGGTCCCGACGCCATACCACAGCGCCCAACTTCGGTTGCCGAGGATCGAGGAAAAGAAATTTGCCGCGAACGCACCGAGGATGATTGTCGCACCCCAGCCCGCCAGGAACAGCAGGTCGGAGTTCTCCCGCGGGCGCAAGGCGAGGCGCGCCAGCAACTGGAACGACTGGATCGCCTGGACGAACTGCAGCACCAACAGCAGTCCGCCGCCGACCAGCCCGCCGATGAACAGCAAGCTGATATGCTCGCCATGGCCAAAGCCGACCGAACCTAGCGCGACGCCGCCACCGATCTCGCGCGGGTTGTACCAGATCGTCCGCGCCGCGATCCCGTTGCCGAAGAGGATCGTGCGATTGCTCCGGGTGAACGCACCGATCATGTAGTCCCACTCGGACTTGCGCGTGTAGTAGGTGTAGTCCTCGCCGCTTCGTGTGCGCTGGGCAAATATGCGGTCGCTCCAGCGATCGAGTTCGCTCCCGCCGAACACGACCATTCCGGCAGCCGCAATCGTGCCAACGGCGAAGACCAGTGGAAGCCGAGGCAGCAGCAGCGTGCGCCAGCCAAGAAGCAGCGCAATGAACTGCACGAGAGCGCTGATGAGGTACGTTCGCGTGACCGAGAGGACAACAAGGATCGTCCCGCTGAATACACCTGCAGCCTCGGTGATCGAAAGGCCAAACAGGATCATGCACTCGATATAGCCCAGCGCCGGAATGGTCGCGCCGCTGAGGATCTCATACCTCGTACTCGAAAAGTCGATTGAGCCTGAGTTAAACCTTAGAACGACAACGCCCAACAGAATGAAGGCAAGGCACAGGACTGCGAGCGCCCGGCGGACGCGCCCAGGATCGCTTACCATCACGATCCGGCAGGTCATGTAGCTTACCGAAAAGTACAGCAGCGTGCCCACGCTGGCACTGATTATAACGCTCAATTCCTGCCCGTTGAGTAGAGCACTTATTGGACCGACGGTAAGGAACAGCACGCCAGAAATGACAAATAGCCCTAGGCCCGGAGCACGGTACCGGTCCGCCTGATCAAGCAGCAGGAAAACGAACGTCGAAAGACCGTAGGTGCCGAGAAACAAAGCCTGGATGTTGCGCGCACCGCCACTTCCTTGATCGGCATGAAAGTCCAGCATCCAGGCACCGACCGCGGTGACGAACGCGATCAGCAGGGCACTGTGGGCGCTCGTCTCCCCTTGGCCATGGCGGACAGCGGGAACTCCCAAGGCACGGGGACGGATCATCGCTCCCACCCTGGACCGGGGCCGGCTGCTGTCGAGGTCGCCGGCATCAATCATACGCAGGCGACCCGGCAGGCATCGATCAGGATCTCCGAAGCAAAGCGCGCGTGGTTCGCTGCGGCCGGCTCGGATCCCGGGAACACCATCAATTCCACGGCGTCGGCGAATCGTTCGGTATCGGCATGCCAGCTTCGTGCACGCGATGCAGAGGACATGGCCTGCCAGGCTGCCTCATTGTCAGCGATCTGCCCAAAAGCTCTCGCAATGCCCTCCAATGCGCCCGCCTCGACCACGATGCCGTTCTCGAGATTGCGAACCAACGCCTCGCGGGCGCCGACTTCGGCGCTGGCGAGGATCGGGAGGCCGACCGCCAGCGCTTCGTTGATGACCAGGCCCCATTGCTCTTCCTCGCTGACGAGAACCAGCGCCAGCGAACGCGCCAGGCGGGCTGAAACCTGATCCGCCGGCAGGAAACCAGGAAAATCGACCATTTCGGCGATGCCGAGATCCGCGCATCGCGCGTCGATTGCTGCACGCAATGGGCCATCGCCGATCATCGTCAGCCGCTTCACCCCTGCGCCATGAGGTCCTCCGTGGGCATGCACGTAGCTGGCATAGGCCTTGAGCATGCGCTCGATGTTCTTCTTTTCGACGAAGCGACCCACGAACACAAAGCTGCGCGCGTCGAATGGCGTAGCGTCAGATCTCGCATCTGCGGATTCGGCCTGATGGCGGACCCGCTCCATGCTGACGGTGTTGTAGCCCGGAAGAACCGGCCTGCCGTCGAACCCGAGGAAACGCACATATTCGAATTGCCGCCGACCGCCGACAATCGCTGCTGAATAGGGGCTGAGGAGCAGTCGCTTGAACAATTCCCGCGTAGACTTGCGCTGAAAGTCGTCGAACTTGGAAGCCGTCATCATGACCACGCGCTTTCCGAGCGCGCGCAATACATAGGACAGGAGAATGATGTCGGGCTGGCTGTAGGCGACGCCGACAAAAACGACATCGCAAGCTCGCAGCGCCGTCCACTCAGCGCGAAACCGCCGCCAGATCGAAATCCGTTCGTGCGATTCGCCGGGAAAAAGCCGGATCTTTTCCGTTCCGGCAACTTCACCGGAAGGATCCCAAGCATATGTTGCCGACTTGGAGGCGACTTCAACCGAAAGAACGCGCGCGCGGCCTGCGAGGCGACGGCCGACCGCCTCGAGGCGGTCGACATGGTACGCCGAGAACTGCGACCATATCAGGCCGATCGTCGGGTGGCGCCCACGGTTGGTCATGCGCCGCGTTAAAGGCAATTCCTTGCTGCGTTGCAACCAGAAAAGGTCGCGGCGTCGGCCCGTCGGCAAAATCCGGCAACAAGGGGACGACGCGCCTGCAGCACCGCCCCCTTGCATCGACGTTGCTGGACAGAGTCGTCAGACTGCTCCTTGCCGGGTAACGACCCATCCGTTGTGCGCAGTCGGATTGCGCCGCCAGGTCAGTTCAACGGCGGTGTTGTCGGCGGTGAGCGTAGCCTTGGTGATCCCGCCCGCTTTGATTACCAGCGTATTAGCACCGTTGACCGCGCCGCGCGAAATGACGGTGACGGTATAACCGTTGTGCAGGTAATTGCTGTCGGCCATGATCTCGACCGTCCGCGACGCGGTAAGCGCCGTCTGCGCCATGATCACGTTGGCGCCGCCGTTGGTCGCGATGGCGTAGTTCGCATCACCGATGTCCGGCGAAAGCCGTCGTTGCGCGTTCGGCCGATAGGTCAGGAACTCGGCACCGGTGCCCCCTCCGATCGAAGTGAGCGGCAAGATGCCTGCATAACCACCATTGTAGTAATTGCCCAGCTCGACAACGCCGCCGGAAATTGCCGACCAGACGATATTCGAGGCCTGGTTCGTGAGAGATACAAAGGTATCGACGATAACTTGTGTTGCCGGCCCGCCGATGATCGCCAATGTCCCGGTTGTTGCAAATCGGTCATCGTTCGTAGCAGTATTACCAGAGAACGATAAATGCCGGATGTTGATGATGCACGAAGGCACATAGATCAAGGAATTGTTGGCAAAGTAACCAGCGGGACCACCGATGTCGAAGGTCTCGAGCTTGATCGAGCCGATGCTCACCTGACTGCCTGACTGGAGATTTAGCAGCATCTGCCCGGTCCCGCCTGCCGAGTTAGGTGCTTTGTTTCCTAGGAATTCGAGCGTATCGATTTCCCAGTTATACCCGCGGATTTGGTTGAAAGCGGGCTTTGACATGCCTCCCATCTCGATTGTCATGCGACCCCAACGGTTATTCGGGCAGCCCTGGACCACGCCGGTCCAATCCATCGCACAACCTGAGAGATACTCCCCGTTCGACGAGCGGAAGCGCAAATCATCCCAGTTCGACCCCCATGGCCCGGGGCGCGTTGGGCGGACCTTGATTCCGTCGTAGCCCTTCTCGAACGTGATTCTGCGGATTGTCGACCAGTAGACCATCGAGGAAAACGCAAGACATGCGGCGCTGGTGTTGGTTACCGGCTGCGGTGCCGCATAGGACAGGCGGAAGTCCTCAAGCAGCAGGGTGTGAAAGCCTCCCGCATCGACGGCCTGTGTCGTTCCGGCGCCTAGGTCGATGATCGGTACATTGTCGGCGAACTGGCTGAAAATGGTCGATTCCGGGCCGTTCCCGGAGATCCCCCAACCCTGCCTGTGGGGCGTGTTGATCGGACCGTTCAGGCAATATGTCCCGCCCGGGACGAAGCCCTGTCGCATATTGTTGGCAAGGTAGGTCACGAAAGCCTGCATGGCGCTCGTATCGTCTGTCCCGAACGTGATCTGCTTCCCCGAGACGGTGGTCCCGGCAGGGGAAGCGAGGGTTACGCTCGAGGTCGAGTTGACCGCCACGATCGTGGTGGTGAGATTGGCACCTGCGGCCGCTGCGCCCGGCACGCTCACGATCTTGCCGATGTCGCTTGCGACGAAGCCGCCGGGAAAGCCCGACAAGCTGACGGCAAGTACGGCACTGCCGGCGGTCATGGCGCCCGAAAATGCGGACTTGCCGTCACCTTTCGCACCGAAGTCGCGCGCACTGAGCACTTCCTGGAGTTTTCGCCCGACGGTGCCGGAACCGAAGTTCGACGACATCGCGTAGGGAAGATTGCCCTCGGCGATTGCGTTCTGGGCCTTGTTCGCCAGGCCCCGGGCGATTGCGTCGAGGCTCATTGTGCAAGCCTGTAGATCAGCGTGCCCGACGTCATCGTCACTTCAAGATATAGCGTCGCTCCGGCTTCCGGCTCCTCCCAGATCGGCTCGCAGGCATTGGCGGAGAACTGCGCCCATGCCGTACCGGCGAGGGTCAAGGGCAGCCGGGTTGCGCCGCCATCGGTCGAACGGGAAACCTTGACCAGTCCCGTCCACGTGCCGTTGAGCGACAAGATGATCGGCCGATCGACGGCGGGAACGTAGGGGCCGACAATGACGCTGGTGGTGGTGGTCCCGGCAAGCGGGCTGACCGGTGCAGGCTTGAGCTGAACCGGAAGCGGTTGTGCCTTGCTGACGATGGCTGCATTGCCGTCGACATCGGCATAGGCCACCGCATTGGGCGTTGCATAGCCAGCGGGGGCTGCAATGGGTGAAGGGGACATGGGACCTCCTGTTGCAAGAGGTCAATTTTATAACCTATTTGGTTATCTGTAGGAAAGTTGCCGCTATCGGAGAGTTCGAGCGGCTTGAGCAATGCCCTCGACCATTCGATCGAGCAAAGCGGATTTGCTCCAGCGCTCGAGCGAGCGCTGCCGTCCTTCATCGCCAAGCCGGCGGGCAACCTCGGGATTATCGATCAGGTAGACGACGGCCTCCGCCAAGGCGGGCGCATCGCCCGGGGGGGTAACCAAGCCGGCTCCCTCGACTTCCACCGCGATGCCGGTGCCAAGCGCTGCGGTCGCGACAACGGGACGACCCGATCCCAGCATATTCGCCAATTTGCTCGGCAGGACGAGGTCGGCGGCACCGGGAATCTGCGGCAACAGATGAACCGAGGCCAGTGCGAGCAGATCGCCGACCCGCTCGGTCGGCTGGAGATCGTGAAGCTGGACGTTGTCGAGCGTCTCGGCAAGGCGCGCCAAGTTCGCGCGATTCGGCCCCTCGCCACAGATGACAAAGACGATGTCGCGCCGATGCCGGACGAGGCGCGCTGCCTCGATGATGATTTCGATGCCCTGCTTATTGGCTATGTTTCCGGAGTAAAGAACGACCTGCCGGTCGGAAAGCCCCCACTGTGCGCGATAGTCGCACCCGGTCCCGGAAGGCTTGGCATAGGCCAGGTTGGCCCAGTTGCGCGCTTCGACGATCGCGTCTGGCGCTACACCTTTCAGCGCGAGTCTGGCGCACATCTGTGGACTGATGGTCGACACGCGGTCCGCCGAGCTCAGCAGCGTCCGCTCGAACCACTGCGCCAGTCGCAGCAGGGGACCGCCTCCGCCGACAAGCCCGGTCGCGACCGCCGCATCCACCTCGAAATCCTGGACATGTATCCACAGCTTGGCTCCGATCAGCCGGGCTGCGAACCATGCGACCGGTACCGAGAGCAGCGCTGGCGCAACGACGATCACGACTTGCGGGCGTTGGCGGAGCGCCGAGGAAACCATCGGCCCGAACGCGGCCCCCGCAAAGCTTGCCAGGTGCACAATGCGCCGCAGCCCGCTCGGGCGCCGGGGGACATAGTGTGGGCACCGGATAACCTCGACCCCGTTCTCCGAGCTGCGTTGCCAGAACGGGCCATAGCCGTCCGTACGCTTCCATTGTGGATAATAAGGGTGCCCGGCAACGACGGTGACCTCGTGCCCCGCCGCTGCGAGCGCCTCTGCAAGACCGGCCGTATAAGGACCGGTGCCTACGGGCTCAGGCGCATAATTGATCCCGAGCAGAAGGACCGGCGCCGCGCGTGTCACGCCCGGATTGCCCCGCTCTCGAGTCCTTCGAGAAACCAGCGGTACGCTCCCTCGACACCGTCCTCGAGCGAGATCGATGCGGTCCAGCCCATGCGCGCCAGCATGCCTCCGTCCATGAGCTTGCGCGGCGTTCCGTCGGGTTTCGACGTGTCCTTGGTAACCTCGCCTTCGAAACCCACGACACGGCAGACGAGTTCGGCAAGATCGGCGATGGCGATGTCGGTCCCGCTGCCCACGTTGACGTGGCTCTCCCCGGAATAGGTCTTGAGGAGGAAGACGCAGGCATCTGCCAGATCGTCCACGTGCAGAAATTCGCGGCGCGGGGTGCCGGTACCCCAGATCTCGACCGAAGGTCGCCCCGCCAGTTTCGCTTCGTGCGCCTTGCGGATCAACGCAGGCAGGACGTGGCTTCCAGAAAGATCGAAATTGTCCCCCGGCCCATACAGGTTCGTCGGCATGGCGCTGATGTAATCAAGGCCGTACTGCCGACGATAAGCCTGGCAAAGCTTGATTCCTGCGATCTTTGCGATCGCGTACCATTCATTGGTCGGCTCGAGCGGCCCGGTCAGGAGCGAATCCTCCACGATCGGCTGGGTCGCGAACTTGGGATAGATGCAGGAAGAACCGAGGAAAAGCAGCCGTTCGACGCCGGCCTGCCGGGCCGCCTCGATGACATTCGCCTCGATCATCAGATTGTCGTAGAGGAACTCGGCCGGATAGGTGTCGTTGGCGAGGATGCCGCCGACCTTGGCGGCGGCCAGCACGACGACATCGGGCCGGTTTTGCGCGAACCAGTCTCCCACTGCCCTCTGTTCGCGCAAGTCGGTCGACCGCTCCGAGGTGAGGACTTCACAGTTTTCGTCCGCCAGCCTCCGGACGATCGCGGACCCGACCATGCCGCGATGACCCGCAACGTAGATGCGCCTGTTTTCGAGACTATGCATTCGGAACTCCATCAGTTCGCCGCGCCGTCAGCGCAGCGCCCCTCTAAGCCTGGTCAGAATGTTGCGTTGTACAGGGTCGAACCAGAATCTGCCCGCGGCGAACAAGCCCACGGCCAGCGGCAGGCCCAACCGGACGGTCCAGGCGGGTGCTTCAGGGCTGCGGGCGAGCCAGGTGCCACAGCCGAGCACGGCCAGCAATACCACCAGGTCGGGCAACCGCTGCATCGGCACCAGCAGCCGGAAGGCAATGCCATACTCGCGGTGGAACATCACGACGACGAAAAAGCTGCCCACCGAAAGCGCCAGTGCGCCTGCCGCGAGTACGCCGTAAGAACCAAACATCGGTCCCAGAAGCAACCCCAGCACAATGACCAGACTGCCGACCAGCAGATGCGTCGCCACAATCCATCGCATCTGCCCGAGCGCCATGTAGATGAGGTAGGCTGGCGGATTGATAGTGTTAAGAAGCCAAGCAAGACACTGCACAAAAGTGACTGCCAGCAGCACTTGGTCATAGTGCCCCTTCCAAACGATCAATGCCATCGGCAGCGTGGCGAACACAATGGAAAAATAAGGGACGATTACCGGATAAAGCACAGCGAGTGCATCGAAGTAGATCTTCCTGATCTCCTCCGGGCCGAGCCCAGCCCGCCCCGCTCTCGCTGCGACGTAGGGCACGAGCGCGTTATACGCCGCGACGATCAGCGATCTGGCCTGCAACGCGACCCTATTGGCAATATCGTAGTATCCCGTGATGGCGAGCCCGCCGAAGTGGTTGAGCAGCACCTTCAAGACCGGATCGAACAACAGCTGCGCAAAGCTCGATAACTGCACGCTGCCCCCATAAGTCAGCACTTCCTTGAGGCGCGGCACGTGCCAGGACAAGTAGGCGGACAACGGCTGGCGCAGTTGCAGGACAAGGCCGATACTTCCGGCGACGAAGATAAATCCGGCCTGCGCCAATTGCACGACCCCAAGTCCGAGCAGGCCGAACCTGGGCAGAACCACATAAGTCATCACGAGTTGGATGACGCTGGACGCCATCTGCAATCCGACCCTGACGTCCATTCGCTGGCATCCGTCGAGACCGCTCATGAAGATGTTCGCGGTCGTACCCACGACCAACGAGCCGAGCGCGGCCGGCAGCAGCGTCTCGACCCCCGCGTGCAGCGCCAGCGGCGTTGTGCTGAGCAGGTAGCGAAGCAGGAACGGATAAGCGGCCAGAGCCACGAGTCCGACCGCCACAGACACGACAGTCAAAGCCATGCCGATCGTGCTGGCTGCCATCGGGCGATCGTCGCAACCCACGTCCGCGGCAACGAAACGCAGCACACCGTTCCCGACACCCAACTCGCTCAGGCGCGCAACGGCTGTCGTGCCGACTACCAGCGACCACAAGCCGATCTCCTGCACCGACAGGAAATCCATCAGCAGTCGATAGGTTACGAATAGCGAGCCCGCCGAAACGATGACCTGGGCCACACCCGAGGCCGCGTTCCGGGCCAGTGTTGAGCTCATTCCGTTGCTCCACAGCCGGGGAGCCTGGATGGTGCAGCAGGCTTAGTGCACTTCGTCATGCGTAGGTGATCCACACCGTTTGCCATGCCGCGCAGGAAAGCGCGGAGCGGGAAATACGGCCGCCAGGGCACCGAGATCTAGTCCAGCCGATGGAGAAGGTGGTCACCGGCGCAATAGCCTCGGCGCGATCCCGGCCTAGCAGAGCGCACCCCAAAGAGTGTGGAACCTTGATTTCACCGATCTCTTGGCACGCCATCCTGCTGTTGCGTTGTCCGTGTACCACGCGATACAGTTTGCCCACCAGCCGAAGCAGGGCTCGCTTCGTACGCAAAGCGAACCCTGCGATCCAACGCGGGACTGCCTGAAGTTTGAGCAGAATCACGCCGAAGTTCGGCAGGTGCTCGGACGAGATGTTGAGCAAGACCGGCCATTCCTCCCCTCTGCGTCCATCTTCGGGAGCAGGTCGCCCTCTTTCGATCCCAACTCGCACTGCGATGCGCCCGATGCCGTCCGGCCTCAGTTCGTCCCCGTCACCATCGCTTCCGAACCTGCGCAGTTCCACGCTCGTCAGCATAGGAAGAAGCAGCAACAGCAACTTCACGGCTCGCGCGCCGTCGACACGACTATGGACGAAGTAGGTCTGGTCTGGGACGGGTAAGATGAAGGGGTCCTTGAGCATCAATCCGCCGTCCGCCCACTTCGATGGAACACCCGGCGCGCACTGCGCGCCGGGCGGCTTGATCACGCGTCCTTGGCGATCGGCGCGCTCTTCATCGTTTCCAAGTCGGCCAGCACCATGTCCCGCGCCAGTTCGCGAGCCGACATTTCGTGCGTCCAGCCCAGCTTTTCCTTCGCCTTGGCCGGATCGCCGATCAGCAGGTCCACCTCGGTCGGGCGGAAGTAGCGCGGGTCGATCTCGACAAGGCACTTGCCCGTCTTCGCGCAATACCCCTTCTCGTCGACACCCTCGCCCCTGAACTCGACGGTGATGCCGGCGTCCTCGAATGCCCAGCGAACGAATTCCCGCACCTCGGTGGTTTCA
Source organism: Novosphingobium huizhouense (assembly GCF_020179475.1). Classification (GTDB taxonomy): domain Bacteria; phylum Pseudomonadota; class Alphaproteobacteria; order Sphingomonadales; family Sphingomonadaceae; genus Novosphingobium; species Novosphingobium huizhouense. Next base: position 168,812 of record NZ_JAILXZ010000004.1, on the reverse strand, counting down.
CCGGTCGCGAGGACGTAGTCGTCTGGCTGTTCCTGCTGCAGCATGAGCCACATGCCGCGGACATATTCCCGGGCATGGCCCCAGTCGCGCTTGGCATCGAGGTTGCCGAGGTAAAGCCGATCCTGGCGTCCCAACGCAATTGCCGCCGCGGCCCGCGTGATCTTGCGGGTCACGAACGTCTCGCCGCGGAGCGGACTTTCGTGATTGAAGAGAATGCCGTTCGAGGCGTGGATACCATAGGCCTCGCGGTAATTGACCACGATCCAGTAGCCGTAGAGTTTGGCAACGCCATAGGGCGAGCGCGGGTAGAACGGCGTAGTTTCGCGCTGCGGCACTTCCTGCACGAGACCGTAAAGCTCGGACGTCGAGGCCTGGTAGAACTTCGTCTTCTTCTCGAGCCCGAGGATGCGGATGGCCTCGAGCAGACGCAGCGTGCCGATGGCATCGGCATTTGCGGTATACTCGGGCGTCTCGAACGAGACCTGTACGTGGCTTTGCGCCGCGAGGTTGTAGATTTCGTCCGGCTGAATCTGCTGGACGATGCGGATCAGGTTGGTCGAATCGGTCAGGTCGCCATAGTGCAGGTGGAAACGCTGGTGCTCCACATGCGGGTCTTCGTAGATGTCCTCGATACGACCGGTATTGAACGACGACGACCGGCGCTTGACCCCGTGGACAACATAGCCCTTTTCCAGCAGCAACCGGGAAAGATAAGCCCCGTCCTGCCCGGTGACACCCGTGATCAACGCAACTTTTCCGACGCCTTCCGACATGCTTCCGCCTTCGCTAAGGGTTTTGTGCAGTTGCGAAGTGATCTAGCTGTCATTTGCTTCAGCGCAAGCAAAATGTCGCCTCACCGTGGGTCACAAATCGCTGCAAAATCTTAAAATTATCATTGCGACTGCGAAATGGAGGTGCAATATCGCCGCAGTATCCTTTCGCCTTTGCGCACCCCCGGTCCAGTAGACCAATTCGCGAACGTTCGCAAAAATCCCTGCAAATCAATGACTTGATTTACCGCTAGGCGGAATCTTGCGCGCGAGTGCGCTGATAAGAAACGCGAGCAAGCCGGGCAAGCCCGGAACGGCTGCCATCGGTAGAAGAACGAACCGCACGCGCTTGCTGCGCGGCCGGTAAGGCGCAAAGACGTCGCAGGGGCCAGCGCGAGTGGCTTTGCGGCGAGCAGGCCATCGGCCCGCGCAGCCACCGGAGCCTGCTGCGCGGCAATCATATCGGCTCGCACTCGACCGTGCTTTACGACAGCGTCCGCTGCCTGCCCCGACCGCTTGCGGCACGCCTGCGCGCCCTGCGTCACCGCGCGCTTCTGGCCGATACCGGGCGGATCGACTTCGGCGACCTCGCCCGGGTCCGCCCGGTAAGCCACGGCTACGGCTTCAGCCGGGGCACGCCGGTGGACCGCTTCTACATCGAGCGCTTCCTCGCCCGCCACGCTGCCGACATCCGCGGGCGCGTGCTCGAGGTTGCGGATTCGCGTTACTGTCGCGAATTCGGGCGCGATGTCGAGCGCCAGGACGTGCTCAACGCGATCCCCTCTCCCGAAGCGACGATATTCGGTGGTCTCGGCAATCCCGGCACCCTGCCCGACGATGCGTTCGATTGCACCGTCATCACCCAGACGCTGCAATACGTGTTCGACCTGCAGGCCGCCGTCCGTCAGATCGGACGAAGCCTCAAGCCGAACGGCGTTGCCCTGGCCACCGTCCCGGCGATCTCGCCGGTCGTCATGCCGACTGGCAAGGTACTGGCTGTTCACTCGCCACTCGACCCCTAAGCTTCTCGGGGAAGCGTTCGGCCCCGGCAATGTCGAGATCGACGTCTGCGGCAATGCCTTCGCCGCAACGTGCTTCCACCAGGGCATCGTCCAGGCGGACATCGGGCACGGTTGGCTCGATTAAAACGACCCGACCTTCCGGTCTGCATCACCATCCGGGCGCGCAAGCAACCCGCTGCCGCCGGGTGTAGCCGGTCAGGACTTCTTGGGGACGCTGAAGCTTCCGGTCACCCGCCCGCCACCGGCCGGGCCCGCGCCGCTTGCGCCGCTCCGCCCGTCGACGCTCGATATGCCGGTGTTGAGGTCGATCACCAGCCGCCCGCCGCTCAGCGTGTCACCCGCCCGCCGCAGCGCGACGTTGCCGACCATGGTGATGATCTTGCGGTTGAAATCGTAGACCGCCGCATCGCCGCTCGCGCGCTCGTCGCGGCGCGTGACGACCACTCCGCCGGTCGCATCGATGCGCTGGATCTTGAGGTCGCCGGCGTCGGTGTAGGCCACGGTCGTGCGCGCTGCCTTCAAGCGAAGCTCGTCCTGCGTGATGTCGACGTTCCCGCTCAATACCACGCGCTTCTGCTTGTCCTGCAGCTCGATGCGGTCGGCGGCGTAGTTGACCGGCGAGTTGGAATTGTGCGCCGCGATCGCCTGCGCCGACAGCTGCCCCGCGCCCGCGACGGCGATCGCCGTCGCAGCAAAGCCGAACGCTGCCAGGCGCAAGGGGCGGGTGAAGCCGTGCTTCTCGATCATGTCGGGTATCGTCATCGCGGTGTAGGACTTTTCATCTTGCCCGGCTCCATCCGCAGGCGGGCATTGCCGACAAGCGTGACGGTGCGCTGCTCGAGATCGGCGCTTATCCTGTCGGCTGTGAATGTGCCAGCCGGAATGCGGCCGTCGACCCGCCCGCGACTGACCATGCGCTTGGCGTTGATGTCGATGTCGCTGCCCTCGGTCACCAGCCGATAGCCGTCCGAGGTCTGGAAATTCACCGGCCCATCGACCGCGATGGTCTGGTGCGCGAAGTTGTAGCCGCCGGTGTTGGCGGTGAGAATCGCCGGTCCGTTGTCGAGCATGACCCGCGCGGTGACGTCGCGCATCTGGACCACGTCGTCGGCGGCCGAATGCTGGATCGCGTTGCCCGCGGTGACCGAGAAATTGCGCCCGTCGTTGTCCTGCCCGCGGTACATCGCGCTGACCACCTTCAGGCGGTCCTGGACGACGGCGACCTTGTTGCGGTCGAGCAGGAAGCTGATCTCCCCGCGCGGGCTGAGCGGCGCGAGGATCATCACGGCGAGCAGCGCGCCGATGAGGAGCGGCAGGCCGCGCGCGGCGATCCGGACGATGCGGTCGTGCACGCCTCCGGGCGCTGCGAAGATGCGCCGGCGCGAACGGACCTGGTCAGCCCTGGCGGTCATCCCCGTCGCCGGAGCCGGACTATTCGTGGCTGAAGATATCGCGATCGGCCCAGCCGGCGATATCGAGCAGCGCGCGCGAAGGAAGGAAATCGAAGCACGCCTGGGCAATCGCGGTGCGGCCCTCGCGTTCCAGCCGCTCGGCCAGGATCGTCTGCATCGCGTGCAGGTAGCGCACGTCGGAAGCCGCATAGTCCTGCTGTGCATCGCTCAGCACCGGGCCGCCCCAGTCGCTCGACTGCTGCTGCTTGGAGATCTCCTTGCCGAGCAGTTCGCGCACCAGATCCTTGAGGCCGTGCCGGTCGGTATAGGTCCGCACCAGCTTGCTCGCGATCTTGGTGCAGAACACGGGCGTCGCCATCACCCCGAGGTAGTGCTGGATGGCGGCGAGATCGAAGCGCGCGAAGTGGAACAGCTTCACCCGCGCGGGGTCTGCGAGCACCGCCTTGAGCTGCGGCGCATCGTAGGTGCTCCCGACGCCGAAGCGCACGAGATGTTCGTCCCCCCGGCCATCGGAAATCTGCACCAGGCACAAGCGGTCGCGCGTGGTGACCAGACCCATCGTCTCGGTATCGACGGCAACGGCCCCCGGCGCGAGGCAATCGGCGGGCAGGTCTTCTTCGTGGAGGTAAACAGCCATCCCCGGCACTTAAGCCCTGACGACGGCCTCGGCAAGGGACGCTTGCCGACGGCCTCGCCCGGTTGCCCGCCCTCAGGGGCGTCCGACGCTCGAGTAGGTGAACCCCGCCGCGCGAACTTCGGCCGGATTGAACACGTTGCGCAAGTCGACCAGCACCTTGCCCTTGACCAGCTGCCCGACGCGATCGAGGTCGATGCCGCGGAAGGCGTCCCACTCGGTGACCAGGACCACCGCGTCGGCCCCGGTCACCGCGTCGTAGGTGCCCGTCGCCATGGCGACGTCGGGCAGCATCGGCGCCGCGATCTCCATGCCTTCGGGATCGTAGGCGACAACCTCCGCGCCAGCATCCTGCAGCGCCTGCACGATGGCAATGGACGGGGCATCGCGCATGTCGTCGGTGTTGGGCTTGAAGGTCAGGCCGAGCAGGGCGATACGCTTGCCGCGCGCTTCGCCGCCCAGCGCTTCGATCACCTTGCGACCCATCGCGCGCTTGCGCGAATCGTTCACGTGAACGACCGCCTCGACGATCCTTACCGGGCTGTTGTAGTCCTCGGCGGTCTTCAGCAGCGCGAGCGTGTCCTTGGGGAAGCACGAGCCGCCATAGCCGGGCCCGGCGTGCAGGAACTTCGCGCCGATCCGCCCGTCGAGGCCGATGCCGCGCGCCACGTCCTGGACGTCTCCGCCGACCTTCTCGCACAAGTCGGCCATCTCGTTGATGAAGGTGATCTTGGTCGCCAGGAAGGCGTTCGCAGCATACTTGATCAGTTCCGAGCTGCGGCGGCTGGTGAACAGGATCGGCGCCTTGTTGAGGAACAGCGGGCGATAGACTTCGCTCATCACGCTGCGCGCCCAATCGTCCTCCGCGCCGATGACGATGCGGTCGGGCCTCTTGAAGTCGCCGATCGCGGCGCCTTCGCGCAGGAACTCCGGGTTGGAGACCACCGCGAACTGCGTGGTCGTGCCCGAATCGCGGATGATCCGCTCGACCTCGTCGCCGGTGCCGACCGGGACGGTCGACTTGGTCACGACGACGGCGGGGGTGCGCAGGTTGTCGGCCACTTCCTGCGCCACGGCATAGACGTAGCTGAGATCGGCGTGGCCGTCCCCGCGGCGCGACGGCGTGCCCACCGCGATGAAGATGGCCTGCGCCCCTTCGATCGCGCTGGCAAGGTCGGTCGAGAACGAAAGGCGCCCCGCCTTGACATTGGAGCCGACGAGTTCGGCGAGCCCAGGCTCGAAGATCGGCATGATGCCCTGGTGGAGCCGTTCGATCTTGCCCGCATCCTTGTCGATGCACACGACGTCATGCCCGAAATCGGCAAGGCAAGCCCCGGATACGAGGCCGACATAGCCCGACCCAACCATCGCGATCTTCATTCGCAGTCCCTCGGCTGATGCTGTGCGGCACGCGCCGCCGGAAAGTTTCTTCGCAGCGCAGCATTAGGGATTGTTCAGAAGCGGAGCAACCCTGCGAGGATTGCACCGGCCACACCTGCAGCGCTACCGCGCAAAGCGATGGCAGCGATATCCGTTCCCGAACCCTGGCGCGAAACGCTCGCTCCGCTCCTCGACGCGACGGCGCTGGAACGCATTTCCGCCTTCCTCGCTCGCGAGGAACGGGCTGGCAAGCTCGTCTATCCGCCGCCGGCCGAGCGCCTCTCGGCGTTGGCTCTGACCCCACCCGAAGCGGTCAGAGCGGTGATTCTGGGGCAGGATCCCTATCACGGGGCTGGGCAGGCGCATGGCCTTGCGTTTTCCGTCCGGCACGGCGTGAAGGCGCCGCCGAGCCTGGTCAACATCCACAAGGAGCTGGCTGCGGACCTCGCCTTGCCGCGGCCCGCGCACGGCAATCTCGAAGGCTGGGCACGGCAGGGGGTCCTGCTGCTCAACAACGCCCTGACGGTAGAGGCAGGCCGGCCGGGCTCCCATCAGAAACGCGGGTGGGAGGAAATCACCGACGCGATCGTTGCTGCGGTTGCGAAGGCGCCGGCCCCCAGCGTCTTCCTGCTCTGGGGCAGTCATGCCCAGAAGAAGGGCGCGCGCATCGCGGAACTGGGGGGCGGGCACCATCTCGTGCTGCGCGCGCCCCATCCCAGTCCGCTGTCAGCCCATGCAGGCTGGTTCGGATCGCGCCATTTCAGCCAGGCCAATGCCTTTCTCGAAAGCCATGGCCGCGGCACGATCGACTGGCGGATCTGACAGAACGAAAAAAGACATCGCCCGATCAATTACTTCCGGGATTGATTACCGCGAAGAAGAACAACGCCTTTACGCTTTGCGGATTCGGGATCATTCTTCGTCTCGACTTGGAGTCGAGGGGAGATACCCATGAACATCGTCGATCTGCAGAAGGCCGTGGGAGCCAAGCCCGACGGCATCTGGGGTGAGAAGTCACGCGCCGCGCTGATCAGCGCCTTCACCAACCCGCACCCGGCAAAACTTTCGGCCGACGAAGCGCAGAAGGTGGCGGACAGGCTGGGCGTTTCGGTCAAGCAACTCGCCGCCGTCGCCGCGGTGGAGGCCGGCGGTGCGGGCTTCGATGCTTCGGGGAAGCCGAAGATCCTGTTCGAACGACACAAGTTCCACACCTTCACCGGCGGCAGGTACTCGGTCAGCACCTTCAGCAATCCCTTGTCGGGGGGCTACGAAACCAGCAGCTGGGACAAGCTGGTCGGCGCCATCGTCACCGGTTCGGTCGATGCGGCGTTCATGTCCTGCTCGTGGGGCAAGTTTCAGGTAATGGGCGAGTATTGGGCGGCCTTCCATTACGATTCGCCCTTCGCGCTGGCCTTCTCGACCGTCGCATCGGAAGCCACCCATTACGAGCTTCTGTGCCGCTACATCGAGCACAACCATCTTCAGGACGAAATGAAGGCGATCTCGTCCGACCCCGAGACCTGCAGGGCCTTTGCCAAGGGGTACAATGGCGGGAAATACGAAAAGTACGCCTACCATACCAAGCTCGCCGCGCACATGTGAGCGTCGATCCGGGACGACAGGACGGGGAGCGCGCCGAGGCGCGGCTCCCCTCTCGTGCCTGCGCGTCAGCGCGTCAGCGCGGCAGTTCCGACACGCCCATCAGCGCCTCGTCGACCGCGCGGGCGCACTGGCGACCTTCGCGGATCGCCCAGACCACCAAGCTCTGGCCGCGGCGCATGTCGCCGCAGGCGAAGACGTTATCGACGCTGGTCTTGTAGTCGACGACGTTCCCCTTGACGTTTCCGCGCGGATCGAGCTCGACGCCTGCCTGCTCGAGCAGGCCCTGCTTGCGCGGGCCGACGAAGCCCATCGCGAGCAGGATCAGGTCCGCCTGCAGCGTGAACTCGCTGCCGGGCACTTCCTGCATCTTGCCATCGATCCATTCGACGCGGACGCATTCGAGGCCCGACACGTCGTTCTCGCCGACGACGCGCTTGGTCAGCACGGCGAATTCGCGCTCGCATCCTTCCTCGTGGCTCGACGAGGTGCGCAGCTTGAGCGGCCAGTTCGGCCAGCTCAGCGCCTTGTCCTCCTTTTCGGGCGGCTTGGGCATGATCTCGAGCTGGGTGACCGAGAGCGCGCCCTGCCGGTTCGAAGTGCCGACGCAGTCAGACCCGGTGTCGCCGCCGCCGATCACCACGACATGCTTGCCGGTGGCGAGCAGCGAGCCGCGCGGCGCGGCGCGCAGTTCGTCGTCGCCGGCGTTGCGCTTGTTCTGCTGGGTCAGGAACTCCATCGCCATGCGCACGCTCGGCAGCTCGGCGCCCGGAATGGCGAGCCCGCGCGGATCCTCGGCGCCGCCCGCCAGCACCACCGCGTCGAAGTTTTCCTGCAGGCTGCCGAACGAGACGGTGACGCCCACTTCGGTGCTGGTGCGGAACTGGACGCCTTCGGCTTCCATCTGCATCGCGCGCCGGTTGATCAGGTGCTTTTCCATCTTGAAGTCGGGAATGCCGTAACGCAGCAGCCCGCCGAGACGGTCGTTCTTCTCGAACACCGTGACCGAGTGCCCAGCGCGCGCCAGTTGCTGCGCCGCGGCAAGGCCGGCCGGACCCGAGCCGACCACGGCCACGGACTTGCCCGTCTTCTTCGCCGGAACCTGCGGTGCGATCCAGCCTTCCTTCCAGCCCTTGTCGACGATCGCGCATTCGATCGACTTGATCGTGACCGGCTGGTCGATGATGTTGAGCGTGCAGGCCGCCTCGCACGGGGCGGGGCAGATCCGCCCAGTGAATTCCGGGAAGTTGTTGGTCGAATGGAGATTGTCGAGCGCCTCGCGCCAGTCGTTCTCATAGACCAGGTGGTTCCAGTCGGGGATCTGGTTGTTCACCGGACAGCCGTTGTGGCAGTACGGAATGCCGCAGTTCATGCAGCGCGAGGCCTGGCCCTTCAGCCCTGCTTCGTCGTGGGGCACGATGAATTCGCGGTAGTGCTTGAGACGCTCGGCCGGAGCGTCGTAGCTCCGGTCCTTGCGGTCGAGTTCGAGAAAGCCGGTTGCCTTGCCCATTGGTATCTAATCCTTATTCCGCCGCGACCGAGGCGGCAGCGAGGCGCTCGGCCTCCATCTGGCGAAGCGCGCGCGCATAGTCGCGCGGCATGACCTTGACGAAACGCGGCAGTTCCTCGGCCCAGTTGTCGAGGATGGCGCGCGCCCGCTTGCTGCCGGTGTGGAGCAGGTGGCGCTCGACCAGCACGCGCAGGCGCTCGGCATCATGACGCAGCATGTCGCCCATGCCGTAGTCGTTGACGTCGACCCCACGTTGCTGCGGACGGCCAGTCCCCTCGTCCTCGTCGCGCTCGGCCGAAACCGGCAGCAGGTCGACCATCGCCGGGTTGACGAGCTGTGCGAAGGTGCCGTCGACGTCGTAGACGTAGGCGACGCCGCCCGACATGCCGGCCGCGAAGTTGCGCCCGGTCTTGCCGAGCACGGCGACGACACCGCCGGTCATGTACTCGCAGCCGTGGTCACCGGTGCCTTCGACCACTGCGACGGCGCCCGAGTTGCGCACCGCGAAGCGTTCGCCGGCAACGCCATTGAAGTAGGCCTCACCCGCGATCGCGCCGTAGAGTACGGTGTTGCCGACGATGATGTTGTCGGCGGCCTCGCGCTCGACGTGCGCCGGCGGACGCACGATCACCCGACCGCCCGACAGACCCTTGCCGACATAGTCATTGGCGTCGCCGACGAGGTCGAGCGTGACGCCATGCGCGAGGAACGCGCCGAACGACTGCCCGGCCACGCCCTTGAACGAGATGGCGATGGTGTTGTCCGGCAGGCCGCGGTGGCCATAACGGCGCGCCACCTCGCCCGAGAGCATGGCGCCGACGGTGCGGTTGACGTTGATCACGCTGCGCTCGATGCGCACCGCCTCGCCGTTGTCGAGCGCAGGCTTGGCCGCCGCGATCAGGTCGTTGTCGAGCGCGGCTTCGAGCCCGTGATCCTGCCGGCCGCTCCAGTTGAGCGTCGTGCCGGCGACCGGCTCGACCTTGTGCAGCAGCTTCGACAGGTCGATGCCCTGCGCCTTCCAGTGCGTGACCGCCTTCTTGACGTCGAGCCGGTCGACCCGGCCGACCATTTCGGCGACCGTGCGGAAGCCCATCTCGGCCATGATCGCCCGCAGCTCTTCGGCGACGAAGAAGAAGTAGTTGATCACGTGCTCGGGCTGGCCGGTGAAGCGGGCGCGCAGGACGGGGTCCTGGGTCGCGACGCCCACCGGGCAGGTGTTGAGATGGCACTTGCGCATCATGATGCACCCAGCCGCGATCAGCGGCGCGGTGGCAAAGCCGAACTCGTCGGCGCCGAGCAACGCGGCGACGGCGACGTCACGACCCGTGCGCAGGCCGCCATCGGCCTGCACGCATATGCGCGAGCGCAGGTTGTTGAGCAGCAGCGTCTGCTGGGTTTCGGCAAGACCGATTTCCCACGGGCTGCCCGCGTGCGTCAGCGAGGTCAGCGGCGATGCGCCGGTGCCGCCTTCGTAGCCCGAGATCGTCACGTGGTCCGCGCGTGCCTTCGATACGCCGGCGGCCACGGTGCCGACGCCCACTTCGGACACCAGCTTGACCGAGATGCGCGCTGCCGTGTTCACGTTCTTGAGATCGTGAATGAGCTGCGCGAGGTCCTCGATCGAATAGATGTCGTGGTGCGGCGGCGGGCTGATCAGGCCGACGCCGGGGGTCGAGTGCCGGGTCTTGCCGATGGTCTTGTCAACCTTGTCACCCGGCAGCTGGCCACCTTCGCCGGGCTTTGCGCCCTGCGCCATCTTGATCTGCACGTCGTCGGCATTGACCAAGTATTCCGCGGTCACGCCGAAGCGTCCCGAGGCCACCTGCTTGATCGCCGAGCGCATCGAATCGCCGTTGGCGAGCGGCGTGAAACGCGCCGGATCCTCGCCGCCTTCACCGGTATTCGACTTGCCGCCGATGCGGTTCATCGCCAGCGCCAGCGTGGTGTGAGCTTCCCAGCTGATCGAGCCGTAGCTCATCGCGCCGGTGGCGAAGCGCTTGACGATCTCGCTCGCCGGCTCGACCTCGTCGATCGAGATCGGCTGGTCGGCCTTCTTGAGCTCCATCAGACCGCGGATCGTCAGCATCCGCTCCGACTGCTCGTTGATGCTTTCGGCGAATTCCTTGTACTTTTCAGGAATGTTGCCGCGCACCGCGTGCTGCAGGTTGGCGATGTTGCCCGCGGTCCAGGCGTGTTCCTCGCCGCGCAGGCGCAGCTGGTACATGCCGCCCACGTCGAGCATCTTCCGGTAGATCGGGTTATCGCCATAGGCCGCCGCGTGGCGACGCACGGTTTCCTCGGCGATCTCGGCGAGGCCGACGCCCTCGATGGTCGTGGCCGTGCCGGTGAAGTACTTCTCGACGAAGGCGGTCGAGAGGCCCACCGCGTCGAAGATCTGCGCGCCGCAGTACGACTGGTAGGTGGAGATGCCCATCTTGGACATCACCTTGAGGATCCCCTTGCCGATCGCCTTGATGTAGTTCTTCTGCACGTCCTTGGTCGAGAGCGGCAGCTCCTTGTCGACGCGGATGGCTTCGAGCGTCTCGAACGCGAGGTAGGGGTTGATCGCCTCGGCGCCGTACCCTGCGAGCACGCAGAAGTGGTGCACCTCACGCGCCTCGCCAGTCTCGACCACCAGGCCGGTCTGCATGCGCAGGCCCTGGCGGACGAGATGGTGGTGCACCGCCGCCGTCGCCAGCAGCGCCGGCATCGGGATGCGGCTTTCGCACTGCGACCGGTCGGACAGGATCAGGATGTTCTTGTCCGCCAGCACGGCTTCCGTCGCCGCCCAGCACATTTCCTTGACCGCCTGTTCGAGCCCCGCAGCGCCGCTCGCGGCGTCCCACGTGGTGTCGATCGTCGCGGTGCGGAACGCGCCGTCGAGCGCGGCCTCGACCGAGCGGATCTTGGCGACGTCCTCGTTGGTCAGGATCGGCTGGTCGACCTCGAGCCGCTTGTGCGTGCCGGCATCGTGGCCGAGCAGATTCGGGCGCGGCCCGATCATGCTGACGAGGCTCATCACCAGCTCCTCGCGGATCGGGTCGATCGGCGGGTTGGTGACCTGCGCGAAGTTCTGCTTGAAGTAGTCGTAGAGCAGGCGCGAGCGCTTCGACAGCACCGCGATGGGCGTGTCGGTGCCCATCGAGCCGATCGGATCGTCGCCGTTGATCGCCATCGGCTCGAGGAACTTGGTGACGTCCTCCTGCGTGTACCCGAAGGCCTGCTGGCGATCGAGCAGCGAGGTCGTCTCGACCGGCAGCGCGGCAAGCTCGGGCTCGATCACGGCGAGTTCCTTGAGCTTGTACTGCGCGGCCTCCAGCCATTCCTCGTAAGGCTCGGCATTGGCGAGTTCGGCCTTGATCTCCTCGTCCTCGACGATCCGGCCCTTCTCCATGTCGATCAGCAGCATGCGGCCCGGCTGGAGCCGCCACTTGCGCACGATGTCCTCTTCGCGGAACGGCAGGACGCCGCTTTCCGAAGCCATGCAGATCAGATCGTCGCGCGTGATCGAGAAGCGCGCGGGCCGCAGGCCGTTGCGGTCGAGCGTGGCGCCGATCTGTCGGCCATCGGTGAACGCGACCGCCGCCGGGCCGTCCCAGGGCTCCATCAGCGCGGCGTGATACTCGTAGAACGCGCGGCGCGACGGGCTCATCAGCGGGTTGCCGGCCCAGGCTTCGGGGATCAGCATCATCACCGCGTGCGCCAGCGAGTAGCCGCCCGCGAGCAACAGCTCGAGCGCGTTGTCGAGGCTGGCGGTGTCCGACTGGCCGTGCGGGATCAGCGGCCACATCTTGTCGAGATCGGGGCCGAGCAGCTCCGACTCCATCGTGCGCCGGCGGGCGTTCATCCAGTTGACGTTGCCGCGGACGGTGTTGATCTCGCCGTTGTGGGCAACGAAGCGGAACGGGTGCGCCAGCTTCCAGCTCGGGAAGGTATTGGTCGAGAACCGCTGGTGGACGAGGCCCAGCGCCGAAACGCAGTCAGGATCGCGAAGGTCGTCGTAGAAGCCGCCGACCTGGGTCGCCAGCAGCAGCCCCTTGTAGACGATCGTGCGCGACGAGAAGCTCGGCATGTAGAGCTGCTTCACGCCCGGCAGGCCGAACTTTTCGGCCATCGCCGCGAGCGGGTTCTGGGTCTGCTTGCGGATCGCTAGCAGCTTGCGCTCGAACGCGTCCTGATCGGGCGTCGAAGCGCCGCGCGCGATGATGCACTGGCGGATCACCGGCATCTGCTCGATCACTGTCTTGCCGAGGCCATCGATCGTGGTCGGTACATCGCGCCAGCCGACCAGTTCCTGGCCCTCCTTGGCGATGAACTTCTCGAAGAACTCGATGACGAAGTTCCGGCTCGGCTCGTCCTGGGGCAGGAAGCACATCGCCACGGCATAGTCGCCCGGCGCCGGGAGCTGCTTTCCTTCGGCCGCCGCCCACTTGCGGAACAGCGCGTCGGGCAGCTGGATCAGGATGCCCGCGCCATCGCCAAGCAGCGGGTCGGCGCCCACCGCGCCGCGGTGGTCGAGATTTCGCAGAATCTCGAGGGCCTGGTCGATGATCGCGTGGCTTTTGACGCCTTTGATATGGGCAATGAAGCCCACACCGCACGCATCGTGCTCGTTACGCGGATCGTACAGGCCCTGAACCGGCGGAAATCCCATCTCGAAGCTGTTCCTACATCCATAAAGTGGAAACGTCGCGCGAATCACGCCCCGTTCAGAGAGCGAAAGTTGCGCGAAGCTCCCCCATGACTGCAGGAATGTTATTTTGCAACCGCGAGCGGCATTTCCCCGCCTTTGGGGTAACGGCAAATACGGATGCGCGCCCCGCAAGCGGGACGAAATGCACCAGTTGCGCGCCGTCAGGCCCGCGCCGTCATCCGCTGCAACGTCGCCAGCGCCGCCTTCAGCGCGCGCTCGGTCTCCTCGGCCGAGGCGGGATCGCCGGCCGGACCATCCGCTTCGGGCAGCATCTCGTGCTCCGCTTCGACCGCGCGGGGACCGTGCTGCCCCGGGAGAACCACGACCGGCGCGATATCGGCCGCCACCGGTGAAGCGGAGGCCGGGATGAACTCCTGCCGCACCGGGGCCTGGAGCGAGCTGGCAGCCATCCGTTCGGCGGGCTCGGCGGCCTCGACGCGCGCGCCGTCGGGTCGGACCGATCCGAGAAAGCGCGGGACGACCACGTCCTCTTCCTCGTCGAGCTCGCCCTCGTCTTCGGCGACGGCGCTGCGCCAGCGAGGCGAAAGCGCGCGCAGCGGCGAGCGCATCGACCCGCCGTCGCTTGCGCCGAACAGCCGCGGCATCGGGCGCAGGGGCGCCGGTTCGAGCTCGGCAATGTCAGGCTCTGCGGCGTCGCTCTGGAGCACGTCCTCGTCCGAGGCGTCGATCGTCGCGACGAAGGTTTGCGGCAAGCCGCCGGCCGGAAGGTCAGCGCCCGGCGCTCCGACGCCGTGTACAACGGCGATGTGCGCCGCCTCTGCGGCGTCGACCGGGACGGGAACGAAGACCTGGAGCCGGTCGGCCGGCGCGGCCATCGCCGCCTCGGGCTCGGCTGCCGAGACGCCACGGGGCGGTACCGGCGCACCCTCGCCGCCGGTCGTGGAAGCCCTTGTGCGGCGGGAGGTTTCGATTGCCAGGGCGAGGCGCTCGACCAGTTGCACGATCCCCATCGATTCGAGAGGCTCGCCGGCGAGCACCGCACGGCCGGCGCGAGCGCCGAGCGGAGGCATCGCGAAGATCGGCGGCTTGTTCGTGGAGCCTTCAACCTCTGCAGCGACCTCTGCAGCGATCTGGGCAGGACGCTCGCCGGCATCGTGCGGCTCCGCCTGCACCGGCGTGGCCGCGCGAATTTCGTCCTCGGCGTCTTCGCGGGGATGCAGCGCGACGACCGGCTCATCGGCGAGATCGTCCGGATCGACTTCGCTCCATTCGGCCTCGCACCATTCCGCCTCGCTCCACGCGTCATCGTCGTGCGCGGCCTCCGCCTCGGGACCTGCAAGGTCGGCGGAAGGAAGCTCGGCGGCAGTGTCGCGTGCGGCATCGAGCGCCAGCGCCTCGCTGAGATCGAAGGGCTTGCGCGGCGGCGCGTCGGGATGCGCATCGAAGGCGCGCACCGCCACCGGCTCCTCGTCCGCCACCAGCGCGGCCTCGGCCTCGTCCTCGAACGCCCGGCGCGCCGCAGCGGCGGTGCGCCGACGGGGCGCCGGAGCGACATCGCGCGGTCGCAGGCGGAGCGCGATCGCCACGCCCGCAAGCACGCCCAGTCCCGCCATTCCCACTGCGATCAGCAGGCGGGCGGTCAACCCCAGCGGCGGCGCCGCGGCAGGCAGCAGCGATGGGACGTGGGCCGCTGCCAGCACCCGCTCGATCAATGCGGAAGGGACCGCGAAGCTGCCGAGGCCGAGAAGGGCCGCGAGCCAGAGCGCGACGAGCACCGGAAACAGCGGATGGGCCGTCAGCGGGGCTCGGGTCGCTCTGGCGTTGGTGTGGCTGCGGCTCATAATCCCCCGACGTCTCAGGTCATGCTCGATTCGCGAAGCGGAAGCTCTCGTCCTGACGTCGAGATTGCCGCGACTTCAGCATCTTGTCCTAACGCAATCTGGTAAACGGTGCGATAACGCGCAACGTTGCGCGCCCAATCGTGGGCGGTCCGGACGAAGGCAAGCGCGCGCTCGCGCCGCACCGGCCAGACATCGCGCCGCTGCAACAGATCGACCAGCGCCGCCGCCAGCGCCGCCGGGTCGTCCGGGGCGAACAGCGTTCCCGTGACGCCGTCCTCGATCAGCTCGCGATGGCCCCCGACACTGCTCGCCGCCACCAGCTTGCGCTGCGCCATCGCCTCGAGCGGCTTGAGCGGCGTGACCAGTTCGGTCAGTCGCATCGCCTTGCGCGGATAGCAGGCCACGTCGACCAGCGCGTAATAGCGTTCGACTTCGTGGTGCGGAACGCGATCGACGAAATGGATCGCGCCGGCCGCACCCGATGCCGCTGCGAGCGCCCGCACCGCTTCGGCGGCCGGACCGCCGCCGACGAGCAGCAGGCGCGCCTGCGGAACCGCCGCGAGGATCGCGGGCATGGCGGCGACGAGGTCGTCGAGGCCCTCGTAGGGATAGAAGCTGCCGACAAAGCCGATCACCGGCCCGTCGCCGAGACCGAGCGCCTCGGCCAGCGCGGGATCGCGCGGTGGCGGATCACCGAACAGGCCGAGATCGACGCCATTGGGCATGACCGAGAGTTTCCCCGGGGGAACCCCGCGCGAGACGAGATCGGCGCGCAGGCCCTCGCAGATCGTCACCACCGCACCGGCGCGCGCGACCGCCCGGTCCTCGAGCGCACGCGTGAGACGGTACTTCAACGAGCCTTCGCGGCCGGTCAGATTGCCGACCGCCGCATCCTCCCAGAACGCGCGGATCTCGTAGACCAGCGGGATCCGCAGGACACGCGCAGCGTGCGCCGCGGCGAGTCCGCACAGCGCCGGCGAATGGGCATGGAGCAGGTCCGCGCCGAACTCGCGCGCCACCGCGACGATGTGCTCGCCCAGCGCGCGCACTTCATCCAGCTCGCGCAGCAGCGGCAGGCCCTGCGGCAGGCCCTGCGTGCGATGGAACCGGATGCCGTCGACCTCCTCCACCGGCGGCGGATTGCGCTCGCCCGTCTCGACATTGTGACGGCGCCCGGTTACCCCCTCGACCACCAGCCCGAGCCGCTGCTGCGCCTTGAGAATCGCGCGGGTACGGAAGGTGTACCCGCTGTGCAGCGGCAGGCCGTGGTCGAGAACGTGGAGCACACGGGTCATGCGGGATCCGATGCCAAGAAAGGCCTTAATGGGCCGTCAACCTCGATCCATTATGCGCAGGCCCGCCAGTCTGTCGCAAGGGCCGAGACGATGATCGACATTTTCACCGTCCTGCTGCCCCATGCGCTGATGGGCCTTGCCGTGTGGCGCCTGCTCCACCGCGACGATCTCGACGAGGACCCCGCGCTGCCGCGCCAGACCATCGCCTGGCGCCGTGCCCACCGCGCGGACCGGCGCGAGCGCTAGCGCGTGCTCAATCTGTTCCTCACCGCCTTCGTCAGCGCCTTCCTGCTCGCCGGCGTGCGCCGCCCGTTCCTGTTCGTGCTGGCCTATGCCTACATCGACATCGTCGCCCCGCAGAAGGTCACCTGGGGCTTCCTGCAAAGCGTGCCCATCTCGCTGATCGCGTTCTGCTGCGCGTTCGGCGCCTGGATGGTGGCGGAGGACAAGAACGGCATCCGCCTGTCGCCGCGCCAGTTCGTGCTGCTGTTGCTGCTGATCTATTGCGGGCTGACCACCCGGACCGCCGATTTCCCGGTCGAGGCGGCCGACAAGTGGGGCTGGGTGTGGAAGGCGCTGGTCTTCGCGCTGTTCCTGCCGCTGACCTTGCGCACGCGGCTGCGGATCGAGGCGCTGGCGCTGGTCATGGTGCTGTCGGTTTCGGTGATCGTGATCGGCGGCGGGATCAAGACGCTCGCCTCGGGCGGCGGCTACGGCGAGCTCAAGCTGCTGGTGAACGACAACACCGGGCTCTACGAAGGCTCGATCATCTCGACCGTGGCGATCTGCGTGATCCCGCTGGCGCTGTGGCTGATGCAGCACGGCACGATCTTCAGGCCCGGCTGGCTGGTCCGCGGCTATGCCCTGGCGCTGTGCTTCGCCTGCGTGCTGATGCCGGTCGGAACGCAGGCGCGCACCGGGCTCGTGTGCTTCGGCGTGCTGCTGGTGATGATGCTGCGGAGCACCAGGCGACGGCTGCTCTACGTCTCGCTGCTGGGCGCTGGCGCGATGATCGCGCTGCCGCTGCTCCCCTCGAGCTTCAACGAGCGGATGAGCACGATCAAGAACCACAAGGCCGACCAGTCGGCCTCGACCCGCGTCGCGGTATGGAAGTGGACGATCGAGTTCGCCAAGGACCACCCCTTCGGCGGCGGCTTCGATGCGTTCCGCCAGAACGCGGTCTCCTACGACACCGAAAAGGCCGACTACGCCGGCGAGAACAACGCGGTGATCGAGACCGAGCGGATCGAGGAGCGCGGCCGCGCCTATCATTCGAGCTACTTCGAGATGCTCGGCGAACAGGGCTATCCCGGCCTTGGCCTGTGGCTGCTGCTGCACCTGATGGGGGTGCTGCACATGGAGGTGATCCGCCGCCAGTACGCCAAGGACCCGCCCGAGGGCTTTGCCTGGGTCACGCCGCTCGCCGATGCCCTGCAACAGGCGCAGATCGTCTACCTCGTCGGCGGCGCCTTCGTCGGGATCGCGTTCCAGCCCTTCTGCTACATGCTGGTCGGGCTGCAGTGCGGGCTGTCGGCCTATATCGGACGCGTGCGCCGCGCCGCGCCGATGCCGTTCCGGCCGGCGCGCCGATCGGAGCCTGCCACGACTTAACCGGCCGGTTAAGCAATCACTTGCCGGTGAGCCCGCGAGCCGCCATGACTGTCGCCAAAGCAGAACATGGAGAGCGACATGACCAAGTTCATTCCTGCAGCCGAGATCAAGGCCCGCGTGGGCGAGGTGGTCGGAACGTCAAGCTGGGTCGAGGTGACGCAGGAGCGCATCAACCAGTTCGCCGAGGCGACCGGGGACTTCCAGTTCATCCACGTCGATCCCGAGCGCGCCAAGGACACCCCGTTCGGCGGCACGATAGCCCACGGCTTCCTCACGCTGTCGCTGATCCCGCTGCTGACGATGGAGAGCGACTGCCCGCGCCCAGAGGGGGTGAAGATGGGCGTCAATTACGGGGGCAACAAGACGCGCTTCCTATCGCCGGTGCGCTCGGGCAAGCGCATCCGCGGGGTGTTCAAGCTGCTCGAGCTCGACGAGAAGCGCCCCGGCCAGTGGCAGCAGACGATGGAGATCACGGTCGAGATCGAAGGGCAGGACAAGCCTGCCCTGATCTGCGAGTGGATCACCCAGTTCTTCGTCTGAGCGCCGGTCAGGCGGCCGTGGTCGCCGCCATCCCGGGCTTGAGCACGATCTTGGTGTAGGTGTCCTGCTCTTCCTTGAAGTGCTTGTAGCCTTCGGGTCCCTCGTCGAGCCCCATGCGGTGGCTGATGAGGAAGGTCGAATCGATCTTCCCCTCGGCGATCGCGGTGTACAGCGGGCGCAGGTACTTGTGGACGTGGGTCTGCCCGGTCTTGAGCGTCAACCCCTTCTCCATGAACGCGCCCAGCGGAAACTTGTCGACAAAGCCCGCATAGACGCCGGGCATCGATACCCGCCCGCCCTTGCGCGTCGCCATGATCGCCTGGCGGATCACGTGGGGGCGATCGGTCGCCATGAAGGTCGATACCTTGATCTGGTCCCAGATGTTGTCGGCGAAGGCACCGTGCGATTCGAGCCCGACGCAGTCGATGGTGGCGTCGGGACCGATGCCGCCGGTCATGTCCCACAGCGCTTCGTAGATCTTGCTCTGTTCGTAGTTGAGCACTTCGGCGCCGAACTGCTTGGCCAGCGCCAGGCGGTGGGGGAAGTGGTCGATCGCGATCACCCGCTCGGCGCCCATCAGGAAGGCCGACTGCACCGCGAATAACCCGACCGGTCCGCAGCCCCACACCGCGACCGTGTCGCCGGGTTCAATCTCGGCATTCTCGGCCGCCATCCAGCCGGTCGGCAGGATGTCGCTAAGGAACAGAACCTTGTCGTCCTCGATGCTGTCGTCGGGGATGACCAACGGTCCGAAGTCGGAGAACGGCACGCGGACATATTCCGCCTGCCCGCCCGAATATCCGCCGGTCATGTGGCTGTAGCCGAAGATCCCGCTCATCGGCATGCCCATGCCTTCGCGGCCGATGTCCTGCGTGTCCGCCGGGTTGGCGTTCTCGCAGCCCGAGTACTGCTGCTTCGAGCAGTGGTAACAGCTGCCGCAGGCGATCGGGAACGGAACGACCACGCGCTGGCCCACCTTGAGCGTGGACTTCGGCCCGATCTCGACGACTTCGCCCATGAATTCATGGCCGAGCACGTCGCCCTTCTCCATCGTCGGCACATAGCCGTCGTAGAGGTGCAGGTCCGAACCGCAGATCGCGGTCGAGGTCACCCGGATGATCGCATCGCGCGGATTGAGGATTTCAGGATCGTCGACGCTGTCGAGACGGACGTCGTGCTTGCCGTGCCAGGTAATCGCCTTCATGCCTGCTTCTCCGCCTGGGACTCGTCGCCGTAGCGCTCTTCGTGGATGCGCCGATTGCGTGCGGACGTCGCGAGCTCGCCGGTTTCGAGGAATTGCTTGAGCCGGTGCAGGTCGCGCCGGGTCTGAATTCGCGGCTCGCGCTGGAACAGCTTGGCGATCAGCTGGCCGATGGCGCCGCCGGGAGGATCGTAGGCGATGACCGCGCGGACCACCGTGCCGCGCGGACCGGCATCGCGGAACTCGACCTTGCCGCTGTTGGCGACCTGGGCCCCTTCCTCCGATTGCCAGGTGAGTTCTTCGCCGGGCACGTCGTGGGTGATGACCGACACCCAGCAGACGTCCTTGCCGCCCGGACCCTTGACCGTCCAGCGCGAGCGCCGGTCGTCGATCCGCTCGATTGCGGCGACGTTCTCCATCACCTGCACGAGGTTGGTCGGGTCGCGCCAGAAGGCGTAGACGTCATCGGGATCGCGATTGATCGTCACCGCCTCGGCGAGCAGCGCGCGATCCGAATCGAGATCCTTGGCGGCGGTAACCGGAGCGTCGTCGCGCTCCGGCATGAACTGTTCCTGCTGCCCCATCGGCGCACTCCTTGGCTGTCACAGCCGGAAGCGCCGCGCGCGATTGCAGTTCCTCGCCAAGGCGCCCCGCACGGTGGTTGCGCGACGAAGCGCGCCCCCGTCCGGGACGGAGCGATCAGGCGACCACGGTCAGCTTGCGCGCCCTGGCCTTCTTTTCGAACTTGGCGATCCAGGCATCCACCACCGGGGCGATGCGCGTGCGCCAGCGGCTGCCGTTGAAGATTCCGTAGTGCCCGACTTCGGGCGCCATGTGGTACTGCTTCATGTCGTCGGGCAGGTTCGGCGTCACCTTCAGCGCCGCCTTGGTCTGGCCGATCCCCGAGATGTCGTCCTTCTCGCCCTCGATGCACAGGATCGCGGTGTCCTTGATCGCGGCGAGATCGACCGGCGTACCGCGGTGGACGAACTCGCCCTTGGGCAGCAGATGCTGCTGGAACACGACATCGACGGTCTGGAGATAGAACTCGGCCGGCAGGTCGCAGACCGCGCGATATTCGTCGTAGAACGCCTTGGTCGCCTCGGCGCTTTCGTCGGCGCCCTGCACCATGTGCTGGAACAGCTTGTAATGGCTCATCATGTGGCTGCCGAGGTTCATCGACATGAAGCTGGTCAGCTGCACGAACCCCGGATAGACGCGGCGCCCCTCGCCCGGATAGTTGCTCGGCACTTCGGTGATGACGTTGTGCTTGAACCAGACGTAGGGCTTGGTGATCGCGTGGTCGTTGACTGCGGTCGGGCTCTCGCGCGTGTCGATCGGCCCGCCCATCATCGTCAGCGTCACCGGGCGGCACGGATGCTCGGCCGCCGCCATCACCGCCGTTGCCGCGAACATCGGCACCGAGGGCTGGCAGACCGCCATCGCGTGCGCGCCCGGGCCGATGTGCTCGAGGAACTCGACAAGATAGTCGATGTAGTCGTCGAGATCGAACGACCCGTCGGCCAGCGGCACGAACTTGGCGTCCGCCCAGTCGGTGATGTAGACGACGCAGCGTTCGAGCATACGCTCGACCGTGCCGCGCAGCAGCGTGGCGAAGTGCCCGCTCATCGGGGCGACGATCAGCAGTCGCGGCGCATCGGCGGGAAGCCCGGCATGGGTGAACTTCTTGAGCTTGCCGAACGGCTTCTGCAGCTCGGTCGATTCGCTGACCGCATGGATCGCGCCGTCGAGCTGGATCGTCTTGATGCCGAAGGCGGGCTTGCCGCGCGGCGCCGTGGCGTGGGCGAAGACGTCGAGCGCCGAGGCCATCATCTGCGTGGGGCCGAGCCCGGCGAAGGGCGAGCGCGGATCGTTGAGAAGATCGGCGGTCATCGACGCCCAGGCGCTGCCCGCATTGAGCAGCGAGCGCTGGATTTCATAAGCCTTGTAAAGCACCTGCGACACCTTTCGGCTTCCGGCGCGCTGCCGGAGGGATTCGTTTGCCACCCAAGATGCGCCCTTTCGCCGCGTTGTGCAATGCAGCAAAGGGCGAGGTCGCGCGGGTTGCCCTTTTGGTTCCCCTTTCGGAGCGGCACCGCATCGGCTAGGCGAGCGGGATGGACGAGGTATCAAAGGGCGACCCGGCTTCGCCACAACCGCAGGCGCCCGCGCGGCGCAGCCTCACCCCCTTGCGCATGGTCTGGCGCCAGGCGCTGAACTATCCGACGCAGGTGCTGCTGGCGCTCGGTGCGCTCCTCGTCACCTCGGGCTCCACCATCGCGATCCCGGCAAGCTTCAAGGCGATCATCGACAAGGCCTTCGGGCCGGGCGCCAATGCGAGCACGATCAACGGTTCGTTCCGCATGCTGGCGCTGATCGTGATCCTGCTCGGGCTGGGCACCGCGGTGCGGTTCTACTTCGTCTCGTGGATCGGCGAGCGCGTGGTCGCGGACCTCAGGCTCAATGTGCAGAAGAACCTCCTGCGCCTGCCACCCTCGTTCTTCGAGACCAACAGCCCCAAGGAAATCTCGTCGCGGATGACCTCGGACACCGCGATCATCGAGCAGGTGGTCGGCACCAGCGTCTCGGTCGCCCTGCGCAACATCCTCACCGCGGTCGCCGGCATCGTCTACCTGTTCGCGCTGGCGCCCGGGCTCACGGCGGGCCTGCTCGTCGGCATCCCGGTGGTGATCGGGCCGATCATGTTCTTCGGCGCGCGGCTGCGCAACGCCTCGCGTTCGAGCCAGGATCGCGTCGCCGACATCGGGGTGATGATCGCCGAAGTGCTGGCGGCGATGCGGGTGGTCCAGGCCTTCGGCCAGGAATCGCGCGAGGCGCAGCGCTTTTCCGGCGCGGTCGAGCGCACCTTCGCCGCCGCGCAACGCCGCATCCGCATCCGCGCGGTGATGACCGCGATCGTCATCTTCCTCATTTTCGGCGCGCTGACCGTGCTGATGTGGCAGGGTGCGCTGGCGGTCGCCGCAGGCCACATCAGCGGGGGGACGATCGCTGCATTCGTGCTGACCGGCGGCATCGTCGCCGGGGCGTTCGGCGCGTTGACCGAGGTCTACGGCGATCTCGTGCGCGGGGCGGGGGCGGCGATGCGGCTCAACGAGCTGCTGCTCGAACAGCCCGACATCGCGCCGCCCGCCCGCCCGATCGCGCTGCCGAGCCCGCCGCGCGGCCAGCTCGCCTTCCAGAACGTCACCTTCCGCTATCCCAGCCGACCCGAACTTGCTGCGCTCGAAGACTTCTCGCTGACCGTCGAGCCGGGCGAGACCGTGGCCATCGTCGGCCCGTCGGGCGCGGGCAAGTCGACGCTGTTCCAGCTTGCCGAGCGCTTCTACGACCCGCAGGGCGGCACCGTGCGGATCGACGGCGTGCCGCTGGCGCAGGCCGACCCCGCCGAGGTGCGCGCCCGCATGGCGCTGGTGCCGCAGGACGGCGTGCTGTTCGCCGCGTCCGCCCGCGACAACCTGCGCTACGGCAACTGGGACGCCAGCGACGAGCAGATCTGGCAGGCGGCGCGCGACGCCAATGCCGAGAGCTTCCTGCGCGCGCTGCCGCAAGGGCTCGACACCTTCCTTGGCGAGGACGGCGCGCGCCTGTCGGGCGGGCAGCGCCAGCGCATCGCGATTGCCCGGGCGCTGCTGCGCGATGCGCCGATCCTGCTGCTCGACGAGGCGACCAGCGCACTCGACGCCGAAAGCGAGCGGCTGGTCCAGCAGGCGCTCGACCGGCTGATGCGCACGCGTACCACGCTGGTGATCGCCCACCGCTTCGCCACCGTGCGCCAGGCCGACAGGATCGTGGTGATGGACCAGGGCCGCATTGCCGAACAGGGCACGCACGCGAGCCTTTCGGCGCAGGACGGGCTCTACGCGCGCCTCGCCCGATTGCAGTTCGAAGGCGCCGAGGCCTGAATCGACCAACCGCACACCCGACCTGTCGAACGACATGAACTGTCCGGCCTCGCCCGCAAGGATGGCTGTTCACCGCGCGTCAAGGCGCTAAAGTCGATCCGGTCTCAGATGTAACCGGAACGGAACAGCTCCAAGATGCCCAGGCTTCCTGCATTCCTCGTCACCGTGTCGGCGCTTTCGCTGCTTGCGCCCGCCCTTCATGCCCAGCCGGCGCAAAGCCGCGCCGCGTCTGCGGATGCGCCTGCCGCCCCCTCGCCCGCGAGCACACCTGCGCCGATGGCCGCCCCGCTGATGAGCCGCGTGTTCCCCGGCGCGGGAATCCAGTTGCAGTACGTCGACCGCAGCGTGAAGCCGGGCGACGACTTCAACGCCTTCGTCAACGGCAAGTGGCAGTCGAGCTTCGTCATGCCCGCTGACAAGACCCGCTACGGCTCGTTCAACGTGCTCGACGACCTGTCGCAGGAGCGCATCAAGGGCATCCTCGACGAACTCGCCGCCAGGAAGCCCGACCCGGCGACGCCCGAAGGCAAGATCGCCGCGACGTATGCGGCCTACCTCGATACCGCGGCGATCGATGCCGCCGGCCTCGCGCCGGCGAAGCCCTGGCTCGACCGGATCGCCGCTGCGCGGACCAGCGACGACCTCGCCCGGCTGTTCGCCATGCCCGGCATCGCCTCGCCGATCAGCTTCTACGTGACCGCCGACGAGCAGGACAGCGATCACTACATCCTCTACATGGGCACCGGCAGCCTCGGCCTGCCCGATCGCGATTTCTATCTCGTCGACAACCCGCGCAACCTGCTGGTGCGCGAAAAGTACATGGAGTGGCTGCGCTTCGCGCTGGGCCAGGCGGGGTATGCCGACCCTGCGAAGACCGCGGACGCCGTCTATGCGCTCGAGAAGAAGATGGCGCTCGCCCACTGGGACCGCGCGCTTTCGCGCAATCCGGCGCTGACCTACACCAAGATCGGCCGGGCCGACTTCGCGCGGGCCCTGCCGGGCCTGCCGGTCGATGCGATGCTCGCCGACATGGGCCTTGCCAAGGCGCAGGGGGCGGTCGTCGCGCAGATGCCGCCTTCGCCCGAGAAGCTCGCCGCGGTGAAGTACACTGCCGACATGGCGGCGAAGCTCGGCGGCGGCGGCGTGCCGGCGCTGGCGCAACTGGTGCGCAGCGAGCCGGTCGAGACGTGGCGGGCCTGGCTCGCGACCCAGTTCCTCGCCTCCTATGCCGGCGTCCTGCCTAAGCCGATCGACGATGCGCGCTTCGCCTTCTACGGCACCGTGCTGGCCGGGCAGAAGGCGCAGCTGCCGCGCTGGAAGCGCGCGATCCGCGCGGTCGAAGGTCAGGTCGGCGAGCAGCTGGGCAAGCTCTATGCCGAGCGCTACTTCCCGCCCGAGAACAAGGTGGCGATGGACGAACTCGTGGCCAACTTGCGCAAGGCGATGGCCGCCAACCTCGCCGACCTCAAGTGGATGGGCCCGGAGACGAGAAAGGAAGCCCAAGCCAAGCTCGACGCGTTCACGCCCAAGATCGGCATGCCGGCCACCTACAAGGACTACGCCGGGCTGACCGTGTCGCCTGCGACCCCGCTCGCCAACGCCATCGCCGCGCAGGACTGGGAAAGCCGGTTCGAGGCCGCGCGCGTCGGCCAGGACGTCGACCGCAGCGAGTGGGGCATGCTGCCTGAGACGATCAACGCCTACTACAACCCGACCTACAACGAGATCGTGTTCCCGGCCGCGATCCTCCAGCCGCCGTTCTTCAACCTCAAGGCGGACCCGGCGGTCAACTACGGCGCGATCGGCGCGGTGATCGGGCACGAGATGGGCCACGGCTTCGACGACCAGGGCGCCGCCTACGACGGCAAGGGCAACATGCGCGACTGGTGGACCGACAAGGACCGCGCCGCCTTCGAGGCGCTGACCGCGCGGCTCGGCAAGCAATACGATGCCTACTGCCCGTTCGACGAGAACAGCGTGGGCGGCAAGGCCTGCGTCAACGGCCAGCTGACTATGGGCGAGAACATCGGCGACCTCGGCGGCCTCAGCCTTGCCTACCGCGCCTACAAGCTCTCGCTCGGCGGCAAGCCTGCGCCGGTGATCGACGGCCTGACCGGCGACCAGCGCTTCTTCATGGCCTTCGCCCAGGTCTGGCGCCAGGCGATCCGCGACGAGACCGCGCGCCAGTACCTCGTCACCGACCCGCACTCGCCGGCGCAGTACCGGATCAACGGCATCGTCCGCAACTTCGACGAATGGTACAAGGCCTTCGACGTCACGCCGGGCGACAAGCTCTACCTGCCGCCCGAGCAGCGCCTGCGCATCTGGTAAGCACGGCGCCGTCGACAGGATGACGGAAATTTAAGGGCGGCGGCCCGGCTGCCGCCCTTGACACCCTGCTGCACTGCGGCAACTCCATGCGCCCATGGACAGCACCACCATTACCGCGGTTCTTCTCGGCATCGTCGAGGGCCTGACCGAGTTCCTGCCGGTCTCCTCGACGGGCCACCTGATCCTCGCGACCGAGCTGTTCGGCTACGACGCCGCCCAATGGGCGCTGTTCAACGTGGTGATCCAGCTCGGCGCGATCCTCGCGGTGGTAGTCCAGTACTGGCGCACGTTCTGGGCGGTGGGCATGGGACTTGTCCGGCTCGAGCCGCTCAGCTTGCGCTTCGTGCGCAACCTGCTTGCCGCGTTCATGCCGGCGGCGGTGATCGGCCTGATCTTCAAGCACCAGATCGAGGGCCTGCTCGGCAGCCCGCTGGTGGTCTGCGCCGCGCTGATCGTCGGCGGCGTCGGCATCCTCGTGGTCGAGCGCTTCGCCAGGGGCGGCGGCCCCTCGGGCATCGGCCAGTTGCCGCTGCGCCAGGCGATCGGCGTCGGCTTCGTCCAGTGCCTCGCGATGATCCCGGGCATGAGCCGCTCGGGCGCGACGATCATGGGGGCGCTCGCCATGGGCATCGAGCGCCGCACTGCGGCCGAGTTCTCGTTCTTCCTCGCGATCCCGACGATGCTCGGGGCGAGCACCATCGAACTGCTCGGCCAGCGCCATGCGCTTGCCGCAGGCACCACCGGGGTCGGCTGGAGCGAGATCGCGATCGGCGCCTTCGTCGCGTTCGTGGTCGCGCTCGCGGTGATCAAGCTGTTCGTCGCCTATGTCAGCCGTCGCGGCTTCACCCCGTTCGCGTGGTATCGCATCGCGCTCGGCCTCGGCGCGGGGGCGTGGCTGCTCGTCGCCTGAGTTCACGCCTGAGTCGCGCCCAAGTAGAGTTCAAGTAGCGGCAAGCAACGCCCGCAACGGCTCGTCGCACCTTCGGAACCAAAGGCCGTCCTCCCGGTTTTGCGGGAAAGACAGCATTTCGAAGGGATTATCACCATGGGCCTTATCATTCTTCTCGTCGTCGGCGGCATCCTCGGCTGGCTCGCCAGCATCGTCATGCGCACCGACGCCCAGCAGGGCATCTTCCTGAACATCGTGGTCGGCATTGTCGGCGCGCTGCTCGGCGGCTTCCTGCTCGCGCCGCTGATCGGTGGCGGTTCGATCACCGACGGCATCTCGGCCGGCAGCCTGATCGTCTCGTTCCTCGGCGCCGTGATCCTGCTCGCGATCGTCAACCTCGTCCGTCGCGGCGCGGTTCGCTGATCCGCAACCCACGCATCACCAACAAGGGGCGGTCCAAGTGGCCGCCCTTCTTTCAGAAGGGGACAATGCCATGAAGAGCTTGATCAAGGGCGCGATGATCGCGTCGGTTGCCGCGCTGGGCCTCAGCCTCGCCGCCTGCGATTCCGCCAAGGAGAACGCCGCCGAGGACCAGGCCGACGCCGTGCGCCAGTCGGCCGATGCGACCGCCGACGCGATGGACGCCACCGCCGACAAGATGGGCGGCGCCTCGGAAGACGCCATGGAGAAGCAGGCCGACGCCGTGCGCGCCTCGGGCGAGGCCAAGGCCGACAAGATGGAAGACAACGCCGACAAGATGGACAAGACCCCGGGCTGATCGCCCGGGACCCCATCGTTTTCGGGTTCGCGAGCGGCGTCCGGGCAGCCCCGGGCGCCGTTTTCGCGTTACACCGGCCGTGCCCCGGACTTGCGACCGCCGCGCAGGTGGTATTCGAGCGTGCCGCGGCTGTGGACGTTGTCGATGTCGATGACCGCGGTGTTGGCGTAGGTGAAGCCCGGCCCCAGCCCGCGGTAGAGCCGGTCGAAGTCGCGCTCCACCGTCTGGTGGTAGAGGTCCGCCAGGCTCTCGATCACGAAATAGGTCGGCTGCAGGTCGTCGATCACGTAGTCCGTGCGCATCACCCGGTCGACGTTGAGGTAGATACGGTTGGGCGAACGCGCCTCGAGCGCGAAGACCGCCTCGCTCGGCCCAGACAGGATGCCCGCGCCATAGGCGCGCAAGCCGCCCGCTTCCTCGATCAGCCCGAATTCGACGGTGTACCAGTAGAGCGCGCCGAGCGCCTTGAGGCGATTGTAGCGCATCGCCTTCCATCCGGCCCGGCCATAGGCCTGCATGTAGTCGGCATACGTCGGATCGGCCAGCATCGGCACGTGCCCGAACACGTCGTGGAACACGTCAGGCTCCTCGATGTAGTCGAAGGCGGCGCGGGTGCGGATGAAGTTGCCTGCCGGAAAGCGACGGTTGGCCAGGTGCCAGAAGAACACGTGATCGGGAATCAGCATCGGCACCGGCACCACGCTCCACCCGGTCAGGCGGCCGAGATCGCGCGACAGCCGCGCGAATTCCGGCACGCCGCCGCGTCCGAGGTCGAGCTTGTCGAGCCCGGCCAGGAACGCGCTCGCCGCGCGCCCGGGCAGCACCTCCATCTGCCGGGCGAACAGGTCGTCCCACACCGCGTGTTCGTCCGCCCCATAGACCCGCTGCGCCGGCTCGAGCCAATCCTCGCCGACGTGCGGCGGCCGCTTGAGCGGCGCGGTGAACACCTCGCTCGAAGGGTCGGGCAGCCGTTCGAAGGCCTGCCCGGTCAGATCCAAACCGGTTTCCATCGCAACTTTTTACACCGGAACGCGAATGGTGCAAACAACCCTCGGTGATTTCGCGAAAGGCTGCCGATGACCGAGCTCAGGCGCAAGGACTACGAAGAGCTGCTCGAACCGCTGCAGGAGGAACTCTCGGCGATGGCGCGCTGGGCGCAGACCACCGGCGCACGGGTCGCGATCCTGCTCGAGGGGCGCGACACCGCCGGCAAGACCGGCGTGATCAACGCCATCTCCGACCGGCTCAATCCCCGGCAGGTGCGCACCGTGGCGCTGTCGAAGCCGACCGAGCGCGAGCAGGGGCAATGGTACTTCCAGCGCTACGTGCCGCATCTTCCCTGTGCGGGCGAGATCGTCCTGTTCGACCGCTCGTGGTACAATCGCGCCGGCGTCGAACGGGTCATGGGCTATGCCGCAGAGGACCAGGTGCGCGCCTTCCTTGCCCAGGCGCCGGTGTTCGAGAAACTGCTGACCGACGACGGCATCTTCCTGTTCAAGTACTGGCTGTGCTGCGACCAGGCCGAACAGGAACGGCGCTTTGCCGAACGCCGCGACGACCCGATGAAGCGCTGGAAGCTTTCGCCGATCGATCTCGAGGCGCGTCGCCACTACGACGACTACACCCAGGCGCGCGAGGTCATGCTGGCCGCCACCCACACCGCGCATGCGCCGTGGACGCTGGTCGACTTCAACGACCAGCGTCGCGGCCGGCTGACCCTAATCCGCCACCTGCTCGATCGCCTGCCCGACACGCAGGTCGAGGTGCCGCCGCTCGAGCTGCCCCCGCTCGACGGCGCGCCCGGCAAAGAGCGATTTGGCCTGCTTGCGCCGCTTCGTCCCTATCCCGCCCCTTGACTTTGCCCCGATTCTCCCCCAACGCCCGCGCCCTGTGATGGCGGCGTGGCGACGCGCCGCCGCTTTCGTTTCAGGATTCGAGCAATGGCCAAGCCCACCACCGTCAAGATCCGTCTGGTCTCGACCGCCGACACCGGCTTCTTCTACGTCACCAAGAAGAACCCGCGCAACACGACCGAGAAGATGACCTTCCGCAAGTACGATCCCGTCGTGCGCAAGCACGTCGAGTTCAAGGAAGCGAAGATCAAGTAAGGCGCAGCGGCGGCTGGCGAACCCGCCCGGCCCCGCGCCTTTTTCGGAACCCCCGGGTTAAGGGGGAGTTCAACGCCGGCACGACAAGGAGCGGCGATGAACACGATCCTCAGATACTTCCGCGCGCCGGCTGCCGCCGGCATGGCCCTCGCCCTTCCGGCCGCAGGCCTTCTCGCGTTTCCGGCGCCCGCAGTGGCGCAAGCCGCGCGCAGCCCGCAGGTCGACCAGGCGGTGACCGCGCTGCGCGCCATCACCACGATGCGCGCCGACTTCGTCCAGACCGACCGTGGCGGGCAGAGCGTGACCGGCACGATGACGCTCAAGCGCCCGGGCCGCATCCGCTTTCAGTACCAGAAGGGCGTGCCCTTCCTGATCGTTTCGGACGGCAGCGCGCTGACCATGATCGACTACGAAGTGCGCCAGGTCCAGCGCTGGCCGATCCGCAACAGCCCGCTGGGCGCGCTGCTCGATCCGAACAAGGACGTCGCCCGCTTCGCCACGCTCAATCCGACCGCGCACCCCGACGTGCTGAGCGTGACCGTCAAGGATCCCCGGCACCCCGAATACGGCACGATCACGCTGGTGATGACCCGCAACCCGGGTGCACCGGGCGGCTGGCAGCTCGATTCGTGGGTCGCGCTCGATTCGCAGGCCAAGCGCACGACCGTGCGGCTGTCGAACCAGCAGTACGGCATCGCGGTGCCCGACAGCACCTTCCGCTGGAACGACCCGCGTCCGCAGGTTCGTCACTAGGCCGCTCCGCTCACCGGTCCGGAAGGTCCGATCGTCGCAGCAGTGTTCGCCACTTGCGACAACTTGCGAAAATCCTGACAGTTGCGTTCATCGGCCAGCAAGCGGCGGCGGCCTAGAGAGGCTCTCGACAAGACGGTCGAGGCGGGTCTCCCCCCTGTTGCCCGGTCTCCATCCAGCCGCTTGTCAAGCGTGACGAACGCACATGGAACCCTCGTCCCAATGCCCCCGGGACGAGGGTTTTCCTTTGGCGCGCTCCGCCATTGTGGTTTGACGAGCAGCGAGCATCGCCCCTAAAGCCGCGCCCATGGTTTCCCCCACGGTCTCGGTCGCCACCTGGAACATCAATTCGGTCCGCCTGCGCGCCGACCAGGTCGAACGCTTCCTCGCGCAGGAATCGCCAGACGTGCTCTGCCTGCAGGAGATCAAGACCGCCGAATCGCTGTTCCCGCACGATGTCTTCGAAAAGCTCGGCTACACCCACCGCGCGGTGCACGGGCAGAAGGGCTACCACGGCGTCGCCACGGTCAGCCGGATCCCCTTCCGCGAGATCGGCCGCCACGACTGGCAGGACAATGGCGAGGCACGCCACGTCGGGGTGGAATTGACCGGTCGCGGACAGGGCCTGATCGTCGAGAACGTCTACATCCCCGCCGGCGGCGACATTGCCGACCGCGAAGTGAACGTGAAGTTCGGCCAGAAGCTCGATTTCCTCGAACGGATGACGCGCTGGGCGGACAAGCTCGACAAGCCGACGCTGATTGTCGGCGACTTCAACATCGCCCCGCTCGATTGCGACGTCTACGACCACAAGGCGCTGCTCAAGGTGGTCAGCCACACCCCGGTGGAGGTCGAGACGCTGCAGCGCTTCGCCGATGCGCACGGCTGGATCGATCTCGGGCGCAAGCATATCCCGGCGCCAGAACGCAACTATTCGTGGTGGTCCTATCGCTCCTACTGGCGGCAGAAGGACCAGGGCCGCCGGCTCGACCACATGTGGGCCTCGCCGCAAGTGGCGGCGCAGTCGGTGTCGCATCGCTTCGTCGAGGAGACGCGTCGCTGGGACCAGCCCTCGGACCACGTGCCGCTGGTGACGGAGCTGGCGCTTTGAGCGAGACGCGCGTCGTCGCGCGCGCGCTCGATGCGCTGCGCCACGGCTGGGCCATCCGCGTCCACGGCGAAGGCGGCGCGCTCGATCTGCTCGCGGCCGAAACCGGCTTTGCGCAGACCGGGCTTGCCGCCGAGCGCCTGCTGATCTCGGCCGCGCGGGCCGCCACGCTCAAGCTCACCAACCAGCGCGAGGCGGCCGTGCCCGAAGCGCCCGTGATGATCCATGGCGCCGAGCCGTTCACCCTCGACGCCGCGCGCGAGCTCGCCGATCCGGCGCTCGATCTCGCCCATCCGTTGCGCGGCCCCTTCCGCGCCGAGGCGATCGGGGCGCACGATGCCGCGGTGGCGGCGATGGAGCTGGCGCGGCTCGCCGGGATCCTCCCCGCCTTCCTCGTCGCGAGCGGGGCGGAGATCGCCGCCACGGTGACGGCAGAGGATCTGGCGGCGTTCAAGGACCCGCTCAACCTCACCATCCAGGCCCGCGCGCGGCTTCCGGTCGATGCCTGCGAGGAAGCGCAGATCGTCGCCTTCCGCGCCCGCGACGACTTGCGCGAACACGTCGCGCTGGTGATCGGCGAACAGCGCGGGGACCGGCCGCCGCTGGTGCGGCTGCACAGCGAGTGCCTGACCGGCGACATCCTCGGCAGCCTCAAGTGCGATTGCGGCCCGCAGCTCGACGCCGCGCTGCGCGCCATGGCGGCGGAAGCGCGGGACAACGGCGGCTGGGGCGTGCTGCTCTACCTGCGCCAGGAAGGGCGCGGGATCGGGCTCATCAACAAGCTGCGCGCCTACGAACTGCAGGACCAGGGGTTCGACACGGTCGACGCCAACGAGCGGCTCGGCCTGCCGAGCGAAGCGCGCGACTTCCCGGTCGCGGCGCGGATGCTCGACCTGCTCGGCGTGTCGCGGGTCCGGCTGATGACCAACAACCCGGCCAAGGTCGCGGCGCTGCAGGCGGTCGGCGTCGACGTGATCGAACGCGTTGCGCACCAGTTGCCGGCGAACCCGCACAACGAACGCTACCTCGCGACCAAGCGCGACCGCAGCGGCCACATCCTGCGCTGAGGGGAAAGGCGCGGGCGCACCTTTCCCCCCAACCTGCTCAGAAGGCGCGGAACAGCATCAGCGCGCACAGGGCGACGACCACGCCCGCAAAGGCGAGCGCCTTGCCCAGATCGGCAAGAGTGAAGCGGTCCACGTGGTTTTCACGGAACAGGCGATAGCCCCGCGCGATGTCGGGGTTGCTCGCGACCATGCCGATGTCGAGCGCGCTGGCTTCCTTGCGGAACCAGCCGAGCAGGAGCGCATGTTCGGCAGGGGTGACGTCGGGATAGGCGGCGAGCAGCGCTTCGACGTGCGCGCGGCGGGCGAGCGCGACGGCGCTCGCATCGAGTTCGTTCATGGCAAGCATTCCTGAAAGGCATCTGCGGCGCACCGGGCGGTGCGGGGCGGTAACGCGTTTCAGGGCCGTGGCGGTGCGCGCGGTGCAAGGACCTGCGCCAGCGCCGCATCGCGGCGCGGCGGCGCGGTCGGCTGCGGCTTCGGTAGCCATGGCGCGGCGAGCACGGGAAGCAGCGCGACCGGCGCGACAACAACGGGCGGCAGGGAGGGTGGCGGCGTCGGCAGGGTGGCGACGCTGGCGGCAATCGCCCTGCGGGCCGGCGCGATCGCGACCTCGACGGTGTCCGCGCTAAACGCCGAGCCCGAGCGCAGCGAGAGACCCCCGCTTCCCGGCGCCAGCGCCAGGAGCACGACGACAAGCATCGCGAGCAGGGCCCAAAGGCGGAAGGAGCGGCGGCGGATCACCGCGTCGATCTAGCTACGGCTTCGGCCAAAGCCAAGCTTTTCAGCGCTTTTCGAAGGACTTGAGACCCGATCCGAGCGAATTGGCGCCGAGCTTCGTGGCATCGCCGGTCCAGTCGGCGAAGAACACCGTGTTGCGATCGACCCCGGGCGCCAGGCGCGCGACGTTGTCGCGGATCGTCAGCCCGTTGGCCGAGTTCTTGTGCCCTTCGGCGCCGTTGGCGATGAAGGCGCTGTAATTTTCCTTGTCCTGCCCCTGCACGAACCAGTTGCCCGCGATCAGGCCGGTCGCGCCGACCGACAGGTCGATCATGTAGTTGGTCGTCTTGCCCCGGCTGTCGTCGAAGCTCGAATCGACCACTTCGATCCGCGCCGCGTGGCTCTTGACGTAGTGGCCGCCGCGGCCCTCCTCGAAACGGCTGCGGCGGATCACGACGTTGCCATAGTTGCCAAAATAGACCGAGTGGGCGCAGGACAGGCCGCGATCGCAGCGGCCGAGACGGGAAAAGGTCGACTTTTCGATCAGCACGCTGCCGGTGGGGTCCTCGGCCGAGAGGATGCCTTCCTCGCTGTCCTTGAACCAGGCCTGCCGCACGGTGAGGTCGCCGTGCTCGAGCCGGATTCCGGCGCCGTTGCCTTCGGGCACGCGCAAGTTGCGGAAGGTGACCCCTTCGACCCGCATCGAGCGGCCGCGCATCACCAGCGCCGCCTTGCCCTCGCAGACCTGCCCGTCGAACGCGACCTTGCCCGGAGCCTCGGCGACGTAGGCGACATCGCCCGCAGTCTGCACCGCGCAGTCGCGCCAGACGCCCGGCGCGATCGAGATCGTGCCCGATCCCTCGCCCACCGCATTGACCGCCTGCTGCAAGGTGCCGAAGCGCTGGCCGCTTTCGACCAGCGTGTAGGGCGCCATCTGCGCCTGCGCGAAGACCGCACCGGCAGGGATCGCCAGAAGCATGGCGACTCCGAGGAGCATCAGCTGCACGCGCATCGCGCGGTGGCGGCTCATCCGGGTTTCGATCGGGTTCAACATGACGAACATCCAACGCATTGCGCCGGGGTATCGCCAAATGGTCGAGCCGTCATCCCGGTTCCCGTCGCTGCGCCCTCGGCTGCACCGTTACGGGACAGGCGCCCCGGGATCAGAACTGCGCCTGGATCCCGTCGATCACGAACTGCGCCGCGAGCGCCGCCAGCAACACGCCGAGCAGGCGGGTGACCACCGCCTCGACCTGCGCGCCGAGCACGCGGATGATCGGCCGCGCGGCGACGAGCGCGAGGAAGCTCAACACCATCACCACGACGAGCGCGGCAAGGATCACGCAGGTCTCCTCGATGCCCTTGGCCCGCGCCGTCAGCAGCATGACCGAGGCGATCGAGCCTGGCCCGGCGAGCATCGGCATGGCCATCGGGAAGACCGACACGTCCTCGACCTGCGGTTGCGCGGCGCGGACTTTCTCGGCGCGCTCCTCGCGGCGTTCGGTGCGCTTTTCGAACACCATGTCGAGCGCGATCAGGAACAGCATGATGCCACCGGCGATGCGGAAGCTGTCGAGCTCGATGTGCAAGGCCCCCAGCAGGTCCTCGCCGAACAGCGCGAACACCAGCAGGATGCCGGTGGCGATCAGGCAGGCGCGCAAGGCCATCGAGAAGGCCTGGCGCGCGCTCGCATTGGCGGTGAGTCCGGCATAGATCGGCGCGCAGCCCGGCGGGTCGATCACCACGAACAGCGTGACGAAGGCGGAGACGAACAGCTGGAGCATCAGCCGGCCGCCTTCGGCGCGTCGGCGTGGGTTTCGATCACCGCGGTCATTGCGCCGTCCTTCCACAGCCAGACGGTGAAATCACGCGCGCCGTCGGGCAGGACGATCGAGCGCCAGGCGAGCGTACCGTCGCGCGAGCGCCCGTCCTTCGCATCCGAACCTGCAGGCGCGGCAAGTTGCGGAACCGGGCCAGCGAGCGGCGGCAGCGGCTGGTCCTTGTCGCCGGGTTGCGACTGGCGCCTGCGGTCTTCACTGTCGGGACGGTGTGGCCGGGCGGGGCAATCGGCGATGCGGCCTTCGAGGAAGTCGGGCGCTTCCACCGGCTTGGCGGTCGTGTCGCCCTGGTCGAGCACCCACTTGTAGTCGCCCTTCTTCTGCTGCTGCCACACCGTCGTGTACCAGCCGCTCGCCCCGGTCGATTGCCAGCCGCCCCGCGTCACGCCGGCGCTGCCATCGCAGCTGACCCAGGCGCCGTGCGGCTGCCACTTGAGCGGCGCGTCCGCTTTCTTGCGCTTGAGCCATTCGGCCACGGCAAGGCGGCGGGGCGCGAACATCTCGGCGTCCTTGTCCGCGGTTTCGGCGAAGGCGCGGGTCTTGCCCTTGTCCTGTGCGAGCCGCGAGAAGGCGATGTCCGCCGCTATCAGCGCGCTCGGGTTGGCGAGCGGGCGAATCGGTCGCGGTCCGGGCTGGGCCTGCGCCGAAGCGGCGAGGCCGAGGGACAGCAGGGCGAGCGGGATCCGGCGCTTCATGCGCGCAAGCCTAGCTCAAGCGGCACGCACTGCCCACCCCCAGGCTCAGATCGCGTCTGCGGCGAGATCCAGGCCGGCGTGGCGGTAGGCGGCGACGAGCGCGTTGCGCAGCAGGACGGCGATGGTCATCGGGCCGACGCCGCCGGGGACGGGGGTGATCGCCCCGGCCACCTGGGCCGCGCCGGCATAGTCGACGTCGCCCACCAGACGGGTCTTGCCCTCTTCGGCGGCGGCAACGCGGTTGATGCCGACGTCGATCACGGTCGCGCCGGGCTTGATCCAGTCCGCCTTGACCATCTCGGGCCGACCCACCGCGGCGACGACGATGTCGGCGCGGCGCACGACCTCGGCGAGATTGCGGGTCCGGCTATGGGCCACGGTGACGGTGCAGCTTTCGGCGAGCAGCAGCTGCGCCATCGGCTTGCCGACGATGTTCGAGCGGCCGATGACCACTGCATCGAGGCCCGACAGGTCGCCCAGCCTGTCCTTGAGCAGCATCAGGCAGCCGAGCGGGGTGCAAGGCACATAGCCAGGCTGGCCCACCGCGAGGCGTCCGGCATTGATCACGTGGAAGCCGTCGACGTCCTTGTCGGGCGCGATCGCGGCGATGACCTTCTGCTCGTCGATGTGCGCGGGCAGCGGCAGCTGGACGAGGATGCCGTCGACACCCGGGTCGGCATTGAGCCGGTCGACCAGCGCCAGCAGTTCGGCCTCGGCGGCATCGGCCGGCAGCTTGTGCTCGAAGCTCGCCATGCCGGCCTCGAGCGTCTGCTTGCCCTTCGAGCGGACGTAGACCTGGCTCGCCGGGTCTTCGCCGACCAGCACCACGGCGAGGCCCGCCTTGCGGCCCGCCTTCTCCTCGAACGCGCGGGCAAGCTCGCCGACGCGGGCGCGCAAGGTGGCGGCGAAGGCCTTTCCGTCGATGACGGCAGCGGTCATGGATAAGATTCCTGTATCAGTAGCCGGACGCGGCGATGCCCCGGAGCAGGATCGACAGCAGGTTGAGCAGGACGATCAGCACCATCGGCGAGAAGTCGATCTGCCCGGTGTCGGGCATCATCCGGCGAATGGGCGCAAGCAGCGGCTCGAGAATGGCGTTGAGCGCCTTCCAGATCGCCGCGACGGCGTTGTTCTGCATGTTGACGACGTTGAAGGCGATCAGCAGCCCGAGGACGAACTGCACGATCACCACCATGCTGACGATGTTGACCAGATAATCGATCATCTGGACGAGAGTGTAGAGCAGCATGCGCAAGGCGTCCTTCCACGCAGGGTGAATGCGCCGCCCTTAGAGCATTTTGCCGGGCAGGGGAAACACCTGCCCTTTGGATAAATACGGATGAGCCGCGAGCGGCGGCGCCTTCAGGGGGCGAGCGTCGTGCTCTCGATGTGCCAGCGCAACTGCTCGTCGCTTGCGCCCTCGACGTCGTTCGCGCGGCGCAGCACGATCTCGCCCCGCACCGTGCGCGGGCCGTCGATGATGCGCACCGGGGCAGTGTAATAGAGCGAGCCCGCCGCGCCCTCCTCGCTGCCCCTGCCGATCGTCACGCGCGGGTCGAGCAGGCTCGACCACTTGGCGGCAAAGTCCTTGTCCGAAAGGCCGCTCCGCGCGCCGTGGTCGCCCCAGTAGGCGCGCGCGCTCGCCCAGTCGCGGGTCTCGACTGCCCTGGCCCAGGCAGCGAGCACCTCGCCGGGATCGCGCGAGACGGAAGGCTGGCCGGGCGCGGCGATTTCCGCCGTGGGCGTGGCCGATTGCGCGGGAGCGGCCGCCGGAGCAGGGGCGGCGGGCATCGTCGGCGGGGCGGACATGCTGGCCGCGACTTGCGCGTCCTCGTGGTCCGCCGGCTCGGGCGCGGGCCGGTCGCAGCCCGACAGGTTGATGGCGAGCGCGGAAGCGAGGACGGCGGCGACGAAATGCATCGGGGTGGCGCGGATCATGCGCCGGTGACGAGCAGCGCCGCGTTTGGTTCCCGCGCGCGTCGCCGCGGACATCAGGCGCGGATCAGCGTACCCGCGCCGCGCGAGGTGAAGATTTCGAGCAGCATCGCATGCGGCACGCGCCCGTCGAGCACGACCGCCGCCTCGCATCCCGCCTCGACCGCGTGGACGCAGGTTTCCAGCTTGGGGATCATCCCGCCCTGGATCGTGCCGTCCTCGGCCAGCGCGGCGATGTCGGCCGGGCTGAGGTCGGTGAGCAGGTTCCTGTCCTTGTCGAGCACCCCGGGGACGTCGGTCAGCAGGAACAGCCGCGAGGCGCCCAGGGCGGCGGCGATCGCGCCGGCCATGGTGTCGGCGTTGATGTTGTAGGTCTCGCCGTCCTCGCCCACGCCGATCGGCGCGATCACCGGGATCATGCCGGCGGCGCAGACGGTGTCGATCACCGTGGTGTCGATCCGGTCCGGCTCGCCCACGAAGCCCAAGTCGACGACCAGCGGTTCGCCGTCCTCTTCGATCGCCTTGGGCGACTTCGACTGGACCTTGCGGGCGATCACCATGCCGCCGTCCTTGCCCGAAATGCCGATCGCCTTGCCCCCGGCGCGGCTGATCCAGCTGACCAGTTCCTTGTTGATCGCGCCGGCCAGGACCATCTCGGCGACTTCGGCGGTCTGCTTGTCGGTGACGCGCAGGCCGTCGACGAACTGCGATTCGATGCCGAGCGCCTTGAGCATCCGCCCGATCTGCGGCCCGCCGCCGTGGACCACCACCGGGTTGATGCCGCAGGCCTTGAGCAGGACGATGTCCTGCGCGAAGTCCTCGGCAAGCTCGGGATCGCCCATCGCGTGACCGCCGTACTTCACCACGAACGTGCGTCCGGCATAGCGCTGCAGGTAGGGCAGCGCCTCGATGAGCGTTTCCGCCTTGTCGAGCATGGACTGGCGGTAGGCGTTGGTCTGGTCGATGTTCGTGGCCATGATGGAGCGCGCAATGGCGCGCCTGACCGCGGAATCAAAGCGGAATCGTCACGCAATCAGTTTGTACGGTCGAGCCGGCGGCCGAGCCGCACGAAAGCCCAGATCAGCGGCGGGACCATGATCGTCGACAGCGTCAGCTTGGCGATGATCTGGCCTTCCATCATCGCGCCCAACGGCAGGGGCTGGCCCGAGGCGTCGGCCACGCCCCAGAACGAGATGGTGATGAAGATCAGCGTGTCGACGATCTGGCTGAGCATGCTGGCGATCCAGGCGCGCACCATCAGCAGGTTGCCCTGCCCGCCGGCGAGCTTCGAGAACACATAGACGTTGAGCGTCTGCGAGGTGCCGTAGGAGATGAGCCCGGCGAACTGCATACGTGCGCCCTGGCCGAGCAGCCGGGCGAAGGCGTCCTGGTCGCTCCAGAAGGGCGCGGGCGGCACGACGCGGATGACGAAGGTCAGCAGGCACATCGACAGGATCAGCGGCACGAAGCCGAAGCGCACGAGGCGGTTGGCGACATCCTGCCCGAACAGTTCGGCAACCGCGCTCGCCAGCACGACCAGCAGCAGGAACGCGAAAATCCCCGATTCGACCGCGAGATCGCCGACCACCGGCCAGTGGCCGAGCGAGGCGATCTTGGTGCCGAGCACGCCCGCCAGCACGACGAGGCCGCCATAGAGCAGCGCGAAGGCGAACAGCGAGCGGGGTACGCCGGTCGGGGCGGCAGAGGTCGAAACAGTGTCCTTCATCGCCGCCCGATACCCATGTTTTGACCCTCTGCCAAATCCCGTTTAGGACCCCTTGAAACCAGTTTTTCCCTTGCCACTGGAGCGACCGACCCGCCGATGCGCGTGATCCTCAGCCTCGCCGGGATGGCTCTCATCCTGTGTCTCGCCGTGCTGCTTTCCTCCAACCGCCGCGCGATCCGGCTGCGGGTGGTGGCGCCCGCCTTCGCGCTGCAGGCAGGGCTCGCCGCGCTGGTGCTCTACTTCCCCCCGGGCAATGCGGCGCTGCAGGGCGCGGCGCACGGCGTCGAAAGCCTGCTCGGCTTCGCCCGCGCCGGGGTGCAGTTCCTGTTCGGCCCGCTCGCCGCGCCCGAGATCGGCGGCCACAGCTTCGCCATCTCGGCGCTGCCGACGATCGTGTTCTTCGCGGCACTGATCTCGATCCTCTATTACGTCGGCGTGATGCAGCTGGTGATCCGCTGGATCGGCGGCGCGCTCGAGAAGGTGACGGGCATCAGCAAGGTCGAGGCGCTGTGCGCGGCCTCGAACATCTTCGTCGGGCAAAGCGAAGCGCCGCTGGTGATCCGGCCCTATCTCGCAGGCCTCGCCCCGTCGCAGCTGTTCTGCGTGATGACGGTGGGCATGGCGGGCGTCGCCGGAACGATCCTTGCCGCCTATGCCGCGATGGGCATCCGCATCGACTACCTCGTCGCGGCGGCCTTCATGTCCGCGCCGGGGGGCGTGCTGATGGCCAAGATCGTGATGCCCGACGAGCCGCCCGCCCCTGTCGGAATCGGCGAGGGCGCGCTGCCCGATCCGCACCCGCTGCCCGATGCGGTCGAGCCCGAGGAGGAGCGCCCCGCCAACATCATCATGGCCGCGAGCCAGGGCGCGCAGACCGGCGTCAAGCTCGCCGTGGCGGTCGGCGCGATGGTGCTCGCCTTCGTCGCGCTGGTCGCGCTCGCCAACGGGCTGTTCGGCTGGATCGGCGGCTGGTTCGGCCATCCGGAACTCTCGTTCCAGCAGGTGCTAGGCTACGTCTTCGCGCCGGTGTTCCTCCTGCTCGGCGCGCCCGACTGGTCGCAGGCGATGCAGGCCGGCGGGCTGTTCGGCAGCAAGCTCGTGCTCAACGAATTCGTCGCCTTCATCGACCTCGGCAATGCGCAAGGGCTGTCGCCGCACACCGTCGCCATCGTCACCTTCGCGCTGTGCGGCTTTGCCAACTTCAGTTCGATCGCGATCCAGATGGCGGTGACCGGCGGCCTTGCCCCCAACCAGCGCCCGGTGATTGCGCGCCTCGGCCTGCGCGCGCTGGTCGCCGGCGCGCTGTCCAACCTGATGAGCGCCGCGCTCGCGGGGCTGTTCCTCAGCGTCTGACCCGCGCGAGGGCGCGCGCGGCCAGCAGCGGCACGCCCCACAGCACGAACGGGGCGACCATGAAGCCCCAGTAGCCGTTGTCCTCGCGGCCGAGGACGGTCAGTGCGGCGATGAAGCCGATGCTGCCGACGGCGGCAATGCGCACGCGCGTTTCGCCCCAGCGCAGCATGGCGAGCAGCGAGGCGGCGGCCACGCCGAGCAAGAGCCAGCCGGGCAGCGGATAGAGCGCAAGATTGCGGCGCAGCGCGTCGATCACCAGCGTCAGCCCCTGGAAGCGCACCCAGCCGGGCGAGGCGACGTCGGCGGCGGTGACCTGCGCAGCGGCGAAGTGGGCATGGACCAGCCAGAGCGCGCCCGCTGCCGCGATCGCGCCGGTCGCCAGCCCCGCCAGCTTCCAGTCACGCCGCCACAGCGCGACGAGCACCATCGCCGCGAGCCAGGCGAGCGCGGTCTCGCGCACCAGCACCGCGAGGAAGGCAAGGCCGACCATCAGCGCCGGGCGTCGCGCGGCGCAGAGCGCCAGCAGCAGGAGCAGAACGCTCCATTGCTCGTGAAGATAGGCAGCGCCCGGGAAGAACGCGCCGAACAGTCCGGTCAGGGTCAACGCGATGGTGGCGAGCGCCAAGGGGGCGGGCTGGTCGGACAGCGTGCGGCGCACAGCGATCAGGGCCGCGAACAGCAGCAGGATCAGCGCCCCGGTGCGCGCCTGCGTCGAAGGCAGCAGCGCCAGCGCATAGGCGAGCGTGGGCGGCCGCACGGCGAGCGCGGGCTTGGCCGGATAGCTGCGCGCGCGCTGCTCGGCGATCGTCGCGGGGTAGAAGTTCTCACCCTTGCGCACCCGCTCGGTAACCGCGCGGTAGAGCTCCTGGTCGACCAGCACGCCGTTGGTGGCAGGCGGTGGCGCGGCGGCGGCCGGTGCGGCGGCAAGCGCAAGCAGCGCGACGATGAGGAAGCGCCACAGCCGCACCGCTCAGAGCTCGCGCTTGAGGTCGTAGAGCAGGTCGAGCGCGGCGCGGGGGCTGAGCGAATCGATGTCGACCGCCTCGAGCCTTGCGCGCAGGGCGTCGACCTTTTCCTCGGCGGCCTCGATCGCGGCGGCGAACAGGGGCAGTTCGCCCAGCCCTGCCGCCAGCCCGCCGGTAGCGGCGCGCCCTTTCTCCAGCTTGTCGAGCACCGCCTTGGCGCGCTTGACCACGGGGGCGGGGACGCCGGCCAGCCGCGCGACGGCTAGGCCGTAGCTTTTGTCGGCAGGCCCTTCGGCGAGTTCGTGGAGCAGCACGAGATCGCCCTTCCATTCGCGCGCGCGAACGTGGTGGAGCGACAGCGCCGGGCAGGTTTCGGCGAGCCGCGCCAGTTCGTGATAGTGCGTGGCGAACAGGCAGCGGCTGCGGTTCACCTCGTGCACCGCCTCGGCCACCGCCCAAGCGAGCGCGAGGCCGTCATAGGTCGAGGTGCCACGGCCCACTTCGTCGAGGATGACGAAGCTGCGTGTCGTGGCCCGCGCCAGGATCGCCGCGGTCTCGACCATCTCGACCATGAAGGTCGAACGGCCGCGGGCGAGGTTGTCCGCCGCGCCGACGCGGCTGAACAGGCGGTCGACGAGGCCGACCGTCGCG
Organism: Novosphingobium huizhouense; assembly: GCF_020179475.1. Classification (GTDB taxonomy): domain Bacteria; phylum Pseudomonadota; class Alphaproteobacteria; order Sphingomonadales; family Sphingomonadaceae; genus Novosphingobium; species Novosphingobium huizhouense. The sequence continues at coordinate 126,509 of NZ_JAILXZ010000004.1, read as the reverse complement.
CGTTCCGCCGGCACGAAGCCGCCCGCCTGCGCCAGCAGCACGATCAGCGCGTTTTGGCGCAGGAAGGTGGACTTGCCGCCCATGTTGGGCCCGCCGATCAGCCACAGCCGGTCGGCTTGCGAAAGCGCGCAGTCGTTGGCGACGAAACGCTCGCCCTTGGCTGCCAGCGCGGCTTCCACCACCGGATGCCGCCCGCCGATCACTTCGAGGCAGGGCTCCTCGACCACGCGCGGCAGGCTCCAGCCGCCTTCGGCCGCACGCTCGGCCTGCCCGGCTGCGACATCGAGCCGGGCGAGCGCGGCGGCGGTCGCGGCGATGGCTTCACGCCGGGCGACGGCCTGCGCGACCAGGTCCTCGAAATGCGCTTCTTCCGCGGCGAGCGCGTGGCCGCCCGATTCGGCGATGCGGCTCGCCTCCTCGTGCAGTGCGAGCGCGTTGAAGCGCACCGCGCCCGCCATCGTCTGGCGATGGGTAAAGCCCGAATCGGGCTGCATCAGCCGGTCAGCGTGGCGCGCCGGGACTTCGATGAAGTAGCCGAGCACGCCGTTGTGGCGGATCTTGAGCGCCGCCACGCCGGTCTCGTCGCGATACTTCGCTTCCAGCGCGGCGATCGCGCGGCGTGAATTGCCCGCGACGCGGCGCAGTTCGTCAAGCGCGGCGTCGTAGCCCTCGGCGATGAAGCCGCCCTGCGCGCGCTCGGTCGGCGGCGCGGGCACGAGCGCGCGGGCGAGGAGGTCGACGAGCGCGCCGTGGCCGCCGAGCGCGGGGACCAGCGCCTCGGCGAGCGCAGGCCGGTCGCCGCGCGCCAGCAGCAGTTCGCGCAGCCGCCGCGCCTCGGACAGGCCGTCGCGCAGCTGGCCGAGGTCGCGCGGGGAACCGCGCCCCGCGACCAGACGGCCGAGCGCGCGGCCGAGGTCGGGCGCGGCGCGCAGGATCGCGCGGACATCGCCGCGCAGCAGCGGATCGTCGTGCAGCCAGCTGACCAGCTCGAGCCGCTGGCGGATCGCCTGGGCATCGGTCAGCGGCGCCGAGAGGTCCTCGGCCAGCAGCCGCGCGCCTGCTCCGGTGACGCAGCGGTCCACCGCCTCGACCAGGCTGCCGCGCCGTCCGCCGCCGCTGCTGCTCGAGAGGATCTCGAGACTGGCGCGGGTCGCCTCGTCCATTGCCATGTGGCCGCCCGCCTCGCGCACCACCGGCGGCAGCAGCAGCGGCAGCCTGCCGCGCCCGGCGTGCTCGAGATAGTCGACGAGCCCGCAGGCGGCGGCGAGCATCGCGCGCTCGAACCGGCCGAAGCCGTCGAGCGTGGCGACGCCGTGCAGGTCTTTCAGCCGCGCCTCGCCTCGCCCGGAATCGAAGCTGCGCGCCGGGCGCGGCACCACTTCGAGCGGCGCATCGCCCCAGTCCTCGGGCGCGACCACCTCGCTCGCACCGAGCCGGGCGAGGGCGGCGCCGAGGCCTTCGGGGCCGCACTCCTCCAGCTCCATGCGCCCGGTCGAGATGTCGCAGGCGGCGATGCCGATGCGCTCGCGCAGCGGGCAGACCGCCGCGAGCACATTAGCGCGGCGCGGCTCGAGCAGCGCTTCCTCGGTCAGCGTGCCGGCGGTGACGAAGCGGACGATGTCGCGCGCGACCAGCGCCTTCGAGCCGCCGCGTTTCTTCGCCTCCTCGGGGCTTTCGACCTGCTCGGCGATGGCGACGCGGCAGCCGGCCTTGATCAGCCGGGCAAGGTAGCCCTCGGCCGAATGGACCGGCACGCCGCACATCGGGATCGGCGCGCCGCCATGTTCGCCGCGGCTGGTGAGCGCGATGTCGAGCACTTGCGCGGCGGTGCGCGCATCGTCGAAGAACAGCTCGAAGAAGTCGCCCATCCGGTAGAACAGCAGGCAATCTCCGGCCTGCTCTTTGAGCGCAAGATATTGCGCCATCATCGGAGTTGGGGCATGAGGGCTCACGACGCTGGTGGCTAGACCAGACGCGCCGCTTTCTCAAACCACCGGTGCCGGATATCGACAAGTTCCGGCCTAGCGCACAGAGGCCCGCGCAGGCGTTGATGCAAGTCCGCGATACATCCTTCTCGTCGCTGATCCGCGCCCTGTGGGACCGCGCCGGCACGCTGCCGTGGCTGAGCGGCCCGGGCATCGTGCTGCTGGTGCTGGCGATCTGCCTGCCCTTCGCGCTGGTCGAGGTGCCGCCGCTGATCGACGTGCCCGGCCACATGGGCGCCGCCGCGATCGAGGCGGCCGGGCCTGACAGCCCGCTCGAGAAATACTTCAGCTGGAAGTGGGTGTTCACGCTCAACATCGGCGGCGGCGTGCTGATGAAGGTGCTCGGCGCGCAGTTCGGCATCCTGGCCGCCGGCTGGTGGAGCACGGTGCTGGCGACCGGGCTATTCGCCGGCGGCGGCCTCGCCACGATCCGCATGCTCAATCCCCGGGGCGGCCATGGCGCGGCCTGGGCGCTGATGTTCGTGTTCAGCTTCCCGCTGCTGACCGGATTCCTCAACTACATCCTCGCCACCGGCCTTTCTCTGACCGCCTTCGCCGCCTCGGTCTGGCTCGAGAAGCGGCCGCGGGACCGCGCGATCCTGCTGGTCGTGGCGCAGCCGGTGGCGATGCTGTGCCACGCGATCGGCGGCATGCTGCTCGCGCTGCTGGTCGCGGCCAATGCCTTCGGGCGCGAGATGGACCGCCTGCCGGCCGGCTGGTGGAAGCCGCAGGTGGCGCGCGAACTGGCGCGCACGCAGGACTGGAAGGCCATCGGCCTGCGGCTGTGGACGCTCTGCTGGCCGCTGCTGGCCACGGTCGTCACGATCCTGTTGTGGAAGTACCTCTCGCCCGAGCCGGTGCGCAGCCTCAACAAGTGGCGCTGGGACCAGAAGGCCTGGTACCTCGTACTCACGCTGCGCGACCAGTCGCTGCTGCTCGATGGCGCGACGACCTTCCTGTGCTTCGTGCTGATCGCCTTCGGCTGGGCCTTCGGCGCGCGCTGGAAGTGGCAGCTCGGCCTGCCCGGCCTGCTGGTGTTCGCGCTGTTCATCGCCATCCCGAGCGACATCAACGGCAGCGCCTTCGTCGACGTGCGGCTGCTTCCCGTTGCCGCGATGCTCGCGCTCGGCCTGCAGGACTGGAGCCAGGCGGGCGAGCGGCGGGCGAAGATCGTGGCCTCCGCGGGCATGCTACTGCTCGCCGTGCGGCTGGTGGTCACCGCGGCCAGCTTTGCCGACTACGCCGACGACTACCGCAAGCAGCTGGCCGCACTCCACCATGTCGAGCCGGGCAGCCGCGTGCTCGCCTTCGTCGAGCATTCGTGCCTCGAGGAATCCTGGCGCAACACCCGGCGCGACCACCTCGCCAGCCTGTCGAGCCTCTACCGCCAGGCCTGGGTCAACGACAACTGGGCGGTGCCGGGGCTGCACATGGTCATCCCCCGCTTCCGCCCGGGCCGCAACTTCGCCGCCGATCCGTCCGAATTCGTCTGGTCGCCGAGGTGCGCCGGGCGGCGCATGCGCACCGTCGACTACGCGTTGAGCAAGGCGCCGATCGAGCGCGTCGACTATGTCTGGCTGATCGACACTGGCCTGCCGAGCAATCCCGACCCGCGGCTCCAGCTCGTCTGGCAGGAAGGACGCAGCCTGCTGTTCCAGGTGCGGCGCCTGGGCATTCCGACCTGGAAGCCGCAGGACTTCTGATCGCTGCACCGCGATTGCCAATTTCGCAATCGCAGCATGAAAATTGCACTGTTTGCGCGCCTTGACGTAGCGGCCAAGGTCGGACAGGGCGCGAGCACAACACCGACAAATGCCAGGGGGGACCCATGTCCGAGGAAAGCAACGTCCGCTTCACCGAGCGCGAGGCGCTTTTCTACCACAACACGATCCGCCCGGGTAAGATCGAGATCATCGCCAGCAAGCCGATGGCGACCCAGCGCGATCTCAGCCTCGCCTATTCGCCGGGCGTCGCCGTGCCGGTGCGCGCCATCGCCGATGATCCTGCCACCGCCTACGACTACACCGCGCGCGGCAACCTCGTCGCGGTGATCTCGAACGGCACCGCCATCCTCGGCCTCGGCAATCTCGGCGCGCTCGCCTCGAAGCCGGTGATGGAAGGCAAGGCGGTGCTGTTCAAGCGCTTCGCCGACGTCGATTCGATCGACATCGAGCTCGCCACCGAGGACCCCCAGGCGTTCATCGAGGCGGTCGCATTGATGGAGCCGAGCTTCGGCGGCATCAACCTCGAGGACATCAAGGCGCCCGAGTGCTTCATCATCGAGCAGGCGCTCAAGGAACGCCTCAAGATCCCGGTGATGCACGACGACCAGCACGGCACCGCGATCATCTCGGCCGCGGGCCTACTCAACGCCTGCCACCTCACCGGGCGCAAGCTCGAGGACGTCAAGGTCGTGGTCAACGGCGCGGGCGCCGCGGCGATCGCCTGCACCGCGCTGATCAAGGCGATGGGCGTGCGCCACGACAACGTGATCATGTGCGACACCAAGGGCGTGATCTATCGCGGCCGCGAGAACGTCGACCAGTTCAAGTCGGCGCATGCGGTCACCACCGACAAGCGCACGCTCGCCGAAGCGATGGAGGGCGCGGACATCTTCCTCGGCCTGTCTGTCAAGGGCGCGGTGACGCAGGACATGGTCCGCTCGATGGCGCCGCAGCCGATCATCTTCGCGATGGCCAACCCCGACCCCGAGATCACCCCGCCCGAAGCCAAGGCGGTGCGACCCGACGCGATCGTCGCCACCGGCCGGTCGGACTACCCCAACCAGGTCAACAACGTGCTGGGCTTCCCGTTCATCTTCCGCGGCGCGCTCGACGTGCAGGCGACCGCGATCAACGAGGAGATGAAGATCGCCGCCGCCACCGCCATCGCCGAACTTGCGCGCGAGCCGGTGCCCGAGGAAGTGGCCGCCGCCTATGGCCGCAACCACACCTTCGGGCTCGACTACATCATTCCCGCGCCGTTCGACCCGCGGCTGATGGAAGTGGTGTCCTCGGCGGTCGCCCGCGCGGCGATGGAGACCGGCGTCGCGCAGAAGCCGATCGAGGACTTCGACGCCTACCGCAACTCGCTCAAGGCGCGGCTCAACCCGACCACCGCGGCGCTGACCAACGTCTATGCGCTGGTCCGCGAAAACCCCAAGCGCGTGGTCTTCGCCGAGGCGGAGAACGAGGTCGTGCTGCGCGCCGCGATCCAGTTCCGCGATTTCGGCTACGGCACGCCGGTGCTGGTCGGCCGCACCCAGCCGGTGCTCGACAAGCTCAACGAACTGGGCGTCGCCGATCCCGAAAGCTACGAGATCCACAACTCGAACGTGTCGCCGCTAGTGCCCGACATGGTCGCCTACCTCTACCAGCGCCTGCAGCGCCGCGGCTTCCTGGAACGTGACGTCAAGCGCATGGTCAACCAGGACCGCAACGTCTTCGCCTCGCTGCTGGTCGCGCTCGGCCATGGCGATGCGATGATCTCGGGCATGACCCGCACCTTCTCGCAGACGATGAAGGAAGTGCGCCAGGTGCTCGATCCCAAGCCCGGCCACCTGCCGTTCGGCATCCACATGATGGTCGCCAAGAATTATACGGTGTTCCTCGCCGACACGACCGTCAACGAACGTCCCTCGGCCGAGGACCTCGCCCACATCGCCACCGAGACGGCCGCGGTCGCGCGGCGCATGGGTCACGAGCCGCGCGTCGCGTTCCTCTCGTTCTCGACCTTCGGCAATCCCTCGGGCAAGTGGCTCGACAGCATCCGCGGCGCGGTCGCGATCCTCGATGCGCAGGACCCGGGCTTCGAGTACGAGGGCGAGATGGCGCCCGATGCCGCGCTCAATCCCAAGGTCATGGCGAACTACCCGTTCAGCCGCCTGTCGGGCCCGGCCAACGTGCTGATCATGCCGGGGCTGCAGTCGGCCAACATCTCGGCCAAGCTGCTGCGCGAACTCGCCGGCAACGCGGTGATCGGGCCGATGCTGCTGGGCATGGAAAAGCCGGTGCAGATCGCGGCGATGACCTCGATCGCGCCGGACATCCTGACGCTGGCCGTGCTCGCCGCGGCGGGCATCGCCGGCTGACGATGGATTGCGTGGGGACGAAAGGCCTTGTGCCCGTCCCCACTGCCTTGGCATAGCGGCGGCGATGCCAGCGCACGCCCTGACAGACGCCGCCGGATGGACCGGCCTTGCGCTTTCGGCGCTGGCGATGAGCGCGATCGTGGCCTTGCGCTATCTTGCCACCAGCGGGCTGTTCGCGGCGATCACCGCGAAAGTGCGCCCGGGCCATTACGCCGGGCTCGACCGGCAGATGCGCAGCGAGATCGGCTGGAGCCTCGTCTCCTGCCTGATCTACGGCCTCCCCGCCGGGATCGTCGCGTGGGGCTGGCAGCAGCGCGGCTGGACCAGGATCTACACCGATGTCGCCGCCTATCCGCTGTGGTGGCTTCCGCTCTCGCTGCTCGTCTACCTGTTCCTCCACGACACCTGGTTCTACTGGACCCACCGCTGGATGCACCGCCCGGCGGTGTTCCGCCGAATCCACGCGATCCACCACGCCAGCCGCCCGCCGACCGCCTGGGCAGCGATGAACTTCCACCCGGTCGAGGCCGCGATCGTCGGCCTGCTGGTGCCCGCGCTGGTCTTCGTCGTGCCGATCCATGTCGGCGTGCTCGGCCTCGTGCTGCTGGTGATGACGGTGATGGGCGTGACCAATCATATGGGCTGGGAGATGTTTCCGCGCGCGCTCGTTCATTCGCGCGCAGGGAAATGGCTGATAACGGCGAGCCACCACCACCGCCATCACGAGCAATACCGCTGCAACTACGGGCTCTACTTCCGCTTCTGGGATCGCCTGTGCGGCACCGACAAGGGGCTTTCCGCGCCATGATCCCATTTCCTGCTCCCCGCCTCCTGCTGCTGGGCGGAACGCTGCCGGCGCTGCTCGGCGCGACGGTGCCGACGCCGACCTCGGTGCTCGTCGAAGTCGACGGGCTGCGTTCGGCGCGCGGGTTCGTCCAGGCCTGCCTCACCGCCGATCCGGTGACCTTTCCCGATTGCCAGAAGGACCCGGCCGCGCTCCACCTGACGGTTCCCGCGCACGACGGCGAAACCCTGACCTTCCACGACGTGATGCCGGGGCGCTATGCCGTGGCGCTGTTCCACGACGAGAACGGCAACGGGCGGATGGACAAGATGATGATGGTCCCGAAGGAGGGCTACGGCTTTTCGCGCGATGCCCCGGTGCGCTTCGGGCCGCCGACCTTCCGCGCCGCCGCCTTCGCGGTGGGCGGCACGCAGCTGCGCACCGCGATCAAGGTGCGCTACCTGCTGTGAGCGGGCCGGGCGAGCGCCGCGGCGGCACCGCGCTGGCCCCGTTCCGCTACCCGGCGTTCCGCTCGATCTGGACCGCCAACCTCTTTTCCAACGTCGGCTCGATGATCCAGTCGGTCGCCGCCGCCTGGCTGATGACCGACCTCACCCGCAGCCACCTGCTGGTCGCGCTGATCCAGGCTTCGGCGACGATACCGATCCTGCTGCTCGGCGTCTTCGCCGGGGCGATCGCCGACAATTTCGACCGGCGCCGGGTGATGCTCTGGGCGCAGACCGGGATGCTGCTGGTCTCGGCGGTGCTCGCAGCGCTCGGCTATGCCGGGTGGATCACGCCCGCGCTGCTGCTGGCGCTGACGCTGATGGTCGGCATGGGCACCGCGCTCAACGGCCCGGCCTGGCAGGCTTCGGTACGGCTCCAGGTCGGGCGCGAGGACCTGCCGCAGGCGATCGCGCTCAATTCGATCGCGTTCAACCTCGCCCGCAGCGTCGGGCCGGCGCTCGGCGGAATGCTAATCTCGATCTGGAGCGTCAGCCTCGCCTTCGCGCTCAACGCGATCAGCTACATCGGCATGATCGTGGTGCTGATGCGCTGGCAGCCGGGCGCGCCGCCGCCGCAGCGCCAGCCGATCCTCGGCTCGATCCGGGTCGGCCTCGCCTTCTGCTGGAGCTCGCCGCCGATCCGCAAGGTGCTGCTGCGCGGGCTCTGCTTCGGCCTCGGCGTGGCCGGGTTCCAGGCGCTGATGCCGACGGTCGTGCGCGGACTGCTCCATGGCACCGAGCTCGACTACGGCCTGATGCTCGGCGCCTTCGGCATCGGCTCGATCGTGACCGCGCTGTGGGTGAGCAAGGCGCGCCGCCGCTTCGGCAGCGAAAACGTGGTCAGCGTGGCGACGATCGCCTTCGCGCTCGCGCTGCTGTCGATTTCGGCGGCGCAGAACCTGCCGCACGCGATGGCGTCGGCCTTCCTCGGCGGCGCGGGCTTCGTCGCGGCGATGACCAGCCTGAACGTCGCGATGCAGCTGCGCTCGCCCGAGGCGATCCTCGGCCGCTGCCTGTCGATCTACCAGGCGATCACGTTCGGCGGCATGGCGCTGGGCGCATGGGTCTGGGGCAGCCTTGCCGACATGGCGGGCCAGCCCTTCGCGCTGCGCGCCGCTGCCGCATGGACTGCGGCGACTCTTGCGCTGCGCATACTCGCCCCTATGCCGACCCGCGAAGAAGGACGCATCGATTCGGTGGAGGAACCGCAAGGCCATGCAAAGCCCGCCAGCAACTGAAGCCGCCAGCGCCGACGCGCGCCCGTTGCGCTCGCTGCTCTACATGCCCGCCAGCAACCGCCGCGCGATCGACAAGGCGCGCGGCCTCGATTGCGACGCGGTGGCGCTCGATCTGGAAGACGCGGTCGCGCCCGAAACCAAGGAAGAGGCGCGCGCCATCCTGCTCGCGGAGCTGGCGAGCGGCGGCTTCGGCCATCGCCGAATGGTCGGCCGGATCAACGCGCTGGCGACGCCCTGGGGCCACGACGATCTCGCCGCGCTCGCCGCGGCGCCGCTCGACGCCCTGCTCGCGCCCAAGGTCGACGACGACGCCGACGTCGTGGCGCTGTCGCAGGCGATGGACGCAGCGGGTTACGGCCCCTCGGTCGCGCTGTGGGTGATGATCGAGACGCCGCGCGCGGTGCTCGCGCTCGAACGAATCGCCGCCTGCGCCGCGACCACCCGGCTTGCGGGCTTCGTGCTCGGGCTCAACGATCTCGCCAAGGAGACCGGCATGGCGCAGGCGCCGGGGCGCGCGGTGTTCGTGCCGGTGCTGAGCCAGGCGGTGATGGCCGCGCGCAGCCACGGGCTGGTCCTGCTCGACGGCGTGTGCAACGCGATCGACGATCCGGCGCGACTCGAGGCCGAGTGCGCCCAGGCGCGCGACTTGGGCATGGACGGCAAGACGCTGATCCACCCCGGCCAGATCGACATCGCCAACGCCGTGTTCGCCCCGTCGGAAGCGGAACTGGCCGAGGCGCGCGCGATCGTGGCGGCGTTCGATGCCCCCGAAAACGCGGGAAAGGGCGCGCTGCGGGTCAACGGCAAGATGGCCGAGCTGCTCCACCGCGACATCGCGCGCAAGCTGATCGCGCGCGCCGAGGCGATCGCCGCGCGCTAGCTCGAAACCGGCGGGAAAGTCGCGGCGCAACTTAATCACTCTTTTACCACGTTGCGCCACAAGGGTGTCCGATTGGATCAGGAACACCGGCGCATGGATACCTTTCGCGGCTTCGACAGCGATCGTGGCGACTTCGACCTGGCGGACGACGATTACCCGATCGAGCCGCCGCCGCCCGCCGTCGGGCAGGACGAGCGCCGCATGCAGGTCCGCGCCTACAACTTCTGGGCGGGCCTGCTGACCGACGGGCCGTTTCCGCCGGTCGCCACGCTGCTCGACGGCAAGCTGCCCGACTTCGCCGCCAATTCGGTGCTGCTGCGCTTCGACCGCGGCATGGACGACCCGGCGATCGCCTACCTCGGCCGCACCCTTGCCGAAGAATGCGGGACGCAGGGGCCGCTCAAGCGGCTGAGCGACGTGCCCGGCCGCTCGCTGCTCTCGCGCATCACCGACCACTACCTGCAGATCATCGCCAACGAGGCGCCGATCGGATTCGAGGCCGAATTCGTCAACCAGCGCGGAGCGACGATCCTCTACCGCGGCATCCTGCTCCCGTTCACCTCGAACGGCAGCTCGATCGACTACATCTACGGCGTGATCAACTGGAAGGAGGTCGCCGACCAGGCGGTCACCGACGAACTGCTGCTCGAGATCGGCCAGGCGCTCGAACCGGCAGCGCCCGCGCGCCGCGCCAGCGAACTGCTCGCCAACTGGGCCGACGGCCCGGGGAGCCTCGCCCCGGTCACGCCGGCGATCGACCCGGCGCCGCTCGATCTCGCCGACTTCGGCAGCGAGATCCTGGCCTTCCCGCAGGACGATGCGACAGCGCCCGCCGGGGTCGACCTGCCCGGCGCCGACCTGCCCGGCCCTGCCTTCGGCCCGGCGCTCGACGAAGACGCGGGTTCCGGCTTCGGCGCGGCGGCGCCCGCCAGCTTGTCCGAATGCCTTGCCGCCGCGCGCGAGATGGCGCGGCTCGCCAATTCGAGCGAGGACCGCACCCGTAGCGCGCTCTATGCCGCGATCGGCCGCGCCTGGGACTTCGCGCTGCTCGCGCAGCAACGGCCCGACGATTATCGCCGGATGGTCGAGGAAGCCGGGCTGACGATCCAGGAGCGCGCGCCGCTGACCCCGCTGGTCAAGCTCGTGTTCGGCGCCGACTACGACAAGACCCGCATCACCGAATATGCGACCGCGCTCGGCCACGCGCAGCGGCTCGGCCTCGGGCGCGGCGAACTCGGTCGGTTCCTCTCCGAGGCGCCGGGCGGGCTCAAGGCGGTGGTCGCGCTCGAACGCCGCTTGCGCCGCGACGAGATCGGCCGCGACCGCCGCGATCCGCACGCGGCGCTGGCCGACGACTTGCGCGCGCTGCCGTTCGAGCCGCTTGCCGAACTCCCGCGCGAGGGCGCCGAATTCGCGCTGGTGATGGTCCGCCGGCTTGCCGACGGGACCATCGCGCTGGTCGGCGAAGTGCCCGAGGACCACGCCCTGTTCGAGCGCGCCGCGCGGCGGCTTGTGGGATAAGCCCGTCCCCTGCTAGCGCTCGTCCATGACGGACGGCGACAGGCAGGATCGCAAGCGCTTGGCTATTCTCCAGATCGGCTGGCTGGGCTGGACCGCGGTCACCCTGCTGCTCCTTGCCGTGCTCGGCTTCGTCGCGCTGCGCCATGCGATGGAGACCAACGCGGTCGCCGTGCTCGATAGCGCGGACAAGCTGCTGCGCGGCGGCGACGGCGCGATCCGCCAAGTCGCGGCCGAACGCTATGGCGACGACGCGAGCCAGAAGGTCGAGATGTTCGTGCCGGCCGATGCGCGCGCGCCGCTGCCGATCGTCGTGTTCATCCCCGGCGGCTCCTGGCGCAGCGGCGATCCGCACGACTACCGCTTCATCGCCCGCGCGCTCGCGCCCAGGGGCTATGCGGTCGTCCTTGCAGGATACCGGCTCGGGCCGAAGGGGCGCTTCCCGGCGATGCTCGAAGACGGCGCATCGGCCTTGCGCTGGGTGGCGGACCATGCCCGCGCCCGCGGCGGCGACCCCGACCGGATCGTGCTGATGGGCCATTCGGCGGGCGCCTACAACGCGGCGATGCTCGCGCTCGACCGGCGCTGGCTGGCGCACCGGCGGCTGTCCGCCGATGCCTTGCGCGGGATGATCGGCCTGTCGGGCCCCTACGATTTCTACCCGTTCGACGATCCGGCGACGATCGACGCGTTCGGCCACGCGGCGAACCCGGAGGACACCCAGCCGATCGCCCACGTGCGCGGCGATGCGCCGCCGCTGCTGCTGGTCCACGGCAGCACCGACACGCGCGTGCGCCCGCGCAATTCGGTCGCGCTCGCCCGCGCTCTCACCGCCGCGGGCGCGCCGACCCACGCGGTGCTTCTCAAGGACGTGAGCCACGAAGGCATGATCATGGCTTTCGCGCGCCCGTTCAGCCGCGATCCGCGCGCGCTCGATGCGGTTACCGGCTTCCTTGCCCAGGTGACGCGCCCGGGTCCTTCACCTGCTGCATCATCTGCCGCTTCACCTGCGGTTCAGGCGCCGGGTCGCTAGCGTGGCGCTCGTGAAAAGGTCGCTCCTCCCGCGCCTCGTCGCCATGCTCGCCGCGCTTGCGCTGACCGCCCAGCCGGTCGCGGCGCAGGCTGTGCTGCGCGATGCCGAGACCGAGGCGCTGTTCCGCGACATGTCCGCGCCGATCATCGCGGCTGCCGGCCTCGATCCCAGGAACGTCGACATCGTCCTGCTCAACGACGGCACGATCAACGCCTTCGTCGCCGGCGGCCAGGCGGTCTACATCCATTCGGGCCTGATCGGCGCGGCCGACCATGTCAGCGAAGTGCAGGGCGTGATCGCGCACGAGCTGGGCCACATCACCGGCGGCCACGTGATCAGCGATGCAGGGTCCAAGCCCGCCACCGGCATCACCCTGCTCAGCCTGCTGCTCGGCGCGGCGGCGGCGGCGGCGGGCTCGGCGGATGCGGGCATGGGCATCTTCATGGCCGGGCAACAGGCCGCGCTCGGCAAGTACCTCGCCTTCAGCCGCTCGCAGGAATCGAGCGCGGACGCCGCCGGCGCGCAGTACCTGTCGAAGGCCGGCATCTCGGGGCGCGGCTCGCTCGACTTCTTCAAGAAGCTGCAGAGCCAGGAGTTCCGCTACGGCTTCACCCGCAGCGCCGATGCCGAGTTCTACAGCACCCACCCGATGACCTCGGACCGCCTGACCACGCTGCAGGACACCTACGAGAAGGACCCGGCCTGGAACAAGCCCGAGGACCCGGCGCTCCAGGCGCGCTTCCTGCGAGTCAAGGCCAAGCTCTACGGCTACCTCGCCGAGCCGGCCTCGACGCTCACCGCCTATCCCGACTACCTGACCGACGGCCCGGCGCACTATGCCCGCGCCTATGCCTTCCACAAGGAGGCGTTCATGGACAAGGCGCTGGCCGAAACCGACGCCTTGCTGAAGCAGAGCCCCGACGACCCTTACGCGCTGGAACTCAAGGGCCAGATCCTGCTCGAATCGGGCAAGCCGTCCGAGGCGCTCGCCCCGTTGCGGCGGGCGACGCAGCTGAGCGACAATGCCCCGCTGATCGCCACCACCTTCGGCCACGCGCTGCTCGCGACCGAGGACAAGGCCAATTATTCCGAGGCCGAAAAGGTGCTGCGCAACGCGGTCGCGCGCGATCGCGAGAACCCGTTCGCCTGGTACCAGCTGGGCGTGGTCTACGAAGCGCGCGGCGATACGCCGCGCGCGCGCCTTGCCAGCGCCGAGCAGCAGCTGATGGAACTGCAGCTGCCCGAAGCGGTGCGCAGCGCCGAAGCTGCCGAGGCCGGGCTGCCCAAGGGATCGCCCGACTGGCTGCGGGCACAGGATATCGCCATGTCGGCGCGGGCGATGATTGAGCGCCAGCGCAAGAAGAAGTAGCGCTGGCCGGCGATGACCTCCCCCGCCTTGCGTTCGACTCTCCTGTTCGCGCTTCCCGCGCTGCTGATCGGCCTCGGCGCCGGCTGGTGGCTCCACGCCCGCGCGCCCGCGGCAGGCGCGAATCGCGCCGCGATCGAGGGCGTGGTCCACGACTACATCCTCGATCACCCGGAAATCCTGCCCGAGGCGATGGACCGGCTCCAGGCGCGCGAGAACCAGGCGCGGATCGCCCCGATGCGCGGCGCGCTCGAAACGCCCTTCCCCGGCGCGGTGCTGGGCAACCCGCAGGGCAAGGTCACGCTGGTCGAGTTCACCGACTTCGCCTGCACCTATTGCCGCAAGAGCGTGGCCGACGTCGCCGCGCTCGTCCGCGCCAACCCGGACTTGCGCGTGGTGGTGCGCGAACTGCCGATCATCGCGCCCGAAAGCGAGCCCGCCGCGCGCATGGGCCTCGCCGCCGCGGCGCAGGGCAAGTATGCCGCCTTCCACGAGGCGATGTTCGCCGGCCCGCGCCCGAGCGCGGCCAGCATCGCGGCGGCGGCGAAGGTCGCCGGCCTCGATCTGGCGAGGGCACAGGCCTTCGCCGCGCGCGAAGACGTACAGCGCGAGCTCGAGCGCAACCTCGGCTTCGCCCGCCAGCTCGGCATCGGCGGCACGCCTGCCTGGCTGATCGGCAAGGACATGATCGCCGGTGCGGTCGGGCAGGAGCGGCTGCAGCAGGCGATCGATGCCGCGCGCAAGGGCTGAGACCGCACGCGGGGGCGCGCTGGTCGCCGGCGTCCTGTTGGCGGCCGCGCCCGCCTGCGCCCGGCCGCTCGACGACCTGCAGCAGGCCGACGCGGTGGTGCAGACGGTCGGCTGGCGGCTGTCGCACGCCAATGCGCGCTACTGCACGCGCGCGGCGCCGGCGATCGGCCTGATCCTGCAGGACGCGCAGACCTTCGAAGACCCCGCTGGCGCGCGCGCGGCCTATGGCCTGGCCGGCGACATCGCAGTGGCGGCGGTGGCCGAGGGCGGCCCCGCGGCGCAGGCCGGGCTCGAGGCCAACGACACCGTCCTCGCGATCGCCGGCGCGCCGGTGGCCGCCCCGCCGCCGACGCGCAAGGATCGCTGGGCGCGCGTGCTCGCGCTGCAATCGCGGCTCGAGGACACCGTCGCGCAGGCGGGCAAGGTCACGCTGGCGCTGGCCGGCGCGCGCACGGTCGAAGTGCGCGGCCAGCCGGCCTGCCGCGTGCGCTTCATGCTCGACGACGGCGGCGGCAACGCCAGCTCGAGCCGCGACGACGTGCGCATCGGGCGCGGCCTGTTCGACAGCGCGCGCGGCGACGAAGCGCTGGTCGCGGCGGTCGCGGCGCACGAACTGGCGCACGCGGTGCTCGACCACCAGAGCACGCTCGAGGCGAACGATGCGCTCGCGGTGGTGCGTCGCACCGAGCGTGAGGCCGACCGCCTCTCGGTCTGGCTGCTCGCCAATGCCGGCTATCCGCCCGAAGCCGGCGCGCGGCTCGCGCGCGAGGTGCTGTCGCGCAAGGAATTCCTCATCGCGCCCGCCTCGCACGGCGGCTGGCGCAGCCGCGCCGCGGACATGACCGCCGAGCAGGCGGCGATGGCGGCGGCGCCCGACCGCGACTGGCAGCGCCGCTTCCGCCGCGAGGGCGCACGCTAGGCCGCGAGGGCAGACCCTAAGCCGCGACCTTCTCCGCCGTGCGCTTCAGCGGCCGGGCCATGACCCGGCGCAGCATCGGCTCGAAGTAGGACAGCGGCAGCGTGTCATAGTCGGGATCGAACGCCGACTGGTCGTACTTCTCGCAGAACTCCGCGCAGGCCGCGTAGTGGGCGTGGCCGGCGAAGCGGTCGCGCAGGTTGCGGTCCATGCCGAGGAAGTGGAAGTAGTAGTAGCCCTGGAAGGCGCCGTGGTTCTGGCAGATCCAGTGCTCCTCCTCGGTCACGAAGGGCTTCACGATCGCCGCCGCCACGTCGGGATGGTTGTAGGTGCCGAGCGTGTCGCCGATGTCGTGGAGCAGCGCCATGACGACGTAGCTCTCGCCCCGCCCGTCGCGGTGGGCGCGCGTCGCGCATTGCAGGCTGTGGGTCAGCCGGTCGACCGGGAAGCCGCCGAAATCGCCGTCGAGCAGCTTGAGATGGGCGAGCACGCGGTCGGCGAGCGTCCCGGCAAAGGCGTTGTAGTCGCGCGAGATGATCGCCCAGTCCTGAGCGGTGCCTTCCTGCATCGACCGGAACGTCGCGCGCTCTTCTGTCTCCGCATGCGAATCGTGGCTCATCGTCCTCTCCTTGTCAGGCCGTGTTTTGGCGGCGAGCTTACGCCCACGCAGGGGTTTGCGCAAAGCCGGCTTGCGGCTACAACCAGCCATGATGGCCGTGCTGCCGCTGACCCCTGCGCCGTTCTTCGGCAACAAGAACCGCGCTTTCTGGCGCCTGCAGTTCCTCGGCTGGGGCGGCGCGCTGGCGCTGCGCGCGCTGTCGAGCATCGCCAATGCCCAGCCCTGGTCGTTCCTGATCATCGTGCTGATCGCGACGATCACCGGCTTTTCGATCTCGCTGATCCTTTCGGTAATCTATCGCGCGCTGATCAACCGGCGCCCGCTGATCACCTGGGGCGTCACCGCGCTGGTCCTGGCGATCGCGGTGGGCTTGTACGCCTTCATCGATTCCTGGGTGATCAGCCTCTACCGCGCCAACAGCGATGCGGGCTTCGCACAGCTGTTCCTGGGCGTGTTCTACCTCGACCTGACGCTGCTCGGGGCGTGGTCGGCGCTCTACTACGCGATCAATTTCTACATCCAGGTCGAAGAGCAGAACGACCAGCTGATGCGGCTGGAGAACCAGGCGACGAGCGCGCAGCTCGCGATGCTGCGCTACCAGCTCAACCCGCACTTCCTGTTCAACACGCTCAACTCGATCTCGACGCTGGTGCTGCTCAAGCAGACCGAGCCCGCCAACGCGATGCTCAGCCGGCTGTCCTCGTTCCTGCGCTACACGCTGGTCAACGAGCCGACCGCGCGGGTCACCGTCGCGCAGGAGATCGAGACGCTCAAGCTCTACCTCGACATCGAGCGGATGCGCTTTGAAGAACGGCTGCGCACCGAATTCCGCATAGACGAGGACACCCGCGCCGGGCTGATGCCTTCGCTGCTGCTCCAGCCGCTGGTCGAGAACGCGATCAAGTACGCGGTCAGCCCGCTGGAATACGGGGCCGAGATCACCATCGCCACGCAACTCGTCGGCTCGATGCTTCGCGTTACCGTGTCCGATACCGGGCCGGGGTTGCCAGCGGGCACCGACCCGTCGAAGCTGTTCGGCGTGACCAGCGACAGCAGCGACACAATCTCGTCGGGACATGTCTCGACCGGCGTCGGCCTTGCGAACATCCGCGACCGGCTGGCGCAGGCTTACGGCGAGAACCAGCGCTTCGACATCGGCAACCGGCCCGAAGGCGGCTTCGTCGTGACCATCGAGCTGCCGTTCGAGGCGCGCGAGCCGGCGCCCGTCGCGCCCGGGGCGCGCGCCGCTCAGGGCGCGTCCGTTCCGGCGCGATTCGCTGCAAATTGAACACGTTCGGGAACTTCGAGCCCGGCCCGCATTCTTGTCGCGGTTGCTCTAGACACAACAAGGGTAGCGCATGACCATCCGTACGATCCTCGTCGACGACGAGAAGCTCGCCATCCAGGGCCTCCAGCTCCGGCTCCAGGCCTTTCCCGACGTCGAGGTGATCGACACCTGCTCGAACGGGCGCGAGGCGATCCGCAAGATCAAGACCGAGAAGCCCGACCTCGTGTTCTGCGACATCCAGATGCCAGGCTTCGACGGCTTCTCGGTGGTCAAGGGGGTGATGGAGATCGACCCGCCGCTGTTCGTGTTCGTGACCGCCTTTTCCGAACACGCGATCAAGGCGTTCGAGGCCAACGCCGTCGACTACCTGTTGAAGCCGGTCGAGGAGGACCGCCTCGCCGACGCGCTCGACCGCGCGCGCACCCGCCTTGCCGAAAAGCGCGGGCTGGAAGAGGCGGAGAAGCTCAAGAACGTGCTTGCCGAAGTCGCGCCCGACGCCATGCCCGAAATGGCCGACGAGGGCGAACCCGCCGCCGGGCGCTTCGAGAAGCTGATCAACATCAAGGATCGCGGCCAGATCTTCCGCGTCGACGTCGATTCGATCGAGCGGATCGAGGCGGCCGGCGACTACATGTGCATCTACACCGGCGACAATTCGCTGATCCTGCGCGAAACGATGAAGGATCTCGAACGCCGGCTCGACCCGCGGGTGTTCCAGCGCGTGCACCGCTCGAAGATCGTCAACCTCGACCAGGTCCGCCAGGTCCGCCCGCACACCAACGGCGAATGCTTCCTCGTGCTGGAAAGCGGCGCCGAAGTGAAGGTCAGCCGCTCCTACCGCGACGTGGTGGCGCGCTTCGTCCACTAGGGGCGCCGTAGGCCGCTCGACACGATCCGCCGGGGTGGTATGGCGCAGCCCATGAGCAGCTTCTCCATTCCGGGCTTCGACCTCGACGCCTTCGTCGCCGCCACGCTTGCCGAAGACCTCGGGGCGGGGCTGCCGGGCGGCGGTGTCGACGTCACCAGCGACAGCGTGATCCCGGCCGAGGCGCGCTTTTCGGGCGTGATGGACAGCCGCGACGCCATCGCGGTCTGCGGGCTGCCGATCGCCGCCGCATTCTTCCGCGCGCTCGATCCCGACATGAGAATCGACATCCTCGTCGAGGAAGGCGCGCAGGTTCCGGCGGGCAGCGAGCTGATGCGGCTCGAAGGCAATGCCCGCGCCATGCTCACCGCGGAACGCTCCGCGCTCAACACCGTGCAGCACCTCTCGGGCATCGCCACGCTCACCCGCAGCTATGTCACCGCGATGGGCGAGACGCAGGCGAAGCTGCTCGACACGCGCAAGACCATCCCCGGCCTGCGCCATCTCGAAAAGTATGCCGTGCGCACCGGCGGCGGTCATAACCACCGCATGGGGCTGTGGGACGCGGCGATGATCAAGGACAACCACGTGCTCGTCGCCGGCGGCGTTGCCGAAGCGGTGCGCCGTGCGCTGGCGGCGGGTGTTAAGGACGTGATCTGCGAGGTCGACCGCATCGACCAGATCGAACCCGCGCTCACCGCCGGGGCCACCCGCCTGCTGCTCGACAACATGGGGCCCGATACCTTGCGCGAGGCCCTCGCCGTCGTCGCGGGCCGCGTTCCGTGTGAAGCCTCGGGCGGTGTCCGGCTCGACACGATCGCCGCCATCGCCGCCACGGGCGTCGATTACGTCTCGGTCGGCCGCCTCACCCAGTCGGCGCCCGCCGCCGACATCGGGCTCGACTTCACCCCGGTGGCATCCCCCACTGGAGCGACCACAGGAGCAGCCGCATGAACCGCCCGGTTTCGGTCAGCTGGTTCGAGCGCCTGTTCCTTGCCGCGCAGGCGCTGCGCCTTGCCAACGTGGCGGTGTTCATGGGCGCGCTCGCCGCGTTCAGCCAGGCCGCCCCGCCCACGATCATGACCGGCGCCTTCGCCAATGCGGCGGTCTCGACCGGCCTTGCCCTCGTCGTCTCGCGCGGGCGGATGGGCCTTGCGCGCTGGTTCGTGGTCGCGCTCGCCGCGCTCGACCTGATCGGGATCGCCGGCATTCCCGCGCTCGCCAAGGCGATCAGCCCGGTCTTCGCGCTGCTAAGCCTCGCCGCGCTGTCGATCGAGGCGGCGGCGCTGGTGTTCCTGTTCCGGCGAGAGACCGGCGAATGGCTGGCGCAGCGCTGACCGCGATGCGCCGCGCCCTGCGCGCGGCGCTCGCATTTGCGCCCGCGCTGCTGCCTGCCGCCGCGCAGGCGCAAGCTGCGTCGTGCCGCGTGCCGCCATCGTTCGAATTGCCGTCGCGGCCTGTGCCCGACGGCCCCGTCCGCCGCACCCCCGTTGCCGGCTACACGCTCGCGCTCAGCTGGTCGCCCGCGTTCTGCCGGGAGCAGGGCGGGGCTCGGCGCGAATCGCTCCAGTGCAGCGGCGCGATGGGCCGCTTCGGCTTCGTCCTCCATGGGCTCTGGCCCGAGGGCCGCGGGACCGACTGGCCGCAGTGGTGCCCGGCGCGGACCATGCCCGACCGCGCGACGCTGCGCCGCCATCTCTGCATGACGCCAAGCCCGGACCTGCTCGCGCACGAATGGGCCAAGCACGGCGCCTGCATGAGCGCGAGCCCCGCGCGCTACTTCGCCGAGGCCGAGCGCGCTTGGGCGGGTGTCCGCCTGCCCGACATGGCCGCGCTCGCCGCGGGCCCCGCGCTCACCGCCGGCGCCTTGCGCCGCGCCTTCGTCGCCGCCAATCCGGGCCTGCCGATGCGCGGCATCCGCCTGCTGCTGGGGCGCGGGGGACAGTTGAAGGAAGTCCACCTCTGCCTCGACCGGGCAAAGGCCCATGTCGCCTGTCCTGCCGGACGCGACGGACCGGACGACGACGCCGCGCTCGCTATCGCCGCGCCCTGAAGAACGCCTGCAGCAGTTCGGCGGCCTCGCCTTCGCCCATCCCGGCATAGACTTCAGGCCGGTGCAGGCAGGTCGGCTGTTCGAATACCCGCGCCCCGTGCTCCACCGCCCCGCCCTTGGGATCGGATGCCGCGTAATAGACCCGCGCGATGCGGGCATGGACGATCGCGCCCGCGCACATCGCGCAAGGTTCGAGCGTCACCCACAGGTCGCAGCCTTCGAGCCGTTCCTGCCCCAGTGTGGCGGCGGCGGCTCGAATCGCCAGCACTTCGGCATGGGCGGTGGGGTCGCACGTGCCGCGCGGCGCATTGTGGGCGAGCGCGATCACCTCGCCGTCCTTGACGAGCACCGCGCCGATCGGCACTTCGCCGGCCGCGGCGGCAGCGCGCGCCTGGTCGAGCGCGGCTTGCATCGGTCGGGGGAGCGGCCAGCGGGTCATTCCCGCCCGCTAGCCCCGTCTGCGGCGCGGCGCAACGCAAGGTGGGTGCGAATCCTTGACTTCGGCCGCTGAATCGATAAAGGCCGCGCCTTCCCGATAGGTTTATCGAACACACGAAGCGAGTTTTGACCATGTCGCGTATCTGCGAACTGACCGGTAAGGGCCGCCAAGTCGGTCACAACGTGAGCCACGCCAACAACAAGACCAAGCGTCTGTTCCTGCCCAACCTGCAGAACGTCACGCTGATGAGCGAGAAGCTGGACCGCAGCTTCAAGTTCCGCGTTTCGACCCACGGTCTGCGCTCGGTCGAGCACAACGGCGGTCTCGACAACTGGCTGCTCAAGCAGTCGGACACCAAGCTTTCGGCCCGCGCCCTCAAGGTGAAGCGCGAGCTGGTCAAGGCGGTCGCCGCCGCGGCCTGATCCGGTTCGGGCCGGCGCGCGCTTCGTGCGGCCGGCCCCGGATTTCCCGGTTGCCCCATCCGGCGACCGGCGCGTTCACGAACGCAGACGCAGCTTGAGCAGGATCGTTCGCTGCAGCCAGGCCAACGTGTTGCTGTCCGATATCAGCCACACCGCACTCGAACCGTCGGGTTCGGGCAGCACGGCCATTCCCTCGTAGTTTTCGCGCAGCCGCGAATCGGAGATCCGCGCAACTTCGTGCGTCGGCACCACCGCGCCGTCGCAAATCGCGCCGGCGTCGGCGGCGACGATCACGCTGTAGAAGCCGGTCAGGGCGAACTTGCGGCCGAGCACCAGCACGCGCCCGTCGGGCAATTGCGCCAGCTCGGTCGGGCGGAAGCCTTCGGGCATGACCAGCTCGAAGCGGCCCGGGCGCTCGCCCGGGCGCGGCACCCCGGCGAAGATCAGCCCGGCATAGTGCGTGCGGTCGTACCAGCGCGCGCGCATCTCGGCGACCAGCACCAGCCGCCCGTCGGCGAGCTGGCGCATCGCCTCGGGCCCCTGGTTGTAGCCCCATTCGCGCAAGGCCGGCACGGTGATGCGGCGGAAGCGGCGCAGGTCGGGATCGAACAGCGCGAGCGTATCGGCGCCCTCGCAGGCGACCAGCAGGCGCTGCGTGCCGGCCAGCGCGGTGACCGCTTCGCCGTCGAACGAGTGGCCATCGCGGCCCCAGGTACCGGGAAAGGGCATTTGGGCGAGGACCGGGCGGCGCGGCCGGCCTGGCGGGGCGAACACGAGGGTGTCGTTGCGATCGCCGAGCGCGAGGAGCCGCCCGTCGGGCAGCGCGGTCAGCGCCGAATAGTTGCCGAACAGGCGGAAGCCGCCCCGCAGCCGCCACGCGCCGACGATGGCGCTGCCCTTGCCGGTCGAGACTGCGGGCGTTGCGGCAAGCAGGTCGCCCACCGCCAGCGCGCCGGGCGGGCCGAGCACGGGGGTGCGGTTGTCGGGCCTGATCGTGACCGACAACAGCAGCGGCAGCAGCAGCAGCAGCATTCCCAGAAAGCGCATCGTCGGCGCGCCATGGCACGGCGCGCGCCGCCGCGCAAAGCCGGGTCAGCCCGGACGGAACAGCATGGCATCGCCGTTCATGCAGTAGCGCAGGCCGGTCGGTTTGGGGCCGTCGTCGAAGACATGGCCAAGGTGCCCGCCGCAACGCAGGCAGTGCACTTCGGTGCGAGCCATGCCGTAGCTGCGATCGGCGCTGGTGCCGACCGCGCGGTCGAGCGGCTTCCAGAAGCTCGGCCAGCCGGTGCCGCTGTCGAACTTGGTCGACGAGGCGAACAGCGGGTTGCCGTCGGCGGCGCAGACGAAGGTGCCCTTGCGGTGCTCACGCAGCAGCGGCGAGGTGAACGGGCGCTCGGTCCCCGCCTGGCGCAGGATGAAGTATTGCTCGGGAGTGAGCCGGCGCTTCCACTCGGCATCGCTGTAGCGCACCGGGAAGGCGCCTTGCGCCAGCGGCGCGGCGCCGCAGGCGCTGGCAAGCGCGAGGGTGGAGACGGCGGCGAGACCGCCGAGCGCATGGCGGCGGGTCATCGCAAGATCGGTCGGTCGCATGGTCATCGCGGCAGTCCCGTCGAGGCTGGGCCGGAGAAAGCCCGTTGGAACCGAGGCCGGAGACGAGCGGGGGCTGGAAGCTCGCCTCCGGCGACGGTTCGGTCCTGCCGCGGGACGGGGGGCGGGGTATCGGGGCACCCGCGACCGGACGCCCTCCTGCTACCGATTCGTCCCTGAACGCGCGATGACCGGGATCGCAGGCGCGCCGGGCGGCGTTGCCCCCGCCCGGCTCGCCATCGCTCAGTAGCGCTCGACCTCGACTTCCAGCTTGCGGAAGCCGTGGACGAAGTTCGCCCGCACCCGCTTGACCTCGCCCGTCACGTGCACGCGCATGCGGCGTTCGCGCATTTCCTCGAGCAGCACGCGCAGCTGCAGTTCGGCAAGGCGCGCGCCGACGCAGCGGTGGATGCCATAGCCGAACGAGAGGTGCCGGCGCGCGTTCTCGCGTTCGACCAGCAGCTTGTCGGCATTCTCGAACACCGCTTCGTCGCGGTTGGCCGAAAGGTACCACATGACCAGCTTGTCGCCCGCCTTGACCTGCTGGCCGAACAGTTCGGTATCGGCGGTGGCGGTGCGGCGCATGTGCGCGAGCGGCGTCACGAAGCGGATGCATTCCTGCACCGCGTTGGGGATCACCGAGCCATCGGCTTCGAGGATCGCGCGCTGGTCGGGGAAGGTGTGCAGCGCGTGGACGATGCCCGACATCGTGTTGCGCGTGGTGTCGTTGCCGCCCACGATCAGCAGCACCAGGTTGCCCATGAACTCCTGCGGGCTCATTTGGCTCATCGCTTCGGAATGGATCATCATCGAGATGAGGTCGGGCGTCGGGGCGGCCCCCATCCGCTCCATCCACAGCCGCTGGAAGTAGTGCGCCATCTCCATCAGGATCGCGTGGCGATCGTCGGCAAGGTCGCGCGCCAGCGTCAGCTCGACATCGCCCGCCCAGTCCGACCAGAAGGTCAGCAGGCGGCGGTCATCCCAGGGGAAGCCGAACAGGATCGCGAGCATGCCGGTGGTCAGCTCGATCGAGACCTTGTCGACCCAGTCGAAGCGCTCGCCGATCGGCAGCGAATCGAGCACGCTCGCGGTGCGGCGGCGGATCTCGTCCTCCATCTCGACGATCTTGGCCGGCGTGAAGGCGGGGGCGACGGTGCGGCGCTGGCCGGTGTGTTCGGGCCGGTCCATCGCGATGAACATCGGCAGCTGGCGCTCGGCGAGCACTTCGGGGTCGATATCGGCCGGCGGATCGCCGATGGTGATGCCGCCGTACTTCCACGACGAGGAGAACAGCTCGGGCAGCGCCTCGA
Source organism: Novosphingobium huizhouense (assembly GCF_020179475.1). GTDB lineage: Bacteria > Pseudomonadota > Alphaproteobacteria > Sphingomonadales > Sphingomonadaceae > Novosphingobium > Novosphingobium huizhouense. The sequence continues at coordinate 102,857 of NZ_JAILXZ010000004.1, read as the reverse complement.
CATGGCTGATCGCCTGGTGGCTGGCGATGTTCCAGTAGTCGCCATAGGGCGTGCCGGTGACCTTGTTGACCGGCGCCTTCTCGCGCATTTCGCGGAAGATCGGGCCCCAGGTGTCGTTGACGTAGATGTCCGAGCGGCTGACGTCCCAGGGGTGGGTGTGCGTCGGCAGCGCCTGCGGATTGCTGCGCAGCCATTCCTCGAACGCCTCGTTGGCGGTCGGCGAACGGCGATAGGTGAAAGCGGCTGCCTCGGGCGCGAGTTGGGTGGCCATGCTGTTCCTCTCATGCGCGGCGACTCGTCCGCTCGACGGCCGCCTTGTACCCGTACTATCCGCGCAACCTACACGAGTGTCAATTAGGCTGGCTTGCGGATCAGCGCGAGCAATCCGCGCCGCGCCGGACGGCCGCCCGCGCCCGACTTGAGCACGGTGCGGCGGAACAGCTGCGCGCCCATCCGCACGATCAGCAGCACCCACAGGCCCTGCCAGCCGAGCGCGACGAGGTGGGGAAGCAGGGCGTCGTGCTGCGCGGCCCGCGCGATCATCGCGAAGGGCGAGCTGACCGGGAACAGGATCGCGGCCCATTCGATCCAGGTGCCCGGCCGCGCCAGCGCGAAGCTCGCGAAGAAGAACACCATCAGCTGCATCATCGTCACCGGCATCGACAGCGTCTGCACCTCGCGCACCGTCGTCGCCATGCCGCCGATCGACAGGAACAGCGAGCCGAGCAGCAGGTAGGCCATGGCGAAGTAGAGGAAGCCGAGGAGGAGGAACGCCGGCCAGCCGACCGCGGGCGCGGCAAGGTCGGGCATCGAGCGCATCCCGGCCAGCACCAGCGCGCCATAGGCCCCGCCCCACACCGCGATGCCGACCAGGCTCACCGCGAGCATGGCGAAGAGCTTGCCCAGGAACAATGCGTCCATCGGGATCGCCGCGGCGAGGACCTCGATGATCTTGTTGCCCTTTTCCTCGACGAGGTTGGACAGCACCATGCCGGCGAGCAGCATCGTCAGCAGGAACAGCAGCACCTGCCCGCCCTGCGCGGTGGCGACCCGGCCGTTGCGCTGGCTGGCGACGGTGGTCCCGACGACCTCGCCGCGCACCTCGGGAAACGCGGTCGGGCTGGCGGTGCGGGCGCGGGCGGCGAAGGTCGAGACCATCCCCTCCCAGGCGCCCAGCCGCTCCTGCGGGCCGGTCAGCACCGGCGCGTCGAGCGTGCCGGTGACCACCGCGGCAACCCCGCTGCCCTTGGCGAGTTCGGCGCGCGCATCGAACGTCTCGCCATCGCGCAGGCGGTCGAGCACGACGAAATCGGGGACCCGCCCGGCCATGCGGTCGGCCATCGCGTTGCGCGCCATGACCAGCCGGTCGCCCTGGTGCGCGGGCATGGCGACGCCGACGACCGGGTTGTCGAGATCGCGCTGGACCTGCGCGCCGATGGTGCCGGCCAGCGCGCCAACGACGAGCGGGAACAGCGGTCCCAGCAGGAAGAAGATGAAGGTCTTGGAAAAGATCACCGCAACGAAATCGCGGCGCGCGACGACGAAGGCCGCACGCAGTTTCTCGGGCCACATCAGCGGCGTCCTCCCTTGGCCGAGGCGCCTTGCGCCGCTTCGCTCGCGCTATCCGCCAGCGCCCGCGCCGCCGCCTCGCCCGCAATGGCGACGAACGCGTCGTGGAGCCCCGCGCGCTCGATCGACAGGCTGAGGATGCCCGCTTCGCCCTCGATCAGCGCGCGCAGCAGCGGCTCGATCCCGCTTTCGGGCAGGGTGAAGTACCAGAACGCGCCTTCGTGGCGGGCATCGGCGGGGAGCGCGGCGCGCCACGGTCCGTCTGCGGCGCGCGTCTCCAGCCGCACTTGCGGGCGCAGGCGGTCGCGCGCGGCGTCGACGGGCCCGGCGAAGGGCACCTTGCCCCCGGCGATGATCGCCACCTGGTCGCACAGCCGCTCGGCATGGGCGATCACGTGGGTCGAGAAGATCACCGTCGTGCCGCGCGCGGCAAGCTCGCGGATCGTGCGTTCGAGCTTGCCCTGGTTGAGCGCGTCCAGCCCCGAGAACGGTTCGTCGAAGATCACCAGGTCGGGCTCGTGGACCAGCGTGCCGAGCAGCTGCACCTGCTGCGCCATGCCCTTGGACAGCTGGCGGATCTGGCGGTCGGCGGCATAGCCAAGGCCATGCGCCTCGAGCAGCTCGCGCCCCTTGCGCCGTCCTTGCGCCAGCGGCACCCCGCGCAGCGCGGCAAGGAACGCGATCGCGTCGGTCGCCTTCATCGCCGGGTAGAGCCCGCGCTCTTCGGGCAGGTAGCCGATGCGGCGGGCCACGTCGGTCGGGCGATCGGACCCGAGCACGCGGCGCGTGCCCGAATCGGGGTCGATGATGCCGAGCAGCATCCGCAGCGTGGTGGTCTTGCCCGCGCCGTTGGGGCCGAGAATGCCGTAGATCGCGCCCTTGGGCACGCTGATGTCGATCCCGTCGACCGCGGTGAAATCGTCGAAGCGCTTGACCAGCGAACGCGCCTCGATCGCGAGTTCCACTTCGGCGGCATCGACCCGATTGCCCGACACCGCCCATTCCCCTAGCTGAATCTTCATGGATGCGAGGCGTTAACCCTAGTCGATGAACGAGCGGGACAGCAAGTTTGGTTAACGGCGATGCAGGACTTGCCCGAAGGATCAGGGCGCAGGCCGCGGCGCTGGGCTTTGCCGCCTGCGGCATTGCGCCCGCCGCCGACGACCCGTTGCGGGGCGAACGGCTCGAACAATGGCTGGGCGAAGGCGCGCACGGCACGATGGAGTGGATGGAAACGCGCCTGCACCACCGCCGCGGGCCGCAATCGCTCTGGCCCGAAGCAAAAAGCGTGATCGCGCTGGGCATGAGCTATGCTCCGGCGCACGATCCGCTGGCGCTGGCGGACGTGCCCGACCGGGGCCGCATCTCGGTCTATGCGCAAGGCGCGGACTATCACGACGTGGTCAAGCGCGCGCTCAAGGCGCTGGCGCGCTGGCTGGTGGCCGATCAGCCGGGGGCCGAGGTCAAGGTCTTCGTCGATACCGCGCCGGTGATGGAAAAGCCGCTGGGCGAGGCCGCCGGGCTCGGCTGGCAGGGCAAGCACACCAACATGGTCAGCCGCACCCATGGCTCCTGGCTGTTCCTGGGCGCGGTGTTCACCACGCTCGACCTGCCGTTCGACACCCCCCACGCCGACCGCTGCGGATCGTGCCGCGCCTGCCAGGACGCCTGCCCCACGCAGGCCTTCCCCGCGCCCTACCGCCTCGATGCGCGGCGCTGCGTTTCCTACCTGACGATCGAGCACAAGGGCCCGGTGCCCGAAACCTTACGCGCCGGGCTCGGCAACCGCATCTACGGCTGCGACGATTGCCTCGCGGTCTGCCCGTGGAACTCGTTCGCCAGGGCAGCGCAGGCCAACCGCGCCTACCTTCCCCGCGCCGAACTCGTCGCGCCGCGCCTTGCCGACCTGCTGGCACTCGACGATGCGACCTTCCGCCGCGTCTTCGCCGGCTCCCCGATCAAGCGGATCGGCCGCGACCGGATGGTGCGCAACTGCCTCTATGCCGCCGGCAACAGTGGCGATGCGGCGCTGGTCGCCCCCGTCTCCGCGCTGCTGGACGATCCCGACCCGGTGGTGGCCGAAGCCGCGCGCTGGGCGCTCGCCCGGCTTAGCCCACCAGTTCCTTGAGCGGCACGGTCGCGTCGGCGAGCCTTTCGGGCGCGATCGCGGCGCGGGTTTCGACCAGCTTCTTGCCCTGCACATAGTCCTTGACCATGTTCACGCAGTCGAGCGCGATGACCTTGCCGCCCTTGAGGTAGATCACCGAGAACGACCGCGTCGCCGGATCGCCGCGCAGCACCGTGGCGTCGTGGCCGGTCGAAAGCCCCACGGTCTGCAGCTTGAGGTCGTACTGGTTCGACCAGAACCACGGGGTCGCCTTGTAGGGCACCGGATTGCCGCAGATCGCCTTGGCCGCGGTCGTCCCCTGGTCGTTGGCGTTCTGCACCGATTCGAGGCGGATCACCGCGCCATCGGCGAAATCGTTGGCGTGCGCGGCGCAATCGCCGATCGCGTAGACGTCGGGCAGCGAGGTGCGGCAGTATTCGTCGACGTCGACGCCATTGCCGCCCGCCGCGCCCGCGCTCAGCAGCGGGCCGACCGAGGGGATGATGCCGATGCCGACGATCACGATCTCGGCCGGAAGGACGCTGCCATCGGCGAGCTTCACGCCGGTGACCCTGGCGCCATCGCCCTCGATGCAATCGACCGCGACCTCGGTGCGCAGGTCGACGCCGTGGGCGCGGTGTTCGTCCTGGTAGAAGGTCGACAGCGCCTCGCCCGCGACGCGCGCCAGCACGCGCGGCAGCGCTTCGAGCAGGGTCACGTGGACGCCGAACTTGGTCAGCACCGCCGCCGCTTCGAGCCCGATGTAGCCGCCGCCGATCACCACCGCGGTCTTCGCGCCGCCGTCGAGCTGCGCCATCAGCGTGTCGACATCGGCGCGGGTGCGCACGGCGTGGACGCCGGCAAGGTCGGCGCCCGCGCACGACAGGCGGCGCGGATCGCCGCCCGCCGCCCAGATCAGCGAGCCGTATTCGACGCGCGATCCATCGGCGAGGGTGAGGACCTTGGCCAGGGCGTCAACCTTGGTCACCTCGCGGCCCAGGCTCATGGTGACCTGCTTGTCCTCCCAGAACTGCGCCGGGCGGATCAGGATGCGGTCGAAGGTCTTGTCGCGGGCGAGGTATTCCTTGGACAGCGGCGGGCGTTCATAGGGCAGCTCGGGTTCGCGCCCCAGCACCAGGATCGATCCTTCGAACCCGTTCTGCCGCAAGGCGATCGCCGCCTGCGCCCCGCCATGCCCGGCCCCGACAATGACAACGTCCGCCTTATCCATGCCACGATCCTTCCACGTTTCGTGGCGGAATTGGCAGAAAAGACGGACGCGTCAACTGATAGCGGCCAACAAGGCCCGCACCGCCGCCGGGTTCAGCGCATCAGCAGCGTCCGCGCCTGGCTGGCGATCTGCGCCAGCATGGCGGGAGCCGGCACCGGATTGGCCTGCGCCCGGGCGATCAGCGCGCGGAACTGGCGCACCGGCACTTCGTGCGCGGCGAACCAGCGGGCGACACCGCCATCGGGATCGCCGCCGCCGTTGCGGGCAAGGAAATCCAGTCGCATCTGCTGGAAATCGCGGGCGAGGCCCGAGACCAGCAGCCGCTCCCAGGTATCCGACGGGTTAGACCGGCTCGCCGCCTGCTGCGCCCAGTCGAGCCCCAGCCCCGCGCCGAGGTCGGCGAAGGCGCCGGTCAGCCGCGCCGCGTCGACGTCGAGCTCGCCCGCAAGGTGGGCAAGGCCGATCGCGCCGTCGAGATCGAACAGGTGGGCCACGCGGTCGACGATCGCCGCGGGCACGCCTTGCGCGGTAAGGTCCTGGCGCATCCGCGCCGCCTGCGCCTGCGCTTCGCCGCGCAGCAGCTCGGCCGCGGTGTGCGAGAGCAGGCCGACCCCGCCCGCCAGATCCTCGATCAGCGCATCGGGCGAAAGCGTGCCGCGGCCGGCGCGGAGCACGTCGGCGATGTGGCCGCGAAGCGCGCGCGCCACGCGTTCGAACATGGCGATGCGCTGGTCCTCGGCCATCGCCGTCTCGTCGAGCAGCGCCCAGGTCTGGTCGAGGTCGAGCAGGCGCTCGGCGGCGACGAAGGCGGCGGCGACTTGCGCCAGCGTGCAGCCTTCCTCCTCCATCAGCTCGAACGGATGGACCGGGCCCATGCGGTTGACGATGCGGTTGGCGAGCTTGGTCGCGATGATCTCGCGGCGCAGGCGGTGGTGGACGATCTCGGTCTCGAAGCGCTCCTGCATCTGCGGCGGGAACGCCGCGAGCAGTTCGACTTCCATCACCGGATCGTCGACCACGGAGCTGTCCTCCAGCGCGCGCTGCAGCACCAGCTTGGCGCTCGAAAGCAGCACGGCGAGTTCGGGGCGGGCAAGGCCCAGCCCGGCTCCGGCGCGGCGGGCATAGTCCTCGGCGCTGGCGAGGCCTTCGGTCTTGCGGTCGAGATCGCCGCCTTCCTCGAGCACATCGATCACCCGCGCCTGCGCCGGGGCGGCCCCGGCGCCGCCACGCTCGGCGATCGACAGCGCGAGCGCCTGAAGCCGGTTGTCCTCGAGCACCAGGTGCGCGACCGCATCGGTCATCTCGGCGAGCAGCGCGACGCGCGCCGGTTCGTCGAGCCGGCCGGCGCGCTTGGCCGCGGCGAGCGCGATCTTGATGTTGACCTCGTTGTCCGAGCAATCGACCCCGGCCGAATTGTCGATGAAGTCGGTGTTGATGCGGCCCCGGTGGAGCGCGAATTCGATCCGCGCGGCCTGCGTCGTGCCGAGGTTGGCGCCTTCGCCGATGACCTTCGCGCGCACTTCGCTGGCGGCGACGCGGACCGAGTCGTTGGCGGGATCGCCGACCTCGACGTTGTTCTGGTGGCTGGCCCGGACATAGGTGCCGATGCCGCCGAACCACAGCAGGTCGACCGGGCTCTGCAGGATCAGCGAGATCAGCGTGTCGGGGTCGATCTCCTCGACCGTGACGCCGAGCAGCGCCCGGACCTGGGGCGACAAGGGAATCGCCTTCATCGTGCGCGGGAACACGCCGCCGCCTTCGGAGATAAGGCTCTTGTCGTAATCGTCCCAGCTCGAGCGCGGCAGCGCGAACATGCGCGCGCGTTCGGCCCAGCTTGCCGCCGGATCGGGATCGGGATCGAGGAACACGTGGCGGTGGTCGAAGGCGGCGACCAGCTTGATCGACCGGCTGAGCAGCATGCCGTTGCCGAACACGTCGCCCGACATGTCGCCGCAGCCCGCGACGCGCACCGGCTCGGACTGGACGTCGACGCCCATTTCCAGGAAGTGACGCCGCACCGAGAGCCACGCGCCCTTGGCGGTGATGCCCATCGCCTTGTGGTCATAGCCCTTCGAGCCGCCGCTGGCGAAGGCATCGTCGAGCCAGAAGTCGCGTTCCGCGGCGATGGCGTTGGCGACGTCGGAGAAGGTCGCGGTGCCCTTGTCGGCGGCGACCACGAAATAGGGGTCCTCGCCATCGCGCACGACCACGCCGGCGGGATGGACGACGGCGTTCTCGACGATGTTGTCGGTGATCGACAGCAGCGTGCGGATGAACACCTGGTAGCTCGCCTTGCCTTCGGCGAGCCAGCCTTCGCGGTCGGCGACCGGATCGGGCAGCTGCTTGGGATAGAAGCCCCCCTTCGCGCCGGTGGGCACGATCACGGCGTTCTTCACGCGCTGCGCCTTCATCAGGCCGAGGATCTCGGTGCGGAAGTCGTCGCGCCGGTCGGACCAGCGCAGGCCGCCGCGCGCGACGGGCCCGGCGCGCAGGTGGATGCCTTCGACCCGCGGCGAATAGACGAAGATCTCCCGCCACGGCACCGGCCGGGGCAGGCCCGGGACGAGCGCCGAATCGATCTTGAAGGCGAGCGCCTCTTCGGCGGCGGGCGCGAAGGCGTTGGTGCGCAGCACCGCTTCGACCACGGCGCGGAAGGCGCGCAGCAGGCGGTCGTCGTTGATCGCGGCGACCTGGGCCAGCCCCGCGCGGATCGCCTCGGCCGCATCGTCTGCCGCCGCCGCGCGGTCGCCCGCGAAGGCGGGATCGTGGCGCGCGGCGAACAGCGCGACGAGGCCGCGGGTGACCGAGCCTGCATGGCGCAGTGCATCGACCACGGTCTGGATGGTGAAGGTCAGGCCCGTCTGGCGCAGGTAGCGGAACCAGGCGCGCAGCCAGTTGGCCTCGCGCGCGCTGATCCCCACCGCGACGATCAGGCGGTTGAACGGATCGTCCTCGGCCTGGCCATTGAGCACCGCGGCGAGCGAAGCCTCGATCGCGCTCGCCCGCGCGAGCAGGTCGTCGGGGCTGCTGCCCGCAGGCGTGCCGACGAGGAAATCGTGGATGAATCCCATCCGCCCCTTGTCGAGCGCGGTCGGCAGCTCCTCGAGCACGCGGAAGCCGAAGTTCTCGAGCACCGGCACCGCGTCGGACAGGACGATCGCGCCCTCGCGCTGGTAGAGCTTGAGCCGCAGGCCCTCTTCGCCGGGAAGGCGGTGGAGCCGCACCGCGCGGCGCGGCGCGCTGGCGCCGCTGAGCCCGCGCAGCACGCGGATGTCGCCCGCCGCCTCGGCCGGCCCTTGCGCCGAGCGGTAGCCGACCGGAAAGGCCTCGGCATAGCGCGCGGCGAGCGCGGCGGCGCGCGCCGGGTCCTCGGTGCGGGCAAGCTCGGCCTCGACCGCGCCGGCCCAGCCGCGCACCATCGCCTGGAGCGCGGCGTCGAGCGCGACTTCCTCGGGCAGGTCCTGCCCGTCGCGGATGTCGAGCACGAAGCGCATCATGGCGAGCGTGCTGCCTTCGACCTGAAGGCTCCAGTCGAGCACCTGCGCGCCGGTCTCGGCCTCGAGCATCGCCTTGACCTGCAGCCGCACCTCGGTCGACTGGACGTCGCGCGGGAGCCAGACGAAGGCGAAGAGATGGCGGGCGAGCGGGGCGCGGACCAGCGCGAGGCGCGGGCGCGGCCGGTCGACCAGGCTCATCATCGTGGTGGCGATGCGTTCGAGGTCGGCGTCGTCGAAGCCGATCAGCAGGTCGTGCGGCAGCGCGGTCAGCGCGTGGACCAGCGCCTTTCCGGCATGGCCCTGCGCCGAGAAGCCGAACTTGTCCATCAGGTCGGCGAGCTGGGTGCGCATCCGCGGGATGCGGTCGGGCGCGGCGGCGAGCGCGGCGCTGGTCCAGACCCCGGCATGGACCGAGATGGCGACGACCTGGCCCTGGTCGATCACCGGCACGATGAACAGGTCGAGCGGCACCCGGCGGTGGACCTGGGCGATGCGGTTGGCCTTGACCACCAGCGGCGCGCGGCCGATCCCGTTGACCTTTGCGCCTAGCTCGACCGCGTGGTCGAACCAGGCGAAGGCGCGCGCGTAGGAGGCATCGGCGAGCAGCGGCTGCTCGCTTGCCCGGCAGATGCCGAGCTTGTCGTCCTCGCTACCGTCGCGGCGGCGCGTGACGTGGCCCAGCTGGGTGAGCATGCCGTCGGCGAGCCAGCGCAGCAGCGCGGCGCCTTCGGGATCGGCGAGGCGGCGGGCGTCCTCGTGCATCGCGGCCTGGAGCCGCGGCCAGTCGGCGACCGCGGCGTGGACGTCGGCGAGCGTCGCGGCGAGCGCGGAGGTCAGCTCGCGCCGGGCCTTGGCGTCGGCGCGCTCGGTCTCGAGGTAAATCACCGATTCTCGGATCTCGCCGGGCGCCTCGCCTTCGGGCAGGTCGACGAGGTGGCCCTCGGCGTCGCGCCGCACCGCCACCACCGGGTGCGCCAGCCGGTCGATCGGCAGGCCGTGCGCGGTGATCGTCGCGGTGATCGAATCGACCAGGAACGGCATGTCGTCGTTGACCACCGCGATGCGCAGGTAGCGCGCGCTGGTTTCGCTGCCGCCGACGCTTTCGATCGCCATCGACGGCTCGCTGCCGCGCCGGCGATGCGCCGCGATCATCGCGAAGCGCGCCGCTTCGGCCAGCCGCTCGCTGTCGAAATCGGCCTTCTCGGCAGGGAGCAGCGAGGCGGCGAGGCGCTGCGCGAGCGTCAGCGAAAGCGCCGCGGACGGATCGCCGCCTGCAGGGGTGGCGGCGTTCTGGTCGATCGAATTCGTGGCCATGGCGTTCTTCCCGCTGGACCGGCGCGATCCCACGTCGCGTCGTTATAATTTTATATCATTGCACTTTTGCAATCGTACGCCTGATATTCCGCTCGTTGCGCAAGTTCAAGAGACCCCGCGCCACGGCGAGCGTGGCATGGCGGTCTTAACAGCGCAACGGCATGACCGTTCCGGGTCAATGCCTATGCAGCGCTGGGCCGCCAGCGCGCGCGGGAGGGAGCGGGAGCGCGGGAGGGAGCGGGCGCCGCGGCGGGGGTCAGGCGACGACGAGGCCCGAGACCGCTTCCATCGTCAGTTCGAGCGAGCGGCGGCGCAGCGCCGGATCGAAGGTCGAGCCCGAGACGATCAGCTCGTCGGCCCCGGTGCGCTGCTGGAACGCCTCGAGCCGTTCGCGCACCGTCGCCGGGCTCCCGATCGCCGAAACTTGGCGCATGTGCGCGAGCATCGCCTCGGCCTGGGGCGGCAGCGTGTCGCGGAAGTCGGGCACCGGCGGCGGCAGCTTGCCCGGATTGCCGCTGCGCAGGCGCACGAAGCTCTGGTCCATCGACGAGGCGAGCAGCACCGCTTCGGCGTCGGTGGGCGCGGCGATCACGTTGATCGCGGCGATGCAGTAGGGCTCGGGCAGCGCCGCCGAGGGCGTGAAGCGTTCGCGATAGAGCTTGAGCGCGGCGTCGAGATGGTCCGGCGCGAAGTGCGAGGCGAAGGCATAGGGCAGCCCCAGCATCGCCGCGAGCTGCGCGCCGTAGAGGCTGGAGCCCAGGATCCACAGCTGCGGCGCGGCGCCGAGGCCCGGCGTCGCCTGGAGATGGAGCCGCTTGTCGCCGGCGAACTGCAGCTGGAGCTCGAACACGTCGTCGCCGAAATGCTCGGCGGCGCGGTTGACGTCCTTGCGCAGCGCCTGGACGATGCGCTGGTCGGCGCCCGGCGCGCGGCCGAGCCCGAGGTCGATGCGGCCGGGGAACAGCGCATCGAGCGTGCCGAACTGCTCGGCGATGACCAGCGGGTTGTGGTTGGGCAGCATGATGCCGCCCGCGCCGATGCGGATGGTCGTGGTCGCCTGCCCGATATGCGCCAGCGTGACCGCGACCGCGGCGCTGGCGATGCCCTCCATGCCGTGATGTTCGGCCACCCAGTAGCGGTGGTAGCCGCAGGCCTCGGCGGTCCGCGCGAGCGCGGCGGCGTCGGCGAGCGCCTGGGCGACGGTGCCGCCCTCGACCACGGGGACCAGATCGAGGACCGAGAGCTTCATGGCGTGGCCTTCCCTTGCGTTGCGGCTGCGTTCGATGTGGGAGCGGCCCCCAGTTGTTCAAGGTAGCCCCGGGCGGTCGCCGCCTCGGCGCTCTGCGGGGCCGAGCGCACGACCGAGTCCCACGACTTGCGCGCCGCCTCGTCGCGCCCTGCGAGCACCGCGATGACTCCGGCCTCGAGCCCGATCGCGGGATCGCGCGGGTCCTTGGCGGCGGCGACCTCGATGTCGCGCTGGGCGCGATCGAGATCGCCGCCCCGGCGCGCGAGCGTTGCCGAAAGCAGCCAGCCCTCCGGGTCCTCGGGCGCAAGGCGGTGGGCCTCGTCGAGCGCGCCGCCGGCTTCGGCGATGCGCCCGCCCGCGACCAGCGCGCGGGCGCGGTCGATCTCGATGTCGCCGCGCGCGGCGTTGTCGCCGGTGTCCTTCAGGGCGAGCGCGCGGTCGAACCAGCCGGTCGCCCTGTCGGCGTGACCGGCCGCGAGCGCGGCATTGCCGGCCATGGCGAGGAGCTGGAGCGAGGATGCGGCCTGCTCGGGCGGGATCGCCGCGATCGCCGCGGCGAAGGCCGCCTCGGCGCCGGCATAGTCGCCGCTTTCGGCCAGCAGCAGCCCCAGGCACTGGTTAGCGCGGGTGCGCTCGAAATCGGTCGGCGCGCCATCGCGCCACAGCCGCGCCGAGGCGAGCCCGGCGATGAGGTCCTGCCGCCCGGTGGCGAGGCAGGCGGCAAGACGGTCGGGCATGTCCTGCTTTGTCTCCGGCGCCGCGCCGGGCGCCATCTCCTCGACCCGGCGGCGGCGCGGGATGGGCAGCGGCGAGGCCTGCTGCGGCGAGGGATTGGGCCCGACCTGGCGGGCGACCGGCGCGTCCACCGGAAACGGCGTGGCGAGCGCGGCAAGCAGGGGAAGCGGGAAAAGCATCGGCGTCCGGGTGTCCTTCATCCGCCGCCGGAAAGCGTCTCGACAAGCGCGTCGAGCGTGCGCAGCAGCAGGGCGATGTCGGCCCCGCGCGACAGGCGGTGGTCGCCATCCTTGATCAGGTGGACCTGCACATCGGCTGAACGCAGCGCCGCGGCGAGGCGCAGCGAGACCTCCCACGGCACGTCCGGGTCCGCCTGGCCGTGGAGCAGCCGCACCGGTCCGTCGAACGGGATCGGCGCTTCGAGCTGCCGCTGCGCCTCGCCATCGCGCCAGAACGCGGCGTGGGTGGGGGTGGGCTCGGGGCTGTAAGGGTTGTCCTCAAAGATCGTGCGGCCGGCGGCAAGTTCCGCCTTCTGCGCGTCGCCGAAACCCCAGTCGGTGAAATCGGGCGCGGCGGCCACGCCGACCAGCGCGGCGATCCGGTCGGGAACGGCGCGGGCGACGAGCAGCATCAGCCAGCCGCCCATCGACGAGCCGCACAGCACGGCGCGGGCAATGCCCTTCGCCGCGAGCAGGTCGACCACCTCGTCGCGCCAGCGCGACAGCGTGCCGGCGGCGAAATCGCCGTCGGACCGGCCGCAACCCGAATAATCGAGCAGCAGGCAGGCCCGCCCTTGCGCGGCGGCGTGGGCAAGCACCGCCCCGGCCTTCGACCCGGCCATGTCGGACATGTAGCCGGGCAGGAACACCAGCGCCGGCTCCGCGCCCGCGAGGAAGCGGTGGGCAAGGCGCAGGCCCTGCGGGCCTTCGTGAAACGCGAGCGGCGCGAGGGTTTCGGCGGTCATGCCCGGCAGCCTATCGGCTTTGCCCGCGCAACGCTATGTTTACGCCGAACTGCGAGACCTGCCGCCCGCGATGACCGCCGACGCCCCTCCTGCGCCCCAGCGCCTGCTGCTCCATCCGCGCTTCGTCGGTTTCGCCTTCGCGTTGCTGGTCGCGCTGCGGCTCGCTGCGATCGCCTGCGCGGTGACCCCGAGTTCGGACGCCGACTTCTACTTCTCGCGCGCGGCGAGCCTGGCGGCGGGACTGGGCTACCTTGCCAACGACGGCCATGCCACCGCCTACTGGCCGCCGGGCTGGCCGATGGCGCTGTCGCTGGCGTTCCGGGCGGGGGGCGCGACGATCTGGACGGTGGGCCTCGTCAATCTCGTCGCGGCGGCGCTGTCGGGCTGGCTGCTGCTCGACCTCGCGCGGCAGGTGACCGGTTCGGAAAGCGCCGCGCGGCTCGCGCTGCTGGGCTATGCGCTCTACCCCAACGCGGCGCTCTATGTGCCGCTCGCGCTGACCGAGGTGTTCTACACGCTGCTGCTGCTGGCGAGCTGCTGGCTGCTGGCGCGGCCGGGCGCGCTGCGGACGCTGGCCGCGGGGCTGGTGCTCGGGCTCGCCACGCTGGTCAAGGCGCAGACGCTGGTGGTGGTGCCGCTGGTGCTGGGGATCGCGCTGCTGCGCGAACGCGACGGGCTGCGGCGTCTGCCCGCGCTGGTCGGGCGCGGGCTCGTCGTGCTTGCGCTTGGCAGCGCGGTGGTGCTGCCGTGGAGCCTGCGCAACCAGCGCGAGCTGGGGCGCTTCGTCGCGGTCTCGACCAATGGCGGGATCACCCTGCTCACCGGCAACAACGCCAGCGCGCGCGGCGGCTTCACGCCCGAAGACCCGGTGGTGCGCGCGCTGGACGCGCGGCGCGACCTGACCGAGCTGACCTACGACGACGAGGCGAAGCGGCTGGCGATGGCATGGATCGGCGCGCATCCAGCGCGGTTCGCCGGCTTGATGCCACTGAAGCTCGCCAAGCTGTGGGTCACCGACGGCGAGGGCGTCTGGGCCTACGAGACCGGGGCGGCCCACTACGACGCAAGGCTGTTCCTCGCGATCCGCGCGGCCAACCAGGCGCTCTACTGGGCGGTGCTGGCGCTCGCGCTGCTGGCCGTGCCGCTGACCCTGCGGGCGCGCCGGCGCGCGGGCCTCGGCGCGATCGACTGGTGGTGCCTGCCCTATGCCATCGCCGCCTATCCGAGCGCGATCGCGCTGGTCTTTTCCGGCCAGTCGCGCTTCCACTTCCCGGCCATGCCGTTCCTGTTCATGGCGGCGGCAAGCGCGGTGGTGTTCTGGCTGGAGCGCGCGCGGCCACGCTGAGGTCCGCGCCGCGTACGCAAGCATTGACGGCCTTTTCGTCGGGCGTAAGGTGGGCCATAATGCAAGTCAGAAGTATGTCCATCATAACGGTATTCGCAGCGGCCAATCTTGCGATTCCAGTTCGCGCGGCACCGCTTGTGCTAGCGGCATCGAGCAAATGGGAGATTCAATACGCTGACGACAGCTGTCGGCTGGCGCGGATCTACGGAACCGACAAAAACAAGATCATTGTCTTGATGGATCGGTTCGCTCCTTCGGCCCAGGTGGACGTTACCCTGATTGGAAAGCCCTTCATAACGGGGTCGGACGTCCAAATACCGGTTACTTTTTCGTTTGGCCCGGACCTGCCGGCGGCCAAACGCAAGGACGTGCTCGCGGGCTTCACCGGCAAGGACCGGGTTTCCACCTTGTTCGTCGGACCGCGCGACCTGCTAAACCGCGAAGGCGACGACCTACCCCCGCAATCGCCCGATGACGAGGCGAGGATTACCCAGCTCTACTTGGCGGTGGGATCGCGGCAATTCGTGTTACAGTCGGGTTCGCTCAGGGCACCTTTGGCTGCCTTGCGCACCTGCACCGACGACCTGCTCAAGGGATGGGGGCTCGATCCGGCCGTGCAGGCCGCGCTTTCTCGCCCACCGAAGCCACAGACCGATCCGGGCCGCTGGCTGGTGTCGAACGACTACCCGCGCGGTGCGCTGAAGATGGGCGCCAGCGCGATCGTCCACTTCCGGCTGATGATCGGCCCGGACGGCAACCCGACTGGCTGCAACGTGCAGCAGGCGACCGACTCCCCGGAGTTCACCGACTTTACCTGCAAGCTGCTGATGAAGCGCGCCCATTTCGAACCCGCGCTGGATGCGGCGGGCAAACCGACGGCCAGCTATTACCGCAACTCGGTGCGCTGGCTGGCGGCGGCTTTCTGATCCACCGGATCATCCGTCGAATTAGGACCGCAGGTCCAGCGTCAGGCACTGGCTGAAGTCGTCCACCACGTAGTCGGCGAAGGCCTCGCAGTTCGCGAAGCCGTGCTTGCGGTAGAGGCCGAGCGCGGGTTCGAAGGCGGGGCCGCGGCCGGTTTCGAGGCTGACGCGGGTGTAGCCGCGGGCGCGGGCCACGCCGAGGAGGTGGCGCAGCATCGCCTTGCCCACGCCCTGGCCCAGCCATTCGGGGGCGACGCGCATCGACTTGAGTTCGCCGTGCGCGGGATCGAGCTGCTTGATCGCGCCCATGCCGGCGATGCCGTCGCCGACCCAGGCGGAATAGAACGTCACGCCCGGCGCGCGCAGGCTGGCGACGGGCAGCGCGTGGACCTTGCAGGCGGGCGAATTGGCGTGCATCCCCGAAAGGTGGAAGGCGACGAGCGCCTGGATGTCCTCGCCCGAGAGATCGTCCTCGACAATTCGCACATCGACCACGCACGGCGCTCCTGACCAGACCGGTTTCATCTGCTATCGCCTCGGCCATGACCGAGACAAGCGAAACAACAGGCGCGGGCGCGGCCCGCTGGTCCATCGCCATCCACGGCGGCGCCGGATCGATGACGCCCGAGACGATGGACGCCGCAGGCGTGGCGCTGCACGAAGCGGCGCTGTCGGCCGCGCTCGCCGCGGGCGAGGCGGTGCTGGCGGGCGGCGGCAGCGCGATCGATGCGGTGACCGCGGCGGTCGTCGTGCTCGAGGACGATCCCCTGTTCAACGCCGGCCGCGGCGCGGTGTTCACCTATCACGGCACCAACGAGCTCGACGCCGCGGTGATGGACGGAGCGACCCGCAGCGCGGGCGCGGTGGCCGGGGTGACGCACACCAAGAACCCGGTGAAGCTTGCGCGCAAGGTGATGGAAGCGGGTCCGCACGTGTTCCTTTCGGGCGCGGGCGCCGAGGAGTTTGCGCGCGAACAGGGCGTCGAGCAGTGTGACGAAGACTGGTTCGCGACCGAGGAGCGCTGGCGCCAGCTGCAGGAACTGAAGGCGCGCAAGCTCGGCTGGTTCGACGACGGCCTGAAGTACGGCACGGTGGGCGCGGTCGCGCGCGATGCGGCGGGCCACGTCGCGGCGGCGACGTCGACCGGGGGACTGACTGGCAAGCGCTGGAACCGCATCGGCGATTCGCCGGTGATCGGCGCGGGCACCTATGCCGACGATCGTGCTGGCGCGGTCAGTTGCACCGGCTCGGGCGAGCAGTTCATCCGCACCGGCGTTGCCCACGAGATCTGCGCGCGAATGCGGCTCGCCGGCGAGAGCGCGCAGGCTGCGGCGGGAGCGGTGCTCGCCGAAGTGGGCGCGATGGGGGGAGTCGGCGGCGTGATCGTGGCGACGCCTGCGGGCGAAACGGCGATGGCCTTCACCACGCCGGGCATGTTCCGCGCCCGCAGCGACAGCACCGGCGCGCGCGAGGTCGCGATCTTCGGCTGAGCGCACGCGCAAAGGGCGCGGGTATGGCCTCTGCCACCCCGCGCCCCTCGTCGACCGCGTGCCGCGATCAGTCGCGCTTTTCGGGCGTGGTCGCGCTGCTGCCGGTCGTCCCCGCGGTGGCGCCGGTACGCTTTTCGGCGGCGTCGCGATCGAGCTCGCTGCGATAGCCGAAGGCGCTGCCCTGCGACGTCGACGCCGTGCTCGCGCCGCCGCTGGCGCCGCTGCCGGTTCCCGTTCCGGTGCCTTCGACGCGCAGGTTGTTCTGCACGTGCTTCACCCCCGAGACGCGTTCGACGCATTCCTCGGCGCGGTGCTTCTCCTGGCGGTTGCCGACGGTGCCGGTGAGCGTCACTTCGCCGTTCTCGACCGCGACGCTGATGCGGCGGGCATCGACGCGCCAATCGTCGGTCAGGCGGTCGTTGGCGTCCTCGCGGATGCGCTCGTCCGAGCGGGTGTAGTCGGACGGGCCGCGCCCGCGATGGTCCTCGCGCGCATCCTGCTCGCGGCGGCGCGCGGCGTCCTCGTCGCCCCACCACGACATCACCTCGTCGGCGGCGCGATCGAGGAAGCCGCGGTGCATGTCCTCGCGCGCATAGCCTTCGCCCGGCTGATAGCTGCTGCTGCCCCCGCCCATCTGGCGCATGCCTCCCTGGCGCTGCGTTGCCTGGCGTGCGCCGTAGCCGCCCCGGCCGCCATAACCGGTCTGGTCGCGCTCGCCCGGATAGCTGGTGCGCGAGGCGCCATAGCCGCGGTCCCAGTTGGCCGCATAGGCATGGCTGCCCGAGCCGAAGTCGCCCGGACCGAAATAGTCGCCGGTCTGGCCGCCGCCGCCTTGGCTTCCGCCATAATATTCGCTGCCGAAGCCGCCCATGCGCCCGCCGCCCTGGCGCCTGCGGTTGTCCTGCTCACGCTCGCGATCGCGGTCACGATCACGGTGACCGAAGTCGCTACGGTAATCGTCGCGGTTGTCGTAGCCGTGACCGTAGCGGTTCGCGGCCGAGGCGCGTTCCTCGGCGCGCTCGTCGGCGTCCCAGCGCTGGCGCGAGCCGCCGTACTGCTGCCCGGAATAGTCGTTGCTGCGCATGTTGCGCGGGTCGCGATCGCGCTTGAGCGCTTCGTCGCGCTCCCAGTCGTAGCGGTCGGTCATGGCCTTTCTCTCCTCGTCGGGTTGGGCAGGCGCCGGCAGGCGGAACCGGCCGCCGGGTGCTCTGCTGATGCAACGGGCGGGCGCGGGGCCTGTGCCGCCGGCGCCGCGCGCCGGTCGCAGGCCGCTGCCGCCTCGTCGCAGCCCGCGCGGGACGGGTGCGGAACGCCCTCGCGTGCGTTAGGGTCGGCGTGATGGACGACGATGCGCTGCCGCAGGTGATCGAGGACTGGTTCGCAGGGCGCGGCTGGCGGGTGCGGCGACACCAGCGCGAAATGCTGGCGGCGGCGCGCGCGAACCTGCACGCGCTGCTGGTGGCGGATACCGGCGCGGGCAAGACGCTGGCGGGGTTCCTGCCGACGCTGGCCGATTTCGCGGGCGGGCAGGCGCCGGGCGAGGGGCTGCACACGCTCTACGTTTCGCCGCTAAAGGCGCTGGCGCACGACGTGCAGCGCAACCTGCTTACCCCGATCGAGGAGATGGCACTGTCGATCCGGGTCGAGACGCGCAGCGGCGACACCCCGTCCGACCGCAAGGCGCGCCAGCGCGCCCGCCCGCCGCACGTGCTGCTGACCACGCCAGAATCGCTGTCGCTGCTGCTGAGCTACCCCGAGGCGGCCGCGATGTTCGCCTCGCTCAAGCGGGTGGTGATCGACGAGGTCCACGCCTTCGCCACGGGCAAGCGCGGCGACCTGCTGGCGCTGTCGCTGGCGCGGCTGCAGGCGCTGGCCCCCGAGATGCGGCGCGCGGCGCTGTCGGCGACGGTCGCCGACCCGGAGGCGTTCCGCGCCTGGCTGGCGCCGTGGGGCGAGATCGACGCCGTCGCGCTGGTCGAGGGCGAGGCGGGGGCGCCGGCCGAGGTCGAGATCCTGGTGCCCGATGGCGAGCGCGTGCCGTGGGGCGGGCACGCCGCCGCCTGGGCGGTGCCGCAGCTCTATGCCGCGATCAAGGCCAACCGCACGACGCTGATCTTCACCAACACGCGCTTCCTCGCCGAGTACATCTTCCAGCTGCTGTGGGACGTGAACGAGGACAAGCTGCCGATCGGCATCCACCACGGCTCGCTGTCCAGGGAAGCGCGGCGCAAGGTGGAGGGGGCGATGGCGCGCGGCGAGCTGCGCGCGCTGGTCGCGACCGCGAGCCTCGACCTCGGCGTCGACTGGGGCGACATCGACATGGTGGTGCAGATGGGCGCGCCCAAGGGATCGTCGCGCCTGCTGCAGCGGATCGGGCGCGCCAACCATCGGCTCGACGCGCCGAGCCGGGCGCTGCTGGTGCCGGGCAACCGCTTCGAGTTCCTCGAGGCGCTGGCGGCCAAGGATGCGGTCGACCAGGGCCGGCGCGATGGCGAGGACTTCCGCCCCGGCGCGCTCGACGTGCTGGCGCAGCACGTGATGGCCTGCGCCTGTGCCGGGCCCTTCGAGGAGGCGGCGCTGCTGGCGGAAGTCCGCTCAAGCCATGCCTATGCCTGGGTGGACGAGGCGGCGTGGGGCCGCGTGCTCGAGTTCGTGGCGACGGGCGGCTACGCGCTGCGCGCCTACGACCGGTTCAAGCGGATCGTGCGCGGGCGCGACGGCGTATGGCGGCTGACCCACCCCGAACACGCCGCGCGGCATCGGCTCAATGCCGGGATCATCGTCGATTCCGAGATGCTGGAGGTGCGCTTCCGCAACGGGCGCGCGCTGGGCAAGGTCGAGGAGAACTTCGGCGCTTCGCTGCGGCCGGGGGACACCTTCCGTTTCGCCGGGATGGACCTCGAAGTCGAAAGCTTGCGCGATCTGGAGATCGTGGTGCGCGCGGCCAAGTCGGCGGGCCAGATCCCGAGCTACATGGGCGCGCGCCTGCCGCTGACCACCCACCTTGCCGACCGGGTGCAGGCGCTGCTGGCGGATCGGGCGGGCTGGGCGCGGCTGCCCGACGACGTGCGCGAATGGCTGGAAGTGCAGGACTGGCGCAGCCGCCTGCCCGCGCCGGGCGAGCTGCTGGTGGAAAGCTTCCCCCACGGCGGGCGCGCCTATACCGTGTACTACACGTTCGAGGGGTGGAACGCGAACCAGTCGCTGGGAATGCTGATCACCCGGCGGATGGAGGATGCGGGGCTGGGGCCGCTGGGCTTCGTCGCAAACGACTATGCGCTGGCGGTATGGGGACTGAAGCCGGTCAAGGACCCGGCGGCGATGCTGAGCCCGGCGATCCTGACCCACGAATTCGTGGAATGGGTGCAGAACTCCTATCTGCTGCGCCGCGCCTTTCGCGAGGTGGCGGTGATCGGCGGGCTGGTCGAACGCCAGCACCCCGGCAAGCGCAAGTCCGGGCGGCAGGTCACCTTCTCGACCGACCTCATCTACGACGTGCTGCGCAAGTACGAGCCGGACCACGTGCTGATCGAGGCGGCCTGGGCCGACGCGCGCACGCGGATGACCGATGTGGGGCGGCTGGCCGACCTGCTCGACCGCGCCGCGGGCCAGCTGGTCCACGTCGAGCTCGACCGGGTGACGCCGCTCGCCGTGCCGGTGCTCGTGATGATCGGGCGCGAGACGCTGCCCGCGGGCGCTGCGGACGACGAGCTTCTGGTCGAAGCCGAGAGCCTGGCGGCGGCGGCGATGCGGCCGACGCGCGATTGAGGCCGCTGCCGAGCGCGCGACCGAGCCCATGCGCCGCTTGCGAAGGAATTGACGGTGCTGCGACAGGCGAGGCCCGGCGGGCTCTTCGTGGATCTCCGGGCTGAACAGGGATCGCGCCAACGAGAAAGGGGGCGGATCGCTCCGCCCCCTCTTCGTGTCCGATCCGTTGCGGATCGTCAGCCGGTCACTTCGCGAAGGTCGCGTAGTTCTCGTTGCCGACGAAGCCGAACTTGCTCACCTTCGAATCGGTGATGATCTTGAGGACGTAGTTCGCCATCTCGTAGTTGGCGAAGGCTTCGGGCTGGAACTGCAGTTCCGGCTCGGGCTTCATCGCCTTGGTCGCCTGGAGCAGCGACACGAGGTTGCTGCTGGTGATCGGCGAGCCGTTCCAGAGAATCTGGTTGGCCTGGGTGAGGACCAGCTTGTTCTTCACCGGGTCCACCTTGACGTTGTTCTTCGGCGGCGTCGACTGCGGAAGATTCACGTTAACCGAGTGGGTGGCCACGGGGATGGTGATAATGAACATGATGAGGAGAACGAGCATGACGTCGATCAACGGCGTCGTGTTCATTTCCATCATCGGCGAGCCATCGTCCTTGCCGCCGCTCATTGCCATGGTGTGTACTCCTGTTCGCTCTCGGCTGGCGGGAAGCCTCGCGGCCTCCGCGCCAGTTCGGCAGTCGGCTTAGCCGTTCGGATCGACCGGGGTCGAGATGAAGCCGACCTTGGGATAGCCCGCGATCTGCACGTTGTAGATCGCGCCGGCGATGCACTTCCAGGGAACGTGGACGTCGCCGCGGATGTGCACTTCGGGGATCTTGTCCGGGTCCATGTTGGCCGCGCCGCCTTCACGCTTCACGATTGCGTCGAGCCGATCGAACGCCTGCTTGGCAAGCTCGGTGCTGTCCACCGGAGTCGTGTTGTTGATATAGACGCGGCATTCGCCGACCGGCGAGGAGCCCGCATAGCCCGGCTGACCGGGAACGCGGCCGGCCTCGTCGGTCGAGACCACGGCGAGCAGAAGGTTTTCCACCTTGTCCTGGGTCTCTTCGGAGGCGAGGACGGGAACCTTGAGCTTCTCGACGGTCTGGATCGCGACCGGGACCGCGATGAGGAAGATGATCAGCAGCACGAGCATCACGTCCACGAGCGGCGTGGTATTGATGTCCGACATCGGGCGTTCTTCGCCGCCGCCGCCTACAGACATTGCCATTGGTTACATCCTATCCGTTCTGAGCCGCGGGGTCCGCCGGGGGCCTGGAGGGACCGAGCCCCCGGGGAAGATCCGCGTTTCCGGAAACCGGACGCGACGGGGGAGTCCGCCGCGCCTGGGACTTTCAGCTTACTTCTTGACCGGAGCGGCCGGGGCAGCAGCGGGCTTCGCCGCGGCAACCGGAACCGACGGCTTGACCACGCCCTTCGAGGCGATGTTGGCGAGCACGTCGGTGCTGAAGCCGGTCAGCATTTCGGCAATGCGCTTGTTGCGGCTCTGCAGGTAGTTGTAGGCGAGCACCGCGGGAACCGCGACGAGCAGACCGAGCGCGGTCATGATCAGCGCTTCACCGACCGGGCCTGCGACCTTGTCGATCGAGGCCGAACCGGCGAGACCGATCGCGATCAGCGCGCGGTAGATGCCGACCACGGTACCGAACAGACCGATGAACGGCGCGGTCGCACCGACGGTCGCGAGGAACGGCAGGCCGCCGGCGAGCTTGGCGTTGATGGTCGCTTCCGAGCGGGCGAGCGAGCCGTGCAGCCAGTCGTGGGCTTCGGTGGCGTCCATCTTGGTGACCTGGTCTTCGGCGGCGATGCCGTCGTCGACGATCTGGCGCCAGGCCGAGTTCTTCTCGAGCTTGGTCGCGCCTTCCTTGATGGTGCCGGCGCGCCAGAAGGTGGCGACGTTGTTCTTGTACTGGTTCATGATCTTCGACTGCTCGAAGAACTTGGTGAACAGGATGAAGAACGAACCAAACGACATGATGCCGAGGATGATGACCGTGGCGTAGGAGATGAAACCGCCGGCCTGGAGGGCTTCGACGAAGCCGAACTTGTTCTGCGGCGCAGCATTGGTCGCGGCCGCGGCGAGCGTCTGGATAAGCATTCGGATCTTCCTCTCAAGAATTCATAGCTGCCCGAAGGCGATCAAGGGAATGGCGGGGGCCGGAGAGAAGGCCCCTGCCCAAATCGTCAGTCCTTCGGGATGACCCAGCGGACAGAGCTGCTGTACGATGCGCCGACCGGCTGACCGTTCTGCGTGCCGGGCTTGAAGCGCGCGCGGCGCATCAGGTTCTGGCAGGTGGCATCGTCAAGGTCCGGGCTGCCGCTCGAACGGACGATGGTGCAGTTGGTCGGCTTGCCCGTCGCGTCGTAGTCGAGCTTGAACCCGGTCACGCCTTCACGCTCCTCGCGCAGGGCGCGCGACGGATAGTCGTTGGTCGTGACCCACTCGCCGGGGCGACCCTTGGGGGTGCCCGGGGTCGGCGGCGGGGGAGCCGGCGGCGGGGCAGCCGGCGGCGGGGGAAGCACGACCACCGGCGGCGGTGCGGGCGGCGGCGGCGTAGCCACCGTCTCCACCTGGTTGACCACCGGCGTGTTGAAGCTGACCGGCGGCGGCGGCGCCACGATCGGCGGCGGCGGCGGCGCATCCTTCGGCGGTGGTGGCGGCGGCGGCGGCGGAGTCTTCTCCGGGTCGATCTTGACCGCCGTGGTCACCTCTTTGATCTTCTTGAACGCCGAATACGCGAGGCCAGTGACCAGCGCATAGCCGACGACGACATGAAGAAGAGCAACGACGATGAGCGCGGTGATCTTGTTACCGCTCATCTGTTGGTCAGCGTATGCCATTCAGCTCCATAACTCCTGATCTTCCACCCCGTCCCGCAACCCGCAGACGAACGGGACGGGACAAAACGGAGCCGCGGGGGGAATCACCGTTCCCTCCGATCGGCCAATCCAGCGAAATCTATCCACCCTGCCGGCAAACCCGGTCCGCCGACATCGGGCGCAAGGAGCCCGGCGGCGGCTTTATCGGGCATTTTTTATGTCTTGCCCGATTTCCGCGAGCTTTAACGCCGATGCAGGGGGTGCGCAAATGCTTTATCGGTTAAGTTCCGATTCACGCTTGCCGGGCTTGGCTTCGGCAGTTTCCCGGGCCTGCCCGCGCGCTGCGCGCATGGCTCGCCGACAGCACAGGACCGCCGATGATCCCCCGCTCGCCCCTTCTTGCCGCCAGCTGCGCCGCGCTGGCCCTGCCGTTCGCCGCAATCGCCCAGACTCCGCCGAATCCCGCGCAATCCGAAGCGGTCGCGCCCGATCCGCTGCGCTATGCCGATCTCGTCGACCTGGTCCTGCCGGCCGATCTCGTCGCCCGCGCGCAAGTGCGCAAGGTGGCGCGGCTCGAGCCCGAGCGCTCGCCCGGCCTCGCCGCAGGACAGGCGCGGGTCTACGTCGAGGCGCGCACCAGCGCGGTCCTTGCCGGCAGCGACCTTGGCGAATCGATCCGCTTCCTCGCCGACGTGCCGCTCGATGCGAAAGGCCGCCTGCCCCGCCTCGCCAAGGCCGACGTGCTGGTGATCGGCCACACCGTCGCCGGCCGGACGGGCGAGCTGCTGCTGAGCGCGCCCGACGCGATGCTTTCCTGGTCGGCCGCGCGCGAGGCGCGCCTGCGCGCGATCCTGACCGAGAAGCTTTCGCCCGATGCGCCGCCGGTGGTGAAGGGCGTGCGCGAGGCGCTGCACGTGCCGGGCAACCTCGCCGGGGAGGGCGAGACGCAGGTGTTCCTCGCCACCGAAGGCGGGCGGCCGGCGGCGCTGTCGATCATCCGCCGCCCCGGCATGGCGCGCAGCTGGGGGGTGAGCTTCGGCGAGATCGTCGACCAGTCCGCGCGCAGCCCCGCGCCCGAAACGCTGGCCTGGTACCGTCTCGCCTGCTTCCTGCCGCAGACGCTTCCGGCGCGCGCCAACATTTCGGACGGGGCGGGCGCGCAGGCCGCGGCGGCCGACGACTACGCCTTTGCCCGGCAGAGCCTGGGCGCGTGCGAGCGGGGACGCGCGCCGACCGGCTGAGCCGGCGCTGCTCGTCCCCCCCCCACACAAGCGGGCGTTGCGGCGCCCTTCCCCCTCCCCTAAGGCGCGAGGCAGGGATATCCAGCGCGCCTCTCGCGCCAGACTCGGGGTAACAATGAGCGAACCACTGCGCATCGCGCTTGCAGGCCTTGGCACCGTCGGCAGCGGGGTGATCCGGCTGATCGAGACCAACGCCGCCCTGATCGCGCGCCGCGCCGGGCGACCGATCGCGATCACCGCGATCAGCGCGCGCAACCGCAGCAAGGACCGCGGCGTCGACCTGTCGCGCTATGCCTGGGAGGACGACATGGTCATCCTCGGCGAGCGGCCCGACGTCGACGTGGTGGTCGAGCTGGTCGGCGGCGCCGACGGCCCGGCGCTGGCGCTGGCGCGCACCACCTTCGAGGCGGGCAAGGCGCTGGTCACCGCCAACAAGGCGATGATCGCGCACCACGGGCTCGAGCTTGCCGGCCGCGCCGAGGCGGCGAAGGCGGCGTTCAAGTTCGAAGCGGCGGTGGCGGGCGGCATCCCCGCGATCAAGGGCCTGCGCGAAGGCGCCGCGGCCAACCACATCGAGCGGGTCTACGGCATCCTCAACGGGACCTGCAACTACATCCTGAGCACGATGGAGGACACCGGGCGCGACTTCGCCGACGTACTCGCCGAGGCGCAGGCCAAGGGTTATGCCGAGGCCGACCCGACGTTCGACATCGACGGCATCGACGCCGCGCACAAGCTGTCGATCCTGTCCTCGATCGCGTTCGGCACGGCGATCGATTTCCGCAGCGTGACCGCCACCGGCATCCGCCGCGTGCTCGCCGCCGACATCGCCCAGGCCGATGCGCTGGGCTACTACATCCGCCTGATCGGCATGGCCGAGACCGAGATCGACGCGGCCGGCAACCGCCGCCTGTTCCAGCGCGTCCACCCGCACCTCGTCCACCGCGACCACCCGCTGGCGCACGTCGACGGCGCGACCAACGCGGTCGTCGCCGAGGGCAACTTCGTCGGCCGGCTGCTGTTCCAGGGCGCGGGCGCGGGCGATGGCCCGACCGCGAGCGCGGTCGTCGCCGACCTGATCGACATCGCCCGCGGCGACGTGGGCGCGCCGTTCTCGATCCCCGTCGCTGAACTCGACGCCGCGGCGCCGGCCGAGAGCGGGCACCGCCGCGGCAAGGCCTACCTGCGCTTCACCGTGGCCGACCGGCCCGGCGTGCTGGCCGAGATCACCGCGGCGATGCGCGATGCCGGCGTCTCGATCGAAAGCCTGATCCAGAAGGGCCGGGCGAGCGAGGAGAGCGAGCAGGTGCTGGTGGCGATGGTCACCCACGAAGGCCCCGAAAGCGCGATCGCCGAGGCGGTCCGCCTGCTCGAGGGATCGCCCAGCCTGTCCGCGCCGCCGCTGGTGATGCACCTGCTCGAGGAGTGAGCGCGTAAGGGCGCCCCTGCCGGTTCAGGGCGCCCTGATCTCGCCCCTGGCGATGCGGTCGGCGTCCGAGCCGGCGGGCGGCGCGGGCAGCGCCGCGATGTCGAAGTAGTACATCGGCGGCGGCACCCTGCCAAAGCCGATGCAGCCCTTGCTGCAATCGGCAAGACCGCTGACATCGGGCGCGCGCGGCGCGCCGTCGGCGGTCCTGCCCGCCCCCAGCGGCGCCACGCTGTCGAGCTTCTGCCGCGCGTTCTCGGGGTTGGCGCCGCAGACCACGATCGCATCGCCCGCGCCCGCCGCGCAGCTTTCGCGGCGCGTGGGCGTGAGCAGCGCCTGCGCCACCTGCTGCGGCGAGCGCGGTGACCCGGAACTGTCACCGCCCGTCGGTAGCTGCCACACGCCCGCGGGGTTCGGGGCGGTGCCGGGGGCCGTGCCCTGGGCCATGGCCGCACCGGGAAGCCCGACGCAGAACGCAAGAAGGACGCCCCGCACCGGTCGCCCCGCCCTCGACAAACGGGGCCGGCTCGGTCTAGGGCACGCATACGTCTGCATAACCAAAGTATTCACGTCGCCAGCCAACGGAGTCAACGTGACCGACACGACCATCACAAATCCCGCCGCCTCGAAGGTTCTCGACCGCGTGCTCGTCCTCGAGATGGTCCGCGTGACCGAAGCCGCGGCGATCGGGGCCTCGCGGATGATCGGCCGCGGCGACGAGAAGGCCGCCGACGCCGCCGCCGTCGAGGCGATGCGCGCGGCGTTCAACGAGCTCTACATGGACGGCACCGTGGTGATCGGCGAGGGCGAGCGCGACGAGGCGCCGATGCTCTACATCGGCGAGAAGGTCGGCGCGGCGCCGGGCAAGGGCCCGAAGATCGACATCGCACTCGACCCGCTCGAAGGCACCACGATCACCGCCAAGGCCGGCCCCAATGCGCTCGCCGTGCTGGCGGTGGCGGAGGAAGGCGGCCTGCTCAACGCGCCCGACGTCTACATGGAAAAGCTGGCGGTGGGGCCGGGCTATCCCGAGGGCATCATCAGCCTCGAGAAGTCGCCGACCGAGAACGTCAAGGCGGTGGCCGCGGCCAAGGGCGTCGAACCGCACGAGATCATCGTCTGCGTGCTCGACCGCCCGCGCCATGCCGACCTGATCGCCGAGCTACGCGGCCTCGGCTGCGGCGTGGTGCTGATCGGCGACGGCGACGTCGCCGGGGTGATCGCGGTGACCAACGAGGAAACCACGATCGACCTCTACATGGGCTCGGGCGGCGCGCCCGAAGGCGTGCTTGCCGCCGCGGCGCTGCGCTGCGTCGGCGGTCAGTTCAACGGTCGCCTGCTGTTCCGCAACGACGACGAGCGCGCCCGCGCCGCCAAGTGGGGCATCACCGACCTCAACAAGATCTACACCCGCGACGAACTGGCCAAGGGCGACTGCATCTTCGCCGCGACCGGCGTGACCGACGGCTCGCTGCTGAAGGGCGTGAAGGTCCACAAGAACGGCGTGATGACCACCGAAAGCGTGGTGATGCGCGCCAGCTCCGGCACGGTGCGCTGGGTCAAGGGCGAGCACCGCAAGCAGCGCTGACCCGGCGTCGCCCGAACGCTCTTGCCTCCCGCGCGCCGACAGGTCACCGTGCCGGCAAAAGGGAGAGCAAGAGCATGAAGGGCGAAGCCGAATTCGAAGCCGCGCTGGCCGCGGCCGACCTGCCGGGCGCAGTGGCGCTAATCACCGACAGCACGGGGCCGCGCTACCTGCGCGCCTTCGGCATGGCCGATGCCGTGGCGGGGGTGGCCATGCGCGAGGACACGCTGTTCCAGATCGCCTCGATGACCAAGGCGCTGACCAGCGCCGCGGTGCTCCAGCTGTTCGAGCGCGGCAAGCTCGACCTCGATGCGCCGGTCGGGCCGATCCTGCCCGAGCTGGCCGCGCCGCAGGTGCTTGAAGGATTCGACGAAGCGGGGGCGCCGAAGCTGCGCCCGGCCCGCGCCCCGGTGACGCTGCGCCACCTGCTGATGCACACCTCGGGCTGCGGCTATGCCTTCATGGATGCCGACCTGCTGCGCCACGCGATGGCGTCGGGCAACATGGTCCCGGGCACGCGCAAGAGCCTCGACATGCCGCTGCTGTTCGACCCGGGCGAACGCTGGCAGTACGGCACCGGGATCGACTGGGCGGGCCTTGCCGTCGAGGCGGTGACGGGGATGTCGCTCGGCGACTGGTTCGAGCAGGAGCTGACGGGTCCGCTGGGGATGACCGCGACCCGCTTTCGCGCCGAGTGGCCGGCCGGCGAAGCGCAGGTCCACGCCCGGCAGGAGAGCGGCGGCTTCGGCCTGCAGCCGATGGTGCTGGGCGGCGGCGAATACCACAACGGCGGCGGCGGGCTGTCCTCCACCGCGAGCGACTACGGCCGGTTCCTACGCATGGTGCTGCGCGGCGGCGAGCTTGACGGGGTGCGCGTGCTTTCGCCCGAAACGGCGCGCATCGCGCGCACCGACGCGCTGCCGGGGCATATCGCGGCAGGCCGGATGACCACCGCGATGCCCGGGTTCGCCACCGAATTCGATCCGCTGCCGGGGCAGCGCGGCGGCTGGACCCCGGGCGGCTTTCTCGTCAACACCGAGACCGGCCCGGCGGGCCGCTCGCCGGGCAGCCTGCACTGGTCGGGGATCTTCAACAGCTACTACTTCATCGATCTCGAGCGTGACCTTGCCGGGGTGATTCTTGCGCAGATTACGCCCTATGCCGATCCCGGGGTGCTGTCGGCCTTCGCCGCACTCGAGCGACTGGCCTGCGCCCAGGCCTGAGCCGGAGCGCGACCCGCTAGCCGACCGCGAGCGCGAGCGGCGCGCCGGCGAGCGGGGCATCCTCGATCGCCGAACTGCGGCGGTGCTGTCCGGGCCGGCTGAGCGCGACCGGGCGCGATTCGATGTCGCGCGTGCGGAAGCTGGACACCAGCTTCGAGAGCCGGTCCGCTTCGGCGGCAAGGCTGCGGGTGGCGGCCGAGGACTGTTCGACCATGGCCGCGTTCTGCTGGGTCATGCGGTCCATTTCGCCGACCGCGCCGTTGACGTGGGCGAGGTTGCCGGCCTGCTCCTGCGCGGCGCTGGCGATGTCGCCGATCAGCGCGTTGATCTCGCTCACCCGGCCGACGATGGCCTCGAGCTTCGCGCCCGTATCGCCGACGAGGCTGACGCCCTGCGCCACCTGCTCGGCGCTGGTGGTGATCAGCGCCTTGATGTCCTGTGCCGCGTCGGCCGAACGCTGCGCGAGCGCGCGCACCTCGTTGGCGACCACGGCGAAACCCTTGCCGGCATCGCCCGCGCGCGCGGCTTCGACCCCGGCATTGAGCGCCAGCAGGTTGGTCTGGAAGGCGATGCCGTCGATCACCGCGATGATCGTGCCGATCTCGCGCGCCGAGGATTCGATCGCGGCCATCGCGGCGATCGCGCGCTGGACGACCTGCCCGCCTTCGGTGGCTTCGCGGTGGGCTTCGCTCATGCTCGCCTGGAGCGTCCCGGCGCCGGTCGCGGTCTCCTTCACGCTGGCCGTGACCGCGTCCATCGCATGCGCGGTGTCGGCAAGCCGCGCCGCCTGCTGCTCGTTGCGCTGGGCAAGGTCCTCGGACGCGGCGCGGATCTCGCCGATCGCGCTCGACACGCTGGTCGAGCCGACCCGCACCGAGCGCATCGCCTCGGCGAGCGCGGCGACCGCGGCGTTATAGTCGAGGCGGATCTGGTCGTAGCCGTCGGGCAGCGGCTCGGTCAGGCGGAATTCGAGGTCCTTGCGCG
Organism: Novosphingobium huizhouense; assembly: GCF_020179475.1. GTDB lineage: Bacteria > Pseudomonadota > Alphaproteobacteria > Sphingomonadales > Sphingomonadaceae > Novosphingobium > Novosphingobium huizhouense. The sequence goes on along the minus strand of NZ_JAILXZ010000004.1, from coordinate 73,383 downwards.
CGAGGTGATCGAGCCCGGTGGTCAGCTGTCCGACCAGCGCGTCCTGCGCCTGCGCCGCGCGCTCGCGGGCGAGGCCGTTCTCGCGGAACACGTCGATCGCCTGCGCCATGGCGCCGAATTCGTCGTCGCGGGTGATGCCGTCGATCGGTCGGTCGTAGTCGCCGTGCGCCATCGCGGTCATCACCTCGACGGTCTCGACCAGCGGCTCGACCACGCGGTGCTGCACCAGGCGAGAGGCCCAGAGCAGCGCGCCGACCAGCGCGAGTGCGAGCAGCGCGAGGAAGCCGAGCGCAAGCGCGATCATCATCGCGTCGCGCTGCGCGATCTCCTCCTTGTAGGCGGCCGAGAGCTTGACCAGCGCCTGCACTTCGCCGTGCTGACGCTGGTAGGCGGGCCCCAGCTTCTCGCGGAAGATGCGCGCCGCCGCGGCCTGGTCGCCGGCATCGACCGCCGGCAGGAAGTCCTCGTCGACCGCCTGCCAGAACTGTTCGGCGGTGGCGATCGTGCGGTTCATCGAGGGGCGCATCTCCGCAGGCAGCGGGGCATCGCGCCAATAGGCCTGGCGCTTGAGGAATTCGGCGTGCTCCTCGGCCAGTTCCTGCTTCTGCGCGGCCGCCTGCGCGGGATCGTTCACGATCAGCGAGGCGTGCAGGTAGGATTCCACCACGAAGGCGGGAGGGGGTAGTATATCGGCGACGAGTTCGTCCTGCAGCGCAACGCGGGCAGTGATCGGGCCGCCCTGGCGGATGAACGCGACGACCACGGTGCTGACGAGCATCGCCAGCAGCATCATCGCAATCAACGCGCGCGCACCGTTGCGCGAAAAGCGGGTGATCATCGGAAACGCTCCGAAAAGGCGGGGAAAGGCGCACTCTCCCTATTGGGCTCCGGTGAACAAACCCGTGCCCTGACACAAGGGATTCTGCGGATTCGGTCCCGTGGGCGGGGCGTCGCGCCGCACCCCACGAAAAAGCCCCGCCGGATCGCTCCGGCGGGGCCGTTTCATTGTTGCGGGGACGGCCCGATCAGGCTTCGTCGTCGCCCTGGATCAGGTAGTCGCCGGCATCCGCGTCGGTGCCGTGGGTCTCGCCCTCGACCGCCGCCAGCGGATCGTTGCCGATCGCCGCTTCGGGACCCTGCGCCAGTTCGGCGGCATGTTCCTCGGCCGCGGTTTCGGGCGCGATCAGCGATTCCTGGAGCTTGCGATAGGACGCGCGGAGCGCGGCATCGCGGCTGGTGGCGGCAACGCGCATCCGGTTCATGCCCGCGCCGGTGCCGGCGGGGATGAGACGGCCGACGATGACGTTCTCCTTGAGACCGATCAGTGAGTCCTTCTTGCCTTCCACGGCCGCCTGCGTGAGCACGCGGGTGGTTTCCTGGAACGACGCGGCCGAGATGAACGAACGCGTCTGCAGGCTGGCCTTGGTGATGCCGAGCAGCACCGGCTTGCCTTCGGCCGGGCGCAGGCCCGCTTCCAGCTTGCCGTTGATCTCGTTCATCTCCTCGACGTCGACCTGTTCGCCCGGCAGCAGGGTGGTGTCGCCACCGTCGGTGATCTCGACCTTCTGCAGCATCTGGCGAACGATCACCTCGATGTGCTTGTCGTTGATCTTCACGCCCTGCAAGCGGTAGACTTCCTGGATTTCCGCGACGAGGTACTCGGCCAGGGCTTCGACGCCCATGACTTCGAGAATGTCGTGCGGGTTGGGCGAGCCCGAGATCAGGTTGTCGCCCTTCTTGACCCAGTCACCTTCCTGGACGTCGATCACCTTGGACTTCGGGATCAGGTACTCGACCGGTTCACCCTCTTCCGGGATGATCGCGATCTTGCGCTTGGCCTTGTAGTCGCGGACGAACTCGATGCGGCCCGAGATCTTCGCGATGATCGCGTTGTCCTTCGGGATGCGCGCTTCGAACAGCTCGGCGACGCGCGGCAGACCACCGGTGATGTCGCGGGTCTTGGCGGCTTCGCGCGAAGCACGGGCGAGCACGTCGCCGGCCTTCACTTCCTGCCCGTCCTCGACCGAGAGGGTGGTGCCCGGCGCCATCATGTAGCGCGCGGCCTCGCCCGAGTTCTCGTCGAGCAGGGTCAGGCGCGGACGCAGGTCCTCCTTCTTGGCGCGGCCACCGGCACGGTTCTCGGTCACCACGCGCTGGGCGATGCCGGTCGCCTCGTCGACCTGCTCGGTCAGCGTGCGGCCGTCGATCAGGTCCTGGTAGCGCACGATACCGGGCTTTTCGGTGATCACCGGGGTGGTGAACGGGTCCCATTCGGCCAGGCGTTCGCCCTGGGCGACGGCGGCGCCGTTCTCGTGCAGCAGGTGGGTACCGTAGGGCACGCGGTGCATCGCGCGCTCGCGGCCCTCGCTGTCGATCACCGCGATCTCGCCGTTGCGGGCGAGCGAGAGGCGACGGCCGCGGCTGTCGAGGATCGTCGGGATGTCGCGATATTCGACGGTGCCGTCGCAGATCGCCTCGAGGTGCGACTGCTCGTTGACCTGCGCCGCGCCACCGATGTGGAACGTACGCATGGTCAGCTGCGTGCCCGGCTCACCGATCGACTGCGCGGCGATGACGCCGACCGCTTCGCCGATGTTGACCGGCGTGCCGCGCGCGAGGTCGCGGCCGTAGCAGGTGCCGCAGACGCCCTGCTGGGCTTCGCAGATCAGCGGCGAGCGGATGCGCGCCGACTGCACGCCGGCCGCCTCGATCCGCGCGACCGCGGCTTCGTCGAGCAGCGTGCCCTTGGGGCAGATCACCGCGCCGGTCTTCGCCTCGATCATGTCCTCGGCGAGGGTGCGGCCGAGGATGCGCTCGCCGAGCGAGGCGATCGTCGAACCGCCCTGCACGATCGCACGCATTTCGAGCGCGCGCTCGGTGCCGCAGTCGTCGACGGTGACGACGCAGTCCTGCGACACGTCGACCAGGCGGCGGGTCAGGTAACCCGAGTTCGCCGTCTTGAGCGCGGTGTCGGCCAGGCCCTTGCGCGCGCCGTGGGTCGAGTTGAAGTATTCAAGGACGGTCAGGCCTTCCTTGAAGTTCGAGATGATCGGCGTCTCGATGATCTCGCCCGACGGCTTGGCCATCAGGCCGCGCATGCCGGCGAGCTGCTTCATCTGGGTCGGCGAACCACGCGCGCCCGAGTGGCTCATCATGTAGATCGAGTTGATCGGCTTCTGACGGCCCGTTTCCGGGTCGACCGGCGAGGCCTTGATCTCGTCCATCATGGCCGCCGCGACCTGGTCGCCGCAACGGCTCCAGGCGTCGATGACCTTGTTGTACTTTTCCTGCTGGGTGATCAGGCCGTCCTGGTACTGCTGCTCGTAGTCGGCGACCAGTTCCTTGGTCTCGGCCACCAGCGCGTCCTTGCTGTCGGGGATGATCATGTCGTCCTTGCCGAACGAGATGCCCGCCTTGAACGCGTTGCGGAAGCCCAGCGCCATGATCGCGTCGGCGAACAGCACCGTGTCCTTCTGGCCGGTGTGACGGTAGACTTGGTCGATGACGTCGCCGATTTCCTTCTTGGTCAGAACCTTGTTCACGACCTCGAAGGGAACCTTGTGGCTCTTGGGCAGGCATTCGCCGATCAGCATGCGGCCCGGCGTGGTCTCGAAGCGCTTGAGGTACTGCTGACCGTTCTCGTCGGTCTGCGGCACGCGGGCGATGATCTTCGAGTGCATCGTCACCGCCCCGGCGTTGAGCGCCTGGTGCACTTCGGCCATGTCGGCGAGCATCATGCCTTCGCCCGGCTCGCCCGAACGGTCGAGCGAGAGGTAGTACAGGCCCAGCACCATGTCCTGCGACGGCACGATGATCGGCTTGCCATTGGCGGGCGAGAGGATGTTGTTGGTCGACATCATCAGCACGCGCGCTTCGAGCTGCGCTTCGAGCGACAGCGGCACGTGGACCGCCATCTGGTCACCGTCGAAGTCGGCGTTGAACGCCGAGCAGACTAGCGGGTGCAGCTGGATCGCCTTGCCTTCGATGAGGACCGGCTCGAACGCCTGGATGCCAAGACGGTGCAGCGTCGGCGCACGGTTCAGCATGACCGGGTGCTCGCGGATCACCTCGTCGAGGATGTCCCAGACTTCCTTGCGCTCCTTCTCGACCCACTTCTTGGCCTGCTTGAGGGTCATCGACAGACCCTTGGCGTCGAGGCGGGCGTAGATGAACGGCTTGAACAGCTCGAGCGCCATCTTCTTCGGCAGGCCGCACTGGTGCAGCTTGAGCTCGGGGCCGGTCACGATGACCGAACGGCCCGAATAGTCGACGCGCTTGCCGAGCAGGTTCTGGCGGAAGCGGCCCTGCTTGCCCTTGAGCATGTCGGACAGCGACTTGAGCGGACGCTTGTTGGCGCCGGTGATGACGCGGCCGCGGCGGCCGTTGTCGAACAGCGCGTCGACCGCTTCCTGCAGCATGCGCTTTTCGTTGCGGACGATGATGTCCGGCGCGCGCAGCTCGATCAGGCGCTTCAACCGGTTGTTGCGGTTGATGACGCGACGGTAGAGGTCGTTGAGGTCCGAGGTCGCGAAGCGGCCACCGTCGAGCGGCACCAGCGGGCGCAGTTCGGGCGGGATGACCGGCACGACGTCGAGGATCATCCACTCGGGACGATTGCCCGAATCGATGAACGATTCGACGACCTTGAGGCGCTTGATGATCTTCTTGGGCTTGAGCTCGCTCTTGGTGGTGGCGAGCTCCTCCATCAGGTCCTTGCGTTCCTGCTCGAGGTCGAGGTCCATCAGCATCTGCTTGACCGCCTCGGCGCCGATGCCGGCGCTGAACGCGTCCTCGCCGTATTCGTCCTGCGCGTCGAGCAGCTCGTCCTCGGTGAGCAGCTGGTAGCGCTCGAGCGGGGTGATGCCCGGCTCGATCACGACGTAGCTTTCGAAGTAGAGGATCCGCTCGAGCTGCTTGAGCTGCATGTCGAGCAGCAGGCCGATGCGCGAAGGCAGCGACTTCAGGAACCAGATGTGCGCGACCGGCGCGGCCAGCTCGATATGGCCCATGCGCTCGCGGCGCACCTTGGTCACGGTGACTTCGACGCCGCACTTTTCGCAGACGACGCCCTTGTACTTCATGCGCTTGTACTTGCCGCACAGGCACTCGTAGTCCTTCACCGGACCGAAGATGCGCGCGCAGAACAGGCCGTCACGCTCGGGCTTGAACGTGCGGTAGTTGATCGTCTCCGGCTTCTTGATCTCGCCGAAGGACCAACTGCGGATGCGCTCGGGGCTCGCCAGACCGATCTGGATCTGGTCGAAGGTCTCGGGCTTGGCGAGCTGGTTGGTGAACTTGGTCAGGTCGTTCATACGTTGATCTCGTTTCTTGGCCCGAAGACCAGAAGTTTGGCGGCGCGCCGGGACGGCGTGCGCGCGCTCAGGAGAAAACGGCGGGCGGGATCGCTACCGGCGCGCGGTCGGGTACGTTCTCGCGGTCGAGCGGATGCGGCAGGGCCTCGGGCCCGAGCGGGATCGCCCTGGTGAAGCGGTCGCGGCGCAGCAGCGTCACCTCGATGAAGTGCGGTATGTCCGAACGACGCCCGGCCACCGAGGGGTAGACGTTGTTGACGTGCATGTGCACCACTTCGAACTTGCGCTTGAGCTTGTCGATCACCGGCGCGAACAGCACGTCGCCGGCATCGGCGAAGAGCAGCGGCAGGAAATGCAGCTCGAGCACGATGATGCGGAAGCGCGCCAGCACCGCATCGCTGACATGGGCCAGCGTCAGCCACTCGTGGCCTTCGATGTCCATCTGCAGGATCAGATCGCCGCCCGCGGGCGCCTTGCTCGCCACCCAGTCGTCGAGCGTGATCGTGTTGCCCACGGTCTCGATCCCGAGGAACTTGCGATCGAACTGGTTGCGCGGGTGGACCAGCGGCGAGCGTTCGACCGAAGCGTCGATCTGGAAGGTGTGCATGCCGCGATCGATGCATTCCTGCTCGAACGTCGCCACCTGGTCGACGCCCGGCGAGAAGCAGGCGGTGATGCCGTCGAGGTCGTCGGGAACGAGATAGCCCCCGTCGGCATCGCCGCCCATGCGGATCAGCGGGTGCTCGGTGCTGTGCGGCCGCAGCTGCGACAGGACCCTGTCGCCGCTGCCGGTCTGCCGCTGCAGCAGGACGCCCTGGCGCGCGGCAAATCGTCGTATCGCGGACTGAACGTTCATACCATCCTCCTACGAAGCGATCATTCTGCCGCCTGCGCCAGGCCGTCGTCGTCCTCGTCGTCGAGCGAGGACAGCTCGACGTTGAGGCCGAGGCTGCGCATTTCCTTGACGAGCACGTTGAAGCTTTCGGGAATGCCGGCCTCGAAGGTGTCGTCGCCCTTGACGATCGCCTCGTAGACCTTGGTGCGGCCGACCACGTCGTCCGACTTCACCGTCAGCATTTCCTGCAGCGTATAGGCCGCACCGTAAGCCTGCAGCGCCCAGACCTCCATTTCGCCGAAGCGCTGGCCGCCGAACTGCGCCTTGCCGCCCAGCGGCTGCTGGGTGACGAGCGAGTAGGGCCCGATCGAACGCGCGTGGATCTTGTCGTCGACCAGGTGATGCAGCTTGAGCACGTACTTCATGCCCACGGTGACCTTGCGGTCGAAGGCTTCGCCGGTGCGACCGTCGAACAGCGTGACCTGGCCCGATTCATCGAGGCCAGCGAGGCGCAGCATGTCAGTCACGTCGGATTCCACCGCGCCATCGAACACCGGCGAGCCCATCGGCACGCCGGCGCGGACCGACTGGGCGAACTCGACGATCTGGTCGTCGTCGCGCGCGTCGATCTCGTCCGCGTAGTTCGCGCCGTAGATCTCCTTGAGCAGTTCGCGCACGGCCTCCGGCGGCTGGCCGGCCTGCGGATTGGGGTTCGCGGCGCGCCAGGCGTCGAGCGCCTCGCCCACCCGCTTGCCGAGGCCGCGGGCAGCCCAGCCGAGGTGCGTTTCGAAGATCTGCCCGACGTTCATGCGCGAAGGCACGCCCAGCGGGTTGAGCACGAAGTCGACCGGCGTGCCGTCCTCGAGGAACGGCATGTCTTCCTGCGGCAGGATCCGGCTGATGATGCCCTTGTTGCCGTGGCGGCCGGCCATCTTGTCGCCCGGCTGCAGCTTGCGCTTCACCGCGACGAAGACCTTGACCATCTTGAGCACGCCCGGGGCGAGGTCGTCGCCGCGCTCGAGCTTCTCCTTGCGATCCTCGAACTTCTCGCTGATCGCCTTGACGGTCTCGTCGTACTGGGCCTTGACCGCCTCGAGCTGCGCCTGGCGCGCATCGTCGGCCACCGCGAACTTCCACCATTCGTGGCGCTCGACGTCGGCGAGCAGCTGCTCGTTGATCTCGGCGCCCTTCTTGATGCCCTTGGGCGCGGCCGTGGCGACCTGGCCCAGCAGCATCTCGCGCAGGCGGTTGAAGGTGGCGCGGTTGAGGATCGCGCGCTCGTCCTCGCGGTCCTTGGCGAGGCGTTCGATTTCCTCGTTCTGGATCGCGCGGGTACGGTCGTCGATCTCGATGCCGTGGCGGTTGAAGACGCGAACGTCGACGATCGTGCCCGAAACGCCCGGCGGCAGCCGGAGCGAGGTGTCGCGCACGTCGCTCGCCTTTTCGCCGAAGATCGCGCGCAGCAGCTTTTCTTCCGGCGTCATCGGCGATTCACCCTTCGGGGTGATCTTGCCGACGAGGATGTCGCCGGGGTGCACTTCGGCGCCGATGTAGACGATGCCCGCCTCGTCGAGGTTGCGCAGGGCTTCCTCGCCGACGTTCGGAATGTCGCGGGTGATGTCCTCGGGCCCGAGCTTGGTGTCGCGGGCCATGACCTCGAACTCGTCGATGTGGATCGAGGTGAAGACGTCTTCCTTCACGATCCGCTCGGAGATCAGGATCGAGTCCTCGTAGTTGTAGCCGTTCCACGGCATGAACGCGACGAGGACGTTGCGCCCCAGCGCCAGCTCGCCGAATTCGGTCGAGGGACCGTCGGCGAGGATGTCGCCCTTTTCGACCAGATCGCCCACCTTCACCAGGGGACGCTGGTTGATGCAGGTCGACTGGTTCGAGCGCTCGAACTTCTGCAGGCGGTAGATGTCGACGCCCGACTTGCCGGCCTCGATGTCGCCGCTCGCGCGGATCACGATACGCGTCGCGTCGACCTGGTCGACGACGCCTGCGCGCAGCGCCGCGATCGCCGCGCCCGAATCGCGCGCAACGGTCTCTTCCATGCCGGTGCCGACGAACGGCGCGTCGGCCTTGAGCAGCGGAACCGCCTGGCGCTGCATGTTCGAGCCCATCAGCGCGCGGTTGGCGTCGTCGTTTTCCAGGAACGGAATGAGCGAGGCCGCGACCGAGACGAGCTGCTTGGGGCTGACGTCCATCAGCGTGATCTGGTCACGCGGGCTCATCACGAATTCGCCGTTCTGGCGCGCCGAGACGAGTTCTTCGACGAACGAGCCGTCGGCGTTCAGCGCCGCCGAGGCCTGGGCCACGGTGTGCTTCTGCTCTTCCATCGCCGAAAGGTAGATGACGTCCTTGGTCACCTTGCCGTCGACGACCTTGCGGTACGGGGTTTCGATGAAGCCGTACTTGTTGACGCGGGCGAAGGTCGAGAGCGAGTTGATCAGACCGATGTTCGGGCCTTCGGGCGTCTCGATCGGGCAGATGCGACCGTAGTGCGTCGGGTGGACGTCGCGGACTTCGAAGCCCGCGCGCTCGCGGGTGAGACCGCCCGGCCCGAGCGCCGAGACGCGACGCTTGTGCGTCACTTCGGACAGCGGGTTGGTCTGGTCCATGAACTGCGAGAGCTGCGACGACCCGAAGAATTCGCGCACCGCGGCGACCGCGGGCTTCGCGTTGATCAGGTCGTTGGGCATCACGGTCGAGACGTCGACCGAGCTCATGCGCTCCTTGACCGCGCGTTCCATGCGCAGCAGGCCGACGCGGTACTGGTTCTCCAGCAGCTCGCCCACCGAACGCACGCGACGGTTGCCGAGGTTGTCGATGTCGTCGACTTCGCCCTTGCCGTCCTTGAGGTTCACCAGCTCCTTGACCACGGCGAGGATGTCCTCGGTGCGCAGCGTGGTGACGGTGTCCGGGCAATCGAGCCCGAGGCGCATGTTGAGCTTGACGCGGCCCACCGCCGACAGGTCGTAGCGGTCGCCGTCGAAGAACAGGCCGTCGAACAGCGCCTCGGCGGTCTCGCGCGTCGGCGGCTCGCCCGGGCGCATCACGCGGTAGATGTCGGCCAGGGCCTGGTCGCGGTCCTCGGCCTTGTCGGTCTTCATCGTGTTGCGGATCCACGGACCGGTGTTGACGTGGTCGATGTCGAGCAGCTCGAGCCGGTCGACGCCCGCCTTGTCGAGCAGGTCGAGGTTTTCAGGGGAAACTTCGTCGCCCGCCTCGATCCAGATGCGCCCGGTCGATTCGTCGATCAGGTCCTTGGCCGAATAGCGGCCGAAGATTTCCTCGGTCGGGATCAGCAGTTCCTCGAGCCCGTCCTTGGCCGCCTTGTTGGCGGCGCGCGGCGAAATCTTGGTGCCGGCGGGGAAGATCACTTCGCCCGACTTGGCGTCGACGATGTCGAACTGCGGCTTCTGCCCGCGCCACTGGTCGAGCACGAAGGGCACCTTCCAGCCGCCCTCGCCGCGCACCCAGGTCACCTTGGCGTAGAAGTAGTCGAGGATCTGCTCGCCGTTGAGGCCGAGCGCATAGAGCAGCGCGGTCACCGGCAGCTTGCGCTTGCGGTCGATGCGGACGTTGACGATGTCCTTGGCGTCGAACTCGAAGTCGAGCCACGAGCCGCGGTAAGGGATCACGCGCGCGGCGAACAGGTACTTGCCCGAGGAGTGGGTCTTGCCGCGGTCATGGTCGAACAGGACGCCCGGGCTGCGGTGCATCTGGCTGACGATCACGCGCTCGGTGCCGTTGATGAAGAACGTCCCGTTCTCGGTCATGAGCGGGATGTCGCCCATGTAGACGTCCTGCTCCTTGATATCGATGAGCGACTTGGTCTCGGTCTCGGCATCGACCTCGAACGTGGCGAGCTTGAGCGTCACCTTCATCGGCGCGGCGTAGGTGATGCCGCGCTGGCGGCATTCGGTCACGTCGTACTTCGGCGCCTCGAGGACGTAGCCGTCCTTCTCCTTGATATCGAGCGACGCGGTGCCGGCGAAGTCCTGGATCGGGAAGACCGAACGCAGGGTCTTTTCCAGACCGGAGACATAGCCGGTCTCGGGGTCCGAGCGCAGGAACTGCTCGTACGATTCGCGCTGCACCTCGATCAGGTTGGGCATCTGCACGACTTCGTGGATGTCACCGAAGATCTTGCGGATGCGGCGCTTCACGCCGGGGCGTGCGCTGGGGGCCTTGGTCGCCATGGGGAGAGGGTGCCTCTTCGCTTCTTGATGCCGGAAACCCGGCCTGAATTCGTGCCAAACGCGGCGTTGGCGCCATCAAACGAAAAAGGGCCGCACGGTGCATGGTGCTCCTGCATGGAGCGCCGGACCGGCAGCCTTTCGCGTCAGATGGATGCCCGCCGCTTCCTTCCCGAGCCGTCCCCCGCGCATGGGACGGCCTTGCTCGAAGCGGTGGACCGTTGCCGGCGATATAGGCCGCCCCTGTTGGAATGTCAAAAGGTCCTGCGTCCGTCGCGGGCCCGGAATGCGGTCGCCCGACCGCAGCACTAATCGAGATTCGATAATATCGATTGACGATAAGACCGACTCGGCTTATTGAATTGCGATATGGCTCATATCGGAGATCGACAAATGCCCCGCAGTCCTTCGCTTCCCGGCGCCGATCCGCACGCCACGCGGCTCGTGGTCACGGCGCTGCTCGCGCTTGCTCTGTCGCTGCCGGCCCTTGCCGCGCCGGGCCTGCCCGCGGAGCGCATTGCGCCTGCGCCGCCCCCCGAACTCGCCTGACCCTCAACCCGGAGGAGACCGAACCCATGAACCTTCGTCCCAAAGACCCGCTGCTCGCCGCCACCGGCACGATCGCGCTGATCGGCCAGGGCCTGTCGGCGATCGTCGCCGGCGCGACCCTGATCGCCGCCCCGGTGATCGTCTATGCCCGGCAGACCGTACTCGGCGGGCTCGCCGGCGAGGCCCATCATCCGCTGCCGCCGGCGACGATCGGCGCGCTCGTCGCGATCCTGCTGCTGGTGGCGGCCATGGCGGCATGCGCCTTTGCCTTCCTGCGCCACCTGCGGCGGATCGTCGCCAGCGTCGCGCATGGCGATCCGTTCGCGCCGGTCAACGCCGCCCGGCTCGCCGCGATGGGCTGGCTGACGCTGGCGGTCGAAGGCCTCTCGATCCCGGTGGGCGGCATCGGCCAGTGGCTCGCGACGACGATCGAGGACGCGACCTCGGACTTCGGGGTGTCGGTCGGCGGGGTGCTGCTCGCGCTGATCCTGTTCATCCTCGCCCGCGTGTTCCGCGAAGGCGCGCGGATGCGCGACGACCTCGAGGGGACCGTGTGATGGCGCCCCCCAGCCCCGGCGAATCCGCCCCGACCCGCATCGTCGTCAAGCTCGACGAACTGCTCCACCAGCGGCGCATGACGATGACCGAGCTGGCCGAGCGGATCGACCTGACGCTCGCCAACCTCTCGATCCTCAAGACCGGCAAGGCCAAGGCGATCCGCTTCGCGACGCTCGAGGCGATCTGCCGCGAGCTCGACTGCCAGCCGGGCGACGTGCTCGGCTATCGCGCCGGCGACTGACGCGAAAAGGCGCGCGGCAAAGGTTGACTTGCCGCCGCTTTTGTGTCAGGGGCCGCAGCGACCCGATCCCGCGCAGGCTCCGGCCTGCCCCGGGTCATCCGTCCGAGACCGTCGGTGCAGGTTTCCTGCTTAATTTCCGGCCTAGGCGGGGAAACGAGTTTCAAGGCGCTGCGCTCCCCTTGCGGACCGCATGGCCTTTTCGCGTCCGGTGTGACGCACCTCCTTCCCTTGTCAGCGGACTCGCCCGTGCCGGTTTCCGGTGCGGACAAACGTAGCCGGCCGTGCGGGGTTCGCCCCCGTTCGGTCACATGTGAAGGAGTAAGGCATGGATCGTTCGCAGAAAGCCGAATCGGTCGCATTCCTGAGCGGCGTCTTCAACGAGGCCGGCGCGGTGGTCATCACCCGCAACCTCGGCATGACGGTGGCCCAGTCCACCGACCTGCGCAACAAGATCCGCGAAGCGGGTGCGACCTACAAGGTTGCGAAGAACCGTCTTGCCAAGCTTGCCATCGCGGGCACCGATTACGAAGGCATTGGTGATTTCTTCACCGGTCCGACGGCGATCGCTGCCTCGGCCGACCCGGTCGCCGCCGCCAAGGTGGTCGTCGAGTTCGCCAAGACCACCGACAAGATCGAGATCGTCGGCGGTGCGATGGGGTCGCAGGTTCTCAATCCCGACGGGGTCAAGGCGCTCGCCTCGATGCCCTCGCTCGACGAACTGCGCGCCAAGCTCATCGGCCTCGTCCAGGCTCCGGCGACCAAGCTCGCCCAGCTCACCACCGCTCCGGCGGCGAAGCTGGCGCGCGTCTTCGGCGCCTACGCCAAGGAAGCCGCATAAGACTGTTCGATTTCCGGCCGGCGGCGCGTCCGCCGGGCGTCACACATTCAGGAGTGAAATATCATGGCCGATATCGCCAAGCTTGTTGAAGAACTTTCGAAGCTGACCGTCCTCGAAGCCGCCGACCTCGCCAAGGCTCTCGAAGAAGCCTGGGGCGTGAGCGCCGCTGCTGCCGTCGCCGTTGCCGCCGCCCCGGCTGCCGGTGGCGACGCTGGCGCCGCTGCCGAAGAGAAGACCGAATTCGACGTCATCCTGACCGGTGACGGCGGCAAGAAGATCCAGGTCATCAAGGAAGTCCGCGCGATCACCAACCTGGGCCTGACCGAAGCCAAGGCGCTCGTCGAAGGCGCGCCGAAGGCCATCAAGGAAGGCGTCTCGAAGGCCGAAGCCGAAGAGATCAAGAAGAAGATCGAGGAAGCCGGCGGCACCGTCGAGCTCAAGTAATCTTCTTCGGGTTCATCGCCCGACGATCAGGAAAGGGCGGCCCTCGCGGGTCGCCCTTTTCGTTTGCGCGCCGATCGTCGTCGCGCTCAGGCGATGTCGACCGGCCGCATCGGCGGCAGGACCCACTGGAACAGCCCCGCGCCCAGCAGGCTCAGCCCCGCCGCGAAGGCGAAGGCGCCGCCAAAGCCCCCGGTCAGGTCGACGATCGCGCCGGTGACGAGCGGCCCGATCACGCCGGAAAGGCTGCCGATCGCATTCTGCCAGCCGATCCAGCTGCCCGCCAGCCGCTCGCCCGCGAAGATCTGGCCGATCGCATAGGCCATCGTCGGCCCCGGTCCCATCGCGATGCCGGTGAACACCAGCGCGGCGAGCAGCGCCCCCTGTCCCTGCGACAGCGCGATCGCGGCGATGCCGAGCGCGAGCGCGACCTGGCCGGCGACGCTGAAGCCGCGGCGCACCGCGTCCTCGCTGCGCCCGGCGCGGACCAGCGCGTCGGACAGGTGCCCGGTGGCGAGCGAGGACAGCGCCTGCGCGCCGAAGGTGGCCGCCGCGAACCATGCCATCGTCGCGATCGGCAGGCCGCGCGTGCCGGTCAGGTAGAGCGGCAGCCAGATCGAGACGAAGAAGAAGCCGTAGTTGGCGGTGACGTGGCAGGCGCCGGTGATCCACAGCGCCTTCTGCCGCAGCAGCGCGGCATAGGAAAACGCCGAGGCCGGCGCCGCGCGGTCTTCGGCCGGAAGCGCGCGCACCACCAGCGCCCAGGGCAGCAGCCACAGCAGCGTCACCGCCCCGAACGCCACGAACACCGCCTGCCACCCGGCCTGCGCCAGCAGCGCCCCGCCTGCCAGCGTGCCGACCGCCGGGCCGAGCGCGAGGCCGACCGCGACGACCGCGTTGGCCGTCCCGCGCCGGCCGGCCGGAACGTGCCGCGCGATGATCTTGGACACGCAGGGGAACACGAAGCTTTCGCCCAGCCCCAGCAGCAGGCGCAGCACCACCAGCAGCGCAAGCCCCCGGACGAGCCCGGTCAGCAGCGTGCTCGCCGACCACAGCGCCAGCGCGAACGCCAGCGCGCGGTAGACCGAGACCCGGTCGCTGATCCAGCCGACCAGCGGCTGCATCGCGCCGTAGGTCCAGAAGAAGGCCGAGGCTGCCAGGCCGAAGGTGGTGGCGGAAAGCCCGAGATCGGCCTTCATCTTCGGCGCGGCGATGCCCATCGCGCCGCGATCGACGAAGTTGAGCAGCACCGCGAGCGCGAGCAGCACGACCAGCGCGACAAGCGTGCGGCGCCCGGCTGCAACAGGAGGAATACCGGCCATCGCGCGCCAGCCTAGCAGCGCGCGAAGACCGGGCAAGCGCCTTGCCTCGCCCCTTACTTCAGCGTCTTGAGGTAGGCGATGATCGCCTTGCGCTTGGCGGGATCGCTCTGCCCGGCATAGCTCATCCGCGTGCCGGGCACGAGCTTCATCGGGTTCTCGAGCCACTTGTCGAGCGTCGCCTCGTCCCAGACCAGGCCCGAGCCCTTGAGCGCCGGGCTGAACGCGTAGCCGGGCACGTCGCCCGCCTTGGTGCCGACGATGCCGTAGAGGCTGGGGCCGATCACGGTCTTGCCCTTTTCGACCGCGTGGCACGACTTGCAGATCCCGAAGGCGGGCGGCGCGGCGTCGGCGGCGGCGTTCGCCGTCGCGCTTCCCCCGCCGCCGGCTTCGCCCCCGCCCTGCTGCGACCCGCAGGCCGCGAGCGCAAGGCCGAGCGTGGCAAGGAGCGCGAGGTTGACCGGCTTGAGCATCGACGAATGTCCTTCCGACGTTGTGGCCCGGCAGGTCCGACACGCAGGACCGGGCGTTGCGCGGGGCCTTTCCTTGGGCACGCGCCCGCCCTATGCCCCGCGGCGCGATGTTTGAGAACCCTCCCCGAAGCTGGCTCGACGAATGGCGCAGCATGTTGCGCCTCGCCGCCCCGCTGGTCGGCGCGAACCTGCTGCAGATGGCGGTCTTCGCGATCGACGTGGTGTTCGTCGCGCGGCTGGGGCCCGAGGCGCTCGCCGCATCGTCGCTGTCGGTCGCGCTGTTCGGCCTCCTGGTGTGGAGCATGACCGGCCTCGTCGGCGCGGCCTCGCCGCTGATCGCGGCCGAACTCGGGCGGCGCCGCCATGCCGTGCGCGAGGTGCGGCGCACGGTGCGCATGGCCGCGTGGGTCGGCCTGCTCGCGGCGGCGGTGGCGATCGGGGTGTGCCTGCTCGGCGGGCCGCTGATGCGGTTGACCGGCCAGCAACCGGGAGTCATCGCGCGCGCCGAGCCGTTCCTGCACATCCTGATGTGGGCGGCGATCCCGGCGGTCCTCGCGGCGCTGCTGCGCACGGTGGTGGCGACGCTGGGCCGCCCCGGGATCGGCACCGCGATCACCGCGATGGCGGTCGCAGTCAACGCCGCGGGCAACTGGATCTTCGTGTTCGGCCACTTCGGCGCCCCGGCGATGGGGCTGGCCGGCTCGGCGGTGTCGAGCGTGGTCACCAGCACCGCGATGCTCGGCGCCTATGCGCTGGTGATCCGCTTCGACCGGCGGCTGCACCGCTATCGCCTGCTGGGGCGCTGGTGGGTGCCCGAATGGCGCCGCTTCCGCGAGGTGCTCAAGATCGGCCTGCCGATCTGCGGCACGATCATCGCCGAGGCGGGCATGTTCAACGGCGCGGCCTTCGTCATGGGCCGCATCGGCGAGGCGGAACTTGCCGCGCACACGGTCGCGCTGCAGTTCGCGGCCATCGCCTTCCAGGTGCCGTTCGGCGTGGCGCAGGCCGCGACGATCCGCGTCGGGCTGTCCTACGGCGCGGGCGACCGCCAGGCGATCGCGCGCGCCGGACGCGTGGCGATGCTGCTCGGCATGGGCTTCATGGCGCTGTCGGCAAGCGTGATGATGATCTTCCCGCACCAGTTGCTGTGGCTCTACATCGATCCCACCGCGCCGGCCAACGCCCGCGTGGTCGACCTTGCCGTCCAGTACATGATGGTGGCGGCCGCCTTCCAGCTGTTCGACGGCGCGCAGGCGGTCGGCGCGGGCATGCTGCGCGGCCTGCAGGACACCCGCGTGCCGATGCTGATCGCGCTGTTCGGCTATTGGGTCCCGGGCGTTGGCACCGCGCTGTGGCTCGGGCTGCATAGCCCCATCGGCGGGCTGGGGGTGTGGATCGGGCTGCTGGTCGGGCTGATCTTCGTCGCCGGCCTGCTGCTGTGGCGCTGGCATCGGCGCGGGCGGCTGGGCCTGCTGCCCGCGTGAGGCAACCGGACGCGCCCTTCGGCCCGTTCATCGCAGCGAAAAGAATCTTCGCCCGCAGTTCTTGACGCTCTGTCGCCCCCGACCCATATGCGCCGCGCTGGCACTCTCCACCGGGGAGTGCCAAGCAGAAATTCGTATCGCCAATTCGATTGGAAGAGGGAGCAACCCATGACTTTCCGTCCGCTGCACGACCGCGTGCTGGTGCGCCGCGTCGAAGCCGAGGAAAAGACCGCCGGCGGGATCATCATCCCCGACAGCGCCAAGGAAAAGCCCGCTGAAGGCGAGATCGTCGCCGTCGGGACCGGCGCCCGCGCCGAGAACGGCACCGTGACCCCGCTCGACGTCAAGGTCGGCGACCGCGTGCTGTTCGGCAAGTGGTCCGGCACCGAAGTCAAGGTCGCCGGCGAAGACCTGCTGATCATGAAGGAATCGGACATCCTCGGCGTGATCGGCTGATCGCCGCCGCCACTGTCCAGACATCCACTCCAGACATTCGAAGGAAATCAACATGGCTGCCAAGGACGTACGCTTTTCGCGCGACGCTCGTGAGCGCATCCTGCGCGGCGTCGACATTCTCGCCGACGCGGTGAAGGTGACGCTGGGCCCCAAGGGCCGCAACGTCGTCATCGACAAGAGCTTCGGCGCCCCGCGCATCACCAAGGACGGTGTGTCGGTCGCCAAGGAAATCGAACTCAAGGACAAGTTCGAGAACATGGGCGCGCAGATGCTGCGCGAAGTCGCCAGCAAGGCCAACGACGCCGCCGGTGACGGCACCACCACCGCGACCGTTCTCGCCCAGGCGATCGTGCGCGAAGGCATGACCTCGGTCGCTGCGGGCATGAACCCGATGGACCTCAAGCGCGGCATCGACATCGCCGTGACCAAGGTCGTCGAGAACCTCAAGTCGCGTTCGACCCCGGTTTCGGGTTCGTCGGAAATCGCCCAGGTCGGCATCATCTCGGCCAACGGCGACACCGAAGTCGGCCAGAAGATCGCCGAGGCGATGGAGAAGGTCGGCAAGGAAGGCGTGATCACCGTGGAAGAGGCCAAGGGCCTCGAATTCGAACTCGATGTCGTCGAAGGCATGCAGTTCGACCGCGGCTACCTCTCGCCCTACTTCATCACCAACCCGGAAAAGATGACGGTCGAGCTCGAGAATCCGTACATCCTGATCCACGAGAAGAAGCTGTCGTCGCTGCAGGCGATGCTGCCGGTTCTCGAAGCCGTGGTCCAGACCGGCCGTCCGCTGCTGATCATCGCCGAGGACATCGAAGGCGAAGCGCTGGCGACCCTCGTCGTCAACAAGCTGCGCGGCGGCCTCAAGGTTGCCGCGGTCAAGGCGCCGGGCTTCGGCGACCGCCGCAAGGCCATGCTGGGCGACATCGCCACGCTGACCAAGGGCGAGATGATCTCGGAAGACCTCGGCATCAAGCTCGAGAGCGTCACGCTCCCGATGCTCGGCCAGGCCAAGAAGGTCACCATCGACAAGGACAACACCACGATCGTCGATGGCGCCGGTTCGGCTGAAGAGATCAAGGCCCGCGTCGAGCAGATCCGCGCCCAGATCGAAGTCACCACCAGCGACTACGACCGCGAGAAGCTCCAGGAGCGTCTCGCCAAGCTCGCCGGCGGCGTGGCCGTGATCAAGGTCGGCGGCGCCACCGAAGTCGAGGTGAAGGAGCGCAAGGACCGCGTCGACGACGCGCTGCACGCGACCCGCGCCGCGGTCGAGGAAGGCATCGTCCCCGGTGGCGGCACCGCGCTGCTCTACGCGACCAAGGCTCTCGAAGGGCTCAAGGGCGCCAACGACGACCAGACCAAGGGCATCGACATCGTGCGTCGCGCGATCCAGGCGCCGCTGCGCCAGATCGCTTCGAACGCCGGTCATGACGGTGCTGTCGTCGCCGGCAACCTGCTGCGCGAGAACGACGAGAACCAGGGCTTCAACGCCGCGACCGACACCTACGAGAACCTGAAGGCCGCCGGCGTCATCGACCCGACCAAGGTCGTGCGCACCGCGCTCCAGGATGCCGCGTCGGTTTCGGGCCTGCTGATCACCACCGAAGCGGCGATCAGCGAGAAGCCGGAAGACAAGCCCGCGATGCCGCCGATGGGCGGTGGCATGGGCGGCATGGGCGGCATGGACTTCTAAGCAGTCCAGGGCAGCTCACGCTGACGAAAAGGGCGGGGCCGGAAGGAAACTTCCGGCCCCGTTTCCTTTGGCGGGAACCGATCGCTCCTTTCTCCGTTTGCGGCCCGATGGACTTACCGTCGCGCTCCGAGCCGCACGATGCCAGCGGCGTTGCCGACGACGCCCTCCCCGCGATTCCGCCCGAGCTCTACCGCACCCTGTTCGAGAGCATGGACCAGGGCTACTGCGTGATCCGCTTCCTCGACGGGCCGCACGGTCCCTTGAGCGACTACATCCACATCCTCGCCAACGCAGCCTACGAGCGCAACACCGGCATTCCGGACGTGGTCGGCCAGCGCCTGCGCGAAATGGTGCCCGACGAAGCCGACGCCTGGGTCGCGTTCTACGGCCGGGTGCTCCACACCGGCGAGCCGATCCGCTTCCGCAACGAGCTGGTCGCCACCGGGCGCCACCTCGAGGTCTCCTCGTTCCGCATCGGGCCGTTCGAGGACCGGCTGGTGGCGGTGCTGTTCAAGGACGTGACCGACCAGGTCCGCGCCGAGGAGGCGCTGCGCAACCTCGCCGAAACGCTCGAGGCGCGCGTGGTCGAGGCGCTCGCCGAACGCGAGGCGGCCGAGGCCGCGCTGCGCCAGGCGCAGAAGATGGAGGCGGTGGGCCAGCTGACCGGCGGCCTCGCCCACGATTTCAACAACCTGCTCGCCGGCATCCAGGGCGCGTTCGAGCTGATCGAGCGCCGCCGGGCGACCGATCCGGCGGCCGACATCTCGCGCTACCTTGCCGCGGGCCTGGGCGCGACGCGCCGCGCGGCGGCGCTGACCCATCGCCTGCTCGCCTTTTCGCGCCGCCAGACGCTGTCGCCGCGCGCGATCGACGTCAACGCCCTGCTGCCTGAGTTCATCGATCTGGTCGCGCGCACGGTCGGCCCTGCCTACCGCGTCGAGGTCGCGCCGCAGGAGGGTCTCTGGCCGACCTCGGTCGATCCCAACCAGCTCGAGAACGCGCTGCTCAACTTGTGCATCAACGCGCGCGACGCGATGCCGCAGGGTGGCCGCATCACCATCACCACCGACAACCTCACGCTCGAGGGTTCGGCGGCGAGCGACCGGGGTCTGCCGCCCGGCGACTACGTGGCGGTGATGGTCGGCGATACCGGCGTGGGTATCCCGGCCGAGGACCTCGAGCGGGTGTTCGACCCGTTCTTCACCACCAAGCCGATCGGGCGCGGCACCGGGCTGGGGCTGTCGATGGTCTACGGCTTTGCCCGGCAGAGCCGCGGTCTCGTGCGGATCCGCTCGGAACCGGGAGTCGGCACGCGCGTGCGGATCTACCTGCCGCGCTACCGCGGCGATCCTGCGCCGCCGGTTCCCTCCTCGGGCGAACGGCTGCCGGCGCCTTCGCTCGCCGGCACCGCGCTGGTGGTCGACGACGAGCCGAGCGTGCGCCTGCTGCTGGTCGATGCCCTCGCCGCGCTCGGCTATGCCTGCCTCGAGGCCGAGGACGGGGCGCAGGCGCTCGCGGCGATGGACGCCGCCCCGGCGCTCGACCTGCTGGTCACCGACGTCGGCCTGCCCAACGGGCTCAACGGCCGGCAGGTGGCCGATGCCGCGCGCCGCACCCGCCCGCTGCTCAAGATCCTGTTCGTCACCGGCTATGCCGAAAGCAGCGTGGTCGACGGCAGCGCGATCGACGCCGGGATGGACATCCTGACCAAGCCGTTCACGGTCGAGGAACTGGCCCGCCGCATCGCCACGCTGGTCGCCGCCTGAAGCGCGCGCCGGCGCGGCAAGGTTGGCGCTTCCCCCGGCGCGCGCAGGCGGTATGCTCGCGCCAACGACAATCGCCATGTGGGGATGGGATGCGCAAGCGTGGATGGGGTCTGGCCGTGCTGGCGGCGGTGCTGGTCGCGGGCGGCGGCTGGTATGCAAGCCTCGACAAGGAAACCCGCGGGCTGCTGGCGGCCATGCCGACCAACGCCGACGTGCTCGGCTGGTCGCTGGCGCAGCGCGATGCCGCATTCCGCGCGATGGACCGCCTGCCGCTGCTCGCCCGGGCCAACCGGATCGTGCCTTCCTCGCACCCGCGCCCGCTGCCGCAGGGGCGCCCGCTGGCGGTGCCCGACATCGACAAGGTGATGCGCGAGCAGCGGCTGGCCGGGCTGGTCGTGCTGCAGGACGGCAAGGTGCGGCTCGAACGCTATGGCCTGGGATTCGACGCGAAGGGCCGCTGGACGAGCTTCTCGGTGGCGAAGTCGTTCACCTCGACGCTGGTCGGCGCGGCGATCCAGGACGGCGCGATCCGCAGCCTGGAGGACAAGGTCAGCGCCTACATCCCCGGCCTGCGCGGTTCGGCCTATGACGACGTCAGCGTGCGGCAGTTGCTGACGATGAGCTCGGGGGTGCGCTGGAACGAGGACTACGAAGACCCCAACTCGGACGTCGCCGCGTTCAACCGGGCGACGCCCGAGCCCGGCGTCGATGCGACGGTCAGCTACCTGCGCAAGCTGCCACGCGCGCATCCGCCGGGCGAGGTCTGGCACTACAACACCGGCGAGACCAACCTGATCGGCGTGCTGGTCTCATCGGCGGTGAAGAAGCCGCTGGCGCAGTACCTTCACGAAAAGATCTGGCAGCCGGCCGGGATGGAAGCCGAGGCGACCTGGCTGCTCGGCAAGACCGGGCACGAGATCGCCGGCTGCTGCCTCCAGGCCGCGACGCGCGACTATGCGCGGATGGGCCTGTTCGTGCTCGACAACGGCCGTGCCGGCGGGCGCCAGATCGTGCCCGCCGACTGGTTCGCGCAGGCGACGCACAAGCAGAAGGACATCGGCAAGCCGGGCAAGGGCTACGGCTTCCAGTGGTGGACCTACGACGACGGCTCGGTCGCGGCGCAGGGCATCTTCGGCCAGGGCATCTTCATCGACCCGGCGCGGCGGCTGGTGATCGCCTCGAACGCCGACTGGACCCGGGCGACCAAGGGGCCCGAAGGCGCCGCGCGCGAGGCGTTCTATCGCGAGGTCCAGGCGTTGATCGACGCGGGGAAGTAGGGCTCAGGCGGCGCGTTCGAGCAGGACCAGCCTCGCGCCGTCTTCGGCGAGGTGCGTGTCGTAGCGCGCGAAGCCGAGCTTTTCGGCCACCGCGATCGAGGCGAGGTTGGTGTCGTTGATCATGCAGCCCACCCGCTTGCCCGGATGCGCGAGCGCGAACCAGTCGAGCACGGCCCGGGCGGCCTCGGTCGCGATGCCCTTGCCCCAGGCGCGTTCGGCGAAGATCCACCCGATCTCGGCGGTATCGTCCATGCCCTGGCCGAAGCCGCGCCAGGAGTGGAACACGCCGCAAATGCCGACGATCTCCTCCTCTCCGCGCAGCCGGCAGGTGAGGATGCCGTAACCGTAGAGCATCCAGCTGCCGGCGTTGCGCAGCAGGCGGTTGAATTCCTCGACCGCGCTGGTCGGCCGGTTGCCGAGGTTGGCGCGCACCGCTTCAGGGGCGAGCAGCGCGACGAGCCCGGCATGATCGTGCGCCTGCGGCATCCACAGCTCGAGCCGGTCGGTGACGAGGAAGGGGGCGGTCTCGGTCATAGCAGCACGTCGATAGCGTGGATCGCCACGCCGACAAGCCCGCCGACCAGCGTGCCGTTGATGCGGATGAACTGGAGGTCGCGCCCGACCGCGCCTTCGATGCGATCGGTCACGGTGCGCGCGTCCCAGCGGCGCACCGTCTCGGACACCAGCCGCACGATCTGGTCGCCATAGCGGGTGGCGACGCCGACCAGGGTGCGGCGGGCGAAGCGGTCGACCAGGTGCTGCAGCCGCGGATCGTGCTGCAGCGCGCGGCCGAGCTCGCCGAGGCTCGAGCCGAGCTGGCCCGACAGCGCGCCGCCCGGTTCGCGCACCGCGCGCAGCAACCGCGCCCGCGCGCGCTCCCACAGCGCATCGAGCCAGGCGGCGAAGGCCGGGTTGGCAAGGACTTCGGCCTTCATCCGCTCGACCCGCGCGCGCATTGCGGCATCGTGCACGAGATCGTGGGCGAGCTGCTGCAAGCCCTCCTCGATCTTCAGGCGCAGCGGATGGTCGGGGATCACCACGGTTTCGGCGAGGAGCTTGTAGAGCCCGTCGAGGATCGTGTTGGCGAGCCGCTCGTCGAGCCGGGCGAAGCGCATCAGCGCGTTGGCCCGCTCGTGGATCATCGCCCGGATCATGTCCTCGTTGGCTTCGAGCAGGTGCGCGGCCTTGCGGATGCCGCTTTCGACCAGCGGCATGTGCCGCCCGTCGGCGACCATCGCGCCGAGCATCTGGCCGAG
The DNA here is from genome assembly GCF_020179475.1 of Novosphingobium huizhouense. Lineage (GTDB taxonomy): Bacteria > Pseudomonadota > Alphaproteobacteria > Sphingomonadales > Sphingomonadaceae > Novosphingobium > Novosphingobium huizhouense. Next base: position 50,680 of record NZ_JAILXZ010000004.1, on the reverse strand, counting down.
CAGCGGCGCGAGGTCGAGCCGTTCGACCTGTGCGCGCACCGCCCCCTTGGCGAGGCCGCCGAGCTTTTCCTGGTCGAGCGATTCGAGCACGTCGGCAAGCAGGCTGCTCGCGCCTTCGCGCAGGCGGCTTTCGGAGCCGCGCGGGTTGGCGAGGAACTGCCCGGCGAGCCGCGCGGCGGCAAAGCCCTGCATCCGCCGCGCGACGACCTGGGGCGTCAGGAAATTGTCGCGCAGGAACGCCGCCATCGAATCGGCGATGCGGTCCTTGTTCTCCGGGATGATCGCGGTGTGGGGGATCGGCAGGCCGAGCGGGCGGCGGAACAGCGCGGTCACCGCGAACCAGTCGGCGAGCCCGCCGACCATCGCCGCCTCGGCAAAGGCGCGCAGGTAGCCCCAGCCGGGATGCAGCGGGACCAGTGCGCGCGAGACGAGGAACAGCGCGGCCATGGCCACCAGCAGGCCGGTGGCGATCAGCCGCATGCGCCGGACGGGGTCGGGCCGCAGGGCGCCGTCCCGGCGTCGCGCGGATCTTGCGATGGATGCGGCGGGCGGCTGGCTCACTCCGCCGGGAATGCCTCGCCGTGCGACCGGTTCCCCGCAGCGTGGTCAGCCGCCTTGTTGCGCGGATCGTTCGGATCGTAGCTCAGCACCTTGCGGCCGAGCCAGGGCCCGACGCGCTTTTCGATGCCGTCGGCCAGGCTGAAGCCGGCAGGCACGATCAGCAGCGTGAGCAGGGTCGACATCGTCAGCCCGCCGATCACGGTCGTCCCCATCGGCGCGCGCCAGCCCGCATCGCCACCGAGCGAGATCGCGGTCGGCACCATGCCGGCGACCATCGCGACGGTGGTCATGATGATCGGCTGCGCGCGCTTGTGCCCGGCCTCGATGATCGCCTCGAGCTTGGTCTTGCCGGTCGCCATTTCCTCGATCGCGAAGTCGATCAGCAGGATCGAGTTCTTCGCGACGATGCCGAACAGCATCAGGATGCCGATGAACACCGGCATCGACAGCGGCTGCCCGACGAGGCCGAGCAGCAGCATGCCGCCGAGCGGGGCGAGGAACAGCGAGCCCATGTTGACCAGCGGCGAGACGAACCGGTGGTAGAGCAGCACCAGCACCGAGAACACCAGCAGCACGCCCGCGCAGACCGCGACGACGAAGTTGTTGAGCATCTCCTGCTGCCAGCGATCCTCGCCCGCCGGCGCGTTCGACACGCCCTGCGGGATGTTCTTCATAATCGGCAGCTTGTTGATCTCGGCCATCGCCGTGCCCTTGGCGACGCCGGCGGGAAGGTCGGCGCCGATGAACACGCGGCGGTTCTGGTTGTAGCGCTGGATCGTCGTCGGGCCCGAGCCGAAGCCGATCGAGGCGACGCGCGAAAGCGGGACCGTGGTGCCCGCGGTGGTCGGCACCGGCAGGTTCTCGATGGTCGAGAGGTCGCGGCGCGATTCGGGCGGCAGCTTGACGCGGATCGGCACCTGGCGGTCGGACAGCGAGAACTTGGCGCTGTTCTGGTCGATTTCGCCTTGCGTCGCGATGCGGATCACCTGGCTCAGCGCCTGGGTGGTCACGCCGAGGTTGGCGGCGAGATCGAGATGCGGGGTGATCACGATCTCGGGCCGGCGCATGTCGGCGCTGACGCGCGGGGCGACGACCGTCTTGAGCTTGCTCATCTGGTCGACCAGGGTCTGCGCGGTGCGCTGCAGCAGCGCCGGGTCCGAGCCCGACAGCATGATCGAGATCGGACGGCCCGACCCGCCCCCGGGGCCCCCGCCGTTCATGCTCATGAACGAGACGCGCGCATCGGCGATGGTCTGCAGCTTCGGCGTCAGCTCGCGCTCGAAGCGCACGCTGTCGCGCAGGCCGGAGCCCTTCTTGAGCACGAGGAAGACCCGGCCCTTCGATTCCTCGACGCGCTCGAGCCCGGATTCGACTTCCGGTTCGTCCTTCACCATGCGGTAGACTTCGTCGATCTTGCGCTCGGTCTGCTCGATCGTGGTGCCGGGCACCATCTCGACGACGATGCGGCTGAAGTCCTCGTCGGTGTCGGGGAAGAACTGGCTCGGCACGACGAAGAACAGCACGCCGGTCAGCAGCAGCGCGCCGAAGCCGACGCCCATCATCCACAGGCGGTGGTCGCGCAGCCGGGCGCGCACCCGGCGCTTGGGGAAGCGGGCGCGATAGGCCTGCGCGGCGCGGGTATCGAGCGACCAGCGCAGGACCTTCATGTAGCGGTCCATCCACGGGCCGCCGCCATGTTCGGCATGGCCGTGGGCCTTGAGGAAATAGGCGGCGATCATCGGCGTGATCATGCGCGCGACGAGCAGCGAGAACAGCACCGCGACGACGACGGTGAGGCCGAAGTTCTTGAAGAACTGGCCCGAGACGCCGGGCATCAGGCCCACCGGGAAGAACACCGCGACGATCGAGAAGGTCGTCGCCACCACCGCCAGGCCGATCTCGTCGGCCGCGTCGATCGAGGCCTGGTAGGGCGTCTTGCCCATCCGCATGTGGCGCACGATGTTCTCGATCTCGACGATCGCGTCGTCGACCAGCACGCCCGCGACGAGGCCGAGCGCGAGCAGCGACATCTGGTTGAGCGTGAAGCCCATCAGGTCCATCACCCAGAAGGTGGGAATGGCCGAGAGCGGGATCGCGATCGCCGAAACGATCGTCGCGCGCCAGTCGCGCAGGAAGAAGAACACCACGATCACCGCCAGCACCGCGCCCTCGACCATCGAGGACATCGAGCTGCGGTACTGGTCCTTGGTGTACTGCACCGAGTTGAACAGCTGGCGGAACTTGACCTTGCCGCCCTGCTCGGCGGCGATCTTGTCCATCTCCTTGACCGCTTCGTCGAACACGCTGACGTCGGATTCACCGCGTGCGCGGGCGATCGAGAAGGTCACCACGGGCTTGCCGTTGAACTTGGCGATCGAGGTGATCTCGCTGTAGCTGTCGCGCACGTCGGCGACGTCCGACAGGCGGATCGTCCGGCCGTTGGCGAGCGAGATCTGGGTCTGCGACAGGTCGAAGGCCGACAGCGCGTTGCCCAGCACGCGGACCGCCTGGCGGGAGCCTGCGACTTCGGCGCGGCCGCCCGCGGCGTTGAGGTTGACCTGGCGCAGCGCTGCGTTGACCTGGACCGCGGTGACCCCTTGCGCCTTCATCCGCATCGGATCGAGCGTCACCGTGATCTCGCGGTCGACCCCGCCCGAGCGCAGCACTTCGGCCATGCCGGTGACCGACAGCAGGCGCTTGGCGACGGTGTCGTCGATGAACCAGGACAGCTGCTCGAGCGTCATGTCGTCGGCTTCGACCGCGAAGTAGGCGATCGGGTCGGACGAGGTCTGCGCCTTGATCACCTGCGGTTCGAGAATGCCGTCGGGCAGGTTGCCGCGGGTCTGGTCGATCGCGTTCTTGACCTCGTTCACCGCCGAATTGATGTCGGTGCCGATCTTGAACTGGACCATCGTCTGGCTGGTGCCTTCCGAGGCGGTCGAGCTCATCGCCTCGATGCCCTGGATGGTCCGCACCGCGGATTCGACGCGCTGCGTGATCTGGTTCTCGATCTCGGTGGGCGCGGCGCCGGGCTGGCTGATGGTGATGATCACCATCGGGAACTCGATGTCCGGCTGGTCCTGGACCTTCATGCCCATGAACGAGACCAGCCCCGCGAGCGTCAGCCCGAGGAACAGCACGATCGGCACGACCGGGTTGCGGATCGACCAGGCCGAGATGTTCTTGAAGTTCATGGGATCGCGCCCCTGGCCGTCACTTGGCGCCGGCCGAAGCCGTCACGGGATGAACCTGGTCGCCGGGGTTGAGGAACCCGCCGGCGCGCAGCACGATGCGCTCGTTGCCCGAAAGGCCCGTGCGGACGACGATCCCCTGAGGGGTGACGTCGCCGGTCGTGACCGGACGGCGCTCGACCTTGTTGTTGCCGCCCACGACATAGACGAAGGCGCCGCGCTGGTCGGACAGGATCGCGGATTCGGGCAGCACCGGCGCGGTGACCTCGCCGCTCCGGATCTGGGCGCTGGCGAAGCCGCCGGGACGCAGCGCGGGATCATAGGGCAGCGCGATGCGGGCGATGCCTTCGCGGGTGGTGGGGTCGATCGTCGGCGATACCTGCCAGACGCGGCCGTCGAACGCGCGCGTGGTGCCGACCGGCGTCACCTGCGCGGCGACGCCGACCGAAAGGCGCGCCAGATCGTTTTCGGCAAGGCGCGCCTGCATTTCGAGCTCGCCGTCCTTGGCGATGCGGAACAGCGTGCCCGATGCGGGGCCGACGATCTGCCCGGGCTCGACGCTGCGGGTCAGCACGAGGCCGGATTCGGGCGCGATCACGTTGAGCCGCGCGGTGCTCGCCTGGAGCTGGCCGAGCGAGGCGCGGGCGACGCCGACTTGCGCCACCGCGGCATCGCGGGTGGCGGTGAGGCGGTCGATGTCGGCCTTCGAGATGAAGCCCTTCTCGACCAGCTTGAGCGCACGGTCGAGGTTGGCCTGGGCGAGGCGGGCGTTGGCGGCCTGGACCGCGATGTTGGCCGACTGCCCGGCGATCTGCTGCGCCTGGACCGCGCGATCGACCACCGCGAGGACCTGGCCCTTGCGCACCCAGGCGCCTGCGTCGACCAGCACGCTGACGACGCGGCCGCCTTCACCGGCGATGCCGACCGGCATGTCGCGTCGCGCGGCGATCGCGCCGCTGGCGTTGATGACGCCCTCCACGGTGGTGCGGCCCGGCGCGACGACGGTGACGGTCTGCGCCTGCGCGCCGGCCTTGGCGTCGCCCGCTTCGCCCGCGTTGTGGTGCATCAGGTAGTAGGCGAGCCCGAGGACGAGCGCGATCACCACGGCGACGATCAGGTTGCGCCGGCCGGCAGGGGCCGCGGGCTCGTCCGCCTCGACGATCAGCGGCTCGGCCTCGGCGGATGCAATGCTCGTCTCGTAGTTCATGTCGCTCACGTGCCCTAGCCCCCAAGCGGGCCACTCCCGACCTGGGTCCGGCCTATCCGGACACCACGGTGTGCTATCTTAACAATACACCGGTCGCAAGCGCCGGCGCACCGCCTCCGATGGCGTTTTTCGTGGTTGCAATAGACCTCGAACCGACCAGTTGCAATTGCGGCTCGACGAAGGACTTGCCGGCTGCGCGCAAGTGTTGCCCGGTTGCATCTGAAATCGATCGCGGCCGAGCGCGCAATAGCGGCAAGGCAAAACGACATGGGGCCGCTGCCCTTGCGGGAAGCGGCCCCGGCACGGCGCGTGCCGAACCGGCACGGACGCGGGTCAGTACTTGAGCTGGCGCTCGTAGAGATCGCGGTAGTGCTGGATCCGCGTCACGCGCAGACCCTGCATGCCCGAGCGATCGACCGCGCGCTGCCACGAGGCGAACTCCTCGAGGGTCAGCCCGTAGCGCTGGCAGACTTCGTCGATGGTCAGCAGGCCGCCGTTCACGGCGGCGACGACTTCGGCCTTGCGACGCACCACCCAGCGGGTCGTGCTCGGCGGCGGCAGGCTCTCGAGCGTCAAGGGCTCTCCGAGCGGTCCGATCACCTGCGAAGGCCTGATTTTCTGGTTTTCGATCATGGCTTTTCTCGTCGGGACGGGCGGTCAGTGGGCGGTGTGCGACCAGTTACTGTATGGCTCCACGGTGTGCCGCCGTCGTCTTTGCCATTCCCTGAAGGGGAAAGGTTAACACTCCGTTCACGAATGGCGGTTGCGGCAGGGATTGCGATATCGCGAAGCAGTTGTGCGGCAGGACGATGGAAGCTCGCGGGCGCCGCGGCGTCGAGCGCCGGCCGATCCCGTTCGGGCTGCATCTCGCGTCGCAGATCCTGCGCGGCCACGAGCCGGGCGCACAAGTCCGCCCATGCGAGCGGCCGAAGCCGTTGCGCATCGACGGCGGCTTCCCCGCCCCAGACATCGTTGAATCCCAGATCCATGGGCAGTCACATAACCGCAAGACGGATAAGGCGGAGTAAATCCGTCATTTACCGCCGGTTAGGTTTTCACCTTAGCCCCCGTTTACCGGTCGCCCCCAAGATTCCGCCTGATTTTGCGCGCGCGAGCGCCTATGGAGCGGGCCATGTCCGGCTCAGACCTGCCCGTCACTCCCGAAGCCCTGTTCGATCTCGCCGCGCCTGCCGGCGCGCGCCGGATCGTCGTCGCGATGTCCGGCGGAGTCGACAGCTCGGTCGTCGCAGGGCTTGCCGCGGCGAGCGGCGCCGAGGTGATCGGCATCACGCTGCAACTCTACGATCATGGCGCCGCCACCGGCCGCAAGGGCGCCTGCTGCGCCGGCGACGACATCCGCGACGCGCGTGCGGTCGCCGACCGGCTCGGCATCGCGCACTACGTCTTCGACCATGAATCGAGCTTTCGCGAGGACGTCGTCGACCGCTTCGCCGACGACTACCTCGCCGGGCGCACGCCGATCCCGTGCATCCGCTGCAACATGGGGCCCAAGTTCACCGACCTCCTGGCGATGGCCCGCGACCTCGGCGCCGACTGCCTCGCGACCGGCCACTACGTCCGCCGCGTGCCGGGCCCCCAGGGGCCCGAGCTGCACCGCGCGCTCGATCCGGCGCGCGACCAGTCCTACTTCCTCTACGGCACCACCGAAGCCCAGCTCGACTTCCTGCGCTTTCCGCTGGGCGGCCTGCCCAAGCCCGAAGTGCGGCGCCTCGCCTCGACGCTCGGCCTTGCCGTCGCCGCCAAGCCCGACAGCCAGGACATCTGCTTCGTGCCCGACGGCGATTACGCCAAAGTGGTGGCGAAAGTCCGCCCAGAGGGCGTGGCGGGGGGCGAGATCGTCCATGCCGCGACCGGCGCGGTGCTCGGCCACCATGCCGGCGTGATCCACTACACCGTCGGCCAGCGCCGCGGCCTCGAGATCGGCGGCCAGCCCGAGCCGCTCTATGTCGTCGCGCTCGACGCGACCGGGCGGCGCGTGCTCGTCGGGCCGCGGGCGATGCTCGCGGTCGGGCGCGCGACGGTGGTCGAGACCAACCGCATCGGCCCGCTGCCCGCCGGGCCGCTCACCGCCAAGGTGCGCTCGCTGGCAAAGCCCGTGCCGGTCGCGCTCGAAGGCCCGTTCGGCGCGGGCGCCGCGACCACGCTGCGCTTCCTCCAGCCCGAATACGGCGTGGCGCCGGGACAGGCGGCGGTGCTCTATGCCGGCGAGCGGGTCGTCGGCGGCGGCTGGATCGACGCGACCGAGCCGTGGGACACCGCCGCCCCGTCCGACTGACTCACTTCCACGGTTCGAGCACGCAGCCCCAGCCCTTGCGGTAAGTCGCGGTCTGGCGCGCGAGCAGGGGAAAGCGCGCGGTGACGCTGCGCGCCTCGCTGTCCTCGCGCAAGGTGATCAGCGCCATGCCCGGCTCGAAGTCCTTGGTGCAGTCCGACAGCGCGCGCCCGCCGACGAAGCGGCACGAACAGCCGACCCGCGCGCCATAGGCGGCGCCGGTGACGGCATAGCCGTGGAGCGGCTCCCACGCGACCGCAATGCCGATGCCGGCCGCGACGAGGGCGAGGAGCGCGACCCGTCGTGGCCGCAACCGGCGGCGCGGCGGCCGGGCATAGGGGCCTGCGGGCGCGAGAACCGGCGCCGATGGCGGCGGCGTGCTTGTGGGAGAACGAGGGTCGACCATTGCCTTGCCGGTGCGATCGGGGAAGAAGGGCGGCGGCATGACCCGCCTTCCCCTTGCCCTTATCGCCCCGCTCGCGCTGATGCCAGCCCTGGCGGGATGCGCCCGGTCCGATCCGGGGCCGCCGCCCTTGTCCGAACAGGCGCTCGCCGCCGTCGCCGAGGCGCCGGGGGTTCCGCGCGAAAAGCTCGCCCGCGCCGTCGACGCGCTGTTCGCGGACGGGTCCCCGGGCGAGACCCGCGCGGTGATCGTGATGCACGAAGGCCGCATCGTCGCCGAACGCTATGGACCGGGCTATCACGAGAACACGCGCTTCGTGTCGTGGTCGATGGCCAAGTCGATCACCGGCGTGATGATCGGCATGCTGGTGTCCGACGGACGGCTGCGCCTTGCCGAATCCGCGCCGGTGCCGCAGTGGCAGCGCCCGGGCGACCCGCGCGGCGAAATCACGCTCAAGCAGCTGCTGCAGATGCGCTCGGGGCTCCGCCACGTCGAGGCGGGCGATCCGCCCTATCGCTCGGACGAGGTGCGCATGCTGTTCCTCGACGGGCGCGACGACATGGCGCGCTATGCCGAGGACCAGCCGCTGGCGCACGAGCCGGGCTCGACGTTCCAGTATTCGACCGCGACCAGCGTGATCCTCGCCGACCTCGCCGCGCGGGTGTTGGCGAGCGAGCCGACCCCCGAGGCGCGCCGCCACGCGGTCGCCGACTATCTGCGCACGCGGCTGTTCGAGCCCGTCGGCATGCGCTCGATGCTGCCCGAATTCGACGCCGCGGGCACGCTGATCGGCGGCAGCCTGATCCACGGCACCGCGCGCGACTGGGCCCGATTCGGGGAATTCCTGCGCAACAAGGGCGCGGTGCGCGGCAGCCAGATCATCCCGCGCCAGTGGATCGAGTTCATGACCACGCCATCCCCGCGCGAAAAGGCCTATGGCGCGCAGATCTGGCTCAACCGCACGCCGACCGCCGGAACCGAGCCGCTGTTCCCCGAGCGGGGCCCGCGCGACCTGTTTGCCTGCGAAGGGCATCTCGGCCAGTACGTGCTCGTCTCGCCCAGCCGCAAGCTGGTGGTGGTCCGGCTCGGCAAGACCGACGACGCCGCCCTGCGCGGCGTGGTCGACCGGCTGGCCGACCTCGTCGCGCTCTATCCCGCCGGCTGAACGCCGGGCGCGCCCTGCACCAGCTCGGCCGGGCTTTCGCCGTTGGGCCCGGGCGCGAGCAGGTCGTGCGCGCCCAGCGGCTGTTCGTCGACGAGACCTTCGGGATCGGGGTGGATCAGCACCTCGAGCCCGGGGAACTCGGCCATCAGCTTGTCCTCGATCTCGTCCATCACGCGGTGCGCCTCGGTCACCGTCATCCGCCCGTCGACCCAGACGTGGAACTGGACGAAATCGCGATTGCCGCTGGTGCGCGTGCGCAGGTCGTGCAGGCCCTTGAGCTCGGGATGCTGGGCGACGACGGCGAGGAAGCGCTCGCGCTTCTCGATCGGCCATTCGTGGTCCATCAACTGCTCGATCGCCGCCTGCGACGCCCCCCAGGCGCCCCACGCCAGCCACAGCGCGATGCCCAGCGCGAAGGCCGCGTCGGCGCCGGCGATGCCCAGCCCCTTGTCGAGCAGCAGCGCGGCGATGACCGCGAGGTTGAGGAACAGGTCCGACTTGTAGTGGACGTTGTCGGTGCTGATCGCGAGGCTGCCGGTGCGCGCGATAACGTGCCGCTGGTAGAGCAGCAGCGCGACCGTGGCCGCCATCGCGATGGCCGAGACGATCACCCCGCTCTCGGCCTCGGCGACGCGGCTGCCGGCGACGAACTGGTTGACCGAGCGGACCGCGAGGCCGATCGCCGAGATCGAGATCAGCACCACCTGGAACATGGCCGCCAGCGCCTCGGCCTTGCCGTGGCCGAAGCGGTGGTTGTGATCGTCGGGCATCGCCGCGATCCACACCCCGAGCAGCGTCGCGAGGCTGGCGACGAGATCGAGCGCGGTGTCGGCAAGGCTGCCGAGCATGGCCGACGATCCGGTCGAAACCACCGCCCAGACCTTCATCGCGGCGAGCAGCGTCGCCACCGAGATCGAGGCGAGCGCGGCCTTGCGGTTGAGGTCGCCGTGGTCGGCAGGAGCGGTCATGTCCATGATGGCGCCGACCTTAGGGGTACAACAGGCTCGAGGTCCAGCCGCCGTTGCCGTCGGACAGGAAGCGGCGCCGCTCGTGCAGGCGGAAATCGCGGTCCTGCCAGAACTCGATCGCGGTGGGGCTGACGCGATAGCCCGACCAGTGCGCCGGGCGCGGAACGTTCCCGTCGGGGTACTGCGCGCGCAGCGCCGCCACCCGGTCGAGATAGGTCTGCCGGTCGTCGAGCGGACGCGACTGGTCCGACGCCGCCGAGCCGAGCCGCGATTCGGGATGGCGGCTGGCGAAATAGGCATCGGCTTCGGCCGGGGTGACTTCGGCAATGGGACCTTCGATCCGCACTTGGCGGCGCAGCGACTTCCAGTGGAACAGCAGCGCGACATGCGGGTTGGCGGCCAGTTCCCCGCCCTTGCGGCTGTGGAAGTTGGTGTAGAATACGAAGCCGTCGGGGCCGTGGCCCTTGAGCAGCACCATCCGCACCGAAGGCAAAGCATCGCGCGTGGCGGTGGCCAGCGCCATCGCGTTGGGATCGTTGGGCTCGTGCGCCTTGGCCAGCGCGAACCACGTCTCGAAGATGGCGAAGGGATCGTCGTGGGCGATGGCGTCGGCGGCGTGGTCGGTCATGGCTGGCGGTCCCGGAAAGCAAGGGGGGCATCGGATCGATAGCGCGCCGGTGCGGCCGCGCCGTGACCTGGGTCAATGGCAGGCCCCGGCCCCGGGCGCCACCGGCACCTGCGTGCACGGCGCGGATTTTGCGCGGCGCGCGCGGCGCCGAGGCTTGCGGGGTTCCCGCCACAATCCTAGCTAGGAAGCCATGGCAGACCCCTACTCCACTCTCGGCGTGGCCCGCAACGCGGGCGAGAAGGACATCAAGTCCGCCTATCGCAAGCTCGCCAAGGAGCTTCACCCCGACCGCAACCAGGACAACCCCAAGGCGGCCGAGCGCTTCGCCGAAGTGACCCGCGCCTACGACCTGCTGTCGGACAAGGACAAGCGCGCCCGCTTCGACCGCGGCGAGATCGATGCCGAGGGCAATCCGACCTCGCCCTTCGGCTTCGGCGGCGGCGGGGCGGGCGGCGGCTTCGGCGCGGGCGGCTTCGGCCACCAGGGCGGCTTCCGCCACGACGGCGGGTTCGAGGCGGCAGGCGCCGAAGGGATCGACCTCGGCGACATCTTCGAGGGCCTGTTCGGCGGCGGTCGCGGCGCGAGCGGCGGCTTCGGCGCCGGCGGCTTCTCCAGCGGCCGCCGTGGTCCCGCCCCGCGCGGCGCCAACGTGACCTATCGCCTGCAGGTTCCCTTCGTCGATGCCGCGCTGCGCACGCCGCAGCGGATCACGCTCGCCGACGGCAAGCCGATCGACCTCAAGCTCCCCGCCGGGGTCGAGGACGGCCAGCAGATGCGGCTCGGCGGCAAGGGCGAGGCGGGGCCCGGCGGGTCGGGCGATGCGATCGTCACGATCGAGGTCCAGCGCCACCCGTTCTTCGAGCGCGACGGCGACAACATCCGCCTCGACCTGCCGATCACGCTCGACGAGGCGGTGGGCGGGGCCAAGGTCAAGGTCCCGACCGTCGACGGCGCGGTCATGCTGACGCTCGCCCCGGGCAGCTCGAGCGGCAAGACGCTCCGGCTCAAGGGCAAGGGCTTCACGCGCAAGGACGGCGAGCGCGGCGACCAGCTGGTGACTTTGCAGATCGATATTCCTGCAGACGATGCGGACCTCAAGGCGAGGCTCGCGGGTTGGAGCGACGGGCGCAATCCGCGCAGCCGACTTGGAGGATGATCATTGCGCGACGCGCCCGGCCCCGGAACGCATCCGGCTGACTTCGCGCCCATCGTGCCGGACGTCGACGTCCCGCCCGATGCCCAGCCGCTGGTCCAGGTGCCCGACCTCTCGCCCGAAGCCCGCCGGCGCGAGGCGCTGCGCCGGCATTCGGGCCTCGCCGCTGCGCGCGAGCGGCTGGGACCGGGCAGCCGGGCGTTCGAGATCCTCAAGCGGGTCTGGGCCGGCGTCATCAACGACGGCTTCATCCACGCCGGCAACTTCGCCTACATGGTGCTGATCGCGCTGTTTCCGTTCTTCATCACCGGCGCGGCGCTGTTCTCGCTGGTGGGCGAGGCGGGACAGCGCGCGGCGGCGATCAATACCGTGCTGATCGCGCTGCCGCCGGTCGTCGCCAATGCGCTCGATCCGGTGGCGCGCGGGGTGATCGACGCGCGCAGCGGCGGGCTGCTCTGGCTCGGCGGGCTCGTCGGGCTGTGGACCGTGGGCAGCCTGGTCGAGACGATCCGCGACATCCTGCGCCGCGCCTACGGCACGCGCTGGGCGCACGCCTTCTGGCGCTATCGCCTGATGTCGACCGGCCTGATCATCGCCTCGGTCGTGCTGATCCTGCTGTCGATCACCGCGCAAGTGCTGATCGGCGCGGTGGAGGAGGCGATCACCGCGTGGATGCCGCAGTTCGGCGACCTGGTCGGCGGGCTGGCACTTTCGCGCTTTGCCCCCGCGCTGGTGCTCTACGGCGCGCTGTGGCTGCTGTTCATCTCGCTCACGCCCGGCGCCTATCGCGGCAAGGAATATCCCAAGTGGCCCGGCGCGCTGTTCGTCACTGCCTGGTGGCTGTTCGTCACGACGATGCTGCCCAAGGCGCTGCGCCACCTTTTCAGCTACGATCTGACCTATGGAAGTCTGGCCGGGGTGATGATCGCGCTTTTCTTTTTCTGGCTGGTCGGCTTAGGGATGGTGGTAGGAGCCGAACTCAATGCCGCGCTCGCCGAAACGCCGGAAGAGCAGGACATGCTGGGCCAGGCCGACGACCGCACGAGGGCGGCGCGCGCACGCGCGGACCGGGCGGGCGCGCAAGGACACGAACAAGGAGCGCAAGGAAGCGCATGACCGGATTGATGCAGGGTAAGCGCGGCCTGATCATGGGCCTCGCCAACGACAAGTCGCTGGCCTGGGGGATCGCCAAGCGGCTCAGCGAGCAAGGCGCCGAACTCGCCTTCTCCTACCAGGGCGAAGCGCTCGAGAAGCGCGTGCGTCCGCTGGCGGCGAGCCTCGGCAGCGATTTCCTGATCGACTGCGACGTCTCGGACATGGCCGCGCTCGATGCCGCGTTCGAAACGCTGAAAGGACGCTGGCCGACGATCGACTTCATCGTCCACGCGATCGGCTATTCGGACAAGAACCAGCTGCGCGGTCGTTTCTACGACACCACGCTCGACAACTTCCTGATGACGATGAACATCAGCGCCTATTCGCTGGTCGCGGTCACCCAGCGCGCGGTGCCGATGATGCCGCAAGGCGGGTCGATCCTGACGCTGACCTACTACGGCGCGGAAAAGGTCGTGCCGCACTACAACGTCATGGGCGTCGCCAAGGCCGCGCTCGAAACCAGCGTCAAGTACCTCGCCAACGACTGCGGGCCGCAAGGGGTGCGCGTCAACGCGATCTCGGCCGGGCCGATCAAGACCCTGGCGGCGAGCGGGATCGGCGATTTCCGCTACATCCTCAAGTGGAACGAGCTCAACAGCCCGCTGCGCCGGAACGTCACGATCGAGGATGTCGGCGGGGCGGGGCTCTACTTCCTGTCGGACCTGTCCTCGGGCGTGACCGGCGAGGTCCACCATGTCGATGCCGGCTACCACACCGTCGGCATGAAGCAGGAAGACGCACCCGACATCGCGCTGGGCTGAGCCCGGCGCGCCGCGCCAAACAAAAAAGGCCGCCTTTCGGGGCGGCCTTTCTTGTGGGCGACGGAGCCGGCGCTCAGCTGTCGGAGAGGCCTTCGGCGCGGCGCGCCTCGAGCCAGGCCTGCGCCTCGGCTTCCTGGGCGGCTTCGGAAGCGGCGCGGGCCTGGGCCTCGCGCTCGGCGCGCAGTTCCTCGATCAGCGCGTCGCGATCCGAACCGAGGCGGCTGTCGGCGACGGCCTCGTCTTCCTCGATGCCGGCGCGCTTGGCCGCCTTGGCGACCAGCGAATCGAGTTCGCGCTGCGAGCACAGGCCGAGCGTGACCGGATCCTTGGGGTTGATGTTGGCGATGTTCCAGTGGCTGCGATCGCGGATCGCCGCGATCGTGTTGCGCGTGGTGCCGATCAGCTTGCCGATCTGCGCGTCCGAGATCTCGGGGTGGTTGCGCAGGATCCAGGCGATGCCGTCGGGCTTGTCCTGGCGCTTGGACACGGGCGTGTAGCGCGGGCCCTTGGTGCGGCTGACCGACAGCGGCGCCTTCTGCATGCGCAGCTTGTAGTTCGGATTCGCCTGGCCGCGGTCGATTTCGGCCTGGGTCAGCTCACCCGAGTGGACGGGGTCGCGACCGGTGTACTTCTGCCCGGCGAGATCGTCGGCCATGGCCTGGACCTCGAGGATGTGCAGGCCGCAGAACTCCGCGATCTGCTCGAAGGTCAGCGCGGTGTTGTCGACGAGCCAGGACGCCGTCGCGTGCGGCATCAGCGGATGCGTGGGCTGGGTGCTCACGGGGCATTCTCCGGAAAGCGGAAACAATAAGGGCCGCCCCTCGCGGAGCGGCCGTCAAACCGACGATGTAGGCGAGGCAGGGCCCAACGGCAAGGCAAAACCGCGCATTACCCGCGATTGCACCGTGTTCTTGCGTCCCGTGCGCCGGCGGCGCAGGACGCCTTCAGGCGCCGGCGGCTGCGTCGAGGACGATCTTGCCGACGTGGTCGCCCGCTTCCATCCGCGCATGCGCCGCGGCGGCCTCGGCCAGCGGGAAGGTGCGGTCCATGACCGGACGCAGCTCGCCCTCCTCGACCAGCGGCCAGGCGTGGGCGAGGATCTCCTGCGCGAGCAGCGCCTTGAACGCGTTCGAGCGCGGGCGCAGCGTCGAGCCGGTCAGCGTCAGTCGCCGGCGCATGACCTCGGCCATGTTGAGCTCGGCCTTGACGCCGCCCTGCACCGCGATCGTCACGTGGCGGCCGTCGTCGGCGAGGCACTTGAGATTGCGCGCGACGTAGTGGCCGGCGACCATGTCGAGCACCAGCTCGACCCCGCGCCCGCCGGTCAGCCGCGCGACTTCCTCGACGAAATCGGTCGCCTTGTAGTCGATCGCGTGGGCCGCGCCGATCTCCAGCGCGCGGGCGCACTTTTCGGCTCCGCCGCAGGTCACGATGACGGTCAGCCCGAAGGCCTTGCCGAGCAGGATCGCCATCGAGCCGATGCCGCTGGTGCCGCCATGGACGAGGATGGTCTCCCCTTCGCGGGCAAAGCCGCGCTCGAACACGTTGTGCCAGACGGTGAACAGCGTCTCGGGCAGCGCGGCGGCCTGGTCGAGCGACAGGTGGCCGGGCACCGGCAGGCAGTGCGCCGCCTCGGCCAGGCAATACTCGGCATAGCCGCCGCCCGAGACCAGCGCGCAGACCGCCTGCCCGGGCAGCACTTCGGTGACGCCGGCGCCGAGCGCGACGACCTGGCCCGCGATCTCAAGCCCAGGAATCGGCGAGGCGCCCGGCGGCGGCGGATAGAAGCCCTGGCGCTGGACCACATCGGGCCGGTTGACTCCGGCGAAGGCGACCTTGACCAGCACCTGCCCCGGTCCCGGCTGCGGCACCGCGGCCGTGACGGGGACGAGCACTTCGGGCCCGCCGGGCGCATCGAAGCCAATGGCGGTCATCGTCGACGGAACCGGCTGCATCGTACCCCTGGACCCCCTTGTCACGACCTGCGTCTGCCCCTTTGTTCGCCCTACCCACGCACCCGGTTGACAGCAAGCCGGATGGCGCCACATTGTGACCGCAATGGACCTCGACGAGCGCCCGCGACCCACGGGGAACCTGGCCAGCCAGCTGGCGAGCGAATCGCTCGACCCGTTGAGCCAAGACGAACTCGGTGAACGAATCAGGCTGCTCGAGCTCGAGATCATGCGCACCGTCGCCCATCGCGACCGGGCAAGCGCGCATCGCGCGGCGGCGGACGCGCTGTTCCGATCGCCGCCCGACGGATCGCCGCGATGACGGATGCCGCCCTTCACCTTCGCGGGCGGCATCCCCATATCCGGACCGTTACACCTTTTGCCTGCCCGGCATCGGTTGCCGAACAGGTCCTCGGTTTAGCCGCGGTTAAGCACGCGCATGTTCATCTCCCGCAAGGGGTCCCCCCGGAGGCCGGCCGCGCCGGCGTTCCCAGAAAGTAGGTCTATGCCAAGTTTCGCCCAGAGCCTTGAGAAGACGCTCCACGCCGCGCTCGGTAACGCTTCCGAGCGCAGCCACGAATACGCGACTCTCGAGCATCTCCTTCTCGCGCTGATCGACGATTCGGACGCAGCGCAGGTCATGCAGGCCTGCGGCGTGGATCTCGGCGACCTGGGCGACGTGGTGCGCCAGTACCTCGACCAGGAGTACCAGTCGCTCAAGACGCAGGACAAGGCCGACCCGCAGCCCACCGCCGGCTTCCAGCGGGTGATCCAGCGCGCGATCCTCCACGTGCAGTCGAGCGGCAAGGACACCGTGACCGGCGCCAACGTGCTCGTCGCGCTGTTCTCCGAGCGCGACAGCTACGCCGTCTACTTCCTGCAGCAGCAGGACATGAGCCGGCTCGACGCGGTCAGCTATATCAGCCACGGCATCGGCAAGGGCGGCCGCCAGGTCGACAGCCGCAATCCCAAGGGCGCCGAGGAAGAGGCGCCCAAGCAGGAGGAGAAGGCCGAGCCCAAGGGTTCCAAGAAGGACTCCGCGCTCGACCAGTTCTGCGTCAACCTCAACGAGAAGGCGCTGAACGGCAAGGTCGACCCGCTGATCGGCCGCGGCCCCGAAGTCGACCGCACGATCCAGATCCTGTGCCGCCGCTCGAAGAACAACCCGCTCTACGTGGGCGATCCGGGCGTCGGCAAGACCGCCATCGCGGAAGGGCTCGCGCGCAAGATCGTCGAGGGCGAGGTACCCGAGGTGCTGAGCGAGGCGGTGATCTACTCGCTCGACATGGGCAGCCTGCTCGCCGGCACGCGCTATCGCGGCGACTTCGAGGAACGGCTCAAGCAGGTCGTCTCGGAACTCGAAAAGATGCCGCACGCGATCCTGTTCATCGACGAGATCCACACCGTGATCGGCGCGGGCGCCACCAGCGGCGGGGCGATGGACGCCTCGAACCTGCTCAAGCCCGCGCTGTCGGGCGGCACGATCCGCTGCATCGGCTCGACCACCTACAAGGAGTTCCGCAACCACTTCGAGAAGGACCGCGCGCTGCTGCGCCGCTTCCAGAAGATCGACGTCAACGAACCGACGATCGAGGACACGATCAAGATCCTCAAAGGTCTGCGCACCGCGTTCGAGGAGCACCACAAGGTCAAGTACACGCCCGAGGCGATCAAGACCGCGGTCGAGCTTTCGGCGCGCTACATCAACGACCGCAAGCTGCCCGACAAGGCGATCGACGTCATCGACGAAGTCGGCGCGATGCAGATGCTGGTGCCGCCTTCCAAGCGCAAGAAGACCATCACCGCGCGCGAGATCGAGGCCGTGATCGCGACGATGGCGCGCATCCCGCCCAAGTCGGTCAGCTCCGACGACAAGAAGGTGCTCGAACACCTCGAGCGCGACCTCAAGCGCCTCGTGTTCGGGCAGGACAAGGCGATCGAGGTGCTGTCTTCGGCAATGAAGCTGAGCCGCGCAGGACTGCGCGATCCGGACAAGCCGATCGGCTCGTTCCTGTTTTCCGGCCCCACCGGCGTCGGCAAGACCGAAGTCGCGCGCAGCCTCGCCCAGATCATGGGCATCCCGCTGCAGCGCTTCGACATGTCCGAATACATGGAGCGCCACTCGGTCAGCCGCCTGATCGGTGCGCCTCCGGGCTATGTCGGCTTCGACCAGGGCGGCCTGCTCACCGATGCCATCGACCAGCAGCCGCACTGCGTGCTGCTTCTCGATGAAATCGAAAAGGCGCACCCCGATCTGTTCAACATCCTGCTGCAGGTGATGGACAACGGCCGCCTGACCGACCACCACGGCAAGACCGTCGATTTCCGCAACGTGGTCCTGATCATGACCACCAATGCAGGCGCTTCGGACATGGCCCGCCAGGGCATCGGGTTTGGCGACGTGTCGAAGGCCGACGCGGGCGACGAGGCGGTGAAGAAGATGTTCACCCCCGAATTCCGCAACCGGCTCGATGCGATCGTGCCGTTCGGCTACCTGCCGCCCGAAGTCGTCAGCCGGGTCGTGGACAAGTTCATCCTCCAGCTGGAACTGCAGCTGGCCGAACAGAACGTCCACATTCAGTTCGACAGCGATGCGCGCGCCTGGCTCGCCAAGCGCGGCTACGACAAGCTCTACGGCGCGCGGCCGATGGCCCGCGTGATCCAGGAGCGGGTCAAGAAGCCGCTCGCCGAGGAGCTGCTGTTCGGCAAGCTCGCCAATGGCGGCGAAGTCCACGTCAGCCTCAAGGGCGAGGACGAGGGCCTTTCCTTCGAACTGACGCCAGCCGCGCCCAAGCTGGTCAAGAAGAAGGCGAAGCGCGGCAAGGGCGGCGACGCTGCGGCCGAGGAGCCCAACGCCGACGAGGCGTGAGCTTCACGACCTGAAGTCATCGAACAGGGGCGGTGTCGTCGGCACCGCCCTTTTTCGTTGGCTATCCGCCGACCGGCGGCAGCGGCGGGTGCGGCGCGTCCCACTCGGCGCGGTCGACGAAGTTGTCGCCGTTGCGGTCGAGCAGGCCGAAACGGGCATTGGCGAAGGCCATCCATTCGGACAGGGTCAGCTTGCCGTCGTGATCGGCATCGGCGATCGCCAGCAGCCGTTCGGGGGTGACGCCATCGATGTCGGCGAGCGCCGCGGCGCCGGCCTTGAGCTCGTCGAGCCCGAGGTTGCCGTCGTGCTGCATGTCGACCATCTCGAACAGCGCCTGCGCGGCCTGCGCATGCTCGGCCGAAGCGATGCGGCCGTCGTGGTCGCGGTCGAGGGCGGCGAAGTCCGCCATCGGATGCGCGCTGCGCGGCACTGCGGTGACGGGGGGCATGGCCGGCGCAACCACCGGCGCGGTCTCGCTCGCGGCGACGTCGGGTCCGGTCTGCTTCTGCTTGCAGCCGCCGAGCGACAGGGCGCAAAGCGCGATGGCGAGCAGCGCGGCGGCGCGCGATGAGGACATGGTCGTCGTCTCCGGGGCAGGCGGATCAGCGGAACGCACGATAGTCGTGCTTCCTGAACGCGTCCTGTCCCGAACGGGTCCGCACCCAACCGGTCCGATCCGGCGCGACCGGCCCCGAGGGACCTCTGGAACGAATCGCCGCGCGCAGCCATTGCTGGGACCATGGCAGCAGACTTCGCGTGGATCAGGCCCGAGCCGCACGGCATCCACGTGGTGCCGGCCGATGCCTGGATCGACCCCGCGCGCCCCGTCGCCACCGCGCTCGTCACCCACGGCCATGCCGACCATGCCCGCGGCGGCCACGGCCGCACCGTCGCCACCCCGGAAACGCTGGCCATCATGCAATTGCGCTACGGCGTGGAAGCCGCCAACGAGGTGCGCGCGGCGCCGGTTGCCTATGGCGAGACCTTGCGCCTTGCCGGAGGCGTGACTGCGACATTCGTGCCCGCCGGCCACGTGCTCGGCTCGGCGCAGATCCTGCTCGAGCACGTCGGCGAGCGGGTCGTCGTGACCGGCGACTACAAGCGGCGGCCCGACCCGACCTGCCCGCCGTTCGAGCCGGTGCCGTGCGACGTGTTCATCACCGAGGCGACCTTCGGCCTGCCGGTGTTCCGTCACCCTCCGGTCGCGGGCGAGATCGCCCGGTTGACCGACGCGCTGGCGACGAATCCGGAGCGTTGCGTGCTCGTCGGCGCCTATGCGCTGGGCAAGGCGCAGCGCCTGATCGCCGAGCTGCGCGCACATGGCTACACCCCGCCGATCTACCTCCACGGCGCGATGGAGCGGATGTGCCGGCTTTACGAGGAGCATGGGGTCGACCTCGGCGAGCTGCGCGCCGTGGCGGGCGTGCCCAAGGGCGCGCTCGAAGGGCAGATCGTGGTCTGCCCGCCCTCGGCCCTGAACGACCGCTGGAGCCGCCGCCTGCCCGATCCGATCACGGCCATGGCATCGGGCTGGATGCGCGTGCGCCAGCGCGCGCGGCAGCGTAATGTCGAGCTGCCGCTGGTCATCTCCGACCATGCCGACTGGGACGAGCTGACCGCGACGATCGCGGAAGTGAACCCCGCCGAGACCTGGATCACCCACGGCCGCGAGGAAGCCCTGCTGCGCTGGTGCCAGCTCAATCAGCGCCGCGCCCGCGCGCTGGCGCTGGTCGGCTACGAGGATGAGGAAGACTGATGGAGCGCTTTGCCGCCCTGATCGACGCGCTCGTCTATACC
The DNA here is from genome assembly GCF_020179475.1 of Novosphingobium huizhouense. GTDB lineage: Bacteria > Pseudomonadota > Alphaproteobacteria > Sphingomonadales > Sphingomonadaceae > Novosphingobium > Novosphingobium huizhouense. The sequence continues at coordinate 30,577 of NZ_JAILXZ010000004.1, read as the reverse complement.
CGCAGCCGCAACGGCAAGCTGGCGCTGATCGCGCGCTACTTGCGCGAGACGCCCGATCCCGACCGCGGCTGGGCGCTGGCGGCGATGACCGACGGGCTGAACTTCCCCGCGGTCAAGGCGGGTACGGTTCGCGCGCTGATGGCGGAGCGGGTCGACGAAGTGCTCTGGGCGCTTTCGCGCGACTACGTGGGGGACACGGCCGAAACCGCCAGCCTGCTCTGGCCCGAGCCCCCCGGCCGCCCCGCGCCGCCGCCGAGCGTCGCCGAAGTGGTCGAGACGCTCCACCACGCCACCCGCGCCACCGCGCCCGCGCTGCTCGCCGGCCTGCTCGACCGGCTTGACGCCAATGGCCGCTACGCCCTGCTCAAGCTGGCGACCGGCGCGATGCGCATCGGCATTTCCGCGCGACTTGCCAAAGTCGCCTTTGCCCAGGCCTTTGACGTCAGCGTCGACGAGGTCGAGGAATACTGGCACGGCCAGGTCGCGCCCTACCTGCCGCTGTTCGCCTGGGGCGCCGGCGACGCGCCCCCGCCGCGCACCGACCTGCTCCCGCTGTTCCGCCCGTTCATGCTGGCCCATCCGCTCGAGGACGGCGCGCAGGTCAGCCTGTCCGACTATGCCGCCGAATGGAAATGGGACGGGATCCGCGTCCAGCTCGTCCACGTGAACGGCGAAACGCGGGTCTATTCGCGCGGCGGCGACGACATATCGGGCAGCTTCCCGGAGATTGCCGCTGCGCTGACGATCCCCGCCGTCCTCGATGGCGAACTGCTGGTGCGCGGAACCCACCAGGGGGGCGAGGAAGGCGGCGCGGCGAGCTTCAACGCGTTGCAGCAGCGCCTCGGCCGCAAGGCGCCGTCGGCGAAGATGCAGGGCGACTATCCCGCCTTCGTCCGCCTCTACGACCTGCTGATCGACGAGGGCGAGGACTTGCGCGAGTGGGCCTGGGAGCAGCGCCGCGCGCGGCTCGAGGCGCTGGTGCCCAGGCTCGATCCCGAACGCTTCGACCTGTCGCAGGTGATTGCCGCCAGCGACATGGACGACCTCGCCGAAATCCGCGCCGGCGCCCGCGACGCCGCGATCGAAGGCGTCATGCTCAAGCGGCGCGATTCGCCCTACGTCGCCGGCCGCCGCACCGGGCTGTGGTACAAGTGGAAGCGCGATCCGCTGCTGGTCGATTGCGTGCTGATGTATGCGCAGCGCGGCTCGGGCAAGCGCTCGTCGTTCTATTCGGACTTCACCTTCGGCTGCTGGGCCGGCGAGGCCGACGCCGACGGATCGGGCGGCGCCGAGCTGCTGCCGGTGGGCAAGGCCTATTTCGGCTTCACCGACGCCGAGCTGAAATGGCTCGATTCCTACGTCCGCAACCACACCGTCGCGCGCTTCGGCCCGGTGCGCGAGACCGACAAGTCGCTGGTCTTCGAAGTCGCGTTCGATTCGGTCCACGCGAGCAAGCGGCACAAGTCGGGCGTCGCCATGCGCTTTCCCCGGATCAACCGCATCCGCATCGACAAGCCCGCGCGCGAGGCGGATCGCCTCGAGACGTTGAAGGCGATGATCGCCGACCCGGCGTGAGCGCCCGTCGTCGTTGATCGCGATCAAGTCGGCCGCCGCCGCGAGCGCCTAGATCGTCGCGACCTTCCCCACTCGAAAGCCACGACCTTGAGCGAGACCGAAGCGACGCCCGCCCCCTTGCCCAGCCCGTTCGAGCGGATCGGCGGCAGGCCCGCGATGCAGGCGATCGCCGACCGGTTCTACGACCTGATGGAGGCCGACCCGGCCTATGCCGAATTGCGCGCGATACATGCCGCGGACCTCGCGCCGATGCGCGCGGCGCTGCCCTCGTTCCTCGCCGGATGGGCGGGCGGCCCGCGCGACTGGTTCGAGGCCAATCCGGGCAAGTGCATGGTCTCGATGCATGCGCCCTTCCCGATCGACCACCGCACCGCCGGCCAGTGGGCCGACGCGATGCGCCGCGCGATCGCGCAGGCTCCGGTCGCCGACCGCGACGTCGCCGAGGCGATGGCCGATGTCCTCGCCCGGATGGCGCACGGCATGGGCCGGGGCACCGAACGGGGCTAGGCGCCCGGGGCGGGCGGGAACCTCGGCGCGACGCGGCGCCACTGCGGGCGAACACCTGCGGAACCGGATCGGTCCGGGGATGACGCCAGGGGGTGCGCGCGATAAGGCTGGCGTCATGCTGCCCCGTGACCGCGCCCGCCGCCGCTTCGCCATCGCGCTTGCCGCGCTGGCAGGGTTCGTCGATGCGGTCGGGTTCCTGTCGGCGGGCGGCTACTTCCTCTCGTTCATGTCGGGCAACACCACGCGATTGGCGGTGTCGCTGGCGGTCGATCCGGCGCACGCGCTGCTGCCCGCGCTGCTGATCGCCGGCTTCGTGCTCGGCGTCGCCGGCGGCGCGCTGCTCTCGCTGCGCGCCGGGCGCCGCCGCCGCGCCGTGCTGCTGCTGGCGGTAACGCTGCTCCTCGCCCTCGCCGCGCTTGCCCGCATGGCAGCCACGCCGGGGCCGATGCTGCTGGCGACGGTCCTTGCCATGGGGGCGATCAACAACATGTTCCAGCGCGACGGCGAAGTCTCGATCGGTCTCACCTACATGACCGGCGCGCTGGTCAAGCTGGGCCAGGGCCTGGCGCAACGCATCGCCAGGCAGGCGCGCCCGGGGTGGTGGAACTGGGCGCTGCTGTGGGCGGGACTGATGGCCGGCGCCGTCTCCGGAGCCTTCGCGCAGGACCGGGTGCCCGCCGCCTGCCTGTGGATCGCGACCGCCTGGGCGCTGGCGCTGGTGCCGGTCGCCCTCGTCCTGCCCGCCGACGAGGGCTAGCGCCGCCCCTCAGCGTATCCGCAACAACTTTTCGCGCGAAGTTGCGCCGCGCAACAACTCGACATTCGACGGCGCAACTTCCAGCGCTTGCGCGACCAGTGCGCAGACCGCCGCGGTCGCCTTGCCGTCCTCGGGCTTGGCGCGCACTTTCACCGCGACGCGCGCGCCCTCGATGGCGATGCCTTCGCTTCTGGCCCTCGGCGTGACCCGCACCGCCAGCCGTCCCTCTGCGTCGATCAGCGCGCGCAGGACCTCGGCCCGGGGCAGCTCAACCTTCGGCCGCGCCAACAGGCCAGTCCTCGCGCCCAAGGGCATAGGTCACGTGGCGCAGCAGCGGGTCGTCTGCGGCGAGCCGGGGGTGGTCGAAATCGAGCCCCGCCCGGTAGGCCATGCCGAGCCGCTCCATCACCGCGCGGCTGCGCCGGTTGCCGGCATGGGTGATCGCCCAGACGTCGGGGTCCGGCAGATGGGCGAAGACCCAGTCGACGGTGGCGCGCGCGGCCTCGCTCGCATAGCCGTGACCCCAGCAGTCCGAGGCGAGCCGCCAGCCGATCTCGGCCCGGCCCTCGATCGGCCCGACCGTGCCGCGGATGACGCCGCACCACCCGATCAGCCGGTCGTCCTCGCGCCGCTCCAGCGCCCAGAAGCAGTGCCCGTCGCGCGCCTGCATCGCCATGCAGCGCTCGACCAGCGCCTGCGTTTCGGCCAGCGACATCACCGGACCGAGCGTCGCCATGACCACCGGGTCGGCGCAGATCGCGGCAAAGGGCGTGACGTCAGCCTCGCGCCAGGGCCGCAGGCGCAGGCGCGGCGTTTCGATCACGCGCCCAGCAGCCGCGCCGCATGGAGCGCGTGGTAGGTGAGCACGCCCGAGCAGCCGGCGCGCTTGAAGGCGAGCAGCGTTTCCAGCACCATCGCGTCGCGATCCGCCGCGCCCGCCGCCACCGCCGCCTCGATCATCGCGTATTCGCCGCTCACCTGGTAGGCGAAGACCGGCACGCCGAAGGCCTGCTTCACGCGGGCCACGATGTCGAGATAGGGCAGCCCCGGCTTGACCATCACGCTGTCGGCGCCTTCGGCAAGGTCGAGCTCGACCTCGCGCAGCGCTTCCTCGGCATTGCCCGGGTCCATCTGGTAGGTCTTCTTGTCGCCCTTGAGCAGCCCGCGCGAGCCCACCGCATCGCGGAACGGGCCATAGAAGGCAGAGGCGTACTTGGCGGCATAGGACATGATCTGGACGTTGTGGTGGCCCTCGCCTTCGAGGGCCGCGCGGATCGCCGCGATGCGGCCGTCCATCATGTCCGACGGCGCGATGACGTCAGCCCCGGCGGCCGCCTGGTTGAGGCTCTGCCCGACCAGCACCTCGACCGTGGCGTCGTTGAGCACATAGCCCGCCGCGTCGATCAGCCCGTCCTGGCCGTGGCTGGTATAGGGATCGAGCGCGACGTCGGTCAGCACGCCGATCTCGTCGCCGCAGGCGTCCTTGATCGCGCGGATCGCGCGGCACATCAGGTTGTCGGGATTGAGTGCCTCGCGCCCGTCCTCGCTGCGCCGCTCGGGCTGGGTGTTCGGGAACAGCGCGAGGCAGGGAATGCCTGCCGCGACCGCATCCTTCGCCCGCGCGACGATGCCGTCGACCGACCAGCGCGAGACGCCGGGCAGCGAGGCGATCGGGTCCTCGACGCCGGTGCCTTCGGTCACGAACAGCGGCCAAATCAGGTCGGCTGGCGTCACCTGCACTTCGCGATGGAGCGCCCGGCTCCAGGCGCTGGCGCGGGTACGGCGAAGGCGGATCATCGGATAGGAGCTCATGCGCGCCTGTCTAGGCGGCTCGGCCCCACCCCGCAACCGGGCCGCTACCCGGTCGCCTTGCGATTTGCGATCGCCGGTTGCACCTGCTGCAACCGCACCGCGATCAGCGCAGCGCGACGTTGGCGCGCAGCGCGGTCATCTGCGCCAGCCGCGCCTTGAACGCTGCGATCTGGCCGGGGTCGGCCGCCTGCCGCCGCGCGAGGAAGCGCACCGAGGCGGGATCGACCACCTGCCCGCCGCGATAGAGCTCGTAGTGGAGGTGCGGGCCGGTCGACAGGCCGGTCGAGCCGACATAGCCGATCACCTGTCCGCGCCGCACAGTCATGCCCGGCACCACCGCGATGCGGCTCATGTGGCCATAGCCGGTGCCGATGCCGCCGCCGTGGTCGAGCCGGACGTAGTTGCCGTGCCCGCCGTGCCAGCCGGCGAAGCTCACCCGCCCGTCGGTCGCGGCGTAGATCGGCGAGCCCCACGCGGCGGCGAAGTCGATCCCGGCGTGCATCCGCACGAAGCCGAGGATGGGGTGGCGGCGCAGCCCGAAGCCCGAGGTGACGTGCCCCGCGACTGGCGTCAGCAGCGCACCGTCGTCGTTCGCGCCCTGCGCGCCGGTCAGCGCGTCGAGCGACTGGAACGCGCCGTCGTTGCCCCAGCGCAGCAGTTGCAGCCGCGGGCGTCCATCGCGCAGGATCGCCGCATACTGGAGGTCGCCGGCCTGGCCCTCGCCATCGGCCGCGCGCTTGTAGCTGACCACGAAATCGAACTCGTCGCTGGGCAGAATCTCCTCGAACGGCAGCACTTCGTCCACCGCGCGGAGGTAGTCCTGCACCGTTTCGGGCGGCGCGCCCGCGGCGCGGGCGGAGCGGTAGAGGCTCGCCCCGACCAGGCCCTGGACCCGCAGCGGCCGCGTATCGACCGCGATCGGCGCGCGCTTCAGGCCGAGCACGCCCCCTGCCCGCTCCACCGCCAGCGCGAGATCGAAGCGCGGGCGCACCTTGATCGCCTCGAGCGGGCGCGGCTGCACCGGGCTCGACCGTGCGCCGAGGACGAGGTCGAAGCGGGTGCCGGGCGCGATCGAATCGAGCGGCACCGCGCCGCCGATCAGCGCGGCGGCCTGCGCCGCATCGCCCTGCCCGATCCCGGCGCGCTGCAGCATGCGCAGCACGGTGTCGTTTTCGCCCAGCATCGCGGCAAGGCGGATTTCCGGGCGCTCCACCGCCGCATCGAGCCGCAGCACCAGCTCGGGCGCGGCGGCGAAGTGACGGCCGCCGGTTGCGCCGCGCCGCGCTGGCGTCAGCGCCTGCGCCGCGAATTCGGCGCGCGCGCCGTCGTCGAGGCGGACCAACGGCGCGGCTTCGAGCGGAGCGAAATCGGGCCAGAACGCCGCGGCGAGCAGGGTCAGCGACAGGAACGTCGCAAGCCCGCGAAACCACCGCGCGCTGCCGACGTCCTCGGCAAGATCGGGGGCGAGATCGAGCCGGCTCGCGCGCGCCTCCATCGAACGCCGCAGCGCGTCCCAGCGAAGGACGAGCGGATGGCCGGCAAGGCGCGACGCAAGACGGGGCTGGGGCGCGGCAGGAGGCGTTTCCGATTCCGGCTCGACCACGGCGAGCGGCAGGCGCTGGCGCACCGGGTGCGAAGGCGCGCCGCCCGGGCCCGGGCGCGCGCGGCCGAACGTCGCCACGGCGGCGGCAGCGCCCGACTGGTCAACTCGCCCGAACACCCGCGCGCCCTCCTCATGGCCCGGCCCCATCCCTGCCCGGACAAGGTTAATTCACCGTAAAGCGCGCCCCCACACGGCGCCCCTGGGCGTCCCGTCAGCGCCCCCTCAGCGCCCTTTGCAGGGATAGCGCGCGAGGAACAGGTCGGCGACCGCGGTGGCGACGCTGGTCTGCCCGCGGCTCGCCGGCGGATAGCTGCGCATCTGCGCCATGACGTCATCGCTGTTGAACGGCGCCTTGGGCGGCGGGCAGGAGCTGGGCCGGCCCGCGGCCTGCTCGCCCTTGAGCCGGGCGCGATAGGCCTGCGCCGCGCCGGTCACCTCGGCCTTGAGCAGCTTGTAGTCCGCGCTCATCAGCGCGAACGGCCCGCGCGCGCGCAGCGCATCGGCCTTGGCGAGGAACGTCGCCACCGACATCGCGCCGGTCTGCGCGGCGGCAACGCCGGGCCCAAATCCTGCAAGCACCGCTGCGGCAACCAGGGCAGCTCGTTTCGACCGCATCCTTTTTATCTCCCCATCGTCGCGCAGGCGGTAGTCCCGCGCAGCAAGCTTGGCTATGCCGCAAGCAGGACCGTTGGGGAATGGGCATGAGCGACGCACAGGCAATCGGCGACGTGGTGGAAGGCGCGCTCAAGGCCCGCACGGTCGAGCCGCACGCCGGGGAACACGCTTCGGCGCAGGACCCGGGCCACACGCACGAGACCGCCTGCCTCAATTGCGCGACGCCGCTGGTGGGCAGCTACTGCCACGCCTGCGGCCAGGCGGCGCACGTGCATCGCACGCTCGGCGCGTTTTTCCACGACCTTCTCCACGGAGTTTTCCACTTCGAGGGCAAGATCTGGCGCACCCTGCCGATGCTGGTGTGGCGTCCGGGCGAGCTGACCCGCCGCTACATCGACGGGCAGCGCGCGCGCTTCGTCTCGCCGCTGGCGCTGTTCCTGTTCAGCGTGTTCCTCGCCTTTGCCGTCTATCACCAGACCGCTGGCGAAACGAACTTCGCCGGCGTGCCGACGAACGCCGCCGATGCGGCGAAGGCCGAACGCAAGATCGAGCAGAAGATCGCCGCGCTCGAGGCCGAGCGCGACCGCCTGCAGAGCAAGGGCGCCGACACCGACGCCATCGACCAGCAGATCGACGCGCAGCAGACCGGGCTCGAAATCGTGCGCGAGGTGCGCTCCAACTCCTCGGGCCCGGAAATCGATAGCAACCTGCAGAGCGACATCGGCGCGGTCAACGCGGCGATCAAGAAGTTCAAGGCGAACCCCGCGCTGGTCGCCTACAAGGCGCAGAACTATGCCTACAAGTACAGCTGGGCGCTGATCCCGATCTCGGTGCCGTTCCTGTGGCTGCTATTCCCGTTCAGCCGCCGCTTCCACCTCTACGACCACACCGTGTTCGTCACGTATTCGCTGGGCTTCATGACGCTGCTCGGGGTGACGATCATGCTGCTGAGCGTGACTCCGCTCGAAGGGGCGATCGCGGTGCTCGTGTTCGTGCCGCCGTTCCACATGTACCGCCAGCTGCGCGGCGCCTACGGCACCTCGCGCTTCGGCGGGATCGTGCGGACCTTCGCGCTGTCGGTCTTCGCGTGCATCGCGCTGATGCTGTTCGTGATCCTGATCGCCGCCGAATCCGGCGCCTGAGCGCTCAGCAGTCGAGCACGAAGGGCCCGGCCGCGCGCGCTTCGAGCGCGGCATGGGCGTCGGCCGCCTGCGCCAGCGCAAAGCGCCCGCCGAGCGAGAGCGGCAGGTCGCCGCGCGCCATTGCCGAAAACAGGCGCTCCGACGCCGACAGCAGCTTCGAGCGCGGCTGGATATAGGGCCACAGGAACGGGCGCGAGACCTTGGCCGACCTTGCGCCGAGCCGCGACAGGTCGAACGGCGGGATCGGCCCCGAGGCCTGCCCGTAGTGGACCAGATGGCCGAGGGTGGCGAGGCTCGCCAGCGAGCCTTCGAAGCTGTCCTTGCCCACCGCGTCGAACGCCACGTCGACTCCGCCGCCGCCGGTGAGCTCGGCGACCCGCGCCGCGACGTCTTCCTCGCGGTAGAGGATCACGTGGTCGCAACCCGCGGCCTTCGCCACCGCGACCTTTTCGGGCGAGCCGACGGTGCCGATGACAGTTGCGCCGCGCAACTTCGCCATGCGCGCGACGAGTTGGCCGACCCCGCCCGCCGCGGCCTGGGCCAGCACGGTCATCCCTGCGCGCACCGGCTCGACTTCGTCGACCAGCGCCTGCGCGGTCAGGCCCTTGAGGAACCACGCCGTCGCCACGCCGGGTTCGACGCCATCGGGCACCGGCGCGGCGAGCGCGGCGTCGAGCACCCGGGCGGCGGCATAGGCGCCATAGCCCTTGTCGATATAGGCGACCCGCTGGCCCACCGCGAGGTCGCTCACGCCCTCGCCCAGCGCCTCGATAACGCCGACCGCCTCGAGCCCTGGCGTGCCGGGCAGCGCCAGCGTGCGGTAGGCGCCGGAGCGGACATAGACGTCGTGGAAGTTGACCGAGACCGCTTCCTGGCGGAGCAGGACCTGGCCCGGCCCCGGATCGCCGACCGACACGGTCTCGAGCCGCAGAACCTCCGGGCCGCCGTGGGCCCGGATCACGATCGCTTCACTGGTCTTGGCCACGCGTCCCCCCGGCGCTGTTGATTCGGGCCTCGGTCGGTCTGCGGCTCAGGCGCCGAGCGGCTGCGTGCCGCCGGTCGAGCCGGCGAAACGACGCCCGGCGCGCGGCACCGCCGACCCTTGCGAGGCCACCGGGCGCGGGGTGCCGCGCGGCGCATCGGGCCGGTCGATCCGGCCCTCCTCGACCAAAGTCTTGATCTCCTCGCCGGTCAGCGTCTCGTATTCGAGCAGCGCCTGGGCGAGCAGGTGGAGCTTGTCCTCCTGCGTGCGCAGGATGTCGGTCGCACGCGCATGCGCGCCATCGACCAGCCCGCGAATCTCGCTGTCGATCAGCTTGTTGGTCTCGTCCGACATCATCGTGCGGTTGGTGCTGCCCATGCCGAGGTAGCCTTCCTGGCTCTCCTCGTACATCAGCGGCCCGAGCTTGTCCGACATGCCCCACTTGGTGACCATGCTGCGCGCCAGGCTGGTGGCGTACTGGATGTCCGAGGAAGCGCCCGACGAGACCTTGTCGTGGCCGAAGATGATTTCTTCCGCCACGCGGCCGCCCATCGAGACCGACAGGTTCGCGTGCATCTTGTCGCGGTGATAGGAATAGCTGTCGCGTTCGGGCAGGCGCATGACCATGCCGAGCGCGCGGCCGCGCGGGATGATCGTCGCCTTGTGGATGGGGTCGGATGCCGGCTCGTTGATCGAGACGATCGCATGGCCCGCTTCGTGGTAGGCGGTCATCTTCTTCTCGTCTTCGGTCATCACCATGCTGCGGCGCTCGGCGCCCATCATCACCTTGTCCTTGGCGTCCTCGAACTCCTGCATCGCGACGAGGCGCTTGTTGCGGCGCGCGGCGAGCAGCGCGGCTTCGTTGACGAGGTTGGCGAGGTCGGCGCCCGAGAAGCCGGGGGTGCCGCGCGCAATGGTGCGCGGGTTGACGTCGGGGGCCAGCGGCACCTTCTTCATGTGCACCGAAAGGATCTTCTCGCGGCCCTCGATGTCGGGGATCGGCACGACCACCTGGCGGTCGAAGCGGCCCGGGCGCAGCAGCGCGGGATCGAGCACATCGGGACGGTTGGTCGCGGCGATGATGATGATGCCTTCGTTGGCCTCGAAGCCGTCCATCTCGACCAGCAGCTGGTTGAGCGTCTGTTCGCGCTCGTCGTTCGAATTGCCGAGGCCATGGCCGCGGTGGCGGCCGACCGCGTCGATTTCGTCGATGAAGACGATGCACGGCGCGTTCTTCTTGGCCTGCTCGAACATGTCGCGCACGCGGCTCGCGCCGACGCCGACGAACATCTCTACGAAGTCCGAGCCGGAAATGGTGAAGAACGGCACGCCCGCCTCGCCCGCGATCGCGCGCGCCAGCAGGGTCTTGCCGGTGCCGGGCGAGCCGACCAGCAGCGCGCCCTTGGGGATTTGCCCGCCGAGCTTGGAGAAGCGGCTGGGATCGCGCAGGAATTCCACGATTTCCTGCAGTTCCTCGCGCGCTTCGTCGATGCCGGCGACGTCGTCGAAGGTGACCCGGCCGGACCGTTCGGTCAGCAGCTTGGCCTTGGACTTGCCGAAGCCCATCGCGCCCGAACCGCCGCCCTTCTGCACCTGGCGCAGCGCGAAGAAGGCGACGCCCAGGATCAGCAGGAACGGCAGCGACTGCGCGAGGATGTAGAGCAGCAGGTTGGGTTCCTCCTGCGCCTTGCCCGAATACTGGACGCCATTGTCCTGCAGCAGCTTGGCGAGGTCGGCGTCGCCCTGGACCGGGACGGTCGAGAAGGTCTGCTCGTTCTTCAGCGTGCCGGTGATGCGATCGGGGCCGATCTGCACTTCCTTGACCGCGCCTTCGGCGACGCGGCTGCGGAAGTCGGAGTAGCGGATCATCGTGCCGGTGCTGTCGGTCCGCGCGCCGAACATCGAGACCACCAGCAGCAGGGCGAGGAAGATGCCGCCCCAGACGAGGAGGCTCTTGATCCACGGATTGCCCTGCGGCTGGTCGTCATTCATCGCTGTGCTCTTTGCTGGAGGCCGGACTCGTCGCCCGTTTTCCGCAATGTAGGGACCGCCCGATGAATCGCAATATAACCGAAGGTGCGATTTTCCCGCGTTTCTCCGGCGAATAGCGCGGGACCTGCGATCACGGCGCGGGCGCGGCGGGGGTGGCGGCGGGGGCGGCGGCCGGGGGGCGGTGGGGCGGCGCCGCGGCGAAGCTCCAGACCTCGCCCTGCGGCCGCCCGCGCACGCCCGCCAGCGTCGCCGTCCGGCCCGCCGCGAGCCGGTCGTACCAGTCGCCCAGCGCGCTGCCGCGCGGGGTTGAACGGCCGAGCCGGGCGACGACCTCCTCGAGCACGCGAAGCGCGATGACCCGCGGCACGTCGGGCTGCCACACCAGCCTGTCTCCGTCGCGCCGCAGCCGGGCGATGCTCTGCGCCGCGACCCAGGCGAGCGCGTCGTCGGCTTGCGCGAGATGCGCCGCGCTCGTCGCCAGCGCGGCGGGGTCGAGCCAGGGCGCGGCGGCGAGCGCGGCGCGCAGCCGCGCACGCTCGTGACGCGGATCGGCGTTCGAAGGGTCGGCCAGCGCGACGAGGCCGGCCTGCGCCACCACCGCGGCGAGCTCGGCCCTGCGCCAGCCGAGCAGCGGCCGCAGCAGCGGCAGGTCGGCGGCGCCGGGAGTCGGCGCGCGCGCCCGCATCGCGGCGAGTCCGCGCACCCCTGCGCCGCGGTTGAGCCGCATCAGCAGCGTCTCGGCCTGGTCGTCGGCATGGTGCGCGACGACCAGCGCGGCGAGCCCGTGCCCGCGCGCCCACTGCGCCAGCGCGGCATAGCGCGCGGCGCGGGCGCGCTCCTGCACGGCGCTCCCGCGCGCGAGCGCGAGGCGGAGCGTATCGTGGGCGATCGCCCTGCCGGCGCAGACCTGCGCGACGAAGGCCGCCTCATCGGCGCTTTGCGCGCGCAAGCCGTGGTCGACCGTCGCCACCCTGAACGGCGCGGGCGCCGCCGCCTGCATCAGCAGCAGCAGGGCAAGGCTGTCCGGGCCTCCCGACACGGCGAGCCCGACCGGGCCCTTGCCCGCGCCGAGCGCCGCGAAATCGCGCGCGAAGCGGGCGGTCAGCGGATCAATTGCAGGTCACCGCCCTGGTCGCCGCCTCGTACTGCGCCTTCAGGCGGCCCGCCGCCTCGGTCGGATAGACGTTGCCGAATTCGGCGTAGGCGACGCAGGCGCGCTTGGTTTCCTTGAGCCGCGCCATCGCCACGCCGAGGTAGAGCAGGCTGTCGGCGGCGCGCTCGCCCTTCTTGTCGGCCTGGTAATTCTGCAGGAACCACTGCGCGGCGGTGCCCGGCTTGTCGTCGTCGAGATAGGCGCGGCCGAGCAGGTTGCGCGCGAAGCTGATGCGCTTCGACTTCGGATACTGCTGGACGAAGCGGGTCAGCTGCTGCTGCGCCTCGGGGAAGAACTTCGCCTCCCACAGCCGGTAGCCATAGGCATAATCGTCTTCGGCGGCATCGCCGGTGGCGGGCTTCTCGATCGCCTCGACCGCAGCGATGCGTTCGGCCGACGCCTTGGCTCCCGATGCGTTGCCTGCCGTCGCCGTCGCCTTGGCCGTGCCGCCCGCCGGGGCAGGCGCCTTCGCAGCCGGAGCGGCCGGCGCCCTGGCGGGTGCGGCGCCGGGGGCCGACGGCGATGCCGCCGCCGTCGTCGCCGCCGGGGTGGTGCGGACCGGGCCGGCGGCCTGCGCCGCGGCGGCCGGCGCGGGCGCGGGCGCTGCGGACGCGGCGGCAGGCGCGCCCTCGGCCGGAGCCGGCGCGGGTTCGAGCGCCGCCAGCCGCGCCTCGAGCTTGCCCATGCGATCCTGGCTTTCCTCGCTCGCGGCGGTCAGCCGCTGGAGTTGCGCTTCGACCGCGTCCATCCGCGCGAGCAAGTCGGCGACCGGCGTGCTCGCCGGCGCGCCGACGGGGACCGCAGCGGCCTGCGGCGCGGCGATCTCGGGCGCGAAGGTCCGGCCGGCGCCTTCGGGGAAGACCTTGCGCTGTACCGCGCGCAGCTCGCTCTCGAGCTTGCGCAGGCGCGCTTCGGTGGTGTCGGGAACCTGGGCCTGCGCCACCGCCGGCAGCGGCGCCAGAAGGGGACCGGTCGCGGCGAGCAGCGCGAGGGCCAGCGTCGCACCCGTGGCGCGACCGTGGAAGGTAAATTTCATCGTCACTCCCGCAGGGGCTTGCGCGCACGCGATCCGACGTGCGCCATCCCATCGCGCCTGCCTAGGCGCTTCCTTGCCGCAGCCCGCACGGCTTGTCGAGATTGCGCCTAGCGCTGCGCGGTGGATGGCGCGGCGAGCGGCGGGACCGTGGGCGCGGCGCTGGCGCGCGCAAGCAGCGCGGCCGCGTCGACCGGCACGTTCTTGACCACGCCTTCGCGCTCGGCCAGCGGCGCGACCGGGCGGCCGCCGATGGTGATCGCCAGCGCGTCGGGCCGACCGGTCCACACCACCGGTCCCTTCGCCTCGCCGGGCACGGTGTAGCTTTCGCCCATCGCCATCTGCTTCTGCATCAGCTGGCGGCCGTCGGCGTCGCTGAACTTGACCCAGATGCCCGGCTCGCGCGCGGTGAACACCACCGGGCCGCCGGCGGGCTGGGCCGGTGCAGGGGGCGCGGCCGGAGCGGGCCGCGGCCCCGGGCGCGCCGGCGCGCCTGCAGGCGCCACCAGCGAGGGCAGCTCGGCGGCCGGCCAGTAATAGCTGCGCCACAGCACGAAGCCGGTGACGACGATGCCGAGGCCGAGCGCGACGGCGAGCCAGGTCAGCACGAACGAGGGCGTCTTGACCGGATCGCCCACTTCGAACTGGTTGATCTTGCGCGGTTCGGGCTGGGGCGCGGCGGCATCGAGCTCGCGCCGGACGGCATCGGCGATGGCGCGATCGTCGATCCCCACCTCGCGCGCATAGCTCCGCGCGAAGCCGAGCACGTAGGGCCGGCCCGGAAGCGAGGCGAAATCGCCCGCCTCGATCGCGGCGATGTGCCGCGCGGTGATCCGCGTCCGCGTCGCCAGGTCGGCGATCGACAGGCCCCGCGCCTCGCGCGCGGCGCGCAGCCGGGTTCCGGTCGAGGCGAACGGGCCGGGGACCAGTTCGCCACCTTCGGCATGGCTTTCGTTTTCGCCGCCTTCCGCCACGGCGCGACTCCCGTTTGTCATGATCTTCTTGGCAACCCTTGAAGCTGACGCCCCTGCCCGAACGATCGCGTCAAGCAGGCTTATGTCAACGCCTTATGCCATCACTTCCCCATCAAAGGCGACAAAACGGGTCCGGAATGACGCCGAGCGGTGTCAATCGCACTCGATTCCGCGGAAGAAGGCCCACTCCGCGATCGCCGAGCGCAAGTCGCGCGGCGGATCGGCCAGCCAGCCGTCCATCGCCGCGCGAATCTCGGCAAGGTCGATCTTGCGCACCAGCTCCTTGACCGGGCCGACCGCGGCCGGGGTGATCGACAGGCGCGTGATGCCGAGCCCGAGCAGCGCCAGCGCCTCGAGCCGGCGGCCGCCCATCTCGCCGCAGACGGTGACGTCGGTGCCGTGCGGCGCGACCGTCTGCACCACCCGCCGCAGGAAGCGCAGGATCGCCGGGCTGAGCCAGTCGTAGCGTTCGGCGAGCTTGGGGTTGGCGCGATCGGCGGCGAACAGGAACTGGGTGAGGTCGTTGGTCCCGACCGAGAGGAACGACAGCCGCGGGGCGAGCACGTCGAGGCATTCGGCGAGCGCGGGCACCTCGAGCATCGCACCGAACCGGATCGCTTCGGGCAGCAGCTTCTTCTGCTGCTTGAGGAAGGCGAGCTGGCTGTCGAACACCGCCTTGGCCGCGTCGAACTCCCACGGCTCGGTGACCATCGGAAACATCACGTTGAGCGTGCGCCCGCCCGCCGCCTCGAGCAGCGCGCGCGCCTGGACCTTGAGCAGCCCGTCGCGCTCGAGCGCGACGCGCAGCGCGCGCCAGCCCATTGCCGGGTTCTCCTCGGTCTCGCCATCGTTGTGGCGCAGGTAGGGCAGGACCTTGTCGCCGCCGATGTCGACGGTGCGGAACACCACCGGCTTGTCGCCCGCGGCCTCGAGCACGTCGCGGTAGAGCCGCGTCTGCCGCTCGCGCGCGGGCAGCGTGGCCGAGACGAGGAACTGGAACTCGGTGCGGAACAGGCCGATGCCGTCGGCGCCGGTCATCGCCAGCGCGGGCATGTCGTCGCGTAGCCCCGCGTTCATCAGCACCGCGATGCGGGTGCCGTCGCGCGTCACCGGCTCGACCTCGCGCAGCGTGGCGTAATGCGCCTGGCGCTCGCGGTTCTTGGCGAAGCGCGCCTCGAACGCCTCGACCAGCGAAGGCGCGGGACGCACGTCGACCACGCCCTGGTCGCCGTCGATCATCAGCAGGTCGCCGTCGCGCACCTTGCCGCGCAGGCTCTTGACCCGGCCGACCACCGGAATCCCCATCGCCCGCGCCACGATCACCACGTGCGCGGTGAGCGAGCCTTCCTCGAGGATCACGCCCTTGAGCCGGCGACGGTCGTATTCCAGCAGTTCGGCCGGGCCGAGGTTGCGCGCGACGAGGATGGCGTCGCCCTTCAGCCCCATCGAGGCCGCGGTGCCGAGCTGGCCCGAGACGATCCGCAGCAGGCGGTTCGACAGGTCCTCGAGATCGTGCATCCGGTCGGCGAGCAACGGATCGTCGATCTGGCGCATGCGCATGCGGGTGCGCTGCTGGACCCGCTCGATCGCCGCCTCCGCGGTAAGCCCGGAATCGATCGCCTCGTTGATCCGCCGCGACCAGCCTTCGTCGTAGGCGAACATGCGGTAGGTCTCGAGCACTTCCTCGTGCTCGCCGCCGACGCCGAACTCGGCCTGGCCGGCCATGCGGTCGATCTGCTCGCGCATCTTGTCGAAGGCGAGGTAGACGCGCTGGCGCTCGGCCTCGGTATCCTCGGCGACGACGTGTTCGATCATCACCCGCGGCTGGTGGAACACGGCAACCCCGCTGGCGAGGCCCTTGACCAGGGTCAGGCCCTTGAGCCGTTCCGGCCCGGTGAGGTGCGCGGGCACGCCGAGCACGTCCTCGTCGTCGATCAGCTCGGCATTGGCGATCAGCTCGGACAGGACCATCGCCACGGTCTGCAGCGCCTCGATCTCGACTTCCTCGTAGCGCCGCGGCTCGACATGCTGGACCGCGACCACGCCCACCGCGCGCTCGCGCCGCACGATCGGCACCCCGGCGAAGGAATGGAAGCGCTCCTCGCCCGTTTCGGGGCGGAAGGCGAAGTCGGGATGGGCCGCCGCCTCGGCGAGGTTCAACGTCTCGATCTTGTCGGCGATCGTGCCGACGAGACCTTCGCCCACCGCCAGCCGGGTGACGTGGACCGCCGCCTGGTTGAGCCCGCGGGTGGCGAACAGTTCGAGCATGCCCTCGCGCAGCAGGTAGATCGAGCAGACTTCGCTGTCGAGCTTGCCGCCGATGACCTCGACGATCTGGTTGAGCTTGGCCTGGGCGCCGGCGCGCGAGGCCATGACCTCGTGCAGCGAAGTGAGGATCGCGCGGGCGGATGCGACGGCAGAGAACATGGCCATGGCCTAGCCTAGCGAGCGCACGGTGCAAACGGCAAGCGCCGCCGTTTGCGTGGCAATCGTCGGCCGCGCCCGAGCGGCGCGTTAATTCGTATGTGGCGGGCTGGCGCGGCGGCGCCGATCGCGGCGGCGGACGATCCGGCGCCCCTGCGGCGGTCCGAGGTGGACTGCGGCTTGGGGCTGCCGTCGCCCGGCGGATCGGTGGTTCGAAGGAGAACGGCGGCGGGCGCCGTGCGGGCGGGGGGAGGGGCGGGATGGACCGGTCCCAGGCAAGACCGGTCGAATCCGCAAGGCCTGCGCGTCAATGTCGCAGCGAGAGTTCTTCCTTGATGCGAAGCTTGCGCTTCTTGAGCTCCATCACGAGCACGCCGTCGGGAAAGGGCCGGGCCATTTCCTCGGCAATGCGGCGTTCGAGGCCGGCGTGCTTCGTCTGCAGTGCAGTGACGTGTGATGTGTCCATACGGATACCTCCTGCTGGGGTGTTCCGGTCGTGCCTTGCGCAAGATGCGACGCCCTTTGCGCAAGGGTACCGTCGCGTCCGCCCCGACTCGGATCGGTCCGGTGCGGGCGCGTTGTCATGCTCCCACATTCGCCGTATCTTGCAAGCCGAACCGCGTCGGGGCGCGGCGGCTGAGGGATGTACCGTAGGTGGTGCAGCAATCGGTTGTGCCGCCTGGGAGTAACCGTGTGACCGAAGACGAAATGCGCAAGCGGCTCGAGGCGCTCCGCCTCGAGCACCGCGACCTCGACGCAGCGATCGACGCGCTGAGCGGGGCGGGCGCGACCGACCAGTTGCAGATCGCCCGACTGAAGAAGCGCAAGCTGCGCCTCAAGGACCAGATCACGATGCTCGAGGACTACCTGATCCCCGACATCATTGCCTGACCGGCGGGCCGGCGCCGCCTCGGCGGCGCGCGGCCCGATCGGTGCGTCAGCGGTAGAAGATATGGTTGTCGACCCGCGCCATGCGGGTCTTGCCCCAGCTCGGCGCGACGCGCGCGGCGTGGAAGAACATCGCGCCCTCGACCGGGCTCTTCCAGGCGCCGGTGTGCGCGATCAGCGCGATCTTGGTCGCTTCGATCCAGTCGCGGCTGTCGGTGTCGACGCTCGGCATGGCGTGGCCGCGTACGAACGAGAACTGCGAGGGCTGGTAGACCACGCCGCAGTACGAAGCGGGGAAGCGGCCGGAATGGGCGCGGGCGACGATCACCCGGCCGACCGCGAGCTGGCCGGCGAGCGTCTCGCTCTTGGCTTCGAAGTAGATGGCGCCCGCAAGGCAGCGCAGCTCGTCGGAAAGCTTGGCGGGAACCGCGGTCTGTTCGACCAGCGCGGCGAGCGAGGCGGCCGGGAGGACGGCGGCGCCGACCGGTGCGTCGGCGGCATCGCTGGCCTCGGGCTGGGGCAGCGCGCGCTCGACCGCGGGCATGCGCGCATCCTGCGAATTCTGGGTGATGGGCGAAGCGCCGGGGGCTTCGCGTGCGGGGAGCAGGACCTCGCCGCTGGCGATGGTGGCTGCTGCCGAGGGCGCCGGATTCTGCGCCGCGGCGCCGGAACCTGCGGCGCCGAACAGGGTTGTAAACAGGGTCGCCGCGATGCTGATTGCCGAGGCGATACGAAATTGCTTGCTCATCCAACGTCATGACTGTGCGGTGGACATCGGTCCACGACGTGGCACGATCCGGTCCGCGTCACGCGAGCTTGCGCTCGCGCATCGACCGGGCATCCCAAAGGCCGTGGCGACTGCCCCCCGTCTGCGTGCCAGCCGGTCCGGCTTCGTGCCGGGCCCCGCCGCCTGCGCGTCCGTGGTCGGTTGCCTTTATTTTGCAATGCGGCAGAGTCAACCTGCAGCGCCGTCAGTCATACCGCGTTCAGGATGAGACGTGCGCCATCGTCGACGATCAGTTCGATGATCCAGGTGTCGCTGTCCTGGCGTTTTCGACGATCCAGATAGTCCTGAAATTCTGTTTTATTATCAGGATCTTGCACCTTGGCAGCGATCCATTTGCGCGCGCCGTCGGGCTGCGGCATGCGTTCGTAGACTACGCCAAGTCCCTGTTTTTGTTCGATGACGACAAGGATCGTGCCGGAGTCGACGTCGCCCTTGTGCAGCACCGTGGCGAACCCGCCGAGCGATTCGGTGGCGCGCAGCATCGCCGAGACTTCGACCTGCGCAGGCAGGCGCGCGCCGTCCACCGCGCCTAGCGCCCCGTCGCGGCCAGGCTGGCCCCGGCCCCACCCCCGGCCTCGCCCCCCGCCTCGTCACGCACGGCGTAGCCGGGCAGCGAGGACAGCGCGATGCGCGAGCGCTGGAAGGTGCCGGTGCCGCGCCCCACTTCCTCGCCGTCCTCGTCGAGCAGCCGCGCTTCGGCGACGAGCACGCGGCGGCGGCCCGAGAGCCAGCGTCCTTCGGCGATCACGCGCCCGCCGCGGATCGGCCGGCTGAAGTGGAGGTTGAACGAGGTGGTCAGCAGGAAGCGGTCGGTGACCAGCGTGTTGGCGGCGTAGAACGCCGCGTCGTCGAGCATCTTGAAGTAGATCGTGCCGTGCGCCGCGCCGGCGGCGTGGAACACCTGCGGACCGACGTCGAACAGGATTCGCGCCTGGCCTTCGCCGAGCACTTCGAGCCGGCTGTCGAACAGCTGGTTGACCGGGGCGGTGGCGTAGAGCCCTTCGAGCGCGCGCCAGTGGAAGGCGGCGCCGTCGCTGCTCGCCGCCGGCGCAGCGGGTGCTTCAGGCGGCATCGCGATCGATGACGTTGACCAGCAGCGCATAGAGCGCATCGGCGTCGGGCGCGGCGACGAGGCGCTCGTGCATCCGTTCATCGCGCATCATCCGCGAGATCGCGGCGAGCGCCTGGAGATGCGTCGCCCCGGCCTGTTCGGGCGAGAGCAGGCCGAACACCACGTCGACCGGCATGCCGTCGGCGGCGTCGAACGCCACCGGCTGCTCGAGCCGGAAGAACGCCGCGACCGGGCGCACCAGCCGGTCGATCCGCGCGTGCGGGATGGCGACGCCACGACCGAAGCCGGTGCTGCCGAGCTTTTCGCGCTCCTCGATCCGTTCGAGCACGTGGTCGGTGTCGAGCGCATAGACCGAGCCGAAGCACGCCGCGAGCGCGCCGAGAATCTGCGGCTTGGTTTCGGCGCGGACGATGCGCACTGCCAGGGGATCGATCGAGAAGAGTGCCGTCATGGGAAACGAAATGCCGAATGGGGCGCAAGCGCAAGCGCGCTGCCGCTCAGGTTGGGCGCGCCATGCGCCCGATTGACCCTTGGTGCAAGCTCCTAATCACCCCCGCCCCGGCGATTCGGCGGGGCGGGCGGCAAATAGGTTGTTTCAGCTTGGGGTCAGGTCCGCGCCGGTTCGACCCAGCCGATCGAGCCGTCGCCGCGGCGATAGACCATGTTGTGCACGCCGGTCCCGGCGTTCTTGAACAGCAGCGCGTTGGTGTTGCGCAAGTCGAGCATCATCACCGCGTCGGACACGGTCGCCTCGGGCACGTCGACGCGGGTCTCGGCGATCACCAGCGGCGCATCGGCGGGCTCGTCCTCGTGCTCCTCCACGACGAACACGGTGTAGGAGGCGTCCTGCGCGAAAGCGGCGTCCTCGGTCTTGCGGGCGTGGTCGGCGCCGTCGGCGCGCGCCTTGATCCGGCGCTTGTAGCGGCGCAGCTGCTTGTCGATCTTCTCCGCCGACTGGTCGAGCGCGACGTGCGCCTCCTGCGCGACGGCGCTGCCCTTGAGGATCATGCCGTGGGTGACGTGGGTGACGATGTCGCAGCGGAAGCCGCCGTGGGGCGCCTTGCCGAGCGTGACCTGGCTGGACAGGGCGCGGGAGAAATACTTGTCGACGATGGCCGAGAGGCGTTCGGTGGCGTGTGCCTCGAACGCGGCGCCGGTGTCGACCTGGTGGCCCGAAACGCGAATGTCCATCGTGTCTTCTCCTTCGACTGGGCGGAGCCGGCCGCGCTCAGCGCGACCAGATCGCCTCGCTGAAGCCCGCCATGAACTCGGCATGGCGGGCGAGTTCGGCGGCGCTCGCGGCGTGGGGCCGGGGCGCGCGGAACGGCTTGGCGGAAACGGTCAGGGTGGAGGCGACGAGCACGCCGGCATCGCTGCCGACGGCCACGGCCTGCGCGTGCGCGGCAAGCTCGAGCCCGATCTGGCGGCCGCCCATCAGCTCGACGTAGAGCTGCGCCAGCAGTTCGGCATCGAGCAGCGCGCCGTGCTTGGTGCGATGGCTGCGGTCGATGCCGTAGCGGGTGCACAGCGCATCGAGGCTGAGCTTGGCGCCGGGATGCTTGCGCCGCGCGATCGCGACGGTGTCGACCATCCGCTCGCGGTCGACCGGGGCCATCCCGATCTTCGCCAGCTCGGCATTGAGGAAGCCGAAGTCGAACCCCGCATTGTGGGCGACCAGCGGCGCATCCCCGAGGAACGCGATCAGCTCGGCCGCCTTGGCCGCAAACAGCGGCTTGTCCGACAGGAACGTTGCCGAAAGGCCGTGGACCGCCTCGGCCTCGGCCGGCATGTCGCGCTCGGGGTTGAAGTAGCAATGATAGACCGCGCCGGTGGGCACGCGGTTGACCATCTCGATGCAGCCAATTTCGACGAGCCGGTCGCCGCCCTGCGGGTCGAGCCCGGTCGTTTCGGTATCGAAAACGATCTCACGCATTGGAGTCAATCTGGACCCGCGCCGAAGGGCTGGCAAGGGGAGTCAGCCCCGGTTCTGCGGGTTTTTTTGCCGTATCTCGGTCACAAGTTTCTTAACTTCGTTGGCGGTCTCGGCGAGCGACACGCCGGTGTCGATGACGAAGTCGGCGCGCGCGCGCTTGTCCGCATCGGGCACCTGGAGGGCGAGGATCTGGGCGAACTTCTCGGGCGTCATGCCGGGTCGGGCGAGCACGCGCTCGCGCTGCATTTCGGCCGGGGCGGAGACCACCGCCACCGCATCCAGCCCTTCGCCGTGGCCCTTTTCGTAGAGCAGCGGGATGTCGAACACGACCAGCGGCTGCCCGGCGTGCTCGATCATGAACGCCTCGCGCATCCGCGCCACCGCCGGATGGACGATGGCCTCGAGCCGCTTGAGCGCTTCCGGGTTGCCGAAGACCTGCGCGCCCAGTTCCGCGCGCTTGACCCCTTCCGGCCCGGTGGTGCCGGGAAAGGCCGCCTCGATCGCCGGCAACAGCGGGCCGCCCGGTCCCTGCAGCTGATGCACGGCGGCATCGGCATCGAACACCGGCACGCCCTGTTCGCGCAGCATCAGCGCCACCGCCGACTTGCCCATGCCGATCGAGCCGGTCAGACCCAGGATGTAAGGACGGCTCATTGGGTCAGTCTCTCCCGCAGTTCGATATCCGCCTCCCCGCGCGGCGGCTGCGCGCCGAAGAAGCGGCGGAAGGCGTGGTCCGCCTGCCCGATCAGCATCGACAGGCCATCGACGGTGCGAAACCCTGCCGCACGCGCGGCTTTCAGGAAATCGGTGTCGAGCGGGCTGGTCACGATGTCGTAGAAAATCGACCCCGGCGGCGCATGGCTCAGGTCGAAGTTCAACGGCGGCTGCCCGGTCATGCCCAGCGCCGAGGCATTGACCACCAGGTCGAGGCAGCCTTCGCGATCGTCGAAGGCGAAGTCGGTCGGATCGGCGAAATGATCGAGCGGGGCGACGTGATGTTCGCCCCCGGGATCGAGCTCGTCGAGCAGCGCGCGCGCCTTGTCCGGGTTGCGCCCGGCGAGCACCAGCACCAGCTTTTCGGCGGCAAGGCCGACAATGATGGCTCGCGCCGCGCCGCCGGTGCCGAGCACGCGCGCCATGCGGAAATAGTGCGTCTGGTCCAGCAGCGGCTGCAAGGGTTCGAGGAATCCCGGCACGTCGGTGTTGTAGCCGACGAGCTGGCCCTCTTCGGGCACGATCGTGTTGACCGCGCCCACTTTCGCGGCGAGCGGGTCGAGCCGGTCGAGCAAGGGGATCACCGCCTGCTTGTGCGGCATCGTCACGTTGCAGCCGCGCCAGTAGGGATCGCTGCGGCGGCTGGCGATGAAATCCGCGAGGCCGTCGGCGGTCACGTGGGTGGCGCGATACTCGGCATCGATCCCCAGCCGTTCGAGCCAGAAACCGTGGATTGCGGGCGACTTCGAGTGCGCGATCGGATCGCCGATCACTTCGGCATAGGGCTTCGTCACGCGGCGAGCTCGCCTTGTTCGCGCAAAGCGCCCAGCACCGCGAGCAGCGGCATGCCGAGGATGGTGAAGTGGTTGCCCTCGACGCTCTCGAACAGCTGCACCCCAAGCGCCTCCATCCGGAACACCCCGACGCAGCCGGAAACGGCAGGCCACTCCCTGTCGAGATAGCTGTCGATAAACTGGGGAGAAAGCGTGCGGACCCGCAGTTTCGCGAGCTCGCAGGTTTTCCACACGGTGGCGCCGTCGCGCATCAGCACGGCGGCGGAATGGAGGTGCATCTCCTTGCCCGAGAAGAATTCGAGATGTTCGACCGCCTGGTCGCGGCTTTTTGGCTTGTCGAACTGCCTTCCGCAGCATTCGACCAGTGAATCCCCGCCGAGCACCAGACGGCCGGGCGCGCCGAGCGAAACGCCGAGCGCCTTGGCCTCGGCCAGGATGCCGGCGATCTCGCAGCCGCCCACCCCGATCAACTCGCGCTTGATCGCGCTTTCGTCGACATCGGCGGCGATCGCCTCGAACGGCACGCCGGCGGCTTCGAGCATGGCCTTGCGCGAGGCGCTCTGGCTGGCGAGGATCACGGTCATATCGGCCTTGCTCCGGGCGCGGCGTCGCCGCCCGCGGCGCGGCGTTCGTTGTAGAGATTGATCACGGCGGCGGCGGTCTCCTCGATCGAGCGGCGCGACACGTCGATCACCGGCCAGCCGTTGTCGGCGAACATGCGCCGCGCGAACTGGACCTCGCGCGCCACGTGCTCGCTGTCGACATAGGCGGTCTCGGGGGCCTGGTTCAAGGACAGCAGGCGGTTGCGGCGCACCTGGATCAGCCGTTCCGGGCTGGTGGTGAGGCCGACGACCATCGGCCGGCGCAGCGAGAACAGCATCGAGGGCGGCGGGCTTTCGACCACGATCGGGATGTTCGCCACCTTGTACCCGCGATTGGCGAGGTAGATCGAGGTCGGCGTCTTGGAACTGCGCGAGACGCCGGCGAGCACGATGTCGGCCTCCTCCCAGTTTTCCCAGCCCACCCCGTCGTCGTGGGCAATGGTGAACTGGATCGCGTCGACCCGGCGGAAGTAGGCCTCGTCCATGATGTGCTGGCGCCCGGGCCGACCCTTGGCTTCCTGTCCGAGCTGCTGTTCGAGCGCGTCGGTCACCGCATCGAGCGCGGCGACGCTGGGCAGGCCGAGCGCGGCGCAGCGCTGTTCGAGCCGGTCGCGCGTCTCGGTGTTGACGAGCGTGAACAGCACCAGGCCGGGATTGTTGGCGATTTCGCCCATGATCCGGTCGAGGTGCTGCATCGAGCGGACCATCGGCCAGAAGTGCCGCACCACGTCGGCGTCGTCGAACTGCGCCAGCGCCGCCTTGGCGATCATTTCGAGCGTTTCGCCGGTGGAATCCGACAGAAGATGCAGGTGCAGCCGCTTCACGCGTCCCCCGTTCGGCCGGCCCCGGGACAGGGCTGTGGACAGGGAGCCGATAAACCACGGGACAAGGACGGGGACAAGATTCCAGCGCCGATCCGCCCCCGCGACGAGTCCCTTTCATGACGGTTTGTGGACATGTCGAAAGCGTTACCCACAGCCTGTGGGAATCCCGGAGAACTTCTGCTTGCCCCGTGATCCCGTGCAGAGTCGCCGCACCGAAGTTTTTGTGGAGAGCCGGGCACAATTCGGGCAGAGGCGCGCCGTCCCCGCTATCCACAGCCCAACAGACTCCATCAACCAGATTCAAAAGAATCTATTTTTGAAGATTGGACGAACGCATGCCCGGTCCCCTGCTCGACACGCTGAAGGGTGCAAACCTTGCCCGGCGCCCGATCTGGCTGATGCGGCAGGCCGGGCGCTACCTTCCCGAATATCGCGCGTTGCGGGCGGAAAAGGGCGGATTCCTGGCGCTCGTCTATGATTCCGAAGCTGCGGCGGAGATCACCGTCCAGCCGCTGCGCCGGTTCGGGTTCGACGGCGCGATCCTGTTCTCCGACATCCTGATCGTGCCCTATGCGATGGGCCAGGACCTGCAGTTCCTCGTCGGCGAAGGGCCGCACCTGTCCCCGCGCCTGCTCGATGCGGCGCTGGAGAGCCTTGTCGCGGTCCCTGAGCGCCTGTCGCCGATCTATGCGACCGTCGCCCGGGTGAAGGCCCTGATCGACCCTGCAACGACGCTGCTGGGCTTTGCCGGCAGCCCGTGGACGGTCGCGACCTACATGGTGGCGGGCGAGGGCAGCCGCGACCATCACGATACCCGCGCGCTCGCCTATCGCGATCCGTCGGCGTTCCAGGCGATTATCGATGCGATCACCGATGTGACCATCGAATATCTCTCCGGGCAGGTCGAAGCCGGCGCCGAAGGGTTGCAGCTGTTCGATTCCTGGTCGGGCAGCCTGGCCCCTGCCGAATTCGAACGCTGGGTCATCGCCCCCAACGCGAAGATCGCCGCCGAGATGCAGCGCCGTTACCCGCACGTGCCGGTGATCGGCTTCCCCAAGGGCGCGGGCGAGAAGCTGGCCGCCTATGCCCGCGAGACCGGAGTCAACGCGGTGGGCGTCGATGAAACGATCGATCCGCTGTGGGCCGCGCGCAAACTTCCCGCAGGGCTGCCGGTGCAGGGCAATCTCGATCCGCTGCTGCTGCTGGCGGGCGGGGCGGAGCTGGAAAGGCAGACGATCCGCGTGCTGGAAGCCTTCGCCGACCGGCCGCACGTGTTCAACCTCGGCCACGGCATCGGCCAGCACACCCCGATCGAACATGTCGAGGCGCTGCTCGCGCTGGTCAGGGGCTGGTCGCGCGGCTGACGCCAGTCCCCGCGCGGGGGATCAGGGATACTTGAGCGTGATGCGCGTGGCGAGGTTGGTCTTGCCGATGTGCAGCCGCACCGAACGGAACGCGGGCAGGCTCGCGATCGTCGGCGGATCGTTCGAAAAGCCGAAGCCTTCGGTCGGGATGCCGAGCACGCCGCCGCGGTTGATCGTCTGCGAGGCGTCTTCGTCGTGATAGACCGCGAGCGCATAGACCCCGGGCCCGGGCACGAACAGGCACATCCGCGTCTCGGGCGCCGCGGCGGGCACGCGCCCTACGTAGAGCGAGCCGTTCTTGACGAGGAAGCGCCGGGAATCGTCGGCGTAGAGCGTGACCGCGATCAGGCCGTGGGCATTGCGCACGCCGCTGACGGTCACGTTGATCCAGGTGTCGCTTGCCGGCCCCGCGCAATTGGGCGCCGCGCGCGCCGGCACGGCCAGCGCCGCGGCGGCGGCAAGCCCGGCGGTCAGCGAGAGGAGAAACTTCGACATGGCCGGCAATATTGCAGTCCCGCAGTGCTGTGTCGACCCGAAGCTGTCGGGCCTTGGACCGTCATCGGTCTCCGTACCGGCCGCCATGGGGCGCAGGCGTTGAACCTTGGGTGAACCCGTGTGGAAAAACCGCCAGTTCGCGCTTGTCCCCGCCCGGCCGCGCCGGTAACGCCGAAGGCCTCCCGTGCCACTGGACCCGCGCCCCATGACCGTGCCGCTGATCTCGCCCTCGATCCTTTCCGCCGACTTCGCCCGGCTGGGCGAGGAAGTGCGCGCGATCGACGCCGCCGGCGCGGACTGGATCCACGTCGACGTGATGGACGGCCATTTCGTGCCCAACATCACCATCGGCCCGGGCGTGGTCAAGGCGCTGCGCCCGCACACGGCAAAGCCCTTCGACGTGCACCTGATGATCTCCCCGGTCGACGGCTATCTCGAGGCCTTCGCGAACGCGGGCGCCGACATCATCACCGTCCATCCCGAAGCGGGCCCGCACGTCCACCGCACCGTCCAGGCGATCAAGGCGCTCGGCAAGAAGGCCGGCATCTCGCTCAATCCGGCGACGCCCGCCAAGATGCTCGACTACCTGATCGACGAGATCGACCTCGTGCTGGTGATGAGCGTCAACCCCGGCTTCGGCGGGCAGAGCTTCATTGCAAGCCAGCTGCGCAAGATCGAGGCGGTGCGCAAGATGATCGACAAGACCGGCCGCGCGATCCACCTCGAGGTCGACGGCGGGGTCGACGTGACCACCGCGAAGCTGTGCACCGACGCGGGCGCCGACGTGCTCGTTGCCGGCACCGCGAGCTTCAGGGGCGGAGCGGGACAATACGCCGCCAACATCGCCGCGCTGAAGGGCCTGGGCTGACGCGATGGACCGGACCGACCTCCCCGGGGATGGCGGTTCGCCCGCTGCCTTCGATGACGGGGTCGGGGTTGCGGCCGCTGCTGTGGGCGGCGAGCCTGCGCCGCGGGCTGACAGAGGGCGTGATGCGGCCCGTGGTGAAGGCCGCGACGACGAGCGGGAAGGCGAATTCGAGGTCGGCGTCATCGAACCGGGCAGGGCGCTGGCGCTGGCCGACTTCACCGCGCCCACGCTCGGCGCGGCCGACCGCATCGCGCGCTTCGCCTATCGCCTGGGATTGCCGCCCGGCGCACTCAATCCGTTTCGCAAGCGCGGCCGCACCCGGCTGACCGCAACCGTCGCCAACCCGCTGCCGGGCGATCCCGCGGCGGGCAAGGCGCTGCGCGCCGGGCACGTCCTGCTGCTGGGGGTGCGCTCGCCGATCGCCGACATCGAGTTCACCGGCGCGCACCTCTCGCCGCCGATGGAGCGGCTGGTCCACGGTTTCACCTGGCTCGCCGATCTCGATGCCGCAGGCCCGCGCGCGCAATCGACCGCGGTCGCCGAGCGCGTGCTCGCCGGCTGGCTCGCGGCCAATCCCGCGCCGTCGCCCGGCCCTGCCTGGAACGTCGGCCACGTCGGCCAGCGCCTGCTCGCCTGGCTGGTCCATGCGCCGCTGATCCTTTCGGGCAATGACCGCAAGTTCCGCGCCCGCGTGCTGCTGGCGATCGCCGAGACCGCGCGCTGGCTTGACCGCAACGTCCACAAGGCGGCCGACAAGCGCGACGAGGTCTGCGGCTGGGCGGCGATCACCGCCGCCGGCTTGCTGCTCGAGGACGGTCACGCCCGCCGCCTGTTCGGCGAGGCCGGGCTGATCCGCGCGCTCGGCGATCTCGTCGGCGACGATGGCGGGGTGCTCTCGCGCAGCCCGCTCGGGCAGATCGAGGCGATCGAGCGGATCGTGCTGCTGCGCGCCTGCTACGCTGCGGTGCGGGCCGATCCGCCCGCGCAGCTCGACACCATCCTCACGCTGCTGGTGCCGCCGTTGCTGGCGATGGTCCACACCGACGGCGCGCTCGGCTCCTGGCAGGGCGCGGGCGCGATTCCCGCAGCGCGGATCGAAGCCCTGGTGCGCGCGAGCGGCGTGCGCACCCGGCCGCTGCGCGACGCCCGGCAATGGGGCTACCAGCGCATCGCGGCGATGAAGTCGCTGCTCCAGTTCGACGCCGCGCCGCCGCCGCTCGCGCGCCATGCCCGCGACGGTTGCGCCTCGACTCTCGCGTTCGAATTCAGCCACGCCGGGGAGCGGCTGATCGTCAATTGCGGCGGCGGCGCGATGGCGGGCGGGCAGATCCCGCTGCGGCTGGCGCAGGGCCTGCGCGCGACCGCCGCGCATTCGACGCTGGTGCTCGACGACTGCAACTCGACCGCGGTGCTGATCAACGGCACGCTGGGCGCGGGCGTGGGAACGGTCGAGGTCGACCGGCGCACGCTGACCGCCGACAACGGCGCCGGCGCCACCCGGCTCGAGGCGAGCCACGACGGCTATGTCGCGCGCTATGGCCTGACCCACCGCCGCATCCTGATCCTGCGCGACGACGGCACCGAGCTGCGCGGCGAGGACCTGCTCGTCGCCACCGGGCGCAAGGGCAAGCGCGGCACCGTGGGGGTTGCCTTGCGCTTTCACCTCGGCCCGCATATCGAGCTCGCCGAAGGTGCGGACGGCCTCGGCGTGACGCTGGCGCTGCCCGACGGCAGCCTGTGGCAGTTCCGTTCGGGCCGCGATCCGGTGACGATCGAGGACAGCCTCTGGGCCGACGGGCAGGGGCGCCCGGTCGGCACCCGCCAGCTGGTCGTCCAGGCCAAGATTCCCCGCAGCGGAGAGACGTTCTCCTGGCTGCTCAAGAAGATGCGATAGGATTTTCGACGTGACTGACGTGACCATCAAGCGGGCGCTGCTTTCGGTGTCCGACAAGACCGGCTTGGTCGACCTGGGCAAGGCGCTTGCCGCCCGCGGCGTGGAGCTGGTCTCGACCGGCGGCACCGCCGGGGCGCTGCGCGAGGCGGGGCTTGAGGTGAAGGACGTGTCCGACCTCACCGGCTTTCCCGAGATGATGGACGGCCGGGTGAAGACGCTGCACCCCAAGGTCCACGGCGGGCTGCTCGCGGTGCGCGACAATGCCGAGCACGCGGCGGCGATGGAGACCCACGAAATCGGCGCGATCGACCTCGTCGTCGTCAATCTCTATCCGTTCGAGGCGACCGTCGCCAAGGGCGCCGAGCGTGACGAGGTGATCGAGAACATCGACATCGGCGGCCCGTCGATGGTGCGTTCGGCGGCCAAGAATCACCAGTACGTGACCATCCTGACCGATGCGGCCGATTACGACGCCTTCCTTGCCGAGCTGGAGCAGACCGGCGGCAAGAGCACGCTCGCCTTCCGCCGCGCCATGGCGGCCAAGGCCTATGCCGCGACGGCCGCTTATGACGCCGCGATCTCGCAGTGGTTCGCCCGCGTCGACCAGCAGCACCACTTCCCGCCGGTGCTCGCCTCGGCGCACAAGCTGGTAACGACGCTGCGCTATGGCGAGAACCCGCATCAGTCGGCCGCGCTCTACGTGCCGCGCAATCCCGATACGCCGGGCCTGCCGCAGGCGGCGCAGGTGCAGGGCAAGGAGCTGTCCTACAACAACTACAACGATGCCAACGCGGCGCTCGAACTCGTCGCCGAATTCGGCGCGGACAAGCCCACGGTGGTGATCGTCAAGCACGCCAATCCCTGCGGCGTCGCGAGCGCGGACACGCTGCTCGAGGCATGGACCGCGGCGCTCGCCTGCGATTCGGTTTCGGCCTTCGGCGGCATCGTCGCCACCAACGTGGCCCTCGATGGCCCGACCGCCAACGCGATCTGCGAGATCTTCACCGAAGTGGTTGTCGCGCCCGGCGCGGACGATGCTGCCAAGCAGGCTTTCGCGCGCAAGAAGAACCTGCGCCTGCTGCTGGTCGATGCGCTGCCCGATGCGAACCGGGCGGGCCTCAACACCGTGCCGATCGCGGGCGGGCTGCTGGTGCAGGATCGCGATACCGGCAGGATCGGCCGCGACGACCTGAAAGTGGTGACGAGGCGCGAACCGACGGAACAGGAACTGGCCGACGCGCTGTTCGCCTGGACCGTGGCCAAGCACGTCAAGTCGAACGCCATCGTCTATGCCAAGGACGGGGTCACCGCCGGCATCGGCGCAGGCCAGATGAACCGCCGCGATTCCTCGCGCATCGCCGCCGCCAAGGCGCGCGAAGCCGCCGAGACGCACGGCTGGGCCGAGCCCCGCACCAACGGGTCGGCAGTCGCTTCGGACGCGTTCTTCCCCTTCGCCGACGGCCTCCTCGCCGCCGTCGAGGCGGGCGCGACCTGCGTGATCCAGCCCGGCGGCTCGATCCGCGACGATGAGGTGATCAAGGCGGCCGACGAGGCCGGCCTTGCCATGGTCTTCACCGGGATGCGCCACTTCCGCCACTGACGCGCGCAGCGCCCTTTCCCACCCGGGAGGGGGCGCGGCTGCGCTGCACACGAAAGCATCCGGCGGCGAACCCGGACCTTTGCGCCTTGGGGAAACCATACGGACCTGCGCGACCGGCGCGGGCGCCATTGCCTGGCGCTGCGCGAAGGAGGGCGGTGAACGCTCTGGCGAGT
>NZ_JAILXZ010000049.1 GCF_020179475.1 Novosphingobium huizhouense | reverse complement strand
CATGAAGGGCTCGTAGATGGCCTGTCCTGGGCTCGAGTTGTTCAGGATCGGGCGGCGCATGCATTCGACCGGCTTCTGAGTGCCGTGCACCGTCTCCGCATCCTGATCCTTGTTCGCGATCTGCCAGAGCGTGGTCTGCTTGCGATCCCCGGCCCAATGGCCCTTGCCGCGCTTCTTCACCGCATACCAGCAGGGCTCGTGCTGCCAGTGGTAATCGCCCCGGCTCAGGACCAGCCGATCCTTGGCCCAGATGATCTGCGAGCGGATATCGAACCCGGCCG
>NZ_JAILXZ010000048.1 GCF_020179475.1 Novosphingobium huizhouense | reverse complement strand
GACAGAAGATCACCACGGAAAATACCGCTGATCTGGACCGCGTGAAGCTGATCGAGCATATGCTTGGCCGGGCCCTCGATGACGAGATCGCCGATCACGGCGCCGTAACCGCGCGCGCGGAACGCCCGCCATTATTGTCGTTTCGAAATTTCGGGCGGCAGGGCGTTGTCGAACCCTTTGATATGGATGTCGGTCGGGGCGAAGTTGTCGGACTTGCCGGGCTTCTTGGCTCAGGGCGGACCGAAAGCGCGGAACTGCTGTTTGGCGTCCGGGCGTCGCAA
>NZ_JAILXZ010000047.1 GCF_020179475.1 Novosphingobium huizhouense | reverse complement strand
CGGCCAGACCACGCCGGCGAGGCCACGCACGCGCGGCCACCACAAGTACAGGCCGCTCGCGATCAGCACGATCGCCCAGCTCGCCGCCAGCTCGACCAGCCAGCTTCCCTGCCGGCCGAGCAGCAGCTGGCCGTGGATGCGGTGCGCGATCTCGGCGATGCGCGTCTCGCTGGAAAGCGCGCCCAGCACCCGGCCCTGCGGCGAAACGAACACGTCGCACATCCCGCCTTGCGCCGGCAGCGCGAGGTGCACCAGCGCGGCATCCCCCTCGCGCGCCGGCAG
>NZ_JAILXZ010000046.1 GCF_020179475.1 Novosphingobium huizhouense | reverse complement strand
CCCGCGCTTTCGCCTCTGCTGTCGCACCGGACATCGCTTCACCCCTTTCTCAGCCAGCCAAGTTATCCACAGACGCCACGCTCGATCTGTCGCGCAACTGCCAGTGTACTTTCGTTTGTATTTGTACCTGTAGTTGTACCTGTACTATCGTGCCGGACAGTCTGAGACTGTCCTTGGACTGTCTGAAACTGTCTTGCGGACAGTGTCGGACAGTGATTCGTTCTAGCCTCGACGCCGTAATTTCATATTCAATTCAAGGGCATGCTCGCCCCAGTTCGATAT
>NZ_JAILXZ010000045.1 GCF_020179475.1 Novosphingobium huizhouense | reverse complement strand
CTTCGCCCGCGCCGCGCTCGCGCGCCAGCATCGCGGCCGTCACTGACCAGAAAGCCGAGGCCATCGCACAAGCGGTCGCCGAGGCAACGTCGAGCAATGGCCAGCAGTCGCTTTCGCTTCTGGAGTCCTCGGCACCGAAGCCCCGGTCTGAAACGGTTATCCTGGCCGCGATGGGCGAAGGTGACATCTCGAACCCCGAAGCCCTGGAAATCGTCTCGCGCCCCGAAAACAGCGGCCGCTACTGGGGGGTTAATCTTGGCCTCTATCGCTCTCATGCAGAAG
>NZ_JAILXZ010000044.1 GCF_020179475.1 Novosphingobium huizhouense | reverse complement strand
ATCCTGGCTCTGAGCATCTCGTTGGCTTCGTCCGCGTCGGGCGCCACCATGAAGCGCCGCCGCATTTCGGTCTGCTGCGCCTCGGCTTCGTGCTGGAGCACACCGACCGCGGCAATCCTGCGTTCGTTGGCGTGGAACACCTGCGCCAGCATCTGCCTCTGCCGGTCGCGGGACGAAAAGCCTTCGATGATCGGAGTGACCAGCAGCGCCAGCACGCCCGCCACCGCGACGACGAGGATCAGGACCGCGACGAGTCGGCGCTCGCGCGTCGACATCTGTCTC
>NZ_JAILXZ010000043.1 GCF_020179475.1 Novosphingobium huizhouense | reverse complement strand
TTGAGCCGCAGCTGGATCGCCACTCCGACGGGCTCGGCGCGATAGAGCCCGAGCCCGTCGAGCGTAGCGCCCTGCGCCAGGGCGAACTGCATGGCGACGAGGTCGAGTCCCGTCACTTCCTCGGTGACGGTGTGTTCCACCTGCAGGCGCGGGTTGGCTTCGATGAACACGAAGCGGTCCGGCGCGTCGAGATCGACGAGGAATTCGAACGTGCCGATCCCGCGATAGGACGTCGCTCGCGCGAGAACGAGCGCTGAGTCGTGAATGGCGGCGCGCTGGTCC
>NZ_JAILXZ010000042.1 GCF_020179475.1 Novosphingobium huizhouense | reverse complement strand
GGCGATGCTGCCATTGCGCATGATCTGGTATTCACGATCGGTCAGGGTCAGCGCCGGGGCAACAGTGATCGAATCGCCTGTATGCACGCCCATCGGATCGACATTCTCGATCGAGCAGACGATGATGGCGTTGTCGGCGCGATCGCGCACGACCTCCATCTCGTATTCCTTCCAGCCCAGCAGGCTTTCGTCGATCAGGACCTGCGCCACAGGCGAGGCATCCAGCCCCGAGCGCACGATACGCTCGTAATCATCACGGTTATAGGCAACACCGCCACCCGTG
>NZ_JAILXZ010000041.1 GCF_020179475.1 Novosphingobium huizhouense | reverse complement strand
CTAGGGCGCGGCCGAAGCCCGCATCGGGCGGGCGCAGGGGATGGTGATGACGACAGCGGCGGCGCAAGTGCAATGTCCCGGCGCGGTCACCGGTCCGGGCCCGGTCGGGCCGCGCGTGGCGGTGCTGCTGCCCGCCTACAACGAGGCGCTGGCGATCGGCGCGGTGATCGAGGCATTCCGCGCCTCGCTGCCCGAAGCGACGATCTACGTCTACGACAACAACAGCCGCGACGCGACCGCCGAGATCGCCCGGGCGGCGGGCGCGGTCGTGCGCAGCGAGCGG
>NZ_JAILXZ010000040.1 GCF_020179475.1 Novosphingobium huizhouense | reverse complement strand
CTGTTTTATGACTTTCCCCAGTATTACAATCTGTTCTCGCGCCGTTCGGCCGATGCGGGCATCACCAAGGTGTCGTCGACCAACCGGCGTTTTCTGGACGGCTACGAAGGGGCTGACGGGATCAAGACCGGCTATACACGCGCGGCCGGCTTCAACCTGACGGCTTCGGCACAGCGCGGTAACAAACGCCTGATCGCAACTGTCTTCGGTGGCACCTCGACCGCGCAGCGCAACCAGGTGATGGGCCAGCTTCTGGACGCGGGCTTCAGCCGTGTGCCGAACCG
>NZ_JAILXZ010000003.1 GCF_020179475.1 Novosphingobium huizhouense | reverse complement strand
CGCCGAGCAGGCGGAAGACGAGCGTCACTGCCGGGTTGAAGTGCGCTCCCGAGATCGGCCCCAGCATCGTGATCAGCACGAAGAGCATGGCGCCGGTGGCGATGGTGTTGCCGAGCAGCGCAACCGCGACATTGCCCTGCGCGAGGCTCTCTCCCATCACGCCCGAGCCGATCACGGTGGCAAAGAGCAGGAAGCTGCCGACGGCCTCGGCGAGGATCGGGCGGGTCATGCCGCGTCGCAATCGCTGGCTGCGGGCGTGCTGCAATCGGGAAGGCCACAGTCGGGAATGGCCACCCCGCAGTCGGCGCCGCCGCAGCAATTTTCGGTGAGATAGCCGACCAGTGCGCTCATCGCGGCCAGTTCGGCGCGATAGATGATCGAGCGGCTGCGGCGTTGCTGGCTGACCAGCCCCGCATGGGCCAGCTGCGCGAGGTGGAAGCTGAGCGAGGACGGCGGCACGCCGAGCCGCGCCGACAGTTCGCCGGCCGGCAGGCCTTCGGCGCCGGCCTGGACCAGCAGGCGGAAGGCGGCAAGGCGATGCTCCTGCGCGAGCGCGCCGAGCGCGCGGACGACGGGGCCGGCGGTGAGGTTGCTTTCCATATTTTGACCTTTGCCGAAATATCGCAGTGCGGTCAATTGGGCGCGGCATGGCGATGACCGCCGGGCCCCGTGCGGCGGGACGAGCGGGTGAGCCGAGGGAGCGCGGGCCTATCCAAAGTGGGCATCGCGCGGTCTTGCGGGCGTGGTAGCAAGGCCCCATGCCGACGATCGACTACCACGCGCCGCTCCGGGTCCTTGCCGCCGTGCGCGGCCATCCCTTCGACCGCAACGCCTATGCCGCGCTGTTCGACGACATGGCGGGCATCGCCGTCACCTTCGTCGACCAGCCCGCCGCATCGCTGCTGCTGCGGCCAGAGCTTGCCGACAGCTTCGACGTGGTGCTCCTCTACGACATGCCGGGGATCGACTTCCACGGGCCGGTCGCCGGCGCTCCCGTGCCGATGCCCGATGCCCTGCGCGCCGGGCTGCCGGCGCTGCTCGAGCGCGGCATCGGCGTGGTCGCGACGCACCATGCCCTTGCCGGCTGGCCGGCCTGGGACGGCTATGCCGAAATCCTCGGCGGGCGCTTCCTCTACCGCGCCGCCGGCTTGCGTGGGGAGGAGCGGCTCGATTCGGGCTACCGCCACCAGGTGTCGTACACGGCAGAGGTCGTCGCGCCCGATCACCCCGTGATGGCCGGCATCCCGTCAAGTTTTGCCATGACCGACGAACTCTATCTCGCCGAAGTGTTCGAGGACGAGGTCGTGCCGCTGCTGCGTTCGAACTACGGCTTCGTGCGCGACAACTTCCATTCGGCCACGGCGGCGATCGAGGGGCGCATGTTCAGCAACGAGGGCTGGGACCATGCGCCGGGCAGCAACCTGATCGGCTGGGCCAAGCGCGCCGGCAACAGCCCGCTGGTCTATCTCCAGCCCGGAGACGACGCGGCGACCTATGCCAACCCGGTCTATCGCCAGCTCATCGAGAACGCCATCCGCTGGACCGCTTCGGCGGACGGCAGGGCTTGGGCGCGGGGGCCCGGCTCGAACCGATGAACATCGATCGCCTCGACCAGGTCCGCACGCTCGTCACGCGGATCTACGATCTTGCCGGCGCGGGCGATCTCGATGCGATTGGCCCATTGCTGAGCGACGACTTCGTGTTCACCGAAGCGGACGACCTGCCCATCGGCGGCACGTATCGGGGCTTTGCCGGCTACCGCGCGGTCTGGGGCGAGATCGGTCGGCGCTGGTCGAGCGTCGCCTCGCAGGTGATCGACCTTACGGTTTCGGAGAACCGGGCGATCGGGCTTATCGAGCTGAAGGTGGTCTCGGCCCAGCACGGCAGCAGCCATGTGCTGAGCATCGCCGAGGCGTTCGAAATCACGCCCGACCTCAAGGTGCGCTCCTTGCGCCCGTTCTATTTCGACAGCGCAGAAGCTGCGCGCTCGCTGGCGCTGGACTGACGTATCACCGCGGCACCAGCCGTAGCGGGATCGAGGCTATGCCGCGCAGCAGGTTGTTGCGTGCATAGACGGGCTCACCGCCTTCGATCCGGTCGTCCCCGGGCGACCACTTTGTATCGCGTGATGTCGAACCGTTCGTGCTCGTCCCGGCGGCGCTCGTCGCGATTGCCCGAGGCATAGAGCAGCAGGGCCCGCGTGCCCGCCGGAAGCTGCGTGGCTCCGACCTCGCAGGCGGTGGTGGTGAGGCGGGTAAAGCCGCGGATCGGCGATCCGAGGCTGGGGCCGAGGTAACCGATCAGCATCGTCGAGGCATGTGGACCACCGGGCCGAGCGCTCGCAACTGTGCATATACTGCATAGGGCGCGAGGGTTTCGGCGTCCGCATAGATGTCGATATCGAGCGTCGGGATCGCGGTCATCGGGTTCCTGCCGGTTGCGCCGGGCCGGCGACGGGCCGGGGCCCGGGAGCGAGGAGCCGCAGGCGCCTAGGCCTGTTGCAGTTCCCCGCCGACAAGGGCAGCGTCCCACCGCGCCGCAAGATCGCCGGGTGACCCGGTGCCGAAAACGTAGCGATCCGGGCGGACCAGCACGGCCTCGGCCTGATGAAGGTCGAGCCAGGCAGCAAGGGTGGGGGCGAAAGCGGAGAACCTCGGCGTATCGAGGTCCTCACGTGCGATCAGCCAGTGGCCGAGGCCGAGCGCATCGTCGAGCCGGCGGCCCCGCGGACAAAGCGGTTGCGGGAAGTAGCTCCCGGCGCCTGGGCTCCCGGTGAGAATCGCGCCGGTCGAGATCGGGGGATAGTCTGCGGGTCCGTCGGGCAGCTTGCCGAGCGCGCGGGCGAGGCGAAACTTGGTGTCGCGCACGAAGGCGCCCCAGCGACTGGTGGTGCAGACCATCCGTCCCATCATCACCGCCATGTCGATCGTCGCGCGCAAGTTCGGCGCGCGCTCGGGCTGGTAGCTGTCGAGCAGATCGTCCCCGGCATCGCCCCCGATCACCGAGGCGAGTTTCCAGGCAAGATTGGCGGCATCGCGCAGGCCCGAGCACATGCCTTGTCCGGCAAAAGGCGGGGTCTGATGCGCCGCGTCGCCTGCCAGCAGTACGCGGCCCTTGCGCCATTGCGATGCGATCCGGGCGCGGAAGGTATAGACCGCCTTGCGTTCGATCCGCACTGCGTCCGCAACGTCCCAGGGGGCGAGCAGGGTTTCGATGAAGGCATCGTCGCTGACCTTCTCGGCCGTCTCGCCGGGCTTGATCATGAATTCCCAGCGGTGGCGGCCTTCGCCCATCAGCACGCAGGTGGTCGGGCGCGCGGGATCGCAGATCTGCAGGTTGGCGGACGGCAAGCGGCTTGCATCGTCGACCAGGACATCGACCACCAGCCAGGGTTCCTCGAAAGCGAGGTCGTCGAAGGCGATCCCGGCGGCTTCGCGCACGGGCGAGCGCGCGCCGTCGGCACCGACAAGATAACGCGCCCGGATCTCGCGCGGGCCTTCGGGCGTCGAGAGTTGTGCGGTCACGCCCGCTGTGTCCTGGCTGAACCGCTCGATCGTCCAGCTTGGATGAAGCGCGGCGGTATCGCAGCTTGCGAGCGAGGTTCGCAAGGCCGCCTCGACCGAGGGCTGGTGGATCATGTTCGCGCCGGGCCAGCCGCCCGCCGCCATGCGGTCAGTGCGATCGAAGCGCAGCAGGACTTGCCCGCGCGCGTTGAGAAAGTCGTAGCGCGGTGTTCGCCGGCTCGTCGCGAATACCGCATCGGCCGCACCCGCTTCCTGCAGGATGCGCATGCCTTCGTGGTCGATGTGCGCGGCGCGGGGAAGCGGATAGATGCCGGCTTCCTTCTCGGCCACGATCACCCGCACGCCGCGGCGCGCCAGCAGGATCGCGAGCGTGACGCCGGTCGGCCCGCCGCCGGCGATCAGGACGTCGCAGTCGAATTCCATCGGCTTACCCCTCCCAAGGCTGCCCGCATCGTTTCGACGTCGGGGACGGTTCAGCCCTCGGCCACCATCGTCCCTTCGATGTGGCCGATCCCGTCGACCTCGCAGCGCACGACGTCGCCCGGCTGCAGGAAGCGTCGCGGATCCATCGCTGCGCCGACCCCTCCCGGCGTGCCCGTGAACAGGCAGTCGCCCGGCTCCAGCGTCATGCCCACGGAGAGATGTTCGACCTGTTGCCAGATGTCGAAGACGAGGTGGCGGGTGTTCGAATCCTGCCGCTTCTCGCCATTGACGAAGCAGCGCAGGCCGAGCGCGTGCGGGTCGCCGATCTCGTCGGCGGTGACGATCCACGGACCCATCGGGGCGTGGGTGTCGAAGCTCTTACCGAGCGACCATTGCGGTCCGGCATGTTGCCACATGCGTTCGGTGACGTCGTTGCCGACGCAGTAGCCGAACACTGCGGCAGGCGCGTCGGCGGCTGCGATGTGCTTGCCGCCATCACCGATCACCGCGACGAGCTCGACTTCGTAGTCGGCGGTCATCGTGCCGCGCGCAATCTCGATCCCGGCGTAGGGCGCGTTGACGCTGGTCTGCGCCTTGGTGAACCAGACCTGCCGCTCGGGCGTCGCCATGTTCGATTCGGCGATATGATCGGCATAGTTCAGCCCGATCGCGAAGATCTTGCCCGGGCGCTGGACCGGCGCCTCGAGCCGTACGCTGGCGAGCGGCACGCCGCCGCCGGCTGCCGCCTTCGCCTCCAGATCGGGCTTCAGCGCATCCCAGGCGCGGATGAGGTCGATCATCGTGCCTTCGACACCGGTGTCGATCACCCGGTCGCCGACGACGATGCCGGTGCGGGTCTGTCCTTCGTGGGTATAAGTCGCGAGCTTCATGCGGGCTGACCTTTCGGCTGGCGGCGGAACAGGCGCTTGAGGCGCAGCTGCAGCGCGGTGATCGTGGAAACAATGGCGGGGGGCGGTGCAACGGCGCCGGCGAACATCGGGTGCGGGCTGCCCCATTGCACTGCGAGCAGCGCGCTCATCGGCAACTTCTGCGGCGGATCGGCTGCGGTTAAGAGGTCGCCGTCGGTCCAGTGTTCGAGCTCGTTGCCGAACGGGTCCTTCCAGTAATCGAAGATCTGGCTGCCCATGACGTGCCGCCCGACGCCCCAGGCGGCGCGGTACTTGCGCGCCTTGAGATGGTCGTGACCGAGCATGAGGTCGTCGAGATTGGCGACTTCGAACGCTGCGTGAAGCAGGCCGAGCTTGCCCGGCAACTGGGCCAGGAAGATGGTATGGTGATCGGCAAGCTTGTCGCCGCGGTCGCAGCGCATGAAGGCGCCGAGCGGCACGTTCTTCGCGGCTTCGACCTCGTCCGAGGTCAGGAAGCCGAAGCGCTCCTTGTACCACGCCTCGGAGCGGCGGAAGTCGCTGACCTTGAGCACGGCGTGGCCGATCCGGCGGACATGCGCCGGTGCGGGGGTGAGGCGGATGGGCTCGCGCTGTCTGACCTTGAGCGCGGCGGTGTTGAAGGCTTGTGCGAACGGCGCCGGGGCTGGTGCTTCGACCTGCTGGCCGGCGACCACTTCGACGCCGTAGCCGTCGGGATCGATAAGGCGGACGATGCTTCCGCCGCCGGGCTCGGCGAGGCGTTCGACCGCGACGCCCTCGCTTTGTGCGAGGCGCTCGAGATCCTCGATGGAGGCCGCGCGCAAGCCGATGGCGAGAAACTTCGCCTCGCCGGGTTCGGTGACGTGGACGAAGGGGCGGCCATCGCTGCCCTTGCCATAGAGGCGACCGTCCGCGTCGAACACCGTCATCCCGAAATCCTCGAGAAAGGTGCGCATTGCGCCAAGGTCGGGTGCGGCAAAGCGCACGTGGGCGATGTCCTCGACCTTGATCACTGGCATGTCCTGTCCCGCCGACTCTGTTCTGACTATTTGGTCAATGTGATTGCAAATGACCGTCTGGTCAAGTAGCGAAAGCGCGATGGCCAGCCGCTCCGATCTTTCGCCCCGCGCTGCGCGCACGCGCGCCGCGCTGATCGCGGCGGGCTTCGACCTTCTTGCCCGCAAACCGATCGATGCGATCCCGATCGACGAGGTCGTGGCGCTGGCCGGAGTCGCCAAAGGCAGCTTCTTCAATCACTTTGCGGACAAGCCCGCGTTTGCCGACGCGATCGCCGCCGAAGTGCGGCTCGAGCTCGAAGAACAAGTGGACCGCGCTAATGCGGAGATTGCCGACCCGGTCGCGCGGATCGCCGGAGGCATGCGCGTCGCCGCCGCCTTTGCCCGAGCGCACCCGACGCGGGCCACGGTCCTGCTGCGCAGCGCGGGCCGTTCGACCGACCGCAGGCATCCGCTCAACCGCGGGCTTTCCGCCGATTTCGCTGCGGCCATCGCCCAGGGACGGTTGCGGGCCGAGGCAGAAGAACTCGGCGTGGTCTACTGGCTCGGCCTGTGCCAGGTCCTGATGACCAACCTGCTCGAACAGCCCTGCGACGAGCCGGGCGCCGAAGCCCGCGTGACGGCCATGATCGCAATGGGCCTTGCCGGCCTCGGCGTCGCGGACCGTGCTGCGGGGACGGGGGCGGGGGCGGCGATTACACGTCCGGGCTGAGCTGGCCGGAATGTCACGGCT
Source organism: Novosphingobium huizhouense (assembly GCF_020179475.1). Lineage (GTDB taxonomy): Bacteria > Pseudomonadota > Alphaproteobacteria > Sphingomonadales > Sphingomonadaceae > Novosphingobium > Novosphingobium huizhouense. The sequence continues at coordinate 664,769 of NZ_JAILXZ010000003.1, read as the reverse complement.
GGAACGACCTGGCTGGGGCGGCAGGATTCGAACCTGCGAATGCCGGTACCAAAAACCGGTGCCTTACCACTTGGCGACGCCCCAGCAGGAGGCGCGCTTATACTTGGCTTTCGCGTGGTGAAAAGGGGGCTTGTGGGGTGGCCTTGGGGGCAGGCCGGGAGGGCCTGCCCCGTACGGCTCAAGCCTTTGCGAGCGCGTCGAAATCGGCGGCCGAGTGACGCTCGGCGATGCCCTTCTGGATGTTGTTGACGAGCCGCCCGCGCTGCGCGCCCGGCCTTGCGTCGATCTCCTTCACCCAGCGCCCGACGTTCTCGTATTCGTGCATCGACAGGAACGTCGCCGCATCGCCGTAGGCCTGGCCGTTGTAGAGCAGCCCGAACCACGCGTAGGTCGCGATGTCGGCGATGGTGTAGTCGTCTCCGGCAAGGAAGCGCGTCTCGCCGAGGCGGCGGTCGGCGACCGAGAACAGGCGCTTGGTTTCCATCGCGTAGCGGTTGATCGGGTATTCGAACTTCTGCGGGGCATAGGCGTAGAAGTGGCCGAAGCCGCCGCCGATGAACGGGGCCGAGCCCATCTGCCAGAACAGCCACGACAGCGTCTCGGCGCGGCCCTTGGCGTCGGTCGGCAGGAAACGCCCAAACTTTTCAGCGAGGTGGAGCAGCATCGCGCCCGATTCGAACAGGCGGATCGGTTCAGGGCCGCTGCGGTCGACCATCGCCGGGATTTTCGAGTTGGGGTTCACGTCGACGAAGCCGGTGGTGAACTGGTCGCCTTCGAAAATCTTGATCAGCCAGGCATCGTATTCGGCCTCGCTAACGCCCGCCTCGAGCAGTTCCTCGAGCAGGATGGTGACCTTCTGCCCATTGGGCGTGCCGAGCGAATAGAGCTGGAAGGGATGCTCGCCCACCGGCAGCTCGGCCTCGCGCAGCGGCCCGGCGACCGGACGGTTGAGATTGGCGAAGACACCGCCGTTGGGCTGGTCCCAGGTCCAGACCTTGGGGGGAACGTATTCTTCCGACATGGGATCGATCCTTGCTGGCAGGTGAACGCAACGCGACGGGGGGAAGTTGGGGGGCAGGGGCAGGAACCGCAAGGGGGCTGTCCCGTTCGCCGGAGATGGACAGCAAACCCCAGGCGCTGCGTTTCGGCAAGACCCGGCTGATCTACGTCGACGATTCCTTGCCCGGCATCCGCCGCCGCCGCTGCGGGCGGGGCTGGGGCTACTGGGACGCGCAGGGCCAGCGCATCACCGACCGCGACGAGATCGACCGCCTCAACGCCATCGGCCTGCCGCCCGCCTATGGCGAGACCTGGTTCTGCCCCGCCGCCAACGGCCATATCCTGGCGACCGGGATCGATGCCAAGGGGCGCAAGCAGTATCGTTATCACCCCGAGTTCCGCACCGCGCGCGAAGGCGAGAAGTTCGACGGTTGCGCCCGCTTCGGCCACCTGCTGCCGCTGGTCAGGAAGCGCGTCGAGGACGACCTCGCCGCGCCCAGGCTGACGCGCGAGCGGTGCATCGCCTCGGTCGTGCGGCTGCTCGACACCGGCGGCATCCGCATCGGCAACGAGGCTTATGCCAAGGCCAACGAAAGCTTCGGCGCGACGACGCTGCGCATGGACCACGCAGCGGTGAAGGGGCAGGTGCTGCGGCTGCGGTTCAAGGCCAAGTCGGGCAAGCTGCGCGAAATGCGCATTTCCGATCGCAGCCTCGTCCGCTTCGTCAAGAAGATGCAGGACCTGCCGGGCCAGCACCTGTTCCAGTACCTCGACGAGCATGGCGAGGCTTGTCCCGTAGGCTCGGCCGACGTCAACGGCTACTTGCGCGAGACGATGGGCGAGGACTTCACCGCCAAGCATTTCCGCACCTGGCACGCGAGCGCGCTGGGCTTCGAACTGCTCGCCGGCGCGCGCGAGAAGGTGCCGCTCAAGGCCTTGCTGCTCGAGGTGTCCGAGCGGCTGGGCAACACGCCGGCGATCGCGCGCAAGTCGTACATCCACCCCGCCGTGCTCGCGCTGGTCGAGACGCAGGAGACCTGGCGCGAGGCCTTGCGCCTGCCGCGCGCGACGCGCTGGCTGAGCCGCGCCGAACGCGGGTTGATCGCGCTGCTGGAAGAGGGCCCGCGCGCGGCCGAGCTGCTCAAGGCGGGATAGGGCAAGGGCCCACAAGTTGACAGAGTTGACACTGTTCAGCGGTGTATTTTCGCCCCCCTCTTCGGGTGGGCCCGCGCCGGGCGGCAAATGGCAAAGTTGACAGAGTTGACACTGTCCAAGGGTGAGCTTTCGCCTCTCCTTTCGGGCGGGTCCGCGCCGGGCGACAAGGGGCCAGGTTGACGGGGTTGACACAGTCCAGGGGTGGCGTTCGCAGGGGCCTGCACCGCGTTCGAGGACGCGATGCCGAAGGCATGGAATCAACGGTTTGAAAGAGCATGGTGGCGGCAGTTCTACGCGCCCGGCGGCCTGTAGGAAAGCGCCCTAGATCATTGCATATGCAAGCTACGCGCCTGACCATTCCGGGCTTGACGGCACGGCAATTCCATATCACGTTATATAACACGATATGGAGATGCATATGGCAGACGTTCTCGCGGACATGGGGCCCTCGTTTCTCGGCAGTCGCCTGCGCCGTCTGGCCGAGCGTCTCCAGTCCGGCGCGACCCAGGTGATCGACGAGGCCGGGCTGCCGTTGCAGCCGGCGCACATGGTCGTGCTCGCGGCGCTGCGGACCGGGCCGATGACGGTCGGCCAGCTCGCCGAGGCGGCGGGGATCAGCCAGCCGGGCATGACGCGCAGCATCGGCCAGCTCGAGCAGCAGGGGATCGTCGCCGAGGAACCGGGCGGCGATCAGCGCACCCGGCGGATGGCGCTGACGCCGGCCGGGCGCGAGGCAGCACGGCGCGCCGCTGCCGACATGTGGCCGCGGATCGGCATGGCGGTGGAAGACATCCTGGGCGAGGGCACGCGGCGGTTCATGGCCGAGCTGGCGGCGATCGAGCGCGCGCTCGATGCGGCCTCGATCGCCGAGCGCGCGAGCCGGATGACGCCGCAGGGCCTGACCTTGCTGGAATACGACGACACGCTGGCGGCCGATTTCCACGACATCAACGCGCAGTGGATCACCGCGATGTTCGCGCTCGAGCCGACTGATCGCGACGTGCTGGAAAACCCGCGCGCGCGGATCATCGATGGTGGCGGCACGATCCTGTTCGTCGCCGCGCCCGGCTTGGGCGTGGTCGGCACCTGCGCGCTGCAGCAGACCGGCAAGGGCAAGTTCGAGCTGACCAAGATGGGCGTGCGCGAAAGCGCGCGGGGGTTGAAGGCGGGGGAATTCCTGCTTGCCGCGATGATCGAGCGCGCCCGTGCGATGGGCGCCGAGCTGCTGTACCTCCTGACCAACCGGCGCTGCGAGGCCGCGGTCCATCTTTACGAGAAGCTGGGCTTCGTCCACGACGCGCAGATCATGGCCGATTATGGCGCGCGCTACGAACGCTGCAACGTGGCGATGCGCTATCCATTGCCAGGGAGAATGTGAAGGAGGGCCGCGCTCACCCCCGCCCGATCGCCTCCAGCGCGGGGATGAGGTCGTCGAAGTGGTCGATCGCCGCGTCGGCGCCGAGGTCGTCGGGGGGCACGTCCCAGTAGCCGAAGCGGCAGGCGACGACGGGGAGGCCGGCGGCGCGGGCGGCGCCGATGTCGAAGGTGGTGTCGCCGACGAAGGCGCCGCGCGTGCCGCCGCAGCGCGCCATCATTTCGTGCAGCATGTCGGGCGCGGGCTTGGCGCGGCCGGGGCCCAGTGTGTCGCCGCCGATCACGCAGGCGAAGCGATCGAGCAGGCCGAGTTCGTCGAACAGGCGCACGGCGAGGCGCTCGGGCTTGTTGGTGGCGATGGCGAGCTTCACCCCGCGTGCAGCGAGCGCGTCGAGCATCGCCTCGCCGCCGGGGAACAGGCGTGAATGAACGGCAATGTTGGCGGCGTAGGAGGCGAGCAGGCCGGCCTGCAGTTCGGGGAAGGCGGCCTCGTCCACCCCGCCGCTCGCGACGAGCGCGTTGCGCAGCATCTGTGTGGCGCCGCCACCGATGAAGCGGCGCACTTGCGCCAATGGCACGGGCGCGCGACCGGCAAGCGCGAGCGCGTGGTTGAGCGCGTTGCCGAGATCCTGCGCGGTATCGAGCAGGGTGCCGTCGAGATCGAAGCCGACCACGTCGAATGAGAAATGCGTCATGTTGCGCGCACGTGCCGGGCCGTTCTGGAAACTGCAAGCAAATGCTGGCAATAGCCCGTGCCATGACCCAGGCTTCCTCCCCGCCCGCCGCTCCTCTCGCCGCTCCTCTCGCCGCCCCCCTCGCGGCCCCTCTCGCAATCGTCGTGCTCGCTGCGGGCAAGGGCACCCGCATGAAGAGCGAGCTGCACAAGGTGCTCCATCCGATCGCCGGGCGGCCGATGCTGATGCACCTGCTGGCAAGCGCGGCGCAGCTCGCGCCCGAGCGGCAGGTGGTGGTGGCAGGCCACGGCCGCGAGCAGCTCGAAAAGGCATTGGGCGGCGCGGCGACGATCGCGGTGCAGGACCCGCAGCTCGGCACGGGGCACGCGGTGCAGCAGGCCGAGGGCGCGCTGCAGGGCTTCGGCGGGGATGTGCTGATCCTTTATGGCGACGTGCCGTTCGTGCGCGCCGGGACGATGCGCGCGATGCTGGAGCGGCTGCACGGGGATGACAATCCGGCGGTGGTGGTGCTGGGCTTCGAGCCGGCCGACACGCTGCAGTACGGGCGCGTGATCGCGCACGATGGCGTGGTGGCCAAGATGGTCGAGCACAAGGACGCGACCGAGGAAGAGCGGGCCTGTCGCTTGTGCAATTCGGGGCTGATGGCGGTGCGCGGCGCCGATCTGTTCGGCCTGCTGGCGCGCGTTGGCAACGACAATGCGCAGGGCGAATACTATTTGACCGACATCGTCAACGTGGCGAACGGCGACGGGCGCGTCTGCGCGGTGGTGGTCACCGACGATGCCGACGAGGTCATGGGCATCAACAGCCGCGGCGAGCTGGCGGTGGCCGAGGCGCGCTGGCAGGACAGGCGCCGCGCCGCCGCGATGGCCGACGGGGCGACGCTGGTCGCGCCCGAAACGGTGTGGTTCGCCTGGGACACGCAGGTCGGCCGCGACGTGACGATCGAGCAGAACGTGGTGTTCGGCCCGGGCGTGACGGTGGCCGACAATGTCGTGATCCACGCCTTCAGCCATGTCGAAGGGGCGAGCCTGGCAAGCGGCGTATCGATCGGGCCGTTCGCGCGGATCCGTCCCGGCTCGGTGCTGGAAGAGGACAGCAAGATCGGCAACTTCGTCGAGATGAAGGCGGCGCGGCTGGGCAAGGGGGCCAAGGCCAGCCACCTGACCTACCTCGGCGATGCGGAGGTGGGCGAGGGCGCCAACATCGGGGCGGGCACGATCACCTGCAACTACGACGGCTATTTCAAGCACAAGACGGTGATCGGCCCGCGCGCGTTCATCGGCTCTAACTCGGCGCTGATCGCGCCGGTCAAGATCGGCGCCGACGCGATCGTGGCGGCGGGCAGCGCGGTCAGCCGCGATGTCTCGGACGGCGAGCTGCGGCTGGTGCGCGCCGAACAGCTGATCAAGCCGGGCTGGGCCGACCAGTTCCACGACGCGATGAAGAAGAAGAAGGCGGACAAGGCGAAGGGGTGAGGTCACCATGCCGATCGCCCAGATCAACGTCGCGCGGTTCCGCGTCGCCAAGGACGATCCGGCCAACGCCGACTTCATGGCCGCGCTCGATCACGTGAACGCCATGGCCGAGGCTGCGGACGGGTTCGTCTGGCGGCTGATCGGCGAGGGCGAGGCCAACGACGCGACGGCGATCGAGGCGGTGGCGGGCGATCCCGACTTCATCGTCAACATGTCGGTGTGGCGCGACGTGCCTTCGCTCGAAGCCTTCGCCTATCGCCAGGCGGACCATCGCGCGGTGCTGGCGCGGCGCAAGGACTGGTTCGACCCGATCGAGCCGTCGATGGCGCTGTGGCCGGTGGCGGAAGGCCACGAGCCGAGCGTGGCCGAGGGGCTGGCGATGCTGGCGAAGCTGGGCACGGAAGGGTCAAGCGATGCGGTGTTCACCTTCCGCTGGTGGCGCGAAAACCGGCCCGCCAAGGCTTGACGATATCATGATATGATATCATGATATCGCTATGACCCGCATTCTCGCCGATCTGCCCGACGAAGATATCCGCTGGCTCGATGCGCGCGCTGCCGAGCAGGGCAAGTCCCGCGCTGCGCTGGTGCGCGAGGCGGTGGCGACCTACAAGGCGCAGAGCCCGGCTTCGGGCAGCAAGGAGTGGATCCAGCGCGGCGCCGGGTACTGGAAGAATCGCACGGATATTCGGGACGGCGTCGAGTACCAGCGCGCCATTCGCGAGGATCGTCGCTCCTACGACGACCTCTGATCCGTGTCCGACCCGTTTTTCGACACCAACATCCTGATCGACTGGCTGCTGGATCGCCCGCAAGCGCTGGCGGAGCTCTCGCGCTATGCCCGTCCCCGGATCAGCCGCATCGCCTGGGCCGAAGTTCTCGCCGGCGAGCCGCTCGAGACGCGCGATCATGTCCGCGAGTTAATCGCGCCGTTCGAAATCGTAGAGGTGGACGGACGTATAGCGCTGACGGCGTCGGACATTCGCCATCGCACCCGAATGAAACTGCTCGATGCGCTGATCCTCGCCACCGCGCAGGTGAACGGCGCGATCCTGGTCACCCGCAATATTAAGGACTTCCCGGCCGAGATGCCGGGCATCCGCGTACCCTATACCCTCTAAGCGAAGGCAGTTGCTCCCATGTGCGGAATCATCGGTATCGTCGGCAAGGAACAGGTGGCCGACCGCCTGGTCGATGGGCTCAAGCGGATGGAGTACCGCGGCTACGACAGTGCGGGGATCTGCACGGTCGAGAACGGCGCGCTGGTGCGGCGCCGCGCCGAGGGCAAGCTCGCCAACCTGGTGCTCGAACTTGCACGCAACCCGGCCTCGGGCACGATCGGCATCGCCCATACGCGCTGGGCGACCCACGGCGCGCCGACGACGAGCAACGCCCACCCGCACGCGACCGGCGAAGTGGCGCTGGTCCACAACGGCATCATCGAGAACTTCCGCACGTTGCGCGAGGCGTTGACCGCGCGCGGGCGCAAGTTCGAGAGCGAGACCGACACCGAAGTGGTCGCGCACCTGGTGTCCGAGCAGGTCGAGGCGGGGCTTTCCCCGCAGGAGGCGGTCAAGGCGGTGCTGCCGCAATTGCGCGGCGCCTTCGCGCTCGCCATCGCGTTCCGTGCCCACGACGACATGCTGATCGGCGCGCGGCTGGGTTCGCCGCTGGTGGTGGGCTATGGCGAGGGGGAAACCTACCTCGGTTCCGACGCGCTGGCGCTTGCGCCGCTGACGCAGAAGATCAGCTACCTTGAAGAAGGCGACTGGGTGGTGATCACCCGCGAAGGGGCGCAGATCTTCGATGCGCAGAACAACCCGGTGACGCGCGCGGTGGTCGCCTCGGGCGCGACCGCGGCGGCGATCGAGAAGGGCGAGTTCCGCCACTTCATGCAGAAGGAAATCTTCGAGCAGCCGACCGTGGTGGCGCAGACGCTGCGCAGCTACCTGCGCCGGATCGACCAGACCGTGGCGCTGCCGCAGATCGACTTCGACCTGTCGACGATCAACCGCGTGACCATCGTCGCCTGCGGCACGAGCTTCTACGCGGGGATGGTGGCGAAATACTGGTTCGAGCAGTTCGCGCGCCTGCCGGTCGACATCGACGTGGCGAGCGAGTTCCGTTATCGCGACCCGGTGCTCGAGCCGGGCGGCCTTGCCCTGTTCATTTCGCAGAGCGGCGAGACCGCCGATACGCTGGCGGCGCTGCGCCACTGCAAGGCGGCCGGGCAGACGATCGCCGTCGTCGTCAACGTGCCGACCAGTTCGATGGCGCGCGAGGCCGACCTGCTGCTGCCGACGCACGCCGGGCCGGAGATCGGCGTTGCCTCGACCAAGGCGTTCACCTGCCAGCTGGCGGTGCTGGCGGCGCTCGCCGCGCACCTTGCGGTCAGGCGCGGGCGGCTGTCGCGTGCGGAAGAGGCCGACCTCGTCGACCAGCTGGTCGAGACGCCCGCCGCGCTCAACGCAGCGCTTGCCCACGACGGCGAGATCGCAGCAATGGCGCACCTGATCGCGCCGGCGCGCGACGTGCTGTACCTGGGCCGCGGGCCGGACTATCCGCTGGCGCTCGAAGGCGCGCTCAAGCTCAAGGAAATCAGCTATATCCACGCCGAGGGCTATGCCAGCGGCGAGATGAAGCACGGCCCCATCGCGCTGATCGACGAAGCGGTGCCGGTGATCGTGCTGGCGCCCTCGGGGCCGCTGTTCGAAAAGACCGTCAGCAACATGCAGGAGGTGCGCGCGCGCGGCGGCAAGGTGGTGCTGATCTCGGACGCCGAGGGCATTGCCGAGGCGGGCGAGGGCTGCCTCGCCACGATCGAGATGCCCAAGGTACATCCGCTGATCGCGCCGCTCGTCTATGCCGTGCCGGTGCAGCTGCTCGCCTACCACGTCGCGGTCGCCAAAGGCACCGACGTCGACCAGCCGCGCAACCTTGCCAAAAGCGTCACGGTGGAGTGACGCGACCGGCAAAAGCGCGCGTCACCGTGGAGTGACGCGGCAGGCGAAGCGAAAAGGCCGCCGCGAACCGATGTTCGCGACGGCCTTTCGTCCGTGGATGGTCCGGCGGGGGTGAGCCCGCCGGCGGAGGATCAGGGCATCGACACCGCGTAGGTCACGCGGCCGGCGTTGAGGTTCACGCCGCCGTAGGTGCCGGCTGCGACGATGTTGGTGTTCTTGTAGCTGAAGGTCCACTTGGCATCGAGGTTGGTGACCTTGGTGCCGCTGGTCGGCGTCAGGTTGATGCTGGTCGTCGCGTTGTCGGCCAGCGCCGGGTGGGCCAGCGCGGTCGTGCTGGTGTTGGTCGCCACGCCGACGTTCATCTGCGCCCACGAGATGCTGTCGCCGTTGCCGTTGCTCAGCGGACCGGTGGTGGTCGAAGAGAAGGCGATGGTGCCGTTGTTGCCGGTGACGCGGGCGGTGACAACGCCGCCGGTCAGGTCACCGCCGGTGCCGGCGACCGAGGTGCCATCACCGACGTTGGCGGCGGGCACGGCGAAGACCAGGTTGTCGATGTTGGTGTTGTTGGCAACGTTGGTGCCGGTGCCCACGCGGATGTAGACGAACTTGGGAATGGTGATCGTGAAGTCGAGGCTGGCCGACGCGGTTAGCGGCGAACCCGTGCCGGTCACGAACTTCGATTCCGCGTGCGCGGCCGGGGCCATCGCCACCGATGCGGCCAGCGCGAAAAGCGACGCGCTAAGGATCTTCTTGGTCATCAAACTAGCTCCACACTCTTGCAACCGGCCCCCCCTCATCGGTGGCCTCACTGAGGAAACTGCCCCAAAATGGTTTAAAAGTCATTAATGGTAAATTTTGGACGAGAATGAAATTCGTAAATACACCAATGCCGAGCCGAATTATAACTCTAGTTAGTCCGAAAATATCTTCGGTATAATTTATCAACATTGACTTCCCGTCTTCATGACAAGCGAGGATCGATCAACAAATTATGCCAAATATTGTGAAAGGGTGTTCGCTGTAAAGGTCCCACATTTGACGAAATGATCAAAGTCGAGATCCGTCCATTGTGATTCCATCTCGGACGCCGTCCGCGGCGATTTTGCTGCGCGACAGGCGCGCTCGCCGCCGAAGTCGCGAGCGCGGCGAAAATAGTTAACGTTGATCGTGGCAATCCATTGCGGAGCGGACGGGAGTTAACCGTCCCCGATCATTCCCGCGCGGCAGCGATGTCGAGCTCGGTGACCCTGCGGACGCCCACGTCGACGGTCTGGAGGTAGTAGCTGCGCCCGCCCGGCGCGTCGGGCAGCACGATCGTCCAGGGCAGCGGCAGCGCATCGGCGTTGAGCGTGATGCGGTGCGCGCCCTCGGCGACGTGGTCGAAGCGGTAGTAGCCGTTCTCGTCGGTGCGCACGCCCTGGATGCCGTCGATGAACACCAGCACGCCGGGCGCGCCCTTTTCGTCCGGGTCGCGGCGGCGGTTGCCGTTGGCGTCGAGATAGACCCGCCCGACCAGTTCGCCCGTGCCGGCATAAGGGTAGCGGGTCAGCCCGTTCGAGGGAATCGCGCTGCCCGCCGACATCGAGTAGCGCAAGGTGAGGTAGCCCGCGACCAGCCGGAAGGTGCTTTTCTGGCGGCTGTTCAGATCGTCGGGCAGCGTCCCGATCGGCGACTGCGAGGGATCGCTGAGGCCATAGCGGCTGAGCGTGTTCGAGCGGGTGTTGATGAACGAGGCGATCAGCGACCACTTCGAGGACAGCCGCGCCGACGCGGTGATGTTCGCGGTCAGCGTGCGCCCCGACTGGGTCGAGAGCATGCTGAGGACGCCGCCGCCGGCATCGACCGGCCCGTAGATGCTCGAGGCGAGCGAGCTGGCGCTGTTCGAATAGACCACGCTCGCATCGAAACCGACGCCGCTGAACGGGTTGGCCCCGGCATTGAGCCCGATCGAGACGCTGTTGGTGCTGCCACGGGCAGGCGAGACCTGCGTGCTGTCGATCATCTGCGTTTCGCGCCGGTGGTCGAAGGCGATCTGGGTGGTGAGCCGCGCGCCCGCCGGCAGCGAGGGCGGCAGCTTCCAGTTCTGGTTCCAGCTGAGGCGATAGAGGTCGTAGGTCGGCACGCGGCTCCAGCCCACCTCGGCGCGGGTGGCGCCGAAGCGGTTGGTGAAGTCGACGTAGCCGAGCACTTGCGCCGAGACTTCGCCCTGCGACGCGCGCACTGCCGAGTTGATCCCGACGTCGGTGGTGAAGGTCAGCTGGCGGCGCGCGTCGGCGGTCAGCAGCAGGCCGTCGGTGCCCTTGCCGTCGACCGAGCGGACCGCATCGACGCTGCCGGTCCAGCGCCAGCGCTGCGAGGCGGTGCTGTAGCGGTAATAGCCGCCCCAGGCGTTGCTGATCACCGCCGCGCTGCCCCAGGCGAGGTTGGGGGCGAAATAGTAGAGTCCGCCGGTCTGGGTGGTGCGGCCCGACCGGCGGCTGCCGTCGATCCATGCGCCCGCCGCGATCCCGTTGCTGCCGAGGAACGAGGCGCTGCTGCTGCGCGCCTCGATGTCGGAGACGATGGCGTTGGCCTGAAGGCGCCATCCCGGCGCACGCCAGGCGATGCTGGCGAGGCCCGCGCGCGAGGAGAGCGTCGGCGCCGCGCCGCCCGCACCGCCGAAGATCACGCCATAGGGATCGCGCGAGTTCTCGAGCGCGATGGCCTGGAACGCGCCGGTCAGCGTGGGCGTCAGCTCGGTCTGCGCGCCGCCGGTCGCGGCGATGCCCGAAAGGCCGGTGAAGTTGCCCAGCCGCAGTCCCCCGAACAGGCCCGGCTCGCCCATTGCGAAATTGACGGTGGTGGTCGGCTGCGGGTTCTCGTCGACCTTGGCAAGGTCGATCGGGCGGTAGCGGTTGACCACCAGGTTCGCCCCCAGCAGCGGGGTCGCCGGCATGTAGAAGCGCGGCTGCAGGTTCATCAGCCCCAGCACCGGCGCCGAGAGCGTGCCGACGGTGGCGTCGGCCAGCCAGCCCTTGCCGAGCGAGAAGCGGCGGTCGCTGAGCGCGAGCGTGCCCTGGATCTTGTTGGGGCTGCCCGGGAGGCTGCGCGCGGTGCTGCCCCACCACAGTTCGCCGTCGATCCCCAGCGTGCCCCAGTTGTCGGTCTGGGTGCGCCCCGACAGCGACAGCCCGACCTCGCGCTGGACGCGATCGGCGCCGTTGGTGTCGAGCCCTTCGATGCGCGTGCGCGGCGAGATCAGCGTGCCGCCGAGTTCGGCGACGAGCGAGCGAATGCGGCCGCCGAGCTTGCGTTCGGGCTCGTCGACGCGTTCGGTATCGGGCGCGAGCGAGCCGCCGGCGATCAGCTTGTCGGCATAGGCGGGCTCGCTCTTGTCCTTGCCCTTGGCGTCGTCGTCGGCCCAGATGTCGTCGAAGTTGCCGAATTCGACGCTGGTGTTGGCGCCGGCGCTGGCGTTTTCGTCGGCGTTGCCCGCCGAGGAGAGCCGCACGGTCGTCTGCCCCGCCGCGGGCAGCTGCGGGACCAGCAACGCGCTCGCGACCGCCAGCAGCGAACCGGCATCGCGCCGGAACGGCCGCACGACGGCGCAGACGATCGCAAGATCACGGGACCGGGCGGCAGGCGCCATCAGGGTTCGAACGTGGCCTGGAACGAGAAGGCGGTGACCGAATCGTTCATCGTGCCGCTGACGCGCAGCGGGAAGGCGATCGGATCGGGCTTGACCGGCGGGGCGGCCTTGTCGGCTTCGACCGCATCGTTGCCGTTGTCGACGTTGAGCGCGATGGTCCGCGTCTCGCCCGGCAGGATCGGCAGGGTCGAAGGCGCGAGCTCGCGGCGCACGCCCTTGGCGTCGATGCTCTTGAGGAAGGCCGAGAGCCGGCCGTGCGCCGACCCGGTGTTGCGCACCGAGAGCACCGGGGTCTGCACCCCGTTGATCGTGGCGACGTCGGCCTTGACGATTTCGAGCTTGGGCTTGACCCCGCCGACCGAGACATAGACCAGCACCGCGATCTGCGCCGAGACGGGAAACTCGATCCCGCCCGACTTGATCTTCTCGTCGCGCCCGCCGACGACGATGGCGAAGCGGCATTCGACCGGCGCAGTGCCCGGCGGCGGCGTGACCTCGAAGCGGTAGCGCAGCTGCGATTTGGCCTGGAGAGTCGCGTCGCGGCGCTCGATCGCCACCCAGGGGCGGCAGGAATCGGGCTTGAGCGCGTCGATCGTGCGGACCCCGCCATCGGGATTGAGCTCCCACTCGGCGGTCGAGAACCGCAAGTCGGTGGCGAGCGCCGAGGCGTTCGACAGCTCGACCACGCCGCGCACCGTCTGCCCCGCCTCGGCAGAGAGCTCGAAGCGCGGCGGCGAGACCGAGAGCGCGAACTCCTCGGCGCGGGCGGCATGGGGGAGGACCGACAGGGCGGACGCGAGCGCAAGCGCGCGCACCGGCTTGCGGGTGGCAGACATCATGGATCGACCTCGATTTCGAAGCCGAAGGCGAGCGCCTGCGGCTGGACCAGACGGGTGCTGTCGACCTGCAGCCGCAGGTCGAGCAGGTCGGTGAGCAGCGGGCCCCGCACCGCGCCGTTGTAGACCAGCGCGCGCTCGCCCGAGAGCAGTTGCCCGGGCAGCAGCTTGCCGCCGCTGGTCCAGATCGCGCGCACGCTGGTGCCGGTGCCGCGCGGCAGGACCATGTAGATCCGGCCCGTGCGGCCGATGTAGGGCGCAAGGTTGAGCTGGACGCTGACCTTGGTCCCGGCCTCGACGATGCGGGATCCCGAGTTGCCGGGCTTGGGCAGCCACTTCATCTCGAGATAGGGGTTGAGCACGAACGTGCCGGTATCGTCGACGCGCATCGGCGCGCTGGCGGTGGCGGTGGCGGAGGCGGGGGCGGCACTCGTTTGCGCGCGCGCCGGTGCGGCGACGAGCGGCGCGAGCACGAGCGCGCCGGCAAGGGGCAGGGCGGCGCGGATCACGGCAGCGAGAGCGTGTAGACCGCGCGGCCGGTGTAGGTGCCCGCCGCCGGGATCGTGCTGTTGAAATAGGTGAAGGTCATGCACTGCTCCTCCCAGGTGTTGGGAGAGATCGTGCCGAGCGACTGGGTGCCGCCGTTGAAGGTGCCGTCGGGGAACTGGAACACCGTGTCGCCATTGCCCGACATCGTCCAGCGGATCTGGCTGAACGGGATCGTGCTGGTGCCGCTGGTCAGCGATGCGGGCGTGGTGACGGTCAGCGTCGCGTTGTTGTTGCCATTGGTGCGCGACCATGCGCCGATGTAGACCTGCGCCGGCGGGTTGCAGTAGGCAAAGCCGTCGATCGGGCTTTGCGCGACGGTGCTGTTCGAGGTCATTTCGCGGCTGGTGCCCGAGCCGACGTCGGCGGCGGCGATGGTCACCGAAACGGTGTTGATCGTGGTATTGTTGGCCGGCGTGCCGCCCTGGTTCGACGGGGCGTTGTAGCCGCCCGCGCCGATCTGGAGGAAGATCGCGCGCGAACCCGATGCGATGGTGATGACGTAGGCCTGCGCGACGTCTGGGAGAAGCGCCAGCGCGATCGTTACCGCCGCCGCGGCCGCAGCGCCTGCACCCCGGCGAGCATCGTTCCCGCGCCGCCACCCCCCGTGACTGTGCGCAACCCTGATCATCGTCAATCCCTGTCCCGACCCCGTGCTGCGCCGATCCCGCGGCGCCAACCCGTCATCGCCAATCCGGTTACCGTGCATTGTCGCCTTGGCAGGCGGCGGCTCCACCCCGGCAAAGCCGAAGCAGGTCCGTTCGCGTGCACCGAAATTCTTGCAGAAGCGCGCAGCAGGCGCAAGGCATCTGCGCCGGACAGCGCGATCCGATGGTAAACGGTGTGTCCGGATTTAGAGCTATTTAACGTTCGGTGCGGTCGCGTTCCGAACGCTCGGGAGGGGGCTCAGGGCATCGAAAGCGAATAGATCAGGCGGGTTGGGCCTGGTTCGTCGGCAGGCAGGGGGCGAAGGCCTCCGGTCTTGCGCGGCGCCGTCGGCGCGAGCGAATAGGTCCAGTTCGCATCGAGTTCGGTGATCCGGCCGCGCGTGACCGGCAGCACCCGCGCGCTGCTGGCGTCGTCGACCAGCGAGGGATGCTCGAGCATGTGCACCGCCGCACCGTGATCGGCCGCGACGACGAAGCGCGACCAGCCGCGCCCGAACGCCGCCGCGCTCAGCGACAGGCTGCCCGCGTTGCCCACCACGCGCGCCGAGATCAGCGACCCCGCCGGCGCGGTGCGGGTCCCGGTCGCGCCGGTGGCATCGATCGTGGTGACCGACAGCGTCGGGCTCGAGCCGGGGAGCGCGCCGCCGGTGCCGAGCCGCAGGAACGCGACATTGGGCACGATGATGGTGAAATCGAGGTGCGCGCTCGCCTTGGTCGGGCTCGCCGTGCCGGTCTCGAAGCGCGAATCCGCCCGCACCAGCGCCGGCCAGAGCAGCAGGGCGCCCCCGGTGAGCGACACCAGCAGCGAGGCCGCGGCGGCAAGGCGGCGGGATCGGCGCGGGGACATGGCGCGGAACGGACCTTTCGACATCGGGCGGCAAGAAGCTGCCGGGGCTGCAACGGGCTGCCGGCAATCTGGTGCCGGCCTCCTGCGATCCGGGTGAAGGCATCCCTGCGGATGATTGCGGGGACACGCGGTAACCCTGTTTTTTGCGCGACCGATGTCGTTCTTTCAGGTCCCCCCGGATGGAGCAATAACTTTCGTTTGCTGAAATGTCTCTAAACGAGAATTGATTGGGCGGTTGATTAAGGGCAGGACAGGCGCATGTTCGAGCACCTTTCCGCCCCGCTGATGTGCGCGCCGATGAGCATCGCCTCCTCGGTCGAGCTTGCCACCGCCTGCGCCCGGGCCGGCGTGATCGCCGGCTGGCAGGGCGGCACCTACACGCAGATGGACGAGTTCGAGCGCTATCTTTCGGCGCTTGCGGCGCAGCCCGGGCCGGGTCCCGCCATCGTCAACCTGCCCGCGCGGATCGCCACCGAACCGACCGGGCCGGCCAAGCTCGACCTGCTCGAGCAGCACCGCGTGCCGCTGGTGCTGACCAGCCTCGGCGATCCCTCGGCGGTGGTCGAGCGGGTGCATGGCTGGGGTGGCCGGGTAATCCAGGACGTGACGACCATGCGCCATGCCGAAAAGGCGATCGCGGTCGGTGTCGACGGACTTATGGTTACCTGCTCGGGCGCGGGCGGACACACCGGGTTCCTCACTCCGCTGGCTTTCGTGCCGGCGGTGCGGCGGATCTGGGACGGGCTGCTGATCGTGGCCGGCGGGATCGCCGACGCCGCAGGCATGGCCGGCGCGCTGGCGCTGGGCGGCGATATCGCCTGCATGGGCACGCGCTTCATCGCGACGCCCGAGAGCGGCGTGGTCGAAGGGCACCGCCGCCACATCGAACGCGCCGGGGTGGACGGGATCGTCGTTTCGGCGGCGATCAATGGCGTGCCCGCCAACTGGATCCGGGATTCGCTGGCCGAAGCCGGGCTCGACGAGATGACGATCCGCTCGCCCGGCAAGGTCGACTTGCCCGAAGGGCTGGTGGGCTGGCGCGATACGTTCAGCGCCGGGCAGAGCGTGGGGCTGATCGACGGGGTCGAGCCGGTGGCCGGGCTTGTCGCGCGGCTGGCCGCAGAATTCGCCGCGCGCATCCCCGGCGACGGCTGGCGCAAGCGCCTTGCCGCCGTCGAGGCCGGCTGGGGCTGAACCTTCAGGCGGGGGCGAGCGTGGCCATGTCGATGACGAAGCGGTACTTCACGTCGGCGCGCTCCATCCGCTCGAAAGCGTGGTTGATCTCGTCCATGCGGATCATCTCGATTTCGGGCAGGACCTGATGTTCGGCGCAGAAATCGAGCATCTCCTGCGTTTCGGGAATGCCCGCCACGCCCGAGCCGGAAACGGCGCGGCGGCCGCCGAGCAGCAACCCGGTATGCAGTTCGGGCATCATGTCGATCATGCCGACGATGCAAAGCGTGCCGTTGCGATCGAGCAGGAACAGGTACTTGGTCACGTCGTGGCGGACGGGCACGGTGTCGAGCACGAAATCGAACCGGCGCGTGGCGGCGCGCATCGCGTCCTTGTCGCTCGACAGCAGGACCTCGTCGGCGCCAAGCAGCTGCGCATCGGCGACCTTCGAGGGCGAGCCGGTGATCATCGTGACGTGGGCGCCCAGCGCTTTCGCAAACTTGACGCCGAGGTGGCCCAGGCCGCCGAGACCGATTACCGCGACGCGCGTGCCCGGACCGACCTTCCAGTGGCGCAAGGGCGACCAGGTGGTGGCGCCGGCGCAGAGCAGCGGGGCGGCGGCGGCCATGTCGAGATTGTCGGGCACGCGCAGCACGTAGGGTTCGGCAACGACGATGTCGGCCGAATAGCCGCCGTAGGTCGGGCTGCCGTCGTGGCGGTCCTTGCCGTTGTAGGTGCCGGTGTTGCCCTTTTCGCAATACTGCTCGTCGCCGCGCGTGCAGGCATCGCAAGTGCGGCAGGAATCGACCACGGTGCCCACCGCCACCCGGTCGCCCGGAGCGAACCTGGTGACGCCTGCGCCGACCGCGCTGACGATGCCGACGATTTCATGGCCCGGGACGGCGGGGTAGACCGTGCGACCCCAGTCGTTGCGCGCGGTGTGCAGATCGGAATGGCACACGCCGCAATGGGTGATGCGGATCGCCACGTCCTCGTCGCGCAGCGCGCGGCGTTCGATCGTCAGCGGGGCCATTCCCGAATCCGGCGCGGTCGCGCCCCAGGCAGCAGTCGACATGCTCGTTCTCCCGTTTCGCGCCGCGCGGGCGCGTTGCAGGTTGCAACGTATAACACGCCGAGGATTTGGCCAGCCCGCGATGGCGGGTGAGGCGGCAAAACGGTTCCATTGCAGGAGAGGAAGCACAATGAAGATCGACAGTTCGGTTTCCGCGGTCGTCACCGGGGGTTCGTCGGGCCTTGGCCGCGCCAGCGCCGAAGCGCTTGCCGGGGCAGGCGCCAAGGTCGCCATCTTCGATATCAACGAGGACTGGGGCCAGAAGGTCGCCGCCGAGATCGGCGCGACGTTCGTCAAGGTGGACATCACCAGCGAGGAGTCGGTGATCGCAGGCTTCGAAGCCGCGCGCGCGGCTAACGGGCAGGAGCGCGTGCTGGTGCACTGCGCGGCGACGATGAAGGGCGGCAAGACGCTTGCCTGGGATCGCGAGAAGGGCGCCTACAAGCGCTTTTCGACCGAGGACTACACCTATTCCGCGCACGGCGTGCTGATCGCGAGCTATCGCCTCGCTTCGCTGTCGGCGTTGGGCATGGCGAGCCTCGAGCCGCTCGAGGACGGCGAGCGGGGAGTGATCACGCTGACCGCCTCGGTCGCGGCGCAGGACGCGCAGATCGGGCAGATCGCCTATGGCTCGCTGAAGGCGGGCGTGAATGGCCTCGTCCTGCCGATGGCGCGTGACCTGATGGACATCGGCATCCGCGTCAATTCGATCATGCCGGGCATCTTCGCCACGCCGCCGATGCTGGCGGTGAAGGACCGCGCACCGGCGATCTTCGAAGGACTGGAACGTTCGGTGCCGTTCCCCAAGCGGCTCGGCCGCCCGCCCGAGTTCGGCAGCCTTGTGCTCGAACTCGTGCGCAACGGCTACTTCAACGGGCAGAACCTGCGCCTCGACGGCGCGATCCGCATGCCGCCGAAGTAAGCGAGGAAAGGGGCTGCGCAACGCAAGCGGCGCGGCCCCGGCTCCTGCCTGCCGATGGCGCTCAGTCGGCGACCAGGCCCTTGGCGAGCCAGGCTGCGTGGAGGTCCGTGGCGACCTGGTCGCCGCCGGTCTCGGCGCGCTTGATCCACTTGAGCGCGGCCTCGGGGTCCTTGTCGACGCCGCGGCCCGCCATGTAGAGCTGGGCGAGGATGCGCATGGCGATCGGGCTGCGCTGGCGCTCGCCGGTGGGGGTGACGGTGTCGCCGAACCCGATCCGCGAGCTGCGCACCGCCTGGGTCATCATCGTGCGCCCGCCGAGCGAGCTCGACGTCTTGATCGGATCGCCGACCATCACCGCCAACACGCCGAGCACCTTGGCGAAGTCGACCGGCCTGTTCGCCATGTGGCTTTGCACCAGGCGCAGGCCGGCATCGTTGCTTCCCGCCTCGAACCAGCAGCGCACCGCCGTCTCCTGCTCGGGCGAGAGCACCACCGCAGGGTCGGCAGGGTAGGGGGTGTTGGGGCAGTCGTCGCCGGGCATGCGGACCGGGCCGGGGCGGAACTGCGCGTGGAGCGGGGTGGCCGCGAGGAGTGCGGCGAACAGGCCGAGACGGACGAACGTGCGTGTCATGATGGAAAACCTTCCGGTTCGATCGAGCCGTGACGAGGAGTGCAGCAAAAGCCCGCGCCTCACAAGCGGGCGCCCTGGGACACGAGCCGCGCCGGAACCTTGACCGGCATGTCGAGCAACTGCTGCGCCTTGCCCTTGGCGAGGGGGTCGAGGCGCAGGGAGGAGAACTGCCCGCCGCCCAGGGCATCGAGGAAGTGGAGGTTTACCGCATCGAGGCCGGGCAGGTCGTAGCGCAGCACGGCAGGGTTGGCGCCGCCTTCGAATTCGTGCGCGAACCATTTGAGCATGGCATCGGGCGAAAGCGCCGCGCGGATCCACGGCAGCGCCTCGGGCTTGCGGGCGATGACGCCGATGTTGAAGGCATCTCCCTTGTCGCCGCTGCGGCCCCAGGCGACCTCGACCAGCGGGACTTCGACGAGCTCTTCGCCGCGCGCATCGGGTTCGGCGGGCGGGACGGGGCGTTCGATGGCGGACGCATCGAAGACGGGGGTGGGGACGGGTTCGGTCAGGGTTTCCTGGGCCTCGCCCAGCGTGATGGTGACGGGCACGGCATCGCGGGCAATGGCGACCGAGAACACGCGGAACACCGGGGTGACTTGCGCGCGGGCGCCGAACCAGCCGGCGGTGCCGACCGACATCGAGGTGGTGGGGCTGTCGAATTCGCGCAGGAAGGGTTTGAAGGCCTCTTCCTCGTCGTGCTCGGCGGCGAGCTTGTAGACCACTTCGCGCGTATCGGTGTTGCGCGCGTTGGCGCCGTAGCTCGATTCCGCGCCGATCAGTTCGATGCGGCTGGCGCGATAGGGGCCCATGTTGCGATCGCGCAGCATGCGGTTGCAGCGCGCGAGCACCGCTTCGGCCTGGCGCTGCGCCTTCTTCGCGGCATCGCGACCGACCAGCGCCATGAAGCCGATGCAGCGGAAGCCATCGGCCCAGGTGACGCAGACCTTGTACTTGCCGGTGGGCGCTCGGCCAATCGAGCCGGTGACGCGCACGCGGTTTTCGCCGACCTGTTCGAGGCGGACTTGCGTGAAATCGCAGGCGACGTCCGGCAGCAGATAGGCCTGCGGGTCGCCGACTTCGTAGAGGATCTGTTCGGCGACGACCGCCTTGTTGACGAGGCCGCCGGTGCCTTCGGGCTTGGTGACGACGAAGCTGCCGTCGGCGTGCATTTCGACGATGGGATAGCCGATGTTCTCCCAGTCGGGCACGTCCTCCCAGTCGGTGAACAGCCCGCCCGATCCTTGCGCGCCGCATTCGATCACGTGGCCGGCAAGGCTGGCCTGCGAAAGCTTGTCGTAGTCGGTGGGCGCCCAGCCGAATTCGTGGATGCAGATGCCGAGCGTGAGCGCGGAATCGACGCAGCGGCCGGTGATGACGACATCGGCGCCCATCGCCAGCGCCCGGGCGATCGGGCCGCCACCGAGGTAGGCGTTGGCGGTGATGATCTTGTCACGCGGCGGGAAGGGCGCGTGGGTGAACATCTCGCTCTGGTCGGCGATGTCGTCGAGACGGCCGAGCATGTCGTCGCCTTCGACATAGGCGATCTTGAAATCGGGGTAGCCCGCTTCGGCCGCGATCGCCTGCATCCGCGCGACGCAGGCCTTGGGGTTCACGCCGCCGGCGTTGGTGACAATCTTCGTGCCGGTGGCCTTGAGCGCAGCAAGGTTGTCCTTCCACACCCACTCGGTGAAATCGCTGGCATAGCCGAGATCGGCGCGGTGGCGCTTCATGCTGCCCAGCGCGGACATCGTCGCCTCGGCGAGGTAGTCGAGGATCAGGTAGTCGCAGCCGCCGGCGATGAGCTGGGCAGGCGCGACGCTCGAATCGCCGAAGAAGGCGCAGGCGCCGCCGATGCGCACGGTTCTGGTCACGGTGATCCTCTCTCGGTGCTTGTTTAACCGATGGATTAACACGGTGCGAGGCGGTGGCAACCCGTTAGTGCAGGACAGGCGGCGGAGGCGATTTCCCCGCTTGCCTTGCCCGGGCTTCCGGTCCAGTTTAATGGGGCGATTAAACAAATCGCCGCGCCGGGGCCAAACCGGCGTCCGGCATTGCAGGGACAGGAAAACGCAAGGATGTCGATCCTTTACGACGAGGGGCAGCAGGCTATCGCGACCGAATCGCGGCGCGTTCTGGAAGCCCGGGCGAGCAAGGACCGCTTGCTCAAGCTGCTGACGACGACGGGCGAAGTGGACAAGCCGTTCTGGGATACGGCGGTCGAGCAGGGCTGGACCGGCCTTGCCATCCCCGAAGAGCACGGCGGGCTGGGCCTGAGCCTTGCCGAGCTGGGCCTGGTGGCGCAGCAGGCGGGCGCGGTGATCGCCGGCGCGCCCTATCTGACCGTGGGCTATGGCGCTTCGCAGGCGCTGGTGGCGAGCGGCGTTGCCGAGGCGCAGGCCGCGTGGCTGCCGAAGCTGGCGGCGGGCGAAGCGATCGGTACCGTGGCCTTTGCCGAAGGTACCGCGCCGCTGCCGGCCAACCCCAAGGTGACCTTCGCCGACGGCAAGCTGACCGGCACCAAGCCGGGCGTGACCGCAGGGATCACCGCCGACGTCGCTGTCGTGCTGGCGAGCCATCAGGGCAAGCCGGCGCTGGTGCTGGCCGAGCTTGCGGGCGTGACGCGCAACGCGATCGACAGCTACGACAACACCCGGCTCTATGCTGACCTGGTGTTCGACGGCACGCCGGCGACGCTGCTCGTCGAAGGCGAGGCGGCATCGACGCTGGCGCTCGACCTGCTCGCCCGCATGGCGGTGGTGACGGCGCACGAACAGACCGGCGCTGCCGAAGCGCTGCTGTTCACCGCGCGCGACTACGCGCTGACGCGCAAGGCCTTCGGCCAGCCGATCGGCGCGTTCCAGTCGGTCAAGCACCGCATTGCCGAGCTTTACGGCTTCGTCGAGATCGCGCGGGCCAACTGCATCCACGCCGCCGCGAGCGAGGGCAAGGCGAACTTCCTGGTCGCCGCCGCCGACGCGCGGATTTCGGCGACCGACGCCTATGACACCGCCGCGCGCGATACCGTGCAGATCCACGGCGGCATCGGCGCCACGTGGGAAGGCGGCCTGCACCTGCACATGCGCCGCGCGCGCAGCCTTGCCGTCGAGCAGGGCAACCTGATGTTCTGGGAAGACCTTCTGGTGGATCACCTGGGAGAAGCGGCATGACCGATTTCGAAGCCTACCGCGCCAGCGCGCGCGAATTCCTCGAATCCGTGGCCGGCGAGTTCGGCAAGGACGCCCGGCGCGGACTGGACGTGGAGCAGGACCTGGCGCTTGGCCGTCGCTACATGGCGACCAAGTACGACGCCGGGTTCGGCGGGATCAGCTGGCCCAAGGAATATGGCGGGCAGGGGCTGACCCACACCCACAAGCTGATCTTCGACACCGAGGAAGCCAAGTATTCGATGCCGGTGGTCTATTTCGGCATTTCGCTGGGCATGCCGGTGCCGATCCTGATGCATTACGGCCAGGACAAGGACTTCGTGAAGGAGCGCATCGTCAAGGCGCTGCGCGGCGAGGAAATCTGGTGCCAGCTGTTCTCCGAACCTTCGGGCGGATCGGACCTTGCAGGGCTGCGCACCCGCGCCGAAGTCGACGGCAACGGCTGGCGGCTCAACGGGCAGAAGCTGTGGACCAGCTGGGCGCAGTATTGCGACTATGGCGTGATCGTGGCGCGCACCGATCCCACCGCGCAGAAGCACAAGGGCCTGACCTACTACTGGGTCGACATGAAGGCGCCCGGCGTCGAGGTGCGGCCGGTGAAGCTGGCGGCGGGGGACAGCCACGTCAACGAAGTGTTCTTCGACGACGTGCGCCTCGAAGACAGCCAGCGGATGAGCCCGGTGGGCGGCGGCTTCGCCGTGGCGATGCACACGCTGATGATCGAGCGCTACATCGCGACCGACAGCGCCGGCTTCGGCCCGCCGCTCGACGTGTTCGTCGAACTGGCCAGGACCACCGACTACAACGGCCGCCCCGCCATTTCCGATGGTCGCATCCGGTCGCAGATCGCGCGCAACCACGCGATGCGCGCAGGGCTGGAATCGATCACCGCGCGCGCCATGCTGATGATGCAGGCGGGCATGGAAGCGGGGCCGGAAGGTTCGCTCAACAAGCTTGTCGCCGTGCGCAGCCGGCAGCGGCTGTCGGAGCTGGCGATGGACCTCAAGGGCCAGTCGGGCTTCGCCTACAGCGAGCACAACTCCCCGCGCGAGGATTGGACCAACAGCTGGATCAGCGCCCCCACCGGCCGCATCGCCGGCGGCGCGGACGAGATGCTGCTCAACACCATTGCCGAGCGCATCCTCGGGCTGCCGCAGGATCATCGTCCGGACAAGGGCGTGCCGTTCAACCAGATCCCGGCCTGACGCGCCGGCAAGGTCTTGCCCGTCGCCTTTGAGGGAAGGCGGCGGGCATCCCTTTTTCTAGAAGCTTCGAGGGGGGCATTGCCCATGGCTTTCAAGACCCGCATCACCGAAATGCTCGAGATCGAGCATCCGATCGTCCAGGGCGGCATGATGAACGTCGGCACCGCCGAGATGGCTTCGGCCGTGTCGAATGCGGGCGGGCTCGGCATCGTCACCGCGCTGACCCAGCCGTCCCCTGAAAAGCTGCGCGAGGAAATCGAGCGCACGCGGAGCATGACGAGCAAGCCCTTCGGCGTGAACATGACCGTGTTCCCGACGATCAATTCGCCCGACTACAAGGCCTATGCCCAGGCGATCATCGATGGCGGGGTGAAGGTGGTCGAAACTGCCGGCACCCCCGCCGTGCGCGAGATCTGGGAGCAGCTGAAGCCCCACGGCATCAAGATCCTGCACAAGTGCACCGCGGTGCGCCATGCCGTTTCGGCCGAGAAGGCGGGCGTGGACGTGATCTCGATCGACGGCTTCGAATGCGCCGGCCATCCGGGCGAGGACGACATTCCGGGCCTGATCCTGATCCCCGCCGCCGCCGACAAGGTGAAGATCCCGCTGCTGGCGAGCGGTGGCTTCGGCGACGGGCGGGGGCTGGTCGCGGCGCTGTCGCTGGGGGCCGAAGGCATCAACATGGGCACGCGCTTTTGCGCCACGGTCGAAGCGCCGGTGCACGACAACGTCAAGCAGGCCTATATCGACAACGACGAGCGCGGCAGCCACCTGATCTTCCGCAACTTCAAGAACACCGCGCGCGTGGGCAAGAGCGCGGTTTCGGACGAAGTCGTGCGCCGTCTGGCCCAGCCGGGCGCGGTGTTCGAGGACGTGCGCGAACTGGTCGCGGGCACCGCGGGCAAGGAGCTGCTCGAAACCGGCGACCTGTCGAAGGGTGTGTTCTGGGCCGGCATGATCCAGGGCCTGATCCACGACATCCCGACCTGCCAGGTGCTGATCGACCGGATCATCGCCGAGGCCGAAGGCATCATCGAGGGCCGCCTGCAGGGCTTCCTGAAATGAAGATCGACACCAGCATCGCGGCGGTGGTGACGGGCGGGGCCTCGGGCCTTGGCCGCGCAACCGTCGAGGCGCTGGCGGCGGCGGGCGCGAAAGTCGCGATCTTCGACCTGAGCGAGGAACTGGGCGCCGAGGTCGCCGCGGCGACCGGCGCGCTGTTCGTGAAGGTGGACGTGACCGACGAGGCTTCGGTCGAGGCGGGCTTTGCCACGGCGCGCGCTGCGCATGGTCAGGAGCGCGTGACCGTCCACTGCGCGATGGTCAACCGCAAGGGAAAGACCGTGGGCCGCAACCGCGAGACGGGTGCCTTCACGCGGTTTTCCAGCGAGGACTATGCCTTTGCCGTCCACGGCATCCTGACCGCGAGCTACCGCGTGGCGTCGCTGTCGGCGCTGGGCATGGCGGGGCTCGATCCGCTTGAGGACGGCGAGCGCGGCACGATCGTGCTGACCTCGTCGGCAGCGGCGCAGGATGCGCAAGTGGGGCAGGTCGCCTATGGCTCGGCCAAGGCGGGCGTTTCGGGCCTCGTGCTGCCGATGGCGCGCGACCTGATGGACCTCGGCATCCGGGTCAACGCGATCCAGCCGGGGATATTCAATACGCCGCTGCTTGCGCGCAACACGCAGAAGGTGCTGGACGGGCTGAACGCTTCGGTCCCGTTCCCCAAGCGCATGGGCAAGCCGGAGGAATTCGCCAGCTTCGCGATGGAGCTGGTGCGCAACACATACTTCAACGGGCAGAGCATCCGCCTCGACGGCGCGATCCGCATGGCCCCGCGATAAATACGAGAGGAACGTTTCAATGGGTCAGGTAGGCACCACCGAAGTCGTCGACGGCATCGGCATTCTCACCATCGACAATCCGCCGGTCAACGCGTTGAGCGCGGCGACGCGTCAGGCGCTGGCCGACGGCTTCGGCGAGCTGTTCGCCAACGACGAGGTCAAGGCGGTGGTGCTGATCTGCGCTGGCCGCACGTTCATCGCCGGGGCCGACATTTCCGAATTCGGCAAGGAAAGCTCAGGACCCGACCTTGCCACGGTGTTCAAGGCGATCGAGGACGGCAGCAAGCCGGTCGTCGCCGCGATCCACGGCACGGCGCTGGGCGGCGGCTACGAGACCGCGCTCGTCTGCCATTACCGCATCGCGGTGCCCTCGGCCAAGGTCGGCCTGCCCGAGGTGAACCTCGGCCTGCTGCCGGGCGCGGGCGGCACGCAGCGCCTGCCGCGCATCGTCGGCGTTCCGGCTGCGCTCGACATCATGACTGGCGGCAAGCCGATCGGCGCGAAGAAGGCGCTGGAACTCGGCATGATCGACGCGCTGGCCGAAGAGGGCAAGCTGCGCGAGGACGCGATTGCCTTCGCGAAGAAGCTGGTGGCCGATGGCGGTCCGCTGGTGCGGGTGCGCGACCGCCAGGAAAAGGTCGAGGAATCGCGCGGGAAGCCCGAAATCTACGCCGACTACCTCAAGGCCAATGCCCGCGCCTTCCGCGGCTTCAAGGCGCCGTTCAACATCGTCAAGGCGATCGAGGCTTCGGCCGAACTGCCCTTCGACGAAGGCATCGCGCGCGAACGCGAGCTGTTCCTCGAACTGGTGACCAGCACCGAGAGCGCGGCGCAGCGCTACTACTTCTTCGCCGAGCGCGAAGGCGCCAAGGTGCCCGACCTGCCCAAGGGCACGCCCGAGCGCGAGATCAAGAAGGTCGGCGTGATCGGCGCCGGCACGATGGGCGGCGGCATCACGATGAACTTCCTCAACGTGGGCATTCCGGTGACGCTGGTCGAAATGAACCAGGCAGCGCTCGACCGTGGCGTGGGCGTGATCCGCAAGAACTACGAGAACACCGCCGCCAAGGGCCGCATGACCGCCGAGCAGGTCGAACAGCGCATGGCGCTGATCACCCCGGTGCTCGGGCTCGAGGCGCTGGCGGACGTCGACCTCGTGATCGAGGCGGTGTTCGAGGAAATGGGCATCAAGAAGGACGTCTTCGGCAAGCTCGACGGCATCTGCAAAAAGGGCGCGATCCTCGCTTCGAACACCTCGTTCCTCGACCTCGACGAGATCGCTTCGGCGACCAGCCGCCCGCAGGACGTGGTCGGGCTGCACTTCTTCTCGCCCGCCAACGTCATGCGGCTGCTGGAAATCGTGCGCGGTGCCAAGACTGCGGACGACGTGCTGGCCACCGCGCTGAAGGTCGCCAAGACCATCGCCAAGGTGCCGGTCGTGTCGCGCGTCGGGCCCGGCTTCATCGCCAACCGCGTGATGGCGCCGCGCTCCTACGCCGCGAACGCGCTGGTGCTCGAAGGGCCGACGCCGGGCGAGATCGACGCCGCGATCTTCAACTACGGCTTCGCCATGGGCCCGTTCGCGATGACCGACCTTGTCGGCCTCGACGTGATCGGTCGCGGCAGCAACGAGCGCACGCTGTCGGGCGACCTCGTCAAGCTCGGCCGCCTCGGTCAGAAGTCGGGCGGCGGCTTCTACGACTACGACGAAAAGCGGAAAAGCTCGCCGAGCCCGGTGGCGGCGCAGGTGATCGCCGACTTCGCCAAGTACAAGGGCGTCGAGCCCAAGGGTTCGCTGAGCGAGCAGGAGATTGTCGCGCGGCTGCTCTACCCCGTGGTCAACGAAGGCGCCAAGGTGCTGGAAGAAGGCGTGGCGATCCGCGCGAGCGACATCGATGTCGCCTGCATCCTCGGCTACAACTGGCCGCTCTATACCGGCGGCCCGATGTTCTGGGGCGACACCGTCGGCCTTTCGAACGTGGTCGAGGGCCTCAAGGCCGCAGGGATCGAGCCGTGCAAGCTGCTGGTCGAGAAGGCGGCGAGCGGGGGCAGCTTCACCCGCGGGTAAGCGCCGGCGCGCAGTGACGGACAAGGGGGGAGGGGCGTTCCGCGCCGCTCCCCCTTTTTCATGCTTTGCTAACCATGTGGCAAGGCTTTGCCGCTATCGCGGCGAGCCATGGCCACGCTTCCGCCCCTTGCCTCGAGCCCGCCGCGCGCGCGCCTGCTGCCGCTTTCGGCCGACGCCTGGACGCTGCTGGCGATCGTCGCGGCCTCGCTGCTGCTGCGCATCTGGTGGTTCGGCAGCCCGGTGGTGGACCACGACGAGCAGTTCTATTCGCTGGTCGGGCGCGAGATGCTCGCCGGCAAGATCCCCTATGTCGACGTGTGGGACCGCAAGCCGATCGGGCTGTTCCTGATCTTTGCCGCGGCGCATGCGCTGCTGGGCGCTTCGAGCGCCGCCTACCTGATCATCGCCGAGCTTGCGGCGGTCGCGGGGGCCTGGCTGGTCTATCGCCTCGCCACGGTGCTGGCCGATGCCCGGACCGCGCGGGTGGCGGCGCTGCTCCACGTGATCGCGATGTTCACTTATGGCTGTCGCGGCGGGCAGGCCGAGCTGTTCTTCACCGTGCCTTGCCTTGCCATGACCTGGCTGCTGATCCGCCATCCGGGCTCGGTGCGCGCGATGGCGGTGGCGATGCTGCTGGGCGGGATCGCGATCCAGATCAAGTCGAGCGCGGCGCCGTTCTGCCTGGTGTTCGGCCTTGCGGTCCTGTTCGAGCGCTGGCGGCTGATGCGTTCGTGGCGTGCGCTGGCGGGCGAGGCGCTGCTCTATGGCACGTTGGGCCTGGCACCGACGCTGCTCGCGGTGCTGGTCTATGCCGCGCTCGGCCACCTCGATGCCTATCTCTATGCCAACTTCGTCTCGGTGTTCGACCGCCCGGTGGTGATGGGGCGCTGGTCGCCCAAGACCCCTGGGGTGATCGGGCCGATCGTGCTGGCGATCGCGAGCGGGGTCTGGGCCTTCTTCCGCACCGGCCGCAGCTATCCGCCGCGCGCGTACGCCATTGTCGCGGTGACCGCGCTGGGCACGCTCGCCGGCATCTATGCGACGCAGAACGTGCTGGCGCACTACTACGCCTTCCTCGTGCCCTGGGCGCTGCTGCTGGCGGTGCCGTTCATGGACCTGCGCGCGCGCGCGGGCCGGTGGGGTGCGGTGATGCTTTGCGCCGCCTTCGTGCTCGCCTCGAACGTGCCGGCGCGCCTGTCGGAAATGCGCGCCGACCGCGCGGGCTTTGCGAGGCTCGCCGCGCTGATCGGGCGCGACGGCCAGGCACGGGGGCTCTACGTGTTCACCGGGCCGGTGGAGCTCTACCCCGCGACCGGCAATGATGGCGGGCGCTATCCCTATCCGTCGCACCATTCGAACCAGCTCGAGATGGGCGGGCTCGGCATCGCGCAGCGCACGCTGGTCGAGCAGGCGCTGGCGCGCCACCCCGCCTTCATCCTCGCGCGCAAGGACTATGCCGAGTGGCCCGACGCGTTGACCGTGCCGCTGGTCGAGGCGACGCTGCAGCGCGACTATCGTCCGGTCGGGACCGCCTCGATCCTCGGCGACGACCTGGTGCTCTATCGTCGCCGCTGAGTACGCCGGGGTTCAGCCGAGCGTGCGCAACGGCTCGCTGCCGTCCCAGTCCTTGCCCGCGTCCTTGATCATCTGGAAGATGGCGTCGGCGCCGGTCATGTTCTGGAGGATTTCGACGACATGCCCGGGGCCGGCGCCCGGATCGACGTAGATCACCTCGCCGTCCTCGCCGACCTTGCCTTCGACGAGGATCTCGGCCCCGGCCTCGGCGCATACCGCGCGCGCTTCGGCGATGGAATCGACGAAGATGCAGACGTGGTGCAGCTGGTCGGTCACCGCATATTCGCCGGTGTAGATCGACGGTTCGCGGTTTTCCGGGCGGATGAGCTCAATCTGGACATCGCCCCAGTAGGCGATGGCGATGGAAAAGATCGCGCCCGTCGGCACGCCCTTGTACTTCGCTTCTCCCAGCGCGACGTTCTCCATCAGGTAGAACGGCCCTACGCCCATCGTCTGTGTCCAGTAGCGCAGGGCCGCGTCGAAGTCCGAGGGCAGGTAGGCGAGCTGGCCGACCGGCCCGAGCTGGTGGATCTTGCGGGTCATTGGAACAGCCCTTCGGGCGCTTCGATCAGGCCCTTCAGCGTCTGGAGAAACTGCGCGCCGGCCGCGCCGTCGATGGCGCGGTGGTCGACCGACATGGTGAACTGGATCCGGCTTTCGAAGCCGATGTCCCCGTTCGGCAGCTCGACCGCCACCTTGTTCACCCCGCCCACGGCGAGGATCGCGCCCTGCGGCGGGTTGATGATCGCATCGAACTGTTCGATCCCGAACATGCCGAGGTTGGAGACGGAGAACGTGCCGCCGTCCATGTCCTCGTAGCCCAGGCGGCCGGCCTGCGCCTTGTCGATCAGGGCGCGCGTGGCGGCCGCGATCTGGGCGATGTGCATACGGTCCGCCTGCCGCACGATCGGCGTGACCAGGCCCTTGGGACTGGCAACGGCGATGGCGACATCGGCATGCGGGAACACGTGGACGCTGTCACCATGCACCTGCACGTTGACGTCGGGGTGCCTGACCAGCGCCAGCGCCACCGCCTTGACCAGATAGTCGTTGATCGACGCTTTGACCCCGAGCACCATGTTGGCGGTCTTGCGCAGGGCGATCAGTTCGTCGACCGCGGCCGAGACGCGCAGGTAAAAGTGCGGGATCGTCTGCTTGGCTTCGGTCAGGCGCTTGGCAACGACCTTGCGCACCTTGTCGAAAGGCTGGACCTGCGGGCGGTTGTCCACCTGCTCGAACGGTGCGCCGAACACCGGGGCGCCGGCCGGAGCCTTCGGCTTCACCAGCGCCAGCACGTCGGCCTTGCTGATGCGGCCGCGCGGGCCGGTCCCGGCAAGGCCCGACAGGTCGATGCCGTTCTGCGCGGCGATGCGGCGCGCGAGCGGCGAAGCGAAGATCGCGCGGATCTCCTCCGGCAGCAGCGCCGCGCCGCGATAGCTGGCGGAGCGTTCGGGCTTCAGCGCCTGGGCGACATCCTGGTAGGTGATGCGCCCGTTGCGGCCCGACCCTTCGATCCCTTCGATGTCGACGCCTTCGGCTTCGGCAAGTTTGAGCGCTTCGGGGCTGATCGGACGGTTGGTGACGATCTTGATCGGCTGGCGCGCAGGGGCCGAGGCGGCTGGCGCAGCCGGGGCAGGGGTGGGCGCTTCGGCAGCTGCGCCCGCGCCGGCCTTGGCCGCGACGGCGGTGTCGGCAGGCTTGAAGGCTTCGACGAAGGCATCGACTTCGGCGTCGGTGGCGTCGGCATCGGCGAACACGGCGAGGAGGGCCCCCACCGGGTGCGCGTCATCCCCTGCGGGGACGAGCAGGCGCTTGAGCACCGCGTCGTATTCGGCCTCGACCTCGTTGGTGATCTTCGCGGTTTCGATCAGGCAAAGCGTCTGGCCCTTGGAAAAGGCCTCGCCTTCCTTGACCATCCACTCGGCGATGGTCCCCTCGGTCATCTCGATGCCCCACTTGGGCATGCAGAAGGGGCGTATATTGGCCATGGCGTTACGCTCCTCAGCGGTACGAGAGAACCTTGCGCACCGCCGCCTCGATCTTGTCGGCCGAGGGAAGGTAGGCAGATTCCAGCTCGCGCGCGAACGGGACGGGGGTGTGCGGCGGGTTGACCGCCTGCGGCGGCGCCTTGAGGCTGGCGAAGGCCTTGTTGGCGACGGTCGCGCAGATGTCGCTGGCGAGGCTGCAGCGCGGCGGCGCTTCGTCGACGACGACGAGGCGGCCAGTCACTTCGACCGAATCGAGGATCGTCTCCTCGTCGATCGGGCTGGTGGTGCGCAGGTCGATCACGTCGCAGCCGATGCCTTCGGCGGCGAGCTTGTCGGCCACCGCTTCGCAGAAGCCCAGCAGCAGGCCGGTCGAAACGATCGTCACGTCCTCGCCCGCGCGGCTGAGGCGCGCGTGGCCGAAGGGGATGGTGAAGTCCTTGTCGTCGGGCACGTCGCCGGTGACGCCGTAGAGCGCTTTGTGTTCGAGGAAGATCACCGGATCGTCGTCGCGGATCGCCTGGCGCAGCAGGCCCTTAACGTCGGCGGGCGTGCTGGGCATCACGACCTTGAGGCCGGGCATGCCGGTCAGCATCTGGTGGACCGCCTGGCTGTGCTGGGCGGCGGCGTTGTAGCCCGCGCCATAGGCCATGCGGATCACCGCCGGGCACTTGGTCTTGCCGCCGAACATGTAGCGGAACTTGCCGATCTGGTTCCAGATCTGGTCCAGCGAAACGCCGATGAAATCGGCGAACATCAGCTCGGCCACCGGACGCTTGCCCGACAGCGCAAGGCCCGCCGCCGCGCCGACGATGGCGCTTTCCGAAATCGGCGTGTCGATCACTCGGGCCGCGCCGAACTTGCCGAACAGGCCGGTCGAGGTCGACCAGATCCCGCCGATGGCTTCGGGGCCGCCGGGCGTGCCCATGCCGCCGACGACGTCTTCACCCAGCACGACGACGTTTTCGTCGCGCTCCATTTCCTCCGCGATCGTCGTCAGGACGGCGTCGCGATACATCATCTTGGTCATCGGTCCGCTCCCCGGCTCAGTACGAAATGTAGACGTCTTCGAGGACGTCTTGCGCGGTCGGGCGCGGGGCGGCCTTGGCCTGGCGAACCGATTCCTCGATTGCTTCGAGCACTTCGGCATCGAGCGCGTCGAGATCGGCGTGGTCGAGCAGCTTGGCCTCGGTCACGTTTCTGCGGAAGTTCTTGAGGCAGTCGCGCAGTTCGCGGATGCGGTCGAGCTCGCCCGGCCCGCGATAGCGCTGCGGATCGCCCTCGAAGTGGCCAAAGAAGCGTTCGGTGTCGAACTCCACTGCCGCCGGGCCGTTGCCGGCGCGCACGTAGTCGAGCACTTCGCGCATCGTCTCGTAGACCGAGAAGAAGTCGGTGCCGTCGCCGCGCCAGACCTTCATGCCGAACGCTTCGGCGCGGCTGGCGATGTCCTTCTGCGTGCCCACGGCATATTCGAAGCCGGTGTGCTCGGAATAGTGGTTGTTCTCGAACACGAAGATGCACGAGGCCTTGGTCACCACCGCCATGTTCATCGCTTCGAAGGTCGTGCCCTGGTTGCACGCGCCATCGCCCGAGAAGGTGATCGCCACCGCGCCCTTGCCGTCGAGCTTGCAGGCGATGCCCGCGCCGACCGCGATCGGGGCGCCGGCGCCGACGATGCCGTTCGCGCCGAGCATGCCCTTGTCGACGTCGGCGATGTGCATCGAACCGCCCTTGCCCTTGCACAGGCCCTCGCGGCTGCCCCAGATCTCCTTCATCATCCCGTTCACGTCGCAGCCCTTGGCGAGGCAGTGGCCGTGGCCGCGGTGGGTGGAGACGATCTTGTCGTCTTCGGTAAGGTGCTCGCACACGCCGACCGCGACGGCTTCCTGGCCGCAGTAGAGGTGGGTGAAGCCGGCGATCTCGCCGGTCTGGATATCCACGTGGAGCCGTTCCTCGAACTCCCGGATCACCTTCATCTGTCGATAGGCGCGCAATAGCGCCTCGCGGCTCAGCTGCATCCTGCTCTTTCCCTCACAGTCCGAGTACGGTCTTGGCGATGATGCCCGACTGCACTTCGTTGGTTCCACCAAAGATCGTCCACGCTCTCGAATTGAGATAGCGCGCCGCCGCGACCTGCGCTTCGCGGCCCTGCACCGGCTGGGGTGCATTGTCGCCGTAGAGCGGACGGATCGTGTCGAGCTGGAGCCCCGCAGCGCCCAGCGCATCGACCGCGAGCAGGTCGACGTCCTGGCGCAGGTTCGAGGCGAGCAGCTTGGTCAGCGAAGTCTGCGGTCCGGGCGGGCGGCCCTTGGCCACTTCCGACAGGATCTTGAGCTCGATCATCTCGAGCGCCTGGACTTCGAGCCGGACCTTGGCGACGCGGCGCTTCCAGTCGCGGTCGTCGGCGAGCGCCCCGCCGAAGCCGTCGTTCTGGCCTTGCGCGATCCGCTCGACCTGGTCGAGGTCGTAGCCGAGCTTGGGCGCATGGCACGAACCGCCGCGCTCGTTCTCGAGCAGGAACTTGGCGAGCTTCCAGCCGTCGCCTTCCTCGGCGACGCGGTTCTCGACCGGCACGACGACGTCCTCGAGGAACACCTGGTTGACCTCGTGGTCGCCGGCGAGCGTCAGGATTGGGCGGACCGAGACGCCGGGCCGGGTCATGTCGATCAGCAGGAAGCTGATGCCGGCCTGCTTCTTCACCTCGGGATCGGTGCG
This sequence comes from Novosphingobium huizhouense, assembly GCF_020179475.1. Taxonomy (GTDB): domain Bacteria; phylum Pseudomonadota; class Alphaproteobacteria; order Sphingomonadales; family Sphingomonadaceae; genus Novosphingobium; species Novosphingobium huizhouense. The sequence goes on along the minus strand of NZ_JAILXZ010000003.1, from coordinate 631,226 downwards.
CACGAGCGTGAACATCATGTTCGCCCAGTGCGCGTGGGTGGTCCAGATCTTCGAGCCGTTGACGACGTAGTGGCTGCCGTCTTCGCTCAGCACCGCGCGGGTCTGCAGGCTGGCAAGGTCGGAGCCCGAGCCCGGTTCGGAGAAGCCCTGGCACCAGTAGTCCTCGCCCGAGAGGATGCGCGGCAGGTACTTCGCCTTCTGTTCGGGAGTGCCGAAGGTGTAGATCACCGGGGCGACGAGCTTGAGGCCGAGCACGGTGAGGTTGGGGGCGCCGGCGAGCGCGCATTCCTTCTCGAAGATGTAGCGCTGCACCGGGCTCCAGCCGGTGCCGCCGTGTTCCTTCGGCCACTGGTAGGCAAGCCAGCCCTTTTCGTTGAGCACGCGGTTCCAGTGCTGGCCGACGTCGGGCTCGACGAACACGGTGGGCGAGGCTGCGGCGCCGTCCTTGACTTCCGCCGGCAGGTTGGCGGCAAGGAACGCGCGCACTTCGTCGCGGAAGGCAAGGTCTTCGGGGGAAAGCTCGATGTCCATCGTGGGTCTTATCGCTCGAGGATGGTGACGGCCGAAACGCCCGGCGCGCCGTAGACATGGGTGTAGGCGGTGCGCGGCTCGCCGGGCACCTGGCGCCCGCCGCCCGCTCCGCGCAGCTGCACGACGTTCTCGTAGACCTGGCGCAGGCCCGAAGCACCGATCGGTTCGCCGCAGGCAAGGCAGCCGCCGTCGGTGTTGACCGGCAGCGCGCCGCCGATCTCGGTGCGGCCTTCGGCAAGCCAGGCTTCCTGATCGCCGTCCTTGCAGAAGCCGTTTTCGGCCATGTGCATGATCTCGGCGCCGGCCTCGGTGTCCTGCAGCTGGGCGATCGCGATGTCCTTCGGGCCGATCCCGGCCATCTCGAAGGCGGCGGCCGAGGCGATCTGCGTGGCGGTGGCGGTGCCGCCGCCGATCTCGACCGAGGGGGCGAAGACCTCAAAGCTCTTGGGCGGGCGCGTGCGCATGGCCGCGGCCTTCAACCGGATCAGCGGCTTGCCGAGCTCGCGCGCCTTCTTCTCGCTGGCCAGGATGAGCGCGACGCCGCCTTCGGCGGGCGAGCAGAACATGTACTTGCTGTAAGGATCGGAGACCATCGCGCCGTCGAGGATCTCTTCCAGCGCCACCGGTTCGCGCCGCCAGGCGTGGGGGGCGTGCACCGCGTTGCGGAACGCCTTCTCCGCGACCAGCCCCAGCGTGCGGCGGCTGATGCCGTGCAGGTGCATGTAGCGGGTGATCTTGTTGGCGAAGAACTGCGTGGTGACCATGTAGCCGGCATCGCCGTACCAGTCGGGCAGGTTGTATTCGGACGGCAGCGCGTTGAACGCGCCGCGCGGGTGCTTGTCGAAACCGACCGCGAGGCCGAGCTCGAACTCGCCCGACTTGATCGCCATCTGCGCCGAGAACAGCGCCGAGCCGCCCGCCGCACAGCCATTGCGGACATTGATAAACTGCATGCCCGTCAGGCCCAGTCGTTCGACCATCGTGTCGGGATTTCCCGCCGCGTCCGAGCCGCCATAGGCGAACTGGAGCTCTTCCCAGGCGACGCCTGCGTCGGCGAGCGCCGCGCGCACCGCGAACACGCCCTGGTCGAGCCCCGAGACGCCATCGGTGCGCCCGAACGGGTGGATGCCGATGCCGACGATGCAGACGTCGCCGCTCATGCTGCTGCTCCTGTGGTCTGGCCAAGGGGTTTGAAGGCGTGGATCAGCACGGGTTCGGGCGCATCGGGATCGAGCGGGACCAGCGTCAGCTCCAGCGGCATGCCGATGGCGATGTCCTCGAAGGCGACATCGACGATGCGGCTTTCGACGATCACTTCGCCGGGCAGCTCGACATAGCCGACCGCCCACGGCTGGAACGCCTCGGGCCCTGCATAGGGCGGGCTCTTGGGGCGGAAGCGCTGGATGGTGTAGGACCACAGCGTGCCGGTGCGCGACAAGGTGTGCGGCTGGTAGTCACCGCCGGGCGGGCAGGGGAACACGACGCGGCCGGTTTCGGGGTCGAGCCCGCCGATCAGGCGCGGTTCGGACTCGTTGGTCCAGATCCCTTCGGCGATAGCGCGCATTCCCGTCCCGATCCCGTTGTCGATTCCTTTAATGACGCCCTTAAAGCGCCACCGGGCAGGCGAGGACGACTCTGCAAAACGCTAGGGTTACACCTTTTGTCAGGTCGGAACCGTGACGGCCGCGCCGGCCCGTGCCGCGCCTCACTCAGCTGTTGAGCGAAATGTAGCCGAGCTGCGCCGCCTTGAAGACGGTCTGGCTGCGGTTGACCGCGTTGAGCTTCATCGAGGCGTTGTGGATGTGGAAGCGCACCGTGGCGCGGCTGCGGCCCATGATCATGCTGATCTCGAGGTCGGTCTTGCCGATCGCCGCCCAGCGCAGGCATTCGACCTCGCGCTTGGACAGGCGCGAGCCGGGCGGCAGCGCCTGGACCGAGCCCATCGCATGGACGTAGCTGGCGATGAAGGTGCGCGCATAGATGCCGAAGGCGTCGCCGTGGGCGAGGAACTCGTCGTCGAGCTCGGTCACGGTGGGATCGAGCGGGTTGAAGCTGACCGCGCCGATCTGGCCGAAGGGCAGGTGGACCGGCACCACGATCGCCGCGCGGGTCATCGCCCGGGTCTCGAAGTTGGTGAGGTCGATGGCGTTGAGGTAGTGGTTGGGCTGACGCGTGTGAAAGCCGTTGGCGTTGACCCAGAACGGCTCGCTTTCGAAGCGGCAGGCCGAGGTGATCGGCGAATCGAGCGCGATGCGCGAATTGCGCCACCACACCTTCTCGTCGTTCCAGCCGAACACGTCGTTGGCGAGAATGTTGCCGTCGGCGTCGACCGGCGTGCGCTTGTCGGCGATATCGTGGGCGGGGGCGGCGCGCATCCCGCACCCAAGGGCAATCGCGTGCAGGGCCTCGGCCGCGCGCCGCACGTCGGCGGGCCCGCCGATCCGCACCTGGTCGATCGATTCCACCGAAAGCACCCGCAAATCTCCCAATATTTTCGTTGCTCATAGGGGGCTTCGCGGGCCCGAACAATCGCCACGTTCCTGCAACCGGCCTAGCTTTTTGCAGAGCGTGGCGCGCCCGCGCGCAGTGGTAGGGCTCCGCTTCTGACGGAGAGAGGGAACCAGCGTGAACTTCGACCTCACCGAAGACGAGGAAATGCTCAAGGCGCTCGCCGAGCGCTTCGTCGAGGATCACTACGACATCGACCGTCGCCGCGCCTATGCCGCGACCGACGAAGGCTTCTCGCGCGCCAACTGGGCGCTGCTGGGCGAGCTCGGCCTGATCGCCGCGCCGTTCGCGCCGGAGCACGGCGGGCTCGGCCTCGACGCCACCGCGATCGCCACGGTGTTCGAGGCGCTGGGCCGCGGACTGACCGTGGAGCCGCTGATCGACAACGTGCTGGTCGCCGCGCGCCTGTTCGCGCAAGGGGCGGACGACGCGCTGCGCGAGGCCTGGCTGCCCGAACTGCTGGCCGGCACGCGCCGCGTCGCGCTCGCCCACGCCGAGCCCGGCAGCCGCGACGGCCGCCTGTGGGTCGAGACCCGCGCACAGGGCAGCGGCGCCGAGGTTCGGCTGACGGGAACCAAGAGCTGCGTCGTCGCGGGCGCCGGGGTCGACGGCTTCGTCGTCTCGGCCCGGTCCGCGGGCGCGGCGGGCGATGCCGAAGGCCTCGAACTCCATTTCGTCGAAGCAGGCGCGGCAGGCGTGACCGCCACGCCGTGGCGCATGGCCGATGGCTCGGTCGCGGTGCGGCTCGAGCTTGCAGCGGCGCCCGCCACCGCGCTGGGCGGCGGCCATGCCGCGCTCGTGGCGATCGAGACGCTGGCCTCGCTCGCCCGCTCGGCCGAGGCCCTGGGGATCATGCAGCGGCTGTTCGACGACACGCTCGACTACTTGCGCACGCGCAAGCAGTTCGGCGTGACGCTCGGCTCGTTCCAGGCGATCCAGCATCGCATGGCGACGCAGTACGGGGTGATCGAACAGGCGCGCGCGCTGCTCAACCTGGCGATGGTGAGCGACGGCACCGACGGCTTCGCCAAGGCTGTGGCCGGTGCGCGGGCCTATATCGCACCCGCATCGGTGACGCTGGGGCACGAGATGATCCAGTTCCACGGCGGAATGGGCGTGACCGACGAACTGACCATCGGCCATGGGCACAAGCGGCTGCTGGTGCTTTCGCGCTGGCCCGACAGCCCGCTCGCCGCGCTCGACCGCTTCGCCGACGCGGCCTGAGCGCCGCCGGGATCAGTCGAACGGATGCAGGCGGTCGCGCAGCGGCCTGCCGATCTCGACGATCGCCTTGTTCGCCGCTTCGTTGCCGGCGTTGATCACCAGCAGGGTGATCGCATTGCGGCGCGGCATGATGCGGATGTCGGCGAGCCAGTGGCCGTTGCTGCCCGAATGGGTCAGCAGCTCCGGCTTGCCGTCCGCTCCGGTCTTGACGCCCCAGCCGAGCGAATAAGGCGGCACCACCGCGCTGTGCAGGCGGGCATAGGTCGCGGGCTTGAGCAGCTTGCCGCGCCCGTGGACCCCGTCGAGTTGATCCTGCGCGAACAGCAGCCAATCGTGCAGCGGCAGGCTGACGAGGCCGGCAGGGCCGATCAGGCCGGGATTGTCGCTGCCGGGCGTTGCCGGGTCGAGCGCGACGAGCTTGCCGCCGGGAACTTCCTCGTGCCCCCAGGGCTGGTCGTGGGCGTGGGGCAGGGCGGGATTGCCGAAGCCGGAGTGCATCATGCCGAGCGGTTCGAACACCTCGGTCGCGACCAGCTCCTCCCACGACTTGCCCGTCCGCGCCTCGGCGATCGCGCCGGCGATGACATAGCCGAGGTTGGAGTAGGCGAAGGCGCCGACCGCCGAGGCGGGCGGGCGCGAGAGATAGGCGCGGGCGACCCTCGCGCGCTGCGCCCGCAGGTCCGCGCCCGTCCCGGCAATCGCAAGGACTGCGTCCAGATCCTTGTCCTCGGTGACCGGCAGCAGCCCGGCGGTGTGGCTGAGCAGCTGGGCGATCGTCACCTTTCGCAGCTCCGGGGCCATCGTCGCGGCCCAATCGGGAAAGGCCTCGCCCATGGTCTCGTCGAAGCCGAGCAGGCCGCGCTCGACCAGGCGGGCGATCATCGTCGCGGTCATCGCCTTGGTGTCCGAGCCGATGTGCCAGCGGTCGTCGAGCGTGACACCTTCGGGGTAGCCTGCGGCGCGCAGTCCTTGCGCGGTTTCGGCGACGATGCGGCCGTCGATCTGCACCAGCGCGGCCACCGCCGGCAGCGCGTTTCTCGCGCGCGTTTCGGCAACGGTGCGCTCGAGCAGCGCCTGCCAGCTCTCTTCCGGCGCAGCGAGCGCGGGCGTGGCGAGGGTTGTCAGAGCAATGGCAAGCAGAATACGCAGCGGCATCGTGAGGCCTCGTTGGCGCCGCCCGGAAAAGGAAAGGGCGGCACAGCGCTTGTGCGCCCGGCCGCCCGTCTTGGCAAAGCCTCCGGTCGGAACCGCAGGCCCTCCCGTCGATCTCACGCCGCCTTTGGCGCGCGCTCCTTGATCCAGCCGATGCCGCGGCGCAGCAGGTCGTAGAACACCGGCAGGTCCCAGGCGCAGCGGTCCACCGTCGGCCACCAGTCGAGCATCGGCTGCAGGTCGTAGTGGCCGCGGCAATGGCCCAGCGTGTTGTAGAGCACCGCGCCCTTGCCGTGCGTCTTGATGTACATCACCGGGTGCGTGCCGAGCGCGTCCGCCGCCTCGACGAAGCCGGTGCCGGGTTCAGTGCACTCGGTTTCCAGCAGCACGTGCAGATCGCCATGGCATTCGAGGTGGTAGAGCTCGTCGGTGGTGTCGAACGGCTCGATCCCCTGCGTCAGCGGGTGGTCGTGGTCGGCGACGGTCACCGTGTAGGGCGCGATCGGCGGGTGGCTGATGAACTGGCTGCCGAGCAGGTCCATCATCAGCGGCGCCCAGCGCGGCGCGTCCCACAGGTCCTTGTTCGGCCCCTCGGTCAGGAAGCGCAGCACCGAGTTGGTGCCGTGCAGCGCATACCAGCGCCCGCCCGCCTGGAGCCAGCTGCGCAGCGCCTCCTGCGCCTTGAGCGAAGGCGTCACGTCGCAGGTGTAGGTGATGAGGATGTCGGCCGCCTCGATCGCGGCGATGTTCTCGTAGTCCTCGAACACGCGGGTGCGCACGCGCGGGTCTTCGGCCAGCAGCTTCAACAGCTCCAGCCGGGCGAAGTCCATGTCGTGCCACACGCCGCCGCAGACCAGCACGCAGTCGATCCGCGGCGGATGGCTCTCTGTCGCGTCTTCGCTCATGCCTTGGCGCCCAGCTCGCCGTTCAGGTACTTGTCGAGCGTCTGGTGGAACTGGCGGATGCGGATTTCCTGGTAGTCGCCGAGGTTGACCTCGCCGGTCTTCGAGACGTGGAGGCCGTCCTGCACGTAAGGCAGGTTCTCCATGTCCTGCTCGAACACGTGGCCGAGAACGCCGAGTTCGGGCGCTGCGGTCCACTTCTCGTCGGGGCCGAGCAGCTTCATCGGAACGCCGCGCGGGATCGGTTCGCCCTTCTTGACGCGGGCGAGGATCCGCACTTCCATCAGGCAGGTGTCGGGGGTCTTTCCGGGACGCCAGCGATAGACGATGTTGGGCATGAACCCGCCCCACGGCGCGAAGTTCGGGAACACGTTGTAGACCAGGCCATCGAGCAGTTCGGCGTCGGTGGCGTGATCGTGGTCGTAGCCGGTTTGTTCGGTATAGCCCTTGCGCATCGCCGCGCCGAGCGCTTCGCGCGCGGTCATGCCTTCGGGCACGGTCACCGCGAAGGGATCGCCGCTCGATTCGTAGTTGTCGGCGCTGCGGCCGTTGTACTTGACGAATTCGTCGACGATCCACTGCTGGCTGCGGCCTTCGCCGTCGATGTGCGGGCTCATGATGCCGAAGGGCACCAGGTTGACGTTCACGTTGTCGCCCCAGGTCCAGTAGGCGCTGTTCGCGTCACCGGTGAAGGGCAGCAGCTGCGGGTGGGTGACGACGGTGTGCCAGGCTTCCATGAAGGCTTCGGCGGTGACCTTCCAGTTCGCCGGCACTTCCTTGGCGACGTAGATCACCGTGGTGCACTCCTCGTGCCGCCAGCGCTTGAAGAACTCGGGGATCGGGGCGAGAAATTCCTCGAGGGTCGGCCCGCCCTTTTCCTCGCGCAGGAAGATGTATCCGCCCCAGCGGCCGACTTCGGCCTCGGGCAGCGCCATCTTGTCGGCTGCCAAGTGCTTGAAGTCCCACGAACAGGGCATGCCGTCGAAGCTGCCGTCCTTGTTCCAGGCAAAGCCGTGGAACGGGCAGACGAACTTGTCGGCCGCGCCATCCTCCGTGCGCAGCTTGCGCCCGCGGTGGAGGCAGACGTTGTGCATCGCCTTGACCGAGCCGTCGTCCTGGCGGCTGATCAGCCACGAGCGGCCGGCATTTTCGAACACGGTGTAATCGCCCGCTTCGGGGATGTCCTCCTCGCGCGCGGCGAACTGCCAGACGTAGGGCCACATCTTCTCGCGCTCGAGCTTGGCGAAGGCTTCGCTGGTGTAGCGTTCCGCCGCGAGCGGCTCGCTGCCGCGGTACTGGTAGCTTTCCTCGGTCAGCATCGCAGGCGCGGGCCGCGAGTCCTGCGCGAGCAGGTCCTGCCAGCTGATGCCGTTGTCGCAGCGGGCGAGCCCGCCGCCAATTTGGGGGTCACTCTCGGCCATCTTATCGAATCCTCGCCCGGTCTGGATATTTCCGTCAATGCTGCCGGTTTTGCCGGTCCCGCGCGCGCGCGTCACCTTGCGAAAAAGCATAGGTTGTTTGCAGTCACCATCGGCCTACCAATCCGCGCAAGGGATTTCTGGTAGAGCCGGACACCGGCGGGAGAGAACATGGCTGGAAGACTGGAAGGCAAGGTCGCGCTCGTCACGGGCGGGACCACGGGGATCGGTGCGGCCTCGGTGCGCCGGCTCGCCGCGGAGGGCGCCAAGGTGTTCTTCACCGGTTCGAAGGAGGAAGCGGCCCGCGCGCTGTGCGAGGAAACCGGCGCGCGCTTCGCCGCCCACCGGGTGCAGGACGCAGCCGGTTGGCCCGGCCTGATCGACCAGGTGCTCGGCGCCTTCGGTCGGCTCGACATCGCCTTCGCCAATGCCGGCACCGAAAGCGGCGACGCCAGCATCGAGGACGTCGGCATCGATGGCTGGAACAACGTCGTCGCGGTCAACCAGACCGGCGTGATGCTGACCGTCCAGCACGCGATTCGCGCAATGAAGGCCAATCCCTTCGGCTCGGGCGGCTCGATCATCGTCAATTCCTCGATGAACGCCACGCGCCCCTTGGGCAACTACGTGACCTATTCGGTGACCAAGGCGGCGGTCTGCGCGCTCGCCAAGTCGGCGGCGGTGCACTGCGGCCAGAAGGGCTACAACATCCGCGTCAACGCGATCCTGCCCGGCGTGGTCGAGACCGAGCTGATCATGGGCATCCTCGCCGCGCAGGCCGATCCGGACGCCGCGCGCGCGATGTACAACGCGATGTCGCCGATGGGCCGCATGGCCAAGCTCGAGGAAATCGCCGGGCTCGTCGCCTATCTCGCCTCGGACGAGGCGGCCTTCGTCTCGGGCGCGGAACTGGCGATCGACGGCGCCACCACCGCCGGCATGATGGGAGTTTGAAGTCATGGAATTGTCTGCCCAGCGGCTGAAGGGCCGCGTCGCCTTCGTTTCCGGGGGCCTGCGCGGCATCGGCCTTGCCTGCGTCGAGCGCTTCCTCGCCGAAGGCGCCGAAGTCGTGCTCTCCGATCTCGATGCGCCCGACAGCGCGCTTGCGACCGAGACGATGGCCCGGCTCGGCCAGGCGGCGAGCTACGTCTCGGCCAACGTGGCGAAGGAAGAGGACTGGGAACGCGCCGTCGCGCTCGTCAAGGAACGCCACGGCAAGTGCCACGTGCTCGTCAACAACGCCGGCGTCGACCTGACCGGCGCGGTCGAAAGTCTGTCGATGGAAGGCTGGCGGCGGATCATGTCGATCAACGTCGACGGTGTGTTTCTGGGCGTGAAGCACTTCACCCCGCTGATGGCCGAAAGCGGCAAGGATGTTCGCGGCGGTTCGTCGATCATCAACGTCAGCTCGATCATGGGCCTTGTCGGCATGAACGAGGTTTCGGCCTACAACGCCACCAAGGGCGCGGTGCGGCTGTTCACCAAGGGCATCGCCATCGAATTCGCGCAGAAGCAGACGCCGATCCGCGCCAACTCGCTGCATCCCGGTTTCGTCGAGACGCCGCTGCTCAAGGCCGGCTTCCAGCGCTGGGTCGACCAGGGCTTTGCCGAAAAGCCCGATGATCTGGTGGCGGGCGTCGTCGCCTCCACGCCGATCGGACGTTTGGCGCAACCGAGCGAGCTTGCGAGTGCGGCATTCTTCCTCGCTTCGGAGGATTCGAGCTACATGACCGGCGCGGAGCTGGTCATCGACGGGGGATGGACCGCACAATGACGATCGCACTCGACAACGTGGTGGCCGTGGTGACCGGCGCGGCTGGCGGCATCGGCCGCGAACTGGTCAAGGCGCTCAAGGCCGCGAACGCGACGGTGATCGCGACCGACATGGCAGATTCCGCCGAGATCGACGGCGCCGACGCCTATATGCGCCACGACGTGACCAGCGAACAGGATTGGGAAGCGCTCGCCGGCAAGATCTACAAGGACTATGGCCGGCTCGACGCGCTGGTGCACAACGCCGGCATCTCGATCGTCGAGAAGTTCGAGGACACCAGCCTCGAGGCGTTCCACCGCGTCAACGCCGTGAACGTGGACTCGATCATCATCGGCACGCAGGTCCTGCTGCCGCTGCTGCGCGAAGGCGGCAAGGCGCGCAAAGGCGGCGCCTCGGTGGTCAACTTCTCGAGCGTCGGAGGCCTGCGCGGCGCGCCGTTCAACGCCGCCTATTGCACCAGCAAGGCGGCGGTGAAGATGCTGAGCAAGTGCATGGGCGCCGAATTCGCGGCGCTCGGCTACAACATCCGCGTCAACTCCGTGCATCCGGGCGGGGTCGATACCGGCATGCTCGGCTCGATCATGGACCGTTATGTCGAACTGGGCGCGGCGCCTTCGCGCGAAGTGGCGCAAGCCAACATGGAGGCGCGCCACCCGATCGGGCGACAGGGCCGTCCCGACGAGATGGGCGGCGGCGTCGTCTATCTGTGCAGCGAAGCGGCCAGCTTCGTCACCTGCGCCGAATTCGTGATCGACGGCGGCTTCAGCCAGGTGTGATCGGGTTCGGGCGCAGGGGCCGAACCCCCACCCCCGACCCCTCCCCACCGGGGAGGGGGGAATGGACATCGGTCGATTGACCACCCCTCCCCGGCGGGGAGGGGCAGCGAGACTTGCGCCGCGTCAGCGGCGCTAGTCGCAGCGGGGTGGGGGCTCGACGCTAAAGTCAAAAAGCCCGCCCGCAAGCATCAGCGCGTCAGGTAGCCGCCTTCGACTGCAAGGCTGTGGCCGGTGACATAGCTCGAGGCGTCGGAGCAGAGCCATGCGCTTGCTTCGGCCACTTCCTCGGGCCGGCCGAAGCGGCCGAACAGCGACAGGGCAGGGGCGAAGTCTTCCTCGGTATTGCCCGTCGTAATAAGCGCGCCGCGCAGCATCGGCGTGTCGATGGCGCCCGGCAGCACCGCGTTCACGCGGATTCCCTTGCCGGCATAGTCGAGGCTGCCGACCTTGGTCAGGCCGATCACCCCGTGCTTGGCAGCAACATAGGCGGGATTGTTCGGCTGCGGACGCACCGAGCTGACCGAGCCGATGTTGACGATCGAGCCTTGCGTGCCCTGGCGCAGGATCTGCGCGATCTCGTATTTCATGCACAGCATGACCGAGCGCAGGTCGACGTTCATCACCCGGTCGAAGGCCGCCATGTCGGCTTCGTGGATGGGCAGGGTGTCGGGGGTGATCGCGGCGTTGTTGACCGCGCAGTCGAGCTTGCCGAACACGGCGACCGCTTCTGCGACGAGCGCTTCGACCTGTGCTTCGTCGGCAACGTCGCAGCGGACCGCGTGGGCTTCGCCGCCCGCCGTGCGGATCGCTTCTGTGGTGGCGGCGGCGGTCCCGGCGTTGATGTCCGAGACGATGACCCTGGCGCCACGCGCGGCCAGCAGGTGCGCGGTGGCAGCGCCCATGCCCACGCCAGCGCCGGTGACGATGGCGACTTTGCCCGCAAGGTTCACAAGATCGGGATTCATCCTGGTGCTCCTCGTCCTACTTCGCGTTGTCGAGCGTGCCCGACAGCGGCATCAGGAAGTCCATGGTGTAGCGCGTCGCCTTCCAGCCGGCGGCGGTGCGGCGCACGTCGAAGTAGTAGCGGCCGTTGACGGTGACCGTGCTGCCGTCCTTGCCCTGGCCCATGCCGATCACGTAGGCGCGCATCGATGCGGTATCGCCGGCATAGGCGGTGACCGCAAAGTTCGTCAGGTAGTGCGCATGGTGCGCCATGTTGGCGAAGACGTTGCTAAAGAAGCCGCGGATGCCGTCGTGGCCCTCGAGCGCGGCGAGGCCAATCCCCGATAGGTCGAACACCGCATCCTCGGTGAACACGTCGAGGATGCCCTCGACATTGCCGATGGTGTCGACCGCGTGGGCATAGGCGATCATCAGATCCTGGATCGCGAGGCGATCCTCGATCGGGCAGGGGATGGACAAGGCTTCTCTCCCGTTGTGGCGCGCCCTGGCGGTCGCATTTTCTCTTAAAATCAGGCGAACAGGGGGCGGAGCGGGTCGGTCGTGCCGTCCCAGTCGCGCGCGGCCTGCGCAATGCGGGTGAAGGCTTCGGTCTGGCCCGCATCCTCCTCGACGATCTCGATCATGCAGCCGAGCGCCGCCGAGGTGTCGATGTAGCAGAAGCGCATCGCCCCGAACCGGCCGTCGACCGCGCTGATGAAGCCCTGGTCGAGATAGCGCCGGCGCGTCGCGTCGTAGGCGTCGGTGTAGATGCAGAAGTGGTGGAACCCCTGCGCCCCCTTGGCGATCGTGTCGCGATAGGCGCTGGGGCGATCGCAATGCTGCTGGATCAGCTCGATCTGCGTGCCGCCGGATTGGGCGAGCGCGACCGAGAAGTCGATGCCTTCGGCCGGTTGCCCGCGATAGTCGAGCTCGGCCAGCTGGATGTGGGGGACGAGGAAGAACGGACCGATGCCGGTGGCCCTGGTCCAGGCCTGCGCGGCCGCCTCCACGTCATCGACGATGAAGGCCGCCTGCATCAGGTGTGGCCCGGTGCGGCCGGGGACGACCGCCGGCAAGGCGGCCGCCCCCTCTGGCACTGCGCTCACGCGCCGCCCTTGACGTAGTCGTTGAGCAGTTCGTGGAAGCGCTGCACGCGCTTTTCCTGGTTCGGCAGGATGCAGCCCTTGAACCCGCGCGAGTTGAGGCCCTGCTGCTGCGTCGTGCCGATCGACAGGTCCTGGTCGGCGACATAGCCGACCGAAACGCCGTCGCCGTAGACGCTGTGGCGGTGCGCCGCGTCGTGCCGCAGCGGCAGCGGGCCGATCGGGGTCTCGACTTCGGTCATGCCCTCGACCGGCGGATAGAGGCACCAGTGCTGGAACACGCACTTTTCGGGGTCGGTCGGGTGCGGCTCGGTGCGCAGGATCTGGCACTGCTCGGGCGACATCGTGATCGTGAGGTTCGGAAACAGCGTGCAGTGGAAGTAATCGACCAGCTGCTGGTCGGTCATGCTGTCGTAGTTGGTGTAGCCGCGCTCCTTGCCGAACTTGCGCTTGGCGTCGATCACCGCCTGGCGGATGTCGCCGGCATGGCCGTTGTAGTCGTCGGGGTTGATCCCCCAGGCGCCGGCGATGGCGTCGAGCGGCGCGGGCACCTGGCCCGCATCGAACGGCTGGCGCGTGGTCGGCTGGTGGCCCTTCATCCACATCGAGTTGTGGCCCGAGGGGTACATCTCGAACAGCGTGTCGGGCAGGCCGTCGTTGATGAAGGTCGACAGCTCGGGGTGAATCGTCGGGAGGTGGTAGCTCTCGTTGAAGTTGTCGCGGATGATCTTCCAGTTGAACTCGCAGTCGGCCGAGAGGTTGATCACGCGGATCCAGTTCTCGAGGCCATAGCCCGCGAGCCGTTCGGGGAAGGGGCTCAGCCATTCGTGCAAGGGGGCGACGTCGTCGTCCATGCACCAGAACACGAACGGGCCCCAGGTGTCGCAGCGCAGTTCGGACAGCTTCGTCTTGCCGCAGGGGTTGCCGCCGGGGAAGTCGTCGGGGTCCTGGACGTGAACCAGCGTGCCGTCGGGATCGAACTGCCAGCCGTGGTAGCCGCAGGTGATCCGCGGGGTCGAACCGGCGTCACCCAGGATCAGGCGGTTACCGCGGTGCGGGCAGGTGTTGTAGAACGCCTTGATTCCGCCATCGGCCTGTTTGACCATGATGACCGATTCCTTGCCGAAGTTGTGGCGGATGAAGTCGCCTTCCTCCTCCAGCTCGGCGAGCACGCCGCCAAGGTGCCAGACCTTGGGCCAGAGCCGCTCGTTTTCGAGCGCCATCCACTCCTTGCTGATGTAGCGGTCGGCGGTGATCGTGTCGCCGCGCACCGGGGGATCGAACTCCTTGGAATAGCGCGACATCGGCTGTTCGACGGTCATTGTGAACCCTTCCTCTCCAGGGCGCGGCGGCGCGCGCCCGAAACGTTCCTCGAGGCCCGTCATCGCGCGCCCCGTTCCGGTCCCGCCACTCGCCAAAGGCGCAGGTTGCCCGGAAGGGTTTTGCCGGCAAAACAGGCACTCTTGCCGGTTTCTTTTGCCATTGCGCGCGGAAACCCGGAACCTAAGGTTTGTGCTAGGAGCGACGATGGCGACGACGATGCAGCAGCGGATGCTCGAGGCGATGCTTCCCGCCGACCTCGCCGCCGAGCCCGAGCGCTGGCAGCAGCGCAAGAGCGTGCGCACACGGATCCGGCTGGTCGAGGCTGCGATCGACTGCCTGGTCGAGGAAGGCTACGCCGGGCTGTCGACACAGAAGGTGGCCGAGCGCACCGGCGCCTCGCGCGGGGCGATGCACCACCATTTCGCCACGCGCATGGACCTTGCCGCGGCCGTCGTCGAGCACGTGTTCTATCGCCGGATGCGCGGCTTCCTCGACGACTACCTCGGTTCGGTGGCGGGCGCGCGCGACGAGGCGCTGTTCGAGATCAGCACCGAGGCCTACTGGCGCAGCGTGCAGACGCGCGATTATGCCGCCTATGTCGAACTGGCCGTGGCGGCGCGCAGCGACGGCGATCTCGAGCGCGTGTTCCTGCCCGCGGCCCGGCGCTTCGACGCGGTGTGGATCGGCGAGATGATCGAGAGCTTCCCGCAGTGGCAGGCGCGCTGGGAGACGATGAAGCTGGTCAACGATTTCGTGGTGACCGCGCACATGGGCCTGCTGCTCAACCTGCCGGTGATCGGCGAGCGGCGGGCCGCGCTGGTCCGCCGGCTGGTCGCGCGCACCGTCGCCATGCTCCACGCCGAGGCGGCGGCGGGCGCGTTCGAGGTGTAAAAACAATCCGTATGGACTATAATCTCCCCCTTCTGCCAGTATCGCGGCAGAGGAGCGCTGCGCCAGAGCAGGGCGCCAGAGCGGCATCCGCAGCAGAACGGACCAGCGGGAGACGACGATGAACGAGACCAGCGCCAGCTTCGCCGCGCTCGACGGCCGCGATCCGGCCAACCTGCGCGGCAATCCGATCACCGGCGATCGCTACTATTCGAAGGAGTTCGCGCAGAAGGAGTGGGACGGCCTGTGGACGCGCATCTGGCACGTCGCCGGGCGCACCGCCGAGATCCCTGAGCCGGGCGACTTCCTCGTCCACACCTTCATGAAGGAATCGGTGCTCTGCATCCGCCAGGACGACGGCTCGATCCGCGCCTTCTACAATTCCTGCCGCCACCGAGGCATGCGCATGGTCGGCGAAAGCTCCTCGCTCGATGCGATCACCTGCCCCTACCACGGCTGGCGCTGGGGCAAGGACGGCGTGCTCCAGTTCGCGCAGGACGCGCACGATTTCCCGCAAGGGAACCCCTGCGGGAAATTGAGCCTCAAGGAGCTGAAGTGCGACACCTGGGGCGGCTTCGTCTGGTACACGATGGACCCGCAAGCCGAGCCGCTGCTCGATTACCTCGATCCGATGCCGCAGCTCTACAAGGCCTACCCCATGGACACCGCCGTGCGGGTCGCGTGGTACCGCATCGCGCTCAACGCCAACTGGAAGTTCGTCACCGACAACTTCTCGGAAAGCTACCACACCCGCACCGCGCACCCGCAGGTGCCGCCGTGGATCGACCAGGACGTCGACACCGCGCGGCACGAGATGTGGCCGCGCGGGCACGGCCGCACCGTCCAGCCGATGCGCCCATCGCTCTCCGACCGCCTGCCCGAGGGCGTGCCGCATCCGTTCGAGGCGATCCTGCGCCAGTGGGACATCGATCCTTCCGGCTACGCTTCCTACGAGGACATGGCGATGCAGGGCTGGCGCGATCTCAAGGCGGCCAAGCGTCGGCTTTGGCAGGAGCGGGGCTATGTCCACTATGAGCACATGGACGACGAGCAGATCACCGACAGCCCGCACACGGTGATCTTTCCCAACGTCACCATCAGCTTCCTGCCCGACAACCTGATCTTCTTCCGCAGCGAGCCGCACCCCGAGGACCCGGAGAAGTGCTTCTTTGACTTGTGGTGCATGGCCTTCCCGGTCGAAGGGCAGCAGACCTGCCAGTCGATCATGGCCGGCGAAAGGCCGCTGCGCGAGGTCCAGACCTGCGAGCATCGCGATTTCGACGGCGGGCGCGGCATTCCCGAGCTTGCCGGGCAGATCGTCTACCAGGACATGGAACTCGCCGAAGGAATGCAGGCGGGCATGCATTCGAAGGGCTATGAAGACGCCTACCTGCCTGCGCAGGAAACACGCGTGCGCTTCTTTCACGAAGTGCTCAACGACTGGATCGAAGGGAGAAGGTAAGCCATGGCAACCGTAGCAATCACCGGCGCCGCGCGCGGCATCGGGCTCGAGCTCGCCCGCCAGCACATCGAGGCGGGGGACACGGCGATCGCGCTGGCGCGCTCTGCCAGCGCAGCACTGGCCGACCTCGCCGCTTCGTCGGACGGGCGGCTCCGCATCGTGGCGATGGACGTCGCCGACGACGCCTCGGTCCGCGCTGCCGCGAGCGCGAGCGGCGACGATCCCATCGACGTGCTCTACAACGTCGCGGGCGTGACCGGCCCGTCCTCGGAAAAGGAGCTCGAAACCGCCGACTGGCAGGCGTGGAACGACACCTTCAACGTGATGGTGCAGGGGCCGTTGCGGGTGCTGCAGGCTTTCCTGCCGCGCCTTGGCGAAGGGGCCCGGGTCATCAACATCACCAGCCAGCTCGCCGCCTCGACCTGGCCCTACGGCGGTTTCTACGCCTATGCCGCGTCGAAGGCCGCGCTCAACCGGCTGATGCGCTCGGTCGCGATCGACCTCAGGCCGCGCGGCGTGATCGTCGGCCTCGTCCACCCGGGCTGGGTGCAGACCGACATGGGCGGCGCGGGCGCCGACATCACCCCGGCTGAATCCGCCGCTGGCATCCGCAAGGTCGCCGCCGACTGGACGCTCGAGACCTCGGGCGATTTCCTCAAGTGGAACGGCGAACCCCACGCCTGGTAAGAACGGAAGGACTACCAATGCCGTTCACCGGCCCGATCGAGGACCGCGTCGCGATCCGCGAACTGATGGACACCCACGCCCACGGCGTGATGACGAAGGATGCCGATCTCTGGGGCTCGATATGGGCCGAGGACGCGCAGTGGGAGCTGCCCGAATACCCCGACCTCGGGGTGTTCTCCGGCCGCGAGACGATCGTCGCCGCCTGGGTCGAATCGATGAAGGCCTATGGCCTCGACAACATGACCCGGCCGATGGTCTACTTCATGCAGCCCGGCTCGATCGAAGTGGAGGGGGACGAGGCGAAGGCCGTCGCCTACACCATCGAGATCTACGACGATCCCCAGACCGGCAAGCGCGTCTACAACAATGGCCGCTACGACGATCGCCTGCGCCGGATCGACGGCGCCTGGAAGTTCACCTACCGCGCCTATCGCATCGTCTTCGTCGAATGACGGGCGCGGCGGGCTGAAACCCGCGGTTGCCATGGCGCAAGGGAAAACTCGCCGGGCGGACTCGTAATCGCCGCCCGGTGAATCTATCTCCGCCTTCGACTGGAGGTTCCCCGCAATGCCCACCACGCACAAGACCCGCATGCTCATCATCGGCTCCGGCCCCGCCGGCCTCTCGGCCGCGATCTACGGCGCGCGCGCCGGGATGGAGCCGATCGTGGTGCAGGGCCTGCAGCCGGGCGGCCAGCTGACGATCACCACCGACGTCGAGAATTATCCCGGTTTCCGCGACGTGATCCAGGGACCCTGGCTGATGCAGGAAATGCAGGCCCAGGCCGAACACGTCGGCACCCGCATGCTGTGGGACACGATCACCGAAGTCAGCATGGAGGGATCGCCCTTCCGCGCCGTGGGCGACAGCGGCGACATCTACGAGGGCGACGTGCTCGTCATCGCCACCGGCGCGCAGGCGAAATGGCTCGGCGTGCCCGGCGAGGTCGAGTTCTCGGGCAAGGGCGTCTCGGCCTGCGCCACCTGCGACGGCTTCTTCTATCGCGGCAAGAAGGTCGTGGTGATCGGCGGCGGCAACACCGCGGTGGAAGAGGCGCTCTACCTCACCAACCATTCGCCCGACGTCACCCTGATCCACCGCCGCGACAGCCTGCGCGCCGAGAAGATCCTGCAGGATCGGCTGTTCGCGCATCCCAACGTCAAGGTGCTGTGGAACAAGGCGGTCGAAAGCTTCTCGGGCGATCTCGGCGGCGGCGGCCTGCAGGCGGTCGAACTGGTCGACACCGTCACCGGCGAGAAATCGTCGCTCGCCACCGACGGCGCCTTCGTCGCCATCGGCCATGCGCCCGCGACCGAATTGTTCAAGGGCAAGCTCGAACTCGACGAGAGCGGCTACATCGTGGTCCAGCCGGGCACGCCCAAGACCGCGATCCCCGGCGTCTTCGCCTGCGGCGACGTCATGGACCACACCTATCGCCAGGCGGTGACGGCGGCGGGCACCGGCTGCATGGCCGCGCTCGATGCCGAGCGCTTCCTCGCCGAACTCGACTTCGCCGCGCTGCAGAGCGAAGCCGCCGAATAAGGTTCAGGCGAGCGCTTCGACGAGGCGCGCGACCAGCCAGTCGCGCGCCGTCTCCTCGTCGAAGGCGTGGCCCGCGCTCGCGTGGCGCAGCACGCGCGCATCGCCGCGCGGCCAGGCGGCTTCGAACAGCTGCGCGGTGCGGTCGCGCTCGGCCAGCAGGATCGTCACCGGCCCGGCAAAGCGCGCGAGCGACTGCTCCATCTCGCGCGTCAGCGACGATCCGCCGCCTTGGCGCGCGGCGCCGCTCATGTCGCGGGCCATGCCGGCAAGATTCACGCCGCCGCTCAGCAGCCGCCGCCATTCGCCGGGGCGCGCCAGCTTGCCGAGGTAGCGCCGCCACAGCGCGCCCGCGGGGAAGGTGGCATCGTCCCCGGCGTCGTCCAGCGTCCACGGGTTCGCAAGGACGAGGCCGTCGAGACCCGCTTCCGCGCCGAACAGGGCGAGCGCGCTCGCCGCATCGCAGATGCCGAAGCCGATCACCCGCCGGACATGCGGCGCGGCCTGCCGGAACGCGGCCAGCGCGGCGGCGATGTCGGGCGCGCTCGATCGGAAGCCGTGGTTGTCGCCTTCGCTCTCGCCCACGCCGCGCCGGTCGAAGCGCAGGCACGGAACGGCGTGCTCGCGCGCCAGGCGCGCGGTCAGCTGCGCCATCCCGGCAAAGGCGCCACTGCGGATCTCGTTGCCGCCCGAGACCACCAGCAGCCCGGCAGGCCGCGAGGCGTTGGGCATGTCGAGCGTCGCGGCGAGCCGCGCGCCTTCGCAGTCGAAGCCGAGATGCCGGCGCATCATGCCGCGACGATCCGGGCCAGCGCGGTGGACTGCTGCGCGCTTTCGCCCGGTTCGGCGCGCGACCACGGCGCCGCGCCGCCGCCGAGCTCGGCCAGCAGGATGGTGCGCTGGCCCTCGTGCGCGGGCAGCGCGCTTTCGAGCCCGGCGATCATTGCCGGGGCAAGGCGGTAGCCGGCCAGCACCAGCCCACGTTCGCGCCCCTGGTCGAGCAGCGCGTCGATCGAGGCATGGTCGCCCGCTTCGCGCGCGGCGAGCACGCGCGCGCGCAACAGCTGGCGCAGCAGCGTCGCGCCCGCGACCGGCTCGAGCACCTGGCCGGGCAGGTGCGCGGGCAGCACCAGCGCCCCGCCGCGGACCGCGAGCACCGCGTTGGCGCCAAGCTGGCGCGCGGCATCGGCCATCGCCTGCCGCCACGAATGGAGGCTCTGCCGGGCAAGGTCCTGCGGGCTCTCGTTGCAGCCCGGAAGATCGGGCAGGAAGCTGTCGATCCCCGCCGCGTCGAGCCGGCGCATGGTTTCCACGAGCAGGCGGCGCGTGCGGTTCTGTTCCTCGAACAGCGCCGGCACGATCAGCACGCGGCGCTGCCGGCCGCGGTCGAAGGCGACGGCGTGTTCGTCGGTCAGGCCATCGGGGCCGGGGCAGGTCCAGGTCGCGCGGAAATCCATGACGTTGCCGCGCGATAGCGCATCGTCGCGCTGGTGTCGCCCCGGTCGGCTGCGTAGCGTCGCGCTAGCCGACCCGCGCGGCGGTGAAGGCGAGCAGGGCGCCGTAAGTTTCGAGCACTTCGCCATCGATCTCGTCGTCGTCGATGACGATGCCGAAGCGGTCCTCGATCTCGGTCAGCAGACCGGCGACGGCCATCGAATCGAGCTCGGGCAGCGCGCCGAACAGCGCGGTTCCGGCATCGAAGCCGGCGACCGTTTCGGCGCTCAGGCCCAGCACGTCGCGCAGGATGGCGCGCAGCCGGTCGTCGGTTTCGTCACTGGCCACTGCGTTCACCCTCATCGCTCCGCCCGAAATCATGCTTTTTCCGGCCTCTAGCCAGCACCGGGGGGCAAGACAAGGGGGCGCTTGACCAGCGCGCGCGCGGCGAGGCGAGCCAGCCGCAGCCAGCTTGCGGGTGAAAAAGGTCGATGGAATTCAAGCGCATGGAGCGGCCGGACGGCGTCCATCCAGTCGCGCTTGTAGGCATCGGCGCCTGTCCCGAAATCGATCCGGGTCACCCGATCGACCTCGATCGCGCGGGCGAACATCGCGTGGCTGAGCAGCGTGCCGGGCGAGCGCGCCGCGAACCGCTCGTCGTGCGCGAGCTTGTGGATCCAGGCGGTGCCGCCTTCCACCGTCCAGAACTGCGCCGCCACCGGCTCGCCGTCGATCCGCGCAAGGCCGAGCCGCAGCGCGCCCGCTTCGGCTTCGGCGCGGGCGAAGCGGCGCAGGAAGCGCGGGCTCGCCTCGGCCGGCTTCCAGCTGCGCGCATAGACCGCCTCGTAGGCGTCCCAGTCGGAATCGGCAAAGTCCGTGGCGATCGACAGCGCGACCGTGCCCGCGCGGCCCTTGCGCCGCACCGTTTCGCGCAGCGCGCCCGGCCGGCGCGCCCACCAGTCCTCGAAACTGCCCGAGGACAGGTCGGTGAAGTAATTGACGCCGCACGGTTCGCTGCGCCCCATCCACCCCGCGCGGCGCAGCGCGCGGGCGAGGCGCTCGGCGTCCTCGCGCAGCATCGGCTGCAGGCGCAGCGGGCGGCGCAGGCGGGCGACGAGCGCGGCGAGGAGCGCGTCGTCGCCCCCGCGCGGGCCTACGCGGAAGCTGTACCAGTTGCCGAGCTGCTCGTAGCCGAACGCCGTCTCGCAAAGCGGCAGCGCTGCGATCCGCTCGCCTTCGCGCGCCACGGCGAGGAAGCAGCGCTCGGCGCCAAGGCACTCTTCGCCGAGCAGGCGCAGCCAGTCGAGCCGGTCGAACGGCGCGCTCGTCGCCGAGCGGCCGAGCAGGCTGGCGAGCGCCGGATCGGCTTGCGCTTCTGCAAGATCGACGTGATAGACCCGGATCGCCAACGAGTTCCCTGCTCTCTTCAAACCTTGCGCGAGTTGTTCCGTGCCCGATGCTCCCGACGCCACCGTCCGCCCGCTCGACCACCTGCCGCAGCAGGGCCGCGCCGATGCGCCCGCGCTGGTGCTCAAGGCGGGCGCGCTGACCTATGTCGAGCTCGACGCCCGCGTCGGTCAGCTCGCCGCCTGGTTGCGTGGCAAGGTATCGGGGAAGGGTGAACGCATTGCAACCTGGGCGGGCAAGGGCGAGCTGACCTGCCTGATGCCGCTCGCCGCGGTGCGGGCAGGCCACGTCTACGTGCCGGTCAACCCGCTGCTCAAGCGCGCGCAGGTGGCGCATATCCTCGCCGACAGCGGCGCGCGGCTGCTGCTTGCCAACAAGGCGCGGCTCGACACGCTCGAAAGCGGCGACTTGGCGCGGGCGGCGCCCTGGGACGAGGCGCAGGTTCTGCAGGAAATCAGCGGGATGGAGCCGCTTCCTGCCTCGCAGGGTGAAGACGGCGGGCTCGCCGCGATCCTCTACACCAGCGGCTCGACCGGGCGGCCCAAGGGGGTGATGCTGTCGAACGCCAACCTCTGGCTCGGCGCGGCGAGCGTGGCGCACTACCTGAAGATCGCGCCCGCGGACCGCGTGCTGGCGGTGCTGCCCTTCGCCTTCGACTACGGCCAGAACCAGCTGCTTTCGACCTGGCATGCGGGCGGCGCGGTGATCCCGCTCGACTACCTGATGGCGCGCGACGTGATGAAGGCGGTCGAACGCCACGACATCACGACCATCGCCGCCGTGCCGCCGCTGTGGCTGCAACTGGTCGAACTTCAGTGGCCGTCCGAAGTCGCGGCGAAGCTGCGGCGGCTGACCAACAGCGGCGGGGCGCTCAACCCGTCGCTGGTCCGCGCCCTGCGCACCACCTTCCCGCAGGCCGATCTCTACCCGATGTACGGGCTGACCGAGGCGTTCCGCTCCACCTACCTCGATCCGGCGCTGGTCGATGCGCACCCGACCTCGATCGGCCGGGCGATTCCGTTCGCCGAGATCCTCGTGGTGACCGACGATGGCGGCGAAGCCGGGCCGGACGAGGAGGGCGAGCTGGTCCACGCCGGGCCGCTCGTCGCGCAGGGCTACTGGCAGGACGCCGCGCGCACTGCCGAGCGCTTCAGGCCCGCGCCGGCGTTTTCACGCCTCGGCGGCATGGCGGTGTGGTCGGGCGACCGGGTGCGGCGCGACGCGCAAGGGCTGCTCCATTTCGTCGGGCGGCGCGATGCGATGATCAAGACCAGCGGCAACCGCGTCAGCCCGCAGGAAGTCGAAGAGGCGGCGGTGGCGACCGGCCTCGTCGCCGAAGCGGTGGCGCTGGGCCTGCCCGATCCGCATCTCGGCCAGGCGATCCACCTCGTCGCCCGCGCAGCAGGCGAGGCCGATACGCGCGCGCTGACCACGGCGCTCGCGGCAATGCTGCCCAACTTCATGGTGCCGCGCCACGTCCACTGGCGCGAGGCGATGCCGGTCAGCCCCAACGGCAAGCTCGACCGCGTTGCGCTCGCCGCCGAACTCGCGCAAGGGCAGGCGCAATGAAGCCGCTCGGACCCATTCCCGCAGGATTTGCCGCGATCGACGGCGAGCTGGCGATCGCCGGACGCAAGGCGAGCGACCTTGCCGCCGAAGCGGGACGCACGCCGCTGTTCGTCTATGTGCGCGACCGGCTCGATGCGCGGGTGGCGCAATTGCGTGCGGCGATGCCCGCGCGCCTTGCGATCCACTACGCGGTCAAGGCCAATCCGTTCGGCCCGCTGCTCGGCCACATGACCGGCCTGGTCGATGGCTTCGACATCGCCTCGGCGGGTGAACTCGCACTGGTCGAGGCCGCGGGGATCGACCCCGCCTGCGTCAGCTTCGCCGGCCCGGGCAAGCGCGATGCGGAGCTGGAACTGGCGATTATCAAGGGTGTAACGCTCAATCTTGAGTCGGAGCGCGAAGCCGAGCGGGCGCTCGCCATCGCCGCGCGCGTGGGGCTCGCGCCGCGCCTTGCGATCCGGGTCAATCCCGATTTCGACCTCAAGGGCTCGGGCATGAAGATGGGCGGCGGCGCCAAGCCGTTCGGGATCGACGCCGACAAGGTGCCGGCGCTTGCCCGGCGGCTCGTCGATGCCGATGCCCAATGGCGCGGCTTCCACATCTTCGCCGGCAGCCAGGCGCTCGACGCCGCCGCGATCATCGAAACGCAGGCGCAGACGCTGCAGCTTGCCGCGCGGCTTGCCGAGGAGGCCGGCGTCGCCTTGCCCAGGTGCAATCTCGGCGGCGGCTTCGGCATCCCCTATTTCCCGGGCGACACGCCGGTCGACATCGCCGCGGTCGGCGCGGCGCTCGCCGAGCGGTTCGCTGCGCTGCCGCAGGTGCTGCGCGACACCGCCTTCTGCATCGAACTGGGGCGCTATCTCGTCGGCGAAGCCGGGGTCTACCTGACGCGGGTGATCGACCGCAAGGAAAGCCACGGCGAAGTCTTCCTCGTCACCGACGGCGGGCTCCATCACCAGCTTGCGGCGAGCGGCAATTTCGGCACGGTCGTGCGCCGCAACTACCCCAGCGCCATCGCCACCCGCTTCGACGCGCCGGTCGAGGAGGAAGCAAGCGTGGTCGGCTGCCTGTGCACTCCGCTCGACCGGCTGGCCGACAAGGGCGGTTTCCCGCGCGCCGAAGAAGGCGACCTCGTCGCGATATTTTGTGCAGGTGCGTACGGCGCCAGCGCCAGCCCGATGCACTTCCTCGGGCAGGGGCCTGCGGTAGAACTCCTTATATAAAACAAAGCATTAACCATCACCGTGCGCGCCGTGCCAATTCGGGACTTGTCGCGCAAAGCCCTTGTCACAACAGGGTTTGCGAAGAAGGCTAACGCAATCTTCACCAGTCGGCGGTATTACCACCGGCGAGCGCGGTCGCGTTTTCCCGGGACGTTCCACCTTTTGGAGCGGTCGCGGGGCCGGCCATGCGCAAGTTCCGAAGGACCTGACATGCGGACCGTGTTGCGCCCCAGTATCCTGCTTGCCGGCACCGCGCTTGCGGGCATGGCGCTGTCCGGTTGCGCCGCGGCAAAGCCCGCGCAGCAGTTGCCGCCGGCCTCGTTCGTGGCGCTGCAGGAGGGGCCGGGCGAGGAATACGTGATCGGCCCGCTCGACGAACTGACAATCTTCGTCTGGCGCAATCCAGAACTTGGCGCGAGCGTGCAGGTGCGGCCCGACGGTCGCATCACCACGCCGCTGATCAACGACATGCCCGCGGTCGGCAAGACCCCGTCGATGCTCGCCGAGGACATCAAGCTCCAGCTTTCGCAGTACATCCAGGAGCCGATCGTCTCGGTCATCGTCAACAAGTTCGCGGGCACCTTCAGCCAGCAGGTGCGCATCGTCGGCGCGACCGAGAAGCCCTCGTCGATCCCCTACCGCGCCAACATGACGCTGCTCGACGCGATGATCGCGGTCGGCGGCCTGTCCGAATATGCCGCCGGCAATCGCGCCCGCCTCGTCCGTTTCGACAAGCAGACCGGCAAGCAGAAGGAATACAACCTCAAGATCGGCGACCTGCTCAAGAAGGGCGAGAGCAAGGCCAACGTGATGCTGATGCCCGGCGACGTGATCATCATCCCCGAAAGCAACTTCTGAGCGCACGGGGACCCTCTGGCGGCATGACCAACATCTACGAGGAAGTGCGCATCGCGCTCTACGGGATCTGGAACCGGCGCTGGCTGGCGCTGGCGATCGCGTGGGTGGTGTGCCTGTTCGGCTGGCTCTCGGTGGCCATGGTGCCGAACACCTACGAATCCAAGGCGCGCATCTTCGTCCAGATCGACGACGTGCTGTCCGACCAGATCGGCATCGGCGGCGATCGCAAGCGCGACATCGAGCGCGTGCGCCAGACGCTGACCAGCGCGGTCAATCTCGAGAAGGTGGTGCGCGCGACGCGGCTCGGCGACAAGGTCACCTCGGACAAGCAGATGGAGGGCACCGTCGCCGGCCTCGCCAAGGCGATCAAGGTGGTGAGCCAGCAGGACAACCTGTTCGAGATCACCGCCTCGTCGGGCAGCCGCGGCTATTCCGACGTCGAGAACGCCAAGCTCGCGCAGGACATCGTGCAGAAGATGATCGACATCTTCCGCGAGGAGAACCTTGCCGGCGGGCGCGGCGAGATGACCGACACGATCGCCTTCATGGACCAGCAGCTGCAGGACCGGCAGAAGGATCTCGAGGCCGCCGAGCAGCGCCGCCAGGCGTTCGAGGCGAAGAACGCCGCGCTGATGCCCGGCAGCGGCGGGATCACCGCGCGGATCGAGGGCGCGCGCAGCGAATTGCGCGGGGTCGATTCCGACCTGCTCGCCGCGCAGAGCGCGCTCGCCGCGGTCAACGGCCAGCTTTCGGGCACGCCGCCCACGATCGTCGTGCCCGGCGCCACAGGCGGGGCCAAGGGCGCGCTCGCCCAGGCGCAGTCCGAGCTTGCCGGGATGCGCGCGCGCGGCCTGACCGACAGCCATCCCGACGTCCAGGCGCTCAAGGGCCAGATCGCCGGCCTCGCCAAGCTGGCGGCGGGCGAGGGCGGCCCGGCGGGAACGCCCAACCCGGCCTATGTCTCGCTCCAGTCGATCAAGGCCGACCGCCAGGCGAGCATTGTCGCGCTGCAATCGCGCAAGGCCTCGCTCCAGCAGGACATCGCCCAGCTCTCCTCGCAGCAGTACAGCGAGCCGGCGGTCGCCGCCGAGGCCGCGCGGATCAACCGCGACTACGACGTGCTCAAGGAACAGTACGACAAGCTGCTGCGCGACCGCGAGCAGCTGCGCCTGCGCGGCCAGGTCGAAAGCGAGCGCAACGCGGTCAAGTTCGAGGTGATCGACCCGCCGACCACGCCGCGCAGCCCTTCGGCGCCCGACCGCCCGATGCTGCTGACGCTGGTGCTGGTGGTCGGCCTTGCCGCAGGCTGCGGCGCGGCCTTCGCGCTCGGCCAGCTCAATTCGAGCTATTCGACCACCGGCCAGCTCGAGCGGGCGACCGGTCTGCCGGTGGTCGGCTCGGTTTCGCTGGGCATGACCCGCGAGCAACGCGCCGATTACTGGAAGCACTTGCGCTGGTTCGCCGGCGCGACCATCGGGCTGGGCGCGGTGCTGCTGGTGCTGCTCGCGCTCGAATACATGAAGCGCGGCATGGTGGCATGAAGGGATGGACGCCATGACCCAGGAGCGCGACGACATCGCCCGCCGCGACCGCGCCCCGGCGCGCCGCTCGCTGATCGAGCGCGCGGCCGGGCGCTTCGGGCTCGATGCTTTCCCGGTCGCGCCAACTCCGCCGTCGGTGCCGCCCCCGACGCCGCCCTCGACGCTCGCGTCGTCGCCGCCGCCGCCTCAGCCTCAGCCTCAGCCTCAGCCTCAAGGCGCCGCAGCGCCCGAACCCGCGCATGCGGTCGAGCCGGTCGCCGAAGCCCCCGTCGCAGCGCCCGGGCCGCAACCCGCCGCTGTCGATGACCGCGCACCTGCGGCGGAGCCGGCGGCCGAACCCGAGCGCGCGCCGTTCGCGCCACCGATCGAAGGCATTCCGGCGCGCCAGGTGTTCCGCCGCGCGATCCACCCGATCGACCGCAAGCGGCTGCGCGATCTCTGCCTGATCGAGCCCGAAGGGCCGGTCACCTCGCTGCTCGAGGAATTCCGCATCGTGAAGCGCCAGCTGCTGCTGACCGCGGCGGAATCGCGCAAGGGGCGCGGACCCGAGCACGGCGAGCGGATCCTGATCTGCTCGGCGCATCCGGGCGAGGGCAAGACCTTCACCGCGGTCAACCTCGCGTTGTCGATCGCGTCGGAAAAGGACAACGAGGTCCTGCTCGTCGACGCCGACTTCGCCAAGCCGAGCGTGCTCTCGACGCTGGGCCTGCCCGGCGGGTCGGGGCTGATGGACGCGCTGGTCGATCCGGCGATCGCGGTCGAGGACTGCATCCTTGCGACCGACGTGCCCGGCCTGTTCGTGCTGCCCGCGGGCAACCCCAGCGGGCACGATACCGAATATCTCGCCTCGGCGCGGACCAAGCGCGTGCTCGACCGGCTTACCGCGCAAGCGCCGAACCGGATCGTCATCTTCGACAGCCCGCCCGCGCTTGCCGCTTCGCCCGCATCGGAGCTTGCGATGCACGTCGGCCAGGCGTTGATGGTGGTCCGCGCCGATCGCACCGGCGAGGCCGCGCTGCGCGATGCGGTGAACATCCTCGCCGGTTGCGAGGACATCAAGCTGCTGCTCAACGGCACGCGCTTTTCCCCCACCGGGCGTCGCTTCGGCACCTACTACGGGTACAAGGACTGACCGTGGCGCGCGCGTGGCTCCCCGGCCTGGCGCTGCTGGCCCTGGTCCCGGCACTGGCGGCCGCGCCGGCGCCGGCGCTGGCGCAGGGCGCGCGCACCGCAGCGGCGGGGCAGGACGATCCCGACGCGCCGACAGGCGGGGATGCGCGATCGGCGCGGCGGACGAGCAGCGGGGCGAGCAGCGGCGGCAGCGGCGGGGGCATCGTGCGCACCACGATCCAGCCCTACATCGAGGTCCGCCAGAACTTCATCAAGGAACTGCGCCCGGGCGACGACACCGTCACCTACACCGCGCTCGCCGCCGGCGTCGATGCCGAGTTCGGCGGCCGCTACACCCAGGGCGCGATGTCGCTGCGCTACGAGCGGCGCTTCGTCGAGCAGGGCGATTTCCGCAACGGCGATTCGATTTCGGGCCTCACGCGGATCCAGCGCGACCTCGTCCGGCGCAAGCTGCGCATCGAGGCCGGCGCGCTCGCCTCGCGCGCGCGGGTCGACGGTTCGGGCAGCGCGCTGGTCAACGGCAGCCGCTTCACCGATTCGGTGACGCAGGTCTATGCGGTCTACGGCGGCCCGGTGTTCTCGACGCGCGTCGGCGACGTCAAGCTCAACGCCAGCTACACCGCCGGCTACACCAAGGTCGAGAACAAGGACGCGCTGCAACTCGTCCCCGGCGGACCGCGGACCGACATCTTCGACCACTCGCTGACCCAGACCGCCCAGGTCTCGGCCGGGGTGCGGCCGGGCGAGGTCCTGCCGGTGGGGCTGACCGTCAACGGCGGCTATACCCAGGAGGACATCTCCAACCTCGACCAGCGCATCCGCTCGCTGCGCGCAGGCGTGCAGCTCACCGTGCCGGTCACGCTCAGCCTCGCGCTGGTCGGCGATGCCGGCTGGGAGCACGCGCAGGTCGCCTCGCGCGATGCGCTGCGCGATGCCAGCGGCAACCCGGTGATCGGCAGCGACGGGCACTACAAGGTCGATCGCTCGCAGCCGCGCAAGATCGCCTACGACAGCAACGGCCTGACCTGGGACGTTGGGGTGATCTGGCGCCCGAGCAAGCGCACCTCGCTCTCGGCCTTCATCGGCCGGCGCTACGACAGCACGACCTACTACGGCTCGTTCAGCTACAATCCCAGCCCGCGCCACGCGCTGCAGGTCTCGGTCTACGACGGCATCTCGGGCTTCGGATCGAGCCTTGGCAACCAGTTGCGGAACCTGCCGACCGACTTCGGCGGCAGCGTCGATCCGGTGGGCGGGGGCCTCACCGGATGCGGCTTCGGGCAGTCGGGCGGCGCCTGCCTCAACGGCCCGTTCGGGTCGCTGTCGTCCGCGGCGTTCCGCGGGCGCGGGGTGGACGCGACCTATGCCTGGACGCTCAGGCGGATGCAGCTCACGCTCGGCGCGGGCTACGCCAATCGCCGCTTCATCGGCGCGCCTGGCACCGTGCTCGGCATCGTCGACGGCACCGTCTCCGAGAACTGGTACGTCAACATGGGAGTCGGCGCCCCGCTCGACGCGCGCTCGAACTTCGGTATCAATGTCTACAGCGCCTGGTTCCGCAATCGCCAGAACCGGCTGGGCGATTCGAAGGCGTTCGGCGCCTCGGCGTCCTATTACCGCAGGTTGACCGACCGACTGGTGGCAACCGCGGCCTTGGGTTTGGACGCTGTTAACTATAATGTGATTGACGATCAGCTTATACTGTCGGGCCAGCTGGGCCTGCGCTACAATTTCTGACGGGGCGAACGGCGCGATGTACGACGATTTCTACCAGCTGACCGGGCGACCGTTCCAGCTCACCCCCGACCCGCAGTTCTATTTCGAGAGCCTGACGCACCGCAAGGCGCTGTCCTACCTCGGCTACGGCCTCGCGCAGGGCGAGGGCTTCATCGTCATCACCGGCGAAGTCGGCTCGGGCAAGTCGACCCTCGCCGCGCACCTGATGGCCACCGTGGACCGCCAGCGCCTCACCGCCGCGCAGATCGTCACCAGCAAGCTCGACGGCGAGGAGCTGGTGCACATGGCTGCGCGCGCCTTCGGGCTCGAAGTCGCCGGCCACGACAAGGCCACCGCGCTCGCCCGCCTCGAAGCCTTCCTCCACGACGAGGCGCGGGCCGGGCGGCGCTGCCTGCTCGTCGTCGACGAATCGCAGAACCTCGCGGTCGCCGCGCTCGAGGAACTGCGCATGCTGTCGAACTTCCAGCTCGGCGCACACCCGCTGTTGCAGATCCTGCTGCTCGGCCAGCCCGAATTCCGCGCGCTGCTCGCCGGCACGCCCGAGCTCGAGCAGCTGCGCCAGCGCGTGATCGCCTCCTACCACCTCGACGCGATGGAGCCGTCCGAAGTCGGCCCTTATGTCGAGCACCGGCTCGCCTGCGTCGGCTGGCGCGGCAATCCCGCCTTCGACCAGCGCGTCTATGCCGAACTCGCCAAGGCGAGCGGCGGCATCCCGCGCCGGATCAACCAGATCGTCAATCGGCTGCTGCTGATGGGCGCGGTCGAGCAGCGCACCCGGCTTGACGCGGCGATGCTGCAGGACGTGCTCGCCGATCTCGACCAGGATGGCGGCTTCGGCTCCGCGCTGGCGCGCCCGGTCGCGCCGGTCCACCAAGCTGCGCCCGCGCAGCCCGGCGTCGAACCGGCAATGCGGGCCGAGCCGCAAGCCATGGCGCCGGTGATCGCCGGGATCGATCCCGAAACCTTCGAGCGCGAGCTGCGCCTGCGCGACGAGCAGATCGCCGAGCTGCAGCAGGCGGTGATCGAACTGTCGGTCCAGCGCCAGAGCGAGCCGGCCGAGCCCGCGCCCCGGGCAGAGCCGGTCGACGTCGAGGCGATCGCCCGCCAGGCGGTCGCCGAAAGCGCCGAACTCGCCGCGATCGTCGAACGCATCACCGCGCTTGCCGGCCGGATCGAGGCGATCGAGGGTCGCACCAGCGAGCAGGAGCAGGCGCTGCGCCACGTGCTCGCCATGCTGATCGAATGGATCGAGAGCGACGGGCAGCACCGCGCCGCCGCCTGACCCTGCCCGCCGATACTGGACCGGACCCACGCCCATGACCGCCGCCAGCCCCGTCCTGCGCAACGGCCTGTCGGTCGATGTCGAGGACTGGTTCCAGGTCGGTGCGTTCGAGCAGACCATCGCCCGCAGCGACTGGGACGGGCTCGAAAGCCGGGTCGAACGCAACTGCGAGGCGATCCTCGCGCTGTTCGCCGAGTCCGGCGCCAAGGCGACCTTCTTCACGCTCGGCTGGATTGCCGAGCGCCACCCCGCGCTGATGCGGCGGATCGTTGCCGAAGGCCACGAGATCGCCAGCCACGGCTGGGACCATGCCCGCGTGTTCACGCTCGGGCGCAAGGCCTTCGCGCAGGATATCGCGCGCGCCCGCGCGGTGCTCGAAGACACCTCGGGCACGCGCGTGATCGGCTATCGCGCGCCCAGCTTCTCGATCGACGCGCGCACGCCCTGGGCGCACGAAGTGCTCGCCGAGCACGGCTATGCCTATTCCTCGAGCGTCGCGCCGATCGTCCACGATCACTACGGCTGGCGCGAAGCGCCGCGCTTCGCCTTCCGCCCGGTCGCCGGCGCGCCGCTGCTGGAGATCCCGGTGACCACCGCCGAAATCGCCGGGCGGCGCATGGCGGCGGGCGGCGGCGGGTTCTTCCGCCTGCTGCCCTATGCCGTCTCGCGCTGGGCGATCGCGCGGGTCAACCGGCGCGACGGCCGCCCGGCGGCGTTCTACTTCCACCCCTGGGAAATCGACCCCGGCCAGCCGCGCCGCAGCGATGCGCCCTTGCGTTCGCGCCTGCGCCACTACACCAACCTTTCCGCAATGGCGGGCAAGCTGCGCCGCCTGCTGGGGGATTTCGCGTGGGGCCGGATGGACGCGGTGGCGCAGGCCGAAGCGGCGCGGCTGGGGTGAGCGGATGAGCCGGCCCCTTGCGGTGCGCCTCGCCTGCGAAGCGGACGCGCCGGCGCTCGCCGCGCTCGTCGCATCGGATCCGGGCGCGAGCGTGTTCCACCGCGCCGAATGGCAGGCTGCGGTCACCCGCGCCTGCGGTCACGAAGCGCTGACCCTGCTGGCCGAGCGCGGCGGCGTGGCGGTCGCGGCGCTGCCGGTCCATGTCGTCCATTCGCCGCTGTTCGGGCGCGCGCTGGTCTCGACCGGGTTCGCCGTCGGCGGCGGCGTGGTGGGCGATCCCAGTGCGGCCGAAGCGCTCTGCGCCGCCGCCTGCGAACTTGCCCGGCGGCGCAACGCGCCGACGATCGAGCTGCGCGGCGGGCCGCTGCCGCAGGGACCGGGCTGGCACGTGAAGACCGACAGCCACGCCGGCTTCGTCGCCCCGCTCGCCGCAGACGACGAGGCGCAACTGCTCGCGATCCCGCGCAAGCAGCGCGCCGAAGTGCGCAAGGGGCTCGCCAACGCGCTCGAGGTGCGCATCGGGCGCGGGCCGGGTGACCTTGCCATGCACTACGCCGTCTATGCCGAATCGGTGCGCAACCTCGGCACCCCGGTGTTCCCGCGCGCGCTGTTCGCGGCGATGCTCGAGGCGTTCGGCGCCGATGCCGACATCCTCACCGTGCTCCACGAAGGCGCCCCGGTCGCCAGCGTGTTCAGCTTCTACGATCGCGGCGCGGTGCTGCCCTACTGGGGCGGCGGCACGCGCGCCGCGCGCGCGCTGCGGGCGAACGACGTGATGTACTATGCCCTGATGAACCACGCCCGCTCGCAAGGCTGCGACCGTTTCGACTTCGGCCGCTCGAAGGTCGACAGCGGCGCCTATCACTTCAAGCGCAACTGGGGCTTCGCGCCCGAACCGCTCGCCTATGCGCACTGGACCGAGGACGGCGCCGCCCCGCGCGACGTCAACCCGCTCAGCCCGCGCTACCGCGCGCGGATCGCGGCGTGGCAGCGCCTGCCGCTCGGGCTTGCCAACCGGCTCGGGCCGTGGATCGCACGGGGGCTCGCCTGATCCCGATGCGCGAAGTCCTGTTCCTTGCCCACCGCGTGCCGTTCCCGCCCGATCGCGGCGATCGCATCCGCTCCTCGCACCTGCTGCGGCGCATCGCGGAGGTCGCCCCCGTCCATTTCGGCTGCCTGATCGAAGACGAGGCCGACAGCGCCGCGCTTCCCGCGATCGAGGCGCTTTGCGCCAGCCATCACTGCGCCCGCCGTCCGCCGCTCGCGCGCGCCGGGCTGTTCGCGCTGGCGCGGTGCGAACCGGTCAGCGTCGCCGCCTTTTCGGCGCGCTCGCTCCACGCCTGGGTGCGGCACACGCTGGCGACGAGGCCGATCGCGGCGATCTTCGTGTTCTCCGGGCAGATGGCGCCCTACGTACCCGAGGACTTCGCCGGGCGCGTGGTGATGGACATGGTCGATGTCGATTCGGCCAAGTACGAAGCCTATGCCGCGCTCGCCGGGCAGCCGCGGCGCTGGCTCTATGCGCGCGAGGACCGCCTGCTGCGCGCGCTCGAGGAGCGCGCCGCGCGCCGCGCCGATCTCACCCTGTTCGTCAGCGCCGAGGAGCGCGACCTGTTCGCCGCGCGGCTCCCCTTGCGCGACGGCATCGCGCTCGGCGCGCTCGGCAACGGCATCGACGCGGTCGCGTTCGATCCCTCGGGCGTCGCGCCTTCGGCAGAGCTTGCCGAAGGAGGCCCGCAGATCGTGTTCACCGGGCAGATGGACTATCCGCCCAATGTCGAGGCGGCGGCGCTGTTCGCGCGTGAAGTGCTGCCGCGCCTGCGCGCGGTCCATGGCGAGGCCCGCTTCACCGTGGTCGGCCGCTCGCCGACCGCGGCCGTGCACGCGCTTGGCCGCTTGCCGGGCGTTCGCGTGACCGGACAGGTGCCCGACGTGCGCCCCTGGCTCGCCGGCGCCGACCTTGTCGTCGCGCCGCTGACCATCGCCCGCGGGGTGCAGAACAAGGTGCTCGAGGCGATGGCGATGGCGCGGCCGGTGCTGCTGACCAGCGGCGCCGCCACCGGGATCGCGGCGCGCGACGGCGAACACTTCGCCATTGCCGATGGCGCGCATGCCTTCGGCAGCCGCGCGCTTGACCTGCTCGGCGATGCGCAAGTGCGGCGCGCCATGGGCGCCGCCGCGCGCGAGTTCGTGCTCGAGCACCATGCCTGGGAAAGCGTGCTCGCGCCGCTTCCCGCCATGCTCGGGATCCCCGGGTGAGCGCCGCCGCGCCGCTGCCGCGCACCGTGGCGCCGCTGCCGCAGGCGTGGAAGCGCCCGCTTGCGCTGCTGGCGCTCGCCTGGTTCGCGCTGGTCGGCCTGTTCTTCCGCGACTTTGCCGACATGGCCGGGCAGTGGTGGGATTCCTCGACCTACAACCACGTGCTGCTGGTGCCGGCGATCCTCGCCTGGCTCGTCTCCCAGCGCTGGCCGCAGCTGCGCCGGCTTTCGCCGCAAGGCTGGTGGCCCGCGCTGCTGCCGCTGGCCGGCGGCGCGCTGCTGTGGCTGCTCGGCGATTTCTCGGGCTTCTCGCTCGCCCGCCAGCTCGGCGTGGTGGTCATGGCGCAAAGCGCGGTGCCGCTGCTGCTCGGCCCGCGGGTTGCGGCCGGGCTGCTGTTTCCGTTCGGCTACATGCTGTTCCTCGTGCCCTTCGGCGACGAGCTGATCCCGACGCTGCAGCAGGTCACCGCCCGGCTCGCCATGCTGCTGCTGCGGATCGCCGGCGGGCCCGCCACGCTCGACGGCGTGTTCATCACCACGCCTGCCGGCTATTTCGAAGTGGCCGAGGCCTGTTCGGGGGTGAAGTTCCTCATCGCCATGGTCGCCTACGGGGCGCTCGTGTCCAACGTCTGCTTCCGCTCGTGGCCGCGCCGGATCGGGTTCATGGCGCTCTCGCTGGTGATCCCGGTGCTCGCCAACGGGGTGCGCGCCTGGGGCACGATCTGGCTGGCGGGCGTGTTCGGCATCGCCTTTGCCGCCGGGTTCGACCACGTGTTCTACGGCTGGGTGTTCTTCGCGCTGGTCATGGCCTGCGCCATGGCGCTGGGCTGGCGCTTCTTCGATCGCCCGGTCGACGATCCCTTCATCGACGCCGCCGCGCTCGAGGCCTCGCCATCGCTCGCCGGCCTCGCGCGCGCGCGGATTGCCGGATCGGTCGCGCTCGCCGGCGCGGCCGCGATCCTTGCCCTGGTCTTCGCCTGGTCCGCCGCCGCCACGCGCATCGAGGCGGCGCTGCCCGCGCGCATCGCGCTGCCCGAGGTGCCCGGCTGGACCCGCGTCGACCTCGCGCAGGAGGCGCGCTGGCAACCGCTGCACACCGGCGCCGACCACCGCCTGTTCGGCCGCTATGCCGACCGCGCTGGCCATGTCGTCGATGTCTCCTTCGCGCTCTACGCCACGCAGTCCGAAGGGCGCGAGGCGGGCGGCTTCGGCCAGGGCGCGCTGCCGCTCGGCAGTCCGTGGGCGTGGGAAGGGGCAGGGCCCGCCTTTGCCGACGCGCGCGCCGACCTGCTCCAGGCGCCGGGGCCGGTCCATCGCCTCGCCGTCACCCGCTATCGCACCGGCGATGTCCTCACCGGCAGCAATGCGCGGCTCAAGCTCGCCAACATCGCCGACCGCCTGCGCTTGCGCGCGCGGCCGACCGCGGTGCTGATCCTGTCGAGCGAGGGCGAGGTTTCGGGCGCCGCGATCCACGCGTTCGAGCGCGCTGCCGGCGGCGATCCCGCGGCATGGATGGACCGCATCGCCGGCGGCCGCTAGGCTTTCGCGCATGTGCGGCATTGCGGGCATCTTCCATACCGAGGGCATGAAGCCCGTCGACCCCGCGCGCGTCCGCGCGATGTGCGAGGCGATCGCCCATCGCGGCCCCGACGGCGAAGGGGTGTGGACCGCGCCCGGGCTCGGCCTCGGCCACCGCCGCCTCGCGATCATCGACCTTGCCGGCTCGCCCCAGCCGATGGCCTCGGCCGATGGCGCGGCGATGCTGGTGTTCAACGGCGAGATCTACAACTACCGCGAACTGCGCCGCGAACTCGCCGCCGCGGGCGCGCAGTTCCGCACCGACGGCGACAGCGAGGTGATCCTCGCGGCGTGGCAGCGCTGGGGCGTCGCGTGCCTGCCGCGGCTCCACGGCATGTTCGCCTTTGCGCTCTACGACCTGCGCCAGCGCACGCTGCTGCTCGCGCGCGACCGGTTCGGGGTCAAGCCGCTGTTCACTGCCACGCTCGCCGACGGCAGCGTGATCTTCGGCTCGGAACTGAAGGCGCTGCTCGCGCATCCCTCGCTGCGCCGCGAGATCGACCCGCTGGCGGTCGAGGACTATCTCGCCTGGGGCTATGTCCCCGACCACCGCGCCATCCTCAAGGGCGTCGAGAAGCTGCCGGCCGGGCACTACCGCCTGCTGCGCCACGACCGCGCGCCCGCGCCGCCGGTGCGGTGGTGGGACATTGCCTTTGCCGAGCGCGAGCGGGGCAGCGAAGCCGATCTCGGCGTCCACCTGCTCCACCACCTGCGCGAGGCGGTCGGCTCGCGCATGGAGGCCGACGTGCCGCTGGGCGCGTTCCTTTCCGGCGGGGTCGACAGCTCGAGCGTCGTCGCGCTGATGGCCGAGGCGAGCAGCGCCCCGGTCACCACCTGCTCGATCGGGTTCGACGTCGCCGCGCTCGACGAAACCGGCCATGCCGAAGCGGTCGCGCGGCGCTTCGGCACCCGCCACCACGCCGACGTCGTCGGGGCGGACGATTACGGCCTGATCGACCGGCTCGCCGACATGTTCGACGAACCTTTCGCCGATGCGAGCGCGCTGCCCACCTTCCGCGTCTGCGAACTCGCGCGCCGGCACGTGACCGTCGCGCTCTCGGGCGACGGCGCGGACGAGGCCTTTGCCGGCTACCGCCGCCAGGTGTTCCACCACAGCGAGGAACGCATCCGCGCGCTCGCGCCGGCGGGGGTGCGGCGCGCGCTGTTCGGCACGCTCGGCGCGCTCTATCCGGCCTTGCCGCGCGCGCCGCGCCCGCTGCGCGCCAAGGCGACGCTGCTCGGCCTCGCGCGCGATGGCGACGAAAGCTACGCCCGCGCCCTTGCGGTGACGCGGGAAGAGCAACGCCAGGCGCTCTATTCGCCCGATTTCCTGCGCTTGCGCGGCGAGTACCGCGCCGAGCAGCCCTTCGTCGAGACGATGCGCCGCGCGGACGCGCGCAGCGGGCTCGACCGCGCGCAATACGCCGACCTTGCCTTCTACCTGCCCGGCGACATCCTCACCAAGGTCGACCGCACCAGCATGGCGGTAGGTCTCGAAGCGCGCGAGCCGCTGCTCGACCATCGCCTCGTCGAATTCGCCGCGCGCCTGCCCGAAGCGATGCGGGTGCGGCGCGGCACCGGCAAGTTCCTGATGAAGCAGGTGATGCGCCGCAGCCTGCCCGACGACATCCTGTTCCGCCCAAAGATGGGCTTCGTCACCCCGATCGCGCAGTGGCTGCGCGGGCCGTTGGCGGGCGAGGCGCGCGCCATCGCCGACAGCGCGACGCTCGGCCGGACCGGCTGGTTCGACGCAGCAGTGCTGCACCGGCTGGCCGCCGAGCACGTCGCCGGCGCGGCGGACAACAGCCGCCTGCTCTGGCAACTGGTCATGCTCGACCGGAGTCTGGCCAAGCTGCTTTGATTGCTCGGAATGCTTGGTTGACCAAAGGATAACCAGGTAAGGGGATATCAACCAATCCGGACTATTTCCCTCGCGAAGCCCACTTTTTCGCGACGGTTCATGCGCCAGTTCCTGCGTTCCCCCTTGGGCATAGCCCTGCTGATCTGCTTGTCGTTGGGGGGACTCGACTTCTGGGCGCCGTTTAGCTCGTTCTACTGGAACAAGGTCGCGCCGCTTCTCGCATCGCCCGCATCCGAGCGGGTGGTGATCGTGACCATGGACGAAGGCTCGGATCCTACGACCGGAGATGCAGCAGCGCTGCTCGAGCGCATCCGACGGGAAATGCCGCGCAGCGTCTTCTTCGATGCCAAAGTTGCCTACGGGGTCAACGAAGCGGGCGACGCGCAGTTGGCAAGGGCGATTGCCT
Source organism: Novosphingobium huizhouense (assembly GCF_020179475.1). Taxonomy (GTDB): domain Bacteria; phylum Pseudomonadota; class Alphaproteobacteria; order Sphingomonadales; family Sphingomonadaceae; genus Novosphingobium; species Novosphingobium huizhouense. Next base: position 593,811 of record NZ_JAILXZ010000003.1, on the reverse strand, counting down.
CGTTCGGGCAGGACTTCACCTACGTCGTCCGCTCGCAGAAACCCGACCAGTTCGGTTCCGCCGACTTCCGTTTGCCACCAAGCCAAATTGTCGCGCCCTCGCAGATCGCGGTCTCCGCCTGGACCACCAACTTCACTTACAAGGCCCTGTCTGCGCCTTATCGGGTGATCCTCGACGGGAGGGAGTACCCCACCGTCAGCACGGTGATTGCAGGCCGGCATCGCGGCGTACAATCGGAGTATTATCCCGACTTTTCGGTAGCACCGGCAACGATCCCGCTGGTCTCGGGCCGGTCGTTGCGCGAAGGCCGCTTGCCAAAAGGCATTCTGGCCGGGCGAACGGTGGTGCTGACATCCGATCAGAGTGCGATGGTCGGCTATTTCGGCAGCCCGATCGTGCAACCGATCGCGGTCGACATCGCGGTCGCCGAGGCCTTGCGGAAACCGCTTTCGCTAAGCACCAGCTTTGTGCCGATGCTTGCAATGGTTGCGCTGGCGGTCCTTGCAACTCGAAGGATCCGGTTTAAGCGGTTACGGGCGCTGCTCTATCTCCTGACCGTTTCCGTTGTGATCGCGCTTCCGATGTACCTGCGGACACTCGGGATTGTGTGCGAGCCAGACGGGTCGGTCGCCTTCATGGTCATCTACGCGGGAATCCGGGGATGGCAGAAGCGCACGCACCGCATCCAGCATACGTCGCTTTCGGGGCTGCCGAACCTCGCCGCCTTGTCCTCGCTGCCGATCGAGGTGGGGCGCGATGTCGTGGTCGTGGTCGTTGCCCGCTACGAGGAAATCATGGCGACGCTGCCGCGCGAACTCCACGGCGAAGTCGCGCGGCAGATCGCGCGGCGCCTGTCGGTCGGCTCGGGCGCCAACGAGATCTACCACGGCGAAAGCGGACATTTCGCCTGGACCGAGGAGGCGCGCCCGCTCGAGATGCAATTGAACCATCTCGAAGGGCTGCGCGCGCTGTTTTCGGCGCCGCTCCAGATCGGCGAGCATACCTTCGACACCAACATCCACTTCGGGCTCGACCGCAACGAAGGGCTCGATGCTTCGACCCGGGTCAACTCGGCGCTCGCCAGCGCCAACGAGGCGCTCGGCAACGGACGCTCGATCGAACTGTTCGAATCGCAGCGCCTGGTCGAGGCGCCGTGGGAACTCTCGCTCCATGCCCGGATCGAGGAAGGCCTGCGCAACGGCGAGATCTGGCTTGCCTTCCAGCCGCAGTGGGACTTCGCGCAAGGGCGGGTCAGCGGCGCCGAGGCCCTGATCCGCTGGAACCACCCCACGCGCGGCCCGATCGCCCCCGACGCCTTCATCCTCCAGGCCGAACGCGCCGGGCGCATCGACACGCTGACCTACTGGGTGCTGGAAGAAGCGATCAGCGCCGCGCTCACGCTCAATGCGCTGGGGCCGCGCTTCCAGATGAGCATCAACCTCTCGGCGCAGATGGTCGACAAGGCCGATCTCGTCACCAACTTCGCCGAGATCGTCCGGCGCCGCGGCATCGAGCCGTCGCTGCTCACCATCGAGGTTACCGAAACCTCGAGCGTGCGCAATCGCCCGGCGGCCTGCCACAACCTCACCCGGCTGCGCGAAATGGGCTTCCGCCTGTCGATCGACGATTTCGGCACCGGCGAGGCAAGCCTTGCCTACCTTGCCGACTTGCCCAGCGACGAGCTCAAGCTCGATCGCCGCTTCGTCTCGCGCCTGATCGACAGCGAGCGCGACCGGGTCATCATCACCAGCACGATCGCCCTGGCGCACGCGCTGCACCAGTCGGTCGTCGCCGAGGGAATCGAGGACGCGGCGACCTTCGCGCTGCTGCGCGAGTTCGGCTGCGACCAGGCGCAAGGCTACTATCTCGGCCGCCCGCAACCCTTTGCGGTGTTCCTCAGCGATTACGAAGCGGGGAGGCGCTACGCCATTTCAGACGTTTAGGACTTGTTAACCATAACCAATAATGATAATCCGGCCTCCGTCACCGTGGATGGAGGCTATCATGCGTCGTTTCGATTTCTGGTCCTGGGCGTTCAAGTGATCGACGCCCTTCGGGGCCGGTCACTTGTCTCAGGCAAGTCAAAGTAGAAAAGCCCGGGCTTTGGCCCGGGCTTTTTTCGTTACGTAATAGGTGTTTACCCTGAGTGACCCGGGGAGGGGCTGCGGGCTAGTCTTCGCCGTGGCCTTGCGCCAGGTAGTCCTGGCTCTGCATTTCCATCAGCCGGCTGACCGTGCGATCGAACGCGAATCGCCCCTCGTCGTCGCCGCCTCCACGCGAATCGTATAGGTTAACGGGATCGGTCGCGGCGGTGGCGATCAGCTTGACCTTGTGCTCGTAGAGCGCGTCGATCAGCGTGATGAACCGCATCGTCTCGTTGCGGATCTCGGCGCCGAGCCGCGGGATCGCGACGACGATCACCGTATGGTACTTGCGCGCGATCGCGAGGTAGTCCGCAGCGCCCCGCGCCTCGGCGCAGAGCCGCTTGAAGCTGAACACCGCCACGCCCTTCAGGCTCTTGGGCACGTGCATCGTCCGGCCCGTGCCGACGTCGATCTCCGCGCTCGGCACGTGCGCGCTGTCCTCGGGCGGATAGTCGGTCAGGCGGAAGAACGCCTCGCGCACCGCCTCGGTCGACACAGGGCCGATCGGCACGTGCCAGGTGCCGAGGCCCCGCATCCGCTGCATCCGGTAGTCGACCGGGCCGTTGAGCGTCAGCACGTCGAGCCGCCGCTCGACCAGGGCGATGAACGGCAGGAAGTGCTCGCGGTTGAGCCCGTCCTTGTAGAGCTGGCCGGGCGCGCGGTTCGACGTGGTGATGACGACCACGCCGTGCGTGACGATCAGCGCGGTGAACAGCCGGCTCATGATCATCGCGTCGGCGCTGTTGTTGACGACCATCTCGTCGAAGCAGAGCACGCGCGTCTCGGCGGCGATCCCGGCGGCGACCGGCAGGATCGGATCGCCGCTTTCCTTCTTGCGCTCCTCGCGCAGCCGCGCGTGGACGTCGAGCATGAACTCGTGGAAATGCGCGCGGCGCTTGGCCGGGACGTCCAGGTTGTCGTGGAACAGGTCCATCAGCATCGACTTGCCGCGCCCGACATCGCCCCACATGTAGATGCCGCGGGGCGGCTCGAGCGCCTTGCGGCCGAGCAGCTTGCCGAGCAGGCCGGGCGAGGGGGGCGGGCTCTCCAGCTCGCGCTGCAGCGCGTCGAGCGCCTGCGCCGCTGCCGCCTGCTCGGGATCGGGCTTCAGTTCGCCGGCTGCGACCAGCTCGGCATAGCGGGCCGCGACGCTCGGCATGTCAGCGCGAGGGTTTGCGGATCGTGCCGTTGAACGCGGCGATGGTTTCCTCGCCCTGTTCGACGAGGCCGCGCAGGAACACCAGCCGGCGCGTCTCGCGCAGCACTTCGACCACCGCGTCGAGCGGCGCGCCGAGGCGGCCCGCGCCGATGAACTGGGTCGACAGGTCGAGCGTCACCGACCCTGCGGCATCGCCGTCGAGGATCAGCCGCATGCCGGTGAACAGCGCGATGTCGATCAGCGACAGCGTCGCGCCGCCGTGGACGGCATCGAGCAGGTTCGAGTGCTTGCGCTCGGGGAACATGCGCAGCCGCGCGCGGCGCTTGCCGTCGGGGCCCTCTTCCAGCCGCGCGACCAGCTTGCCGATCGCATTGGCGTTGTAGCGGGTGGGGTCGGCGAGGTCCCAGGTCAGCCAGCCCTCGTGCTCGGGACTGGGCTCGACCCGGAAGCCCTTCATCATGCCGTTCATGCGCGAAAGATCGGTCGGCGCGCGATCAGATCGCGCGCTCGGCCTGCATCTTCTTGATTTCCGCGATCGCGCGCGCCGGCGACAGGCCCTTGGGGCAGACGTTGGCGCAGTTCATGATCGTGTGGCAGCGATAGAGGCGGAACGGATCTTCCAGCTCGTCGAGCCGCTCGCCGGTCATCTCGTCGCGGCTGTCGGCCAGCCAGCGGTAGGCCTGGAGCAAGATCGCGGGGCCGAGGAACTTGTCGCTGTTCCACCAGTAGCTCGGGCACGAGGTCGAGCAGCAGGCGCACAGGATGCACTCGTAGAGGCCGTCGAGCTTCTCGCGCTGCTCCGGGCTCTGCAGCCGCTCCTTGCCCGAAGGCGTCGGGCTGACGGTCTGCAGCCACGGGCGGATCGAGGCATACTGCGCGTAGAAGTGGGTGAAGTCGGGAACGAGGTCCTTGATCACCTGCATGTGCGGCAGCGGCGTGATGCGGATCTCGCCGCTGAGGTCCTCGATCGCGGTGGTGCAGGCAAGGCCGTTGCGGCCGTTCATGTTCATCGCGCACGATCCGCAGATGCCTTCGCGGCACGAGCGGCGGAAGGTGAGCGTCGGGTCCTGCTCGCCCTTCATCTTGATCAGCGCGTCGAGCACCATCGGCCCGCACTGGTCGAGATCGATCTCGAACGTGTCGTAGCGCGGGTTGTCGCCGCTGTCGGGATCGTAGCGATAGACCTTGAACTTCCGGATGCGACCATTGGTGGCCGCGGCGTGGTGGCGCGACTTGCCGGTGATCTTGGAATTCTTCGGAAGCGTGAAGGTTGCCATTTTTGCTGTTTCCCCGATGCGCTATTCGAATCGTCCTTAGCGCATGCGCGGGGCAGGGCAAGTGCTCACGAGGGCAGGCGGCGGCGGGATGCGCCCGGCCATGGCCGGCTGGCTTGCGCTGGCGCGATCTGCTGCCAGGATGTCGGCGCTTGGCCCCGCCAGAGGGCCGGAAGGGGAGAGCAGGGTATGGCCGGTTGGTGGGACAGCGTCGTGGTGCCGCGCCTGATCCGTTGCGCCTGTTCGGCGCCGGGGATCATGGACGTGCGCGCGCAGGTCGTTCCCAAGGCCCAGGGCGCGGTGTTCGAGCTCGGCTGCGGCGGCGGGCTCAACCAGCGCTTCTATCGCGCCGGGGCGATCACCAGCTTTGCCGGGCTCGATCCCTCGCCGCTGGGCCTCGAACAGGCGCGCGAGGAAGCGGCGCGCAAGGGCTGGCAGGCCGACTTGCGCCAGGGCGAGGGCGAGGCGATCCCCTTTGCCGATGCGAGCTTCGATACGGTGGTCTGCACCTACACGCTCTGCTCGGTGCACGACCCGGCGCGCGTCCTCGCCGAACTGCGCCGCGTGCTGCGGCCCGGCGGCCGCCTGCTCTTTGCCGAGCACGGCGCCGCGCCCGATCCGGGCGTCGCGCGCTGGCAGCGGCGGATCGAGCCGGTGTGGAAGCGCATTGCCGGCGGCTGCCACCTCACGCGGCCGGTCACCGCCGGGATCGCCGCGGCAGGCTTCGCGGTCCAACCGTCCGGGCAGCGCTACATTGACAAGACCCCGCGCTTTGCCGGCTGGATGGAGTGGGGCGAGGCGATCCGCACCGCCTAGACCTCCCCGGAAGGAAAACGACCCGAACCACAGGCCCCGAAACGAAAAGCCCCGCCGGTCCTGCGACCGGCGGGGCTCGTCGTCGGGTGCGGCGCCAGGCGCCGGGCGCGCGATCAGGCGCCGAAGGTGCGCTGCCACCAGCCGCGGCGCGGCGGCGAGGCCTCGCCCGCGTCGGCTTCCTGCGCCGCTGCGTCGGCCACCGGCCCGGCGGCATCGGCGTCGGTCCCGGTTGCGGCCTGCGCTGCCGGTTCGGCGACCCCTGCGGTGGTTTCAGCGGCGGGCGCGTCGGCCTGGGCCTCGACCTCGGCCGCGACCTCGGCCTTCTTGCGGCGGGTGCGCTTGGGCTTGGCCGGGGCGTCCTCGGCCGCGGCATCGGCTTCGACCGGCAAGGTCTCTACCGGCGCCGCCTCGGTGGGCGCCGCCTCGACGGGAGCGTCGGCATCGGCCTTCTTGCGGCGGGTGCGCTTGGGCTTGGCCGGCGCCTCCTCGGCAACCGGTTCCTCGCTCGCGGCCGGGGCCGGCTCGACCACCGCCTCGGCGCTCACCGCGGGGGCGTCGGCATCGGCCTTCTTGCGGCGGGTGCGCTTGGGCTTGGCCGGCGCTTCTGCGGCGACCGGCTCGGCTGCGGGCGCTTCGGCCGCAGCGGCGAGCGGCGCTTCGGCCACAACCGCGTCCCCGGCCTCGCCCCCGGTCCCGCCAGCGACGGCATCACCAGCGTCGGCTTCCCCGGCTTCCGCTTCGCCGGCTTCGACCTCGGTTTCGTTGCCCTCGGTGTCGCGACCGCCACGGCGGCGGCGGCTGCGGCGACGGCGGCGACGGCCTCCTCGATCTTCACCGGCCCGCTCATCACCGGCCCGATCTTCACCGGCCCGATCTTCACCGGCGCGCTCCTCGCCGTCGCCGGCGGCTTCACCGGCGCCTTCGCCGTCATGGTCGCCGTCGTCGCTCTCGATCGCGTCGCTGCCTTCGGCGCCTTCGTCCTCGCGGCGATCGCGACCGCGGCCGCGCCGGCGCTTGCGCCGCTTGCGGCGGCCGCCTTCGCCGTCGCCGTCCCGGCCGCCATCGCGCGCCTCGCGCTCGCGGCGCGGCTCGCGCGGCTCGTCCGCGGCCTCTTCCTCGGCGTCGTAATCGTCCTCGATCTCGTCGTCCTCGTCCTCGGCCAGTTCGACGATCGGCGCGAACTTGGGGACGAAGTCGGGCTTGGGCCCGCGCGAGGCGACGCGCATCTTGGCGCCCTCGTTCTCGCCTTCGGGGATCACCTCGACCGAGACGCCGTAGCGGTCCTCGATCTCGGCAAGGTCGCCGCGCTTGGCGTTGAGCACGTAGATCGCCGCTTCCTGCGAAGCGTAGAGCGTGACCACGTTGCCCTTGCCCTTGGCCGCTTCGTCCTCGATCAGGCGCAGCGCCGAAAGGCCGGCAGACGAAGCGGTGCGGACCAGGCCCGACCCGTCGCAGTGCGGGCAGGCGCGGGTGGTCGCTTCGAGCACGCCGGTGCGCAGGCGCTGGCGGCTCATCTCCATCAGGCCGAAGCCCGAGATGCGGCCGACCTGGATGCGCGCGCGGTCGTTCTTGAGCGCGTCCTTCATCGCCTTTTCGACCTTACGGATGTTCGATCCGTATTCCATGTCGATGAAGTCGATGACCACGAGGCCGGCCATGTCGCGCAGGCGCAGCTGGCGGGCGATCTCGCGCGCGGCTTCAAGGTTGGTGGCGACCGCCGTCTGCTCGATGCCGTGCTCCTTGGTGGACCTGCCTGAGTTGATGTCGATCGAGACCAGCGCCTCGGTCGGGTTGATCACCAGGTAGCCGCCGCTCTTGAGCTGCACCACCGGATCGTACATCGCGGTCAGCTGGTCCTCGGCGCCATAGCGCTGGAACAGCGGCACGGGGTCCGCATACTGCTTCACCCGCTTGGCGTGGCTCGGCATCAGCAGCTTCATGAAGTCCTTGGCGGCGCGGTAGCCGTGCTCGCCCTCGACCACCACTTCCTCGATCTCGCGATTGTAGATGTCGCGGATCGCGCGCTTCACCAGATCGCTGTCCGAATGGATCAGCGCCGGTGCGCTCGACTTCAGCGTGCGCTCGCGGATCTCGTCCCACAGCCGGGCGAGGTAGTCGAAGTCGCGCTTGATCTCCGGCTTGGTGCGCTGCAGCCCGGCGGTGCGGACGATGCAGCTCATCGAACGGGGCAGTTCCAGCTCGGCGATGATCGACTTCAGCCGCTTGCGGTCGGCGGCCGAATTGATCTTGCGGCTGATGCCGCCGCCGTGGCTGCTGTTGGGCATCAGCACGCAGTAGCGGCCGGCGAGGCTGAGGTAGGTGGTCAGCGCCGCGCCCTTGTTGCCGCGCTCTTCCTTGACGACCTGCACCAGCAGCACCTGCCGGCGCTGGATCACGTCCTGGATCTTGTAGCGGCGGCGCAGCGCCATGCGCTTGGCGCGCAGTTCGTCGGCTTCCTTGCCCTGGGCGCGGCCCTGGCGGCGGCCGCGACGCGGGCGACGCTGCCCGCCCTCTTCGGCGCCTTCGTCCGCAGCCTCGGCGCGCTCGTCGCCGCCGTCGTCGTTCTCGCCTTCGCCCTCGTCCTCGAAGCCGTGCTCGACGACGCCGCCCTCGATCGTCGCGACCTGGTCCTTCTCCGAGGTGTCGACCTCGGTCACGCCGCCGGCGTAATCGCCTTCGTCGCCGCCGAAGTCCTCGCCCTCGTAGTCGTCGTCCTCGGCGTCCTCGGCGGCGCGCAGCGCGGCCTCTTCCTCGGCGTGCGCGGCTTCTTCGGCGAGCAGCGCCTCGCGGTCTTCCTTGGGGATCTGGTAGTAGTCGGGGTGGATTTCGCTGAAGGCGAGGAAGCCGTGGCGATTGCCGCCGAAATCGACGAACGCCGCCTGCAGCGACGGCTCTACGCGCGTGACCTTGGCGAGGTAGATGTTGCCCTTGATCTGCTTGTGATCGGCAGATTCAAAGTCGAATTCTTCAATACGGTTGCCCTTGAGCACCGCCACCCGGGTTTCTTCCTGGTGGCGCGCATCGATCAGCATGCGCGTGGTCATTATGGTTTCTCCAGCCGCGCGGCCGCGGGGCGTGCCCCGGGAACTTGGCGCGGTTCGTTGTCATGGCGCGAAAGGCGCGCGCGCCGGCTTCGGGCCGGCGCTGTCGCTTCGCGAATGCGGTGGTGCCGGATGCGTGCGCGGACGAAGCGTCCATGCGCAAGCCGCCCGGCGGCGGCAGGTTCGTGTCTGCGGCGATGAAGATCGGCGAAATAGCGCGCGTGCCGGCTTGCGCCCGAGCGTCCGGCCCCGCGAGGGGACCTTTGCGCTGGACGTCAACTCGGCTCATCATCACGGCATCAACCTCTGGCGCGGGGAAGGGCGCAGATGCGCTTGAAGGGTCCCCCGCATGTCTTTTTCTCGCAAGACGAAGGCCGGCGGTGCCACCTGTTCGTTCCCCGTCGGCCCCTTGCGCTTTGCCAGCGCATTCCTGCGGTGCCGCAGGGCGAGCCTTGGGCCGGCCTGCTTGCGATACTTGGGGTGCTAGCACCGCAATTGCAAAGCGGCAATTAAATTGCATTGCGGATAGATGACGCTCGCTCCCCGGCCCCATTGCCTCCTCGCTCTGCCGGCGCTTCGCCGTTTGGCGTGGCGCAACAACGGGCTGGACCGGCTCGCGCCTCGCGGTGCATAGCGGCGCGCGGATGGACGGGCGCGCATTCTCGAGGCAGGCGGCACTCGCGCTGGGGCTGGCGCTGCCCCTGGCGGCGCTCGTCGTGACCGGCCTCGGCGTGTGGAAGGCGCGCGAGATCGCGCGCGCCCAGGCCTATGTCGTCCGCCTCGCGCTGCCGGCGGCGGGCGGCCGGCTCGACCTGCCGACGATCTACGGTCCGGCCGACGCCAGCCGCCCGCTGGTGGTGATCGACGCCGGCCACGGCGGGCACGATCCGGGGGCGAGCGGGGCAGGCGGCGCGCACGAAAAGGACGTGACGCTGCTGCTCGCGGGCGCGGTGCGCGACGCGCTGCTGCGCGAAGGCCGGCTGCGTGTCGCGCTGACCCGCGATGCCGACCGCTTCCTCGTGCTCGACGAACGCGCCGACCTTGCCCGGCGGCTCGGCGCCGACCTGTTCGTCTCGGTCCATGCCGACGCCGCCGACAACGACCAGGCCGGCGGCGCCACCGTCTACACCCTGTCCGACCGCGGCAGCGACGCGCTCGCCGACGCGCTCGCCCGGCGCGAGAACCGCGCCGACGGCGCCGCCGGCCGCGCCGGCGACGATGGCACGGTCGCCTCGATCCTGGTCGACCTGTCGCAGCGCGAGATGCGCAGCCGCAGCGTCGCCTTCGCCGATCTCGTCGTGCGCGAAGGGCAGGGGCGGATCGTCTTCCACGCCGATCCGCGGCGCGAGGCCGCCTTCGTCGTGCTCAAGTCGCTCGACCTGCCTTCGGCGCTGGTCGAGGCGGGCTACCTCAGCAATCCCGAAGACGCCGCGCGCATGGCCGATCCCGCCTGGCGCGCGCGCTTCGGCGAGACCGTCGCCCGCGCCGCCACCATCGCGCTGGCGCGCCAGGAGGCGGCGCGCTGACCCGCGCCTGCAGGCGCGATCCGTCACAGGTGCGTCAGCATCCACAGCGCCATCGCGATCATGCCGAGGTTCTCGACCAGGGAGACGAAGCCGAGCGGCACGTTCGACGACCCGCCGACACAGGCGCATTTCAGCGCGCGCCGGTCGATGTAGACCGCCTTGAACACCGAAACGGCCCCGACCGTGCCGATGAACAGCGCGATCGGCACCGACAGCCAGGGCAGCAGACCGGCGATCATCAGCACTCCCGCAATCGCCTCGGCAAAGGGATAGACGTAGCCGTAGCCCACCCAGTGCCGCGCCAGCAGGTCGTAGTTGAGGAACATCGTCGAAAACCGCTCGACGTCCTGAAGCTTGAGCAGCGCGAGCGTCGCCATGCTGATCCCGCCGAACCATTGCAGCGCCAGCGCGGTGAACGGCGAGCCGAACGCCGCTGCGCTCGCCGCCATCGCGATCAGCGCGGTCATCGCGAACAGGGCCGCGACCGGGCGATAGCTGGTCGCGCCCGGCTCGGGCACGCGCATCCCCAGGTGCCGGCGCAGGTCGTCGTATCCGCCGATGCGCCGGCCCTCGATGAACACCTGCGGCGTCGTCTGCACGCCGTGCTGCGCCTTGAACGCATCGGTCTGCTCGCGCGTGGTGAGGGGATGGTCCTCGACCGCGAAGCCCTTGCGCCGCAGGAGGTCGAGCGCCTTGAGGCCATACGGGCAGGTGTGGCTCGGCATGACCATGCGGTGCAGCACCGCGGCCGGACGGGCGGGGGCAGGTTGGGGCACGGGAACCTCGCTTCTCGTTGATTGCTTCGTGACCCGCCTTATCTGGGGTCCGTACCATGGTGCGGAGTCAAGAGCGGATGAAGCAGACGACCATCGCCGGGCTGGCGCGTGCGGGCGGGGTGGGGGTGGAGACGGTCCGCTACTACCAGCGGCGCGGGCTTCTTGCCGAACCTGCACGATCCGAACACGGCGGCTATCGCACGTACGATGCGGCGGACGCGCGGCGACTGCGCTTCATCCGCCAGGCGCAGTCGGCCGGCTTCACCCTCGAACAGATCCGCGAACTGCTCGATCTCGATTCGGTCGAGGATCGCGATCGCGCGCGCGCCCTGGCGCTCTCCCGGATCGCCGAACTCGACGTGCGGATCGCCGAGATGGAGTCGGCGCGCGACGCTCTGCGGCGGCTCGCCGCCGATTGCGGCAGCGGCGGCGACGGACCGTGCCCGATCCTTTCGGCCTTCGAGGTCGACCCGGTCGCGCTGGACTGACCGGCCTGGCGGCGGCCGTGCGGGGCGGGGGCTTGCGGAGCCCGGCACCGCCGCTCCGACCCCCCTTGCACGGCGGCTTGCTTTGCCCGGCTGGCGTTGGCGCGAAACGGCGTGCTAGAGGGCGGGGCGATGGCCGACCAATTGCCCGACACCGACGAACCCGGCGCGCAGCGCTTCCGCATCCGCCGTGGCGCCGGCCTGCTGCGTTCTGCCGGCCTCGCCCGCCTCGGCGATGCCTGGCGCTCGAGCAAGTGGCTGCGCCGCGCAGGCTATCTGCTCGCCGCGCTGGTGCTCGCCTATGCGCTGCTCTGGGTCACGGTGATCCGCACGCTGCCCTCGGCCGACAAGCTGCTCACCTACCAGCCGCCACTGCCCACGATGGTGCGCGGCAACGATGGCGAAATCGTCTCGAGCTATGCCCGCGAACGCCGCGTCCAGCTGCGCTTCGTCGATTTTCCCGAGCCGCTGATCAACGCCTTCCTCTCGGCCGAGGACAAGACCTTCTGGACCCACGGCGGCGTCGACGTGTTCGGCTTCGCCGGTGCGGTGGTCGACTATGTCACCAAGTACGGCTCGGGCCAGCGCGCGCGCGGCGGCTCGACCATCACCCAGCAGGTCGCCAAGAACATCCTCGTCGGCGACGAATACTCGGTCAGCCGCAAGCTCAAGGAAATCCTCCTCGCCCGCCGCATCGAAGGCGTGCTCGACAAGCAGCAGATCCTCGAGCTCTACCTCAACGAGATTCCCTTGGGCCGCCAGAGCTTCGGCGTCCAGGCCGCCGCGCGCGCCTACTTCGACAAGGACGTCGGCGACCTCAAGCTCAACGAGGCCGCCTTCCTCGCCATCCTGCCCAAGGCGCCCGAGCGCTACGGCCGCAAGAAGTACGAGGAACAGGCGCTCACCCGGCGCAACTGGGTGCTCGACCAGATGGTCAAGAACGGCTGGGCCAGCCCTGCGCAGGCCGCCGAGGCCAAGGCGCAGCCGCTGGGCCTCGTCCCGCGCCGCGCCGAGAACTACACCGCGGACGCCGGCTACTTCCTCGAGGAAGTGCGCCGCCAGCTGATCGACAAGTTCGGCGAGAACGCCGACAACGGCCCCAATTCGGTCTATGCCGGCGGCCTGTGGGTGCGCACCTCGCTCGACACCGAGCTGCAGAGCGCCGCGCAGAAGGCGCTGCGCACCGGCCTGCTGCGCTATTCCGCTGGGCGCGCCTGGCACGGCCCGATCGCGCATATCGACGCGGGCGAGCGCTGGCAGACCGAGCTGATCACCAGCAACCTCTCGATCAACTACCAGGACTGGCGCGTCGGCGTGGTGCTCGCGCGCTCGGGCGGCTCGGGCACGATCGGCTTTGCCGACGGCAGGACCGCGCCGCTCTACGGCCTGCCCGATGCGCTGCGCGTCGGCGACGTCATCGCCGCGGCGCCCTCGGGCGGCGGCTGGGTGGTGCGCACGGTGCCCGAAGTCTCGGGCGGCATGGTCGTCGAGGACCCGCAGAGCGGGCGCGTGCTCGCCATGCAGGGCGGGTTCGACGCGCGCCTCGGCGCGTTCAACCGCGCGACGCAGGCCCAGCGCCAGCCGGGCTCGACGATCAAGCCCTTCGTCTATGCGACCGCGCTCGACAACGGCATGACCCCGGCCTCGCCGGTGCTCGACGGCACCTTCTGCGTCTACCAGGGCGCCGCGCTCGGGCAGAAGTGCTTCCGCAACTTCGACATGCGCGGGGCAGGGGGCACCCACACCATGCGCTGGGGCCTCGAACAGTCGCGCAACCTGATGACCGTGCGCATCGCCAATGATACCGGCATGGACAAGGTCGTGCGCACCATCAAGAACGTGGGCATCGGCGATTACCAGCCGTTCCTGTCGATGGCGCTGGGCGCGGGCGACACCACCGTCGCGCGCATGGTCAACGCCTATGCCGCGCTCGCCAACCACGGCCGCCAGCACGAGCAGACGCTCGTCGACTACGTGCAGGACCGCAACGGCAAGGTCGTGTGGAAGGCCGACAACCGCGAATGTTCGGGCTGCAACATGGCGCGCTGGGACGGGCGGCCGATGCCGCGGTTCAAGCCGCTGGGCAAGCAGGTGATGGACCCGCGCACCGCCTACCAGGTCGTCCACATGCTCGAAGGCGTGGTCGTGCGCGGCACCGCCGAAGTGCTCGCCGACCTGAAGCTGCCGCTGTTCGGCAAGACCGGCACCACCTCGGGCCCGACCAACGTCTGGTTCTGCGGCGGCTCGAGCGACATCATCGCCGGCATCTACATGGGCTACGATTCCCCGCGCAGCCTCGGCGGCTATGCGCAGGGCGGCCGCATCGCCGCGCCGATCTTCAAGGACTTCGTGCAGGGCACGCGCAAGCGCTGGTCCGACACGCCGTTCACCGTCCCAGCCGGCATCCGCATGGTCAAGATCGACCGCGTCTCGGGCAAGCGCGTCTTCGCCGGCGTGCCGCAGGACGACGTGCGCAAGGCGAGCGTGATCTGGGAGGCGTTCAAGCCCGATACCGAACCGCGCCGCACCGTCCGCGCCGAGGAGCTGACCGCCAAGGAAGCGGTGATCGAGGCGATCAAGCGCGCCCGCGCCGCGCGCGGCCTGCCCGTGCCCGACGACGCCGCCCCGGCCGAGGAAGGCGACTTCCTCGAAGAGCAGGGCGGGATCTACTGATCCTCGCCCGTGCGGGCGGGTTTGAGTCCGCGCAGGGCTGTGGTAGGCCTTGTGCCCATGATCCGCACGCTCCTCCCCGCCGCCGCCGCGCTCGCGCTGCTCGCTCCCGCCTCGGCCAGGGCCGAACTGGCGCAAGGCGCGCTCGCCCCCGACTTCACCGCGCAGGGCGCGCTCAAGGGCAAGCCCTTCGCCTTCAACCTGCACAAGGCGCTGAAGAAGGGGCCGGTCGTGCTCTACTTCTACCCCAAGGCCTTCACCCAAGGGTGCACGCTCGAAGCGCATGCCTTCGCCGAAGCCAGCGCCGATTTCGCCAAGGCCGGCGCGCAGGTCGTCGGCATGTCGAACGATGATCTGCCCACGCTGCAGAAGTTCTCGACCGAGGCCTGCCGCGACAAGTTCGCCGTCGCCGCCGCCACGGCGCCGGTGATCGCCGCCTACGATGTCGCCCTCAAGCAGGGCGGCGCGTCGACCGGCCTGACCACCCGCACCAGCTACGTCATCGACCGCAAGGGCCGGATCGTGCTGGTCCACTCCGACATGAACTACCGCGACCACGTCAAGCTGACCCTCGCCGCCGTCCAAAAGCTTAAGGCCGCCCGTTAATCACTTGATCCTCCCCGTTTTCGCGAAGCGCAAACGGGGAGGTGGCAGCCCGCAGGGCTGACGGAGGGGCCGGCTTCCCCTCCACCCCGCGCTTCGCGCGCGGTCCCCCTCCCCATTTGCACTGCGTGAAAACGGGGAGGATCGTGCAGGACGAAGGTCGGCAGCCCGCAGGGCTGGCGGAGCGGCCGGCCCCCCCGCATCCCATGCTTCTGGCGCAGTCCCTTCCGGATTGCGGGGCATGAGCCGGGAAGGACAAGTTCTCCGCCCTTCTTTCGTCACCCCGGACTTGATCCGGGGTCCCGCTTTCTTCTGATCCGGCTGGGTAGCCCGCAAAGAAGCGGGACCCCGGGTCAGGCCCGGGGTGACGAAAGAAGATGCGGCACTGGCAGCGTCCCGTGCGCCTGGCTCTGTGCCCACCCCCCTTTACATGGCGCGCCGCTCCGCTAAGCGCCGTCCTTTCGAATTTTCGAGCCGGAGTGCAACGACATGCGTGCCGAAGGGCAGGCCCACATCGACCGCATCAACGCCGCATTGGCGCTGGTGCGCAAGTTCCTCGACTGGGACCGCGCCGTGCGCCGTCTCGACGAGCTGAACGCGCGCGTCGAGGATCCCAAGCTGTGGGACGATCCGAAGAAGGCCGAGGAAGTGATGCGCGAGCGTCGCCGCCTCGAAGCCGCGATCGGCGCGGTCAACCAGATCAGCCAGGAAATGGCCGACGCGATCGAGTTCGTCGAACTGGGCGAGATGGAAGGCGATGACGACACCATCGCCGAGGGCCTGGCGACGCTCGCCGCGCTCGCCACCCGCGCCGACAACGACAAGATCCAGGCGTTGCTGGCGGGCGAGGCCGATGCCAACAACGCCTTCCTCGAAGTCCACGCCGGCGCCGGTGGCACCGAAAGCCAGGACTGGGCCGAAATGCTCCAGCGCATGTACACGCGCTGGGCCGAACGCCACGGCTACAAGGTCGAGTTGCTCGACTACCACGCGGGCGAAGCGGCCGGGATCAAGAGCGCTACGCTGCTGATCAAGGGCGAGAACGCCTACGGCTACGCCAAGACCGAAAGCGGCGTGCACCGCCTCGTGCGGATCAGCCCCTACGACAGCTCGGCGCGGCGCCACACCTCGTTCAGCTCGGTCTGGGTCTATCCCGAAATCGACGACAACATCGAGATCGAGATCAACCCCGCCGACCTGAAGATCGACACCTACCGCGCGAGCGGCGCCGGCGGCCAGCACGTCAACACCACCGATTCGGCGGTGCGCATCACCCACGTGCCCTCGGGGATCATCGTGGCGAGCCAGATCGACCGTTCGCAGCACAAGAACCGCGCCACCGCGATGGGCATGCTCAAGGCGCGGCTCTACGAAGCCGAACTCGCCAAGCGCGAAGCGGCGGCCAGCGGCGAATATCAGGCCAAGACCGACATCGGCTGGGGCCACCAGATCCGCTCCTACGTGCTCCAGCCCTACCAGCAGGTGAAGGACCTGCGCACCGGCGTCGTCTCGACCAACCCCGGCGAAGTGCTCGACGGCGCGCTCGATCCGTTCATGGCCGCCGCGCTGTCGCAGAAGGTCACCGGCGAAAAGGTCGACGTCTCCGACGACGACTGACGCTTTGGGGCAGTGGGCTGAAATCCCCCTCCTCAACTCCCCCCTCCCCGGTGGGGAGGGGATGGGGGTGGGGGTTCCACGCCTCGCGCCCTTGCTGCCGACCGTGCCGAAATGTGGCGAGTTTTTGGCAAAGGGCATCGCATCCTCTTTCGTTCGGGCGCGTTTGCTCCTAAGCGGCTGGCAATCGGGCAGGCCGCTGGCTGGCGGCTGCGATGGGTCCTTTCGCGCCGGACCGGGCGCGCCGGGACAGGGTTGAAAGAGGGCTATGTCTGTTTTCAAGGGTTTGAGTCCGATCCTCTATGGCGGCCGTGAAGTCTGGCCGCTGGTCGAAGGCGGCAAGGGTGTCGCCGCGACCAATCACATGAGCTCGGGCGCCTGGGCCGCGGCGGGCGGCATCGGCACGGTCAGCGCCGTCAATGCCGACAGCTACGACGCCGAAGGCAAGATCATTCCCCAGGTCTATGCCCAGCTCACCCGGAAGGAACGCCACGAACAGCTGATCCGCTACGCCATCGACGGCGCGGTCGAACAGGTGAAGCGCGCCTACGACATCGCCTCGGGCAAGGGCGCGATCAACATCAACGTGCTGTGGGAAATGGGCGGGGCGCAGGCCGTGCTCGAAGGCGTGCTGGAAAAGACCCGCGGCCTCGTCACCGGCGTCACCTGCGGCGCAGGGATGCCCTACAAGCTGTCGGAAATCGCCGAGCGCTTCAACGTCCACTACCTGCCGATCGTCTCGTCGGGCCGCGCCTTCCGCGCGCTGTGGAAGCGCGCCTATCACAAGGTCTCGCACCTGCTTGCCGCGGTGGTCTACGAAGACCCGTGGCTCGCGGGCGGCCACAACGGCCTGTCGAACGCCGAAGACCCGAAGAAGCCCGAAGATCCCTATCCCCGCGTCAAGGCGCTGCGCGACGTGATGCGCGCCGAAGGCGTGTCCGACGACGTGCCGATCGTGATGGCGGGCGGCGTGTGGTTCCTGCGCGAATGGAACGACTGGATCGACAATCCCGAGCTTGGCAAGATCGCCTTCCAGTTCGGCACGCGGCCCTTGCTGACCGAGGAAAGCCCGATCCCGCAGGCGTGGAAGGACCACCTGCGCACGCTGGAGCCGGGCGACGTCCTGCTCCACCGCTTCTCGCCGACGGGCTTCTATTCCTCGGCGGTGCGCAACCCCTTCCTGCGCAGCCTCGAAGCACGCTCGGAACGCCAGATCCCTTATTCCAAGGTCAGCGCGGGCGAACACACCGTTCAGCTCGACGTGGGGGTCAAGGGCAAGAACTTCTGGGTCACGCCCGCCGACCTCGGTCGCGCGCGCGAATGGCACGGCGCGGGCTTTACCGACGCGCTGCGCACGCCCGACGACACCATCGTCTTCGTGACGCCTGCCGAGCGCGAGGAAATCCGCAAGGATCAGGCCGATTGCATGGGCTGCCTGTCGCACTGCGGCTTTTCCTCGTGGAAGGACCACGATGATTACACCACCGGCCGCCTCGCCGATCCGCGCAGCTTCTGCATCCAGAAGACCTTGCAGGACATCGCCCACGGTGGCCCCATCGACGAAAACCTGATGTTCGCGGGCCACGCCGCCTACCGCTTCAAGCAGGATCCGTTC
The DNA here is from genome assembly GCF_020179475.1 of Novosphingobium huizhouense. Classification (GTDB taxonomy): domain Bacteria; phylum Pseudomonadota; class Alphaproteobacteria; order Sphingomonadales; family Sphingomonadaceae; genus Novosphingobium; species Novosphingobium huizhouense. Next base: position 576,088 of record NZ_JAILXZ010000003.1, on the reverse strand, counting down.
TATTCCAACGGCTTCACCCCCACGGTGAAGCAACTGGTCGATCGCATCCTCACCGGCGACTGAGCGCGCCGGCGCCGGCCTCTTCGCTTCGCGGGCAGAGGGTCGGCGCAGGGACCGGGGCCGGGCAGGGCCGGGAGACGGCTGCGGACTGTCGAAACAGGCCCGTCAGAGGGGCGCTTCGGGCGCCTGCCCTGTGTATTGCATATGCAAGTTGCGGGGGCCTTGCTCGGGCGCGCTGTCCTACAGGCGCAGGCGGCGTTATATTGGCCCCGATGAAGCCGGCAAAACGCTCCCTTTTCCGCAGCTTGGCGCAAGTCTCCGGCGCCGCCGCACGGGGGCCGGGTTTTTTGGTCCAGGACTGTGTAAACCCCGTCAACCTTGCGGGGGGTTCTGGTGGTCGGCGCCAGCGCCCGACTCAGTCGAATTCCCAGGCGCGCTCGCCGTGCGCGGTGATGTCGAGGCCCTCGCGTTCCTCGTCCTCGGTGACGCGCATCGGGATCACCATCGAGACCATCAGCGCGGCGATCACCGTGGCGACCGCGCTCCACAGCGCGACCACGCCGACCCCGGTGAGCTGCGCGACGAGCTGGCGGCTCATCCACATGCCCTCGGCATAGCCGGTGCCGCCGAGCTTGGGCGAAAGGAAGATCGCGAGCAGGATCGAGCCGGTGATCCCGCCCATCCCGTGGACCGCGAAGACGTCGAGCGAATCGTCGATCTCGAGCCTGAACTTGACCAGCAGGATCATCGGGTAGCACACCGCCACCGCGGCAAGGCCGAGCACGATCGCCGCGCCGGGCGCGATGAACCCGGCGGCCGGGGTCACCGTGGCGAGGCCGGCGACCGCGCCGGTGGCGAAGCCGATCGAGGTCGGCTTGCCCACCGCGATCCGCTCGAGCAGGATCCAGGCGAGCGCGGCGGTGCAGGCGGCGAGGTGGGTGTTGATGATCGCGGCCGCCGCATCGTCGTTGGCGGCGAGCGCCGAGCCGCCGTTGAAGCCGAACCAGCCGACCCACAGCAGCGCCGCGCCGGCCATCGTCAGGGCGGGGGAATGCGGCAGCATCAGCGTCCTGGGAAAGCCGCTGCGCTTGCCCAGCAGCAGCGCGACGACCAGCGCCGAGACGCCCGCGGTGGTGTGCACGACGATGCCGCCGGCGAAGTCGAGCGTGCCCACCCGCGTCGCCAACCAGCCGCCGCCCCAGATCCAGTGCGCGACCGGCGCGTAGACGATCACGCTCCACAGCGCGGTGAAGCCGACGACCCAGCCGAAGCGGGCGCGATCGACCCAGGCGCCGACCATCAGCGCAGGCGTGATCAGCGCGAAGGCCATCTGGAACAGCGCGAAGGCGCTCTCCGGCACGTCGGTCGCATCGCGCACGTTGCCGAGGTCGAGCAGCATCCACGCATTGCCGCTGCCGAGCCAGCCGCTGGTCACGTCGCCGAAGGCCAGCGTGTAGCCGCACACCACCCACAGGATCGAGGCGACGGCGGCGATCGCGCCGGTCTGCACCGCGACCGCGAGGAAGCCCTTGGCGCGGACGAGGCCGCCGTAGAACAGGGTGAGGCCGGGCGCCGCCATCATCAGCACGAGCGCGGCCGAGACGAGGATCCAGGCGGTGTCGCCGCTGTCGGCGACGTCGATGTCGCTGGTCAGCCCGGCGCTCTGCGCGTGGGCGAGCAGCGGGAACGCGACCATCGCGGCAGCCAGCGCCGCCCCCAGAACCTTGCGCATCGTGTTCCCGTTCTCCCTCTCGCCCGGCAGCAGGCGCTGCAGGCGGCCGACCCTCTCGCCGCGCCGTCTAGGCAACGATCTGGCGCGCCGCAAGTATTACGCGAACGATTGTTGTGTGTGAACGGGACAGGGCGCAGCGCCGGGCCTGCCCAACCGTCCATCCGGCCCGCCCTTTCAGGCCCAGCCTTCGAGCACCTGGTCGGGCGGGCGGTGGCCGTCGGCCCAGAAGCGGATGTTGGCGATGACCTTCTCGCCCGATGCGATCCGCCCCTCGAAGGTCGCGCTGCCCATGTGCGGCAGGATCGCGACGTTGTCGTGCGAGAGCAGGCGCGGATCGACCGAGGGTTCGTGCTCGAACACGTCGAGCCCGGCGCCGCCGATGCGCCCTTCGACGAGCGCGGCGATCAGCGCCTCCTCCTCGATCAGCTGCCCGCGCGCGGTGTTGACGATGGTCGCGTGCGGCTTCATCAGCGCGATCCGCCGCGCATCGATCAGGTGGTGCGTCTCGGGGCTCGCCGGGCAGTGCAGGCTGAGCACGTCGGCGCCGGCGACCAGCGCGTCGAGATCGGGCTCGAAGCGTGCCGCCAGCATGTTCTCGAGCGCCTCGGGCAGGCGGTGGCGGTTGTGATAGACGACCGACAGGCCGAAGGCGCGGGCGCGGTGCGCGACCGCCTGGCCGATCCGGCCCATGCCGACGATGCCGAGCACCTTGCCGCCGAGGCGATGGCCGAGCAGCGTCGACGGCGCCCAGCCCTCCCACTTGCCCGCGCGCAGCGTGCGGCCGCCGTGGTTGAGCCGGCGCATGACCGAGACGATCAGCGCCACGGTCATGTCGGCGGTATCGTCGGTGAACACGCCCGGCGTGTTGGTCACGGGAATGCGGCGGGCGCGCGCGGCGGCAAGGTCGATGTGCTCGGTGCCCGCGCCGAAATTGGCGATCAGGCCGAGCTGCGGCCCGGCGGCGGCGATCAGTTCGGCATCGATCGTGTCGGTGACGGTGGGCACCAGCACGTGCGCGCGCTGCAGCGCCTCGGCCAGCGCGGCGCGGTCCATCGCCTTGTCTTCTTCATTGAGCGTCACGTCGAACAGCTCGGCCATGCGCGCCTCGGTCTCGGGCAGCAGGCGGCGGGTGACGACGACGCGGGGCTTTCCTTCCACGCGGCGGGCGGGGCGGTACTCGGCGGAGGCGGCGGGCTGGCTCATCGTGCCCATCGCTAGGCCGCTTGGCGCGCGACGGTCAAGCGGGGAAGGGCAGGCGGGGAAGGGCAGGCGGGGAAGGGCAGGCGCCATGCCGTGGTCGCGCACCCCATGCCGAGAGGCATTGTCTTGGCCGGTCAGCGGTGTATCGGATCGAATCGCATGCAAGTCCACCCGACTCCCGTCCGGCGCAAGGCGCTGCTGCCGCTCGCTCTCGGCCTTTCGCTGTCGCTGTCGTCGTTTGCCAGCGCACCGGCGCGCGCAGACGACGACGCCGGCGTGCCCTACTGGGTTTCGCTGCGCAAGCAGCCGGCCAACCTGCGCGTCGGCCCGGGCCGCGAATACCGGATCAGCTGGGTCTACGTGCGCCAGGGCCTGCCGATGAAGGTGCTGCGGGTGATGGGCGGCTGGCGTCTGGTCGAGGACCCCGGCGGCGCGCGCGGCTGGATGCTGGCGCAGTTCCTCACGCGCCAGCGGACCGGGATGGTCAAGGGCAAGCCTGGCGCCGAACCTGCCGCGATCCGCGAGAACAAGGACGGTTCGGGCAAGCTGCTGTGGCGCGCCGCGCCCGGCGTGGTCGCCAAGCTCGATGATTGCGACAACGGCTGGTGCAAGGCCGACATCGACGGCCGCAAGGGCTACGTCGAGGCCGACAAGGTCTGGGGCGCGGGCACGCCCTGACCTGCAAAGGAGGGGCGAGGCAGCCCTTCGACACACTCAGGGCAAGCGGTTGGGGGAACGGGCCGGCAGCCGCGCTTGCGAGCAGGTGCCGGCCGGCCGGATCAGACCAGCTCGATCGCGATCGCGGTGGCTTCGCCGCCGCCGATGCACAGGCTGGCGACGCCCTTCTTGAGGCCCTTGTGCTTCAAGGCGCCGATCAGCGTGGTGACGATGCGCGCGCCCGAGGCGCCGAGCGGGTGGCCGAGCGCGGTGGCGCCGCCGTGGACGTTGATCTTGTCGTGCGGGATGCCGAGGTCGTGCATCGCGAACATCGCGACGCAGGCGAAGGCTTCGTTGACTTCGAACAGGTCGACGTCGCCGACCGACCAGCCCGCCTTGTCGAGAACCTTCTGGATCGCGCCGACCGGGGCGGTGGTGAACTTCGCAGGCTCCTGCGCGTGGGCGGCGATCGAGACGACCTTCGCCACCGGCGCGAGGCCCTTTTCCCTGGCCAGGCTCTCGCGAGTCAGCACCAGCGCGGCGGCGCCGTCGGAGATCGACGACGACGAGGCGGCGGTGATCGTGCCGTCCTTGCCGAAGGCGGGCTTCAGCGTGGGGATCTTGTCCGGGCGACCCTTGCCGGGCTGCTCGTCGGTATCGACGACGACTTCGCCGCTGCGGGTCTTGATCGTGACGGGCACGACTTCGCTGGCAAAGCCGCCGCCGGCGATCGCGGCCTGCGCGCGCGACAGCGACTCGATGGCGTAGCTGTCCTGGACTTCGCGGGTCAGCTGGTATTCGTCGGCGGTCGCTTGCGCGAAGGTGCCCATCGCGCCGCCCTGGTAGGCGTCCTCGAGCCCGTCGAGGAACATGTGGTCGTAGGCGGTGTCGTGGCCGATGCGCGCGCCCGAGCGGTGCTTCTTGAGCAGGTAGGGGGCGTTGGTCATCGATTCCATGCCGCCGGCCACGATCAGATCGGCGCTGCCCGCGGCGAGCGCTTCGGCGGCCATCATCACCGTCATCATGCCCGAGCCGCAGACCTTGTTGACGGTGGTGGCCTCGACCGACTTGGGCAGGCCGGCCTTGATCGCGGCCTGGCGCGCGGGCGCCTGGCCGAGGCCGGCGGGCAGCACGCAGCCCATGTAGATGCGCTCGATGTCCTCGCCCGCGACGCCGGCGCGCTCCACCGCGGCCTTGACCGCCGTCGCGCCGAGATCGGTGGCGGCGACATCGGCGAGCACGCCCTGCATCCCGCCCATCGGGGTGCGCGCATAGGACAGGATCACGACGGGATCGGCAGCAGAGAACTGGGCCATGGCACGGGTTCCTTGGTGTGCTAGGACGACGGCCGGGCGGCCGTTCGCCGCCGATCTAATGGTGCAGCGCACCAATTGCAATTGAGGGGCGACGACAGTCGGTCGGCTGTCGCGCGGGACGGAAGGGAACGCGACCGGTGTACGAGGGGAGCGCGCTGCCGCTTGCACTGCTGGCGAGCGCCGGCGGGCTCGGCGCGATCGTCGGCAGCTTCCTCGGCGCGACGCTCGAGCGCCTGCCCGCGGGTCGCTCGGTCGTCAGCGGGCGCTCGGCCTGCGATAGCTGCGGCAAGGCGCTGGGCGTGACCGAGCTGGTCCCGCTGGTCTCGTGGCTCGCGCAGCGCGGCCGGTGCCGCGCCTGCGATGCGCCGATCGGCTGGTGGCAGTTCGCCGCCGAGCTGGGCGCGGCGCTGGTCGGCGTGGGCGCGGTGGTGCTGGCCAGCCCCGGCGCGGTGCTCGCCGCGATGGTGTTCGGCTGGCAACTGCTGCTGCTCGCGCTGCTCGATGCGCGGCACTTGTGGCTGCCGCGCGTGCTGACCGGGCTGCTCGCGGCGACCGGGCTCGCGCTTGCCGCCGCGCGCAGCTTCGCAGCCTCCGACCCGCTGCCGCTGGCGATGGCGCTGCTGGGCGGCGCGCTCGGCTTCGGGCTGCTCTGGCTGGTCGCGCAGGGCTATCGCCGGACGCGGGGGCGCGAGGGGATGGGCGGGGGCGACCCGCCGCTGCTTGGGGCGATCGGGCTGTGGCTCGGGCCGCAGGGGGTGATCCACACGATCCTCGGCGGCAGTCTCGTTGGCCTTGTCGCGGTCCTTGCGCTTTTGCTGGCCGGGCGTAAACTATCTGGCGATAGCGTGCTGCCGCTCGGAACCTGCCTTGCCCTTGCGGCCTGGCCGCTGTTCCTGTGGGGCGGCGGGGTGTGACGCGATAACCAAGGGGGGAGCGAGACTATGGACGTGATGGGAAAGGATGCGATGCTGGGGGTTCTCGAGCGCCAGCGCGCGGCGTTTACCGCCGCCCGGCCCGAGCCGCTCTCGGTCCGCAACGACCGGCTCGAGCGCTGCTTCACGCTGATGAAGGAGCACGGCGAGGCCTTTGCCCGCGCGATGAGCGCCGACTTCGGCCACCGCAGCCACGAACAGTCGATGATGACCGACATCATGCCTTCGGTCAGCCTGCTGCGCTATTGCCAGAAGAACCTGAAGAAGTGGGCGAAGGCAGAGAAGCGCCACGTCAACTTCCCGCTGAACCTGCTCGGCGCGAAGGCCGAGGTGCGCTACGAGCCCAAGGGCGTGATCGGCGTGGTCGCGCCGTGGAACTTCCCGGTGCAGCTGACGATGGGGCCGCTGATCCAGGCATTTGCCGCGGGCAACCGGGCGATGATCAAGCCGTCCGAATTCACCGAACGCACCTCGGACCTTATGGCCGAGCTGTTCCCCCGGTACTTCGCCGAGGAGGAACTGGCGGTGGTGCTCGGCGGGGCGGACGTGGCGCAGGCGTTCTGCTCGCTGCCGTTCGACCACCTGCTGTTCACCGGCGCGACCGCGATCGGCCGCCACGTGCTCCACGCAGCTGCGGACAACCTCGTCCCGGTGACGCTCGAACTCGGCGGCAAGAGCCCGACGATCCTGTCGCGCAGCGCCGACGTCAAGCGCGCGGCGGAACGCATTGCGCTCGGCAAGATGCTCAACGCCGGGCAGATATGCCTCGCGCCCGACTACATGATGGTGCCCGAGGAATTGGAGGGGCGCGCGATCGACGCGGTGCGCGAGGGCGTCAGCGCGATGTATCCCTCGCTGCTCGCCAACGACGACTATACCTCGGTGGTCAACGCGCGGCACCGCCAGCGGCTGCAGGGCCTGATCGACGACGCGGTGGACAAGGGCGCCGAGGCGGTCGTGGTCAACCCGGCGGGCGAGGCGTTCGACACCACCAACGGCAACAAGATGCCGCTGACCATCCTGCGCGGCGTCAACGACGACATGAAGGTTATGCAGGAGGAGATCTTCGGCCCGGTGCTGCCGGTGAAGACCTACCGCGCGATCGACGAGGCGATCGACTACGTCAATGCGCACGACCGGCCGCTCGGGCTCTACTACTTCGGCGAGGACGAGGCCGAGCGCGAGCGGGTGCTGACGAAGACGATCTCGGGCGGGGTCACCGTCAACGACGTGATCTTCCACATCTCGGCCGACGACCTGCCGTTCGGCGGGGTGGGGCCTTCGGGCATGGGCAGCTATCACGGGCCGGAGGGCTTCAAGACCTTCAGTCATGCCCGCTCGGTCTATCGCCAGCCCAAGGTGGACCTTGCCAAGATGGCGGGGTTCAAGCCGCCCTATGGCGCGGCGACGCAGCGCACGCTCAAGATGCAGCTGAAGTAGCGCCGATCCGGAACGTGTCCGGCGGCCGTTGCCCCCGCGGGCAGCGGCCGCTTTCATGTGCACCAATGGTTAAAAGGGCAGGGGTTTGAGCGCATATTGCGGCGCACCCCACTTGCGCGTGAGGCACGGCAGGACTAGGGCGCGGTCCAAACAAATGCCCTGAACACCAGCAACGCGAGTCAGGCCCTTGGTCGATCAAACCGCCCTTCTGGCAGAATACCTTCCGATCCTGATCTTCCTCGGGATCGCACTCGCGCTTTCGACGGCCTTCGTGTTCCTGCCGATGGGCGTCGCCCGGTTGACCGGCACGCACAACCCGAACGCCGAGAAGCTCTCGGAATACGAGTGCGGCTTCCCCGCCTTCGAGGACCCGCGCAGCCAGTTCGACGTGCGCTTCTACCTCGTCGCGATCCTGTTCATCATCTTCGACCTCGAAGCGGCGTTCCTGTTTCCCTGGGCGGTGAGCCTCAAGGAAACCGGCTGGGCGGGCTGGACGACGATGATGGTGTTCCTGGGCGAACTGGTGATCGGATACATCTACGCCTGGAAGAAGGGCGCGCTGGACTGGGAATGAGCAACATGGCCACCACCTCTTCCTCGCTGATCACCGCTCCGCAGGGCGCCGTGACCGCTCCCGACCAGGCGTTCTTCGACAGCCTCAACGCCGAGGTTTCGGACAAGGGCTTCCTCGTCACCTCGACCGAGGAGCTGTTCCAGTGGGCGCGCACCGGCTCGCTGTGGTGGATGACCTTCGGGCTTGCCTGCTGCGCGGTCGAGATGATCCACGTGAACATGCCGCGCTACGACATGGAGCGCTTCGGCGTCGCCCCGCGCGCCTCCCCGCGCCAGTCGGACGTGATGATCGTGGCCGGCACGCTGTGCAACAAGATGGCGCCGGCACTGCGCAAGGTCTACGACCAGATGTCGGACCCCAAGTACGTGATCTCGATGGGCAGCTGCGCCAATGGCGGCGGCTATTATCACTACAGCTACTCGGTGGTGCGCGGCTGCGACCGCATCGTGCCCGTGGACATCTACGTCCCCGGCTGCCCGCCGACCGCCGAGGCGCTGCTCTATGGCGTGATGCAGCTGCAGCGGAAGATCCGCCGCGCCGGCACGCTGGAACGCTGAGGGAGCGCAGGACATGGCCGTTCTTCACTCCGCCCCGCGTTATGCCTCGTTCGACGGCGTGCTCGACGAGCTGACCGGTTCGCTGGGCGACATGGTCGTCGCAGCCCGCGAGGAATATGGCGAGATCGTCATCACCGTCGTGCGCGAGCGCGTGGAAGATGCGCTGCGCAAGCTTCGCGACGAGCACCAGTTCCAGCAGCTGATGGACATTGCCGGGGCCGACTACCCGAACCGCCTCGAGCGTTTCGACGTGGTCTATTGCCTGCTGTCGGTGACGCGCAACCTGCGCCTGATCGTCAAGACGACGACCGACGAGGCGACGCCGGTGCCGACCGTGACCACGCTGTGGCCCAACGCCGGCTGGTACGAGCGCGAGGCCTACGACATGTACGGCGTGCTGTTCGCCGGCAACACCGACCTGCGCCGCATCCTCACCGACTACGGTTTCGAAGGGCACCCCTTCCGCAAGGACTTCCCGCTGACCGGCTATGTCGAGCTGCGCTATTCCGAGGAAGACAAGCGCGTGGTCTACGAGCCGGTCGAGCTTGCGCAGGACCTGCGCCAGTTCGATTTCATGAGCCCGTGGGAAGGCGCGGACTACGTGCTGCCGGGCGATGAGAAGGCCGTGCCGCCGCCGCCCGCGCCTGCGCCGGTCGCGACCGCTCCCGTCACCGGTGGCGCGCCCAAGACCGAGACGCCCAAGACCACCGAAAAGCCCTCGGACACCGGCGCTGGCGAGAAGGCCAATGCTGCCGCGACCGAGAAGGTTTCGGAGGCCAAGACCACCGGCGGCACCGTTGCCGGGCAGGGCCAGGGCGAACCGGTCGCCAAGGACGGCGGCGAAGCGCCGCAAGCGCCCGCGCCGACCGAGAGCCGCCCGGACCGTGACGCCAAGGATGGAGGCGAGGCATGAGCTTCTCGCTCGAACAGTCGCCCACCACCGGCGACGAGGTCATCACCAATTACACGATCAACTTCGGGCCCCAGCACCCGGCGGCGCACGGCGTGCTGCGCATGGTGATGGAGCTTGACGGCGAGATCATCGAGCGCATCGATCCGCACGTCGGCCTGCTGCATCGCGGCACCGAGAAGCTGATCGAGAACAAGACCTACCTCCAGGCGCTCCCATATTTCGACCGGCTCGACTACTGCTCGCCGCTGTGCATGGAGCACAGCTACGTGCTGGCGATCGAGAAGCTGCTGAACCTCGAAGTCCCGCTGCGCGCGCAGTACCTGCGCGTGCTGTTCGCCGAGCTGACCCGCATCTGCAACCACATGCTCAACATGGGGAGCCACGTGATGGACGTCGGCGCGATGACGCCGAACCTGTGGCTGTTCGAAATCCGCGAGGACTGCCTCAACTTCTTCGAGCGCGCGAGCGGCGCGCGCATGCACTCGGCCTGGTTCCGCCCCGGCGGCGTGCACCAGGACGTGCCGGAAAAGCTGCTGGTCGACTTGGGCGAGTGGATCGACACGCGCCTGTTCCCGCTGTTCGAAGACGCGATGAGCCTTGTGGTCGACAACCGCATCTTCAAGCAGCGCAACGTCGACATCGCGATCGTGAGCAAGGAAGACGCGCTGGCCTGGGGCTTTTCGGGCCCGATGATCCGCGCTGCCGGCATCCCGTGGGACCTGCGCAAGAGCCAGCCCTACGACGTCTATGACCGGATGGAGTTCGAAATTCCCGTCGGCACCAATTCGGACTGCTACGACCGGTTCATGGTGCGCGTGGAAGAAGTGCGCCAGTCGGCCCGGATCATGAAGCAGTGCCTGGCGCAGATGCCGCAAGGGCCCATCGCCAGCACCGACCGCAAGGTGGTGCCGCCCAAGCGCGCCGAGATGAAGCAGTCGATGGAATCGCTGATCCATCACTTCAAGCTCTACACCGAAGGCTTCCACGTTCCGGCCGGCGAAGTCTATGTCGCCACCGAAAGCCCCAAGGGCGAGTTCGGCGTCTATCTGGTCAGCGACGGCAGCAACAAGCCGTACCGCTGCAAGATCCGCCCGACCGCGTTCAGCCACCTGCAGGCGATGGACTTCATGTCCAAGGGCCACATGCTGCCCGACGCGACCGCCATCCTCGGCGCGATCGACGTGGTGTTCGGGGAGTGCGACCGTTGAGCAACCTCGACACCGCCAAGGCGATGCTGGCCGCGTACAACGCGCAGGACGTCGACACCTACGTCTCGTACATGACCGACGACGCTTGCGAGGCGAACTATCGCGGCGATGTTGTGCGTGAGGGCAAGGAAGGCACGCGGTCCGGCCTTGCCGTTGCGTTCGCGCGCTGGCCGCAGAACCAGGCCGAGATCAGGGAAGCGCAGGCCATCGGCAACTATGTGCTGATGCGCGAGCATGTGACGCGCGGCCCCGCCACCGATGGGTCGGCGCTGGTCGAACCATTCGACGTGATCGCGGTCTATTCTTTCGAGGGCGACAAGTGCTCTCGCGTGGAGTTCATCCGGTGATGGTTCGCACCAACATCCTCCCCCGGCGGGGGAGGTGCCGCAGCGAAGCGGAGGCGGAGGGGTATTTGCTCGCCGCCGACGTAGCGTATGCCGTTACCCCTCCGTCAGCCCTGCGGGCTGCCACCTCCCCTTCCAGGGGAGGATCGGTTGCCATGTTGGAGATTTTCCGGTGAAGCAAGATCCCACCCGCCAGCTTTCGATCCTCGCCTGCGTCAGCGGGCTGCTGCTCGCGGCAATCTGGTTCCTGGCGCTCGCCAACCAGGCTGACACGCCCGACTGGATGCCGATGATGATCTCTGCGATCGGCGGTTTCGAGCTTTTCCTTTTCGGCCAGGACTTCTGGATGAAGCGGGCAGGGGGACGCTGAGGACTTATGGCTGATCGTCATCCCGAACCCGACAGCCCCGAGCTGCGCGCGCGCTGGGGCAACTTTGCCTGGACCGAGGCCAACGCGGCCAAGGCCAAGGAGATCATCACGCGCTATCCCGAAGGGCGCCAGCGCTCGGCGGTGATGCCGCTGCTCGACCTGGCCCAGCGCCAGGTCGGCGCCGAGACCCGGACGCAAGGCTGGCTGCCGCTGCCGGTGATGGAATATGTCGCCGCGCAGCTCGACATGCCGATCATCCGCGTGCTCGAGGTCGCGACCTTCTACACGATGTACAATATCCAGCCCGTCGGCCGGTTCCACGTGCAGGTCTGCGGTACCACGCCGTGCATGCTGCGTGGGTCCGACGACATCATGGCCGCGTGCAAGGCGAAGGGCATGAAGAAGGGGCACACCACCCCCGACGGCCTGTTCACGCTGACCGAGGTGGAATGCATGGGCAACTGCGCCTCGGCCCCGATGGTGCAGATCAACGACGACAATTACGAGGACCTGACCGCCGAGCGCGTGACGCACATCCTCGACGAGCTTGCCGCCGGCCGCCAGCCGAAGACGGGCACGCAGGAGCCGGGCCGCCACACGGTGGAGCCCGCCGGCGCGCTGTCGAACCTGACCGCGATGGTGAGCGAGAACCACGATTACCGAGGGGAGTGGTAAGATGTCCCTGCAGGACAAGGACCGCATCTTCACCAACGTCTACGGCTATCAGCCGTGGAACCTGAAGGCTGCGCAGGCGCGCGGCGATTGGGACAACACCAAGGCGCTGCTGGAACGCGGGCAGGACGCGATCATCCAGGAAGTGAAGGATTCGGGCCTGCGCGGCCGTGGCGGTGCGGGCTTCCCCACCGGCATGAAGTGGTCGTTCATGCCCAAGGAAAGCAAGGACGGCCGTCCGAGCTTCCTCGTGATCAACGCCGACGAATCCGAGCCCGGCTCCTGCAAGGACCGCGAGATCATCCGCCACGATCCGCACAAGCTGCTCGAAGGCGCGCTGGTGGCGGGCTTCGCGATGCGCGCGCGGGCGGCCTACATCTACATCCGCGGCGAATACATTCGCGAAGCCGAGACGCTGTTCGCCGCGCGTGACGAAGCCTATGCGGCGGGCCTGCTGGGCAAGAACGCCTGCGGTTCGGGCTATGACTTCGACGTCTTCGTCCATCGCGGCGCGGGCGCCTACATCTGCGGCGAAGAGACCGCGATGATCGAAAGCCTGGAAGGCAAGAAGGGCCAGCCCCGCCTGAAGCCGCCGTTTCCGGCGGGTGCGGGCCTCTATGGCTGCCCCACCACAGTCAACAACGTGGAATCGATCGCGGTCGCGCCGACGATCCTGCGGCGGGGCGCTTCGTGGTTCTCCTCGTTCGGCAACGAGAACAACCGCGGCACCAAGCTTTTCCAGATCAGCGGCCACGTGAACCGCCCCTGCGTCGTCGAAGAGGCGATGAGCATCTCGTTCGAGGAACTGATCGAGAAGCACTGCGGCGGCATTCGCGGCGGCTGGGACAACCTGCTGGCGGTGATCCCCGGCGGTTCCTCGGTGCCGCTGGTGCCGGGCGAGCAGATCCGCCACGCGGCCATGGACTTCGATGGTCTGAAGGCGCTGGGCTCGGGCCTCGGTACCGCCGCCGTGATCGTCATGGACAAGTCGACCGACATCGTCCGCGCAATCAGCCGCCTGTCGTACTTCTACAAGCACGAAAGCTGCGGCCAGTGCACGCCCTGCCGCGAAGGAACGGGGTGGATGTGGCGCGTTATGGAGCGCCTGCGCACCGGTGACGCCGACCTGGCCGAGATCGACATGCTGCAGGAAGTCACCAAGCAGGTCGAAGGCCACACCATCTGCGCCCTGGGCGATGCGGCCGCATGGCCGATCCAGGGCCTGATCCGCCACTTCCGCCCCGAAATCGAACGCCGCATCGCCGAACGTGCGGGCGACGTCCGGGAGGCTGCCGAATAATGCCCAAGGTCAAAGTAGACGGCGTCGAACTCGAGGTCCCGCAGGGCGCTACCGTCCTGCAGGCGTGCGAGCTGGCCGGCAAGGAAATCCCGCGCTTCTGCTATCACGAGCGGCTGAGCATCGCGGGCAACTGCCGCATGTGCCTGGTCGAGGTGAAGCCCGGGCCGCCCAAGCCGCAGGCAAGCTGCGCGCTTCCGGCGACCGAGGGCCAGGAAATCCGCACGGATTCCGAAATGGTCAAGAAGGCGCGCGAAGGGGTGATGGAGTTCCTGCTCATCAACCACCCGCTCGACTGCCCGATCTGCGACCAGGGCGGCGAATGCGACCTGCAGGACCAGTCGGTCGCCTATGGCCGGGGCGCCTCGCGCTATCACGAGCACAAGCGTGCCGTGACCGAGAAGTACATGGGGCCGCTGATCAAGACGATCATGACCCGCTGCATCCACTGCACCCGCTGCGTGCGCTTCTCGGAAGAGATCGCCGGCGTGGACGAAATCGGCGCGCTGTATCGCGGCGAGAACATGCAGATCAGCACGTACCTCGAAAAGGCCGCGGAGCATGAGCTGTCGGCCAACGTGATCGACCTGTGCCCGGTCGGCGCGCTGACCAGCCGGCCCTATGCCTTCGAGGCGCGTCCGTGGGAGCTGAAGAAGACGCTCGCCATCGACGTTTCGGACGCGCTCGGTTCGAATATCCGGCTCGACAGCCGCGGCCGCGAAGTGCTGCGCATCCTGCCGCGCGTGAACGACGACGTGAACGAGGAATGGCTGTCGGACCGTGGCCGCTACATGGTCGATGGCCTGACCCGCCGCCGGCTCGACAAGCCTTGGCTGCGTCGTGACGGCAAGCTCGTCGCCGCAACTTGGGCCGAGGCGTTCGACGCCGTGGCGAAGATCAATCCGGGTTCGTCGGTCGCGGTGATCGCGGGCGACCTGGTCGATTGCGAGACGATGTTCGCGGCGAAGAAGCTGGCGGGCGCTCTGGGCTCGACCCTGCTCGAAGGTCGGCAGACGGGTCTGGCCTACGATGCGTCGAACCTCGCCGCGGTGAACTTCAATTCGACCCTTGCCGGGATCGAGGACGCCGATGCCGTGCTGATCGTCGGCTCGATGATCCGCGACGAGGCGCCGCTGCTCAACACCCGCCTGCGCAAGGCGGTGAAGAAGGGCGCCAAGGTGTTCATCGTCGGCCCCGAATGGGACCCGACCTACGCCGCGACGTTCCTGGGCGACGACCTGTCGATCCTCGGCAACCTGCCGCAGGCGCTGGTCGATGCGTTCGAAGGTGCTTCAAAGCCGGCCGTGATCCTCGGCGGCGCTGCGCTGGGCAAGGGCGCGCTGGGCGCTGGCCTGGCTTTCGCCGAGCGCTTCAAGCTGGTCAGGGATGGCTGGAACGGCTTCAACGTCGTCCACATGGCGGCGAGCCGCATGGGCGGCCTGATGCTCGGCTATGCGCAAGATGGCGGCATTGCCGACCTCGTCGCGGCCAAGCCGAAGATGGTGATCTCGCTGGGCGCGGACGAGGTGGATTTCACCAAGTTTGCGGGCAGCATGATCGTCCACATCGGCCACCACGGTGACAAGGCGGCGCATGCTGCCGACGTGATCCTGCCTGCCGCCGCGTTCAGCGAAAAGGACGGCACTTACGTCAACACCGAAGGCCGCGTGCAATATTCGGAGAAGGCCGTGTTCGCGCCGGGCGAGGCCCGCGAGGACTGGACGATCCTGCGCGCCCTGGCCGATGCGTTGGGCGTGACCGTCGGCTTCGACAGCTTCGACCAGCTGCGCGCCGCGATGGTTGCCGAAGTGCCGGCGCTCGGCACCGAAGGGCTTGCCGATTACGGCGCGCTGCCTGCGGCTCCTTCTGATGCCAAGGCGGAAGGCGTGATTGCGGGCTATCCGATCAAGGACCGTTACCTGACCAACGCCATCGGCCGGGCTAGCCCGACGCTGCAGCGCTGCTCGGCGGAGCTGGTCCACGGTGAAACCTTCGCGGAGGCCGCGGAATGACCGAGTTCTTCATGGGCCTCGGCCTCTCCTACGGGTGGGCCTGGGGCATTTCCACCGTGTGCGGCATCCTGCTGATCGCGCTGCCGCTGATGCTCGGCGTGGCGATGATCATCTATGCCGACCGCAAGATCTGGGCGGCCATGGCGCTGCGTCGCGGCCCGAACGTGGTCGGCCCGATCGGCCTGCTGCAGTCGTTCGCGGATGGGTTGAAGGTGTTCCTGCAGGAAACCATCATTCCGGCGGCGGCGAACAAGGGCCTGTTCCTGATTGCGCCAATCATCACTTTCACCGTGGCGCTGATGGCGTGGGCGGTGATCCCGTTCAATTCGGGCGCGATCCTTGCCAACATCAACGTCGGCCTGCTCTATGTCCTCGCGATCTCCTCGCTCGGCGTCTACGGCGTGGTCATCGCGGGCTGGTCGTCGAACTCGAAGTACCCGTTCTTCTCGGCCATGCGCGCCTCGGCGCAGATGATCAGCTATGAAGTCTCGATCGGCTTCATCCTGATCTGCGTGGTGCTGTGGGCGGGCACGTTCAACCTGAACGATATCGTCAAGGCGCAGCAGGGTCACGTCCTCGGCCTGTTCAACGGCTTCGTGTTCAATCCGCTGCTGTTCCCGATGTGGGTGATGTTCCTGATTTCGGGCATGGCCGAAACCGCGCGCGCGCCGTTCGACCTGACCGAGGCGGAATCCGAACTCGTCGCCGGCTACCAGACCGAATATTCGTCGATGAGCTTCGCGCTCTACTGGCTGGGCGAATACGCCAACGTGCTGCTGATGTGCGCGCTCAACGCCACGCTGTTCTTCGGCGGCTGGCTGCCGCCGCTCGATCTGCCGATCCTCTACATCGTGCCCGGCTTCGTGTGGCTGCTGCTCAAGATCCTGTTCTTCTTCTTCATCTTCAGCTGGGTGAAGGCCACCGTGCCCCGCTATCGCTATGACCAGCTGATGCGCCTGGGCTGGAAGGTATTCCTCCCCGTCTCGCTGCTGTTCGTGTTCCTGATCAGTGGTTACCTCATGGCTACCGGACACTTCGCATGATTGCGATTTTAGCTGCCGCCGCCTTGGCCACGTCAGCAGGAAACAGCACCGGGGCTGTTGGTGCAAACTTGCTGTACTGCCGCTTCTGGCATGAGGTCGATGGCAAGCAGAAACTTGAGAACTGGACCACTTTGAAGACCCCGATCTACTTGTTGGTCGGGTCAGAGACTCTTGCCGATGCAAACCCAAATTATGGGGATCTCTACTATCTTGAGTCCGATGCCAGATTGAGTGGTGGGGCGCGACCGAGTACGAACAGCTACGAGGCTGGAACAAGGACGTTGACGCTTAGCTCTGGCAACGCCCGTACAATGTATGCGCTCAGCATCACTCCTTCGACGGAGTTTGGGCCGTTTGGGTACTCGGCAATTGCGATGAGTCAGCCATTGGCGGCAGATGGCCCATACAAATTCTACGGTGCGTGTAGCCTTTTGAAGGACCGCGCCGATGGCGAGATGAAAAAGACGCTCGCTGCGGGATTTCCTAATTCGACTGCTGGAACGAGCGGGGAAAACAAATGACTGCCGCACAGCTCATCAAGAGCTTCACCCTGTGGGAGTTCGTGAAGGCGCACTGGCTGACCTTGAAGTATTTCTTCAAGCCCAAGGCGACGATCAACTACCCGTTCGAGAAGAACCCGCTGTCCCCGCGCTTCCGTGGTGAGCACGCCCTGCGCCGTTATCCCAACGGCGAGGAACGCTGCATCGCGTGCAAGCTGTGCGAGGCGGTGTGCCCGGCGCAGGCGATCACGATCGAGGCCGAGCCGCGCGAGGATGGCAGCCGCCGCACCACGCGCTACGACATCGACATGACCAAGTGCATCTACTGCGGCTTCTGCCAGGAAGCCTGCCCGGTGGATGCCATCGTCGAAGGGCCGAACCTCGAATTCGCGACCGAAACGCGCGAGGAACTGCTCTACGACAAGGCCAAGCTGCTCGCGAACGGGGACAAGTGGGAGCGCGCGATCGCTGCCAACCTTGAAGCCGACGCACCGTACCGGTAGGGGGCCGCGCACCATGATCCAGTCTTTTGACACGATCCTCCCCGCTGCGGGGAGGGGGACCACCCGCAGGGTGGTGGAGGGGGCCCGCCTCCCAACGCAAGGGTGCGCCATCGCGATGGCCCCCTCCGTCACGCGCTGCGCGCGCGCCACCTCCCCGTGCCGGGGAGGATTTTGAGATGATCCAGGCATTCGCCTTCTACCTCTTCGCGACGCTGATGATCGCCTCCGGCGCGATCACCATTCTCGCGCGCAATCCGGTGCACTCTGTGCTCTGGCTGATCCTCGCGTTCTTCAACGCCGCGGGCCTGATGGTCCTTGCCGGCGCTGAATTCATCGCGATGCTGCTGGTGATCGTCTACGTCGGCGCGGTCGCGGTCCTGTTCCTGTTCGTCGTCATGATGCTCGACATCGACTTCGCCGAACTGCGTGCCGGGTTCATCAACAATTTCCCGCTGGGCTTCGTGCTGGCGGTGGTGCTTCTGGCCGAGCTGGTGCTGGGCGTTGGCGCCTATCGCGCAGGGGCCCTGCCGCTGGGCGTGGCCGACGGTACCGGCGCGGCGACGGCGGGGCTGTCGAACACGGCGGCCATCGGCGCGCTGCTCTACAGCCGTTACCTGTTCCTGTTCGAAGCGGCGGGCGTGATCCTGCTGGTCGCCATGATCGGCGCGATCGTGCTGACCCATCGCCAGCGCAGCGGCGTGCGCGGGCAGAACATTGCCAAGCAGGTCGCGCGCCGTCCCGAGGACGCCACGATCAACGTGCAGCCGGAAGTGGGCAAGGGGGTCCAGCTCTGATGATCGGCATCGAACATTATGTCGTGGTCAGCGCGATCCTCTTCGTGCTCGGCGTGCTCGGCATCTTCCTCAACCGCAAGAACGTCATCATCATCCTGATGGCGATCGAGCTGATCCTGCTGTCGGTGAACCTGAACCTGGTCGCCTTCAGCGCGGCGCTGCACGATCTGGTCGGCCAGATCTTCGCAATGTTCGTGCTGACCGTGGCGGCGGGTGAGGCGGCCATCGGCCTTGCGATCCTCGTCATCTACTTCCGCGGACGCGGCACCATCGCCGTCGACGACGTCAACCGGATGAAGGGATAAGAGACGTGCATCCTATCCTGATCATCGTGTTCCTGCCGCTGCTGGCAGCGATCGTCGCCGGGCTCGGCAACAAGAAGCTGGGCTTCGTGCCGAGCAAGGTCGTGACCACGGGCGCGCTGTTCATCAGCTGCGCGCTGTCGTGGCCGATCTTCCTGTCGTTCCTGAACGGCAGCGCCGAAGCTACCGTGGTGCCGGTGCTGCAATGGGTGAAGTCGGGTGACCTCGACTTCCAGTGGGCGCTGCGCGTCGATACGCTGACCGCGGTCATGCTGGTGGTTATCACCAGCGTCTCGGCGCTCGTCCACCTGTACTCATGGGGCTACATGAGCGAGGAGCCGGACCAGCCGCGCTTCTTCGCGTACCTTTCGCTGTTCACCTTCGCCATGCTCATGCTGGTGACGGCGGACAATCTGGTGCAGATGTTCTTCGGCTGGGAAGGGGTGGGCCTGGCCTCGTACCTGCTGATCGGCTTCTGGTTCCGCAAGCCCAGCGCCAACGCCGCCGCGATGAAGGCCTTCGTGGTCAACCGCGTGGGCGACCTCGGCTTCATGATGGGCATCTTCGGGGTGTTCCTGGTGTTCGGCACCGTGTCGATCCCGACCATCCTGCAGACGGCGCCTGGCGTGCTCAACGGTTCGACCATCGGCTTCCTGGGTCATCGCTTCGACACCGCAACCGTGCTGTGCATCCTGCTGTTCATCGGCGCGATGGGCAAGTCGGCGCAGCTCGGCCTGCACACCTGGCTTCCCGACGCGATGGAAGGCCCGACCCCGGTGTCGGCGCTGATCCATGCCGCTACCATGGTGACCGCGGGCGTGTTCATGGTCTGCCGCCTGTCGCCGCTGTTCGAATGCAGCCCGACCGCATTGGGCTTCGTGACCTTCATCGGCGCCGCAACCTGCTTCTTTGCGGCGACGGTCGGCACCACGCAGACCGACATCAAGCGCGTGATCGCCTATTCGACCTGTTCGCAGCTCGGCTACATGTTCTTTGCCGCGGGCGTCGGCGCCTATGGCGCGGCGATGTTCCACCTGTTCACCCACGCCTTCTTCAAGGCGCTGCTGTTCCTTGGCGCGGGTTCGGTCATCCACGCGATGCACCACGAACAGGACATGCGGTATTATGGCGGTCTGCGTCGCCACATCCCGCTGACATTCTGGGCGATGATGATGGGCACGCTGGCGATCACCGGCGTTGGCATCGTCGACGTCGCGGGCTTTGCCGGTTTCTACTCGAAGGACGCGATCCTCGAGGCGGCCTATGCGCGCGGCACCGAACTTTCGCACTTCGCCTTCTTCATGGGCATCTTCGCCGCGCTGCTGACCAGCTTCTACTCCTGGCGCCTGGTGTTCCTGACCTTCTTCGGCAAGCCGCGGTGGGAGCAGAGCGAGCACATCCAGCATGCGGTGCACGATGCGCATGGTCACGGCGACCACGCCGACAGCGAGCATCACAACCCGCCGGCGCAAGAAGATGCAGGCCACGAGCCGCACGCGCATGGCCATGCTCTCGCGCATGACGCGCATGGGGACGGCACGGCCGGCTACCACCCGCACGAAAGCCCGCTCAACATGCTGGTGCCGCTGGGCATCCTGTCGTTGGGCGCGGTCTTTGCCGGCATCGTCTTCAACCATGCCTTCGTCAGCGAAGGCGAGGGCGAATTCTGGAAGGGTGCGCTGGTGTTCCACGAACACCTGATCCACGCGATGCATGGCGTGCCGCACTGGGTGAAGTGGGCGCCGTTCACGGTCATGGCCGCCGGCTTCCTGATCGCGTGCTACGCCTACATCCGCAATCCGAAGTTCCCGGCGGCGTTCGTCGACCAGTTTGCGTTCCTCTACCGGTTCCTGCTCAACAAGTGGTACTTCGACGAACTCTACCACTTCCTGTTCGTCCGCCCCGCGATGTGGCTGGGCCGGGTGTTCTGGACGGTGGGCGACCAGGGGATCATCGACCGCTTCGGCCCGAACGGCGCTGCCTGGATCGTGGCGCAGGGGAGCAAGGCTGCGGTCAAGCTCCAGTCCGGATATCTCTACAGCTATGCGCTGGTCATGCTCGTCGGACTTGTCGGGGCGATCAGCTGGGTGATTGCACGATGAGCGGCTTTCCTATTCTGAGCCTCATGCTGCTGGTGCCGCTGGTCGGCGCGGTGGCGTGCCTCAAGGCGGGGCGTGAACAGGCGCGGATGATCGCGCTGGTGACGACGCTGGTCGATCTGGCGCTGGGCGCGGTCCTGTGGACCCAGTTCGACACTGGCGGCGCGCAGTGGCAGTTCACCGAGCGGGCGAACCTGTTCGCCGGCTTCAGCTGGGCGCTGGGCATCGACGGCATCGCGCTGGTGCTGATCGCGCTGACCGTGTTCCTGATGCCGATCTGCATCGGCGCGAGCTGGAACTCGATCGAGAAGCGCGCGGGCGAATACTACGCCGCCTTCCTGCTGATGGAAACGCTGATGATCGGCGTCTTCGCGGCGCAGGACCTGTTCCTGTTCTACATCATGTTCGAAGCCGGCCTGATCCCGATGTACCTGATCATCGGCATCTGGGGTGGCGCGGATCGCATCTACGCCAGCTACAAGTTCTTCCTCTACACGCTGCTCGGCTCGGTGCTGATGCTGATCGCGATGTTCTGGATGGTGAATGCCGCCGGCACGACCGACATCCCGACGCTGATGCAGTACGACTTCCCGCCGCAGGCGCAGACCTGGCTGTTCCTCGCCTTCTTCGCGAGCTTTGCGGTGAAGATGCCGATGTGGCCGGTCCACACCTGGCTGCCCGACGCGCACGTTCAGGCGCCGACGGCGGGGTCGGTGATCCTGGCAGGCGTGCTGCTGAAGATGGGCGGCTATGGCTTCATCCGCTTCTCGCTGCCGATGTTCCCGGTCGCCTCGGCACAGTTCGCGCCGCTGGTCTGGGGCCTGTCGATGGCGGCGGTGGTGATCACCTCGCTGATCGCGCTGGTGCAGCACGACATCAAGAAGCTGATCGCCTATTCCTCGGTTGCGCACATGGCGATCGTGACGATCGGGCTGTTCGCCTTCAACGTGCAGGGCCTCGAAGGCTCGATGCTGATCATGCTCAGCCACGGTCTGGTCGCGGGCGCGCTGTTCCTTGGGGTAGGCGTGATCTACGATCGCCTGCACACCCGCGAGATCGACCGCTACGGTGGCCTTGCGATCAACATGCCCTATTTCGCGCTGTTCTTCCTGCTGTTCACGATGGCCTCGATCGGCCTGCCGGGCACCAGCGGGTTCGTCGGCGAATTCCTTTCGCTGATGGGCGTGTATCAGGCGTCGAGCTGGGTCGCGCTGGTCTGCACCACGGGGATCATCCTGGGCGCGGCCTACATGCTCTATCTCTATCGCCGGGTGATCTTCGGCGAGCAGAGACACGCCGACGCCGCCGCGATGCCCGATCTGGATACGCGCGAATGGCTGATGATGGTTCCGCTGGGCCTCGTCGTGCTGTGGATGGGCGTTTATCCGGAATCGTTCCTCGCGCCGATGCGCAAGGACATCGCCACGCTCGATGCCCGCGTTGCCGTTGCCGCGCCCAAGGGCGATGCGCAGGTCAAGAAGGGCACGGGCAAGCCCGCCGCTGAACACGAAGCCGCAGAGCACAATGACGCGCACGGGGAGGCGCACTGATGGAACTCGTCCGCTCTCTCCACCTCGTCGCCGGCGAGGAACTGCTCAGCATTGCCGGGCTGATCCTGCTGCTGTGGGCCGCCTGGGCCGGTGACAAGGCCGCGCGCGCGATCTCGATCGCCAGCGTTGCCGTGCTCACCGCTGCGGCGCTGATCGCCGCGCCCGCGCTGTGCGGTGCCGCAATGGGCGCCGATACCGCCGCCTTCTTCGGTCAGTACCGCGCCGATGCCTTCTCGTCCTTCGGCAAGCTGCTGATCTACGCGTCGGCAGCGGTCACGCTGATCGTCGCGCCTGCGTTCTTCGATCGCTTCAAGGCGATGCGCGCCGAATTCCCGCTGCTGGTGTTGTTCGCGGCGCTCGGCATGGGCATCATGGTCTCGGCCACCGACCTGCTCACGCTCTACATCGGGCTCGAGCTCAACAGCCTTGCCTCGTACGTGCTCGCCGCGCTGCTGCGCAACGACGAGCGTTCGGCGGAATCGGGCCTCAAGTACTTCGTGCTCGGCTCGCTCGCTTCGGGCATCCTGCTCTACGGCGTGAGCCTGACCTACGGCTTCACCGGCACCACCAGCTTCGAAGGCATCCGCGCTGCGATCGCGGGCGGCACGCTTTCGACCGGCGCGGTGTTCGGCATGGTCTTCGTGTTTGCCGGGCTCGCCTTCAAGATCAGCGCCGCGCCGTTCCACATGTGGACGCCCGACGTCTACGAAGGCGCGCCGACCCCGGTGACCACCTTCTTCGCCACAGCGTCCAAGGTTTCGGCGCTGGCGCTGCTGATGCGCGTCAGCCTGGTCGCCTTCGGCGCCGCGCCGCAGGCCTGGCAGCAGATCGTGATCTTCGCCGCGATCCTGTCGATCGTGATCGGCGCGCTGGGCGCGATCGGGCAGGACAACATCAAGCGCCTGATGGCCTATTCGTCGATCAACAACGTCGGCTTTATCCTGATCGGCCTTGCCTGCGCGAACCAGCCGGGCGCGGCGGCGATGCTGATCTACATCGCGATCTACGTCGCGATGTCGGTCGCGGGCTTCGTCGCGATCCTGATGCTGCGCGACGAAGACGGTGAGCCCGTGGAATCGATCGCCGAGCTTGCCGGCCTGTCCAAGACCCGCCCGGGCCTTGCTGCAGCCCTGGCTGCGGTGATGTTCAGCCTTGCCGGCATTCCCCCTCTGTTCGGCTTCTGGGGCAAGTTCGTGGTGTTCCAGGCTGCGGTGCAGGCCAACCTCGTCGCGCTTGCCGCGATCGGCATCGCCGCCTCGGTGATCGGCGCCTTCTACTACCTCAAGGTGGTCAAGGTGATGTACTTCGACGAGGCGGCCGACAAGGTCCGGGGCAAGTCGGAGCTGGCCCATGGCGTGCTGCTGGTGATCGCCTCGGTGTTCATCTCGCCGCTCGGCTACCTGCTGACCAACTGGTTGCACGCGCTGGCGGGCAACGCCGCAGCGGCGCTGTTCCACGCCTGATGCGCCCGGCAAGAGGCGCGGCATGATCGAGACGGTCGCGCAGATCGGCTCGACCAATGCGGCCTTGCTCGACCGGCTTGCCGCGGGCGAGTCCGCGCCCGAGGGCGACTGGCTGGTCGCGGACCGCCAGGTCGCGGGGCGCGGGCGCGCGGGTCGCGTCTGGTCCGATGGGTTCGGCAATTTCATGGGCTCGACCGTGGCGCATCTGCGCAGCGGCGATCCGCTGCCGCAGACCCTTGCGCTCGTGGCCGGGCTTGCCGTCCACCGCGCGGTGATGGCGCTGGCGCCGGGGCTGGAGGGGCTGGTGCTCAAGTGGCCCAACGACCTGCTGGCGGGCCAGGCCAAGCTGGCCGGCATCCTGCTCGAACGGCAAGGCGACAGCATCGTCGTCGGCATCGGCGTCAACCTCGCGCAAGCCCCGGACCTGCCTGACCGCGCGACCGCCTCGCTGGAATCGCTCGGCTTCCGGGTTTCGCGCGATGCCTTCGCCGAGGCGCTGGCGCAGGAATGGCACTGGGCGCTGACCCGCTGGCACTGCGGCGAATGGTCGGCACTGCGGCAGGAATGGCTGGCGCGTGCGATGCCGGTGGGCAGCCTGATCAGCGTGAACGACCGCGAGCACGGCCTGTTGATGGGCGCTTTCGGCGGGATCGATGGCGATGGCGTCGCGCTTCTGCGCTTGGCGGATGGCGCGACCCGTGCCATCCACGCCGGCGACATCGATCTGGTCGGCTGACGCGCCACTCGCGATCGATCGGGAGAAGGACGAAGCCGATGCTGCTGGCCGTGGATGTGGGCAACACCAACGTGGTCTTCGCGCTGTTTGACGGGCGCGAGATCAAGGGACGCTGGCGCGTCGCTACCGACCCGCGCCGGACCGGCGACGAATATGCGGTATGGCTGCTCCAGTTGCTCCAGCTCGAAGGGTTCGATCGCCACGCGGTCCGGCAGATCGTCATCTCGACCGTCGTCCCGCGCGCGCTGCACAACCTCAAGGTCCTGTCGCAGAAGTATTTCGGGATCGACGCGCTGGTCGCGGGCGAAGGCCTCGCGAGCTACGGCTTCATCGCCGATGTCGACGAGCCGCGCTCGCTCGGCGCGGACCGTGCGGTCAACGCGATTGCGGCGCACGCCAAGTATGCCGGGGACCTGATCGTCGTCGACTTCGGCACCGCGACGACGTTCGACCACATCGACTTCATGGGATCCTACAAGGGCGGGATCATCGCCCCGGGGATCAATCTCTCGCTCGACGCATTGGTCAGTGCGGCGGCAAAGCTGCCGCGCATCGCCATCGAGGCGCCGGCGAGCCGCAGCGTGATCGGGCGTAACACCGAAGACCAGATGCACATCGGCGTGTTCTGGGGCTATGTCGCGATGATGGAAGGTCTGATCGCACGTATGCGCAGTGAAATCGGCCGCCCGGCGCAAGTGGTCGCGACCGGCGGGCTGGCGGTGCTGTTCGGCGACCACACCGAGATCTTCGATCACGTCGACGCCGACCTGACGCTCGACGGCATCGCATTGCTCGGCGAACGCGCAGCGGCGCTCGCCTGACGGAACAAGGATGACAAAGTTGAAGGAGACGACGTGAAGCCCGGCAAGGAACTGCTTTTCCTCGCACTCGGCGGTTCGGGCGAGATCGGGATGAACGTCAACCTCTACGGTTGCAACGGCAAGTGGCTGATGGTCGACCTCGGCATGACCTTCGCCGACCCCTACTATCCGGGGGTGGACCTGGTCTTCGCCGACCTCGAATTCATCGAGGAGCGCGCCGAAGACCTGCTCGGCATCGTGCTCACGCACGCGCACGAGGATCACATCGGCGCAGTTCCCTATTTCGCGCAGGAGCTCGGCGTGCCGCTTTATGCGACGCCGTTCACCGCGCGTCTGGTCAACGAGAAGCTGGTCGAGGCGGGGCTCGACAAGACCGTCGAGCTCAACGTCGTGCCCAACGAGGCCGCGTTCAGCCTGGGGCCGTTCGACATCCGCTACGTGCCGCTGGCGCATTCGATCGCCGAAGGCAATGCGCTGGTGATCGACACGCCCTATGGCCGCGTGTTCCACACCGGCGACTGGAAGCTCGATGACGAGCCGCGCATCGGGACCCCTGCGACCGAGGAGGAGCTGACCGCGATCGGCGACGAGGGCGTGCTCGCGCTCGTCTGCGATTCGACCAATGTTTTCAATCCCAACCCCTCGGGCTCCGAGGGCGCGGTGCGGGCGGGGCTGCTCGAGACGATCGAGCAGTTGAAGGGCCGCCGGGTGGTGGTGACGACTTTCGCCTCGAACGTCGCGCGGCTGCAGACGCTGGGCGAGGTGGCCGAGGCGACCGGGCGCCAGCTTTGCGTCGCCGGGCGCTCGCTCGACCGTATCATCGCGGTGTCGCAGGCCTGCGGTTACCTCCAGGACTTCCCCGATCCGATCTCGATGGATGCGGCGATGGACCTGCCGCGCGGCGAGGTGCTGATCCTCGCCACCGGCGGGCAGGGCGAGCCGCGCGCGGCGCTGTCGCGCATCGCCGCCGACCAGCACCCGATCAAGCTCGAGAAGGGCGACGTGGTGCTGTTCTCCAGCCGGCAGATCCCGGGCAACGAGCTGTCGATCGGGCGGATCCAGAACCAGCTCGTCGAAAAGGGCGTCCATCTGGTCACCGACCGGCAGTCGATGATCCACGTTTCGGGCCATCCGGGGCGGCCCGAGCTGGTCGCGCTCTACGACTGGCTGCGGCCGCAGATCCTGGTGCCGGTGCACGGCGAGATCCGCCACATGACCGAGCAGGCCCGCCTGGGCAAGGCCGAGGGCATCCCCCGCACGATCGTCCAGAAGAACGGCGATCTCGTCCGCCTCGCGCCCAATGGACCGCACAAGCTGACCGAAGTGCGCGCCGGGCGGCTCGTTCTCGACGGCGACATCATCGCGCCCGCCGATGGCGAGGCGATGGGCGTGCGGCGCAAGCTGGGGCAGGGCGGGATCGTCGCGGTCTCGCTGGCGGTGTCGCGCGATGGCAAGCTGGTCTCGCCGGTCCAGGTCGCGCCGGTCGGACTGCCGCTGGACGAGGACCTGCAGGACTTCATCATCGAGGCTGAAAGCGACGGCGCCGAGGCGGTGCGTACCCTCAAGGGCGACCGCAAGCGCGACCGCGTGGCGGTTGCCGAAGCGGTGCGGCTCGCGGTAAGGCGCGCGGCGCAGCGCTGGTCGGGCAAGAAGCCGGTGGTCCAGATCCTGCTGCGCGAAAGCTGAGCCTGAAAGGTGGCCGGACGATGAAGTGGACGTCGATCGTCGCGATCTATTCGCTGTTCTGGGTGTTCGCCGCGTTCCTGGTCATGCCGTTCGGGGTGCGGACGGCGGACGAGCTGGGGGTGGAGCGCGTGCCGGGACAGGCACATTCGGCGCCGGCCAACTGGCGTCCCGGGCGCGTCGCGCTGCGCGCCACGATCCTTTCGGCAGTGCTTTTCGGGCTCTACTACGTCAACTACGTGAACAAGTGGATCACGATCGACGATCTCGACGTCTCGCGCCTGATGGGCATCTGATCCAGCGCCGGGAGCGGCGCTCGAGGCGCGGTCAGACGCCTTCGAGCGCGTAGCCGGCCGAGCGCACGGTGCGCACGGGATCGGCGGCGCCGGGCAGGGCGATCGCCTGGCGCAGGCGGCGGATGTGGACGTCGACAGTGCGCAGTTCGATGTCCGATCCGCTGCCCCAGACTGCATCGAGCAGCTGTCCGCGCGAGAACACGCGGCCCGGGTGCTCCATGAAATGCTTGAGCAGGCGGAACTCGGTCGGGCCGATCTTGAGCGATTCCCCGCGGCGAGTGACGCGGTGCGCAGTGGGATCGAGCGTCAGGTCGCCGACGGTGATGGTTTCGCCAGCAAGCGCGGGCCGCACGCGGCGCAGCACCGCGCCGACACGGGCGATCAGTTCGCGCGGGGAGAACGGCTTGGTGACATAGTCGTCGGCGCCGGTTTCAAGCCCGCGCACCCGGTCGTCCTCGTCATGGCGGGCGGTCAGCATGATGATCGGCACGTGCGCGGTCGACTTGTTGCGGCGCAGGCGGCGGCAGACCTCGATGCCGCTGGTGCCGCCGATCATCCAGTCGAGCAGCACGAGATCGGGGGTGTCCTCGGCCGCCAGCAGCAGCGCCTCGTCGCCGTCATCGGTGGTGCGGACATCGTATCCTTCGCCACGGAAGCGGTATTCGACGAGTTCGGCCAGCGCGGTATCATCTTCGACGAGAAGCAGCTTGGGAGCCGACACACATTCCTCCGTGACAGTCCTGCGCGCAAGACACGCCAAATGTTACCGCCGTGTGACCAGCCCGCAGGGCAGTTTGTTACGCCGGCGGCGGAACGTCTTCGCGCTCGGGGAGATAGGTGCCGGTGGCGGCGTAATGGACCATTTCGGCGATGTTGGTCGCCTGGTCGCCGATCCGCTCGATGTTGCGAGCAACGAACATCAGTTGCGCCACGGAGCTGATCGTCGCGGGATTTTCGACCATGTAAGACACGAAGTTGCGGAACACGCTGTCGTAGAAGGCGTCGACCTTGGCGTCGCGCTGGACGATCTCGGCCGCCGCCACCGCATCGCGCGCGGCGTAGGCGGTGAGCACGTCGTGGACCATGTCGCCGGCCATCTCGTTCATCACCGGGAGCAGCGTCAGCGGCTCGAAGCGCTTGCGCCCTTCGATATGGCCGACGCGCTTGGCGATGTTCTTGGCATAGTCGCCGATGCGCTCGATCACCCCGGCGATCTTCAGCGCGGCGATCACTTCGCGCAGGTCGTCGGCCATCGGCGCCCGCAGCGCGAGGACGCGTACCGACAGGCGATCGACCTCCGCCTCGAGCTGGTCGATGCGCTTGTCGCGCGCGATCACGCCCT
Organism: Novosphingobium huizhouense; assembly: GCF_020179475.1. Classification (GTDB taxonomy): domain Bacteria; phylum Pseudomonadota; class Alphaproteobacteria; order Sphingomonadales; family Sphingomonadaceae; genus Novosphingobium; species Novosphingobium huizhouense. The sequence continues at coordinate 547,732 of NZ_JAILXZ010000003.1, read as the reverse complement.
TGGCCAGTTCCTCGTTGCCCGAGACGAGCGAATCCATCGCCTCGGCGATCGAGAGTTCGGCAAGGCCGCCCATTTCCGCGACGAGCCCGCGCAGGCGGGTGATGTCCTCGTCGAATGCCTTGACGGTATGTTCGGCGACCATTTCGCGTTCCTTCAGCCGTAGCGACCGGTGATGTAGTCCTTCGTGCGCTCTTCCCGGGGGTTGGTAAAGATGTCGGACGTGGTGCCGTACTCGACGATCTTGCCCAGGTGGAAGAAGGCGGTCCGCTGCGAGACGCGCGCGGCCTGCTGCATCGAGTGGGTAACGATCACGATGGCGTAGCGGCCCCGCAGTTCGTCGATCAGTTCCTCGATGCGCGCGGTGGCGATGGGATCGAGCGCCGAGCACGGCTCGTCCATCAGGATCACTTCGGGATCGACCGCGATCGCGCGGGCGATGCACAGGCGCTGCTGCTGGCCGCCCGAAAGCGCCGTGCCGCTGTCGCTCAGGCGGTCCTTGACCTCGTCCCACAGGCCGGCGCGCTGAAGCGAGCTTTCGACGATCCCGTCGAGCTCGCTCTTGCTGCCGGTGATGCCGTGGATCTTCGGGCCATAGGCGATGTTGTCGTAGATCGACTTGGGGAACGGGTTCGGCTTCTGGAACACCATGCCGACGCGCGCGCGCAGCTGCACTACGTCCATGCCGGAACGGTAGATGTCCTCGCCGTCGAGCAGGATCTCTCCTTCGACGCGGGCGCCGGCAATCGTGTCGTTCATGCGGTTGAGCGAGCGCAGGAAGGTCGACTTGCCGCAGCCCGAAGGCCCGATGAACGCGGTCACGTAGCTCTTGGGAATGTCGATCGACACGGCGTCGATGGCGCGCTTGGCGCCATAGAACACCGAGACGTCCTTGGCGCTGATCTTCGCTTCGGCGACCGGGTCGGGAAACGGCGATGCAGGCGGCGTCGACGTCGGCGTCGGTGCGGGGGTCGGGGCGGGCGCGTTCATGTTACCACCGTTTTTCGAAGCGGTTGCGAAGGTAGATCGCAAGGCCGTTCATCAGGAGCAGGAAGACGAGCAGGACCACGATCGCCGCGCTGGTGCGCTCGATGAAGCCGCGGTCGATCTCGTCGGACCAGAGGAAGATCTGCACGGGCAGCACGCTCGACGGCGCGGTGAAGCCCGAGGGCGGGCTGGCGACGAAGGCGCGCATGCCGATCATCAGCAGCGGCGCGGTCTCGCCCAGCGCGCGCGCCATGCCGATGATCGTGCCGGTGAGGATGCCGGGCAGGGCGAGCGGCAGGACATGGTGGAACACCACCTGCACCGGGCTCGCGCCCATCGCCAGCGCGGCGTCGCGGATCGAGGGCGGCACCGCCTTGATCGCGTTGCGCCCCGAGATGACGATGACCGGCATCGTCATCAGCGCGAGCGTCATGCCGCCGATCACCGGCGCGGAACGCCAATTGGGAAACAGGCCGAGGAAGACCGCGAGGCCGAGCAGGCCGAAGATGATCGAGGGAACCGCCGCCAGGTTGTTGATCGAGATCTCGATCAGGTCGGTCCAGCGATTGCGGGTGGCGTATTCCTCGAGATAGAGCGCGGCGAGCACGCCGACGGGGAAGGCGAGGCCGAGCGTGACGAGCATCGTCAGGATCGAACCCTTGAGCGCCCCCCAGATGCCCACCGCCTGCGGACTGGTGGCGTCGGAGCGGGAGAGGAAGCCCCAGTCGATCGCGCGGACCAGCTGGCCCTTGCGGCCAAGGCCATAGGCCGCGTCCTGCAGCGCCTTGTCGCCGGAGCCACGGCGGGCGGCGGCAAGGTCGTCGCTGGCGGGCAGCGAGACGTCGACCGTCGCCTGCTCGAGCAAGTCGGGGTGCGCGACGATCCGCATGCCGAGGTCGCGCCACGCGCCGGGCGCGAGATAGCCCGCGCCGCCCGCGCCTAGCGCCTGGTCGGCGGCGGTGTCGACGATCATCGGCAGGCCGGCGCTTTCGAGCGCGCCGAGCGGATCGGCCTGCGACAGGCGCGCCGGATCGACCAGCAGCTGGCCCTTGAGCGGCACCTGGAAGCGCAACTCGGCGCGCTGGAAGCCGGCGATCCCGTTCGAGGTCATCGAGACCAGCAGGAACGCGAGGACCAGCGCCGAGAACACGATGGCCGAAAGGCCGAGCCAGCGAAACGCGCGGTCGGCGCGGTAGCGGCGGGCGAGCCCGGCCTGCATCCGCGCGCGGCGCGCCGTCTGGATCTGATCGATGCTGTCGCTCATCTGCCGGTCACTCGTAGGCTTCGCGGTAGCGCTTGACGACGCGCAACGCGATGAAATTCAGGGTCAGCGTGACCAGGAACAGGACCATGCCGAGCGCGAAGGCGGACAGCGTGGCGGGGTGGTCGAAACTGCCTTCGCCGGTCAGCATCGCCACGATCTGGAAGGTCACCGTGGTCATCGACTGGAACGGGTTGGCGGTCAGGTTGGCCGAAGCCCCTGCGGCCATGACCACGATCATGGTCTCGCCGATCGCGCGGCTGATCGCGAGCATCACGCCGGCGACGATGCCGGGCAGCGCAGCGGGCACCAGCACCTTGCTGATCGTCTCAGCCTTGGTCGCGCCCATCGCAAGGCTGCCGTCGCGCATCGCCTGCGGCACCGCCGCGATCGAATCGTCGGCCATCGACGAGACGAAGGGGATGATCATCACCCCCATCACGAGGCCCGCGGCAAGCGCGCTTTCGGTCGAGGCGCTCGAAATCCCGATCGCTTGCGCCGCATCGCGCACGGCCGGGGCGACGGTCAGCGCGGCGAAGTAGCCGTAGACCACCGTCGGCACGCCGGCGAGGATCTCGAGCAGGGGCTTCATCACCTGGCGGACGGTGTTCGAGGCGTACTGCGTCAGGTAGATCGCGCTCATCAGCCCGAGCGGGATGGCGACGATCATCGCGATGATCGCGCCGATGTAGATCGTGCCCCAGAACAGCGGGATGGCGCCGAACTGCTTGCCGTCGGGCGCGCCGCTGCTCATCGGGTCGGGCGCCCAGTGCGTGCCGAACAGGAAGTCGACGGGCGAGACCATGGTGAAGAAGCGCACCGTCTCGAACACCAGGCTGACGATGATGCCGAGCGTGGTCAGGATCGCGACCAGCGAGGCGACCAGCAGCAGGCCCATCACCGCGCGTTCGACCCGGGTGCGCGCGGTGAAATCGGGCTTGAGCCGGAGGAACGAGAAGATGCCGCCGGCCAGCGCGATCACCAGCGTCGCGACAAGGCCGATCACCTCGTAGCGGAAGATCGCCGCACGATAGGGCTCGACCAGGCCTTGCGCATCGGGGTTGAAGACCGCGGGCGCATTGCCGAGCGCGACCGCCTGCGCCTCCGCCAGCATCGAATCGCGCTCGAAGCCGAAGGCCGGCAGTGCCGCCGCGGCCGGATCCGAAAGCACGCTCTGGGTGACCAGTTCGGGGCTCAGCGCGTTCCACACCAACGCGAACAGCAGCGCGGGGACGGCGATCCACAGCGCCACGTACCAGGCGTGGAAGCCCGGCAGCGAGTGGATCCGCCCGAGCGGAGCGGAGCGGCGGAAGGCCCAGGCCCGCGAGCGTGCCGCCAGCCAGCCGACGAGACCCAACCCGAAGGCGAGCAGGAGCAGGATGGCTGGCGACATAATGCGATCGTCTTCCTTACTTCAGTTCGTTGCCGTCGAGCACGGGCAGGTCCGCGACGGCCTTGGTGCTCTTGGCGATCACGTCGTCGGGCGCGACGACCATGCCGAGCTTGGCCAGCAGTCCGCCCTTGCCCCACGCCTTTGACCATTCCGTGACATAACCCTGCAGCCCCGGGATCGCCTTGAGGTGCGCCTTCTTGACATAGATGTAGAGCGGGCGGGCGCCGGGATAGGTGAAGTCGGAAATGGTCTGGTAGGTCGGGGTGATGCCCGACATGGTCAGACCCTTGAGCTTGTCCGAATTCTCCTCGAGGTAGGAGAAACCGAAGATGCCGATCGCCTTGGGGTTGGCCTCGATCTTCTGCACGATCAGGTTGTCGTTCTCGCCGGCGTCGACATAGGCGCCGTCTTCACGCACTTCGCCGCAGATCGCCTCGTGCTTGTCCTTGTCGCTTTCCTTGAGCGCCTTCATCTCGGGGTTGGCGTCGCAACCCTTGCCCAGGATCAGCTCCTTGAGCGCATCGCGCGTGCCCGAGGTCGAGGGCGGGCCGTAGACCAGGATCGGCTCGTCGGGCAGCGCCGGGTTCACGTCCTTCCAGGTCTTGGCGGCGTTGGGCTTGCCGTAGGGGTTCTTGGCCAGCGCCTTGTAGACGTCCTCGGGCGTGAGCGCGATGCCGGGGCCCTTGCTGCCCTCGGCGAAGGCGACGCCGTCGAGGCCGACCTGGATCTCGACGATCTCCTTCACGCCGTTCTTCTGGCATTCCTCGAACTCGGACTTCTTCATCCGGCGCGAGGCGTCCTCGATGTCGGGGTGCTGCGGGCCGACGCCGGCGCAGAACAGCTTCATCCCCGCGCCCGTGCCGGTGGATTCGATGATCGGCGACTTGATCGAGGGATCCGACTTGGCAAGCTGCTCGGCCACCGCCTTGGCGAAGGGGTAGACGGTCGAGGAGCCGACCGCGCGCACCTGGTCGCGGCTGCCGCCACCCTGCGAGCCGCACCCGGCGAGCGAAAGCGCCGCGAGCGCGACGGTGGCGAGGGAAAGCGGAACGACGGTCTTGCTGCTCATCGGGGGAATCCTTCCTGACGCGATGGTTCTGGGCAAAGAAGTTGCGGGCAATGCGACGGTTTCGTGACGTTTTTGTTACAGTCAGGCCATGAGTCGGGCAGGCATGTCACGACGCCGTTGCCGCAATTGCGAAACGGATCGTGACGGTCGTCCCTACTCCGAGCGTACTGGAAATGTCGAGGTCGCCGCGATGGCGTTCCACGATGTGCTTGACGATCGCGAGACCGAGGCCGGTTCCCCCCGCCTGGCGGCTGCGCCCCGGATCGGTGCGGTAGAAGCGCCGGGTGAGGTAGGGGATGTGGTCGGGGTGGATGCCTTCGCCGCGGTCGGTCACGGTAAGCACCGCGTCGCGGCCGTCGTTGGCGACCGCCACGACCACCGGCTTGTCGGCGGCGCCGTACTTGAGCGCGTTGTCGATCAGGTTGCGGATCACCTGATCGAGCTGCTGGCGGTCGCCGGCGACGACGGCGGGGACGGCCGAGACCTGTACGCGATCCTCGCCGACCGTGGCGCCGACCTCGCCGACGATGCTCTCGGCGAGCTGGCCGAGATCGATCCGTTCGGTCGGCACTTCGTGCTTCTCGGCTTCGATCCGCGACAGGCTCATCAGGTCCTCGACCAGGCCCTGCAGGCGCTTGGCCTCGCGCAGGACGGTCGCATGGAAGCGCGCCGCGGTCGCCTTGTCGACCTTGGCGTCGGGATCGGACAGGGTCTCGATGTAGCCGATGATCGAGGCGAGCGGGGTGCGCAGTTCGTGGCTCGCATTGGCGACGAAATCGGTGTGGGCGCGGCTGATGTCCGCCTCGGCGGTGCGGTTGACCAGCTCGATCAGCGAGAAGCGGGTGTCGATCGACACGCGGTTGACCTGCCAGATCGAACGCGCCCCGGTCAGCCCGCGGACCATCGCGCTGCCCTCGGGCTGGTCGAGCAGCTTGACCGCGGCCGGATGGCGCAGCGCGACGCGGGCGTCCTGGCCGACGATGTGCGGCCCCAGCGCTTCGCGTGCGGCGGCATTGGCGGCGGCGATGCGCTGATTGTCGAGCATCAGCACGGGGACCGAGAACGGCTCGACGAGTTCGGCCATTGCATGGCGGCTCACGCTGCCTTCCTCCGCGCCGCGCGTCTCGACCGTCGGTTCGGGCCGCGACAGCCACAACGAGCCGAGCCAGAGGATCAGCACCGCGACCGCGAGCCAAGGATTTGCGCCGGCGAACGTCATGGCGATCGCGGTGCCGATGGCGATTGCGATGCCCGACCATGGAAGATTGGCGCCCTTCATCATCGGCCTGTCAATAGCATGCATGTTGCGAAGGGATGACACGAAGCTCGCGCGGGTTCGGCGGCAATCCGTCCGGTGGTCGTCACACCGCGGCTCTTGGCCTGCGCGCGGCTCGGGCGCGACACACCACCGGGCTCGCCTCGGGGAAGCCGTAGCCTGCCGGGATCGGCTCCCGGTCGACGACATTCCGGGCGGGAACCCCGGCAGGGGCTTCTCCGATGAACCTGGCGCTGTCGAGATGGCAGATCACGACGCTTGACGGCGGCGCTGCGCCGGCGGCGTCGTGCGGTAAGCTCGCCACGTTGGGTCTTTCCTGTTGCCCCGGTGCGCGGACGCCTAGCCGCTTGGCGGCCGCGACGCAACGTCCGTGCCAGCAATGCGGCGCCGCCGCGCCGGGTTCAGGCGCTGCGGCCCGTGGTCAGTGGTGGCTGGGCTGCGAGCGCGCCTTCTCCTCGTCCCACATCGCTTCCTCGAGCAGGGCGAGCAGGCCGCGGAAGTTGTTGTCCTCGGGAAGCGGGAAGGCGCTGCTGAGGCAGGCCCGCAGCGCCTCGCTGGTGCCCGAGCGCTCGGACGCGAGACCGAGCTTCTTCAATTGCTCCTCCTTGCTCGACAGGGAATCGAGCTCGTCGGCGAAGCGGTTGATGAGCGCGACGTCTTCGGTGCTGGTGAGGCTGATAGCCGCGCTCCGCAGCCGCTGCGCTGCGCTTGAGAGGCGTGAGCCCATGTCGAAATACCTGCCATTTTCACCGTGCCGAGTTTCAGATTTCAACCCGACCGGCTCATGCGCGTTCCACCGCTAGTCTCGTAAGTGCCTCAATTCACGGATAAAACTGGGTCCATTTCGGACCTCGCCCGAAGCCCGCATGCCGCGGGCCTTGCTCGCGCACGGCGGTGATCCACGCCCATGGCAGTCGGGCGGGGTTCGGACACGCCGACCAAACCCCGTCCTTCCTGGCGATCAGTCGTGGCCCTTGCTCATGAACTGTTCGACCACGTTCGACATGTCGAAGCTCTTGCCGCCCTGGACCGGGGGGTACTTGGCGAGCGTCATCAGGTGCTCCTTCATCATCTCGCCCATCGGCCCGGTCTGCCACGAGACCTTCTGGATCAGGTGACCGTAGGAGTCGCTGTTGTCGTAGCTTTCGAACGGGTCCATGCGGATGTTGAACACCAGCGGCTTGGAGCGGCCGACGATCGTGCCGTAGTAGTCCTCGGCCGTCGAGAAGTGCCACTTCCACGGCCCCATCCGCATCGCGGTGAGCTTGGATTCGTTGTAGTGGAAGATGTGGTTGCGGGCCGAGTCCTCGGACTTTCCGAGCCAGTAGTCGAGGTTGTTGACGCCATCGATGTACTGGTTCTTCTCGGCGAGGACCTTTTCGCGCACGTCCGGCACGCCTGCGGCCGCGGCCAGCGTGGTGAACATGTCCTGGTGCGACTGGATACCGTTCTTGAGCTGGAGCGGCTCGATCACGCCCGGCCAGCGCAGCATCGAGATCACCCGGACGCCGCCTTCGTAGGTGGTCATCTTCTCGCCCCGCCACGGCGTTGTTCCGCCGTGCGGCCACGACGAGTGCTCGGGGCCGTTGTCGGTCGAGTACCAGACGATGGTGTTCTCGTCGAGGCCGTGTTCCTTGAGGAAATCGAGCACCAGGCCGACGTCATGATCGTGCTGGAGCATGCCCGAGCCGTGGATGTCGGCCTCGGACGAGTACTTTTCCGCCGCGTAGCGCCACTTGTCGTTGAGCCGGGTGTAGAGGTGCATGCGACTGGTGTTGAGCCACACGAAGAACGGTTCGTCGGCATCCTTGGCGTTCTTCATGAAATCGAGCGCCTTCGGGATGAACTCGGCCGCGTCGACGTCGTGCATGCGCTCCTGGTGGAGCGGGCCGGTATCCTCGATCTTCTGCTTGCCGACGCGGCCAAAGCGGGGGTCTTCGGTGGGATCGTCGACGTCGGTGGCGAAGCTGTGGATCACGCCGCGCGCGCCGAACTTCTTTTCGTATTCCTCGAGGCTGCCCGAATACGCTTTGGCGAAGTTCTGATAGTCGCGCTGCTGGTCTTCCTCGGACACATTGAGGTGGTAGAGGTTGCCGAAGAATTCGTCGAAGCCGTGGTTGGTCGGCAGATGCTCGTTGCGGTCGCCGAGGTGGCTCTTGCCGAAGTGGCCGGTCCGGTAGCCGGCTTCCTTCATAACTTCGGCGAGGCAGGGCGAAGCCTTCTGCAGCCCCAGGGCATCGCCTGGCTGTCCGACGGTGACCATGCCCGAACGGATCGGGTACTGCCCGGTGATGAACGCAGCGCGCCCGGCGGTGCACGACTGCTGGGCGTAGTGGTCGGTAAAGCGGATTCCGCCGAGACCGATGCTGTCGATGTTCGGGGTGGTGTAGCCCATCGTCCCGAGCCCGTAGGCACTGACATTCTGCCAGCCGATGTCGTCTCCCCAGATGACCAGGATATTCGGTTTCGAAGCCATGTTCGTTCTCCGCGGGTGAATTGCTCGCAAGTAACGCGATCCGAGCCTTCGGGCTCGGCCCCATGGAGTACCGCTCCGCCGCGGGCGTGTTCACCGGGGAAAACCCCGACGCGGCCGGGCGGCGCTTCCTATCGCGCGATTTGTGCAGGGAAGGGGGAGGTGCAGCAATGCTGGCCCCGCGCCTTCGCCCGAGTCGATGCGGCGCAGCATGGCGCCCAGGACAAACGGCGAATCGGACCGAGACGCGATCGTTCGGGGAGCCGGTTGCGGTGCGCAACCGAGCGGGTTTTTGCGGAGCTTTCGCTCCAATTGCTGCGCGGCACCTAAGTGACCGGGCCCTCGCCCGGTCCGGTGAAAGACCGGATTTGACGCGAGATTGTAATTTAAGGGGAAAAATCGCGGAATGGCAGTAGCTTACGAGACGAATTAAACAGGTTTTTAGTATTACCGGTGAGTAACCAAACTGTGATTTTTGCCTAATTACTTTACCGGATAGGAAAATGGAAATATACCTACGCGAAGTCTCAGGCAGGGCGGTCGGGTGGAACCTCGGAGTCTTCCCAAAGTCCTATTGGGAGTGATGGATCGTGGTTCGTGGGGGACCTTCGGAATTGATTGCGATGCAATCGCAGCATGCCACGCAAACTTCGGCGGAGCGCCCGGCTCCATCGGTCAGTGGCGCCGTACAACTGTTGATCGACAATCTTCCCGTCCAGATTGCGATTGCCGGCGCGGACTGGCGGATCCTGAAGCTCAACCAGGCCTGGACCGAACGCGCCACGACCGAGGACGAATCTCCGCTCCTGGCCAAGGGACAGAACTTCCGCAGCTACTGGCAATGGATGCAAGCGTCAGGAACCACCGAGGCGCGGCACGTCGTCGAACGGCTCGACCGCTTCTCCGCGGGGGCCGGTTGCCCCGTGCAACTGACGGTCCGCAACGGCGAGAAAGGAAAATTCTGGCACCTTTCGTTGAGCCGCATCGATCTTCACGGCGTGCGCTATACCATCATCTCGCGTTCGGACGTGAGCGAGTTGTTCCAGCTTCGCCACGAAAAGCGGTCGCTCAACATCAGTCTGATGCAGGCGCGCTCCAATCTCGCGCGGGTCCACGACGAGGAGCGCTTGCGGCTCGCCCGTGACCTGCACGATACTGCTGCGCAGCATCTGATCGGGATGAACCTGATGCTGGCCCAGCTGAAGAGCGCGCCGGCCGAGAATCTCTGCGCCGAAGTGATCGACGACCTGTCCGGGATGCTGGCCCAGTTCCACAAGGAGCTGCGCGGCCTGACCTACCTGCTGCACCCGCCCCAACTGGAGCAGCATGGGCTGCATGGCGCGGTCCTGCTGCTTTGCGAGGGGTTCGCGCGGCGGTCGGGACTCGAAGTCGACGCACGGGTCTACGGCTGCGATCTCCATCGCACGTCGGCCGCAGAGAGCGCCATCTATCGCGTGCTGCAGGAGACGCTCAGCAACGTCTACCGGCACGCGGCGGCCACGCGCGTGCGCGTCCGCCTGAGCGACCGGCCCGATGCGCTGGAACTGGTCGTGTGCGACGACGGCAAGGGGCTGCGCAACGGCGTGACCTGCGCCCCGGCGCGCAACGAGATGACGTTCGGCGTGGGGATCGCCGGGATGACCGCCCGCGTTGCCGAACTGGGCGGGGTGCTTCGGATCGATACTCGCAAGGGCGGCCACGGCACGATCATCGTCGCGCATCTGCCTCGTGACGGCGGACACCGCGACTTAGACCCCGCCGCGCTGGGCGCGGAGGGTGCGGACATTTCGTCGGCCATCTCGTCCGCCTTCGCCTGAAGCCGGTGCCCCAGTCGCCGATCGACCGGCGATGGAATTACACCCGCCGGCGTGCTCAGGCTTCGACGATGTTGTTGCGCACCGCGTAGCGCACGAGTTCGGCGGTGGTGCGCAGCTTTAGCTTGTGCATCACCGCTGCGCGGTGGGTCTCCACCGTCTTGATGCTGATGTTCAGCATGTGGCCGATTTCCTTGTTGATGCGGCCTTCGGCGATCAGCTGGACGACTTCGCGCTCGCGGTGGGTCAAGGTCGCCTGCGCCGCGGGTGCAGACCCGAGGAAGCGCTCGAGCAAGGTCTCCGAAATGACCCCCGGAGAAGTAGGGGCGATGGATCGACAGCGCATCGACCGCGGCCAGCAGGTGGCGCTCGGTATCCGACTTGAGGACATAGGCGCGTGCGCCCGCGCGCAGGACTTCCAGCACCAGTTCCTCGCGGTCGTGCATGGTATAGATCATCACCTCGACCCGCGGCATCTCGCGCTTGATCGAAAGCGTCAGGTCCAGCCCGTTCATTTCCGGGAGTGAATAATCGAGAATGACGATGTCGGGCCTGGTGCTGCGCGCTTCCTCGAGCGCCTCGCGGCCCTTGGTGGCCTCGGCCACGATGTGCAGGTTGGACCGGGTTTCCAGCAGCGCGCGAACGCCCCGGCGGACGACGTCGTGATCGTCCGCGATCAGCACGCGGCGAGTCGGGCTACTCACTTGCGCCCTTCCTCGCCCCGAATGCGAACACGTCGAACTCCTCAGTCGGTCCCACTACGGGCAACCCGCCCGCACACCAATAGCGCGCCTGTTGCATCCGGGCATCTTCCGGGAAGACCGGAACGATAGCTATCAGGAAAAACCCCGGGAAGGAACGATCCGAGCGGCAGTTTTTGCGGCGAACCGGCCTCGCGCCGGATGCGCGCGCCAGCGGCCAGGCCCCGATCGCTCCCTTGCGGACCGGTGGTGCAAGAACGGCCCCTTCGGGCGCCGCGGAGTTCAACCCGAAATCTCCGCAGCGCCCTGCCGTTGCCCCGGTGCCTGCGGCGGGGGGGAGGTTATGACAGGCACGACCGGGGGCGGCGTCTGAAGATGCGGCCGGCTGCGCACGATTGCGCAGACTCGCATATCCGTCCCAATGCTCCCGTTCGTCTCACCTTGTGAGCGGCGTATTTATCGGGATTAGCCATGACTTGGCGGCGCGCGATCCCGGACAGGGGGCAGGAACCTCTCCCGTTCGCCCGGTCCATTCGCTGGATCAGCGCTGCGCCGAAGCGGGCGGAAGCGACGGCTGGGCCGCAGACGGGGCCGGCGGATCGAAGCTGCCGGGCGGGTGCGCGCGCATCATCGTCAGGACATCGACAATCGCGGCCTGAGGCTCGCGGATCGCGCCGCCGTTGGGACGGTCGATGTCGATCGTCAGGATGTAGGCGAGCGAGAACAGCGCAAGGAGCACGCTGGGCGCCGGGCGCCAGCGCGAGCCGTTGGAGACGCAGCCAAGGATGAAGGCGCTGATCGCCATGTAGAGCAGCAGCGTGGCGAGCACCCGCGGCGGGACGTGCGCGCGTCGAGCGGCGACGCGCGCGGCGCCCGCATCGATCGTCGCGTTCATCGCCTCGAGGAACGGCCGCGAGACGGTGTCGTTGGCGACCGGGCGGATCGCCTCGATCGTCGCGCGCCACAGGCGGATCTGCCCTTCGTCCGATTGCGCGAGCAGGGCCTCGCGCTTGCGCGGGTCGCTCGCCTCGGCGAGCGCGAGGTGGTTGGCCGAATAGCGCTGCAGCAAGGTGCTGACGCGCGTGCGGGCCGGTTCTTCCAGCATCTGCGCGCGCAAGTAGGTCGTGCCGATCGCGTTCGCCTCCTCCAGCGCCAGCTCGCGGCGATGGTCGTACCGGTCGATCGCAAGGTTGAACGTGAAGCCCAGCAGCAGCGCCATCAACCCCAGCGCCCCCGACACGATGTAGCCTTCCTCGCTGTTCCCGCCGCCTTCGCGCCGGTTCATGCGGCGCTTGACCAGCGCACCCATCTGCATCGCCGCGATAAGCACCGCGAACACCAGCAGCCCCAGCAGAGGCAGAGGGGCAGTACTGAGCAAGCCCTCGGCATGGTCCATCGTGTCGTCTCCCTGTCATCGCCGGCCAGGCCGATCACCGGCCGAGCTGGTCGGCGGGAAAGCTGATCGGAGGCGAGGGGGCCTGCAACCGGTGGAAACCCGCAGACGCGAGCCGGACGAACCTGATGCCTCGGGACCGCCACAGACGGCCCGGCACTTGGAAATCCGTGGCTTGCGGTAGAGATCGGGGGCCCTGTCGGGAATGATGATGCCGCGCTGCAAGGGGAAACCCCGATGCCTGTCGGGTGCCGATCAGGTCAGGTTGTGCAGGCCCAGGTCCTGGCGTGGACACGCGGGAGGGAACCTGCGCGGACAGGAGACGTCACATGAAAAATGTTTGCCGCGTGGGCGCGGTTCTGGGCGCGACGATGGCAATGTCGCAGCCCGCCATCGCGCAGGAGATCGACGACAAGTACTGGATCGAGGTTGGCGCCTATCTCCCCGACGTGGACTCGCAGGTGCGCGTCGCGGCCACGAACCGCCCTCAGGTCGCGAGCACGATTGATCTCGAATCCGACCTCGACCTCAGCAAGCGCAAGGCTCTGCCCCAGGTCAACGCGGGGCTGCGCTTCGGCAGCGGGCGCTGGTCGCTCGACACCGAGTTCTACTCGCTGCGTCGGCGCGGCAGCGCGACGCTGCGCCGTGACATCGCATTCGACGATGCGGTCTATCCCGTCGGAGGTCGGCTCGACAGCGGGTTCGATTCGAGCGTCTATCGCGCGACCGTGGGCTATGCCTTCGTCAAGGACGACAACACGCGGATCGGCGCGGCGCTCGGGGTTCACGCCACCGACTTCACGGTTCGCCTGTCCGGCGCGGCGCGGGTCGGCGAGGCGACGGTGACCGGGGCTACGCGGCGCCGCACGCTGCTCGCGCCGTTGCCGACCATCGGCCTTTTCGCCCGCCAGCAGATCGCGCCCGGGGTCACCTTGTCGGGGCGGATCGACTATCTGTCGCTGAAGATTTCCGACTACAAGGGCCGCCTCGTCAACGCCCAGGGCGCCGTGACGTGGCGCTTTGCCAGGAACTTCGGCATCGGCGCGATGTACCGCTATGTCGATTACCGGGTCGATGTCGACAAGCCGCGCTGGAACGGCCGCCTGAAGTACGGCTTCAGCGGCCCGGCGCTGTTCCTGCGCGCCGGCTTCCGTTGAGCGGCACGCTGCGTCATCCCCGGATGACGCAGCGGAAGCCTACGTGGCTGGTCGATGTGTCGGTCGGCTGGGCATGGCGCGCCGCCGGCCGATAGCGGCGGCAGTAGTTCGGCGCGCAAAGATGCGATCCCCCCTTGAGCACCTTGCGGGGGATGGTGATGCCGGGGAGCGCCGGGTCGAAGCTCTGCTCGCGCTCGGCGCCCAGTGGATTGCGCACCGCGCAGCAGGGCCGTTCGGCGTTGACCGGGCGCCGCGCGGTGAAATAGTCCTGCGTCCACTCCCAGACGTTGCCGATCATGTCGCTGAGCCCGAAGCCGTTCGGCGGGAACGCGCCGACCGGGGAGGTGCGGGCATAGCCGTCGAGCAGCAGGTTCTCGTTGGGAAAGTGGCCCTGCCAGAAGTTCGCCATCGCGCGCCCCTCGGGCATCAGCTCGTCGCCCCAGGCAAATTCGCTGCCCTCGAGCCCGCCGCGGGCGGCATACTCCCATTCGGCCTCGGTCGGCAGCGACTTGCCCGCCCAGGCGGCATAGGCTTCGGCATCGGCATAAGCCACGTGCACCACCGGATGATCGTCGAGCCCCTCGATCGACGAGCCCGGACCCTGGGGGTGGCGCCAGTCCGCGCCCGGGCGATACTGCCACCACTGGGTGATGTTCGAATGGTCGGTCACCCGATGGCGCGGCGGATCGAACACCAGCGATGCGGGCTGCAGCATTTCCGGCAGGGCGCCGGGATAGTCGGCCGGATCGGCGGAGAGTTCGGCGTTGGTGACATGGCCGGTGGCCTCGACGAACGCCGCGAACTGGCGGTTGGTCACCGGGCCGACGTCGATCCAGAAGCCGTCGACGGCCACGCGCTGCGTCGGGGCCTCTTCGGGATAATGGCGGTCCGAGCCCATTACGAACTGCCCGCCAGCGATGAACGCCATGTCCGCGGTGCTCGTCGTGCCGGTCGGTTGCGGCCTGTCGGAATTTGCGAGCGCCCTCATGATGGCTTCTCCATGCGCAGATGATGCGGGGGTCAGATGATGCGGGTTTCGATGCTGAAGAACAGCAGCACCCCGGCGATGGACATCATCGACGCCAGCACCAGGACCGGGCGGCCGAGGCGGAACTCCTCGATCCGCTGCAACTCCTTGAGCGTCGCCCAATAGCCGATCGTGCCTAGGATTATCGACACCGTGCCGGTGCCCGCGAGGAACAAGCCGACCAGTTGTGCGCTGTGCGCCGCCTGCGACGTTGCGGATTGCGCCATGCCCTGCAGGAACTTGTAGATGGTGAAGCCGAAGCTGTACATCGACAGCGCCGTGCGGATCCACGCCATCAGCGTCCGGTCGGCCGCGAGAATGGTGCGGGTCTGGCCGAGGTCCTTTGGCAGGAAGGCCGGGTGAGGATGGTTCATTCGGGTCGTTCCTCTGCCAGCGGGTGGCCGCCGAGCTCCTGGATGTCGCGGCCTAGGAAGAAGCCGAGGCCGGTACGGATCGCGGCGATCGCCGCGAGCTGGCCGATGTCGTCCCAGGTCGGCGCGATCGCGGTGCGGATGATGTCGGCGCCCAGAGCGAACTCGAGCGAGAGCAGGATGGCGGCGGCAAAATCGACCCAGATCGCCCGCGCCGTGCGGATGCTCAGGCGGCTCTGCACGAAGTTTCCGGCAAGCAGCACGATCGCCCGCAGGCCGCCTACCAGCACCACGAGCACGACCACGATCTCCAGAGCGAGCCCCGCCGTTTCCGAAAGTATCTTCAGCGTTTCTTCCATCGGAGACTCCCGTCGATCCGCCCCGACAATGAACCCTGGCCCGGCGAGCGCCATCGGTGATTTCCCCGGGGACGCCGCTGCGGATTTCCCGAGCTTCGCGGCGCTTTGCCGCGCCCTGGGCAACTGCGGCGACCCGGGATTTTCCCTGGCCCTTCGCCCGGACAAGTCCCGGTGGCGGAGGGGGGCGCGCTCGCTAGGCTGCCCGCAGGCGAACGGAGCAAGCCATGATTGACCCTCATAGTGCCGATCAGCTGGAGCTGATCGACGACAACGCATCCACCGAACTCTCGTCGAACCGCACCGCGATGTCCTTCGCGCGCAGCGAGATGTCGGGCGACCGCACGCTGATGTCGGTGATCCGCACTGCGCTGTCGCTGATCGGCTTCGGCTTTACCATCTACCAGTTCTTCAAGTCGGTGCAGCCCGAGCTGGCCAACGGCAAGCTTCCGCCCGAAGCGCCGCTCCGCTTCGGGCTCTCGCTGATCGTGCTGGGGGTGGTGCTGCTGGTGCTGGGCGTCATCGGGCACTGGCGGCAGGTGCGCTCGTTCCGCGAGCGCCGCGAACGGCTCTATTCGCTGGGGCTGATGCATCACCTGCCCGAGCATCGCATCTCGGCGGTGTGGGTCATCGCCGTGCTGCTTCTGCTGGTGGGCCTCTTCGCCATCCTGCGGATCGCCTTCGGCATCGGGCCGTTCTGAAGCTCAGAAGGCCTCGCCGACCGAGAAGTAGATCGCGTGTGAATTCTTGCCGACAGCGGCGTCGACCCGCGCGTTGATGCCGTAGGCTTGCGATATCTTGTAGCGCAGGCCCAGGCCCGCCCCGGGAAGCAGCGTGGTATCGCCGAGGCGGCCGATCGCCGGCGCGATCCCGCCAATGCCGGCAAAGGCGACGCCGCCGAGGCGGCCCCACAGCTTTCGGCGCAGCTCGGCCTGGACCGCCCACGAGGCACGGTCGCGGTACTGGCCGTTGAGATAGCCGCGCAAGTCGTTCGACTGGCCGTAGTTGCACAAGTCATAGTAAGGGGCCTCGCGCCCTGCGGCGCAGATCGAGGCCCTTGCGGCGATGCCCGTCCGTTCGCCCAGCGCGTGGTACACGTTGGCTGATGCGGTGACCCGGCTATAGGCGAAGTCGCTGCCGAGCAGGGGGACGCCGACCAGCCAATGCGCTTCGGCGAGCACGCCGTTGCGCGGGTTGAACGGCGCGTCGGTCCTGTCGAAGACGATCGAGGGACCGACCGCGACGATGGTCGAGCGTCGCTGGATCGACGGGATCAGGTCGGCGATCGGGCCATCGCCGTCGGTGCGGATGCGCGTGCGGACACCCTGGACGCGCACGCGGACGCCGGCGTGGAGATTGGCGGCGACGCGCACCAGCCCCTCGATCCGTCCGCCGATCACGTCCTGCTGGATGTCGAGCGCGACCCCGCGATCGCCCGCCGCCGAGCCGATACCGTAGAATTTGAGCGGCAGCGAGGCGTAGCCGGCGACGCCCGAGAAGCGCAGCCTATCCCCGTCCAGCGCCATGTTGTGGAACGCGGCGAGCGCGCGATCCTTGTGGCTGGTGTAGAGCGCGCCCGCCCCGGTGGTCCACGGCTTGCCCGTGCCCTCGGGCTCGTAGACCTTGACGAAGGCGAGGGCGAGCCCGGTGCCGAGCGTGGGGTTCGACAGCGGGATCGGCAGAACGAGGCGCTCGGTCGCGTTGGCCGAGGTCTCGGCCTGGTCCTGAAGGTCCTCGATCGGCGTGGTGCTTTCCTGTCCCGTCGCCGCTGTTGCGGCAAGCGCCAGGCCCGCGCCGCTAGCGAGAGCGAGCAGGCGGCCGCGGCGGGGCATCAGAACAGGAACCCGATCCGTGCCTCGACCTTGTAGCGATAGGGGGCGTCATGGTCGCCGATCAGCTTGGCCGAGCCTTCGAGCGAGGTGATGATCTTGCCGCCCCACAGCTTGCCGACCGCGGCATCGAAGGGCAGGAAGAAGCTGTCCTTGACGAAATCATAGCGGATTTCGGTACTCGGATAGATCGTCACGAAGGCCCCGTCCTTGAGCGCGACGTTGAGCGTCGGGCCGAACTGGACGTTGCTCACGTTGGCCCGGTGGCGGTCGCCGGCAAAGCTCACGTCCCAGCGCGCGGCGGCGACGAAGAAGCTGCCCGGCGAGATCGAGTTGACCGACCAGCGATAGCCGACGAGCGGCACGACCCGCCACTTTCCGGCGCCGAAGCCGATCTCGCTGGCGGTGGGCGCGATCAGCTGGGCTCCGATCCCGAACGCCTGCTGCTTGTTGACCGGGTGAATGTAGAGCGCCTGGACCAGCGTGTCGCTGAAGCCGATGTCGTTCTTGCCGGCGGGATTGTCGGGCGTGACGAAGTCGTTGGCCACGAACGGAAGATCGATCCGCAAGGCGAGCTGGTCGCCGTTGGCGAGCGCGATCGGCCGGTCGTGGCGCAGGATGAAGGTCTGCGACCCGGCGCCGTCGGTGGTTTCGCTGTAGCCGGCGCGCACGTCGATGCGCTTGATCGGGTTGGTGACGTCCTGGCCGGTGTTGGGCGCCTCGGCGGCGGCGCCGCCGTCTTCGGCCGGGGCTTCCTGAGCACGGGCTGCGGGGACTTGTGCCAGCAGCAGGGCCGCGAACACGGCGATCGGGGTCGGGCGGGGGGCTGGCATCTGGCTTCCTTTTCGGGTGATGGCTGTCGGCACGCTACGGCGCGTGCCGCCGTGTCGGCATCGGGGTAAACCATCAGCGCGCGGGGCAGGGTTACCGACCCCGCGCGCGCCGCTTGCGCGCCTCGCAGGGCTAGGCCGGCCCCTGCGGCACTCGCGATAAACACCCGCCGATAGTCGGGACTCATCCCGATAGGAGCGGTCGGCGAGCGGGCGATACTCGGCCCATGACCTACAAAGCTCCCCCCTCTCGACGGTTCGCCCTGCTGCTGGTCTTCGGCCTGGCGGCGTGCGCCACAACCCCCCGCGTTGCGACGGACTACGACCCGAGCGCCAATTTCGCGGGATACCACACCTATGCCTGGGCGCGCACCGAAACGCCGCGCGGGCAGAACCCGCTGGTCTACGAGCGCGTGCGCAGCTCGATCGATGCTGCGCTCGCGGCGAAGGGCTTCGCCCGCAGCGCGACGCCCGACTTCGCGGTCGATGTCACGCTCGGCGCCCGCGACCGGGTCGAGACCACAGACCTCGGCGCCTACGGCCCGTACTACCCGGGCTATGGCGCCGGCTACCGCTGGGGCTGGGCGCACGCCTACCCGACCACCGAGATCCGCACCGTGACCGACGGGACGATGGCGATCGACATCTACGACGCCACGACGCACCGGCCGGTGTGGCACGGCAGCGCGACCAAGCAGATCGACGGCAGGGTCGTCGACCAGGCGCTGATCGACCAGGCGGTGACCGCCGCGCTCGCCAAGTTTCCGCCCCAAGGCCGCTGAGGCACGGGCATCTCCCACATCGGACGATGGAGAGAAGCATGACCATCAAAAGACCCGTCGAATCCATCGGGCAGCTCTGCGCGATCCTTGCGCTGGCGGTCGCCACGCCCGCCAGCGCGCAGTCCGAGCCGGCATCGTCGATCGAGCCTGAGGCGATGGCCGCGATGGACCGGATGAGCGCGGCGCTGCGCGCGATCCCGGCGTTCAGCTTCGACGCCGACGTGACCACCGAGCAGGTGCTCGAGACCGGCCAGAAGCTGCAGTTCGGCGGAACGCTCCAGATCGCGGCGCGCAAGCCCAACGGCTTCCGCATCATCGCGAAGTCCGACACGACCAACCGCGAGTTCTTCTACGACGGGCGCTCGCTGACGATCTTCGCGCCGCGGCTCGGCTATTACACCCAGGTGGCGGCGCCGGATTCGATCGGCCTGACGCTGGAGAAAGCGCGCTCGGAACTCGGCATCGAGATCCCGCTCGCCGACCTGTTCGTCTGGGATACCGACCAGACGATGCGGGCGCGTGTGCGCTCGGCTTTCGCGGTGCGGCCCGAGACGGTCGGCGACCGCAGCTGCTTCCACTACGCCTTCCGCCAGGCCAAGGTCGACTGGCAGATCTGGATCGAGGAGGGCGAGCGGGCGCTGCCCTGTAAGTTCGTGGTGACCAACACCGACGATCCCTCGCTGCCGCAATACGTCGCGGTACTGCACTGGAGCACGGGCCCCCAGCTCGCCGACGCCGACTTCACCTTCACGCCGCCGGCCGATGCCAAGCGCATTGCGATCGTCAGCCAGGCCGCCGAAGCTTCACAGGGAGGAGCAAAATGAACCCGCTACCCACCACCCTTCTGGCCTTCGCCATGAGCGTGCCGGCCAGCGGACCGCTTCCGCCCACCGCCCCGGCATTGCTGCCGATCGACGTCCTCGCCACTGCCGACAAGGCGGAGATGAACCGCGCCGGCGGCGGCCGGCCCCAGGGCGGCCACGCCCAGGGCGGCCATGCTGCCGGCAATCATGCGCGTCCTGCGGGCGGAGCGGGCGGCCATGCGCAGGTCTCGCGCCCGTCGGGACGGCCGCCGGTCCGCGACGGCGCTCACACCAATATCAACTACAACAACCGCACCACGGTGAACGTAAACAACGGCGGCGGCCGCCGCTATGACGACCACTACGATCATCACGACCATCACCGTGACTGGGACGACGACTGGGACGATCACTGGCATCCGGTGCGCACGGCCACGACGGTGGCCGTGACCGCGGCCGTGATCGGCTCGATCGTGCGGACCCTGCCGCCGAGCTGCAGCACCGTGAACGTCAACGGCATCGCCTATTCGCAGTGCGGCAGCACCTGGTACGAGCCGCGCTATTCGGGCACCTCGGTTCAGTATGTCGTCGTCAATCCGCCCCGCTGAGGGCGCATCGACGACGCTGCGCAGGAGCGCACGATGACCCTGCTCCAGTTGGTCAAGCTGGCAATGATGGCCAGCATCTTCATCTCGGTGTTCGCGCTGGCGATGCGGGCGCGGACGCACGACCTCTTCTACCTGCTTGACAACTGGCGGCTCGGCGTCGGCGCACTCGTGGCCATGTACGTGGTGGTGCCGGCGGTGGCGGTGCTGCTGGACAAGGCGTTCGCGCTGCACCGGCCAGTGGAGATTGCGCTGATCGCCATCGCCTTTTCCCCGATGCCTCCGATCCTGCCCGGCAAGCAGCTCAAGGCAGGCGGGCGGCCCTCCTACGTTGCCGGGCTGATGATGCTGACCACCGCGGCGGCGGTGGTCGTCGCGCCGCTCGGCATTGCGCTGGCCGGCCGGATCTTCGGTGTCGAAGCCGGGATCAGCCCGGTGCAGATCGCCACCCTGGTCGGCATCACCGTCGCCGCGCCGCTGGTGCTGGGCATGGTGGCGGGCAAGATCGCGGGCGAAAGGGGGCACGCAATTTCGTCGGTGCTGGGCATCGCCGGCCATGCGGTGCTCGCGCTGTCGATGCTCGCCATCGCCATCGCGCTCGCGCCGGCGATGTGGGCGGTGATCGGCGACGGCACCGGACTGGCGCTGGTCGCGCTTGCCGGCGCAGGCCTTGGCGCGGGCTACCTGCTCGGCGGGCCGGACCTCCACGACAAGGCGGCTCTGTCGCTCGCCGCGGCGTCGCGCCATCCGGGCATCGCCGTGGCGATCGCGACCGCCAGCTTCCCCGACGAGACGCTCGCCCCGGCAGCGATCGCGCTCGGCCTGATCGTGTCAACGCTGCTCGGTACGCCGTACCTCAAGGTGCTCATGCGCGCCCCGCACGACGAACCGGTCGGCCCCGTGACCCGCTAGCGGGCCGGGCCTGCCACAAAGGAAAAAAGTCAGCTTGCCAGGAGCGCGTTCCGGGGAGACCCGGAGCGCGTTTCTTTATGGTGACCCCTACGGGAATCGAACCCGTGTTTCAGCCGTGAGAGGGCCGCGTCCTGACCGCTAGACGAAGGGGCCGCGCTCGAGCCCGACAGGGTCCGGAGCAGGGCAGCTAGTGGTGACCCCTACGGGAATCGAACCCGTGTTTCAGCCGTGAAAGGGCCGCGTCCTGACCGCTAGACGAAGGGGCCACTGGGCTAGCGCCGCTGGGCAGGTCCGCGCCTCTATTGGTATCACGCGGGTGCGTCAAGGGTCGATTTCGTCAAATTGTCATCGGTCGGCGAAGGCCGCGTCCTCGACGTGGAGTTCTGCTGCGGGACGGCTTCCCCAGTCGTCGATCCGCGCCCGTCCGGCGAGCCAGAACTGGCGTCCGCGCTGGGCGTGGAGCAGCGCCTGGCCGAGCTCGGTCTGCGCGGCGCGAAAGGCCATCGCCTTGAACGAGCGGCCGTCGGGACCGGCGGCGACCATGCGCAGGTGATCGGCGCCGACCACGTCGCACTTGACCAGCCGCACCGGGCCGACCGCAACCCGCGGGCCCGGCCAGCCGACGCCGAACGGTCCTGCCGCCTCGAGCGTCTCGACGAGGTGGGGGGTAAGGCCGCCGGGATTGAGCGAGATGTCCAGCAGCAGGGCTTGCGCCGCGCGCGCTTCGGCGACGTCGCGGGCCAGCCGCTCGTCCAGCCAGTCGGCCAGGCGCGCCACCTGCGCGGGATCGATCGTCAAGCCGCAGGCCATCGCGTGCCCGCCGCCCGCGACGAGCATGCCCGCCTCGCGCGCGGCAATGATCGCTGCGCCGAGGTCCACGCCGGCGATCGACCGGCCCGAGCCCTTGCCGTTGCCGCTTTCGTCGGCATCGAGCGCGATGACCAGCGTCGGCTTGCCGGTCTTCTCCTTGATCCGCCCGGCAACGATGCCGATCACGCCGGGATGCCAGCCGGCGCCGGCGCAGACCACGACCGCGCGGTTGTGCTGGGCATCGATCTGCGCCTCGGCGGCCTCCTGGACGGCCTGCTCGATCGACCGGCGCTCGTCGTTGAGCGCGGACAGCCGCACTGCGATGTCGTGCGCCTCGTCGGCGTCGGTGGTGGTCAGCAGGCGCACGCCGAGCGAGGAATCGCCGATCCGGCCCGCGGCGTTGATCCGCGGCCCCAGCGCGAAGCCGAGGTCCGAGCAGGTCGGCGCGCGATTGAGCCGGCTGGCGTCGATCAGCGCGGCAAGGCCGACGTTCTCGCGCCGCGCCATGACCTTGAGCCCTTGCGCCACGAGCGCGCGGTTCAGGCCCTTGAGCTGCGCCACGTCGGCAACGGTGCCGAGCGCCACGAGGTCGAGCAGGGCGAGCAGGTCGGGCGCCGCCCGGCGCTCGAACCAGCCGCGCGCGCGCAGGGTACGGACGGTGGCGATCGCCAGCAGGAACGCCACCCCGACCGCGGCGAGATGGCCGTGGGCGGCGGCGTCGTCGAGCTCGTCGAGCCGGTTGGGATTGACCAGCGCGTGGGCGCGGGGCAGCTCGGGCGCGCACTTGTGGTGATCGACGACGATCACGTCGACGCCGGTCTCGCTCGCCGCAGCCAGCGCCTCGTGCGCCATCGCCCCGCAGTCGACGGTGACGATGAGGCTCGATCCTTCGCGTGCGAGCCGCACTAGCGCCTCGCCCGAGGGGCCGTATCCTTCGAGCAGGCGGTCGGGGATGTAGGGGGCCGCGGCGAGGCCGAGATCGCGCAGCAGGCGGATCAGCAGCGCCGCGCTGGTCGCGCCGTCGACGTCGTAGTCGCCGTAGATCGTCACGCGCTCCTGGCGCTCGACCGCATCGGCGAGTCGCCCGGCGGCGACGTCCATGTCACGGAAGATCGACGGGTCGGGAAGGAAGTCGCGCAGCGTCGGGCGGCGGTGCCGCTCGAGGTCGTCGGGCGCGACCCCGCGCGAGAGCAGGAGCTTGTCGACCAGTCCGTCGTTCAGGTCGAAGCGTTCGCCCAGGTCCATGTTGCTGCCGCGCCAGCGCCAGGCGAGCCCGGAGATCGAGCGGGTGATGGAAGTGACCGGGATCATATCGGCTCCGCGCTAGACCAATCCGGCGCGCGCGGAAAGATCGCCCTGTCGGACTCCGCGGGGGGGCGGAACGGGCCGGGTCGGCAACGCGCGCCACGGTTGACTTTGCCCGGTATCCTGTGGTCGCATCGCGCGCGTCGCCGAAGCCGATCGTGGCAGGTGCCGGCGACTGCGGAAGGGCACGTGACCGACCCCGGACCCAGCGGATCGTTGCTGATCGTATGGCACAGCCGCACCGGCGCTGCCGAACAGGCGGCGCGGGCCGCGGCGGCGGGCGCGGACGAGGCCGGCTACCCGGCGCGGCTGCTGCGCGCCGAGGAGGCGACCGTGGCGCACATGGCAGCGGCGGGCGGTTACCTTTTCGTCTGCCCCGAGAACCTCGGGACGATGACGGGCGCGATGAAGGAGTTCTTCGACCGCTGCTACTATCCGCTGCTCGGGGCGATCGAGGGGCGGCCCTATGCCAGCGTGGTGACCGCCGGTTCGGCCGGGCAGGGAGCGCAGGCGCAGATCGAGCGGATCGTCACCGGCTGGCGCCTGCGGCAGGTGCAGCCGGGTCTCATTCTTGATTGCCAGGCCCAGACTTCGGCACAAATCCTTGCGCCCAAGCAGCTCGAGAGTGGTGCAATCCGACAATGTCGCGAATTGGGACAGGGGTTTGCAGCCGGTCTCGATATCGGCATTTTTTGATGTAAGGAATGCGCCGGGCAGCGTCGCCTCGCGAGCGGAGATGCTGCGACATTCTTGCCGGGACGGGGCGAAGGAGCAGGCGTGTCTGGGATCGCAGGACGAGCACAGAGCAAACCCTTGGCCGCGCTGTTGCTGGCGCCCGGGCAGCGTCCCGATGCCGACAGGATCGAGGCGATCGCCCGCAGCGCCGGCGTATTCACCGTCTCGCATCGCGACGCCGGACCGGCGGAGTGGGTCGAAGTGCTGCGCGATGGCCTGACCTTCGACCTCACCGGGCTTTCGCCGGGTGCGCCCTTGCCGGCCGTGCACGACGACGCAGCCGCCAGGACCAGCGCCGTCGGGCTGCCGGCATCGCTCGATCTTGCCATGCTGGAAGCAGTTGGGCTCGCGCCCGGGCCGCATCTGCTCGGCGCCGAACATCTCTTGCCGGTGATCCGCGTCGCGGCACGAATCATCACCCATCTGGCGAAATCTCTCGACGCGAAGGCGATACTCTGGAAACCTTCCGGCTCTGCTGTTTCACCCGAGTGGTTCGAGAAGGCGTGCAACGCGTGGATCGAGGGCGGCCCGTTCCCGGCGATCGCGATGACCACGTTCGCCAGAACTGAGTCCGAATTGACCAGCCGCGGCCTGGCGTTTCTGATTGGTCAAGAATTCCGGCTCTACTCCTCGGGCGGGATCTTGCAGGAGGAGGATGCTCGCGTGTCGGTGCGGCTTGTCGATTGGCTGGTGGCCCATGGCAAGGTCGAAGGACCCCGCGAAGTCGTCCTGTCCGGTGTCGGGGCTGTTCGGCTGGAGCCGAACGCCGACGGCCTGATCCACGTCCGGAGCGCGTGAAGGGGCCGGTCCGCCCCTCGCTGCCGTTCCGGGCGGTCAACCAGCCCGGACTGCCCGGCTACAATCCCGGGCTGCAAAGGCATCACGTCCTGCCGCGGCAGCTCGCCACGACGCCCGCGCTGGCGGCGATGATGGACAGCCTCGGCGTCGATGTCGGGATCGACGATTTCCGCCGCAACGGGCTGCTCCTGCCGGCGACGGACAGCGAGGCCGAGCGCATGGCCCTGCCGCTGCATCGCGGTCCGCATCGGGAATACAGCGACCTCGTGCTCGAACGGGTCGGGCAGGTCGAGCGCCGCTGGGCGCGCGCGCGGCGGCGCAATCCGGAGCTGGCGACGCGCGAGGCGCTGATGCGGATGGACTGCATCCAGCGTGCGCTGCGGCGGCGGCTGCTCGACCCGGCGCGTTGGGAAGGCCCGGCGCTCCACCGCAACGACCCGACCCGCGCGCGCCGCGAACGCGCGCTCGACTATGCCGACCTCGACGCGATGGCGGTGTTGCTGTGGCAGGAGACCGCGGTGGCCGCCGAATAGCAGGCGTCCGGGCGGATCAGCCGACGAAGGGCGCGCTGTTGGCGGCGAGCGCGGCGGCGGCTTCGCGGTATTCGGCCTCGAAGCGGGCGACGCGGGTTTCGACCGATTCCACCGAGTGGATCGCGCCGATGCCCTGGCCCGAACCCCAGATGTCCTTCCATGCCTTGGCTTCGGTATTGCCGCCCGAGCCGAAGTTCATCTTGGAAGGATCGCTCTGCGGCAGGTTGTCGGGATCGAGCCCGGCGGCGACGATCGAGGGGCGCAGGTAGTTGCCGTGCACGCCGGTGAACAGGTTCGAATAGACGATGTCGTCGGCGCGGCCTTCGACGATGGCGTTCTTGTAGCCTTCGGGCGCGCGGGCTTCCTCGGTCGCGATCCAGGCCGAGCCGATGTAGGCGAAGTCCGCGCCGAGCGCCTGCGCCGCAAGGATCGAGCGGCCATGGCCGATGGCGCCCGACAGCGCCACCGGGCCGTCGAACCAGGCGCGGATCTCCTGCATCAGCGCGAAGGGCGAGAGCGTGCCGGCATGGCCACCCGCGCCGGCCGCGACGGGGATCAGGCCGTCGGCGCCCTTTTCGATCGCCTTGTGCGCAAAGCGGTCGTCGATCACGTCGTGCAGCACGATCCCGCCCCAGCGGTGGGCGGCGGCGTAGACTTCCTCGCGTGCGCCCAATGAGGTGATTAGCATCGGCACCTGCCACTTTTCGCACAGGGCCATGTCTTCATCGAGGCGGTTGTTGGTCTTGTGGACGATCTGGTTGACCGCGAAGGGCGCCGCCGGACGATCGGGATTGGCGCGGTTGTGGCTGGCCAGCTCTTCGGTGATCTGGTGCAGCCATTCGTCGAGCTGGCTGATCGGCCGTGCGTTGAGCGAGGGGAACGAGCCGACGACGCCCGCCTTGCACTGGGCGATTACCATCTCGGGGCCCGAAATGATGAACAGGGGCGAGGCGATGACTGGCAGGCGGAGCTTGGAAAACAGCGGCGGCAGCGACATCGGCATTCCTCCCGTAAAGCCCGTTAACCGGGCAATTAACAGGCGCTACCAAGCCGCGCCGCCGCTGTCAAAGGCTCGCGTGGCGAGCGTCCGAGAGGGCAGGTCAGGCGGGATCGAGCAGGTGCTCGACGCCGTAGACCCTGGCCGCGGTCCCTGCGAACAGCGCGCGCTTTTCGCCGGCGGAAGCCCCGGCGGCGAGCCGCTTGAACGCATTCCACAGCGTGCGGTAGTCGGCGCCCCAGCGATCGACCGGGAAGTTGCTTTCGAACATCGCGCGCGAAGGGCCGAACGCATCGATGCAGGTCTCGATGTAGGGGCGCCACATGCCTGCAAGCACTTCCGAGCCGATCCCGGCGGCGGGGCCCTTGTCGGGCATCATGCAGAACGCCATGGCGAGGCCGCCCAGTTTCACCGAGACGTTCTCGCATTCCGCCAGCGTGCGGATTTTCGCGCGCCAGGTGTCGAAGCGTTCGGGCAACTTGCCCTTGTAGCTGGCGATCCCGAGCGGCGTGCCGCAATGATCGAGCACGATCGGCTGGTCGGGGAAGGCGCGGGCCAGCTCAATGACATCGTCGAGCTGAGGTTCGACCACCCAGGCATCGAAGGTCAGGCCCATGGCGCCAAGGTGCTTGAAACCGGCGCGGAAATCGTCGCTGAGATAGAGGCCTTCCCTGGCGTGGAACGGAGGGCCGAGCACGTCGGGATCGGCATCCCAGGCGCCCTGGTGGCGGATTCCCTTGAAGCGTCCGTTGCCCGCCTCGATCAGCAGTTCGAGCACGCGCTTGGCATCGTCGCCCAGCGTCATGTCGGCATGGCCGATGATCCCGGCGCAAGGGCGGTAATTGCCGTAGAGCCCGCTCGCTCCCTGCGCGGCGACGCCGTTCACGTATTCGACCTCGCCCACCGGCTTGAAGGCCTGGTCGGCGCCGGAGCGGTAGAACGCGCCGCATTCCATGAACACGGTGCCGATCACGTTGTGGCCCGATTGCGTATCGGCCAGCAGTTCGTTGAACGTGTAGTACGGCGCGAGCGTCAGCGCCTCGATGAACGGATGGCGCGGCTGGGGGAAGGAATCGATCAGCGGGCGCAGGTCCCACAAGTGGTGGTGCGGATCGATGATCGGCAGGTCGGGTTCGAGAATGGCTTCAGGCATGGCTCTCTCTCTTGTCGTCGGCCTCTGACGGGCGCGCGGGGACGACTATGCAGAAGGGGCAGGGCCTCGCCAAGGGAAACAAGCGGCTTCGGCGAGTAGGGGGTCATTGCTCTGCTTGCGCGATACGGAGCCGTCGAGGGTCCCTCAAGTTGACAGAGTTGACACGGTCCTGGGGAAAAACTCCGATTCTCTATGCGTCTGATTTATTTGGATAATGCGAAAGTCGGATAAGAATGGTTCGGCAGGTAACTGACGCATGCGTCAGCAATGATGTCTCGAGTGCGGTTCGTGGATCGACGGTTCAAAGAGCGGCGCGCAACATAGGCGCATGGGGTGGTGTAGGACAGAGAGGAAGGGCCCGAGCCCCGTGTCGAGCACGGGGCGACGATGGGTGGGGTGGGTGAGCGGGCCAATCGTCGTCATGCCAGCGGAAGCTGGCATCGCTCGCGGTTTCGGAAGGTTGGGGGTGTCGAAGTGCAGCGCTCTGCGTCGGCCGTTAGTCTGTATCCTTCTTGACGGTCCGCTTCTCGGTCAGCGATCCCAGCTTTCGCTGAATGACGGGAATTGGTGGTTAGCGGACGTTACCGTCGAGCAGCGCTTTGAGCTCGCTCACCGCGCCAGCAAGATCCTCAGCGGGTAGGACGATCACATCGCTGGGTATCGACTCGAAGCCATTCTTGGGCCCAAGGTTGCGATAAGGCTCAAGTTCAAGCTGAGCGTCGTGACGGCTGATGTAGACCATAATTGCGTCTGTCATGAACGCCTTAAAGCTGCGGACTGCCGCCGCTTTTATGAAGGGCTGAAAGAAGCCTTTCCATTGGTCTTGCGTGGGATGAGCAACCACTTTTCCCGAGGCGTCCAGTGCTTCCTCGAGCGCGTTCGCCACGTCATCATTCGGCGTGGTCATCATCAAGGGACGAGGATCGACTTCCAAGCCGAGACCCATCGATGTGCGAACGAGGGAGCCGATAATCAGCTTATCCTTCACACGATAAGAGACCGCAGTTTGCTTCATCAGAGTGAGCATATAGGTGTCAACGATGACCGCAACTGGGCGCAAGCGGTCATGGCTCAGCGAATTATGCTATGCTTTCCCGCAGCGACCAAAAGCGGGGTCCAGCATACCATGCTGGCTTGGATTGGAAGATGGGCAGGATTTCTAGGCCGCTTCTAAGCCTTCTCGCTCTAGTAGTGATACCGGCACTGCGCGATCAGCAGACCGTCTTCGCTTGGCTTGTAGACCAGTCTGTGTTCCTGATTGATGCGCCGTGACCACCAGCCGGACAGACTCCCGCGCAGCGGTTCGGGTTTGCCGGTGCCGTCGAAGGGCGTGCGGCTGCATTCCTTGATCAGCGCATTGATGCGCTGCACGAGTTTGCGGTCGTGGTCCTGCCAGTGGAGGTAGTCTTGCCAGGCCTGTTCGCTGAAGATCAGCTTCATTCGGCGAGGAGACGCTCGGTCCCGGCACCGGCTTCGAGCGCTTCGATGGAGGCGGCGAGGCGGGCGGCGTTGGCGGGGCTGCGCAGCAGGTAGCGCGTTTCCTCGAACGAGGCGTAATCCTCGAGCGACATGAGCACGGCGGAAGGCCTGCCGCGTTCACGGGTGATCACGACGGGCTCGTGATCGGCGCTTACCGCGTCGAGCATTGCGGCCAGGTTCTTGCGAAGATCGCTGTAGGAGGTGGTGCGCATTGGGTGCATTGTACGTTGTCTTGTACAATATGCAAGTGTAAGACTTCGGTGCCGGGCAGGACCTCTCCACCACCCTTCGGGTGGTTCCCCGTACTGGGGCGGGTAGGTTTTTACCCCCCGTCAGCCCTTCGGGCTGCCACCTCCCCGTTTGTGCCTGTGGCAAAAACGGGGAGGAGCTGGGAGGTTTCAGCCCGCGGCGTTGGCGGCGCTGAGGATGGCGCGGACGCTGGCGGTGGCGACGTCTTCGTCGATGCCGACGCCCCAGATCGCGCGGCCATCGGGGGTGACGCATTCGACGTAGGCGGCGGCGCGGGCGTCGCTGCCGCCGGTGAGGGCGTGTTCGGTGTAATCGCGCACGTCGAGCTCGATGCCGAAGCCGTCCTTGAGCGTGGCGACGACCGACGAGATCAGGCCGTTGCCGCGACCGCTGACCGACCGGACCTTGCCATCGACCTCGATCTTGCCGGCGAAGACGCGGGTGCCGTCGGGCGCGCGGCTTTCGTCGTAATCGACCAGCTGGAAGCGCTGCGCGCCTTCGAGGCGGTAGGTCTTGCGGAACACACTCCAGATGTCGGCGGCCTGCAGTTCGCGGCCCAGTTCATCGGCCAGTTCCTGCACGTGGCGCGAGAAGTGCGCCTGCATCTTCTTGGGCAGCTTGAGGCCCTGGTCCTGTTCGAGCACCCAGGCAAAGCCGCCCTTGCCGGACTGCGAGTTGACGCGGATCACCGCTTCATAGCTGCGGCCGAGGTCGGCGGGGTCGATTGGCAGGTAGGGCACGGCCCAGAGATCGTCGTTGCGCTTTTCCTGCGCGGCGAAGCCCTTCTTGATCGCATCCTGGTGGCTGCCCGAAAACGCCGTGAACACCAGCTCGCCGCCATAGGGGTGGCGCGGGTGGACGGGCAGCTGGTTGCAGTATTCGACCGTCTGGATGACTTCGTCGATGTCCGAGAAATCGAGGCCCGGATCGACGCCCTGCGTGTAGAGGTTGAGGCCGACGGTGACGAGGCAGCAGTTGCCGGTGCGCTCGCCATTGCCGAACAGGCAGCCTTCGACGCGGTCGGCGCCGGCCATGAGCCCCAATTCGGCGGCGGCGACGCCGGTGCCGCGATCATTGTGGGTGTGCAAGGATATCACCGCGCGGTCGCGGCCCGGCAGGTTGCGGCAGAAATATTCGATCTGGTCGGCGTAGATGTTTGCCGTCGCCGCTTCGACCGTGGCCGGCAGATTGAGGATGATCGGCTTTTCGACGGTGGGCTGGAGCACCTCCATCACCGCTTCGCAGCATTCGATGCTGAAATCGACTTCGGCGGTGGAGAAGGTTTCGGGGCTGTATTCGAAGTGCCAGTCGGTCTGCGGGAAGCGGGCCGCCTGGTCGCGCAGGAAAGTGGCGCCGGCGCGGGCGATCTCGCGGATCTCGGCCTTTTCCATGCCGAACACCACCTGGCGCCACAGCGGCGAGACGGCGTTGTAGACGTGGACGATAGCCTGCTTTGCGCCGGCGAGGCTTTCGAAGCTGGTCTTGATCAGGTCTTCGCGCGACTGGGTCAGCACCTGGACGAAGACGTCGTCGGGGATGCGCCCCTCATCGACGAGGCCGCGGATGAAATCGTACTCGGTGGCGCCCGCGCTGGGGAAGCCGACTTCGATTTCCTTGAGGCCGACCTTGAGCAGCAGGTCGAAGAAGCGGGCCTTCTTTTCCGCGTCCATGGGGTCGATCAGCGACTGGTTGCCGTCGCGCATGTCGGTCGACAGCCAGCGGGGGGCCTTGTCGATGACGCGATTGGGCCACTGGCGATCGGGCAGGTGGATCTGCGGGAACGGGCGATACTTGACCGAGGGGTCCTTGAGCATGGTCATGGGTCTGCAACTCGAGCTGGATTGGCAAGCGTCTGGTGTGGTCCGTAACCCCTGGGCGCCGTGCGCGCCGATCGGGACCGACGCGTCAGCTCACGCCCAAGGGCGAGTAAGTCGCAGGGTAAGGTCCAGCTGGCCGGTCATGGCCGAAGCCTATGGTGAATCGCTCGGCGATTGTCCACAGTGAAGTGCAAACGGGATGAGGGAGCGAGCATGTCCGCGAAGATCGAACCTTACGTCGTGCAGGTGCCGCAGAGCGAGATCGACGATCTCAACCGCCGGCTGGATCTGGCGCGCTGGCCGGAGAAGGAGACGGTCGGCGACTGGACGCAAGGCACGCCGCTCGCCGCGCTGAAGGACCTGGTCGCCTACTGGCGCGACCGGTACGACTGGCGCGCGTGCGAGGCCTGGCTCAACCGCCACGGCCTGTTCAGCACGCAGATCGACGGGCTCGACATCCGCTTCCTGCACGTGCGCTCGGCCGTGGAAGGCGCGCGGCCGCTGGTGCTGACGCATGGTTGGCCCGGCTCGATCCTCGAGTTTCGCGGGGTGATCGAACCGCTGACCAATCCGGAAAGCGGCAGGGCCGACGAGGCCTTCCACCTGGTGATCCCGTGCCTGCCGGGATTCGGCTTTTCGGGCAAGCCGGCGGAGAAGGGCTGGGGGATCGAGAAGATCGCGCGCGCCTGGGGCGAGCTGATGGCGCGGCTGGGCTACGACCGATGGTATGCGCAAGGCGGCGACTGGGGCGCGGGCGTGACGACGCAGATCGCGATGCAGGCCGTGACGGGGTGCGCGGGCATCCACGTCAACATGCCGATCGCGCAGCCGAGCGCCGAGGACATGGCCAGTCCCGACGCCGACGACCTGCGCGCGCTGACCGCGCTGAAATACTACCAGGACTGGGATTCGGGATATTCCAAGCAGCAGGCGACGCGGCCGCAGACGGTGGGCTACGGGCTCGTCGATTCGCCGGTCGGGCTGGCCGGGTGGATCTACGAGAAGATGTGGGCCTGGACCGACAATGCCGGCAAGCCCGAAGATGCGCTGAGCCGCGATGCCATGCTCGACAACATCATGCTCTACTGGCTGACCGCGGCGGGGGCGTCCTCGGCGCGGCTCTACTGGGAAAGCTTCGGCAGCTTCGGGGCGGGCAGGATGACGATCCCGGTGGCGGCGAGCGCGTTCCCCAAGGAAGTGCTGCCGACCCCGCGCAAGTGGTTCGAGCGGCAATGCGAGCGGCTGGTCCACTGGGGCACGCTCGACAAGGGCGGGCACTTCGCCGCCTGGGAGCAGCCGGAAGCCTTCGTGCGCGAACTGCGCACCGCGTTTGCGCTGATGGATTGAGCGGCGGCGGGAAGGGCCTCAGCCGCAGCGCAGCGCGGCGATGCGCTCGTCCTCGTCGAGGATCAGGTTGAGCCGCTCTGCGCGATAGTCGGGGGTGACCGCCGCGCCCGGGCGGACCCAGCGGACCGGCGCAGGGGCGGCGAAGCGTTCGACGGCGGCGCGGGTGCGGGGGCCGGGGACGTGCTGGAGGAGGACGGCGAGCTGGCCTGCAGCGCACGGGTCTGCGCTGGACACGGGCGCACGCACGGCGGGCAGGACCGGTTCGCCCGGCGCCTCGCCCGCGGCGCCGCGGTGGCAGCCGACGGCGAGCAGGCACAGCAGCGCCGCGCCAATCGACCTGCCGGGGAATCGGACCATGGTGCTTGCGAACCCTTGTTATCTCCATTGTGGAGATATCGGGTGAAGCCCTAAGTATCCATTACTCCGGTCGAGCGGGATGCACGGTTGGTGGAATCCGGCCGGGAGCGAGCCCTGCTTGCTCCCGGCGCGAACCCCGTCAGTTCTTGGTCTTGTCGACCAGCGCGTTGGCGCCGATCCAGGGCATCATGGCGCGCAGCTTTGCGCCGGTTTCCTCGATCTGGTGGCGGCGGGCGGCGATGCGCGAAGCCTTCAGCTCGGGCTGGCCGGCGCGGTTGTCGAGCACGAAGTCCTTGACGAAGCGGCCCGACTGGATGTCGGCGAGGACGCGCTTCATTTCCTTCTTGGTTTCTTCGGTGATGATGCGCGGGCCGGTCTTGATGTCGCCGTATTCGGCGGTGTTCGAGATCGAGTAGCGCATGTTGGCGATGCCGCCTTCATACATCAGGTCGACGATCAGCTTCAGTTCGTGAAGGCATTCGAAGTAGGCCATTTCCGGCGCGTAGCCGGCCTCGACCAGCGTTTCGAACCCGGCCTGGACGAGCGCGGTGGTGCCGCCGCAGAGCACGGCCTGTTCGCCGAACAGGTCGGTTTCGCATTCCTCGCGGAAGTTGGTTTCGATGATGCCCGAACGGCCGCCGCCGACGCCCGAGGCGTAGGCAAGGGCGATGTCGTGGGCGTTGCCGGTGGTGTCCTGGTGGATCGCGACGAGGCAGGGCACGCCGCCGCCACGCTGGTATTCGGAGCGGACGGTGTGGCCCGGTCCCTTGGGCGCGATCATGATCACGTCGATATCGGGGCGCGCTTCGATCAGGCCGAAGTGGATGTTGAGGCCGTGGGCGAAGGCGAGCGCTGCGCCGGGCTTCATGTTGTCGTGCAGGTCGGCGGCGTAGATCGCGGCCTGGTGCTCGTCGGGGGCGAGGATCATCAGGATGTCGGCCCACTTGGCCGCTTCGGCGTTCGACAGCACCTTGAAGCCGGCGGCTTCGGCCTTCTTCGCGGTGGCCGAGCCTTCGCGCAGCGCGATGGCGACGTCCTTGACGCCGCTGTCGCGCAGGTTCTGCGCGTGGGCGTGACCCTGCGAGCCGTAGCCGAGGATGCAGATCTTCTTGTCGGTGATCAGGTTCAGATCACAATCGGCGTCGTAGTAAACCTTCATCTCAGTTCCGTTCTATATGACATTGAAAGGTTTTGAAAATTTCAGGCGGCCGTGGCGCCGCGGATCATGCCGACGATGCCGGTGCGGCCGACTTCGACGAGGCCCAGCTGCTTCATCAGCGCGACGAAGCTGTCGATCTTGTCGGGCGCGCCGGTCAGTTCGAAGACGAAGCTCGATGTGGTGGTGTCGACCACCTTGGCCCGGAACACGTCGGCAAGGCGCAGCGCCTCGACGCGGTTCTCGCCCGTGCCGGCAACCTTGATCAGCGCGAGTTCGCGTTCGACGAAGGGGCCGATCTCGGTGAGGTCGGTGACCTTGTGCACCGGCACCAGCCGTTCGAGCTGGGCACGGATCTGGTCGATGATCGGCGGCGGACCGTGCGTCACGATGGTGATGCGGCTGACATCGTGGCCGTCGGTGATGTCGGCCACGGTCAGGCTGTCGATGTTGTAGCCGCGCGCGGTGAACAGCCCCGCGATCTTGGCGAGGATCCCCGCCTCGTTATCGACGGTGATGGTGAGGACGTGGCGCTCCTGCGCCTCCTGGGCAATGTGCATCATGGTCTTGCGGGGTCCCTCAGACGAGCGCCTTGGCTTCGTCGTCCATCGTGCCTGCGACTTCGTCCCCGTAGAGGATCATGTCGGTGTGCGCCGCTCCGCTCGGGATCATCGGGAAGCAGTTGGCTTCCTTGGTCACGAGGCAATCGACGATCACCGGGCCATCGTGGTCGATCATCGCCTGGATGCCGGCGTCGAGCTGGCTTTCATCCTCGATGCGGATGCCCTTCCAGCCATAGGCTTCGGCGAGCTTCACGAAATCGGGCAGGCTGTCCGAATAGGAGTTCGAATAGCGGCTTTCGTAGGTCAGTTCCTGCCACTGGCGGACCATGCCCATCCATTCGTTGTTGAGGATGAACACCTTGACCGGCAGGCGATACTGCGTGGCGGTGCCCAGCTCCTGGATGTTCATCTGGATCGAGGCGTCGCCCGCGACGTCGATCACCAAGGTGTCCGGGTTGCCGAGCTGCGCGCCGATCGCGGCGGGCAGGCCATAGCCCATCGTGCCGAGGCCGCCCGAGGTGAGCCACTTGTTGGGCTTCTGGAACGGGAAGTACTGCGCCGCCCACATCTGGTGCTGGCCGACTTCGGTGGCGATGATCGGATCGCGGTCCTTGGTCAGGGCATGGAGCCGCTCGACCGCGAACTGGGGCATGATCTCGCCCTTCTTGCGACGCGGGTAGGCAAGGCTCTGGCGCGCGCGCCAGCCGTCGATGCGCGCGTACCATTCGGTCTGGTCGGCCTTGCGGCAGCCGGCTTCGCGCCAGCCTTCGATGATCTGGCCGAGCACCTTGGCGCAATCGCCGATCAGCGGCAGATCGACGCGCACGGTCTTGTTGATCGAGGCGCGGTCGATGTCGATGTGGATCTTGCGGCTGTTGGGCGCGAAGGCATCGAGCCGGCCGGTCACGCGATCGTCGAAGCGGGCGCCGACGCAGACGATCAGGTCCGCCCGGTTCATCGCCATGTTGGCTTCATAGGTGCCGTGCATGCCGAGCATGCCGAGCCAGGCCGGATCTTCGGCCGGGAAGGCGCCGAGGCCCATCAGCGTCGAGGTGACGGGCGCGCCGGTCAGCTGCTGCAGTTCGCGCAGCAGGCGGGTGGCTTCGGGCCCGGAATTGATCACGCCGCCGCCGGTATAGAGGATCGGCGCGTTGGCCGCGGCGATCATGCGCACCGCTTCGGCGATGTCGTCGGCCGGCGCCTGAACCTGCGGGGCGTAGCGGTTGCGCTGCTGCGGGGCGACGGCATCCCATGCGGCCTGCGCGATCTGGACGTCCTTGGGAATGTCGATCACGACCGGGCCGGGGCGGCCCTCGGTGGCGATGCGGAACGCCTCGTCGATGATCGCGGCGAGCTGCGCCGGATCCTTCACCAGGTAGTTGTGCTTGGTGCAGTGGCGGGTGATGCCGATGGTGTCGGCTTCCTGGAACGCGTCCGAACCGATCAGCCCGGTGGGCACCTGGCCGGTGATCACGACGAGCGGGATCGAATCCATGAAGGCGTCGGCAATGCCGGTAACGGCATTGGTTGCCCCCGGGCCCGAGGTCACCAGCACGACGCCGGGCTTGCCGGTGGCGCGGGCATAGCCTTCGGCGGCGTGGGCGGCGCCGGCTTCGTGGCGGACGAGGATGTGGCGGATGCGCTCGTCGCCGAAAAGGGCGTCGTAGATCGGCAGCACCGCGCCGCCGGGATAGCCGAACACGAATTCGACGCCCTTGGCGACCAGGCTCTCGACGAGGATTTCGGCGCCGCTGCGCTCGGTTTTCACGCGACAATTCCCTTGCTTGCGAAGGTCCGCCCATAGCCTCGGGGGGACCCGAACGAAACACCTTGTGGCAGTGCGGGCGCAAAGGTCCGCAGCGCCGAAGCCGAAAATGTTTCGGCCCGGCGCATTGCCTGCGCCGGGCCGTCTCTCCCACCTCGGGACACCCGGCCGGGGCCGGGCAATTGACGGCTTGCTAAGTGATACAAAACTATCTGTCAATCGACGGATTGCGCAATAAACTTACAGCCCGTTCCGTGTCAATGGAATTTTCGAACGCAAGCCGGGGCCAGTGGTCCGGATTCTGGTGCCGCAGCCAGGTGTATTGCCGTTTCGCGTAGTTGCGCGTCGCCTGTTGCCCGGCGCGAATCGCCGCGTCCTGCGCGATTTCCCCGCGCAGGAAGGCGGCGATCTCGGGCACGCCGATGGCGCGCATGACGGGCAGCGCAGGGTCGAGATCGCGCGCGAGCAGTGCGGCGACTTCATCGCGCGCGCCTGCCTCCCACATCCGGGCGAAGCGCAAGTCGCAGCGGGCGTAGAGCCAGCCGCGCTCGGGCAGCAGAATCAGCGGGTGCAGGTCGACGCTGTCGCCGATGCCGCCTTCGCGCGCCGCCTGCCATTCGGCGAGCGACCGCCCGGTGCTGCGCACGACCTCGAGCGCGCGGGCGATGCGGGTGGTGTCGTTAGGGTGCAGCGCGGCGGCGCGCGCCGGGTCTTCGCGTTGCAGCGCCGCGCCGGCCTCGGCGACGGGCAGGGCGCGGACTTCGGCGCGGATTGCCGGGTCGATCGCGGGGATCGGCGCGATCCCGTCGAGCAGCGTACGAATATAGAGCCCGGTGCCGCCGACGAGGATCGGCAACGCGCCGCATTGGTGCGCGCGCGCGATCTCGGCGCGGGCGGCGGCCGCCCAGTCCGCCGCCGAGCAGGTCTGCGCGCCGTCCCACGCGCCGAACAGGCGATGGGGGACACCGTGCATCTCCTCGTCCGAGGGGCGCGCGCTGAGCACGGCAAGGTCGGCGTAGACCTGCGCGCTGTCGGCGTTGATCACCACCGCCTCCCGGCCCGCGTCGCGCTCGGCCATCGCCAGCGCGACGGCGAGATCGCTCTTGCCGCTGGCGGTCGGCCCTGCGATGAGCGCGAGCCTCGGCTTCGCCGCTGCGGCGTGGTCGACGTCTCTCTCGAAGGAACTCCCGGTGCTCATCGCGCGGCTGATAGCAGACCCTGACACGCTTGGTGACAATCTTGCGCTGGCGATGGAGATGATCGAGGCGCGCGGCTGGGACGTGGCCGGGGCGGGCATGCTCGAATTCTGCACCAACGTGCTCGAGCTCGAGCTGGTCGAGGGCGATCCGGCGCAAGTGCGCGCGATTCTCGACCGGTGCTTCCCGGACAGCGACCTGTTGCTGTCGAACCAGCCGTTCAGCCTGCCGAACCTGTTCGTTTCGGACATGGATTCGACGATGATCGGGCAGGAATGCATCGACGAGCTGGCCGATTTCGCGGGCCTCAAGGATCGCATCGCCGCGATCACCGAGCGCGCGATGCAGGGCGAGCTCGATTTCGAAAGCGCGCTGCGCGAACGCGTCGGCCTGCTCAAGGACTTGCCCGAAGCAGCGATCCGCCAATGCCTCGACGAGCGCATCCGCCCGATGCCCGGCGCGCGCACGCTGGTCTCGACGCTAAAGGCGCGCGGCTGCCATACCGTGCTGGTGACCGGGGGCTTCCACTCCTTCGCCGATCCGGTGGCCGAGATGCTGGGGTTCGATCGCGTGGTCGGCAACCGGTTGGGCCTGCACGAGGGCGTGCTGACCGGGGGCCTTGTCGGCGGGATCGTCGACAGTTCGGTCAAGAAGAAGGTGCTGCTGGAAGAGACCGAACGGCTGGGCGCGGACGTGGTGAGCCTTGCCACCGGCGATGGCGCCAACGACATCCCGATGATCGAGGCGGCAAGCTTCGGCGTGGCCTATCGCGCCAAGCCCAAGGCCCGTTCGGCGGCCGACGGGTGGATCGACCGGGGCGACCTGACCGCGATCCTCGACCTCCTCGGCGTGGCCCGCGAGGACTGGGTGCTGGATTGACCGCGGACGGCGTTGACGGGTTATTGACAGGTCTGTTAATATCTGGGGCAACAAGAATCGATCGGGAGAGCCTGCGTGAACGCGATGTCCGGTACGATCCAGCCCGACCTGCCGCTCTATGACGAGCGCCGCCCGGAGCTGAAGCTGCGGCCGCTCAAGGCCTGGCACCATTTCCGCGAGCTGCTGAAGGACAAGGAAAACACCGAGGAGGTGTTCCGCATCTTCGAATCGCTGCCGTGGCGCAATCTCAAGCCGACCGCGCTCAAGTTCCTGGAGAGCGAACGGGGCCAGCAGATCCGCGCGCGCGAGGCGCGGCTGCCGCTGATCCTCGACGATCACCCGCGGCTGCGCGCGATGCCCGAAGGCTCGGTCGCGCACGCCTATTGCGACTTCATGGAGCGCGAAGGGCTGACCGCGCAGGGCCTGGTCGACGAGTTCGACAAGTTCGCCGCCGACAAGCCCAAGTTCGATGACCAGTTCGTCTGGTATCTCAACCGCATGCGCGACGTGCACGACCTGCTCCACGTGCTGACCGGCTATGGCCGCGACGCCTTGGGCGAGGCCTGCGTGCTCGCCTTCACCTACAGCCAGCAGCCGAGCCCGGCGCACCTGTTCATCGGCTATATGGCCGGCCTCAACATGAAGAAGCAGGTCAAGAGCGACGCGCCGGTGCTGAAGGCGGTGCGCGAGGGCCAACGCCTCGGCAAGGCCTGCCCGCGGCTGTGTGAACAGTCGGTGCTCGACCTGCTGCCGATGCCGCTGGAAGAGGCGCGCGCCAAGCTGAACATCACGCGGCCGGTGCACTATCATGCGGCGCACGATGCGTGGCGGGCCTTGGGCGTAGATCCCTATGACCTGCTGGGCAAGAACGCGAAGAAGGCGGCGTAACGGCCTAAAGCGCGGCGATCAGCGCCTGCGCGGCGGCAGGGTTGCGCTCCTTCGCGCCCGAGATGAACAGCATGTAGACATCGCGCGCGCCCCGCGCCCAAGCGCGGGCGCGAGTGGCCCATTCGGCGATGGCTGCGGCGCTGTAGCCGGCCGGGTGGTCGGCGCTCGATCGCTGCAACCGGGCATACGTGAAGTCGGCGGTCTGTTCGTCGATCTGCGGAAACTCCGCGCTGTCGGCGAAGACGACCGCCATGTTGCGCGCGCGGGCAAGGTCGAGGAAAGCAGGATCGCGGAAGCTTTCATCGCGCACTTCGAGCGCGTGGCGTAGCGGCACGCCGTCCTGCGCATCGGGAATCAGGTCGAGGAAACGGGCGAAGTCGTCGCGTTCGAACCGCTTGCCCTCGCGGAACTGCCAGAGGATTGGGCCGAGCTTGGGCCCCAGTTCGGTAAAGCCCTGGCCGAGGAACTTGGCGATGGAATCGCCGCAGTCCGCCAGCACCTTGCGCTGCGTGGAATAGCGCGATGCCTTCGGGCTGAAGCGGAAACCATCGGGCGCGGCGGCGGCCCAAGCGGCGAAGCTCTGCGGCTTCTGGCGACCGTAATAGGTCGCGTTGATCTCGATGCAGGTGAGGTGCGCGGCGGCGTATTCCAGCTCGCGCTTGTGCGGCAGGCCTTCGGGATAGAAGGCCCCGCCGCGCCAGGGTTCGTAGGTCCATCCGCCGATGCCGACGCGGATGGACCCGGAACTCACGCTTCCATCCAGTCCTTGAAGAACGCCTCGTTGGCGTCGCGCAGGGCGGCGAGCGAAACGCCTGCGACCTGCGATCCGCCGACCGTGCCGATCCGCGTGGCGCCGTCGAGCACGGTGTCCGCCGCGGTGGTGACGAGGTAGCGCGACTGATCCTCGCCAAAGGCCTTGGCCGTATCGAGCGCGATGTCGAGCGTGCAGCCCTTGTTGCCGGCAAGCGCCATTTCGGCGAGCGCGACGAGCAGGCCGCCGTCGGAGATATCGTGCACGGCGGTCAGCTTGCCGTCGGCGATCCATTCGCGGACCTGTTCGCCGTTGCGGCGTTCAGCGGAAAGATCGACCTTCGGTGCATCGCCGGCTTCGCGGCCCGCGATTTCGCGCAGCCACAGCGACTGGCCGAGGTGGGTGCCTTCACCGCCCAGCAGCCAGATCGCATCGCCATCGTTCTTGAACGCGACGGTGGTCATGACTTCGTGGTCGAGCATCAGGCCGACGCCGCCGATGGCGGGGGTGGGCAGGATGGCCGAGCCGCCGCCGGTCGCCTTGGATTCGTTGTAGAGCGAGACGTTGCCCGACACGATCGGATAGTCGAGCGCACGGCAGGCATCGCCCATGCCGTTCAGCGCCTCGACGATCTGGGCCATGATTTCCGGCCGCTGCGGGTTGGCGAAGTTGAGGCAGTTGGTGATGGCGAGCGGCGTTGCGCCGACCGCGCAGATGTTGCGGAAGGTTTCGGCCACCGCCTGCTTGCCGCCTTCGTAAGGGTCGGCATAGCAGTAGCGCGGGGTGCAGTCGGTGCTGATCGCCAGCGCCTTGTCGGTGCCGTGGACGCGCACGACCGCGGCGTCGCCGCCCGACTTCTGCAACGTGTCGGCGCCGACCTGGCTGTCGTACTGTTCGAAGATCCAGCGCCGGTTGGCGAGGTCCGGGCAGCCGATCAGCTTGACCAGATCGGCGCCGAGGTCGGTGCTGGCGGAAACGTCACCCAGCGGTTCGACCTTGGCCCAGGCCTTGTATTCATCGAGCGACAGGTGCGGGCGGTCGTAGAGCGGCGCATCTTCGGCAAGGGGGCCGAGCGGAATGTCGCACACCGTCTCGCCCTGGAAGGTCAGGACCATGTGGCCGGTGTCGGTTACTTCGCCGATCACGGCAAAGTCCAGTTCCCACTTCCTGAAGATGGCTTCGGCCATGGCTTCCTTGCCGGGCTTGAGCACCATGAGCATGCGCTCCTGGCTTTCCGACAGCATCATCTCGTAGGGCGTCATGCCCTCTTCGCGGCAGGGCACCTTGTCCATGTCGAGCACGATGCCGGCCTTGCCGTTGGTGGCCATTTCCACCGACGAGGAGGTGAGGCCCGCCGCGCCCATGTCCTGGATCGCGACGATGGCGTCGGTCGCCATCAGTTCGAGGCACGCTTCGATCAGCAGCTTTTCGGTGAAGGGATCGCCCACCTGCACGGTGGGGCGCTTCTCTTCGGACTTCTCGTCGAAGTCGGCCGAGGCCATCGTTGCGCCGTGGATGCCGTCGCGGCCGGTCTTGGAGCCGACATAGACGATCGGATTGCCGAGGCCGGTCGCTGCCGAATAGAAGATCTTGTCGGTATCGGCCACGCCCACGGTCATCGCGTTGACGAGGATGTTGCCGTCGTAGGCCTTGTGGAAGTTGGTTTCGCCGCCGACGGTGGGCACGCCGACGCAGTTGCCATAGCCGCCGATGCCCGCAACCACGCCCTGCACCAGATGCTTCATCTTCGGATGATCGGGCCTGCCGAAACGCAGGGCGTTCATGTTGGCGACGGGGCGCGCGCCCATCGTGAACACGTCGCGCAGGATGCCGCCGACGCCGGTCGCCGCGCCCTGGTAGGGCTCGATGTACGAAGGGTGGTTGTGGCTTTCCATCTTGAAGATGGCGGCCTGGCCATCGCCGATGTCGATCACGCCGGCATTCTCGCCGGGGCCGCAGATCACCCAGGGGGCCTCGGTCGGCAGCTTCTTCAAGTGGATGCGGCTCGACTTGTACGAGCAATGCTCCGACCACATCACCGAAAAGATGCCGAGCTCGACGAGGTTCGGCTCGCGCCCGAGCGCGTTCAGGACGCGCTGGTATTCTTCCTCGGACAGCCCGTGGGCGGCGACGACGTCTGGCGTGATCTGAGACATGGCGGCCCCCTTAGCGCCGCCGGAACGAAAGGGCTAGTCCGCGAGGATGTCCTCGCCCTGCCCAAGGAAGCGGGCGATCAGGCGGTCGGTCTCCGGGCTGTCGATCAGCGTGCCGGCGAATTCGCGCGCGGTCCGGTCGAGCACGTCCTGCTGCGGCGCGCCCGCTTCGATCATGCGGGCAAGCCGCCGCGTCGCGTCGATGCCGATGCGCGGCCGCGCGGCATAGTCCTGCGCCAGTTCGAGCCCGCGCGCTCGCGCATCCGCGACGACTTCGTCGACCACGCCGAGGCGATGCGCCTCCTCCGGCGTGAACACCGCGCCCCGCATCACCGCGGCCGTCGCCCGCACGACCCCGATCAGGCGCGCGAGCAGGTACTGCCCGCCCACGCCCGGAATGATTCCCAGCCGCGTTTCGGGAAGGCCGATGCGATAGTCGCCGGTTTGCGCCACGCGCATGTCGAAGCTGAGGGCGAATTCGCAGCCGCCGCCCATGCACATGCCGTTGATCGCCGCCACGGTGGGGATCGGCGAATCGATCATGGCCTTGACCAGGTCGAGAACGTCGGAGCCCTTTTCGAAGGCTTCCGGGCCGATCCTGCCTTCGGCCAGCGCGGCCGAGACCGCGGCGATCTCGCCCACGTCGTAGTGGCGGACGAACACGCCTTCGAGCCCGCCGGTGACGAGCAGCGCGCCGATGCTGTCGTCGGCCTGTGCGCTACGCACCGTGGCGAGCAGGTCGGCGGCCATGCGCGCGTTCATGTAGCCGCGCGGGGGATTGGTGAGGACGATCTCGAGCACCCGGCCATGGCGGCGGGTCGAAACGGGGGAGGGGGTCTCGGCCATCAGCAGTCTCTCCACGCGGATTGCAATGGTTTGCAGATGCGAGGCGGGGGCAGGCGCCCGGCCAGCGCGCTATCATCGTCCGCTTTTCCTGTTGCCCCAAGCTTGACCCGCCGCCATCGCCGGGTCAATGCTGGCGAGGATGGGAACCCAGCCTGATATCGCCGCGCTTTCGTTCGAAGAAGCGCTCAAGGGCCTCGAGGAGGTCGTGCGCCGGCTCGAAAGCGGCGAAGCGCCGCTCGACGAGTCGATCGATCTCTACGCCCGCGGCGATGCCCTGCGGGCGCATTGCCAGGCCCGGCTCGACGCGGCGCAGGCGCGGATCGAGGCGATCGTCGCCGACCGCGACGGCCGCCCGGTCGGCACCCGCCCGTTCGACGAAGCCGACGCATGAGCCTTGTCGCGGTGAGCGGATTGCTGGGCCCGGCGCTCGCCCAGATCGCCCGCGAGATCGACGCGAGCTTCGATGCGCTGTTGCCGCTCGCCGGGGACCAGCGCGACCGCCTGGTCGAAGCGATGCGATATGCCGCGATCGGCGGGGGCAAGCGGATGCGCCCGCTGCTGCTGGCGGCGACGGCCGGCCTGTTCGGCGCCGACCGCA
The DNA here is from genome assembly GCF_020179475.1 of Novosphingobium huizhouense. Taxonomy (GTDB): domain Bacteria; phylum Pseudomonadota; class Alphaproteobacteria; order Sphingomonadales; family Sphingomonadaceae; genus Novosphingobium; species Novosphingobium huizhouense. Next base: position 504,321 of record NZ_JAILXZ010000003.1, on the reverse strand, counting down.
CCTCGGCGATCCGCGCCGGCACCGCGATCGAGGCGATCCACGTCTATTCGCTGATCCACGACGACCTGCCGTGCATGGACGACGACGCCATGCGCCATGGCAAGCCAACGGTGCACAAGGCGTTCGACGAGGCGACCGCGGTGCTCGCGGGCGATGCGCTGCACGCTTTCGCCTTCGAAGTGCTGTCTGACCCGGCGATGAGCGGCGATCCGTTCGTGCGCATCGAACTGGTCCGCACGCTGGCGACGGCGAGCGGGATGGACGGCATGGCTGGCGGGCAGATGATGGACATCGCCGCCGAGGAGGGTGGCTTCGACCTACAGACCGTGACACGGCTGCAGCAATTGAAGACCGGCGCGCTGCTCGGCGCGGCGGTGGAAATGGGCGCGATCCTCGGCCGCCTGCCGGTGGAGGGGCGCACCCCCTTGCGCGGCTATGCCCGCGACATCGGCCTTGCCTTCCAGATCGCCGACGACCTGCTCGATGCCGAAGGCGACGAACAGGCCGCCGGCAAGGCGCTGCGCAAGGACGCGGCGGCGGGCAAGGAGACGTTCCTTTCGCTGCTCGGCGCGGCGCGCGCGCGCGAACAGGCGCGGATGCTCGTCGACCAGGCGATCGCGCACTTGTCCCAATTCGGCCCCGAGGCCGACCTGCTGCGTGAAATCGCGCGGTTCATCATCGAAAGGGATCGTTGAATGGGAGAAAGGATCGGGGTCTATCCCGGCACGTTCGACCCGATCACCCTCGGCCACCTCGACATCATTCGTCGCGGGGCCAAGCTGGTCGACAAGCTGATCATCGGCGTCACCACCAATCCGTCGAAGAACCCGATGTTCACCCCCGACGAGCGCATGGCGATGGTCACGCGCGAGCTGGCCGAGCAGGGCATCGACAACGTCGAGGTGGTCGGCTTCAACGCGCTGCTGATGAAGTTCGCCCGCGCGCAAGGGGCGAGCGTGATCATCCGCGGCCTGCGCGCCGTCGCCGACTTCGAGTACGAATACCAGATGGCCGGCATGAACCAGCAGCTCGACGCCGAGATCGAGACGGTGTTCCTGATGGCCGACGTGTCGCTCCAGCCGATCGCGTCGAAGCTGGTCAAGGAAATCGCGCTGTTCGGCGGCGACATCGGCGACTTCGTGACGCCGGCGATCCGCGACGACGTGGTGGCGCGGGTCGAGAAGGTGGGCCGGCTCGGCGACTATTGACACATCCTTCGCGCGCCTTGCGCGCTGCAATCGTTCATTGCAGCGTCAGCGCGCGCGCTCTATCCGCACCGCGAACGGACCGCGCCGGACCCTTGCGCGTATTTCCGTGCTTCGAGGATCACATACGCATGACGCTTCGTACCGCCGGCTCCCTGGTTCTTGCCGCTGCCCTGTCCGCGCTCGCCGTGACCCCGGCGCTGGCGCAGAAGGAAAAGCCGGAAGTCCGCCCGATCGAGGTCGAGCGCGTGCAGTCCTCGCAGTCGTTCCCCTATGCGGTCGATCCCGACCAGAGCCACGATCCGCAGAACGTGCTGCTGCTCGACCTGTCGAACGGCGGCCGCGTCGCGATCCGGCTGATGCCGCAGTGGGCGCCGCACCATGTCGAGCGGATCAAGGAGCTGGTGGGGCAGGGCTTCTACAACGGCATCATCTTCCACCGCGTGATCGACGGCTTCATGGCCCAGACCGGCGACCCGACCGGCACCGGGCAGGGCGGATCGAAGCTGCCCGACCTCGCCGCCGAGTTCAACGATGCGCCGCACGTGCGCGGCACCGTGTCGATGGCGCGCACCGATGATCCGAACTCGGCCAACAGCCAGTTCTTCATCGTGTTCTACCCGCGCATGGGACTGGACCACAAGTACACCGCCTTTGGCCGGGTGATCGCCGGGATGGACACCGTGGACGCGATCCAGCGCGGCGAGCCGCCGGCGAACCCGACCCGCATCCTCCAGGCATCGCTCGCCTCGGACGACAAGCCGCAGGCGCTGCCCGCCGCGCCCGCCGCCGCGCCCGCGATCACCACGGACATGCTGCGCAACTCGAAGTCGAACTGACAGGCTCGAATTGCCGGCGCAATCGCGCTAGGGGCGCTGTCCCATGCGCGTTGACCTGTTCGACTTCGACCTTCCGCCCGAAAACATCGCCCTGCGCCCGGCCCGTCCGCGCGACTCGGCGCGCCTGCTGCGCGTCGGGCCGGAGGGGCCGTTCACCGACCACGTGGTCCGCGACCTGCCGGGTCTGCTGCGCGCCGGCGACGTGCTGGTGTTCAACGACACCCGGGTGATCCCCGCCCAGCTCGAAGGGCAGCGGGGCGAGGCGCGGGTGGGCGCGACGCTGCACAAGCGGGTCGACCTGCGCCGCTGGCAGGCCTTCGTGCGCAACGCCAAGCGTCTGCGCGAAGGCGACGAGATCGCGTTCGGCGCGGGCGTCACCGGCTTTGCCGAGGCGCGTCACGCCGACGGCAGCTGGACGCTGTTCTTCCCGGGCGACGAGCCGGTCGAAGTGCTGCTCGAACGCGCCGGGCGCATGCCGCTGCCGCCCTATATCGCCGGCAAGCGGCCGACCGACGAGCAGGACAAGGCCGACTACCAGACGATGTTCGCGGCCAAGGACGGCGCGGTCGCTGCGCCGACGGCCGCCTTGCACTTCACGCCCGGGTTGATGGCGGCGCTGGCGGCGGCGGGGATCAGGACCGAGACGCTGACGCTCCACGTGGGCGCGGGCACGTTCCTGCCGGTCAAGGCCGAGGACACCGACGATCACGCGATGCACGCCGAATGGGGCACGATCGATGCCGCGACCTGCGACCGGCTCAACGCCGCGCGCGCTGCGGGGCACCGGGTGATCGCGGTCGGCACCACCAGCCTGCGCCTGCTCGAAAGCGCTTGCGGAGTGGACAAGATCATCCGCCCGTTCGAGGGCGACACCGCGATCTTCATCACGCCGGGCTATGTCTTCCGCGCGATCGACGGGCTGATGACCAACTTCCACCTGCCCAAGTCGACGCTGATGATGCTGGTCAGCGCGCTGATGGGCCGCGACCGGATGATTGCCGCCTATGCCCATGCCATCGCGGCAGGGTACAGGTTCTACAGCTACGGGGATTCGAGCCTGCTGCTGCCCGAGGACTGAACGCCGCTCAGGCGGTGAACCAGCCCCAGACCAGGCGCCCGGTCAGCCCCAGGCTCACCACCACCAGCAGCGGGCGGATCACCTTGGCGCCGTGGCGGGTGGCGAAGTGGCTGCCGATCATGGCGCCGCACATCGCGCCCGCGCCCATGCAGAGCCCGAGCAGCCACATCGCCTGCCCGCCGATGGTGAACACGATCACGCTGGCGATGTTGCTGGTGACGTTGAGGTACTTGGTGAGCCCCGTCGCGCGCGTCAGGCCGAGGCCGCGCAAGGCGACCAGCGTCGTGGTGAAGAACTGTCCCGCGCCGGGACCGAAGAACCCGTCGTAGAAGGCAACGCCCGCGCCCACCGGCATGTAGCCCTTTTCGCCCAGCCGCGCATGGCGGTCGTCGTCGGTCATGCTCGGCGACAGCACCGTATAGAGTGCCACCGCGATCAGCAGCACCGGCACCACCAGCTTGAGCACGTCGGTGCTGAGCCGCTGGATCGCCAGCGAGCCGATCAGCGCGCCCGCGAACACCACCACAGCGGTCGGCGCGCTCGTGCGGAAGCTGAACAGCCCGGCGCGCCAGTAGCGCCAGGTGGCCATGCCGGTCCCGAACATCGACTGCACCTTGTTGGTGCCGAGCACGACATGCGGCGGCAGCGGGGTCGAGAGCAGCACCGGCATCATCACCAAGCCGCCGCCGCCCGCCACCGCGTCGATGAAGCCGGTCAGCACCGCGACCAGCGTCAGCGCGGGGTAGAACCACAGGTCGAGGTGCGCGGGCGCGAGCATTTGCGCGCCATGGCGATTGCGCCTAAGGGCCGCAATCTTCTTTTTCGCCAGTGATCCCGATGACGCGCTTTTCCTTCGATATCCACGCAACCGACGGCAAGGCGCGTACCGGCGTCATCCGCATGCAGCGCGGCGAAATCCGCACGCCGGCGTTCATGCCTGTCGGCACCGCCGCGACGGTCAAGGCGATGAAGGTGGAGGAGGTTCGCGCCAGTGGCGCCGACATCATCCTCGGCAATACCTACCACCTGATGCTGCGCCCCGGCGCGGAGCGCGTGGCGCGCCTTGGCGGCCTGCACAAGTTCATGGGCTGGGACCGCCCGATCCTCACCGACAGCGGCGGCTACCAGGTGATGAGCCTGTCCGATTTGCGCAAGATCACCGAGGAAGGCGTCACCTTCGCCAGCCATGTCGACGGCTCGCGCCATATGCTCAGCCCCGAGCGCTCGATGGAGATCCAGCGCCTGCTCGGCAGCGACATCGTCATGTGCTTCGACGAATGCCCCAGGATCGACCAGCCGCGCGACGTGATCGCGCGCTCGATGGAAATGTCGATGCGCTGGGCCCGCCGCAGTCGCGACGCCTTCGATGCGGGTGAGGAGCACGCGAGCCGCGCCGCGCTGTTCGGCATCCAGCAGGGCGCGCTCGACGAAAGCTTGCGCAAGGCGAGCGCCGATGCGCTGACCGACATCGGCTTCGACGGCTACGCGATCGGCGGCCTTGCGGTGGGCGAGGGCCAGCAGGCGATGTTCGAAACGCTCGAATTCGCGCCCGGCCAGCTGCCTGCGGACCGTCCCCGCTACCTGATGGGCGTGGGCAAGCCCGACGATCTCGTCGGCGCGGTCGAGCGCGGGGTCGACATGTTCGACTGCGTGCTGCCGACGCGCTCGGGCCGCAACGGACAGGCGTTCACGTGGAACGGCCCCCTCAACATGCGCAACGCCCGCCATGCCGAGGATACCGGCCCCGTCGACGAACGCTGCGCCTGCCCCACCTGCGCCAAGTACAGCCGCGCCTACCTCCATCACCTGCACAAGACCGGCGAAATGCTCGGCGCGATCCTGCTGACCGAACACAACATCTGGTTTTACCAGCAGTTGATGGCCGCGATGCGCGCCGCGATCGCGGAACAGCGGTTCGATGCGTTTGCGCGGGATTTTCGGCGGGATTATTTCGAGAAGCGATGAACTTGTCGCGGAAAGCACTCCGAGGGAATGGAAACTAGGGGCAAACTGTCTAGGCTCGCCGGCAACATTGTCCGGGGGCACGATGATTTCGTACAAGGCATTTCGCACCGCGCTTGCGTTTGTCGGCGTGACGACGGCCGGTGGGTTTGCCGGGGGAAGCGCGATGGCGCAGGGCACGGCGGTCGATCCGGCATCGCTGGCGGCGCGCTTCGGAGCGCTGGAATCGGTCAGACAACTCAGCCTTTCGCCCAGCGGCGACAAGATCGCCTACATTGCCCCGCGCCCCCAGGGCGGCGCCGTGATCATGGTGGTCGATCTGGCCGGCGATGGACAGCCTAAAGCCATCCTCGCGCAGCGTGCCGGGACCCAGAACTTGCGATGGTGTGCCTGGCCGACCGAGACCCGGCTCATCTGCTCCAACTACACGGTCGTCGGCACGGGTTCCGACAACGTCGCGATGTCACGGCTGATCGTGCTGAACGCCGATGGTTCCAATCCGCGCCAGCTCACGGCGGACGGAGGCAGCAACACCATCGGCGCCGTGCTCGGGGGCGGGGGCGACATCGTTGACTGGAACGTGCCGGGCAAGCCTGACAGCATCCTGCTGTCGCGGTACTATCTTCCCGAAGTCACGATCGGCAGCAACGCCAAGCGCGAAGTCAACGGGTTCGGGGTCGAGGAAGTCGATACCCGCACCTTGCTGCGCCACAACGTCGAACGTCCGGCCTTTGAAGCGGTCCAGTATCTCAGCGATGGCAGTGGCAACGTCCGCGTGATGGGGGTGCAGCCGCGTGATCCGGATGGAGAGCAGCGCGGCCATCTCAACTATTCGTACCGTGCGCCGGGCAGCCGCGAATGGCACTCCCTGTCGCGCGTGCGGCTGGACGATACCGGAATGGGCGAGGGCTTCGAACCGCTCGCCGTCGATGCGACGAAGAACGTCGTTTACGGTGTGGATTCGCTAAACGGTTTCAAGGCGCTCTATTCGATCTCGCTCGATGGGGAGGGCACGCGCACGCTGGTGCTGGCAAAGGACGGCGTCGATGTGGATGATGTCGTGCAGATCGGGCGCGACCGCCGCGTGGTCGGGGCAACCTATGCCGGTGAGCGCCGCGAATACGCCTTCTTCGATCCGGAGCTGAAGAGCTTGGGCGCCGGGTTGAGCAGGGCCTTGCCCGGCCAGCCGCTCGTCGGCTTCATTGGCGCCAGTGCCGATGCGAACAAGCTGCTGTTGCTTGCCTCCAGCGACGTCGATCCGGGCACCTTCTATCGCTTCGACAAGACGACCAAGGCGCTCGCGCCGCTGCTTCCCGTGCGCAACGAGCTTTCCGGGATCGCCATGGGGCAGATGCGCGCGATCACCTTCCCGGCCGCCGACGGGACGATGATTCCCGGTTACCTGACCCTTCCTCCGGGAAGCGAAGGACGCAACCTGCCGGCGATCGTGATGCCGCACGGCGGGCCGGCGTCGCGCGACGAATGGGGCTTCGACTGGCTGGTCCAGTATTTCGCTGTCCGTGGCTACGCGGTGCTCCAGCCCAACTATCGCGGGTCCGCCGGCCTGGGTTCGGAATGGTATCGTCAGAACGGTTTCCAGTCGTGGCGAACGGCTATCGGCGATGTCGACGATGCCGGTCGATGGCTGCTCAAGCAGGGCATCGCCGCGCCGGGCAAGCTCGCCATCGTGGGATGGTCCTATGGCGGTTATGCCGCCCTGCAGGGCGCGGCGCTCGATCCCGATCTTTACAAGGCGGCCGTGGCCGTGGCGCCGGTCACCGACCTTGCGCGGTTGAAGAACGATGTCGGCCAGCTTGGACGTGACTTCATCGGCAGCGGGCCGCACATCAGTGAAGGCTCGCCGGCACAGAATGCCGAACGCATCAAGATCCCGGTGCTGCTGTTCCACGGGGACCACGACGCGAACGTCGACATCGCGCAGTCGAGGGTGATGCGCGACAAGCTGAAGGCGGCGGGCAAGGACGTGACACTGGTGGAATTCCCGGGGCTCGACCACCAACTGTTCGACGCCAGCGCACGGACCAGGGTGTTGGCCGACAGCGACGCCTTCATCCGCAAGGCGCTGGGGCTCTAGGATCGCCTGCTCAGCAGCGGTGATGCGATCAGGACACCGACCCGGCGTAGCGGGCGCCGGGTCATTCTGGCGGCTGCCTCGAGGCGACCTTCAGCTATCGGGTGCGGGATCGATTTCTTGCACAGGTCCGGCGCGAGACAGCGCACAAAGGATCGCGCAGCAGCGTGTGCTTCAAGCCGCGATGACCTGCGTCTCCACCGGCTCCAGGACCCGCGTTTCCAGACGCGTGCCCGGGTACTGGTAGAACTCGCCCGTTCGCTGCTCGAGGAAGCCGGCGCCGATGGCGTAGGCTTGTTCCTGCGCGGTGCGGAGATCGGGATACCATTTGCCGGTACGGTGAGCGGTCAGGAAACGATATTGCGTGGTCATGCCCGATCAATCGCGGGCAGGGTCGGCGGTTCCGCCTCCTGTCGCGGAATCGATGCGGTACGAAGATGCAGCAAACTCTTGCTTAAAAACGGAAAAAGGCGGGACTTGCGTCCCGCCTTCTTGCCGCGTTCCAGTGCTGGAGCGGACCCGATCAGCGCGAGTAGAACTCGACGACCAGGTTCGGTTCCATCTTCACCGGATAGGGCACTTCGTCGAGCGTCGGCACGCGGACGAAGGTCACCTTGTCGCCGCCGTCCTGCGCGACGTAGTCGGGCACTTCGCGCTCGGGCAGGGTCAGCGCTTCGGCGATCAGGGCCATTTCCTTGGCCTTCTTGCCGAGGCTGATCACGTCGCCGGGGCGGACGCGACGCGAGGCGATGTTGCACTTCACGCCGTTGACGAAGATGTGGCCGTGCGAAACGATCTGGCGGGCCGAGAAGATCGTCGGGGCGAACTTGGCGCGGTAGACGACCATGTCGAGGCGCTGTTCGAGCAGGCCGATCAGGTTCTGGCCGGTGTCACCCTTCATGCTCGCCGCTTCCTGGTAGGTGCGCTTGAACTGCTTTTCGGTGACGTCGCCGTAGTAGCCCTTGAGCTTCTGCTTGGCGCGCAGCTGGATGCCGAAGTCCGAAACCTTGCTCTTGCGGCGCTGGCCGTGCTGGCCCGGGCCGTACGAGCGGCGGTTCACCGACGACTTGGGACGACCCCAGATGTTTTCGCCAAGGCGGCGGTCGATCTTGTGCTTCGAAGCATGACGCTTGGACATGCGCGTTCCTTTCCAATCTGCTTGCCCGCGGCAGGATTGCCACGGACGGGTTCGCTTCCGGAGCGCACCATCCGGCCTGTTGCCGGATGCGGCCGCCGCTTCACCGGAAATGCGGGGCCAATAGGACGTTGTCGGCGAAAGAGGCTTCCGCCGGGTCCAAGTGAAGCGCGGCCCTTACAGGCTTGGCCGCGCGAGTCAAGCGCAAGCGTCGCCTTCGTCCTTCGGCCCCGGCCGGCGGCGCAGGATCGACAGCACGCCGCGGAAGGTGCGCACTTCCAGATGGTTCCAGCCGGCCTTGGTGAGCAGCGTGCGCAAGGTGCGGCGGGTGACCGCGGCACGGATCTCGGGCTCGAAATAGCCGCGCGGCTCGAGCATGTCGCACAGCTGTTCGAACATGCCCTCGAACTCCTCCTGCGGGGCAGGGGGCAGGATGTCCTCGACCGTCGGCTGCACCAGGTCGAGGTGCTTGGAATATTCATAGGCGCACAGGATCACCGCCTGCGCGAGGTTGAGCGAGCCGAATTCGGGGTTGATCGGCGCGGTGACGATGGCGCGGGCGAGGGCGACGTCGTCGGTCTCGAGGCCCGAGCGTTCGGGGCCGAACACCAGCGCGCTGCGGCCGGGGGCGACGACGATGTCCTTCGCCGCCTGTTCGGGCGTGAGCACCGGCTTGGTCACGCCGCGCTTGCGCACGGTGGTGGCATAGACGTGCGAGCAATCGGCCACCGCTTCGGCCAGCGTGTCGAAGACCTGCGCCTTTTCCAGCACCACGTCCGCGCCCGAGGCGGCGGGGCCGGCCGAGGGGTTGGGCCAGCCATCGCGCGGGGCGACGAGGCGCAGCTCGTCCAGCCCGAAGTTGAGCATGGCGCGCGCGGCCTTGCCGATGTTCTCGCCCAGCTGCGGGCGCACCAGCACGATCACCGGCTTTCGGGTTGCAGCGTCGGACGTCATTGGCCGCGACGGCTCATTTCGGCGACGCTGCTGGCGAATTCCTCGAAATCGCGCGCTTGCGCAAAATCGCGATAGACGCTGGCGAAGCGGATGTAGGCGACGCTGTCGAGCTGGCGCAGGCCTTCCATCACCATCTCGCCGATCTCGCGCGAGCTGACCTCGTTTTCGCCCAGCGTCTCGATCTGGCGCTGGATGCCCGAGACGAGCTGGTCGAGCCGTTCCTGCGCGACCGGGCGCTTGCGGCTGGCGAGCGCGACCGACTGTTCGATCTTGGCGCGGTCGAACGGTTCGCGGCGGTCGTTGCTCTTGACCACGGTGACTTCGCGCAGTTGCACGCGTTCGAACGTGGTGAAGCGCGCGCCGCAGCCTTCGCACTGACGGCGCCGGCGGATCGAGGTGTTGTCCTCGCTCGGCCGGCTGTCCTTCACCTGGCTGTTGTCATGGGCGCAAAACGGGCAACGCATCCGTCAGGGGTCAGTTCTTGATCCGCTGCCAGAACGCGATCCCAGCGCCGATCAGCAGGCCGGCCGGAAGCGAAACGACCGGCAGCAACGCGCCCGCCACCGCGCCGATGCCGGCGCCGACCAGGACCGGCTTGGTCGAGGGATGGTCCATGCCCTGCCGGGCCATGCCGGAAATTTCGGCCTTGGCGCGGGTGGCGAGATCGTCGTTGCTGCTCATCGGGTCAAAGCTCCGGGTAGATCGGGAAGCGGGCGCACAGCGCCTCGACCTGATCGCGCACGCGCTGCTCGACCTGGCCGTCGCCATCATCGCCGTTGCGGGCGAGCCCGTCCACGACTTCGGCAATCAGCTTGCCGATGGTGCGGAACTCATCCTCGCGGAAACCGCGGGTGGTGCCGGCCGGCGTGCCGAGGCGGATGCCCGAAGTGACGAAGGGCGAGCGCTTGTCGAACGGCACGCCGTTCTTGTTGCAGGTGAGCCACGCGCGATCGAGGCCCTTTTCCGCCGCCTTGCCGGTGACGTCCTTGGCGGTGAGGTCGACCAGCATCAGGTGGTTGTCGGTGCCGCCCGAGACGATGCCGAGGCCTGCCTCCTTGAGGCTTTCAGCGAGCGCCTTGGCGTTGCTGACGATCTGGTGGGCGTAGGCCTTGAACTCGGGACGCAGCGCCTCGCCGAAAGCCACCGCCTTGGCGGCGATGACGTGGACCAGCGGACCGCCCTGGAGGCCGGGGAAGACCGCGGTGTTGAACTTCTTGGCGAGGTCCTCGTCGTTGGTGAGGATCACGCCGGAACGGGGGCCGCGCAAGGACTTGTGCGTGGTGGTGGTGACGACGTGGGCGTGCGGGAACGGCGAGGGGTGCGCGCCGCCGGCGACAAGCCCCGAGATGTGCGACATGTCGACCAGCAGCCAGGCGCCGATCTCGTCGGCGATGGCGCGGAAGGCGGCCCAGTCCCAGGTGCGCGAATAGGCGGTGCCGCCGGCGATGATCAGCTTGGGCTTGTGCTCGCGGGCGAGGCGAGCGACCTCGTCCATGTCGATCAGGTGGTCGTCCGGGCGCACGCCGTAGGGAATGACGTTGAACCACTTGCCGCTCATGTTCACGGGGCTGCCGTGGGTGAGGTGGCCGCCCGAATTGAGGTCAAGCCCCATGAAGCTGTCGCCGGGCTGGAGCAGGGCGAGGAACACCGCCTGGTTCATCTGGCTGCCCGAGTTGGGCTGGACGTTGGCGAAGTTGCATCCGAACAGCGTCTTGGCGCGCTCGATGGCGAGGTTCTCGACCACGTCGGCATATTCGCAGCCGCCGTAGTAGCGCTTGCCGGGATAGCCTTCGGCGTACTTGTTGGTGAACACCGAGCCGGTCGCCTCGATCACCGCGAGCGAGGTGATGTTCTCGGACGCGATCAGTTCGATCTTGTTCTGCTGGCGCTTGAGCTCGCCCTGGATCGCGGCGAAGACTTCGGCGTCGGCCGAGGCGAGGTGCTCGGTGAAGAAGCCGGGCTTGCGGATGTCGGGGGCGAGAGAGGCCATCGCTTCGGTCTCCTGGGTCAGAACGAGGGGTTGGTGAGCTTGTCGACGCGGCCGGTGTGGCGGCCGCCGCCGAAATCGGTCGAAAGGAAGGCGTCGAGGCAGGCCTTGGCCATGTCCTCGCCGGTCAGGCGCGCGCCCATGGCGAGGACGTTGGCGTCGTTGTGTTCGCGCGCCAGCGCGGCCGAAAGCGGCTCGGAGACGAGCGCGCAGCGGCAGGCCGGGTTGCGGTTGACCGCGATCGAGATGCCGATGCCCGAGCCGCACAGCGCGACGCCATAGTCGGCGATGCCTTCGGCGACGACCGAGGCGAGCTTGTAGCCGTAGTCGGGGTAGTCGACGCGGTCCGCCGTTTCGGGGCCGAGGTCGGCGACTTCGTGGCCGAGGCCGATCAGGTACTCGCAGCAAACGGCCTTGAGGTCGACGGCGGCGTGGTCGGAGGCAATGGCGATGCGCATGGCGTGCGGGGTGGCCCTGGCTGCGATGATGAAGGAATCGCGGCCTCCCTTAGGCGCGCTTGGGGCCGAGCGCCACCCGAAAAGGGCGCGCGCGGTCGCGCTGCACCGGAGGGAATTGCTGACCGCAAGCGGTGGCGCCGGGGCCAAGTTGACACAGTTGACACGGTCCTGAGCAAAAACTTCGGGGCCGCCGCAGGGGTAGCGTTCGACCGGCGCGAGCACCCGGTCGCCTGGCCCCACGGCCGATGCAAGATGCTGATGGTCAACGATTTGAAGGAGCGATGCGGCGGTCTTATAGCGGCTCGGCCCGCTGTAGGACAGGCCTGCAGAGGGACCGCGTCAACCTTGCATATGCAATCGCTGGGTGGCGCGCGCCAGCGCACGAGAAAAGGCCCCGACGATCCGTCGAGGCCTTTTCCCGAGGATCCCGGATGGACGCCTCGCTGGTGCTTTCCATTCGCTCTGCAAGATCAACGGGACACGCAATTTGGCGTTCCGCAGCCCGCCGCTGTCAGCGCTCGGCTGGCGGATTTTCCTTGAGCGCGCCGCGCAGATAAGCGTTGATGCGCGATTGCCACCCGGGACCGGTGGCGCGGAAGTGCGCCAGCACATCGGGATCGAGACGGAGCGAGACCGCCTGCTTGACGTCGGCCTTGACAGACCCTGCCGGGCGGCCGCGCATTTTCGGGAAGGCGGCGCGGATGTGCGCGGGAATGTCGTCACCCCTCAAAGCACGGGCGAAGTCGTCCTCGGTCCATTCGGGATTGTCGTCGTCGAAGACTACGGGCTGTCCTCGGCCGGTCGCTTCAATTGACATGGCGTCGAAATTCCTTGGCATGCGCCCGCCGCAGGCTGATGACGCGAACCTTCAAGTTCCGGTCAGTACCGGCGAGGCAATAAAACTCCCCGTCGATCAGTCCGTAGAGCCGGAAGCGAGGCTCTCCGAAACGGTCGTCGGGCACAAAGGCGAGGAGTTCGAAGTCGGCCGCGCGGGCGAGCGAAATGCCGTGCTTGGCGATGTTAGCCGCATCCTTGTCCGGATCGAACTCGATCTCCATCGCATTTCAATGTATATACATTTTAATGCGACGTCAAGTGTATGCAAGCGCGACCGCCTGCTCGACCAATGCAAGAAAAAGCCCCGCCGAAGCAGGGCTTTCTCTTACTGATCGAGGAACGAGCGCATCTTTCGCGACCGGCTCGGGTGCTTCAGCTTGCGCAGCGCCTTCGCTTCGATCTGGCGGATGCGTTCGCGGGTGACCGAGAACTGCTGGCCGACTTCCTCGAGCGTGTGGTCGGTGTTCATGCCGATGCCGAAGCGCATGCGCAGCACGCGTTCCTCGCGCGGGGTGAGGCTGGCAAGGACGCGAGTGACCGTTTCCTTGAGGTTCGCCTGGATCGCCGCGTCGACCGGGATGATCGCGTTCTTGTCCTCGATGAAATCGCCGAGGTGCGAATCTTCCTCGTCGCCGATCGGCGTTTCGAGGCTGATCGGCTCCTTGGCGATCTTCATCACCTTGCGCACCTTTTCGAGCGGCATCGACAGGCGCTCGGCCATTTCCTCGGGCGTGGGCTCGCGCCCCTGCTCGTGGAGGAACTGGCGGCTGGTGCGAACCAGCTTGTTGATCGTCTCGATCATGTGGACCGGGATGCGGATCGTGCGCGCCTGGTCGGCGATCGAGCGGGTGATCGCCTGGCGGATCCACCAGGTGGCATAGGTCGAGAATTTGTAGCCGCGGCGGTACTCGAACTTGTCGACCGCCTTCATCAGGCCGATGTTGCCTTCCTGGATCAGGTCGAGGAACTGCAGCCCGCGGTTGGTGTACTTCTTGGCGATCGAGATCACGAGCCGCAGGTTCGCCTCGACCATTTCCTTCTTGGCGATGCGCGCCTCGCGCTCGCCCTTCTGGACCATGTTGACGATGCGGCGGAACTCGCCCAGCGACATGCCGGTGGCGCTGGCGATGTCGGCGATCTCGGCGCGGATGCGCTCGACCGCGCCCGCTTCGTTGGCGGCGAAGGCGGCCCACTTCTTGTCGCGGGTGGCGTGCTGCTGCAGCCAGCCTTCGTCGAGTTCATGGCCGACGTAAAGGTCGAGGAAGTCCTTGCGCGAGACCTTGTGGCGCTCGGCAAGGCGCAGCATCTGGCCGCCCAGCGTGGTCAGGCGACGGTTGAAGGCATAGAGGTTGTCGACCAGATATTCGATCTTGGTGGCGTGGAACTGCACGCTCTCGACCTGCGCGGTAAGGTCCTCGCGCAGCTTGTGGTACTGCGCCTCCTTAGCCGGCGGGAAGGCGTTGCCGAGGCCCAGCGCGTCGAGGCGCTCGGCCTGGAGCTTCTCGAAGGCGCGGAACAGGCCGGTGATCTCGGCGAACTTCTCGAGCGCGGCGGGCTTGAGCTGCGCTTCCATCTGGGCGAGGCTGAGGGTGTTGTCCTCTTCCTCTTCCTCGGCCGGGCGGGCGCGGCGCTCGCGCAGTTCATCGTCCTCGTCGTCGGAGGTCTCTTCCTCCTCCTCGATGTCCTCTTCTTCCTTGAAGGTCGGACCGGCGGTCGCCTCGCTGATCTCGCCGTCGGCTTCCTCGCCGTCTTCCGACAGGTTCTCGGGCTGCGGCTCCTTCGACAGCATCGCGTCGAGATCGAGGATCTCGCGCAGCTGCATTTCGCCGGCGTTGAGCGCCTCGGACCACTGGATGATCGCGTGGAAGGTGATCGGGCTTTCGCACAGGCCCATGATCATGGTGTCGCGGCCCGCCTCGATGCGCTTGGCGATGGCGATTTCGCCCTCGCGGCTGAGCAGCTCGACCGCGCCCATCTCGCGCAGGTACATGCGCACCGGATCATCGGTGCGCTCGACGGTTTCCTTGCGCTTGACGATGTCGGGACGGTCCTCGACCGCATCGCTCTCCTCGATCTCGTCGTCCTGGCCCTTGTCGTCGGGATCGACCGCGTCCTCGTCGCTCTCGACGATGTTGACGCCCATCTCCGAGATCGCGGCCATGATGTCCTCGATCTGCTCGGACGACATCTGGTCCTGCGGCAGAGCCTCGTTCAGCTCGTCGTAGGTGATGATGCCGCGGCGCTTGGCGCGCGCGATGAGCTTCTTGATCGAAGCATCGTTGAGGTCGATCAGCGGGGCATCGCCGCTATCGGTCTTTTCGTTCGAAGCCATTGAAACCCGGTACCACCTGTCATCCGCCGGCCTGCGAGGAGCCGGACCCAGTGCATCGTATAATTATACCGAAAGCCGAGCACGGCCCATCTGCCCCAAACGGGCAAGCAACGCCAGCCTTCGTTGCAGCAAACGCTGCTGTTCGGCAAAACTTTCGTCGGAAAACTCCGCCTCGTGCCGCCGGTTCGCCTCGACCAGCGCCGTTTCGACGGCCGGCAGCTCGACCAGCAGGGCGATCGCCTCGGCGAGTTCGTCGCGCGCCGAATCGCTTGCCGCGTTCAAGAAGCCGAATCGCATCCCGGCGTAGTCCGCCGCTTGCGGGACCGTGAGCCCTCGCGCTGCCAATATGGTGGGAAGCGTGCCGCTTTCAAGCGGCTGCCCCGAGTCGGCGAGCAGAAGCAGCGCATCGAGCAGCGCGGCTTGCGCGGCCTGCTGGGGATGGAGCCGGGCCAGCGCCTCGCTCTGTTGCCCGATCAGCGAAGGGTGGGCGACCAGTCCTGCCAGCACCGCGGCCATCAGCGCATCGTTGGTGCCGACGTTGCGCAGCCGCGCGGCGGCTTGTGGGTCGAGCGGGGGCGGGGCGGGTTTCCACGGCTGGCCCCTGGGGCGTTGGCCCTGGGCCTGGCGCGGTTGGAACGGCGCGCGCTCGGGCCGCGCATAGGCAAGATCGCCGAAGCGCCGGGTCAGCTCGCTGCGATAGAGCGCCTTGATATCGGGATGGGCGATCGTGTCGCAGTGGGCGAGCAGGCGCGCCTTGAGGCCGGCCTTGTCCTCGGGCGTGGTGAGCGGGGCGGCGTCGCGTTCCGCTTCCCACAGCACGTCGACGAGGCTGCGCGCTTCGCCCAGCAGGGCCTCCATCGCGGGCGCGCCCTGTTGCTTGATCACGTCATCGGGGTCGAGGCCCTTGGGCAGGGTAACGATGCGCAAGGAATGCCCGGGCTGGAGCATCGGCAGCGCGCGCACGATTGCGCGCATCGCCGCGCGCTGGCCGGCGGCGTCGCCATCGAAGCACAGCGTCGGGCATTCGGTCACCCGCCACAAGCGTTCGAGCTGGTGTTCGGTGAGCGCGGTGCCGAGCGGGGCGACCGCCTCGGCAATGCCGGCGGCGGCGAGGGCGACGACGTCCATGTAGCCTTCGACCACGACGATCCGGCCCGACTGGCGGGCGGCAGGGCCTGCCCGGTGCAGGTTGTAGACGGTGCGGCCCTTGTCGAACAGCGGCGTATCGGGCGAGTTGAGGTACTTGGGCGCATCGGTCTTCTCGGCCGCGAGGATGCGCCCGCCGAACGCGATCACGCGGCCGCGCGCGTCGAGGATCGGCAGCATCAACCGGTCGCGGAAGCGGTCGTAGGGGTCTTTCCCCTCGACCACGATCCTGAGGCCGGCCTCGATCAGCATCTCTTCGGGAAAGGCGGAGAGCGCGGCCTTGAGTCCCTGCCGATCGTTGGGCGCGTAGCCGAAGCCGAATTCGCGGACGATGCCTTCG
Organism: Novosphingobium huizhouense; assembly: GCF_020179475.1. Taxonomy (GTDB): domain Bacteria; phylum Pseudomonadota; class Alphaproteobacteria; order Sphingomonadales; family Sphingomonadaceae; genus Novosphingobium; species Novosphingobium huizhouense. The sequence goes on along the minus strand of NZ_JAILXZ010000003.1, from coordinate 487,956 downwards.
GGAAACCCGCGCGAGGCGAGGTAGGCGCGCGCCGCCGCGCCGCCCGGTCCTTTCAGCGATTCGACGAAGTAGCCTTGCGCCGCGGCCATGACGTCGTGGAGCGACTTGTGCTGCTCGGCCCGCTTCGCCGCGCGGTGATCGGGGGCGGGGACGTCCATGCCCGCCTGCGCCGCCAGCTCCTTGACCGCGTCCATGAACGGCAGCCCCTGGTGGTCGGTCATCCAGCGGATCACGTCGCCATGCGCGCCGCAGCCGAAGCAGTGGTAGAAGCCCTTCTCGTCGTTGATGGTGAAGCTGGGCGTCTTCTCGTTGTGAAACGGGCAGCACGCCTTGAACTCGCGCCCCGCCTTCTGCACGCGCACCGAGCGCCCGATCACGCCCGACAGCGAGATCCGGGCGCGCAGTTCGTCCAGCCATTGGGGGGAGAGGCTCATCGCGCCGATCGTCCGGTCAGGCGCGCATCAGTTCGGGCAGGTGCTCGACCGCGATCTCGTCCTCGCGCTGGCGGGCCTGCGCGATGTCCCAGGCCGACTGCATCCGCAGCAGCGTATCGGCCTCGAGCCCGAACACCTTCTCGAAGCGGATCGCCATTTCCGCCGAGAGCCCGGCATTGCCGTTGAGCAGGTTGCTGAGCGCAGGGCGCGAGACATGCAGCACTTCGGCCGCGCGCTTGACCGTGAGGCCGTGCGGGTCGAGCACCTGACGGCGCAGCCAGCCGCCGGGATGGACCGCGAGCGAGGAATGAAGCCTGATCGCCATCAGTGGTAATCCTCCAGGTCGAGATCGCCGATCGCATGGTCGCCGATCCGGGTGAACGTCAGCCGCCAGTTGCGCGCCACGGTCATCGCCCAGCACCCGGCACGGTCGCCGGTGAGCGGATGAAGGCCGAAATTGGGCGGCAGGGCCAGTTCTTCGAACGAACCCGCCGCATCGATATAGGCCAGCATGTCGCGCAGCCGGTCCGGCTCGATCAGCCCCTTCGCCCTGCCTTCGATGGCGAAGCGACGGAGCGCCTTGTGCCGGATCGACGCGATTTCCATCGCCGGGGGATCGCAGGTGAGTGGCGCTGCGTCAAGTGTAGCGTTACACGCTACGCCTCACCCCGCCAGCGCCGCCTTCACCAGCCCGCTGGCCTTGCCCATGTCGAGCTGGCTGCCGTGCTTGGCCTTCAGCGCCGCCACGACGCGCCCCATGTCCTTCATCCCCGCAGCGCCCGTCTCCGCGATGATCGCGGCGATGGCGGCCTTGGTGTCTTCCTCGGAGAGCTGCTGCGGCAGGAATTCCTCGATCACGGCGAGTTCGCCCTTCTCGACCTCGGCGAGTTCCTGGCGGCCGCCCTGTTCGTAGAGCGCGATCGATTCGCGGCGCTGCTTGGCCATCTTCTGCAGCACGTCGACCACCAGCGTGTCGTCGTCGGGGACGCTGGCGGCGGTGCGCAGTTCGATGTCCTTGTCCTTGAGCTTGGCGAGGATCAGGCGGACGGCGGCGAGGCGGGGCTTGTCGCCGGCCTTCATCGCCGAAACCTGCGCGGCCTTGATGGTGTCGCGGATCATGCGGTTTTCCTGTGGATGTGGGGGCGCTGCGAAGCGCAAGCGGTCCATCTAGGGGAAACTTTCTGGCTTCGCTAGGTTGACGCTGCGCGCCCGCAGGTCTAGCGGACGAGCCTTAGCGACATCGCCAGACCCCTTGCCAACGGAGCGCCCCCAATCATGGCCGACCCCGCACTTTCGCACGCGCCCAAACCTGACGGCGCGACGGGAGTCCTTGTTCTTGGCGATGGCTCGGTGGCGTGGGGACGCGGCTTCGGCGCCGTCGGTTCGTCGGTGGGCGAGGTGTGCTTCAACACGGCGATGACCGGCTACCAGGAAGTGATGACCGATCCTTCCTATGCCGCGCAGATCGTGACCTTCACCTTCCCGCACATCGGCAACGTCGGCGTCAATTCCGAGGACATCGAGAGCGCGGGCGTTCCCGGCGCGATCGGCTGCGTGGTGCGCGAGGACGTGACCGACCCCGCCAACTTCCGCGCCACCGGCACGTTCCAGCGCTGGCTGGAAGTGCAGGGCAAGATCGGCCTTGCCGGGATCGACACCCGCGCGCTGACCCGCCGCATCCGCATGTCGGGCGCGCCCAACGCGGTGATCGCGCACGATCCCGCCGGCAATTTCGACATCGCGGCGCTGGCCGAGCGCGCGCGTTCGTGGCCGGGCCTCGAAGGCATGGACCTTGCCATCAAGGTCACCCGCGAGGCGCGCGAGCAGTGGGACGGTTCGATCTGGAAGCTGGGCGAGGGGTATACCAAGCCCGAAGGCACCGGTCGCCCGCATGTCGTCGCCATCGACTATGGCGCGAAGGACAACATCTTCCGCAACCTGGTGAAGGCCGGGGCCGACGTCACCGTCGTGCCCGCCGAGACCAGCGTGGACAAGATCCTCGAGCTGAAGCCCGCTGGCGTGTTCCTGTCGAACGGCCCGGGCGATCCGGCGGCGACCGGCGCCTATGCCGTGCCGGTGATCCAGAAGCTGCTCGAAATGGACATGCCGATCTTCGGCATCTGCCTTGGCCACCAGATGCTGGCGCTCGCCGCCGGCGCCCGCACCACCAAGATGCACCAGGGCCACCGCGGCGCGAACCACCCGGTCAAGCGGATCGAGGATGGTGTGGTCGAGATCACCTCGATGAACCACGGCTTCGCGGTGGACAACGCGCCCGGCGCGCTGGGCGACAACGTGGTCGAAACGCACGTGTCGCTGTTCGACGGTTCGAACTGCGGCATCGCGGTGAAGGGCAAGCGCGCGTTCGGGGTGCAGTACCACCCCGAGGCGAGCCCGGGGCCGCAGGACAGCTTCTACCTGTTCGAGAAGTTTGTGGGGACGCTGGGGTGATAACTTTTCCGGTTTCTTATTCCAACTCGCGACTGCTTGAGAAAGCGGTTCGTTGGTCGTTGAGAAATCGGCATCATATCCCTTCGCTGTCCGACCTAGCACCCCGCTGTTCGCTGAATGAACTGACGCAGTTGGGGCGTGAGTGGCAGGCGTCCGGCCTGGGAACAATGATTGAGGTTTCGGAAGCGGGGCGGCGTTCAGTACATTTTTCGCTCAACGATACTGCAGTCCTTTTCGTGGATCAGCTGAATCGGACCTCCATTAAGGGGCGATTGAAGTCAGTGTCTCGCGCTGATTGGATCGCTTTTTCCGCTTTGATTGTTTCAATAATCGCACTTTTTAAGTCGGGATCTTAAATGCCCAAACGCACTGACATCTCCTCGATCCTGATCATCGGCGCCGGGCCGATCATCATCGGCCAGGCTTGCGAGTTCGATTATTCGGGCACGCAGGCGGTGAAGGCGCTCAAGGAAGAGGGCTATCGCATCATCCTGGTGAACTCGAACCCTGCGACGATCATGACCGACCCGGACATGGCGCACGCGACTTATGTCGAGCCGATCACCCCCGAAGTCGTCGCCAAGATCATCGAGAAGGAGCGGCCCGACGCGCTGCTGCCGACGATGGGCGGGCAGACCGCGCTCAACACCGCGCTGGCGCTGTTCAACGACGGCACGCTCGACAAGTTCGGGGTGCAGATGATCGGGGCGAATGCCGATGCCATCGACAAGGCCGAGGACCGCCAGCGCTTCCGCGAGGCGATGGACAAGATCGGGCTGGAATCGGCGCGTTCGGGCGTGGCCCACACCATCGAGGAAGCGCTCGCCGTGCTGGAACGCACGGGGCTGCCTTCGATCATCCGCCCCAGCTTCACCATGGGTGGCACGGGCGGCGGCATCGCCTACAACAAGGAAGAATTCGTCCAGATCGTGAAGGGCGGGCTCGAAGCCAGCCCCACGACCGAAGTCCTGATCGAGGAATCGCTCCTCGGCTGGAAGGAATACGAGATGGAAGTCGTGCGCGATCGCAACGACAACGCCATCATCATCTGCTCGATCGAGAACGTCGATCCGATGGGCGTCCACACGGGCGATTCCATCACCGTCGCGCCCGCGCTGACGCTGACCGACAAGGAATACCAGATCATGCGCAACGCCAGCATCGCGGTGCTGCGCGAGATCGGCGTGGAGACCGGCGGATCGAACGTGCAGTTCGCGGTCAATCCCGCCGACGGGCGCCTGATCGTGATCGAGATGAACCCGCGCGTGTCGCGCTCCTCGGCGCTGGCGTCGAAGGCCACCGGATTTCCCATCGCCAAGGTCGCGGCCAAGCTCGCCGTGGGCTACACGCTCGATGAAATCACCAACGACATCACCGGCGCGACGCCGGCGGCATTCGAGCCGACGATCGACTACGTTGTCACCAAGATTCCGCGCTTCGCCTTCGAGAAGTTCAAGGGCGCCGAGCCGCTGCTGGGCACGGCGATGAAGTCGGTCGGCGAAGTCATGGCGATCGGCCGCAACTTCAAGGAATCGCTGCAGAAGGCGCTGCGTGGCCTTGAAACCGGGCTCGACGGCTTCAACCGCGTGGTCGAGCTGGAAGGCGCGAGCCGCGACGAGATCAAGGCGGCGCTGAGCCGGGCGACGCCCGACCGCCTGCTGATCGTGGGCCAGGCCTTCCGCGAGGGCTTCAGCGTGGAGGATGTCCACGCGATCACCAAGTACGAGCCGTGGTTCCTGCGCCACATCGCCGAGATCATCGCCGAGGAAGCGAACGTCCAGGCGAACGGCCTGCCGGTCGATGCGGCGGGCATGCGCCGGTTGAAGGCCATGGGCTTTTCCGACAAGCGGCTGGCGACGCTCGCGGTGCGCTCGGTGGGCGTTGCCGGCGGCCTCGGCGAGACGCAGGCCAAGCGCTCGGGCCTGCTCCACGACGTGATCAGCGCGATGGCCGGCGCGACCAGCGAAGCCGAAGTGCGCGCGCTGCGCCACAAGCTGGGCGTGCGCCCGGTGTTCAAGCGCATCGACAGCTGCGCCGCCGAGTTCGAGGCGGTGACGCCGTATATGTACTCGACCTACGAAGGCGCGCTGTTCGGCGAGCCCGAGAACGAGGCGGCGCCCTCGAACCGCAAGAAGATCGTGATCCTGGGCGGCGGCCCCAATCGCATCGGCCAGGGCATCGAGTTCGACTACTGCTGCTGCCATGCCTGCTTCGCGCTCGAGGATGCAGGGTTCGAGACCATCATGGTCAACTGCAACCCCGAGACGGTTTCGACCGACTACGACACTTCGGACCGGCTCTATTTCGAGCCGCTGACCGCCGAGGACGTGCTCGAGATCCTCGAGATCGAGAAGTCGAACGGCGAGCTGGTCGGCGTGATCGTGCAGTTTGGCGGGCAGACTCCGCTGAAGCTCGCGCAGGCGCTGCAGGATGCGGGTATCCCGATCCTTGGCACCAGCCCGGATTCGATCGACCTTGCCGAAGACCGCGAACGCTTTGCCGCGCTGGTCGAGAAGCTGGGCCTGCTCCAGCCCGCCAACGGCATCGCCCGCAGCCGGGAAGAGGCGATCGCGGTCGCCAGCCGGATCGGTTACCCGGTGCTGATGCGCCCGAGCTACGTGCTCGGCGGGCGGGCGATGGAAATCGTCGACAGCCAGGCGCAGCTCGAGGACTATATCCAGACCGCCGTGAAGGTGTCGGGCGACAGCCCGGTGCTGATCGACCAGTACCTACGCGACGCGATCGAGTGCGATGTCGACGCGCTGGCCGATGGCGACCAGGTCACCGTCGCGGGCGTCATGCAGCACATCGAGGAAGCGGGCATCCATTCGGGCGACAGCGCCTGCACGCTGCCGCCCTACAGCCTGCCCGCCGAGATCATCGCCGAGATGGAGCGCCAGGCGGTACTGCTTGCAAACGGGTTGTCGGTGCGCGGGCTGATGAACATCCAGTTCGCGGTGAAGGACGGCAAGGTCTATCTGATCGAAGTGAATCCGCGCGCCAGCCGCACCGTGCCGTTCGTCGCCAAGGCGGTGGGCCAGCCGATCGCCAAGTTCGCGGCGCGCGTCATGGCGGGTGAAAAGCTCGCCGATCTTCCCGCGATCAAGCGCGACATCGACTACATGGCGGTCAAGGAAGCGGTGTTCCCGTTCGCGCGCTTCCCCGGCGTCGATCCGGTGCTGTCGCCGGAAATGAAATCGACCGGCGAAGTCATGGGCATCGACGGCAATTTCGCGGTGGCCTTCGCCAAGGCGCAGCTGGGCGCGGGGCTGCGGCTGCCGACGCAGGGCACGCTGTTCGTGTCGGTCAAGGACAGCGACAAGCCGGTGGTGCTGCCGGCGGTGCAGAAGCTCGCCGGCCTCGGCTTCAGGATCGTCGCGACCGGCGGCACTGCGGGTTTCCTCGCCGGAAACGGCGTGGCGGTCGAGCGGGTCAACAAGGTCGCCGAAGGGCGCCCGCACATCGTCGACCGGATCATCGACGGCGAGATCACGCTGATCTTCAACACCACCGAGGGGTGGCAGAGCCACAAGGACTCGCAATCGATCCGCGGATCGGCGCTGACGGGCAAGATCTCCTACTTCACCACAGCGGCGGCGTCGGTCGCGGCGGCCGAGGCGATCGAGGCGCTGAAAAGTGCCGATCTTGCGGTCCGTTCCCTGCAGGATTATTATCGCTGAGCTTCCACGGGTCCCCCCGACAACTCCGGATGTGAAGTTCCGGACCGCATCGTGCGGTCCGGCGGGGAACGGTTTGCTCCGGCCTGCGTAGCGTCATGAACGTTCGCGTCGGTTAAGGGTTTGATAAGAAAAGGAATACGGATGGCCAGTATCGAAAAGCTGCCGATGCTCCAGGAAGGCTACGAGAAGCTGACCGCCGAGCTGAAGGCGCTGCGCGACGAGCGCCCGAAGATCGTCGACGCCATCGAGGAAGCGCGCGCGCACGGCGATCTTTCGGAAAATGCCGAGTATCACGCGGCGAAGGAGCGCCAGGGCCAGGTCGAGGCTTCGATCGCCGATCTCGAGGACAAGATCAGCCGCGCGCAGATCATCGATCCGACGACGCTGTCGGGCGACCGGATCGTGTTCGGCGCGACCGTGACGCTGCTCGACGACGACGACAAGCCGGTGCGCTACCAGATCGTGGGACAGGCCGAAGCCGACGCCAAGGCGGGCAAGATCAGCTACAACTCGCCGCTCGGGCGCGCGCTGATCGGCCGCAAGGTCGAGGACGAGGTCGAAGTGACCGTGCCGTCGGGCGACAAGTTCTACGTGGTCGAGAAGATCGAGTTCATTTGAACCGCAAGGCGCGCGCCCCGCGCGCGAAACGACCAGCGAAAAGGCCCCGGAAGCGATCCTTCCGGGGCCTTTTTCGTGGCGGCGCCTCAGGCTTCGCCGAGCTTGGGCTCGAGCAGGCGGTGGAGGTGGACGATCACGTAGCGCATCTCGGCATCGTCGACCGTGCGCTGCGCCGCGCTGCGCCAGGCGTCCTCGGCGCTGGCGTAGTCGGCATAGACGCCGACCATGTCGATGGCCTTGAGATCGACGAATTCGAGGCCTTGCGGGTCCTTGACCCGGCCGCCCATTACCAGATGCAGCTTCTGCATGTTGCGCATGTTCCTTGAGGGGAGGAAGATTCGCCTGCGCCACTGGCAAAAGGAATGGGCGGTTGCAAGTGCGACCAAAGCCGCACGCCCTATTAAGGTTTTACGCGGTCCTTCAGCTCGCCTGCGCGCTTGAGCGCCGCTTCGCCGGCTTCGCGCAGGACGTTGACGGCGATGTCGGCGAAGTCGCTCGCCCGCTTCTTCGCCTCGCTCGCGCCGTCACCCAGCTTTTCGCCCACGGTGCCGCCGATATCCTCGAGCTTGTGTACGCCGTCGCGGCCCTTTTCGGCGGCCTTCGCGGCATAGGCGAGGGCGATCTCTGCGCCGAGCGCGGCAAGCGCCGACGCGCTCTTGCCCGCCTTCTTGACCGGCTCGGCCGCGCTCTTCGAGCCGCGCGGCAACATGCGCGCGACGATCGCGCCGACGAGAATGCCGCCGGCAAGCGCGGCGACGGGGTGTTCCTCGATCAGGCCCTTTACGGTCTCGACGCCGGAACGTGCGGCATCGCGCGCCTTTGCGGCATCGAGACGGTCGCGCAGGCGGGACGCGGTTTCTTCGGTCATGGAAGGCTCCTCGAATGGAAGGCTTGGGGCTTTTGGGCCGAGCCGGGCGGTGCGCCGGCGTCAGCGCCGGTCGATATAATCGGTGACGGCTTCGGCGATGTCCTGCGCGACGTCGGTGATCGGGCGGCGGAAGAACCAGCCGAGCAGCGCGGCGAAGGTGAGGCCGATGACGGTCTTGTTCTCGGCGGCGACGTCGCGGGCGGTGTCGATCATGTCGACGACCTCGCCGGTCGCCTTGTCCTTGATCCGCTGGCCGATCGGCCGCGCCGCGAGACCGCTGCGCAGCGCCTCGACGTCGCTGCGCACCTGGCTCCAGGCGCGGGTGCGAAGTTCGAGCAGGTCCTTGTACTCGCTCGCGGTGGTCATGGCGTGCTCCCGTCCTTGCCGAGCACCACCGCCCGCGCGGCGCGATAGCGGCCGATCGCGCCGAACAGGCACAAGCCGGTTCCGGCGAGCAGCGCGAGCGCGACGATGGCGAGCGCACCCCACGGCCCGACCAGCGGCGCCAGCGCGAGCAGCAGCCCGACGACCAACGCGACGAGGAAGAAGAAGGCAAGGAACAGCGCCGCGACGAGCAGCAGCGCGATTCCCTTGGCGCGCGAGGCGACGAAGCCTGCGCGCGCCTTCTGGAACGCGAGTTCGGCTTCGAACAGCGTCTGCCCGTCCTCGAGCAGCGCGCGGATGCCGTCACCGAGCGCGAAGTCGCCGGCAGAGGCCTGCGCGCTGCCTTCGCCGCCGGGCATGGCCTGGGTTTCGGTCATGCGCGCAGCACTCCCGCCTGCGGGCATCAGGCGTCGGACTTGTCGGAACCGCCGATCAGGCGCGCCAGGGCATAACCCGCGACAGCGGCGATGCCCACCGCAATGGCCGGGCTCTTGCGCACCGCTTCCTTGAGGTCCTCGCCCAGTTCGGCGAAATCCTTGGCCTCGAGGCTGGCGGCGGTTTCCTGGATCGAACGCGCGGCGCTGCGGGCATAGTCGCCGTACTGCACGCCGAGCTTTTCGTCGATCGTGCCGGCGCTGCCGGAGATCGTCTGGCCGAGCGCGGCGAGCGCGTCGCTCGCGCGGGTCTTGCCGACCTTGGCGAGTTCGATGCCCTTGTCGCGGGCCTGGCTGGCATAGGCGCCGGCCTGTTCCTGCCAGTCGGCGGCGGTGCTGGCGGCCTTGTCCCGGGCGTCGCTCGCCCGCGCGCTCGCTTCGTCCTTGAGCGCGGCGGCGCCGGCCTTGGCTTCCTCGATCGCCTTGCCGAAGCGGGTCTTGGCGTCGGCCAGCCCCGCGGTGCCGGCTGCGTCCGCGTTGGTCACTTCGTCCGCGGCGATGTTCGCGCCCTCGACCGACAGGACGGGAGCGGCGCTGTCGGTGGTGCCGGTGGAGGTGGTGTCTGCCATGGGGTCGGTTCCTCTGAATCGTGGGGCCAGTCCCGCAAGGGGATGACGGATCGAAGGCCGTCGAAGCCATTATTGCCCGCAAATGTTGCACCTGCGCAATAGCGGGCGTTCGAAGCGTTCAACGCGGGTTGCTAGCACGGGTTCCACCCGATAGGAGCCGAGCCGAGCCCCGTATCCGGCGGCCAGTTCCACGCCTCGCCGCCCGGCGAGTTTGCCCATCTGAGGGGGGAGCCCACCTTGACCGCGATCATCGACATCCACGCCCGCGAAATCCTCGACAGCCGTGGCAACCCCACCGTCGAAGTCGACGTCCTGCTCGACGACGGCTCGTTCGGCCGCGCCGCCGTCCCTTCGGGCGCCTCGACCGGCGCGCACGAGGCGGTCGAACTGCGCGACGGCGACAAGGGGCGCTATCTCGGCAAGGGCGTGACCAAGGCGGTCACCGCGGTCAACAGCGACATCGCCGAACTGCTGACCGGGCTCGACGCCGAGGACCAGCGCGACATCGACCTCGCGATGATCGAGCTCGACGGCACCGAGAACAAGAGCCGCCTCGGCGCCAACGCGATCCTGGGCACCAGCCTCGCCGTCGCCAAGGCCGCCGCCGATGCGCGCGGGCTGCCGCTCTACAGCTATGTCGGCGGGGTTTCCGCGCACGTCCTGCCGGTGCCGATGATGAACATCATCAACGGCGGCGAACATGCCGACAACCCGATCGACTTCCAGGAATTCATGATCATGCCGGTCGGCGCGCCCTCGCTCGCCGAAGCGGTGCGCTGGGGCGCCGAAGTGTTCCACACGCTGAAGAAGGGCCTGCACGAGAAGGGCCTCGCCACCGGCGTCGGCGACGAAGGCGGCTTTGCCCCCAACATCGCCAGCACCCGCGATGCGCTCGACTTCGTGATGGCCTCGATCGAGAAGGCGGGCTTCACCCCGGGCACCGACATCGTGCTCGCGCTCGACTGCGCCGCGACCGAGTTCTTCAGGAACGGCAAGTACGAGATCAGCGGCGAAGGCCTCTCGCTCTCGCCCGAAGCGATGGCCGACTACCTCGCCGCGCTGTGCGATGCCTACCCGATCCGCTCGATCGAGGACGGCATGAGCGAGGACGATTTCGAGGGCTGGGCGGCGCTCACCGCCAAGGTCGGCAAGAAGGTGCAGCTGGTGGGCGACGACCTGTTCGTGACCAACCCCAAGCGCCTGACCATGGGCATAGGCAAGGGCCTCGCCAACTCGCTGCTGGTGAAGGTCAACCAGATCGGCACGCTGACCGAGACGCTCGAGGCCGTCAGCATCGCGCAGCGCAACGGCTATACCGCGGTCATGTCGCACCGTTCGGGCGAGACCGAGGACGCGACCATCGCCGACCTCGCGGTTGCCACCAACTGCGGCCAGATCAAGACCGGCTCGCTCGCGCGTTCGGACCGGCTCGCCAAGTACAACCAGCTGATCCGGATCGAGGAAGAGCTGGGCGTCAACGCGGTCTACGCAGGCGCGGGCGCGTTCGGGCGCCTTGCGGGGTAAGCCCTCGCGAAGCGTTGCGAATGAAAAGGGGGCCGTCCGCCGGGGCGGCCCTTTTCGTTTGGCGATGCAACGGTCCTGCGTCGTCGTGCTGAACTGAATTCAGCATTCATCTTGCCGCCGAGAGCAACGGCGCCGGACCACCGATGGACCCTGAAACGCGTTCAGGGTGACGGGATTGGTTTGAGGTAGCTTCAATCTGCCGCTTCCTTCGCCACCTCGTCCTTCGCCTCGGCTGCCAGTTCTTCCTGCTTCTCGATCTCGCGCTTCTTCCTGGGGCTCAGCAGGTATTGCCACACGCCCCAGGCGTTGACCGCGAGCAGCAGGGCGTTCTGCACGACGATCGGCATCGTGCTGTTGGCGAGGCCCGAAGCGATCCACGCCACCGAGACCGCGACGAAGAGGACGAACGCCCAGCCGGTCCAGCGCCGGCCGAGGTCCATCGCGATCATGCCGGCGGCGACAATGGCGCCGATCGCGCCGAACCATTCGAGTGGGCCGTCCATGGTGCAAGGAATTGATCGGACTCGATTTATGTTCCGTTGCGTGCAACCGATTTAAGTGACCAATTAAATCCTCTTCACAAGCCAGTGCGGCTCTGCCAGCATGGCGGCGGGAGAGAATGATGACAGATTTTCCGAAGTGCCCCGCGGACGTGACCGCGTCCTGGCTCGAAGACCGCCTGCGCAGTTCCGGCGCGCTGGGCGAAGGCCGGATCACCGGCGTCGAATGGGTGTCGATCGGCACCGGACAGGTGGGCGACACCGCCCGCTTCACGCTGACCTACGAGCCCGAAGGGGCGGGGCCGGCGACCGTCGCGGCCAAGTTCGCCTCGACCGATGCGACCAGTCGCTCGACCGCGGCGATGTTCGGGCTCTATCGCAAGGAAGTGAACTTCTACCGCGAGCTGGCGCCCAACATCGACGTGCGCACCCCGCGCACCTACGGGTCCGAACTGGGCGAGGACGGCGCGGACTTCATCCTGCTGTTCGAGGACCTCGGACCCTGCCGTGGCGGCAACCAGCTGGCCGGGTGCTCCATCGACGACGCGCGGCACGGCATCCGCCAGGCAGCGGCGCTCCACGCGCCGACCTGGAACGCGCCATGGCTCGCCGAAACGCCGTGGATCCAGGCGGCCGAGGGCACGCAGTCGCAGATGATCGCGCTCTATCCGCAGGCGCAGGCGATCTTCCGCGAGCGCTACGCCGATACGCTCGAGCCCGAGCTGATGGAGGTGTGCGAGCAGCTCAACGACCTGGTCGAAGTCTACTTCTCGCGCCTGCCGACCGATTATTCGGTGACCCACGGCGACTTCCGGCTCGACAACATGCTGTTCGACGTCTGCGGGGGTGCGGACCCGATCGCGGTGGTCGACTGGCAGACCACCGGCATCGGCTGCCCGCTCAACGACGTCGGCTATTTCATGGGCTGCGGCATCGGCAGCGCGGTGCGCCGCCCGCACGAGGACGAACTGCTCGACCTCTACTGCGCGGAAATGACCGCGCGCGGCGTGCCGCTGACCCGCGCGGACATCTGGGACCGCTATCGCGTCGGCGCGCTCCACGGCGTCTCGACCGCGGTGTTCAGCGCGGCTTTCGTCGTGCGCACCGAGCGCGGCGACGCCAACTTCCTCTCGATGGCGCGCAATTCGTGCGAACTCTGCCTCGACCATGACAGCATCGGCGCGCTGAAGCGCCTGACGGAGACTGTGTGATGTTGACCAAGGGTGACGATTTCCCGCTCCACCAGACGCCCGAGCCGATCGCCTATTCGGGGACCGACCGGAACTTCTACGACCGCTATTTCTTCAATGGATATGCCCCCGACGGCAGCGGCTTCTTCGCCGTCGCATTCGGCGTCTACCCGCACCTCAACGTCGCCGACGCAAGCTTCTGCGCGATCCGCGACGGCAAGCAATACAACCTCCATGCCTCGCGCGAGCTGGGGATGGAGCGGCTGGACCTGGTGGTCGGGCCGATCTCGATCGAGGTGGTCGAGCCGCTCAAGCAATTGGTCGTGCGTGTCGATGGCGAGGGGATCAAGGCCGAGGTCCGCTTCACCGGCCGCGCCTTCCCGATCGAGGAGCCGCGCTTCGTCTTCCGCAATGGCCCACGCACCTTCATGGATTATACCCGCCTGACCCAGAACGGTCACTACACCGGCTGGATCGAGATCGACGGGGTGCGCGAGGAGCTTGCCGCGGGGACGGCTGGCACGCGCGACCGCAGCTGGGGCGTGCGGCCGGTTGGCACCAGCGACACGCAGCCGCATGCGGGCAACCAGGTGCCCTCGTTCTTCTGGCAGTGGACCCCGATCAACCTGCCGACGCGATCGGTTTTCTACCACATCAACGCCGACGTCCACGGCTCGGCCTGGAACACCCGTGCGGTGGTGGCGCCCGATGGCGCGCATCACGATGGCTTCTTCGAGACGCCCTCGGGCAAGATGGTCTCGCCGATGGAGAAGGGCACGCGCTGGCCCGCCTCGGGCGAACTGACGGTGCAGGCGCCCGACGGCCCGCTGACCCTGACATTCGAACCGATCGTCCGCTTCCAGATGAAGGGCCTCGGCTATACTTCGCCCAAGTGGGGCCACGGACTGTACCACGGCCCGCTCGAGGTGGAGCGCGAGGACTTCGTGCTCGACCAGATGGACCCGCTGCAGATGGACAACCTCCACGTGCAGGTGGTCAGCAGGATCACGACGTCGGCCGGGGAAACCGGGGTGGGCGTGTTCGAGCAGCTGGTGATCGGGCCCTACCACCCGTGGGGCCTGACCGGCTTCACCGACGCCGGCTGATCGCTTGGCGAGGGCCCGGCGCAGGCATGGCGGAGCCAGCGGGCGCGGCGCGCTTGCGCTGGCGATCGGTCTCGGCGTGGCCGCCGGGCTCGGCTCGGCGTGGTGGGCGATGAAGCACGGGACCAGCGGCGAGGTCCACGCGCACTGGGCGGGCAATCGCCTGACCGGGCGCGTCGGGGCCGATCCCTGGACGCGGGCGCAAGTCGCGCTGACCGGGCTGCTCGCGCTCAACCCCTCGCAGGCGATCTATTTCCGCCGCCAGGTCGACGACAGCGGCGCAAGGCTGCGCGAGAATTGCCGGTATCGCATCGCCGGGGGGGCGCTGCCCGGCCGCTGGTGGTCGGTCACGGTCTACGCCGCCGACGATTACCTGCCGCTCAACCACGACGATGCGCTCTCGTTCGACGCGACCGAAGTGCAGCGCAATGGCGCCGGCCGCTGGAGCGCGACCGTGGCGCCCGACCGGCCGGCGCAAGGGGCCTGGGCCTCGACCCGCAATGCCGGGGACTTCGACCTGACCTTGCGGATCTACAATCCGACGCCGCAAGCGCAGGCCGATTTCGGCGCGATCGCCTTTCCCACGGTCGAGCGGATCGGCTGCAACAAGACGCCGCGCGCATGAGGAGGCCGGTCCTGCTGCTCGCCGCCTTCGCGGTGACCGCGCTGCTCGTCCATCTTGGCGCGATCGTGGCCGCGCCGCGGGTGATCATGGCGCTGGCGATCGGCAAGCTGGGGCAGGGCGGGGCGGCGGTGAACAGGTTCCAGTTCTCGCGCCGCACCAATGCCCAGTCGCGCGACGTGGTGCGCCCGTCGCCCGACCTTGCCTATGCGAGCTGCGTCTACGACCTCGAGAAGGGGCCGCTGCTGGTCGAAGCCGCGCCCACTCCGGGCGGGGGCTATGCCTCGGTCTCGGTCTTTGCCGGCAACACCGACAACATCGGCGTGTTCGACACGATCGCGAATCCGCAGGGCGTGCGTTTCGCGCTGGTCCGGGCGGGCGAGCCTTTTCCCGACAAGGCAGTCCGACTGCAGCTTCCGCTGGTGGTCTCGCCTTCGCGCAAGGGGGTGATCCTCGACCGCCGCCTTGCGCCCACGCAAGCGGCGTTCGATCTTGCCGACAAGGCGCGGCGCGCGGACCGGTGCGCGCCGCTCTAGCTCAGGCTTTCAAATCAGGCGTACTTCTCGCGCAGCGCGAGCAGCGCCATCGCCGCCTTGGCCGCTTCGCCGCCCTTGTCCTTCTGCGCGGGGTCCGCGCGAACCAGCGCCTGGGCCTCGTTCTCGACGGTGAGGATGCCGTTGCCGATGGCGATGCCGTCCATCGTCAGCGCCATCACGCCGCGCGCGCTTTCGCCGGCGACGATCTCGAAGTGGTAGGTCTCGCCGCGAATCACCACGCCGATCGCGACGTAGCCGTCGAAATCGCCCGACTGTTCGGCGAGTGCGATCGCGCCGGGGATTTCGAGCGCGCCGGGCACGGTCAGCACTTCGGCCTTGTGGCCGGCGGCCTTGAGCGCAGCCTTCGCGCCGGCGACGAGCATGTCGTTGAGGTGGTCGTAGAAGCGCGCTTCGACGATGAGGAACTTGGCCATGTCGGCGATTACTCCGCAGGAATCGGCCGTTCGCCGACGATGTTGATGCCATAGCCTTCGATCGCGACGACGTTGCGATGGGCGTTGGTCAGGAGGATCATGTCGTGGATGCCGAGGTCGGCGAGGATCTGCGCGCCGATGCCGTAGTTGCGCAAGTCCATCTCGCCCCCGGTCTGGCCGCCCCGGCTGGGGTCGTTCTCGCGGTCGGGGAACAGCAGCACGATCACGCCGGCGCCTTCCTTGCCGATTTCCGCCATCGCCCGCTGCAGCGCGCGCTTGCGCGGGCCCGGCGCGCCGAGGAAGTCGTCGAACGGCGAAAGCTGGTGGACGCGGGCGAGCGTCGGCTTGCCCTCCTCGACCGAGCCCTTTTGCAGGACCAGGCTTTCGGTGCCGTCGATCTTGTTGCGATAGGTGAGCACGCGCCAGTCGCCGCCGTAGTCGGACGTGAAGGCGATGTCCTTGACCCGCTCGACGAGATGGTCGTGGCGGCGCCGGTATTCGATCAGGTCGCGGATCGTGCCCATCTTGAGCCCGTGCCGCCGCGCGAAGGGAATGAGGTCGTCGAGACGGGCCATCGTCCCGTCGTCCTTCATGATCTCGCAGATCACGCCCGAGGGGTTGAGCCCGGCGAGGCGGCTGATGTCGACCGCGGCTTCGGTATGGCCGGCGCGCACCAACACGCCGCCGTCGCGCGCGATCAGCGGGAAGACGTGGCCGGGGGTGACGATGTCTTCCTTGCCCTTGCCCGCGTCGATCGCGACGGCGACGGTGCGCGCGCGGTCGGCGGCGGAAATGCCGGTGGTGACGCCCTCGCGCGCCTCGATGGAGACGGTGAAGGCGGTCTCGTGCCGTGTGCCGTTGTTGCGGCTCATCAGTTCGAGCCCGAGCTGTTCGACCCGGGTGCGGGTAAGCGTGAGGCAGATCAGGCCGCGGCCGTGAGTCGCCATGAAATTGATCGCATCGGGCGTGGCCATCTGCGCCGGGATCACGAGGTCGCCCTCGTTCTCGCGGTCCTCGTCGTCGACGAGGATGAACATGCGGCCGTTGCGCGCCTCGTCGATGATCTCCTCGATCGAGGCGAGGGCGGGAGCGTCGTCGCTTTCGAACAATACCCGCTCGAGCTTGGCGAGCGTGTCGGCCGTGGGGTTCCACGTCGGCTGCGTGACGTCGCGCAGGGTGTTGGCATGGAGGCCTGCGGCGCGCGCGAGGCCGGAACGGGACATGCCGCCTTCGGTGACGAGTCGGCGGATGCGGTCGATGAGGTCACTGGACATGGCGCATGAATTTCACATCATGATGTGATTTGCAAGCGGTGATAATCACATTGCGATGGAAAGACCCGCTCCGAACGTGTCGTTCCCGCCACGGTGATGGTTTCCGAAAAGATCTTCGGGTTACGGAACGGCTTCGTGTTAATTATCCGGTTGACAAGTTGGCCGTCTCAATATGTCTTTGTTGCAGGAGACCCGCGCAAAAGACGGGCTCCGCTGGAGAGAGAGGTCAGAAAGATGAGGGGCAAGATTACCCTGCTTGCGGGCGTGTGCGCCGCAGCCGTTACCACTCCGTCGTTCGCCCAGTCGGCGCCCCAATCGGCCCAGGCAGACTCGGGATCGGGAATCGAGGAAATCATCGTCACCGCGCAGCGCCAGTCGCAGCGCCTCCAGGACGTGCCAATCGCGGTCAGCGCCTTCACCGCCGAAAGCATCGAGAAGCAGCAGATCAAGAACACCAGCGACCTGCAGCTGACCCTGCCGAACGTCACCTTCACCAAGACCAACTTCTCGTCGGCCTCGTTCACCATTCGCGGCATCGGCGACCTTTGCGTCGGCGTCACCTGCGACAGCGCGACCGCCATCCACCTCAACGACGCGCCGCTCGGCGGGTCGACCCGCCTGTTCGAAGGCGAGTTCTACGACCTCGCCCAGATCGAAGTGCTGCGTGGTCCCCAGGGCACCCTGTTCGGCCGCAACGCGACCTCGGGCGTGGTCAACTTCCGCACCGCCAAGCCCGATCTCAACAAGTTCGGTGCCAACGGTGAAGCCGAATACGGCAACTACAATTCGATCAAGGTCAAGGGCGCGCTCAACGTGCCGCTCAGCGACACTTTCGGCGTTCGTCTCGCCGGCTTCTACCTGAACCGCGACGGCTATACGAAGAACCTGTTCGACAACAGCCGCGTCGACGACCGCGACATGTACGGCCTGCGCGGCTCGGTCACCTGGGAGCCCACCCCGAGCACGACGATCGACATCGTCGGCCAGTACTTCCATGAAAACGATCATCGCCTGCGCATCCAGAAGCAGCTGTGCGACCGCGACCCGACCGGCGTGCTGGGCTGCCTCAACACCAGCTACGGCTACGGCATCACCAATGCCAACTCGCAGTTCGGCAACACGCTGGTCTCGAAGCAGGCTTTCGCGATGCTCGGCCTGCCGACCGCATTGGCGCTGGGCGACGTCTACGGACCCGACGTCTATGCCAACAACCAGAACCCCAAGGATCCGCGTGTCATCAACACCGATTTCAACCCGACCTACAAGGCGGACGAAATCATCATCCAGGGCCGCCTCAACCAGAAGATCGGCGACAAGCTGAACCTGCGCGTGACCGGCCAGTACACCAAGGTCACCAACGATTCGCAGCAGGACTACAACCTGTCGGTGGTCAATCGTAACCTGTTCGCGCCGGGCCTGACCGAGCTTCAGGCCTACGCCGATGGCGCCCGGGGCGCTTTCTTCGTGCCCTTCCTCAAGCCCGTCGCCGACGCGCTGATCCCCGATGGCCCGAGCGGCAAGCTCTGCACCTCGGCTGCCGAACGCACCGGAACCGGCGTTTATGGCGGCCACGCGGTATGCTCGGACACGCCGCAGGACTTCGACCGTTCGACCCTGCGGACGTCGGGCTGGTCGGCTGAAGCGGTGCTGACCTCGGACTTCGACGGTCCGTTCAACTTCCTGCTCGGCGGCATCTATTCCAAGGCGCACCTGACCGACGGCAGCTACTGGGTCGACGGGTTCAACCTCGACTATCTGACCGGCGTGCTGGGCGCCTTCACCTCGATCGGCCGCAACGTCGACACCAATCCCGACAACAACGTCGCGCCTTCGTACAACGGCTCTCCGTACTTCCATTCGGACTCGACCGACCTGCGGATCACCACCTACGGTCTGTTCGGCGAAGCCTACTACAAGTTCAACGACAAGGTGAAGCTGACCCTCGGCCTTCGCTACAACAACGACAAGAAGGTCAACGTCGCGCGCACCACGCTCGCCTCGTTCCTCGTGCCGTTCACTGCCGCGAATATCGAGGATTCGCCCAACTACGGCGAGTTCGACGCTGACCCGGGCCGCGCCGGCAACCAGCCCTGGCAGCAGCGCCAGGTCAAGTTCGGCGAGTTCACCGGTCGTGCGGTGCTCGACTTCCAGGTGACGCCGGACAACCTGATCTACCTGTCGTACTCGCGCGGCTACAAGTCTGGCGGCATCAACCCGCCGCTGTCGCCGATCTACACCGTGCCCGAGACGTTCAACCCCGAATTCGTCAACGCGTTCGAAATCGGTTCGAAGAACACCTTCGCCAACGGCGCGCTGCAGCTTAACCTCACCGGCTTCTACTACCAGTACAAGTCGCTGCAGCTCTCGCGCATCGTCGCACGCACCTCGGTCAACGACAACGTCAACGCCAACATCTGGGGTCTCGAAGCCGAAGCGATCTTCCGCCCGGTTCGCGAGATGACGATCAACGCCAACTTCAGCTACCTCAACACCAAGGTCTCGCAGGACAAGTGGATTGCGGACTCGCGTGACTTCGGGGCGGGCCGTGAAGATGCGGTGATCATCAAGGACATCACCAACGGTGCAAACTGCGCGGTGACGTCGGCCACCGGCAGCAAGGCCCTCGTCAATGCCTATGTGAACCAGGTCAACACGCTGATCAATGCAGGTGCGATCCCGGGTCTCGGCGCGGGTGCTGGCCTCCAGGGCACGACCGAGTTCCCGAGCAACAGCGGGATCAAGTCGACCGGCGCCTACAGCGTCTGCGGCGTGGTCAATGCTCTGGCTCCGTCGCTTGGCGCGGCCTTCGGCGGCATCAACACCTCGGCGGTGATCGACGGCGATACCTACGACTATGCCTCGGGTATCCCGAAGAACATCCGCGGCAACAAGCTGCCGGGTGCGCCGACGATCAAGTTCTCGGTGGGCGCGCAGTACGATTTCCACATCGGCGACCTGACCCTGACGCCGCGTGCGGACCTTGCCTTCACCGGTGAATCCTACGGCAACATCTTCAACGGCAACGTCAACAAGGTCCCGGCCTTCACCCAGGTGAACGCCCAGGTCCAGCTCGACGGGCCGGACAAGAAGTGGTTCATCCGCGGCTTCATCCAGAACATCACCGACAACAACTCGATCACCGGTCTCTACGTGACCGACCAGTCGTCGGGCCTGTTCACCAACGTCTTCACGCTAGAACCGCGTCGCTACGGCGTCGCCGCGGGCTTCCGCTTCTGAGCGTGTCCTGAAGATAACAGGGGCCGGTCCAGCCACGGGACCGGATCAACTGGCGCCGGGGGGCAACCTCCGGCGCTTTTATGTGCGTGCTGGAGCGGCATGGCCGACTGCCTTCGGGATGGCGGTTTCAGATATCGCAAGGGCGGTGTCGCCGCCTTCCCGGGCTCTCAAGGCAGCCCCGATCCGCTTTCAGGTAAAAGCGGCTTGGGGCAGTCCCGATCCGTCATACACCGGCTGCTTGAGGTCGACGCGGTACTTGTTGACCTCGGCCCCGGTCATGCCGGCATCGGCGAGGTAACCGGCCATGTCCCGGTAGAGCGCCCCGTCGAGATGCGCCTGCAGATCTTCGACGCGCTCCCATTCCTCGAACACCCATACGCGATGGGTTTGCACCGGGTCTGCCGTCCAGACGTAGTGAACGCAGCCTTTTTCGGTATAGGTCGGGGCGATCAGGTGCGTCGCGCCTCGCACGATCACGGCAGCGTCCTTCCCCTCGAAGTCGATCCAGCCCCAAAGGGTTATACGTTCCATGGCCTTGGATCCTCTCGCTGCGGCGCTGTGCCGGGCCACGGCGATAGACCTCGATGCGACGGAGCGAACCGCATCTTTTCGTCAGGGCTGGGGAAGGGTGGTGGACGCACTAGGGCTCGAACCTAGGACCCGCTGATTAAGAGTCAGCTGCTCTACCAACTGAGCTATGCGTCCGTATCCCGTTCGGGATGGCTGCCATGCGGCAGGGACAGGATGGTGGACGCACTAGGGCTCGAACCTAGGACCCGCTGATTAAGAGTCAGCTGCTCTACCAACTGAGCTATGCGTCCATTATCCCGTACCGGGAAATCCCGTCTCGGCGTTGGTTGCGCCGGGGAGCCGCCCCCATAACGATTCTGGCGCGCCTGCCAAGAGGGAAATTGCAAAGTTCCTACAGCAATCCCGTTCCGGTGCGCCGCGACCAGCGGTCGACTGCCATGATCGTGCCGATGCAGATCATGTTGGTCATCATCGACGAGCCGCCGTGGCTCATGAACGGCAGCGGGATCCCGACCACCGGGGCAAGGCCCATGACCATCATCAGGTTGATGCACATGTAGAAGAAGATCGTCGTGGTCATGCCGGCTGCCAGCAGGCGCGAGAAGCGGTCGGGCGCGTTGGTCGCGACCTTCAGCCCCCAGCGGAACACGAGGAAGAACACCGCCAGCACGAACAGGCCGCCCGCCATGCCCCATTCCTCGCTCATCGTCGCGAAGACGAAGTCGGTGTGCGCTTCGGGCAGGTAGTCGAGGTGGCTCTGCGAGCCGTGGCCGAAGCCCTTGCCGAACAGGCCGCCCGAGCCGATCGCGATCTTCGACTGGGTGATGTGGTAGCCCGAACCCAGCGGGTCGCTTTCGGGATCGAGGAACACCAGCACGCGCTTGCGCTGGTAGTCGTGCAGCAGGGTGAAGAAGGCGACCGGCGCGACGATCGCTCCGGCCAGCGCCCCGCCGATGAACAGGCGCAGGGGGAGCCCCGCAAGGAACATCATCACCACCGCGCCGAAGCTGATGGCAAGACCCGTGCCGAGGTCGGGCTGGAGCATGACGAGTCCCGCCGGGAAGCCGAGCAGCAGCACCGCGGGCGCGATCGCGCGCCAGCCGCCCACTTCGCCCACCGGCAGCACGCTGTAGAACCAGGCGAGCACCAGCACGATCCCCGGCTTCATCAGTTCGGATGGCTGGAGCGTCATGAAGCCCAGGTTCAGCCAGCGCTGGCTGCCGCCGCCGATGCCGCCGATCAGTTCGACGAGGACGAGCAGCACGCACAGGACGAGGTAGATCGGCAGCGCCGCGCGCTTGAACCAGTCCTGCGGCACCCGCGCGATCGCCGCGGCCATGACGAGGAACACGAAGAAGCGGGCGACGTGCATTCCGGCCCAGGGCCGGATGTTGCCGCCCGCGGCGGAATAGAGCACCAGGCTGCCGAACACGACCAGCGCCAGGAGCGGCAGGATCACCCGCCAGGGTTGGCGCGCGATGATCTGCGGGATGTAGGCGCGCTGCATCGGCTCAGGTCCCCGGCGTGGGCGATGGCGCGGGCGAGGGCACGGGCGCGGGCGCGGGCGAGGGCGAGGGCAGCACGATCGGCGCCGGCTCGGGCTCGGGCGCGGGGTTGGCCGCATCGGTCTGCGCCGCGGTCGGTTCGGGCGCGGGCTTGTTTTCTGCAGCGACTTCCTGCGCGGCCTGGTCCTCGTCGGGCGCGGCCGGTGCGGTCGCGCCGAAGCGGGCGGCATAGGCGTCGTACTTGGCGCGCATCCGCGTGCGCACGTCGCCGCCCCACTGCTTCTCGTATTCCTCGAGCGCTTCCATCGCCTTGGCCGGGTTGAACAGGTAGGTCATCACGTCGCGCGCGATGGGATAGGCCGAGGGACTGCCGCCGCCGTGCTCGATCACCACCGCGCAGGCGAAGCGCGGGCGGTCGAACGGCGCGAAGCAGATGAAGTGGCCGTGGTCGCGGTGCTTCCACTGGCCGCCCTTGCCGTTGCCGATGTTCAGCCCGACGACCTGCGCGGTGCCGGTCTTGCCCGCCATCTGCACGTCGGGCAGCGGCAGCCGCGCGTGGCCCGCCGTGCCGCGGCCGTTGACCACCTCGTTCATCGCCGAGTGGATCAGGTCGAGATGCTCCTGGCGGAAGCCCATCGAGGCAGGCGCAGGGGCGTGCCGGTCGAGCAGCAGCCGCGGCTTCAATTCGAGCCCCGAGGCGAGGCGCGAGGCCATCACCGCCTGCTGCAGCGGATTGACCAGCATGTAGCCCTGGCCGATCGTTGCATTGACGGTGTCGTAGATCGCCCACTCCTTCTTGTACTTGCGCAGCTTCCACGCAGGGTCGGGGACCGTGCCGTAGGATTGCCCGGGGTAGGGCATCTCGAATTCCTGACCGAGGCCGAGGCGGCGCGCCATCTTCGCGATCGTGTCCATGCCGATCTGTTGCGCGAAGTGGTAAAAGTAGACGTCGCACGACTGGTAGATGCCCTTGGCCATGTCGACGGCGCCGTGGCCGCGGTGGTTCCAGCAATGGAACACGCGGTTGCCGACGCGCAGGCCGCCGGCGCAGCCGACGCTCGCGTGCGGATCGAGCCCGGCTTCGAGGAACGAGAGCGCCACCATCGGCTTCACCGTCGAGCCGGGCGGATAGAGCCCGCGCAGCACCTTGTTGCGCAAGGGCACGTGGTCGTCCTCGGACAGCATCTTCCATTCGATGCGGCCGATGCCGTCGCTGAACGAATTGGGATCGAAGCTCGGCATCGAGACCATCGCCAGCACGTCGCCGGTGGCGCAGTCCATGACCACCACCGAGCCGCTTTCGAGCCCGATGCGCCGCGCGGCATAGTCCTGTAGGCCCGCGCGGATGGTCAGCTGGATCGGCTTGCCCGGCACGTCCTCGCGCGTGCCGAGGTCGCGCACCACCCGGCCGCTCGCGGTCGCCTCGACCCGGCGCGCGCCGGGCACGCCGCGCAGGCGCTCCTCGAAGTGCTTTTCGAGGCCGTCCTTGCCGATCTTGAACCCGGGCGTGATCAGCAGCGGGTTGCGTTCGCGCTCGTAGTCCTCGGCGGAGGCCGGGCCGACGTAGCCGACGAGGTGGCCCACCGACGGCCCGGTCGGATAGAACCGCGAATATCCGCGCTGCGGGATCACGCCGGGCAGTTCGGGCAGGCGCACCGATACCGCGGCGAACTTGTCCCAGTCGAGGTTCGAGGCGACTTCCACCGGCTGGAAGCCGCGCGCTTTGTCGAGCCGGGTCTTGATGTCGCTCACCTTGTCGGCGCTGAGGCCGAGCAGGGGACCCAGCGTCGCGAGCGTGGCGTCGGGATCGACCACGCGGTCGGGGATGAGGTCGACGCGGAAGTCGGCGCGATTGGCGGCGAGCGCCGCACCGCGCCGGTCGATCACCCAGCCGCGCCGCGGCGGGATCAGCGTGAGGTTGACGCGGTTGCTTTCGGACGCGGCGCGGTACTTCGCGTTCTCCGCCACCGCAAGGTAGCCGAGCCGCGTCGCCAGCAGCACGCCGACCGCGGCTTGCGCGGTGCCGAGCACGAAGGTGCGGCGCTCGAACTTGTTGGTGAGGATCGCCGAGGTCATCGGCAGCTTCTGCTTCACCGCGCTCAGATCCTCCTGAGCGGGAGCAGCCGCACCCGGTCGAGCATCGCGACGAGGCGGGTCACTGGCGGGAACAGCACGACCGCGAGCAGCAGCTGCGGCCCGATCGTCATCGGCAGCGGATAGCCTGCGGCCAGCCCCGCGAAGGCCGCGGCGAGCAGCAGGTAGGCCGCCAGCAGCGCCGCGCCCGCCAGCCAGTCCTGGGCAAAGCCGCGCCACAGGAAGCGCGCGTCTATCGCCTCCATCGCCAGCATCGCGCCCGAAAACAGCACGATCCCGCTGCCGAACGGCTGGCCGCTGTAGAGATCGTCCCAGGCGCCGAGCGGCAGCCCGGCCCAGATCGGCAGCAGCGTCGGGCGCAGCATGCGCCAGGCGAGCAGCACCATGAACGACAGCGGCGGCAGCACCGGCGCCGAGGCGATGATCGGCGAGAAGCTGGCCATCGCCGCCAGCATGATCGAGACCCATGGCAAGCCCACCGCCAGCAGCGGCGAGGGCGCGCGGTTGATCGGGCTGCGCACGCGGGTCGAACCGCTCGCAAGGCGCGTTCCGCTCATGGCGTGTCGTCCTCGGGCGGCGGCGGCGCGGCCTTCTGCGTCGCCTCCAGCGTGGCGACGGCGGCGGGCTGGTAGATCGGCAGGACCAGTACGTAGTCGGCGTCGGCGGGATCGCTGGCGAGGTGCCCGGTCGCGCCGTCGCGATGCGGCTGGGTGGCGACGGCGACGGGAATGCCCGGGGGATAGATCCCGCCCGAGCCCGAGGTCACGAAGACATCGCCCTTGTGCAGCGGATTGATGCCCGAATTGATCAGGCGGATCTCGATCCGGCCGTTGGCGCCGCCCTGGACGAAGCCGGGCAGGCCATCGCTGGCGCGGCGCACCGGCACGACGTTGTCGGGGTCGGTGACGAGCAGCACGCGCGCGGTGTCGGGCCCGATCTCGACCACGCGCCCGATCAGGCCGCCGCCGCTGCGCACCGGCTGGCCCTTGACCAGTCCTTGGCGGCTGCCCACCGAGAGCACCGCGAAACGGCGCGAGCTGGCCGAGGTCGAGCCGATCAGCCGCGCCGCCGCGACCGGGCGAGGGGCGGCCTCGGCAATCCCGAGCAGGGCCTTCAGCCGGCGATTCTCGCTCTCGATCGCGCGCATCGCCACGGCATTGGCGCGCGCGGCGGCGACTTCGCGGCTCAGCTCGGCGTTCTGCCGCCCGGCGTTGAGGTAGGCGCCGATCGCGGCGAACACGCCCTGGCTCGCCACCCGGCTCTCCGCTCCCGCCGCGCCCAGCGGGCGGGCGACTTCGGCAGCGCCGGCGCGCGCGAAGGCGAAGGCGCCCGGATTGAGCAGCGAGACGACGAGCAGCACCGCGCCCAGCAGCACGCCGGCCACGGCGACCACGTAGCCGGTGAAGATCCCGACTTGCGCCCTGCGCGAAAAGCCCGGGCGCCTGTCCTGCGACCGCGCCATGTTCTAACCCCTTCGTCACCGCGCCCGAACGGAGCGGACGTCTCTCCCTCGACGCATCGCATCGAGGCGGCTGAACCGGCGGTTTACGCGGTCATCAGCACGCCGCGATAGATCGGATCCTCCATCGCCCGGCCAGTGCCGAGAGCGACGCACGAGAGCGGGTCCTCCGCGACCGAGACGGGCAGGCCGGTCTCCTCGCGCAAGTGCTCGTCGAGCCCGCGGATCAGCGCGCCGCCGCCGGTCAGCACGATGCCCTGGTCGACGATGTCGGCGGCGAGTTCGGGCGCGGTGTTTTCGAGCGCAATGCGCACGCCCTCGACGATCGCGCCGATCGGCTCGGACAGCGCCTCGGCGACGTTGGCCTGGGTGATGGTGATTTCCTTGGGCACGCCATTGACGAGGTCGCGGCCCTTGATGTGGATCGTCTCGCCGATGCCGTCGGCCGGCACGGTGGCGATGCCGTAGTCCTTCTTGATCCGCTCGGCGGTCGCTTCACCGATCAGCAGGTTGTGGTGGCGGCGGACGTAGGAGACGATCGCCTCGTCCATCTTGTCGCCGCCGACGCGCACGCTGGTGGTGTAGGCAAGGCCGCGCAAGGACAGCACGGCGACTTCGGTGGTGCCGCCGCCGATGTCGACGACCATCGAGCCGACCGGCTCGGTCACCGGCATGTCGGCGCCGATCGCCGCGGCCATCGGTTCGAGGATCAGGTAGACCTGGCTGGCGCCGGCGTTGCTCGCGGCATCGCGGATCGCGCGGCGTTCGACCGAGGTCGAACCCGAAGGCACGCAGATCACGATTTCGGGATAGCGCAGCAGGCTCTTCTTGCCGTGCACCTTCTGGATGAAGTGCTTGATCATCGCCTCGGCGACTTCGATGTCGGCGATCACGCCGTCGCGCAAGGGGCGGATCGCCTCGATGTTGTCGGGGGTCTTGCCCATCATCATCTTGGCGTCGTCGCCGACCGCCTTGACCTTCTTGATGCCGTTGAGCGTCTCGATGGCAACGACCGAGGGTTCGTTCAGCACAATGCCGCGATCCTGCACGTAGACCAGCGTATTGGCCGTACCGAGGTCAATCGCAATGTTCTGGGAACCGAATTTGAAGAATCGGGAAAACATCGAAGCCATCAGGGAATCCGTCGAGAATCAGGAGGTTGGCGCAGAAGCATTGCGCCTCCCCCTCCAGGAGTGAGCGTCCAGCGAAGGCGGCTCATTAGCGCAAGCCCCGCGCAAAACCCAATATTTTGTGCGAGGTGCAAGGGGATAAGTGCCACCGCTTGTCTCGAAATCCGGCGGCCTCGTCGCTAGGTTTGCTCGACGCCATGACCCTGCCCAGTTCCCCTTCCGCGCCGCGCACGATCCGCCGCCTGCCCGAGACGCTGGTCAACCGCATCGCCGCGGGCGAAGTGGTGGAGCGCCCGGCCTCCGCGCTCAAGGAACTGGTCGAGAACGCGATCGACGCGGGCGCCAGCACGATCACGGTGCGCCTGTCCGAAGGCGGCCTCGCCCTGATCGAGGTGACCGACGACGGCTGCGGCATGCGCGCCGACGAGATCGCGCTCGCGCTCGAACGCCATGCCACCAGCAAGCTGCCGGATGAAGCGATCGAGATGGTCGCGACGCTCGGCTTCCGGGGGGAGGCGCTGCCTTCGATTGCCTCGGTCGCGCGCGTAACCATCGAAAGCCGCAGCCGCGAGACCGGCGAGGCGTGGAAGCGCGTGGTCGATCACGGCGCGCTCGTTTCCGAAGGCCCTGCCGCGCTGCCGCCGGGCACGCGCGTGCGGGTCGAGGATCTGTTCGGCAAGATCCCGGCGCGTCGCAAGTTCCTGCGCTCGCCCCGCAGCGAATGGGCGGCGAGCCTCGATGTCGTGCGCCGGCTCGCGATGGCGCGGCCCGACATCGGCTTCACGCTCGAACACGACGGCAGGCGCGCGCTGCAGGTCCAGCCGGGCGACAGCCTCGAGGCGCGCGTCGCGCTGCTCGTCGCGCGCGAACTGAAGGACAACGCGGTCGCGGTCGATCTCGAACGCGGCGAATATGCCTTGCGCGGCGTCGCTGGCCTGCCGACCTACAACCGCGGCATGGCCGACCACCAGTACCTGTTCGTCAACGGCCGCCCGGTGAAGGACAAGCTGATGGTCGGCGCGGTGCGCGGCGCCTATGCCGACATGCTGGCGCGCGACCGTCACGCGGTGCTGGCGCTGTTCCTCGACGTTCCGCCCAGCGAAGTCGACGTCAACGTCCACCCGGCCAAGACCGAAGTGCGCTTCCGCGATGCCCAGCTCGTGCGCGGGCTGATTGTCTCGGGGCTGCGGCACGCGCTCGCCGCCGGCGACAAGCGTAGCGCGCAGGCGCCCGACGCGTCGGCGATGGCCGCGTGGCGCAGCGAACCGCTGGGGGCGCCGGCTTTCGCTCCGCTCACGCCCACGCCCGCGTCCGTCCAGGGCAGCATCTTCGCCCAGCCGCGCCTGTCCGAAGCCGGCCAGGCCTGGCGCGGCTACGAGGCATCGGTCATGGCCCCGCCGGTTGCGCGCGCCGAGGAGGCCGCCGCGCCTGCGCCCGAACCGGTCGAGCATCCGCTCGGCGTCGCGCGCGGGCAGGTCGCCAACACCTACATCGTCGCCGAAGCCGCCGACGGCCTCGTCCTCGTCGACCAGCACGCCGCGCACGAGCGCCTCGTGCTCGAACGCCTCCGCGCCGCCGGGATGGGGGCAGGGGAGGCGCCGAGCCAGGCGCTGCTGATCCCCGAAGTGGTCGAGGTCGAGGAGCTCGCCGCCGACCGGCTCGAGGACGCTGCGCCGCGCCTTGCAAGGTTCGGCCTGCTGCTCGAGCGCTTCGGTCCTGCCGCGGTGCTCGTCCGCGCGGTCCCCGCCGCGCTCGCCAAGGGGGATCCCGCCGCGCTCGTCAACGACGTGGCCGACGATCTCGCCAAGCACGGCGAGGCGCTGCTGCTCGAAGAAAAGCTCGACCTCGTGCTCGCGACGATGGCCTGCCACGGCTCGGTCCGCGCAGGCCGGCAGCTGTCGGTCGCCGAGATGAACGCGCTGCTGCGCGAAATGGAAGCGACCCCGCGCTCGGGCCAATGCAACCACGGCCGGCCGACCTGGGTCAAGCTCGCCCATGGCGACATCGAAAAACTGTTCGGGCGCAAGTGACGGCCCGGCTAGAAAGAGAGGACCACACCATGCGCCGCCTGCTCGCACCGCTTGCACCGCTTGCCCTGGCCGCGTGCTCGAACGCGCCGCAGCAGAGCGATGCGGCAGCGATCGCGCAGGTCGAAGCGGCGCAGAAGGCGAAGCCCCCGGCGCGCGCGCTCGACCCGCAGCCGATCGGCTACTTCGACATCAAGGACAACGGCCTGATCGCGTCGGGCTGCAACTTCGTCGCCGACGGCGGCGGCATGGGTGCGACCGCGCTGGCGCAGGGCGAGCATGCCGCGATCAAGCTAGACGGCAAGATCGTCACGCTCGCCGCCGACAAGGGCAGCACGCAGCTGCCGCAAGGGGCGTGGTCGCACTACACCGGCACCGAATTCGCGCTCAGCCTCGCGCGGGTTGCGCAAGGCAAGCACTCGGTCAACGGCGTGGTCGAGATGTTCGAAGCGCACCTGACGATCACCGACCCGCACGACCAGGTGGTCTACGACAGCAACGGCACCGCGCAGTGCAAGCCCATGTAGGGCAGGCCGGTCTGGGGTAATGCAATCAGGGCAAGCCGGCGCGAACGGTCCTCAGTCCGTCCCGCCGGGATCGCGCGTGCGGATGAAGCCGGTCGACTTCATCGTCATCACCACCTCGCCGTGCTGGTTGCGCACGGTGATCTCGTTGCGGAAGCTGCCCATCTCGGGCCGCGACCGGCTGCGCTTCTTGTCGATCGTCAGCCGTTCGCAGGTGAGCGTGTCGCCGGGATAGACCGGCTTGATCCAGCGCAGTTCGTCGACGCCGGGCGAGCCGAGCCCGGCCTGCTCGTGGGTCTTGAGCTGCTCGACCAGCATCGCCATGGTCATCGCGCAGGTATGCCAGCCGCTGGCCGAAAGCCGCCCGAAATAGGTCGCCTTGGCCGCCTCGTCGTCGAGGTGGAAGGGCTGCGGATCGTACTTCGAGGCGAAGTCGATCACTTCCTCGCGGGTGACGTGGTAGGCGCCGAAGCGGTCGCTGCTGCCCGGAACGATGTCTTCGTAATACTGCATGGCGACACGCTGCCGCCGGGCTCGCCCTGCGTCAACCGATCAATTAAACCGGCGGCGCGTCGCGTGGACGACGTCGATGGCCGGGACCACGCGATACTTCGCGCAGATCAGGCTGAACAAGCCGAACAGCAGCAGGCCCGCCGCAACCGCGAGGTAGACCGTCTCGTGCCCGCGCAAGTGGGCCAGCACGCCGCCGAGATCGCGCACTTCGGCATGGCGCACCAACCAGGCCGATCGCAGCAGCGACCAGCCGACCAGCGCGAAGACCACCGCGCGCGCCGCCAGCCCTGCGCGGCCGAGCGCCTCGGTCGCGCGCGGCGCGTCCGGGGCCATGCGTTTCATGAACTTGCCTGTCGCCGCGCCGATCGCCTGGAACACCGCGGCGGCGAGAAAGGCGGCTCCGGCAAGGCCGACCAGCACCCAGCCGAGCGGCCAGCCGAGCACGCCGCCCGCCATGTCCGCCCCGCCGTGCGCGCCCTCGCTGGCATAGTGGCGATAGCCCAGCGCGAACTTGGCCGCGGCCCAGGCCATCGCGAGATAGGCGAGCGCACCGAACCCCGCGCCCGCGCGCACGGCGAGCCCCTTTGCGTCCTGGCCATGCCGTTCCAGATCGACCGCGGCGCTGGCGAGCTTGTAGACGCCATAGGCGACGAGACCGATCACCAGCAGCGTCAGCACCACCCCGCCGCCCGGCATGTCCTGCACCATGTCGAACACCGCGTTCTGGCCTTCGTCGGCCTTGCCGCGCGTGCCCAGCGCGAGCCAGCCGAGCAGACCGTAGACCACCCCGCGCGCAGCATAGCCGGCTTTCGCCAGCACATCGGCTCTCGTCATCTTCGCCATGGCATCCCCTTGTTTCGCAAGGGGGAACGGCGCGCGGCCGGAATGGCTCCCGCAGCGCGCGGCGCCAGCCTCAGACGTTGAACTTGAAGTGCATCACGTCGCCGTCCTGCACCACATATTCCTTGCCTTCCTGGCGCAGCTTGCCCGCATCCTTGGCCGCCGTCTCACCGCCGAGCGCGACGTAGTCGTCGTAGGCGATGGTCTCGGCGCGGATGAAGCCACGCTGCATGTCGGAATGGATCTCGCCCGCAGCCTCGGGCGCCTTGGCGCCCTTGTGCACGGTCCAGGCGCGCGCTTCCTTGGGGCCGACGGTGAAGAAGGTGATCAGGTGCAGCAGGTCGTATCCCGAGCGGATCACGCGGGCGAGTCCGGTTTCGTGCAGGCCCATTTCCTCGAGGAACACGCTGCGCTCCTCGGCGTCCATGCCGACCAGCTCGGCCTCGATCGCGGCCGAGACGATCACGGCATTGGCGCCTTCGGCCTTGGCCTTCTCGAACACGCGCGCGGAAAAGGCGTTGCCCTCGGCCGCGCTCTCTTCCTCGACGTTGCAGACGTAGAGCACCGGCTTCGAGGTCAGCAACTGCGCCTGCGCGAAGACTCGCGCCTCCTCGTCGTCCTTGGGCACGGTCAGGCGCGCGGGCTTGCCTTCGCGCAGCAGCGCCAGCGCCTGGCCCAGCACCGAGGCGACGATCTTCGATTCCTTGTCGCCCGCCGCGGCCTTCTTCTGTGCCGCCGGAACGCGCTTTTCCAGGCTTTCGAGGTCGGCCAGCATCAGCTCGGTCTCGACCGTGTCGGCGTCGGAGATGGGATCGACCTTGTTGTCGACGTGCTGGATGTCGTCGTTCTCGAAGCAGCGCAGCACGTGGACGATGGCGTCGACCTCGCGGATGTTGCCGAGGAACTGGTTGCCGAGGCCTTCACCCTTCGAGGCGCCGCGCACCAGTCCGGCGATGTCGACGAAGCCGAGCTGCGTCGGGATGATCTTCTGGCTGCCGGCGATCGCCGCCAGCTTGTCGAGCCGCTGATCGGGCACGCCGACATTGCCGACGTTCGGCTCGATCGTGCAGAACGGATAGTTCGCCGCCTGCGCCGCCTGCGTCTCGGTCAGCGCGTTGAACAGCGTCGACTTGCCCACGTTCGGCAGCCCGACGATTCCGCAACGAAAACCCATGTCCTGCTCACTCCTGCTTTGCCCGAGGCCCTTAGGCGGCAGGGCGCGATTGCGCAACGGCGCGCGGGGCCCTGCAACCGGTCATGCGGGGACATTGGCAACATTCACAAGACGTTTATACCTTTGCGGCAGGGACGGTCCGAAATGGTGGGAATCAACCGGATGAAGCGCGTTAACCTGCTCCTGCCGCTCGCGCTCGCAGGGGCGATCGGGGGGTGCGGCGAAGATCCCGCACGGCGCTTCGCGCGCGCGGGTGAGGAGTTCGCCCGGCACGACTACGTCGCCGCGCAGGGCGACCTCGCCGCCGCGCTCGCCGCGATGCCCGACGATCCCCGGGTGCTCGAGCTGCATGCCCGCAACGCGCTGGCGATGGGCGATGGCGTGGCCGCCGGCGCCAGCCTCGACAAGCTGCCCGCCGCGCGCCGCCCCGCCGATTTCCGCCTGCTCGTTGCCGAAGCCGCGCTGCTGCGCGAAAAGCCCGCCGATGCGCTGGCGGCGCTGGGTGACGACCACTCGGCCACGGGCCGGCGGCTGCGCGCGCTCGCGCTGCTTGGAAAGGGCGACAATGCGGCCGCGGCGCGCGAATTCACCGCAGGCGTGCTGGCCCACCCGGACGATCCGCGCCTGCTCGCCGCCGCCGCGCGCTACCGCCTCGGCGAAGGCGACCGGATCGAGGCGCGCGTGCTCGTCGACAAGGCGCTCAAGGCCGATGGCGGCAATCTCGACGCGATGCTGGCGGACGGCAAGGTGTCGACGGCCGAGGGCGACCTTGCACGGGCGCTCGCCTCCTACGACAAGGCGGCGCGCGCCTATCCCGGCAACCTGCCGGCGCTGGTCGGGCGCGCCGGCGTGCTCGGCGACCTCGGCCGGCTCGACCAGCTCGAGCAGGCGATCGGCGCGCTCAAGGGCGTCGGCAGCGATGCCGACGTGACCTACCTTTCCGCCCGGCTCGCTGCGGCGCGCGGGCAGTGGCAGAAGGTCCGCGACCTGCTCCAGGCGGGCGAGGGCAAGCTGTCCGGGCGCGACGATGCGAGCGTGCTCTATGCCCAGGCGCTCGTCGCGCTCGGGCAGCCCGAGCAGGCGCGCGCGCGGCTCGCCCCGCTGCTGCTGCGCCATCCCGAAAACCTCGTCGTGCGGCGCGAACTGGCGAAGGCGCAGATGGCGGGCGGCGACAATGCCGCGGCAGTCGATACCCTGCGCCCCTTCGCCACCAGCCGCACCGCGCTGCCCGAGGACTTGCGCCTGCTGGCCAAGGCCGCGCAGGCGGCGGGCGACGTCGACATCGCCTCGTTCGACGCGCGCGCCCGCTTTCCCAGCCCGCGCGCGATGGGCGCGCTGCTTGCCAATGGCGATCTCGCCATGCGCCAGGGCAACTGGGCGGGCGCGGTCGACGCCTACGAGCGCATCCTTGCCGCGACCGACGGGCGCAACGCGATGGTGCTGAACAACATCGCCTGGGCCGAAGGCCAGCTCGGCAATTTCGACAAGGCGGTCGGCTACGGCGAACGCGCGCTCCGTGAAGCCGGTGACAATCCCTCGGTGATGGACACGCTCGGCTGGCTGCTGGTGCAACAGGGCAAGGACCGCGCGCGCGGCGTGCGGCTGCTGCGCGATGCGGCGGGCAGGGCGCCGCAGAACCCGACGATCCAGCGCCACTACGCCGAAGCGCGCAAGGGGTGAGCCAACGAAAAGAGCCGACCCTGCGGGCCGGCTCCTTCGTGTTTCCGTTCGCGCGGGAAGCGGTCAGGCGCGGCGCAGCACCTGGCGACGACGGGCCAGCGCGAGGCCGGCGAGGCCGAGCCCGAACAGGCCGAGCATGCCCGGCTCCGGCACCTTGGTGCCGCTGCCCGAGGGCGAGCTGATCGTGCCCGCGCCGCTCGCCGAGCTGATTCCGGGAATGCCCGCGATCGACTGGTAGCGCACGAAGAAGTCGCTCAGCGTCACGGCCGTCGCGGGCGAGGAGAACGACAGCGAGAACGCGCCGGTCCCGGTCTGGCCCAGGGTCAGACCGCCGCCGCCGCCGCCCGCGCACGAACCGGTGGTCGCGTCCTTGAAGCAGACGTCGACGGTGCCGATGCCGTTGGGATAGTTCGAGTTGAGCGTGGTCTGCGAGAACGCGCCGGTCGAGGTCGCGCTGGCGATCGTCGGATCGGTGTTGAACGCGAAGCTCGAGATGCGCGATTCGGTCACCGGCGTCGCGCTGGTGTTGGTCACCGAATAGTTGAAGTTGTACGTGTTGCCCGAAACGCCCGTCAGGGTGAACGTGGTTGAGCCGGTCAGCCCGCCGATGGTCGCGCCGCCGTTGCCGCTGTAGCCGTTGTAGGTCAGCGTCACCGACTTGTTGATGTCGCCCGCGCCGAACGTCATCGAATCGGCGAGCGCAGTGCCGGCGAAGGCGAAGCTGGCAATCGCAGCGAGGCTGGCAATCGAGCGGTTGAGGCGCATGGAGCGGGTTCCAATGGTTAAGATCAAGTCCCCGACCAAGACGCAAACCGCGTGCCAATCCCGGATTCGAGCCAATCAGGGTGGTTAACGTTCAGAGGTTTGTAAACTTCTGCGACACGTAACGTATCGCATTGGCACAAGTTCGCGCGGCCAGGCTTGCAGTGCGCGCCGCTTGGTGATGCCATGGCGGGACTTCCGCCCGCAGTTCACCGAAACTTCAGGCCTCGTTGGCAGATCGTCGAACCCATGCGCTTCTTCCGCTACGCTCTTGTGCTCGCACCGCTCGTCCTCGTGCTCGCCGCCTGCGGCGAGGGCGCGGCCGAGCACGCCGCCCGCGCCCGCGCCGCCTTCGCTGCCGATGACTATGCCGGCGCGCGGATCGAGGCGCTTGCCGCGCTCGACCGCGACGGCGCCGATCGCGCGATGCTGGTGGTGCTGATCGAAAGCCAGCTCCGTCTCGGCGACGGCGACGGCGCGCAGGCGACGCTGCAGCGGCTGGTCGATGCCGGGCAGGGTGGCCCCGAACTGACGCGCTGGAAGGCCGAGGCGGCGCTGCTGCGCGGGCAGGCGCGGCAGGCGCTCGACTGGATCGGCGACGACCGCAGCGCCGGCGGATGGCGCATCCGCGCCGCCGCGCTGCTCGCGCTCAAGGACTACGCCGGCGCCAGCCAGGCCTTCCGCGAAGGCATGGCCGGCGAGCCCGACCTGCTGCTCGCGCGCGATTATGCCCGCACCCAGCTCGAAGCGCAGGACTGGACCGGCGCGGCGGCGACGCTGGCGGTGATGCAGCGCCTGTCGCGCGATGCGCTCGATACCCAGCTTGTCGCCGGCGAACTCGCGCAGCGGCAGGGGCGGCGCGACGAGGCCGCGACGATCTACGACGCGGCCATCGCCGCGCATCCGCGGCGGATCGAGCCGCTGCTGGCGCGCGCCGCCATCGCGGACATCGGCGGAAAGGTCGACGAGGCGGCGGCGCTCGTCGCGCGCGCCGCGGCGATCGCGCCCAACGATGCGCGCGTCGTCGAGCTCGGCGTCCAGGTGGCTGCGGAAAGGGGCGAGTGGGAGAAGGTGCGCAGCACGCTCGCGCCGGTCGAATCCGATCTCGATCCGCGCTCGCCCAACGGCCTCAAATATGCCGAGGCGCTGCTGGCGCTGAACCATCCCGAGCAGGCGCGCGCGATGTTCGCCAAGGCGTTGCTGCTCTCGCCGCAGAACCCCTATGCGCGGATCATGCTGGGCGAGGCGCAGCTGGCGACGGGCGACGGCGCGGGCGCATTGCGCACGATCCGCCCGCTGGCCGATGCGGTCACCGCGGGCCCGCGCGAGCTCGACCTCGCGGTCCGCGCCGCCCGGGCGGCGAACGATCCGGCGGCGGGGTCGTATGCGGCGCGGCTGGCGTCTCCTGCCTACAAGGCGGACCAGCAGGCGCTGGGCGCGGCGAGCGCGGCGCTGGCGCGGCAGGACTGGGCGGGCGCGATCGCGGCCGTGCAGCGGATCGGCGGGTACGACAGCGACGCCGAGGCGCTCAAGCTGCTCGCCTTCGCCTGCAGCAAGGCCGGGCGCGCCGACGAGGCGATCGCCCATGCCGATCGCGCGCTGGCGCTGGCGCCTCACAACCCCGATATGATTCATCTCGCGGGGCTGGTCCGGCTGGAAGCGGGACGCGACCGCGAGGCGATGGTGCGGCTGTTGAAACAGGCGAGCGAGGCGGACCCCGCCAATCGCCTGTTCCGGGCCGATCTGGTGCGGAGCGGCGCGGCAGGCTGAAGCCCCCCGCGCCGTCCTTTCGGGAAATCAGCGGCGGCGGCGGCGCGCCATGCCGAGGCCGAAGAGGCCCATCGCCATCAGGCCGAGCATGCCCGGCTCGGGCACCGCGGTCGGCGGGTTGACGCCGCCCGAGGTGGTGCTGCCGCCCGAGGTGCTGGTGGTGGTGCCGCCCGAGGTGGTCGAGGTGGTGCCGCCCGACGTGGTGGTGGTGCCGCCCGAAGTGGTCGAGGTCGTACCGCCCGACGTCGTCGTCGTGCCGCCCGAGGTGGTCGAGGTGGTGGTCGACGAGCTGCTGCTCGAACCGGGGCACATCGACGAGCCGGTGGAATCGCCGCAGTTGCAGTAGTGGACGTGCCACCAGGTCGCGTGGGCCGGGGCCGAGCTGGCGAGCGAGCCGAGGAGGGCGGTGGCGATGACGAGCGAACGCTTCACGGTAGATCCCCTGTATTTGGTCGTGTTCGGTTAATCCCGAACTTTGCAAAACCGGTGCCAAACGCGGAAATCCGGGCTTCACGCTGGTTAACCGACGTCACCGGCCAAAACGGTTGTAAATTGGACCGACCATCCGGATCGGACTTTTAATAGGCTGTTCACAAGCCGTTACGGCGCGATGGTCAGTCCTGCTGGCGCAGCGCCACGTCGTTCATGAAGCGGGTGTCGTCGCCCTTCGCCAGCCACTCCGCCTCGGCCGCGATCGCGCCGAGCATCGCGGCAAGGTCGTCCTGCTCGGCCTTGGCGTAGTTGCCGAGCACGTGGCCGGTCACGCGGTCCTTGTGCCCGGGATGGCCGATGCCGATGCGCACCCGGCGGAAGTCGGCGCCGAGGTGCTGGTCGATCGAGCGCAGGCCATTGTGCCCGGCGGTGCCGCCACCCTGCTTCACCTTGACCTTGAACGGGGCGAGATCGAGCTCGTCGTGGAACACGGTCAGCGCCTCGGTCCCGAGCTTGTAGAAGCGCAATGCCTCGCCCACCGCGCGGCCGCTCTCGTTCATGAACGTCGCCGGCTTGAGCAGCAGCACCTTCTGCGTGCCGATCCGCCCTTCCTGGACCCAGCCCTGGAACTTCTTCTGCACCGGGCCGAAGCCATGGACTTCGGCGATGGTGTCGAGCGCCATGAAGCCGACGTTGTGGCGGTTGAGCGCATATTGCGGCCCCGGATTGCCGAGCCCTGTCCACACCTGCATGACCAATTCCCGAATTGACGCCGCCCGCCCATGCCAGAGCCGGGCACGCAAAAAAAGAACCCCTCCGGCGCGAGGCGGGAGGGGTTCTCCGGTTCGTTCGCGTCCTTCCGCATGGGGAAGGCCACCCAAAAAGGCGATCAGCCCTCCTTGGTGGTGTCGCCTTCTTCGCTCTTGAGCGCCGAAGGGGCGACCAGCGTGGCGATGGTGAAGTCGCGGTCGGTGATCGCGCTCGTCACGCCGGCGGGCAGGGTCACCGCGCTGATGTGGATCGATTCGCCCACGTCGTAGCCCGAGACGTCGATGGTGATGTCGTCGGGGATCGCGTCGGGCGCGCAGACCAGCTCGAGCTCGTGACGGACCACGTTGAGCACGCCGCCCTTCTTGAGGCCGGGCGACTTGTCTTCGTTGGCGAAGACCACCGGCACGTTGACGTGCACGGCGTGGCCCGCGGCGAGGCGCAGGAAGTCGACGTGCTCGGGGCGATCCGACACGGGGTGGAAGGCAACGTCCTTGGGGAGCGTGCGGACGGTTTCGCCGCCCACGGTCACTTCGACGATCGAGTTGAAGAAGTGGCCGGTGCCCAGCGCCTTGACCAGCGCCTTCTCTTCGACGTGGATCGCGATGGGTTCCTGCTTTTCGCCATAGATCACGGCGGGGATGCGGCCTTCGCGACGCAGACTACGGGAGGCTCCCTTGCCAACCCGATCGCGCGTCTCGGCAGCCAGCGTAAGCGTCTCGCTCATGGACTGTACCTTCCGAAAATGCTTGTTGTTCCAATTCGCCCGCCACGCCTCCAGGGATGACCATGACGGGGAAGCGGCGGCCCTTAGCCGATTGCGGGCGAAAAGCAAGGGAAAGCGCCGAACCCGCCGCGGCGCGTGCGCCTCAATCCACCCGCCGCACTTTCCAGCCGCGCGCCATCAGCATCCTCGGCAACCCATCGCTGCCCGCCACGTGCGCCGCGCCCACCGCGATGAAGGGCCGCGCGCCGCGTTTCATCATCGCGTCGATCTGGTCCGCCCAGGAGCGGTTGCGCCCGGTCAGCAGCGCTTCGTGCAGTTGCGCGTCGGCGAGAAAGCCGGTGGCCGATTCGCGGGCGATGCCGAGGTCGTCGCCGCGCAGCCAGAGCTGCATCAGGTCGGCCTCGTCGTCCTTGTCGTCGGTCGCCTCGACCGCGACCTGTTCGAGCAGGACCTGCTGCGCCCGCTGCGGCAGGTGGTCGAACACGCCGAACTGGCCGTCGAGCGTCTCCAGCCCCTCGACCGGCCGCGCGCCGTTCATCTTGCGAAGTTCGGGCTCGACCCCGCTGTCGGGCATCATCCCTTCCTTCTGCCCGCCGATCGCCGCGATCTGCAGCGCGACCGCCCAGTCCTCCTGGTCCTTGAAGCCTTCGTCGGACAGGCCGAGCTTGCGGTAGGCCTTGGCGAGAACGTCGCGATACTTCGGCCCCACGCGTTGCGAAGGCGGGGGCAGCCCTTCGGTGAAGGCGACGCGGCCCATCGCTTCGCCCGCCACCTTGTCGTCCAGAGGCTGGCCGATTTCGAGCACCAGCCGGTCGGCCGAGCCCAGCGCTTGTTCGATCGCCGGGCGCTGCCAGTGCGTGCCGCGCGGCAGCGCGTGGACCGTGCCGAACAGCCAGCCGTGGACGCGCCCTGCGTCGTCCGAAATCTCCCACAGCGCCACCTTGGGCGCGGCTTCGGCCGGGTTGGAGGTCGGCGTGGCGGGAGCGTGGCAGCCGGCAAGCAGCAGCACGGCGGCAAGGAGGCGGAGCGCGCGGGTCATCGGGGCGCAGCGATGGACCAGCCGCGCGCCGCCTGCAAGACGCGCTGCAAGCATGCGCCAAGGTTGATTTGCGGGCCCTCATCGGCCAAAGCCCGCGCCACCATGGCCGACATTGCAACCAAGCCGCTCAGCCTGCAGGACATGATCCTGCGCCTCCACGCTTTCTGGGGCGAACAGGGCTGCCTGATCCTGCAGCCTTATGACATGCGCATGGGGGCGGGCACGTTCCACACCGCCACCACGCTGCGCGCGCTGGGGCCGGAGCCGTGGAACGCCGCGTTCGTCCAGCCGTGCCGCCGCCCGACCGACGGCCGCTATGGCGAGAACCCGAACCGGCTGCAGCATTACTATCAGTATCAGGTGATCCTGAAGCCGAGCCCGGAGAACCTGCAGGAACTCTACCTGCAGTCGCTGGTCGAAATCGGCATCGACCCGCTGGTGCACGATATCCGCTTTGTCGAGGACGACTGGGAATCGCCCACGCTCGGCGCCTGGGGCCTCGGCTGGGAAGTGTGGTGCGATGGCATGGAAGTCACGCAGTTCACCTACTTCCAGCAGATGGGCGGGTTCGACTGCCGCCCCGTCGCGGGCGAGCTGACCTATGGTCTCGAACGCCTCGCCATGTACATCCAGGGCGTCGACAACGTCTACGACCTTGCCTTCAATGCGCCGAAGGGCAATCGCCCCGGCGTGTCCTATGGCGAGGTGTTTCTCGAAAACGAGAAGCAGATGTCGAAGTGGAACTTCGAGGTCGCCGATACCGACAGCCTGTTCGAAGGCTTCCGCCGCGCCGAGGAGGAATGCCGCCGCTCATTGGATGCGAACGTGCCCATCGCCGCCTATGAACAGGCGATCGAAGCGAGCCACCTGTTCAACCTGCTGCAGGCGCGCGGCGTGATCAGCGTGCAGGAACGCGCCAGCTACATGGCCCGCGTCCGCGATCTCGCGCGCGGCAGTTGCGAAGCCTACATGGCGAAGTTCAAGGACGAATGGGCCGCAAAGTATCCGGAGTGGGCAGCATGAGCGCGGCAGACTTCCTTCTAGAGCTGCGCTGCGAGGAAATCCCCGCACGCATGCAGGCGGGCGCCCGCGCCGATCTCGAAAAGCTGTTCCGCAGGGAAATGGACGCAGCGGGCCTCAAGGCCGGCGCGATCACCGTCTGGTCCACCCCGCG
Source organism: Novosphingobium huizhouense (assembly GCF_020179475.1). GTDB lineage: Bacteria > Pseudomonadota > Alphaproteobacteria > Sphingomonadales > Sphingomonadaceae > Novosphingobium > Novosphingobium huizhouense. The sequence goes on along the minus strand of NZ_JAILXZ010000003.1, from coordinate 447,949 downwards.
CCGCCTCGCGCTGATCGCGCGCGACCTGCCGCTGGCGACCGACGCCGTCAGCGAGGAAGTGAAAGGCCCGCGCACCAGCGCGCCCGAACAGGCATTGGAAGGTTTCCTGCGCAAGACCGGCCTCGCCAAGGACCAACTGACCGAGCGCGATGGCGTGTGGTTCGCGGTGACCGAAAAGCCCGGCCGCGCCACCGAGGACGTGCTCGCCGCCGCGATCCCGGCGATCATCCGCGCGTTCCCCTGGCCCAAGAGCCAGCGCTGGGGCGCCGCCTCGATCGCCACCGATGCCTTGCGCTGGGTGCGCCCGCTGTCGGGCATCGTCGCGATCCTCGGCGAAGACCTTGTCGAATGCGAAGTCGGCGGCATCCGCTCGGGCTACGCCACGGCGGGGCATCGCTTCCACCACCACGGCGAGATCACCATCGGCGGCGCGCACGACTATGCCGACAAGCTGCGCGCGTGCCACGTGATCGTCGATCATGCCGAGCGCGAAGGCATGGTGCGCGAACAGGCCAAGGCCGCCGCCGCCGCCGCCGGCCTCGTGCTGGTCGAGGACGAAGGCCTCGTCATCGAAAACGCCGGCCTCACCGAATGGCCCGTGCCGCTATTGGGCCGCTTCGACGAAGCCTTCCTCGACGTGCCGCCCGAAGTCATCCAGCTGACCGCGCGCGTCAACCAGAAGTACTTTATCTGCGTAGAAAGTTCCTCCCCGAGCAAGCTCGGAGAGGATCGCAAGCTCGCCAACGCCTTCGTCTGCACCGCCAACATCGCCGCCACCGATGGCGGCGCGGCCATCGTCGACGGCAACCGCAAGGTCCTCGCCGCGCGCCTGTCCGACGCACGCTTCTTCTGGGAACAGGACAAGAAGAAGCCGCTCGTCCAGCACGCCGAAAAGCTGGGGCGGATCACCTTCCACGAGAAGCTGGGCACGGTCGCACAGCGGCAGGACCGGTTCGTCGCGCTGGTCGACGCCTTCCAGGGCCAGCTCGCCGATGCCGTCCCCGCTGCGAAGCAGGCGGCGGCCATTCTCAAGGCGGACCTCGTCACGGAGATGGTGGGCGAGTTTCCCGAACTCCAGGGCCTGATGGGCGGCTACTATGCCCAGGCCGAGAACCTGCCCGACGCCGTCGTCGCCTCGGTGCGCGATCATTACAAGCCCGTCGGCCAGGCCGATGCCCTGCCTGACGAAGACGCTGCGGTGCTCGCCGCGCTCGTCGACAAGATCGACGCACTCGTCGGTTTCTTCGGGGCCGATCTAAAGCCGACCGGTTCGAAGGACCCGTTCGCGCTTCGTCGTGCGGCGCTCGGCGTGATCCGGTTGGTTACCGAGAAGGGGCTGCGCCTCTCGCTGGGCCAACTCTTCGACGCCGCGGCGCAGCTATATCGCCAGCAGGGCGTCGAGATGGAAAGTCCGTCCGCCGACCTCCTCGCCTTCTTCGCCGACCGCCTCAAGGTCCAGCAGCGCGAAGCCGGCATCCGTCACGACCTGATCGACGCCGTGTTCGCTCTGGGCGGCGAGGACGATCTCGTCCGCCTGCTCGCCCGCGTCCATGCCCTCCAGGCCTTCGTCGGCACCGAGGACGGCGCCAACCTGCTCGCGGGCTACAAGCGCGCCGCCAACATCCTCAAGAAGGAAGAGGCGAACGACCAGACCGCCGGGGCCCACGGCGAAGGCGTCGTGCCGCCCACCGGCGAGGAAGACCCGCTCGTGCTGGTCGACGATCCTGCGTATCGGGACATCGCGGCGCAATTCGCGCATCCCGAACGCACCTTGTCCTACCAGCCAGAGCCGGCCGAGGCCGCGCTGATCGCCGCGCTCGATGCCGCCGAACCGCAGGCTGAGCAGGCCGTCGCCGCCGAGGACTTCACCGCCGCCATGGCCGCGCTCGCTTCGCTGCGCGCGCCGATCGATGCGTTCTTTGATCAGGTGACGGTCAACGATGCGGATGCAAACAAGCGCGCCTCGCGCCTCGGGATCCTGTCCCGTTTCCGTGCTGCAGTGCACAAAGTTGCAGACTTCGCACGGATAGAGGGCTAATCGGGAACCAGGCCGGGCGCGGAGCGTCCGGCCGCAGAGCACATCGGGCTCGGCAGTTTGGGAGCATCGGACCACCCATGAGTGCATACGTATTCCATTTCGGCGGCGGCGCAGTTTCCAGCGATCCGCGGTCGAAGGACAAGACCATCGTGGGTGGCAAGGGCGCAAACCTTGCGGAAATGGCCAGCATCGGCCTGCCGGTCCCGCCGGGGCTGACGATCAGCACCGAGGTCTGCGCGCTCTACAATGAAAACGGCAAGACCTTCGATGCCGACCTGCGCGCCGCGGTCGCCGCTGGCGTCCAGCACATCGAATCGGTTACCGGCCGCAGCTTCGGCGATGCCGCCAATCCGCTGCTCGTCTCGGTCCGCTCGGGCGCGCGCGTCTCGATGCCGGGCATGATGGACACCGTGCTCAACCTCGGCCTCAACGACGCGACGGTCGAAGGCCTTGCGGCCGGTTCGGGCGACGCGCGCTTTGCCTGGGACAGCTACCGCCGCTTCATCCAGATGTATTCGGACGTGGTGCTCGGGCTCGACCACCACCGCTTCGAAGACGCGCTCGAAATCGCCAAGGAAGACAACGGCTTCTTCAACGATGTCGAGATGCAGGCCGAACACTGGCAGGCGCTGGTGGGCGAATACAAGGCGATCGTCGCCGAAGAGCTGGGCCGCCCGTTCCCGCAGGATGTCGAAGAACAGCTGTGGGGCGCCATCGCCGCCGTGTTCGAAAGCTGGGAGAGCGACCGCGCCAAGGTCTACCGCAAGCTCAACGACATTCCGCAGAGCTGGGGCACCGCCGTCAACGTCCAGGCGATGGTGTTCGGCAACATGGGCGATACCAGCGCCACCGGCGTTGCCTTCACCCGCGATCCGGCGACCGGCGAGAAGGCCTATTACGGCGAATGGCTGGTCAACGCGCAGGGCGAGGACGTCGTCGCCGGCATCCGCACCCCGCAGTACCTGACGCTGCGCGCGCGCGAAGCGGCGGGGGCCAAGCCGCTGTCGATGGAAGAGGCGATGCCCGCCGCCTATTCCGAGCTCGCCCATGTCTTCGAGCTGCTCGAAAAGCACTACAAGGACATGCAGGACATCGAGTTCACCGTTGAGCAGGGCAAGCTGTTCATGCTCCAGACCCGCTCGGGCAAGCGCACCGCCAAGGCCGCGCTCAAGATGGCGGTCGACATGGTGGGCGAAGGGCTGATCGACGAAGCCACCGCGATCCGCCGGATCGACCCGATGGCATTGGACCAGCTGCTCCACCCCACGCTCGATCCCAAGGCCGTGCGCGACGTGCTGACCAAGGGCCTGCCGGCATCGCCCGGCGCGGCTTCGGGCGCGGTGGTGTTCGATGCCGATACCGCGCAGACGCTCGCCGAACGCGGCGATGCGGTGATCCTCGTCCGCGTCGAGACGAGCCCGGAAGACATCCACGGCATGCACGCCGCCAAGGGCATCCTCACCGCGCGCGGCGGCATGACCAGCCACGCGGCGGTGGTGGCGCGCGGCATGGGGCGGCCTTGCGTCTCGGGCGCGTCGGCGCTGTCGATCGACATGAAGACCCGCACCGCGCGCATCGGCAACCGCGAGATTGCCGAAGGCGACGTCATCACGCTCGATGGCTCGAACGGCGATGTCATGGCGGGCAAGGTGCCGACGGTGGAGCCCGAACTGGTCGGCGATTTCGGCACGCTGATGGCCTGGGCCGACCGGCACCGCCGGATGAAGGTGCGCACCAATGCCGAAACCCCGCGCGATTGCCAGGTCGCGCGCCAGTTCGGCGCCGAAGGCATCGGCCTGTGCCGCACCGAGCACATGTTCTTCGAAGCCGGCCGCATTTCCGCCGTGCGCCAGATGATCCTCGCCGAGGACGAGGGCGGCCGCCGCGCCGCGCTCGCCAAGCTGCTGCCCGAACAGCGCAGCGACTTCCAGGCGATCTTCGAGGTCATGGCGGGCCTTCCCGTCACCATCCGCCTGCTCGATCCGCCGCTGCACGAATTCCTGCCCCACGCCGATGCCGAGTTCGAGGAACTGGCCGAAGCGACGGGACTTGGCGTCGACCACCTCAAGCGTCGCGCGGGCGAACTGCACGAATTCAACCCCATGCTCGGCCATCGCGGCTGTCGTCTGGGCATCACGTTCCCCGAAATCTACGAGATGCAGGCGCGCGCGATCTTCGAAGCGGCCTGCGACGTTGCTTCGGCCAGCGGCGATGCGCCGATCCCCGAAGTGATGATCCCGCTCGTCGCCACCAGGCGCGAACTGGAAATCCTGCGCGCGCTCGTCGATCGCGTGGCGGGCGAGGTCTTTGCCGAAAAGGGTCGCACGCTCGACTACATGGTCGGCACGATGATCGAACTGCCGCGCGCCGCGCTGATGGCGGGCGAGATCGCCGAGGAAGCCAAGTTCTTCAGCTTCGGCACCAACGACCTTACGCAGACCACGCTCGGCGTAAGCCGCGACGATGCCGCGCGCTTCCTCAACCCTTACGTCGACCAGGGCATCTACCCGCGCGATCCGTTCGTCAGCCTCGACATCGAAGGCGTCGGCCAGCTGGTCGAACTGGCAGCCGAGCGCGGCCGCAAGACCCGCCCCGGCCTCAAGCTCGGCATCTGCGGCGAACACGGCGGCGATCCCGCCTCGATCGCGTTCTGCGAAAAGACCGGGCTCGATTACGTCTCGGCCAGCCCCTACCGCGTGCCCATCGCCCGGCTCGCGGCGGCGCAGGCAGCGCTTGGTTAAGGTCCTGTTCCGTCGCAATTTTGCTTTGCGACGGAACCTTTTCGTGTTCTGCTCCTTCCTTCGCGCAAGCGGAGCAAGGTCAGGGACTTGGAAGCGGTAGGGCAGTTCGATCGATCCTTGCGCATCGCCGATGCGATGACGACGCTCGATTGGCCTGCCTCGCCGCTCGGGCCGCGCGAGCTCTGGTCGCCGGCGCTCGCCACCACCGTCGAACTGCTGCTGCGCTCCGAGGCGGAGATCGTCCTGTTCTGGGGGCCCGAGTTCGTCGCGCTCTACAACGACGCCTATGCCCCGACGATCGGCGACAAGCACCCCCGCGCGCTCGGCCGTCCGGCCCGGGAAAACTGGGCCGAACTGTGGGACGACCTCCACCCGCTGCTCGCCGGCGTGCGCGAGACCGGCCGCACCTTCTCGGCCAAGGACCGCCGCTTCTACATCGAACGGCATGGCTACGGCGAGACCGTCTACTTCGACGTGTCCTATTCCGCCGTGCCCGAAATCGACGGCTCGGTCGGCGGGGTGCTGTGCGTCGTGTCGGAGACCACCGCGCGCGTGCTCGCCGCGCGCAGCGTCGCCGAAAGCGAGCGGCGCTTCCGCGCGCTGGTCAGCGCCACCACCGACATCGTCTACCGGATGAGCGCGGACTGGTCGGAAATGACCCAACTCGACGGCAAGGACATCCTGTCGGACGTGATCAGCCCGGCGGCCAGCTGGTCGCCGCGCTTCATCCCGTCCGAGGACCGCGCGCGGGTCGAAGCCGAAGTCGCCCGCGCGCTGGACACCCGCACGCCGTTCGAATGCGAGCACCGCGTCTATCTCAAGGGCGGCGAGCTGGGCTGGGTCCATTCGCGCGCGGTGCCGATCCTCGACGAGGACGGCGCGGTGACCGAATGGTTCGGCGCGGCGAGCGAGATTACCGAGCAGCGCCGCCAGCAGGAACGGTTGCAGGTCATGGTGCACGAGCTCGACCACCGGGTGAAGAACACGCTGGCGATGGTCCAGGCGATCGCGCTGCAGACCTTTCGCGAGCCGCTCGACCTCGCCGTCGCGCAGACGGTGTTCGCGCAGCGGCTCAAGGCGATTGCCGACGCCAATGCGCTGCTCACCGGCGAGAAGGGCGCGGGCGCTGCGCTGCGCCCCGCGATCGAGCAGGCGCTGCGGCCCCATTGTCCCGACCCGGCGCGGCTGCGGCTCGACGGGCCCGATGTCGCGATCACCCCCAAGACCGCGCTCGCGATCTCGCTCGCGCTGCACGAGCTTGCCACCAATGCGGTCAAGTACGGCGCCTGGTCGGGCGGGCAGGGCGTGGTCGAGCTGCACTGGCATACCGCACAAGGCGAAGGCGACATGTTCGACCTGATGCTCGACTGGATCGAGCTGGGCGGCCCGCGCGTCGCGCCGCCCACCCGCCGCGGCTTCGGCTCGAAGCTGATCGAGCGCGGCCTTGCCAGCGAGCTCGACGGCGCGGTGCGGCTGCGCTTCGAGCCGGGCGGGGTGCATTGCTCGATCCGCGCGCGCCTGCCCGCGGACGAGGTGGCGCGGCGGTGACCGCGCCCGGCCCGGTCGCCGCGCTGCGGGTGCTGGTGGTCGAGGACGACATGCTCGTCGCCTTCATGCTCGAGGACTACCTCGAACAGCTCCGCTGCACCCTCGCCGGGATCGAGATGCGGCTCGAGCCGGCGCTTGCCGCGGCGCAGGCCGGCGGCTTCGACTTCGCGCTGCTCGACATCAACCTCAACGGCGCGATGTCGTGGCCGGTGGCCGACGTGCTGGTCGCCGCCGGCATCCCCTTCGCCTTCGCCACCGGCTACCGCGCGACGGTGCTGCCCGAGCGCTTCGCCGGCCTCTCGGTGCTGGCCAAGCCGTTCGGCATCGACGAGCTGGCGGCGGTGCTCGGCGCGACGGGGCCGCTCTAGGCCGTGAACTCATAAACGGCGCCTTCGAGGCGTCAAAATGGCGAACAGCGCGGGCCAAGGCGCCCGCCGGGAGGGCTGGTTGCCCTTCCAAGGGCGGCTTGGTTCGCGATGGAAGCCATTTTGACGTCCCTTCGGGATTTGACCAGAAGGGCCATCTGCCGCGTCGGGAAGGCTTGAAATATCGACATATTCCTGCGCCTTCCCTCCTTGCACCTGGCCCTTCTGCCTCAAACCTCGAAGGCGCCGTTCATGAGTTCACGGCCTAGAACTTCGGCGCGCGCAGCGGCCGAGCCCAGCCGCTCAGGGTCAGGATCTCGAACGTCTCGACCAGCCGGCCGTCGACCGCGCGCGCGGCGAAGGCGGCGCGGGCGCGGTCGGCGGCGGCGCGCGACAGCGGCGCGCGGGCCTGGAGCACCGAGCAGAGCCCTTGCGCGCGCAGGTCGCCCACCAGCCTGTCGAGCGCGCGATAGCCGACGCGCAGCGTGCGGCTGTCGATCACCGGGTCGGCAAACCCCGCGCGCTGCAGCAATTGCCCGCCCGCGCGCACGTCGACCTGCGGGTGGAGCCGCGCCGCCGGGCGCTCGCGCTCGGCCTCGAGCAGGATCGCGCGCAAGGCGGGAAGGCTGCCCGCGCCGGGGAAGCTGATCGTCGCGAGGCCGCCCTCGCGCAGCGCGCGGCGCACATGGACCAGCGCGCCGGGCAGGTCGTTGACCGTGTCGAGCGTGCCGAGGCTGGCGATCAGGTCGAAGCCTTCGGCAAAGGGCAGGGGCTGTTCCTCGTCGATCGCGGCCGCGCTCGCCCACGGCGCGGGGTCGGCCTCGATCACCTCGCAGCCTTGCGCGCGCAAGCCTTGCGCGATCGCTCCGGTGAGGTCGCCAATGACCAGCGCGCGGGCCGGCGCGTGGCGCAGGAAGGCGAGCCGCTCGAGCACGTCCTCGGCCATGTCCTCGGCAAGGAAGCGGGGCGCGTCGGCGCGTTGCTGGAGCGCGTGCATCCGCGCGCGCACCGCCCGGCGGCGCGCGGGCGAGAAGATCGTCGGCGGCGCCGGCGGGGCAGGGGGGGACGCGGTGGAGGAGGGGGGCGAGCCGGAAGCCATCGCGCGCTGCCTGCCCGCTCGCGGCTTTCTTGCCAAGTGCAAAGCGGCGGCCGATGCTGCCCCGATGGCCAGACTCGCCACGCTCGAACCGGTGCTCGACATCCTGTTCCCGCCGCGCTGCCCGCTATGCGGCGCGGCGCTGGCGCAGCAGGGCGGCCTGTGCAGCGCGTGCTGGAGCGAGCTGGTCCATCCCACCGAGCCGTGCTGCAGCCGGTGCCAGCGGCCGCTCGCCGCAACGATCGCGGACAGCGCCGCGCAGGACGGGGCCGAGGACGGGGGCGAGGACGGGGGCGGGCCGGTCTGCGCGCCGTGCCTTGCCCGGCCGCCGCTCCACGACGGGATCTGCGCGGCGACGCTCTACACCGCGCCATCGCGCAAGCTGGTGCTGGCGTTCAAGCACGGCCGGCGGGTCGCGCTCGGGCGGCTGCTGGCGCGGATGATGGCGGCGCGCATCCCGCCGCTTGCGGGCGAATGGCTGGTCGTGCCGGTGCCGCTGCATCGCTGGCGGCTGTGGCAGCGCGGCTACAACCAGTCCGCGGTGCTCGCCGAGCACATCGCGCGGGCGCTGGGCCAGCCGCTGGTGGTCGACGCCTTGCAGCGCACCGTGCGCACGCCCTCGCTCGGCGGGCTCGATCGCGCCGCGCGCGCACAGGTCCTTGCCGGCGCGATCCGGGCGCACCCGGCGCGCGTGGCGCGGCTGGCGGGCGCGCGCGTGCTGCTGGTCGACGACGTGCTGACCAGCGGCGCAACCAGCGATGCCTGCATCCGCGCGCTGCGCCGGGCGGGGGTGGCGCAGGTGCGGATCGTCTGCTTTGCCCGCGTGCTCGAGCTGGGCATCGACGATCCGCGCGTCATGGTGCGGTGACTCGGGGCCAAGGAACCTTGCCCGGGAACAGCGCGGGGGCCTCGACCTGCTACGGCGAGGAGGGGGAGAGGCGCCAAGCGCGCCGCAACGAGAAACGCCCGGAACCGAAGTCCCGGGCGTCCTCGTGACGAAATCCTGGCGTCGCTTTCGCGCCGGGACGGTCCCCCCGAACCATCCGTCGCCATATCCCTCATTCGTCCGATGCCGGCCGCCCGGTGTCACCGCGGGATCGGCTGGAGCATCGGCCCCTCGTTCTTTCCCTGAACATTGGCGCCATCGCGCCGCCTTAGGGCGGTTCAGTCGCGGTTCCCTCAAACCGCAGGCTCTCCATCGACGATCCCGTGCGGGTGTGAAAGGCCGTTGTGAACGCGACATGGATTTTCGAGACCATCTGTGGTTATCCTGCAACAAACCATTACATGCGTGACGTAACTTTCCGAAAGGCTGTCCCATTTCCGCGACCCCTGCCGAACACTCTGCCGATACCGACCTGCGCGAACAGGGCGCGGTGTTCCTGCCGAAGTTCGATGCTGCCGGACTCGTCACCGCGGTGGCGGTCGACCATGCCAGCGGCGCGCTGTTGATGCTGGCGCACATGGATGCGCAAGCGATCGCGAAAACGCGCGAGACCGGCTTTGCCCACTTCCACTCGCGCTCGCGCGGGCGGCTGTGGATGAAGGGGGAGAGCAGCGGCCACGTGCTCAAGGTGATCGAGATCCGCGTCGATTGCGACCAGGACGCGCTCGAGCTGCGGGTCGAGCCGGCGGGCCCGGCCTGCCACACGCTCGCGCCCTCTTGCTTCTACCGCCGCATCGAAGCCGACGGCAGCCTCGCCCGGATCGCGGACGCCTGACGGCATTGACGCTTACGTAAAGGTTAGCTAGGTTGCGGCCATGTCGTCGCAGCCGCTCACCCAGTCCGTCCCCCAAAGCGCCGATCACACCGGCCACCTTGACCAGCCCGATGCGCTGGCGCGCGAGAACTTCACCATTTCCGATCTCTCCGCCGAGTTCGGGGTGACCGCGCGCGCGCTGCGCTTCTACGAGGACGAGGGGCTGATCTCGCCCACCCGCGTCGGGCTGTCGCGGATCTATTCCAAGCGCGACCGGGCGCGGCTCGCCTGGATCATGCGCGCGAAGAACGTCGGCTTCAGCCTGTCCGAAATCCGCGACATGATCGACCTCTACGACCTCGACGACGGCCGCGCAGAACAGCGCCGCGTGACCATCGCCAAGTGCCGCGAACGGATCGACATGCTGCAGAAGCAGCAGGCGGACATTGCCGCCACCATCGATGAACTCACCAGCTTCGTCGATCTGGTCGTCGCGCGCGAGCGCGCGGCCGGTCGCGACGTCGACTGACGAACCCCTTTTCAACAGCACAAAGGCACGCCCTCATGCCCGTTTACAAGGCGCCCACGCGCGATACCCGTTTCGTGCTCAACGAACTCGTCCGCCTCGAAGCCTATGCGAACCTGCCCGGCTTCGAAGGCGCCACCCGCGACATGACCGACGCGGTGATCGAGGAAGCCGGCCGCTTCACCTCCGAAGTGCTCGCGCCGCTCAACCAGGTCGGCGATCGCGAAGGCTGCACGCGCCATGCCGACGGCACCGTGACGACGCCCACCGGCTTCAAGCAGGCCTACGCGCAGTTCCGCGAAGCGGGCTGGGGCACGCTGACCGCGCCGCAGGAATTCGGCGGGCAGGGCCTGCCGCACGCGCTGGGCTTCGCCTTCGAAGAATACATGGGCGAGGCGAACCAGGCCTTCGCGATGTACCCTGGCCTGTCGGCCGGCGCGATCTCGGCGATCCTCGCCAAGGGGTCGGACGAACAGAAGGCCAAGTACCTGCCGCGCATGATCTCGGGCGAATGGACGGGCACGATGAACCTGACCGAGCCGCAGTGCGGCACCGACCTCGGCCTGATCCGCACCCGCGCCGAGCCGCAGGCCGATGGCTCCTATGCCGTCACCGGCACCAAGATCTTCATCTCGGCGGGCGACCACGATCTTGCCGACAACATCATCCACCTCGTGCTCGCCAAGACGCCGGGCGCGCCGGATTCGACCAAGGGCATCTCGCTGTTCATCGTGCCCAAGGTGCTGGTGAACGAGGACGGCTCGCTGGGCGAGCGCAACGCCGTGTCGGTCGGCTCGATCGAGCACAAGATGGGCATCCACGGCAACGCCACCTGCGTGATGAACTACGATGGCGCCAAGGGCTGGCTCGTGGGCGAGGAGAACAAGGGCCTCGCCGCGATGTTCATCATGATGAACGCGGCGCGCCTCGGCGTCGGCATCCAGGGCCTCGCCCAGGCCGAAGTCGCCTACCAGAACGCGGTCGCCTATGCCGGCGATCGCCGCCAGGGCCGCGCGCTGACCGGGCCCAAGGACCCCGCCGCCAAGGCCGATCCGCTGTTCGTCCACCCCGACGTGCGGCGGATGCTGATGGACGCCAAGACCTTCATCGAAGGCATGCGCGCGCTGTGCCTGTGGGGCGGCCTGCTGGTCGACCTTTCGCACAAGGCGGCGACCGAGGCCGAACGGCAGGAAGCCGACGACCTGATCGGCCTGCTCACCCCGGTGATCAAGGGCTACGGCACCGACATGGGCTACAAGGTCGCCACCGACATGCAGCAGGTCTGGGGCGGCCACGGCTACATCGTCGAAAACGGCATGGACCAGTTCGTGCGCGATGCCCGCATCGCGATGATCTACGAAGGCGCCAACGGCGTTCAGGCGATGGACCTTGCCGGGCGCAAGTTGGCGCTCAACGGCGGCCGCGCGATCCAGGCGTTCTTCAAGCTCGTCGACGACGAATGCGCGGAAAGCAGCGACAACGAGGCGGTCAAGCTGGTTGCCGAACGCCTTGCCAAGGTGAATGGCGAGCTGAAGGCATCGACCATGTGGTTCATGTCCAACGCGATGGCCAACCCCGACAACCTTGGTGCCGGAGCCTATGCCTACATGACGCTGCTGGGCATTGCCGCCACCGGCCTGATGTGGCTGCGCATGGCCAAGATCGCCGCGCGCGCCGACGGGGGCGAGGAGCCTTCGTTCTATGCCGCCAAGCTCGTCTGCGCAAAGCACTGGGCGCTGCGCTCGGCCCCGCACGCGGGCGCGCTGCGCCGCGAGATCGAGGCCGGGGCGGACACCATCATGGCGCTGCCGCCCGAAGCTTTCGTGGCCTGAGCGAATAGTCGTCCTTGACCAACTCTCTCCCGGCGGCTTAACCACGCGGTTAAGAAACGCCGGGAGAGAGTGATGACCAAGCGCAGCCCCAGGGAGCTGATCGAGCTTTACTGGACCGAGGTCTGGAACAACCGCAAGGTCGAGATGATCGCCGAGCTGTGCGCCGATCCGATCATCCGCCACGATCCCGGCAGCGTCACCGCGCTCAGCCTCGAAGACCAGATGGCGCGCGTGCGCCAGCAGTCCGAGCGCGCCGAGCCTTACTTCACCCACGAAGTGCTCTGCGCCGACGATACTTACGTCACGTCGGTGTGGAACATGCACACGCGCAAGGGCGAGCGGATCGACTTGTGCGGGATCGAGGTGTTCAAGGCGGTCGACGGCAAGTTCACCGACTGCTGGAATTCAAGCTACACCCCCGGCCGCTGGGGCGTCGAGGGCGACAGCTCGGTGCCGCAGGACCTGCCCGAACCGGCGCTGATCGCCACCGTCGACCAGATCACGCCGAACTGGATCCAGGCCATGCTGCAGCACGCGGGCGTTGCTTCGCCGCGTGTCAGCCTGCTCGCCAACAAGGCGATCGGCCATGGCAACATGTCGCAGACCATCCGCACCCAGATCACCTACAACGCCAACGCCGCCGACGCGGTGGGCGCGGTGGTATGCAAGATCACCTCGGCCATCCCGCAGGCGATCGAGATGGCGGGCGCGGCGCAAGTCTATGCCCGCGAATGCGCGGTCTACGAATTCCTTGGCGAAAACCCGCCGCTCGCCACTCCGCGCGCCTTCTGGCGCAAGGTCAGCGACGATGGGCGGGCGATCAACCTCGTGATGGAAGACTTGTCCGAACGGACCCGCGCGGGCGACCAGATTGCCGGCTGCTCGGTGGCCGAGGCCCATGCCGTGGCGGCCGAACTGTCGAAGCTCCACGCCGCGAGCTGGGGCGATCCGCGTCTCGAGGGTGCAACCTGGCTGCAGGATCGCGCGGGCGGGGCTGCCGAATCGGCGCAGGGCTATGCCGCCGCCGCCGCCGAATTCCGCAACCGCTTCACCGGCCGCCTTGCTCCCTCCGTGCTCGACGCGATCGACGGCTTCGTGCCCCGCATGGAGGCCGCGATCCGCACCGCGGCGCAAGGCGAAACCCTGGTTCACGGCGAACCGCGCGTCGACAACGTGATGTTCGAAGATACCGCGGACGGCCCGCGCGCCTGGCTGATCGACTGGCAATTCGCCACCAAGGCCAGCCCGATGCTCGATCTCGCCTACTTCCTTGCGGGATCGCTCTCCCCCGATGATCGCCGGCTTTGCGAAAACGCGCTGATCGAAGCGAGCGTGGCGACCGTTGGCAAGGTCGCGCCGGAATGGACGCTGGAACGCGCCCGCGCCGACTATGCCGCCGCGCTGCCCATCGCGCTGCAGTTCACGGTCGGCGCGATCATGGCCATGCCTTCCACCGAGCACAACGATCGCCTGCTGATGACGCTGGCGGAGCGCAACGTCGCCGCGCTGAAGGACTGGGGGCTGGTCTAACCCAGCACTTCATCGAGCAGCGACATCAGCGCCGCCCACGATTGGCGGTCGGCGCTGGCGTCGTAGCCGATCGCCGGCACCCCGCGCGCATCGCTGCCGGGATCGGTGAAACCGTGGCGGACGCCCGCATAGCTGTGGAAGTGCCACTTCGCCCCGACCGCGTCCATTTCCTCCCAGAAGGCAAGGACATGGTCGCGCGGGGCGAGCGGGTCGGCATCGCCGTGGCAGACGAGGATGCGCGGGCCGATCGCCTTGTCGGCCTTGCGGTCGGTGGTGAGGAGCCCGTGGAAGCTCGCCACCGCCACCAGATCCTGCCCGTCGCGCGCCGCTTCGAGCACCGCTTGGCCGCCCATGCAGTAGCCGATCGCGGCGAGCGGCAGGCCCGCCGCCGCCGGGTGCGCGCGCAGCGCAGCGATGCCGGCGGCAATCCGCGCGCGGTAGGCGCCAACGTCGGCCCGCAGCGCCGTCGATAGCGCCTGCGACGCGGGAAAGTCCGCCGGGGTCTCGCCGTAGAAGTCCGCGATCAGCGCGACGTAGCCGGCATCGGCCAGCATCTGCGCGCGCCGGTCCATCGGCGCGTTGCGGTTCATGATCGTGGGGAAGATCACGATGCCCGCGCGCGCCGCGCCCTGGGGCAGCGCGAGCCACCCGGTGAGCGCGACGTCGCCGTCGAGGTAGTCGACCTGCTGGAGCGCCATGCGGCTTACTCCGGCAGGAAGTCGGGCACCGACAGGTAGCGCTCGCCGGTGTCGTAGTTGAAGCCGAGCACGCGGCTGCCGGCGGGCAGTTCCTTCAGCTTCTGCGAAATCGCGGCGAGCGTCGCCCCCGAGCTGATGCCGACGAGCATCCCTTCGACCGAGGCCGAGCGGCGCGCCCATTCCTTGGCGTCGGCCGGATCGACCTGGATCGCCCCGTCGATCGACTGGGTGTGCAGGTTGCCGGGGATGAAGCCGGCGCCGATGCCCTGGATCGGGTGCGGCGCGGGCTGCCCGCCCGAGATCACCGGCGACAGCGTCGGCTCGACCGCCCAGGCCTTGAGGTCGGGCCAGACACCCTTGAGCACTTCGGCGCAACCGGTCAGGTGCCCGCCGGTGCCGACGCCGGTGATCAGCGCGTCGATCGGGGTGTCGGCGAAGTCCTTGAGGATTTCCTGCGCGGTGGTGCGGACGTGTACGGCGATGTTGGCGCCGTTTTCGAACTGCTGCGGCATCCATGCGCCCGGCGTCGTCTCGACGATCTCCTGTGCGCGGGCGATCGCGCCCTTCATGCCCTTTTCGCGCGGGGTCAGGTCGAAGCTCGCGCCATAGGCGAGCATCAGCCGGCGCCGCTCGAGCGACATCGATTCGGGCATGACCAGGACCAGCTTGTAGCCCTTGACCGCCGCGACCATGGCAAGGCCGATGCCGGTGTTGCCGCTGGTCGGCTCGACGATGGTGCCGCCGGGCTTGAGGCTGCCGTCGGCCTCGGCGGCCTCGATCATCGCAAGCGCGATCCGGTCCTTGATCGAGCCACCGGGATTGGTGCGCTCGCTCTTCACCCATACCTCGTGGTCGGGAAACAGGCGGGACAGGCGCACGTGCGGGGTGTTGCCGATGGTGGCGAGAACGGATTCCGCTTTCATGTCGCTATGCTCCCAAGGTGTTGAGCTGGAACTTCAGGTATACTTGGCGGCGAAGGTCCGGGCCCGGCGCAGTTCCGGGAACCAGATGGCCCAGGCCACGGTAACGACTATCGCACCCACGCCGCCGAATACAACCGCCCCGGTTGCGCCGAGCAGCGCGGCGGCCACGCCCGACTGCATTTCGCCCAGCTCGTTCGAGGCCGAGATGGCGAGGCCCGAGATCGACGAGACCCGCCCGCGCACCGCATCGGGGGTGTGGAGCTGGACCAGCGTGTTGCGGATGAACACCGAGACCATGTCGCTGGCGCCGATCAGCGCAAGGAACACCAGCGACAGCGCGAAGTTGCGCGACAGCGCGAAGGCCACCGTCGCTGCGCCGAACGCGATCACCGCAAGCAGCATCTTGGCGCCGACCTCGCGTTCGATCGGCCGCCTTGCCAGCACCGCGGCGACCAGCGCCGCGCCGAGCCCGGGCATCGCGCGCATGAAGCCGAGACCATAGGAGCCGACCGCATGGCCGTCGATCGTCAGGATGTCGCGCGCGAACACCGGCAGCAGCGCGGTCGCCCCGCCGAGCAGCACCGCGAACAGGTCGAGCGTGATGCACCCCAGCAGGAACCGCTCGTTCCACACGAACGAAAGTCCTTCGCGGATCTGGGTGATCGGGTGGATGTTGCGGGTGTCGGTCCTGGGCGGAAGCGGGCGGATGCCGAAGATGCGCACCGCGCCGAACCCGAGCAGCAGCGTCGAGACGGCGTAGGGAAGGGGCGCACTTGCCGCGAACAGCAGCCCCGCCACCGCCGGGCCGCCGAGCGAGCCGATCTGCCAGGCCATCGCGTTGATCGCGACGGCGCGCGGCAGCAGCGCCGGCGGCACGACATTGGGCGCGATCGACGACAGCGCCGGCCCCATGAACACCCGCGCCACGCCGTGCAGCGCGCCCAGCGTGAACAGCAACGGCAGCGTCAGCGCCTGGCCCAGCGTCGCCAGCGTCAGCGCCAGCGCGACGAGCATGTCGAGCAGCATCGAGCAGGTCACCACCAGCCGCCGGTCGAAGCGGTCGGCGACGACACCGGCAACCGGGGTCAGCAGGAACAGCGGCAGGAACTGGACGAGCCCGAGCAGGCCCAGCTGGAACGAGGCCTCGCCGATGCCCATGCCATAGCGCCCGCGCGCCACGTCGTAGAGCTGGTAGCCGAGAATCACGACCATGCCGGTGGTGGCAAAGGCCGAGGCGAGCCGCGCGGTCCAGAACCGGCGATAATCCGGGATCTGCAGCGGCGAGGTTGGCTGGGGCCGGTCGGAGTCGGGCAGGATGGGAGCGTCTGTCACCCTGCCCAAGTGGCAGCGCGCGGCGGCGTTGCCAAGCAACGAAAACTTGAGCGCGAGCAGGCGTGCCGGTTGGCGCGTCGCGCTTTGGACGCCCGCGCGCGCAAAACCATCCAGCGGCGAACCCGGACCTTTGCGCCTTGGGGAAACCATACGGACCTGCGCGACCGGCGCGGGCGCCATTGCCTGGCGCTGCGCGAAGGAGGGCGGTGAACGCTCTGGCGAGTGGCCGGCGGGGCGTTGCTTCCCGCACGGCTCGGCCTTCATCGGACGGGGGGCTCGTATCCCTTGCGACGGCTCGCGTGCCGCATCGGGTCCGTAGCGAGTCCCTAAGGATAAGTTCCGGGATAAGCAGGGCCGCACGAGGGGGCCAGGCCGGACCGGAACCGGACTTCATGGGAGCGCTGCCACGCGGCTGGACCGCCGCACCACATCCGCCCGTCCGTTGCACTGGCTGGGTGTGCCCTGAGGGACTTGGGGCTTTACGCCCTCGCTCGCCGTTTCCGTTTGAAGGGAACCGGCTTCCCGCAGCGCCGACCCGCGCCGGTCGCGTTGGGGCTTTGCCGCATGGGCGCAACCCCGAAGGAGCGAAGAGCAAGCCGGCCATGCCGCTCCCGGTCCGTGGGGTGGCGTATAACCTATATGGTTAGTCATGTCAAGATGGGTTGGGGAGGGTTGAGAGAGAAGAGTTGAGGGAGAAGAGAAGGGGCGAGGGGCAGGGCCCCTCGCGCTCCCGGGACGTCTTCCGGCTTTGGCCTTGCGGATGCGGCGCGGGGTGCGGGGGGCTTCGGGGGTTGTGCTGAAGGAAGGGCGGCCCTTCGACAGGCTCAGGGCTGCGGAGCGCGGACCTCTTTCCCGTCCATCCTGAGCTTGTCGAAGGATCGTTCTTTTCTTCTAGGGCTGGCGCGGGGCCGATACCCCTCCACCACCCTGCGGGTGGTCCCCCTCCCCTTGCAGGGGAGGATGGGGCGGCAGGCCTCTCTGCGTGAACTCTGCGAGCTCTGCGAGAACCTCTTTCCCACGCGACCCCTTTCACCTCCGACTCTTGTCCTTATTCCCCCATCCCGGCGAAGGTCTGCGACAGGTGCCAGGGGGCGAGTTCTTCGGCGAGCGCGTGGGCGCGGGGGTCGTCGACATCCATCCACCAGGCGTCGTCGATGTCCATCATCGCGGCGCGGCCACGGTCGGCAAGGACCTGCATGCCGTCGGACAGCGAGCCCGGCTTGCCCGCGGCGATGGCCTGGCGGATCGCCTCGGCGAGCTCGGGCGTGGCGAGGAAGGCGCCGCAATCGACCGCATCGTAGGGCGTGATGGTCTTGCCGATGGCGAGGATGCGTCCCTGCTCGTCCATGCGCACCCAGGTCGCGTCGTCGGGATCGACCAGCGGATTGTCGAGCCGGCGGTCGATCGCCAGCGTGACCCCGCGGTCGGGCGCGCCTTCGGCGAGCAGGCGGGCGAGGATGTCGGCCTCGAACATGTGGTCGGCCATCATCAGCAGGTAGTCGCCCTCGCAGCGCGTGGCCCCGGCCATGACCGAATGGCCGTTGGGCGTCGACCAGTCGGCAAGGCGCACCGGCACGATCTCCACGCCGAGGCGCACCGCCATTTCGGCGAGCGCCATTTCGACCAGTTCGGCGCGGTGGCCGGTGACGACGACGACGCGGGTGACGCCGGCGATCATTGCCTGGCGGATGCCGATCTCGATCAGCGGCACCCCGCAGACCGGAGTCAGCGGCTTGGAAGCGGAGATGTCGGCAAGGCGGCTGCCATAGCCGGCGGCAATGATCAGGGCGTCCATCGAAGCCTGTCCCTCAACGCGAAGCGGCGCCGGTCGGGAAACCGGCGCCGCCTGCGGGTTATGGTGTCGGGCGCGCCTTATTCGGCGGCCAGCGCGGTCTCGGCGATGTATTCCTCGACCATCTGCGCGGCGGTGTCGTCGTTGAACTGCTGCGGCGGGTGCTTGCAGAAGTAGGCCGACGGGCCGATCAGCGCGCCGCCCTCGCCGCGCTCGAGCGCGACCTTGCAGCAGCGGATCGCGTCCATCACGCAGGCCGCCGAATTCGGGCTGTCCTCGACCGAGAGGCGCAGTTCGAGGTTCATCGGCACGTTGCCCCACTGCGACCCTTCGAGGCGCAGGAAGCACAGCTTGTTGTCCTTCTGCCAGGGCACGTAGTCCGACGGGCCGACGTGGATGTTCTCGTCTTCCAGGCGCTGGGCGAGCATCGCCTGCACCGCCTCGGTCTTCGATTCCTTCTTGCTGCCCAGACGCTGGCGGTCGAGCATGTTCATGAAGTCGGTGTTGCCGCCGGTGTTGAGCTGGTAGGTCTTCTCGACCTGCACGCCGCGCGCGCCGAACAGGCTGGAGAGCACGCGGTGGACGATCGTCGCGCCGACCTGCGCCTTGATGTCGTCGCCGACGATCGGCACGCGCTTGGCGCGGAAGCGGGCTTCCCATTCCGGGGTCGAGGCGATGAACACCGGCATGCAGTTGACCACCGCGACGCCCGCTTCGAGCGCGCATTCCATGTAGAATTCGGTGGCGGTCTGAGAGCCGACCGGCAGGAAGTTCAGGAGCACTTCGGCGCCCGATTCCCTGAGCGCGGCGACGATGCCTTCCTGCGTGGCTTCGGGCTCGTCGGCGACGATGAAGCCGCGCTCGCCCATCCCGGTCATGTGGTCGGCGACGCCGTCGAGGATCTTGCCCATGATGACCTTGCCGCCGGTCGCGGGAACGTCGGCATGGAACACCGCGGTGCAGTTGGGTGCGGCGAAGATCGCTTCGGATATGTCCTTGCCGACCTTGCGCGCATCGACATCGACGCCGAGCACGAACTCGACGTCGCCGGCGCCGTAGCCGCCGATGCGATCGTGGATCAGGCCGTTGGTGGAGTTGTTGTTGCGATAGAAGTAGACGCCTTGGACGAGCGAGCTGGCGCAGTTGCCGACCCCGATCACCGCGACCTTAATTGGCTTCATGAACTCTTGTCCCTTCACGCAGGCGTCGCACCCCGCTGGGCCGCGCGCTGTCACTAAATTGCCTCAATCCGGAAATTGCAGGGGGATTGCAAGCAGATTTCAGGCTCGTCACGGTTCTGGCCGCTTCGCGCGCCGTCGGGCGTCGGCGCCAGCCATGCTGCAGACGCGAGAATAACCCGCAAAGGTGCAGGCCCGATCGCGGCCAAGCGGCGGAAATCGGCGACAGGCCCTGGCTCGCGCAGTGCGGCGGGCGGGGGTGCGGTGCGGAACGACAAGGACCGCCGGGCACCGCGCGGCGCGGCCCTGCCGGTGTCGACCGACCGTCAAGAATGCCCGCTGCGCCCGGTGCTCCGCCCCGTGCCGGTTCCGCCGGCGCGGCGAGGGCGGCGGCCGCGCCCTTGCGAAGCGGCGCGATGCGGCTATGCGCGCCCTTTGCAAAGCATCGCCGTGCGCCGATAAGGCCCTGCGCGGGCGATGGCGAGGACGGACCGGGACACGATGGACAGCGCAGGCGGGATCGGAGCGGCGAGCGGCGGAACCGGGCGGCCCACGGCGATCGAGCGGCCGCGGCGCCCGCGCGAGATGCAGGATGCGCTCAACCACTTTCTCTACCACCCGCTCGCCTGGCAGCTGGCGAAGCGGCTCGCCCGAACGCCGATCACCCCGAACATGGTGAGCGTGCTCGGCGGGCTCTGCGTGGTCGCCGCCGGCCTGTGCTACTGGGGGCAGAGCCGCCTGGGACCCTGGCCGGTCGGCGCGGTGCTGGGCATGGCGCTGCACATGACCTGGCACGTGGTCGATGGCGCCGACGGCGACCTTGCCCGGATCACCGGCAAGACGAGCCCGCTGGGCGAGCTGGTCGACGGGATCTGCGACTATGCCAGCCATATCGTGCTTTACGTGCTGCTGGCCTTCGTGCTGACCCGCGCGATCGGTCCGGGCTGGGCCTGGTTCTGGACGCTGGCGGCAGGCGCCAGCCACATCGTCCAGTCCAATTTCGTCGAGGTCCAGCGGCGGTTCTACCAGTACTGGACCTATGGCGTGCCTTGGCTCAACAACGCGACGAAGGACGACGGCGCGCTGTTCAAGGACAAGCGCGGGGTTTCGTGGATCCTGCGCGGTTTCGTGCTCGGCTACCTGCGGCTCGCCTCGGGGATGAGCCCGTGGGCGCTGCAGGTCGACGCGGCGGTGACCGCGGCGATGAAGGACGATGCAGGAACCGGGCCTGCCCGCCTCGCGCGGATCAGGGCCGAAGTGCAGAAGGAGCAACGCCCGCTGCTGCTGCTGCTCAAGTTCCTGGGGCCCAACCCGCGCGCGATCGTGCTCGGGCTGGCGATGATCGCCGGCAGCCCTCTGTACTACTTCCTCTACCAGACGATCGTGCTCAACCTGCTGCTGATGGTCGCGGTGCGGTTGCACAATGCCGCCGCGCGGCGCGTCGCGCTGCGGATCGGCGCCGCCTGAGCCGGGATCAGCGGCGGCGCATGGGTTCGGGCCCGTCGCGGGCGACCCCGGTCAGGCCGATCACCAGCACGCCGAGCGCCAGCGCCTCGACCAGCGCCCAGGCGAGCCAGGCCGAGTGGTTGTAGAGGAACACCCCGATCGCCGGGGTGACGATGTAGGCCGAGCCGTTGACCGCTGCGACGATGCCGGCCGATTGCCCTTGTTCGGCGCGGGTCACGGCAAGGCTGGCGCCCGAAGTGAAGCCGGGGCGGAACAGGCCGAAGCCCAGCGAGCAGATGGCAAAGCCGGTGGCGATGGTGTGCAGGTCGCGGCCCAGCGCCATCGGCACCACGCCCGCGCAGCACAGGCCCATGCCCCACAGCGTCGAGGTGCGGGGGCCCAGCGCCAGCGTCGGGATCAGGCCCCACTGCGCGAGCAGGGTGGCGACGGCGCCGCACATCAGCACGAGGCCGATCGAGCCCGCCGCGACGTCGGGCTGGTGGCGCAGGCCGAGCCGGTCGAGCAGCAGGAAGCCGATCAGGCCGAGCAGGATCGACTGCGCCTGACCGCCGAGCGTGCCGATCAGCAGCCAGGCGCGGATGCGCGGATCGCTCCAGCGCAGGCGGGTGGCATCGGTGTGCTGCGGCTCGGCCTCGGGGAGCGAATCGGGCGAGCCGTCGGGATCGTCGTCGACGCGGCGCGGGTTGGACGAGGGACTGAACGGCTCCTCCATGATCTCGCCGCGGCCCGCGTAGGACGGCGCATCGTCTGGCAGGCGCAGCCGCAGCAGCACGAGCACCGCGACCGCGAACAGCGCGAACAGCGCGAAGGGACCGACGAGGCCGAGGCCGGGAAGGATCAGCAGCGGCGCCACCGCCGGGCCGAGCACGGTGCCGAGGCCGAAGCTCGAGGACACGAGGCTGAGCGCCTTGGTCCGCTCCTCGCGGCTGGTGCGGCTCGCGACATAGGCCTGGACCGCGGGCGGCGCGGCCGAGCCGAAGCTGCCGTAGAGCGAGCGGGCGAGCGCGAACAGCAGGATCGTCGCGAGCCCGGAGAAGGCGCCGTGCAGCCCGAAATAGAGCACCGTGCCGCACAGCGCGAAGGACAGGGCGAAGGCGCCCATGCCCAGGCTCATCATCGCTTTGCGCCCGCGGCGGTCCGAGCGCCGCGCCCAGACCGGCGCGAGCACCATCCACAGCAGCGCCGACCACGAATAGGCAAGGCTGACCCAGACGTCGGCGATGCCGAGGTGTGCGCCGATCGAGGGCATGACCGACTGCATCGCGGTATTGCCGGCAGCGGTCGTGAGCATCACCGCGAAGAGCAGCGCCATGCGCCCCGTGGGCAACTGCTGGTGCGCGCCCGCCGGAAGATCGCGCGCCGCGTCGTGCGCAGGTCCGGCTGCCGGTGGAATTTCGCGCACGGCTCGATCTCTCCCGCTCGGGGCGCGCGGACCTTCGGGTCCGTCACGCCCGGTTCATTGCTTCTTCGTTAGGAGTCCCGCGCCGCGCTTGCAATGCGATGACAAATTTGCGACGCGCTCGTGTCTCGTCGAATTGAAGGGTGTTCCGCCACGATGACTTCCACGCAAGCTGCGCGTCCCCCCCTGTTGCACCGGGCGAAGCGCAAGGCGGAACAGATGCTCGGTCCCGCGGGCATCTTCTTCAAGGGCTTCATCAGGCATCCGGTGATGGTCGGCGCGATCGTGCCGTCGTCGCGACGCACGATCGAGCGCGTGCTCTCGCGCGTCGACTGGGACGAATGCCGCCTTTTCGTCGAATACGGCCCCGGCGTCGGCACGTTCTGCCGCCCGGTGCTGGAAAAGCTGCGCCGCGACGGCCGGCTGATCGTGATCGACACCAATCCCGACTTCATCGCCTACCTGTCCAGGACGATCGGCGACAGCCGCTTCGTCGCGGTCCACGGCTCGGCGGCGGACGTCGAGGAGATCGTCCGCGCGCACGGCTTCGAGCATGCCGACTACGTGCTTTCGGGCCTGCCCTTCTCGACCCTGCCCGAAGGCGTCGGCCCCGCGATCATGGCCGCGACGCACCGCGTGCTGCGCCCGGGCGGGGCGTTCCTCGTCTACCAGTACACCGCCCGCGCCCGTGCGCTGATGGGCAACTACTTCCGCCATATCGACAAGGGCTTCGAGCCGGTGAACGTGCCCCCTTGCGTGATCAGCTGGGGCTGGAAGGAGTAATCCTTCAGTCGAAGATCGGCGCGGGCGCCCGGTCGCGCCCGCCGAGCTGTTCGTGGATCGCGGCGAGGATCGCGACGAAATAGGTGTAGGCGGCCGAGGTCAGCAGGCCCGAGATCGCCTCGGCGATGACCCGCTGCGGCTCACCCCCGCTGACCAGCACCAGCACCACCCCGACGACCATCATGACGAGGCCGTAGACCACCAGGAAAAGCAGCCCGGCGAGGCCGACGAAGCCGAGCATGCGGCCGCTGTTGCCGCGCGTGAGGCGCAGGCTTTCGCGGATCGCGGCGAGCGGCGAGCGGCGGCCGCCGGTGGCGATGACCGGGCCGATCAGCATCGTGCGCATCACCGGCCAGAGCAGCGCGGCCATCGTCATCGCCACCGCCAGCGTCGCCGGGAGGATGGCGCCGAGCAGCCCGACGAGGAGCAGCACGAGCGGCGTCAGCGCCAGCGCAACGAGCAGCTGCGCCGCGAAATAGGACGGCAGCGCGCCGATGCTGCGGCGGATCGCTTCGCCGATCGTCGGGCGGCCGGGATCGAGCATGGCGACCAGCATCGTCAGCATCCCCGCCATCGGGATCAGCGAGAGCAGCACCAGCAGCGGCAGCGACGAAGCGTAGTAGGACTGCATCGCGTCCATCATCTGCGCCTGGGTCATGCCGCTCTGCACCTGCGGCGCGGGCACGAAGATCGCCGAGGCGAGGCCGGGCAGGAAGAAGAACACGCCGGCGATGGGAGCCAGCACCTCGCGGTTGGCCGCCACCATGCGCGTGGCGCTGGACCATGCGGCGCTGCTGTCGAGGGTGGTCACGGGTCGTCTGGATCCTTCGCTTCGATCCGTCCCTAGCAGGCTCGATCGCGCTGCGCACCCCCTTGCACTTTGTCGTGCGAGGCACCATCGCAGCCGGCATGGACATGTTGCGGGACATCGAGATCCGGCGCGAAGCGCGCGCCGTGCCCTATCGCGAGGCGCTCGATGCGATGACGCAGCGCAATGCCGCGATCGCCGAGGGCCGCGCGGAGGAGCTGATCTGGCTGCTCGAGCATCCGCCGGTCTATACGGCGGGCACGAGCGCCGCGGCCGCCGAGCTGCTCGACCCGCGCTTCGAGGTGGTCGAGGCCGGGCGGGGCGGGCGCTATACCTACCATGGCCCCGGCCAGCGTGTCGGCTATGTCCTGATCGACCTGCGCAAGCGCGCGCGCGACGTGCGCGGCTTCGTCCATGCGCTCGAGGGCTGGGTGATCGACACGCTCGGCGACTTCGGCGTCGAGAGCTGGCGCGCCGAGGGCCGGATCGGCATCTGGACGAAGGGGCGCGACGGGCGCGAGGCCAAGATCGGCGCGATCGGCGTGCGCATCCGCCGCTGGGTGACGATGCACGGCTTTTCGGTCAACCTTTCGCCCGACCTTGCGCACTTCGGCGGCATCGTTCCCTGCGGGATCGAGGAATTCGGCGTGACCAGCCTCGCCGACCTCGGCCTGTCGGTTGCGCCCGAGGCATTCGATGCGGCATTGCTGGCGCGCGCCGGGGCCTTCCTCGACAAGCTCGACGTCGCCTGCCCGCCGCCATGATCACAGGAAACCGCGCGATGCCCATTGCCAAGACCACCCGCCTGGTTGTCCTCGCCCCGCTGGCGGCGCTCGCGCTTGCCGGCTGCGGAAAGCAGGACGCGGACAAGGGTGCGCCCGCGGCGGGCGGCGAGGTGCTGCCGGGCACGGTCAGCGATGCGATGATCGACCTCGACACATCGACCGCGCAACCGCCGCTCCAGCCGGTCGCGCCGAGCGGCGCGGCAAGGGCTGCGCGCGCGCCCGACGATGCGGCCAGCGGCGCGGCCGAAGACCAGCCCGCGGCCGAAGCCGGGGTGGGGGTCGGGGAAAAGGCCGCCGCGCCGGCCGCTGCGGCGCCAACTGCGCCGGCAGCGCCCACGCCCTGACGCGGTTCAGGCGATCCCGAGCAGCGCCTTCGCCTGCTTGAGGTGGGGCTGGTCGATCATCCGGCCATCGAGCTGCAGGGTTCCGGCATCGGGCGCGGCGGCGAAGGCCGCGACGATCGCCTGCGCTTCGGCGAGCTCGGCCTCGCTCGGCGCGAAGGCGGCGTTGATCACCGGCACTTGCGCGGGATGGATCGCCAGCATGCCGGCGAACCCGTCGCCCTTGGCCGCGAGCGCGGCGCGGCGCAGGCCGTCCTCGTCGCGGAAATCGGCATGGAGGGTGTCGATCGCCCAGACGCCCGCGGCATGGGCGACGAGCAGCGTCTGCGCGCGGACGTAACGGAAGGCGTCGGTCCACAGCCCGTTCTCGTCGCGCTTGCGCGCGGCGCCGAGTTCGGCGCCGAGGTCCTCGGCGCCCCAGGTGAGGCCCGCCAGCCGCGGCATCGGCGCCTCGGCATAGGCGGCGATGGTCAAGGCGGCGCGCGGGGTCTCGCTGACCAGCGGCAGGATCCTGGTTTGGCCGTTGGGGATGCCGTGGCGCTGTTCGAGTTCGTAGATCTCGGCGGCGATCATCCGCACCTGGTCGGGGCCCTGCGCCTTGGGCACCATGATCCCTTCGGGCGCGCCTGGCATCACCGCGGCGAGATCGTCGCGCCACAGCCCTGTGTCGACCGCATTGATGCGCACCCAGTGGACCTGCTTGCGCAAGGTGACCTGGCGCTTGTGCGCTTCGAGCCATTCTCCCGTGACGCGGCGCGCCTCGGCCTTGGCCGAAGGCGCGACCGCGTCTTCAAGATCGACGATCAGCGCGTGCGCACCGGTTTCCGGACCCTTGGCCAGCTTCTTCTCGCTGTCGCCCGGCACGAACAGCCAGGACCGTGGAATGCGCACGTGCAAATCTCCCTGCCGGACCGATCAGGCGACCGCGCCGGCGGCTTCCTGTTCGAGCGTCGGGTAGTCGGTATAGCCTTCCTCGCTCGGATAGTACCATGTCTTGGGCGCGCCCCGGTTGGGAGCGAGCGGCGCGCCCTTGCGGATGCGCGTGGCGAGGTCGGGATTGGACAGGTAGAGCCGGCCCCAGCTGACCGCATCGCAACGGCCTGAGGCGACGTCCTGCGCGGCGTCTTCGGCGGTGTAGTCGCTGTTGAGGACCAGCGGACCCTTGTAGATCGCGCGGATGACGGCGTCCTGCTTGGGCACGGTGGTCGAACCGTAGGTGCCGTCGGGCCCCGGCTGACGCAGTTCGAGGAACGCGGCGCCCGCGTCCTGCACCACTTGCGCCGCGTGCGCGAACAGCGTCGCCGGATCGGGATCGTCGGCGCCCTGGCTGTCGCCGTTGGGCGAGAGGCGCACCGAGACGTGCGGCGCATCCCAGGCCGAGACGATGCCCTCGAGCACTTCGCGCAGCAGCCGCACGCGGTTTTCGGCGGAGCCGCCGTAGTCGTCATCGCGCAGGTTGGTGCTCGAGCGCAGGAACTGGTCGATCAGGTAGCCATTGGCGGCGTGGAGCTGCACCCCGTCGAAACCGGCTTCGCGCGCGTTGCGGGTGGCGAGCGCATAGTCCTCGACGATCCGCGGCATTTCGTCGATGCGCAGCGGGCGCGCGGTCTCGTAGGGGAAGCGCCCGGCGGGGGTGTGCGCCTTGCCTTCCTCGAGCCGGGTGGCCGAGGCCGAGACCGGGGGTTCGCCGCCGAGGAACCAGGGGTGGACGATGCGGCCCATGTGCCAGAGCTGGCAGACGATGCGCCCGCCGGCCTTGTGCACCGCCTCGGTGATCGGCTTCCAGCCTTCGACCTGCGCCTTGCTCCAGATTCCCGGCGCGCGCGCGGTGCCGAGCCCTTCCTGGCTGATCCCGGTGGCCTCGCTGATGATCAGCCCGGCATCGGCGCGCTGCGCGTAATAGGTCGCCATGATCGCGCTGGGTACGAAGTCGTCCTGCGCGCGGGTGCGGGTGCAGGGGGCCATGAGAACGCGGTTGGGCGCGGCGATGGCGCCGAGCTGGATCGGCTGGAACAGGGAATCGTGCATGGACAAGACCTTTGCAGGATGAAATGACGGTTGCAGGACACGAGACTTCCCGTTTCCTTTTGCAACCTGTCTAGCGGGAACACCGTCCCCCATGTCAACCCTCAGCACGCGCCAGAGCGCCGCGACGGCGTCCCCCGACCAACCCACCGCCCGCCATTTTGCGGCGCTGCTCGCCGGCAACGTCGCGCTGGCGCTGGGCCCGTGGTCGGTGCGCCTTGCCGATACGGGGCCGGTCGCGTCGGGCTTCTGGCGGCTTGCCCTGGCGCTGCCGCTGCTTGCATTGCTGGCGAACCGCAACCGCCAGCCGCTCTCGGGCATGGGCCGCGGCGCGTGGGCTGCGGTGGCCGCCGCCGGCGTGCTGTTCGCCGCCGACCTCGCCAGCTGGCACATCGGCATTGCGCGGACGCGGCTCGGCAACGCCTCGCTGTTCGGCAATTCGGGCAGCCTGATCCTGATGGCCTGGGGGGTGATCGCCGCGCGCCGGGCGCCGCGCGGAATGGAAGTGCTGGCGATCCTGGCGGCGCTGGCGGGCTCGGCGATCCTGCTCGGCCGCTCGCTCGAGATCGACCACGCGACGCTGGTCGGCGACCTCTTCTGCATTCTCGCCGGCCTGTTCTACACCTTCTACATCCTGCTGCTGCAACGCGGGCGCGCCCGCTTCGGCAGCTGGGCGCTGCTGTTCCATTCGAGCCTGACCGGAGCGCCGGTGCTGCTCGCCATCGCGCTGGCGCTGGGCGAGACGATCCTGCCGCACAACTGGTGGCCGCTGATCGCGCTGACGCTGGGCAGCCAGGTCGTCGGGCAGGGGCTGCTGGTCTATGCCCTGCGCCATTTCCCGCCGCTGGTGATCGGGCTGACGCTGCTGACCCAGCCGGCGGTTTCGGTGCTCGCCGGCTGGTTCGCGTTCGGCGAGACGCTGGGCGCGCTCGACGGCTTCGGGATGGTGCTGGTGGCGGCCGCGCTGTTCCTCGCGCGGCTGGGCGAGGCGCCGCCGAAAGCGGACTAGCCCGCCTGGGGTGCGGCTGGTAGCAGGTGCAACCAGTCTGGTTGCCGGAGAGCCATGCCGATGAAGTCTGCCGTTTCCGCCGCCGCGCTCGTCGCGCTTGCCGTTCCTGCCCTGGTCGCTCCTGCCCTGCCCGTTCCCGCACTGGCGCAGACCCACCCGACCCATGCAGCGATGGCGCAAAGCGCGGATGACGCCGCGTTCCGCGCGCTCGCCGACCGCACCATCGAGACGCTGGTCCGGCTCGAGCCGGTGACCGCGACCGCGCTGGGCGACCATCGCTACGACGATCGCCTGTCCGACATCAGCGCGCAGGGCCGGGCGGCTGCGACCGCGCAATGGCGCACGCTGCTCGCCGCGGCGCGGGCAAGCGACCCGGCGAAGTTGTCGCGCGACAACCAGCTCGACCGGCTGCTGCTGATCAACGATCTCGAATACCGGCTGTGGCGGCTGGAAACGCTGCAGAGCTGGGCGTGGAATGCGCAAGGTTACAACGAGGAGGCGGCCAATGCGCTCTACACGCTCGCCGCGCGCGATTTCGCGCCATGGCCGCAGCGGCTCGCCTCGGCCGCCGCGCGGATGGAGGCGCTGCCCGCCTATCTCGCCGAGAGCCGCCGCCAGCTCCAGCTCGCGCGCGTGCCCAAGGTCTATGCGGAAACGGTCTCGAAGCAGAACGCCGGCATCGTCGAGGTCGCCGAGACGATGCTCGCTCCCCATGCCGGCGAGCTCGACCCGGTTGCCCGCGCGCGCTTCGACAGGGCGCTCGCCGGGGTGAAGGCGGCGGTGGCCGAGCAGCAGACCTGGCTCGACACCGTACTGGTGCCGCAGGCCAACGGCGACTTCCGGCTGGGCGCCGCGCTCTACGACCGGCAGATGGCGTTCGAGCTGCAGTCGACGATGACCCGGCCCGAGCTCAAGGCCAAGGCCGAGAAGGCCAAGGCCGACATCCGCGCCGAGATGTATGCGCTGGCGCGGCAGGTGCTCAAGGACCGGACGCTGCCGGCCGCGCCGACGGCCGAGCAGCAGCAGGCGGCGATCGAGGCCGCGCTGCAGCTGAGCTATGCCCAGCGCCCGCCGCGCGACGGGCTCGAGCAGGCGAGCCGCGACGCGCTGGCGCAGGCCACCGCGTTCGTGAAGGAGAAGGGCTTCGTCGGGATGCCCGACGGGCCGGTGAGGATCGTGACGATGCCCAAGTTCCGCCAGGGCAACGCGGTCGCCTACGACGATGCGCCGGGGCCGCTCGAGCGCGACGGCGCCAACTTCTTCGCGGTCTCGCCGATCCCCGACGACTGGACCGACGCGCAGGCGACCTCGTTCCTGTCGGAATACAACCGCTACATGATCCACGAGCTGGCGATCCACGAGGCGATGCCGGGACACTACCTGCAGCTCGATCACGCGATCAAGGATCCGTCGGTGCTGCGTGCCGTGCTCGGCTCCGGCCCGTTCGTCGAGGGTTGGGCGGTCTATGCCGAAGGGCTGATGAAGGAGCAGGGCTACCTGGGCGGCGACCCGTTGTTCCAGCTGACCGTGCTCAAGATGCGGCTGCGCTCGGTGACCAACACGCTGCTCGACATCGGCATCCACACCGAGGGCATGACCCGCGACCAGGCCATGGACCTGATGATGAAGGGCGCCTTCCAGCAGGAGCGCGAGGCGGCAGGCAAGTGGGTGCGCGCCAACCTCTCGTCGGTCCAGCTGCTCAGCTACTTCACCGGCTACGAGGAGCACCGCGCGCTGCGCGAGGAGGCGATGGCCCGCTTCGGCGACAAGTTCGACCTGCGCGCCTACAACGACGCCGTGCTGGGCCACGGCATGCCGCCAGTGAAGTACGTGCGCCAGCTGATGTTCGGCCTGCCGATCGAGTAGGCCGGAGTCATATTTCGTTAATATGAATTTTCTGTAGGCATCCGGAAACACACGGTTATACCTGTCCTCTGGTTACAGTTGAAATGAGTCTCCGGTCGCTTCCGGGCATTTTCGACCCCGCGGCGCCGGCGGCCCAGCTGCTGGCCTGTCCTGCGCCGCACCTGGCGCGGGGGTAGACCCATATCCGGGGGACCGTGATGCCAACCAATACCCAGAAGGCCGCCGCCCTGCTGTCGGCCCATCCCGAAGCCGATCCGTTCGAGCTGCTCGGCAATCCCGTCGAGCTCGGGCTCGCCAGTCTTACCGTCTCGACTCCGAGCGGCTTCAACCTCGACGACTATGTCGGCTTCAGCTGGAGCGGAAAGCCGGTCATCGATCTCGACGGCGTGAAGGCGCATATCGATTCGGGCACCACGCTCAAGGCGCCCAATGGCGTCATCACCTATTCGTTCACCGACCTGTCGCACCTCACCGGGGTCTACAACAACCCCAACTTCGGCTTTACCGCAGGCTACGGCTTCTCGCCGTTCAGCGCCCAGCAGCGCACCGAAGCGCGCGCCTCGATCCAGCTGTGGGACGACCTTATCCCGCAGAAGTTCGTCGAGAAAAACGGCATCGGCGCCGACATCCAGTTCGCCAACTCCTACGATCCGGCCCAGGCCTATGCCTATTATCCGGGCAAGCAGGGCTACAAGTTCCAGTCCGACGTGTTCGTCGCCGATCCCGCGGTGAACTGGACCAACGCGTGGTTCGGCTTCGGCGGCTATGGCAAGACCACGCTGGTGCACGAGCTTGGCCATACGCTCGGCCTGTCGCACCCGGGCAACTACAACTACGACCCGAACCTGCCGCTGACCTACGCCAACTACGCGGAATATGCGCAGGACAGCACCCAGTACACGATCATGTCCTACTGGGATGCTGCCGAAACCGGTGCCAACATCATCGACTGGTCGACGGTGTTCTACGGCTATGCCCAGACGCCGCTGCTGCACGACATCCTGACGATCCAGTCGAAGTACGGCGCGGACACCACGACTCGTGCCGGCAACACCACCTACGGCTTCAACAGCAACGCCGGCAACGTGGTCTACGACTTCTCGAAGAACGCCTATCCCTACCTGTCGATCTACGACGCCGGCGGCATCGACACGCTCGACCTGTCGGGCTTCACCGCCTCGCAGCAGATCGACCTGCATGCCGGCTCGTTCAGCTCGGTCGGGCAGGCGGCGGCCGACGTCGCCACGGTCAACGCCAACCGCGCCGCGCTCAACGCGCTGGCCGGGGGAACCGTGGCCAATCCGGCGTCCCAGGCCGGAATCGACAACGTCGCCAACAGGTTCATGACCGCCAACGCCGACAACATCTTCTACGACACCGGCGTGTCGGGCGTGCGCGCCACCGAATACATGAACCTGTCGATCGCCTATGGCACGACGATCGAGAACGCGATCGGCGGCTCGGCGCGCGACGTGATCTGGGGCAACCAGGTCGCCAACGTGCTCAAGGGGCTGGGCGGCGACGACGTGCTCAACGGCTTCGAAGGCAAGGACACGCTCTATGGCGGGGCCGGCGCCGACCTGTTCCAGTTCCACGTCGTGGAGAAGGGGGACACCATCGCCGATTTCGTCTCGGGCACCGACCGGATCGACCTGCGCCACCTCGGCAGCACCGTCGACGGCGCGGGCGCGGACCTCACCTGGATCGGCAGCGCGGGCTTCAGCGGCGCGGCGGGCGAGCTGCGCTTTGCCGGCGGGCACCTGATGGCCGATCTCAATGGCGACAAGGTGGCCGACTTCGACGTCACCGTCAGCAGCACCGTGCTGCAGAGCGACGTCCTGTTCCTCTGACCCCGCGCTGACAAAGGAAAGGGGCGACCTCTCGCGAGGCCGCCCCTTTTTTCGTGCGTTGCGCTGGCGTCAGGCGCCGAACGGCCGCGCACCCAGATCGCCGAGGCCGACCGTACCGCTTGCCATGTCGAGCATGCGGTCGAGGCTCTTCTTGGCGGCAAGGCGCAGGTCCTCGTCCATCTCGATGCGGGGCTGCAGGTCGCGCAGCGCGAGATACAGCTTCTCCAGCGTGTTGAGCGCCATGTAGGGGCAGATGTTGCAGTTGCAGTTGCCGTCCGCCCCCGGCGCACCGATGAAGGTTTTCTCCGGCATCGCCAGCTCCATCTGGTGGATGATGTGCGGCTCGGTGGCGACGATCAGCGTATCGCCGGGCATGGTCTTGGCAAATTGCAGGATGCCGCTGGTCGAGCCGACGTAATCGGCGTGGTCGACGATGTGCGGCGGGCATTCGGGGTGCGCGGCGATCGGCGCATCGGGGTGCTGCGCCTTGAGCTTGAGCAGCTCGGTCTCCGAAAAGGCTTCGTGCACGATGCACACGCCCGGCCAGAGCAGCATGTCGCGCCCGAACTTGCGGTTGAGATAGCCGCCAAGGTGCCGGTCAGGCCCGAAGATGATCTTCTGGCTTTCCGGGATCTGGGCGAGGATCGTTTCGGCGCTCGACGAGGTGACGATGACGTCGCTGAGCGCCTTCACCTCGGTCGAGCAGTTGATGTAAGTGAGCGCGATGTGGTCGGGATGCGCCTCGCGGAAGGCCTTGAACTTGTCGGGCGGGCACGAGTCCTCGAGGCTGCACCCGGCGTCGAGGTCGGGCAGCACCACGATCTTCTCGGGGCTCAGGATCTTGGCGGTGTCGGCCATGAACTTGACGCCGCAAAACGCGATGACGTCGGCGTCGGTCGCCGCCGCCTTGCGCGAAAGCTCGAGCGAATCGCCGACGAAATCGGCGAGGTCCTGGATTTCCGGGCGCTGGTAGTAGTGCGCTAGGATGACCGCGTTGCGCTCCTTGCGGAGGCGGTCGATCTCGGCCCGCAGGTCGAGGCCCGAAAGATTGGTCGGCTGCGCGGTCATCGAAGGTTCCCCGCCGGGACGGGCAAGACGGAAGGGGCCGCCCCGGGCTGGGAGGGACTTAGGGAGCCGATCAGGCTGCGGCAATAGCCTGCACGTGCGCGACGAACGGCGGGAAGGCGGCGAGGGCGAGAATTGCCGCCTGTTCCGCCACCACCACCGCCGGACCGACGAGCGTCGCCGGATGGACCCGGCTGATCGTGCGCAGGTCGTGGCGCAGCGGGAAGGCAAAGACCGCGATCTGGCAGGCGCGCTCGACCCACGGCCCCGCCGCGCCCAGCAGCGGCAGCGGCACCAGCCGGCCGAACGCCGGCTCGAGCACGAGGATCACCGAGGCGAGCATCAGCCGCCGGTGCCAGGGCGCATGCCTGCGCAGCGCCACGGCGGCGGCGAACACGCCGACGAAACCCGCGATATCGGCAAAGGTCAGCGCGACGAAATAGGGCTGCGTGAAGAACGGCGGGACTCGGCCCAGTTCGACGGCGCGATAGGCGGCATTGACCCCGGCCACGGCGATCGCCGCCACGAGCAGGCACGAGGCCCAGCCGAGCGCGCGGTGGAGCTCCATCGAGCGGGCCTTGTTCGTCTGCGCCCGCCCCAGCCGGGTCTGCACGATGAACAGCCCCATCCAGCCGAGCATCAGCAACCCGTGGGCGTGGACCCACCACGGCGCGGTCGCCGGATTGCTGAGCCCGCGCAGCGCGAACTGGCCGAAGGCGAAGATCACGAAGATCGCGAGGCCCGTCGCCATGCGGACGTGGAAGTCGCGGTCCCGCGCGGAGAAGCTATTGATATCGGGCGGTATTGATGCGGCAGTCGCCATTGGTGTTCTCCCTGCAGTCCCGCCGCGCGATTACGCTGGCGGGATGCCGGTTCCAATGACGCCCGTCACATCGGAGTCGGCTCTCCGTCGAATGCTACCACGACTTTGACATCGCCATAGCCCGCAACCTGCAGCGGGATCGCGAGATTCTGGCGGATCGCATCCTTTGCCGCCCCGCGTGCGAGGTTCATCAGCACCGGATTGGCGGCCTGCTCGACCGCCAGCCGTTCGGCGAGGCGGGTGTTGTCGCGGGTCAGCTTGTCCTGCGCCTCGCGCCCGATCCACACGCCTTCGCGCAGGTACTGCGCGCGGGCCTCGTCGAGGTTGGGGCGACTGACCGCGAGCGGCGGAAGGCGCACCGCCAGTGTCTTGGTCTCGCTATTCCAGCGCATCCGCTCGCGCCCGATGCCGGAAAGATCGAGCGTATAGTCGACCCGGGCCGGGATCACCGCGACCTGCTTTGCCTTGACCAGCCCGAACAGGCGGGCATCGTCGCTCGATACCACCGGCGCCAGCTGCGCGCTGAACACGGTGAGGGTGTTCTGCTTTTCGAAGGCAACGAGGCTGGTCGCGAGCGGATCGCCGATATCGGCCGGACGCCATAGCTTCCACGCAAGAAACGCGGCGATCGCAAGGGCGCCGACGAACAGCAGCCAGGGCAGCGCCGAGGCGCGCGCCGGGGCCGGTGCGGCGGCCGGGGCTGCGGGACGGGAAGGGGTCAGGTCAGGCTCCATGTCTCCCCCGCAACCGCGACGCGGCCCTGTCGTTCCATGTCGACCAGATGCGCCAGCACCGAGCGGCCGGCAGCGCCGGTCAGGCGCGGATCGAGCCCCTTGTACATCGCGGCGACCATCGCCGGAATCTCGTGCGGGCCTTCGCCCAGGAGGTTCAGGATCTGGCGTTCTCGCTGGCGGCGGTGGCCCATCATGCCCCGCACGAACTGGCGCGGATTGTCGATCTGCGGGCCGTGCGCGGGGTAATAGACCTTGTCCTCGCGCTCCTGCAGTTTCTGCAGCGAGGCCATGTAGGCGCCCATGTCGCCATCGGGCGGCGAGACCACGCTGGTCGACCAGCCCATCACGTGGTCGCCGGTGAACAATGCCCCCGATTCCACGATCGAATAGCAAAGATGGTTGCTGGTATGCCCCGGCGTCGCCACCGCCTCGATCGTCCAGCCATCCCCGCTCAGCCGCTCGCCGTCCGCCAGTGCGCGGTCGGGGCGGTAGGTCGGGTCGAACGCCGCGTCGGCGCGGGGGCCGTCGTCGGCGAGGACGAGCGGAGCGCAACCGATGATCGGCGCGCCGGTGGCCGCCTTCAGCGGCAGCGCCGCCGGGCTGTGGTCGCGGTGGGTGTGGGTGCAGACGATCGCGACGATCGTCGCATCGCCCACGGCCTCGAGAATCGCTTCGACATGGCCTTCGCCATTGGTGTCGGCATGACCCGCCACGCCCGTTCCGTGCGGGCCGGGGTCGATCACCGCCACCTCTGCGCCCCGCCCGACCAGATAGGTCTGCGTCCCGGTAAAGGTGTAGGGCGAAGGATTGGGCGCGAGCACGCGCCGCACCAGCGGTTCGAGCTCGACCGCGCGTCCCGTGTTCCACGTGGAACTGTCTTCGAGCGAAAATTCGGTGCTGGCCATGGCAAGGGTATGGGGATGCGCGGGCCGGTAAGCAATATTGCATGGGCGGCGATTGCAGCGCAGGATGGCGCACATGGAGCCGCCCTTCCTCTACGACCTTGCCGTGATCGGAGGCGGGGTGAACGGCGCGGCCATCGCGCGCGACGCGGCGGGGCGCGGTCTTTCGGTCCTCTTGCTCGAGCGCGGCGACCTTGCGCAGGGCACCTCCTCGGCTTCGACCAAGCTGATCCACGGCGGCTTGCGTTATCTCGAGCATGGCGAATTCTCGCTGGTGCGCGAGGCGCTGCGCGAGCGCGAGGTGCTGTGGCGCATCGCGCCGCACGTTGTCTGGCCGATGCGCTTCGTCCTGCCGTTGGTGAAGGAGGGGCGCCCTGCCTGGATGCTGCGCGCGGGGCTTTGGCTCTACGATCACATCGGGGGGCGCGAAGCGCTGCCACCTGCCGCGCGCATCGACCTGGCCGGCGAGATGGGCCTGCGCGAGAAGATCCGCGCAGGGTTCGAATATTCCGACTGCTGGGTCGACGATGCCCGCCTCGTCGTCCTGCTCGCGCGCGATGCCGCCGATCGGGGCGCCGAAGTGGTCACGCGCTGCGAGGTCACCCGGCTTGCGCGCGAAGGCAGCGTCTGGCGCATCGACACCGCCGGCTGCAACGGTGGCGAGCCGTTCCGCGCGGCGATGGTGGTCAATGCCGCCGGGCCGCAGGTCGGCCAGGTCATGGATCGCGCGCAGGAAACCCGCTCGAAGCTGCTGCGCCGGGTGCGCGGTTCGCACATCGTCGTGCCGCGGCTACACGACGATCCGCGCGCACTGTTCCTGCAACTGCCCGATGGCCGGATCTGTTTCGCGATCCCCTACGAACACCGCTACACCCTGATCGGCACGACCGATTCCGAGGAGGGCGCCGATGCGGATCCGCCGCGCGCCAGCGAGGCCGAGATCGCCTACTTGTGCGACGCTGCCGCGCGCTATTTCCGGCGCGCGCCGACGCCGGCCGACGTGATCTGGTCTTTCGCGGGCGTGCGCCTGCTCGCCGACGACGGCAGCGGGCGCCCCGAAGCGGCGACGCGCGGCTACCAGTTCGAGCTGGACCGCGGCGCCGATGCGCACTCGGCGCCGCTGCTGACGGTGCTGGGAGGCAAGATCACCACGCACCGCACGCTGGCCGAGGCGGCGCTCGAACGGCTGGGAATCGATGCGAATGCCGGCTGGACCGCGCGCGCGCCGCTCCCCGGGGGCGATTTCGAACCCGACGGCCGCGACGAGGCGGACAACCTGCTGCCTCTCGAGCAGGAAGTCGCAGCGATCGCGCGCGGCCTGCCGCCGGGGACGGTGCACCGGCTGGCGCGGGCCTATGGCACCGACGCACTGCGCTTCGCGCGCGCCGACATGGGGCGCGACCTCGGCCATGGCCTGACCGAGGCCGAGCTCGACCACCTCGTCACACGCGAATGGGCGATGACGGCTCAGGACGTGCTCTGGCGCCGCTCGAAGCTGGGGCTGCGATTCGACGCGGCGCAAGTCGAAGCGCTCGAGCGGCGCATGACCTCGCCCGGCTGATGCCCTTTCCCGAAAGACGGGCCTTGCCAAGTCTTCATCCAGCCCCGAAAGCCCCCATCTGACGGGGGCCAGCGGAACACCAACCGGACGGGTCCAAATGCAGGTGCTGTCGATGCTCTATCTCTGGCTCAAGGCCGGCCATGTCATCTTCGTGATCTTCTGGATGGCGGGCCTGTTCATGCTGCCGCGCTACTTCGTCTACCATCAGGAAGACGCGATGACGGACGGCCGCCTTTCCGGGCCGATGCACGCGACCTGGTCGGATCGCGAGCGCAAGCTGCTCAAGATCATCATGTGGCCGGCCTTGACCGTGGTCTGGGTGCTCGGCCTTGCGCTCGCAGTGACGATCGGGGCGCTGCAACAGCCGTGGTTCCATGCCAAGCTGGCGCTGGTGCTGGTGTTGACGGCCTACCATATGTGGCTGGCGGGGTACGCGAAGTCGCTCTGGCAAGGGCAGGCCCGGCTCACCGGGCGGCGGCTGCGCCTGCTCAACGAGATTCCCGGGGTCACCGCTGCCTTGATCGTGATTCTGGTAATCCTCAAGCCGTTCTGAGCGGCGCTAGCCGCGCAGCCAGTGCAGCCCGTCGCGCATCGTCCTGCGGACGAGCAGGCGCGGGCCGGCGCGAAGATGCTTCCAATATGTCGCCCAGGCGTTGGCCGGGACCGGGCGCGGCTCCGGCCTGGGGAAAGGAGCCGCGCGGGCGGGCAGGTGGATGCTCATCGGGGCCTCTCTCTCCGGGCAGCTTGCTGACACTGCGCCGACGTCGTCGGGCGTCGGGCGCGCGACCGGTCAACGCCCATGCCGAACGCCCGGTTCCGCCGCCGCTGCCGATTGACCTGCCGACCGGGCATCCCTATGACGGAGGCGCTTTCCGGCAGTGGCGCTTTTCATTCGCGCCCTCCCACAGGTCCGCTTTCTCCAAGCCCCATGACCTTGCCGGTTCGGCCCATCCTTGTTTCGGAAACGATGAAATGCACCTGAAAGAACTGAAGAAGAAGACTCCGGCCGAACTGGTCGAGATGGCCGAGGAACTCGGCGTCGAAGGCGCCAGCACGCTGCGTCGCCAGGACCTGATGTTCGCCATCCTCAAGGAAGTGGCCGAAGACGGGGAGGAAATTCTCGGCATCGGCACGATCGAGGTCCTGCCCGACGGCTTCGGCTTCCTGCGCAGCCCCGAGGCGAACTACCTTGCAGGCCCCGACGACATCTATGTCTCGCCCAACCAGGTCCGCAAATGGGGCCTGCGCACCGGCGACACCGTCGAAGGCGAAGTCCGGGCGCCCAAGGACGGTGAGCGCTATTTTGCGATCACCCGGCTGATCAAGGTCAACTTCGACGAGCCAGAAGCGGTCCGCCACCGGGTCAACTTCGACAACCTCACGCCGCTCTATCCCAACGAGCGGCTCAAGCTCGATACGCTCGACCCGACGGTCAAGGACAAGTCGGCCCGCGTGATCGACCTCGTCTCGCCGCAGGGCAAAGGCCAGCGCGCGCTGATCGTCGCCCCGCCGCGCACCGGCAAGACCGTGCTGCTGCAGAACATGGCCAAGGCGATCACCGACAACCACCCCGAGGTCTTCCTGATCGTCCTCCTCGTCGACGAACGTCCCGAGGAAGTCACGGACATGCAGCGCAGCGTTAAGGGCGAGGTGATCTCCTCGACCTTCGACGAGCCCGCGACGCGCCACGTGCAGGTGGCCGAAATGGTCATCGAGAAGGCCAAGCGCCTCGTCGAGCACAAACGCGACGTGGTCATCCTGCTCGATTCGATCACCCGCCTCGGCCGCGCCTACAACACCGTCGTGCCCTCGTCGGGCAAGGTGCTGACCGGCGGTGTCGACGCCAACGCCCTGCAGCGCCCCAAGCGCTTCTTCGGCGCGGCGCGCAACATCGAGGAAGGCGGTTCGCTTTCGATCATCGCGACCGCGCTGATCGATACCGGCAGCCGCATGGACGAAGTGATCTTCGAAGAGTTCAAGGGCACCGGCAACAGCGAAATCGTGCTCGATCGCAAGGTGGCCGACAAGCGCATCTTCCCCGCGCTCGACGTGGGCAAGAGCGGCACCCGCAAGGAAGAACTGCTGGTCGAGAAGAACAACCTCACCAAGATGTGGGTTCTGCGGCGAATCCTGATGCAGATGGGCACGGTCGACGCGATGGAATTCCTTCTCGACAAGATGAAGGACTCCAAGACCAACGAAGATTTCTTCGCTACGATGAACCAGTAAAAGAGAAGGGGGCCGATTGGCCCCCTTTTTTGTTTGGGGCTGGCACCGTCACATCTTCTGGAGCTGGGCGCCCATCTGTTCCCAGACCTTGTTGATCGCCTTGAGCGGGCGGACCATCACCTTGAAGTCGGCGATCCGCCCTTCGAGATCGAAGCGGATCATGTCGATGCCGTTGATCTTGATCCCGTCGAGCTCGTTGACGAATTCCAGCACCACGTTCTCGCCGTCGACGATTTCGCGCACGTAGGCGAAGCTGTCGTTGCCAAGCACCTCGCCGGCGGCGAGCAGGTACTTCATCACGATGTCGCGCCCGACCTGCGGGGTGTGGACCACCGGCGAGTGGAATACCGCGTCGGGATGAATCAGCTCTTCGAGCAGGGCAGGATCGCCGCTCTGCATGTAGCGGTGCCAAGCACCGAGGCCCAGTTGCATCGTCTTCGTCTCCCGATCGTCGGCATTGCGCCACCTTTGCCGCGAACCGTGGCAGCGGCATTGATCGCGCGCAACCATTGATCATCGGCGTTGATCGTCAGCCGTGGCAGGCTATGCCCAGGAACGTGACTTCCGACGACCCCATCGACGAGGGCCTCGCAGCCCTGCGCAATCGCGATTTCGCGCGCGCCGCGACGCTCCTGGCCGAGGGGGCGCAGGCCGATCCCGAGCGGACGCCCTGGGCCGCGCTGGCCCAGGCCGAACTCGCGCTCGGCCGTCTCGATGCGGCCGAACAGGCGCTCGACCGACAGCTTGCCCGGCAGGCCCGCGACGTGGGCGCGCTGCTGGTCAAGGGCCAGCTGCGCGACCGCTTCGGCGATGCGCGCGGCGCGGTGAGCTTTTTTCGCACTGCATTGGCGCAGGCCGGGCTGTCCGGCGTGCCTCGCGGGCTCGAGCCGCTGGCGGCGCAGGCCGAAGCCTATGTCGCGGCGAGCAACAAGGCGTTTGCCGAGCACCTGCTGGCGCAAGTTGGTCCGGTCTCGCCGGTGGTCGGCGAAGCGATTGGCCTGCTCACCGGCGAGCGCCAGCTCTATCTCCAGCAGCCGAGCCTGTTCTACTACCCCGGGCTCGCGCAGAAGCGCTTTTTCGATCCCGTCGAGTTCGCCTGGCTGGAGCCGATGCTCGACCTGCTGCCCGAGATGGAGCGCGAACTCACTGCGGTGCTCGAGGTCGAGCAGGCCGATACGTTCGCGCCCTATGTCACCGCCCCGCCCAATCGGCCGGCGCCCAACAATCCGCTGCTGGGCAAGGCGGACTGGGGCGCCTACTATTTCTGGAAGGACGGAGCGCCGGTCGCGTCGGCCGCGCAAGCCTGCCCGGCCACGATGGCCGCGCTCGCGCACGCGCCGATGCCGCGGATCCCTGGCCGTGCGCCGATGGCGCTGTGGTCGCGGCTGAAGCCCGGGACGCACATCGCGCCGCACCACGGCATGTTGAACACGCGGCTGATCTGCCACATCCCGATTCGGCCGGCGCCCGGCTGCAGCCTGCGCGTCGGCAGCGACGTCCGCCAGTGGGAGCGCGGCGTGCCATTGATCTTCGACGATTCGATCGAGCACGAGGCGCGCAACGACGGTCCGGAGGAGCGGGTCGTGCTGCTGTTCGAGATCTGGCGCCCGGAAATTCCGCCGGAAGATCGTGACGCCATCGCCACGATCTTCCGCGCCATCGACGGCTACGACGCCGGCGCCATCTGAAGGCTGCGGGTCTTCCCGATCAGCGCAGGTGCTCGGCGAAGAACGTGCGCGTCCGCTCGTCGGCGAGTGCGGCGCCGGCTTCGTCGCGACGGTTGCCGATCTCGGCGGCGAAGCCGTGGTCCAGCCCTTCGTAGTCGTGCAGCGTCACCTTGGGGTGCTGGCCCAGGCCGTCGTGGATCGCCTTCTGCGCCTCCGGCCCGACGAAATGGTCGGCGGTAGGAATGTGCAGCATCAGCGGATTGGCGATGGCATGTGCTTCGCCGAGCATCTGGTCGATCATTACGCCGTAATACCCCACCGCGGCGTCGATGTCGGTGCGCGTTGCCGCCATGTAGGCAAGCCGGCCGCCGAGGCAGAAGCCGACGAGGCCGACTTTGTCGACGGCCTGGCTATGGCGCAGCCAGCGGATCGCGGCTTCGATGTCCTTTACCCCGTCGTCGGCATCGTATTGCTGGAAGTAGCCGAAGGCCTCCTGCATCTGCTCGGGTACGTCGGGGTTGAGTTCGACGCCCGGAGCGAAGCGCCAGAAGATATCGGGCGCCAGTGCAACGTAACCGAGTTCGGCCCAGGCCTCGCACTTGCGCCGGATGCCCTCGTTGACGCCGAAGATTTCGGGGACGACGATGATCGCGGCCTCGCTCTGCCCTTCGGGCCGAGCGACGTAGACGGGAATTTCGCCGTCGCCGTGGAATTCGGGAATGTTCGTGGTCTCGCCCATGGTATTCATCCTGACTGCGTGATGCGTTGGTCGATGCCCAGCTTGGCCGCGCCGGTGGACTTTGCCAAGCGCAAGTGACAATCTTGCAAATGCCTGAAAGGCCGGAAGGAACGCGCGCGATGAAGGTGTCGTCATGAAAGTGAATGTCGAGATCGACTGCTCTCCCGAAGAGGCGCGCCGTTTCCTCGGCCTGCCCGACGTATCCAAGGCCAACGACGTCTATGTCGACGCGATCGCCAACGCGATGAAGGGGGTGACCTCGATGGACCAGCTTTCCGGCATGGCCAGGCAGATCGCACCGATGGGCGAACTCGGCATGAACCTGTTCAAGCAATTCGTCGAGCAGGGCGCGGGCGCGGCGATGGCGGGCTTCAAGGCGGGCACGCCGAAGAAGGATTGAGCCGATGCGCCGGCGCCCGTAGGACCGCGAGCGACATGGCCATCGACACCATTTTCGCACTGTCTTCGGGCGCGCCGCCCGCTGCGATCGCGGTTATCCGCATCAGCGGGCCCGAGGCCGGCGCCGCCCTTCGCGCGCTTGCCGGGCGCCTTCCGCCACCACGGCGCGCCAGCTTCGCCTCGCTGGTCGATCCGGCGAGCGGCGATCTGCTAGATCGCACGCTGGTGCTCTGGCTTCCCGGACCGGCAACAGCGACCGGCGAAGACAGCGTCGAGCTCCATCTGCATGGCGGGCGCGCCGTGGTCGCGGCGGTCGAGGCGGCGCTGCAGCGGTTGCCGGGATTGCGCCGCGCAGGCCCGGGGGAGTTCACCCGCCGCGCCTTCGCCAATGGACGGATCGACCTGGCGGAAGCCGAGGGCCTCGCCGACCTGCTGACGGCCGAGACCGAGTTGCAGCGGCGCGCGGCGCAGGCGATGGCGTCGGGTGCCTTGTCGCGCGTGGTCGAAACCTGGAGATTGCGCCTGCTGGGCCTTTCGGCGCAGCTCGAGGCGGCGCTTGACTTCAGCGACGAGGACGACGTCGGCGACACCGGCGGTCCCCCCGGGTTCGGCGACGGGTGCGCGGCGCTCGCGGGTGAAATTAAGGGCTGGCTTGCCCGCCCGCGGGCAGAGCCCTTGCGCGAGGGATTCCGGGTGGTGCTGGCGGGGCCGCCCAATGCCGGCAAGTCGACCCTGTTCAACGCGCTGGTGGAGGCCGAAGCGGCAATCACCGCACCCGAGGCCGGCACCACCCGTGACGTGCTGACCCGCAGCGTGGCGCTCGACGGTGTGCCGTTCACGTTTGCCGACACCGCAGGCTTGCGCGACGAGGGCGCCGGGGCGGTCGAGCGCATCGGCATTGCGCGGGCCTTGGCCGAGGCATCCCGCGCGGACCTGGTGCTCTGGCTAGGACCGGAGGGCGAGGGGCCGCGTGATGCGCCGCTGTGGGAAATAGAAGCGCAGGCGGATCGCGCCGACCCTGCTTGTCGCAAGGTGGCGCCGGTCTGCAGGGTCTCGGCTGTCACCGGCGAGGGCCTTGCAGACCTACGGGCGGCGCTGGTCGAGCATGCCCGCGCCGCGCTCCCCAAAGCCGGTGACGCGGCGCTCAACGCCCGCCAGCACCACCTGCTATCGGAGGTCGCGGCGTCACTGGCGCTTGCACCCGATCATCACGACCTTCTGCTCGGGGCGGAGGAACTGCGGTCGGCGCGCGGGGCGCTGGACCGCCTCGTCGGCCGGACCGGTGTGGAGGACATGCTCGACGCACTGTTCGGGCGGTTCTGCATCGGCAAGTGACCGACAGACGGATTGCGGCGTGTTCCACGTGGAACACGCCTTCGATCACGGGCGAGGCTTGACCAGGTCAGAGCTTTCATTGGGTCTCGCCATGTACTTCACCCCCGCCTCGGCTTCGGGCGGGAGCGTCCGTGACGGGATCGGCGCAATGGCTGCGGCAGGCGCGGCGCCGGGAGCGGTCACGCGCCAGATCACGCCCCCGGTGTCATCGCTGACGAGCAGTGCGCCGTCCTTGGCGAATGCGACCCAAGTCGGTCGCCCATGGGCGTTGCCGTCGCGCGTCAGGAAGCCTGTGAGCACCGGCACCGGCTGCGATGGCAGGACATTGCCGCGATCGTCGAAGCGGACGAAGACGACATCGTATCCCGACAGCGGCTTGCGGTTCCACGAGCCGTGGCGCGCGACGAAGGCGCCGCTCGCGAACTGCGCGCCCATGCGATTGCCGCCACGCGCGAACACGAGGCCCAGCGGCGCGGTGTGGGCACCGAGGCCGTAATCGGGCTTGCGCACGTATTCGAGCATATACTCGGGCATCGGCTCCTTCACCCGCCAGTCGATGTTCTTCTTCCAGTAGGCCCAGGGCCAGCCAAAGCTCGCACCC
Organism: Novosphingobium huizhouense; assembly: GCF_020179475.1. Taxonomy (GTDB): domain Bacteria; phylum Pseudomonadota; class Alphaproteobacteria; order Sphingomonadales; family Sphingomonadaceae; genus Novosphingobium; species Novosphingobium huizhouense. The sequence goes on along the minus strand of NZ_JAILXZ010000003.1, from coordinate 404,262 downwards.
AGCGGCACGCTGGCGAGGTAATCCGGAACGAGGTCGGAGCCGAGCATGTCGCGCTCGTTGACAACGGCCCACAGCTCCCCGGTGCGCGGGTTGAAGTCGACGCCGTTGGGATTGCGCATGCCCGACGCGAATTCGCGTTCACTCTTCTTGGCGAAGTCGTACTCGTGGATCGCCGCGCGACCGCGCTCCGCCTCGATGCCGTTGTCCGCAATGTTGGTGGAGGACCCCACCGTGGCATAGAGCCTCTGGCCGTCGGGGCTGAGCGCGAGGTTGCGCGCCCAGTGCATTCCTGCTGCGGGAAGATCCATGAGCTTTTCGGGCTTGCCGGTAAGTGCCGTCTGCCCGGGCGCGAACGGCCACGAGACCACCGCGTTATGGTTGGCGATGTAGAGTCGGCCCTCGCGCACGACCATGCCGAACGGCGAATCGATGGCCGGGTTGGTAATCACGAATTTCTGATCGGCCTTGCCGTCGGCGTTGGTGTCGCGCAGCAGAACGAGCTTGTTGGGGGAGGGGTCGCCCGCGCCGACCGTCTTCATCAAGTATTTCATCACGATCCCGGTAATTCCTCCAGGACCGTTGGACGGCGGTGCATTGGTTTCTGCGACCAGCACGTCGCCATTGTCCAGCACCAGCATCGTGCGCGGATGATCGAGGCCATCGGCAAAGCGGGTGACGACGAGACCCTTGCCTGCCTGTGGCGTTTCGTTGGCACCCCAGCCGACTGGCTTGGCAAGCCCGAGAGTCGGGAAGGTTTGCGGATCCGGCTCGGCGAGCTTCGGGCGTGGCCCGGTCGTGTCGGCCAGCGTATACTGTGCGGGCGAACCGCGCAGCACCCAGACGACGACGAGGCCGAGCGCGACGAGGACGGCAAGAATGCCGATGATGATTTTGCGGGAGCGTGTCATGAGGCAAGCCTACGACTGCTTGCCGGGCATTTCCAGATGGATGTCCGGTTCCTGCTGATGCACGATCGGGAGGAGGTCGCCATCGCGTATGTTCCACGTGGAACACCGGCGACCTTTGACGACTCCGCGTGGTTGGCGTATCCGCGCTCGATGCATCGGTTCGACATCATCGTGGTCGGCGGCGGACACGCCGGCGTCGAAGCGGCCGCCGTCGCGGCCCGGATGGGCGCGACAACGGCCCTGGTCAGCTTCGATCCTGCCACCATCGGTGCAATGAGCTGCAATCCTGCGATCGGTGGACTGGGCAAAGGGCACCTGGTGCGCGAGGTCGACGCATTCGACGGGTTGATCGCGCGCGCGGCGGATGCCGCTGCCATCCACTACCGGATGCTCAACCGCAGCAAGGGCAGCGCGGTGCAGGGGCCGCGGGTCCAGGCCGACCGAAAGCTGTTTCGTGCAGCCATCCAGCGAATGATCACGGTACAGCCGGGGCTCGTCATCGTTCCCGGTGAAGCGGCGTCGCTGCGCTTTGAAGGTGGCCAGGTCTCGGGCATCGAGTTGGCTGATGGCACGCCGCTTGCGGCCGCCGCCGTCGTGCTGTGCACCGGAACCTTCCTCGGCGGGCGCCTGTTCCGCGGGGAGGAGCGCATGGTGGGCGGCCGGATCGGCGAGAACGCAGCTCACCGTCTTGCGGACCAGCTACGCAGTGCAGGGCTGCCGATGGCCCGGCTCAAGACCGGAACGCCGCCGCGCCTCGATGGACGCACGATCGATTGGTCGCGCCTGCCCGAGCAGCCGAGCGATATCGAGCCGTGGACGATGTCGCCGTTGACGCCAGCGCGGAGCGTCCCGCAGGTGTTCTGCGCGATCGCGCGGACCAACGAACGGACTCACGACATTATCCGCGCGGGGCTCGACCGATCGCCACTGTTCACCGGCGCGATCGGTGCGCAGGGGCCACGCTATTGCCCCTCGATCGAGGATAAGATCCACCGCTTCGGCGACCGCGACGGGCACCAGGTCTTCCTCGAACCCGAGGGGCTGAATGACGCCACGGTCTATCCGAACGGCGTTTCGACCTCGTTGCCGAGCGATGTCCAGCTGGCGATGATGCGCAGTATCGAGGGGCTCGAGCAGGTCGAGATCACCGTGCCGGGCTATGCCGTCGAGTACGACCACATCGACCCGCGTGCGCTCGACCGCGGCTTGCAGGTCAAGGCGCTGCCCGGCCTCTATTGCGCGGGACAGATCAACGGCACGACCGGCTATGAGGAGGCTGCCGCGCAAGGGCTGGTCGCCGGGATCAGCGCGGCGTCGGCCGTGCTCGGGAAGCAGCCGCCGCAATTGGACCGAGCGAACGCCTACATGGCGGTGATGATCGACGACCTGACCCTCCATGGCGTCAGCGAGCCCTATCGCATGCTGACTGCGCGGGCCGAGTATCGCCTTCGCTTGCGCGCCAACAATGCCTGCGCGCGGCTGACGCCTCTGGCGAGCGAGGCGGGCTGCATCGGGGCGGAACGGCGCGAATGGTGGGAACGCCGCGAGGTAGCGCGCGCCCGGCTGGAGCGCGCGCTCGCACAGACAGCAACGCCGGCGGAACTGGCGCGGGAGGGTCTGTCGGTCCGTGCCGACGGCGCGCGTCGATCGCTCGCGGAATGGCTTCGTTTTCCCGAAGTCACGCTCGATCGCCTCGGTTCCTGGCTCGGTAACTGCGCGTCCGATCCGGGGCTTGTCGAAGAGGTCGAGGAAGATGCGGCCTATGCGCCCTACCTGGCGCGCCAGGAGGCCGAGTTGCGCGATCTGCGGGCAAGCGATGCGGTGCCGCTGGGCGAGGGGTTCCCCTATGATGCAGTGCCGGGTTTGTCGCGCGAGATGGTCGAGCGGCTGGAGCGTGCCCAGCCAGACACCTTGGCAACGGCGGGCCGGTTGCCCGGCATCACCCCTGCAGCGCTCGCCAGCCTGCTCGTCCACGCGCGTCGGCGGCAGGCCGCATGACGGCGATCCGGAGCGAGGCGCAGGCCAAGGCGTGGTTGGCCGATGCGCTTGCTGTCGAACCGTTCGTGATGGAGCGGCTCGAGCGACTGGCGGCGCTGTTGCTTGCCGAGAACGAGCGACAGAACCTGGTGGCCCGCGGCACATTGCCCCATGTCTGGCAGCGGCACATTGTCGATAGTGCGCAGCTGCTGGCGTGTGTTCCACGTGGAACATTGCCAGAGGGCCCCTGGCTCGACCTTGGGACCGGCGCCGGCTTTCCGGGCCTCGTTGTCGCAGCGCTCGAGCCGCACCGTGCGGTCACCCTGGTAGATTCGCGCCGGTTGCGGACCGACTGGCTGACGCGTGCGGCCGCGGCGCTCGGCCTCAACAATGTGTCGGTGGTGCTGTCGCGTGTCGAAGACCTGCCGGACGGGGCTTATGCGGTCATTTCCGCGCGGGCCTTTGCCCCGCTCGACAAGCTGCTGCGTCTGTCCGCCCGCTTTTCCACACCGGATACGCTTTGGCTGTTGCCCAAGGGCGCCAAGGCCGCGCATGAAGTGAGCGAACTTCCGCACACGTGGAATCATCTGTTCCACGTGGAACAATCGCTCACCGATGCTGAAGCCGGCATCATTGTCGGACGGCTCCGCGGGCATGCTTCATCCTCTCCCGTCACGCGCCAGATGCGTGACGTTTGAGCTTTTCGAAGGCGCGATGCGATGATCACGATTGCCGTTGCCAATCAGAAAGGCGGAGTGGGCAAGACCACCACCGCCATCAACATCGCCACTGCGCTCGCCGCCACCGGCTGGAAGGTGCTGATGATCGACCTCGATCCGCAGGGCAATGCCTCGACCGGAATCGGGGTGGCGGCGTCGGAGCGGGAGCGTTCTTCGTACGATCTGCTGATCGACCAGGCGAACCTTGTCGATTGTGCTGTGCCGACGCGGATCCCGGGGCTCGACGTCGTTCCGGCAACGGTCGACCTGTCGGGCGCGGAAGTCGAACTGGTCAGCGTCGACGATCGCACCGGAAGGCTTCGCTCGGCGCTGGCGCGCGACGCCGGACACGATATCTGCCTGATCGATTGCCCGCCCTCGCTCGGCCTGCTTACGCTCAATGCGCTGACTGCGGCGGATGCGCTGTTGGTGCCGCTGCAGTGCGAATTCTTCGCGCTCGAAGGTCTGAGCCAGCTGCTCCAGACGGTGGAGCGGGTGCAGGAGCGGTTCAACCCCGATCTCGGCATCCTCGGGATCGTGCTGACCATGTACGACCGGCGCAACCGCCTGACCGATCAGGTGGCCGAAGACGTCCGTTCGTGCCTGCACGATCTGGTGTTCGAAGCGGTGATACCGCGCAACGTCCGGCTTTCCGAGGCGCCGAGCCACGGCCTGCCGGCCTTGATCTACGACCATGCCTGCGCGGGATCGCAGGCTTATATGAAGCTGGCGCGCGAGCTGATCGGTCGCCTGCCCGAACGGAGGAAGGCTGCATGAGCGGCGAGGAGAGCAGCGTGAAGCCGGCAGCCCCGAAGCGCGCTGCGCTGGGACGGGGCCTCGGCGCACTGCTCGGTGAAACCCGGCGCGAAGAAGCACTCGTCCGGCCTTCGGGCACCGCGCCGGGTGCAGGCGGCACCGCCGCCGCGCCGACGACTGGGGTCGCTCTCCTGCCGGTCGCGCAGATCGAGCCGCATCCCGATCAACCGCGTCGGCACTTCGACGAGGAAGCGCTCGAGGACCTCGCGCGGTCGATAGCGGCGCGCGGGGTGATCCAGCCGGTGATCGTCCGGCCGCTCGGCGCCAATCGTTACCAGCTGGTGGCCGGCGAACGCCGCTGGCGCGCTTCGCAGCGGGCGCGGGTGCACGAGATACCGGCGATCGTTCGCCAACTCGACGAGCGCGATGTCACTGCGCTGGCCTTGATCGAAAACCTCCAGCGCGAGGATCTCAACCCCGTCGAGGAAGCGCGGGCTTACCAGCGGCTGTCCGAAAACGAAGGGCTGACGCAGCAGGAGATCGCGACGTTCGTCGACAAGTCGCGCAGTCATGTGGCGAACCTGATGCGGCTGCTGGCGCTCCCCGACGAAGTCCTGGAGCTCGTCGAGCGGGATCAGTTGTCGATGGGCCACGCCAAGGCGCTTGCCGCGCTGCCCGATCCCCTGCCGCTTGCGCGTGAGGTTGTCGCCAAGGGCCTGTCGGTTCGCGATGCCGAAAGGCTTGCCAAGCGCGCCGGACGTCCCGAAGCGTCGCCCCGCAAGGCGCGCGCCACGCGCGATCCTTCGTTCTCGGCGGACATCGCTGCCGTCGAGCAGCACCTGCAGGAAATTTTGGGGCTCAAGGTCAGCATCCAGGCCGATGCCGATCCGAGTTCGGGGGCGGTGACGGTGCGCTACAAGACGCTCGACCAGCTCGATCTCGTCTGCCAGCGCCTGTCGGGCGGGGCCATCTGACCGGGCCTGCTTCCCGAAAAGGCACTTAATCGCGTGATTAAATTGCGTTGACCGGGCTCCGGCTGCGGCGTAATCCGGCTATCAGACCAGATAACCGGAGAGCCCGTCCATGTCGCTCGACCTGATTCCGCGTACCGCCTACAACGAGGACCACGAAGCGTTCCGCCAGACCGTGCGCCGCTTCATGGAAACAGAAATCGCGCCCAATGCCGCCAAATGGGCCGAAGACGGCCTCGTTCCGAAGTCAGTCTGGCCCAAGGCCGGCGAGCTCGGGCTGCTGTGCCCGACGGTGCCCGAAGCTTACGGCGGACTCGGCCTCGACTTCGGCTACAACGCGATCATCGACGAGGAGGGCGCGTACAACGGAGGCGCCTCGACTGGCTTTTCGCTGCAATCGGACATCGTCGCCAACTACCTGGTGTCCTACGGATCGGAAGAGCAGAAGCAGAAGTGGCTGCCGAAGATGGTGTCGGGGGAGGTCGTGACCGCCATCGCCATGACTGAGCCGGGCACCGGTTCCGACCTGCAGGGCATGCGCACGACCGCCCGCAAGGATGGCAACCACTACGTCATCAACGGATCGAAGACCTACATCACCAACGGTCAGAACGCCGACCTCATCCTGGTGTGCTGCAAGACCGACACCGAGATCGAGCCCAAGTGGAAGGGCGTGTCGATCGTCCTCGTCGAGTCCGATCGCGAGGGCTTCGAACGCGGGCGCAACCTCGACAAGATCGGCCAAGACGAAGCCGATACCTCCGAGCTGTTCTTCAACGACGTGCGCGTGCCGATCACCAACTGCCTCGGTGAAGAAGGCAAGGGTTTCATCTACCTGATGAGCGAGCTGCCGCAGGAACGCCTGTCGATCGCGGTAAGCGCACAGGCGGCAGCGCAGAAGGCGTTCGACGATACCGTCGCCTTCACCCGCGACCGCAAGGCGTTCGGCAAGCCGATCCTGGACTTCCAGAACACCCGCTTCACGCTCGCCGACCTGAAGGCAAAGCTGCAGGTCGGCTGGGCGCATCTCGACTGGGCGCTGTCGCGCCACCTCAAGCGCGAACTGACCCCCGAGGAAGGCGCCGCGGCCAAGCTGTGGCACACCGAATTGCAGTGGGAGGTCATGGACAAGTGTCTCCAGCTCCACGGCGGTGCCGGCTACATGAACGAATATGCGATCGCCCGCAGCTGGCGCGCCGCGCGCGTCACCCGCATTTTCGGCGGCACCAATGAAATCATGAAGGAGCTGATCGGTCGCAAGCTCTGACCCGATGCAGGATCAGGTAGGAAGGGCTCCCCGGCGTGGGAGCCCTTTTTCGTTGGGGCCTGCGGAATATGCGTGCGCGAGGTCAGTCGTGGTCGACGGCATCCGCCGGGGCCGGCCCGGCGTCGACATAACCCTCCGGCACCGGATCGCTCGCGTCGATGACGATCTCCGACACCGTCACGACCTCGCAGCACGGTGCAGGGCCGGCGCGCGTGCCTGTCGGCACGGTCACCAGCTGGTAGCCGGCGACGCGGTATCCGGGTGGGACGGGGTAGCTCTGGGGAAAGGGATGCAGCGCTGTGCCGGGAAAGGCGGAGCAGTCCTCGCGAATTGCGCGAGAATCCCGGCGCGACGCGGTGGCGCCGCACTGTTCCATCCAGCGCTGCAGACGGGCTTCATCCGGTCGCGCGACCTCGACCTGCCGGGGCGTGGCAGGTGCGGACAGCGCGCCGAGTTCGGTCGCCGAAACCGGGTACGACAAGCCGGCAGCGGCGGCGGCCACGGCCAATCCGATCTGCTTCAAACGCGTTGCGCGTGCCACTACTCTTGCCCCGGTTTGCCGGCTGACGCCAACGGTTCTCTTACGGAAAACCGCCGGTTCGCGCCAGTGACGCCAGCCGGAGTTGTACCTATTTCATGCCTCGGCCGGGTCGCCACGTCGGATCGTCAGATGCGGTCCGCCAGCAGCGCTGCAAGCTGCTCGATGCCGCGTGCATCGTCTTGGTCGAATCGCGCCGGCAGCGGGCTGTCGAGGTCGATGACGCCAATCACCGCGCCTTCGCGGACGATGGGGACGACGAGTTCAGACCGGCTGGCGGCGTCGCAGGCTATGTGCCCGGGGAAGGCGTGGACGTCTTCGACCAGCTGGGTCTGGCCCGTGGCCGCAGCCGTTCCGCAAACGCCCTTGCCAAGCGGGATGCGAATGCAGGCCGGCCTGCCGATGAACGGTCCGAGAACGAGTTCGCCTTCGACCATCCTATAGAAGCCGGACCAGTTGAGGTCGGGGAGGAATTCGGCGAGCAGGGCCGCCACGTTGGCCATGTTGGCGACGCCGTCGCTCTCGCCCCCGGTCAACGCCCCGGCGGCGGCGAGCAGCTCGGCGTAGAGGTCCTGCCTGGATTGGCCCGCAACGGGTTTGAAATCGTACATTGTCATGCTCTCCGGCGATGGCGCCCCCGCAAGGTTGCGCGACCGCGTCGCTTCAGATGGACCGGCCGGATCGACCGGCAAGTTCGGTGACATAGTGCCAGGCGATCCGGCCCGAGCGGCCGCCGCGCCGCTTCGACCATTCGAGCGCGTCGCCCTCGCTCCAGGCTAGGCCATGCCGTTCTGCGTATCCTGCCACGATCGCGAGATAATCGTCCTGCGAACAGGTATGGAAGCCGAGGCTCAGGCCGAAACGGTCGGCCAGCGCCAGCCGGTCGTCGACGGCGTCGCGCGGGTTGATCGGGTCGTCCTGCTCGCCTGCCTGCCGCTCGACGATGGCGCGGCGGTTGGAGGTTACCGCAAGGCGCACGTTCGCCGGCCGGGCCTCTACGCCGCCTTCGAGCCACGATCGCAGCTTGCGCGAATCCGCGGCATCGGCCGAATCGAAGCCGAGATCGTCGAGGAACACGAGGAACCGGCGCGGGATCGGACCAAGCGTAGCGAACAACCTAGAAAGGCCGTGATCGGGGACCGCCTGGACGAGCGCCAGCGATCCCGGGAGCGCCTGTTGCGCCGACACGACCGCGGCGCGGAGCAAAGCCGACTTGCCCATCCCGCGTGCCCCCCACAGCAGCATGTCGTGCGCCGCGCTTCCCCCTGCAAGGCGGCGTACGTTCTCGACCACCGCCGATTTCTGGCGGTCGATCCCGCGCATCAGGTCGAGCGGGGGCGCTTCGAGCGATGCCACCGCGCGCGCGGCGGCCCCGTCCCAGACATAGGCGGGGTGGGCAAGCCAGTCGGCCGTTGCCGGGTTCGCGGGCGCAAGCCGCTCGAGCGCGTCGGCGATGCGCGCGAGCAGGGCGTTCGCTTCGTTCATCAGCCGACCAGCGCCGCCGAGTCCAGCTCGTAGAGCAGTTCCTCGCCCGCCATCGCGGCAGCGCCGAGGCCGCGTGCCTCGGGTGCGATGGTGCGATTGAAGAACTTGGTCACCGCTGTCTTGGCCGGGTCGGCGCTCGCGCGCGCCTGACGGGCGAGCTGCCATCCCGCCACCGCCACCGCGCACATCGTCAGGAACGGCACGGAGCCGCCGAGCTTGTCGTCGAGCGAGGCGCTGGTGGACATCCATTGACCGATCGCGGCGGCATCGCGCGCCAGCGCGGCGACCTCGGGCACGTCTTCCATTTCGCCGGCGATGTCGGCCAGCAGGGCCTGCAGCACGCCGCCGTTGTCGAAGCCGAGCTTGCGCGTGACGAGGTCCGCGGCCTGGATGCCGTTGGTGCCTTCGTAGATCGGCGCGATGCGTGCATCGCGGTAATGCTGGGCCGCGCCGGTCTCCTCAACGAAGCCCATTCCGCCGTGCACCTGGATGCCGAGGCTGGCGACCTCGCAGCCGACATCGGTGCCCCACGCCTTGAGCAGGGGCACCAGCAGTTCGGCGCGCTTGCCGGCTGCCTCGTCGCCAAGCGCGCCGCGGTCCACCTGGCCCGCGGTGTAATAAAGCAGCGCGCGCGCGCCTTCGGTGAGGGCGCGCATGCGCAGGATCATGCGGCGCACGTCCGGGTGTTCGATGATCGGGACCGGGGTCTTGTCGACGCTGCTCGCCCGCGCGGACTGCACGCGATCGCGCGCATAGGCAGCGGCCTGCTGCAACGCCCGCTCGGCGATCTGCACGCCCTGGCTGCCGACGTTGATGCGCGCGGAGTTCATCATCGTGAACATCGCGGCAAGGCCGCCGTTTTCTCGCCCCACCATCTCGCCGATGCATTCCCCGTTGTCGCCATAGGACATGACGCAGGTGGGCGAGACATTGATGCCGAGCTTGTGCTCGATCGAAACGCAGCGGACGTCGTTGGGCTGGCCCAGCGAACCATCGGTCTCGACATGCACCTTGGGCACGATGAACAGCGAGATGCCGCGCGAGCCTGCGGGCGCGCCAGGCGTGCGCGCGAGCACGAGGTGGATGATGTTCTCGGCAGCGTCGTGTTCGCCGAAGGTGATGTAGATCTTGGTGCCGGCGATGCGGTACTTGCCCGCATGGGGGCCTTCGGTAATCGGCGTGGCGGTCGTGCGCAGCGCGCCCACGTCGGAACCGGCCTGCGGTTCGGTCAGGTTCATCGTGCCCGACCATTCGCCCGACACCAGCTTGGGCAGGTAGAGCGCCCGCTGGGCCTCGTTGCCGTGGTGGTGCAGGGCTTCGATCGCCCCGACCGTCAGCATCGGCAGCAGCGTGAAGCCCATGTTGGCGGCGCCGAGCGTTTCGAGCACGCATGTCGCGAGGGTGAAGGGGAGCCCCTGGCCACCGAATTCGGTTGGGCCGGCAATTGCGTTCCAGCCCTGCTCGACGAAGGCCCGGTATGCCGCGCGATAGCCTTCGGGCAGCGTCACCGCGCCGTCCGCCCAGCGAGCACCGACGGTATCACCGATTCGATTGAGCGGCGCCCATTCGCCGGCGGCAAAGGCGCCGATGCCTTCGACGATGGCTTCGACGGTATCGGCGCTGGCCGCGCCGTAGCGTTCGTGAGCGGCGAGCTGGTCGATCCCGGCACAGACCTTGATCGCGAGGAGCTGGTCGGCGGTGGGCGGGGTGAAATCCATGCTTGTTTTCCTTGGCAGCGCTGCTGGCGCGCTATAGCGCCAAGCCATGGATGCGACAAAGCCTCCCGTTCGGGTCCGAGCCGATCAAAGCGGCATCTCGGCCGCCGCCGCGATCATCGCGCAAGGTGGTACGGTCGCGGTCCCGACGGAAACGGTCTACGGCCTTGCCGCGCGCGCCGACAGTGCCGAAGCCGTCGCCGGGATCTACCGCGCCAAGGGACGACCGGACTTCAACCCGCTGATCGTCCATGTGCCCGACGTCGAAGCTGCCGAGCGTCTGGCGCGGTTCGACGATCGCGCGCATGCGTTGGCGGCGGCCTTCTGGCCGGGCGCACTGACGATCGTGGCGCCGCGTCGCCCGGAAGCTCCGCTGGCGGCCGCGGTCAGCGCGGGACTTCCGACAGTGGCGCTGCGGTGCCCGGCCCATCCCGCGATGCAGGCGCTGCTGCGGGCTTGCGGCCTCCCGTTGGCAGCCCCCTCCGCCAATCGTAGCGGTGGCGTCAGCCCGACGACGGCCGAGCATGTGATGCGTTCACTGGGCGCCCGGGTCGACCTGATCCTCGACGCCGGCGCTACGCAACAGGGGCTGGAATCGACCATTGTCGGCCTAAGGGCGGACGGAACATGGGCCCTGCTGCGACCGGGGCCGATCACTCTTGCAGCGATCGCCGGCGTACTCGGCGAAGGCGCAGGCAGGCTGACCAGCGATGCCCGGGGGATCGAGGCTCCCGGACAGCTCGAGAGCCACTACGCGCCAGGCAAGCCGGTGAGGCTTGAAGCAACGGACGCAGCGCCCGACGAATTCCATATCGGTTTCGGAGCGATCGTCGGCGATCTCACGCTGTCGTCCGGGGGCGATCTCGCCGAAGCGGCATCGCGGCTCTACGCCTGCCTACACGCGGCGGCGGAAGCGCCCCAGGCCCGCATCGCGGTCGCGCCGGTACCGCAGACGGGCATCGGCACGGCAATCAACGACCGGCTTCGTCGGGCCGCGGCTTAGCCCCTATCGCTCCTCGTAGGGAACGCTGGCGCGCATCGCGTCCATCCGGTCGTAGAGCAGGCGCGCCGCGTCGCATGCATCTGCATCACCACGCGTGCAATCGCGGCGGGCGCGATCGTAGTCGCGCGACAACCGGCCGTATTGCTCTTCGCGCCGGCGAATTTCGCGGCCCCGCTTCTCGTCGCGCTCCGACTGGCTGACGGTGAGCTTGTCGTAGACGTCGGCGGTGGTGTCCACCGCCCGTGCGCCTGCCCGCACCGGTGCGGTGGCAAGGTCGAAGGCGCTCTTGGCGACACATCCAGACAGGCCGGTGGCCAGGAAGCCCGACAAGAGCAAGGGCGCCAGTTTCGACGCGGCAGCGAGCGACGGACGGGCACGTCCCGGTTGGCGCATGGCAATCTCCCCAAGGGTCAGCGTTCCATGCATTCCCGACCTTGGCAACCCTCGCTCTCCACCGCGATGGCGAACCTGTCAGGGCTCGCAGACCAGGCGGCCGGAACCCATTGCCGAAACCTTGCAGGTCGCACGACCCTTAACGCGCACCTCGCCCGAGCCCATGATGTTCGCCTTGACCTCGCCATCGGACGCGAAGCGGGCATTGCCCGAACCCGCCACGTCGATCTTGGCCGACCGGGCGACGAGTCCCTCGAGATCGGCGCTGCCGCTGCCGGCGATGGTCATGGCGAGATTGCCGGCAGAGCCGGCGCCGCGCAGCTTGCCCGATCCGACGACGTCGACCTTGAGCTCCTTGGCGTCAATGCCATTGGCATCGATCGTTCCCGAACCGGCGATGGTGAGCTTGGCGGTGTCTGCTGCGATCCCGTCGATGGCGATCCTCCCCGATCCGGCGAGCACCAGGTCGCGTGCAGTCGGGACGGTGACGCGGACGGTGGCGATGCTGTCTTCGCGGTCGTCACTCTTCCAGCTGTCGCGCGCGATGCCGAGTTTGCCATCCTTGAGCGTGAAGCGCAGCTTGTCCTTGACCTGGGGGGCGCCCTCCACGGTGATGGCCAGCCGTTCGCCTCGCGTGATCTGGACCTGGTCGGGGCCGAGCAACGTGATTTCCTCGGGCGCCGTGCCCGACAGGTCCAGTTCGGAGAGCGGCACGCCGCGCGCGCCGTCGATCGTGACGCTGGCCGCATCGCAGCCCGAGAGTGCGGCGGCGAAGCCGACGACGGCGACGCCGACGAGTGTCCTGGCGAAGGTCCTGAACATGGCGAAATCTCCCTCTGGTGTGTTGCCGGTGTAACGCACCACCGGCATTTGCGCCATGTCGTTCGGCGTTCAGCTTCTGCCGTCGGTGGAAACGAAAAGGGCCGCCGGTTACGAACCGGCGGCCCCCTTGCGTCGCAGGCGAGGCGGCTCAGACCGCTTCGTAATACTTCGGAGCATGCTCGTTGAGGATCGCGAGGATCTTCTTGAGCGCCGCCGGTTCGTCGGTCTTTTCCATCGCCGCCAGTTCGCGCGCAAGGCGCGAGGACGCCGCTTCGAAGATCTGGCGTTCGGAATAGGATTGCTCCGGCTGGTCATCGGCGCGGAACAGGTCGCGGGTCACTTCGGCAATCGACACGAGGTCGCCCGAATTGATCTTGGCTTCGTACTCCTGGGCGCGGCGCGACCACATCGTGCGCTTGACCTTGGGCTTGCCCTTGAGCGTATCGAGCGCCTCGCGCAGGGTCTTGTCCGAAGACAGCTTGCGCATGCCGATGGCTTCGACCTTGTTCACCGGAACGCGCAGGGTCATGCGCTCCTTTTCGAAGCGGAGCACGTAGAGCTCCAGCTTCATGCCCGCGATCTCTTCTTGCTGCAGTTCGACCACCCGGCCGACACCATGCTTCGGATAGACGACGTAATCCCCAACATCGAAGGCAAGAGCCTTGGCTGCCATTGCTTATCCTTTCGACGCAGGCAGGGTACAGAACGGCCTCGGATGGAAGAACCATCCTTCCTGCACAAGGTCCGGGCCCTTAGGGGAGAGGTCCGGCAAACGACCGTCTGCGATTCGGTCGGCGATCCCTTTGCGATGCGTTTGCCGCTTGTCCTGCCTTCTCGTGTTGAAAAGGCGCCGGAACAGAGACAAGTCTGCCCGGCGCGTGCAACCTATATAGCAGCACTGTAATAAAATTGCCAGACCCGGACGCGTTAAATCGCGGTCATCCTGGGGCAAAAGCCAAGGCAACCGGCGGGATAACAGCTCTGTGGCTCGCGACGGACGGGATACCCTGTGGTCGGACCCGGCGCTTCGACCGGAGGAGCGAATCGTCGGGCGATCCGCTCGAACCGGCGGCGAAGGGTCAGTCTCCCTCGCCGGGCTCGGGCGAGAAGTACTTGTCGAACTTGCCTTCTTCACCCTTGTGTTCGTCGGCGTCGGCGGGCGCGTCCTTCTTGGCGGTGATGTTGGGCCACTCGGCCGAGTACTTGGCGTTGAGCTCGAGCCACTGCTCGAGACCCGACTCGGTGTCGGGCAGGATCGCCTCGGCCGGGCATTCGGGTTCGCACACGCCGCAGTCGATGCATTCGCTGGGGTTGATCACCAGCATGTTCTCGCCCTCGTAGAAGCAGTCGACGGGGCAGACTTCGACACAATCCATGAACTTGCAGCGGATGCAGGCGTCGGTGACGACATAAGTCATGGCGGTGGTGTTCCCTCAGGCGTTGATCGTTTGCCGTCGTGCTAGAAGCGTTTGGCGGCAGGCGTCAAGCATCCGTTGGGACGCTTGCGGCGATCGCCGGTTCGATCTGGCGATAGCAGGCCTGCGCCTCGGGCGCGGGACCGCGCCTGGTGGGGATCGCGACGACCTCGATGACCCGCACGCCGCGCAGGGTCGGCAGCACCAGTACGTCCCCGGGGCGAACGGTTGCGCTTGGTCGCTCGATCCGTCGGCCGTTGAGCCGGATATGCCCTTCGAGCGCCCAGTCGTGGGCATGGCTACGGGTTGCGGCGAGCCGCAGGAACCAGAGAAGCTTGTCGATGCGCATCAGCGGATGAGCTCCGCAAGAACGGCGAACGCGCCGTTCGCGGGTGGCGGTGCGACGGGCGGATCGGTCGCTGGCCGGGTGCTCGGCGGTCGCCAGTTCCACAACGGCGGCGTCGGCGGCCCAAAAGCTCCATCCGCCAGTGGGCGGCCCGTCGCCACGCGAAACCCTGCAACGCGCAGGAGGTTGGCATAGCTGGCCGTCGAGAGGCCCATCGACCGGGCAAGCGCCGGGTCGAGATAATAACGCCGCGCTCGTGCCCCGACCCGCGCGCGGTGCGCGACCTGGATGAGCTTTTCCGCCATGTCGACGCGAAGCGACTGGGCGCCTACGCGGCGATAACCGAGCGGCGGCTGGCGCCCTTCGACCACCGGCGGCATGGGGTTGGCGAGCGGTGGGTGGTCGATGCCGCGCAGTCGGGCGAGCGTGGTCCAGATCGCGAGCGCTGCCGGCTTCAATGCCGCGGGAACGAACAGGTCGACCGAGCCGACCCGCACCCCCAGCCGGCGCAGGCTTTCGCGTTGCGCAGCATCGAGTCGCTCGAGCTTCGCCTCGGCGCGCGGGAGAACACCGCCTGCTTCGACCAGCTGGAGCAGGAGTGCGCGCAGGGCCGGACCGGATTCGGCTGCGGCGCCTGCGCTTTCGAGCTTGCGCAGCGGCACCAGTGCGCGAGCGAGGTGCCGCGACAGCCATGCTGCGAGCGACTTCTCGAGCGCATCGCGCGCTTCGGGTGCAAGCGATGCAAGAGCGGGCTCCAGCGCGAGACGGGGGGCGAGCATTGTCTTGCCCCGAACCAGCCGGGCGACGGCCTCGCCCTGCCAGACGATCCGGTCGCCTTCGATCCGGATCGGTCGCGATGCATTCTCTTCGTGACCAGCGTCGCGCGCATCGCGCCCGAGCGCCTCGACCCGCTGGCGCAGCAAGCCGGGCAGGTGTCGTTCGGCGGCGGCGAGCAGGAGCTTGCGGTCCGATGCGCGCGCGAGCGGATCGACGATGAAGCGAAACCCTTCGAGGTGGCCGATCGGTTCGTCATCCACCAGCACGGCGCCGGCCTCGGACAGCCGCACCGGCAAAAGCCCGGCGTCGGCGCCGACCTTGCGCATGAGCACGGTGGTCCGCCGATTGACGAACCGTTCGGTCAGCCGTCCATGGAGCGCATCGGAAAGGCGCGTCTCGACCGCGCGGGCGCGAGCGGCCATTTCGTCGCGCGCCAACACCCAATCGGGGCGCTGGGCGATGTACGACCACGAGCGAATCGCGGCGATGCGGCCCTGCAGCGTGTCGATGTCGCCTGCCGGATTGTCGAGCTGGGCAATGGCCTGGGCGACGTAGTCCGCGCCGAGGTAGCCGTGGCGCAGGTCCTGCCACAGCCGGGCGACGAAGCGGGCGTGGGTCTCCGCGCCCTGCTGGCGGAAATCGGGCAGCGAACAGGCCTGCCAGAAGCGGTAGACGGAGCTGCGGCCACGCACGCTGGCGGCAATCTCGTCGTCTTCGGCGAGACGCTTGAGCACGGCGAGGTCGATGGCCTGCGGCGGGGTTGCGAGCTCGGGGCGGAACGGCGGAGCTTCGAGGTCTTCGATCAGGAGCTTGAGCGAATCGAACCGGGGTTCGGCCTCGCGCCAGAACAGCCGGGTGAGGGGCGGGAAGCGATGCTCCTCGATCGCATAGACCTCTTCCGGCGCGAATTCGGGGTCGTGGCTGCCCATCCCCGCCAACGCACCGAAGGTGCCGTCCTTGTGGTGGCGTCCTGCCCGTCCGGCGATCTGCGCCATTTCTGCCGTGGTCAGCCGGCGGTGGCGGTGACCATCGTACTTGGACAGTCCGGCAAAGGCGACATGCGCGACGTCGAGGTTGAGGCCCATGCCGATCGCGTCGGTGGCGACGAGGTAATCGACTTCGCCCGCCTGGTACATCGCCACCTGGGCGTTGCGGGTCTGCGGAGAAAGCGCGCCCATCACCACGGCGGCCCCGCCGCGGAAGCGGCGCAGCATTTCCGCCATCGCATAGACCTGTTCGGCGCTGAAGGCGACGATCGCGCTGCGCGGCGGGATGCGGGAAAGCTTCTTGGGCTCGGTGTGGGTCAGCGTCGAAAAGCGGGGTCTGGTGATGATCTCCGCCTCGGGCACCAGCGCTTTGACCATCGGCTCGAGCGTGGCCGAGCCGAGCAGCATCGTCTCTTCGCGGCCGCGGGTATTGAGGAGGCGGTCGGTGAAGACGTGGCCGCGCTCAGGGTCTGCCGAAAGCTGGGCCTCGTCGAGCGCGACGAAGGCGAGGTCGGGCCGGCTGGGCATCGCTTCCACGGTGCACAGGTGCCAGCGCGCGCCCTTGGGTTCTATCCGCTCCTCGCCGGTGATCAGCGCAACGTTCTGTGCACCCTTGATCGCGCAGACGCGGTCGTAGACTTCGCGGGCGAGAAGACGCAGCGGAAAGCCGATGGCGCCGGAGGAATGGGCGCAAAGTCGCTCGATGGCGAGATGCGTCTTGCCGGTATTGGTGGGCCCAAGGACGGCCTTGACCGTCTTGCGGTCGCCTCGCGCATGCGGATGCTGGGGGCCGGCCATGGAGGAAATGTGGCGAGCGCGCAGCGCGCACGCAAGAACGTGCCGGAATTTTATCCCCGGCGCCTTTCGATGCCATTCCGCCAGACGGCGGCCGTGGCGTCAGCCGTCGTAGTCGGCGCCCAGCGAGGTGTTGCGCACCGGCGCGGCAGCGGTGATCCGCAGCGCTTCGGCCGACTGCGACAGCGAGCCGATCTCGTCGACCTCGTCGTCGTCCTCGGGAAGGACGCGCTGCAGCGACTGGATCAGGTTTTCCTTCAGCACAGCGGGGCGCACGGTTTCGTCGGCGATTTCGCGTAGCGCCACCACCGGGTTCTTGTCACGGTCGCGATCGACGGTGAGCTCCGCGCCGCCCGAAATCGCGCGGGCGCGCTCGGCCGCGAGCAGGACCAGATCGAAACGGTTGGGAACCTTGTCGACGCAATCTTCGACGGTAACGCGCGCCATCGGGGGCACTCCGATCATAACCAGGAAGGATGGAAAGCGCAGCAGGTAGAGCGATGGGGCCGCAAAGTCAAGGAAACGGCGGTTTGCGGTCGGCTTTCCGTTACTCGTCGTTGCCGTAGGCGGCGCGCAGGTCGTCGGACGCGAGGTCGCTGAAGCGCGTGATCCGCGATTCGAAGCGCAGGCGGACCTTGCCGGTCGAGCCATGGCGCTGCTTCGCCACGATCAGCTCGGCAAGCCCATAGACCCGCTCCATCTCGGCCTGCCAGGCGGCATGTGCTTCCTGCACCTTGGGATCGTCGTTGCCCTGCGGGACCTTCGGCTCCTTCGCTGCGACATAGTAGTCCTCGCGGAAGACGAACCAGACCATGTCGGCGTCCTGTTCGATCGAGCCCGATTCGCGCAGGTCCGAGAGCATCGGGCGCTTGTCGTCGCGTTGCTCGACCGCGCGGCTCAGCTGCGAGAGCGCGATCACCGGGACCGAAAGCTCCTTTGCAAGGGTCTTGAGCCCGCGGGAGATTTCCGAAATTTCGTTGACGCGGTTGTCGCTCCGGCCAGATCCCTGCAGCAGTTGCAGGTAGTCGACGATGATCAGGCCGATGTCGTGCCGTCGCTTCAGGCGCCGCGCGCGGGCGCGCAAGCTGCCGATCGTGAGCGCGGGCGTATCGTCGATGTAGAGCGGCAACTCCGCCAGGCGCTGGCTCGCGAATGAGAGCTGCTGGAATTCGTCGCGGCTGATCCGGCCCATGCGCAGGGCTTCGGAGCTGATTCCCGATTGCTCCGCGAGGATGCGCGTGGCGAGCTGGTCCGCGCTCATTTCGAGGCTGAAGAAGGCGACCGCGGCGCCAACCGAGTCCTTGAGGGCGATGCCGTCTGCCAGGTCGCGACGCAGCCTGTCGGCGGCGTTGAAGGCGATGTTGGTGACCAGCGAGGTCTTGCCCATGCCGGGACGGCCGGCGAGGATGATGAGGTCGGAATCGTGCAGGCCGCCGATCTTCTCGTTGACCGAGGTGAGGCCGGTCGTCTTGCCCGAGATATGACCGCCCGAAAGCAGCGCTTTCTCGATCATTTCGAGCGAGACGCGCGTCGCCTGGCCGAACGATTGCGCTTCGCTGCCGGTCTGCGCGCCTTCGGCAACCTTGTAGAGCGAGGCTTCGGCGAGTTCGATCTGCTGGAGCGGCGCGACCGATTCGCTGGTGTCCATCGCCTGCTCGACGAGCGTGCGACCGACAGTGATCAGCTCGCGCAGCAGCGCAAGGTCGTAGATCTGTTCGGCCAGCTCGCGGGGGTTGAGCAGGCCCTGGCCATCGGCGGTGAGCCGGGCGAGATAGGCGGTGCCGCCGAGTTCCCTGAGTCCCTCGTCGCTTTCGAAGTAGGGTTTCAGCGTGACAGGAGTGACCACTGCCTTGCGGTCGATCAGCGCCTGGATGCGCTCGAACACGCGGCCGTGCACCGCGGCGTGGAAGTGCTCTGCCTTGAGCGGGCTGGTCAGTTCCTCGAGGATACGGTTGTCGATCAGCACCGCGCCGAGGAAGGCAGCCTCGGCTTCGACGTTGGAGGGAAGGGCGCGCGTCTGGTCGGGTTCGCGCATGAGGATTGCTTCGCTGGCTGCCATCGCTCCTTTGTGCCCGAGCGGCACGGGTAAGCGCAAGGCGCGCAGCCTGTGGATAGCGGGGAGGGCTTGCGGGCGGCGGTTGCGTCTGCGAAACACACTGCCCCATGGCGGACCCGCGCATTTCGCATATCGAACTCGATGAGGCGACGATCATCTGGCGCAATGCCGATATCGAGCAGGAGCGGCGGATCGCGATCTTCGACCTGATCGAGGAAAATACCTTCAAGCCGCTGCGCCCGTTCGAGGCCGGACATACCGGCCCCTACCGTCTGCGGCTTTCGGTCGAAGACGGCAGGCTGGCGCTCGCGGTTTCGGACGAGGATGCGACCCTTCTCGAGACGATCATCCTCGGCCTCGGCCGGTTTCGGCGGCCGATCAAGGACTACTTCGCGATCTGCGATTCCTACTACCAGGCGATCCGCCGCGCGACCGCCCAGGAAATCGAGACGATCGACATGGCGCGCAGGGGAGTCCACAACGGCGCCGCCGAATTGTTGCTCGAACGCTTCGAAGGCAAGATCGAAACCGACTTCGCCACCGCGCGCCGGCTCTTTACCCTGATCTGCGTGCTGCATATCAGGGGCTGAAACAGACCGGATTCGGGGCGCATCTTCACGTCATGACGACCAAGCGAACCAAGGTGCAAAAGCGCCTGCTCCTTGCATTGCTGGTGATCGCGCTCGCCTGTGCCGGCGCGCTCTGGTGGCAGGCGCGCATCTGGCGACCCGACCGCGCGCGGTTCCCGGTCCAGGGCCTGTGGCTCGACGAGCACGACGGGCCGGCGGAGTGGCGCACGATCAAGGGTGACGGCGCAGACTTCGTTTACCTGACCGCGAGCGAGGGCCGCGACCGGCGCGATCCCATGTTCGGCGAGGGCATCGACGCGGTTCGATCCGCGGGAATGCAGGCCGGCGCGGTTCACGTCTATGACCTGTGCGCGCCCGCCGATGCGCAGGCCGCGAACTTCGTGACCACGGTCCCGCGCGAGAAGGATCTCCTGCCGCCGGCGGTCGCGCTCGATATCGATTCGCGCTCGTGCCCCGAGCCGCCGGGTGAAGCGGCCCTCCAGAGCGAGCTGACCACCTTCCTCAACCAGGTTGAGAAGCACGTGGGCAAGGCGGCAATCCTGATGCCGACGCGCGCGATCGAGGCGCGTTACCATCTCGCGGCGCTGCTGGACCGTAACCTGTGGCTGGTGCAGGACTATCTCGCCCCGGGCTATGCGGGACGGCCTTTCGTCATGTGGACCGCTTCGCGCCGCGCCCGCGTCGCGGGGCTCGATGCACCGGTGCGATGGGTGGTCGCTGCGCCATGACAATATCCGGCACATCGCGCGATGCATTGATCGCTGCCGCCCGCACGGCGATGGACAGCGCCTATGCACCCTATTCCGGGTTCCACGTCGGCGCGGCGCTGCTGTTCGAGGACGGCGCGATCATAACGGGCGCCAACGTCGAGAATGCGAGCTATGGCCTTTCGCTCTGCGCTGAAACGGTTGCCTGCGCGATCGCGGCGCATGCCGGGCGCCGCGGCGGCCTTGTCGCCGTGGCGGTTCTCGGTGGCCCTGCAGGCCGGATCGATTCCGCGATTACGCCGTGCGGCCGGTGCCGCCAGGTGCTTCACGAAATCGCCGCTCTCGGCGGGACCGACCCGGTCGTCCTGTGCATCGGTCCCAAGGAAGTGTTGGAAACACGACTTTCGGTGCTATTGCCCGATGCGTTCGGCCCAACGCAACTGGGCTGACGAGATCAGTTCCGGGGGCAGGGTTGGCCATTCTTTCCGACAAGTGGATCCGCGACAAGGCGATCGGCGAAGGCATGATCGAGCCATTCGTCGAGCGCCAGCAACGCGACGGCTGCATCAGCTACGGACTATCGTCCTATGGCTACGATGCCCGCGTTGCCGACGAATTCAAGATCTTCACCAATGTCGATTCGGCGGTGGTCGATCCCAAGGACTTCGCTTCGAATTCGTTCGTCGATCGCAAGACCGACGTCTGCGTCATCCCGCCCAATTCCTTCGCGCTGGCGCGGACGGTCGAATACTTCCGCGTGCCGCGCGACGTGCTCGTCATCTGCCTCGGCAAGAGCACCTATGCCCGGTGTGGTATCATCGTGAACGTCACCCCGCTCGAGCCGGGCTGGGAAGGGCACGTAACCCTCGAATTTTCGAATACCACGCCCTTGCCCGCAAAGATCTACGCCAACGAGGGTGCCTGTCAGTTCCTGTTCCTGCAGGGCAACGAGCCCTGCGAGGTCAGCTACGCCGACCGCGCGGGCAAGTACATGGGCCAGCGCGGCGTGACACTGCCCCGGCTCTGACGCCAGGGAGCGTCAGGCCGCCTGACGTTCGCGCTCCTCGGTCAGGATCTCCCAGCCGCACAGGAACAGTGCGGCGACGATCGGTCCGGCAACCACGCCGCTGATGCCCATCAGAGCAATGCCACCCAGGGTCGAGAGCAGGACCAGCCAGTCGGGAATTCCCGTATCGCGACCGACCAGCAGCGGGCGCAGCAGGTTGTCGACCATGCCGACCACGGCAACGCCCGAGAAGATCACCACCATCGCCTGCCAGACCTGGCCGGTCGCTAGCTGATAGATCGCCACGGGAATCCATACGATCGCCGGGCCGATTGCCGGCAGCAGCGCGGCGAAGGCCATGATCAGTCCCCAGAGCATTGCGGCGGGCACACCGACGAGCGCGAAGGTCGCTGCTCCGAGCGCGCCCTGCGCCATCGCGACGAGCACCGAGCCCTTCACCGTCGCGCGCGTCACGGTGACGAAGCGGTCCGCCAGCCGCTCCGCGACTTCGCGTTCGAGCGGGGCCGCGCGGACCAGCGCCCGACCGATGTCGGTTCCGTCGCGCAGGATGAAGTAGGTCACATAAAGTCCGACGCTGAACACCAGCAGGAACTGAGCGGCGTTGCGCCCGAACGACAGCGCTTCGTTGGCGAGGACGCTGACACTGCCGCCGAGCGCCGCCGACACCTGCCGGCGCATCCGCTCGAAGCTGCCAAGACCCTGCCGATCGGCGAGGTCCTGCAACCGCCGCGGCAGCGCATCGTGAATCTGGTCGAAATAGCGAGCGAAGTCGATCTGCCCATCGCGAACCGAAGCGTAAACTCCCGCCGCCTGGTCGAGGATCATGCTGCCAATCAGCAACAGCGGCAGGATGACGGCGACGGTGATCACCAGAAGCGTGACCGCTGCACCAAGACTGCGACGTCCGCCGAGCGTTCCGGTCACGCGCTGGAACAGCGGCTGGAACATGATCCCGGCAACGGCCGCCCAGAACATGGCGCCAAGGAAATCGCCAACGACGGCAATGAATCCGGCTGTCACCAGCCCGACGAAAGCGACCAGGCCGCCTGCTTCAAGTCTCGTGCGTTCGATCATGAATTCGATGCCCCCACGTTGCCGGGCTTCACCCAGTCCATCAGGTCCGGTTACATAAAGTCTGTGGCGCGTGTCGCCGCCGCGCTCAACCGGCAAAGCAGCGTTTTGCTCCCGGCGGAGGTTGCGAGGGTTGTGCTCAGCATTAATCGCTCGATTGACTAAGCAGGGGTGGGTCGCGATACCTCCGGCAACGAGACGGGGCAGGACCCGCCGCATGGAGGATCCCAGATGGCCCATCTGTTCGACGAGTGGCGGAGCCGCTCGCCCCACTACGACGATACTCACGAGGCCGTCTGCGACAGCGTCCGCGCCTTCGTCTCGCGTGAGATCATGCCAAACGTCGATGCCTGGGAGCGCGCCGGAGAGTTGCCCCGCGAGCTTCATCGCAAGGCGGCCCGAGCAGGCATCCTGGGCTTCGGCTATCCCGAGGAGTTCGGCGGTACGGCGCAGGGCTGCACGATCTTCCATTCCTTCGTGCAGAGCGAGGAGCTGTGCCGCCCCGGCGCGGGCGGGATCGTCGCTTCGCTGATGACTCACGGGATCGGCCTGCCGCCGATTCTCGCGGGGGGCAGCGATGCGATGAAGCAGGCAATCGCGCCGGCCGTGCTGGCGGGTGAGAAGATCATTGCGCTCGGCATCACGGAGCCTTCGGGCGGGTCGGATGTCGCCAACCTGCGCACGCGCGCCGAGCGCAAGGGTGCCCATTATGTCGTCAACGGCCAGAAAACCTACATCACTTCGGGGATGCGCGCGGATTGGATCACGCTGGCCGTGCGCACCGGCGGCCCCGGCATCGGCGGCGTGTCGCTGCTGCTGGTCGACATGGCGAGCCCCGGCGTGTCGCGCACGGCGCTCGAAAAGATGGGCTGGCATTCATCAGACACCGCGACGATCCATTTCGACGACGTCGAAGTTCCCGCTGAGAACCTGATCGGGCCGGAGAACGCCGGGTTCGGTGCAATCATGCGCAGTTTCAACGGCGAGCGCATCGGCATGGCGCAGCAGGCCGCGGCGAACGCGCGGCTGTGCTTCGAGGACGCGCTTGACTGGGCGCGCGAGCGGCAGACGTTCGGCAAGCCGCTCGTCGCCAACCAGGTGATCCGCCACAAGCTGGCCGACATGCTGCGCCGCATCCAGGCGACGCAGGCGTGGATCGACCATTGCGCGTGGACGCTGATGAACGACAAGGCCGCCCCGGGCGAATTCGCATTGCTGAAGGTGCAGGCGACCCAGACCATGGAATTCTGCGCGCGCGAGGCGTGCCAGATCCTCGGTGGCGCCAGCTTCATTCGCGGCAGTCGCGTCGAGCGGATCTATCGCGAGGTCCGCGTGATGGCGATCGGCGGCGGGTCCGAGGAGATCATGTTCGATCTCGCCAGCCGCCAGTACGGGTTCTGACTTCAACGGGAAGGGAGTGACTTCCAATGCCGACCGACCGCGCCGCGCGCCCCTATGACATCGTCATCTACGGGGCGACCGGTTACACCGGGCGCCTCGTCGCCGAATACCTCAACAGCCACTACGGCCAGAGCGGACCGAAGTGGGCAATGGCGGGTCGAAGCGCCGCCAAGCTTGCGGAGATCCGCGACCTGATCGGTGCCCCCGCCGACACGCCACTGATCGTTGCGGACATCGCCGATCCGGCAAGCGTCAGGGCGATGGCCGAATCGACCCGGTCGATCGTCACCACCGTCGGGCCATACCAGCTTTATGGCGAGCCGGTGGTTGCCGCCTGCGTCGAAGCCGGGACCGACTATGCAGACTTGTGCGGCGAGCCGGTGTGGATGCGCCAGATGATCGACAAGTACGATGCCGCGGCCAAGGCCAGCGGCGCACGCATCTGCTTTTCGTGCGGGTTCGACTCGATCCCGTTCGATCTTGGCGTGCTGATGCTGCAAAAGGAAGCGGTCGCCCGCTTCGGCAAGCCCGCGCCGAGAGTGAAGGGCCGCGTGCGCGATACCAAGGGCGGCGTTTCGGGCGGCACTGCAGCGAGCCTCAAGGCGACGCTGGCGGCGATCGCGAAGGAGCCGGCGCTGGGCCAGATCATGGCGAGCCCGTTCGGCCTGACACCGGGCTTCGAGGGCCCGCCCCAGCCGCCCGCCGACAAGCCGCTCTACGACGAGAGCCTGGGATCGTGGCAGGCACCGTTCGTGATGGCGGTGATCAACGTCAAGAACGTCCACCGCACCAACCAGCTGCTCGGTTTCCCGTTCGGCGAGGACTTCGTCTACGACGAGATGATCCTGACGGGCCCCGGGGAGCAGGGCGAACAGATCGCCAACTACGTCGCCTCGACGCCGATGATCGGCACTCCCAACGACCCGCTGCCGGGCGAAGGGCCGAGCAAGGACGTGCGCGACAACGGCAGCTACGATCTGCTGTTCGTCGGCGAGATGCCCGACGGTCAGGCCATCCACTACGGGGTCAAGGGCCGCTACGATCCGGGCTATGGCTCGACCAGCCGGATGCTGACCGAAACCGGGCTGGGGCTGGTCGAATCGGATGTGGCGGGCGGGGTCGGCACGCCGGGCGCGTTCCTGGGCGAAGCGCTGGTCAAGCGCCTGCGCGAACATGCCGAGATCACCTTCGAGGTGGAGAACTGATCCTCAGGCAGCAGGCGGGTGGAGGCGAAAATCCTCCACCGGCACGCCGCCGATGATATGCTCCTGCAGGATGCGTTCGAGGACCTGCGGCGAGCAGGAATGGTACCAGACCTCGTCGGGGTAGACGACCGCGATCGGCCCGGCGAGGCACACGCGCAGGCAGCCGACCTTGTTGCGCAGCACGCCTTGCGCCCCGCCGAGCTTGAGCTCGCCCAGACGCTTCTTGAGATAGGCCCAGCTTTCCTCGCCCTTCTCGCGCGGGGCACACTTGTCCTTTTCCGGCCCGGCGCAAAGCAGGATGTGGCGCTGCATGGCAAAGCCGCCCAGCTTGGCGAGCGCTTCCTCGGCAGCGCGGACTTCGGCGGCTGACGTCATTTCAGCAGCCAGGGCTGGAGCAGCGCGCGGAAAGCGTCGGGGATCGGCACAGCCTTGTGCCCGTCGGTACTGACCACCACCGTGCGGCAGGTCGCGACCGGGCGGCCTTCCTGCACCAGCAGCTGCTGCATCTGCCAGCTAGACCGGCCGACGTCGCAGGCGGCGACATGGCAGGTCATGCTTTGCGGGAAGTGCGCCTGGTCGAGGTATTCGATGGCGACGCTCGCCACCATCGGGCGGAAGGTTTCGGTCCGCACCATGCCCGCGCCGACGTTGAAGCGCACGCGCCCGTCCTCGAACACCGCCGCCATGGCCACGTTGTTGATGTGGTCGTTGGGGTCGAGGTCGGCGAAGCGCGTGGTCACCTCGTGCGCAAAAGGATAGCGCGCCGGATCGAGCAGCGCGGGGTCGGGCTTGGCCATGGATTCTCCCTTTTCGCGGAGGGGCCTAGCCCTCCTTCCCGCCCTTCCTCAACCACCGATCGAGCCAGCGGAACACGGTCTGGTGCCATTGCAGCGAATTCTTCGGCTTGAGCACCCAGTGGTTCTCGTCGGGGAAGACGAGCAGTTCGCCCGGCACCTTCATCGTCTGCAGCGCCGTGAATGCAGCGAGCCCCTGCGTATAGGGGATGCGGAAGTCCTTCTCGCTGGTGATCACCAGCATCGGCGTCTTCCACTGGGCGACATGGTTGACCGGGTTCGCCTTCTCGTAGGCTGCGGGGTCCTGCATGTATGTCTTCTGGCCGTGTTCCCATTCGTCGAACCACAGCTCCTCGGTCTCGAAGGCCATGGCGCGGGCGTCGAACACGCCGTCGTGCTGGACGATGCAGCGGAACTTGTCGGGCCAGTTCCCCTCGATCCAGTTCATCATGTAGCCGCCATAGGATGCGCCCATCGCGCAGGCGTTGGCGTCATCGACCTGAGGATCGAGCGCCGCCGCGGCGGCAAAGCCCTTCTGCAGGTCCTCGAGCGGCTTGCCGCCCCAGTCGTTGCTGATCGCATCGGTGAAGGCCTGGCCGTAGCCGGTCGATCCGTGGAAATCGACCGAGACCACGGCATAGCCCTGCGACGCGACGACGCGCGGGTTCCAGCGGTTCGACCAGGCGTCGTTGAACGAGCCCTGCGGTCCGCCGTGGACATAGAGGATGCCGGGGAGCTTGCCTGCAGCCCAGGCGGGCTTGGTGATTTGGCCCCAGACGGTATCGCCGTTCGCGCCCTTGAAGCTGAAGCGGCGGGCGGTGACAGGCGCGCGGTCGGCGAGGGCCGAGGTGGCGAGATCGGTCAGCGCCACGGCCTTTCCGCCGGGCTTGCCCACAAAGATCTCGGCCGGCGCCTCGATCGAATCGCGGGAGAAGACGAAGCGTCCGTCCTTGAGCGGGGTTACGTTGGCGATGTGGCCCTCGCGGCCCCTGACCGGTGAGAGCGCCAGGCGCGTAACCCTGCCGGTGGCGACATC
The DNA here is from genome assembly GCF_020179475.1 of Novosphingobium huizhouense. Taxonomy (GTDB): domain Bacteria; phylum Pseudomonadota; class Alphaproteobacteria; order Sphingomonadales; family Sphingomonadaceae; genus Novosphingobium; species Novosphingobium huizhouense. Next base: position 377,502 of record NZ_JAILXZ010000003.1, on the reverse strand, counting down.
GATGCGGAAGGCGGGGGTGTCGAGCACGTCCTCGGCCGAGGCGAGCAGCGCCTTGCCGTCGGCGGTCCATTGCAGAGCGCCCGCCGAGCGATCCCAGCTCTGGGTCAGCGCGCGGGTCTGGCCGGTCTCGAGGTCCATCAGCTGGACGACGAGACGATCGGCTTCAAACGTCGGTCGCGCCATCGCGACATAGGCGAGCCAGCGCCCGTCGGGCGAGACTGCGGGGCCAGCGTCGGTCGCCTTGTTCGCGGCGGTGAGGTTGCGCGGCGGTGCGCCGTCGACCGGCGCCCACCACAAGTCGAGATTGGTCGAGCGCGGCTCGTCGCGATCGGCCCGGCGCGCGGCGTAGATCACCGCCTTGCTGTCCGCACTCCACGTCACGTCGCCGCCATCGCCGAACGGCTTGTTGGGCGCATCGCCGACGAGGCCGCCTTTGGCCGCATTGCCATCGAGCGCGTGGCCGGTGGCCGGGTCGACACGGCCATCCGCACCCACCGCGAAGGCGAAGATGCGACTGTAGTTGCCCGGCGTCTCCCAGGAATCCCAATGGCGCACGAAGCCGACCCCGTCCTTGTAGAGGCGGCCCGTTCCGGGACCGGGCAGGGTGGTGTTCCCGTCGCCGTCACACCCGCCGAACGTCGCGCAGCTGCGGGCGATGTCGCCCCAGACGGCGATGCGCTTGCCATCGGGGGAAAGCTTGAAGCCGTTGACGTCGGCTTTGAAAGCGGTGACCGCTGCGAGCGCGGGGGCTGGCGATGCCGGGCTTGCGATCTTCCAGACTTGCGAGCTCGCCCCTTCACCGTCCTGCTTGCGGTCTGACAGTAGGTAGAGGCAGCCGTCGGGCGCAAAGGCGGGGTCGCTGGCCGAGCCGCCGACCGCGATCTGCCGCGCGGGAGTCTTGCCATCGAGCGCGCGGATCCAGAGCTGGGTGGTGCGCACATAGCTCGACGGGTCGGTGACGGTCACGGTGTAGGCAACGAGCTTGCCATCGGGCGAGACCGCGACGCCGCCAAGACGATTGAGCGATACGAGATCCTGCGCCGAGAAGGGCGTGGGTGCAGGAGCGGCCGAGACGGAGGCAGGGACGGCAAGGGCGAGGGCAGCGGCAAGCGTGGGCGCGGCGCTGAAAAGCAAACTGGTTTTCATCGCAACCGGATAAGCGGTTGGGCGCCGGAATTCCAGCCTGCAGGACAACCGGCAAGCAGGGGAACTGTCAGCCCTTCTTGCCGACGATCCGGGCGATCTCGCTCGCCACCATCTTTTCCACCATCGGCGGCAGGTTCTTGTCGAGCCATTCGGCCAGCATCGGGCGCAGCATTTCGCGCACGAGGCTTTCGAGCGAGGTTTCGCCCGAGCGCACGATCTGCGGCTGGGCTCCGGGTTCGGACAGCATGGCGAGCGCCGCGAGCGAATCGCGCATCGAAGCGGCGGTGGTTTCGGGCAGCAACGGCGATTCGTCCCGATCGGCCGATACCGGCAGATCGTGATCTTCGGCCAGGACCTGCGCTGCAATCTCGGTAAGGTCGAGCACTTCATGGACGCGGTTGGGCAGCGCATCGGCGGCGCCGGCGCGGGATGCGCGGGACTGCGCTGCTTCCACGCGATTGTCGCGAGCGATCACCTTCTTGATCGATTCGAGGATTTCCTCGACCGACGGTTCTCCAGCCTGGCGCATTATCCTGATCCCGTGCCCCATAAACAGCGCCTGCCCGAATCCCCCCTCAGGGAGCAGGTTGCGCCGGAATTGTCGCATCCTGCGCCGGAGAGTCAACGGTACGGGTTGCTACGGGCTTGGGCGCCGGGTCGCTGGCCCAGTCCCAGATCTTGCCCTTCACCCGGTCGTAGTTCACCTGGGGATCGTAAAGCACCGCACTTTCGGGCCCGGCGTCGAGCGCAAGGTCCTTGGCCTGTGCCTTGCCCATCGCCGCCAGCAGGTTGAAGCCGGCGACATAGGCATTGCGGCGCGCGGCGACGAGCTGGACCTGTGCCCTCAGCAGTTCCTGCTCGGCATCGAGGATGTTGAGGATGGTGCGATTGCCCACGGTGTTCTCTGCCCGAACACCCTCGAGGCTCAGCGCCGCGGCCTCGACCGCGGTCTGGTTCATCGCGATGATGTCGTTGGCCGCCTTCCAAGAGGTGAAGGCGGAGCGGACCGTGGCGATGACCTCGCGCTCGGTCGAAATCTCCTGCTCCATGGTCGCGCCTTCCACCGCCTGCGCCTGGCGTTCGCGCGCTGCGGGCAGCCCGCCCTGGAACAGCGGAATGGACGCCTGGACCCCGGCTTGCGCCGTCGTCTGTCCCTGCGTCGCACCGGCGCTGCCGACACTTCCGAGAGTTCCAAGGTAATTGGTGTAGTTGCCCCCGGTGAAGACCGAAACCCGCGGCAGCCGTCCTGCGCCGGCAACCTTCACGTCATAACCAGCAGCCTTGCTGCGCTGGCGCGCGGCCAGCAGATCGGGGTTGTTGGCGAGCGCGATGTCCACCGCGTCATCGGGCGACGCCGGCAGGCCGGCGAGCGGCGGCGGTGGCTGGAGGTCGACCGGCGCCTTGCCCACCACCTGCACGTAGCGCTCGCGGCTGGCGACAAGATTTGCTTCGGCGGTGCGCAGGTCCCCGCGTGCCAGGGCGAGGCGCGAATTCGACTGGGCAACGTCGGTACGGGTCACGTCGCCGATCTCGTAGCGGTCGGTCGTCGCCTTGAGGTTGACCTCGAGGACCTGCACGTTGCTACGGTTGAGCCCGACGATCGCCTGGTCGCGGATCACGTCCATGTACGCCGCCACGGTCTGGGCGAACACGCCGCTTTCGACACCCTGGAGATCGGCCTGGCCGGCGAGCACGCGCGTCTTGGCGGCCCGGACCGAGTTCTTGATCGCCCCGCCGGCGAAGACCGGCACGGAAAGCGACAGGTCGTTCGACGTCTGGCGGCTCGGTGCAAGGAAGCTGTTCGAGGTCTGCTTGACGAACTCGGTGTAGCTGGCCGTCGCCGCGAGCGAAGGCAGGCCGGAAGCACGCGCGATCGGCACGCTCTCGTCGGTAGCCCGCTGGTTGGCGCGCGCGGCCTGGAGACTGGGATTCGTCTGATAGGCAGCGACCAGCGCGCCGCGCAGATCGTCGGCGAACGCCGGGGCAGTCAAGGCAGAAACCGACGCTACCAGCAAGCCGACCCGCAGAGTGCGGGCGTTCATGGGTTTCAGAAGCTCCACTTGGCAGGCTCGGCATATTCAGGGAGCAGCGCGAAATCGGCTTCGGCAAGGCTGGTGAGCACGATCTCTCCGCCCACCTTGCGGCCGAGGGCGAGCCGGGTAACGCCGCGTTCGAGCAGGCCGGTGACGATTCGGCCGTCATCGACGAGCGCGGCGCCGAACGCCGACGGAAGCGCCTCGATCGCACCGTCGACGAGGATCAGCGAGTAATGGGGCTCGGCGAAATCGGTGCTTCCGGCAGCGGCAGTGACTACGGACGCGCCCATCGCCCGGACCAGCGCGGCGAGGTAATCGCCCGGCTTGCCGACAACGAGCACACGGTCGCGTGCCTGAACTTGAGCCGCGGTCAGCATCTGGCCGTGGCTTAGCGCCGGGGCAAGTACTGCGCCGTCGGCGAGCGGAACCGCGCGGTCGACATAGGCCACGGCGGCGCGCGCCGGGGGCACGAAATCTTCGCGTGCCACGCTGTCGAAGGCGGCAAGCACGGCCGGATCGTTGACGCCGCTGACGCGCAACTGGCTGTCGATCATCGCACGCCTGGCCTGCGCCATCGCGCCCGAGGCGTTGCGTTCTTCCACCAGGGTCATGAAACCATCCCTCACTGCCGCCGGTCGGCGCTGCCACGCGGGTGGCCATGCGGTGCAACCGGTTCAATCCTTGTTGCATAGGCCTCTAGATTAACACGCATGCCGCGCCAAGCGCTTTGCATGTCGCCGGTCGGCGCGTAAGGGGCCTCCATCGAAGGGCAACGAGGGAGTCTCCCGCGATGGGCGAGATGGTGACGATCCGCGAAGCGGACCTGATCGAAAGCGTGGCCGACGCGCTGCAGTACATCAGCTATTTCCACCCGATGGACTATATCCGGGCGCTGGGCGAAGCCTACAAGGCCGAGCAGGGACCCGCCGCGAAGGACGCCATCGCGCAAATCCTGACCAACAGCCGGATGTGCGCAGAAGGTCATCGCCCGATCTGCCAGGATACCGGCATCGTCAACGTGTTCATCGAATGGGGCCAGGACTGCCGGCTCGAGTCCGACCTGTCGCTGCAGGATGTGGTCGATGAAGGCGTGCGCCGCGCCTACAACCACCCCGACAACAAGCTGCGCGCATCGGTGCTCGCGGACCCTGCCTTCACGCGCCGCAACACCCGCGACAACACGCCGTGCGTGCTGCATGTCGAGATGGTCCGGGGCAACAAGGTTACGGTCGATGTCGCGGCCAAGGGCGGCGGCAGCGAGAACAAGTCCAAGTTCAAGATGATGAACCCGTCCGAGAACATCGTCGACTGGGTGATCGAGATGCTGCCGCAGATGGGGGCTGGCTGGTGTCCGCCGGGCATGCTCGGCATCGGCATCGGCGGCACGGCGGAGCACTGCGTGCTGCTTGCCAAGAAGGCGCTGATGGAGCCGATCGACATGGCCCAGCTGAAGCAGCGCGGACCGCAGACGGACATCGAGCGCATGCGCATCGAGATTTTCGACAAGGTCAACGCGCTCGGCATCGGCGCGCAGGGGCTTGGCGGCCTCTCGACCATTCTCGACGTCAAGATCATGGACGCGCCGTGCCATGCTGCGGGCAAGCCCGTGGCGATGATCCCCAATTGCGCCGCCACCCGCCATGCGCACTTCACGCTCGACGGCTCGGGCCCTGCCTATCTCGAACGGCCCAAGTTCGACGAGTGGCCGCAAGTGCACTGGGCGCCCGATTCTGCGGCAAAGCGCGTCGACCTCGACACGCTGACCCAGGAAGAGGTGCAGAGCTGGAAGGCGGGGGATCGCCTGCTGCTCAACGGCAAGATGCTGACCGGCCGTGACGCCGCGCACAAGCGCATCAAGGACATGCTCGCCAAGGGCGAGGAACTGCCGGTCGATTTCCGGGGCCGCGTGATCTACTACGTCGGCCCGGTCGACCCGGTGCGCGACGAAGTGGTCGGCCCTGCCGGCCCCACGACCGCCACGCGCATGGACAGCTTCTCGGACCAGATGCTCGACCTCGGCCTTCTCGCCAGCGTGGGCAAGGCCGAACGCGGTCCTGCCGCGACGCAGTCGATCGCCAACCACAAGTCGGCCTACCTGATGGCCGTGGGCGGCGCGGCCTACCTCGTCGCGCGGGCGATCAAGGAAGCCAAGGTGGTGGGCTTCGAGGACCTCGGCATGGAGGCGATCTACGAGTTCACCGTGGCCGACATGCCGGTGACCGTGGCCGTCGACAGCGACGGCCAGAACGTACACCAGCTTGCCCCGCTGGTGTGGAAGAAGAAGATAGCCGAAGAGCACTTGCTCGACGCCTGATTTCGGGAAGACCGGCGTCCGATTGCGGGCGCCGGTCCCATCAACGACCGATGCCGTCCGACCAGCCGCGCTGGCGCTGGTCCCCCGCGGCGGTGTACAAGGTCTGCAAATGGCCTCGGTTCCACTGCAAGACCTCGACGACCTCCCGCCTTCCAGCACGCGTCCGCACGTGCCCGCGCGCCAGGTCGTGATGTCCGCCATCGCGCTCTGGCTCTGCTACTTCGTGCTGATCACCGTGCGCGGTCTCGTTGTCGAGCTCGGCGAGTTCCAGGAGTTGCTCTGGCGTCGCGGGCTGGTCACGCTGGCCGGCATCGCGGTGACCCTGCTGGTCTGGCCGCTCCTGCGGCGCTTCGACGGGCGCAGCATCAGTGTGCGGGTTGCAGCATCCCTCGTGCTGATGTTGCCCGCCGCACTGGCGCTTGCGGTCATCAATCAGAAGGCGTTCGCTCCGGTCGAGCAGCGCATCACCGAACGCATGACCTCCCACCAGGGTGCCGCGCCGCCGCAGGGGGCGCCTGCGCAGCCAGGTAGGCAGGCAGGGCAGGCGGGGGCGCCTGCAACCGAAACTACGCCCAATCCTCCGGCCGACGTCCAGATCCGGCACGATCTCTCGGGCAACGTCCTGATCGACGTGCCCGAGCCGATGCCGGTGAAGCCGCGCGTCACGCCGCCCTCGCCGCCTGCGCCTCCCGCACCGCCTGCGCCCCCCGCACCGCCCGCGCTTCCGGCGTTTCCAAAGGACTTCCCGATCACGGTGCGTGATCGTCCCGACGGTAGCTCCGAAATGGTGACCCCCGGCGGGGTGGTCATCCGGCACAATGCCGATGGCACCGCGACGCTGCGAACCGGGACTACGACCGTCCGGCTCAAGGGCGAGGAGGCCGATGACATCGCCCGCCAGATCGAGGACGCGCGACGCCAGGCGCTCGATATGCAGCGGATCGTAGCCCTGGATGCGAGGCGGCAGGCGCTGGAAGCCGGACGCGAGGCTCGTGAGGAGGCGCGACAGGCGTTGGAGGACGGGGGCGACTTCGATGTCGATGACGCGCCCGAAGACGGCGGCGGATCGGAAGGAGAAGCACCGCGGCGCGTTTCGGGCGCAGCCCGACCGTCGGCACAGGTCAAGGAGCCTCGATCGGAGCGCCATCGCGAAGCTCCGCATGGTCTAGCGAAACCTCGCGCAGCGGCCAAATCCGTGGACAAGAGCTCCGGCGCCACGGCTGCGCCTTCCGCGGTTCCTGCCGCTTCCCCTGTTGCACCCGTCGCAACTACCGCGATCGCGAATCCGGCAGCCGCGCCAGCGCAGCAACTGGCCGCAGCGGCGATCCGCAAGTCGGTGGAGAACGAGGGGTTGTGGCGTCAGCTTACCGATGTCGCCTTGGGGCGGTATTTTCTGCTGATAGCCTGGGCTGCGCTCTATCTCGCACTTGGCAACGGCGAGATGGCGCGTGCGGCGGAGCGCCGCGAGGGAGAGTATCGCCGCGCAGCGAAGGCGGCAGAGCTGCGTTCGCTGCGCTATCAGGTCAATCCGCATTTCCTCTTCAACACGCTCAACTCGCTTTCTGCGCTGGTGATGGTCGGTCGTACCGAGCAGGCCGAGAAGATGATCCAGACGATCTCGAGCTTCTATCGCCACAGCCTCGCCAGCGATCCTACATCGGACGTGCCCCTGAGCGACGAGATCGCGCTGCAGCGCCACTACCTCGAGATCGAATCGGTGCGCTTCCCCGAGCGCTTGCGCACCGAGTTCGATGTACCCGACACGCTGCTTACAGCATGCGTCCCGGGAATGATCCTGCAGCCACTCGTCGAGAATTCGATCAAGTATGCGGTCTCGGCCAGTACGCGTCCGGTAGTCGTGCGCATTTCCGCGCGCGAAGCCGAGGGATTGCTGGTGCTGACTGTCGCCGACGACGGACCGGGGAAGGTCGGTCATTCCGGCAGTACCGGCATCGGCCTCGCCAACGTCCGCCAGCGGCTCGCCGCGCGGTTCGGAAAACGCGCCAGCGTCGAAAGCGGGGCGCTGCCCGCCGGGGGCTATGCGACCGTGCTGACGCTTCCCGTCGTGCGGGCCGATTGCTGATGATTCCTGGAGAGAGGGGACCTTCGCCTTGCGCACTTTGATCGTTGATGACGAACCGCTTGCGGTCGAACGGATGCAAATCCTGGCATCGCGCATCACGACCGTGCAGGTGGTCGGTACGGCGAGTGACGGCGCACAGGCCTTGCGCCTGATCGACGCCTTGAGGCCCGATCTCGTGCTTCTCGACATGACGATGCCCGAAGTCGACGGCCTGTCGGTCGCAAGGAGTGTTGCCGGCGGACAGCACAAGCCGGCGGTAGTTTTCGTCACTGCGCACGATCATTTTGCCGTCGAGGCATTCGATCTCGACGCGGTGGACTACGTGCTCAAACCGGTAGCGCAGGAGCGGCTTGAGCGAGCGATTGAGCGCGCACAGGAGCGCCTCGCGGCGCGGCGCGCCGGCAGTGCCGCTGTACCGGCAACGAAGGATCCCTGGATCGAGGAGTTCTGGGTTCCCCACCGGAGCGAGCTGGTGCGGATCGCGGCACTCGATCTCGACCGGATCGATGCAGAACGCGACTACGTTCGCCTCCACGTCGGTGATCGATCGTATCTGTTGCTGCACACTATCCAGGGGCTCGAGGATCGGCTCGATCCAGAGCGCTTCATCCGCCTGCACCGTTCGACGATCGTCCGGCGGGACCGCATTGCCGGGCTCCGCCACGACGGGCTCGGAGTCTGGTCCGCCGAACTGGTCGACGGAACGATGCTGCGCATCGGACGCACCTATCTTGCACGGGCGAAGGCGATGGCCGGGCGCTGAACCGGGGCAGGCGGATCGATTTCCTGCACGTCCATGGGAGCATTCGACGGTGATTGACCGTGCCGCCCCGGGAAGGAATAAGGTGCAGCCGACCGTGCGCAAGGAACGAAGATGCGATTGCAGTTGCTGTTGATATCGTCCGCGATCTTCGCCGCCGCCACGCCGGCGTCCGCGGCGCCGCGCGACGAGCAGAAGGTGGACGAGCTCCCGTCGGTCTTCGAAGCGGTCCTCGGCTGTCGTTTGATCACTGCGGAAGCCGAACGCCTTGCCTGTTTCGATCGGTCCGTGGCCGCCATGGCCAACGCCCGCGAGCAGAAGGATCTGGTCGTCGCGGACCGCGCGACGCTGCGGGAGACAAAGAAGGGCCTGTTCGGCTTTACGCTGCCGAAGCTGCGCCTGTTCGGCGACACCGAGGGGGAGGACGTCGCGCAGATCGAATCGACCATCGCCGGGGTGCGGACGGGCAAGGACGGTTTCGCCGTCTTCACCTTGCCGGACGGCGCGCGCTGGAAGCAGACCGATGGCGGACAAAGCTGGGCCCGCACCGGCGACAAGATCGTGATCAAGCGTGCCGCGCTTGGCAGCTACATGGCGAGGATCGGCAATCGGGCCGCAATCAGGGTTCTGCGGCTCGCCAATTGAGCGCATGCATCGGCAGATGGCGGCGGGCGGTCAGTTGCCCTGCGACATCGCCTTTCCCTGCATCGCCTCGAAGGTGTCGCGCGCGTTCTGGTTGCCCGTCTGATCGGCGCTCGTCCACATCGCATTGGTGCGGCAGCTGTAGCGCTTGCGGGCGAGTGAGCCCGTTTCCTCTGATTTCACGCAACGAATGTAGTTGGGATCGTCACGCGAAAGGGTGGCGTTATGGGCCCGGACCTGCGCCTGGGTCATCGTCCTCGGATCGATCGCATCGCCGTCGGCCATGGCGGGAGCACTGGCTGCCAAGCTGGCCGAGGCGGCCAGCGCGAAGAAATGGATGTTTGCCATCGGTCCGTACTCTCGATCGGGATTGCTGAACAAGGCTATGCGGTATTCGCTCCTTGCACAACACCTGCCGAACGAAGGCTTGATCTACTTCAGGGCGGTTTCGCTGGCAGCGAGGTAGCACGCGACCGCTTCGCGCTCGCGCTCGCTCAAGTGCGGGTTCCACACGTCGAGAATGAGCACGGCACGGCGGCGGTTGCTTCGGTTCCAAGCTTCGTGTTCGATGGTGTCGTCGAAGGCGAAGGCCTTGCCTTCTTCCCATTCGCGCGTTTCGTTTCCGACCCTGAAGCCGCAGTTGCCCGGCACTTCCAGGGCCAGGTGGACGATCGCGCGGGTATTGGTCACGCCGGTATGGGGCGGGATGTGGCTGTTGGCTGCCAACATCGAGAAGAAGACGTTGGGGGCGCGGCCGGGAACGCGCATCAGCGGCAGCCGCTCGAGCAGCGCCGCCGTCTCAGGGCAACGGGCCAACACCGGTTCGTTTGGTCGACCGAACTCCCATAGGAAGCACACCGACCAATCGAGAGATCCGTCGAGGCCCGACCACTTGTTGTCGGGAGTGCCGGCCTCCATGCGCACGTAGGGACGCAACTCCTCCCCCGGGGCGGCAAGCAGGTCGCGCATTTCCCGGGCGATCGTAGCAGTGCTTCCCTCGAGTTCGGTCAACCACGGAAAGTGCGCGCGATCGAAATACTCGTCGGCGGGCAGGAATGGGTAGTGCAGTCCCGCACATTCGTTGTGGTAGATCCGGCGCTGGCCGAGAGCGGTCTCTACGAACGCCGAAATCCGCCGGTGATCGCGCGCTTCGCTGGTCCGGGCGATCGCCAGTGCGCCTTCGCTGGCTGCGGCAAGCCGTGCCCGCAGCGCCGCGCAATAGCGCTCGCCCTCCGCCAGTTCGGCCGCCAATGCCGGCGATACCCGAGGGAACTCGCTGGCCAGCTGGCGAACGCCCTGCCAGCACTGCAAGGCTGCCTGCTCTTCTCCGAGCCGCTGGTGAAGCTGTGCCATCCTCAGTTGTGCAATGAAATCGAGCCGGTTGATCGCGAGCGCGGACTCGAGCGCGCGGCGTTCGCCTTCATGTTCGCCGGCCAGGCGATAGGCATGGGCGAGGTTGATCCACAGCGGGCCCGCTCCCGGGTCGGCGCTCGTCGCCTGCTCGAAGGCAGCGATGGCCGTTGCGCAGTCGCTTGCCTGCAGTGCTGCGATACCCCGTGCGTTTGCCGCTTCTGCGCGTGCGAGCGCGCCGTTCGAAAAAATTTCCGACCCCATGGAACCAAGCGTAATGCGATGCGTTGTTGGTAACAAGCCGGTCTGCGTCTACCAGGCATCAAGGGTTGTGGCGTCGTGAGAGAATCGTGGGAGCTGTCTTGAACGACGCGGAATGGCTGGCGCACCGTCACGTCGAACCATCCGACGCGATACGCTTTGTTGCGGTTCCGCGTGCCGATCATGAGGGGGCGCCGTTCCTCGTGGACGAGGCATTGCAGCAAACCCCGCGCGATCATCGCGACGTGTCGATCGCCACGTGCTTGCGGGAGACCGATCGAGCGCCGTTCGGGATGATCTTTCACTCGGCCTTCTGTGGATCGACTTTGCTGACGCGCGCACTGTCGTTGCCGGGGCTGGCGATGGGCCTGTCCGAACCCGTGCTGCTCAACGACGTCGTCGGGTTCCGCCAGCGCGGCGCAAGCGGTGCGGCCGTCGCGCGCCTTGCCGACGTAGCGCTGCGCTTGCTGGCCCGGCGGTTCGCCCCCGACGAGCCGGCCATCGTCAAGCCATCGAACGTGGTCAACCCGCTGGCCGAGTTGTTTCTCTCTCTGCACCCGCAAGCGCAGGCGCTTTTCCTCTACGCACCACTGGAGACGTTCCTTGTCTCGGTGGCGCGCAAGGGGCTGGCCTGCCGTCTCTGGGCCCGCGAACTGGCTGCGCGCTTTGCGCCCGAAGGGATGTTTGCACCGCTGGGGATCTCGTTCGAGGACCTTTTCGCGCAGGTCGACCTTCAGGTCGCCGCCGCCGGCTGGCTGGCCCAGCACCGCCTCTTCCAGCGGCTTGCCGACAAGCTGGGTCCGCACCGGTTGAAGTTGGTGGACGCCGATCAATTGATCGCGCACCCCGCGACGACATTGCCCGGGATCGTGGCGCACCTCGGGCTCCGCAACGACGACGCCTTGCTCGCCGACGTCATTGCGAGTCCGGCGCTTGCCCGCCATTCGAAGTCTGGTGAGGCCTTCACCGCACAGGATCGCAGCAACGCCTATCGCGAGGCACGCGCAGCCTATGCCAGCGAGATCGACGGCGTTCTGGACTGGTCACGCAAGGTGGCGGACAACGCGGGGATCCTGCTTGATCCCACTTGATCGCGGCTGGTCTAGCGGTCGTAGCCCAGTCGCTCCACCCAAGGTGCAAGGATCGGCTCGACCGTTGCGAGGAACGCGGCATGCCGCTCCCACTGGCGCGTACCGTCGAACAGGCCCCGGCGAACCTGACGCGCGCTGGCGGTGGCGACGCCGCGCGTTTTTGCGGTACGGTCGAACCGGCGCAGGTTCTCGCTCCACGGCTGGCCGATGAATGCGCAGATGGCGCGGGTCTGGGCATCGAAATCCTGCACCAGGCAATGGTAGGGTACTTCGAGCAATTTGAGCGGCAGCCGCTCGCGCGCACGTTCGATCAGCGTCATCAAGGCGGCGTAATGGCGCGCCGTCCCTTCGAGCGTGGTAAAGTCCATCGCCGCGTTGGTGAGGGCGAAGTTGGTGCGAAAGCAGCTCCAGACCACGTCGCGCGGATCACGTCGTACCAGCAAAATGTGTGCATCGGGGAAAAGCCGGGCAATCAGCGGGAGCCGGATGCTTTTGAGCGGGTCCATGTCGACGAAGCATCGCCCCGCGACGGCCAGCCCGGCAGAAGCGACGTGACGCCAGTAGGATTCGCGGAAGGGCATGAGGCCAGACTCGTCGAGTGCATCGAGACCCGCGAGGCCGCCTTCGACGAGAAAGGCTTGGTCCGCCTCACGGAGCGTCGGACGTTCCTCGAGGGCGAGAGTGTCTGTCAGCGAGGCAAGAATGTTCTCGAGCAGGGTGTTGCCGCTGCGGGGATAGCCGAGCACGAATACGTGGGTTTGTGCTGCTCCCCGGGCAGTGTGGGGCTGCGGTGATGGCCCGGGTCGCATCTGCGCGATCTGGTCGGAGATGCTCTCGATGAAGGCGCGGTGGCTTGTGCGACCTGCGAACAGCGGCGCATGGACCGCGGCGAAATCCGCATTGGCCTGCGCGTAGGCGGCTTCCGCCCCGACCGGATCGTCGCAACGATCGCGGGCGTCGCCGACCAGCGACAACAGGTGGGCACGTTCGGCCGAGGCGCCGGGCAAAGCGGCAGCGGCATTTTCGGCAATGGCACGCGCTCGAGCCGCGTCGCCGGTCTCCAGCTCGATCGCGGCAAGTGCAGCACTGGCCATCGGATCGTGGGGGTCCTGCGCCAGTGCGGCCTGTGCATGGATTCGGACTGCCGGCTCGTCCCCATCGCGCGCGGCAAGCGAGGCGAGTCCGGCGTGAGCGGCGCCGTGGTCGGGCACCAGCGCGACAACCTCGCGATAGCAGCGGGCGGCTTCCTCCATCGCGCCACCGGAGGCCATGACGCGGGCGCGTTCGAGCCATGCTTCGGGGTAACTGGGCGCCGCCGCGATTGCCACGTCGCAATGAAGCGCCGCGTCGCGCAACCGCCCGGCATCACGCAGCAGGCCGGCGAGGCCGATCAACGCCTCGGGGTCGCGCGGCGCAATCTCCAGCGCCTGCCTGAACCATTGCGCAGCACCGCCGGCATCGCCCCGCAGCGCGTGAAACCAGCCGAGCGTATTGCAGTGGACTGCGCTTAGATCACCGGTCGCCAGTACCTTTCGGGCCTCGGCCGCAGCCTCTTCGAGTGTCACGGTCATCCGCCGACCATGGCGCGCAGTCGCACGGCGCGTCAATCGGGCGCTGCCGGGCAAAGAAAAGGGGCGGACATTGCTGCCCGCCCCCGTTCTTGTGGCTCTGCGCCGAAGTTCGATCAGAACTTCATGCGGGCGCTCACCGCGAAGCGACGGCCCAGCGCGTCGTAGGTCGACGGGTAGGTGTTGCCGCTGTTGTAGGTGGTCGAACCGATGGTGTTGCCGACCACCGGGGGCTTCTTGTTGAACAGGTTCTGCACCGCGACGGTGAAGGTCAGCCGGTCCATGTTGAAGCGGGTGGTCAGGTCGAAGATGTCATAGGCGTTGATCTTGCCGAAGTTGACCGTCTTGCCGCTGAGGGCGCCGCTGCCGTCGGGGATCGTGCCTTCGAACGCCGGACCGGTAGCCAGCACGTCTGCAGGCTCCTGGCGGACGCCCGAGATGTGGCGCCACAGGAACGACACGTCCGCACGGCCGATGCCGAAGGTGTTACGCACCGACCACTGGTACTTCGGCTGGATCGACCCGGTGAACGAGCAGTTCACCGAATAGTAGCCGACGCATTCGCGATAGAGGCTGGTCGGGGTGGCCTTGTACTTCGAGTGAGCGGTGTAGTTGCCGTTCGCCGTCAGGTTCCACTTCACCGCACCGAAATCGTACGAGTAGCTGAGGATGACGTCGATACCCGAGGTCGACAGGCGACCGAGGTTGCTGAGCGGGGCGAAGAGGCCCGCGGTGGTTGCCGGATCGCCGTCGAGACCGCCGGTAACGGGGTTGCGGCGGATCACGGTGCAGGCCGGATCGGTGGCGCTCGAAGCCGAAACGTTGTTGAAGCAAGCATCAACAAGGTCGCCCGGCAAGGGAGCGCCGATCACGTCGGTGACCGAGATGTTGTAGTAGTCGACCGAGAGGGCGAAGCCACGGATCGCCGCCGGCTGGATGACGGCGCCGATGGTCCAGGTGTTCGCCTTTTCAGGCTGCAGGTTGAGGTTGCCGCCCGAGGTGACGTTGGCCTGGGCCGCGGTCGGATTCTCGATCGAGCCGATCACGCCGGCCGGAGCGCCCTGCGCAAGGCAGACCGCGCGCAGGTTGGCGTTCGAGACCGGAGCCGATCCGGCGCAGGGGTCGGTGGCGAGGTTGGTGAGGCCCGTGGTCAGCGGCGTGAACAGTTCGCCGATGTTGGGCGCACGCACGGCGTGGGCGTAGTTGCCGCGGATCTTCAGGTCCGCGATCGGTTCCCAGCTGCCGCCAGCCTTGTAGGTCCAGGTGTCGGTCGAGCCGCCGCCACGAACCTTGTACTTCGAGTAGCGCGCACCGCCTTCAACGGTCAGGCTCTTGAAGAAGGGCTTGTCGGTGACCAGCGGGGCGATCAATTCGCCGTACGCTTCCCACACGTCGTAGGCGCCGTCGATGTCCGGAGCCGCGCCACCGGCGCCGCCCAGTTCGCCCGGGGTCTTCGACAGCAGGTCCGACGCCTGCTTGGCGGTGTACTTGCGATATTCGGTGCCGAGCGCGAAACCGACCGGTTCCGAAGCCGAGGGCACGCTCCAGCCGAAATCACCCGACAGCAGGCCGCGGGCCTGCAGCAGCGAGGTGCGAACGGTGGTGGTGCTGTTCTGGCTGATGTACGAAGCAGCGGCCTTGCTGATACCGCCGGCGGTGAACACGTCAGCCGGGACGCAACCGTCGGTGCTGTCTTCGCAGACCGGGTTCGCAGCGGTGCCGTTGACCAGCAGGGCGTTGCGGATGCGCGACTGCAGCGTGTAGTTCTGGATCGTCTGGACCTTGTCCGATTCACCGTACGAACCGCTCACGTCCCAGTCGACCGTCGAGGTCAGCGCGCCGCGGAAGCCGAGGCGGTAGTCGAAGACCTGGCTGGTGTAGTCGCTGATGCGCGGGCCGACTTCGACCGCGCGGCGGTTGAGGTTCACCGTCACCGTGCGGTAGTTCGGATCGCTCGAATCCGTTGCCGTGGCGGCAGCGGCGCATTCGGCCTGGCTGAAGCGCGGGGTGTATGCGATCTGGCCCGAGACGGCGTTGCCATCGGCGTCGACGCCGTTGACCACCGGAGCGACGTTGAACGCGCAGAACTGGTTGCGCAGCGCGGCCGGCAGGAACGGGTTGTTGAGGTTGACCGTGACGCTGCCACCGAACGAACCCGAAGGCGCGATGATCGTCTTGATCGTGTTCTTCACGAACATGCCGCGGGTGTAGACTTCAACCGCGTCGGACAGCTGGTAGTTGGCCTGTGCGAAGATGTTGAAGCGACGGAACGGCGTCTGGAAGATGTTGTACGGGTTGAAGTTGAACCGCGCGTAGGTGCCGACGGCCTGCCCAAGGTCGTTGAGCTGGCGCGAACCGCCGTTGGCGGCGCCGCCTTCGACTTCGGCCAGGATCGGCGTGCCGTCTGCCAGCGTGCCGGTCTGGGTGAGCGCGGGTGTGGTGTTGATCAGGCCGGTGCCGGAGATCAGTGGGCGCGTGCCGGTGAAGCGCGACGGGATCGAGGTGCCCGAACCGCCAGCCGTGCCCGAGAAGCTGTCGAGCTGGTAGTACGAGAAGTCGCGGTCGCCCTGGTAGATCGGGTTCGAGTTCTGGTAGCCCAGGCTCAGCACCGCGTTGCCGCGGCCGTCGTCGAAGTTGACGCCGGTGGTGATGTCGGCGCGGAAGTAGTTGCCGTCACCCTTCTGCGTGATCTGGTCCGACACCGAGATGTCGACGCCCGAGAAGTCCTTCTTGGTGACAAAGTTGACCACGCCGGTGATCGCGTCCGCACCATAGGTGGTCACGGCGGCGCCGGTCAGCGCGTCGACGCGGTTGATCAGCGCGAGCGGGATGTTGTTGAGGTCGACGCGGCCCGAAAGGTCGGCCGGCACGATGCGCTGGCCGTCGATCAGGACGATGTTGCGGTTCGAGCCGAGGCCGCGAAGGTCGACGTAAGAGGAACCGCCGTTGCCGTTGTTGACCGCCGAGCCGATGTTGGCGACGATGCCGGGAACTTCACGCAGAACTTCTTCCGCGGTGTTCGACTGCTTCAGCTCGATCTGGTCCGACGTGGTGACGTTGACCGGGGTCGCCTGAACGAGGTTGGGGTTGCGGATCAGCGAACCGGTGACGACGATTTGCTGCTGCGGCTCTGCGTCATCGGACGCCTGCGGCGGCGTAGCCGCTTCCTGCGCGAACGCCGTCTGCGCCACCATGGCGAGGCAGAGCGCTGCAGGCGCGACACCAGCCTTCAGTTTCGAGAAATTCTTCATGATCGTTCCAGCCCCTATGAGGATGGCCGCCGGATCGACGGCCATTGTCTAGGCCCGAAAGCATGATGTCGTGCCCACGCACGTGAGCCCCTCGATCCTGCCCCCGGATCGCGAACTGGTGGCAGAGCGGCGTACCTTTAGTAAAGATTCACGAAGGACGGTGTGCGCTATTCCGTACCGATTGTAACCATAATGCCACACCGGGCGCGTTGCCGCGCGCGAAGCGTACGATAAAGATGCTGCATCTTTGCGACCGGGTGGCAAATTTGCGTGCGGCAGCAGCAAATTATTCGCCCCTTGCGTGGCGCGGCCGAATTCCCGCCGATGGGGCGTCGGGGGCGCAGCTCAGCGCTCCAGCATGCGTTTGGTCGCGATCGCAGCAGTTGCGTAGGCTTCCTGGCGCTCGGCGCTCCAATAGCGGAGCATATCGAGCGGGATCGCCGCTCCGCTGATTGCGCAAAGAACATGGTCGCCTGCCGAAAGCTGGCGGAAGGTGCCGGGCAGGTAATGGAGCCGTGCGAGACGGCCGGCAGGAGGCATCAACATGGCGCCTCCTTACCGACGCGTCGGCATCAAAGCAATTTGGGTTGCACTCCGCCCTCGAGTGGCTTCGGCCTCGTCGGGCGGAGCGGCGGGGCTGCGCCGGTCGCAACGTCGAGCGCACCATCGGCGAACTTGAGCGTCAGCGCAGAGCGAGCAGCCGCGCTCGCTCGATCCTTGATCACCATGCCGTCACGATCGGTGACAAGCACGTAGCCACGTTGCAGCGGCGCTTCCGGATCGAGCGAGCGGCGCAGCCGGTCGAGCGCCTCGACCTTGCCGCGGGCGTGGTCGATCCGGTGCAGGACGAGTTGCGCGCGCAGTCGGTGTCCGGCCAGCCGCTCACGTTCGCGATCGAGGCGGGTCGACAGCAGGGCGGGTCGTAGCGCCCCTGCCGAGCGGGCGAGCGCGCCGCCGGCGATCTCAGTCCGATGCAGCAGCGCGCGGCGCAGCCGATCGGCAAGGTCGTCGAGCCGCTGCGCCTGGGCGTCCAGCAGTCCCAACGGCTCGGGCAAGCGGTCGCCGCGCGCCGCGAGGCGTTCGCGGGCAAGCGACAGCAGGCGGACCACCGCGCGTTGCTTGCGCGCGTGAAGGTCGCTGATCGCGGCCGAAAGCTCGCCCCGCACGGGCACTGCGATTTCGGCCGCGGCGGTCGGCGTCGGCGCGCGGCGGTCGGCGGCAAAGTCGGCGAGCGTGGTGTCGGTCTCGTGCCCGACCGCACTGATCACCGGGATCGAGCATTCGGCGATCGCACGAACCACCGCTTCCTCGTTGAAGCCCCAGAGATCCTCGATCGATCCGCCGCCCCGTGCGACGATCACGAGGTCGGGACGCGGGACCGCGCCGCCCGGCGCCAACTCGCTGAACCCGCGCACCGCCGCCGCAACCTGCTCTGCCGAGCCTTGTCCCTGGACCAGCACCGGCCAGACGACGACGCGGCTGGGGAAGCGATCGCGCAGGCGGTGCAGGATGTCGCGGATGACTGCGCCCGTAGGGGACGTAACCACCCCGATCACCTGCGGCAGGAACGGCAGCGCGCGCTTTCGCTCTGCAGCGAACAGGCCTTCGGCCTCGAGTCTGGCCTTCGTCTTCGCCAGGAGCGCGAGGAGGGCGCCTTCACCCGCAATCTCGAGGCGGTCGATGATGATCTGGTAGTTCGACCGGCCCGGGTACGTCGTCAGCTTGCCGGTTGCGATCACTTCGATGCCGTCCTCGGCGCGAAACGACAAGCGTTGCGCACCGGTGCGCCACATCACCCCGTCAAGGCGTGCATTCTCGTCCTTGAGGCAAAGGTAGAGGTGGCCCGATGCGGCGCGCTTCACCCCTGACAACTCGCCGCGAACGCGAACGAAGCCGAAGCGATCCTCGACCGTGCGCTTGAGCAGCGCGGAAATCTCCGAAATCGACAGGGCGGGGGCGTTGTCGCGATCGCGTTCGCTCGCTAGGAGCCCGCCTGCCGCAAGGTCATCGTCGGGCGAGGAAGGAAAAGCCATGAATATCCTGCTGATCGGGTCGGGTGGGCGCGAACATGCCCTTGCCTGGAAACTGGCCCAATCGCCGCTACTCGACAAGCTCTATGCGGCGCCGGGCAACCCCGGCGTGGCCGAGCACGCGGAGTTGGTCGCATTGGACCTTGCCGACCATGCGGGCGTCGTCACCTTCTGTGAGGCGCACCGTATCGGCCTTGTCGTCATCGGACCCGAAGCACCGCTCGTCGACGGCCTCGCCGATTCATTGCGGGCGGGCGGATTTTCCGTCTTCGGGCCCGGTCGCCTCGCGGCGCAGCTCGAGGGGTCGAAGGGGTTCACCAAGGATCTCTGCGCTAGGGCCGACATTCCCACCGCAGGATATGTGCGCGCGAAGACCGCCGCCGAAGCCCACGCGGCGCTCGACCGGTTTGGTGCTCCGGTCGTGATCAAGGCGGACGGCCTGGCGGCGGGCAAGGGCGTGGTCGTCGCGATGACGCTGCCCGAAGCGCAAGCGGCGGTCGACGAAATGTTCGACGGTGCGTTCGGCGCTGCCGGTGCTGAAGTGGTGGTCGAGGAGTTCCTGTCGGGCGAGGAAGCGAGCTTCTTTGCCTTGACCGACGGAGCGACAATCGTTCCGCTGGCCTCGGCGCAGGATCACAAGCGCGTGGGCGACGGCGATACCGGCCCCAACACGGGCGGGATGGGCGCCTACAGCCCGGCGCGCGTGCTGACGCCGGAACTCGAAGCCCAGACCATTTCCCGGATCATCGCGCCTACGGTGAAGGCGATGGCCGATGACGGCATGCCGTTTTCAGGCGTGCTCTACGCCGGATTGATGCTGACCGACGAGGGGCCCAAGCTGATCGAATACAATGCGCGCTTCGGCGATCCGGAGTGCCAGGTCCTGATGATGCGTCTCGAGAGCGACCTCGTGGAGCTGCTGCAGGCTTGCGCCGACAGCAAGCTCTCCTCGATCGAGCCGCCGCGGTTTTCCGCAGAACCGGCGCTGACGGTGGTGCTGGCTGCGAAGGGGTATCCCGAGGCGCCGGCCAAGGGCGGTCGGATCGACGGCATCCGCGCAGCAGAAGCGGCGGGCGCCAAGGTATTCCACGCTGGAACCACGCTGGGAATGCATGGCGCGCTGACTGCAAGCGGCGGCCGGGTGCTCAACGTCACCGCACGCGGTCAAAGCGTCGGCGCTGCGCGCGACGCTGCTTATGCCGCGGTCGACGCAATCGTGTTCCCTGACGGGTTCTGCCGTCGCGACATCGGCTGGCGCGAGGTCGAGCGGGAGGGCTGACGGTCGAGGGCGGCCGAGGCCGCCGGCGTAGACCTCAGACCATCATGTTTACGCTGCCGGCGGTAATGTCGGTCGGCTGACGGGGCACCGTGACGCTCGGGTCGTAGCGGCTCGGCGGATCCTGCGTGGTGATGCACGTTGCCTTCTGCACCGTGGGCGACACGGGAGTCGCCTCGTAGCTGGTGCGGCTGGCCGGGGTGCCGGCAAGAACCGGCGAGATGGGGGAAACGCCTGCGCTCATGGTCTGTCTCTGCAATACGCGCACCTTCGCGCGCGGACGTCAGAACGGCGGCATCGGCTTGCGTTTAACCCCCACGCGCAAAAAAATTCAGGCGGTCACCGATGCGGTCAGCGTGGCGAGATCGGCTTCGGGGCGCGCGCCATAGTGCGAGATGACCTCGGCCGCACAGATCGCGCCCAACCGCAGGCAGTCCGCGAGCGGCAGATTGCGCACGTGGCCGAACAGGAAGCCGGCAGCGAACTGGTCGCCGGCACCGGTCGTGTCGACCACGCGGTCGACCGGCTCGGCAGGTACGTGCGCTTCCTCGCCACGCGCAACCGCATGCGCGCCCTTTTCGCTACGCGTCACGACAAGCGTCGGTACTTTCGCGCCGAGCGCTGCGATACCTTCATGGAAGTCGTCGAAGCCCGTCAGTGCGGCGAGCTCGTGCTCGTTTGCAAACAGGATGTCGATCTCGCCGTCCTCGATGAGCTTGCGGAAATCGTCGCCGTGCCGGGCGATGACAAACGAGTCCGACAGCGTGAACGCCACCTGTCGCCCTGCTGCCCGCGCCGCTGCGATCGCCTTTCGCATCGCCCGGCGCGGTTCCTCCGGGTCCCACAGATATCCTTCGAGATAGAGCACACTGGCCGAGGCGATGGCGGTTTCGTCGAGCGCCTCGGCGGGCAGGAACTGCGATGCCCCGAGGAAAGTGTTCATCGTGCGCTGCCCGTCCGGGGTGACGAAGATCAGGCACTGGGCGGTGGGCGGTTCGGCCGGGCGTGCCGGCGTATCGAATGCGATCCCGCCGGCGCGGATGTCGTGGGCAAAGACGCGGCCGAACTGGTCGTCCGCAACCTGACCGATGAACGCGCAGCGCGCACCGAGCGCGGCGAGCCCGGCGAGGGTGTTGGCGGCCGACCCCCCGGAGATCTCGCGCGCCGGACCCATCGCCGCATAAAGTTCACCCGCCCGGCGAGCGTCGACGAGGGACATGCCGCCCTTTGCCAATCCCAACGATTCGATCTGCGCGTCGTCGGCGGGCGCCATCACATCGACGATGGCATTGCCGATCGCGATGACGTCGATAGATGCGGCGGTCATGTATTCTCCATCCTTGGGAACCGGGCGCGGAGGGGGTAGCGGTCAAGCCCGGGCGCCGCAAGCGGGCTACTGTCTAGCGCGCGCTGCGTTGACAGGAGCCTGTCGGGCGCTTCATGCGGCTCGTATGTTCTGTCGAGCCCTCAGCATCGTTGCCTTCTGCACCCTTGTCGCAGGGTGCGGGGGCGGTTCAACGGGGGTCGCGACCAGCGCAACGGGCAAGTCGACGACCATCGCCAGCACCGGCCGGACGCCGACCCGCCCTGTCCTCAAGGTGCCGGCACGGCCGACAGCGACGGTCCTCAATCTGCCGGGCCTCGAAGGCGTCGTCGGCGCCGATGCCGACCAGCTCGTTCGTCAGTTCGGCACGCCCCGACTGGACGTTCGCGAGGAAGATGCACGCAAGTTGCAGTGGTCAGGCAGCGCCTGCATCCTCGACGCGTTCCTCTATCCTGTCGCGCCGGGAGCAAGGGCGACAGCGACCTACGTGGAAGCGCGGCGCGGCGATGGCCGCGACGTCGATCGGGCAGCCTGCGTCGCGGCGCTACGCCGGCACTGATCGCTCACCCAAGCGACCACCATTTGCGCTTCCGGCGATCGGGAAGTCCGTCGCCGTCAAGATCGGGTGTTGTTACGTAGGTCGTCTCGCTCGCGGCGACCGGCTGGCCTTGGGCGAGCGCCGACGCGTGACCCTCTGCGCGTGCCGCGCGAAGTTCCGCCTCGCGGGCGCGCTGCTCGGCCTCGCGCGTGGCGATTTCGCCGCGGCGCGCGATCTGCATGGAATCATAGCTCCAGCGCATCTGGCTGTGTGCGAACAGGCAGAGGAAGCCGCCCGCGATCGACAGGTTCTTGAGCGCCATGCTTGCCTGGATCGGATCAGCGAGGTTGCGATGGAACAGCAGTGTGGCGAGCAAGCAGAAGCCGGCGAACAGGATCGCAAAGAGGCGGGTCATGAAGCCGAGTGCGATCGCGAGCCCGCCGATCAGCTCGAACAATGCCACCGGCACGGCGAGTCCGGCCGGCAGGCCGGCGGCGGTGATCATCGCATTGGTACCGTCGAGATCGAACAGCTTGCCGGCGCCGGATACGACAAACAGGATGGCCAGCAGGATACGGCCAGCGAATGCAGCGATACTGTTCATGGCGGTCTTCTCCCGCAGGCCCGGCGCGGGAGGCGCAGAGCCCTCTTTCGCCCGGTTCAATCGCCCGGCGCGGCGCAGGTTCCTCGCGACACGTTCGCGGCCAGCGGTGGCAAAAGCGTCCAAGGCGCAAAAGCAGGGGTGCCCGCGCACGCCGCGTCCGCCAGCGAGTAGCGGTCCAGGACAGTCACGAATGCCTCTAGCGCCTCGGCGAGGATGCTCGAGAGACGGCAATCGCAGCGCAATGTTCTACGTCCGCATTCTGCGAACTTCATGCCTCGCACGAGCAAGCGAACGACCGCGCCGATTTGGATTTCGGGCGCATCGCGGGCAAGCACCACGCCGCCGTTGCGGCCGCATTAGTGATTCAGATTTCGGGCCCGCCCCATTCGATACCGTCGTCGAGAGGATCGTCGATGGTTTCGTCGTGTCCAGTTCCGCTGGAAAGGAAGACGAGGCCCATCAGCGCTGCCATCAGCATCATCGTGAGGCCGATCCCAAGGAACGTCGCGATGTAGAGGTGGATCGAGACAAGTCCGAACTGGTTCCACAAGTAGACCCAGACCCCGAATATGGTTGCGAGCGTTGCCGCAGCCATCCCCCGCAGGAGACTGCGGTATCGACTCCAGGCGTGCGCCGCATTGCGCGGATCGTCGAGCGGCGAGGGGCGGGGGGCGGGTGATCTGGGCATCGGGGGGGAACATGGGCCTTTGCAAGGGGATGGGCAATGCTTTGACACCGCCGGTAATCTTGGCATCATCGTGGCGGCCCGAGGTGCGAAAAGCATCCAGGCGAACAACGAAAGCAGGAGGATGCCATGACGATTGCCAGGCTCATAGCCGGTCGTTCGGGCGACGTATGGAGCACCCGCGCGGATGAGACTGTCGCTGCAGCCATTGCCTTGCTCGCCGAGAAGCGAATCGGCGCGCTGCCGGTCGCGGACGAAGGCGTTCCGGTCGCCGGGATCTTTTCCGAACGCGACGTGATCCATTGCCTCAAGGCGCACGGGGCGCGAGCGCTCGAAATGAAAGTCCGCGACGTGATGACCGCCCCGGTGATCAGCGTGGCCCCGTCCGACAGCGTGCTCCACGCGCTTGGCCTGATGACCCGGCGGCGCATCCGCCACCTGCCGGTCATCGAAGGCGGAGCGATGGTGGCGTTCATTTCTATCGGTGACCTGGTCAAGCACAGGCTTGATGCGATCGAGGCCGAAGCACACGCCATGCGGAGCTATATCCAGTCGGCCTGAACGGCCCTTGCGGGCTGCCGTGCGGGAACTCTGCACCGCTACCGCTTGAGCAACGGCCTCTGCGCGCCTATCTCGCTCTCATGAGCGAACCCGTCGTGACCCTCGCGCCGAGCGCCGCAGCGCGCGTTGCCGCCATTGCCGCAAAGCAGGCGAAGCCCGCCATACTCCGCCTTTCGGTCGAAGGCGGCGGGTGTTCTGGTTTCCAGTACCGCTTCGCTCTCGCCGACGCGCCGGAAGCCGACGATGCGATCTCCGAGACCAATGGCGTGAGGCTCGTGGTCGACGCGACGAGCCTCGATCTCGTCAGCGGTGCGACCGTCGAATACATTGAATCGCTGGGCGGCGCCGCGTTCCGTGTGACCAATCCGCAAGCTGCTTCGGGTTGCGGCTGCGGCGCGAGTTTCAGCGTGTGACGATCAAGGTCGCAAGCTTCAACATCAACGGCATCAAGGCGCGCCTGCCGCGGCTCTTGGAATGGCTCGAGGAGACCCGGCCGGCGGTCGCCTGCCTCCAGGAGATCAAGACGCAGGACGAGGGCTTTCCTGCCGCCGAGTTCGAGAAGATCGGCTACCGTGCGATCTGGCATGGACAGAAGGGCTTCAACGGGGTGGCGATCCTCGCCGATGGCGAGGCGCCGCGCGAAGCCCACCGCGGTTTGCCCGGCGACCCGGAGGACGAACACGCCCGCTATCTCGAGGCGGACGTGTTCGGCTTGCGCGTCGTATGCATCTACCTGCCGAACGGAAATCCGCAGCCCGGCCCCAAGTTCGACTACAAGTTGCGCTGGATGGAGCGCCTGCGCATCCGGATGCGCGAGCTCCTCGCCGAGGAATTGCCGGTCGTGGTGATCGGCGACTACAACGTGATCCCCGAGGACAAGGACACGTTTTCAGTGCGGGCGATGGCGGGCGATGCACTGATGCAGCCCGAATCGCGCGATGCCTACCGCCGCTTGCTCAACGACGGCTGGACTGACGCGATAGATCTGCACAACCCGCAAGGAGGCGTGTGGACGTTCTGGGACTACCAGGCCGGCGCCTGGCAGCGCGATCACGGTTTTCGCATCGATCACGCGCTGCTGTCGCCTGCGCTTGCCGACCGGCTCGAAGCGGCCGGTGTCGACAAGGCCTATCGCGGCCGCGAGAAGGCCAGCGATCACGCGCCTATCTGGGTCGCCCTGCGCAGCTGACGTAACCTTGTAGGCAGCGAATACGAATATCTCCGCATTCTGTGCGGCCGTTCACAGCGGCGTCAGCTTGCGCACGGCAATGCCACCCCGTTTCCAACTCGTGGACAACTTCTCATGCGACTGTTCGCCAAGGATTTCTACCGCTCTCTCCTGCTCGGATTCGCCATTGGCTCGCTCGGGATGGGCGTGTCGATTGCTGCCCGCGTCCATGTCGCCGAGGCGGCAGAGGTTTCTGTCGCGGTTGCAGCCGGGCAGGGCCGATGAGCGCGCCGCTGCGTGCGCTGACGGCAGCGGCGGCGGTGCTCGTGGCCGCGACTGCCTGCCAGCAGCCCGCGCTTGCCGAGCAGGCCTATCGCGCGCCGGAAGCGGCTGTCCGCGCGGTCGAGCCCGCGGGCCGGCGCACCGCGGTGTTCGCCGGGGGTTGCTTCTGGGGCATGGAGGCGGTTTTCAGCCACCTCAATGGCGTCACCAGCGTGGTTTCGGGGTATGCGGGCGGCAGCCGCGCTCAGGCGGATTACGAAACGGTGAGCAGCGGGACGACACGCCACGCCGAGGCAATCCGGGTGACCTACGATCCCACGGTCATCCGCTACGACCAGTTGCTCCAGGTTTTCTTCGGTGTCGCCAGCGACCCGACCCAGCTCAACCGGCAGGAACCCGACGTCGGCACGCAGTATCGCAATGCGCTGTTCCCGCTCGATCGCGAACAGGCACGTGTCGCTGCAGGCTACATTGCGCAGCTGCGCCGGCTCGATCCGTGGAAGCGCCCGATCGTGACTCGGGTGGAGCCCGGCCAGGCTTTCTTCCCTGCCGAATCCTATCATCAGGACTTTGCCTTGAAGAACCCGGACCACGGCTACATCCGGCGCTGGGATGCGCCCAAGGTGGCCGCGCTCCAGCGGACATTCCCGCAGTTCTGGAAGAGCAGCTTCACCCCCGGGTGACCATCAAATTGCGATTCCCTGTGCCAAGGCCTATCTTAGACCGATGGGCGGCCATCAACACCATCACCACCACGCCGGCGAAACGCTCGTCGAGGCCGCGCGCGACGTCCTCGTGACCGCGGGCGAGCAATGGACCGACATGCGCGCCGACGTGTTCGAAGCGCTGGCGGCGCAGGACAAGCCGGCCTCGGCCTACGACATCGCCGAAAGCGTCGGAATTCGCCGCGGCAAGCGCGTTGCGGCCAACAGCGTCTATCGCATCCTCGACCTCTTCGTCCGGACCAACCTCGCCCGGCGCGTCGAAAGCGCCAACGCTTATCTCGCCAACACCCACCCAGGCTGCCGCCACGATTGCATCTTCCTGATCTGCGACGCCTGCGGGCAGGCGACGCACCTCGACGACGACCGCCTCACCGGCCAGCTTCGCGACGCGGCGCGTGGCGCAGGCTTTGCGGACGTACGCCCGGTGGTAGAATTGCGTGGCGTCTGCAGCCACTGCGCCTGACCCGGTATCTCAGAGGCGCTTGCCCATGCGCTTGAGCGGAACCGGCGTCCCCCCGCGCGCATCCTCGATCTCCTCGAGCACTTCATAACCCGCCATTGCATAGAGCGGCACCCCGGAAAGGGTGCCCATCAGCTCGCAGCGGGCGAACCCTTCGGCCTTCGCCGCGGCCTCGCAATGAGCCAGCAGCGCCCGTCCGACGCCCATGCGGGCAAATGCGGGAAGGGTGTACATCGCCCTGATCCGCGCGGCCTCGCAGGCTGGATCGAGCAGCCGCGGCTCCCGCAACCCGGCGCTGTGATCGCCGCCGTACAGCGTTGCACGACGGCTCCACCCTCCGCAGCCCACGATCGCGTCTGCGATTTCGGCGACGAAATAGGTCCCATCCTCGATCAGCTGTCGGTCGAGACCCATCACCGCCCGGCTCGATTGGACCTGCTCGGGCGTGAGGAAGCCGCGCTGCAGTTCGCCGATGGCTGCATCCATCACGCCGCGAAGCGTGTCGAGGTCGTCGCTTTTGGCAAGGCGAATGGCGATCTGTGGCATCGTCGTTGCCATGACGTGCCCCGGCCCGCATGTGCAAACGCTTTGTTGTGGTTGGACGCGGCGTAACAAGGGTGTAAGGAAACGCGATGTCCGCAACTCCGGCCACGCCGCTCCTCGACACCGTCGATACGCCCGACGATCTGCGCAAGCTCCAGCCCTCGCAATTGCGGCAGTTGGCCGACGAACTGCGTGCCGAAATGATCAGCGCGGTGGGGCAGACCGGCGGGCACCTCGGCTCGGGCCTAGGCGTGGTCGAGTTGACTGTGGCGATCCATTACGTGTTCAATACCCCCGACGACCGTCTCGTCTGGGACGTCGGGCACCAGGCGTACCCGCACAAGATCCTGACCGGCCGGCGCAGCCGCATCCGCACCTTGCGCCAAGGCGGCGGGCTTTCGGGCTTCACCAAGCGCAGCGAAAGCGAATACGACCCGTTCGGGACCGCGCATTCGTCGACCTCGATCTCGGCGGCGCTCGGCTTCGCGGTCGCCAACAAGCTTGCCAACAAGCCGGGCAAGGGCATCGCCGTCATCGGTGACGGCGCGATGAGCGCGGGCATGGCCTACGAGGCGATGAACAACGCCGAAGCCGCGGGCAACCGGCTGATCGTGATCCTCAACGACAACGACATGTCGATCGCCCCGCCGGTGGGCGGCCTCTCGGCCTATCTGGCGCGGCTTGTGTCGTCGGGCCCGTTCCTCGGCCTGCGCGACACGCTGCGCAAGCTTTCGCGCCGCTTGCCCGAGCCACTGCACAAGGCGGCGCGGAAGACCGACGAGTTCGCGCGTGGGCTGGCGATGGGCGGCACCCTGTTCGAAGAACTGGGCTTCTACTACGTCGGCCCGATCGACGGGCACAACCTCGACCAATTGATCCCCGTGCTCGAGAACGTGCGCGACGCCGCCGAGGGGCCGTGCCTGATCCATGTCGTGACGCAGAAGGGCAAGGGCTATGCGCCCGCCGAGAACGCCGCAGACAAATATCACGGCGTCCAGAAGTTCAACGTGATCACCGGTGAGCAGGCCAAGAGCGCGAGTGGGCCGCCGAGCTATACCAGCGTCTTTGCCGGGGCGCTGGTGGCGGAGGCCGAGCGCGATACCACGATCTGCGCGATCACCGCGGCGATGCCTTCCGGCACCGGGCTCGACAAGTTTGCCGCCGCTTATCCCGATCGCAGCTTCGACGTCGGGATTGCGGAACAGCATGCGGTTACCTTCGCCGCGGGCTTGGCGGCGCAGGGCATGCGCCCGTTCTGTGCGATCTATTCGACGTTCCTTCAGCGCGCCTACGATCAGGTGGTCCACGACGTGGCGATCCAGAACCTGCCGGTGCGCTTCGCCATCGACCGCGCCGGACTGGTCGGCGCCGATGGCGCGACGCACGCCGGCTCGTTCGACGTGACCTATCTGGCGACCCTGCCCAACATGGTGGTCATGGCTGCCGCCGACGAGGCGGAGCTTGTTCATATGACCCACACCGCGGCGCTCTACGACGCGGGCCCTATCGCATTCCGCTACCCGCGCGGCAACGGGGTCGGTGTCGAGCTGCCGGCCGTGCCGCAACAGCTTCCGATCGGCAAGGGTCGGGTGGTGCGCGAGGGGAGCAAGGTCGCCCTGCTCTCGCTCGGCACGCGCCTGGCAGAGGCGCTCAAGGCAGCAGACCAGCTGGAGGCCAGGGGCCTGTCGACAACGGTTGCAGACCTGCGCTTTGCGAAGCCGCTCGACAGTGAGCTGATCCGCCGCCTGATGGGCACGCACGAGGTGATCGTCACCATCGAGGAAGGCGCGATCGGTGGGCTCGGAGCCCATGTGCTGACGCTCGCCAGCGACGAGGGCCTGACCGACGCCGGCCTGAAGATCCGCACGATGCGGCTGCCCGACTTGTTCCAGGACCAGGACAGTCCGGAGAAGCAGTATGACGAGGCCGGCCTGAACGCAGCGCAGATCGTCGATACCGTGCTCAAGGCGCTGCGGCACAACAGCGCCGGGGTCAGCGAAGCGCGCGCCTGATCAGAGGATGTGGGCCGGCAGCAAGCCCCATAGGCCCGCAGGCACTTGCGCGAGCGGCACGTGCAACCAGGTG
Source organism: Novosphingobium huizhouense (assembly GCF_020179475.1). Classification (GTDB taxonomy): domain Bacteria; phylum Pseudomonadota; class Alphaproteobacteria; order Sphingomonadales; family Sphingomonadaceae; genus Novosphingobium; species Novosphingobium huizhouense. The sequence continues at coordinate 348,719 of NZ_JAILXZ010000003.1, read as the reverse complement.
ATCGCGAGCCAGGGAAGAACCGCCGCACCGAGCCAGACGCCGAGCGCGCTCGCATGGGCGAGGTTGGGCCAGAACGAAGTGCGCTTCATCCACGAGCGCCACTCGGTGCCGTAAAGTGCCTTCTTCTTGCGATCCTGGAGATGCGAGCCGTAGAGCGCGAGCAGGATCAAACCGCCCATCAGCACCAGCACGCGAGGTGAGGGCGAAACCAGGATGTGCGATGCGGCCCAGAGCGCGAACCCCATCATCATCGGGTGGCGCGTGATCTTGAAGACGCCACGCGGCATCTGCGCCGAAAGGCCATGAACCTTCGCGCCCGGCAAGGCCGGGTTGCCGGCGAGCGAGGCCATGAACAGCGCCAGCGCGATCAGGGTAAGTACGCTGGAGATAATCCAGGGCATGCTCGCCATGCCGTCCCAGAGCAGCGGATCGCGGGGCGCGCGGCCGAAGGCGACGATCGTCCATGCAAAAGTGGAGAGCGCGACGAGCGAGTAGGCTGCGGGAAAAGCCTTGTTGCCGATCGCCTTGACCAATGGAGCGCGCAGCGGGTGGGACAAGAGGTAATGGGTGCCAAGAAAACTCGCCATTGCGGCGATCAACCATCCCATCGTCCCATCTCCCGCTCAATTCTGACGCGCCTGTCGCGCAATAATCAGCCGATCACTGGTAAGCTTTAGGCAGCGGGCCTTCCTGCGGATGCCGGTAGCGGTCACGCAACCGCGTTTGATGATTTACCATGTTCTGTTTGACGCCGTCGATATAGATTGCAACCGGTCCGGAAGTGACTTCGAGCGGATCGCCATCCCAGATCACGACGTCGCCGGCGAGGCCCGGCTTCAAGCTACCGAACCTGCCGCCCTCGCCAATGATCTCGGCCGGCACCGACGTGATCGAGGCCAGCGCCTGGCCCCAGGTCAGCCCGGTTGCGCCCGGGATTTGCGCAACCGCCACGAGGTTGCCAGCGTATTGCGGGGCATAGCGGGGCTGGTCGTTGTCGTAGAAGCCGCCAAGCGCCACCTTGACACCCGCCTGCGCCATTCGTCCGACGTTGGATTGTGTCGCGGCGAGCGTCTCGAAGCGGCCGGGCAGATCGGTGATCGCACTGGCCAGCACGGGAACGCGCGCCGCCGCGATGCGGGATGCGACACGCCACCCTTCGGCGGCGCCGACGATGACCAGCTTCAGTGCAGGAAACTCGTCCTTCAGCCGTAGCACCTGGAGGATGTCGGCGGCCCGTTCGACGTGGACGTAGAGCGGCTGTCTTCCGTTGACGACAGGGATCAGGGCTGCGGCATCGAAGCGCGTCAGCAATCCGTCGTCGGCGCGACCTTGTGTCGTCTGCGCCATGCGCGGATCGAGCGGAATGTCGTCGCCCGTCGAAGCAGGCACGCCTTTGGCCCCGCCGATCTTGGAGATCCCGGATCGGCGGTCGAAGTCCGCCGCTTCGCGCAGGGCGTTGCGCAGCACTGCCTGCGCTGCGACGCGGCTGCCCCCGGCGAGGGCGGCACCGCGCTCGCCCAACTCGACGAACTGAAATGCGCGCGGACGACTGACCGGATCGATATCTGCCGCGAGATCGATGATTGCGCCTTGGCCGGCGAAGATCGCATTGGCCGCGACCGGCGCGACGGCGGCGCGGGTCACGCCACCCGCGCGGCTCACTCCGATCGGGGTCGCATCGGGATCGATCGCGGCGGAAACGTCGAGGGCCGCGTTGAAGCCCGCCTTCTCGGCATAATCGTCGTTGCTCTCGTCGACAGCGCCGACGTCCACCAGCCCGAGGTCGGTCACTGCGCTGACGATGCCGGGGGTAACCCACTTGCCGGTCCCATCGATCACCTCGACGCCGGCGGGAACGGCGATGCCGGCCCCTGCGGCGACGACTTTGCCGCCGCGCACGACCACGGTGCCACCATGGATCGGAGCACTGCCATCGCCGATCGCGATTGTGGCATTGGTGATGGCGAAGCCTTCGGCGCCCTGCGGTGACGATTGCGCGAGCGCTGGCAGCGAAACCGATGCGGCAAGCAGTGCGAGACCGTCACGGACGAGGGTGCGCGCCATCATTTCACGTCTCCTTCGCCGGGCTGGCCAAGTTCGAAGTCGGATACCGGTCGGCGATTGCGGTCCATCGCGTCGTAGAGTAGTGCCCCGTCGATCCAGACCTTTTCGGGCCGCGAATAGACCGACAGCGGATTGCCGTTCCACAGGACGACGTCACCCATCTTGCCCGGGGCGAGGCTGCCCGTCCTGCCATCGATGCCGAGCGCGCGGGCCGGGTTGAGCGTGAACCACGAGATGACCTGTTCATCGGGGATTGAGATGCCGATGCGCCTGCCGTCGCCTTGGGCCTTTGCAGCTTCCTGGTTGAGGCGCTGGATCCCGTTCTCGTCGTCCGAGTGGATGATCACGCAGGCGCCATGATCAGCGAGAAGCGGCGCGTTCTCGGGAATGCCATCGTAGGCCTCCATCTTGAAGCCCCACCAGTCGGCCCAGATTGCCGAGCAGATGTCGTTTTCCTTGAGCAGGTCGGCGATCTTGTAGGCTTCGACAGCGTGGTGGAATGCGCTCACCTTGTAGCCGAATTCCTTCGCCATATCGATCACTTGCGCCATCTCGTCGGCGCGGTAGCAATGGTTCTGGACGAGGATCTTGCCGGCGAGCACGTCGGCCAGCGTCTCCATCGCGAGATCGCGGGAATCGAGTTTTCCGGCATCGCGCTTCTTCTTGTACTCGGCGGCCTTGATCCAGGTCTGGCGGTCGACCGCGAAGTTGCCCATGCGGGTGGACGGCATCTGGTTGCGGTCGCCGTAGACGCGCTTGGGGTTTTCGCCGCAGGCCATCTTGAGGCCGTAAGGCGCATCGGGGAACTTCATCCCCTGAACCGTGCGGCTGGGCACATTCTTGAGGACGACCGAACGACCGCCCATCAGATTGGCCGAGCCCGGCAGGATCTGCAGCGAGGTCACACCGCCATTGGCGAGCGCGCGGGTGAAACCGGGATCTTGCGGCCAGACCGAATGCTCCGCCCAGACTTCGGGAGTGGTCGGACTGGTCGCCTCGTTGCCGTCCGAATGGGCCTGCACGCCGGGGCTGGGGTAAACTCCAAGGTGGCTGTGGATGTCGATGACGCCCGGGGTCACGAACTTGCCCGCGCCATCGATGCGAGCATATCGCTGCGGTACCGATAGGTCGGCCCCCCCGATCGCCTCGACCTTTCCGCCCGACAGGAGCACCGTGCCGTTGTCGATGCGGCCGCCTGCTCCATCGTAAACAGTTGCGCCCACGATCGCCACGGCCTCGCCGGGATAGGGCTTGTAGGTCGAAGGGTAGGGTTTGTCCTTGAGCTGGAAGCTCTGGTCGTCCTGCTTGGGCTTGGCAAAGCCGGCGCCAGACGAGGCGGCGAGAGCAAGCCCGGCAAGCGCGTGGCCGGCGAGCCGTCCGAGATGTCTTAGCTTCACTGTCCGGGCTCCCTTACTTTACGCCGTGCATAAGCTTGCGCAGCGGCGCCGCCAGAAGCAGCAGGACGACGCCGATGGCGACGGCAGCCCAGCCGATCGTCGAAAACACTGCAGTGTAGGTGTCGAGGCTGACCTTGAGGTTTGTCACCTGGCCGCCGACAGTCTCGACGCTTGCCACCTGCGCGACGATCCCGGCGACGTATTGCGCGACCGAGATCGACAGGAACCACACGCCCATCATCATGCCCACGATGCGGGCGAGGCTGAGCTTGGTGATCATCGACAGGCCCACCGGCGAAATGCACAGTTCGGCGATCGAGTGGATCAGGTAGAGCCCGGCGAGCCACCAGATCGAGACCTTGAAGTCGGGTCCGGCGAACTGCGCGCCCCAGACAAGGAACAGGAAACCCGCGCCGACGCCGGCCAGCGCCACGCCGAATTTCACCGGGATGGTCGGCTCGATGCCGCGCTTGCCCATCGTTGCCCACAGCACCGACATGACCGGCGCGAGCATGACGATGAAGATCGCGTTGAAGAACTGGGTCTGCCCGGCCGAAATGGAAAACAGGCCGAAGATCGACAGGTCGGTGTTGCGGTCGGCGAACAGCGTCAGCGACGAGCCGGCCTGTTCGAACAGGGTCCAGAAGACGGTGTTGAAGACGATCAGCACCATCGCTGCGACCATCATCTGGAATTCGACCTTGCTGCCTTCCCTCCAGGCGTAGAACAGGATCGCCGGGACACCGAGAATGAAGGTGCCGAACAAGAGCTTGCCCATCAGCGGCAACGCCATGATGTAGCCGGCGAAGCCTGCGCCCTCGGCGGCCGGGGCGGCGCTCATCAGGTTCTGGAACAGGAACAGCACGACCGGGACGGCAATGGCGGCGCCGAGGTAGATCAGCAGGCTGCGGTCCTTGCCCTGGTCGGCCGGAGGCTCTCCGTACCCGGCAAGGCGACCGCCATCGAACTGGATGAGGCTCCACGAAAACACCATCCCGATTGCTGCGAGGCCGAAGCCTGCCCACCAGCCGACCGTGTCTGCCAGCAACGGGCAGAGCAGCTGCGAGAACAGCGATCCCAGGTTGATGCCCATGTAGAAGATGGTGAACCCGGCATCCTTGCGCGTATCGCCCTTCGGGTAGAGCTCGCCGACCATCGTCGAGATGTTTGGCTTGAAGAAGCCGTTGCCGACCGTGATCAGCGACAGTCCTACGAGCAGCAGCAGTGTGAGCAGCGCCGAGCGCTCGCCGGCGGACTCGAAGCTGCCCTTCGGCACCGATCGCGCGACGCTGCCATCGGGGGCGAGAAGCGACACGGTGCCGTCCTCGTTACCCTTGATGAGCAGCTTTTGCGGGCCATCGACAACATAGCGTCGTTCCTGCCCGGTGGCGGTCGGGCGGTCGATGGTGTTCTCCTCGACGACCTCGTAGCGTTGCCCGTCGATCACCGCGTGCGGCTTTGCCGTCTCGCCTCCGAAGCAAAGGATGAAATAGCCCGCGGCCATCATCAGCGCGCCGAATTTCACCGATCGCTTCGAACCGAGGTAGCGATCGGCCAGCAGCCCACCAACGAGGGGAGTGAGGTAGACCAGGGCGGTGAACCCGCCGTAGAGCCCGGTCGTGGTGCTGTCGCTGAACAGGAAATGCTTGGTCAGGTACAGCGTCAGCAGCGCCCGCATGCCGTAGTAGCCGAACCGTTCCCACATCTCGGTCGTGAACAGGCGCGCGAGTTGCCGCGGGTGGCCGAACCAGCTGCTGTCGGTCGTCTCGCCCGCAGCGGGCTGGTCGCTGGAAGAAATCATGTCTGGAAGCGCTCCCCGTCCTTCTGTGGCCGCCCGTTCGCTGCCGCGGATCCTGTCTGGACGCGCGAGACTAGCGGGATTGCCGCTTTTTGGAAGAATCTAATTGCATTCGCAACGAGGTGCGACGGTTTGCTGCATCATCGCGGGCCGCTGCTGCACCGATCTTTCGCGCATGAAGAGTTTTTGAAATTTTATTTCAATTTATTTGCGTTTTCGGGTGTGTTGGTCTAGCAAGTCACCGATGTCCGACACCGCCTTGCCCGTGCACTTGCGCCTGCGCGCGATGATTGCTGACGGCATCGTCGATGGGACCTATCGCGAAGGCACGATGCTTCCTTCGGTGCGCAGCCTTGCGCAGCGCGAGAAGGCCAATCCGCTGACCGTGGCCAAGGCGTATCAGTACTTCCAGGACGAAGGCCTCGTGACGGTCCAGCGCGGTATCGGGCTGTTTGTCGCGGACGGCGCCGCCGAAAGGCTTCGCGCGACGATGCGCCGGCGCTTTATCGAGGACGAATGGCCGCGAATCGCACGGCGACTTAACCTGTTGGGGCTGCGCGTCGAAGACCTGTCCATGACGGTCCATCGAAACTGATGCCACGAATTCGGTAAATCTTCTGCCGATGCGTACCGTTTTGAACATTCTCTATGCCATAAGTTAAGTTGTGCCAGCGCAAGTGATCTGGCAATCTTTTGCTAGGCCTGCCCGGACGGGGGTCGGGGGCATGCGCTCATACTTGGATCGTGGCGCCAAGCGCGTCATCGGAGGGACATAGGCGGATGATCAGGTCCGAATTGCTGCAGGCGCTTGCCAAAGACAGCCCGGGCATGCGCGCAGAGGAAATCGAACGGGTCGTCGATGTCTTCTTCGACGAGATCGCCAAGCGCCTGGCCGAAGGAGGCCGGGTCGAACTGCGCGGTTTCGGTGCTTTCTCGACCCGCGAACGCGAAGCGCGCAAAGGGCGCAACCCGCGCACCGGCGAGACGGTCGAGGTCCCGGGCAAAAGGGTCCCTTACTTCAAGCCTGGCAAGGAAATGCGCCAGCGGCTGAACGCCGAATAACCGCATCGGTCCGCAACGGGCCGCGGATCAAGAAGCCTTGCCCGCGAACCGCCGCTGTGCAATCGCCGGCGCGCAGCGCTGCCTTGCGGACGTGGCGGAATGGTAGACGCCGGGGACTTAAAATCCCTTGAGCTTTGCTCGTGCGGGTTCGAGTCCCGCCGTCCGTACCAGCGCCGCCCCATTCCAGATCCTGAGGCTCGCGGCTAGGCGCGCGGCGCGATGCGCCGGTAGCTCAGCGCTTCGGCAACGTGGGGGCGTCCGGTCTGGTCTGCCCCAGCCATGTCGGCGATCGTCCGCGCCACGCGCAGGATGCGGGTATAGCTGCGCGCGGAGAGCCGCATAACCTCGGCTGCCTGTGCCAGGAGCTTGCGCCCGCCATCGTCGGGCGTTGCGAAGCGATCGAGCAAGTCTCCGTCGAGCTCGGCATTGTTGCGCCGGCCAGTCCCTTCGAGCCGCTCCGTTTGAACCCGCCGTACGGCTGCGACGCGCGCCGCGACTTCCGCCGACCCCTCGGACGGGGGCGGCAACGAGAGATCGGCGGCCGATACCGGATCAACCTCGACGTGCAGGTCGATTCGGTCGAGCAGCGGCCCGGACACCTTCGACTGGTAGTCTGCCGCACAGCGCGGGGCCCTGCTGCATCCCAGCGCCGGGTCGCCGAGATGACCGCAGCGGCAGGGATTCATCGCGGCGACGAGCTGGACGCGGGCCGGGAAGGTGACGTGCGCATTCGCGCGAGCAACGGTAATCTCGCCGCTCTCGAGCGGTTGGCGCAGCGAATCCAGGACAGCGCGCTGGAACTCCGGCAGCTCGTCGAGAAACAGCACGCCGAGGTGGGCCAGGCTGACTTCGCCGGGCCTCACTCGAAGCCCGCCTCCGGTGAGCGCCGCCATCGAAGCCGAATGGTGCGGACTGCGGAACGGCCGGGCGCGGCTGATCCTGCCGTCCTCGAGCAAGCCCGCAACCGATGCGACCATCGAGGTCTCGAGGGCTTCGGCCGGCGTGAGATCGGGGAGAATTCCAGGAAGGCACGAAGCGAGCAGCGACTTGCCGGCGCCGGGCGGTCCCACCATCAGCAGGTTGTGCCCTCCGGCCGCAGCGATCTCGAGTGCGCGACGCGCAACCTCCTGGCCCTTCACCTGGCGCAGATCGGCCAGCCTGGCGGGCGGTTCCGCTTCGCCCGGCACCGGGTCCGGCAGCCGCTGCTGGCCCCTGAGATGATTGAGAAGGCCGAGCAAGTGCGGCGCGGCGACGACATCGATCCCGCTCGCCCAACTCGCCTCGGACCCTTGCTCGGCCGGGCAGATCAAGCCCTTGTCCTGGCTGCCGGCATGCAGCGCTGCCAGCAGCACGCCTGGACTGGAGATGACCCGGCCGTCGAGCGCCAGCTCGCCCACCGCTACATAGTCTCCGATCGTCTCGCGATCGACCACGCCCATCGCCGCGAGCAGCGCCAACGCGATCGGCAGGTCGTAGTGCGACCCCTCCTTGGGCAGGTCCGCAGGCGACAGGTTCACCGTAATCCGCTTCGGCGGCAGCGAAAGGCCGAGCGCGGCGAGCGCGGCATGGACGCGCTCACGGCTTTCGCCGACGGCCTTGTCCGGAAGCCCGACCAGGCGGAAGGCGGCCAGGCCCGGGGCGATCTGGCATTGCACCTCGACCGCGCGCGCCTCGAGACCGAGATAGGCAACCGTCGATACCAGAGCAACCATCGCGGCCTTCCGTAATTCGTGCCGAGCAGGGCCGAGGCAAATCCCTGAGTGTTCATACGGAGAGGGCGCGCGGTGTGAAGCGGATGCCGCCAAAACGGTGGCGTTCGCAGGGTTAACCGCGCGCAAAGACCGTGCGGTAAGCCCGAATAAACTATGTTTTTTCGATATTTAAAAGGCGCTCGGGGCGCGTTGTGCGGTCATGCCCAAGCCGCTCCGCACACTCGCGATCGCGCTCTGCCTGCACGCGGCGGTCGCTCCTGCATTGGCGCGCGACATTTCCACCCGAACCTGGATCGACGGTCATGGCGTGCGCTGGACCGAGACGGTCGAGGCCTGGAGCGACGAACAGCCGGGCATCGGCGCAGGTATCGACGAGGACGATCCGGGCGCGACGCGCGATTGGCCTGCTGCGGAGGCGGGGGATGGCGGCGACCGTCTGGTCGCCTCGAGCCCCGCTGCGGCAGGGCGCAACGATGCCGTGCAGCCCGGAACCCGCTTCCTCGCGAAGTTTGGCCCGTTCGTGGTGCTCGACCCTGCGCGGGCGCTGCTCGCGCGCGAAACCGATACGGATGCACCGCGCCAGTTCGCGAGGATGCTCGCCGCATACCCGCGCATCCGCGTGCTCGAACTGCGCGACTGTCCCGGAACGGTCGACGACAACGCCAACCTCGTGCTCGGCCGCATGATCCATCAGCGCGGTCTCGAAACGGTCGTGCCGCCCGGCGGATCGGTCCGCTCGGGCGCGGTCGACCTCTTTCTGGCGGGCGTGCAGCGCACCGCTGCGGCAGATTCCGAGTTCGCGGTCCATGCCTGGCTCGACGACGACGGCATGCGCCCCGGCAGCTTTGCGCCGAGCTCGCCGGTCAATCGCAAGTACGTCGTGTTCTACCACGAGGCTGGAGGAATGCCGCTTGCCACCGCGAGCGCATTCTACGCCCTGACCAACTCGGTCCCGAACGAGCAGGCGCTGTGGCTGACGCCGCGAGACCTCGCCCGCTACGCCCGGATCGCGGTGCGCTGATCCCCCGGCGCTCGGGGCAACCTCAATGCGCGGCGCCCCACGACGGTCCCGTGCCGATCTCGACGCCGAGCGGCACGGTCAGCTTCACTGCAGGCTCGGCGGCGCGCGCCATGACGGCTTCGATCACCGGTCTTGCCGCTTCGACATCCGTGGCAGGCAACTCGAACACCAGTTCGTCGTGGACCTGCAGCAGCATGCGCACGTGCCCCAGGCCCGCCGCTTCGAGCGCGGGCGTCATGCGGACCATGGCGCGCTTGATGATGTCGGCGCAGGTACCCTGGATCGGCGCGTTGATCGCTGCCCGCTCGCTGCCCTGACGTTCGGCCTGGTTCTTCGAATTGATCCGCGGAAACCAGGTCTTGCGACCGAACAGCGTCTCGGAATAGCCGCGCTCGCGCACCTGCTCGAGTGTTTCGAGAATGTAGCGCTGAATGCCCGGAAAGCGCTCGAAATAGCGGTCGATCATCGCCTGCGCCTCGTCGGCGCCGGTGCCGAGCCGACCGGCCAGACCCCACCGGCTGATGCCGTAGAGGATGGCGAAGTTTATCGTCTTGGCCCGACCGCGCGTATCGCGATCGACCGTGCCGAACATCTCCATCGCGGTGCGCGCGTGAATGTCCTCCCCGGCGGCAAAAGCCTCCTTCAGCGCAGGTACGTCGGCCATGTGCGCGGCAAGGCGCAGTTCGATCTGGCTGTAGTCGGCCGCCAGCAGAACGTTGCCGGGCTCGGCGACGAAGGCGTCGCGGATCTGGCGGCCGATCTCGGTGCGGATCGGGATGTTCTGAAGGTTGGGCTCGTTCGACGAGAGCCGCCCGGTCTGCGCGCCGACCAGGCTATAGCTGGTGTGGACGCGGCCCGTCGCAGGATTGATCGCAGCCTGCAGCGCGTCGGTATAGGTGGACTTGAGCTTCGACAGCTGGCGCCATTCGAGCACCAGCGTGGCTACTTCGGCGCCTTGCGAAGCCAGCGTTTCGAGAACCGACTGGTCGGTCGAATACTGGCCGCTCTTGCCCTTCTTGCCGCCCTTGTGGCCGAGCTTGTCGAACAGCACGTCGCCCAATTGCTTTGGGCTGCCGATGGTGAAGGGACCGCCGCATTTGTCGTAGATCACCGTTTCGAGCTCGGCGATCTTGGACGCGAACTCGGTGGAAAGCCCGGCGAGCCGTTCGCGGTCGACGCGGATGCCGTGGCGCTCCATCTGCGCGACGACGGGGACCAGCGGACGATCGACGGTCTGGTAGATCCGCGTGCCGCCTTCGTCGGACAGGCGCGGGGCGAACAGGCGATGCAGCCGCCAGGTGACGTCGGCGTCTTCGGCGGCGTAGCGCGTCGCATCGGCCAGCGGCACTTCGGCAAAAGTGATCGCCTTCTTGCCCGTGCCGCACAGGTCCTTGAATTTCATCGTGGTGTGGCCGAGGTGCCTTTCGGCCAGCTCATCCATGCCGTGTCCGGCGAGCCCTGTCTCGCTCCGGCCAGCGTCCAGGCAGAAGCTCATCACCATCGTGTCGTCGACCGGGCCGACGGCGATTCCGCCGATCGCCTCTCCGGCGCGGGCGAGGATGGTGATGTCGTACTTCACGTTCTGGCCGACCTTGAGCACCGCATCGCTCTCCAGCAGCGGCTTGAGCGCGGTTAGCGCCGCGGTGCAATCGATCTGGAGCGGCCTTTCGGCGAACATGTCGCTGCCGCCGTGCGCCAACGGAATATAGCAGGCATCGTTGGGGCCGAGCGCGAGACTTATCCCGACAAGTTCGGCGCGCATCGAATCGAGCGCGCTGGTCTCGGTGTCGATGGCAACGAGGCGCGCCTCGAAAGCGCGGGCGATCCATTGCTCCAGCTCGCCGATCGACTGCACGCAGGCATAGCTGCCGAGTTCGATCGCCGGCCATTCGGGCAACGGCTGGCGGTTCGCGCCCTCAGCGGCGACCGGTGAAGGGGCGCCCGAAGCGGCAGGCGTGACAGGTGTTGCCCCTCCGACCTTGCGCAGCAGGCTGGTGAAGCCGTGCTCGGTCAGGAAGGCGGCAAGCGGTTCGGGCGGAATCGCCCGCAGCTCGAAATCCTCGAGCGGGATGGGCAGGTCGCAGTCTTCCTTGAGCGCGACGAGGACGCGCGAGAGGCGGGCCATGTCGGCCTGCTCGATCAGGCTGTCGCGCAGCTTGCCGGGCTTCATCGCCGGCGCGGCGGCGAGCGCGGACTCGAGGTCGCCGTGCTCCTGGATCAGCTTGGTCGCGGTCTTGGGGCCGATGCCGCGGATGCCCGGGACATTGTCGACCGCATCGCCCATGAGCGCGAGCACGTCGCCGACCTTTTCGGGGGGGACGCCGAACTTCTCGATCACTTCGGGAATGTCGATGCGCTGGTTCTTCATCGTGTCGAGCATGTCGACACAACCGCCGCCTTCGGCGCATCTGCCAACGAGCTGCATCAGGTCCTTGTCGGACGAGACGATGGTCACGTCCCAGCCTTTTGCGGTGGCGGCCCGGGCGTAGGAGGCAATGAGGTCGTCCGCCTCGAGATCGTCCTCCTCGATGCAGGCCAGGCTGAATGCGCGCGTTGCATCGCGGATCAGCGGGAACTGCGGCACCAGATCTTCGGGCGGCGGCGGACGATTGGCCTTGTACTGGTCGTAGAGCGCGTTGCGGAACGTGGTCGAGCCCTTGTCCAGGATCACCGCGAGGTGGGTCGGGCCGTCGGCCTGGTGAAGGTCTTCGGCCAACTTCCATAGCATCGTGGTATAGCCGTAGACCGCGCCGACCGGGACGCCCTTGGGATTGGTCAGCGGTGGCAGCCGATGGTACGCCCGGAAGATATACGCAGAACCGTCGACGAGATAGAGGTGGCGGTGTGCTCCGGTCTCTACGGTGGCTGCGGGCGCGGTATCGGCGGCGGTGTCCATGCCTCGCGATGTAGCCCTTCGATGGCCTCGGCGAAAGCGTTTCGGGCGTTCGTGCCGCGCATCGTGGATAAGTCTCGAAGGTTGCACTATCGCACGGTTCGTCGTCCTTGGCGGGCACTTGAACGCAACTCCGACACCTCCAAAGCGCGTGCAAAAAAGCGTTCCGGTTTCGAAACATGGAATTGACCGCCCGGCGCGGATACGTTGAACGCTTGCAAGCCGATGAATTGCCGATTAATTGGGGCGGGAAGTCTACCGCCAGAGTAGGCTTTGCGGCGGGCTGCTTGCCCGGCGCGGTTCACTTCAATCCAGGGATTGTAACGCATGCGCAAGCTCATCCTCGCCGCTGTCGCCGGCACCGCCTTCGCCCTCGCCGGCTGCTCGGAAAAGGCTCCGGAAGCCACCGAAGCTGCCACTGAAGCTGCTGCCGACGCTTCGGAAGCCGCTGCTGACGCCTCGGGCGCCGCTGCCGACGCCAGCGCCTCGGCTTCGGAAGCCGCTGCTGACGCGAGCGAAGCCGCGAAGATGTAATCCCCGCCCGCAAGGGCAGGTTACGGATAGAGGGGCACGGATGCGCGCGCATCCGTGCCCTTTTCCGTTTGGCCCCTCCACCGACGCCAGCGCCGGGATGTCGAACTACAGGCACGCCCGGAGGTACAAAAAAAGGGCGCCGCGCAGGGCGCCTTTGCTCAAAGCTACGAGTTGAATGCCGAGCCGGTCAGCGGCGGCGGACGATTTCCTGCATCCCGCTCGCAGCCGGCATGCTGTAGCCATCGTAGATGGTGCGCGCGATCTGGGCGATCAATCCTGCATGCACGGTGTGCCCCTCCGGGCCTGTCACGAAAATCACCAGCGCCAGATGGCGACCGTCAGGGAGCCGCACGATGCCGACGTCGTCGGTCACGCCGGCAAGCGTTCCGGTCTTGTGCGCGAACAGCGTGCCTTCGGGCAAGCCGGCGCGGATACGGTTGCGGCCGGTGCTGGTCCGGGTCATCGTGTCGAGCAGGACGGCGCGGCTTTGCGGGCTGAGGGCATTGCCACGGTCGATTGCGGCGAGCAGCGCCAGCATGGCGCGCGGCGTGCTGCTGGTCCGCGTGGTGATCGTCGTGGCTGGGTTAACCCGGCCGTCGTCGCGCACGAGCGTCGCCATCGTATGATCGAGCCGCTGGCCGACGATGCCCTTGCTCGTAAGCCAGGCATTGACCGCCTGGATGCCCCCGACCGCCTTGATCAGGCCATCGGTGGCCTCGTTGTTGCTGCGCGTGATCGACAGTTCCATCAAGCCCTGCGCCGTCAGCATCTGCCCGGCGCGCAGCGGCGCCTCGGCGCTCCGCGACGAAAGCGGCTGGGCCACGGGAAGCATCATCGGCAGCGGCTGGTCGAGCCGCATAAGGCCCTGCTCCACCTTGTCGAGCATCGTGCAGGCAACCGCGATCTTGGCCGTGCTTGCCATCGGGAACGGCATGTCGCCGTTGACAAGGATCTGCCCCCCGTTGTCGAGGTCCATCGCCGCGACGCCGATCCGGCCACGCCCCTGCGCTACGAGCGCGGCGACGCGATTCTGGATTTCGAGGTCTCGCGCATCCTGCATTGCTACCGGCGGGCGGCTCTGCACGGCTTGCGGAGTCGCCGCGAGCGCCGGAACGGCGAGCAGCGCGGCAGCGATGAGCTTGTAGATGCGACGTGCCATGGTGGCTGACTTCTAACCCCGACCCGAATTTCCCGTCATTGTCATTTGTAACGCACGGAGAATCCCCTGAAAAGTGCTGCGGGACACGGTCGGTCGCCGAGCGCGCCCGCCTTGTCGGTTGCGGCGGAACGAATCGCGCCGCGATGAAAACAGCGCTGGACTTTAATTGAGCGGTTAAGTTAACCCGGCGCGACAGACCGGAGGACCATCTCCGGCCCCGAGAGGATCACCGGAGGCTGCCTTGGCGCTGGACACGCAAGTCGATTTTTCTGCCGGTCTGACCACGGTGATGGCGAAGGCCGGGATTGCCGGGCCGGTGACCAACCCGCGCCGGCTGTCCGGGGGGGCAAACCTCGAATCCTGGCTGTTCGATTGCGGAGGCGAGGCTTTCGTGCTCCGCCGGGCGCCGTCGGAGGAATGGCTGGCCAATCGTCCGATCGACATGACCCAGGAAGCCGCCATCGTTCGGCACGCCTTCGCAGGCGGCGTGCCTGCACCCGAAGTCGTCGCCGAGCTGGCGCCCGAGGACGGGATCGGGCGCGGGTTCGTGATGCGCTGCCTTGCCGGGACCGCCGACCCGGAGGTCACGCTGTCGAGCCCCGCGTCGCTGGGCGAGGAGCTGGCCGTGGCCATGGCCCGCATTCATGCGCTGGATCCGGCAGGACTGCCGTTCCTCAAGATTCTGGAGCCGGCCGCCGGAGTCGAAGGGCTCCACCAGCAATTCCTCGATGCGGGTGGCGACCGGCCGATCATTGCGCTGGGCATAGCGTGGCTGCGGGCAAACCTGCCGCCGGCCGCCGAACCCAAAGTGGTGCACGGCGACCTGCGCATCGGCAACGTGATGAGCCATGAAGGCCACCTTTCGGGCGTGCTCGACTGGGAACTGACCCACCTCGGGGATGGGCACGAGGATTTCGCCTATGGCTGCATGACGGTCTGGCGCTTCGGCCGGCTCGACAAGCTGGGCTTCGGCCTGACCGACATCGACACGCTGGCGCGCGCGTACGAAGCGGCCGGCGGCGAAAGGTTCGACCCGGTGCGCTTCCGCTTCTGGCTCGTCTACCGCACGGTGTGGTGGGCGCTCGGCACGCTGGGCATGGGCAAGACCTGGCGCAGCGGGGTCGATCGCCAGATCGAGCGCGTGGTTGTCGGCCGCCGCACCTCGGAGCAGGAGCTCGACCTTCTGCGCCTGCTCGAAGGCGACGCGCCCGAGGCGGAGCGCGCGCGCAGGCTGGCCGCGGCGCCAGCGCCTCCCGATCCCGGTGAGGGCGAGCCGACAGCCATCGAGATGCTGACGGCGGTGTCCGAATGGCTTGCTGCAACGGTCAAGGAGCGCCTTTCCGGGCGTGAACGGTGGGAGCTGGCGGTGACGCAGAACGCACTTGGCATCGTCCGTCGCCAGCTTGCCGGGCGGCCCGGCACCTCGGACCGGGCGCTGACCGACGATATTCTCGCCGGCCGCAAGACCCTCGCGACGCCCGGCCTGCTTGCCGACCTGCGCCGGCGCGCGCTCGACACGCTTTCCGCCGACATGCCGAAATATCCCGCGCTCGCCCAGGCGCGCGGCCTTTGGGAGTGAGTGAACCATGGACTTCGATCTGCCGCAGGACCTGCTCGACTACCTCGACGAACTCGACGCCTTCATCGCCGCCGAGATCAAGCCGCTCGAGGAGCAGGACGACAACATCCGCTTCTTCGACCACCGCCGCGAATGGGCGCGCACCGATTTCGAAAACGGCGGCCTGCCCCGCCACGAATGGGAGCAACTGCTGGTCGAGGCGAGCAAGCGCGCCGACAAGGCCGGGCACTGGCGGTTCTCCGCACCCAAGAAGTATGGCGGCAAGGACGGCTCGAACCTGTGGATGGCGGTGATCCGCGATCGCTTCGCCGCAAAGGGCCTCGGCCTGCACAACGATCTGCAGAACGAGCACTCGATCGTCGGCAATTTCCCGTTCGTCGCGATGTTCGAGCATTTCGGCACCGAGGAGCAGCAGAAGGAGTTCATCGTCGGCGGCTTCGAGCGCACCCGCCGCACTGCGTTCGGCCTCACCGAGCCGGAGCATGGCTCCGACGCGACGCACATGGAGACGCGCGCCGTGCGGCAGAGCCGCGACGGCGTCGACGGCTGGCTGATCAACGGCGAGAAGATGTGGACGACCGGCATGCACGTCGCCACGCACGTCGCCACGTTCTGCCGCACCTCGGGTGAAGACGGCGCCGCGCGCGGGATCACCTGTCTGCTGGTGCCGGCCGATGCGCCCGGGCTCAAGGTCGAGGAATACCTGTGGACCTTCAACATGCCGACCGATCACCCGCGGGTGTCGTTCACCGACGTGTGGGTGCCGGAGAGCGCGGCTCTGGGGCCGGTCGACGGCGGGCTCGCCATCGCGCAGTCGTTCGTTCACCAGAACCGCATCCGCCAGGCGGCATCCTCGCTGGGCGCGGCGACCTACTGCATCGAGCAATCGGTCGACTATGCCCGCGCGCGCAAGCCGTTCGGCGAGGATCTCGCGCGCAACCAGGCCATCCAGTTCCCGCTGGTCGAACTCGCGACGCAATGCGAGATGCTGCGCGCGCTGATCTACAAGACCGCGTGGCAGATGGACAAGATGGAGCATGTCCAGATCGAGCGCGAACTGTCGGACAAGATCTCGATGTGCAACTACTGGGCGAACCGGCTGTGCTGCGAGGCCGCCGATCGGGCGATCCAGGTCCATGGCGGCATCGGCTACTCGCGCCACAAGCCGTTCGAGCACATCTATCGCCATCACCGCCGCTATCGCATCACCGAGGGCGCGGAGGAGATCCAGATGCGCAAGGTGGCCGGTTACCTGTTCGGCTACATGGGGCCGAAGCGGGCGAAATACGCAAAGTAACCACGTCTGGCGGCACGAATGAAAAGGGGGCGGCAGCCGCGCGGCTGCCGCCCCCTTTCTTTGTCCGTCGCGGGGCGATCAGGCCGCGAGCGCAGCCTTGAGGTCGTCGACCAGGTCGGTCCGCTCCCACGGGAACAGATCGCCCTCGGGCTTGCGGCCGAAGTGGCCATAGGCCGCCGTCCTGGCGTAGATCGGCTTGTTGAGGCCGAGATGCGTGCGGATGCTGCGCGGAGTCAGGCCGCCGAGGCGCGCGATGCCGAGGATCGCCTGCTCGATCTTGTCGTCGGCCACGGTGCCGGTCTCGTGCGTGTCGACGTAGAGCGACAGCGGTTCGGACACGCCGATGGCATAGGCGATCTGGATCGTGCAGCGCGTGGCGAGGCCTGCGGCGACCACGTTCTTGGCGAGGTAGCGCGTGATGTAGGCAGCCGAACGGTCGACCTTGGTCGGATCCTTGCCCGAAAACGCGCCGCCACCGTGAGGCGAGGCGCCGCCGTAGGTGTCGACGATGATCTTGCGGCCGGTCAGCCCTGCGTCACCGTCGGGGCCGCCGATCTCGAACGCACCGGTCGGGTTGATGTAGTACTTCGTCTCGCGAAGCAGCACCGGCGGGATGACCTCGGCGACGACCTTCTTCACGTAGGCTTCGAGTTCGGCGTACTTGGCCGCATCGGCATGGTCGCCGGTGAGGCAGTAGCCAGGCTTGTGCTGGGTCGACACGACGACGGCCGTCGCTGCGACCGGCAGCGACCCCTCGTAGCGCAGCGTGACCTGGCTCTTGGCGTCGGGCTCGAGGAACGGCGCCGCGCCCGAGTGGCGGTCGGCGGCCATGCGCTCGAGGATCTTGTGGCTGTAGTAGAGCGTCGCCGGCATCAGGTCGGGCGTCTCGTCGGTGGCATAGCCGAACATGATGCCCTGGTCGCCCGCGCCTTCGTCCTTGTTGTCGCCGGCATCCACGCCCTGCGCAATGTGCGCCGACTGGCCATGGAGGTTGTTCTCGAAGCGGAACGTCTGCCAGTGGAAGCCGTCCTGCTCGTAGCCGAT
The DNA here is from genome assembly GCF_020179475.1 of Novosphingobium huizhouense. GTDB lineage: Bacteria > Pseudomonadota > Alphaproteobacteria > Sphingomonadales > Sphingomonadaceae > Novosphingobium > Novosphingobium huizhouense. Next base: position 331,159 of record NZ_JAILXZ010000003.1, on the reverse strand, counting down.
GCGCTTGACCGTTTCGCGCACGGTCTTCTCGATCTCGTCCTTCGCCCCGGGCGCCCACTCGTCGTTCTCGTAGACGCCCTTGCAACGGATTTCGCCGGCAAGCACCACCAGCTGCGTGGTTGTCAGCGTTTCGCAGGCGATGCGCGCTTCGGGGTCCTTCGACAGGAACAGGTCGACGATCGCGTCGCTGATCTGGTCGGCAACCTTGTCCGGGTGGCCTTCGGAAACGCTTTCGGAAGTGAACAGGTAGTCGGTGCGCATGGGGCCGGGTCCATATAAAGAAAGCTTTATGTCGCCCCTCTAGCCGACGCCCCGGCGCCTTGCAACCACCGCGATGACCAGCAGCACCGCCGCCCAGCCAAGCGCCAGTCCATTGCCTGCGCGCGCAAATGGCGTTGCGGCATGCGCGCGCGGCACGATCCCCTCCAGCCTGCCCGCGACGTTTCGCCCGACATGCTGGCGCACCACGCCGTTGGAGTCGATCACAGCGCTGATCCCCGTCGTCGTCGCGCGCAGCACGGGCAGGCCTTCCTCGATCGCGCGCAGCCGCGCCTGAGCAAGGTGTTGCGGTGGGCCCGAACTGCCGAACCAGCCATCGTTCGAGGGGTTGAAGATGTAGTCGGGACGATGGCGGCGATCGACCACCTCGCCCGAGAAGATGATCTCGTAGCAGATCTGGAACCCGGTCTTGCCGTAAGGCCCGAAGTCGATCGTCCGCGGTCCGGGGCCGGCAAAGTAGTCGAGCTCGCCGGCCACCAGCCGCGACAGGCCGAGCGGCGTGAGCCAGGCCCGCATCGGCAGGTATTCGCCGTAGGGCACCAGGTGCGCCTTGGCGTAGGATCCGCGGATCGCGCCGGCCGGGTCCACCGCAGTCACTACGTTCCACGCGCCGTTGACCGTTCCCCGGCGGTCCTGTGCAAGATCGACAGCGCCGGTCAGCAGAAGGCTGCCGGGCCCGATCACCCGCCCGATGCGGGCGCGGGCAAGAGCCGGATCGCCGGCATAGGTCGTGCCCGCATACCAGAACGGCGCGTAGCCTTCGCGCAGATAGTCGGGAATTCCGCTCTCCGGCCAGAGCACGAGCCGGGGCTGTCCCGGCGCCCGGGGCAGCGAAAGGCGGGCGATGCGCTGGAACTGGCTTTCGAACTGGCGGGGATCGTTGATCTCGTCCTGCGGCAGATCGGGCTGGACCAGCGTGTAGCGAAGCGTGCCCGGTTCCTCCTGCGGCGCCAGCGGCAGAAGGAACAGCACCACCGGCAGCGTTGCATGGACCGCGCCCGCCCGGCGCTTTCCCTGCGCCAGGCAGCGCCATGCGAACAGGCACTGGCCCGCAAGCAGTACGACCAGTCCCGACAGAGCGTAGGTTCCGGTCCACGCTGCCACGCTGGCGAGACCCGGGCGGTCAAACCCGCCGAGCGCTGCGGCGCCCAACGGGTTCCAGGCAAAGCCGGTAAAGACCCAGGCCCGCATCCACTCCGTCACGATCCAGCAGCCCGCGAAGGCCGGCACGATCGCAGCCCGCAGCCTGTGCGACAGCAACCACGCGGCGAGCGCGGCCATGGCGGGAAAGACCGCGAGATAAAGCGCCAGCAATACCACCGCGACCCATCCCAGCCACGCAGGCATCTGTGCCTGGTAGGTGAAGGCCGTCGCGATCCAGCTGTTGCCGACCGTGAAGAGGCCGACACCGAACAGCCAGCCGCGAAGAAACCCGTACCCCGGTCCGCGGGCGCGCTCCACCAGCGCCATCACCGCCGCCAGCGCCGCCAGCGTTGCCGGCCACAGCGCCAGCGGCTGGAATCCGGTGGCGGCCAGTCCGCCCAGCCCAAGCGGAAGCAGCATAGCGCCGAGGCTGGCGGCAGCGCGGGCGCGAACGGGCGTTGTCCGGATGCGGGTCATGGGTCCTTCGACGATGCTCCCGGCGCTATGTACGGCAAGGGGGCCGACCGCAAGCGATCGACCCCCTCCGATTGCCAGGCATCTGGTGCTCTCAGCCTTCCGCCGGCGCTGCCTCGGCCGCGGTGCTCTTGCGCGGTCGACCGCGACGCTTGGGCGCGGGCGCTTCTTCGGCGGCGGCGGAATCCGCGGCGGGCGAGGCTTCGGTTACGGCCACCGGAGCCTCCGCGGACGTGTCCTCCACTTCGGCCTTGCGCGCCCCGAAAGCAGGCGGAAGGCTTGCCGGATCGAGCGCCGGTGCGGGGCCGGTGTCCTGGTCCGACTTGCGCTTGCGCTCCGTCCGCGGCTTCAGCCCCCGCGAGGGGCGCGTGTCGCGCACGAAGGGATTGTCGCTGACGTCGCCGATCGGTTCGCCTTCTGCGGCGCGGACGCCTTCGCCGGGCAGCGGCGTTTCGGCAGTCGGTGCGAGCGACCGGGCGCTCTCGTCAAGACCCGCTTCGGGCGCACCGGCGCGGTCACGCCGCGGCTCGTCGGAGCGGGTTTCGTCGCGGCGGCGCTCGTCCCGCCGGCCGTCGTCGCGCCGGCTGTCGCTGCGGTCGCGGCGTCCGTCCTCGCGCCGATGTTCGTCGCGACGGCCATCTTCGCGTTGCCCTTCATCCCGGCGGCTATCGTCCCGGAGATTATCGTCTCGACGGCTGTCTTCACGGCGCCCTCCATCGCGGCGCTGTTCTTCGCGGCGGGACTGGGGCCGGTCGAAAGCGGGGAAGTCGTTCTCCATCGAGAACTCGCCGCTGTCGTCCTCGCTTTCGGCATCCTGCCAGCGGTCGCCGGAGACGCCACCGTTCTGGCGCGCCCGCTGCTCCTCCTGGCGAAGCCGGGTGTCCGCCATCACGCGGAAGTAGTGGTCGGCGAACTGGAGATAGTACTCGGCCTGGACGCGGTCGCCGTTGAGGTGGGCGTCCTGCGCAAGCTTGCGATACTTTTCGAGCAGTTGCGGCGCATTGCCCCTGGCACGGCTGTCGATGCGGTTGAGCTGCTGGCCGCTGCCACCATTGCTGCCGCCGCCCTGCGGACGATTGTTGCCGCGGCTGCGCCGACGGTTGTTGTTGCCACGATTGTTGTTCAACTCAGGCACTTCCTTGTCTGGGGCGGCCAGTCCGGTTCCAATGCACCCTGCTGCCGCGCAACCCTCCGCCACGGCGCCGCACCTGCAGCCCGTGCTATCCAGCACCTGCCTGCCTCCGGTCCGTCTTGACCGGCGATCGTGAGCAAATGGTGGAGCCGGCCGGGACGGGAAGCCTTCATCCGTCACCCTGCCTGACCCCTAATTAGGCAAGCGGCACGGCCTTGCCAAGAGCTATTTGGCTGCCGGGGCGCATTTCCACGGCTCTTTCGCGTCCGCCGAGATCGCGATGCAGCCGCGCCTCGAGCCCGGCGGCTTCGGCCATGGCCAGCACCGCCGCGCCCTGGGTCCAGCCGATCTCGAACAGCGCGATCCCGCCTTCGGACAGCAGTCCGGGCACGCAAGGGACGAGCCGGCGGTAATCGTCGAGACCGTCTTCCCCGGCAAACAGCGCGCTGGCGGGCTCGAACGCGCGGACCGAAGCGGCGAGCGGCTCGCCCGCCTCGATGTAGGGCGGATTGGCGAGGACCAGATCGAAGCGGCCGAGCCCGGCAGTCCAGTCCGGCTGCGTCCAGTCGCCTGCGCGCATCGATGCGCGCTCGCCTATCCCGAGCGCTGCTGCGTTGCGCGTGGCGACCGCCAACGCGCCTGCCGACCGCTCGATCCCGAGGCCCGTCGCTTCGGGCCAGAGCGAGAGCGCAGCGAGCAGGAGAGCGCCCGATCCGGTGCCGAGGTCTAGCACGCGGGGAGCGCTTGCCGCAGGCAGGGCAGTCCGCGCCGCGTCGATCAGCGTCTCGCTGTCGGCCCGCGGAATCAGCACGTCGGGTCCGACTTCGAAGTCGAGCCCGTAGAACTCCTGATGACCGGTGATGTAGGCGACCGGCTCGGCAAGCAACCGTCGCTCGACCAGCGCTGCGAAGCCGTCCGGCGCTGCGCCGGCCATATGCCGCAGCAGCATCTCGCTCCGCGTGCATCCCAGCGTGTGCGCCATCAGCACTTCGGCATCGAGCCGCGCCGTGTCGGAGGCGGCGGTGAGCCGCGCCGCAGCCGCACGCAGCGCCTCTGCGACCGTCACGCGTCCATCGCCGCAAGCCGCTTCGACTGGTCCTCCGCGATCAGCGCATCGACCAGTTCGCCAAGGCCCGGCCCTTCCAGCACCTCGGGCAGGCGATGCAGCGTCAGGTTGATGCGGTGGTCGGTGACGCGCCCCTGCGGGAAGTTGTAGGTGCGAATGCGCTCGGAACGGTCGCCGCTGCCGACCATCGCCTTGCGCGCCTCGGCTTCGGCGCCTTGCGCTTCGTCGCGCATCTTCTCGTAGAGCCGGCTGCGCAGGACCTGCATCGCCTTCGCCTTGTTCTTGTGCTGGCTGCGCTCGTCCTGGCAGATCACGACCAACCCGGTGGGCAGGTGGGTGATGCGCACGGCCGAATCCGTCGTGTTGACGTGCTGACCACCCGCACCGCTCGCGCGGTAGATGTCGATCTTGAGGTCCTTGTCTTCGATCTGCACGTCGACCTCGTCCGGCTCGGGCAGCACGGCCACGGTCGCTGCGCTGGTGTGGATGCGTCCGCCGCTTTCGGTCACTGGCACGCGCTGCACCCGGTGCACGCCGCTTTCGAACTTGAGCCGGGCGAATACGCCCTGTCCCGCCACATTGGCGACCACTTCCTTGAAGCCGCCCAGCTCGTTGGCGTTGGCGCTGATGACTTCCACCCGCCATCCCTGCTCGGCAGCGAAGCGCTCGTACATGCGGAACAGGTCGGCGGCGAACAGCGCCGCCTCGTCGCCACCGGTCCCCGCGCGGATCTCGAGCATCGCCGGCCGCGCATCGGCGCTGTCGCGCGGCAGCATGGCGATCGCCAGCCGGTGCTCGGCATCCGGCAGCGCGGTCTTGAGCCGCGCGATCTCCTCCTCGGCGAGATCGCGCATTTCCGGGTCGTCCAGTGCGGCAAGGCTTTCGAGCTCGCCACGCATCGCGCGGACTTGCTCGGCCACCCGGGCGACCGGTTCGAGTTCGGCATAGTCGCGGCTCGCCGCGATGAACTCGCCGCCTTCGAGGGTGCCCGAAGCAAGCCGCGCTTCCAGCTCGGCAAAACGCGCGATGATCTGCGACAGGCGCTGGTCGGAAACGCTCATCAGGCGGAGATATGCGCCGGGATCGCATGGAGCGGCAGGCGCGCCTGTTCGCCGGTGCCAAGGTTCTTGACGGTCGCCTCGCCCGCGGCCAGTTCGTCGTCGCCGACGATCAGCGCAAACCGCGCGCCGCTGTCGTTGGCGCGGCTCATGCGCTTCTTCATGTTGCCGCGGAAGCCCATCTCGACGACCAGCCCGCTGCGACGCAGCGTCGCCGCAAGGCCCATGCAGGCAGCCTCGGCTGCGGCGCCCATCGGTACGATCGCGACGTCCGCCGTGGGCTCCTTAACCTCGCGCGCATCGGCAACCAGCATCGCCAGCCGTTCGATCCCTGCCGCCCAGCCGACCGCCGGCGTCGCCGGGCCGCCCAGCGCCTCCATCAGACCGTCGTAGCGACCGCCACCGAGGACGGTGCCCTGCGCGCCCAGGCGGTCGGTGACGAATTCGAACGCGGTGTGGCGGTAGTAGTCGAGCCCGCGCACCAACGCCGGCGCGCGCGTCCAGGCGACACCCGCCGCGTCGAGTCCCTGTGTCACCTGCGCGAAGAAGTCCTGCGCCTCGGGCGAAAGGAATTGGTCGATCCTGGGGGCTTCTGCGGTGAAGACCTTGTCGCGCGGATCCTTGGAATCGAGGATGCGCAAGGGGTTGCGCTCGAGGCGGTCCTGCGAATCCTCCGATAGCTCGCCCTTCACGGCGCGGAAGTAGTCGATCAGCCCGGCGCGCCAGGCCTCGCGGCTGGCGGCGTCGCCCAGCGTGTTGAGCTGGAGCGTGACGCCATCTGCAATGCCCAGGTCCTGGAGCAGCTGGTCGGCCATCACCAGCAGTTCCACGTCCGCCTGCGGCTCGCCTGCGCCGATCACCTCGGCGTCGATCTGGTGAAACTGGCGGTAGCGGCCCTTTTGCGGCCGCTCGTAGCGAAACAGGGGCCCGTGCGTCGCGATCTTGAGCGGAGCGTGCTGCTGCCAGCCGTTGGTGAGATAGGCGCGCGCGAGGCCCGCGGTGAATTCGGGCCGCAACGTCAGCGATTCTCCGCCGCGGTCCTCGAAGGAGTACATTTCCTTCGAGACGACGTCGGTGGTCTCGCCCAACGAGCGCGAGAACACCGCCGTCTTTTCGAACACCGGCATCTCGACACGGCGGAACCGGTACAGCCTGCGCACGCGTTCGAACGTCTCGACCACGAAGCCGAAGGCCTCGGCATCGGCGCCGAAGATGTCCTGCGTGCCGCGGATCGCCTGGGGCGTGCTGGCGGAAGTTTCCTTGCTCATCGCGCGCGCCGATAGCGCCAAAGCACCGCTGTTGAAAGAGCGCGGCTGCACCGCTTGCCCGGTGGTTCTTCTCAGCCGCCGCGGGCATCCCCGTGGGCGCGGACGGGCCGCTGCCGCACCGCCGGCTTGCGCGGACGGTCGCATCGGGCCAAGCTGGCGCGATGCAAAAAACGTTCGGGTTCGCGCTTTTCCCTCTGCTTCTTGCCGCTGCTCCGGCCATCGCCCAAGTCCAGCCGGCTGCCAATTCCCGCCCGGTGGCCGCGCCGCTGCCGCCGCCGCTGCCCGAGCCGCAGGATACGCCCTATCCCGGGACGATCCTTCTCGATGTCGATGCAAGTGACGTCGCGAGCGGCGCGATGCGCGTTACCGAGACCATTCCGGTCGCGCCCGATACGACCCGGCTCACCCTGCTTCAGCCCCGTTGGCTCCCGGGCAAGCACGCCCCCCGCGGGCCGCTGGCGGAACTCGGCGGCCTCTCGTTCTCGACTCCCGACGGCGTGCGGCTGCGCTGGCGGCGCGATCCGGTCGCGGTCGAAGCCTTTCACCTCGAGCTCCCGCGCGGCACCCGCGAGATCGTCGCGAAGTTCGTCTACACCTCGCCGCTCCGCGATGCCGAGGGCCGCGTTGCCGTTACCCGCGAGATGAGCAATCTGCAGTGGGAGACGGTCAGCCTGTACCCTGCCGGGCACTATGTGCGCCAGGTCCGGCTGCGCCCCACCGTGCGCTTTCCCGCCGGCTGGAGCGTGTTCACCGCGCTCGACGGGGCAAAGCCGAGTGGCGGTCGCATGGGCTTTGCCGAAACCGACTACGAGACGCTCGTCGATTCCCCGATCTTCGCCGGCGCCTATGCCCAGCGCTTCGACCTCGGCCGCAATGTCTGGCTCGATGTCGTCGCCGACAAGCCGTCGCTGCTCGCGATCCGGCCGGAAAACCTCAGGACGTACCGCAACATGGTCGAGCAGGCACAGGCGCTGTTCGGCGCGCAGCATTTCGATCACTACGATTTCCTGCTCGCCCTTACCGACCGGATGGGCGGGATCGGGCTCGAGCACCACCGCTCGAGCGAGAACCAGATGGAGCCGCGGACCTGGGTCGACTGGACGGCAGGCGACTGGGATCGCAACGTCATCCCGCACGAGTTCGTACATTCGTGGAACGGCAAGTACCGTCGGCCGGCGCGCTTGTGGACGCCCGACTACTCGCAGCCGATGCAGAACGACCTGCTGTGGGTCTACGAAGGCCAGACTCAGTTCTGGGGCAATGTCCTGGCCGCGCGGTCCGGCGTGCAGAGCAAGGACACGGTTCTCGGCATGATCGCCAGCACCGCCGGGCTCTACACGCAGTACCCCGGGCGGACCTGGCGCTCGGTCGAGGACACGACCTTCGACCCGGTCTTCGCCGCGCGCAAGCCCAAGCCGTTCTCCTCGCTGGCGCGTGGCGAGGAGTATTACGGCGAGGGCATGCTGGTCTGGCTCGAAGCGGACCAGATCATCCGCGCCGGGACCGGCGGCGCGAAGGGCCTCGACGATTTCGCGCGCACTTTCTTCGGCATGCGCCAGGGGGACTGGGGGGTGCTGCCCTACGAACTCGACGACGTCATCGCCGCGCTGCAGGCAATCCATCCGTTCGACTGGGCGGGCTTCTTCGACAGCCGTATCCGCACTCCCGGCCAGCCGGCGCCGCTGGGGGGAATCGAACAAGGCGGCTATCGCCTCGTCTGGCGCGACGCGCCCAATGCCTACGACAAGGCGCGGATGGACGAGAGCAAGACGCTCAACCTCAACCATTCGCTCGGCCTCGCGCTCGACAAGGACGGCAAGGTCACCGCCAGTCGCTGGGACGGCCCGGCGATGCGCGCTGGGCTGGTCACCGGGATCCAGATCGTCTCGGTCAACGGCGTTGCCTACGATCCCGAAGGGCTCAAGGCTGCGGTCACTGCGGCGAAGGGCGCCGCAGCCCCGATCGCGCTCGTGGTCAAGCGCGACGACCAGGTCTTCCCGGTCGCGCTCGACTACCATGACGGACTGCGCTGGCCCTGGCTCGAGCGGACCGGGGACGTCGCGCCGAACGGCCTCGACCGGTTGCTCGCTCCCCGGCCGACGACCGGGCGCAAGGGCGCGTGAGGGGGCGGCTGCGCCTCGGCAAGCGCGTCGCCCCGCCGCGCTTCATCCTGTTCCTCGTCCTGCTCGTGGTGGGCGCGCTCGGCTGGCGCCTCGTCGTGCGGCCCGATGGCTGGGCGGAGCCGCTGGCGATGGGGTTCGATCTTGCCGCGCTGGCCTTCGTCGGTTCGCTCTGGCCGCTGGTGCGCGAAAGCGACGCCGGCGCGATGCGCCGCCATTCGGCCGAGAACGATGCCAACCGCATCTGGGTGCTGGGCATAACCACCGTGCTGACGGTGGTCGTCATGGCCGCGATCGCGGGCGAGCTGCCCCAGGCGAGCGCCGGCAGCACCCTCGCCATGGTGCGGCTGATCGGCACGCTCGCGCTGACATGGACATTCGCCAACAGCGTCTATGCGCTGCACTATGCGCACTTCTACTACAGCACCGGCGGCGAAGACGGCGCTGATGCGGGCGGGCTGGACTTTCCCGGCACGAAGACCCCCGACTACCTCGATTTCGCCTATTTCGCCTTCACCCTGGGGATGACGTTCCAGACATCCGACGTCGAGATCACCGCGCGTCCGGTGCGGCGGGTCGCGACGCTGCATTCGTTTGCCGCCTTCGTCTTCAACATCGGAGTCATCGCCTTCACGATCAACGCGTTGGGCGGAAGCTGAGGCGCGCCGCCGCACCCACGACATAAGTATTGTTGCGGCGCACAACCCGCTTCGCTAGAGCCCGCGCCAACTCGTGCGAAACCGGCCGGCGATCGGCCCAGCAGCAAAGGCAGACCATGCGCATCGACATGATTCCGACCGGCGACAATCCGCCCGAATGCCTGAATGTGATCATCGAGGTTCCGGTCGGCGGCGAGCCGGTCAAGTACGAGTTCGACAAGGCTTCGGGCGCGCTGTTCGTCGACCGCATCCTGCACACGCCGATGCGCTACCCCGCCAACTACGGCTTCGTGCCGCATACGCTGTCGCCCGACGGCGACCCGCTCGACGCGCTGGTCATCGCCCGCTCGCCTTTCGTCCCCGGCTCGGTGGTCCGCGCCCGGCCGATCGCGGTGCTCAATCTCGAGGACGAGCACGGCGGTGATGAAAAGCTGGTCTGTGTCCCCGACGACAAGACCTTCCCCTACTACCGCGACGTTGCCGAAAAGGCCGACCTGCCCGAGATCGTGCTCCAGCAGATCGAGCACTTCTTCACACACTACAAGGACCTCGAGAAGGAAAAGTGGGTCCGCGTCGGCACCTGGGGCGGCGCCGAGGACGCCAAGCGCATCACGCTCGAAGCGATCGAGCGCTACCACGCCGACAAGGCTGCCTGACCGGGATCGATGCGCCGACCCCGCTCGGCGGCGCGGCGCGTCATTCCACCGGGCGGCCGGTATCGAGCAGATCCTGGCCGTCGTCCTTCACGGCGCGCTCGCGCTCGGCCATCTGTGCGATGTGGCGCTCGGGCGCCACGTCCGCAGACGCCGGCGGGTGCTCCGATCCGTCCGCCTCGACGTCCGCCCTGCGCTCGATCCGCACGCGGGTCCCGGCAAGCGCAGCGGGCAACCCGGCCTCGCGCAGTGCATGGCGCACGCGTTCCATCGCGCTGGTGCGGGCCTTGCCGAAGTCGGTCCTGGTCTGGTCGACCCAGGCCCCGAACCGCAGCACTTGCGTCGCGCCGGCCATGTCGACCAGCTCGGCTCCAGGCTCGGGCCGGGTCAGCACGAAGTCGAGCCCGCGCAGCACGTCGAGCCCGACGCCGCGGGCGCGACACGGGTCGGCATCGGGCGGCAGCGGATAGTCGAAGCTGAACTTGCGCTGCGGGTTGGCGGTGAAGTTCAGTATCACCGCCTTGAACACCGTGCTGTTCGGGATGCGCAAGTGGTTGCCGTCGCCGGTGATCAGGATCGTCGCCCTGCTGGTCAGGCGGACCACGGTGCCCTCGTGATCGTCGATCCGAACCGAATCGTTGGCGCGAAACGGTTGGCGAACCGACAGCATCAGCGAGGAGACGTAGTTGTCGATCGAATCGCGCACGGCAAAGCCCACTGCGATTCCGATCACGCCCGCACCGCCAAGCACGGCGCCGAGCAGCGCCGTCGCCCCCACGATCTCGAGCGCCAGCACGACGCCGCCGACCACGAACACGAAGCGGATTGCGGTGGCGATCAGTTCTGCCAGGAACGGGTTGGGCGCGAGCTTGGCCCAGAGCCGCCTGCGCGCCGCGATCGCATAGCCCAGCATTCCGACGAGTATCGCCGCAAGCAGCGCCACGCCGATCAGCGGCAGCGCCCGCCACAGCTCGCGCGCCTTGCCGGTCACGCCTTCGACCGCCGGGTCGAGATTGGTGCCGACCTCGAGGTCTCGCTTCAGCCGGCTCTGCACGGTGACCACGCCCCCGACCCGCCCGGCGATAGCGCCAGCCTGGTCGATCGCGGCCTGGTCCGCGACCGTCCCCGCAAGCGTGACCACGCCCGCCGAAACCCGAACCGTCACGGACCGGAGCGCCGGGATTTCGGCGAAGATCGCGCGGATGCGCCGCGCGATGCGGACGTCGTCGGTCACGCTGCCGTCAGGCGCGATCGCTCCAGCGGGCGCAGGGGCGCTCGGGCTCGCACTCGCCACGGGCAGCACCGAGGGGGCCGCGGTTGCCGGGGAAAGGGACGAGGCAGGGGCCAGCAGGAGGGCGGCGGCAAGACCTTTCGGGGAAACGCGCATGACCAGCCAAGCGGCTCGCCCCGCGCGATGTTCCCCGGACCGGCGCGTCAGTCTCCCGCCACGCTCATTCCGTCGATGCGGATCGTCGGGACATCGATTCCGCGTTCGATCAACAGGTCGTCGGCCACGCGCATTGCGGGGAACATTTCGATCAGGTTTCCGGCCACGGTAAACTCGGCGATCGGCCCGGCGATCGCCCCGTCGACGATGCGGAAGCCCGAGGCGCCGCGACTGTAGTCGCCGGTGACGCCATTGACTCCCTGCCCGATCAGTTCGGTGACATAGACGCCTTCGGCAATGTCGGCGATCAGGTCCGCGGGGCCGACTGCACCGGGTTGGATCACCAGGTTGCTCGGCGTCACGTGCGGCGCCCCCGACCCACCCCGCCCGGCGTGGCCGGTCGGTTCGCCGCCCAGCTGGCGCGCTGCGGCGCTGTCCATCATCCAGCCGGTGAGGCGGCCGTCCTCGATCAGCTTGCGCGGCGCGGTCGGCAGCCCCTCGCCGTCGAACGGGCGCGACCGCAGCCCGCGCAGCCGGTGCGGCTCGTCGAGCAGGGTGATCGAGCGGTCGAACAGCTGCGCGCCGTCCCTGCCCAGCAGGAAGCTCGCGCGCCGGGCAATCGCTGCGCCCGACATCGCGCCGAGCAGGTGGCCGACCAGCGAGCCGCCGACGCGCGGATCGAACACCACTGTCGCCGGGCCGCTCCTGACCCGGCCCGGCGCCAGCCGGCGCAAGGTGCGTTCGGCGGCGAGGCGGCCGATCACGTCGGGCGAGGGGAGGTCCGCGAAGTGCCGGGCGCTGCGCCAGGCGCTGTCGCGCTGCATCTCGCTGCCCTCGCCGCCGAGCACGCTCGCCGACAGGCTGTAGCTAGTGGCGCCGTAGGAGCCGGCAAAGCCGTGGCTGGTGGCGAGCGCGAAGATTCCCGCGCCCGCACTTGCGCTCGCGCCTTCGCTGTTGGTGATGCCGTCGACCGAGCGCGCGGCGTCTTCGGCCTCCTCGGCCAAGCGGCGCAGCTGCGCGGGGTCGACCGCGCCGGCGTCCTCGAGGTCGAGCTCGGGGGCAGGAGCGCGCAGCAGCAGATCCTCGCGCGCCAGGCCGGCGTAAGGATCGACGGGAGCGAGCCGCGCCATCGCGACCGCGCGTTCGGCCAGCTCGTCGAGGGCGGCGTCACCCAGATCGCTCGATCCGATCGACGCCGAAGCGCCGCCGACGAAGACGCGCAACGAGATCTGTTCGCTTTCCGAGCGCTCGACGTCCTCGAGCTTGCCCAGCCGCACCTGCACCGATTCGGCCGAGCTGCCGTGGTAGGTGGCATCGCCTGACTCGGCGCCGAGACGGCGCGCCCGTTCGATCAGCGCGTGGCAGCGCTCCTCGGCCTGTTGCGGCGAAAGCATGGCGGATGCACCTCTGGCTGGCGGGAAGACGCGCGGCCTTAGCGCGTCGAAAGTGCCGCGGCAATCGGCGCGGGGCGCCTCAGGCGATCGCGGACAAGGCCTTGAATAGACCCGTCAGCAGGAACGGAAGGCCCACGGCGCAGGCCCAGACGAGCGCCTGGTCCCGGCGAAATGCCGGGCGCAGCGCGGGATCGTGCGCGGCCTCGTCTCCCAGGCGCTCCCATCGCCGTTCGAAGTGGCGGAACAGCGGGATGATCGCCGCGACGAGCACGACGAGCGCGAGCATCGGCAGCATCGATGCGGATTTGCCAGTTTCGAGCGCCTGCATCGTCACGAAGATCTGCAGGCCGGTGTATACCAGCAATCCATAGGCGACCGTGTCGCTCATGCGCTTGCGCCAGTCGACGTTACGCGTCGAAAAGGCCGATGTCCGTTCCATCTGCCACCCCGTGCTGTTTGCTCTCCCACCGGGAGTAGAACACCACTCGCGGTTTGTTTCAAGCATGTCATTTTGCGAGGTTGGAACGCGGGGTTGATCGCCGTGTTCCATGCACAAATCCTGCCAGATGCGCGTGGCGGGCTTTGCCGGCGCGAGGTTGGCCGCTATGGCAGCGCCTAACGCATCGATTCAACAGCCTTGGGGTCCTACCGATCCGATGATTGCCGATCCCTCAACCGAAACGGCCCCCTCGTCACCGCCTTCCGCAGTCGGCCCCATCGTGGGCGGGCTCGAAGTCGTCTCGATCGCCAAGAGCTACGACAAGCGCGCGGTGCTTACCGACATTTCGCTGTCGGTGGGCAAGGGGGAGGTGCTCGGCCTGCTCGGCCCCAACGGTGCGGGCAAGACCACCTGCTTCTACTCGATCATGGGGCTGGTACGGCCCGATTCGGGCCGCATCCTGCTCGATGGGGTCGATATCACCAAGCTGCCGATGTACCGCCGTGCGATCCTGGGGCTCGGCTACCTGCCGCAGGAAACCTCGATCTTCCGCGGCATGACGGTCGAACAGAACATCGCCACGGTGCTCGAGCTGATCGAGCCCGACAAGGACGTGCGCGCCGCCGAACTCGATCGCCTGCTCGATGAATTCGGCCTTACCCGCCTGCGCGCAAGCCCGGCCATGGCGCTCTCGGGCGGCGAGCGGCGCCGCTGCGAAATTGCCCGCGCGTTGGCAGCCAAGCCCTCGATCATCCTGCTCGACGAACCCTTCGCCGGGATCGACCCGCTGTCGATCAGCGACATCCGCCATCTGGTGAAGGACCTCAAGCGCCGCGGCATCGGCGTGCTCATCACCGATCACAACGTGCGCGAAACGCTCGACATCGTCGATCGCGCCTGCATCATCTACGGCGGGCAGGTGCTGTTCGCGGGCAGCCCCGAAGCGCTCGTCGCCGATCCCAACGTCCGCCGCCTGTACCTCGGCGAAGGCTTCACGCTCTAGCACGCGGGCGGAGCGGGGAGGGACAACGATGGCGCTCGGACCACGGCTGGATCTCCGCCAGAGCCAGTCGCTCGTGATGACGCCGCAGCTCCAGCAGGCGATCAAGCTGCTGGCGCTGTCCAACCTCGAGATCGAGACCTTCATCGGCGAGGCGCTCGATTCCAATCCGCTGCTCGAACTGGGCGATGCGGCTCCGCCCGAAGCGCCCGAAGGCCCGGAGGAGCTGCGCCGCACGCATCTCGAAAGCTCGCCTGTCGACCAGCTCGTCGGCGAAGGCCGCGCCGACGAGGATCGCCCGCTCGACATCGATCCGACGGCGCTCGATCGCGACCGCGATACCGGCGACGGGGGCGACGGCGTCGCGGGGTTCGAGGGTGGGCAGCGGCTGGCCGGCGGCGGCGAGGGCCCCGAGATCGACGAGCGCGGCAGCCCGGAAACCACGCTCGCCGAACATCTTCATGCGCAGGTCGGGGCAGCCGCGCGCGACCCGCAGCAACTGTTCGTCGCGCGCTGGCTGATCGACCAGCTCGACGAGGCGGGCTACCTCTCGCTGCCCCTGTCGGAAGCGGCGCAGGCGCTCGGCCTGCCGCTCGCGACGGTCGAAGCGGCGCTCGAACTCGTCCAGACGCTCGATCCCACGGGGGTCGGCGCACGCAGCCTGTCCGAATGCCTCGCGCTGCAGGCCCGCGAGGCCGATCGCTACGATCCATGCATGGCGCGCCTGATCGACAACCTCGATCTCGTCGCGCGCGGTGAACTCTCCAGGCTCAAGCGGATGTGCGGGGTCGACGACGAAGACTTCGCCGACATGCTCGCCGAACTGCGCGGCTACGATCCCAAGCCGGGCCTGCGCTTCGGCGGGGGTGTTGCGGAGGCGGTCGTGCCCGACATCCTCGTCCGCGCGACGAAGGATGGTTGGGACATCGCGCTCAATCAGGCGACGCTGCCACGCTTGGTGGTCAATCGGCGCTATTATGTCGAGATGCGCGGCGCCTGCGTCGGCAAGGAGGCCAGGGCCTGGCTCGGCGAGAAGCTCGCTGACGCCAACTGGCTGCTGAAGGCGCTCGACCAGCGCCAGAAGACGATCCTCAAGGTTGCCGCCGAGATCGTGAAGCAGCAGGACGGCTTCTTCCGCCACGGTGTCGCGCACTTGCGCCCGTTGACGCTGCGCACCGTGGCCGAGGCGATCGAGATGCACGAATCGACCGTCAGCCGCGTCACCTCGAACAAATATCTGCACTGCGAGCGCGGCACGTTCGAGCTGAAGTACTTCTTCACCTCGGGCGTCGCCTCGACCGACGGCGAAGGCGCGGTTTCGGCCGAGGCGGTCAAGGCCGCGATCCGCCAGTTGATCGACGCCGAAGATCCCAAGGCGATCCTCTCGGACGATGCGCTGGTCGATCTGCTCAAGGCGCGCGGGTTCGATCTCGCCCGTCGCACGGTCGCGAAGTATCGCGAGGCGATCGGGCTCGGCAGCTCGGTCCAGCGCCGCCGCCAGAAGGCGCTGGACCGCGTGCGCTGAGCGCGATCTGCGACGAAGCGTTTCGTCGCGTCGCTCCATCCTGTCTTGGAACACATTGAAAAACCCTCCGTTTCCCTGCCGCGACCGGTAGGGTCCGGGGCATTCCCGCAATCCTTCCGGCCACCAAAAGCGGGGCTGGCTTGGGGCCTTTCCATCCGGGGGTTGGTTGAAGGAGTGCTACGATGAAAGGGACCCTCGTTATCCTCGCAAGCGCCGCCTCGCTCTCGCTGGGCGCCTGCGCTTCCACCCCGGGCAGCAATACCATGGCCTATACCGCCGGCGGCGCGGCGGCCGGCGCCGCGGCTGGAGCGGGCCTCGGCGCAGTGGCCGGCTTCGATCCGATCGCCGGCGCGGTCGTCGGCGGCGCGATCGGCGGCGTCGCGGGTGCGGTCTGGGCGGATCGCAACGGCGATGGCCAGGCTGACGGCTACTACACCAACGGACAATATTACGCCGGGACTCCCAGCGGCTACACGCCCGGCGCCAAGACCTGCCAATCGGTCGGCAACACCGCATTGACCGGCGGCGCCGGCGGGGCGGCACTCGGCGCAGGCGTGGGCGCGCTGACCGGGGGCAGCATCCTCGGCGGAGCGGTGATCGGCGCAGCGGTCGGCGGCCTTGCCGGCGCGGTCTGGGCCGATGCCAACAACGACGGCTGCGTCGACGGCTACCAGACCGAAGGGCGCTATTACCCGGGCGCGCCGATGACCCAGACGCCTTCCGCCAATACCCGCGCCGGCGAGCGCGGCTGAACGGGCGTGCGTCCGATGCGGCGGATCGTGGGGGCGATTCCGGACCGTCTGGTCCGCCGCCTCGCGCTTGCACTCTGGCTTGCCGGTCCGCTCGCTCTGGGCCCGCTCGCCGCGCAGGCACAGGTCGCGCCCTCCGCCCTCGCCGCCGAAATGGGCGAGGGCGGCGACGCGTCGGGCTTGCGTGCGTTCTACGCAGCGCGCGGCTTCCGCCCGCTGTGGATCGAGCAGGGCGGGGCGGCCCCCGCCGCCCGCGCCCTGCTCGACCTGATCCGCGATGGCGCGCTTGATGGTGTCAAGTCGCGCAAGGCGCGCGAGGGCGACCTGCGCCGCGCGCTCGATCGTGCCCAGGCGCCGACTGCCGAAAACCTGCTGCGGCTCGAGGTTGCGGCGAGCCGGGCGCTGGCGGCCTATGTCCAGCAGATGCGCAAGGCCCCGCGGGCCGAGGTGATCGCCGAATCGCCCGCACTGCTGCCCGGCGTGCCGACAACCGCCGCGGTGCTCCAGATGGCCGCGGCGGCGCCCTCGCTCGCGCAATTCGTCCAGGCGATGGGCTGGATGCACCCTGCCTATGCCCCGCTTCGCCGCGCCCTGGCCGCTGCGCACGGCAATGCCGCAGCGCGACAGGTGCTCGAGGCCAATCTCGCCCGGGTCCGCGCGCTGCCCGCGCCCGGTCCCGGGCGCTACGTGCTGGTCGACGCCGCTGCTGCGCGGCTGACGATGATCGAGGACGGCAAGCCCGTGGGCGCGATGCGCGTGGTCGTCGGCAAGCCCGACATGCCCACCCCGATGATGGCGGGCTTCCTGCGCTATGCCCGGCTCAACCCCTACTGGAACATTCCGCCGGACCTCGTCCGCGCCCGCATCGCGCCCCAGGTCGTCGCCAGGGGCCCCGGCTACCTGCGGGCCAAACGCTACCAGGTGCTGTCGGGTTGGGAGGACGATGCCAAGGTCGTCGACCCTGCGCAAATCGATTGGCCGGCGATCGCCGCAGGCTTCGGCGAAGTCCGCGTCCGCCAACTGCCGGGGGGCGACAATTTCATGGGCCGGGTCAAGTTCATGTTCCCCAACGACCAGGGCATCTATCTGCACGACACGCCGGAAAAGGCGTTGATGAAGGAGGACGAGCGGCAGTTCAGTTCGGGCTGCGTGCGGCTCGAGGATGCGCCGCGGCTGGGGCGCTGGCTGCTCGGTCGGCCCCTGCCTCGCGCGGGCAAGGCGATCGACCAGCGCATCGACCTGCCCGAGCCGGTTCCGGTCTACATCACCTACCTCACCGCTGCGCCCGATGCTGCAGGACGGATCGCCTTCCTTCCGGATCCTTACGATCGCGACGGCCGTGGCGCGGGTGGCTCGGGCAACGCCAACGCGCGCTGATCATTCCGCGGCGGCGCGTCCCGGGCGCTCGGCCATCATGTGCCGGACCATGCCCTGAAGCCGCGCATCGAAGCGCGCCAGCACGTCCTTTTCGCCCGCGCTGTCCCAGTGGGTGATCAGCTCGCGCCCGTTCCACCAGTGCAGCGCATAGCCCGGCGCGTCGGCGACGATCAGCGCGCGATCGTCGGGGTGGTCGGGATCGAGCGGGCGCAAGTCGAGCCCCACCTGCGGCGCGGTCGACGGGCAGGTGGCGACGAGGTGCCCCTCCCACCGCGCGGTGATCGCACGATGGATGTGCCCGCAGATCAGGCCGACCACGTTGTCCCGGCCCGCCAGCTCCTCGGCGAGGCGCGATACCCACGGTTCGGCGGGGTCGGTGTTCATCCAGGCGATGCCGACTTCCATCGGCGGGTGGTGCAGCACGATCAGCGTGGGATGCCCCGGCGCTTCGTCCAGTCGCGCCGCCAGCCAACGGGCGCGCGCGTCGCAGAACGCGCCACCGTGGCGGCCTTCCTCGAGCGTGTCGAGCACCAGCAGCCGCAGTGCCTCGCCCTCGATCGCGTATTGCAGGAAGCCATCGGCAAAGGCGACTTCGGGGAACACCGCGCGGAAGGTCGCCCGCTCGTCGTGGTTGCCCAAGGCGAAGTGGACGGGGAAGGGCAGCCCCTCGAGCGCCTCGCGCAGGCGTTGGTAGCTCGCGATGTCGCCCCGGTCGGCAAGGTCGCCGGTCAGCACCAGCAGGTCGGGACGCGGCGACAGGGCGGCGAGCTCGGCCAGCACCCGGTCGAGCCGCTGGCGGTTGAACTCGTCGGGCGTGTCGGGTTCGAAACCGAGGTGAATGTCGGTGATCTGGGCAATCAGCATGGCGTCCGCCTTACCGCGCCAGCGCCACGCGGCGCGGTCGATTTGCTTCCGCGGTGGCGACAATCCCCTGGCTCTTGCGCTGCTCGGCCGGCTTCCACGGTTTCCCCCCTGTCGGACCATCGGCGTCCATGTGATAGGCATGGCACATCGCGCAATCCGACTTGACCGGATCGGTGACATGCGCGCTGGTCAGTTTCGCACCGTTCTCGCCGACGTGGCACGAGCGGCACCCGCCGGGGCCGTCGAGCCCGGGCACGAGCAGGTCGCGCGCGTCGTTCGAACTTTTCGCGGCGGTGTGACAGGTGGCGCAGTCGGACTTGCGGTGGTCCGCATGGTCGAACCAGCCGACGTGGTAGTAGCGCGTGTTCTGCGCTACCGGTTGGACGGCAAACCCGTTCGTCGCGGCGCCGCCGCCGCGCGTGATGACGTGGCAGTCGGCGCACATCCCGCCCTGGCCGAAGACCTCGGCCACCGCCTGGTCGCCGCGCACCGGATAGAAGTGCACCGCCCGGGCATAGTCGGCGGCGCTCGCCGCGCGCGCCGCGTCGCCGGGAATGCGGCGGCCGAGGCCCGAAAGCGTGGCCGGCCGCGCGGGCGCGCCGCCGCGATAGAACGCGCGCAAGTCGGCCACGACCTGCTCGGGCTCGCCGTGGCGCAATGTGCGGAAGGTGCCGCCGACCTCGTCGAAGGTCAGCGAATGGCAGCTCTCGCAGGCCTCTTCCATCACCACCGGCTTGAACCGCGCGCCGCCCGCCTCGGCCTTGTGGCAATCTTGGCAGCCGAGCGCGTCATCCGCGGCAAAGCGGCCGGGACGGCGGCGGACCATCTGCGCCACGCCGTTGCTGTGCGAGAGGTGCTGCGCGTGCGTGAACTTGAGCCCGTTCGCTTCCTTGAGCCCCGGCGCCCAGCGCACTTGCGCGAACACCGGCTTGCCGCCGGGCGCCACCGCCGCGATCAGGCTCGGGCGGAACTGGGGGTGGGCCGTGCCGAAGTCGGCGGCGTCGTCGAGTTTGCTGTCGGGCAAGCGCGTCCTCAATCCGTCGTGGCAATCGGTGCAGAATTGCTGCCGGGTCGCCGGCATAGCACCGGCCCCCTCGTGCTCGGTGTGACATCCGGCACACCTGCCCTGCGGACGGTTGAACGCGGTCGCCACCGCCTGGGTGAACCGCGCCACGCCCTGCGGCTCGCCCCGCGCGCGCAGCAGCCGCGCGCCGTCGGGGATGTGGCTGTGCGCATCTTCCTTGTGGCAGGTGAGGCAGGCATTGTCGGTCACCGCGACGAAGGCCTTGGTGTGGCAGGCCTGGCAGTCGTTCTCGAGATTGTGGTGGGCGAGGCTGAGCTTGCCCGATGACCAGGCCGTATCGCCGTGGACGCCCGCCGGCCGGCGGGCATCCTTCTGCATCGCCAGCGGCTGATATGTGGCGTAGGACCAGATCGGCGCGACGAGAAATGCCAGCAGCATCAGCGCGGCGAAGGCCCAGGCCGAGCTGCGCTTGCCCGGCAGCAGGCCCTTCAGGGTGAAGGCGGTGCCGAGGTCGATGTCCTCGGCGCTTTCCGAAACCGCTTCGACCCGGCGCACGGTCAGGACCGCCGCGCCGCTTTCGCCGTCGCGGGAAACCGCGATCCGGTGGCCGCCGAAGCCGAGTTCGGCGCCGACTGCGAGGTCGACGGTCCTGCGCGTCGTGCTGCGCCCGTCGGCCTCGAACGGCTGCTCGCCCAGCGATTCGACCAGCAAGGTGCCGTCGCCCCGCAGCATGGCGCGGGCGTGGCGCGGATCGACCGCGAGGTCGGGCAGGTGGACCGCGCAGGCCGAATCGCGGCCGATCAGCAGTTCGTCGCCCTCGACCGTGGTCGGGCGGACGATCTCCTCGCCGTTGGACTTGAGCGCGATCTGGCGGACCTGGAACGTCATCGGGCGGCCCTCACCAGTAGAAGAACACGGCGACCACGTGCGCGGACAGCGCGGCGATCAGGGCGAAGGTCACCGGCACGTGGACATGGAGCCAGGCCTGCAACCAGGTCTTGAGCTTGAGATGCCGCCGCATGCGCGAGAGCATCGCCTCCTTGCGGGTGAGCAAGGCATCGACCTTGTCGAGCGGATCGTCGGCGCGGCGCGGCAGGAAGGCGCGGCGCTGGCGCAGCTCGGCCGCCGCGGTCCGGGTGGCGTCGCGCGGATAACGCCCGGTGAGGCGGTTCCAGAACGTGCCGGCGAAGGGATCTTCCTCGAGGCTGCGGTTGACCAGCGCCGCGCTTTCGGCGTCGAGCGGCTGCGCGGCATCGTGAATCTGCCGGTCGAGCGAGCGGATCGCCTCGACCATCTGCTTCTCGGTGATCGCGCCTTCGGCGTCGTAACGGTTTTCCGACAGCGCGCGCGGCAGCGAGGCATAGACCCAGATGCCGAACATGCCCGAAACGATCACCAGCATCATCAGCGCCCAGGCCAGCGTGTGCACGTTCCAGCCGAACGCGAAGCCCGAATGCAGCGTGCCGACCACGATCAGCAGCATCCCCAGATAGACATGGGCGCTGGTCCACGCCTTCAGGCTCCAGCGCCCCGGCGTGATCGCCCGCTTGCGCACCCCCAGCATGGTCAGCCACAGGATCAGCAGCGCGCCGATCGTGCCCAGCGTATAGCCCAGCCAGCTCGAACCGAAGTGCCCGGCGGGCAGCGGCACCCAGATGTAGAGCGCTATCAGGAGCACCGCGAGCGCGGCGGAGATCTTCAGCCAGCGGAAGTCGCGGTGGGCCAGGAAGCCCTCGTGCGTGCTCGTGCGTTCGCGGCTGGCGCCGGTGCGGCGGCGCGGTGCGATGCTCGCCATCCCGTCAGGCCCCCTCGTTCTCGAGCCGCGCGACGGTCAGGAACTCGTCGGGCGAGACGCGGATGGCAGCTCCCGTCGGGCAGGCGCGGACACAGCTCGGGCCGCCTTCGATCCCGGCGCACATGTCGCACTTGATCGCCTTCTTGCGGTCGAGCGCCTCGTCCACCGCGGGATCGCCGGTATAGTGCGTGTTCTTCTTCGACCACCTGGCCGGCGGTTCGCCCGGTCCCGGACCCTTGCCGAAAAACAGCCAGCTCAGCAGCGAAGGCTTCTTCGGCGGCACCTTGTCCATGCGGATGACGCCATAGGGGCAGTTGCGCTGGCAATTGCCGCAGCCGATGCAGGTGTCGTTGATCCGCACTTCGCCGTCGGGGCCGCGCTGGATCGCGTTGGGCGGGCAATCGGCCATGCAGTGCGGGTGCTCGCAGTGGCGGCAGCTGGTCGGCACGTGGAGGTGGGCGAAGCTCTTGCCCGCCTCGCGGTCGAGGCGCGACAGGCCGTCGTGGCTGTCGGCGCAGGCCTTCTCGCAATTGTCGCAGCCCACGCACAGCCGCTCGTCGATCAGCAGCACGTCGGTCGCTTCGCCGAGGCCCTGGCTGACGAGGAACTTGGCCTGTTCGGAATAGAGATCGACGATGCCCGAAAAGCTGTCCTTCTTCGATTCGACGAAGGCGTTGGTGCGCCGGCGCACCTCCATGTCCTTGCGAGCGCGCTCCAGCAGGGCAGGCTTCGCCGCCAGCACTCGGCCGAAGGCTTCGCCATCGACCCTGATCACTTCGCTCTTGATCGCGGCGCGCACCGTTGCCGTGCGCTGCCCGCCATCGATCAGCGCCATCTCGCCGACATAGGAGCCGGCGGGAAGGTAGGAAAGGAACACCGGCTTGCCGCCGACTTCCTTCTCGACGATCATCGAGCCGACCCGGATGACATAGATGTCCTTGTCGTCGTCGCCTTCCCTGATGATCGCGTCGCCTGCGCGGACCGACAGGATCTTCGCCGTCTCGACCACTTCGACGACATCGCCGCTGGTCAGGCCCGAGCCGAACATCTGCAGCAGCTGGCGCTCGATCGAGATGCGCTCGATGGCGCGGCGGGCCGAAGGCACCTGGCTCTGCAGCTTCAATGCGGCGTTGCGGCTGATCTCTACGCAGATGCAGTCTTGCGCGGCCACGATGGTCGCCCCGCGCCGGCGGCCCGAGATCAGGCCGACTTCGCCGAAGATCGATCCTTGCGGGATCGGCACCACCTTGCTCGCATCGTTGGGGTCGAGCCGCACGTGGACCGAACCGTCAGCGATCGCGAACAGCGACGAGCCGGGATCGTTCTTCTCGAACACCGTCGCGCCGGAGGGATAGAACCGGGCGTCCGAATCGAGCATGAACTCGCGCAGCTGCAGCGTGGTCATCCCTTCGAGGATGCTGACCCGTTCGCGCAGGAATTCGAGCCAGTCGTTGACGCTTCTCGAGCCCGGAAGGCTGGCGAACTTGGCTTCGAGCAACGGCTCGTCGGCGGGCTTCAGCGCCGTATTGCCGGCAATGAACTCGACCACGTCGTAGCCCTGGTTCATGCAGTGCTTGATCAGCGGGTAGCCCGCCAGCGCGCCGATCACGAAGATCCCCGGCGCGCTCGATTCGAACTGGGGGGACAGCGTCGGGAAGGCGAGCCGGTCGTTGCTCGCGAACTCGATGCCGCACGCCTCGACGAAGCCGCGCGGGGGGGCCGAGCCGATCCGCGCGATCACCCGGTCGCAGCGGATTCGCTCCTCGCCGTCGCGCGTGTTGAGCGTGATCCAGCCGGGCTCGATCGCCTTGGTCTCGGTTTCGTAGCGGATGGTCAGCTTGCCGGCGGCGTCGTCCTCGGCCAGAGCCTTGGCGTTGGGTTCCTTGGCGGTGGCGAAGCTTTCACGCACGTTGGCCGACTTGGGGCTGCGGTTGAGGATGGTGACGACGTTGCCCTGCGCCGGGTCCTCGGCAAGCCCGCGCGCATTCTCGATCCCGGCGTCGCCGGTGCCGACCACGACGATGTGTTCGTCGAGGATCGCGGTGGGGTCGTCGAGCTGGTAGGTCACGTGCGGCAGGTCGGCGCCGGGGCAGCGCATCAGGTTGGGATTGCCCTGCGTGCCGATGGCAAGCACGACCGTCTCGGCCATGATCGTCTCGCCATTGGCCAGCTCGATCGCATAGGGCGGGGCGTGGCGCTGGACCTCGGTGGTGGTGGTCGACCCATCGCGGGCGCGGGTGACGATCTTCTGGATCGAGCCTTCGATAGCCGGGCCGGTGCCGCGGATCGCCTTCACCTCGGCGTTGTACTTCACATTGACGCCGAGCGCTGCGGTGCGGGCGTTCCAGCGCTCGAGGATGTCCTCGCGCTTGCCGGCGTCGAACTCCTGGTCGGACCGCAGGATGAGCTGCGATGGCGTCGCCATCACGTGCTTGCCCTTCTGGTACTTGAAGATCGTGTCGGACAGGTGGTCGGTCTTTTCGAGCAGGACATGATCCAGCCCGAGCTGCGCGGCGCGGCTGGCCGCGCTCATCCCGGCCGGGCCCGACCCGACGATCGCCACCTTGTAGAGCTCGCTCACAGGTCCCGTTTCCCCCGCCCGCAAGGAGACCCGCGCCCGTGCGCGCGACTGCCCCCAGTCTGCTTTCCCGTTTGGCGCGAACCCGTGTGGGACTGGACCTTAGCGCATGACGTTCACTTTTCCAGCAGCAAATTGTCCCGTATTTGCGCCTATTTAGGTTCGCCGGCCGACGGTAATGCGACCATCGCTTGCGCGAGCCCGCGCGGGCGCGATATGCGCCGCGCAGGATAAGGCGTTGCGCGCATCGGGCGCGCAGGGCAGGAGCAAGCGATGACCGAGGCCGATCCCCGAACGCGCGCCGCCGCCACCGATCTGCCTGCCGCAGGATCGGCCCGCACCGGCAAGGTCGTGCTCGGCCTCGCCGCGGCCGTGGCGCTCGCTGCGGGCGGTCTCGCCGCCTTGCGCCACCCGCGCGAGGACGCCGCCCGGGTCCAGCCGCAACCGCCGGCTCCCGCCGAAAGCCAGACTCCGTCGGTCGACGACGTGATCGCGAAGCTCGAAAAGCGCCTCGCCGACAATCCCGACGATGCCGAGGGCTGGCGCATGCTCGGCTGGTCCTACTTCCAGACCGAACGCTACGCCGAAGCGGCGACCGCGCTGAAGAAGGCGACCAAGCTCGATCCGGAGCATGCCGAGACCTTCTCCTTCCTCGGCGAGGCGCTGGTGCTGGCGAGCAATACCGAAGGGCGTATCCCGCGCGATGCCCGCGCGGCCTTCGACAAGGCGCTCAAGCTCGATCCCAAGGACGCCCGCGCCCGCTACTTCGAGGCCGTGGCGATGGATCTTGCCGGCAACCATCGCCGCGCGATCAACGCCTGGTTCGCGCTGCTCGCCGATACCCCGTCCGATGCGCCCTACGCCGAAGACATCCGCAAGGTGATTCGCGACGTCGCCGACAAGCACAAGATCGACGTCGAGAAGCGGCTGGCCGAAGCGCAGTTCGCTGCACCCGCCGGCGGTCTCGCGACCGATGGCGCCAAGCTCGCCTCGGGCGCGATTCCGGGTCCCAGTTCGGCGGAAATGCGCGCCGCGGCGAATCTCCCCAAGGGCCAGCAGGAAGCCATGGTCCGCGCGATGGTCGACGGGCTCGAGCAGAAGCTCAGGGTGCAGCCGGAAAATCCGGAGGGCTGGATCATGCTGATGCGCAGCTGCATGCAGCTCGGCCAGCCGGCGCGTGCGGCGCGCGCGCTCCAGGAAGGCCTCGCGGCGCTGCGCAACGACCAGGACAATTCGCGGCGCCTGCGCGAAGCCGCGGCAACGCTCGGAGTCGCCGGAGTCTGAACGGCGCGGGCGCAACCTGCTTGCGCAGGTGCTCTGCGAGCTACCCGTAAAACCACGTAGATGCGCGGAATATATCGGAAACGATCTTCCTCGCCTCGTCGCGGTTACGATAAATTAACCTTTAACGTTCATTCACCCTATGGTTAATGAAGCACCGGGTCCGGTTCGAAGGGAATTGGAAGGATCCGCGCCAGGACTGGCTTTAGGGGGCACTATTATGCGCGTGCTGCTGATCGAGGACGAGCCGACCACCGCCAAGGCGATCGAGCTCATGCTGAGCGCCGAGGGATTCAACGTCTACTCCACCGACCTCGGTGAAGAAGGCCTCGATCTGGGCAAGCTCTACGACTACGACATCATCCTGCTCGACCTCAACCTGCCCGACATGCACGGGTACGACGTGCTCAAGAAGCTGCGCGTCGCCAAGGTGCAGACCCCGGTGCTGATCCTGTCGGGCATTTCGGAAATGGACAGCAAGGTCCGCTCGTTCGGCTTCGGCGCCGACGACTACGTGACCAAGCCGTTCCACCGCGAGGAGCTGATCGCCCGCATCCACGCCGTGGTGCGCCGCTCGAAGGGCCACTCGCAGTCGGTCATCCGCACCGGCAAGCTCTCGGTCAACCTCGACGCCAAGACGGTCGAGGTCGATGCCGCCCGCGTCCATCTGACCGGCAAGGAATACGCGATGCTCGAGCTGCTGAGCTTGCGCAAGGGCACCACGCTGACCAAGGAAATGTTCCTCAACCACCTCTACGGCGGCATGGACGAGCCCGAGCTCAAGATCATCGACGTGTTCATCTGCAAGCTGCGCAAGAAGCTGGCGCATGCCTGCGGCGGCGAAAACTACATCGAGACGGTCTGGGGCCGCGGCTACGTGCTGCGCGATCCCGACGACATGAGCGAGATCGAGGCCGCCTGACGCGCCGCTGCACACCGCATTACCCCTGACGCCCCGCGCCCGAAAGCGCGGGGCGTTTTTCGTGCGGCAAGCGGCGTCGCGTCAGTCGATCCTGGTGAATACCGTTGTCTCGAGGCGCGGCAGCGCCTGGCCTGCCCAGACGATCGTTTCGGTCATCGTCCGGCGGTCCGGCGCAACGGCGTAGACGCGGGTCGAGACGGGCCGGCCGTCCTTGCCCAGCGTCATCACCAGCGTGTCCGGGGCGGGCTGGCGGAGCGAGGCGCTGTCGATCGCCGCGAAGGTTCCCCGCACCGGAACCGGGACGCCATCGGTCCGCGCGACCGACCGCGCCGTCCGGACCGAGCCGTCGGGCGCGACGAATTCGACCTCGGTGGTCCAGCTTCGGTCGGCGGCGGTGGCGAAGCTGATCGTCACGTGTTGCGGCCGCTCCTCGGCCGGGATGCGGGCGACGTCGAGCGACCAGCGCCCCGCGAGCGGCGAGGGACCGCCGGCCGCTGCGCCGACCGTCGCCGGTTCGGGCGTTGCGGCGTGCCAAGGCTGTCCGGCAAGCGTGAGCAGGCCGCCGAACGCGGCGACGGGCAGGAGGACGAACATGGCGATGCTTCCTTTCGATCTGCGCCGCCGCGGCGAGGGCGGCCTGCACCGTTCATCCACGGAATCGCCGTGCCTTGGCAGATCGATTTTCTCGTCCCGATTTTTCTGTGCCGCGCAGCGCGCCTCGAGCAGGCGGGCGAGTTCGCGGCTGCTGCCGACCCCGGTTTTGCGGCGGGCATCGCGCAGCCGCTCGTTGATAGAGGCTTCCGACCGTCCGAGTTCGGCGGCGATCGACTTGACCGTGTGCCCGCCGGCGAGCAGGCGCAGGATCTCCCGTTCGCGCTCGGTCAGCGCGTCCAGCGATGCGTCGAGCGCCGGCGCGGCCGGGTCCGGTATCGTCATGACGGGTGATCAACACAGCGCCCGGTCGGCGTCCATCCCAATTTTTTCGTGGAACCGCCTCCGTCCGCGAACCGCTCGGCGGGCGCGGCGTGGCGCGGTTGTTGCCAAATCGCGCCCTGCCTGCCATCGGCGCGCTCCATGACCGCCTACAAGCCCGGTGACCCGACCACGATCAACCGCCTCTACGGCCGCGCCAAGGGCAAGCCCCTGCGCGCCGGCCAGCAGGCGCTGGTCGACAACCTGCTGCCGCAGATCGCCGTGCCCGCAGAAGGGCCGGTCACGGCCCGCGCGCTGTTCGGCCACGATTGCCCGCTGCACTTCGAGATCGGCTTCGGTGGGGGCGAGCACATGGCCGCGCGCGCCGACATGCTTCCCGATCACGGCTTCATCGGCGCCGAACCGTTCCTCAACGGCGTGGCCCAGGCGCTCACCCACCTCGACGGCGACGGTGGCGCGCACCCGCCGATTCGCAACGTGCGCATCCATCATGGCGATGCGCTCGAGGTGCTGCGCCGGATCCCCGACGGCAGCCTCTCGTTCCTCTACCTGCTGCACCCCGATCCCTGGCCCAAGGCGCGCCACGCCAAGCGGCGGATGATGAACGACGGGCCGGTGGCGCTGTTCGCCGCCAAGCTCAGGCCCGGCGGCGAATTCCGCTTCGGCACCGACCACGCAGTCTACCTGCGCCATGCGCTGATGGTGATGCAGCGCCACGTCGATGCGTTCGAATGGCTGGCGCAGGCGCCGCGCGATTTCCAGGTGCGCCCCGGCGGCTGGCCCGAGACGCGCTACGAACACAAGGCGCGCACCGTCTACGGGCACGAGGTCTGGTACTTCCGCTACCGGCGGCGCTGATCGCGGCGCGCCGGCCGGACGCGCGCGCTCAGTTCATCACCGTGACCGAAAGCTGGAACGGCACCGCCTGTTTGGTCCGGCTGACCGCGCCCATCGTGTAGACGCGGATGCGGTACTGGCCGCTCTTGGGCAGCACCACGCCGGTCGCGTCGTTGCCGTCCATCGAGCTGTTGTAGATCGCCTCGCCGGTGCTGCCCGGCGGCAGGATGTTGAAATAGGCGATCTTGGTGATCAGCGAGACGCCCATCTTCTGCCCGGCATGCGCGGTGATCAGGTAGTCCTTGTAGGTGTCGCCGACGATCGTGCCCTTGACCGAGGCATTGTCGTTGCCCCTGGCGAAGGCGATGACCTGGCTCGCCTGGGCGAAAGCGGGCGCGGCGAACGGCAGGGCGACGAGAAGCGCCGCGGCGATCAGCGCGGGCCGGGCGGGAGGGTTGGTCATGGAACGGGCGACTCCGTGCGCGAAGGGTGCCGGGCAGGGGCTTGGACGCGACGTGGCCGCCTACCCGACCTCCAGAGGATTGGCCCGGTGCGCGCCGGCTCGCCATTGGCAAATGGTGCCAGCAGGTGGGCAATCGGCGCAGGCTTGCGGCGCCTTGCGGATCGGTGCAGTCATGCCTGACCAGAAAATGTCGAAAGAGGATGCTTGTCCATGCAGCACAAGGACCCGGCGCGCAGCGTCGCCGGCTTGACCGCCATCGTCACCGGAGCCGGCAGCGGCATGGGCCGCGCGACGGCCGAAGTCTTTGCGCGCGATGGCGCCCGGGTCGCGCTGTGCGACATCAACGGCGATGCGGTCGAGCAGGTGGCGCAAGCGATCCGCGATGCCGGAGGATCGGCGCGCGCATGGCCGCTCGACATCACCGATCGCGCCGCGCTCGAAGCCTTTGTGGGCGAGGTCGCGGATGCGTTCGGCGGCATCGACATCGTCGTCAACAACGCCGGGATCGCCGCGGCGACCCCGCTCGAGGACCCGGCCTACGACGCGGTGTGGGACCGGACCATCGCGGTGCTGCTGACCTCGCACCAGCGCATGATCCGCGCCGCGCTGCCCTGGCTGCGCAAGTCGGCTTCGCCCCGGATCGTCAACATCGCCTCGACCGAGGCGCTGGGCGCCACGCTCCACCAGAGCGCCTACAGCGCCGCCAAGGCGGGCGTCACCGGGCTCACCCGCAGCCTCGCGGTCGAATTCGGCAAGGACGGCATCACCGTCAACTGCATCTGCCCGGGTCCAATCCTGACCGGCATGACCGCGGCGATCCCGGACGAGCACAAGGAACTCTACGCCAAGCGCCGCACCGCGCTTCGCCGCTACGGCGCGCCCGAGGAGGTCGCGCACATGACGCTCAGCCTGTGCCTGCCGGCGGCCTCGTTCCTCACCGGCGCGACGATCCCGGTGGACGGCGGGCTGATGGCGCGCAATGCCTGAGGCAGGGCGCCGGCAAGCGTTACCGCGCAGGCCCCGCCCCTACGCGCCAAGTCCTTGGTTACGCTGCGGATTGCGCGCTTAACGGCGTTCTAACCACGCACGCGCTAGATCATCCTCGGTCGCCGACAGTCCCCGCTCGCGCGCCACGGAGTCCCGGCGATGTGCGAGCCTGTGCGATGAGCGAATCGATCCACGGCGGCAGCGCGATGCAGATCTTCGCCGAGATGCGGGAGTTCGCAGGCTTCACGGCCGGCGCCCAGCGCTACATCCGCCGCAGCCTCGACATCGGCCTGCTGCGCCAGGACGCGTTCCGGGTCTGGGCGCGCGACGCCGCCGAGGCCGCGTCGATCCGCACCCAGTACATCGTCTACCAGGAACTCGACGTCGTGCGCGCGATGCTGCCCGAAGGGCCGGGCGCCGCGGGCCTCGAATGCTTCGTCGGCAAGCTCGTCCGCCTCGCCGCGTTCGATCTCGGCCAGGACTATCTCTGCGGCTTTCCTGCCTTCCGCTTCCTCTACGAGCGCCTCCTCGGCGCTGAGGTGCGCCCCTGGCTCCCTGCCGCCTTCTGTGGCGCCGCGGCGCTGCCGCAGATCGCCCCGCAGCGCCGCCGCGGCCTGCTCCAGACGATCAGCGAAGCCGCCGCCACCGCACCCGGCTGGTCGACGCGCCCGCCGCGCTTCTTCCCCGAATTCGTCGAGGTCGAGGCGGCTTGAGCCGCTTGCCCACGGGGCCGTAGTGGGCCACCCTCTTCCACAAAACACCGGGAAGAGGATCCTCCATGCTCAAGATGGTCTACTGCATCCGTCGCCACCCCGATCTCTCGGTCAAGGAGTTCCAGCGCTACTGGCTCGAACAGCACGGACCCAAGGTCCGCTCGGTGGCCGAGGCAATCGGCGCGCGGCGCTATGTCCAGAGCCACACGCGCCTGCCCGACTACAACGAATCGTTCCGCCCCACCCGCGGGCTCAAGGAAGGCTACGACGGCATCACCGAAATCTGGTGGGACGACATCGAAGCCTTCGCTCGGGGCAACTCCGAGGCCGGGCGCGAGGCGGCGCAGATGCTGCTCGACGACGAGCGCGGCTTCATCGACTTCGCCAATTCCTGCGTGTTCATGACCGAGGAATTCGAGATCTTCGACTTGCCCTGACCGCGCGACTGCGCCGCGATCAGCTCTTGTAAAGCGCGTCGAGCCGGGCGCCGTAGCGCTCCTTGATCTTGTGGCGGCGGATCTTCATCGACGGGGTCATTTCCTCGTTGTCGATGGTGAAGGCCTCGTCGGCGAAGGCGAACTGGCGCACCTTCTCGATCACCGAGAGATCCTTGTTCACCCGGTCGACCGCGGCGCGCACCGCGTTGCGGAAGGCGGGCAGGTCCTGCAACTCGCGGAAGTCGAAGTGCTCGCCCTGCGCGCGGGCCCATTCGAGCGCCCACTCCGGGTCGGGCACGATCAGCCCGACCACGTAGGGCCGCTTGTCGCCCGAGACCATCGCCTGCGCGATCTCGGGCTGCAGCGTCAGCATGCCCTCGATCTTCTGCGGCGAGACATTGTCGCCCTTGTCGTTGACGATCATGTCCTTCTTGCGGTCGGTGATCTTGATCCGCCCGCGCTCGTCGATGTGGCCGATGTCGCCGGTGTGCAGCCAGCCCTCGATCAGCGTCCGCGCCGTCTCGGCCGGGTTCTGCCAATAGCCGTGCATCACCAGCTCGCCCCGCACGAGGATCTCGCCGTCCTCGGCGATCTTCACTTCGACGCCCTTCAGCGGCGGCCCGACGGTGTCCATCTTGAGCCCGGCGCGCGGGCGGTTGCACGAAATCACCGGCCCGGCCTCGGTCTGGCCATAGCCCTGCAGCAGCGTCAGCCCCATCGAATCGAAGAACACCCCGACCTCGGGGTTGAGCGGCGCGCCGCCCGACACCATCGCCTTGATCCGCCCGCCGAAACGCGCACGGATCTTCGGCCGCAGCGCCGCGTCGAGCACCGCGTTCATCGGCGCATCGACCAGCCGTTTGCGCCCCTCGGCCTTGCGCGTGCCGATCGCCAGCGCGCGCTCCATCAGGTAGTTCGCGAGCTTCCCCTGCTTTTCGACCTGCTTCATGATCCGCGCGCGCAGCACTTCGAACAGGCGCGGCACCACCACCATGATCGTCGGCCGGGTCTCCTCGATGTTGCTGGCGAGCTTTTCCAGCCCCTCGGCATAGTAGATCTGCGCGCCGATGCCGATCGGGAGATATTGCCCGCCGGTGTGTTCGTAGGCGTGGCTCAGCGGCAGGAACGACAGGAACACTTCCTCCTCGATCCCGAAGTCCTCGGCCAGGATCGTTGCCGCCCCCTCGACATTGGCCAGGATCGCGCCGTGGTGCTGCATCACCCCGCGCGGCGCGCCGCCGGTGCCGCTGGTGTAGATCAGGCAGGCGGTATCGCTGCGCTTCAACCCGGCGACCCGCGCATCGACCGCCTTGCGCGCCGCCGCGCCATCGCCGCTCGTCAGGCTGTCCCAGTCATGGAAGGCCAGGACACCCGCCTGCATCCGCTTCAACGGCTCGATGCCGATCACGTGCTCGACCCGCGGCGCACGCAGCGCGGCGGCGAGCAGCGGCGCCGCCAGCTTGGGGCTCGACACGATCACCGCCCGCGCGCCCGAATTCTCGAGGATGTGGTGATGGTCGCGCTCGGTGTTGGTGGTGTAGGTCGGAACCGTGACCAGCCCCGCCGCCATGATCGCCAGGTCCGCGATGCACCATTCGGGCCGGTTCTCCGACACGATCACCACCCGGTCACCGTCCTCCAGCCCCAGCCCGCGCAGGCTTTGCGCCAGCAGGCAGACCGTATCGGCAACCTCGGCCCAACTGCGCGCCTGCCACTGGCCCTGGCGCTTGGCCCACAGGAACGGCGCCGCGCCCCTCGCATCGGCGCGCGCCAGGAACATCGCCACCAGGCTCGAAAAGCCGCCGAAATCCGAAAAGTCTGCCAAAACTGCGATCCTCGCCCCTCTTATGGAGCCAAGCCTAGAGTCCCTCTACCGTAACGGCAAGCCGCGTCACGCGCGTGACCGTCGGGCGATATCGGCGAGGATCGCATGCTTTTGCGCCGCACTGGCGGTGAACCAGGCGGCGATCTCGTCGAGCGTTCGGCGGCACCCGCCGCAGGTCCGCGTCGCCGGATCGACGGTGCAGACCCCGATGCATGGGCTCGGCGGGTGGGCCGCCTCACGGGACGGCGCGCTCACCGCTTCTCCGCCGCGAGCCGGCTCATCAGCAGCGCCGCGCGCTTGGCCTGGAGCCAGATCGAAGGCACGTCGACCGTCTCGGCCGGGGTATGGTCGCCGCTCGATGCGGGGCCAAGGCCGGCAAGGCCCGGCACGTCGGCGGCAACGAAGCTGATGTCGCCCGCCCCGCGCTTGGCGGGATCCAGCGCGGGCATCGCCGGCAGCCCCAGCGTCGCGTTGACGGCGTTGAGCTTGCCGAGCAGCGCCTTGTTGGCTTGCGTAGGCGCCATCGGCGGATAGCCGTCCTCGAACGCCAGCTTGGCGGTGGCGCCGGGATAGGGTCGCGCCACGATAGCCTGCATCTTGGCCACCGCCGCCGCATGCTGCTCGGGCGAAAGCGTGCGCAGGTCGCCGCGCGCCAGCGCCTTGGCCGGGATGATGTTGGTCTTGCCGCTCGCGCTCACCCGCGCCTGGTCGGCATCGAGCGCAGCCAGCGCGCCGCCACCGACCAGCCCGACGTTGAGCGTCAGGTTGGGCTCGGGCACTTCGGCGCGGAAGGCGGCAATCATGCGGGCGAGGGCATAGATCGCACCATCGCCATCGGCGCCGAACACCCCGCTGGAATGGCCCGACTTCGCTTCCACCGTCAGCGTCCACGAAAAGGCCGAACGCCTTGCGATCGAGCCCATGTCCGCTGGCTTGCCATCGGCGCCCGCGATCCGCACCAGCCCCTCGAAATCGAGCGCTGCATCGGCGCGCTTGCCTGCCGCGATCAGGTCGGCGCGCGCCACGCTCTGCGGATCGCCCGCGTCTTCCTCGTCGCCGGTCAGGAACACCTCGATGTTGGCGCCCTTCAGCGTTCCCGCCGCCTGCATCGCGCGCAGCGCGGCCAGGATCGTCACGACCCCGCCCTTGTCGTCGGCCACGCCCGGCCCCATCGCCTTGTCGCCATCGCGGGTGAACGTCTGGAACGGCGAATCCGGCTCGAACACCGTGTCGGTATGCCCGATCAGCAGCAGCCGCTTGGCCCCCTTGGTCCCGGCGTGCGTCGCCAGCAGATGCCCGGCGCGGCCGGTCTGCTCCATCGGCAGGACCGTGACCCTGAAGCCCAGCGCCTCGAACTCGGGCGTCAGCATGGCGATCACCGCCTTGTTCCCGGCGATGTTCCGGCTGCCCGAATTCTGGTTCACCAGCTTTTCGAGCAGGCCCAGCGTGCGGGACTGCTCCTTGTCCACCGTTGTGATCATCGTCCGCTCCTGCGGCGATGGCGCGGCCAGAGCCGGGGCGGAAACGGCGCTCAGGAACAGCGGGGCGACAAGCAGGCGGGATAGGCGCATGCGCCGACCATAGCCGCTGGGCCGCGCGATGCCAGCAGGACGTGGCGGGACCTGCGCGCAATTTCCTTGCTTTTGGACGCAATGCGTTTATATGCAACGCAGCAAGACCGGCGGCGGACACCCGCTGCAGGCCGGATGCAAGCGTGAGATCTGCCGCTTGATGCGCGTGATCCGCTCCGGTCGAACGGGCCTTGCCCCACCTGCTTCCCCTTTCACGCACGGGTCGCGCGAACGACGACCTGTCGCGCGCCGCCCTCCCGTTGGCGCGCCAACGAAAGACACTGTTTCGATGTCCTATTTCTCCGATCTCGGCCTCGCCGAGCCCATCCTGCGCGCGCTCGAGAGCAAGGGCTACAACGATCCCACCCCGATCCAGCGCCAGTCGATCCCGGCATTGCTCGAAGGACGCGACCTGCTCGGTATCGCGCAGACCGGCACCGGCAAGACCGCCGCGTTCTCGCTGCCTTCGCTTCACCGCCTCGCCGCCGATCCCAAGCCCCGCAAGCCCGCCTCGTGCCGCATGCTGGTGCTCTCGCCCACCCGCGAACTCGCCGCGCAGATCGCCGACAACATCAAGGGCTATGCCAAGAACCTCAAGCTCTCGGTCGATTGCGTGTTCGGCGGCGTGCCGATCGGCAAGCAGGCCCGCCGGCTGGTGCAGGGCGTCGACATCCTCGTCGCCACCCCCGGCCGCCTGCTCGACCTGATCGACAATCGCGCGCTGACCATCGGCCGCACCGAGATCTTCGTGCTCGACGAAGCCGACCAGATGATGGACCTCGGCTTCATCCATGCGTTGAAGCGCGTCGCCAACCTGCTGCCCAAGAACCGCCAGTCGCTGTTCTTCTCGGCCACCATGCCCAAGTCGATCGAAGACCTCGGCAAGCAGTTCATCCAGAACCCGGTCCGCGTCGAGGTTGCTCCGCAGTCGACCACGGCCGAGCGCGTCGACCAGTACGTCACCTTCCTCAACCAGGCCGAGAAGCAGGCGCTGCTCAGCTTGCGCATCCGCGCCTTGCTGGCCGACAAGTCGCTCGACCGCGCGCTGGTGTTCACCCGCACCAAGCACGGCGCCGATCGCGTCGTGCGCAACCTCAACGCCGCCGGCATCGATGCCCGCGCCATCCACGGCAACAAGACCCAGGCGCAGCGCACCGCCGCGCTCGAGGCCTTCCGCCAAGGCTCGTGCCCGGTGCTCGTCGCTACCGACATCGCCGCCCGCGGCATCGACGTCTCGGGCGTGTCCCACGTGTTCAACTTCGAACTGCCCAACGTGCCGGAACAGTACGTCCACCGCATTGGCCGCACCGCGCGCGCGGGCGCCGACGGCGTGGCGATCAGCTTCTGCGCGCCCGATGAAAAGCCCTACCTGCGCGACATCGAGAAGCTGACCAAGGTCAAGCTCGACCAGGTGCCGCTGCCCGAGAACTTCCTTGCTGAAGCGGCCAAGCTGCCTTCGGCCAAGCGCACCCCCGAACAGCAGGCGCAGGACGCCCGCCGCGACGAGCGCGACGAACGCGGCCGCTTCGGCGATCGCAACGAGCGCCGCGGGGGCGCGGGCGGGCGCGATGGTGGCCGCGATGGCGGACGGGGTCGACCCCAGGGCCAGAAGCCGGCGCAGGGCGGCGGCCAGCGCCCTGCCGGTGACGGGCAGCGCAGCGCCGGCGAAGGCGAACGCGACGGCAACAAGCCCCGCCGCTTCCGCCCCCGCGGCGCCCCCGGCGTCGGCGCCCACCGCAACAAGGTCCGCCGCGCGGGCTGACCGGAAGCGGCCTAGGCCGAGAGCCGCGCGAGCAGGCGGACGAGCTCGCTCTGCCGGCCGATCTCGAGCTTGCGGAAAGCGGATTTGAGGTGCGTTGCGCCCGGGCGCGCGCCGCTCATGCACCGTCCAGCCCTTCGGACAGGATGTCGTCCTTGTCGTAGTCGCGCGCGGCGAGGGCGAAGATGTCGGCGAACTGGCGCAGGCTGCGGATGAACAGCCGCCGGTCGAGCCCGTCGCGGCAGCCCAGCACGTATTGCCTGTAGAAGCGGCGGGTCGGCGCGTCGAACCACCCGCAGGGTGGTGGAGGGGTACCGCGCAACGCCGGCCCTCGAAGAAAAGAACGATCCTTCGACAAGCTCAGGATGGACGGAGCTGGCGGGCCAGCCCTTGCCCCGCGCCCCGCGGATGGACCGGCCAGGAGACCAACGCCAGCCCCAAACCCGCCCGCCCTGAGCCTGTTGAAGGGCTGTCCTTCTTCCTGGCGCAACACCCCGCACCCCGCACCCCAACCGCAAGGCCAGCGCCGGAAGACCTCCCGGGAGCGCGAGGGGCCGTGCCCCTCGCACCTCTCTTCTCTTCCTTCTCCGCGCCTCTGCGCCTCTGCGCGACCAAATCCTTCCCCAACCCATCTTGACACGACTAACCATATAGGTTATACGCCACCCCACGGACCGGGAGCGGCATGGCCGGCTTGCTCTTCGCTCCTTCGGGGTTGCGCCCATGCGGCAAAGCCCCAACGCGACCGGCGCGGGTCGGCGCTGCGGGAAGCCGGTTCCCTTCAAACGGAAACGGCGAGCGAGGGCGTAAAGCCCCAAGTCCCTCAGGGCAAACCCAGCCAGTGCAACGGACGGGCGGATGTGGTGCGGCGGTCCAGCCGCGTGGCAGCGCTCCCATGAAGTCCGGTTCCGGTCCGGCCTGGCCCCCTCGTGCGGCCCTGCTTATCCCGGAACTTATCCTTAGGGACTCGCTACGGACCCGATGCGGCACGCGAGCCGTCGCAAGGGATACGAGCCCCCGTCCGAACAAGGCCGAGCCGTGCGGGATCCAACGCCCCGCCGGCCACTCGCCACAGCGTTCACCGCCCTCCTTCGCGCAGCGCCACGCAATGGCGCCCGCGCCGGTCGCGCAGGTCCGTGCCGTTTCCCCAAGGCATTAGGTCCGGGTTCGCCGCCGGATGGCTTCGTGTGTGCCAACGCAAAAGGGCTCCGCCGCGGCGGAGCCCTTCGCGTTTTTCCGAGCTGTCAGGCGCGGGTCACAGCTTGCCGGTCAGTTCCGGAACCAGCGTGAACAGGTCGCCGACCAGGCCGATGTCCGCGACCTGGAAGATCGGCGCGTCCTCGTCCTTGTTGATGGCGATGATGGTCTTGCTATCCTTCATGCCGGCGAGGTGCTGGATCGCACCCGAGATGCCGACCGCGAGGTAGACTTCGGGCGCGACGATCTTGCCGGTTTGGCCGACCTGGTAGTCGTTGGGCACGAAGCCTGCGTCGACCGCGGCGCGGCTGGCGCCGATCGCCGCGCCGAGCTTGTCGGCGAGCGGGGTGATCGTCGCTTCGAAGGTCGCCGCGTCCTTGAGCGCGCGACCGCCCGAGACGATGATCTTGGCGCTGGTCAGTTCGGGGCGCTCGCTCTTGGCGATTTCCGAGCCGACGAAGCTCGACAGGCCCGATTCGGCTGCGCCCGAAACGGCTTCGACCGCAGCCGAACCGCCGGTGGCGTTCGCCTTGGCGAAGGCGGTGCCGCGCACGGTCACAACCAGCTTGGCGTCGCTCGATTCGACGGTGGCGATGGCGTTGCCGGCGTAGATCGGGCGGGTGAAGGTCTTGGGGCCTTCGACCGAGAGGATCTCCGAGACCTGCGCGACGTCGAGCAGCGCGGCGACGCGCGGCGCGACGTTCTTGGCGGTGGTCGTGGCGGCGGCGACGAAGGCGTCGTAGCCCGCCATCACGCTCGCGATCAGCGGCGCGACGTTTTCGGCAAGGCCGTTGGCGAGGCTGGCGTCGTCGGCCTTGAGGACCTTCGACACGCCTTCGATCTGCGCGGCGGCGGCGGCGACGCCGTCGACGCCCGAGCCGGCGACCAGAGCGGTGACGTCACCCAGCTTGGCAGCGGCGGTGACGGCGGCGAGGGTGGCGTCCTTGACGGCGCTGCCGTCGTGTTCGACCCAGACGAGTACGTTGGCCATCAGGCGACTCCCAGTTCCTTGAGCTTGGCGACCAGCGCGTCGACGTCGGCCACCTTGATGCCGGCCGAACGCACCGGCGGTTCGCTGACCTTGAGCGTCTTGAGACGCGGGGCGGTGTCCACGCCGTAGTCGGCGGGCGCCTTGGTGGCGAGCGGCTTGCTCTTGGCCTTCATGATGTTCGGCAGCGAGGCGTAGCGCGGCTCGTTCAGGCGCAGGTCGGTGGTGACCACGGCCGGCAGCGCCAGCTTCACGGTTTCGAGACCGCCGTCGATCTCGCGCTTCACCACGACCGAATCGCCTTCGACGGTGATCTCGTTGGCGAAGGTGCCCTGCGGGCGGCCGAGCAGCGCGGCGACCATCTGGCCGACCTGGTTGCTGTCGTCGTCGATCGCCTGCTTGCCGGTGATGATCAGGCCGGGCTGTTCTTCGTCGGCGACGCCCTTGACGATCTTGGCGACCGCGAGCGGCTCGACCTCGTCATCGGTCTGCACCAGGATCGCGCGATCGGCCCCCATGGCGAGCGCGGTGCGCAGCGTTTCCTGCGCCTTGGCCGGGCCGACCGACACCGCCACGATCTCGGTCACCACGCCCTTTTCCTTCAGGCGAATGGCTTCCTCGACGGCGATTTCGTCGAACGGGTTCATGCTCATCTTGACGTTGGCGAGATCGACGCCCGTGCCATCCGCCTTCACGCGCGGCTTCACGTTGTAGTCGATCACGCGCTTCACCGTGACCAGGGCTTTCATGCTGTCAGGCCTTTCTCGTGTTCCACTGGGGAGCGCATATGTTGCGCTTACGTAAACGTCAACCTGTCCCGAGGGCCGGGCGCGGAAAATTCAACCGTCCGGTTAAGCGATCGCGCGCCTGCCCCTGGGCATCGGCTTACTCCATTTCGAGGATCACCGCATCCACGGCGAGGCTCTCGCCGGCCTTGGCGTTGACCGCCTTGACCTTGCCCGCCTTCTCGGCGCGCAGGATGTTTTCCATCTTCATCGCCTCGACCACCGCGAGCGGCTGGCCGGCTTCGACCGTATCGCCCTCGCCGACATGCAGCGCGACGAGCAGGCCCGGCATGGGGCAGATCAGGAACTTCGAAAGATCCGGCGGGACCTTTTCGATCATGTGGCGGGTGAGGTGGGCGACGCTGGCCGGCAGCACCTGCACCTGGTGGATCGCACCGCGCGTGGTCAGCTTGAAGCCGGCGCGAAACGGTTCGACCTTCACCGTCAGCGGCTTGCCGTCGACTTCGCAGGCCACCATGCGCTGGCCCGGCGTGTATTCGAGCGCGATGTCCACCGCCTCGCCATCGACGAGCACGTCGTCCTCGGTCAGTTCGACCGCGAAGGTCGACCCGGCGATCGTCACCGACCACTGCGCCGGGGGATCGAGCTCGTCACCCAGCTGCTGGTCGACCTGGCGCGCGCGGTCGGCCCGAGCCGTCGCCAGGAAGCCGGCGATCGCCGCGAGCGTGCGCTTGGTGCCCTCGTCGGTCGCCGCGCCGTGGAAGCCTTCGGGATATTCCTCGGCGATGAAGCCGGTGGTCAGTTCGCCCGAGCGGAAGCGCGGGTGCTGCATGATCGCGTTGACGAAGTCGATGTTGTGGCCAAGCCCTTCGATCTCGAATGCGTCCAGCGCGGCAATCTGCTTGTCCGCCGCTTCGTCGCGCGTCTTGCCCCAGGTGACCAGCTTGGCGATCATGGGATCGT
Source organism: Novosphingobium huizhouense (assembly GCF_020179475.1). Taxonomy (GTDB): domain Bacteria; phylum Pseudomonadota; class Alphaproteobacteria; order Sphingomonadales; family Sphingomonadaceae; genus Novosphingobium; species Novosphingobium huizhouense. The sequence goes on along the minus strand of NZ_JAILXZ010000003.1, from coordinate 291,553 downwards.
AGAACATCGAGACTTCGCCGCCTTCGTAGACGCCATCGTCCACGCGCACGCCGTCCACGCCGCGACGGCCATTTTCCGCACCGTCATCGGTCCAGCCGGGCACCGGCGGGTTGTAGCGGATCAGGCGGCCGGTCGAAGGCAGGAAGCCGCGATAGGGATCTTCGGCATAGACGCGGTTCTCGATGGCCCAGCCGTCGATCTTCACGTCGTCCTGCGTCATCGCCAGCTTTTCGCCGGCGGCCACGCGGATCATCTGCTCGACGAGGTCGACGCCGGTGATCGCTTCGGTGACGGGGTGTTCCACCTGCAGGCGGGTGTTCATTTCGAGGAAGTAGAACGATTCGCCGGTCGGGTCCGCGCCCGAGACGATCAGCTCGACGGTCCCTGCGCTGTAGTAGCCGACCGCGCGGGCGAGCGCGACGCACTGTTCGCCCATCGCCTTGCGCATCTTCGGGGTGACGAAGGGCGAGGGCGCCTCTTCGACCACCTTCTGGTGGCGACGCTGGATCGAGCACTCGCGCTCGTTCAGGTAGAGGATGTTGCCGTGCTTGTCGCCGAGGATCTGGATCTCGATGTGGCGCGGGTTGAGGATGAACTTCTCGATGAACACGCGGTCGTCGCCGAACGAGTTCAGGCCCTCGCGCTTCACCGACTCGAAGCCCTCGCGCACGTCCTTTTCGTTGTAGGCAAGGCGCATGCCCTTGCCGCCGCCGCCGGCCGAAGCCTTCATCATCACCGGGTAGCCGATCTCGTTCGAGATGCGCACCGCGTGCTCGGTGTCCTCGATCTCGCCGACGAAGCCGGGCACGACGTTGACGCCGGCTTCCTTGGCGAGCTTCTTGGATTCGATCTTGTCACCCATCGCGGCGATCGCGCCGACAGGGGGGCCGATGAACTCGATCCCTTCCGCCGCCAGCGCCTCGGCGAACGAGGTGCGCTCGGACAGGAAGCCATAGCCCGGATGGACCGCTTCGGCCCCGGTCTGCTTGCACGCCGCGATGATCTTGTCCGCGATCAGGTAGGACTGCGCGGCGGGCGCCGGGCCGATGTGCACGGCTTCGTCCGCCATCTGCACGAACGGCGCGCGGGCGTCGGCGTCCGAATAGACGGCCACGGTCTGGATACCCATGCGACGCGCGGTCTTGATCACGCGGCAGGCGATTTCGCCACGATTGGCGATGAGGATTTTCTTGAACATCTTTAACACCTGTCCTGCTGGATCATGGGCAAGCGCTCAAATTCGCTTACGAGTTGATTTAGTCTGCGAAATGCAGGCGCACTGACGCTGCGTTGGCCGACCCAATTCGGAGGCAGCAGTTTTCGAACTGGCTCCTCCGGGCCGTTATAAACCACTTCGCCTAGGCACAGGTCGTAGTCGAAGTGGAAAAACAGGAGGTGGTCCGCATGCGTTTCGACCGGCCGGAATGGTGCACCGCGTTTAGTCCCACTGGCCTTTACCTGAACCGATCGCCCATCTGGTGCGTAACCGTCGATACCTTCGTTGCTACGCCCCGTGAGCCTGAGGCCGAAAAGGTCCGCCGCGACAGCTTCGCCAAGATCGCCGACAAGATTGCCGTCAAGCGTAAAGCGGAGGTCCACATTCTCATAGTGGGCTTTCAACTCGTTGCGAGCAGCAAGCAGCTTCAAGACCGGTTCTGGGAGCGGAAACTTCACAGCTGCACCTCTCTCACCGTCACCCCGGACTTGATCCGGGGTCCCGCTTTTCCTGCACCGCTGCGCAAGGCAGCGGGACCCCGGGTCAGGCCCGGGGTGACGGAAAGGAGGGAGGGGCGGGCGGCGGGCATGCTTACTCCGCCGCTGCCAGTTCTTCGCCCGCAGGCGGCATGTTGTGACCGAGGAGGCGCAGCATGTCGGCTGCGCATTCCACCACGTTCGAGCCGGGGCCGTAGATGCCCTGGACCCCGGCTTCGCGCAGGAAGTCGTAGTCCTGCGGCGGGATCACGCCGCCGGCGACGACCTTGATGTCGGCGCGGCCGGCAGCTTTCAGATGGCCGATCAGCTCGGGGATCAGGGTCTTATGCCCGGCGGCAAGGCTCGAGGCGCCGACCGCGTCGACGTTGTTTTCGAGCGCCAGCTTGGCCGCTTCTTCCGGCGTCTGGAACAGCGGGCCGCTGGTGACGTCGAAGCCCATGTCGCTGAAGGCGCTGGCGATCACGTTGGCGCCGCGGTCGTGGCCGTCCTGGCCCATCTTGGCGACGAGCATGCGAGGGCGGCGGCCCAGTCGGCGGGTGACGGCTTCGACGCCATCCAGCACCTGCTGGTAACGCGAGTCACCTGCATAGGCCGCGCCATAGACGCCCTTGACCGGGGTTGGGAACGTGCCGTGGCGGCCGAACACGATTTCCATCGCGTCGGAGATTTCGCCGAGCGTGGCGCGGTGGCGGGCGGCCTCGACCGCCAGTTCGAGCAGGTTGCCGCCGGTCTTGGCGCCTTCGGTCAGCGCGTTCAGTGCGGCGCGGCACTTCGTCTCGTCACGCGTTTCGCGCACGCGCTTGATCCGGGCGATCTGTGCTTCGCGGACGACGTGGTTGTCGACTTCGAGCGTTTCCAGCTGGTCTTCGTTGGCGAGGCGGTACTTGTTGACGCCGACGATCACGTCTTCGCCGCGGTCGACGCGGGCCTGGCGGCCGGCGGCGGCTTCCTCGATCATCGCCTTGGGCCAGCCCGCCGACACGGCCTTGGCCATGCCGCCTTCGGCTTCGACGCGCTCGATGATCTCCCACGCCTTGTCGACCAGTTCCTGGGTCAGCGCCTCGATGTAGTACGACCCGCCAAGCGGATCGACCACGTTGCACATGCCCGTTTCTTCCTGGATCACGATCTGCGTGTTGCGCGCGATGCGGGCCGAGAAGTCGGTCGGCAGCGCGATCGCTTCGTCGAGCGCGTTGGTGTGGAGCGACTGGGTGCCGCCCAGCATCGCGGCCATCGCCTCGATCGTGGTGCGGATGACGTTGTTGTAGGGGTCCTGCTCCTGCAAGCTGACGCCCGAGGTCTGGCAGTGGGTGCGCAGCATCTTGCTGCGTTCGTCCTTGGCGCCGAGCTTGGTCATCACGCGGTGCCACAGCACGCGCGCGGCGCGCAGCTTGGCGACTTCCATGAAGAAGTTCATGCCGATGGCGAAGAAGAACGACAGGCGCCCGGCGAACTTGTCGATGTCGAGCCCGCTGGCGACGCCGTACTTCACGTATTCCATGCCGTCGGCGATGGTGAAGGCCAGTTCCTGCACCTGCGTCGCGCCGGCTTCCTGCATGTGGTAGCCGGAGATCGAGATCGAGTTGAACTTCGGCATCTCGCGGCTGGTGTAGCCGAAGATGTCCGAGATGATCCGCATGCTGGGTTCGGGCGGGTAGATGTAGGTGTTGCGGACCATGAACTCCTTCAGAATGTCGTTCTGAATGGTTCCGTCGAGCAGCTTGCGGTCGACGCCCTGTTCCTCGCCCGCGACGATGAAGAAGGCGAGGATCGGGATCACCGCGCCGTTCATGGTCATCGAGACCGACATCTGGTCGAGCGGGATGCCGTCGAACAGGATTTTCATGTCCTCGACGCTGTCGATGGCGACGCCCGCCTTGCCCACGTCGCCCACCACGCGCGGGTGGTCGCTGTCATAGCCGCGGTGCGTGGCAAGATCGAAGGCGACCGACAGGCCCTTCTGCCCCGCCGCGAGGTTGCGGCGATAGAATGCGTTCGATTCCTCGGCAGTGGAGAATCCGGCGTACTGGCGGATGGTCCAGGGGCGGCCGGCGTACATCGAGGCGCGCACGCCGCGCGTGAAGGGGGCGAAGCCGGGCAGGCCCGGATCGGCGGTCACGTCCTCGGCCGTGTAGAGCGGCTTGACCACGATCCCTTCCGGGGTCTGCCAGTTGAGGTCCTTGCCCTTCACCTCCTTCGAGGCGGCGGCCTGCCAGTCCTGCAGCGTTTTCTCGCTCATCGCGTCCTCGTTTCCTTACCTCGTCACCCCGGACTTGATCCGGGGTCCCGCTTGTTCTGCGACCCGCATTGCCCCGCCGAAGAAGCGGGACCCCGGGTCAGGCCCGGGGTGACGGGCTTATGCAAGCTCAGTGATGCCCGTCCTTGGGCGTTTCCATGATTTCGGTCAGCTGTCCGCCCATGTCCCTGGGGTGGACGAAGAAGATCAGCGTGCCATGCGCGCCGATGCGGGGGTCGCCCAGCACGCGCTTGCCCTGGGCTTCGAACCAGGCCTTGGCTGCGTGGATATCGGGCACTTCGTAGCAAAGGTGGTGCTGGCCACCGAGCGGGTTGGCGGCGAGCCACTTGCCCACGGCGCTGTCCGGGCTGGTCGGCTGGATCAGTTCGATCTGCGTGCCATTGGTGCCGTTCTCGCCCGGCGTGTTGACGAAGCACACGCGCACCTGCTGGCTTTCCAGCACGAACGGCTCGGTGATGTCGCTCGCACCCATCACGTCGCGATAGAACGCGATCGAGGCGTCGATGTCCGGCGTTGCGACGCCGACGTGGTTCAACCGTCCCAGCTTCATTTCCGTCCTCCCCGGCACGGGGAGGGGGACCGCCGCAGGCGGTGGAGGGGGTGTTCCCCATGCACCGCGCTGGCCCGCAGGCCCCCTCCACCATGCTGCGCATGGTCCCCCTCCCCGCAGCGGGGAGGATGGAGAAAGTTCATGTTCCTCAAACCCGTTCGACCACCATGGCGATGCCCTGGCCGCCGCCGATGCACATCGTGATCAGGCCATAGCGGCCGCCGATGCGCTGCAGTTCGTAGATCGTCTTGACCGTCAGGATCGCGCCGGTGGCGCCGATCGGGTGGCCAAGGCTGATGCCCGAACCGTTGACGTTGGTCTTGGCCGGATCGAAGCCCAGTTCCTTGGCGACGCCGCAGGCCTGCGCGGCGAAGGCTTCGTTCGATTCGATCACGTCGATCTGGTCGAGCGTCAGGCGAGCGCGCTGCAGGGCAACCGGCACCGCCTTGACGGGACCGAGGCCCATGACGTTCGGCTCGACGCCCGCGTGCCCCCAGGCGAGGATCTTCGCCATGGGCTTCAAACCCTTTTCGGAGACCGCCTTGCCGCTCGCCAGCACGAGCGCGCCCGCGCCGTCGTTGAGGCCGGAGGCGTTGCCTGCGGTGACCGTGCCGTCCTTCTTGAACACCGGACGCAGCGAGGCCATCGATTCGAGGCTGGCATCGGCGCGGACATGTTCGTCGGTGTCGAACACGACCGTGCCCTTGCGGGTCTTGATCTCGACGGGGACGATCTGGTCCTTGAAATAGCCGTTGGCGACGGCATTGGCCGCACGCTTGTGGCTTTCGACGGCAAGGGCGTCCTGCTCCTCGCGGCTGATCGACAGACGCTCGGCGACGTTTTCGGCCGTCACGCCCATGTGGATGTTCTCGAACGGATCGTGCAGTGCGCCGAGCATGGCGTCCATCATCACGACGTCGCCCATGCGCTGGCCGTTGCGTGCGGTCAGCGCCATGTGCGGCGCGTTCGACATCGATTCCGCGCCCCCGGCCACGGCGATATCCTGTTCGCCCAGCGCGATGCCTTGCGCCGCCGAAACGATCGCCTGCAGGCCCGAACCGCACAGGCGGTTGACGTTCATCGCCGGCGCCTCGATTGGAATCCCTGCGTTCACCGCGGCGACGCGGCTGACATAGACGTCCTTGGGCTGGCTGGCGACGACCGTGCCGATCACCACGTTCTGCACGTCGGCGGGCGCGATCCCGGCGCGCTCGATCGCGGCCTTGATCGCGATCGTGCCAAGCTCGGCCGGGCGCAGCGAGGCAAGGCTGCCGCCGAACGAGCCGATGGCGGTGCGTGCGCCCGAAACGATGTAGATGTCGGTCATGTCTTGTCCTTCAGAGGCTGGAATGTCCGCGCCCGCATAGGCCCGGACCTTCCAGCCGTCCCCTCGCCCAAGCGAGAGGACGCCCCCGCCTCACAGCGGGATGTTGTCGTGCTTCTTCCAGGGGTTCTCGAGGCTCTTGTTGCGCAGCTTGCGCAGGCCCAGCGCGATGCGGCGGCGGGTCGAATGCGGGTGGATCACCTCGTCGACGAAGCCCTTGCTCGCCGCCACGAACGGGTTGGCGAAGCGATCCTCGTATTCCTTGGTCTTGACCGCCTGTTCTTCGGTCGAAAGGCCGCGGAAGATGATCTCGACCGCGCCCTTGGCGCCCATCACCGCGATTTCGGCGGTGGGCCAGGCGTAGTTGAGGTCGCCGCGCAGGTGCTTCGAGGCCATGACGTCGTAGGCGCCGCCATAGGCCTTGCGGGTGATCACGGTGATCTTCGGCACGGTCGCTTCGGCATAGGCAAACAGCAGCTTGGCGCCGTGCTTGATGATGCCGTTATGCTCCTGCGCGGTGCCCGGCAGGAAGCCCGGCACGTCGACGAAGGTCAGGATCGGGATCTCGAACGCATCGCAGAAGCGCACGAACCGCGCCGCCTTCTTCGAGCTGTTGATGTCGAGCACGCCAGCCAGCACCATTGGCTGGTTGGCGACGACGCCCACGGTCTTGCCTTCGATGCGGCCGAAACCGCAGATGATGTTGCCGGCGTGCTTGGGCTGGATCTCGAAGAATTCGCCCTCGTCGAGCGTCTTCCGGATCACCTCGTGCATGTCGTAGGGCTGGTTGGCGGATGCCGGGATGATCGTGTCGAGGCTGGGCTCGAGCCGGTCGTGCGGGTCCGAGGTCGGGCGCTCGGGCACGCCGCTGCGGTTCGACTGCGGCAGGTAGTCGAAGAAATCGCGCACCTGCAGCAGCGCTTCGATGTCGTTCTCGCAGGCGAGGTCGGCGACCGAGGTCTTGGTGGTGTGGGTGACCGCGCCGCCCAGCTCTTCCTGGGTCACGATCTCGTTGGTCACCGTCTTGACCACGTCGGGGCCGGTGACGAACATGTAGCTGCTGTCCTTCACCATGAAGATGAAGTCGGTCATCGCGGGGCTGTAGACCGCACCGCCCGCGCATGGGCCCATGATCAGGCTGATCTGCGGGACCACTCCGCTCGCGTTGACGTTGCGCTGGAAGATTTCGGCATAGCCGCCGAGCGAGGCCACGCCTTCCTGGATGCGCGCACCGCCCGAATCGTTGAGGCCGATCACCGGGGCGCCGACCTTCATCGCCATGTCCATGATCTTGCAGATCTTCATCGCGTGGCGTTCGGACACCGCGCCGCCGAACACGGTGAAGTCCTGGCTGAACACGAAGACGAGGCGGCCGTTGATCGTGCCCGAGCCGGTAACGACGCCGTCGCCCGGGATCACCGTGTCGGGCATGCCGAAATCGACGCAGTTGTGTTCGACGTAGGCGTCCACTTCCTCGAAGCTGCCTTCGTCGAGCAGCACTTCAAGGCGTTCGCGCGCGGTCAGCTTGCCCTTGGCGTGCTGGGCATCGATGCGCTTCTGACCGCCACCCATGCGGGCGGCTTCGCGGCGCTTTTCCATCTCGGCAATGTTCGCGGACATGTGATCCTCTGCCCTTCAAATCTCGAAAGTGCGCGCCGGACTGGCCGATTTGGTTCCCGCTGTCCAATGTAATGCTGCAAAGTTGCAAAGCGCGACTTTGCAAACTAGCGTCGGACCATGGCGGACAAGCGGATCTTTGCGGGCGAACCCTTACGCTCGCTTCGGCAAAGGCGAGGGCTGCGGCAGGCCGAAATGGCGGCCACGCTGGGGATCAGCGCGAGCTACCTCTCGCAGCTCGAAAACGACGAGCGGCACCTGACGCCGGCGCTCGCCGATGCGCTGGCCCGCGCCTTCCCGATCGACTGGGCGGACCTTGCCCCCGCCGATGCCGATGCGATTGCCGAAACCTTGCGCAGCGCGCTCGCCGATCCGCAGCTTTCGACGCAGGTGCCGGGCGAACAGGCCGAGCGGCTGGCGCGCCAGTTTCCGGCCTTCGCCCAGGCCTTCGTCGAACTGCACGGCCTGCACGCGCGCAGCCGCCAGCGGCTCGAGATGATGGACGAGACCATCGGCGCGAGCCTTGCGGCGGGCGGTCGCCTGCCGTGGGAGGAAGTGCGCGACTGGTTCCACCTCGCCAACAACTACGTCGACCGGATCGACCGCGATGCCGAACGGCTGGCGTACGAGATCGCGGGCGACGAAGCGTCCCCGCGCGTGCGCACGATGCAGCAGTGGCTGCGGCAGGCGGGCGTGGGCGTCGAATGGAAGAGCGGCGGCCCGATGCGCCGCTTCGACGAGGCGGCGCGGGCGATCCAGCTCGACAGCAACCAGCCGCTCGAATCCGGGCGCTTCCAGCTCGCCTACCAGGTCGCCGCGCTGGCGCTGTCGGACCAGATCGCGGCCATCGTCGCCGAAGCGCCGTTGCGGACGGAAGCGGCGCGGCACCTGCTGACGGTGGGCCTCGGCAACTATGCCGCGGGCGCGCTGCTGATGCCCTATGAGCGGTTCCGCAGCGCCGCGCGCACGCTTCGGCACGACGTCGACCGCCTGCGCCAGTTGTTCCACGTCAGCTTCGAACAGTGTTGCCACCGCCTGTCCACCCTGCAACGCCCGCAGGCGCGCGGCATTCCGGTGTTCTTCGCCCGCGTCGACATGGCCGGCAACATCACCAAGCGTCATTCGGCCACGCGGCTGCAGTTCGGCCGCTTCGGCGGGGCCTGCCCGCTGTGGATCGTGCACGAAGCGGTGGCGATCCCCGACCGCATCCACGTGCAGCTTGCCGAAATGCCCGACGGCATCCGCTATGTCTCGATCGCCAAGGGGCTGGTGAAGCCCAGCGGCAGCTTCTACCGCCCGCCGCGCCGCTACGCCGTGGTGCTGGGCTGCGAAGCGGCGCTGGCAGACGAGTTCATCTATGCCGACGGCCTCAACTTGCGCAGCGAAGACGCCGTCACCCGGATCGGCATATCCTGCCGCATCTGCCCTCGCGACGCCTGCGACCAGCGCGCCTTTCCGCCCAGCGACCGGGGCATCGCGGTCGACCCCAGCCAGCGCGATCTCGTACCGTACCGGGTGGTGGAGGGGTAGATTAACCCTCAGTCGACGCTCGCTCGCCAAAGCGGAAGCAGTTTCACTCGCCTGAACCGACGCGTGAGAACATCCTCCCCTGAAGGGGAGGGGGACCGCCGCAGGCGGTGGAGGGGTAAATCCATACGCGGCATCTGCGCCGTTACCCATCCACCACCCTTCGGGCGGTCCCCCTTCCCTTCCAGGGAAGGATGCGTGCGATGCTCCACGGACCGAAGCCGACTCAGCGGCGGGCAGCGCACCTGCGGCAGGCCATGTCGCTTCCCGAAGTGCTGCTGTGGCGAAAACTCCGGCTTCGTCCGCAAGGCCTCAAATTCCGGCGTCAGCATCCGGCCGGGCGCTATGTGCTCGACTTCTTCTGCGCCGAAGCGAAGCTGGCGGTCGAGGTCGATGGCCATGTGCACGACACTGGTAGCAATCCCGAGCGCGACCGGCAGCGAACGCTATGGCTGGAACATCAGGGCATCCGCCTGCTGCGGGTCGCGGCGACGCGGGTTCTGAAGGACCCGACCGGACAGCCGAAGCGATAGCGAAGTACGCGCTCCACGGCTGGCCAGACCATCCTCCCCTGCAAGGGGAGGGGGACCACCCGCAGGGTGGTGGAGGGGTATAGTCGTTGCGCCCCGCCGCTAACACTCCGTCAGCCTGCGGCTGCCACCTCCCCTGTCAGGGGAGGATGACATAGAAAAAGGCCGGAAGGTTTCCCCTCCGGCCTCTTTTCTTGTCGCAAGGTGCGAGGGGATCAGCCCTTCAGCACTTCGGCCAGCGTTTCGCCGAGCAGGCTCGGCGAGGGGCTGACGCGGATGCCGGCGGCTTCCATCGCGGCGATCTTGCTTTCGGCATCGCCCTTGCCTCCCGACACGATCGCGCCGGCGTGGCCCATGCGGCGTCCCGGAGGGGCCGAGCGGCCCGCGATGAAGCCGGCCATCGGCTTCTTGCGGCCCTTCTTGGCCTCGTCGATCAGGAACTGCGCGGCCTGTTCTTCGGCATCGCCACCGATTTCGCCGATCATGATGATCGACTTGGTGTCTTCGTCGGCCAGGAACAGTTCGAGCACGTCGATGAAGTTGGTGCCGTTGACCGGGTCGCCGCCGATGCCGACCGCCGTCGTCTGGCCAAGGCCGATGTTCGAGGTCTGGAACACCGCTTCATAGGTGAGCGTGCCCGAGCGCGAGACGACGCCGACCGAGCCCTTCTTGAAGATGCTGCCCGGCATGATGCCGATCTTGCATTCGTTCGGGGTCAGCACGCCGGGGCAGTTCGGGCCGATCAGGCGCGACTTGCTGCCCGAAAGGGCGCGCTTCACGCGCACCATGTCGAGCACCGGGATGCCTTCGGTGATGCACACGATCAGTTCCATCTGCGCATCGATCGCTTCGAGGATCGCGTCGGCGGCACCCGGAGGCGGCACGTAGATGCACGAAGCGGTGGCGCCGGTGGCGGCCTTCGCTTCGGCGACGGTGTCATACTGCGGCAGGCCGATGTGGCTGGTGCCGCCCTTGCCGGGGGTCACGCCTGCGACCATCTGCGTGCCGTAGTCGAGCGCGGCCTGGGTGTGGAACGCGCCGGTCTTGCCGGTCATCCCCTGGGTGATGACCTTGGTGTTCTTGTTGACGAGAATCGACATGGTTCAGGAAACCTTCCGGACTTCGGCCACGATCTTCTGGGCGGCATCGCCGAGGTCGTTGGCGGGAACGATTGCGAGACCCGAGTTGGCAAGGATGTCCTTGCCCTGCTGCACGTTGGTGCCTTCGAGACGGACGACGAGCGGAACCTGAAGGTTCACTTCCTTCGCCGCGGCGACGATGCCGTCGGCGATGATGTCGCACTTCATGATGCCGCCGAAGATGTTGACGAGGATGCCCTTCACCGCGGGATCGCGGAGAATGATCTTGAACGCCGCGGTCACCTTCTCGGTGGTGGCGCCGCCGCCCACGTCGAGGAAGTTGGCGGGGAATTCACCGTTCAGCTTGATGATGTCCATCGTCGCCATGGCAAGGCCGGCGCCGTTCACCATGCAGCCGATGTTGCCGTCGAGCTTGATGTAGGCGAGGTCGTACTTGCTCGCCTCGATCTCGGCCGGGTCTTCCTCGGTCTCGTCGCGCAGCGCGACGACGTCGGGGTGACGGTAGAGCGCGTTCGAATCGAAGCTCATCTTGGTGTCGAGGACGAGCAGGTTGCCGTCCTTGGTTTCGACGAGCGGGTTGATTTCGAGCATGTCGCAATCCAGCGCGTTGAACGCGGTGAACAGCTGCTTGGCGATCGTCGCGGCCTGCTTGGCAAGGTCGCCCGACAGCTTGAGCGCGGCGGCGACGGCGCGGCCGTGGTGGGGCATGAAGCCCTGCGCCGGGTCGATCACGATGGTGGCGATCTTTTCAGGGGTCGAGTGCGCGACTTCCTCGATGTCCATGCCGCCTTCGGTCGACACGATCATCGCGACGCGGCCGGTGGCGCGGTCGACGACCATCGAGAGGTAGTATTCGCGTGCGATGTCGACGCCGTCGGTCACGTAGAGGCGGTTGACCTGCTTGCCCGCTTCGCCGGTCTGCACGGTGACGAGCGTGTTGCCGAGCATTTCCTTGGCGAAGTCTTCGACTTCCTCGACCGACTTGGCGAGGCGCACGCCGCCCTTGGCGTCGGGACCGAGTTCCTTGAACTTGCCCTTGCCGCGGCCGCCGGCGTGGATCTGGGCCTTGACCACATAGAGCGGCCCCGGAAGCTGCTTTGCCGCAGCCACCGCTTCTTCGACCGTCAGCGCAGGAATGCCTGCGGGAATGCCGACGCCGAACTTGGCGAGCAGTTCCTTGGCCTGATATTCGTGGACGTTCATGCGAAGTTCCCCGCTTGGAAAAGTGTGGGAGGAAAGGGCTAGCGGGCCCATGAGTCCCGCCGCCTTAAGCACACGGTTCCCACCTTGAAAAGGGGCCTAATCGCCCGACTAAGGGAAAGGGCAGGCGCTTTGACGACAGGCTGCGCATACGAATGAGCCGATCGGCGCGCGGGGGCGGGCGTGCGGGCGGCGCTTGCGCGCGGACCGGGCTTGGCGCATCGCAGCGGGGCGATGCTCGACTACGCGGCTCTCGAACGGATCGTCCACCAGGCCGGCGCCATGGCGCTGGCGCACTGGCCCGGGCACGGCCACGCGCCGCAGGTCTGGGAGAAGCTGCCGGGCAACCCGGTGAGCGAGGCCGACATCGCCGTCGACAGCTTCTTGAAGCGCGAACTGGGCGCGCTGCTGCCCTCGGCCGGCTGGCTCTCGGAAGAGACGGTCGACCATCCCGAACGGCTCGAACGCGGCCTGTGCTGGCTGGTCGACCCGATCGACGGCACCCGCGACTTCATCCGCGGCCGCCCCGGCTGGTGCGTCTCGGTCGCGCTGGTCAGCGCCGGGCGCCCGCTGATCGGCCTGCTCAGCGCGCCCGCGCGGGCCGAGTTCTGGAGCGCCACGGCAGGGCAGGGCGCGCGCCGCAACGGCGCCGCGCTCGCCGCGAGCACGCGCGCTGCGCTGCCCGGCGCGCGTGTCCCCGCCGATGCGCTGGCCAAGGCAGACCGCGACCTCGTCCTTGTCGACAAGCCCAATTCGATCGCGCTGCGCATCGCCATGGTCGCGGCCGACGAGGCCGACCTCCTCGCCACGCTGCGCTGGGGCTTCGAATGGGACATCGCCGCCGCGACGCTGATCGCGCGCGAGGCGGGCGCGGCGGTGACCGACGCATTCGGCGCCCCGCTCGACTACAACAAGCGCGACCCCCGCGCCTTCGGCCTGCTCGTCACCGCCCCCGCGATCCACGCGGCGGCGGTGGACCGGCTGGCCGAGCGCGCGGCGCGCCTGGTCAAGGAATAGGCTTCAGGCGAAGTCCTCGGTGTCGATCGTTGCCTGCATCGCGTCCGAATAGCGGTGGCCGGCAACGGTCTGCTGGTTGACCAGCGCGTCGACCTCGGCCGCCACGTCTGCCGGGATCGCCCAGTCCCGGCGCGCGATGTTTTCCTCGAGGTGCGCGATCTTCGCGGTGCCGGGGATCGCCACGACGTGCTCGCCGCGCGACAGCACCCAGGCGAGCGAAAGCTGCGCCGCGGTGACGCCCGCGCGCGCCGCGATCTTCGCGAAGCCCTGCAGCAGCCTGCGGTTGGCCTCCCAGTTCGCGCCCTGGAAACGCGGCATGGCGCGGCGGATGTCCTTCTCCTCGAGCCCGTCGGGCTCGGGCAGCACGTCGGTCAGCGCGCCGCGGCCGACGGGCGAGAAGGCGACGAACGTGGTCCCGGCCTCGGCGCAGGCTTCCAGCACCGCGATCTCGGCCTGGCGGGTCCACGGGGAATACTCGGTCTGCATTGCTGCGATCGGGTGCACCACGCTTGCCCGGCGCAAGGTATCGGCCGACATCTCGGACAGGCCGATCGCGCCGATCTTGCCCTCCTCGACGAGCCGCGCCATTTCGCCCACCGAGTCCTCGATCGGCACGGCGAAGTCGCGCCGGTGCATGTAGTAGAGGTCGATGTGGTCGGTGCGCAGCAGGCGCAGCGATGTCTCGAGCTCGCTGCGGATCGTAGCGGGCGCGCAGTCGATCCCGCGCTTCTCGCCGCTGGCGACGATGCCCATCTTCGAGGCAAGGAACACCTTGTCGCGGCGTCCCTCGAGCGCCTGGCCGACCAGCGTCTCGTTGTGGCCGAGGCCATAGAGGCGCGCGGTGTCGAAGTGGTCGTAGCCGAGGTCGATCGCGCGGTGGAGCAGCGCGATCCCTTCGGCGTCGGACGGCCTGCCGCCATAGGCCCAGCTCAGCGACATGCAGCCGAGGCCGATCGGGTTGACGGGGCGGCCGGCGATGGGGCGGGTTTCGATCGACATGGGCGGCGTTCTCCTTCGCCCGCGCCGATGCCAGCCGGGCGACCCGAAGGTCAACCCGGCTGGAGCAAGGGGTGCTAGTGCCTCGCGGTGCGCCGGATCACTGGCCGGCGCGGGCGCGCGCGACGTCGTCCTGGCTGATCGGCACGATCTTGATCTCGACGCGGCGGTTGGCCGAGCGGCCGTCGACCGTGTCGTTCGAGGCGACCGGCTGGGTCTCGCCGAAGCCCTGGCTGCGGATGCGCGAGGCGGCGACGCCGCGGCTCGACAGGTACGAGGCGACGGCCTGGGCGCGGCGCTCCGAGAGCTGCTGGTTATAGGCGTCCGACCCGGTCGAGTCGGTGTGGCCGTAGACGTCGATCAGCGAGTTGGGGTACTCGTTCAGCGACTGGGCGACGCGGTCGAGCGTATCGCGGAAGGTCGGCTTGATCGCGGTGCTGTCGGTGTCGAACGTCACGCCGTTGGGCAGGTTGACGAGGATGGCGGTGCCGTTGTCGGTCGGCGTCACGTCGACGCCCGAACCCGCGGTCTGCTCGCGCAGCTGCTTGATCTGCTTGTCCATGTTGTAGCCGACCGCGGCGCCCGCGACGCCGCCGATGCCGGCGCCGAGGATGCGGCCGGTCTTGCCGCCGATGAGCCCGCCGAGCAGCGCGCCGCCGAGCGCACCGCCGAGGCCGCCGATCGCGGTGCGCGAAACCTTGCGCTCGCCGGTGTTGGGATCGGTGACGCAGGCCGAGAGACTGACCAGCGAGACCGCGCACAGGCTCGAGACGAATACCCGACGAAACTTCATTTCTCTTCCCCTTCGAAATAGTCGCGTCCGGTGCAATCGTACCCTGACCGGCTGCGGAACCCAAGCATTACGCCGCGGTGCGCTGAACGGTTCCCGAACGCAGCAGCGTCCGCTTCGACTTGCGCCTGGTGCAACAGAGGCCTTCGCGTGCCGATCCGAATCTGCTAGTCGCCTCGATCGTGACACCGTTTCCCTGGCCAGACGCCTTCATCATCGTTGGCCTCGTCGTGCTCAACGGCCTGTTTTCCATGTCGGAACTGGCGATCGTCTCGGCACGCCCCGCGCGGCTCAAGGTGCTCGCCGACAACGGCAGCGGGGGCGCGCGCACCGCGCTCGCGCTGGCATCCGATCCGGGCAAGTTTCTCTCCACGGTGCAGATCGGCATCACCCTCGTCGGCATCGTCGCGGGCGCCTATTCGGGCTCGAGCCTCGGCGGGCCGGTGGCCGAACGGCTCGCCGCACTCGGCGTGCCCGCGCGCTATGCCGGCAACGCGGGGTTCGTCCTGGTGATCGCCGTCACCACTTACCTCAGCCTCGTCGTCGGCGAACTGGTGCCCAAGCAGCTCGCGCTCAAGGCGGCCGAGCCGATCGCGGTGGTCGCGGCGCGGCCGATGGTGGTGATGGCGAAAGTCACGGCGCCGTTCGTCTGGGCGCTCGACCGCTCCTCGGGCCTGATCATCCGCCTGCTCGGCCTCACGCGTGGCAGCGAGCAGGAAGTCACGGCCGAGGAACTGCAGATGATCTTCGCCGAGGCGACCCGCTCGGGCGTCATCGAGGAAGACGAGCGCGCGCTGATGACCAGCGTGATGCGACTGGCCGAACGCCCGGTGCGCGAGGTGATGACCCCGCGCACCCAGCTCCACTGGATCGCCCGCGACGCGCCCGAGGCGGACTTGCGCGAGGCGATCGAGGACAGCCCGCATTCGCTGCTGCTGGTCGGCGACGGTTCGGTCGACACCATCGTCGGCGTGGTCAAGGTGCGCGACGTGCTCGCGCTGCTGCTGCGCGAGGGCCGCGTCGACCTCGCCGCGCAGATGCGGAAGCCGGCGATCGTGCCCGACCAGCTCGACACGATGGACGCCTTGCGCGTGATCCAGCAGGCCGAGGTGGCGCTGGCGCTGGTCCACGACGAATACGGCCACCTCGAAGGGATCGTCACGCCCGCCGACCTGCTCGCCGCGATCGCCGGCAACTTCGTCGCGCACGGCGACGAAGGCGACGAGCCGATGGTCACCGTGCGCGAGGACGGCTCGCTGCTGCTGTCGGGCGCGCTGCCCGCCGACGCGATGGCCGACCGGCTCGATCTCGAGCTGCCCGAGGACCGCGACTACGCCACCGCCGCCGGGTTCGTGCTCTCGGTGCTCAAGCGCCTGCCGGGCGAGGGCGACCACTTCCACGACCAGGGCTGGCGCTTCGAGGTGGTCGACATGGACGGCCGCAAGATCGACAAGCTGCTGGTCGAGCGCGAGGCCCCCGAGGAAGCGGGCGCCGACGGGTAGGGCAGCCCACAAAAAACCCCGCGGATCGCGGGGTCTTTCGTTTCGGAACGCGCGAGGGAGGCTTCAGCCCTTGCCGGGCACGCTCGCCTGCGCCGAGGCGCCGTCGCCTTCGGGCGCGGCGAGGATCGACTGCACGCTCGCGCCCTTGGCGACGGTGCGCGTCTGCGGATCGCCCACGGTCGAGCGGATGCCCACCGCCGAGGCCCCGGCCTTGCCCAGCGCGTCGGTTTCGATCGCGCTGCGCGGGGCAGGGCCGCCGAACAGGGCGTCGAGCGCCTGCTTCGAGCTGTCGACATCCTGCGGGCGCGGCGCGCCGGGGTTGGGCGGCATCAGCGCGAAGTCGGGCGGCACCACCAGCGGCGCCTGGCGCGTCACCGCGAATTCGTCGGGACGCGAACGGTTGAACAGCGAACCGCCGGCGCCGCAAGCGGACAGCGCGCCCGATCCGAGCGCGAGCAGGCAGAGGGCGGCGGCTTTACGCATCAATTCGTCTCCGTGGGCACAGGATCGCTCGGGCCTCGCTTTTCGCGCGAAAGCAGCGAGCGGGCAAGCAGGAACAGGACGCCGACGGTGATCGCCGCGTCGGCAAGGTTGAAGATCAGGAACGGACGCCATTCGCCGATGTGGAAGTCGGCATAGTCGATGACGAAGCCGCCGGTCAGGCGGTCGCGGATGTTGCCGAGCGCGCCGCCAAGCACGAGGCCGAGCCCGAACACGTCCCAGCGCGAGGTCTCGCGCAGCAGCCAGACCAGCACGCCGGCCGCGATCAACGCGGTCACCGCGATCAGCGCGAGCCGCATCTCCGCCGAATTGGCGGTGAACAGGCCGAGCGAGACGCCGAAGTTCTGCGTGTAGCGCAAGTCGAAGAACGGCAGCAGCGGGATCGCCCCGACGTTCACCAGGTCGAGCGGGCCGGTGACGTACCACTTGACCAGCTGGTCGGCGACGAACACCGCCAGCGCCGCGGCGAGCCCGAACAGGCGCAGGCCGTTGCGGCTCATGCCGCGCCCACCGGGGCGCCAGCCGCGTCGATGCCGCCGACGACCTCTTCGCAGCGCGCGCACAGGTCGCCGTCTTCCGCGACTTCGGGAAGATGGCGCCAGCAGCGGCCGCACTTGTGGTCATCGGTTCGCGTCACGCTCACGCCGTCGCCCTGCCCGCGCACGACTGTCCCGGTGATGAACAGCTCGGCCAGGTCGGCCTGCGGCGCATCCTGCGGCACGGTGACGATGGCTTCGAGACCCGAGCCCAGCACCTTTTCCCGCCGCAGCGGCTCGATCGCCTCGTTGACGGTGGTGCGCAGCGCGCGCAGCGCGGTCCAGCGATCGAGGTCGACGGTCGAGACCGGCAGCTCCGGCCAGGTCAGCAGGTGCACGCTGCCGCCCTCGGGATAGCGCGCGCGCCACACTTCCTCGGCGGTGAACACCAGCACCGGCGCGGCATAGCGCACCAGCGCGTGGAACAGCACGTCGAGCACGCTGCGATAGGCGCGCCGCTTCGGGTCTGCGGCCGCGTCGCAATAGAGGCTGTCCTTGCGGATGTCGAAGAAGAAGGCCGACAGGTCCTCGTTGCAGAACTCGGTCAGCGCGCGGACATAGGTGTTGAAGTCGAAGTCCGAGACTGCGCGGGCGAGCGTCGCATCGAGCCGTTCGAGCAGCACCAGCATGTAGCGCTCGAGCTCGGGCATCTCGGCCACGGGCAGCCGCTCGGCCTCGTCGAAGCCGTCGAGCGCGCCGAGCAGGTAGCGGAAGGTGTTGCGCAGCTTGCGGTACTGGTCGGCGACGCCCTTGAGGATCTCGTCGCCGATGCGGTGGTCCTCGGTGAAATCGACCGACAGCGCCCAGAGCCGGATGATGTCCGCGCCGTTGGTCTCCATCACCTTCAGCGGATCGATGGTGTTGCCCAGCGACTTGGACATCTTCATGCCCTTGCTGTCCATGGTGAAGCCGTGGGTCAGCACCGCCTTGTAGGGCGCATGGCCGCGCGTGGCGCAGGATTCGAGCAGCGAGGACTGGAACCAGCCGCGATGCTGGTCGCTGCCTTCGAGGTAGAGGTCGGCGCGCGGACCGGTCCAGCCCGCGGGACGCAGCAGGTCGAGCCAGCGCCCGCTTTCGAGCACGAAGGCATGCGTGCTGCCGCTGTCGAACCACACGTCGAGAATGTCGGTGACCCGCTCGTAGTCGTCGGCCTTGTAGTCCGGCCCGAGGTACTCCTGCGCGCGCTCGTCGTCCCAGGCGTCGACACCCTCGGCAAGGATCGCCGCGACGATGCGCGCGTTCACGGCCGGATCGGCGAGGTACTGCCCGGTCTTGCGGTGCACGAACAGCGTGATCGGCACGCCCCAGGCGCGCTGGCGGGACAGCACCCAGTCGGGCCGGCCTTCGACCATCGCGCCGATGCGGTTGCGGCCCTTTTCGGGCACGAAGCGGGTCTCGGCAATCGCGGCGAGCGCGGTCTCGCGCAGGGTCTTCGCCTCGCCCACTTCGCGCAGCGCGGCCTCGAGCGGATCGACGCACTCGTCGTGCGCCAGCGGCAGCGGACGGTCCATCGGCACGAACCACTGCGGGGTGCAGCGATAGATCACCTTGGCCTTCGAACGCCACGAATGCGGGTAGGAGTGCTTGTAGTCGGCGCTCGCCGCGACGAGGCCGCCCGCCGCGCGCAGGTCCTCGCAGATCGGCCCGTCGGGGGCGTTGAACTTGGGGTTGATCACGCTGCCCTGGCCGCCGAGCCAGCCCCAGTCCTCGCGGTACTTGCCATCGCCCTGCACCGCGAACACCGGCTCGATGCCGTTTTCCTTGCACAGCGCGAAGTCGTCCTCGCCATGGTCGGGCGCCATGTGGACGAAGCCCGTGCCGGATTCGACCGTGACGAACTCGCCCGCCAGCATCGGCCGCGGCCGCGCGAAGAAATCGCCCAGGTGGTGCATCGGATGGCGCAGCTTCGCGCCTTCGAAGGCCACGCCCTTGATCATGAAGTGCAGGTCGTGGCTCTCGTGGCCGAGCCGCTGCATGAAGCCCGTCACCAGCGGCTCGGCGACGAGATAGCGCCGGCCGTCGGCCTCGATCAGGTGGTAGTCGATGTGCGGGCCATAGGCGACCGCCTGGTTGACCGGGATCGTCCACGGCGTGGTCGTCCAGATCACCACGTAGGCGCCGACGAGATCGGGATCGCCCGCCTCGATCACCTCGAAGGCTACGTCGATCTGGGTCGAGACGATGTCCTCGTACTCGACTTCGGCCTCGGCCAGCGCGGTCTTTTCGACCGGCGACCACATCACCGGCTTGGCCCCGCGATAGAGCTGGCCGCTTTGCGCGAACTTGAGCAGCTCGCCCACGATCGTCGCCTCGGCCTGGAAGTCCATCGTCAGGTACGGATGATCCCAGTCGCCCAGGATGCCGAGCCGCTTCAGCTGCTCGCGCTGCACGTCGACCCACTTCTGCGCATAGGCGCGGCACTCGGCGCGGAATTCCTTCGCCGGAACCTCGTCCTTGTTCTTCTTCTTCTTGCGGTATTCCTCCTCGACCTTCCACTCGATCGGCAGGCCGTGGCAGTCCCATCCGGGAACGTAAGGGGCGTCCTTGCCCAGCAGGCTCTGCGTGCGGCAGACCATGTCCTTGAGGATATGGTTCAGCGCATGGCCGATGTGCATGTCGCCATTGGCGTAGGGCGGGCCATCGTGGAGGATGAACTTTTCCGCCCCGGCGCGCGTGTCGCGCAAGGTGCGATAGAGATCCTGCTCCTGCCAGCGCGCGAGAATCCCCGGCTCCTTCTGCGGGAGCCCCGCCTTCATCGGGAAGTCGGTCTTCGGCAGGAAGACGGTCGGGCGGTAGTCCGGCTTTTCTGGGCGCTGGTCGGTCATAACCGCCGGGCCTTAGCGCCGAGAGGAACCTTGCGCAATTTGGATCGCATCGGGTCCGGCGCGGCCGCGCCCGTCGTCGGGCCTTGCGGCAGCCGCCTATGCCAGCAGCCGGCGCGCCTCGTCGCAGTCCTTGCCGATCTGCGCGATCAGCGCCTCGAGGCTGTCGTACTTCGCCTCGCCGCGCAGGAAGTGGCGGAACGCGACTTCGATTTCCTGGTCGTACAGGTCACCCGAAAAGTCGAAGAAGTGCGGCTCGAGCAATTCCTTGGGCGGCGTGAACTGCGGGCGGATGCCGATGTTGGCCGCGCCCTTGACCTCGCGGCCGTCGGGCAGGCGCGCGGTCACTGCGTAGACGCCGTAGGCCGGGCGCAGGTAGTTGCCCATGTCGAGGTTGGCGGTGGGGAAGTTCAATTGGCGCCCGACCTTGTCGCCGTGCTGGACGATCCCGCGCACCGCGAAGGGGCGGGTGAGCAGGCGCGCGGCGGTCTCGCAGTCGCCCGCCTGCAGCGCCTCGCGGATGCGGCTCGAGGAGACGACCTCGCCGCCTTCGAGCACCGGGCCGACCGCGCGCGCGCGCACGCCGCAGGTCGCGCCGACCTCGGCCAGCACGCGGACATTGCCGCCGCGCGCCTTGCCGAAGGTGAAGTCCTCGCCGGTCACCACGCCGCCCGCGCCGATGCGCTCGGCGAGCAGCTTGCCCACGAAGTCCTGGGCGCTCGTCCCGGCAAGCTCGCCGTCGAAGGCGAAGACCAGCATCGCCGCAGCCCCCGCGGCGGTGAACAGCTCCTCGCGCTGGTCGAGCGTGGTCAGGCGGAAGGGCGCGGCGTCGGGCTGGAAATGGCGCACCGGATGGGGATCGAACGTCGCCACGATCGCCGGGCGGCCCTCGGCGCGCGCCCAGGCCACGGCCTCGCCGACCACCGCCTGGTGGCCGAGGTGGAAGCCGTCGAAATTGCCCAGCGCGACGATCGCGCCGCGCAAGGGGTCGGGAACGGGATTGCGCGCATCGAGCCTCATCGCGCGACGCCATGCAACGGCACCATGCCCTGACGCAAGACGCGCACGGCATTGCCGCCCATCAGGGCGCGGATCTCGTCGTCGGAAAAGCCCTCGTCGATCAGCGCCTGCGTCACCTGTTCGAGCTGCGCGGTGTCGAAGCGCGTGGTGGTGGCGCCGTCGAAATCGCTGCCGAGCGCGACATGCTCGATGCCGACCAGGTCGCGCACGTGGCGCATCGCGCGGGCGATCGCGCGGGGCGAGGTGCTGCACACCGCCGCGTCCCAGTAGCCGATGCCGACCAGGCCGCCGGTGCGCGCCAGCCCGCGGATCTCGTCGTCGGTGAGGTTGCGGTTGACGTTGCAGGTCGCCTGCACGCCGCCGTGGCTCGACACCACCGGGCGACGCGCCATGGCAAGGACGTCGGCGACGCCGGCGTGGCTGAGGTGCGCGATGTCGACCACCATGCCCTTGTCTTCCATGGCGCGCACGATCTGCCGCCCGAACGGGGTCAGCCCGCCCTTCTTCAGGCCGTGCATCGAGCCTGCCAGCTCGTCGTCGAAGAAGTGCGTCAGGCTCGCCATGCGGAAGCCGGCCGCATAGAGCCGGTCGAGGTTCTGCGCCTTGCCTTCGAGATCGTGCAGCCCCTCGATCGACAGCAGCGCGCCGACCGGCACGCGCCGGTTGCCGCTGCGCGCGGCGAGCAGCGCGTCGAGCGAGGCGGGGTCGGTGACCTTGCGCAGCGCGCCGTTCGACTGCGCCGCCTGGCGGTCGAGCCGGGAGGCATGCCACAGCGAACGCTCGGCGAGCGAGGTCCAGGTGCGCGGCGGCTGCGCCTGCGCCACCACCAGCGCGGTGATGTTGTCGCTGTCGGCGCCGTTGGCGTCGTAGTTCTGGCCCTTGGGCGTCTTGGTCACGCTCGAGAACACCTGCAGCGCGACGTTGCCCGCTTCGAGCCGCGGCAGGTCGACATGGCCCTGCGCGGCCTTGTCGACAAGGTTGCGCTGCCACATCAGCGTGTCGGCGTGGAGGTCGACGATCGTCAGCGAGGCGTGGAGCGCGCGGGCATGGGCGGAGACGGGCAGCAGCGGCTTGCCGTCGATGCGGTTCATGCTCCGCTCGACCAGCGCCGGGAGCAGGCCGAACACGACGTAGCCCGCCAGCACGAGAAGGAATGCGAGGCCCCACGCCACGCGCCGCCCGATCGTCATGTCCTCAGCCCCTCTCCAGCGTCACGAAGTCGAAGCCCGGCCGGCCGTCCCGCGCCGGGTGGGGCTCGCGCTTCGTCTCGCGCCATGGCGCAGCGGGATAGGGCATCGTCGTGTCGCCGGCAAACGCGGCATGGACCTCGGTCAGCTCGATGCGGGTGGTGACCGGCTCGAACTGCGCGAAGACCTGCGCCCCGCCGATCACCGCGATGTCGCCGGGGCCTGCGCACCCGATCGCGTCGGCGAGGTCGTGGACCACCTCCGCGCCCGCTGCGCGCCATTCGCGGTCGCGGGTCAGGACGATGTGGCGGCGACCGGGCAGCAGGCCGGGAAGCGATTCGAAGGTCTTGCGGCCCATGATCATCGGCAGGCCCATGGTCAGCGCCTTGAACCGCTTGAGGTCTTCCGGGATGTGCCAGGCGAGCCGGCCCCCGTCGCCGATGGTGCCGTCGACGGCACGGGCGACGATCGCGACGATCGTGCGCGCCTTGCCCGCGGGGTCGCCGGTCACAGCACCAGCCGCGTCACGTGCCCCATCTTGCGGCCGGGGCGCACCGCCGCCTTGCCGTAGAGGTGGAGATGGTTGGCTTCGTCGGACAGGATCGCCGGCCAGTCGTGGGCATCGTCGCCGATCAGGTTGTCCATCACCGCGCCCCGCGCCGCCAGCGCGGTCGAGCCGAGCGGCAGGCCGCAGATCGCGCGGACGTGGTTCTCGAACTGGCTGGCGAGCGCGCCCTCGATCGTCCAGTGGCCCGAGTTGTGGACGCGCGGCGCCATCTCGTTGAACACCGGCCCCGCCTCGGTGGCGAAGAACTCGAGCGTCAGCACGCCCACGTAATGCAGTGCATCGGCCACCTGCCGCGCCAGCGCGCGCGCCTCGTCCACCTGCGCCAGGATCACCGGCGCGGCGGGCACGGTCGAGCGGTCGAGGATGCCCGCCTTGTGCACGTTCTCGGCGCTGTCCCAGAAGCGCACGTCGCCGTCGGCGCTGCGCGCGAGGATGACCGAGAACTCGGCGGCGAAGGTCACGAACCCTTCGTAGATCAGCGGCTTGGTCGGCAGGTCGAGCGCATCGGCCTCTTCGGCCGATCCGATCCGCCACTGGCCCTTGCCGTCGTAGCCGTCGCGCCGGGTCTTGAGGATGCCGGGCGCGCCGATGCGGGCGACGGCATCGAGCAGCTCGGCCTTGCTGTCGACCTTGGCCCAGGGGGCGGGGCGGCCGCCCAGCGCTTCGACGAAGGTCTTTTCGTTGACGCGGTCCTGCGCCACTTCGAGCGCGCGCGCCGGCGGATGCAGCGGCGCATGGGCGGTGACCGTCTGAAGCGGGGCGGCGGCAACGTTCTCGAATTCGTAGGTCACGACCGCGCAGGTTTGCGCAAAGGCGGCGAGCTTTTCGGTGTCGTCGTAGTGCCCTTGCGTGAACGCGGCGCAGACGTCGGCGGCGATCGAATCCGCTTCGGGCGCATAGACGTGGCAGCGATAGCCGAGGTTGGCCGCGGCGAGCGCGATCATCCGCCCGAGCTGGCCGCCGCCGAGGATGCCGATCGTCTCGCCGGGGGGAATCATCAGGCAGGCTTCTCCGCGACCGATTCGGTCTGCGCCGTGCGGAACGCGACCAGCCGCTCGGCAAGCCCGGCATCCGCGGTGGCGAGGATCGAGGCCGCGAGAATGCCCGCGTTGGTGGCCCCCGGCGCGCCGATGGCGAGCGTCGCCACGGGCACGCCGCCGGGCATCTGGACGATCGAGAGCAGCGAATCCATGCCCTTCAACGCCTTCGATTCGACCGGCACGCCCAGCACGGGAAGGTGCGTCATCGAAGCGACCATGCCCGGCAGGTGCGCAGCGCCCCCGGCGCCCGCGATCACCACCTTGAACCCTTCGAGGTGCGCGCCCTTGGCGAAGGCGACCAGCCGGTCGGGCGTGCGGTGCGCCGAAACGATGCGGCAATCGTGCGCGACGCCGAGCTTGTCGAGCACCGCGGCGGCGTTCTTCATCGTCTCCCAGTCGGACTGGCTGCCCATGACGATGGCGACTTCAGGCCGATCGCTCATGCCCCTCTTCCCCTTGGCGGTCCGGCGCTCAGCGCTCGGACAGGTAGTAGCGTTCGACTTCGGCGAGGTTGTCGTCAAGTTCGTAGACGATAGGCTGGCCGGTCGGGATCTCGAGCCCGGTGATATCCTCGTCGGAAATGCCCGACAGGTGCTTGACCAGCGCGCGCAAGCTGTTGCCGTGGGCCGAAACGATCACCGTCTCTCCGGCCTTCAGCGCGGGCGCGATCTTTTCCTCCCAGCACGGCAGCACGCGGGCGATGGTGTCCTTGAGGCTCTCGGTCGCGGGCACCGCGATCCCGGCATAGCGCGGGTCGGTCGAGAGATCGAATTCGCTGCCGGCCTCGAGCGGCGGCGGCGGCGTGTCGAAGCTGCGGCGCCAGATCTTGACCTGGTCCTCGCCGTGCTTGGCGGCGGTCTCGGCCTTGTCGAGCCCGGTCAGCCCGCCGTAGTGCCGCTCGTTCAGGCGCCAGTCCTTGTCCTCGGGGATCCACAGGCGACCGGCCGCCTCGAGCGCGAGGTGCAGGGTCTTGATCGCGCGGGTCTGGAGCGAGGTGAAGGCCAGCGTCGGCAGCACGCCCTTGTCCTTGAGCAGCCGGCCCGCCGCGAGGGCCTCGCCCGCGCCCTTCTCGGTCACGTCCACGTCCCACCAGCCGGTGAAGCGGTTTTCGAGGTTCCACTGCGACTGGCCGTGGCGGATCAGGATCAGGCGGGGCATCGGTGCTCCTGCAAAGGACGGATGAATCTCTTCGGGGGTGCCCCTAACCGCAGGGCGGCGCTTTGGAAAGGGAGTCAGCCCTCGGCAGGGGGCGGTGGGGGCGAATCGGGTCCGGCTTCGAGCGCGCGGGCCTGCGCCTTGCGCCGACGCAGGTTCTCGCGCAGGCGCGCAGCGAGCCGTTCCTCGCGGCCGGCCTTGGGGTTTGGCTCGTTCATCGCCACTGCTTTGCCGCGTCGGCGGATTTGCTGCAAGGCCGCGCTTGACAAAGCGGGGCCTCGCCGCCAAAGCGCGCCCCTGCCCGCCGCCGGCGTGTCCGGCACGGCGCGGCAGACGGAAATGGTGTGCTGCTGTAGCTCAGTGGTAGAGCGCATCCTTGGTAAGGCTGAGGTCGGGAGTTCAATCCTCCCCAGCAGCACCATTTCCCCTCCCTCCAGCGCGATCGGGATGATTTCCCTAACGTTCGGCATATTCCGGCGCTGCTTACCCACGATTATTGTCCCGTTCCCGAAACTCTTCCACGACTTCTGGATTGGGCGTGCGGAATGCTGACGAAGGCTTCACTCAGTCCCGAAAGCCTTGCTGCCGTGATGGAGCAGAGTTCGGACTGCGTGAAACTTCTCGATCGCAACGGACGGCTGCTGTGGATGAACCCCAACGGCCAGTGCGCGATGGAGGTCGACGACTTCAGCACGATCGAGGGCCGCGACTGGGAAGCGTTGTGGCCCAGTGAGACATCGGACACGATCCGCAAGTCCTATGTTGCGGCACAGACGGGCGCCGCGCGCTTCCAGGCGTTCTGTCCCACGGCGCGGGGTACGCCGAAGTGGTGGGACGTCAGCGTCTCGATGGTCCGCGACGCAGCGGGCGAGCCGGTCGGCTACCTCTCGGTCTCGCGCGATGTGACGCAGAGCGAGACCGATCGGGAGGCGCTGCGCATCCTCAATGCCGAGATGCGCCATCGGCTGAAGAACAGCTATGCCATGGTCTGCAGCCTTCTGCAGGGCCTGGCCCGGGGCGATCAGCACCTTGGCGCGTTTGCCAGCGATATGCAGCGCCGCATCACCGCACTTTCCGCCGCGCAGTCGCTGTTCGACGGGCCCGAGGGCAACGGCGATATCGCCGGGCTGCTCGATGCGCTGGTGCGGCCATTCGTGGGAATCTGCGAAATCGCCCTTCGCATAGAACCAGGGCTCGAAGCAGATCGTCGGGCGATCGACGCAATCGCCCTGGTCGTCGGCGAGCTCGTCGTCAACTCGACCAAGCATGGCGCGATCGGGCACGGCGGCAGCTTGAAGATCGATGCCTGCCGCACTGCGCCGTCCGGCGACATCGCGATAGGCTGGCGCGAGCAGTCCCGACGCAAGGTGCAGGCGCGGGCGCGTGAAGGCGGGCAGGGGCTTTCGCTGATCGACCGCATCGTCAAGGCACGCAAGGGTACGCTCGCTATCGACTGGCGCGAGGACGGGCTCGACGCCCGCCTCGTGCTCAACCCCAGCTAGGCGCGCAGGTCCGCCCATTCGGGGTGGCGCTGGAACGCGGCGGCGACGTAGCTGCATTGCGGCGCGATCTTCCAGCCGAACTTGCGCGCATCCGCGATCAGCGCCTCGACCAGCTTGCCCGCGACCCCGCGTCCGCCGATCTCGGTCGGCACCAGCGTGTGGTCGGCGATCAGCACGTCGCCCTGCCGCTGGTAGGTCAGCCGCCCGATCGCCTCGGCGCCTTCGACCCGGGCGTGGTATTCGCCGCGCGCGCCCTGGTCGAGATGGGTGATGGTGACGTCTGCCATGGCTCGGGTTCCTTGTTGCTCGTGCATGCTTGACCGCCAACGCGGGGCGTCCCAAGCGGTATCCCATGAAATTCTTCTCCGACAACGCGGCCGCCGTCCATCCCCGCGTCTGGAAGGCGCTGCACGACGCTGATCAGGCCGATGCCGCCTATGACAACGACGCCCTCAGCCAGAAGCTCGACGAAGCCTTCGCGGCGCTGTTCGGCACCGAATGCACCGCGCTGTGGGTGGCGACCGGCACTGCCGCCAACTGCCTCGCGCTCGCCGCGATGGTCCCCCCGCACGGCGGCGTGGTCTGCCACCGCGAGGCGCACATCGAAGTCGACGAGGGCGGCGCGCCGGGCTTCTTCACCCACGGCGCCAAGCTGATGCTGGCCGATGGCGAAGGCGCGAAGCTGACCCCGCAAGCCGTGCGCGGGGTGATCGATCCGATCCGCGCCGACGTCCACCAGGTCCAGCCGCACGCCATCTCGATCACCCAGGCGAGCGAGTACGGTCGCGCCTATGCCCCGCGCGAGGTCGCGGCGCTGGGCAGCCTCGCCGCCGAACGCGGGCTCGGCCTGCACATGGACGGCGCGCGCTTCGGCAATGCCGTCGCCCACCTCGGCTGCCGGCCCGCCGAAGTGACCTGCGAGGCGGGGGTTTCGGCGCTGTCGTTCGGCTTCGTCAAGAACGGGGGCATGAACGCCGAGGCGCTGGTGTTCTTCGAGCCGGGCCTTGCCGACGTGGTGCGTTACCGCCGCAAGCGGGCCGGGCACCTGCAGTCCAAGGGGCGCTATCTGGCGGCGCAAGTCCTCGCGATGCTCGAGCGCGACCTCTGGCTCGACAATGCGCGCGCCGCCAATGCCGCGGCGCAGGAGATCGGCGCTGCGGCGGGCGACCGGCTGATCCAGCCGGTCGAGGCGAACGAGGTTTTCGTCGTGCTGTCGCCCGCCGAACAGGACGCGCTGCGCTCGCAGGGCTTCGATTTCTACGACTGGCCCGCGCCGGCCGAGGCGCCGGGCGCGGCGCGGCTGGTGACCGCGTGGAACAGCGATCCCGTGCACGTCGCCGCGCTCGCCCGCGCCATCGCCGCGCTGTGAGCGCGCCGGGCGAACACGGGTGGACTGCGCGCGCGATCGGCGGCTTTGCCTTGATCACGCTGGTCTGGGGCTCGACCTGGCTGGTGATCAAGGACCAGGTCGGCAGCGTGCCGCCGAGCTGGTCGGTGGTCTGGCGGTTTGCTCTCGCCTGCATCGGCATGTTCGCGCTCGCCCGCCTGCGCGGCGAACCGCTGAAGCTGGGCGCTGCCGGCCAGCGGCTTGCCGTGCTGGTCGGCGTGCTGCAGTTCTGCCTCAATTTCCAGTTCGTCTATCGCGCCGAGCAGTACCTGACCTCGGGGATCGTGGCGGTGCTGTTCGCGCTGCTGATGGTGCCCAACGCGCTGCTCGCGCGCCGTTTCCTGGGGCAGCGCATCACCCGCGGCTTCTTGACGGGATCGGCCATCGCGCTCTCGGGGATCGCGCTGCTGTTGCTCCACGAATACCGGCTGGCCCCGCCCGGCGCGCAAGTGCCGCTGGGCGTTGCCTTCACCCTTGTCGCGCTGCTCAGCGCCTCGGCCGCCAACGTGCTCCAGGCAGGGCCGCAAGCGCATCGCCATTCGCCGGTCTCGCTGCTCGCCTGGGCGATGCTGTGGGGCGTGCTCGCCGACCTCGTGGTCGCGCTGGCGCTCTACGGCGCGCCGCGGTTCGAGCCGCGCCCCGCCTACTTCGGCGGGATCGCCTACCTTGCGCTGATGGGCTCGGTGCTGACCTTCCCGATCTATGCACGGCTGCTGCGCGATCTCGGCCCCGGCCGCGCCGCCTATTCGAGCGTGATCATCCCGGTCGTGGCGATGCTGCTTTCCACGCTGTTCGAAGGCTACGAATGGTCGCTGCTCGCGGCCGCCGGATCGGTGCTGGTCGCGGCGGGGCTGGTCGTCGCGTTGAGGGCGCGCAGGCCTTCGCGGTAGTCGGGATAGGCGGGCCTCCAGCCGAGCAGGCGCTTGGCCTTGCCGTTCGCGACGCGCCGATTCTCCGCATAGAAGGCGAGCGCCATCGGCGAGAGTTGCGCCTCCTCCAGCGTCTGCAGCGGCGGCGGGACGCGGCCCAGCAGCCGCGCGGCTTCCTCGATCACCGCGTTCTGGCTCGACGGCGCGTCGTCGGCGAGGTTGTAGACGCCCGGCGGACCCGAAAGCGCGGCGACCACGCCCGAGACGATGTCGGCGACGTGGACCCGGCTGAACACCTGCTCGGGCAGGGCGATGCGGTGGGCGCGGCCCTCGGCCACGCGCTCGAGCGCGCTGCGCCCGGGTCCGTAGATCCCCGGCAGGCGGAACACGCGAACCCGCGGGCCCAGCGCCTGCCAGGCGCGGTCGGCCTCGACCCGCGCCGTGCGCCGGCCGCCCCCGATCGGCGCGGCCTCGTCGACCCAGGCCCCGCCGACGTCGCCATAGACCCCGGTCGAGGAGAGATAGCCGATCCACCGGCCCGGCCAGCGGCGCAGCGCGGCGCCATAGGCATCGAGCACCGGATCGCCGCCGGCGCGGTCGGGCGGCACCGAGGAGAGGACATGGCTCGCCTGCGCCAGCGCGGCCTCGACGGCCTCGGCGTCGGCAAAGTCGAGGTCGCCGTTGCGGCCGGTGCCGGTCACGCGCCAGCCTTGCGCGCGCAGGCGGGCGGCCAATGCCGCCGCCGTGTAGCCCATCCCGAAAATCAGCATGTTTTGCATGGATTTGACCTTATCGCGAATTGCCCCTTCGGCAACCGCTCCCTAAGTCGGGAAACGATGACCGATCTTTCGAACAGCCCGCCCCTCCCTGCCGCCCCCGGCGTGATCAATCGCGCCGATTATCGCCCGCCGGCCTGGCTGGTGCCCGAGATCGCGCTCGATTTCGCGCTGGCGCTCGATGCGACGCGGGTGCGCAGCACGATCCGGGTGGAGGCCAACCCCGCCGGCGAGCCGAGCTCGCTCCTGCGGCTCAACGGCGACGGCCTTGCCGCGCGCGAGGTGCTGGTCGACGGGCAGGCGCACAACGACTGGCGGATGGACGGGGGCGACCTGCTGATCGACCTGCCCGGCGCCGCCCACGAGATCACGATCGAGACGCTGATCGACCCCTCGGCCAATACCCAGCTGTCCGGCCTCTATGCGAGTGGCGGCATGCTGTGCACCCAGTGCGAGGCCGAAGGTTTCCGCCGCATCGCCTTCTTCCCCGACCGCCCCGACGTGCTCTCGGTCTATTCGGTGCGCATGGCCGGCGACAAGGCGGCGTTCCCGGTGCTGCTCGCGAACGGCAACCCGGTGGCGAGCGGCGAGAACGCTGATGGCACGCACTGGGCCGAATGGCACGATCCCTGGCCCAAGCCCTCGTACCTGTTCGCGCTGGTCGCCGGCGACCTCGTCGCCACGCGCGACCGCTTCGTCACGCGTTCGGGCCGCGCGGTCGATCTCGCGATCTGGGTGCGCCAGGGCGACGAGACGCGGACCGGCCACGCCATGCGCAGCCTGATCGCCTCGATGAAGTGGGACGAGGAGGCCTATGGCCGCGAATATGACCTCGACCTGTTCAACATCGTCGCGGTGTCCGACTTCAACGCCGGCGCGATGGAGAACAAGGGCCTCAACATCTTCAACACCCGCTACATCCTCGCCGATCCCGAGACCGCGACCGATGCGGACTACGACGCGATCGAAAGCGTGGTCGCGCACGAATATTTCCACAACTGGTCGGGCAACCGGGTGACCTGCCGGGACTGGTTCCAGCTCAGCCTCAAGGAAGGCTTCACCGTGCTGCGCGACCAGCAGTTCAGCGCGGCGATGGGCAGCGCGCCGGTCAAGCGGATCGAGGACGTGCGAATCCTGCGCGCGGCCCAGTTCCCCGAGGATTCGGGTCCGCTGGCGCATCCGATCCGGCCGGACTCCTATCAGGAAATCAGCAACTTCTACACCGCGACGGTCTACAACAAGGGCGCCGAGGTGATCCGCATGATGACCGTGCTGGCCGGGCTCGAGCGCTTCCGCAAGGGCACCGACCTCTATTTCGAGCGCCACGACGGCGAGGCCGCCACCTGCGAGGACTTCGTCCGCGCGATCGAGGATGGCGCCGGGCTCGATCTCGCCCAGTTCCGCCGCTGGTATGCGCAGGCCGGCACGCCGCGCGTCGAAGTGTCGCTCACCCACGCGGGCGGGACGGCCAGGGTGACCCTGCGCCAGACCGTGCCGCCCACGCCCGGCCAGCCCGACAAGCTGCCGATGGTGATCCCGCTGCGCGCCGCGCTGTTCGACCGCACCAGCGGCACGCATCGCGGCGAGGAACTGCTGGTGCTGACCGAAACCGAGCAGAGCTGGACCTTCGACGGCTTTGCCGAGCCGCCGGTGCTCTCGATCAACCGGGGCTTCTCGGCGCCGGTCGCGATCAGCTCGCCGGCATCGAGCGCCGACCTGCTGTTCCTTGCCAAGCACGACGACGATCCCTTCGCGCGCTACGAGGCGATGCAGCAGCTCGTCGTCCAGCACCTCGTCGCCGCGGTCGAAGGCCGGCTCGGCGAGAGCGAGCGCGACGCGGGCCGTCGCGCGATCGGCGATGCGATTGCCGCGGTGCTGGCCGATCCGGCGCTCGACGACCTGATGCGCGGCGAGCTGCTGATCCTGCCGGGCGAGGCCTATCTCGCCGAGCAGATCCCGGCGGTCGACCCGAGCCGGGTGCACGACGAGCGCGAGGCGCTGAAGGCGTGGCTCGGCGCGGCGCTCGGTGCGCAGTGGCGGGCGCTCCACGACCGTTGCAGCGCGGTCGCCTACGGACTCTCGGCCGAATCGCGCGGTGCGCGCAAGCTCAAGACGCTGGCGCTGGTGTTCCTCGCCGCGGCCGACCCCGCGGACGCCGCCGCGCGTGCCAAGCGCCAATACGATGCCGCCGACAACATGACTGACCGCCAGGGCGCGCTGATGGTGCTGTGCGGGCTCGAGGCGCCCGAGCGCGCGGCCGCGCTGGCCGACTTCCACGACCGCTTCGCCGGCAACATGCTGGTGATCGACAAGTGGTTCTCGCTCCAGGCCGGCTCGCTTCACCCCCGGGCGATCGAGCATGTCAAGGCGCTGGCCGGGCATCCCGACTTCACCCTGACCAATCCCAACCGGGTGCGGGCGCTGTACATGACCTTCGCCGCCAACGCCGGGGCGTTCCACGCGGCGGATGGCGAAGGCTACCGGTTGCTGGCCGACCTGATCGTCCGGCTCGACCCGATCAACGGCAACGTCGCGGCCCGCTGCGTGCCGCCGCTGGGGCGCTGGCGCAAGGTCGAGCCGCAGCGCGCCGCGCTGATGCGCGCGCAGCTCGAGCGGATCGCGGCGGTGCCCGACCTCTCGCGCGACGTGCGCGAGCAGGTGACGCGGAGCCTCGAGGGGTGAGCGATGCGGTCGAGGCCCTGACGCACGAATCGCTCGCCGGGGCGGCGCACGGCTTCCTCGGCCGCAGCGGGGGCGTGAGCGAAGGGCTTGCCGCCGGGCTCAACGTCAGCTTTGCCGAGGACGACCCGGCGCATACGGCGGAGAACCGCCGGCGCGTCGTCGCGGCGGTCCTGCCCGGCGCCCGGCTGGCGTGCTGCTACCAGGTCCATTCGCCCGACGTCGTCGCCGTGACCGAACCGTGGGACGACGGCGCGCGGCCGCATGCCGATGCGCTCGTCACCGATCGGCCGGGACTGCTGCTCGGCGTGCTCACCGCCGATTGCGCGCCGGTGCTGTTCCACGATGCGCGCGCCGGCGTGGTCGGCGCAGCGCATGCCGGGTGGAAGGGCGCGCTCGGCGGGGTGACGGACGCGACACTCGCCGCGATGGAAGCGCTCGGCGCGCGGCGGGCCGACGTGGCCGCGGTTGTCGGCCCGTGCATCGCCCAGCGCAGCTACGAGGTCGACGAAGGCTTCGAACGCCGCTTCGGCGAGGCAGACCCCGCCAACCAGCGCTTCTTCCGCGCCGGCCGGCCGGGCCACGCCTGGTTCGATCTCGAAGGCTATGTCGCCGAACGCCTGCGCGCGGGCGGCATCGGCCGGGTCGCGATGCTGGGGCAGGACACGTACGCGCAGGAAGAGCGGTTCTATTCGTTCCGCCGCGCGACGCACCGCGGCGAGGCGAGCTATGGCCGGCAGATCTCGGTGATCGGCTTGCGCTAAGGGGCTAGCGCAGCAGGCCGAGGCGGACCATGTCCGCCTCGAGCGCGGCGGCATCGCCGGTGAAGTGGTGCACCTGCCAGCCGAGTTCGGCAGCCGCCGCGATATTGGCGGCGTTGTCGTCGATGAACAGCATCGCCTGCGGCGGATGACCGAAGCGGCGCGCGGCGAGTTCGAAGATCGCCGGGTCCGGCTTCACCAGCTTTTCGGCGCCCGATACGACGATGTCGCCGAAGTGGTCGAGGATCGGGAAGGTCGGGCGGAACAGCGCGAAGGCCTCGGCGCCGAAGTTGGTGATAGAGAATTGCGGCACGCCTGCTGCGCTCAGTCGCTCGACCAGCGGGTGCGTGCCCTCGATCGGCCCCGGCACCGAATCGAGCCAGTGCGTCACGTAGCGTTCGATCAGCGCGGCATGCTGGGGGAATTCGGCGATTCGCTGCGCGACCATCTCGGCCCACGGCACGCCGGCGTCGTGCTGGCCGTGCCAGGCCTCGCTCACCACCTCGCGCACGAAGGCCGCCCGCTCGGCGGGGGCGGGCAGGACGTCGCGATAGATCCGGGCGAGGTCCCACTGCACCAGCACCCGGCCGATGTCCCAGACCACGGCGTCGACCTCGGCCATCCTCGTCGCTCCTTCCCGCAAACGAAAACGCCCCCGCCGGCAGGCGAGGGCCTCGTGCCTTCAAGCAAGGCGACCGCGCTGCGCCGGCTCCGCCAGGCGGAGCCGAACCGCAATCAGCCCTGGCGGGCCTTGAAGCGCTTCTGGGTCTTGTTGATGACGTAGGTGCGGCCGCGACGACGGATCACGCGGTTGTCCCGGTGACGATCCTTGAGCGACTTCAGGCTGTTGCGAATCTTCATGTCGAATCCCTTTGCCCGAAGCGACCGGGCCGAAAATTGAAGCCGCGCCATTACCGGTCAGCCCGGGCGAAGTCAACCTTGCCCGCGGATTTCGGTAAGCTTGCGCTCCCAGGCCAGCGCATGGGCGACGATCGTCTCGAGATCGGCGTAGCGCGGCACCCACGGCAGGGTCGCCTTGATCCGCCTGTTGTCCGAGATCAGCGAATCGGGATCGCCCGCGCGGCGGCCCTCCATCCGGCGCTCGATCGTGCGGTTGGTGACGCGGTCGACCGCATCGAGCACCTCGAGCACCGAGAACCCACGCCCGTAGCCGCAGTTCATCGTCAGCGAGCGCGCCGGCTGTTCGATCAGCGCCTCGAGCGCCAGCACGTGCGCGGCAGCGAGGTCGGACACGTGGATATAGTCGCGCACCCCGGTGCCGTCGGGGGTGGCGTAGTCGGTGCCGAACACGCTGACGCCGTCGCGCTTGCCGAGCGCCGCCTCCACCGCGACCTTGATCAGGTGCGTCGCGCCCGCGGTCGACTGGCCGGTGCGCGCCTGCGGATCGGCGCCGGCGACGTTGAAGTAGCGCAGCGCGCAGTAGTTGAGCGGATGCGCCCGGGCGGTATCGGCCAGCATCGTCTCGGTCATCAGCTTGGACATGCCGTAGGGGTTGATCGGCGCCTGCGGGCTGTCCTCGGTCACCGGCGAGACTTCGGGGATGCCGTAGGTCGCCGCCGTCGAGGAAAAGATGAAGTGGGCGACGCCGGCGCGCACCGCCGCCTCGATCAGCGCGCGGCTCTTGGCGGTGTTGTTGTGGTAGTACTTGAGCGGGTTCTCGACCGATTCGGGAACGATGATCGAGCCGGCGAAGTGCATGATCGCCCGGCACCCCTGCTCGGCGAAGATCCGCGCGAGGAGATCGCCGTCCTCGATGTCGCCTTCGTAGAGCGGGACGTCTTCGGGGATGGCGAAGCGGAAGCCGGTGGTCAGGTTGTCGATCACCGCCACCTGCCAGCCCGCATCCTTGAGCGCGAGCACGGCGTGGCTGCCGATATAGCCGGCCCCGCCGGTCACGAGCACTGGAACCTTCATCACGGCGAATCACCCCCGGTTGTCGCGTGCCTCTTCGCACTAGCAGCATAAAGGGCGGGTGAAAGCGGCGAAGGGACCCGCGGCCGACGCGCGTTCATGGCAATGACAGCGCGCGCGGGGCACGGGCGATGTCGGGATCGCTTCACACCAACCGGAAACCGCCAGCCATGACCAGCCGCGCAATTCTCTCCGCAGTCCTTGCCGTCTCCGCGGCCATCCCCGCGCTCGCGACGCCCGGGCTCGCCGGCGCCCAGCCCTTTCCGGGCGACGGCCCGATGGGATCGCGCTGGGACCGCGCCGACCGGCTCGGGCAGGGCGAGCGGCAGGCGGCCGAACCGGCCAAGCGCGTCGAGGTGACCGCCTTCCGCGCCGCCGATGCTGGCGATCGTCTGGGCCGCGGCCGGATCGTCGTCGCCGCGCTGTCGGGCGGTGAGGAGGCCGGCGATGCCGACTGGAAGCTGCCGGTCTACGAAGCGGCGGTCGTCGACGAACTGGCGCGCAAGGGCTACGACACCGCGACCGCGCAGGACCCGGGCCAGGTGGTGCAGGTCGGCGTCAGCCATCGCACGGTGGTCCCCGCCGAAGCGCCGCACCGGCCGATCAGCGGCGCGATGAGCACCACCATCTCGAATCGCGGCAGCGGCTACGGGCTCGCGCTCAACGTCGATCTGTCGAAGCCGCGCAAGGCGATCGTCGAGACCCGGCTCGACGTGCGCATCCGCGACAAGGCGAGCGGCGCGACGCTGTGGGAGGGTCACGCCGAGGCGCAGAACCGCGAAGGCGACGACGGCCTGGACAACGGCGCGGTGGCCGGGCGCCTCGCCTCGGCGCTGTTCGCGAAGTTTCCCGAAGGCCAGGTCGTCACCGCTAGCCAATGACATTGCAGGCGGGGCGATGAGCGCCATATCCTCCCCGATCAATTCGTGAAGGACACGACCATGCCCCGCCTGCCGTCGCCCGCCCTTGCCTTGACCCTCGCGCTGGCGTGCGCCGCCCCCGCGACCGCCGCGCCGGTCGAGGTGACGCGCTTCCACACGCCCGAGACGATCGCGCTGCTCGGCCGCGGCGCGGTCTTCGTCACCGGCGCTGCGGGGACCGACCCGCAGTCGCTCCAGGCGGCGCCGTGGATCGAGGCGGTGGCGCGCGAGCTTGGCGCGCAGGGCTGGGGCTTCGCCACCGCGGGCGCGGCGGACCGCGTGGTCGAGGTCCGGCTCGAGCAGGAGACCGTGCGGCACGACCGCGCGCGCGGACCGGTCTCGGTCGGCGTCGGCGGTTCGACCGGCGGCTGGAACAGCGGGGTGGGTCTGGGCGTCGGGTTCAACCTCGGCGGCGGACCGAAGGACATGGTCCACACCCTGCTCGGCGTGGTGATCCGCGACCGCGCCAGTGGCCGCGCGCTCTGGGAAGGCCGGGCCGAAGCCGCCGAGAAGGCCGGGGCGGCGACCGGGCGGACCGAGCTTCTCTCGCGCCGCATGGCGCATGCGCTGTTCGAAGGCTTTCCCGGGCGCTCGGGCGATACTATCAGGGTGAAATGACGCTTCACATCGACGCCGCTTTCGACAGCGGGAACATCGAGGTCCTGTCCATCGACGGCGACACCGCGACGCTGGCGATCCGCAAGGACCACCAGTCGGACTTCTTCCAGTGGTTCCACTTCCGGGTGTCGGGCGCCGAAGGCCGCGCGCTGACCTTGCGCATCACCGGGCTCGGCGCCTCGGCCTATCCCGGCGGCTGGCCCGGCTATCGCGCGGTGGTGAGCGAGGATCGCGAGTTCTGGGGCCGCGCCGAGACCGCGTACGACCCGGCCGAGGACGGCGGCACGCTGACGATCCGCCACACGCCCGTCGGCCCCGCCTGGTTCGCCTATTTCGCCCCCTATTCGCTCGAGCGCCATGCCGACCTCGTGGCGCAGGCCGCGCAAGGGGAAGGCGTGACGCACCGGGTTCTCGGCCGCAGCCTCGACGGACGCCCGATCGACTGCCTCGAACTGGGGGAGGGACCGGTGCAGGTCTGGCTCTATGCCCGCCAGCATCCGGGCGAATCGATGGCGGAATGGTGGATGGAAGGCGCGCTCGACCTGCTGACCGATCCCGCCGACCCGCACGGGCGCGCGCTGCGCCGCCGCTGCACCTTCCACGTCGTGCCCAACATGAACCCCGACGGCTCGGTGCGCGGACACTTGCGCACCAATGCTGCGGGCGTGAATCTCAACCGCGAATGGGCCGATCCGACGGCGGAGCGCTCGCCCGAAGTGCTCTGCGTGCTCGAGGCGATGAAGGCGACCGGGGTCGACTTCGCGATGGACGTCCACGGCGACGAGGCCATCCCCCACGTATTCCTCGCAGGGTTCGAGGGAATCCCGGGCTGGACCGAGACGCTGGGCGAGGGGTATCGCCGCTATCGCGCGATCCTCGCGCGGCGCACGCCCGACTTCCAGACGCGGCACGGCTATCCCGAGGCGCGGCCCGGCACGGCCAACCTCGCGATGTCGACCAATCAGCTTGCCGAGCGCTTCGGCGCGGTGTCGATGACGCTCGAGATGCCCTTCAAGGACAACGACGACCTGCCCTGCGCGGCGCAAGGGTGGAGCCCCGAACGCTCGAAGCTGCTCGCGCGCGACTGCCTCGGCGCGCTGTACGAATGGCTCGGCGAGCGCGAGTGATTTTTACGCGGCGTTAACGCGCGTGGGTGCATGCCCGCAGGCATGGTCCACGCGCTCGCCCTTCGTACCGTTCCGGCCATCGCCGTCTCCGA
This sequence comes from Novosphingobium huizhouense, assembly GCF_020179475.1. Classification (GTDB taxonomy): domain Bacteria; phylum Pseudomonadota; class Alphaproteobacteria; order Sphingomonadales; family Sphingomonadaceae; genus Novosphingobium; species Novosphingobium huizhouense. Next base: position 253,938 of record NZ_JAILXZ010000003.1, on the reverse strand, counting down.
CCGTGTGCGCAGCGCCTTCGTGCTGAGCTGCGCCGCGGCGCTGATCCTCGCGGGCAAGGCGCTTCCGTTCTGATCCCGGCGCCCTGCTTCGGCAGGTTACGGAGCGTTCGGCGGCCGATGCGGATTAACCCGTAGGGGTCGCTCCACCCGGCCTTCGCCATCTTCGTGGTTGATGCAGCCCACGCCCGCTCGGGCGCAAGGCAGTCAACCGGACGGGCGCACAAGGCAGGATGGCACGGACACCGCAAGCGGCAGGCGTGAAAGGCGAACCGTCGCGCAGGCGCAAGCCGCGGGCGGTCGAACTGCCACCGGTGCCGCCCCTCTCGGCCATGCCGGTCAAGCAGGCCATGCCCGCCGTGGCGGCGGCCGGGGAAGCCGCTGCCGATCCGGTCGACCTTTTCGCGGCAGCAACGGTCGAACCCGACCCGCCCGCGAGCAAGCCTGCAGGGTTCGACCTCGACGACCTGCTGGGCGATCTCGGGGCCGCCGAACCGCCTGCCGCCGCGCCTCCTGCCGAGGCCCCGCCTGCCGACGCCCTGCCCTCGGCGCCCGAGGTCGATCCGCTGGAGGACATCCTGGCGGAGCTTCCCGCTGCGGCGCCGGTCGAGGTCGATCCGCTGGACGATATCCTGGCGGAGCTATCCCCCGCTGCGCCGGTCGAGGTCGATCCGCTGGAGGACATTCTGGCGGAGCTTCCCGCTGCTGCACCGGTCGAGGTCGATCCGCTGGAGGACATTCTGGCGGAGCTTCCCCCTGCGGCGCCGGTCGAGACCGATCCGCTGGACGACATCCTGGCGGAGCTATCCCCTGCGGCGCCGGTCGAGACCGATCCGTTGGAGGACATCCTGGCGGAGCTTCCCACCGCTGCGCCGGTCGAGACCGATCTGCTGGACGACATCCTCGCCGAGCTTCCCTCCGCGGCGCCGGTGGAAGCCGACCCGCTCGACGATATTCTTGGCGAACTCCCCGGCCCGGGCGTCCCGCCGGCGCAGACGCCCGCGGCGGTCGATCCGCTGCAGGACATTCTCGGTGACCTGCCCGCGCCTGCCGCCGAATCCGTCGCGACCGACGACGACGATCTACTCGGCGACATCCTCGGCGAGCTGCCGCAGGCGCCGGTGGCGCAACCCGCGGTCGAGAGTTTGGGCGCCGCAGGCGCGGGCGACGATGGCGCCGCGCTCGCCGCCGACCCCGCCAGGGGAGAAGCACCCGGTCCTGCCTCGCTCGACATGGACGACCTGCTGGGCGAGATCGTCGCGCCACCCGACGACGCCGTCGGCGACGGCGAAGGTGGCAGCGGTGGCGCCGCCCCCTCGCAGGCCGGGGAAGGCGACACCGCGCCGGCGCGCAAGCGGCGCCTGCCCAGCGTGGCGCTGTCGCCCGCCGTGCGGCGGAGCGGCGCGGTCGGGCTGTGCCTGGCAGCAACCCATGCGCTGGCGTTCTGGCTGGGCACCTTGTCGCACCTCGCCGCCAATCCCGAAGGCCCGGTGGCCGGCGAAAGCGAGCGCGCCGCCGTCGAGGAAGCCGAGCCCGAGGGAATCGAGCGCTATGCCGGCAAGGAGATCGATGCCCGGGTCGACGGCAAGACACTGTTCGAGGACGAGGAATTCCGCACCGCGGTCGACGAACTGGTCGGCGGGCAGGAAGCGGGCGAAGCCATCGCCGAGCTCGCGCCGAAGATCCACGCGACGCAGCCGATCGTGCGCAAGGACGGAAAGCTCGCCGTGCGCGGGTGCAATCCCAGGAGTTGCGGTCTCGAGAACCTGACGGTCTCGTTCGCGCTGGCGAGCAAGACCGTGCAGATCTGCGCCACCCGCGGGGTCGGCGACCCGCCCGACGCGACATCGACGCTCTACGACGAGGAGGGCGCGCGCGAGGTCGAATCTTGCGAGGGCTATCCGCACCCGCCGCCGCGACGCTCCGCCGCGCGCGCGCCGGTGGACGCCGAGCCCGACGATCCCGCCGACATCACCTTCAAGGCCGGTGGCGAGGACAAGCGCTCGATCAGCGAGCGGATCCAGGAGGAGCTCGCCAAGCTGCGCGACGCCAAGCGCCGCAAGCACCCCTACGAATAAGTTCTGCGACCGATTCGCAATTATTCTTGCGATTGAGAACGACTCGCATTAACGGCCCCTGACGAAAGGGGAACTGTTGATGATCCGTACCGCCGTCCTGCTCGCAGGCACCGCACTCCTCACGCCCGCGCTCGCGCATGCCGATGAAGCCGTGGCCGGCAGCGAAGGCCGCGTCGCGATCGTCGTCACCGGCAAGGCCGATGGCTACCGTCCCGAGGACGCCAATGCCATCAAGACCCCGACGCCGCTGGTCGACGTGCCGCAGAGCGTGGCCGTGCTCACCCGCGAGCAGCTCGACGACCAGGCCGTCACCCAGCTCGGCGAGGCGCTGCGCTATGTCCCGGGCGTGGTGCTCGGTCAGGGCGAGGGCCACCGCGACCAGGTCAACCTGCGTGGCCAGAACACCACCGCCGATTTCTACCTCGACGGCCTGCGCGACGACACGCAGTACTACCGCTCGCTCTACAACATCGAGCGCGTCGAAGTGCTCAAGGGCGCCAATGCGCTGCTGTTCGGCCGCGGCGGCGGCGGCGGTGTCGTCAATCGCGTCAGCAAGACTCCGGACATCGACAAGGCGAAAGGCGCGGCCAGTGCAGGCGTCGACACCTTCGGCGCGTTTTCGATCGCAGGCGATCTCAACCAGCCGCTCGGCAGCAATCTCGGCGCGCGGCTCAACGCGACCTACGAGGAGTTCCGCAACCACCGCCAGGCCTTCGACGGCCGTTTCATCGGCGTGAACCCGACGCTCGCGTTCCAGCCCGACGCCGACACCCGCGTCGAGCTGTCGTACAACTACGATGACGACGAGCGCACCACCGATCGCGGCGTTCCTTCGATCAACGGAGGACCGCTAAAGGGCTACGACGACACCTTCTTCGGGTCCGAGGCGCTCAACATCGCCCGCGTCAAGGCGCACATCGCGCAGGCCCGGCTCGACCACCAGCTCGCCGACAACCTGACCTTCAACGTGATCGGCCAGTACAGCCACACCGACAAGTACTATGGCAACCTCTTCGCCGGGAGCGCCGTCGATCCGGTGACGAAGACCCTCACGCTGTCGGGTTACTCGAGCGCCACCGAGCGCGAGAGCTGGATCGGCCAGACCAACCTCGTCTGGGAAGGCCGTACCGGCCCGATCGGCCACACGCTGCTCGCCGGCTTTGAAGTATCGAAGCAGGACACCGCCGGACTGCGTTTCGATCCGAGCTTCGCAGGCGGGGGCACGACCGCGGTGGTGACGCTGGCGAAGGACCTCGTCGTCCCGGCGGCGACCCTCACCGCCAACCGTCGCGCGACCGAGAGCTCGGTCGACACCTGGTCGGCCTATCTCCAGGACCAGGTCGAACTGGCGCCGTTCCTCCAGATCATCGGCGGCGTGCGCTACGACCAGTTCAAGATCGCCGGGGCGGTCAATGGCGTGGGCGCGAAGCGCACCGACCGCAAGTGGTCGCCGCGCGCGGGCGTGATCCTCAAGCCGCGCAAGGAAATGTCGCTCTACGCCAGCTTCACGCGCAGCTTCCTGCCGCAATCGGGCGACCAGTTCGGCTCGCTCGATGCAACGCAGGCAACGCTCGATCCCGAGCAGTTCGAGAACATCGAGGCGGGCCTGAAGTGGGACCTCCACGCCAATCTCGCCTTCACCGCGGCGGTCTATCGCCTGACCCGCGACAACACGCGGTTCAACAACCCGGTGACCGGCCTCGCCGAGCTGTCCGGTCGGACCCGCGCCCAGGGCGTCGAACTGTCGCTCGCCGGCCGGATCCTGCCGCAGTTGCAGACGAGCCTCGGCCTCGCCTGGCAGGAAGGCGAAGTGCGCTCGGCGACGGCTTCCGCCCCCGCTGGTCGCAAGCTCGCGCAGTTGCCGAATTTCCAGGCCTCGGCCTGGACGCGCTACGACGTGACGAAGCGCTTCGGCCTCGGCCTCGGGCTGACGCACCAGTCCTCGATGTTCACCACGATCAGCAATGCGGTGCGCCTGCCCGCGTGGACCCGCGTCGACACCGCCGCGTTCTTCGACGTGAACGACCGCCTGTCGCTGCAGCTCAATGTCGAGAACCTGTTCGACACCGACTATTTCCCGTCGGCGCACACCGACAACAACATCACCACCGGCAAGCCGCTCAACGCGCGCCTGACCGTCCGGGCGAAGTTCTGATCGCCTAGAGTCCCGGCGTTGTCGCGGTCTGCGGTGCAGGCAGCGGCACGCCGGGCTCCTCGCCCCGCAGGATCCGGCCGGCGCGCTGGATCGCGCGGGTGAGGCGCGGATAAGTGCCGCAGCGGCAGATGTTGGTGATCGCGCTCGCAATGTCGCCATCGGTCGGACTGGCGTTGCGGGCGAGCAGCGCCGCGGCCGCCATCACCAGGCCCGGCGTGCAGAAGCCGCACTGGATCGCCTGCTCGGCCACCAGCGCCTGCTGCACCGGATGGCTGCGATCGGGGGACAGGCCCTCGATGGTGGTGACGCTGCGGCCCTCGGCCTCGCCCAGCGACAGCGTGCAGCTCGGCATCGCCTGTCCGTCCACGATCACCATGCAGGCCCCGCACTCGCCGGTGCCGCAACCATACTTGGCGCCGGTCAGGTTGGCCGCATCGCGCAGCGCCCAGAGCAGCGGCGTATCGGGTTCGAGCCGGATCTCGAGTGGCTGGTTGTTGACCGTGAGCTGCGCCATCGCCCCGCTCTAGCGCGACGGGTCGCCTTTGGGAATCCGGCGGCTCAGTCGCGCCAGCTGCGATCGATCCGGTCGATACGGCGTACCCAGGCGGCAAAGTCGGTCTCGCCCGGCCGGGTGCCGGGCACCTGAACCTCGCGCAAGTCGCGCTGGTGGACCGCGACGACCTCGTCGGGCACGATGATCGGCTTGGCGCCGGTCGACAGCACCGCAAGCTGGATCTCGCAGGCGCGCTGCAGGCTCCACTGCTGGATGAACATCTGCTGGAGCGTCGGCGCGAGGACGACAGGGCCGTGGTTGCGCAACATCAGGATGCGCTTGTCGCCAAGGTTGCTGAGCAGCCGCTCGCCCTCTTCGGCGCGCACGGTAACGCCTTCGAAATCGTGGTAGGCGAGCTGGCCGATGAAGTTGCAGGCGTAGAAGTTGATCGGCATCAGCCCTTCTTCCAGGCTGCACACCGCCATCGTCGCGGTGGTGTGGACATGCGCGATCGCGTGCGCCCAGGGCAGGTGGCGGTGGAAATAGGCGTGCTGGGTGAAGCCCGCCTTGTTCACCGGATACTGCGAGGCGCCGATGTTGTTTCCGTCGATGTCGATCTTGACCAGGTTCGACGCGGTCACCTCGGAATAAAGCAGGCCGAACGGATTGATCAGGAACGCGCCGTCTTCGCCCGGAACCTTGAGCGAGATGTGGTTGTAGATCGATTCGGACCAGCCGAGGTGGTCGTAGATGCGATAGCATGCGGCGAGCTCCTGCCGGGCTTGCCATTCGGCATCCGAACATTCGATGTTGGGGCGCAGGCTGGTGGCCATCGTCTCTCTCCGGCGGTCTGTTCTGAAGGGCTGGTTTCTATGTGCAACTTGTATCGCATGACCAGCAACGCGCAAGCCATCGCCGCGCTGTTCGGCGTCGCGAGCGGCGGGCGCAACCTCCCCGCGTTCCACGAGATCTACCCCGGGCACGAAGCACCGGTCCTGCTCGATGCGTCGGCGCCGCGGCTCGACGTGATGCGCTGGGGCTGGCCGCCGTTCGGCCAGGTCAAGCGGCCGATCACCAACGTGCGCAATCTCGCCTCGCCGATGTGGCGCGCGGCGATCGCCGACCCGGCGCGCCGCTGCCTGGTGCCGGTGACCGAATTCTCCGAATGGTCATCGGAGCCCGACCCGGTCACCGGACGCAAGGTCAAGCACTGGTTCGCGCTGCGCGACCACCCGCTGTTCGCCTTTGCCGGGCTGTGGCGGCCGACGCCCGAGGGTCCGCGCTTCGCCTTCCTCACCTGCGAGGCCAACCGCGTGGTGGGCGCGGTCCATCCCAAGGCGATGCCGGTGATCCTGCGGCCGGGCGAGGAGGCGCAGCGCTGGCTCGGTGCGGACGGCGAAGCGGCGGCGGCGCTGCAGTGCAGCTTTCCCGATGCGCTGATGGCCAAGGTCACCGTCGACGATCCGCCGCCGACGCAGGGGACCCTGCTCTGATTGTGAAATATGTTTGACATGAAAATGTAACAATTTGCCCGGGGACGAGCCCGCGCCTATCGTCGCGTCCCGGCGCCTTGCCGGATCGAAGCCGACGAGGATGCGATGATCCCCTTTGCCCTCCTTGCTGCAGCCGCAGCGATCCAGTCGCCGCCGGGGGTGGCCGACGCGGACATTCCCGGAATGGTGACGCTGGCGGAATATCCCGTCGAGGCGCGTGCCGCCGGGCGCTCGGCCGCCGCCACGATCGAGCTTCGTGTCGACACCGACGGCCGGCCGCAGGCCTGCCGTGTCGTCGCCGTCCTCGGAGATTCCGCGCTTGCGCGCGACATCTGCGCGATCGCCGCGGCCAAGCGCTACAACCCGGCGCGGCTGCGCGACGGCACCCCGGCCTTTGCCGTGGTGACGACGATGGTGCGGCTCTATGTCCCCGGTCCCGCAACCGCCGAAATCGCCGCGGCGCGCATGGCGCCGGCGGCGGACGTCAGGCTCGCGGGAGTGCCGGGCAACGCGGCGAGCGAGGACGTCACGCTGGTGACGGCCGTCGACGCGCGGGGCGTGGTGATCCAGTGCGGACCCAAGCGCGAGGAGCAGCGCAACCTCGCCGAGGCGATCTGCACGCAGGCCAAAGCGCTGCGCCCCGCGGTGGTGCGCGACGCCGCGGGCACGCCGATGCCCTACATCTCCGAAACGCTGGTGCGCGCCCGGGCCGGCGCGCGCTGATCGCGCGGGGTGCGGCGCAGGGTCAGCCGACCGCCATGTTGTCGATCAGCCGGGCCGTGCCGATCCGCGCCGCGACCAGCAGGCGCGCCGGCCGGCCGTCGTAGCGCTCGAGCGTTTCGAGCGTTTCGGCATCGCGCAGGTCGGCATAGTCGATCGACCGGAATCCGCTCGCCAGCACCTCGTCGCGCAACGTCGCGAGCGCGGCGGCGGCGGAATGGCTTGCAAGGATCGCGTCGATCGCCTTGCGCATCGCGCGGTTGAGGCCCGCCGCCTGGTCCCGCTCGGTCGAGGAGAGGTAGCGGTTGCGGCTGCTCATCGCCAGGCCATCGGCCTCGCGCACCGTCGGCACGCCGAGGATCCGGTCGACGTGCGGCTGGCTGAGATCGAGATCGCGCGCCATGCGGCGGATGATCGCCAGCTGCTGCCAGTCCTTCTCGCCGAACAGCGCGATGTCGGGGCGCACCTGGTTGAACAGCTTGCACACCACCGTGGCGACGCCGTCGAAGTGGCCGGGCCGGGCCGCGCCGCACAGCACGCCGTCGAGCCCGGCGACCGAGACGTTGGTGGCATAGCCCTGCGGGTACATGACATCGACCGTGGGCGCCCACAGCAGGTCGACTCCTTCGCCTTCCAGCAGCGCGGCATCGGCGGCGAGCTGGCGCGGATAGGCATCGAGGTCCTCGTTCGGGCCGAACTGGCGCGGGTTGACGAAGATCGACACCGCTACGTGGTCGGCATGGCGCCGGGCCTCGCGCACCAGGGTCAGGTGGCCTTCGTGGAGCGCGCCCATGGTGGGCACGAATCCGAGCGTTTTTCCCCCGATTCGTAGCGCGTCGACCGCCTCGCGCAGCGGTTCGAGCCGATTGATGGTTTGCACGAGCGAAGGCTCTCCTTTAATCCGTCCGGGACCTTGCGATCGGACGTCCCGGGCGCACGGTGCCATCGGCGAAAGGCCGCCCTTCGCCAATTCGCCGCCTATAGAAAAGAGAGCCGCAGCCTTGTCAAACGGACCCCACCGCATCGTTTTCGCCAACGAAAAGGGCGGAACCGGCAAGTCGACGACCGCGGTGCACGTCGCCGTGGCGCTGGCCTACCAGGGGGCCAGGGTCGCCACCATCGATCTCGACGCCCGGCAGCGGACGATGCACCGCTACTTCGAGAACCGCGCCGAGACGATGCGCCGCCGCGGCATCGCGTTGCCCAGCGCCAGCTTCGGCGTCTACGGGCACGACAGCGTCGCCGGGCTCGACGACCTGTCCGAACAGCTCGGCGCAGCGCACGACTTCATCGTGTTCGACACGCCCGGCCGCGACGATCCGCTCGCGCGCCATGTGGCGACACGGGCCGACACGCTGGTGACGCCGCTCAACGACAGCTTCGTCGATTTCGACCTGATCGGCCAGGTCGATGCCGAGACGTTCAAGGTGCGCCGCCTGTCGTTCTACGCCGAGCTGATCTGGGAAGCGCGCAAGAAGCGCGCGATGGCCACGATCCAGGATGCGCGGCGCGAGATGGACTGGGTCGTGGTGCGCAACCGCACCGGCTATACCGAAGCGCGCAACCAGCGCCGCATCGACCAGGCGCTGACCGAGCTGAGCAAGCGCGTCGGCTTCCGCATCGCCAGCGGCCTGTCCGAGCGCGTGATCTATCGCGAGCTGTTCCCGAGCGGGCTGACCCTGCTCGACAAGGGCCACCTCGGCGAGCTCGGCACCAGCCACCTCGTGGCGCGCCAGGAACTGCGCACGCTGGTCGCCGGGCTCAACCTGCCCACGCCCGCCGCGCCCGCCGCCCCGCCGGTCCCGGCGGAAGCCGACGGGGTGGCATGATCAAGCTTCTGTGGATCGCGTTCCTCGCCAGCGTCGCGGTGCGCATGCTGGCGGGCCGCTGGCCGTGGGAACTGGTCGGCGGCGGTGCTCGTTCGCCCAGCGCAAGTTCCGAAGGCGAGCAACGCGCCCGCAATCTTTTGGGGGTAGCGGCGGCGGCAAGTCGCGAAGAAATCATCGATGCCCATCGCCGGCTGATCGCGCGGGTCCATCCCGATCGCGGCGGGACGGCAGAAGCGGTGCACGAAGCCAATGCCGCGCGGGATATCCTGCTCGGCCGACTGGGAGAGCGAAGCAGCAGGTGACAAGCCCGCTGTGCCGAGACCATCATCCAGTCCCGCGCCGGCTCCTCGGCGAGGGATGCCGACCAAGAGGGGACACGTCCTTCATGACCCACAAGTTCCACCCAACCGTCCTGCGCGAATACGACATCCGCGGGATCATCGGCGAAACGCTCGGCCCGGATGACGCCCGCGCGATCGGTCGCGGCTTCGGCAGCCGCATCGTGCGCGCCGGCGGCAAGCGCGTGGCGGTCGGCTACGACGGCCGTGTCAGCTCGCCGATCCTCGAGCACGCGCTCGTCGAAGGACTCAATGCCAGTGGCGTGGATGTCGTGCGGGTCGGCATGGGGCCGACGCCGATGCTCTACTATGCAGCGGCGTCACTTGAGCAGGTAGATGGCGGCATTCAGATAACCGGCAGCCACAATCCCGCCAATTACAATGGCTTCAAGATGGTATTTGAAGGGCGTCCGTTCTTCGGCCCAGACATACTCGATCTCGGCGCGCTCGCTGAGGCGGGGGACTGGACCTCGGGCAACGGGACCCACGAGACCGTCGACATCATGGACGAGTATGTCGAACGGCTCCTCCAGGGGCTCGAAGGCATCGATCCCGCGGTCCTCGACGCCCTGTCGATCGCGTGGGATTGCGGCAACGGCGCCGCCGGCCCCGTCGTCGAGAAGCTGACCGCGCGACTGCCGGGCAAGCACACCCTGCTGTTCACCGAAGTGGATGGCAATTTTCCCAATCATCATCCCGATCCTACCGAGGAGAAGAACCTCGTCGATCTGCGGCAGGCTGTCGCGGATGGTCGGCTCGACTTCGGAGTTGCTTTCGACGGCGACGGCGACCGCATCGGCGCGATCGATGGCGAGGGCCGCATCATCTGGGGCGACCAGTTGCTGATGATCTATGCCGAGGACCTGCTCGCGATGGAGCCCGGCTCGACGATTATCGCCGACGTCAAGGCAAGCCGCGCGCTGTTCGACCGCGTCGCGGAGCTTGGCGGCAAGCCGCTGATGTGGAAGACCGGCCACTCGCTGATCAAATCCAAAATGAAGGAGACTGGCAGCCCGCTGGCCGGGGAGATGAGCGGCCACGTGTTCTTCGCGCACCGGTACTACGGCTTCGACGACGCGCTCTACGCCGCGATTCGCCTGATCGCCGCCTCTGCGCGGCTGGGCAAGTCGGTCACCGCCCTGCGCGGTGCGATGCCGGCGATGATCAACACGCCCGAGCTGCGCTTCCAGGTCGACGAGAGCCGCAAGTTCGCGGTGATCGACGAGGTCAAGGCCCGGCTCGAGGCCGAAGGCGCCGATGTCGATGCGACCGACGGCGCGCGCGTCAACACGCCCGACGGCTGGTGGCTGCTGCGCGCCTCGAACACGCAGGACGTGCTCGTCGCGCGCGCCGAAAGCTACAGCCAGGACGGCCTCGATCGGCTGATGGGGATGATCGACGCCCAGCTCGCCGCCTCGGGCCTTGCACGCGGCCCGCAAGCCGGGCACTGACCGCATCGGCAGCGCCCGGCTTGCGGGCCGGGCGCGCCATTCTCAGGCGAGGGAACGGCGCGGCGGAGCGCGCGATGCCCGCCTGCCCTTCTGGAAGCTTCAGCGCGCGGTGCGGGCCACGGGGACCAGCGCCACACCCGACAGATGCACCGCACCGCTGCCGGGGGCGAGCGCGAACGACAGCCAGGGCGCATCGCACTTGCCGTCGTGGTCGAGAACGGCGCTGCGCACGCCATTGCGGCCCGCTTCGCCCGGCTGCCAGGCGATCGGCCCGCCGCAATCGAACGCTGCCACGACCCGGTTCGAGGGCGTGCCCTGTTCGGTCCTCGCTGACCAGGTCAGGCGATAGCGGCCGGGCGTGACGAGCTGGAGCTGGCGGACGAACACGGTTGGCCGGCTGACGTTGCCGTCGACGGCGAGGCTGTGGCGTCCCGGCTGCGGGCCGGTCTCGGGGAGCACGGTGATCCCGGCATTGCCGAGGAAGGTCCAGGCCAGCGATGCGCGCGTCTGCGTGACCTGGGCGCGCGCGAAATCGCCGTCGTAGACCGCGCCGGCGCGCGCGCCCGGACAATGCGCGAGCCACACGTCCCGCGCGCCGCGCACGTCGGCGAGCGCGACCTCGCGCTGGACGAACGGCGAGATGTCCTCGCAGCCGAGGCGCACGCCGTCGGTGGCGAGATCGACCAGCACGTCGCGGCGCAGCGACAGGACCTCGGGCGCGACGTTCCAGACGTCGGCGACGTAGGGCGTCAGCCAGTCCGGCCGTTCGACCAGGCGTTCGGCCAGCGCGCTGCGCCCTTCGGGGCTCTGCTCGAGCGGATCGAGCAGCTTGCGGTTGGCGAGCAGGCCCGGCGTCTGGCGCAGCAGCGCATCGAGGCGCAGGGCGGCGTTGGGGAAATCGTCGACCGCAAGCGAGGCCTGCATCCAGTAGAGCTGCGTCAGCGGAACGCGCCAGCCCATCTTGGCTGCGGCGCGGAACACGCGTTCGGCGCCCGCTTCGTCCTCGCGGCCGAGGATCGCGGCCCCGAGCACCGCCGTGCTGGCCGGCTCGATCGGCGTGCGCGCCACCGCTTCGCGCGCCAGTTGCAGCGCGGTGTCGGTATCGCCGATCGACTGCGCGTTGGTGGCCTTGTTGCGCAGCGATTGCGCGAGCAGCGTCGAGGGCAGCATGCCCGCCAGCACCGGGTCGTTGGCGCCCAGCCGGTCGAGCCCGCTGACCACCGCAAGCGCGGCATAGACCGTGGCGGCGACGCCGATCAGCAGGCCCCGTGCCGGGCGCGATGGACCGGCGCTCGCGGCCATCAGGCTTCGGCCTTCTCCGACGAGCTGCCGTACTGATAGTAGTCGTAGCCGTAATAGTCGGAATAGTACTGGTTACCGGCCTTGGTCGCCTCGAACTTGGTCAGCACCGCGCCGAGGATGATCGGCCGCATCGTGCGCAGGCGGCGGATCGCGCCGCGCAGCGAGCCGCGCCGGTTGCGGTTGGCCTCGACCACGAAGACCACCCCGTCGACCAGCGCCGACATCAGCGGCGCGTCGGCGAGGCCGAGCACCGGCGGGGAGTCAACGATCACCGTGTCGAAGTGGCGGGCGCCTTCGGTCAGCAGTTCCTCGAGGCGGTTCGACGAGAGCAGTTCGGTCGGGCTCGGCGGGACCGGCCCCGAAGGCAGGACCGAAAGGTTGGGCACCGACGTCGCGAGCGCGATGTCGGCAAGGTCGGCGTGCGAGGTCAGCAGCGTCGACAGGCCCGCCTCGTTGGAGACGTCGACGCGGCGGTGGACCGAAGGCCGGCGCAAGTCGGCGTCGATCAGCAGCACGGTTCGTCCCATGCGCGCAAAGCCGGTGGCCATGGCGAGGCTCGTCGTCGTCTTGCCTTCGGCGGGCTGCGCGCTGGTCACCTGGATGACCTTGGGCAGGCCCTCGCTGGTCGAATACATCAGCGAGCCGCGCAACGAGTTGTATGCTTCGGTGACGGCCGACTTGGGATCGGCCAGCGCCGCGTCCGGGTCGTCGTCGCGCGCGCCGGGGATCACGCCGAGCAGCGCCATTTCGAGCTTCTGCTCGACGTCGTCGGGCACGCGGATCGAGTCGTTGAACTGCTCGCGGATGAACACGAAGATGCCGGCAAGTGCGATGCCCGCGATCATCCCGATGACGAGGTTGCGCAGCAGGCGGGGCGAAGAGGGGACTGCGGGCGCCTGCGCCTGGTCGACCACCGAGATGTTCGACAGGCTCACGCCGGCGATCGCGTTGAGCTTCTTGTAGCGCTCGAGCAGCCCTTCGTAGACCTGCCGGTTGGTGTCGGCATCGCGCGACAGCAGCCCGTACTGGACGGTGCGGTCCTGCTCGGCGAGCGTATCGCCCTTGAGCGTCGCGACCTGGCTGGTCAGGCTCTGCTCGGCCTGCTTGGCCGCCTCGTAATCCGAACGCACCGCGTTCTTGATGTTGCTCGCCGTGATCTGGATCTGGTCGTTGATCGCCTTGAGCTGCGACCGCTTGGCGAGAACGGCGGGGTAGTCGTCGAGGTGGCGGCTCTGCTCTTCCTTGAGCGAGGCTTCGATCGAGGCCTTCTGCGACAGCAGCGAATTGATCGTCGCGTTGGTCAGCACCTCGTTGCTCGAAAGCAGCGGCACCGCGCTGATCGCGCGCCAGCGGCCCTCGGCGGCGATCCGCTTGGCGGTCGCATCGTTGGCCGCGCCGTTCAGCTGGAGCAGGCTCGAGGTCGTCACCGAACTGCCGACGTTGCTGTCCTTGTCGCCGCTGCCGCCGTTGCTGCGCGGGATGATGAGGCCGTTGCCGCGGGCATAGGCGTTGAGCGCGCGCTCGGATTCCTCGACCTTCTGCTTGGCCAGCTGCAGCTGCTCGCCGAGGAAGGTGCGCGCATAGGACGAGCTGTCGAACTTGCGCTGCAGGTTCGACTGGATGAATTCGTCGACATAGGCGTTGGCGATCTTGGCCGAGAGCTCGGGATCGGTGCTGGTGAACTCGATCGAGACCACCCGCGAATCGCGCGGCAGGTTGACGTTGAGGCCGTCGAGAAGGAGCGATGCGGCGCGCGACTGGGCCTCGGCCAGCGGCGTGCCGGCCTCGGGCGCCTTGGCCTCCTGCGCCGCGAAGAAGCCGGGGCTCCCCGCAAGGTTCAGCCGCTGCGCCACCCGCATCGCCAGGCTGCGGCTCGAGATCACCTCGGTCTGGGTCTTGAGGAAGCGGTCGGTGTCCCAGCTCGCGCCGAGCGATTCGTCCTGCATGTCCTCGTCGGCGAAGACGCGGCCCGACGAATCGTTGATCTGGATCTTGGCCGTCGCGGTGTACTTGGGCGTGGTCAGCAGCGTGGCGATCACGGTCAGCGACAGCGCCACGCCTATGATTGCACCGATCGCGAAGAGATTGCGCCGCGCCACCGCCAGCATGTAGCGCAAGTCGAAGCTGGGCCGTCCGAGCAGGCCTCCACCGCCGAATAGGTCGGCCCCGTGGGCCGGATGGGCAGCGGCGAAGCCGGCATTCGCGGTGATGGTGTCGGACAAGGCTGCAGTCTTTCCGGTCAATTGAAAACGTTGCTGTTGAGCAGGATGAAGACGTTGAGCAGCGGAGCTGCGGTCAGGATGTCGCGCCAGATGCCCTTGGCGTTCGAATGCCCGACAACCACCATGTCGCCGGCCAGCACCCGCGGGTCGGGCGCATTGCCGGCGCGGATCTGCTTGATGTCGAACCGCGCGCCCATGTGCTGGCCGTTCACCGTGCGGAAGATCATGATCTCGTCGAGCTTGGCGACGTTGGTCGGGCTCTTGGCGCGGGCCATCGCGGTCAGCAGCGTGGTGTCCGGACCCACTTCGAACACGCCCGGCTCGCGCACGTCGCCTTCGACCGAATAGGTGTTGCGGGTGGTCTCGATGACGATCACCGAGACGTCGGGGTTGCGGATGTAGCGGCTCGACAGGCGCGCCACGATGTCTTCGCGCAACTGCCGCGGCGACTTGCCGGCCGCGGCGACTTCGCCCGCGAGCGGGACTTGCACGAAGCCGTTGGCGTCGACGTAGTACTGGTCTGAGGTCAGTTCGGGCTCGCCGATGACGCGGATCGAGAGCCGGTCGCCGGCCTGGAGCACTTCGTTGAGCGAGGTCCGGCCGTCCTGGTCGGCGATCGCCTGATAGGCAGCGGGGCCGACGGGCAGATTATTGACCGCACGGTCGGAACAACCGGCCACCAGGATCGTCGTCATGGCAAGGACGAAGGCATGCCGGAGATGGCGCATCTGAATGGCTTCCACGAGAGGGTTCATTCGCTCTTCCGCTCCGGGGCTGGCAGCAGCAGCGCCACCATGGCGGCTATGAGGCTGGCCATCGACATCGAGCGGAACGGATAGTCGACGATAGAGTGCAGTGCAACAATCGTCAGTGCTGCACATGCGCATGAAATTTGTGCGCGCGAAAAGGGCAGGTGCCTCGACCATTCGCGCACGGCTGTCACAGCAACGAAAAGGAACAGGCCGGCAATGACCACGAGGCCGAGGATTCCCGCTTCGAGCGAAAACTCGAGGTATTCGTTGTGAGCCCGGTTGGGCACCTTTTCGTTGACGAATTCGAGGCGCTCGGCGGCGAGCATGACGGGGACGAAGGTTCCGACGCCGGTGCCGAAGGGGAAGCTCTGCCGGATCGCGTAGCCGGTGTCGCGCCACAGTTCCGGGCGGCGGGTATCGGCTTCGGAGAAGCGCGACATCACCTTGGTCACGGCAACCGTGTTCGACCGTTCAAGCGCCACCCCGGCGCCGGCGAGCACGACCGCGATCGTCGCCAGCCCGGCCAGCAGCGGACCGCGCACCGATCCGCGGCTCGGCGACCAGGCGATCAGCAGCGCGGCAGGGATCGCCACCAGCAGCAGCGCGACCCCGGTGCGCGAGCCGGTCATTACCACCCCGGTGCCGATCAGCAGCGCGAACATCGCGGTGGCGGCGATGATCAGCAGCGGGCCGCGATGGCGCGGACGCCCCTCGTTCCACAGGCGCAGCGCGGTCGCCCCCGCGATCAGGCTGACCAGCAGAACGTCGGCGGTGGTGTTGCGGTTGGCCTGGAAGCCGGACAGCACCACGCTGTCGCTTTCGAAGAACAGCAGCAGCCCGCCACGCACCTGCAGCATGCCGACGAACAGCGTCAGCAGGCCGAGCGCCGCAGTCGTCGCGACGACCAGCGCCCGCTCGCGGCGGCGCATGCTCGCCACCATGACCAGCAGGCACAAGGGCGGGAGGCTCGCCAGCAAGGAGGCGAGGGTGCGATCGGGCGCCATCGACAGCGGGCGCCAGTCGTTCTCGCGCCCGATCAGCTGCAGCGCATCGATCTCGGGCGCGCGTCCGGGCAACTGGTGCCACAGCGCGGGCGGCAGGGGGATCAGCTGGAGCAGCGGCACGGCCACGAACGCGGCAAGGATGATCAGCGCGGGAATGGACACCGCGCGACCGCGCCGCGACATCTGCACCGCCCAGATCGCGACCAGCAGGCTCGCGACGAGTTGCAGCACGAGCTCGAGCAACGGAGCGGGAGTGCCGCCACCGCCGAGCATCGCAGCAAGGGCCAGAAGCAGAAGGACGGGAAGAGCGGCGCGATCCATGCGGCGTGAGCGGTCTTTCATGGCTGGAGCACGGCGCGGAACCTAACCCAGCGGCAGAAATAAGAAACCCCCTCCGAAGCGAAGGGGGTTTCCGAAAGTCAGCTGTTCACGACTGCTCGGGGCAGTCGATCAACCGTCGCTGTCGCCGTTGTCCGACAGGGCCACCGCGGCGATGGCCAGGGTGGTCACACCGGCAGCGGCGATCACGCCGGCGCTCAGTTCGAATTCGTTGCTCCGCTTGCCACGCAGCGCGGCGACGCTGCGCTTCGGCGCCTTCTTGGCGACCGCCGGCACGGCGTCACCCGAACGGGTCGCGGCCGCCTGGGCGGTGCCGGCCAGGCAAAGCGCGAGAGCGCCGCCCGCCACTGCAATCATGTTCAGCTTGTTCACTGCAACCTCCAGATTCGGCGTACAGGTATCTACTTAACCGAAGATGTATCCAATTTCAACCGATATTGCGGATGCGAACATTTTCCTGCGCGCTTGCAACAGCCGTCTCGTCACGTCGTTTTCGTTACTAATTCGAGACAACGCACAGGCTGTTCGCAGTTGCAACGACCGGTCGCGCCATCGCAACGATTCGGCTCAGAACGCGCGATCGTGAACCAAGACGGTTAACGTCGCCAGCATGATCCGCAGGTCGCGCCACACCGTCCAGCCGTCGAGATACTCGAGATCGGCCTGGAGCCGGTTGGTCAGGTCCTCCTCCGAATCGGTCGCGCCGCGCAGGCCGCGGATCTGGGCAAGGCCGGTCAGGCCAGGCTTGAGCGAGTGGCGCAGCAGGTAGCGCGGGTCGACTTCCCAGAACCGCTTCGAGCCGGCGAGCGAGCCGATCGCGTGCGGGCGCGGGCCGACGATGCTCATGTCGCCGCGCAGGACATTGAGCAGCTGCGGCAGCTCGTCGATGCTGGTGCTGCGGATGAAGCGCCCGATGCGGGTGATCCGGTCGTCGTCCTTGCTGGCGGAACGCGCGCCCGATGCATCGAGCTTCTCGACCCGCATCGAGCGGAACTTGTAGATCCAGAACAGGCGGTTGTTGCGACCCTGGCGTTGCTGGAGGAAGAATACCGGCCCGCGGTCCTCGAGCTTGATCATCGCCGCCACGACCAGCAGCAGCGGCGCTAGGAACAGCAACGCCGCGCCGGCGATGGCGAGGTCCATGATGCGTTTGGCGACGCGGTTGCGCAGCCCCAGCGGCCCGATCGACACGATCAGCGCGCCGAACCCATGGCCACGTCGCGCGCCGAGCACGCCGAGGCTGGTCACCTCGGGCTCGATGATCTCGCCGCAGATGTTCGAGCCCTTGAACACCAAGGCCCAGTCCATCCGCCGTTCGGGCGGGCAGCTGACCAGCACCCGGTCCATGTTGGCCATGAACATGCCCAGCCGGTCGAGCATGTGCGGATCGTGGCGATTGGGCGCAAGCCGGTGCTCGCGCGTATCGATGTGCCAAGCGTGGGGGACGCGCACCGGGGTGCCGCCGTCGTCGAACACCAGCACGTTTTCCGCGGTCGGTCCGCAGCGCAGCCGGAACAGCGGCTGCAGCAGGGCTCGCACCCACATCAGCAGCGCCGCGCTCGCGACGATGCCGACCCCGGTGTTGATGCGAGAGAAGCTCTGGCTCGACTTGGCGAAGAATGCGACGAACAGGCTCAGCGTGAACGCCGCCAGCAGCGCCAGCAGCGCCCGTTTCTGCGCCGTGCGCAGCGCGATCAGCGACCCGGTGGAATAAGCCTTCAGGCTCAGTGCGGCGGTCCAGTACACCGGCAGCATGATCGCCCACTGCGCGAGGGTCCCGTCCTCGGACAGGGAGCCGAGGTAGAGGTACGAGGTCATCATCAGCCCGGCGGTCAACGCGAGCCCGTCGAAGACGAGCAGCATCAGGTAGCTTTGCAGGCGCCGCCGCTCGAGCGAGGGCGCCAGCGGCAGCTTCAGGCGCTGCGGGCGGGCACCGTCCGGCCCTGCAGCCCTGCGGTGTTCGGCAAGATCACTTTCCAACGTCGCCATCGGTATATTGTCTCCGAGCGAGTCAACGCCGTTCGAACCGCAAAGGCTATCGAAGGACTGCAGCATACCTCCTTTTTCGGGTTTTGCTGCGCTGCAATAGGTACAACATCGTAGCGAGTTGGCAAGATACGCGGGCTCGGCTGGTCGCCCCGGCGGGGGCGGGCCGTCTCACCGGGCGGCGGCGCGCGCGATCTCGGTCAGCCCCTGGGTAAGAATCAGCGGGGCGTTGCGGCTGTCGGCGAGCAGCGCGGCGTGGAGGCCCGCCAGCCGCGCCACCAGCCGTTCGAGGCGGGCCCCGCGCCAGCGCTTGAGCTGTACCAGGATGTCGGCCTTGTCGCGGAAGAAGATCCGCCGCGCGGCGGTCTCCTCCTCGACGAAGGCGACCGTATCGGAGCGGTTGCCCAGCCGGCCGGCCAGCGCCGCCAGCTGGGCGCAGCGCCGCTCGAACGCCAGCAGCAGGCCGACCGGGTTCATCTCCTGTTCGGCGAACCGCGCCAGTTCGCCCGCCAGCCGCGCCGTGTTGCCGCCGAGTACCGCATTGACCAGCGACGACATGCCGTCGTCCTCGCTCTGCGCGCAGACCGCGTCGAGCGCGGCGGCGTCCGCGCTGCGCGGCGCCTGCGGGCTGGCGTCGAGATAGAGCGCGAGCTTCTCGATCTCGCTGCGCGCCATGCGCGTGTCGAGCGCGGTCGAGCGGGCGATCCGTTCGGCCAGTTCGCTGTTGAGCCGCACGCCCGCCGTATCGGCCCAGTCGCGGACCGCCCCGGCGATGCTGCGCAGTTCGGGCGGGTGGAACATCACCACCAGCGCATCGCCGCGATCGGCCAGCAGCTTGGCGACGCGCGACTTGTCGGTGGCGGAAGTCGCGACGATCAGCACCGGCCAGCCGTCGACCGGGCTCGCCAGCAGCGTTTCGACCGCATCGTGGACTTCGTCGCCCGCGCTGCGCACGTGGATCTGGCGCCTGTCGCCGAACAGCGAGGTCGAGCGCGCCTCGTCGGCAAGGCGGACCGGATCGCGGCGCAGGTCGGACCCGGCCAGCTCGACCTTTTCGCCTGCCGGCAGCAGGCTGGCGATCTTCGCCGCGGCATCGCTGGCGCCGGCTTCGTCGGGCCCGCAGAAGTAGAACAGCCGGCAGTCGCGCGCCGCCTTCTGCGCGAGGCCGGCGAAATTCTTCTGGGTAGCCTTCACGACCTCGCGCGCAGGCGGACGGCGACCTGCGTCACGATCTGGTCGGCAATCTCGTGGCTGAGGTTCTCGAGCGCGGTCTGCTCCGCCGCGATCACCGCGTATTCGTTCTGCACGACGTCGAGCCCGGCGTCGGCCTTGGCCGTGGCGTCGAGCAGGATCCTGCCGCTGGCGGTGTCGACCAGCTGGTAGCGAGCGCGCAGCGTGCGGCGCTCGCGGGTGATCGCGTCGTTGCCGACGAGACCGAGGCCCTGCAGTCGCTCGTCCAGTCGCACGTCGAGCCGATAGCGGGGCGCTTCGTCGCGCCCGGCGCCGAGCCGGTCGACCAGCGCGTTGCGCACCAGCCAGCCGGATTTGCCCTCGATCGAGGAAACCTCGACCGCCGAAGCGGCGCGCGCCACTTCGCCGCTGCCGCCACCGGCGTACATCGGCGAGAGGCCGCAGCCCGCCAGCGCCAGGGCGAGCGGCAAGGCGAAGGCGGCGAGCGCCTTACGCAACGACGTTGACCAGCCGGTCGGGCACCACGATCACCTTCTTCACCTCGGCTCCATCGAGCGCACGCTGCACTTTGTCCGAGGCAAGGGCAAGGCGTTCGAGCTCTTCCTTCGCCAGCCCCTTGGGCACCGTCAGGGTGTCGCGCAGCTTGCCCTTGACCTGCACCGCGACGGTCACCTCGTCGTCCACCAGCAGCGCCGGGTCGACCTCGGGCCAGGCGGCGTCGGCGATCAGACCCGCGCCGAACGCGGTCCAGGCCTCTTCGGCGAGGTGCGGCATCATCGGCGCGACCAGCAGCAGCAGGCTGCGGATCGCAGCGGAGCGGCTGGCCGAAGGCGCAGCCTTCTCGGTCGCCCCGGTCAGTTCGTAGATCCGCGCCACCGCCTTGTTGAAGCCGAGCGATTCGATGTCGGCCGCAACCGCATGGACGGTCTGGTGGACCTTGCGGTCGAGCGCCTTGTCCTCGCCCGTGGCGGAAGCGTCGTGCTGCGCGAACAGCCGCCACAGACGCTGGACGAAGCGCGCGCAGCCCTCGATCCCCGCTTCCGACCACGGCAGGTCGCGCTCGGGCGGGCTGTCCGAAAGCATGAACCAGCGGATCGCATCGGCGCCGTACTTCGCGACGATCTCGTCCGGGTCCACCACGTTCTTCTTGGACTTGGACATCTTGATCACGCGGCCGATCTCGACCGGCGCGCCATCGGCCTTGAGCGTCGCGCCCTCGCCGGTGCGGTCCACTTCGGAAGGCGAGAAGAACAGCGGCTGGCCGTTCTCGGGGTTACGGCGCTCGTAGGTCTCGTGCGTCACCATGCCTTGCGTGAACAGGCTGGCGAAAGGCTCGGTCACCTCGACCTTGCCGATGCGGGCAAGCGCGCGGGTCCAGAAGCGGGCGTAGAGCAGGTGCAGGATCGCGTGCTCGATGCCGCCGATGTACTGCTCTACCGGCAGCCAGCGCTTGATCTCCTCCGGATCGAACGGGCGGTCGGCGGGCTGGCTGGCGAAGCGCAGGAAGTACCACGAGCTGTCGACGAAAGTGTCGAGCGTGTCGGTCTCGCGGCGGGCCGGCTTGCCGCACTGGGGGCAGTCGACGTGCTTCCACGTAGGATGGCGGTCGAGCGGATTGCCCGGCACGTCGAAGCTGACGTCCTCGGGCAGGGTGACGGGCAAGTGCTTCTTGGGCACCGGCACCACGCCGCAGACCTCGCAGTGGATGAACGGGATCGGCGTGCCCCAGTAGCGCTGGCGGCTGACACCCCAGTCGCGCAGGCGCCACACCGTTTTGCCTTCGCCCCAGCCTTCGCTCTGGGCGCGGGCGATAACGGCGGCCTTTGCCTCGGCGACGCTCTTGCCGTCGAGGAAGCCCGAATTGACCAGCACCCCGTCGCCCGCTTCGGCCTCGCCGGCGAAGGGCTTGGCCGCATCGGTGGGATCGGCGGCGACCACGCGCAGGATCGGCAGCTCGTACTTGGTGGCGAAATCGAAGTCGCGCTGGTCGTGCCCGGGCACCGCCATGATCGCGCCGGTGCCGTATTCCATCAGCACGAAGTTCGCGATGTAGACCGGGAGGGCTGCGCCGGTGAACGGGTGACGCGCCGTGATGCCGGTATCGAATCCCAGCTTCTCGGCCGTTTCCAGCTCGGCCGCGGTGGTGCCGCCCTTCTTGCACAGCGCGATGAAGTCCTGTGCCGCGGGCGAAGTCGCGGCCACGGCCTGTGCGATCGGATGGTCGGCGGCGACCGCGACGAAGCTTGCGCCGAAGATCGTGTCGGGCCGCGTGGTGTAGACCTCGACGCTGCCGCCGTCCGACAGGTCGAAGCGGAACTGCAGGCCCTGGCTCTTGCCGATCCAGTTCTCCTGCATCGTGCGGACCTTCTCGGGCCACTTGTCGAGGCCCGAGAGGCCTTCGAGCAGCTCGTCGGCGAAGTCGGTGATCTTGAGGAACCACTGGTTCAGCTTGCGCTTCTCGACCAGCGCGCCCGAGCGCCAGCCGCGCCCGTCGATCACCTGCTCGTTGGCGAGCACGGTCATGTCGACCGGGTCCCAGTTGACCGTCGATTCCTTGCGATAGACGAGGCCGGCGGCATGGAGGTCGAGGAACAGCGCCTGTTCGTGGCCGTAGTATTCGGGCTCGCAGGTCGCGATCTCGCGGCTCCAGTCGAGCGCGAAGCCGAGGCGCTTCAACTGCGCCTTCATGTTGGCGATGTTGTCGCGGGTCCAGCCGCCGGGGTGGACGCCCTTTTCCATGGCGGCGTTCTCGGCGGGCATCCCGAAGGCGTCCCAGCCCATCGGGTGGAGCACTTCGTGGCCCCGCATCCGCTTGTAGCGCGCGAGCACGTCGCCCATCGTGTAGTTGCGCACGTGGCCGATGTGGATGCGCCCCGAAGGATAGGGGAACATCTCCAGCACGTAGCTGCGCGGCTTGGTCGATGCGGAATCGGCGCGGAAGGACTGGGCCTCGTCCCAGGCCTTTTGCCAGCGGATGTCGGCGACGGACGGATCGAAACGCTCTGCGGTCATGGAGCGTCCCTCTATTGACCGCAGCCGCGCGGCGCAACCACCGGCGCGCCACGCTCCGCGATGCGGCGGGCTTACCCCTTGATCGTCTGGCGGCGCAGGTCGCGCGCCTTGGTCAGGATGATGTCTTCCAGCTTCTGCACCGTCGCCGCCTGCACCGGCGCGTCGATCCAGCCGCCGGCCTGCGCCACCTGGCGGCTGGCGGCAACGCGCAGCGCATCGGCGCGCAAGTCCTGGTCGAGGATCGAGACCGTCACCTTGACGCGTTCGCCCGGGTTCTGGGGGTTGGCGTACCAGTCGGTGACGATCACGCCGCCGTTGCTGTCGGTCTGGACCAGCGGCATGAACGACAGCGTTTCGAGGCTGGCGCGCCACAGATAGGCATTGACGCCGATCGTCGTCACCTTGCTCGCGGCGAGGTCCGCGCGAGGACGTTCCTTGTGACCGCAGGCCGACAGCACCAGCGCAAGCGCGCCCACGGCAAGCAACTTCGTGGTCCTGGCGGTCATCGCGCTCATCCTATCGTCGATCCTGTCGTTCAGGGCGCCGGAAAAGCCCGCGCCCGTTGTGCCACAACCCGTCATGGCCGAATGGCCCTGCGCCTCTATCACCCCGGCAAGCCGCGCGGCAAGCGTTGAAGCGCGTGCCGTTCAAGGGCCTTTTCCCCGTGAATGACCGCTGAACGCCTCAATTGGTCTCGCGTGCCAGCCGTGCGGCCAGCTCGGCGATCTCGGGCGGATCGAGCAGCCAGGTCCGCGTCTTGCGGCCCTCGCGGTGGACCGGCACGGTCAGCAGCACGCGCGCGTTGTCCCTCGCGTGCGGCTTGTAGAGCGAGAAGTGCAGCGCGCAGTCACGGATCGTGCCGATGATCGGGGTGCGCCCCTCGAGGTCGATCATCGTCGCCGGCTGGTCCCAGGGAATGTCCGCGGTCGACATCACACGTCCAGGTTGGCGACGTTGAGCGCGTTTTCCTGGATGAAGTCGCGGCGCGGCTCGACCACGTCGCCCATCAGGCGCGTCAGGATCTCGTCGGTGACGTCGGCGTCCTCGATCTTGACCTGCAGCAGCGAGCGGTTGTTGGGATCGAGCGTGGTTTCCCACAGCTGCTCGGCGTTCATTTCGCCCAGGCCCTTGTAGCGCTGGATCGACAGGCCCTTGCGCCCGCCGGCGAAGACCGCCTCGATCAGCTGCGAGGGACGGGTGATGTCCCCCTCCTTGGCCGCCGCGCGCGGGGCGGAGAGCGAGGCTTCCTCGGCTTCGCCTTCGGCCGCCTGCGGCGCCTCGACCGGCTCGGCTTCGACTTGCGCGGTCAGGCGAACGAGCCGTGCGGTCTGGGCGTAGACCTCGGCGTTCTCGGCGGCGAGCTTCGCCAGCTTGCGCGCTTCGGCGCTGGTGAGGAACCCGGCCTCGATCATGTGGTGGTCGGTCACCCCGCGCCACAGGCGCTGGATGTGATAGCCGCCTTCCTCGCCGAGGTCGGCCTGCCACTTCGCTTCGGGATCGCCGCGGTCGAGCCAGGCTGCGGTCCGCGCCAGCGCGGCTGCGCGGCCGGCGGCGTCGAGATCGGGATCGAGCGCGCCGGCGAGCGCCAGCGCCTCGATGATGTCGCTGTTGTAGCGGCGCGGCACGAAGCCCATCAGGTTGCGCAGGCGCAGCGCGTGCTCGACGAGGTCCTCGAGATCCTTGCCGCTGCGCGCGCCGCCCGAGGATTCGAGCATCCGCCCGGCGATCCCGGCCTCGACCAGGTAGCGGTCGAGCGCGGCGTTGTCCTTCAGGTAGACCTCGCTGCGGCCCTTGGCGACCTTGTAGAGCGGCGGCTGGGCGATGAACAGGTGGCCGTTCTTGATCAGGTCGGGCAGCTGGCGGTGGAAGAAGGTCAGCAGCAGCGTGCGGATGTGCGCGCCGTCGACGTCGGCGTCGGTCATGATGACGATCTTGTGGTAGCGCAGCTTGTCGAGGTTGAACTCGTCGCGGATGCCGGTGCCCATCGCCTGGATCAGCGTGCCGACTTCCTTGGACGAAATGATCCGGTCGAAGCGCGCGCGCTCGACGTTGAGGATCTTGCCCTTGAGCGGCAGGATCGCCTGGTAGTGCCGGTCGCGGCCCTGCTTGGCGCTGCCGCCTGCCGAATCACCCTCGACCAGGAACAGCTCGCACTTCGAAGGATCGCGCTCCTGGCAGTCGGCGAGCTTGCCGGGCAGGCTGGCGATGTCCATTGCGCCCTTGCGGCGGGTCAGTTCGCGCGCGCGCTTGGCCGCCTCGCGCGCGGCGGCGGCGTCGATGATCTTCTGGATCACCGCCTTGGCATGCGCGGGGTTTTCCTCGAGCCACTCGGTCATCTTGTCGCCCATCAGGCTCTCGAGCGGCTGGCGCACTTCGGAGCTGACCAGCTTGTCCTTGGTCTGCGAGGAGAACTTGGGGTCGGGCAGCTTTACCGAGACGATCGCGGTCAGGCCCTCGCGCATGTCGTCGCCGGTAAGGCTGACCTTCTCCTTCTTGAGCATGCCCGACTTCTCGGCATAGCCGTTGAGCGTGCGCGTCAGCGCGGCGCGGAACGCGGCGAGGTGCGTGCCGCCGTCACGCTGCGGGATGTTGTTGGTGAAGCACAGGACGTTTTCGTAGTAGCTGTCGTTCCATTCGAGCGCGACGTCGATGCCGATGCCGTCGCGCTGCGCCGAAATGGCGATCGGATCGGGCAGCAGCGCCACCTTGTTGCGGTCGAGGTACTTCACGAAGGCGGCGATCCCGCCCTCGTAGAACAGGTCGTGCTCCTTGACTTCCTCGCCCCGCTTGTCGCGCAGCAGGATGCGCACGCCCGAATTGAGGAAGGCGAGCTCGCGGTAGCGGTGCTCGAGCTTGTCGAAATCGTAGACGGTGACGTTCTTGAACGTCTCGTCCGAAGCGAGGAAGGTCACGCGCGTGCCCTTCTTGCCGTCCGGCGCCGGGCCCCGCACCGCGAGCGGCGCCACGGCGTCGCCGTGGGCGAACTTCATCCAGTGCTCCTGCCCGTCGCGCCAGATCGTCAGCTCCAGCCATTCGGACAGGGCGTTGACCACCGAGACGCCCACGCCATGCAGGCCGCCCGAAACCTTGTAGGCATTGTCGTCGCTGGTGTTCTCGAACTTTCCGCCGGCGTGGAGCTGGGTCATGATGACCTCGGCCGCCGAAACGCCTTCCTCGGGGTGGATGCCGGTGGGAATGCCGCGGCCGTTGTCCTCGACCGAGACCGATCCGTCGGGGTTCAGTTCGATCAGCACAAGGTCGCAGTGCCCCGCCAAAGCCTCGTCGATCGCGTTGTCCGAGACCTCGAACACCATGTGGTGCAGGCCCGAGCCGTCGTCGGTGTCGCCGATGTACATGCCCGGGCGCTTGCGCACCGCGTCGAGACCCTTGAGGACCTTGATCGCGTCCGCGCCATAGGAGTTGGTGTTGGGGGTGTTTTCGTTGGTGCTGGCCATGCATCGCACATAGGCATTCGGGCGCGAAATCCCAAGCAAATCCGGCCCGTTTTGCACAGCGTGGGCAGCTTTCGGAAGGTCGCCTGCGCGCGCCGCGCAAAGAAGCCCTTCCCCTCGTTCGCGAAAGGTGGTGGAAAGATTCATCCGAAACCGGAAGCAGCCGGGAAAACAGGGGGTATCGCCTTGATCCGCAAACTTTTGTCCGCAACCGCCGGCGCCATCGTGGCGCTCTGCGCCGCCGCGCCCGCCATCGCCATCCCGCCGCCGCCGCCCGGCGTCGACACCGGCGAGCAGGCCTTCCGCGCCACCTACAAGGAACTGGTCGAGACCAACACCACGCTCTCGTCGGGCAGCTGCACGCTCGCGGCCGAGCGGATGGCGGCGCGGCTGCGCGCAGCGGGCTTTGCCGACAGCCAGCTGACCCTGTTCGCGACGCCCGAGCATCCCAAGGAAGGCGGGCTCGTCGCGGTCCTGCCCGGCACGTCGAAGTCGCTCAAGCCGATGCTGTTGCTGGCGCACGTCGACGTGGTCGAGGCGCGGCGTGAGGACTGGACCCGCGATCCGTTCACGCTGATCGAGGAAGACGGCTACTTCTACGGCCGCGGCACCGTCGACGACAAGGCGCAGGCCGCGATCTGGACCGACATCATGGCCCGGTTCGCCAAGGAAGGGTTCAAGCCCAAGCGTACGATCAAGCTCGCGCTGACCTGCGGCGAGGAAACCTCGGGCGCGTTCAACGGCGCCGAATGGCTCGCCAAGAACCGCCGCGAACTGATCGACGCGGCCTTCGCCCTCAACGAAGGCGGCGGCGGGCGCACCAACGGCACGCCGGTCTCGAAGGGTGGCAAGCTCGAGGGGCTGTCGTTCCAGGTCGGCGAAAAGGCCTACCAGGACTTCACCCTGACCGCGACCAACCCCGGCGGCCACAGCTCGCAACCGGTGCGCGAAAACGCGATCTACGACCTGTCCGAAGGCCTGCTCAAGATCCGCGACTACCAGTTCCCGGTCGAATTCAACGACACCACCCGCGCTTTCTTCACCCGGATCGGTGCGTTGCGCGGCGATGCGGTGGGCAAGGCGATGATCGCGCTGGCGGCCAATCCGGCCGATACGGCGGCGCTCGCGATCGTCCAGCAGGACAAGATGCTCGCCTCGATGCTGCACACCTCGTGCGTGGCGACGCTGGTCGACGCCGGCCACGCGCTCAACGCACTGCCGCAGCGCGCCACCGCCAACGTCAATTGCCGCATGTTCCCCGGCCGCACGGCCGACGAGACGCAGGCCGCGCTCGCCAAGGCGATCGGCAACCCGGCGATCACCATCGAACAGCGCGTCAAGGACAAGCCGATCGCCAAGTCGCCGCCGCTCGACCCGGCAATCGTCGGCCCGGTCGAAAAGATCGCGGCGAAGTACTTCCCCGGGGTCACGGTCGTCCCGACGATGCTCACCGGCGCGACCGACGGCGTCTACATGGGCGCGGTCGGCATCCCGACCTACGGCGTTCCCGGCGTCTGGCTCGATCCCGACGGCAATGGCCTGCACGGCCTCAACGAACGGGTCGAGGTGAAGTCGCTGCTCACCGGCCGCGCCTACCTGACCGAACTGGTGCGCACGCTGGCGCAGTGACCCGGTGTGGCGGCGCGCGGCTGTGGATAGCTGCGCGCCGCCTCGTCGCAGCGGGCTTGACGCCGGAGTCGCAAGCGTGTTCCTTCCATCGCATGCGTCACGAAGCGGTCACGCAAGGTCCCCATTTCCTCCGCGTCAGGAGGCAATTGGCGATGCGTAAGGGCCGGACCGGAGCATGCTTCATAAGGCGCTGATCGAGCGGGCGGCTTCGGCCAGGCCCCACAGCGGCGATGCCGCCGCCCATCTGTTTTCCGGCCGGAATTCGCGTCATCTCGACGATTGCCCGGCGCTCGTGCTCAACGCCGACTACACCCCGCTGAGCTACTATCCGCTCAGCCTGTGGCCGTGGCAGACCGCGATCAAGGCGGTGTTCCTCGAACGGGTCGACATCATCGCGACCTACGACCAGGCGGTGCACAGCCCGTCGCTCGACATGAAGATCCCCTCGGTCATCGCGCTGCGCCAGTACGTGCGGCCGAACGAGTTTCCCGCCTTCACCCGCTTCAACCTTTTCCTGCGCGACAAGTTCTCGTGCCAGTACTGCGGCAGCACCGAACTGCTGACCTTCGACCACGTCGTCCCGCGCCGCCTCGGCGGGCGCACCACCTGGGAGAACGTGACCACGGCCTGCGCGCCGTGCAACCTCAAGAAGGGCGGCCGCACGCCCGCGCAGGCGCACATGCACCTGTTCGAGGAGCCGATCCGCCCGACCACCTGGCAATTGCAGGAGAAGGGCCGGGCCTTCCCGCCCAATCACCTCCACGAAAGCTGGCGCGACTGGCTCTACTGGGACGTCGAGCTGGAAAGCTGAGGCTCGCGCGCCAGCACGCCCGCGCCCTTCAGGAACAACGCGAGCGCGACCAGCGAAATCGCCGCCGAGATCAGCAGCGGCATTCCCGGCAGGTGCACGATCGCATCGGGACCGCTGAACCGCGCCAGCGCCTGGGTATAGAGCACGGGGCCGAAGATCGCCGCGATCGAGCCGATCGACTGCACCGCGCCCTGCAGCTCGCCCTGGCTGCGCGCGTCGATCGCGCGGCTGTTGAGGCCTGCGATCGACGGCTGGATGAAGCCCTGCAAGGCCCCCACCGCGATCGCCAGCCAGACCTGCCAGTGCCGCGTCGCGGTCGAATACATCACCGCCGCCGCGCAGACCCCGGCGATGCCGAGCACCACCGCGCGCCGCTCGCCCAGCTTCGGCAGCAGCAGGCGCAGGCCCACGCCCTGAACCAGCGCGCTCGAGAATCCGACGAGGGCGAGCCCGATCCCGACCTGCTGCGTGGTGAAGCCGTAGGCGGCGATGGCGAAGTACGACCAGGTCGAGGGATAGACGATATGCGCCAGCTGCCACACCCCCAGCGCCGCGACGAACCACAGCACCGCGCCGTTCTGCTTGCGCAGCGCCTGGAGCGAGGCGAGCGCGTTGGCCTTGCGCCAGTCGAACGGTCGGCGGTTCTCGGGCACGAGGGATTCCCTGAGGAAGACCAGGCCGAACAGGAAGTTGGCCAGCGCCATCGCGCCGGCGAAGGCAAAGGGATAGCGCGGGTTGATCGCGCCGAGCAGTCCCCCGATCGCCGGGCCGACGACGAAGCCGATGCCAAAGGCCATGCCCATCATCCCGAAGCTCGCCGCGCGCTTCTCGGGCGGGGTGACGTCGGCGATATAGGCATAGGCGGCCGAGAAGCTCGCCCCGGTGATCCCGGCGATGATGCGGCCGAGCACCAGCCAGCCCATCGTCGGCGCCAGCGCCTGGATCAGGTAGTCGCAGGCGAGCGCGAGGATCGAGGCGAGCAGCACCGGCCGCCGCCCGAACCGGTCGGACAGGTTGCCGATGATCGGCGCGAACACGAACTGCATCGCGGCGTAGCCCGCGCCGAGCCAGCCGGCATATTCGGCTGCGGTCGTGATCGGCACTTTCGCCAGGTGCATGATCAGGCCCGGCAGCACCGGGATGACGATCCCGAACCCCAGCATGTCGATCAGCACGATGGCGAAGACGAAGCCGATCGAGGCGCGGTGCTGCACGGGCGAAATCTTTCCGGGGTTGGCGTTTGCCGCGCTCTAGAGCACGAAATCGCTCGCCGCCAGCACCGTTGTTCCGGCAATCGAAAGCATGAAGTCGGCAACCCCGTCGCCGTTCTGGTCGCCGTAGACGAGCGTCACGGTCGCGCCGTATTCGCAGCGCAGCTCGCCGATCTGCGCGTCGGAGGTGTCGAACGCGGCGGTGCCGAGGAAGACGAAGCCCTGGTCGCCGGCGTGGCCGGCGCGAATGTCGCCGTCGACCGCGGACAGGTCGATCTTGTCGCCCTTGGCGAAGTCGGAGATGCGGTCGCAGCCGGTCCTGGTCAGGGCGCCGAAGTCCCCGTCGTCGAACACGAAGCGGTCCTTGCCCGCGCCCCCGCTAAGCACGTCGCGGCCCTTGCCGCCGATCAGGAAGTCGGCGCCGTCCCCGCCCGCCAGCCGGTCGGCGCCCGCGCCGCCGTAGAGGCGGTCGACGCCGCCCCCGCCGGCAAGGTTGTCGTCGCCGGCATTGCCGTAGATCTGGTCGGCGCCGAGGCCGCCCGTCACCTTGTCCTTGCCGCCTCCGGCCTCGACCCACGACAGGCTCGTCGCCGTTCCCTGCAGCACGATCGAATCGGCATCGCCGCTGCCGCTGACGAAGAAGTTGTCCGCCGCGGTCGCCGCGAACGCGTGGTTCGAGGCATCGAGCGTGACCTTGACCAGGTGCAGCGCGAAGCTCTCGGTTTCGGCGCTGCCGGCAAGGACCGAAGCCTTGCGCACCAGTCCGGTGCCGTCGGTGACGGTGAGCGAGACGGCAAGGTCGATCGCGCCGTCGTCGCGGCCGAGGATCACGCTGCGCAGGTCGAGCGCCGCGCTGTCGCCGCCGGTGGCGGTGCCGTCGACCGACCAGGCGAAGTCGAACAGCTTGTTGTCCGGCGTGGTCACGCCGAGCTTCGTCAGCACCGTCTGGCGCTGCGCGGTGACGAGGTTTTCGGTTGCGCCGTAGAACCGGTCGATGAAGGCTTCCTTCTCGGGCGCGCTGAACGGCGTGTCGAGGTAAAGCATCTTTGAGGTTTCGGTCGCGCGCCAGACTCCGGTCGCGCGGTAGTAGCCGCCTTCATAGACGCCGACCGTGCCGAGTTCGTCGGTGTATCCAATCCAGTCCTTCCATGGCACGTCTTCGGGGGAGGACTTGGTCGAGACATGCGCGCTGTGGTCCAGCACCGACAGCGGGTAGCTGTTGGCGATCGCGGTATCGACGTATTCGTCCTGGAGCCCGGCAAAGCTGTGGCCGATCTCGTGCAGCGCGATCTCGAACGAGAGCGGGTTCCCTGCCGTCGCCCAGGCGACATCGCCCCCGGCCCCGCCATACTTGTCCGAATTGATCAGCACGATGACGATGTCGCGGGCGTTGCCCGACAGGTCCGACAGCGCCTGGTTGACCTTGCCCGAATTGCCATAGACGAGCCGTCCGTCCGAGAGGTACGCCTTCGAGCCGAACGCGGTGTCGCGGGTCTCGGTGTTGGTGCTGTAGCCCGACTGGTTCGAAGCGACGAACACGGCGGACGCATTTATAATCGTAGAGTACGTCGCGAAGGGGTCATTCAGCCGAGAATTGTCCTTCGACAGGATGTAATCGCTGGCATTCTTCGCATCGGCGAGAAACTTGTCGCGTTCCTCGGCAGTATATCCTTCGGCGACGAATACGATATCGATACGATCGGCGCTGGCGCCAGTTGTGCGGATCGATGTGATGTCCACGGTCGGGGCCCTCGATTCGACTTGCTGAAGGCCGTAGAATTACAGACGCAGCGCGGCTGGGCAAGCCGGCTTGGCTTACGCGCGGGTGAGGGCGGCCTCGCTCTCGGCCAGCAGCTGCGCCATGATTGCGGCGACCGGCTGTTCCTGCGTGACCATGCCGACCGACTGCCCGGCCATGACCGAGCCGTTCTCGACATCGCCGTCGATCACCGCGCGGCGCAGCGCGCCGGCCCAGAAGTGCTCGATCTCGAGCTGGGCGGCGGCCATGTCGACGCGGCCCTCGTCCAATGCCTGCGCGACTTCGCGCTGCTTGGCGGTGAACGCCTCGGTGCCCTTGTTCTTGAGCGCGCGCACCGGGATCACCGGCAGCCGCGGGTCGATCTGCACACTCGCCACGGCATCGCGCGCGTTGGCGCGGAAGAAGGCCTGCTTGAACGCAGGGTGCGCGATCGATTCGCTGGCGCAGGCAAAGCGCGTGCCGAGCTGCACGCCCGCCGCGCCCATCTCGAGGTAGCTCGCGATCGCTTCGCCCCGGCCGATGCCGCCGGCAACGAACACCAGGTGCTCGGCGGCGAGCGCGGGGAGGAATTCCTGCGCCAGCACCGAGGTCGAGACCGGGCCAATATGGCCGCCCGCTTCGCTGCCTTCGATCACCAGCGCATCGGCGCCCGAACGGAACAGCTTCCTGGCGAGCGCGATCGTCGGGGCGAACACGATGACCTTGGCGCCGAATGCCTTGATCGCCTCGACGCTGCCCTTGGGCGGGATGCCGCCGGCGAGGACCACGTGGCCGACCTTGTGCCGCGCGCAGACCTCGATCAGGTCGAACAGCGCGGGGTGCATGGTGATGAGGTTCACGCCGAAGGGCTTGGCCGTCAGCGCCCTGGTGCCGGCGATCTCCTTGTCGAGCAGTTCGGGGGTCATCGCCCCGCAGGCGATCACGCCGAAGCCGCCGGCATTGCTGATCGCGGCGACGAGATTGCGCTCCGACACCCAGCTCATCGCCCCGCACAGGATGGCGTGCTCGGTGCCGAGGAACGCCGCGCCGCGCGCCATCAGCGCCGAAGTCCTGGGGGTGCTGGTCATCGCGTCTTGCCGTCCGTCCGTTGCAACTTGGCCCGCGCCCTTAGGCGTCGCGGGCCTGTCGGGCAAGTCGCAGGGCGCTTCAGGCGGCGTCGAGCCCGTAGGCGGTGTGCAGCACGCGCACCGCGAGTTCGACCTCGTCGGCGTCGATCAGCACCGAGACCTTGATCTCGCTGGTGCTGATCGCCTGGATGTTGATGCCGCGGTCGGCCAACGCCTTGAACATCGTGCTGGCGACGCCCGCGTGGCTGCGCATGCCGACACCGACCACCGAAACCTTGGCGACCTTGCTGTCGGCGATCATGCGGTAGAAGCCGATCGCCTCCTTGCGCTCCTCGAGCAGCGCTTGCGTGCGCGCGAGGTCCGACTGCGGGCAGGTGAAGGTGACGTCGGTCTCGCCCTTGTCCTTGGCGATGTTCTGGATGATCATGTCGACGTTGATGTTCGCTTGCGCGAGCGGCTCGAAGATCGACGCGACTGCGCCCGGGCGGTCGGCGATGCGGGTCAGGGTGACCTTGGCTTCGTTCTTGTCGGCAGCGATGCCGGTGATCAGCTGGCGTTCCATATCCAATCCTTCGAGTTCCTCGTCGGAAACAATCATCGTGCCGGGGATGGTGTCGGCGGCGGGCGCGTCGTCGTCGATGAACGAGGACAGCACCTGCACGCGCACCTTTTCCTTCATCGCGAGGCTGACCGAGCGGGTCTGCAGCACCTTCGAGCCGACCGAGGCGAGCTCGAGCATTTCCTCGTAGGTCACGTGCCGCAGCTTGCGCGCCTTGGCGACGATGCGCGGGTCGGTGGTGTAGACACCGTCGACGTCGGTGTAGATGTCGCAGCGATCGGCCTTGACCGCCGCCGCCACCGCCACCGCAGAAGTGTCCGAGCCGCCACGGCCGAGCGTGGTGATGCGGTTGCCGGCGGTCAGGCCCTGGAAGCCCGGGATCACCGCGATCTCGCCCGCCGCCATGCTGGCCAGCAGTTCGTCCGAATCGATGCCCTCGATCCGCGCCTTGGCATGGGCGTCGTCGGTGCGCACCGGCAGCTGCCAGCCGAGCCACGAACGCGCTTTGCAGCCGAGCGCCTGGAGATGCATCGCGAGCAGGCCCGAGGTCACCTGCTCACCGCTCGCGACGACGACATCGTATTCTGCCGGGTCGTAGAGCGCGCTCGCCTCGCGGCAGAAATTGACCAGCCGGTCGGTCTCGCCGGCCATCGCCGAAACGACCACCGCGACCTCGTGCCCGGCGGCCTGCTGGCGCTGGACGATCCGGGCCACACGACGGATGCGCTCGGTTCCGGCCATCGAAGTGCCGCCGAATTTCATCACGATCCGGGCCACGCCACGCTCCCAACGGTTACAGTAACAATCTTTCGTGCATGGCCGGTGGACCATGCGAGAGCGGCGCTTTAGGGATGGGTCATGCGCAATGCAACCACGATCCGCCCCGCCGAAGCCTCGCACTTTGGCAAGCTCGCCGCCGACTGGTGGGACCCGAAAGGCTCCTCGGCTATGCTCCACCGGCTCAACCCGGTGCGCCTCGGCTTCATCCGCCAGGCGATCGATTCGCACTTCGGCATCGATTCGCGCGCGTTGAAGCCCCTGGCGGGCAAGCGCGCGCTCGACGTCGGCTGCGGGGCAGGGCTGCTCGCCGAACCGCTCGCGCGGATGGGCGCGGCGGTGACCGGGGTCGACGCGGCGGAAGAGAACATCGCCGTCGCCAGTGAACATGCCGCCGCTTCAGGCCTCACCATCGACTATCGCCACGGCGAGATCGGCGCGCTGGGCCTCGCCGGCTTCGACCTCGTCACCTCGATGGAAGTGGTCGAGCACGTGGCCGACAAGGCGGCCTTCGTCGCGGCGCTGGCGGCCAGCCTTGCCGAGGACGGGCTGATGGTGCTCTCGACCCCCAACCGCACCGCTGCGTCACGGCTGCTGCTGGTCGAGGGCGCCGAGCGCATGGGCATGGTGCCGCGCGGCACGCACCACTGGCAGGATTTCGTGACGCCGGTCGAACTGCACGACCTGCTCGCTGACGCAGGGCTCGTCATGGGCAATCCGATGGGCATCGCGTGGGGGCCGACGCGCGGCCTGCACCTGTCGGACGATCTTTCGCTCAACTACATCGTCACCGTGACGAAGCGCTGAGCTACTCCGCCGAGGGCAGGAACTTCTCGACCAGCTCGCGCGCCAGCCGCGCCGGGCGCAGCGTGGAAGCATCGAGGCAGCACCAGCTGGACTTGACCTCGGCCAGCACGTCCTCGCCGCGCTTGATCACCGTCTCGTAGAACGCGCGGGCGCCCTGGACCTTCTCGAGGATCACGTGCGCGATCACCGTGTCCTCGAGGAAGGTAGGGCGGCGATAGGTGATCGAATGCGTCGTCGCCACCCAGAGGTACTGTTTGACCGCCTCGACCGGCGCGAAGGCGCGCCAGTGGTCGACCACCGCGTCCTGCACCCACTTGAGGTACGAGGCGTTGTTGACGTGCCCCATGAAGTCGATGTCCGCCGGATCGACGGTGATGGCGAAAGTGTGTGGGACCGCGTTGCTCACATCGATGTAGATAGCACACCCGGCGGCCTTCGCACAGGGTGCCAAGCGTATCCTTTTGTGTCCGTTCCCGCCCTTTTAGGGGGCCCGGCGCAGCAGCACCGAATCGCCCGATGCCGCCACGCGCCGCCAGCCGGGTTCGGCGAAGTCCGGCGCCACGCCGACCAGCCAGACCCAGCCGACCCCGGCGCCGATGGTGCGCATCGCCTCGCGCACACCGGGCCAGCCTTCGCAAGGCTGCTCGTAGAGCATCCCGTGCGCTTCGCGATCGAACGGCGCGGCGGCGGGATTGTGGACGCTCAGCAATTGTCCCGCGGCCTCCTGCCACTGCCGGCTGTCGAATGATTCGCGGCGGATCAGCGCGTAGCCCGAAATGTGGTCGCGGCGGTTGCGGTCCCAGTCGAGATCGCCGCCGCAGCGGTGCGGCACCAGCGTCACCACGTTGCTGCCGCGCGGCAGGCGGTCGAGCACCGCCACGGTCCGCTCGAACTGCGCCGAATGCCGCATCATCGAAACCGCGTTCCCGCTCCAGCGCGCGCCGACGACCAGCAGGCCGAGCACGGTCAGTGCGGCGACGAGCTTGGGGCCGGCGTTATCGGCCGGGCGCACCGCAATGAGGAACAGCACGAAGACCAGCGGCACCAGCCGCATGTCGGCGTATTGCGCCTCGAAGATCATGTCGGGGATCAGCACGTAGATCGCCAGCATCGCCCAGGCGAACAGGGCGAGCGAGGGATCGCGCACCATGCGGCCCGATCGCCAGAACAGGTAGATCGCGATTGCGGCGGCGAGCACCGCGCCCATGTCCCAGCCTTGCCAGCTGTCGCGCAGCACCTGCACCGGCCAGATCAGCTTGTCGAAGGTGAGGTGGTAGGAGAACGGCTCGACCCTGGCGTGGCGGGCGAAGAGCGCGCCGACCAGCGGGCCGAAGCTGAGCGGCCAGAGCGCAAGGCCCGCGCCCGCCAGCACGCGCCAGGCAGGACCGCCCGCCCGGTGCCGCTGCGCCACTTCGTGCGCGAAGGCGCCGACGACGAGCACTGCCAGCGCCACCAGATGGCAGATCCACAGGAGCAGCCCCACCGGCACGAAGATCAGCGCGCGGCGCGAGGCGGGAAAGGTGCGCCCGAGGTGGATCCACCCCGCCAGCGCGACCAGCGCCGCGCCCGATCCCAGCCAGAAGTTGAGGAAGCCGAACTGGAACGGGAAGGCATAGACGAAGGGCAGCGCGAACAGCGCCGTCGGCACGAACTTTCGGTGCACCACCCGCGAGAGCAGCAGGATGCCCGCCGTCTGCGTGCCCAAAGCCAGCGCGACGATCACCCGCAGCGCCGGCTCCGGCCCGATCAGCGGCAGCAGCGCTTGCGCGAGCAGATCGCAGCCGAGATTGGCGACGAGGCCCCAGCGGAAATCGTACCACTGGCGCAGCACCGGCGAGGCGCCGTGATCGACCTGCACGATCCAGCGGGCAAGGTGGCCGGGCGCATCGACCAGCGGCGGCGCGGTGACGAAGGCCATCGGCGCCATTGCCAGCAGCACGAAGGCGACGATCGCCCAGCGGCTTTGAAGTACGGGCAACAACGGAAAATCCGAGCGTCCCGCGCGATCCGGGGCGCTTGCGGCGGCAGGGAAGGGGGCGGCGCTGGGCTGGCTCATCGCCCGCACTTGTCGCGGAGGTATGGTTAAGCCGGCGTAAACGGCTCAGCCGAGCGCGGCGGCCCATTCCTCGGGCTTGAACCCCACCAGCAGCCCGCCCGGATGCTCGACGATCGGCCGCTTGATGACCGAGGCATTGGCCGCCAGCACCGCCGCCGCGCCATCGCCGGCCAGCGCGTCCTTCTGCGCCTCGTCGAGCTTGCGGTAGGTGGTCCCTGCCTTGTTCACGATCCGCTCGCGCCCCGCCTGCGCGATCCAGCCGGCGATGCGCTCAGGGTCGGCGCCCTGCTTTTTATAGTCGTGGAAGGCGTAGGCGATGCCTTGGCCTTCGAGCCAGGTGCGCGCCTTCTTGACGGTGTCGCAGTTGGGAATGCCGTAGACGGTAACGCTCATCGTTCGGACCTGTCGAAGTGGTGGTGGCGCGCGGGGGTGCCGGCGAACAGGGTGTAGCTCTCGTAGTATTCGGCGCGGCCTCGCGCCTGCACGGCGGCGTGGTCGGCCTGCCGTCGCCAGCCGAGCGCCGCGGCCTCGTCGGCCCATTCGGACAGCGCGATCACTTCGCCATCGTCGGCCGTGTAGCTCTTGAACGAGAGGAACCCCGGCTGAGCGCGGGCGAGGTCCTCCATCGCCTGCGCGTCGGCGGCATAGGCGGCGGCGTCTAGGTCGGCGCGCTTGCGGTTGCGGAAGACGACGAGGTACATGGGCCAAGTCCTAGCGCGCCGGGTTGGCCGGGCAATGGACTTTTGCGCGCGCTTGCGACAAAGCCCGTGCCCCATGAGCCTGAACAGCTTCGGACACGTGTTCCGCTTCACCACCTGGGGCGAAAGCCATGGCCCCGCGCTCGGCGCGGTCGTCGACGGCTGCCCGCCGGGCCTCGCCATCTCCGAAGCGGTGATCCAGCCCTTCCTCGATGCCCGCCGCCCCGGCCAGTCGCGCTTCACCACGCAGCGGCAGGAACCCGATCAGGTGAAGATCCTCTCGGGCGTGTTCGAGGGGCGCACCACCGGCACGCCGATCAGCCTGATGATCGAGAACCTGGATCAGCGCTCGAAGGACTATGGCGATGTCGCCAAGGCCTACCGCCCCGGCCATGCCGACTATGCCTATGACGCCAAGTACGGCTTTCGCGACTATCGCGGCGGCGGGCGCTCCTCGGCGCGCGAGACGGCGGCGCGGGTGGCGGCGGGCGGCGTCGCGCGGCTGGTGATCCCGGAGGTGAAGATCACCGCCTGGGTCAGCGAGATCGGTGGCGACCGGATCGACCATGCCCGCTTCGACGAAGCCGAGATTGCCAACAACCCGTTCTTCTGCCCCGATGCAGCGGCGGCGCAGCGCTGGGAAAAGCTGGTCGACGACGCGCGCAAGGCCGGCTCGTCGCTGGGCGCGGTGGTCGAATGCGTGGCGCAAGGGGTGCCCGCCGGCTGGGGTGCGCCGCTCTATGCCAAGCTCGATGCCGAACTGGCCCACGCGATGATGGGGATCAACGCGGTCAAGGGCGTGGAGATCGGCGACGGCTTCGAAGCCGCGCGCAACACCGGCGAAGGAAACGCCGATCCGATGCGGCCGGGCGAAGGCGCGCCCGAATTCCTCGCCAACCACGCGGGCGGGATCGCGGGGGGCATTTCGACCGGCCAGCCGGTGGTGGTACGCGTGGCGTTCAAGCCGACCAGTTCGATCCTCACCCCGATGCCGACGATTACGCGCGAAGGCGAGGCGACCGAGCTGTTCACCAAGGGCCGCCACGATCCTTGCGTCGGCATCCGCGGCGTCCCCGTGGTCGAAGCGATGATGGCGCTGGTCCTCGCCGACCAGAAGCTGCTCCACCGCGCCCAGACCGGGCGTTAGCGCCGGAGGGTCAGCGCCCTTTCCACTGCGGCGCGCGCTTTTCGGCAAAAGCCAGGGCGCCCTCGCGGGCGTCCTCGCTGCGGCGCCACGCGGCAAAGGCGGGATAGCTCTCCTGTGCCCCGATCGCCGCTGCCACGCCCGGCTCGTCCAGCCCGCGCATCACCGCCTGCTTCGACGCGCGGATCGAGAGCGGCGCGCCCTTGAGGATCGCCTCGACCCAGCCCCGCGTCGTCGCTTCCAGCTCGGCATCGGGCACCACCTGCGTGACGAAGCCCAGCCGCTCGCCTTCGACGGCGTCGACCTGCCGCGCAGAAAGGATCATGCCCATCGCCTTTTTCAGGCCGATCTGTCGCGCGAGGCGATGGACGCCGCCGCCCAGCGCGACCGCGCCGACCAGCGGTTCGGGCAGGCCGAACCGCGCGCTTGTCGCGGCGATGATCAGGTCGCAGGCGAGCGCCACCTCGAACCCGCCGCCCAGCGCCAGCCCGTTGACCATGGCGATGATCGGCTTGTCGCAGTCGAACCGCTCGATCAGCCCGGCATAGCCGTGGGCCGGGTAGTCGCGATGCCCGTTCGCGACCACCGACTTGAGGTCGGACCCCGCGCAGAACGCGCGGCCTTCGCCTGTCACCACGCAGACCCACTGCTCGGGATCGGCGGCGAACGCGTTGAACGCGGCTTCCAGTTCGTCGTGCATGTCCGCGTCGATCGCGTTCAGCACCTGCGGGCGGGCAAGGCGGATCCAGGTGACCCGGCCCTCGCGTTCGATCCTGATCCTCTCCACCGGCGTCTCCCTTGTCGCGTTTGCCCTATGCCTAGCCAGCGGTTAGTCTGCCGCGCAACAATCTTGCGGGGACGACAGACCTTGGGCCGACGCCTTACCCTTTACATCGTGATCGCCATGATCGCCGGAATCCTGACCGGCTTCGCGCTCAACCGCGCCTATCCCGCCGACAGCCCGACGCTTGCCGCGATCGCCGATGCGCTCAAGCTGCTGCCCGAGGTGTTCCTCCACCTGATCAAGATGATCATCGCCCCGCTGATCCTGGCGACTCTGGTCACCGGCATCGCCAGCATGGGCGACAGCGCCGCGCTCGGCCGGATCGGCGGGCGGGCGCTTGCCTGGTTCATCACCGCCAGCCTGATCTCGATCGGGCTCGGCCTGGTCCTCGTCAACCTGTTCCAGCCGGGCGTCGGCCTGCAGTTCACGCCGGCGAGCCCCGTCGGCGACCTCGCCACCGCCGATTTCACGCTGCGTCACTTCGTGCTCGAGATCTTCCCGACCAGCGTGTTCGAGGCGATGGCCAAGAACAACGTGCTGCAGATCCTGGTGTTCTCGCTGTTTGCCGGCGTGGCGCTTTCGGCGATCGGCGAGAAGGGGGCGCCGCTGCTGCGCGGTACCGATGCGCTCGCCACGCTGATGCTGACGATCACCGACTACGTGATGCGCGCCGCGCCCCTGGCGGTGTTCGGCGCGCTCGCCTCGGTGGTCGCGACCAAGGGCCTGTCGATCATCGTCACCTACGGGGTGTTCGTCTCGGAATTCTACTTCGGCCTGCTGCTGCTCTGGGTGCTGCTGCTGGGCATGGGCGGCCTGTTCCTGGGCAAGCGCGTCCTGCTGCTCGCGCGCTACATCCGCGAGCCGCTGCTGCTTGCCTTCTCGACCGCAAGCTCCGAATCGGCGCTGCCCAAGCTGTTCGAGCAGCTGGACCGCTTCGGCGTGCCGCGCCGGATTTCCGGGTTCGTGCTGCCGCTGGGCTACTCGTTCAATCTCGACGGCTCGATGATGTACACCAGCTTCGCGACGATGTTCATCGCGCAGGCCTATGGCATCCACCTCTCGGTCGGCCAGCAGATCGCGATGCTGCTGACGCTGATGGTGACGAGCAAGGGCATCGCCGGGGTGCCGCGCGCGAGCCTCGTGGTCATCGCCGCCACGCTGACCCAGTTCGGCCTGCCGCTCGAAGGGATCGCGCTGCTGCTGGGCGTAGACACCTTCCTCGACATGGGCCGCACCGCCACCAACGTCGTCGGCAACGCCGTCGCCACATCGGTCATCACCCGGTGGGAGGGCATGCTGCAGGTGCCGCTCGATCCCGACGCCGACGAAGCGCAACCGCCGTTCGACACTCCCGAACAGGGGCGCCGCGGACTGAACCTCGATTCGGGGCAATAACCCGCCGACGAAAAAGGCCGCCCCGGCATCCCGGGACGGCCTTTTTTCTGTCGGCGATGCCGGCGCGATCAGCGCAGGCGGATCGGCACGTAGAGCGCGGGCTGGCCGCGGCGCTGGATGCGCAGCAGCACCGCCTCGCGGTTCTCGGCCTTGGCCTGGCGGATCACCGCCTCGAGGTCGGAGAGCGTCGCCACCGCCTTGTAGTTGGCCGAAAGCACGATGTCGCCGCGCTGCAGGCCCTTGGCGGCCGCGTCGGCCGAGGTGTCGACCGCGGTGATGACCACGCCCTTGGTGTCCTCGCCCGCGCCGAGCTGGCGCGCGATCTGCGCGGTCAGGGGAATCGCGGCAATGCCGAGCGACTGCTGGATCGCGGGGCCCGCGGTCTGCTTGTCGGCGCCGGGCTTGGCGAAGCCGTTGTCGTCGTCGTCGTCCTGCGAATCCGGGTCGAACCGGTTCTGCGCCAGCTCCTCCTCGCTCGGACGCTTGCCGACGACCGCCTGGACGGTGAGGCGCTGGCCGTTGCGGATCAGCTCGATCGGGATGCGCTTGCCGGGCGCGGTGTTGGCGACGAGGAACGACAGCGTCTGGTCGGGGGTGACCTCCCTGCCGTCGACCGAGACCACGACGTCGCCCGCCTGGATGCCGGCCTTGGCCGCGCCCTGGCCGGGTTCGACCGACTGGATGAACTCGCCGCGCTTCTTGGCGAGGCCCAGCGAGGCGGCAAGGTCGTCGGACAGCTGCTGGATGCGCACGCCGAGGTAGCCGCGCTCGATCGCCTGGCCGCTGCGCAGCTTGTCGACGATCGGCGCGGCGATCTCTGCCGGGATGGCGAAGCCGATGCCGACGCTGCCGCCGGTGGGCGAGAAGATCGCGTTGTTGATGCCGATGACGTTGCCGTTCATGTCGAACATCGGCCCGCCCGAGTTGCCCCGGTTGATCGACGCGTCGGTCTGCAGGTAGCGGTCATAGGCCGAGCCCGAGCCGGTGTTGCGATAGACCGCCGAGATGATCCCGCTGGTCACCGTGCCGCCGAGGCCGAACGGATTGCCGATCGCGATCACCCAGTCGCCGACGCGGGCGTGGCGCGAATCGCCGAACTTCACGAACGGGAAGGGCTTGGTCCCGACGATCTTGAGCACCGCGAGGTCCGAGGCCGCGTCGCGGCCGATCAGCTTGGCGGGATAGTCGGTGCCGTCGGTCATGGTGACGGTGATCGATTCGACCTCGCCCTGGCCGTCGGCGGTGATCACGTGGTTGTTGGTCACGACATAGCCGTCGGCCGAGATGATGAAGCCCGAACCTAGCGACTGCGCCTCGCGCGTCTGCGCTCCGCCCTGGCCGCCACCGAACAGGTCGCCGAACGGCGTGCCGGCAAAGGGGTTGTTGGGCTGGACCTTGACCCGCTGGCGGGTCGAGATGTTGACCACCGCCGGCTGGAGCTGCTGCGTCAGGTCGGCGAAGCTTGCCGGCGCGCCCGCGCGGGGCACCACGTTCTGCATCTGCGCGGAATCGTTCTGCGCCACCTGGGCGCCGGCCGGAAAGCCCGTCACCAGCGTCGCCGCGCTGCCGGCAAGGAGCAGCGCCGTTGTCACTCCGTAAGCATATCGCACGTGGCTCGTTCCTCTTGTCCTGAATGCGTTGGCGGCTCACGCTCTCACGTGGATGCCGCTCCCGATCCCCGTCCGCGATCAACGCTTCGTCGCATGAACGAGGATTGAATGGCGCTGTTCCGTCACTTTCCGCGGAATTGCCGCAGGTATTCGTTGTCGGGCGAAAGCACGATCGAGGTGCTCGAACCCTTCTGCGCGAAGGTCGTATCGTAACTCTGCATCGCGCGATAGAAATCGTAGAACTGCGGATCCTTGCCGAAGCTGTCGGCATAAGTGCGCGAAGCGTCGGCCTCGGCCTGGGCGCGGATGATCTGCGCGTTCTTCTGGCCCTGCGCGCGGATCGTCGCCGCTTCCTGCTGGCGCGCGGTCGCCATCCGGGTGAACGCCGATTCGAGCGGCGCGCCGTCGGGCAGGTCGGCCCGCTTGATCCGAACGTCGATCACCTGCGCGCCGTATTCGCGCGCCTCGGTGTCGAGCCCCTTGCGGATGTTGGCCATGGCCTGGCCGCGTTCGGCGGTAAGCAGCGAGGCGAAGGTGCGCTTGCCCAGTTCCTGGCGCAGCACCGAATTGAGGATCGGCTGGAGCTGCTCCGAGACCCGATCGACAGTGCCGGCGGTCTCGTACATCTTGACCGGGTCGATCACGCGAAAGCGGGCGTAGGCGTCCACTTCCAGCCGGCGCTGGTCGGCGCTGGTCACCTGCTGGCGCTCCATGTCGACGTCCATCACCCGCTTGTCGACCCATACCACCGTCTCGAAGAACGGGATGCGCCACGAAAGGCCCGCTCCGGTCTGGCCGAAGTCGGCGTTGGGGCGGAAGCGGTTGATCACCCGCTGCGGCTCGCCCAGCCGGACGATCACCGCCTGCTTGGTCTCGGGCACCACGATCAGCGTGCTGGCGAGCGCCACGATCGCGACGATCACCGCGATGATCGCCGCCTTCTGCTCGGCCCACAGGCGTTCGAGCGCATCCATGTCAGTTCGCCCCCCCGTTCGCGGCATCGCTGGGCTCGTCGCTCGGACGGCGCTTGATCTCGGGCAGCGGCAGGTACGACTGCACCCCCGGGGTCTCGACGATCACCTTGTCGGTCTGGCTCAGCACGCGCTCCATCGTCTCGTAGTACATGCGCCGGCGGGTGACGTCGGGCGCGAGCTTGTACTGCTCGTAGACCTTGTCGAAGGCCGCCGCCTCGCCCTGCGCGCGCGCGGTCAGCTGCTGCGCCCAGGCTTCGGCGCGGTTGACCTCGCTCTGCGCGTCCTGCTGCGCGGCGAGCACTTCCTTGAAGGCGTCGACCACCTTGGCCGGCGGGTCGGTCTTCTTGATCTCCACGCCCTGGATCTTCACGCCCGAGCGATAGGCGTCGAGCACGCGCTGCATCCGCTCGCGCACGTTCTGCTCGATCGCGGCGCGGCCCGAACCCATCGCATCGTTCAGCGTCACTTCCGCGATCGAGGCGCGCATCGCCGCCTCGGCCACTTCGCGCACGGTCTGGTCGGGCTCGGCCAGCTGGAAGGAATAGAGCTTGAGGTCCTTGATGTTCCAGCGGACCAGGTAGGTCAGGTCGACGAGGTTCTGGTCGGCGGTCAGCATCAGCTTCTCGCCTTCGCCCTCGGGGATCGATTCCCGGCGGATCGAGGTCACGTCCTTCACGTTCACCGTCTGCACCGGCCAGGGCAGGGTCAGCGCCATGCCGGGGTGCAGCGTGCGCGAATAGGAGCCGAAGGTGGTGACCACGCCCTGCTCCTGCGGGGCGATGCGATGGACCATCGAGGTGCCCAGCCACAGCAGCACGAACGCGGCGATGCCGATCGGCACCCACGACTTGCCGTCGGGCCGCTGCGGCAGGCGGAACGCGGGGCCGCCGGCGCCGCCGCCGGTCAGGCCGCCGAGCGCGCGCTTGCGGAACAGTTCCTCGATGCTCGGCCCCTTGCGCGGCTCGGCCGAACCGGGCGGCAACCAGGGATTGCGGGGGCCTTCGCTGCGCGGGCCTTCGCCGCGCTGGCCGTCCTGGGCGGGCGGCGGAGCGGGCCGGTCGCCGCCCGGCGTCCCGCTCCCGGGCGCGGCCTCGCCGCTCGCAGCCTCGCCGTCCGCGGCCTCGCCATCGGCGCCCGGGTCGCCCCAGGGGCTCTTCTTGCCCGCCATCGCGCTGCTGGTCCCGGGCAGGGGTCCGGGCCCTGCGCCTGCTCCACCGAAATCCGTCATGCCCGATGTTATAGGGGCGCCGCGCGCGAAAAACAGTGTCTCGCTCCCAAAATTCCTCTGCTAGGGCACTGCCCCGAAGGACGCCCCCCAAGGGTCGTCGGGCAGGAAGGACAGGGACGGGCGTGAGCCTCGATGGCAAGACGCTGCACGATGCGGTGCGGCAGGTGGCGGGCAATCGGTTGCAGTCGGCCACGGTGAAGGGGGACGTCGCGACGATCGTGCTCGACGTCGCCGGCATGGAGCGGCTGGCGCGCGACAAGCTCGACCTTGCCGTGCGCGACGCCGCCAAGGGCGCGGGCGCCGCCGAAGTGCGCGTCGCGATGACCGCGGAAAAGCGCAGCCCGCCGCTGATCCTCGCGGTCGGCTCGGGCAAGGGCGGCGTCGGCAAGTCGACGCTTTCGACCAACCTCGCCGTCGCGCTGTCGCGCGCGGGGAAGAAGGTCGGCCTCGTCGATGCCGACATCTACGGCCCCTCGCAGGCGCG
The DNA here is from genome assembly GCF_020179475.1 of Novosphingobium huizhouense. Taxonomy (GTDB): domain Bacteria; phylum Pseudomonadota; class Alphaproteobacteria; order Sphingomonadales; family Sphingomonadaceae; genus Novosphingobium; species Novosphingobium huizhouense. Next base: position 209,131 of record NZ_JAILXZ010000003.1, on the reverse strand, counting down.
CCTGCTGGCGACCGAGGGCCTGCGCCCCACTGCCGAGGGCAACAAGCTGCACCCGGTGCAGAGCCCGTGGGGCCTGCCGCTGCTGTCGATGGGGCACCTCGTCCAGCCGGGGCAGGCGATCGCCTGGCGCGGGCCGATGGCGGGCAATGCGCTCGGCCAGCTGACCGATGCGATCTGGGGCGATGTCGAGCTGCTGGTGGTCGACCTGCCGCCCGGCACGGGCGACGTGCAGCTGACCATGCTGCAGAAGCACAAGCCGGCAGGCGCGGTGATCGTCTCGACCCCGCAGGACCTCGCGCTGATGGACGCGACGCGCGCGGTGCAGCTGTTCGAACAGGCGCACGTCCCCATCGTCGGCCTTGTCGAGAACATGGCCGGCTATGTCTGCCCGCACTGCGGCGAGGAGAGCGATCCGTTCGGCCAGGGCGGGGCGGAAGCGGCGGCCAAATCGATGAACCTGCCCTTCCTCGGGCGCATTCCGCTCGATCTCGCGATCCGCCAGGACAGCGATGCCGGGCGGCCCCCGGCGGCGGGCGAGGGGCCGCAGGCCGATGCCTTTGCCGCAATCGCGCAAGGCGTGATCGCCTGGCTCGACCAGCGGTAGGCCCCGTGCGGCTGACCCGGCGCGGCCTGCTGATCGGCGCGGGTGCGACAGGCGGCCTGCTGCTCGCGTTCCGGCTGGTGCCGCGCCGCTACGCGAGCCCGCTCGCTGCCAGCGAGGGCGAGCGCGTGTTCGACAGCTTCATCCGCCTCGCGCGCAATGGCGATGTCGGCGTGGCCGTGCCGTTCTGCGAAATGGGGCAGGGGATCGCCACGCTCGCCGCGCAGATCGTCGCGGTGGAGATGGGCGCCGACTGGAAGCGCATCGGCGTCGAGCCCGCGCCGGTCAGCCCGGTCTATGGCGATGCCGTGCTCGCCGCGCGCTGGGCGCCGCTCTGGCTGGGCCTCGCGCCATCGCTCGCCGATCGGCCGGACGCGCTCCTCGCCCGCCTCCATGCCGAGCGCGAGCCGCTGCAGATCACGGCGGAGGGCACCGCGCTCGCCGCGTTCGAAGCGCCGTTGCGCGAAGCCGCCGCCGCGGTGCGCGCGGTGCTGTGCCAGGCCGCCGCGGCGCAATGGGGCGTCGGCTGGGAAACGCTCGATGCGCAGGGACACGCCGTCACCGACGGCAAGCGCCGGCTCGCGTTCGACAAGCTGCTTGGCACCGCCGCCGGGTTCGACCCGCCCGACCCGCCGGTGCTGCGCGCGCAGCCCCCGCGCGAAGAGCCCGGCGCCTTTCCCGAAGGCGCGCGCCCGGCCTGTCCCCGGCTCGATCTTCCGGCCAAGGTCGATGGCAGCTTCGTCTTTTCCGGCGATGTGCGCCTGCCCGGCATGGTCCACGCGGCGATCGCGATGGGGCCGCAGGGCGACAGCGTGCTGGCAAGCTACGACAAGCAGGCCGCAGCGCAAGTGAAGGGCCTCGTCGGCGTGGTCCACGCCAAGCGCTGGCTCGCCGCCGCCGGCACCACCTGGCACGCCGCCGACAAGGCCTTGAAGGCAATGGACCCGCGCTTCAAGGCGGCGGGCCGCATCGCCGACAGTTCCGCGCTCGACACCCGCCTCGACGCGGCCTTGCGCAAGGGCGCGGCGACGCTCATCGCCGCGCAGGGCGACCCCGACGCGCTGCTCGCGCGCCCTTCGCTTTCCGTCCGCTACGATGTCGAACCGGCCGTCCACGCCCCGCTCGAGACCGCCACCTGCACCGCGCGGCTGGAGGAAGGGCGGCTCGAGCTATGGCTGGCGACGCAGGCGCCCGAACTCGCCCGCCGCGCCGCCGCGCGCGCCGCGGGTGTCCCCTTGCGCGATGTGGTGCTCTATCCGCTCCATGCGGGCGGCAGCTTCGATGCGCGGCTCGACGCGCGCATCGCCTCGCAGGCCGCCGCCATCGCCAAGTCGCTTGGCCGCCCGGTGCAGCTGATGTGGTCGCGCTGGCAGGAATCGCTCGGCAGCTATCCGCGCACGCCCGTCTCGGCGCAGCTGTCCGCGGCGATGAGCCCGGACAAGCAGCGCCTGCTCGGCTGGCGCGCGCGGATGGCGCTGCCGGCCACCGCGATCGAATGGGGCACGCGCCTGCTCGGCGAAACCAGCATGCCCGCGGCGAAGGCCGCGGCGCGGGGCAAGCCCGATCCGATGGCCTGCGAAGGCGCGCTGCCGCTCTACGCCATTCCCGAAAAGGCGGTCGACCACGTGCCCGTCGACCTGCCGCTGCCCACCGCCCGCCTGCGCGGCGGGGCGGCGGGCTACACCGCGTTCATGGTCGAAAGCTTCGTCGATGAATGCGCGCATCTTGCCGGCGCCGAGCCGCTGTCGTTCCGCATCGGCATGCTCTCGGGCCAGCCGCGCCTCGTCGCCTGTCTGCAGGGCGCGGCGCGGATGGCGATGTGGGGGGGCGGTGCCGATGCCTCGGGCCAGGGGATCGCCTGCTGGCGGCTCGACCTCGCCGCGCCCGAAGGCCCGCGCTCGGGCCATATCGCGGTGGTTGCGACGGCGCGGCAGGACAACGGCGCGATCCGGGTCGACCAGCTGTCCGCCTACGCCGACATCGGCCGCATCGTGAACGTCGACATCGCCCGCCAGCAGATCGAAGGCGGCCTTCTCTTCGGCCTCGCCCATGCGATCGGCGGCAGCACAGCCTATGCCGCCGGCCTGCCGCTGTCGGGCCGGCTGGCGCAGCTCGGCCTGCCGCTGCTCGCCGATTGCCCCAAGGTCGATGTTGTCTTTGCAGACTCGGCGGAGCAGCCGTTCGACCCCGGCGAGCTGGGCGTGGTCGTCGCCGCGCCCGCCATCGCCAATGCCCTGTTCTCGGCCACCGGCGCGCGCCTGCGCCGCCTTCCCCTCCTGTCCGAAGGTTTGTGATGACCGCTTCGCATCTCCCCGCCGATCACCCGGTCGTGCGCAAAGGCAAGGTCGGCGTGCTGCTGGTCAACCTCGGCACGCCCGATGCGCCCGATGCGAAGTCGGTGAAGCGCTATCTCGGCGAATTCCTGTCCGACAGGCGCGTGGTCGAAATCCCCACGCTGCTGTGGCAGCCGATCCTGCGCGGGATCATCCTAAACACCCGGCCGAAGAAGAGCGCGCACGCCTACCAGCAGGTGTGGAGCGACGAAGGCTCCCCGCTCGCCGCGATCACCGCCGCCCAGGCGCGCGGGCTCCAGGCGCGCCTGGGCGATGCGGCGATCGTGCGCCACGCCATGCGCTACCAGAACCCGGCGATGGGCAAGGAGCTCGACGCCCTGCTCGAACAAGGGTGCGAGCGCATCCTCGTCGCGCCGCTCTATCCGCAGTATTCGGCCGCCACCACCGCCAGCGCGCTCGATGCCATGGCGGACTGGATCAAGGGCCGCCGGCGCCTGCCCGCGCTGCGCACGCTGCCGCCCTATCATGACGATCCCGCCGCGATCGCCGCGCTCCACGCCGATCTCGCCCGCCAGATCGGCGCGCTCGCGTTCGAACCCGAACTGCTGCTGCTCAGTTTCCACGGCATGCCCGAGCGGACGCTGCACCTCGGCGATCCCTACCATTGCCACTGCCGCAAGACCGCGCGGCTGATCGGCGAACGCTTCGCGCAGAGCCACCCGGCGCTGCGCGTCGCCACCAGTTTCCAGTCGCGATTCGGCCGCGCCAAGTGGCTCGAGCCGGCAACCGACGCGGTCCTGCTCGAGGAAGCGCGCAAGGGCACCCGGCGGGTCGCCATCGCCGCGCCGGGCTTCTCCGCCGATTGCCTCGAGACGCTCGAGGAACTGGCGATCCGCGGGCGCGACGATTTCCTCGCCGCCGGCGGCAGCGACTTCGCCGCGCTTTCCTGCCTCAACGCGGGCGAGGCGGGCCTCGACCTCATCGAAGCGCTCGTCCGGCGCGAACTCGCGGGCTGGATCTGACGCGTTCCCGGGCTTGCCTCTGCTGACATTCGTGTCATTAATGGGGCGATTAAATGCACCGGGAGACCTTTCGATGGCGAGCGTTCCTGCCCGCAGCTTCACCGACGTCACGGTCCAGTCCGAACGCGGCAACCCGCACTGGACCCGCCACCCCGGCGATGCCGCGCTCGATGCGATCCCGGGCGACGACGGACTGCCGATCGTGGGCACCACCTTCCGCCAGCTCGCCGACCCGATCGGCTTCGGCAACGCCATGCTCGCCAAGTACGGGCCGGTCTACCGCACCCGCAGCTTCGGCCGGCGCGGCGTCACCCTCGTCGGCCCCGACGCCAACGAGCTGGTCCTGTTCGACCGCGACAAGCTGTTCTCGAACGAGCAGGGCTGGGGCCCGATCCTCAACCTGCTGTTCCCGCGCGGGCTGATGCTGATGGACCACGAAGCGCACCGCATCGACCGGCGCGCGCTGTCGATCGCGTTCAAGCCCGAACCGATGCGCGCCTATTGCGGCCAGCTCAACGAACAGATCGCGCGCGGCGTCGACGCCTGGGGCAAGGGCGCCGGGGCCAATGGGGTCACGCAGGTCCGCTTCTACGACCTGATCAAGACGCTGACGCTGCAGACCGCCGCGGTCAGCTTCCTCGGCCTGCCGCTGGGGCCCGAGGCCGACCGGCTGAACAAGGCCTTCGTCGACATGGTCCAGGCCTCGGTCGCGCCGATCCGCCGCCCGCTGCCGTTCACCGCGATGGGACGGGGCGTCGCCGGGCGCAAGCTGATGGTCGAATACTTCACCCGGCTGGTGCGCGAACGCCGCGAGAAGCCGGGGCAGGACATGTTCAGCCAGTTCGCCCTCGCCACCCGCGAGGACGGCAGCCTGCTGGCCGAGGACGTCGTGGTCGATCACATGATCTTCCTGATGATGGCCGCGCACGACACGATCACCAGTTCGTTCACCACGCTCGCCTGGCACCTTGCGACTTCACCCGAATGGCAGGACAAGCTGCGCGCCGAGGCGCTGGCCGTCACGGGAGGTCCGGACCGCGCGCTCGCCTACGAGGATCTGGGCAAGCTCGAGCTGACCGACCTCGCCTTCAAGGAATCGCTGCGGATCATGCCGCCGGTGCCGGCGATGCCGCGCCGCGCATTGCGCGATTTCACCTTCCGCGGCCACCGCATTCCGGCGGGCACCGGGGTCGGCATCAGCCCGGCCGCGGTCCATGCCGACCCTGCGCTCTGGCCCGATCCCGACCGCTTCGATCCGCTGCGCTTCACCCCCGACAAGGTCGCCGCGCGCCACAAGTACGCCTGGGTGCCGTTCGGCGGCGGCGCGCACATGTGCCTTGGGCTCCACTTCGCCACGATGCAGACCAAGGTGCTGGTCGCGCAGATCCTGTCGCGCTATGCGCTCGAAGCGGCGCCCGGCTATGCGCCCAAGTGGCAGGCCTGGCCGATCCCCAAGCCGCGCGACGGCCTGCGCCTGTCGCTGCGCCGGCTGGGGTAGGGCTGCGCCGGCTGGGTTAAGGCTGCGCCGGCTGGGTTAAGGCTGCGCCGGCTGGCGTAAGGGGCGGCCCGCAGGCGCCGAATCTGTTGACCGCACCGCGGCTTGACGCTAAGGGCGCCGCTTTCCGGCGGGCTTTCCCCGCTTTCCATCATGATTGCATGGGCGCCTTTTCGGTGGCCCGCCAGAGGACACGAGACAGGAACACATGGCCAACACGCCGCAAGCCCGCAAGCGCATCCGCCGCAACGAACGTCGCGCCGAAATCAACGGCAACCGCCTCTCGCGCATCCGCACCTTCGTCAAGAAGGTCGAAGCCGCGCTCGAAGGCGGCGACAAGACCGCGGCGGCCGAAGCGCTCAAGGCTGCCCAGCCCGAGCTGGCGCGCGGCGTCGCCCGCGGCGTGCTCCACAAGAACACCGTGGCGCGCAAGATGAGCCGTCTGAGCAAGCGAGTCGCCGCGCTCTGATTCGCGCCGGCCTGCTGTTCGTGTCGGGGTGATGACCGGCGCGTTACGGCACAAAAAAAGAACATGGCCGGCGTGTCAAACGCCGGCCTTTTCTTTTGCGCGATTGTTTCAGGCGCGCGACTTTTGCGCGGATGCAACAAGTCGCGGAATTTCCGCGATTCGCGAATACTCTGCAGAAAAAGCATTGAAAATCAGCCATTTGATGGAGTTCTGCGGGCCAGAACCGAGTCAAGAAGGTTTATTTCAGTTTTTTTGCGCCGGGCCGCTTGCGCGAGTCAGCGAAGCGCCAATACACAGGACGGACCGGCAGCGGCGGGGGCCTTCTGTTTCGGCAGGGTAATCGTCTGGCCGGTGTCACGAAATCGCTTGAAGCAGGGTCCGGGGCGCGCTGGTGCGCGTCCGGGCAAGGGGTAGGTCGTGCCCGGTCTCCGGCGAAGGAGGCGGGCCGGAAAATGCGGGGCGGCGGCGCGTGAAGATTGACGAGTTCGGCATGGGCGGCGCCAGTCAGGCGGCGGGCGGCAACAAGACAACGGGACACGCCGGACAGGCGAAGAAGGGACGCGAAGGCACCATGATCGAGGACCAGGAAGCCCTGGATCTGGCGGCCGACTGGGCGGACATCAGCCAGGGTCTCAAGAAGGACCTGGGCTCGCAGCTGCACAGCCAGTGGATCAAGCCGATCCAGCTCGGCAGCTTCTGCAAGGACACCGGCACGCTCGACCTGTTCCTGCCGACCGAATTCTCGGCCAACTGGGTCGCCGATCGCTTCGCCGACCGGCTCAGCCTCGCCTGGAAGATCGCGCGCGCCGAAGTGCGCCAGGTGCGCATCACCGTCCACCCGCGCCGGCGGACCATGCCCGACCTGCGCGTCGCCGCTGCGTTCGAGCCTGCCGCCCCGGCGCGCGCGGTCGCGCCCGCGGTGGCCGAGACCGCGCTCGCCGGGCTCGATCCGTCGCTGACCTTCGCCGATTTCGTCTCGGGTTCGGCCAACGTGCTGGCGGTCAACGCGGCGCAGCGCATGGCCGCGCTCGAGACCCCGCAGTTCTCGCCGCTCTACCTCAAGGCCTCGACCGGGCAGGGCAAGACGCATCTGCTCCATGCCATCGGCCACGCCTATGCTGCGGCCAAGCCGGGCGCGCGGATCTTCTACTGCTCGGCCGAGCGGTTCATGATCGAGTTCGTCCAGGCGATGCGCTCGAACGAGATGATCGAGTTCAAGGCGCGGCTGCGCGGCTTCGATCTGCTGCTGGTCGACGACATCCAGTTCATCATCGGCAAGGCGAGCACGCAGGAGGAATTCCTCCACACGATCGACGCGCTGATGAGCGCGGGCAAGCGTCTGGTCGTGGCCGCCGACCGCGCGCCGCAGGCCCTCGACGGGGTCGAGCAGCGCCTGCTCTCGCGCCTGTCGATGGGTCTTGTCGCCGACATCCAGCCGGCGGACATCGAGCTGCGCCGCAAGATCCTCGAGCACCGCCTCGCCCGCTTCGGCAATGCCCAGGTGCCGGGCGACGTGATCGAGTTCCTGGCGCGGACGATCAACCGCAACGTGCGCGAGCTTGTCGGCGGGCTCAACAAGCTGATCGCCTATGCCCAGCTCACCGGCCAGCCGGTCAGCCTGAGCCTCGCCGAGGAACAGCTCACCGACATCCTCTCGGCCAACCGCCGCCGCATCACCATCGACGAGATCCAGCGCACGGTCTGCCAGTTCTACCGCGTCGACCGCACCGAAATGGCCAGCAAGCGCCGCGCCCGCGCGGTCGTTCGCCCCCGCCAGGTGGCGATGTACCTCGCCAAGGTGCTGACCCCGCGCTCCTATCCCGAGATCGGCCGCAAGTTCGGCGGGCGCGACCACTCGACGGTGATCCACGCGGTCCGCCTGATCGAGGAACTGCGCACCCGCGACGCCGACATGGACGGCGACGTCCGCACCCTCCTGCGCCAGCTCGAGGACTGAGTCGGCGCAGCTGCTAGGGTGCAGGGACCATTGCTCCCTGCACCTGCCGACGCCGGAAGCGACGGCGTCCCACCCGCCATCCTCCCCTGCAAGGGGAGGGGGACCACCCGCAGGGTGGAGGGTGCCGCGCAGCGCCAGCCCTCGAAGAAGGACGATCCTTCGACAAGCTCAGGATGGACGGAGTTGGCAGGCCAGCCCGTGCCCCGAGCCGCTCGGAGTTGGCAGGCCAGCCTTTGCCCCGAGCCGCTCCGGATGGACGGGCCAAGACACCAACGCCAGCCCCCAACTCCGCCCGCCCTGAGCCTGTCGAAGGGCCGCCCTTCCTTCGGCGCACCCCCCCGAAGCCCCCCGCACCCCGCGCCGCATCCACAACGCCAAAGCCGGAAGACGTCCCGGGAGCGCGAGGGGCCATGCCCCTCGCACCTCTCTTCTCTTCCTTCTCCGCGCCTCTGCGATCCCTGCGCGAACCCTCCCCAACCCATCTTGACATGACTAACCATATAGGTTATACGCCACCCCATGGACCGGGAGCGGCATGGCCGGCTTGCTCTTCGCTCCTTCGGGGTTGCGCCCATGTGGCAAGGCCCCGACGCGACCGGCGCGGGTCGGCGCTGCGGGAAGCCGGATCTCTCACCAGATGCGGCGAGCGGGGGCGTTAAGCCCCAAGTCCCTCAGGGCACACCCCAGCCAGTGCAACGGACGGGCGGATGTGGTGCGGCGGTCCAGCCGCGTGGCAGCGCTCCCATGAAGTCCGGTTCCGGTCCGGCCTGGCCCCCTCGCGCGGCCCTGCTTATCCCGGAACTTATCCTTAGGGACTCGCTACGGACCCGATGCGGCACGCGAGCCGTCGCAAGGGATACGAGCCCCCCGTCCGACCAAGGCCGAGCCGTGCGGGAAGCAACGCCCCGCCGGCCACTCGCCAGAGCGTTCACCGCCCTCCTTCGCGCAGCGCCAGGCAATGGCGCCCGCGCCGGTCGCGCAGGTCCGTATGGTTTCCCCAAGGCGCAAAGGTCCGGGTTCGCCGCCGGATGCTTTCGTGTGTGCGGCCTTGCGGGCGTTCGCTCGCGCGACGGTCCGCTCAGCTCCAGACCGCTTCGGGCGGCAGGCTCATCAGGATCGCGTCGATGTTGCCGCCGGTCTTGAGGCCGAACAGCGTGCCGCGGTCGTAGACGAGGTTGAACTCGGCGTAGCGGCCGCGCCATTGCAGTTGCTGCAGCTTGTCGGCCTCGGTGAACGCCATGCCCATCCGCCGCCGCACCAGCCTGGGGAACACCGCGAGGAACGCCTCGCCCACGTCGCGGGTAAAGGCGAAGTTGGCGGCAAAGCCTGCTTCGTCGGCGCATTCGAGGTGGTCGTAGAAGATCCCGCCGACGCCGCGATGGACCTTGCGGTGGGGGATGTAGAAGTATTCGTCGGCCCAGGCCTTGAAGCGCGGGTAGTATGCGGGATCGTGGGCGTCGCAGGCAGCCTTGTAGGCGGCATGGAACTCAGCCGTGTCCTCGGCATAGGGGATCGGCGGGTTGAGATCGCCGCCGCCGCCGAACCAGGCCTTGCTCGTCGTCAGGAAGCGGGTGTTCATGTGGACCGCGGGCACGTGCGGGTTGGCCATGTGCGCGACGAGGCTGATGCCGGTCGCGGTAAAGCCCGGGTTCTCCGCGCTCGCGCCGTTGATCGAGCCTGCGAATTCCTTCGAGAACGCGCCGCCCACGGTCGAGACGTTGACGCCGACCTTCTCGAACACGCGGCCCTTCATCAGGCCCTGCACCCCGCCGCCCCCGTTCTCCACCGGCTCGCCCTCGTGCTGGCGATCCCAGGGCGTGTAGGTGAAGCGCGCGTCGCTGCCCGCCTCGCGCTCGATTGCCTCGAACTCGGCGCAGATGCGATCCCGCAGCGATTCGAACCAGGCGCGGGCGGCGGCGGTCTCGTGCGACCAGTCGGTCTTGGGGCTGTCCATCGCCAAGCCCTTGCCAAGCAATCCCGCCTGCGGCAAGGGGCAGCCATGGTTCCCTTTTCGTTCGCAGGGCAGGAATGGCGCCTGGGCGCATCGCGCGCGCTCTACTGGGCCGAGGAGCGCGCGCTGCTCGTTGCCGACCTGCATCTCGAGAAAGCGAGCTTCTTCGCCCGCTTCGGCCAGATGCTCCCGCCCTACGACAGCCGCGAGACGCTGGGCCGCGTCGCCGACGCGGTACGCGCGACGGGCGCTGCGCGCGTGTTCTGCCTCGGCGACAACTTCCACGACGCCGCCGGGCCCGAGCGGCTCGAACCGCATGCCGCGGGGATGCTGGCGGCGCTCACCCGCAGCCTCGACTGGGTGTGGATCACCGGCAACCACGACGAGAAGGGGGGCGCCGCGCCCGGCACCTACGTGCCCGAACTGGCGGTGCGCGGCGTGATCCTGCGCCACGAGGCGAAGGCGGGCGAGCGCGCGCCCGAGCTGTCGGGGCACTACCACCCCAAGCTGCGCATCGCCGCGCGTGGGCGCCGGATCGCGCGCCCCTGCGCGGTGCTTAGCGAGCGCAAGCTGATCCTGCCCGCGTTCGGCGCGCTGACCGGCGGGCTCGATGCCGGCGACCCGGCGATCGTTCGGGCAATGCAGCCGGCCGCGGCGATCGACGCGCTGGTTGCGGCGGGCGAGCGGCTCGCGCGCTTCCCGGTTTGGCGCGATCCGCTGTGGCAGGAAGGCCGCGCTCCGGCTTGAACCGGAGGCGGGGCGACACCATCTCGCAAGACTGGGCCTTTATCTGCCGCGCCATTGTGATATGAGCGCGCGCACAGCCGCATTATCCGACCACGATCAGGAGAGTACACAATAGCACCCCCTCCCCGGCGCATGATGGCGCCCCCCGTCAAGAGCGGGCCTCGCTACAACCACATGATCAACGTGCCCAAGGTGCGCGTGATCGATGAAAACGGCGAAAACCTGGGGGTGATGTACACCCGCGAGGCGATCGAACAGGCGGCCGAAGTCGGCCTCGACCTCGTCGAAGTCTCGCCCAACGCCGATCCGCCGGTGTGCAAGTTCCTCGACGTCGGCAAGTTCCGCTACGAGGCGCAGAAGAAGGCGAACCTCGCCCGCAAGAGCCAGAAGACGCAGGAGATCAAGGAGATCAAGATGCGTCCGAACATCGACGACCACGACTACGACACCAAGATGCGCAATGTCGTGAAGTTCATCGGCGAAGGCGACAAGGTCAAGATCACCCTGCGCTTCCGCGGCCGCGAGCTCTCGCACCAGCAGCTCGGCATGAACCTGCTGCGCAAGGTGCAGGACGACGTCGCCGAAATCGCCAAGATCGAAGCCTTCCCCCGCATGGAAGGCCGCCAGATGCTGATGGTGCTGGCGCCGAAGTAAGGCCGACGTTGGCCAGTGCATGGCCCCGACGGGCGCCGGAAACGATCCGGCGCCCGTTTTTGTGAAGCCGTCGCGCGCGACTACAGGACGAGCAATTCGCCCGTAAGGTCGTGGGGCGGTGGAGCGCCGGGCAGGTCGAACTGCACGTTGTCGATGGCAAATCCGCTTGGCTCGTCACCAATGGTGTGTATCGCCCAGCCCCCGATCAAGGCATCGCCCTTGGCCACCACATCGAAGTGCTGGATGCCCGACTGGGTATTGGTCAAGCGGCCGAGCACCTTTCCGGTGGTGCTGTACCAGACCAGCTCGGTGCTGCGGATCGCATCGAAGTAGCCTGCGTCGAGCTGGAACTCCTTGACGCCAATGGTCTTGCCCGACGCGGGATCGACGAAGGTTGCCTTGATCTCACCGACAAATATCGGCGAGCCCGAAAGAACCGGGCTTGTCGGATTGGCCCCGTCGCCAGCAAGCTGGGCGCCGTCAGCGAACACGATGCCCTTGTCCTGAAACTGGTCGGTGATGGCGGTGCCAGTTGAAAACTCGTCGAAGGTCAACTTTACCGACTGGTCGTGGGCGATCGTCACCCCGAAATCGCCGGAGACGAATTTGTTGATCGTCACCGATCCACCGGCTCCATCGCTTATGGTCAGCTTCTTGGCTGCGGCATTGTAGTCATAGATCAACCCGTCATCGGCGACAGCGTGCTGCTGTGCATCGAGCGTGATCGACGCCGCGATATCCCGGTTCGAGAAGTAAGCCCGGTCGCTCTTGTCGGCCAGCAGGCCGCCGGTCAGGGTGGCGTGATCGCCACGCACGAAGATCAGGTTGTTGTGCGTTCCGTCGGACTTGTCTGTGACCGTATCGTTGCCAAGCCCGGTCACGACCAGGGTATCGACTTTCGCCTTGGCGCCGATGAGGACGGCCTCGCCATTGTCGGTGGCCGGCATGACCACATCTTTGAGCGACTGCTGCCCCTGGCCAAAAAGCGCGATCAGTTCGGCCTTGGCGGGAGCGTAGCTAGCCTCCCAGAACTTGGCGGTCTGGTTCTTGCCGAGCCCGCTTGCCGTGAACTTCGCGGTCACAGCCTTCTCGTTGACGAGAAGGTAGCGGAACGTGTTGAGCGCCTCGCCGCCGCCGTCGTCGTGGGCGGTTTCCGGAGCGTCCGGTGTGCCGTGGCTGTAGAGGCCGAATTCCTTGGCTTCCTCGATCCGGCGGTTTTCCAGGCCCTTCACGTTCTTGCCATTCATGCCGATGAGGATTTCGCGCCAGGCGCCCAGCCGATCACCCGCGTCAAGGTAACCCTTGAACGCCTTGCCCGCCAGGGCGGGTGAATTGTACACGATGTCGGATATCGCGATCGCCTCGAACGTGTTGGCGAGTTCCGGCGAATTGAGCCGCGTCACCAGCCCGGCCGTCTTGATGTTGCGGTCCACGGCAAGGTTCAGCAGGTAGTCCGCCTTGGTCTCGTCGATCGAAAGGTCCAGCGTATCGATCGCGCGATTGTCGAAATTGGCCTCGGCCTGATCGAGGTAGCTTTGTGCCGATGCCGTGTGGGCGGCATAGCCGTCTTTGTCCCCCGCCTTCATCGCCTTGGCGGCCAGCGCCAGTTCGCCTTCGCGCTTTGTCAGCAAATCTGCGATCTTGGTCAGCAGAGTCGTGTCGGCTTGCGACAGGGTATAGACATCCCCCAGATCAGACTGGATCTTTGAGTTGACCGAGAACGTCCCGGCCTTGTTCTTGATGAGCAGGGCGTAGCCGAAATCCACGGTCGGAATACCGACGTTGTCCTGATAGACATCACCCGTGAACTTGGTCGCCTCGCGGGCCTTGATGAAATCTGCCCGTAAACTTGCGAAATCGCCGAAGCCAGCGACAGATCGTCCATTGAGCATTTGGTCCCCCTCAAAATCCGTCAAGAATACGAAATTTTTGAAGCGACCTGTCGGCAACAGAAACACATCAAATGATTCAGGTCAATTTCTCCCGCAACGATTACGGCCAATCTATTGCCGATAGGAGACCATACTCAAGGCCGCGTTATCCGCACCGACCAGTTCGTGCCCGAACCGATGCCGTGGTCCCTGGCGTAATTGCCCTGGTTCAGCGCCACGGCCACCGCGAGCAGGCTGTTGATGTAGACCATCGGCTGGCCGACGGGCACGTCGCCGAAGGTCTTCGTGTAGGGTGCCACCACGGTGTCGACGACCTTGCCATCCTTGAGGAACTCGACCTTGACCTTGTCGCCGAGCTTGAAGCCGGCCTTCGCGAAAAGCTCCTGCGGCACGTTGGTCCAGACGTTGCCATAGGCGACATCGAGCGCGGGGATCATGCCCTTGAGCACCCCGCCCTCGAGCGCCGGCTTCTGGTAGGAAAGGCGCACCAGCCTCGCGGGATCGATCTTCGGCCCGACCTGCTCCCACGAAATCGTGCCCGAGGCGAGCCGCGCGCCGGTGTAGCCGAACACGTCGCGGCCATGGAAGGTGTTGCTCTTTTCAGAGCCGGCGAGGCGGTTGATCGTCTCGTCGATCACCCGCGCCTCGTCGATCCCCTCGACCTCGTCGATCAGGGTGTAGAGGCCGTTGTCGGGGCCGATGTAGTAGTGCCCGGCGCGGGTGCGCACGGCGATCGACAGGCGGCTGGTGCCGACGCCGGGGTCGACCACGGTCACGAACACCGTGCCCTTCGGCCAGTAGGGGGCGACCTGGTAGAGCCGGTAGGCGCCGTCCCAGATGCCGTCGATCTGGTGCGACAGGTCCGAGATCAGCAGGTCCTGCGACACGCCGTAGGCGACGCCCTTCACTTCCGAGACCGCGCCGTCGACCGTGCCGAAGTCGGTCATCAGCACCAGCGGCGCGCGGGTCGCGGGCGCCGCTTGCGCTCCCTGGACCCCCTCGGCAAGCGCGGCCGACGGCGCAAGCGCGCCCGCGCCGCACAGCGCTGCTGCAAGAACGATGGCAATGGTCGAACGCGTGGTTTTTTCCCCCTTGGCTCGCGCCAAGGTGTCAGATCGGGGCGCGCTCGCGCAAGAGCGTTTCGCGTGGGCCTCCGGCCGGAACGGAGGCCCCCGACGCCGCCCGATTGCCCGGTGCGCGAAGCTGTGCCACCTGTGCCCGGGGAACAGCGCTCGTCGGCCGGGCAGAACAGGAGCACCCGGCACAAGGCAGGGGAAGCCCGATGACTCTACGCTATGCGACCTCGACGTACGGTACCGGAGTGCTGTTCGATGTGGGCACGGTCGACAGCTTCCTGGTGCTGCGCGAGAGTACCCTGTTCAGCGAGAACAACTACGCCATCGTCACCGCGGGAACCGGCCAGTCGGTCCAGGTCCTCGGCCTCGTCGGCGGCGCCCGCGGGATCGCCATGATCAACCAGCTCGGCGGCTCCTCGCTCAACACCATCGACGTTGCCCGGAACGGCTCGATCAGCACCGAGTACGTCGCCATCTCGGTGCAGTCGGTCGCCACCACGATCATCAACTCGGGCGAAATCCGCTCGAGCGACGGCGCCGCGATCTCGCTCAGCACGGCTCTGGACAAGCCGATGGGCACGGTCGTCAACTACGGGGTGATCAGCGGCGAAAGCGGCGGGATCGCGATGAGCACCGGCGGCGCCTTGTCGATCAGCAACTACGGCACGATCAGCAATGTCGACCCGCTCAATTACGCGGTGATCACCGACGACGGCAACGACCTGCTGGTCAACCGGGGCACCATCGAGGGCCGGGTAAACCTCTCGCTGGGCGACGACGTGCTGCGCAACCGCGGTCTCATCGCCGGCAATGTCGACATGCTCGACGGCAACGACCGGGTCGATACCATCGGCGGCACGATCGACGGCGCGATCCTGCTCGGCGCGGGGGACGATACCCTCCTGCCCGGGCTCGATGTCGAGAACGCCGATGGCGGCCAGGGCACCGATACGCTCGACTTCAGCCGCCTGCCCGGCGTCGTGGTCGCGCTCGACGGCAGCCTCGACAACGCGGGCGGCGCGGCCGGCGACAGCTACACCGCCTTCGAGAACATCGTCGGCTCGCAGCTCGGCGACGATACGCTGGTCGGCGATGCAGGCGCCAACCTGCTCCAGGGCCTCGGCGGCAAGGACGCGCTTTACGGCCAGGCCGGCGACGACAGGCTCGCCGGCGGGCGCGGGGCGGACACGCTCGACGGCGGCGACGGCGACGACCAGCTCGATGGCGGCGAAGGCAACGACAGCCTGTTCGGCGGGCTCGGCGCCGATACGCTGACCGGCGGGGCCGGCAACGATACGCTGACCGGCGGCGGGGCGGGCCGCGACCTGCTGACCGGCGGCGCCGGGGCGGACAAGTTCGCCTTCACGCTCGACGATGTCGCCGGAACCAGCATCGCGGCCGCCAACTACGACCAGATCCTCGACTTCACCCGCGCCGACAAGGACAAGATCGTGCTCGCCGCGATCGACGCCAAGGTCGGCGTCGCCGGCGATCAGGCCTTTGCCTTCATCGGCGCCGCCGCGTTCCACAACCTCGCGGGCGAACTGCGGATCAGCCCGGTCGACGGCGGCTATGCCGTGATGGGCGACACCAACGGCGACGGCGTGGCCGACTTCGTGATCGGCGTGACCACCAGCGCCGCGCTCGTCGCCGGAGACTTCGTGCTCTAGGCCGTTCAGGAGTTTACGGCCTGGTCCGCAAACCCGCTTCCCCCTGCTCGGCGCGCCATGCTAGGCCGCCGGGACAGGGAGCCGGGGGGGGTACGATGGCGGCATTCGATCTACGCAAGCTGGCGCTCGTCGTCGGGCCACTGGGCTTTGCCGCGACGCTGCTGCTCGCCAGCCCCGGCGGCATGACCGCGCCCGCCTGGCACACCGCCGGGCTGCTGTGGTGGATGGCGGTGTGGTGGATGAGCGAGGCGATGCCGCTGTCGGCGACCGCGCTGCTGCCGTTCATCGTCCTGCCGCTGACCGGCGTCGCCGACGCCAACAAGACCGCGTCCGCCTACTATTCGCCGATCATGTTCCTGTTCGTGGGCGGCGCGTTCCTCGCCCTCGCGATCGAGCGCACCGGGCTCCATCGCCGCCTCGCCCTTGCCATGCTGCGGCGCGCCGGCGCGAGCCCGTTCCGCCTGCTGCTCGCGGTGATGGCCGCCACCGCGACGATCTCGACGATGATCTCGAACACCTCGACCGCGCTGATCATGATGCCGATGGCGCTCGCCATTCTCGCCTCGGGCGGGGTCAGGGACGGCGAGACCGGCGGCATGGCGGGCGCGCTGCCGATGGGGGTGGCCTTCGCCGCGACGCTCGGCGGCTACGGCACGATCGTCGGCACGCCGACCAACGCCATCGCCGTCGCCCTGCTCGAACGCACCCTCGGCGTTCGCATCACCTTCATCGAATGGTCCGCGTTCGGCCTGCCGGTCGTGCTGATCGGCGTGCCGCTCGCCGCCTGGCTGATCGCGCGGGTCCACGATCTGCGCGCCGACAGCTTCGATCCCCAGGCCGCGCGCGATGCGATCGAGCACTCGGTGGAATGGACGCTGCCCGAAAAGCGGCTGGTGCCGGTCTTCGCGCTCGCCGTGCTCGCCTGGGTCACCCAGCCGCTGACCGAGGGGCTGTTTCCCAAGGGCGGGCTGACCGACGGTACCATCGCCGCGATCGCCGGGCTTGTCCTGTTTGTCCTGCCCGACGGCACCGGCCGCCCGATGCTGCTGTGGAAGGAAGCCAACCGCGCGCCCTGGGACGTCGTGCTGATGTTCGGCGGGGGGCTGTCGATGGCGATGGGGATGAGCGAATCGGGGCTGGCCGACTGGCTCGGCACCGCGATGCTCCCGCTCGCCCACGTGCCGCTGCCGGTCGTGGCGCTGGTGCTCGTCGCCTTCGTGGTCGTCGTCACCGAGTTTGCCAGCAACATCGCCGCGGCGAGCGGGATCATGCCGGTGGTGGCGGCGCTGTGCGGCGCGCTCGGGGCCGATCCGATCCTGCTCGCGCTGCCCGCCGCGCTCGCCGCGAGCTGGGGCTTCATGCTGCCCGCCGGCACCGGACCCAATGCGCTCGCGTGGGCCACCGGGCACATTGCGATGCCGCGCGTGCTCAAGGCGGGGCTGGCGCTCGACCTTCTCGGCGCGGTGCTGATCGTGGGGGTGGTGTGGACGGTCGCGGCGCTGCTCGGCTTCTAACCCCTTGGCGGGCCGGTTTTTCCCCTTCCCCATTCCACCGTTTTGGCACTAAGGTATTTTCCTGAGGCCATCGTCACGTCGCCGCTCACCTTGTGAGCGCCGACACAGCAGAGCGCGGACGCAAAGGCCAGAACGGGCGCACCACCGGAAACCGGCATCGGAAGAGGGCCACACCGTGCGCAGGATCATCATGTCATTGCTGGCCGGAGGCGCGCTGTGCGGCGCGCTCGCCGCCATCGCGTTCGTTCCCACCGAAAGCGCGACGAGCGCCGACCATCTCGACCCGCCGACGCGCACCGACGGCGGCTTCGACACGACGCCCGACGTTCCGGCCGACATCGCCGACGTCTTCGCCTGGCATTCGGACGGCACGGTCAAGATCGCGATGACCTTCGCGGGACCGGTGCGCAAGAGCGAGCCGCTGCACTACGATCGCGACGTGCTCTACAAGATCCACATCTCGACGAAGAAGCCCGGCACCACCGACGAGTTCACGATCCGCGCGCGCTTCGGCAAGGGCGCCGGCGACAAGGACTGGGGCGTGCGCTTCGAAGGCGTGCCCGGCGTTGCGGGGGCGATCGAGGGGCCGGCCGAGACCACGCTCCAAAAGGACGGGGTCAAGGCCCGCGCCGGCCTGTTCGACGAACCGTTCTTCTTCGACCTGATCGGCTTTCGCGAAACGCGCCAACTAGGCCAGATCCGCATCCGCAACAACCGCAATTTCTTCGACGAGCAGAACGACATGGCGCTCGTCTTCGAAATTCCCGACGCCAACTTCGGCGCCGACGTCAGCCAGCTCGAGCTGTGGGGCCAGACGCTGCGCTTCGGGGGGAACCTGTGATGGACAAGACCTTCTCCGCCCGCGCCGCCGCCCTGTTCGCAGCGCCGCTCGCGCTCGTCCTGACGCTCGCGGCGTGCGGCGACGATGGCGCGGGCAGCACCGTCGTGATCCCCGGCCCGCAGCCGAGCACCACCGGCACGCCCACCGGCACGCCGACGCCGACCGAGATCGCCTACGACGTCGCGCCCTGCTTCAGCCAGAAGATCCAGGGCCAGAGCGGCGACACCGCCACGCTCAAGCAGATCATCATCCCCGACACGCTCAAGCTCGACCTGACCCGGCCGACGCGCTGGCCCAACGGGCGCCACCCGTCCGATCCGGTGGTCGACCTGCTGCTGGCGACGCTGTTCCTCGACATGAACGCCTCGGGCCAGGGCCCCAACACGCTCGCCAACCTGCCGCTCGATCCGCCGGCCAACGACCAGCCGTTCAGCCTGACCTTCCCCTTCCTCGCCAAGGCGCAGGGCCAGCCCGAGATCGCCAGCGGCACCGGCAGCGGCTTCGATTTCCGCACCGATCCCGAATCGGCCTATGTCAACGTCGACCGCATGGGCAACCCTGCCGTGGCGACCGCCTTGATCCGCAGTCCTAAAAAGGTGGAGTATAACGACGACAACCCGTCTATAGACGTCTCCGAAAAGTACTTCGAGGAAGAGAAGGCCGACCTTGGCGAGCTGTTCCACCTGATCGGCGACGATCTTGTCGGACTTGGCCTCAAGATCTGCGCCAAGACCTCCTGAGGTTCCGGGTTTCGGTCGCCAATACGATGAATGAAGCAGGGGAGAGCAACCGCCGCGCGCCCTGGCCGTGGCTGTTGCTCGTCGCAGCCCTGGTGGTGCTCGCGGCAGGCTTTGGCGTACGGTCATGGCGCGCGCATCACCAGGGGCCCCCGGACCCCGACCCCGCCGCGATCCGCCCCGGGTTCGGGCCGAAGTCCGCCGCCGCGGCGATCGCGCTTGCCGATACCCAGATCACCGGCGCGCGCGAAGGCGTGGCCGAAGGCGGGACCGACTGGCTCCATCTCGAAATCCTCGCCGATACGCTCGTCGGGCGCTACCGGCTGACCGGCGACTGGGCCGACCTGGCCGAGGCCGACCGCACGCTCGACCGCGCCATGGCCTCGGTGGAATCGCCCGGTGGGCCGAGCCTCAGCCGCGCGGCGCTGGCGAACACGCTCCACCGCCTGCCGCAGGTCGGGCAGGCGCTCGCCCGCTTCGATGCCCAGGCGGCGCGGCCCCTGCCCGACGAAGCGGCCAGCGCCTTCGCGCTGCGCGGCGATGTCGCCATGCAGCGCGGCGACTATGCCGCGGCGCGCGAATGGTATGGCAGGGCCGAGGCCGCGGCCAGCAACGCCGGCCTCGCGCTGCGCCAGTCGATGCTCGCGCTGCGCACCGGCGATGGCGAACTCGCCCGTCGCCGCGTCAACGCGGTGCTGCGCGGCAAGCGGCTGACGCGGCAGGCGCTGCAGACCGCCGCGCTGCAACGCGCGACCATCGCCTACGCCACCGGCGACTGGGCCACGGCCGGGCGCTGGATCCGCTGGGGCGACGCGCTGTTCCCGGGATTCTGGCTGGCGCAGGCCTTCGCCGCGCAGCAGGCCGCGATCGAGGGCCGCGTGGACGAAGCCGTGCGCCGTTACGGCGAACTCGCCGAGCGGACCAATGCGCCCGAAGTGATGGACGCGCTCGCCCACCTGCTGCGGCTGCAGGGCAAGCGCGATGCGAGCCGGTTCTGGGCCGCGCGCGCCGGCGCGCTGTGGGCGCAGCGGCTCGCGCTGCTGCCCGAGGCCGCCTATGCCCATGCCGCCGAGCATGAACTGGCGGTGGGCGATCCCGCGCGCGCGCTCGACCTTGCGCGCAAGGACGCCGCGCTGCGCCCGCATGGCGCGACGCTGGCGCTGCTCGCGCGCGCGCAACTGCTGACCGGCGACGCTGCCGGGGCGCTCGCCACGATCGAGCGCGCGCAGCACGGCGGCTGGCGATCGGCGCTGCTACTGATGCAGAAGGGCGAGGCGCTCGACGCGCTGGGCCGCGATGGCGAGGCGGAAACGGCGCGCAGGGCTGCGCTGGCTATCAACCCCCACGCCGCCGATCCCGCCGCGCGCTATGTCTGGTTCGGGCATGATTGACCGCTGGCGCTGGGTGGCGGCGCTCGTCCTGCTGCTCCTGTCAGCGCCGGCCGCGGCGCATCTCACCCCCAATTCCGAGATCCGGCTCGATTTCGCGCCCGGCGCGGTCACCGCCGACGTGGTCGTGCCGCAAAGCGAGTTCGGCTATGCGACCGGCCTTGCCACCGACAATACGCCCGCGAGCCTTGCCGCCGCATCGCGCTACCTGCTCGCGCACATGGCGGTGGCCTCGCCGACGGGCGCGCGCTGGACGGTCGCGCTGCGCCGCCTGCGCTTCGAGACCATCGCCGGCCCGCCCGACCTCCACGCCAGCCTCGTGCTGGTGCCCCCGCCCGGCGCGAGCGACCGCGCCTTCCGCTTCGACTGGCGCGTGATCACGGGCGAAGTGCCGACCCACTTCGCGCTGCTGGTGGTGGGCGGCGATCTCGTCGGCGGCACGGCGGAGCAACGCGAGCTGGTCGGCGCGCTCACCGCGGCGCGGCCGAGCCTGATGGTCGACCGCGGCACGGTGGGCCTGCCCTCGCTCCTCGCCAGCGCCTTCCGGCTCGGCGCGCGGCACATCGCCGAAGGGACCGACCACCTGCTGTTCCTGCTCGCGCTGCTGCTGCCGGCGCCGCTGCTGGCGAGCGGCGGGCGCTGGCCGCGTGGCCGATGGAGCGGGCGGCGCGCCACGCGCGCCACGCTGCGCCACCTCGCCGGGATCGTCACCGCCTTCACCCTGGGCCACAGCACCACGCTGATCGCCGCCGCGCTGTTCGGCGCGCGCCTGCCCGCAGCGCCCGTGGAGGCCGGCATCGCCTTTTCCGTCCTCGTCTCGGCGGTCCACGCGGCGCGGCCGCTGTTCCCGGGGCGCGAGGCGGTCGTCGCCGCGCTGTTCGGCCTCGTCCACGGCCTCGCCTTCGCCACCACCATCGCCAACTTCGGGCTCGACCTCGCGACGCGGACGACCGCGATCCTCGGCTTCAACCTCGGCATCGAGGCGGTGCAGCTGCTGGTCGTGCTCGCCGCGCTGCCGCTGCTGATGGCGCTGCCCCGGCTGCGGAACGCCGCGGCGGTCCGGCTCGTTCTGGCGGGCGCGACGGGCTTTGCCGCACTGGTCTGGCTCACACAGCGGATCGGGCTCGCCTGAAGCGCCGCCGCTGGTTACACTCGCAACCAGTCACGATCTTCGAGAGGACCGCCCGATGACCGCCAGCCCGCCCGACCGCCCGCTCAAGCCTTCCACCCGGATGATGGGCGCGGGCTACGATCCGCGGCTTTCCGAAGGCGCATTGAAGCCGCCGATCTTCCTCACCTCGACCTTCGCGTTCGAAAGCGCGGCGGCGGGCAAGCGCCACTTCGAAGGCATCACCGGCAAGCGCCCCGGCGGCGCCGACGGCCTCGTCTATGGCCGCTTCAACGGACCCGATCAGGAGATCCTCGAGGACCGCCTCGCCATCTGGGACGAGGCGGAAGAAAGCCTCGTCTTCTCGAGCGGCATGTCGGCGATCGCCACGCTGCTGCTGGCGCAGTGCGGCCAGGGCGATGTCGTGGTCCATTCCGGCCCGCTCTATGCCGCGACCGAAACCTTCATCGCCAAGGTGCTGGGCCGGTTCGGCGTGACCTACCTCGATTTCCCCGCCGGGGCCACGCGCGCCGAGATCGAGGCGCTGCTCGAACAGGGCAAGGCGCAGGCGGCGGAACAGGGCGGCAAGCTCGCGCTGGTCTATCTCGAAAGCCCGGCCAACCCGACCAATGCGCTGGTCGATATCGAAGCGGTGCGCGCCGCGCGCGATGCCGTGCTGGGCGCCGACGGCGCGCCGATCGCGATCGACAACACCTTCCTCGGCCCGCTGTGGCAGCAGCCGCTGCGCCACGGCGCGGACGTGGTGGTCTATTCGCTGACCAAGTATGTCGGCGGCCATTCCGACCTTGTCGCCGGCGGCCTGTCGGGCGCGAAGCGGTGGATGGACCCGATCCGTTCGTTGCGCAACGTGATGGGCACGATCCTCGATCCGCACTCGTCGTGGATGCTGCTGCGGAGCCTCGAGACGGTCGAACTGCGCATGATGCGCGCCGGGGAGAACGCCGCCAGGGTCTGCGCCTTCCTCAAGGACCATCCCAAGGTCGAAGGGCTCGGCTACCTCGGCATGATCGCCGATCCGCGCCAGCAGGACATCTTCGACCGGCACTGCACCGGCGCGGGCTCGACCTTCTCCCTGTTCATCAGGGGCGGCGAGGCGGAATCCTTCCGCTTCCTCGACGCCCTGCGCATCGCCAAGCTCGCGGTCAGTCTCGGCGGCACCGAGACGCTCGCCAGCCATCCCGCGGCGATGACCCACCTTTCCGTGCCCGACGCGCGCAAGGCCGCGCTCGGCATCACCGACAACCTCGTGCGCGTGTCGATCGGCATCGAGGACCCGGACGACCTGATCGCCGACTTCGCGCAGGCACTGGACGCGGTCTAGGCCTGTACCAACCTGTCTCGACTTCGCTCGCCGGGAACGAAGGCCAGTCTCCCGCTTCCGTTGCCCTGAGCTTGTCGAAGGGCTGCCCTTCTTCGTTGCACCCCTTCCCTGACCGACAGGAAGGACAGCCCTTCGACAGGCTCAGGGCGGACGGATCGGGGGCGGACGGATCGGGGCGGACGGATCGGGGCGGACGGATCGAGGCGGCCATCGTAAGCCCGCCCCCTCCCCGTTCGTGTCGAGCGACGTCGAGACACGCTGGACAAGCGCCGCCCCGATCCGCCACAACCGGTGGCGGGATGGACAGGAACGGGGAACCCTCGGCGCTTTCGGCGGGCGCCAATTCCGTGCTCGGCTCGCCGCTGCGGCTGCTGTCGGGCACGGTCACCTACGTCGCCGCGCTGTTCCTCGTCTCGACCATGGGCTACGTCCGCGCCGGCTGGCCGCTCGGCGATGCCGCCTACATGGTGCTGCTGACGATCTTCTCGGTCGGCTACGGCGAAGTCCGCCCGATCGACACCACCTTCCTGCGGCTGTGGACGACGATGACGATCGTGCTCGGCTGCACCGGCATGATCGTGCTGACCGGCGCGCTCGTGCAGGTCTTCACCCTCTTCCAGTTCCGTCGCCTGCTGGGGCTCGACAAGATGCAGACCGAAATCGAAAAGCTGACCGGGCACATCATCATCTGCGGTTATGGCCGGATCGGGGTGCAGCTGGCCAAGGCGCTGACCGAGGCGCGCGCGCCCTTCCTGATCCTCGAGCGCAGCCCGGCCAAGGCCGAGGAAGCCAAGGCCCACGGCTACCTCACCCTCGTCGGCGAGGCGACGCAGGAGGAAACCCTGCGCGAGGCGGGGATCACCCGCGCCCGCGTGCTCGCCTCGGTGCTGCCCGACGATGCCGCGAACGTGTTCATCACGCTCTCGGCGCGCAACCTCAACCCCGGCGTGCAGATCATCGCCCGCGGCGAGGCGCCGAGCACCGAGAGCAAGCTGTTCCACGCCGGCGCCGACAAGGTCGTGCTGCCCACCCACATCGGCGCCGAGCGGATCACCGAGCTGATCCTCTACCCCGCGACCGACGCGGTGACGCAGGGCGCCGAGATGGGCACGTTCAAGCGCAACCTCCACGATTTCGGACTCGACCTCGAAGTGGTCCGCGCCGCCGAGAAGGGCGCGCTGACCGGCGAGAGCGTGGGCGAGGCCGAGCGGCGCGGCAACGGCGCGTTCTTCATCGTGCGCATCGAGCGCGCCAATGGCCAGTCGATCGAGCACCCGGGCGAGGACGTCCGGATCGAGGCGGGCGACCAGGTCATGCTGGTGGTGCGCGGCAGCCGCCTTTCGGCCGGCGCGATCTTCACCACGCCCGCCCGCCCGGTGAAGCAGGGCCGGACCTGGAGCTGAACGTTCGTGACCGTTGCGCGCGTGCCTTCCCCCTGCACCACATCCGTCACCCCGGCCTTGAGCCGGGGTCCCGCTGCCTTGTTGCAAAGGAAGAAGCGGGATCCCGGGTCAAGCCCGGGATGACGAACTGGACAGACCTGGGGCGGAACGTTCGCCCTTGAGGCCACTAGAGCCGGTTCCGCCCCCGCATCATGTTACCTCGAGGGAGGACAACCGATGGTCTCGCCGCAATTCAGGGAATGCCTGCTCGACGTCTACCTCGCCGTCCATGCGGCCGAAGCGGTGTTCGAGGTCATGCTGGTGCGCGCGCAGGGCGCCGAGCAGCGCTACGTCCTCTCCACCCTGCTCCAGGGCGAAACCGAAGCCAAGGTGGTGATGCGCCCGCTGCTGTCGCGGCTCGGCCTGCCGATCACCGACAGCGAGGGCACCAGCGTCGGCGGCGCCGCGGCGGCGAACCAGCTGTCCGCCCTGCCCTGGACCGACCGCTTCGACGCGCTGGGCGACATGATCCGCGCGACCTACCTGCCGCGCTACCTCGAACTCGCCACGCTGGTCACGCCCGAGGAGGATGCCGAGGCGGCGGCGATCGCGCGCTTCATCGGCGAGCACGAGCGCGCCGTGCTGCAGCTTGCCGACAACGTCGCGCAAGGCGTGCCCGACCCGGCCGCGCCGCTCGCCGCGCTGCTCCACTTCCCGCTGGTGCGCCCGACGCTGATGTGAGCGGCGGCGCGCCTCAGCCGTGCGCGCCGAAGATGTTGGCGATGGCGACGGCGATGCGCAGGTTGAGCGCATGGGCGCGCTCGATCGGGTCGATGAACCGCGCCCGGATCGCGCCGTAGTCCTCGCCCTGGCTGTCGGGGAAGTCGGTCGGCTCGTCGACCGCGAAGTCGGCGATTTCCGGCTCGACCACCGGATAGGCGCGACGCATCTGCGCCAGCGCATCCTCGACGCGGAGCGACAGCACCATTTCGAGCACGTCGTCGCGGCTGACGTCGTTCGAGCGCGCGAACGGCGGCACCTGCACCGCGCGCAGGAACATGTGCATCAGCAACGCGAGGCGCACCGACTGGAGCAGGCCGATGTTGCGCCGTTCGGCATCGGCGGCGGGATCGCGCGCGGCGGAACCCGCGCCGGACGCCGATCCGGCAGTCAGCGCCAGCAAGCGGTGCAGCTTCATCCAGTCGACCCGCAGCCGCGAGACGAGCCGGCGGAACACCCCGGCGCGGTCGTCCTTGGTCAGGTGCTCGGCCAGGGTCATGCACGCGGTCTCGAGCTGGGTCTCGGTGCCGCGATAGGGCCGGCTCGCCCAGTAGGCCGAGTTGAACAGCTCGCCATAGGCGGCGACGGTCTTGATCGAGGCGAGCCCGTTGGCGCTGCGCAGCAGGCGCACCAGCTGGCGGCCGCGCCCCGAACGCCCGAGCAGTTCGGCAAGCGCCTCCATCTCGTCGCCCGCGGCGGTGCCGGCGCCGGCGACCACGTTGACCGGATAGCCGATCTGCTGGAGGATCGCGTTGTGCGGGATCGCGCGGATCTGGCGCAGGCTCATCGTCCGGTCCGCGCCGACGTCGGACTGGCGGCGCGAGACGCGGCTGCCGGTCGCCTTGAGCAGCCCGAGGCCGAAGGCGGTGACCGCGCGCGCGTAGGTCGCGCTTTCGAGGTGTTCGCGCTGGACCCGGCGGATCGAGCGGTAGAAATCGAGGCTGAGGTCGGTGCGGTCGTAGAACGGATCGCGCGCGCCCTCGTCCAGCTCGCCCGCGATCTGCGCCTCGGCCTCCGCGATGCGGGTCAGCGTCGCGAGCGCGAGGTCGTCGTTGCGGAAGAACAGGTAGCCGTCGCCGCCCTGGAAGCTCGCCTCGGGTTCGAGCGCGATTCCGGCCCTGGCAAAGCGCGCCCGCGCCCAGCGCGACAGCGGCCAGGTCAGGCGGTCGGCAAAGCCTGCCGGATGCGCGCCGCGCCCCATCGATTCGCCGTGCGTGTCGAAGATCAGCGCGGCGACGTCGGTCAGGCCATTGCTCTTCATCGCTTCGGCCAGCCGCCCCTGCAGGCGCTCGATCGCAAGCGCGGCGGGAAGCTGGCCGATGAAGCGGCCGGCATCGGAAAAGCCGGTCTGGATCGACACCCGTCCGCGCCCGCGCACGTAACTGCGATAGCTCTCCTCGGCGAGCAGCGCTTCGAGGAAGCGGCCGCCGTGTTCGAGCGCGGTCTCGGTCTCGAACAGCGGAGAGACGTCGACCTTGCCCTCGATGCCGAACAGCTTGGCGAAATAGAGCGCGGCAAGCACCGTCTGTGGCTGTTCGCATTCGGCGATCAGCATGCGGATCGGCGCGTCGGCGTCGATGTGGTGCAGGATCTGCGCCATTGCCAGGAACTGGCGCATCGCGGTGCTGGTCTCGATCGCCAGCGCGGCGAAATTGACCCGCAGCGGCCTGACTTCGGCGAGCAGTTCACGCAGCCGCGAAATCGCGCTCTTGCTCGACAGGTCGAGCGTGGCGTCGGGGTCGATCCGGCGGCGCAGCGCGTTGTGCAGCTGGCTGGCGTTCACGCGGAAGTGGATCCAGCCCATGCCGAGACCGTCGGCGCGCATCGCCGCCGAAAGCGTCGCGAGCGCCAGAGCCTTGTCGCCTGCGCCTTCACCGTCCGCCGCCCTGGCATCGGCCTCCAGCGTCGCGATCAGCGGGGCAAGGCTCAGCAGCTTGCCCGGATCGTCGGCGGTGAGCCGGTTGGCCGCGGCCGACAGCGCCTCGGGCGCGTCGAGCGGGCGCGCGAACAGGCCCGCCATCTCGGCCGCGTGGGCCTGCGCCGCCGCGAGCGTCGCGACCAGCGGATGCGCGGCGTCGATGTCCTCGAGCGCGGCGAGATAGCCCGCCAGCCGCCGCGCCTTCTCGGCGAGGCGATAGGAGATCGAGGTGTGCCAGCCGATGTCGGTGCGCCCGTCCATGTCGTAGCCGACCCAGGTGGCGAAGCGGAACGGCAGCGGGCGGAAATCGAGCCAGCGGCCCGGCCAGCGCCCCCGCGCATGGCCGAGCAGCGTGGCGACGATCCGGTCGCGCGCGGCCCCTGCCCGCGCGATCGCGTCCATCGCCTCGACATGCTCGAAATCGAGCGTGATCGCAGGGCCCGGTGCGGGCACGGTGCAGACCGTCGCCGCCAGCGGGTCCTCGGCGAGCGCGGCGGTGGCGACCGCATCGGCCTCGACCGGGTTGAGCAGGAACGTCGGGTGCGCGGTGAACACCGCGTGGAGCAGCGGCTTTTCCCAGCGCGCGCGGAACTGCGAGAAGCCGTCCTCCTCGTTGAGCAGCGCCGCGACCCGGTCGAGGTTCTGCGCAGGCTCGGTCGGCGCGACCAGGCGGCGCAGCCGCGCGGCGCGGCTCTGCAACGCCTCGCACTCGAGCTCGGCAACCAGCGCTTCCACGCCGTCGAGCGTCAGCGCGCCGCTTTCGAGCTGGCGCGACAGGTCGTGGCTCAGCTGGAACACCGGATTGAACAGCGGCGTTTCCGCCGTCCGCTGGTGCAGCGCCTGCAAGCGCTCGCGCAAGGCTTCACCCGTCTTCATCGCCCGCTTGCCCCCTTTGCGCGCCGCTTTCGCCACGGACGCTGCTGTCAGTCCTGCCGCAACGCGGATGCCGCGCGCGCCGCCGCCTCGATCTTGTTCTCGTCGGGTGCGCCCTTGCCCACCAGCCAGCTGCCGCCGACGCAGAGCACCGGTTCGGCCGCGAGCCAGTCGGACGCGGTGTCGAGCGTGATCCCGCCGGTCGGGCAGAACCGCGCCTGGTGGAACGGCCCCGCCAGCGCCTTCAACGCCGGAAGCCCGCCCGAGGTTGCCGCCGGGAAGAACTTGAAGTGCGCAAGGCCAAGGTCGAGGCCGAGCATGATGTCGGCGGCATTGGCGGTGCCCGGCAGGAACGGGATGCCCGAGGCGACCGCGGCTTCGCCGAGGCGCGGGGTCAGGCCGGGCGAGACGACGAATTCGGCGCCCGCGTCGATCGCAGCCTTGAGCTGGTCGGGATTGACGACCGTCCCGGCGCCCACGATCGCGCCTTCGACACCCTTCATCGCGCGGATCGCCTCGAGCGCGGCGGGCGTGCGCAGCGTCACCTCGAGCACGCGCAGGCCGCCCGCGACGAGCGCGCGCGCGACCGGCACCGCGTGCTCGACCGCGTCGATCACCAGCACCGGGATGACCGGCGCGGTGCGCATGATGGTTTCGATCGGCTTCATGGAAGGTCTGCTCTTTCCGACAGAGGATGGTCTGCCGGACGAGTAACGCGCAAGACCTTATTGTGCAGCCGCTAACCGTGCGCGCGCATAGCTATTACTCGGCGAAGCGCCCCCTTCAGACCGCCGAGCTGAACTGGTGCGCGCCGTCGCGGTAGGCGTCGAACAGCGCCGCGACCGAGCGCGCATAGGGCTCGCTGCCGCGCTCGAGCACGAGCAGGTCTCCCTCCAGACGGACGATGCCGCGCTCGGCGAAGGCGTCGAGCCGGTCGCGCGCGGCGAGCAGGAGGTCGCGCTCGATGCGCGCATGGCCCCGGCACAGCAGGTCGGTGATCACGCGCCCGCGCCGCCGGTCCTCCGCCGTGCGGACAACCCCCTTGCGCCCGGGCAGGAGGCTGGCTGCGACCAGCATCCGATAGCGCCCGGCATTCTTCTCGTTCTGCACGAGCAGGCCGTCGAATTCGCTGATCGCGCTTGCGCCCAGGCCGATCAGCGTCTCTGCCGCATCATCGGTAAAGCCCTGGAAATTGCGCCGCAGCGTGCCGGCGAGCGCGGCGCGGGCAAGGTCGTCGCCGGGCCGGGCGAAGTGGTCGAAGCCGACCGCCTGGTAGCCTGCATCGACCAGCCGGGCGTGCCCCTGCGCCGCCATGCGGAAGCGCGCGCGCTGGTCGGGCAGTTCGCTCGCATCGATCCGGCGCTGGCGCGGGATCAGGTGCGGCACGTGGGCATAGCCGAACAGCGCCACCCGGTCGGCGCCCATCGCCGCGCTGCGATCGAGGCTGTCGGCCAGCGCCTCGTCGGTCTGGAACGGGAGGCCGTACATCAGGTCGAAGTTGAT
Source organism: Novosphingobium huizhouense (assembly GCF_020179475.1). Lineage (GTDB taxonomy): Bacteria > Pseudomonadota > Alphaproteobacteria > Sphingomonadales > Sphingomonadaceae > Novosphingobium > Novosphingobium huizhouense. Next base: position 179,917 of record NZ_JAILXZ010000003.1, on the reverse strand, counting down.
CGATTCGACCCCGGCCTTGCGCAGGCCCTCGACCGAGCGCTCGATCATCGCGGCGGGCTGGACGCGGCCGATCGCGGCCTGGACGCGCGGGTCGAAGGTCTGCACGCCCATGCTCGCCTTGATCACGCCTATGCCGCGGATCGCCATGAACCAGTCGGGCGTGACGCTGCGCGGATCGAGCTCGATCGACAGCACCGGCCGCTCCATCCGGAAATTGAGCGTAAGCGCGTCGATCAGCCGGACGAAGTCGGTGGGCTTGATCGCGTTGGGCGAGCCGCCGCCGAAGGCGATGCGCCCGATCCGCACCGAAGGGTCGAGCAGCGCGCCGGCCAGCTCGATCTCGCGGTGGAGCGCCTCGAGGTAGGCGGCGAGCCGCTGGCGCTTGTTGGCGGCGCCGGTGTTGCAGCCGCAGTACCAGCAGATTTCCTGGCAATAGGGGATGTGGATGTAGAGCGAGGCGGTGCCGCGGACCGCTTGCAGGGCGGTTCGCTGGGCCTGCTCGAAGCTGTCCTCGACGAATTCGGCCGCCGTGGGGTAGCTGGTGTAGCGCGGCACCGGCCGCGCCAGCAGCGCGGGGTGATAGGTCCAGTCGCCGAAGCTTTCGCTCGCGAGCGCATCAGCCGCCATCGGCTTCGTCCTCACAATGGTCGTCATGGCAGCAGGTGCTATCGCCGCCGATCCGCTTGCGCATTGCGATATGGCAAACTTTGCAGCACGGCGCGCCGCCCGGTCCGTCGCCCGGCGCGTCGTTGCGTCCGGGCACCCGGATCGGCGCGGAATGGCCGGGCTCGCCGCAGATCGGCACGAGCACGAAGGCCGCCTGCGCCGGCGCGGGGAGCGCCATCTGCAGGACCGCGAACGGCGCGAGGAGAGCGAGCGCGCGGCTCATCCGGCGTCGTCCTCGTCGATCAGGATCCGCGCCGCCGCGCCGTCGAGGTCGCTGAACTGCCCGCGCTTCAAGGCCCAAAAGAACGCGGCGAGACCGCAAAGGCCCATGCCGAGCGCGATGGGGAGCAGGAAGGCGATCGAAGTCATCGTGCGGCTCCCTGCAGGCGGAGCGAATTGGCGACGACGATCAGCGAACTGGTCGACATCGCCACCGCCGCGATCAGCGGGGTGACGAGGCCGGCCATCGCCAGCGGCACCGCGAGCGCGTTGTAGCCGATCGCCAGCGCAAAGTTCTGCCGCACCACGCGCATCGTCCGGCGGCTCGCCCGCACCGCGCGGGGCAGCGCCAGCAGGCTCTCGCCGGTGAACACGAAGTCGGCGGCCTGGCGCCCGACGTCGCTGGCGCTGCCCGGCGCGATCGAGGCGTCGGCGGCGGCGAGCGCGGGCCCGTCGTTGAGCCCGTCGCCGACCATCAGCACGCGGCGCCCGGTGGCCTGCAGGCTGGCGATGTTCTGCTGCTTGTCGGCGGGCGAGGCCGAGGCGCGCGCGGTCAGCCCGGTGCTGCGCGCGACCTGCGCGACCGCGGCGATGCCGTCGCCCGACAGGATCGAGCACTCGACGCCGAGCGCCTTCAACTCGTCCAGCGCCTGCGCCGCATCGGGTCGCAGCCGGTCGGCAAAGCCGATCACGCGGACCGGGCCGAGCCCGGCGTCGAGCGCGCTCGCCATGCCTTCGGCGGCGACCGGGCGGCCGAGCGCAACGCGCATGCCCTGCCAGGTCCCGCTGACCCCCCGGCCCGGCTCCTCGACCACGTCGGCAAGGTTCGCCGCCTGAACGCCGCGCGCCGCCAGCGCCTGCGCGAGGCCGAGCGAGAGCGGGTGTCGGCTGTGGCTGGCGAGCGCGAGCGCGACCGACGCTTCGGCCGCCGACAGCGCGTCGAGCGCGGCCTCGTCGGGCACGGGCCGGCCGAGCGTGAGCGTGCCGGTCTTGTCGAGCAGCGCGCGGTCGACCTGCGCGAGACGCTCCATCGCGGCGCCGTCCTTGACCAGCACGCCGCGCTTCATCAGCGCGCTCGCCGCCACGACCTGCGCCACCGGCACGGCCAGGCCCAGGGCGCAGGGACAGGTGATGATCAGCACCGCGATGGCGACGACGAGCGCGTGGTAGAGCCCCGCGCCGGCCAGCATCCAGCCCGCGAACGTCAGCGCGGCGAGCGTGTGCACCGCCGGGGCATAGAGCCGCGAGGCGCGGTCGGCGATGCGGACATAGGCCGAGCGCGACTGCCCCGCCGCTTCCATCAGCCGGGCGATCTCGGCGAGCGCGGTATCGGTGCCCGCCGCCGTCACCTCGACATCGACCGGTGCGTCGACGTTGAGCGTGCCGGCGTGGACCGCCTCGCCCGCGCGCGCGGCGACCGGTTCGCTCTCGCCGGTCAGCAGCGACTGGTCGAAACGGCTGGCGCCGCGCACCACCCGGCCGTCGGCCGCGAGCCGCTCGCCGGCGGCGACGCGCATGACCATGCCGGGCGCGAGCGCCGCCGCCGCGAGCCAGCGCGTCGCGCCGCCCGCCTCGACCACCATCGCGCCGCTCGCCGCCTGGCGCAGCAGCGCATCGACCCCGGCGCGCGCGCGGTCGCGCATCATCGCATCGAGCGCGCGGCCCGCGAGCAGGAACAGCAGCAGCATCAGCGTGCCGTCGAACCAGGCATCGGCGCCGCCGGTCATGGTCTCGTAGATCGACAGGCAGGTGGCGAGCGTGACGCCGATCGAGATCGGCACGTCCATGTTGGTGCGCCCGCGCTTCAGCGCCGCCAGCGCCGAGGCGAAGAACGGCTTGCCGGCATAGGCGATGGCCGGAACCCCGATCGCCGCCGATAGCCAGTGGAACATTTCGCGCGTGGTGCCTTCGGCGCCGGACCAGATGCTGACCGAGAGCAGCATCACGTTCATGCAGGCGAAGGCCGCGACGGCAAGCGGCGCGAGCAGCGGCCGCACCGCCGAGGGGGTGTCCTCGGCCGCGACGCGCGGCTGCGCCTCGAACCCGGCGGCGGCGAGCGCGGCGACGAGCTGCGGCGTCTCGAGCGCCTCGTCGTGGACCACCTCGACGGTGCGCGCGGTCAGGTTGGTGCGCGCCGAGGCGACGCCGGGAAGCGCTCCGAGGCTGCGCTCGACCTTGCCCATGCAGCCGGCGCAATGCATCCCGGGCACCGCCAGGACGCTGCGCACCGGCGCTGGCGCGGCGGCCGCCGGGAGGCGCGCGGCGGCGCTCACTGCACGTCCCCGACCGCGCGCCATTCGTGACCCTGCGCGCGCGCGGAAATCCGCAGCCGCCAGCGCCCGGCGGCAAGCGGCGCTTCGTAGAGGCCGGGCGCGGTCTCGCGCAGCGTCAGGGTTTCATCGTCGCGCAGGCCGAGCGGATGTTCCGCGACCACGCCGACGCGCGCCCCGGTCAGCGCCCGGCCGCCCGCATCGCGCAGGACGACGCGAAGCGCGCCGCGCGACGTGCGCTCGAAGCGCGCCTTCCAGCCGAGCGCCTTTTCCGCCCTCGCCTCGTCGAGCCAGGTGTTGAAGTGCTGGCTCGCGACATAGGAGTTCTCGACCACCACCCCGCCGAAGGTCGAGGTGGCGAGCCGCGCCATCAGCACGTTGACCGCGATGACGACGCCGAAGAACGCGACCATGATCGCGGCCATGTGCCTGCCGGTGAATTGCCCCGGCTGCCGGGGCGCCTGTGCACGGCGCGCTTGCGTCACTGGCCGTTTCCTTCCGCTGTGGTGAACGTGGTGCGGACGCTGTCCTGCCCGCCTTCCTTGTCCAGCGCCTTGACCTGGAACAAGAATTCGGTGGGCCTCGCGCCCTCGGGAACGATCGCGTAGACGCGCATCCGGCGGGTCGTGTCGGCCGGCACCTCGACCGACAGCGCCTGCCGTGCAAGGCTTGCGTCCATCTCGTCGGTGTAGATCGCGCCGCCCGGCAGCCCGGCGATCGCCAGCGCGACGGGGCGCGGACGGTCTTCCATGTTGCGCAGCTTGACGGTGAAGCCGTTGCGCACCTCGCCCTTCGACAGCATCACGTATTCGGGATTGCGGTCCTTGGCGACCGACAGGTCCAGCCGGGTGCGCGAGGCGAGCAGGAACAGCATGGCCATGCCGATCCCCGCCCAGATCCCGAAATAGACCAGCGTGCGCGGGCGGAAGATCGTCCGCAGCACCGGGGTCGGCGCCTCGCCGCGCGCGACCTTTTCGGCATCGTCGAGCGTGAAGTAGTCGATCAGCCCGCGCGGCCGGCCGACGTCGGCCATGGCCTTGTCGCAGGCATCGATGCACAGCGCGCAGGTGATGCAGCCGACCTGCGGCCCCTCGCGGATGTCGATCCCGGTGGGACAGACCGCGATGCACTGCCGGCAATCGATGCAGTCGCCCAGCGGATCGAGCCCCTGCTCCACGCGCTTTGCCGCCGCCTTGACCGACCCGCGCGGCTCGCCCCGCCAGTCCTTGTAGGTGACGGTCAGCGACTTTTCGTCGAGCATCGCGGTCTGGATGCGCGGCCAGGGGCACATGTAGATGCACACCTGCTCGCGCATGAAGCCACCGAGCCAGAAGGTGGTGAAGGTCAGCACGGCGGTGGTGGCATAGGCGACCGGCGCCGCCGTGCCGGTCCAGAACGCGCGCTGGAGCGTCGGCGCATCGGCGAAGTAGAAGATCCACGCGCCGCCGGTGAGGAAGCTGATGGCAAGGTAGACGCCCCACTTGAAGGTGCGCCGCGCGATCTTGGCGGGCGTCCACGGGGCGTTCTGCAGGCGGATCTGGGCGTTGCGATCGCCGTCGATCAGCCGGTCGACGTGCTGGAACAGGTCGGTCCACACCGTCTGCGGACAGGCATAACCGCACCATGCGCGCCCGACCGCGCTGGTGACGAGGAACAGGCCGATCCCCGCCATGATCAGCAGCCCCGCCACGAAGTAGAATTCGTGCGGCCAGATCTCGATCTGGAACATATAGAAGCGGCGGTGGGCGAGATCGACCAGCACCGCCTGGTCGGGCGCATAGGGCCCGCGGTTCCAGCGCAGCCAGGGCGTGCCCCAGTAGACGACCAGGCAGAACGCCATGATCGCCCACTTGAGTCGACGGAAGGCGCCGTCGCTGCCGCGGGGGAAGACCCCCTTGCGCTTCTCGTAGAGGCCGATGTCTTCGGAATGGTCCGCGCGGGTGAGCTTGGGATCGTGCGCGAGGTTCATCTTGGCTGTCCTGCTAGGGGCGGCCGCCGTCCCGCTGCCCGGGTCCGGCGGCCGCGCCCGATCATTTGGCTGCCGCCGAAGCTGCCGGTGCGGGCGCCGCGGCCGGGGCTCGCGCCTTTTCGCCACCGCCGAGCGAATGGACGTAGGCGGCGAGCATCTTGACCGTCACCGGATCGAGCCGGCTGCCCCAGGCGGGCATCACGCCGTAGCGGGCGTTGGTCACCGTCTCGGTCAGCGTCGCGCGGTCGCCGCCATAGAGCCAGATCGCATCGTTCAGACGCGGCGCGCCGACGGTTCGGCCGCCCTCGCCACCGGCGCCGTGACACACCGCGCAGTTGGCGGCGAAGATGGCCGCGCCGCGCTGCGAGGAACCGGAGGGCTTTTCCTGCCCGCTGATCACGCGGACGTGGCTGACCACGTCCTGCACTTGCGCTGCGGTGAGGATGCCGTCGCGCCCGAAGGCGGGCATCTGGCTCATCCGCGTGGCATCGTCGCCGGGCTGGCGGATGCCGTGGACCAGCGTCTGGTGGATCGTGGCAATGTCGCCGCCCCACAGCCAGTCGTCGTCGTTGAGGTTGGGATAGCCTTTCGCCCCCGCCGCGCCCGCGCCGTGGCACTGCACGCAGTTGACCTTGAACGCGGCGCGGCCGCCTTCGATCGAGGCGCGCAGCAGCTTCTCGTTGCCGGCGAGCTGCTCGACCGGCGTCGCGGCGATCTCGGCGCGGATGCCGGCGCGGGCGGCGTCGGCCTCCTTCATCTCGTGCGCCAGCGCGCCGCGGCTCGACCAGCCGAAGGTGCCGGCGCTGGCCTTGTGCAGGCCCGGGATCGCCGGGTAGACCACGCAATAGGCCACCGCGAAGACGATGGTGGCGTAGAACGTCCACAGCCACCAGCGCGGCAGCGGATTGTTCAATTCCTCGATGCCGTCCCATTCGTGGCCGACGGTTTCGACGCCCGTGGCGTCGTCGATGCGCTTATTGGCCATCGTTCTCATCCTTGAAGATCGAGGTCGCCGCCTGCGTGTTCGCGTCGCGTGCGCCGGGCCGGAACGGCCAGAGGCACAGGCCGACGAACACGATCCCCATCGCGAGCAGGCCCCAGCTGTCCGCGAGGTGGCGCAGCATGTCGTAGGTGGAGTGGGTGGAGAGGGCGAAGAGGCTCATCGTCCCTTCTCCTTGGCCAAATCCTCCTGCGCGGCGGGCGCATTGACGTCGACCATCGTGCCCAGCACCTGGAGATAGGCGACCAGCGCATCCATCTCGGTCAGGCGCTTGGGATCGCCGTCGAAGTCGCGCGCCTGAGCCTTGGGATAGCGCTTCCTGAGGTCGGCGGTATCGGCCTCGGGATCGGCCTGGGCCTTGAGGTCGTCGTTGGCCTTGGCGATGTCGGCCTTCGAATAAGGCACCCCGACGCGGTAGAGCGCCTGCAGCTCGGCGGTCATGTCGCCCGCGTTCAGCTCCTTCTCGGCGAGGAACTGGTAGGTCGGCATGATCGATTCCGGCACGACCGAGCGCGGGTCCTTGAGGTGCTGGACGTGCCACTCGTCCGAATACTTGCCGCCCACGCGCGCAAGGTCCGGCCCGGTGCGCTTCGAGCCCCACTGGAACGGATGGTCGTACATCGATTCCGCGGCGAGGCTGTAGTGGCCGTAGCGCTCGACCTCGTCGCGGAACGGACGGATCATCTGGCTGTGGCAGACGTAGCAGCCTTCGCGGATGTAGATGTCGCGGCCCGCCTGCTCGAGCGGGGTGTAGGGCCGCATCCCCTGGACCTTCTCGATGGTGTTGTCGATCCAGAACAGGGGCGCGATCTCGACGATGCCGCCGACGGTCACCGCGGCAAAGGCGAGCACGCCGAGCAGGGTGACGTTGCGTTCGAGCTTCTTGTGACGCTCCATGATGGAGAATGCCATTGTTCGTCTCCTTCCCCTGAGCGTCAGGCGTGGACCGCGGCCGCGGCCGGGGCTGCGGTGGCGGCGCCGACGAGCGGCACGTCGCGGTTCGCGTCGTAGGGGGTCTCGGTCATCGGCTTTTCTTCGCGCAGCGGCGAGCCGAGGATCGTGCGGGTGATGTTGTAGGCCATGATGCTGGCGCCGGCGAGGTAGAGCAGCCCGCCGAAGGCGCGCAGCGCATACATCGGGTGGAGCGCGGCGACGGTCTCGGCGAACGAGTTCACGAGGTAGCCGTCCGGCCCGTATTCGCGCCACATCAGGCCCTGGGTGATGCCCGCCACCCACATGCTCGCGGCGTAGAACACGATGCCGGTGGTCGCGAGCCAGAAGTGCCAGTTGACCAGGCGCAGGCTGTAGAGCCGCTCGCGGTTCCACAGGCGCGGCGCGAGGTAGTAGAGCGTGGCGAAGGTCACCATGCCGTTCCAGCCGAGCGCGCCCGAATGCACGTGGCCGATGGTCCAGTCGGTGTAGTGCGAGAGCGAATTGACGCTCTTGATCGACATCATCGGGCCTTCGAACGTGCTCATGCCGTAGAAGGCGAGGCTCATCACGTACATGCGGATGATCGGGTCGGTGCGGATCTTGTCCCAGGCGCCGTTGAGCGTCATCAGGCCGTTGATCATGCCGCCCCAGCTCGGCATCCACAGCATGACCGAAAAGACCATGCCCAGCGTCTGCGCCCAGTCGGGCAGCGCGGTGTAATGGAGATGGTGCGGACCCGCCCAGATGTAGAGGAAGATCAGCGCCCAGAAGTGGATGATCGACAGGCGATAGCTGTAGATCGGGCGCTCGGCCTGCTTGGGCACGAAGTAGTACATCATCGCGAGGAAGCCGGCGGTGAGGAAGAAGCCCACCGCGTTGTGGCCGTACCACCACTGCACCAGCGCGCCCTGCACCCCGCCGAACACCGAGATCGAGTGCGAGCCGAAGAAGCTGACCGGCACCGCGGTGTTGTTGACCAGGTGGAGCATCGCCACGGTCAGGATGAACGAGAGGTAGAACCAGTTGGCGACGTAGATGTGCGGTTCGGTGCGCTTGAGGATCGTGCCGACGAAGACCGCGAGGTAGGCGACCCAGACGATCGTCAGCCACAGGTCGACGTACCATTCGGGCTCGGCATATTCCTTGCCCTGCGTCACGCCGAGCAGGTAGCCGGTGGCCGCGAGCACGATGAACAGCTGGTAGCCCCAGAAGACGAAACGGGCGAGGCCGGGGAAGGCCAGCCTCGCCCGGCAGGTGCGCTGGACGACGTAGTAGGACGTCGCGATCAGCGCATTGCCTCCGAACGCGAAGATGACCGCGCTGGTGTGCAACGGGCGCAGGCGGCCGAAGTTGATCCATTCGAGCCCGAGGTTGAGCTGCGGCCAGGTCAGTTCGAGCGCGATGTAGAGCCCGGCGAGGAACCCGGCCATGCCCCAGAACACCGTGGCGATGACCCCCCAGCGGATCGGGTCGTCGTCATAGCGGCCCTGGTCGGGCATCCGCAGCGCGCCGCGCACCAGCGCATCGACGTCGGCCTGGCGCAGCGAGACGACGAGGCCGATCAGCGCGGCGAAAGCGCAGATGGTCATGTGGATCGCAAAGGGCGCATCCTTGGCGAGCGCGACTGCGATGACGGTGAAAAAAAGTACAGCGAGCCAGACGCCGCTGCGCGTCACTAACGAGACCATGGACCCTTCCCTTCCATGCATGATGTGACAGTGCCCGTGCGACGGGAGGGAAGGCAGAACATTGACGAACGTCAAAATTGCGGAGAATCAGATTGTTCGACAAGTCAGTCGACGCGCCCCGTTATTTTTGCGCTTCGTCAATGCTTGCGATTCGCTCCCGCAGCATCAGCGTCTCACACCGCGAGGCCGAAATACAGGCCTGCGAGGGGCAGGCCACCCGCGGTCGCAGGACATGATGACCATGAACAAGTTCTTCAGCGTCGCCCCGCACGTCGCCCTGGCGGCGGCCCTCGCCACCACCGCGCTGGTCGCCCCGGTCGCCGCGCACGCCGGCTCGGCCGACGGCAAGTGGCAGGTCAAGGTGCTCGGCACCGCCGTGCTGCCCGACGGCAAGATCGACGAGATCAAGTCGATCGACACGACGACCACGCTGGGCTCGACGCTCGCCGCCGTGACCGGCCCCGACACCCGCGCCAACGACAACGTCGTGCCCACGCTCGCGGTCGAGTATTTCTTCAGCCCCAACGTCTCGGTCGAGACGATCTGCTGCTTCACCGGCCACCATGTCGAAGGCGACAAGGGCCTTGCCGGCGCGGGCCACCTCGTCGACCACGTGCTGATCCTGCCCGCCACGGTCACCGCCAAGGCGCACCTGCCGCTCGGGCCGATCAAGCCCTACGTCGGCGCCGGCCCCGCCCTGTTCTTCGTGTTCGGCGAAAAGCCCGGCGACACCGCGAAGGCGCTCGGCGTCGACAAGGTGAAGATGAGCAATTCGCTCGGCGTAGCGCTGCAGGGCGGCGTCGACATCGCGCTGGGCGACAAGGGCTTCGGCCTCTCGCTCGACGCCAAGAAGTACTTCATCAAGCCGACCGCCAAGTTCTACGACAACGGCACGCTGGCGCTGGAAACCAAGCACAAGCTCGATCCCTGGGTGCTCAGCGCCGGGGTAAGCTACCGCTTCTGATCTCGCTTTCCCCGTTCCCGCCCTTCCCCAAATCTGGGCGGGAGCGGGGATCGGCGGGCGGGTCTGCCGGGGTTCTGGGATCACTCCTGCACGGCCCGCCCGCTTAATTTTTCGGGGCATCACGTCCCCGCCGCTCTCGAAAGCGAAACCTTCGCCTGCCATGGCGGTTGCCCCTGCACCATCCCCGGGACCCAGGAGCAACCCTTGCCGCGCCAGCTTTCGATCGACGTCCTGCTCGACTACCAGTTCGACGAGCCGGCCGACGTCCTGCTCCAGATCGAAGCCGCGCCGCTGCCCGACCAGACCATCGTCGAAAGCAGCCTCGACCTTGCCGATGGCGTGCGCGTCGCGGCGCTCGACGGCGTGGGCGAGCGGATCTGGCTGCACCGCTCGGGCCGGATGCGCGTCAACTATCGCGCCAGCGTCGAGATCACCCGCGCCGGCATCGACCTCGCCCCGCTCGCGGCCGTCGCGCACCGCGACCTGCCCGGCGAGACGATCCCCTACCTGATGCCCTCGCGCTATTGCCCGTCCGACCGGTTCCAGGCCTTTGCGCTGCGCACCTTCGGCGAGATCGGCAACGGCGCGGGCGTGCTCGCGATCCGCGACTGGATCGCCGGCCACCTCGACTACGTCGCCGGGGTCAGCAACAGCGGCACCTGCGCCACCGACACCTTCGTCACGCGCCAGGGCGTCTGCCGCGACTACGCCCACCTGATGGTCACGCTGGCGCGCGCCGCTGGTCTGCCGGCGCGGTTCGCCAGCGTCTATGCCGCCGGGGTCAAGCCACAGGACTTCCACGCCGTGGCGCAAGTCTGGCTCGAAGGCGCATGGCACATCGTCGACGCCACCGGCATGGCCCGGTGCGACGAGACGGCGATCATCGGCGTCGGCCGCGATGCCGCCGACGTCGCCTTCCTCACCGCCTTCGGCTTTGCCCGCTACGTCGACCAGCGGGTGGCGGTCGCGGCAGCCTAGCCCGCCAGCGCCACCAGCGCGGGGCGGTCGAGGATCTCGACCTCGCGGCGCGAGGGCAGTTCGATCACGCCCTCGTTCTTCAGCTTGGTGAATTGGCGGCTGACCGTCTCGATCGTCAGGCCGAGCACGTCGGCGACCTGCTGGCGGCTGAACGGCAAGGAGAAGCGCCGCGCCGGGCCGAGCTTGACCGCGCAGCCGGTCTCGCTCAGCCGCTCGCTCATCTCGAGCAGGAAGGTCGCGATCTTCTCGGGCGCGGTCTTGCGGCCGAGCAGCATCATCCATGCGCGCGTCCGGTCGAGTTCGGCGAGCGTGCGCTCAAGCAGCTTGTGCTCGAGTTCGGGGTGTTCGCGCGCGTAGCGGTCGAAGTCGTTGCGGGCGAAGACGCAGACCCGCGCATCGGTGAGCGCGACCACGCTCGCCTTGCTGGTCTGGCCGAACGGGCGGCCGATGAAGTCCGACGGATAGGCGACGCCGACGATCTGCTCGCGTCCGTCCTCGGTCGAGGTGGTCAGCTTGAGCACGCCTTCGATGACGTTGGCGACGAGCAGCGAGTCGTCGTCCTCCCAGATCAGCGGTTCGCCCGCGGCGACCGCGCGGCGACGGCCCATCGCGCTCAACGCGGCGATCTCCTGGTTGTCCAGGCCGGCGCAGATCGCCCGGTTGCGGACGACACAGGTATCGCAAGACGACATGGTCCGATCGCGTATCAAAATCATGCAGCGGTCACAATGTCATCGCACGTGGCGACGGCGCAAAAAAATCGGGCGGCCAGGACCTGGCCGCCCGAGTTGGGGAGAAATCGGCGAGAGGAGGACGGGCCATCGGGCCCCTCGTCCTGTCGACGCCTGCTTACTCGCGCAGGTGCGGCAAACGCGCCTTGATCGAGGTCAAACAGGAAAAAATACGCAGGCCGGTCGACGGCTGGCCGGGCCAGGCCTCAGCCCTCGAGCCGGGACAGGTCGTGGTAACCGCCGCGGAAGAACAGCAGCGGCGCCCCGCCCTCGCGGTGCCCCAGCGCCTCGACGGCGCCGACCACCAGCCAGTGATCGCCGATCCCGACGACGCGCTCGATCGCGCAGTCGATCCACGCCACCGCATCGTCGAGCAGCGGCAGGCCGGCCGGGCTGTGCCCGTGCGCGAGTTCGGCAAACTTGTCGTCGCTGCGCGCGGCGAAGCGGCGGCACAGGCCGATCTGGTCGGCGCCGAGCACGTTGACGCAGAAGCGCCCCGTCGCCTCGATGCGGGCCCAGGTGGTCGAACGCTTGTCGGGAAAGAACCCGACCAGCGGCGGGTCGAGCGAGATCGAGGTGAACGAGCCGACGACCAGCCCATGGCGTGCGCCGTCCTCGCCAAGCGCGGTGATCACGCAGACCCCGGTTGGATAGGATCCCAGCACGTCGCGGAACTGGCGCGGTTCGATCATTGATTACCCCGTTTCACTTCGCCGATGCCCTTCCGCCGCCGCACGCGCCGATGCAACACCTTCCTTGGCCGCTGCCCCTGAAGGTCGGTCGGCGGGATCGCTGCCGCTAGGCCAATCCGCGCGGCTGCGCCAATGCAATATGCTCATCAACGCATGAGCCGCGCCCAAGGCACCCGTCGCGCTGGAATGGCGCCCTGGCCGCGGGCACGGAACCGGGGCGCCGCCCGTACGCTGCACCTGCAACCAGCACGAGGACCGACCCGATGCAATTCAAGACTCTCCCGGCCGGGGCTTTGCCCATCCTCGCCGCGCTGGCCCTCTCGGCCTGTGACAGCGGCGGCGGCGGCGGGACGCAGCAGGACGTGCCGGAAAACCAGGGCATAGGCAGCAGCGTGGGCGACGGCGCGCCGGGCGGCAGCACAGGTGCAAGCGATACCGCCGTGCCGGCCACGCAAGGCCCCAACACGGCCGCGACGGGAGCGACCACGCCGGCCGCCACCGGCAGTCTTTGAACGCGCAATTCGCGGAGCCTTGCCACACCCCTTGTAATCGCGTCCGGCGGACCCCACATCCGGACCATCGCCTGCGCCTTCATGCATCCAGGCGGCTGAGAGACCCCGCGCGCTCCCGCATGTTAGGAGCACGCCCGTGGACCTCAACCATCTTCTCTATCAGCAGCAGGTCGCGATCCTGCGGAAGAGCGAAGAGACCCCTGCCCGCTGTAGCGCCGGGTTTGACCTCGTTCGCCATTACCAGCGTCGTATCGACCGGCTTCGCGAAGACCTGGGCGCAACCGGCTGGCCGGAATGGTGCGCCGCTGGCCCCGGCATGCTCGCATGAAGCCCGCGCCAGCGCAACTTTCCCGCATCCCCCGATGCCTATTCCGGAGAGACACGTGATCACGAGAGCCATCAACCTTGCGCTTCCTGAACAGGAAGTGCGCAGCCGCTGCGACGCGCGCAAGATCAAGGTAAGCGCGATGGAGACGCTTCCGTCGGGGGGAACCCATCTCGTCTGTCTGACGATCGAGGGCGCCGACGACGCACGCGCGCATTTCAAGAAGGCGATCATGTCCGGGCCAGTGCCTCGCTTCGCCTTCCTGCGGCACGACGAGGCACGCGCGCGCTCGCGCTGAACTTGATAGACCTACGAAAAAGGGGCTGCTCCGAGATGGAGCAGCCCCATTTTTGCATTCGGGTGCGGATGCCACGCGGCGTCCGCCCCTTCAGGTCAGCCTTGCGACTGCAGGTTGACCGCGCTGGTCTTGCCGCGCTGGTCGGTTGCCAGTTCGTAGCTCACGCGCTCGTTCTGGCTCAGCGTTGCGAGGCCTGCGCGCTCGACGGCCGAGATGTGGACGAAAGCGTCCTGCCCGCCGGTTTCAGGGGCGATGAAGCCATAGCCCTTGTCGGCGTTGAAGAACTTGACGGTGCCGGTGATGGTCGAACTCATGATGCGTTCCTTCGATTGGCGGACGGCCGAGAGTCGGCGATCCTCTTGCTGCAAGGGCAGGGAGTGAAGGAAACGCAGCAGCCGCAAAGCGCCGAAAGACCGTCAGTATGCGACTGTTAGCAGTAGCGTAGATAGGGACGATTGGAGCGGGTTCAAGGGGCGCGACGCCCCGGCGCATGCAAAGCCTGCGCCGGGCTCGCTCACGCTCCCGATGAGCGGATCATTCCTCACCCATCCGCAGCGCGGCGATGAAGGCTTCCTGCGGGATCTGGACGTTGCCGTATTCGCGCATGCGGGCCTTGCCCTTCTTCTGCTTTTCCAGAAGCTTCTTCTTGCGGGTGATGTCGCCGCCATAGCACTTGGCGGTGACGTCCTTGCGCAGCGCGGCGATGGTTTCGCGGGCGATGACCTTGCCGCCGATCGCCGCCTGGATCGGGATTTTGAACAGGTGGCGCGGGATCAGGTCCTTCAAGCGTTCGCACATGCCGCGACCGCGTTCCTCGGCGACGGCGCGGTGGACGATCATCGACAGCGCGTCGACCGGCTCGTTGTTGACGAGGATGCTCATCTTGACGAGGTCGCCCTCGCGCAGGCCGATCTGCTCGTAGTCGAAGCTCGCATAGCCGCGGCTGATCGACTTGAGGCGGTCGTAGAAGTCGAACACCACTTCGTTGAGCGGCAATTCATAGTTCACCTGCGCGCGGCCGCCGACATAGGTCAGGCCGGTCTGGATGCCGCGCCGGTCCTGGCAGAGCTTGAGGATCGAGCCGAGGTATTCGTCGGGCGTGTAGATCGTCGCCTTGATCCACGGCTCGTCGATCTGCTCGATCCGGTTGGGATCGGGATAGTCGGCCGGGTTGTGCAGCAGGATCTCGCGCGCGTCGTCGGTCTTGCTGGCGCGCAGCTGGATGCGATAGACGACCGAGGGGCTCGTGGTGATGAGGTCGAGGTCGTATTCGCGGCTGAGGCGCTCCTGGATGATTTCCAGGTGGAGGAGCCCCAGGAACCCGCAGCGGAAGCCGAAGCCCAGCGCCGCGCTGCTTTCCATCTCGAAGCTGAAGCTGGCGTCGTTCAGGCGCAGCTTGGCGATGCTCTCGCGCAGCTTGTCGAAGTCGGCGGCGTCGACCGGGAACAGGCCGCAGAACACCACGGGCTGCACTTCCTTGTAGCCCGGCAGCGCCTCGAGCGCGCCACCCTTCACCGTGGTGATCGTGTCGCCGACCTTGGCGGTTTCGACCTCCTTGATCTGCGCGGTGATGAAGCCGATCTCGCCGGGGCCCAGCTCGGGCAGGTCCTCGCGCTTGGGCGTGAAGCAGCCGACGCGATCGATCAGGTGCTCGGTGCCGCCGGCCATGAACTTGACCTGCAAGCCCTTCTTGATCACGCCATCGACCACGCGGACAAGGATGACGACGCCGAGATAGGGATCGTACCATGAGTCGACCAGCATGGCCTTGAGCGGCGCGGCGCGATCGCCCTTGGGCGGCGGAATGCGCTCCACCACGGCGTCGAGCACATCCTCGATGCCGATGCCGGACTTGGCGCTGGTCAGCACCGCCTGGCTCGCGTCGAGGCCGATCACTTCCTCGATCTCGTCCTTGACCTTCTCCGGCTCGGCCGCGGGCAGATCGATCTTGTTGATCACCGGCACGATCTCGTGGTCGTGCTCGATCGACTGGTAGACGTTGGCGAGCGTCTGCGCCTCGACCCCTTGCGCGGCGTCGACCACCAGCAGCGCGCCCTCGCAGGCGGCGAGGCTGCGGCTGACTTCGTAGGCGAAGTCGACGTGGCCGGGGGTGTCCATCAGGTTGAGCTCGTAGGTCAGCCCGTCCTTGGCCTTGTAGTTCAGGCGGACGGTCTGCGCCTTGATGGTGATCCCGCGCTCCTTCTCGATGTCCATGTTGTCGAGCACCTGCGCGCTCATCTCGCGCTCGGTCAGGCCGCCGGTGTACTGGATCAGGCGGTCGGCCAGCGTGGACTTGCCGTGGTCGATGTGGGCAATGATGGAGAAATTGCGGATCAGCGCGAGGTCGGTCATGCCGCGCGCGTTAGCAGCGCGCCGCCATGCTGTCATCTGCCCCGATTCCCGGAGGGCCATCTGTCCCCAGCGCATTTTTTAATTGATCAATTAAGGCAGATGTCGCAGCGTCGCGGATGTGGCCCAGCGCGATTCCGCGCAAGGCTCAAGAACATTGCCCATGGGAGTGGCGGCATGAATCTCGATTTCTCCGACGAGCAGAAGGCGCTCAAGGACCAGGTGCGGCGGTTCCTCGAGGACCGTGGCGGCGTGGCGCAGATGCGCGCCGTGCTGACCAGCGATGCGAGCTACGACAAGGATCTCTACAAGGGCCTCGCCGAACTGGGCGTGCTCGGCGCGGCGATCCCGGAGGAATTCGGCGGCGTCGGCCTGTCGCACCTCGACCTGTGCGTGGTGGCCGAGGAACTGGGGCGCGTGATCGCGCCGGTGCCGGTCGCCTCGTCGATCTACCTCGCCGCCGAATTCCTGCTCCAGGCGGGATCGCAGGCGCAGAAGGAAGCCTGGCTGCCCAAGCTCGCCGCCGGCGAAGCGATCGGCGCCTTCGCGCTGAACGAAGGCGAAGGGCGCATGGGGCCTGAAAAGATCAAGGCCAGCGTTTCGGGCGGCAAGCTCACCGGCACCAAGAGCCCGGTCGCCGATGGCGACTGCGCCGATGTCGCCATTGTCGCCGCCAAGTCGGACAGCGGCGCTGTCTCGCTCTACGTCGTCGATCTCAACGGCCCGGGCGTCGAGCGCCGGACGCTGGGTTCGATCGACCCGAGCCGTGGGCAGGCGGTGCTGACGTTCAGCGGCGCGCCGGCCGAACTGCTCGGCGGCGAAGGCGATGGCTGGCACATCGCGACGCAGGTGATGGACCGCGCGGCGATCCTGATGGCCTACGAGCAGCTGGGCGGCGCCGACCGCGCGCTGGAAATGGCGCGCGACTATGCGCTGGAGCGCATGGCGTTCGGCCGGCCGATCGGCTCGTTCCAGGCGATCAAGCACATGCTGGCCGACATGTACGTTTCGGCGACGCTCGCGCGCTCGAACTGCTACTACGGCGCCTGGGCGCTCGCTTCCGGCGCATCGGAGCTGCCGGTCGCCGCCGCCACCGCGCGCGTTTCGGCGAGCCAGGCCTTCCAGCACTGCGCCAAGAACAACATCCAGGTGCACGGCGGCATGGGCTTCACGTTCGAGTACGACTGCCACCTGTTCTATCGCCGCGCCAACGCCCTCGCGCTCGCGCTCGGTTCGGTCTCGACCTGGGAGGACATGCTTGTCGACCGCATGACCACCGGCAACGTCGCTGCCGCCGCCTGACCCCTTTCATTCGGAGAGCAATGATGGACTTCGAAGATACCCCGCAAGAAGCCGCCTTCCGCGCCGAAGTGCGCAGCTGGATCGACGCCAACGCCCCCAAGCACCTCGAGGACCAATTGAAGCGCGCCAACTTCGGCGACATGGGCATCACCAGCGAGGACCCGATCCAGGCGTGCAAGGCCTGGCAGAAGAAGAAGGCCGAGGCCGGCTGGGCCTGCCTGCACTGGCCCAAGGAATACGGCGGCGGCAACCGCACGCCGATGGAACGCGTGATCTGGAACCAGGAAGAGGGCATCTTCCGCGCGCTCGGCGGCCTGTTCACGATCGGCCAGGGCATGTGCGGCCCGACGGTGATGGCCTGGGCCGATGAAGAGACCAGGCGCCGCATGCTGCCCCCGCTCGCCTCGGGCGAGGAAGTGTGGTGCCAGCTGTTCTCCGAACCCGCCAGCGGCTCGGACCTTGCCGGGCTGCGCACCCGCGCGGTCAAGGCCGAGGACGGTTCGGGCGACTGGATCGTCAACGGCCAGAAGATCTGGACCAGCGGCGCGCAGAACTCCGACTGGGGCCTGCTGATCGCCCGCACCGACCCCGACGTGCCCAAGCACAAGGGGCTGACCATGTTCTTCCTGTCGATGAAGTCGCCGGGGGTCGAGGTCCGCCCGATCAAGCAGGCGAACGGCCAGTCCTCGTTCAACGAAGTCTACTTCACCGACGTGCGCATCCCCGACAGCCAGCGCCTCGGCGCGGTCGGCCAGGGCTGGGAAGTCTCGCTGACCACGCTGATGAACGAGCGCCTGTCGATTGGCGCGGGCATGTCGACCGGGTTCCCGCAGCTGCTGTCGCTGTGCATGGACGTCGAAGTGGACGGCAAGCCGGCGGTGCAGGATTCGAACGTGCGCTCGAAGCTCGCGCAGTTCGCGGTGCGCGAGATGGGCCTCAAGTACACCGGCATGCGTGCCATCACCGCGCTGTCGAAGGGCGAAACGCCGGGGCCGGAAAACTCGATCGGCAAGCTCGTCGCCGGCGCCACCATGCAGGACCTCGCGATGTTCGCGCTTGATCTGCAGGGCCAGTCGGGCGTGATCTGGGAGAAGGACGGCCCGCACGATGGCCGCTTCCAGGCGATCCTGATGCGCTCGCCCGCCACCCGCATCGAAGGCGGCTCGGACGAGATCCTGCGCAACATCATCGGCGAACGCGTGCTGGGGCTTCCGGGCGACATCCGCGTCGACAAGGACGTGGCGTTCAAGGACATCCCGACCAGCGGCCGAAAGAAGGCTGCCGCCGCCGCCTGATAAGGGCCGGGCACGAACGAACGGAGGGCGCCCCCTTGCGGAACGGGGCGCCCTTCTTCGTGTGGCGCGTGTTGCAGCGTGGGCCATCCTGCGCCAAGGCGCCGCCATGGAGCAGACCCCTTACGAACTCTTCGGCGGCGAGAGCACCGTGCGCGCGCTGTGCGCCCGCTTCTACGCGCTGATGGACACCCTGCCCGAGGCCCACGCGGTGCGCGCGGTCCATCCGCCGTCGCTGGCGAATGCGGAGGTGAAGCTCTACGATTACCTGACCGGCTGGCTCGGCGGCCCGCCGCTCTATACCGACAAGCATGGCCACCCGCGGTTGCGCATGCGCCACTTCGTCGCCCCCATCGGCCGGGCCGAGATCGAAGGCTGGCTGCTCTGCTTCCGTCAGGCGTGGGGCGAAGTGATCGCGCCCTCGCCGCTTGCGGACGCGATCATGGCAAAGGTCGAAGCGCTAGCCTGGCACATGGGCAACCAGCCCGACGCCGCAGCGCCTGATTGAACGCCCGGCAAGCCTGTCCTAGAGAAGGCGCGGCAGGCAGGATGAGGGACGAATGATCTGGCAACGTCTCGTGCTGGCGGCGTTCTGCGCCTCGCTCGGGGTCAACCTTTGGGGCGCGCTGCGCGATCCATCGCTGCTCGCGATCCCGGCGGCGCTCGGTGGGTGGTACCTCGCCGACCTGCTTTCGGGCCTCGTCCACATGGTCATGGACTACCGGCCCTGCCCCGAGGGCAAGGGCCTTGCCGCGCTCTACTTCTACGAGGGGCGGCGCGGGATGCCCGCATACCAGGCGCAGTTTCGCGATACGATGCGCAAGATCAGCGTCTTCGAGCGCATTTCCTACGACTTCAAGAACCACCACCCGCGGCCCGACGCGCTGGGGCGCCGGTCGGTCTGGCGGCTGATCGGATCGACCGTGATCGCCGCTGCGCTGCCGCTTTCGCTGCTGGGCAACGCGCTGGTGCTGCTGACGGCGGTGCCGGGCTGGGTGATGGCCTTCGCCACCGCGATGCTCGTCGGCGGCGGCTTCGCGCAATACTTCCACGGCACGCTGCACCGGCGCGAGAACCCCGGGTTCGTGACTGCCCTGCGCCGGGCGGGACTGCTGATGACGCCACAGGCCCACCAGATCCACCACGATACGCTGCGTCGCGACTTCGCCACCAATTGCGGCTGGTCCAACCCGGTGATCAACCGCCTGTTCCTTGGCCTGCGCGCGCGCGGCATGCTCGACGATGCGGGCCTCGAACCGCGGTCGTGATGTCCACAGCTTTTCCACAGGACCTGCACTTGTTCGGCGATCGCCGCGATCCAAGTCGCTGATCCACAAGGTTCGCCTGCAAAGGGCATCACGCCCGCCCCGTTTGGCCCCGGGCGCCTCCGCGCGTACGAACGGTCACGGGATCTGACGGGGGGTGCGCCGATCATGCTTGCCGACCATCTCGACCACACACCACTTGCCACCGCGCGTGGCAAGCTGATGCTGGCAGGCCTGCTCGCCGCCCAGGGAGCGCTTGCCACCTGGGCGTGGAACGGATGGGTCCATCCCGTCTCCAATGCGCCGCTCCTCGTCCTCGGCATCGGGGCGGGACTGCTGGGCTCGTCCTGGACTCTGATTGCGATCGCGTTCCTCGGCCGGCGGCGTCGCGCCACCTGGCCGGTGCGCTGGCTCGTATTCCTCTGGGCCGCCGCAGTCACTCCCGCCTGCGCCGCCTTCTTCAACAGCCACAGCCCCGCGACCGCGCTGACCGTCGGGATCAACGAGGAGTTCTGGAAGGTTACGCCGCTGCTGCTCGCCGCCTGGTTCGTGCCCTGGTCGCTGCGCGGCACGCGCGACGGGCTGCTCATGGGCGCGCTCGGCGGGGTCGGCTTCAACGTGATCGAGCTTGCGGTCTACTACATCCGCATGTCCTACCCGCAGCAGGGCCTGTTCCGCGGTCTCGACGCACAGCTCGGTCGCCTCGGGCTGTGGGGCGTCGACAATCACGTCGTCTGGAGCGCCCTCGTCGGAGCGGGAATCGGCCATGCGATCCACACCCGCTCGGGGCGGCGGTGGCTGATTCCGCTCGGCACTTACCTCCTCGCCGCGGTGACCCACATGGCGCAGGATTTCCTGCTCGGCCCCGTGCTTCTCGTGCTGATCCTCGCTGGGATCGTCCAGAGAACATCAGGTGTCTCCATCGTGGGCACGCCGACGAAGGCGCAGGTGGCGATGTCCGAACGCTGGCTGCCCACGGCCTCCGGGCTCGAGGTCATCGCGATCAATATGGTCATTCTTCCGCTTCTGGCGCTCGCCCTGCTTCGCAGCGGGCACGAGGAGCGCAAGGCGCTGGCTGCGGCCCTTTCGGGCGAGGACGGCACCATCGTGACCCCTGAGGAGCTTGCCGACGCCAACCGGGCCACGCGCTTCCACAGGCGCATGATCACGGCGTCGACCGCCCGCGCTCGCAAGCACATCCGCCGCGCGCAGGATGCGCTGGCGTTCCGCAAGGAGTTCCTCGCCCGGATCGGGATCGACGACAGGGCCGACCCGGTGGCGACCCGCTATCGCGCGCGGATCACCGCACTGCGCTCCGCGCCCTGAGCCAGCGCGCCAGGACCACCAGTACCGCGAGATTGACCAGCGGGCAGAGCACGACGACCAGGCTTCCCGTGCCGGCGGTCACATCGCCCGCGCCGGTCATGGCGACCCAGGGCAGGCCGAGCGCGACGAGGTAGATCGCCCCGAAAGCGGACCGTTGCGATACCGGGCCGACCAACGACAGCGCGAACACGCCGAGCGCTATCGCATAAGCAAGCAGATATGCGCGGATCACCCATTTCATCGCCAGGCCCTCCACCCGCCATGCTGGCGAATCGCCGCCGGCGATTCAAGCGGTCAGCCGACCTTGCGCTGCGCCATTTCGAGCGCGGGATTGCGCAGCGTGACCGCGGCGATGCGGCCTTCCTCGTCGAGTTCGAGCGGCATCGAAAACTCGACGCCGAGGCGGTCGTCGTTCGACCAGCGGCATGTGGCGGTGACGGGATAGCTTTCCGACAGCAGCACGCGGAAGATCGTGCCGGGCGGCACGTTCCACAGCCCTTCGATCAGCGCGCCGGTGCGGCTGATGTTGCGGATCGTGCCGTGATAGCGGTGCCCGGCATGGTCGAGCACGACCTTGCGCAGCATCGTCTGGCGGCTGGCGCGCGCCGAGCGCGGCCCTTGCGCGATCGCGACGAGGCCCGAGGACAGGCGCGCGGCGGCGGATTCCGCCGAGAGCGGGCGTTCGTAGATATAGCCCTGGACATGGCTGCAACCAAGCACGCGGATGAGGTCGAGCTCGTCGAGCGTCTCGACCCCTTCGGCGGTGGTCTCCATTCCCAGCGCCTCGGCCAGGCTGACGATCGAGGCGATGATCGCACCGTTGCGGCTGCCCGGCTGGGTCGCGCCGCGCACGAACGACTGGTCGATCTTGATCTTGTCGAACGGCGCCTTCTTCAGATAGCCGAGCGAGGAATAGCCGGTGCCGAAATCGTCGAGCGCGAGCCGCACGCCGACCGACTTGAGCGCCCGGAACATCGCCTCGGTGTCCGAATCGTCGTTGAGGAACACGCTTTCGGTAATCTCGAGCTCGAGCCGCTGCGGATCGACCTGTGCGTGCGCCAGCGCGCTGGTGACGATCGACGGCAGCGACGGGTTCGAGAACTGCAGCGGCGAGACGTTGACCGCGACGCGCACGTTGGCCGGCCACTTCGACAGGTCCTGGCACGCGGTGCGCAGCGCCCATTCGCCGATCGTGGTGATCAGCCCGGTATCCTCGGCGATCGGGATGAACTTGGCCGGGGAGATGTAGCCCTGCTCGGGGTGGTGCCAGCGCAGCAGCGCCTCGAACCCGGTGATCCGCTCGGTCGCGGTCTGGACGACGGGCTGGTAGTAGAGCTCGAGCCCGCCGTGGGCGACGGCATCACGCAGGTCTTCCTCGAGCTGGCGGCGCTCCTCGGCATCGCTGTGCAGGTCGGGCGCGTAGAAGTGGTAACGCCCGCGCCCGCCGTCCTTGGCGGCATAGAGCGCAAGATCGGCATTGCGGATCAGCGCCTCGCTGGTCACGCCGTCGTCGGGGGCGAGCGCGATGCCGACCGAGGCCCCGATCATCACCCGGCTGCCGTCGATCGAATAGGGCTGCGACAGCGTCTCGATCACCTGGCCAGCCAGCGCCGCGAGCCTCTCGCGCTCGACCTTGCCGGGCAGGATCACCTCGAACTCGTCGCCGCCGAGGCGACCGACCCGGCCGTTGTTGCCGACCACCCGCTCGAGCCGCTGCGCCACCTGCTTGAGCAGCGCATCGCCCGCGGGATGGCCGAGCGTATCGTTGACCTGCTTGAAGCGGTCGAGATCGAGCAGCATCACCGAACAGGTGCGATGGCTGAGCTGGGGCGCGTTGAGGATCTTCTCGAGCGACTGCGACATGCGGAAGCGGTTCGACAGCCCGGTGAGCGAATCGAAGTGCGCCAGCCGGCTGGCGTGCTCCTGCGAGCGGCGCTTTTCGGTGAGATCGGTGCCCGAGCCGCGGAAACCCTGGAAGTTGTTGAACAGGTCGTAGGTCGGCCGGCCGGTGATCGACCACCAGCGCTCCTCTCCACTGGTTGCGGCGCGCACCGCGAGGTCGGAGAAGCTCGACCGCGCCGAAAGGTGGAAGGCGAGCGTCCGCTCGCCCTCGCCCGACTGGTCGGCGAGGTTGAACAAGTCGGAGAAGGGACGGCCGACCAGGTCCTCGACCGCACGCCCCAGAGTCTCGGCGACCGGCGGCGAGAGATAGGTGAGCTGGCCGCGGCGGTCGGTCTCCCAGAACCAGCCCTGCCCGGTCTCCTCGTAATCGGCGAGGATTTCCTGCGCGCGGGTCTGGACGCGCGCCTCTTCCTGCGCGCGCTCCTGCGCCCTGAAGTCGATCTCGCGCTGGCGCACGTAGGCGACCGCGGCGATCGCGCCGCCGAGCACCAGCACCACCGCCCCGCCCTGCGGGCTGACCACGCAAGTCACCCCCGCCCACAGCGCGACCTGCGCCGCGAGCATCGCCGCAAGCCGGCCCGACTGGGTGACCGTCGCGAACAGCGATATGGTTACCAGAAGCGCCAGCGACTGGGTCCAGGGCACGTGCCCGGACTGGGCCCACAGCCCGACCGCCGCGCCATACACGAACATCGGCAAGGCGACGACGAGCGCGAGCAGGCCGGCGCGCAGCCCGGTGGTGAGCCGCGCCTCGCGCTCGACCCGGATGGCGAAGCGCGCGCCGACCACGAGCACCGCCGCGACCAGCGCCATCACCGGCGCGGTCCACGAGGTAAACGCCGCGTTGACGACCAGCAGCCCTGCAATCCCGCCGGCCATCGGCAGGCCCATGTTCGGCCATTCCTGCCCGACGATCTGCTGGTTGCGCCGATCCCCGAACAGGAACGCGGCCCCCGGCGGGGTCGTCGCCGACCGGTCGCGCCGCCTCTGCGTGCGGGCGAAATCGCGGCCGGACAAGGGCTTGGCGGGTGGTTCGGCCAGGGTCGTCGCCAATTCTTCGGACATGACTGACCAATTGCCGGGTTTGCTTTGAAAAAAGGTTAAGTGCACACGCTTCGCCCCTCGCGGATCGCGCGACTTTTGCCGATGGAGCGAAGCTGCTAGGCCGCTGCGCGACGCAACTTTTGAGGCGCGAGGAACGATTGGCTTCGACGGCATCCTATTCCCTGATCGGCGTGGCCGGGCGGCGGCTGCGGGTCGGCCAGTGGGACATCGGGCGCGGCCCCGCCGGATCGGGGCGCGCGGCCTCGGGCCATGGCCGTCCCGGCGAGCCGCACCCGCTGGTCGTGCTCAACGGCATCGGCATGAACATCGAGCTGCTCGAACCGATCGCGCAGGCCGTCACCGACCGGCGGATCATCGCGCTCGACATGCCCGGCATCGGCGGCTCGCCCGACCCGGTGTTTCCCTATACCATCCCGTGCATGGCGCTGGCGCTGGCCGCGCTGCTCGACCGCCTGCGGATCGAGCGGATCGACCTGCTCGGAATCTCTTGGGGCGGCGCGGTGGCGCAGCAGTTCGCCTTCCAGCATCGCGCCCGGCTCGGCAAGCTGGTGCTGGCGGCGACGGCCAGCGGCGGGGCGACGATGGTCCCGGGCAACGTCGCGCTGCTCGGCAAGATGGCCGACCCGCGCGAATACACCGTGGAAAAGACGCTGCGGCGCAACCTCGCGATGCTTTACAACGGCGGCGGCTCGGGCCGGGTCTCGCTCAACGCCGCGCGCGCGCCCTCGCCCACCGGCTGGGCCTGCCAGCTCGCCGCCTTCGCCGCCTGGTCGAGCGTGCCGTTCCTGCCGCTGATCGGCGTGCCGACGATGGTCATGGCCGACGAGGAGGACCAGCTGATCCCGCCGGTCAATTCGCACTTCCTGCACAATGCCATTCCCGGCAGCCGGCTCGAGATGTTCAGCGGCGGCGGCCATCTGTTCATGCTGTCGAAGGCCGAGGAGTTCGGCGAACGGCTCACCGGATTCCTCGACGAACCGCCTGGCCCGACCTGATTGCGCGCAACGCTTTCCTTTTGCCGCCGGTCCGTTAGCATCACCCGCAGAATCACAACGAAGCGCGGGAGAGCGCATGCGGCACATCGCGATCATCGGGTCCGGACCGGCCGGGTACTATACCGCCGAGGCGGCGCAGAAGCAGTGGGGCGATGACGTCCGCGTCGACATCTTCGACCGCCTGCCCGTTCCCTACGGCCTGATCCGCACCGGGGTCGCGCCCGATCACCAGTCGATCAAGGGCGTCTCGCGCCGCTACGAGCAGACCGCGCTGTCCGACAACGTCCGCTTCGTAGGCAACGTGACGATCGGCGAGGATGTCTCGATCGACGAATTGCGCGACCTCTACGACGCGGTCGTGCTCGCCACCGGCGCGCCGCGCGACCGCGGTCTCGACCTGCCGGGCGACCACCTGCGCGGGGTCTACGGCAGCGCCGCCTTCGTCGGCTGGTACAACGGCCACCCCGAATTCGCCGCGCTCGATCCCGACCTGTCGGGCGAGACCGCGGTGGTCATCGGCATGGGCAACGTCGCGCTCGACGTCGCGCGGATCCTGTCGAAGACGCGCGAGGAATTCGCCGGCAGCGACATCGTCGGCCACGCGCTCGATGCGCTCGCCGGCTCGAAGATCCGCCGCATCGTCGTGCTCGGCCGGCGCGGGCCGCACCAGATCATGATGACGCCCAAGGAACTGGGCGAACTCGGCCACCTTGCCCGGGCGACGCCGCGCGTCGATCCTGCCGACCTGCCCGACATTGCCGAGGACGCGCTGCTCGAGCCGGGCCTGCGCAAGTCGGTGACCCACCTGCGCAACTTTGCCGAGCACGGCGAAGACGCGCCCGCCGACATCGCGGTCGAGTTCGACTTCTTCGCCGCACCTCGCGGGCTGCTCGGGCAAGGCCGGGTCGAGGCGATCGAGGTCGAGCGCACGAGGATCGAGGCGGGCCGCGCTGTCGGCACCGGCGAATTCTACGAGATTCCGGCAAGCCTGGTGGTCGCCTGCATCGGCTATCGCACCGCGCCGATCCCGGGCGTGCCGTTCGACGAGCGGGCCGGTCGCTTCGCCAACGACGAAGGGCGCATCCTGCCCGGCCTCTACTGCGTCGGCTGGGCGCGGCGGGGTCCGTCGGGCACCATCGGCACCAACCGTCCAGACGGCTTCGCGGTGATCGAGAAGATTGCCGAGGACATGCCCGCCTTTGCGCACAATCAGGGCCGCGCCGGGTTCGACGCGCTGGCCGCGGCGCGCGGAATCGACGTTGTCACCTTCCGCGACTGGAAACGGATCGAGGAAGCCGAGGCCGCGCGCGCCCGCGAAGGCGCCCCGCGCGAAAAGTTCGTCGATGTCGCGGAGATGATCCGCGCGCGCGGCTAGCAGTTGACCGTTCCCCGGGACTCTGACTTAATCGGTTGACTAAGCGACGGCAGGGAGAGAACCGGATGACCATTCGCGCGATGCAGCTGGGCGCGCAGCCCGCGACGCTGGACAGCCTCAAGGCGGTGGAGCTAGGCGACCCTGGCGCCCCTGGCGCGGGCGAGATCCGCGTGCGCATCCACGCCTCCTCGTTGAATTTCCACGACTACGCGGTCGTCGCAGGGATGATCCCCGCGCCTGCCGAGCGCATCCCGATGTCCGACGGAGCGGGCGAAGTCGTCGCGGTCGGCGATGGCGTCGGCGAGTTCGCGGTGGGCGATCATGTCGTCTCGGTGTTCTTCCCGCTGTGGGACGATGGCACGCTCCACCAGCCGATGCAGTTCCGCGTGCCCGGCGACAGCACCGACGGCTACGCCCGCAGCGAGGTCGTCGTCCCGGCGCGCTGGTTCACCCGCGCACCCAAAGGGTTCAGCCACGCCGAGGCGGCGACGCTGACCTGCGCCGGCCTCACCGCCTGGCGCGCGCTGTTCGTCGATGGCGCCACCGGTCCTGGTTCGACCGTGCTGGTCCAGGGCACCGGCGGCGTCTCGATCTTCGCGCTGCAGTTCGCCAAGGCGGCCGGCGCGCGGGTCATCGCCACCAGTTCGTCGGACGGGAAGCTCGAGCGGCTGCGCGCGATGGGCGCGGACGAAGTGATCAATTATCGCCGGGTCGAAACCTGGGGCGTCAAGGCGGCGGAGCTGACCGGCGGGCGCGGCGTCGACACCGTGGTCGAGATCGGCGGCGCCGGCACGCTCGAACAGTCGATGGTGGCGACGCGGGTCGGCGGCCACATCGCGGTGATCGGCGTGCTGGCCGGGTTTGCCGGGCCGGTGAACACCGCGCTGCTGATGAACAAGAACCTGCGGGTCCAGGGCCTGACGGTGGGATCGCGGGCGAGCCAGCTCGACATGATCGCGGCGATCGAAGTCAACGGCATCCACCCGGTGATCGACCGCCACTTCGACCTCGAAGCGCTCGGCGATGCCTTCCGCCACCAGATCAGCGGCGCGCACTTCGGCAAGATCGTCGTGGATATCTGAACGCGCCGCGCGACGGCGCAAGGCCGTCAGGCGGCGCGGCGCATCCCGCGCGAGGGGCGGCCTTCGTTGCCGAGCTGGAAGCGGTCCACCAGCTCCGCCATGCGGTCGGCCTGCCCGGCGAGGTTGCGCGCCGCCGCCGTCGCCTGCTCGACCATCGCCGCATTCTGCTGCGTCATCGTGTCGAGCTCGCCCACCGTCTCGCGGATCTGGCCGATGTTGGTCGCCTGATCGCGCGCCGAGGCGGCGATGCTGCTCGCCAGCTCGGCGATCTCGCCGACCCGCCCGACGATGCGCGAGAAGGTCTCGCCGGTCTGGCCGACGATGGCGACGCCGCGGTCGACTTGCGCCGAGCTCGCGCCGATCAGGTTCTTGATGTCGAGTGCAGCGTCGGCCGATCGCTGCGCCAGCGCCCGCACTTCGTTGGCGACGACCGCGAAGCCGCGGCCGGCATCCCCGGCGCGCGCCGCTTCGACCCCGGCGTTGAGCGCGAGCAGATTGGTCTGGAAGGCGATCCCGTCGATCACCGCGATGATCTTGCCGATCTCCTGCGCCGACTGCTGGATGTCGGTCATCGCCTGGACCGCTTCGCCGACCACGGCGCCGCCGGTCTGCGCATCGGCATGGGTCTGGCGCACGGCATTGTGGAGATTGCCCGAATCGTCGGCGGTGGAACGCACGCTGGCAGCGAGCGCGGTCATCGCCGCCGAGGCTTCCTCGAGGCTCGCGGCCTGGTGCTCGGTGCGGCGCGCCATGTCGTCCGAGGCCTGGCGGATTTCCTTGGCGCCGGTATCGACCGCGCCCGAGGCCTGCGAAACCTCGGTCAGCGCCGCCGCGACCTTGCCGCGCATCATCTCGAAATCGGACTGGATCGAGGCGAACTCGGGCGGCAGCGTGTCGATCGGCGAATGGAAATCACCGTTGGTCATCCGCTGCAGCGCCGCGCCGAGATGGTCGATGACCGCGAGCCGCGCCTTCTCGGCGATCTCGAAATACGTCGACAGCGCGATGTTCATGTCGAGCTGGGCCATCTTGACCATCGTGCCCACCATGCGCGCCTTGCGCCGGGGCGAAAGCGTCGGCAAGGCGCCCGCCAGCCCCACGATCACTTCGTCGATCACGCTGGCATAGGCGCCGATGTACCAGTCGGGCGACAAGCCGATGCGGGCATGGACGCGCCCGATCGTGCGGGCGCTGTCGAGGTAGGTGGCATCGGGGCGACCCGAGAACATCTTCTGCCAGTGCAGCAGCTGCTTCTCGCGCGCATGGGCCATCGCCGCGCGCGAGCCGAAGAGCCCGGAGATTTCGGGCGAGACCGCAATGCGATCGTAGAGCCGCTCGAGCGCAGACGGCGCGAGCTTGGCCATCGCCGCCGCGATCGCCGGAAAACGCCCATAATCGGCGTCGGTCAGCGTGAAGAATTCGAGCGTTCGCGACAACGAGGGCGGAGACTGGGACATGACGGGACATCCAGGGTTGGTTGTCGCGTTATGTCAGACCATCCTCAAACAAGACTGCCCGGCTGCTAGGTACGAATACGTCTCCCCAAAGGCCGGCTTGCCGCCCCCCGGGCGAGCCTGGTCGTCAGACCCGCATCGGCATCAGCACGTAGAGCGCGGGCGCCTTGTCGTCCTTGCGGATCAGCGTCGGCGCGCCCGCATCGGCGAGGTGCAGTTCGACCGTATCGCCGTCGATCTGGCTGAGGATGTCCTTGAGGTAATTGGCGTTGAAGCCGATCTCGAACCCGTCGGCGCGATAATCGGCGGGCAGTTCCTCGGCGGCGGTGCCGTTGTCCGGGCTCGTCACCGACAGCGTCACGCGGTCGCTTTCGAGCGCCATCTTCACCGCGCGGGTCTTTTCGGTGGCGATCGTCGCCACGCGGTCCACGCCCTGGAAGAACGAGCGCGGATCGAGCTTGAGCAGCTTGTCGTTGCCGGTCGGGATCACGCGGTTGTAGTCGGGGAAGGTGCCGTCGATCAGCTTGCTGGTCAGCACCACGCCGTGCTCGCCGCCGAGGGTGAAGCGCACCTTGCTTGCCGACAGGTCGACCAGAACGGCCGTGTCGAGCACTTCTTCGAGCAGCTTGCGCAGCTCGCCGACGCATTTGCGCGGGACGATCACGTCGGGCATGCCCTCGGCGCCGTCGGGACGCGGCAGCGTATAGCGCGCAAGGCGATGCCCGTCGGTCGCCGCTGCCTTGAGCACGTCGTCGGCGACGTGAAAGAAGATGCCGTTGAGGTAGTAGCGCGTCTCTTCGGTGCTGATCGCGAAGCGGGTGCGGTCGATCAGTTCGGCCAGCGTGCGCGCCGGGATCTCGAAGCTCGTCGGCAGGTCGCCCTCGACGATCACCGGGAAGTCGTCGCGCGGCAGCGTCGGCAGCTGGAAGCGGCTGCGCCCGGCCTTGACCACCATGCGGTTGTCGGCGGTTTCGAGGCTCACCTGCGAACCGTCGGGCAGCTTGCGCGCGATGTCGAACAGAAGGTGCGCCGAAACGGTGATCGCGCCGGGGCCGTCGACGGTGACTGCCGGCATCGATTCGACGATCTGCAGGTCGAGGTCGGTCGCCATCAGCCGCACCGAATTGTCGGGCGCGGCCTCGATCAGCACGTTCGACAGGATCGGGATGGTGTTGCGCCGTTCGACCACCGATTGGACATGGGACAGGCAGCGCAGGAGCGTCGCGCGTTCGATCGTCGCCTTCATGTTCGTCTCTCGTCCCCCCAGTCGGCCGGTGCCACGCGGGCCTGATGCCACGGCGGCCCTGCCGGTCGGTGTCAGCTAAGGTTTCCAGCGGAATCGCCCGGAAACGCAGGTCAATTCGGACTACCTTCCTTAGCGCGCCGACAAGCGCGGGCAAGCGCCGCGCGCGCCCGATGGTGCGAAGCTGTGCATAAATTGCCGGAATCCCGCCTCAGTCGGTGCGGCGCAGGCCATCGAACATGGTCGCCGTCGCGGCGATCCACGCGGTGACCAGCCGCCAGCCATCGGCATCGATCGCCGCCGGATCGGTGCCCGCCTCGCGCAAGGCCGCCGTGATCCGGTTGAGATCGCCCTGGGTGACCTTCTCGGCAGGGTTGTTGGCCCGGCCCGGACCGATGTCGAGCGCCTCGTCGATCAGCGCGACCCGGATACCGATGGCCGCGAGCCGCGCGTCGAGCACGTCGCGCCCCATCCGCCCCAGCGTGTAGTCGAAGTAGGCGTCGGTCTGCTTGTCGTTCAGGAACTGGTCGCGCGCGCAGGATTCGACCACGGCGCGCAGCGCGTCGAGCGTCGGTTTGCCGCGCGCAGGGTCCTGCATCACGATCACGTCGGCGACTTGCGCGTCGAGCCCGGCAGGCGCGGCCTTGACCGCGCAGGCCAGCGCCTCGGGCGAGCGCGCCTGCGCCCCTTGTGCGCCGGCCAACAGCAGCGCCGGCGCGACAAGGAGCGCGCGCAGCGTCACGAAAGCATCGCCATGCCGCCGTTGACGTGCAACGTCTGCCCGGTGACGTAGCCCGCTTCCTTGCTGGCGAGGTAGGCCACGGCCGCGCCGATGTCACTGCCCTCGCCCATCCGGCCCATCGGGATGCGCGCGTTGAGCGCGTCCTTCTGCGCATCGGGCAGCACGTCGGTCATGGCGGTGCGGATGAACCCCGGCGCGACGCAGTTGACGGTGATGTTGCGGCTGGCGAGTTCCTGGCCCAGCGACTTGCTCATGCCGACGAGGCCGGCCTTGGCCGCGGCATAGTTGACCTGCCCCGGATTGCCGGTGGCGCCGACCACGCTCGTCACCGTGACGATGCGGCCGAAGCGCGCCTTCATCATCGGCTTGGTCGCCGCGCGCATCAGGCGGAACGCGGCCTCGAGGTTGACCTTGATCACCGCGTCCCATTCCTCGTCCTTCATGCGCATGGCGAGGTTGTCGCGCGTGATGCCGGCGTTGTTCACCAGGATGTCGATCTTGCCCAGTGTGTCGATCGCTGCGGGGACCAGGTGCTCGACCTGCTCGGTGTTCGAAAGGTCGCAGGTGATCTCGACATGATCGTGGCCGTAGGTGTCGTTCAGCTCCTCGCGAAAGGCGCGCAGCTTGGCCGGATTGGTCCCCGACAGCGCCAGCCGCGCCCCCTGCCGCGCCAGCGCATGGCTGATCGCCGAGCCGATGCCACCGGCCGCGCCGGTCACGAGGGCGGTCATGCCGCTAAGATCGAACAGGCGATTTTCCATGATGTTGCTCCATTTGTAGTTCGCGCAGAGGCCGCAGAGAGCGCAGAGACTACTGCTCCGGACGATAGTCGTTCACCAGCCGGCGGATACCTTCCTTCATCGTCAGACCGGAAAAATTCAAAAGCAGCCCAACGGGCTGCTTCATCAAGCGGAGATACGTCAAAAGCTGGCGCGCATGAACCTTGGTCAATTGATCCACCGCCTTGACCTCCAGGACGAGCGTGCCCTCCACCAAAATGTCGATGCGGAATGCGCCTTCTATCTGCATTCCATCGTACTGGATCGGAACCGAAACCTGCCGCGACACGTCCAACCCGCTTCTCGACAGCGCTGCCGCAAGCACCGTTTCGTAAACGCTTTCTAGCAGGCCAGGCCCAAGTTCGCGATGTATCTTGATAGCCTCGCGCACAACGACTGCGCTAAGGTCATCGATCCTCATGACGCCCCCTCTGCGCTCTCTGCGGCCTCTGCGCGAACCAAAAAATCAAATATCCTTCAGGATGGCTTCGATGTCGGCCATGCCGACGACGCTGGTAACCGAGACATCGGCCACGGTGCGGTTGATCATGGGCGAAAGGACCTTGCCGCCCAGTTCGATGAACTGTTCGACGCCGGCGTCCTTCATGGCGATCGCGCTTTCGCGCCAGCGCACGCGGCCGGTCACCTGCTCGACCAGCAGGCGCTTGACTTCGGCAGGGTCGGTGACGACCGCTGCAGTCACGTTGGCGAAGAGTGCCACCCGCAGCGCGGCCGGTGGCGTCTTTTCGAAGGCTTCGGCCATGGCATCGGCCGCCGGCTGCATCAGCGGGCAGTGGAACGGCGCGGAAACCGGCAGCAGCACGCCGCGCTTGATGCCGTGGTCCTTGACCAGTGCCACGGCGCGCTCGATCGCGCCCTTGTGGCCGGACAGCACGACCTGCGTCGGGTCGTTGTCGTTGGCGACGGTGCAGACTTCCCTTTCCGCCGCCGCTTCGGCCAGCGCCGAGGCCTTTTCGATATCGGCACCCAGCAGCGCCGCCATCGCGCCCACGCCCACCGGCACGGCCGCCTGCATCGACTGGCCGCGCAGCTTCAGCAACCGCGCGGTGTCGGCAAGGCTGAACGCGCCCGCGGCACAGAGCGCGGTATATTCGCCAAGGCTGTGGCCCGCGACGAAGTCCGCCTTGTCAGCGAGGGCAATGCCGCCTTCCTTTTCCAGCACGCGCAACACGGCGATGGCGTTGGCCATGATCGCGGGCTGAGCGTTCTCGGTCAGCGTCAGCGCGTCTTCCGGCCCTTCCTTCATGATCTGGAACAGCTTCTGGCCAAGCGCGTCGTCGACTTCCTCGAAGACTTCGCGCGCGGCGGCGCTCGCTTCGGCGAGTTCCAGCCCCATGCCGACCTTCTGGCTGCCCTGCCCCGGGAAAACGAAAGCTCTCATGTCCTCTACGCTCCTTTGGGCGCGCGCCCTATTGCCGTCACTCGCGCGGGGCAAGCCCGAACGGGACGATCTTGTTGTCGATATCGTGGCCGATGTCGGCCGAACCCAGGAAGGCGAGGCCGGCAGCGGCGCACCAGTGCCGCGCCATGGCGTCTGGCGCAAAGCCGAACGGCCGGTCGTTCTCGGGTACGTCGCTGACGCGGCCGAGGCGAAGCCCGGCAGCCCCGTGCGCGGCAAGGGCATGGCAGACGTGGAACAGCAGCCGGTCGACGGCATAGTCGTATTCGGCCACTTCCTCGACCAGCACCTCGTGGCCCGCAAGGTCGGGCATCAGCGGCGTGCCCAGCAGCATGGCCAGCGTCATCAGGTTGAACGCAACGCGGGGGCGCGCTGCCGCCGAGGGCTCGATCCCGTCGCGCGCGCCGCTCAGGAAGCCGAGCGTGCGCCGCACCGCCGCCTCGCCGCCGCTGCGCCGGATATCGGTCGGCATCGGCGCATGGACCTGCTGCCCCACCCCCGCGCCATAAAGCGCGCCGAGCAGCGTGCCGCCGTCCGAATAGCCGAGATAGAGCTTGTTGCGCGCACCCACGCCCGCCTGCGCCACGGCGCCGGCCGCGATCCGGTTTGCGCCATAACCGCCGCGCACGAACCACACCGCGTCGAACGCGGCATCGTTGGCGCAATCGAGGAAGGCCGCCAGCCGCACCGCGTCGCTCCCGGCAAAGTGGCCCTCCACCGCAAAGCACTGCTCGTGGAAATCGAGCGCAACCTGCGGGAACTCCGCCGCCGCCAGCGCGACCACGCGCGCCGCATCGTCACGGGTGAACGGGGTCGAGGGAGCGCAGATAGCGACACGCATCGCCCTGCCATAGCGACAACCCCGCGCCGGCGCAAAGCAATGGGCCGGCGTTCGGGGCACTGAGGCTGGACTGGCGCGCCGGTTGCTGTATCGCCCTGCCCCCATGACCTCTCCGACCGCCACCGACCTCACTTCGCGACCCTGGTTCTTCTGCGGCATCGGCGGATCGGGCATGCTGCCCCTCGCCCTGATCCTGCGCGGCCTCGGCGCGCAGGTCGCAGGCTCGGACCGCAGCCGCGACCAGGGCCGGAGCCCTGAAAAGTTCGCCTGGCTCGAAAGCCTCGGCTTCCAGCTCTTTCCGCAGGACGGCAGCGGCGTCACTTCGAGCGAACAGGTGCTGGTCGCCTCCGCCGCGGTCGAAGACACCGTGCCCGAAATGGTCCGCGCCCGCGAATTGGGCTGTCCGCGCATGAGCCGCGCCGAACTGCTCTCGCGCCTGTTCAACGCGAGCAGGACAGGCATCGCCGTCGGCGGCACCAGCGGCAAGTCGACCGTCACCGGCATGATCGGCTGGATCATGACCCTGGCCGGACAGGACCCGACGATCATGAACGGCGCGGTGATGAAGAACTTCCGCGCCCCTGATGCGCCCTTTGCCTCGGCCCGCGTGGGCAATGGCGACGTGTTCGTGTCCGAAGTCGACGAAAGCGACGGCTCGATCGCGCTCTACACGCCGACGATCGCGGTGCTCAACAACGTCAGCCTCGACCACAAAAGCCTCGAGGAATTGCGCGAACTGTTCGGCGATTTCCTCGCCCGCGCCGCGATCGCCGTGGTCAATGCCGACGACGCCGAAAGCCTCGCGCTGCTGCCCCGCGCCCGCACTTCGCTCACCTTTGGCGTTTCACCGCAAGCGCAGATCTCGATCGATCCCGACAGCGTGATCGAAGCTCCCACCGGCATAACCGCCGTGATCGTCGACCGCCGCGACGGCGCCGCCATCCCGCTCGCGCTGCAGGTCCCCGGCCGCCACAATCTCGCCAATGCGCTGGCCGCGCTCGCCGCCGCCAGCGCCGCCGGCCTGCCACTCGCGCAAGCTGCAAGCGCGCTCGAAACCTTCACCGGCCTCGCCCGCCGCTTCGACATTGTCGGCACCAGCCGATCGGGCGTCACCGTGATGGACGATTTCGGCCACAACCCCGACAAGGTCGCCGCCACCCTCGCCACGCTCAAGGCGCACCCCGGCCGCGTGATCGCCTTCTTCCAGCCCCACGGCTACGGCCCGCTGCGCCAGATGGGCGCCGAACTCGCCGAAGTCCTCGCCACGCGCCTCGGCAGCGAGGACCTCACCATCCTGTGCGACCCGGTCTACTTCGGCGGCACCGTCGACCGCTCGGTCGGCTCCGAACGCATCGTCGCGCTGATCGAGGCGCACGGCGGCCACGCCGAACACATCCCCGAGCGCGCCGACTGCGCCGACCGCATCGTCGCCCTCGCCCGCCCCGGCGACCGCATCGTCGTCATGGGCGCCCGCGACGACACCCTGTCGACCTTCGCCCAAGCCATCCTCGCGCGGGTCTAGGGCAAGGGCAACTTTCGCCAGCTTCCGTCATCCCAGCGAAAGCTGGGATCGCTGGCGGTCGAGCGGACCATCAACGTCACGGCAGCCTTTCGACGAACTCACTGCACTGCACGCAGAAACATTGACCGTTCCGTAAATCGATAGCGATGCCAGCTTTCGCTGGCATGACGGATGGACATCCGCCCATCCCCTCTCACCCGAACCGCTTCTCCAGCAGCACCAGGTGCGGGTCGCCGTCGAGCCCGTGCGCTGCAAAACCCTTCTCGCGCTCCAGTTCGATCGCGGCGTGGTTGTCGCGGTCCTCAATCGAGATCACGCGGGCAAGGCCGCGCTTGTCCGCCTCGGCCGCCAGCAGGTCGAGCATCGTCCAGCCCACGCCCCGGCCGCGATAGTCGCTGCGCACCGAGACGGCGATCTCGCCGGTGTCCATCCGCCCGTCGCAGGCGAGCATCGCCGATGCGACCACTTCGCCCGTCGCCGCATCGAACGCGACGAAGCTTTCGGTGCGCCAGTGGTCGACATGGGTCAGCGGCTGGAGCTGCTCGTGCTCGAGATGCTTGACCGCGGTGAGGAAGCGGAAGCGCCGGTCCTCGGCGCTCACCTTGTCGAAGAAATCGGCGAGCGCGCCCTCGTCCTCGGCATAGGCGGCGCGCACGGTCAGCACGGTGCCGTCGCGGGTGGTCATCTGGGTCATCGGGGCAAGCTCCGCAAGCGTGGTGGTGGTCAGCGTCATGGCGGGATCTCCGTCGATTTGGGGTGATGGAGACACGTTAGCGCCCGCAGCACGCGCGACCTTGATCCAGCGCAATCGCCCGCTTGCGAAAGACACGGTTTTGCTTGCGTTTCGCGCGCGCCTGACATAGGGGCCGCGGGTCCGCCGGACGGCTGCAGAGCCCTTCGCCCGGATGCCCGCCACGGCATGAGGCCCGGCGGGCGGATCGGCCCTTTTTGGCCCGCTTTCCCGCATGGTGCGGACGGCGGAGGAAAGACCGGCGGAGACAACCGCCTGGCCGGAATAACACGATACAGGAAGCATAGCATGGCTAGCACTCCCACGCGCGACGATTTCGCCGCGCTGCTCGACGAGACGCTGGGCGCCGCCGCCAATGGCGGGTTCGAAGGCCGCGTCGTCAAGGGCACCATCACCGCAATCGAAAACGACAAGGCCGTCATCGACGTCGGTCTCAAGAGCGAAGGCCGCGTGCCGCTGCGCGAATTCGCGATGGCCGGCCAGCCGCACGGCCTCTCGGTCGGCGACGAAGTCGAAGTCTACGTCGACCGCGTCGAGAACGCCGACGGCGAAGCGATGCTCAGCCGCGACCGCGCCCGCCGCGAAGCCGCCTGGGACAAGCTCGAGAACGAATTCGGCGAAGGCAAGCGCGTCGAAGGCGTGATCTTCGGCCGCGTCAAGGGTGGCTTCACCGTCGACCTCGACGGCGCCGTGGCCTTCCTCCCCGGCAGCCAAGTCGACATCCGCCCGGTCCGCGACGTGACCCCGCTGATGGACATGCCGCAGCCCTTCCAGATCCTCAAGATGGACCGCCGTCGCGGCAACATCGTCGTCTCGCGCCGTGCGGTGCTGGAAGAAACCCGCGCCGAACAGCGCTCGGGCCTGATCCAGAACCTCAAGGAAGGCCAGATCATAGACGGCGTCGTCAAGAACATCACCGACTACGGTGCGTTCGTCGACCTGGGCGGCATCGACGGCCTGCTCCATGTCACCGACATGAGCTACAAGCGCGTCAACCACCCGAGCGAAGTCATCGCCATCGGTGACACCGTGCGCGTCCAGATCGTCCGCATCAACCAGGACACGCAGCGCATCTCGCTGGGCATGAAGCAGCTCGAAAGCGATCCGTGGGATGGCGTTGCCGCCAAGTACCCGGTCGGCGCGAAGCTGCACGGCACCGTCACCAACATCACCGAATACGGCGCCTTCGTCGAGCTGGAGCCGGGCATCGAAGGCCTGGTCCACGTTTCGGAAATGTCCTGGACCAAGAAGAACGTCCACCCCGGCAAGATCGTCTCGACCAGTCAGGAAGTCGACGTCATGGTGCTGGAAGTCGACAGCGACAAGCGCCGCATCTCGC
This sequence comes from Novosphingobium huizhouense, assembly GCF_020179475.1. Lineage (GTDB taxonomy): Bacteria > Pseudomonadota > Alphaproteobacteria > Sphingomonadales > Sphingomonadaceae > Novosphingobium > Novosphingobium huizhouense. The sequence continues at coordinate 142,628 of NZ_JAILXZ010000003.1, read as the reverse complement.
TCGGCCTCAAGCAGGCCCAGCAGAACCCGTGGGAAGCCTTCGCCGAAAAGCACCCGGTCGGTTCGACCGTGGAAGGCGAAGTCAAGAACGCGACCGAGTTCGGTCTGTTCATCGGCCTCGACGGCGACGTCGACGGCATGGTCCACATGTCGGACATCGCCTGGGGCATCTCGGGCGAAGACGCGCTGGCGCTTCACCGCAAGGGCGAGCAGGTCTCGGCCGTGGTGCTCGACGTCGATGTCGAGAAGGAGCGCATCTCGCTCGGCATGAAGCAGCTTGAAAAGGGCGCTCCGGCGGCCGGCGGCGTTTCGGCTTCGGGCGGCAGCAGCCTGCGCCGTGGCGAAGTCGTCACCGTCACCGTCCTCGAAGTCCGCGATGGCGGCCTCGAAGTCCAGGCGGGCGACGACGGCGCGACCGGCTTCATCAAGCGCAGCGACCTCGGCCGCGACCGCGACGAGCAGCGCCCCGACCGCTTCCAGGTCGGCCAGAAGCTCGACGCCATGGTCACCGGCTTCGACCGTTCCAAGAAGCCGAACTTCTCGGTCAAGGCCCGCCAGCTGGCCGAAGAGAAGGAAGCCGTGGAGCAGTACGGCTCGTCGGATGCCGGCGCTTCGCTCGGCGACATCCTCGGCGCCGCGCTCAAGGCCCGTTCGTAAGCCGAGCGCAGGTGAGCAGGCGACGTTTGCAACGCATACGGCAGCCTGCCCACCGCCCGGCGCGAAGGCCGGCCAGCGGCCCGCAGGGCCGACTGACGTCACGGGATTTACTCCCGTGACGGGGCCGGAGGGCACAACGCCCGCCGCACGCACCAAAGCAAGGCCCGTCCGGAGCGATCCGGGCGGGCTTTTGCTTTCTCCGCGCCCGCGCGCTAGCCTGCCGCGATGCGCGCCACCTGCCAGTGCGGCCAGCTCGTTGCCGAGATCACGGGCGAAACCGACCAGATCGTCGCCTGCCACTGCCGCGCCTGCCAGAAGCGCAGCGGATCGCCGTTCGGCGTCCTCGCCTATTTCCCGGCTGGCGCCGTGACGCTTTCCGGAGAGGCGCGAGACTTCGCGCGCGCCGGCGCGAGCGGCGCCGCTTTCGTCAACCACTTCAGCCCCACCTGCGGCGCGACCGTCTGGTGCGACACGCCGTTCAAGCCCGATGCGATCGGCATTCCGGTCGGCGCCTTTGCCGATCCCGGCTATCCCGCGCCGGTGCGCTCGGTGTGGGAAGAGACCCGCCACGACTGGGTTGCCATTCCCGGCGCGATCCCCCACTTTCCGCGTGGCCGCAGTTGAGGGGTATGATGTCGCTCGAAGTCCACCAGTTCCCGTGCCTGTCCGACAACTACGGCTACCTGCTGCACGACCGCGACAGCGGCGCGACGGTGGCGATCGATACCCCCGATGCCGCGGCCTATCTCCGTGCGGCCGAGGCCAAGGGCTGGAAGATCACGCAGATCTGGAACACGCACTGGCACCCCGATCACGCTGGCGGCAACGAGGCGATCAAGGCCGCGACCGGCTGCACGATCGTCGCGCCTGCGGTCGATGCGCCACGCATCGCCGCCGTCGACCGCGCCGTCGCGCAGGGCGATCGGGTGCGGCTGGGCGCTTCCGAGGCCGAGGTGATCGACGTCGGCGGGCATACGCTGGGCCATGTCGCCTACCACCTTCCCCAAGCCGGCATCGCCTTCGTGGGCGATTCCCTTTTTGCTCTCGGCTGCGGGCGCATGTTCGAAGGCACGCCCGACCAGTTCTGGGCGAGCCTGCTGCGGCTCAAGGCGCTGCCGACCGCGACGACCATCTACTGCGCGCACGAATATACCGCCTCGAACGCGCGCTTTGCCGTCCATGCCGATCCCGACAACGGCGCGCTCGCCGCCTATGCCGCAGAGGTGGAGCAGCGGCGTGCAGCCGAACTGCCGACCGTGCCCACCACCCTCGATCGCGAACTTGCCACCAATCCCTTCCTTCGCGCCGACGATCCTGCCATGCAGGCGCGCTGGGGGGGCACGAATGCAGTGGAAACCTTTGCCGCGCTACGTGCCGCCAAGGATGCGTTCCGCTAGGCTCTGCGCGGACCTGAGGGGATCGACAAGCCGATGACCGAAAAGCGCCTGACCCGCGTTACCTCGTTCGACGTGGCCGAGGCGGCGGGCGTGAGCCAGTCGACCGTCAGCCGCGCGCTCGCGGGCGACACCTCGATCAGTGAGCCGACCCGCAAGCGGGTGATCGAGGCGGCGCAGAAGCTCAACTACCAGGTCGACGAGAACGCCGCCCGCCTGCGCCGGGGCAAGACCGGCACGCTCGCGCTGGTGATGATCTGCCGCCCGGGCCAGGACCGCAAGGACCTCAACCCGTTCTACTTCGCGCTGCTCGGCAGCACTTGCGCCGCCGCCTCGGCGCGCGGCTACGAAGTGCTCGTCGCCTTCCAGGACAGCCCGGAGAACTTCTGGGGTCATTACCAGGAGCGCCGCAAGGCCGACGGCATGATCGTCATCGGCACCAGCGAGAACACCGAGGCCTGGGACTACTTCGGCCGCCTGCCCGAAGGCACCAACTGGGTCTGCTGGGGCGCGCCGAACGACGATTTCCCCTGGATCCGCAGCGACAACGCCGCCGGCGCCGCGCTGGCGACGCGGCACATGCTGGTGCGCGGCTATCGCCGGATCGTCTGCCTGGGGTCCGAAACCTCGCCGCAGCGCCAGTTCAAGGAGCGCTTCGACGGCTATGCCGCGGCGATGCGCGAGGCAGGGCTCGAGCCCGTCCTGCAGAAGATCGAACGCGGCCTCCCGCGCGAGGAGCAGGGCCGCCTCGCCGCTGCCGCGCTGATCGACAGCGGCCGCCCGTTCGACGCCGTGTTCGGCGTCAGCGACGAGATCGCGCTGGGCGCGCTCAAGGAACTGACCCGGCGCGGGTACAAGGTGCCCGAAGACATCGGCGTGGTCGGCTTCGACGGCGTGCGCGCGGGCCAATGGTCGGTGCCGCCGCTGACCACCGTCGAATCCGATTTCGAGGTCGCCGGCTCGTTGCTGGTCGACCGGCTGATCGCAACGATCGGTGGCGACGCGCCCTCGCCGCGCCGGGCGCCGGTGCGCCTCGTCGTGCGTGGCTCGACCCGCGACTGAGGTGCGGATCCGCTCGGCGGTTGCGCGCGACGCCGATCGCATCTGGGCGATCCTCGAGCCGGTCATCCGCGCCGGCGAGACTTATGCGCTCGATCGCGCGATGCCCCGCGATGCGGCGCTCGCCACCTGGTTCGCGCCGGACAAGCAGACCTTCGTCGCGGAGGCCGAAGGCCTCGTCCTCGGCACCTACTACCTGCGCGCCAACCAGGCCGGCGGCGGCGCGCACGTTAGCAACTGTGGTTACATGACCGCGGCCGACGCCACCGGTCGCGGGGTGGCCCGCGCGATGTGCGCGGATTCGCTCGAACGGGCGCGTGCGGCCGGGTTCACCGCGATGTAGTTCAACTTCGTCGTCAGCAGCAATGTCCGCGCGCTCGCCCTGTGGCGCTCGTTCGGCTTCGTCGAGGTCGGGCGCCTGCCGCGCGCCTTCGACCATCCGGCGCTGGGGCCGGTCGACGCGCTGGTCCTGCACCGCTTCCTTTAGACAACAAAAAACCCCGCCGTTTCCGGCGGGGTTCTTGTCCGGGAAGGCGGGAAGCGCCTTGCGATCAGTGCGACAGCCCGGCGATCGCCCCGTCGACCAGCGCCTTGTCCGCGCTCGCGCCATGGTTGGTCGCGATGAGCTGGCTGGCGGCAGCCGCAGCGGCGCTGACCGCCCGGGCGCGCAGTTCGTCGACCGCCGCGCGTTCGGCCGCGCCGATCTTGTCCGCCGCCATCTTTTCGCGACGGGCGATCACGTCGGCGGTGTCCTGCGTCGCCTTGGCCACGATCAGGTCCGCTTCGTGGCGCGCATGCGCGAGCATGGCGACCGCGTCCTTCTCGGCATTGGCGATCCTGGTCGCATACTCCGCGCGGAGCTTCTCGGCTTCGGCGCGCAGCGCCTTGGCCTCGTCGAGCTGCTGGCGGATCGCGCCGATCTGCTTGTCGAGCCCGCCGACGATCGCTGCCGGCACCTTCTTGACCACGAGGATCAGGAGGAAAACCAGCATCGCCGCCGCAACCCACATGCCGGGGGTGAGGCCCAGTGCGGTGGGTTCGACTTCGTGCTCGCCGCCGTGCGGCTGTTCGACGGTAGCGGTGGTTGCGCCGGCTTCAGCCATGGGCGAGAACTCCCTTCACGGCGGCCTGCGCCTGTTCGGCCGGCACCGAGATGCCGGCAAGGCGGGCCACGATGTCCTGGGCCGCTTCGGCGGCGACGGCCTCGATCTCGCCGAGCGCTGCGGCGCGCGCAGCGCCGATCCGCGCTTCGGCGGCGGCGAGCGTTTCGTCCACCTTGGCGCCCGCCGCGGCGAGCGCCGCTTCGGTCGACTTGGCGGCATCGGCCTTGGCCTGGGCGATCAGCGCCTGGGCCTCGGCGCGCTGCTTGGCGGCCGTGACCTTCCATGCCTCTTCCTCGGCATCGGCGGCGGCCCGGGCGGCTTCGGCCGCGGCGAGGTCGTCGGCGATCTGCTTGTCGCGCAGGTCGACGGTCGAGGTCACCTTGGGCAGGAGCCCGAGGCCCACGACGAAGAAGACCAGGCCGAAGCACACCAGCAGCCAGAAGATCTGGCTCGAATAGGTGGTGGCAAGCTGTGCTATCTGAGGCATCGCGTTGGTCCGCGCTTCTTGCGGCCGGGATCAACGCGATCTGCGCGCCCCGGCCGTTGCATCAACAGTATTCGAAACGTTCGATCAGGCGACGAAGATCAGGATCATCGCGACGACGAACGAGAGCAGGCCGAGGAGTTCCGCGGCCGCGAAGCCGATGAACAGGCGGCCCTGCTGGCCGTCGGCAGCGCCGGGGTTGCGCAGCGCGCCTTCGAGGAACTTGGCGAAGACGTTGCCCACGCCGAGCGAGGCGAGACCCGCACCGATGGCGGCCAGACCAGCGCCGAGAAGCTTTGCGCTCTGTGCGTCCATGATAAAAACTCCCTCTTTCAAATCCGTAGTGGAAAGGTTGAAACTGTTCAGTGAAGGTTTTCGGCGTCGTTGAGATAGACGCAGGTAAGCAGGGCAAAGACGTAAGCCTGGATGCCCGCGACCAGCAGTTCGAGCGCGCAGATGCCGATCATCAGCAGGAAGCTGGGCAGCGCGGCGATGCCGAAGGTCAGCGCGCCGGCATTGGTGCCGGAGATGACGAAGCCCGACAGCACTTCGAGAAGGACGTGGCCGGCCATCATCGCGACGAACAGACGCAGGCCGAGCGAGAACGGACGCACCATGAACGAGATCAGCTCGATCGGGAAGATGATCGGGATCATCGGCAGCGGCGTGCCGTGGGGCACGAACAGCGAGAAGAAGTGCAGGCCGTGCTTGGCGAAGCCGACCGCGAGCACGATCGCGAAGCTCATCACCGCCAGCACGCCGGTCACGGTGAAGTGGCTGGTCGCGGTGAACGGGTGCAGGCCGACCAGCGCCAGCGGCAGTAGGCCGAGCAGGTTGGCAAAGAGGATGAACATGAACAGCGAGAAGATGTACGGCAGGTACTTGCGCCCGGCCGCGCCGATGTTCGACTGCAGCAGGTTGTCGACGAAGCCGGTAAAGCCTTCGACCGCCATCTGCCAGCGGCCCGGCACCACGGCGCGCTTGGCGCCGCCCGCCACGAACACGATCAGCACGACGGCGGTGATCGCCATCCACAGCGCCGAATTGGTGAACGCCACGTTGTAACCGGCGATGGACCAGTGATCGGTGCCGAACAGCGGCTCGATCGTGAACTGGTGAACCGGATCGACCTTGCCTTCGGCCACGCGCTTGTCCCCGTCAGACTCAAAACATCACCACGGCGCCCTATTCGGGCGGCCGGCTCGAAATCCTGATGATATTGCGGAAGGCAACTGCGACCCCCACGAACAGCATCACCAACAACCCCCAGGGCGACGTTCCGGCAAACTGGTCGATGACCCAGCCGATGAACGCACCCCCCACCATGCCGCCCACAAGTTCGGCCAGCACTCGGTTACCAAGGCGATAGTTCGCGTCGGACCCATCCGGTGCCGGCTTGTTGACCCGCTCTTCCTCGCGCTGGCGGGCGGCTTTCAGCCGCTCGTCGAGCGTGGAGATCCGCGGATCCTCGCCGATGGGCGCCACGTCGGATGTGTCGTCGGTCATGCTGCTCTCCCTAAAGTCGCGGTTTATCCCGACCTTGGAGCGCTGCGCAACCAACGGCTGTCCGCCGAGGGCGCCTGCCCCTTAGGCGGGGGGTTTGTTCAAGTCAACCGCTACAGGGCCGTCACGATCCGAAATGAAAGCCCCTTCCCGCGGGTGCAGGAAGGGGCGGAATCTCGTGGTTTGCTACGTATGCGCTGGGCGGCGCGGCTTCAGGGGCAACGCGCATCGCGCAAGGGCGGCGCGGCGGTGCGCGTCTGCCACGATCCGTCGGGCGCCTGGTACTTCTCGCCCGGCCTGGTCTGCGCGATCAGCAGGCAGCCGGACGTGAGCGCATACTCCTCGACGGTGGCGCTGTTGGCCTTGGCCTTGTCGGCGTAGACCGCCTTGCGCTTGATGTTGATGTCCTCGACCACCGCGCGCAACGCAGGGCTCGGCGGCACCACGTAGCCGAGGTAGCCGTCCATCTTCTCGCCCACCTGGCCGCCCGCGCGCGCCGCGGCATAGGCCGGGTCGCGCTGGGCGAAGGCGACGGCGGGCAGCACCAGCCCGGCGAGCGCCGCGGCTGCAACAATCCTGGTCCCGATGCGTGCCATGATCAGAAAATCCCCGCGTTCTTGTCGATCGTCTGCGCAGCGTCCGCCGCCAGCCGATAGACCACTTCCTGCTTGATGTTGATGTTGAGCTCGATGACGATCGGCTTGTCGGGCGCCTTCACCGAAATGCACCCCGCCAGCACCGCCGTCGCGCCCATCACTGGAAGGAGCCGCAGCGCGCGCCTTCCGCGTTTCGACCTGATCGCGCTGTCCCTCATCATCCGCAGGGTCGCAGGGTTCGCGTGACTGGTCAATTCGAGGCTCCTCATGGCATGGTTCCGCTTGCTGGAGGCTGAATGCCCCCCGCCGCGCCGGCACCCGGGCCGGCGGACAGGCGCGGCACCGCCCGGCCCTTGTCGTCGACGAGACCGAGCGTGCGCGGGTCCTTGACGAAGGCGGGGTCGTACATCGCCTTCACCGAGGTGATCAGCTGGTAGAACGGCGCGCGGATGTTGACGTTGAACTGGATCGGCAGGTTGGCGAGCTGCCGGGTGATGAAGTTGCGCTTGACCTTGGCCCCCTGCTTCACCCCGGCGAACTTGACGTTGGTCACGATCTCGCCCTCGAGATCGCCCTGCATGGCGATGGTCATCGCCCGGTAGTCGAGCGACTTGAGCTGGTCGAAGGCGTAGTTCGCCATCGGCGAAAGGTCCTTGTAGGTCAGCGCGCCGACATAGGAGACGTTGCCGCCCGGCGCGCGCGCGACCAGGGTTCCGCCTTCGATCCGCCCGCCGTTGGCGTCGAACAGCAGCGGCAGCCGCCCGTCGAAGATACCTGTCGCCGAAAGGTTGCCGATCTCGAGCCGCGCCAGGAACCGCGCCGCGTCGAGCCCGTCGACGACCAGCGTGTAATGCCGCGTCTCGGCAAGGCCCAGCCGCAGCTCGGTCGGCTCCATCGTCAGCGTGCCGCCGAGGAACGGCCAGCGCGCGTCGTTCAGCCGCAGCACCTGGTCGGGCAGCACCTGGATGTCGATCGTGCCGTCGTTGACCTCGATCCCGGGATTGACCGAGGCGACCTTGAGCACCTGGTGCGGCGCGGTGACCATGCCGAGCAGGTCGGTGAAGACGAGCTTGCCCGAAAGCCCCCGCACCGGCCCGAAGGCGGCGGCAAGGTCCATGCTGTCGGTGCCGAACGTGCCGCGACTGGTCACCCGCTGCCCGTTCCAGTCGATCCGGCCCTTGCCCGTGACGGCGCCCGAGACATTGGCGACCACGCCGAGCGCGAGGCGGGTCAGCTGGTCGGGCCGCAGCCGCGAATCGAACGCGAGTTGCCCGACGTCGAGGTCGGCGCGGCCGCTGGCGTCGGTCAGGTCGTGGCGCAGGCTCACCCGCACCACCTCGCGGTCGGTTTCCGGGTGGCGCAGCAGCGCCTCGGCGGTGATGCGGTTGTCGACCAGGCTCAGCGTCGCGCCCCGCGCGGTCAGTTTCTCGAAGCGCGGCGGCCCCTGCCGGTCGGAAAGGTCGAACGCCGCGTTCGACAGCGTCAGCGCGCCGTCGGCGAAACGCCAGTCGCCGCTTGCGCCGGTCACGTCGAGCGGCACCGCGGCGAGCCGCGCCTCGACCCCGGCGAACGTCCCGGCGGTCTCGCCGTCGAGCCGCGCGACGAGCTCCTCGAGCTTGAGCCGCGTCGCGGTCGCCTCCGGCCCCAGCGCGACGTCCACCTTGCGCGCGGTCACGACGCCCGGCCAGGAGAACCCGACCGGGCCGCTGCTCACCTGCACCGGCGTCTCGCCCAGCTTGCCGGCGAGCGACAGCGCGTCGGTCCCGCCGGCGATGCGCAGGCCGCCCGGCCCGTTGCGCACGATCGCCTGCCCGCCCACCGGGCAGACGACCAGGCTCTGCGCATCGAGCGCGACCGCGCCCAGTTCGAGCCGTTCGAAGCGCGGCGTCACGCAGCGCCGCCACAGCGCGAGGTCGCCCCGCGCGGAGTAAGCGCCGCTGAGCGGCAGTTCGAGCCCCTCGACCCGCCCGCCGGGGATCGCGCCCGATACCCGCGCCTGCCCCGAGAACCCGAGCGAGCCGTCGCCCACTTGCGCCACGGTCAGCGCAGGGATCGCGACCCGGCCCCCGCCTGCGCGATATTCGTCCATGCCCACGCGGAACACCGCGCGCCCGGGCAGCGACTGCTCGAGCCGGGCGCTCACCTGCGGCAGGCCGCGCCCGCCGGTGCGGAAGGCACCCGCCATCTGCGGCAGTCGCCCGCCTTTCGCTGCGAGCTGGAAGCGTGAAACGGTCAGCAAGGGCGCGCCGCTGCCGCCCTTCACCGCCGCCGCCGGGACGACGAGGCTCCAGCCCTCGTCCTGCCGCCGGAAGGCGACCTCGCCGCCGAGGCGGCTGCCGCGCTCCTCGCTCGCCAGCGCGCGGCGGACTTGCGCGACCATCGGCGCGAGCAGCGTGCCCGCAACCTTGTCCTGGGTCGACAGCAGCGCGCGGTCGAACACCGCGCCGCGGCGCAGCCCCTGCCCGTCGATCCCGCCACGAAACTCGACGGTCGAAAAGCCGTCGCGTGCGGCGACCCGGCCGTCGACGGTGAGGAGAGCAATGGTGGTCCCGCCCGCGTGGGCGCCCCCGGCATTGGCGGCGAGCCGCCCGCCGAGCCGCCCGTCGCGCCAGGTCAGCGCCGAATCGAGCGCGAGCGATTCGACCGCGAGCGTGCCCGAGGCGATGTCGCCGGTGCGCAGGCTGCTCTTCGAGACGAAGCCCTTGAAGTCGCGGTCGGATGTGACGTCGAGCGCGAGCACCGCATCGGCGATGCGCGCGCCCTGGCAATCGAGCCGCGCCACCTCGAGCGGCCCGGTCAGCCGCAGGCGCTCGCCGCTGGTGGCGATGCGCGCCGACAAGGTGGCGTCGCGCAAGCTGCAGCCCGTGCCGGCAAGGCGCGGCGCGGCGCCCGCCAGCGTCCCGGCAAAACCGTTGCGCAGCCGGCCCTTGCCGCGCCCGACAAAGGCGATCGGGCCCATCGCGCTGTCGATCAACGCGTGGCCGTCGACGATCTCGAGATCGAGCCGCGGCAGGCGGAACGGCTCGCCCGAAGGCTTTTCGGGATAGATCAGCCGGTCGAGCGCGCCGAACCGGACCGCACCATCGCGCAGCACGCCGTGCAGCCGCGGCCGGGTCAGCACGACCTTGCCGATCTCCGGCAGGCCCAGCCCGTAGACGACGCGGAACTCGGCCCGCTCGATGGTGAGGTCGGGATGCGCGGGATCGCCGATGACGATGTGCCTCAGCACCTCGACGCCGGGCGCGATCGTGTCGATCTCGTAGGCGGCGGGAAGGCCGAGCGCGGCGAGCTGGCGCTTGATCACCCGGTCGGCGATCTCTTCGCGCGCCAGCCAGAACCCGCCGATCGCCGCGACCAGCGCGGTCCCCGCCACCAGCGCGGCGGCGCGCGCACGGCGCGGCCGGCGCGGCGGCAGCCCTTCGCCGCCGTCGGTCGCCCCGCCATCTTCCGCCAAATCGGTCGCGTCCCCCATCGGCCCCTTCTTGCGCACTACCCCGGCATGGGCAATGCACGGTCGCGCAACGCGCAAAGCCCGGATTGGTGCCCACAGGCGGATCGATGCCCGACGAACCCCGACTCTTTCCTGAACGGGAGTCCGACCGGCGCGGAAAAGATCGCGTGCGCGAAGCGGGACACGATCCCTCGGGCCACCGCGCCCGGCTGCGCCAGCGCCTGCTCGATGGCGGCGACGATGCCCTCGCCGATCACGAACTGATCGAATACCTGCTGATGACCGCGATCCCGCAGAAGGACGTGAAGCCGCAGGCGCGCCTGCTGCTCCAGCGCTTCGGCTCGCTCGCCGGGGTGTTCAACGCCGACTGGCGCGCGCTGGTCGAAACCCCCGGCGTGAAGGAAACCGCTGCCGCCGCGCTCAGGATCGTCGGCGTCGCCGCGCGCCGCCTCGCCCGCACCGGGGTGCAGCAATTGCCCGTTCTCGGCAGCTGGCAGGCGCTGATCGACTACCTCACGATCGACATGGCACACCTGACGCACGAGCGCGTGCGCGTGCTCTACCTCAACACCCAGAACCGCCTGATCCTCGACGAGAAGGTCGCCGATGGCGATATCGACGAAGCCGCGATCCACCCGCGCCGCGTGATCCACAAGGCGATGGACATCGGCGCCGCCGCGCTGATCCTCGTCCACAACCACCCCTCGGGCTCCCCCCAGCCGAGCCGCGCCGACATCCAGATCACGCAGAAGATCATCGAGGCCGGCCGCCTGCTCGGCGTCATGGTCCACGACCACGTGATCATCGGGCGCGAAGGCCACGTCTCGCTGAAGGCGCAGGGGCTGATCTGAACGCGCTGTAGACAAGCGCCCCCTCGCCGCGCCATGACCCCCGGCAAACAAGACACACTTGGGGGACGACGCGATGACACGGCTCGACGACGGCAGGCGGACACACGGTCCAGGCCGCAGCGGCCCGCTCGCGATCGTCCTCGCCGGCGCCTGGCTGCTCGCGCTCGCCGCCGAAAAGCTTGCGGGACTGCCCGGGCTTTCGCTGCTGGTGCTGATCGCCCTCGTGCTCGCCCACGGCGGCGCCACGCTCGGCGCGCGCGGCATGGCGCTGTTCGTGGTCCTTGCCGTGCTGGTCTCTTTCCTGCTCGAGGCGCTGAGCATCGCCACCGGCTTTCCGTTCGGCTTCTATGTCCACCACGCGGCGATGCCCAAGCCGCTGGGCGTGCCGCTGATCGTGCCGCCGACCTACGCCGCCTACGGCTACCTCGGCTGGCGAATCGCCTGCACGTTGCTCCACTGCGAGGAGGCGGGGCCATCGGCGCAGCGCCTGCTCGGCGCGCCGCTGCTCGCCGGGCTGATCGTTCCGGGCATCGACCTTGCCGGCGATGCGCTCGGCTCGACCGTCGCTGGCACCTGGACCTACGCGCACCCGTCGGGCTTCTTCGGCGTGCCGCTCAGCAATTTCCTCGGCTGGATCGTCACCTCGTGGGCGATGATCCAGGCCTATGCCCTTGCCGAAGCGCTGTTCGACCGGCGGATGCGCCATGCCGCGATGCCGCTGCGCCTGCGCATCCTGCCACCGCTCGTCTGGCTGGTCAGCGCGGTCCAGTTCGTGCCCGACCTGATGCGTGCCGGCGCCGCGACAGCCACCGTGGCAGGGCGCACCTTCCTCGTTTCCGACATCGTCGAGAGCGGCGTGATCGTCGGCCTCCTCGCCATGGCGCCGCCCGCGCTCGCCGCGCTGCTCGTCGTGCTCGGCAGCATCGGCGCCCCGGCGCGGCGCTGATCGCGACGGGACCGGTCCGATGTGCGTCGCCGCCCTCGCCTGGGACGCGCACCCGCGCTGGCGGCTGGTCGTCATCGGCAACCGCGACGAATTCCACGACCGCGCCGCAGCGCCGCTGGCGCGCTGGGACGACGGCACCATCGCCGGGCGCGACCTCCTCGCGGGCGGCACCTGGCTCGGCGCGAATGCCGCCGGACGACTGGCGCTGGTCACCAACTACCGCGTCGAGGGCTATCCGCGCCCCGGTGCCCCCTCGCGCGGCAGCCTCGTCACCGACTGGCTCGCGGGCCGCGCGCCGGGCGACATCGCGGCGATGAACCCGTTTCACCTGATCGAGGCGTCGCCCGAGGGCGCCTGGCACCGCAGCAACTACCCCGCGCCCGTCCGCACCGCGCTCGCCTCCGGCATCCACGGCCTGTCGAACGGCGGCTTCGACGACCGCTGGGCCAAGACGTTGCGGCTCGAGGCGGTGCTGGCCGACTGGCTGGCGAGCGGAAGCGACGCGATCGCGCCGCTCCTCGCCGCGCTCCGCGACGAAACGCCGCTCCCGCCCCCGCCGAGCGGCGCGGGTCCCCTGCCCGGCTTTTCGCCCGTGTTCATCGCCAATCCGGTCTACGGCACGCGCTGTTCGAGCGTGTTCCTGCTCGATCGCGAGGGCGCCGGCACCGCATTCGAGCGCAGCTTCGATGCCGGCGGAGCGGCGACGGGCGAGGTCGAGATCCGCTTCCGGGCGCAAAAATAACTGACGCGTCAGTTATTATCCACGCGATCTTTCATGACTGACGCGTCAGTTATCTTCCGGAGACAGCCCGCGCTTGCATCCGCGCGCCCCCTTCCCTAGCGGCGCGGGCACACGATCAATCGGAGTCGAACCATGGTCCCCCGCTACGCCCGCCCCGCGATGACCGCCATCTGGGAGCCCGAAGCCCGCTATCGCATCTGGTTCGAGATCGAGGCCCACGCCACCGAAAAGCTCGGGGAACTCGGCGTCGTCCCGCCCTCGGGCGCCAAGGCGCTGAGGGACTGGTGGGCGACCAACCCCGCCATCGACGTCGCCGCGATCGATGCGATCGAGGCGGTGACCAAGCACGACGTGATCGCCTTCCTCGACTGGGTCGCTCAGCAGGTCGGCCCCGAAGCGCGCTTCATGCACCAGGGCATGACCAGCTCCGACGTGCTCGACACCACCCTCGCCGTCCAGCTCGCCCGCGCCGCCGACCTTCTGCTCGAGGACATCGACGCCCTGCTCGCCGCGATCAAGCGCCGCGCGCTGGAGCACAAGTACACGCCCACCATCGGCCGCAGCCACGGCATCCACGCCGAACCGACCACCTTCGGCAAGAAGCTCGCCGAAGCCTACGCCGAATTCGTCCGCTGCCGCACGCGCCTCGAACATGCCCGGGCCGAAATCGCCACCTGCGCCATCTCGGGCGCGGTCGGCACTTTCGCCAATATCGACCCTTCGGTCGAGGAATACGTTGCGGAAAAGCTGGGCCTCGCGGTCGAGCCGGTCAGCACGCAGGTCATCCCGCGCGACCGCCACGCGATGTTCTTTGCAACGCTCGGCGTGATCGCCAGCTCGATCGAGCGCCTCGCCGTCGAGATCCGCCACCTCCAGCGCACCGAAGTGCTCGAGGCCGAGGAATACTTCTCGCCCGGGCAAAAGGGCTCGTCGGCGATGCCGCACAAGCGCAACCCGGTGCTGACCGAGAACCTCACCGGCCTTGCCCGCATGGTCCGCTCGGCCGTCACCCCGGCGCTCGAGAACGTGGCGCTGTGGCACGAGCGCGACATCTCGCACTCCTCGGTCGAACGCTTCATCGGCCCCGACGCGACGATCACGCTCGACTTCGCGCTCGCCCGCCTCACCTCGGTGGTCGACAAGCTCGTCGTCTACCCCGAGCGGATGGAAAAGAACCTCAACAAGATGGGCGGCCTCGTCCACTCGCAGCGCGTCCTGCTCGCGCTGACCCAGGCCGGGCTCGAGCGCGACGCCTCGTACCGCCTCGTCCAGCGCAACGCGATGAAGGTGTGGGAATCGGACGGCCAGCTCTCGCTGCTCGAACTGCTCAAGGCCGATCCCGAAGTCGCGGCGGTCCTGACCGCCGAACAGATCGAGGAAAAGTTCAACCTCGACTATCACTTCAAGGCGATCGACACGATCTTCGCGCGCGTTTTCGGAGAATAGGCGCATCTTTCGCTCCGGACTCGCCTTCCGCGCCGATGCGACATAAGGTCGTGACGGCCGGAGGGGGTCCGGAAGGGGAAGCATGAAGGTCCTGCGCAGCATCATCTGGGTTCTCGCGATCGCGGTGCTCGTCGCCTTCACCGTCGCCAACTGGGTGCCGGTCGAAGTCCGCATCTGGCAGGGGCTGGTGCTCGATACCAAGCTGCCCGCGCTGGTGATCTTCGCCTTCCTCGCGGGGCTGGTGCCGACCTGGCTGGTCTATCGCGCCACCCGCTGGCGGCTCGCGAAGCGCATCGCCACGCTCGAGGCGAACCTTTCAGCCCCGACCGCATCCCTCAGTTCCACGCAGCTCGACCAGGCTGCCCAGCAATCGACAGAGACGCCGTGAGCAACCCGATCTACCTCGCCCTCGACCTGCCCCGCCTCGACGCCGCCGTCGCGCTCGCCCAGAAGGTGCGCGGCCATGTCGGCGGATTGAAGCTCGGGCTCGAATTCTTCTGCGCCCACGGCCACCACGGCGTCCACGAAGTCGCCAAGGTCGGCCTGCCGATCTTCCTCGATCTCAAGCTGCACGACATCCCCAACACCGTCGCCGCGGCCATGCAGTCGATCCATGTGCTCCAGCCCGCGATCGTCACCATCCACGCCGCCGGCGGGCGCGCGATGATGGAGGACGCCAAGGCCGCCGCGGGCGAGAGCTGCAAGGTCGTCGCGGTCACGGTGCTGACCAGCCTCGACGACGGCGACCTCGCCGCGGTCGGCGTGGGCAGCAACGCCCACGACCAGGCGCTGCGCCTTGCCGATCTCGCGCAGGAAGCCGGGCTCGACGGCATCGTCTGCTCGGGTCACGAGGTGGGCGCGATCCACAAGCGCTGGAAGAACGGCTTCTTCGTCGTGCCCGGTCTGCGCCCGGCCGACGCCGCGCTCGGCGACCAGAAGCGCGCTGTCACCCCGCGCGCCGCGCGCGACGGCGGCGCCAGCGTGCTCGTCATCGGCCGCCCGATCAGCCGCGCCGAAGATCCGGTCGCCGCCGCCCGCGCGATCGAAGCCACGCTCTGACGCCGTGACCACGATCCGGCTCGCCACTGCGGCGGACGTGCCTGCGCTGCGCCTGCTGGTCGAGCGCGCCTATCGCGGCGACAGCGCGCGCGGCGGCTGGACCCACGAGGCCGACCTGCTCGACGACGAGCGCACCGACGAGGAAGAGCTGGCGGCAACGCTCGCCGACCCTGCCTGCCACATCCTCGTCGCCGAAGACGAAGGCCGCCTTACCGGCACGGTCACGATCACCCGCAAGAGCGATGCCCGCGCCTACCTCGGCATGCTCTGCGTCGATCCCGCGCTGCAGGCAGCAGGGCTCGGGCGACGGCTGATCGCCGCGGCCGAAGCGCAGGCGGTGCGCGACTTCGGCGCTGCGTTCATGGAAATGACCGTCATCGACAAGCGCCCGGAACTGATCGCGTGGTACGAACGGCGCGGCTATGCCCGCACCGGCGAGACGCGGCCCTTCCCCATGCCGGGCGAGTTTCCCTTCGCCATGGTGGTGCTGGAACGTCCGCTCGCCTGAACGGTTCATCGCCGCGCAACTTCGTCTCGTCCACACTATGCAGGACCAAGACAGGGAGACCGACCCGATGAACCGCCTGATCCTCGCCGCCTCGCTCGCCGCGCTGCCGCTCTGCGCCGTGCCGGTCGCCGCCAATGCCCAGCAACTGTCCGCCGCCCCCGTGGTCGCTCCGGGCAACAGCGTGCTGACCGTCTCGGCCGATGGCCGCTCGAGCCGCACGCCCGACCTTGCGACCTTCAACGCCGGCGTCACCACCCAGGCCCAGACCGCCAGCGCCGCGCTTGCCGAAAACGCCGCCAAGATGAACGCGGTCATCGCCGCGCTCAAGAAGACCGGCATCGCCGATCGCGACATCCAGACCAGCAACCTGTCGGTCAATCCGGTCTATGGCCAGCCGCGCCGTCTCGCCGATGGCACCACCGAGGGCGACCCGGTGATCGTCGCCTACCAGGCGACCAACCAGGTCCAGGTGCGCCAGCGCAAGCTCGACCAGTACGGCAAGGTGATCGACACCCTCGTCAACGCCGGCGCCAACCAGGTCAATGGCCCCAGCTTCGAGCTGGAGGACAGCGACGCGGCGATGGACGAAGCGCGGATCGAGGCGATGAAGAAGGTCCGCGCCCGGGCCGACCTCTATGCGCGGGCGGCTGGCCTGCGCGTCGTGCGCGTGCTGACGATCAGCGAGAGCGGCGGCTGGAGCCCGCCCCAGCCGATCCTGTTCGCCCGCGCCGAGAAGATGATGGCCGCCGCCCCGCCGCCGAGCCCGGTCGCCGCCGGCGAGCTCGAGATGCGCGCCAACGTCACCGTCACCTACGAACTCGCCCCCTGACCGGCCGGGCCGATTGACCTCGTGCGCGCCGCCGTCCTATCGGCTGCGCGCATGAGCACGCCTGCACGCCCCTCTGCCCAAATGAAGATCTGCGGAGTCAACACCCCGGCGGCGCTCGACGCCGCCGTGCGCCACCGCGCCGACTACCTCGGCTTCGTGTTCTTCGCCAGGAGCCCGCGCAACCTTGCCCTGCGCGATGCTGCCGCGCTCGGCGCGCGCCTCGCCGGCCGCGCCAGGGCGGTCGGGCTGTTCGTCGACGCCGACGACGCCACCATCGCCGAAGCCGTCGCCGCCGCGCGCCTCGATGCCGTCCAGTTGCACGGCGCGGAAAGCCCCGAGCGCGTCGCCGCCTTGCGCGCGCGGCTCGGCCTGCCGGTGTGGAAGGCGATTTCGGTTGCGGCCCGTGCCGACATCGAGGGCGCCGCGCGCTATGCCGGGGCCGCCGATCTCGTATTGTTCGACGCGAAGGCGCCTAAGGGCGCGGACCTGCCCGGCGGGCTCGGCCTCGTCTTCGACTGGAGCCTGCTGGCCGGCTACCGCGCCCCCTTCGCCTGGGGCCTTGCCGGCGGCCTGTCGCCGGACAACGTCGCGCACGCGATCCGCGAGACCGGCGCGCCGCTGGTCGATGTCTCCTCGGGCGTGGAAAGCGCGCCGGGAGTCAAGGACGAGAGCCGCATCGCCGCCTTCGCCGCAGCGGTTCGCAGCGCCTGACCGCACAAGAAAAAGGGCGGCCTCCCGCAGGAGACCGCCCATCGATCCTGACGGAGCGGCGCGAAGCCGCCCGGATCAGAACTTGGTGCCGAGGCCCACGGCCACCGCGTCGAAGTCGGGCAGGCCGTCCTTGACGAAGAAGTGGCGGTATTCGACCTTGCCGTAGAGGTTGCCGAACGCGTGCTGGTAACCGGCGCCGAGCGTCCAGGTGCCGTCGCAGAACTCGCAGTTCTTGGTGTTGTAGCCACCGACCACATACAGCTTGCCGTTGTCGCCGAGCTTGGCGCCGCCGCGGCCGTTGAAGCCGAAGGTCACGCGGGTGCCATCGGTGAGGATCTTGTCGGCCGAGACTTCGGCGCCGACGAACGCGGCCGAGCCGAGGTCGTAGTCGTAACCGGCGGCGATGCCGGCGATCGCTTCGCTGTCACCCTGGCTCCACACGACGCCGCCGCGCGCTTCGACGCGGGCTTCGTTGGCAAGCGCGGGGGTGGCGGCGGCAAGCGATGCCGCAGCTGCGAGAAGGATCGTACGCATAATGTAAACTCCTGAAACACAAGCCCCTTCTTGCTTGGGGGCGAGGCGTGAGCTAGGAGCGGCGAGACGAGGGAGCAACCCTCGCATTGCAAAGAAACTGCAATAAAACTGCGGTTGTGCTATAAATACAACAGCAGGTTTCGACAGTAACTGCCAGTATTTAGCAGTAATCGCCCAGACACGCAGAAAGACGGCCCCGTTGCCGGAACCGCCTTCCACGACGTAACGCCGCCTCCCTAGCCACGCCGCATTGCAGCAAGATGAACGAACCTGAATGGTTTGAAATTTGCGCCGGCCCCTCGCCGTGCCCCCGAGGGCTGCAAACTGGACATTCGCAGCCCACTCTGCCAACGCCCGAGCCATGACCCAGACGATGCCCAACAGCTTCCGCACCCTGCCCGACGAGCGCGGCCACTTCGGCCAGTTCGGTGGCCGCTACGTCGCGGAAACGCTGATGCCGCTGATCCTCGATCTCGAGGCGGAGTACCGCACGGCCAAGGCCGATCCCGCCTTCCACGCCGAGTTCGACGACCTGCTCGAGCATTATGTCGGCCGCCCGAGTCCGCTCTATTTCGCGCCGCGCCTCACCGCCGAACTGGGCGGCGCGCAGATCTGGTTCAAGCGCGACGAGCTGAACCACACCGGCGCGCACAAGATCAACAATTGCGTCGGCCAGATCCTGCTCGCCATGCGCATGGGCAAGACGCGCATCATCGCCGAAACCGGCGCCGGCCAGCACGGCGTCGCCACCGCCACGGTCTGTGCGCGCTTCGGCCTGCCCTGCACCATCTTCATGGGCGCGACCGACGTCGCCCGCCAGCAGCCCAACGTGTTCCGCATGAAGCTGCTGGGCGCCGAAGTCGTGCCGGTCACGGCGGGCGCCGGCACGCTCAAGGACGCGATGAACGAGGCGCTGCGTGATTGGGTCGCGAACGTCCACAACACGTTCTACATCATCGGCACCGCCGCCGGCCCGCACCCCTATCCCGAGCTGGTCCGCGATTTCCAGAGCGTGATCGGGCGCGAAGCGCGCGAACAGCTGCTTTCCCGCACCGGCCGCCTGCCCGACCTGCTGGTCGCCGCGATCGGCGGCGGCAGCAACGCCATCGGCCTGTTCCACCCCTTCTTGGACGACAGCAGCGTCAAGATGCTCGGCGTTGAAGCCGCGGGCCACGGTCTCGACAAGGAACACGCCGCGTCGCTCGCCGGTGGCCGTCCCGGCATCCTCCACGGCAACAAGACCTACCTGCTGCAGGACGAGGACGGCCAGATCACCGAAGGCCATTCGATCTCGGCCGGGCTCGACTACCCCGGTATCGGGCCGGAGCACGCCTGGCTCAAGGAAGTGGGCCGCGTCGATTACACCTCGGTCACCGACAAGGAAGCCTTGGACGCCTTCCAGCTGCTCTGCCGCACCGAAGGCATCATCCCCGCGCTCGAACCCAGCCACGCCATCGCCGCCGTGGCCAAGGTCGCGCCGACGCTGCCCAAGGACACCATCATCCTCGCCAACCTTTGCGGCCGCGGCGACAAGGACATCTTCTCGGTGGCCGAGCATCTGGGGGTGAAGATCTAGGGCGCCAAAGCGGCGCGATTTGCGCGTGCCTAGCTCGGCGCTTTCCCGTAAGAATGCCCCCGTGAACGCCTACAATCCCCTTGCTGCGGCCCAGCCCCTCGAAGCGGCAGGATTGCCGCGCAAGCAGGCCGAGGCTATTGCTGGCGAAATCACCGACGGGACGAACGGACTCGTGACCCAGGAACAACTCGTTGCGGCGCTCGACAAGCAGACGATCAAGATCGGCATCATGATGTCGGCGATCATCGCGCTGGCCTGCTCGATCATGGGCGTCCTCATTTCGCTCAAGTAGGCGAAAGCGTCAGCAGGGCCGCAGAATTCCAGCCGATCTATTTGCGGCGCGCTGCGAAAGCTGTATCGGCCTGCCATTGCGCCCATGCTCGCCGGACAAGACAGCAAGAATGACCAACCGCCTCTCCTCCGCCTTCGCCAAGGGCCATCCCGCCCTCGTCTGCTTCGTCACTGCTGGTGACCCGACGCCAGACGCTACGCCCGCGATCCTCGACGCGCTGGTCGAAGGCGGCGCCGACGTGATCGAACTGGGCATGCCCTTCACCGATCCGATGGCCGACGGTCCGGCGATCCAGCTCGCCAACCTGCGCAGCCTCGGCGCGGGCACCACGACCGCCGACATCCTGCGGATCGCGACCGACTTCCGCGCCCGCCATCCCGACGTGCCGCTGGTGCTGATGGGCTATGCCAACCCGATGACCATCCGCGGACCCGAATGGTTCGCAGACGCCTGCGCCAAGGCCGGCGTCGATGGCGTGATCTGCGTCGACATCCCGCCCGAGGAAGATCCCGAGCTCGGCCCCGCGCTGCGCGCCAAGGGCATTGCGCCGATCCGCCTCGCCACGCCGACCACCGACGACGCCCGCCTGCCTGCCGTGCTCGAAGGCTCGTCGGGCTTTCTCTACTACGTCTCCGTCGCGGGCATCACCGGCAAGCAGTCCGCCGCGCTCGATTCCATCGAGCAGGCGATGCAGCGGCTGAAGGCTCACGCCGAAATTCCCGTCGCGGTCGGCTTCGGCGTGCGCACGCCGGAACAGGCCGGCCCGATCGCCCGCGTCGCCGATGGCGTCGTCGTCGGCTCGGCCCTCGTTGATCTGATCGCCGAACACGGCGCCAACGCCGCCGAACCTGTGCGCAAGCTCGTTTCCGCGCTTGCCCAGGCCGTGCATTCGGCGCGAAAGGAAATGGCATGAGCTGGCTAACCCGCGTCCGCAACGCGCTTCCCTTCACGCCCAAGCGCGACACCCCCGACAACCTGTGGATCAAGTGCCCTTCGTGCAGCGAGATGCTGTTTACCAAGGAATACGAAGACAACCTCTCGGTCTGCCCGCGCTGCGAGCATCACGGCCGCATCGGCGCCGACGCGCGCCTTGCGCAATTGCTCGATCCCGGCTTCGAGCTGCTGCCCGCGCCCAAGGTCAAGGAAGACCCGCTCAAGTTCCGCGACAGCAAGAAGTACACCGACCGCCTGAAGGCCGCCAAGGCCGCCAACCCGCATCCTGATGCGATGACCAACGCCTTCGGCACGATCGAAGGGCACAAGGCCGTGGTCGGCGTGCAGGACTTCGCCTTCATGGGCGGCTCGATGGGCATGGCCGTGGGCAACGCCTTCCTCGCCGGCATCGATCGCGCGGTGAAGGAAAAGTGCCCCTATGTCGCGGTCACCGCTGCCGGCGGCGCGCGCATGCAGGAAGGTATCCTCAGCCTGATGCAGATGCCGCGCACCACCGTCGGCATCGCCAAGCTGCACGCGGCAGGCCAGCCCTATATCGTGATTCTGACCGATCCCACCACCGGCGGCGTCACCGCCAGCTACGCCATGCTCGGCGACGTCCAGATCGCCGAACCCGGCGCGCTCATCGGCTTTGCCGGCCAGCGCGTGATCCAGGACACCATCCGCGAAAAGCTGCCCGAAGGCTTCCAGCGCGCCGAGTACCTCCACGATCACGGCATGCTCGACATGGTCGTGCACCGCCACGCGCTCAAGGAAACACTCGCCAGGACGATCGGCTATCTGACGGCGGCCAAGGCGGCATGAGCCCCTCCACCGTCCTGCGGACGGTCCCCCTCCCCGTTTGGGCTTCGCCAAAACAGGGAGGATCCAGAAAGGTCCTCCCCATTTTTGCAGGGCACAAATGGGGAGGTGGCAGCGCGAAGCGCTGACGGAGGGGTAGATTGCGCGATTTCGCCATTTCCGATGACCTGGCGGTCCAGGCCCAGCTCGACCGCCTCGGCGCGCTCTCGCTGCCGACCGGGCGCCTCGGGCTCGACACGTCGCGCGCCCTGCTCGCCCGCGTCGGCAATCCGCAGGATGCGCTGCCGCCGGTGTTCCACGTCGCCGGCACCAACGGCAAAGGCTCGACTTGCGCCTACTTGCGCGCGATCCTCGAAGCGCAGGGGCTGAAGGTCCACGCCGCGACCAAGCCGCACCTCGTCCGCTACAACGAACGCATCCGCATCGCCGGACGCCTCGTCTCGGACGAACTGCTCGCCGAACTCCTCAAGGAAGTTCTCGACGCGGGCGAGGACCTCGCGCCCTCGTTCTTCGAGGTCACCACCGTCGCCACCTTCCTCGCCTTCCATCGCGAACCCGCCGACGTCTGCGTGATCGAGACCGGGCTCGGCGGGCGGCTCGATGCCACCAATGTGCTCAGGACCGCCGCCGCCTGCGGCATCGCGACGCTGGGCATGGACCACGAAGCCTTCCTCCTCGCGCCAGAGGACGGCGTCCCTACCGATCCGCTCGCCCGCATCGCGTTCGAAAAGGCGAGCATCGCCAAGGCGGGCGTGCCGCTGGTCACGCAAGCCTATCCCGCCAATGCCGCTGCCTCGGTGCTGGAAACCGCCGCGAAGCTCGGCGCGAGCGTGGTCATGCGCGGCCGCGACTGGGACGCGCGCGCCGACAGCGCGATCCACTACCGCGACGCGAACGGCGAACTGCTGCTCCCCCTCCCCGCCCTCGCCGGCGCGCACCAGGCCGACAACGCCGCGCTCGCCGTCGCCATGCTGCGCCACCAGAGCATGATCGAGGTCGGCCATGCCGCCATGGCCAAGGGCATCGTCGACGCCCGCTGGCCCGCCCGCCTGCAGCGTCTGGGCCACGGCCCGCTGACCGACATCGTCGCCGGCCGCACCGTCTGGCTCGATGGCGGCCACAACCCGGACGCGGGCGAAGCCATCGCCCGCCACCTCGCTGCGCAGCCGCCGGTGCACATCGTCATGGGCATGCTCAAGGCGAAAGACCCCGGCGCGCTGCTGCGCCCCCTGGGCAGCCACGCCCTGTCGCTCTCGATCGTCCCCGCCCCCGGCCACGACGCGCACAGCCCCGAAGACTTCGCCCCGTTCAGCGCGCTGCCGGTGCAGAGCTTCCCCGACGTCGCCTCCGCGCTGCGCGCCCTCCCGCCCGAGGGCGACGTTCTCATCGCCGGCTCGCTCTACCTCGCCGGTGAAGTGCTGCGCCTGAACGAGGAAGTGCCCGACTGACGGGGATCGCGCGGGCGAGGCTGCACAAGCAACACCACCCACGTCGCCCCGTGCTCGATACGGGGCTGGGCTTTTCTACCGACCTGCCGTTGGCATTTCACCCGGGTGGATGTTAGCCAAGCCCCGTGTCGAGCACGGGGCGACGGGAGTTTTTTGTTGCCCAGCGGGCGCGAAAACGGCGGGAAATGGGTGGGAAGCTGCCGTAGGCGGAACCGGGCTATTGTTGCTCAGTCCTCAGAGGTCCGGAATGAAACAATCGACGCCACCCTTTAGCCGCTACTATCTTGCCACCCAAGAACGTGAAGGTGACAGGAAAGGAGCTGTCACTATGCGTGTCGATAAACTCAACCTCAATCTGCTCTTCCCCGCATCGATCCTCCACTGGCGTCGGAATGCCATCCCACACCGCAAATCTATAAGTGTCAGCTTTCATCTCGCGTGCAAGCGCCATTGCTCCGGCCACTCCGCTGGCAAGAGGAAGCCCTACATCTCCGCTGCCAGATGAGAAAGAAGCTGTGGGATCAATTAAGCGTTTAAGTTCGGCCGTGAGCTTTCCATCAGATGCGGCCGCCAAATTGATCGCTTGGATAGCTCTTTGGCTCAATATGCTATGTAATTCCCCAACGTACTCGACGGGCGGTACATCACACACCGTACGCACAATATGAGTGCTCGACTGTTTCGAGGCAGTCGATGAGACGGCGAGGAGACCGAGAGCCAGCGCAATCATAAAAAGAAATATGCAATGATAAGCGAACTTCCGCAACCGAGCGCAAGTGGCTTCATGATCCCTATTCCCTTTCCGCCAGCCTCTCACGGCCCACCCGCACCCACTCCAGCAGCACCATCACCACCGCGACCAGCCCCGCCGCCGCCGTCCAGCGGAACACCGTCGCGTACCCGTAAACATCAAACGCCTCCCCCGCGATCCCGCGCCCCAGCGAGCCGATCAGGAAGGTCAGCGAGGACAGCAGCGCGTACTGCACCGCCGTGTAGCTCTTGCTGACGATGCCCGACATGTAGGCGACGAAGGCCGCGCCGGCGATGCCGGTCGAAACGTTCTCGAAGCTGATCGCCAGCAGCAGCCGCACCATCCGCGCGTCGAAGCCGAAAACGCCAAACAGCGCATTGAGGCCGGTGGCGTTGCCCACCACGTCGATGTGCCGCGCGCCTTCGGCAAGGTCGGCATAGACGAAGTTGCCCAGGATCGGCAGGATCGCGCCGATCAGGATCGTCGGCATCCGCCCCAGCGCGGTGAACAGGTAGCCGCCCAGGCTGATGCCGAGGATCGTCATGAAGATCCCGAACAGCTTCGAGGCGAAGGCGACCTCGTCCTTGGTGTACTTCAGGTGCTCGAGGTAGAACGGGAAGGCGAAGCTCGACCAGATGTTGTAGCACAGCGTGTAGGTCAGGATCATGCCGATCACGATCAGCACGCCCCAGCCAAGGCGCCCCGAAAGCTCTGCCAGCGGCGATACCAGCGCGACGTAGAGGTGGTTGGCCGCCGTGCGCAGCGGCGAAACGCGGGCGTCCGGGGCGGTCAGGACTGCGCGGCCATGCGCTTTCAGCCAGTTGGTCAGCGCGGCCACCACCAGCGGCACGACCACTGTCGCCACCACGATCCACGGGCCATAGCTGCGGGTGAAATCGCTCACCGAAGGGTGCGGGCTTGCGGGATCGGCCGGCGCCAGCATGCCGACCATGAAGTGCCCGATCGTCCCGATCGCCCAGGCCCAGCTGACGCCGACCACCGCCAGCGCGGCCCAGCGCGCGGAGGGCGCCAGTTCGCCCGGCTGCGCCAGCGCCGCATGAAGCGCGCCCTGTTCGGGGCGCGGCGTATCGGGCGCGCGCAGCGTCACCACCAGCATGATCGCCACGATCAGCCCCGCCATCGACAGGTAGACCAGCGGCCAGCTCATCCGTCCCGCCATCACCAGCGCCAGCGCGCCACCGACGATCGAGGCGATGCGATAGCCGAACTGGTAGATCGACGAGAGCAGCTCGACCGGCGTCGCCTCGTCCGCAACTTCGATCCGCCAGGCATCCACCGCCACGTCCTGCGTCGCCGAAGCGAAGGCGGCGAAGAACGCGAACAGCGCGAACGTGCCGATGGCGGTCGCCGGATTGGTCGCGGCGAGCCCGCCGAAGCCGAGCACCAGCACCATCTGGCACAGCAGGATCCAGCTCTTGCGCCGCCCCAGCCGGTCAAGCCCCGGCAGCGGCAGCCGGTCCACCAGCGGCGACCACAGGAACTTGAACGAATAGGACAGGCCGATCCAGCTCAGCACGCCGATCGTCGCCAGGTCGATCTTCTTCTCGCCCAGCCAGGCGTTGAGCGTGCCGATCAGCAGCGCATAGGGCAGGCCCGATGAGAACCCGAAGCCCAGCATCGTGGCCGACTTGCGCTGCGCGAGCGCGATCCGCAGCAGCTTCAACCCCTTGGGGCGTACAGGCTTTGCGCCGTCGTTGGTGGCGGCACTCGATGCCATGCGATCCGATGTCCCTTGTCCAATTGCCATAGGAGATTAGCGGCGTTTCGGGGTAAGGCTAGGCCGATAACGGCGAAAAGCCGGGCAGAAGGAGAGGACGATGAGCGAAACGCTCGACCTGCGGCCCACCGAAGGCCAGATCGCGCTCGCCCGGCGCATCGCTGCCGGCGTCGGAGAATCCGCCGGCGTCGTCACCCACGTGCCCGCCGCCGCCTATGTCGATCCGCAGCACTTCGCGCGGGAGAAGGCTGGCCTGTTCGACCGCCTGCCGCAAGTGCTGATCCCCTCGGCCCTGCTGCCAGAACGCAACATGGCTCTGCCGCACGACGCCACCGGCCGTCCGCTGCTCGTCACGCGCGATGGCGCAGGCCGTGCGCACGTGTTCCTCAACGTCTGCCGCCATCGCGGCACGCGCCTGGTCGAAGGCAGCGAGATCCAGTGCAGCGCGAGGCTGGTCTGCCCCTACCACGCCTGGACCTATTCGACCGACGGCCGCCTGCTCGCCCTGCCCCGCCCCGAAACCTTCCCCGGCTTCGACAAGGCCGCGCACGGGCTGGTCGAACTGCCAAGCCTGGAAGCAGGCGGCCTCATCTGGTTCGCGCCGGTCGAGGCTGACTTCGCCGACGCCGCCGCGATCAGCGCGGACTTCGGCGCGGTCGACCTTGGCGGCCACCACCTCTTCGCGCGCCGCACGCACGATGTGGCGGCGAACTGGAAGCTGATCATGGATGCCTTCCTCGAAAGCTACCACGTGCTGCGGCTCCACTCCGGCTCGATCGCGCCCTTCTTCAAGGATGGCGTCACCGCCGGGGACCGCATCGGCCCGCACCAGCGCTCGCTGGTCGGCCGCGCGGCGGAGATGGAGGGGCTCGACCTCGCCGACTGGCCCACGCTGCGCCGGCTCGGCACGTTCGCCTATCAGCTGTTCCCGGCGACGGTCGTTGTCGTGAGCCCCGACTACGTGAACCTGATGACGATCATGCCGCGCACTGTCGATCGCACGCTTGTCGAAGACTTCATGCTGATCCCCGAAGCGCCCGCAACCGACAAGGCGCGCGACCACTGGCAGCGCAGCTGGGAGCTGTTGGACGGCCGCGTGTTCGGTTCGGAAGACTTCCGCGCCGCCGAACTTGGCCAGCAAGGGCTGAGTTCGGGCGCGATCGCGGAGTTGACGCTCGGCACGCTCGAAACCGGCATCCGCCGCTTTCACGAGATCTGCGCCGAGATGATGGGCGGCGCCTGAAACGCCGCCCGATTAGCATCAGACCAGACGCGCCTGCTTCACCGCCGCTTCGATGAAGCCACGGAACAGCGGGTGGACGTCGAACGGGCGGCTCTTCAGCTCGGGGTGGAACTGCACGCCGATGAACCACGGATGGTCGGGCCGCTCAACGATTTCGGGCAGCAGGCCATCGGGCGACATGCCGGAAAAGACGAGGCCGCCCTTTTCCAAGGCCTCGCGATAGGCGACATTGACTTCATAGCGGTGGCGGTGGCGTTCGCTGATCTCGCTCGCGCCATAGACCTGCGCCACGTGGCTGTTGCCCGCCAGCGCCGCAGGATAGGCGCCAAGCCGCATGGTGCCGCCAAGATCGCCGCCGGCCTGCCGCGTCTCGAGGCCTTCGGCCGTCATCCATTCGGTGATGATGCCCACCACCGGCTCCTCGGTCGGGCCGAACTCGGTCGAACTTGCTGCCTTGATCCCGGCGGTGTTCCGCGCGCCTTCGATGCATGCCATCTGCATGCCGAGGCAGATGCCGAAGAACGGCACGCCGCGCTCGCGCGCGAAGCGCACGCTCGCGATCTTGCCTTCCGATCCGCGCTCGCCGAAGCCGCCGGGCACGAGGATGCCGTGCATCGGCTCGAGCTGCGCGGCGATCTCGGCGTCTTCCTTCTCGAACAGCTCGGCGTCGATCCAGCGGACGTTGACCTTGACGCGGTTGGCCATGCCGCCGTGGACCAGCGCTTCGTTGAGCGACTTGTACGCATCCTGCAGGCCGACGTACTTGCCGACCACGCCGATGGTCACTTCGCCTTCGGGGTTCTGGTGGCGGTCGACGATGTCGTGCCAGCGGGCAAGGTCGGGCTCGGGCGCGGTCAGGCCGAAGTGGCGCAGCACTTCGCTGTCGAGCCCTTCGGCATGGTACTGCAGCGGCACGGCATAGATGCTCTTGGCGTCGAGCGCGGGGATCACCGCCGATTTGCGCACGTTGCAGAACTGCGCGATCTTGGCGCGCTCGCCTTCGGGCAGCGGCTTTTCGCAGCGGCACAGCAGGATGTCGGGCTGGATGCCGAGCCCGGTCAGCTCGCGCACGCTGTGCTGCGTCGGCTTGGTCTTCAGCTCGCCCGCCGCCGCGATATAGGGCACCAGCGTCACGTGGACGAAGCAGGTCTGGTCGCGGTCGAGCTCGTTGTGCAGCTGGCGCAGCGCCTCGATGAACGGCAGGCCCTCGATGTCGCCCACGGTGCCGCCGATCTCGCACAGCACGAAGTCGAGGTCGTCGGTCTCGTCCTGCGCGAAGTCCTTGATCGCGTCGGTCACGTGCGGGATCACCTGCACGGTCGCGCCCAGGTAATCGCCACGGCGCTCCTTGGCGATGATGTCGCGATAGATGCGCCCGCTCGTGATGTTGTCCGCCTGCCGCGCCGAAACGCCGGTGAAGCGTTCGTAGTGGCCGAGGTCGAGGTCGGTCTCCGCCCCGTCGTCGGTCACGAACACCTCGCCGTGCTGATACGGGCTCATCGTGCCCGGATCGACGTTGAGATAGGGGTCGAACTTGCGGATTCGCACGCGATAGCCGCGCGCTTGCAGCAGCGCCGCGAGGCTCGCTGCCATGAGTCCCTTGCCGAGCGAGGAAACCACGCCGCCGGTGATGAAAATGTACCGCGCCATGGGAGTCGGGCCTTAGCGTCAGAGGTTGCACACGCGCAAGCGGTTGCCGTCGAAATCATCGCGGCAATCCACAGATGCGGATCGAAAACGGCACAGGTCCGGCCTCCCGCCGGGTGGGGCGGGACGTCGGACAGGGCCTTGCGGGCATCACGCCGGCAGGCGCGCCACGCCGGCGCGCTCTGCCCGGCGTGCGTTACGGCTTCGCGGCGGGCGCGAGCGGATCGGTGGCGGGCGCCTGGCTCGCCGGAGCGGCGGGCGCCTGCTGCTGCGTCGCGCCGACTTCGGGCGCGGGCGGCGGCGGCGCGAGCGGATCGGCGGGCGCTGCGGGAACCGTGCGGTCGAGCGACGTGTCGATCTTGCGACCGCCGCTCTGCCCCACCGCCAGCGCGGCGAGGAGAATCGACAGCACGACGAAGAGCGTGGCGAGCACGGTCGTGGCGCGGGTGATGAAGTCCGCCGCGCCGCGCGCCGACATGAAGCCGGCCGGGCTGCCGCCGACGCCGAGGCCGCCGCCTTCGGACTTCTGGATCAGGATCACGCCGACGAGCGAGGCCGCGACCAGCGCCTGCACGACGGTAAGGAAAATGAAGAGCGACATTCAAGTCTCGCGATAAGCTGTTGCCGCGCATCTAGGCGCAAGGGGCCGCGAGCGCAAGGCGCGCTGCGCCCTGCTCGTGGCCCGGGGTCGGAGCGGTGGCTCAGCCCTCGCCGCTGCCGGCCGCCGCGACGATCGGCAGGAAGGCATCGGCGGTCAGGCTCGCCCCGCCGACCAGCGCGCCGCCGACCCCCTCGGCCGCAAGCAGGTCCGCCGCGTTGCCGGCATTCACCGAGCCGCCATAGAGGATGCGCACCTTCTCGCCCGCCTCGCCATAGGCGGCGACGAGCCGCGCGCGCACCGCCGCGTGCATCGCGACGACGTCCTCGACCGCGGCGACGCGGCCGGTGCCGATCGCCCAGACCGGTTCGTAGGCGAGCGCGAGCTTGCCCGCCGCGACCGCCTCGGCAACCCCTTCGCCCTGCGGCAGCGAGCCGTCGACCTGGCCGCCGACCACCGCCTCGGCGCGACCGGCGTCGCGCTCCTCGAGCGTCTCGCCGACGCAGACGATCACGCCGAGCCCCGCGGCCAGCGCCGCCTCGGCCTTGGCGCGGACCAGCGCGTCGCTCTCGCCGTGGTCCTTGCGCCGTTCGCTGTGGCCCAGGATCACGAAGTCGGCGCCGATGTCGGCCAGCATCGCGGCCGAGACGTCGCCGGTGTGCGCGCCCTTGACCGCGACGTGGCAGTCCTGCCCGCCGACGCCGATCCCGCTCACTTCGGCGAGCAGCGCGCCGATCAGCGTGAACGGCGGCGCCAGCGCGATGTCGACCTCGGGATAGCGCGCCGCGGCGCGCGCGATGGCGCGGGCCTCGGCCAGCATCGCGCGCGTGCCGTTCATCTTCCAGTTGCCGACAATATAGGGTCGGTGCGGCATTGGCTTGGTCTGCCCCCTCGAAATGGTGATTCCCGTGAACCTTGCGCGGCGGCTATCAAAACGGGGATACGAATGCAAAACGCTTGGGCGCTTTTTGCGCCCGCGTCCACCCTGCGCCCGCCCGCCGCCCGGCGGGTTCCAGATGCGGCGTTGCGGATTTGCCGTTTGGCTCCTAAGGCAGCGCCCTTGGTAGTTAACCCCCGTCTGGACGACCGGCTGCAATGATCGCCTTCCTGCGTTCCCTCATCCATTCGCGTATCGGTGCGCTCGTCGCGCTGGTGTTCCTCGGCCTGATCGCGCTCGCCTTTGCCGGCGCCGACGTCACCGGTTCGCGCTTCGGCGGCATCGCCGGAGGCGATCGCGTCGCCAGCGTCGGCTCGGACCGGATCGGCACTGCCGACCTCGGCAAGGCGATGACCAATGCGCTCGAAGGCGAACGCCAGCGCAACCCGCAGCTGACGATGAAGCAGTTCGTCGCCGCCGGCGCGCTCGACGAAGTGCTGACCGGGCTGATCGACCGCGCCGCGATGATGGAATGGGGCCACAAGCACGGCATCTTCGTCTCCGATCGCCTGGTCGACAGCGAAATCGTCAAGATCCCGGCGTTCCAGGGCCCCGACGGCAAGTTCAGCGAAACCGCCTACAAGCAGCTCCTCGCCCAGCGCAGCCTCAGCGAGGCGATGGTCCGCGCCGACATCGGCCAGGGCCTGATGGCGCGCCAGCTGCTCGTCCCGGCGAGCTTCGGCGCCCGCTTCCCCCAGGGCGTCGCGCTGCGCTATGCCGCCTTGCTCAAGGAAACCCGCGAAGGCGTGCTCGCCTTCGTGCCGGCGACGGCGTTCGCGCCCGCGCAGGGCCCGGACGACGCCGCGCTCGCCGCCTACTACAAGGCCCACGCTGCGCGCTACAACCTGCCCGAGCGCCGCACGCTGCGCTATGCGCTGCTCGATGAAAAGGCGGTGAAGAGCGTTCCCGCCCCCAGCGAGGCGGAGATCGCGCAGCGCTACAAGCTCAACGCCGCGACCTACGCGCCCAGCCAGACGCGCGACTTCAGCCAGGTGATCGTAGCCGACGAAGCCGCCGCCAAGGCGCTCGCCGCCGAAGTCGCCGCGGGCAAGCCGATCGACGCTGCCGCCAAGGCCAAGGGCCTCTCGGCGGCGAAGCTTCCCGGCCTTGCGCGCGACGCGCTCGCCGCGCAGGCCTCGAAGGCGGTCGCCGACGCCGCCTTCGCCGCCGCGCAGGGCAAGGTCGCCGCGCCCGCGCGCAGCCCGATCGGTTGGCACGTGATCCGCGTCGATGCGATCCACGACAATCCCGGCAAGACGCTCGACCAGGCGCGGGGCGAGATCGTCGCGGCGCTGACCGCGGAAAAGCGCCGCGCCGCGCTCGGCGACCTCGCCGCGAAGATCGAGGAGCAGTTCGAGAACGGCACCGGTCTTGCCGATGCGATCAAGCCGCTCGGCCTTACCCCGGTCGTCACCGATCCGATCCAGGCCGACGGCACCGTGTTCGGCCGTCCCGGGATCAAGCTCGCGCCCGAACCCGCCGCGCTGGTCCAGGCCGCGTTCGCGATGGAGCGCGAAGGCCAGCCGCAGGTCAACCAGGCCAACGACGGCCGGCTCGTGCTGTTCGACGTCGGCCGCATCGACGCCGCCGCGCCCGCCCCGCTCGCCCAGATCCGCGATCGCGTGGCGCGCGACTGGGCGGTCGATGCCGGCAGCGCCAAGGCCCGGGCGGCGCGCGACACGGTGCTCGCCGCGCTGCGCAAGGGCACTCCGCTCGACCAGGCGCTCAAGGCCACCGGCGCCACGCTGCCGCCGCCCAATCCGGTGAAGATGAGCCGCGAACAGCTCAATGCGATGCAGCCGCGCATTCCCGAAGCGCTCGCGCTGATGTTCTCGATGGCGCAGGGCACCGCCAAGTCGATCGCCGCGCCCGACGGTTCGGGCTGGATCGTGGTCTCGCTGGCCAAGGTGGTGCCCGGCACCGTCGCGCCGACCGATCCGATCGTTCCCGCCGCCGCGCAGGAGCTGTCGCAGGCCCTCGCGCGCGAATATGGCGAGGCGATGCGCCGTGCGATCAGCGCCGAAGTCGGCGTCAAGCGCAACGAGGCCGGCATCCGCGCGGTCCGCGCGCAGCTGGTCGGCAGCGGCCAGTAAGGCGATGGCGGCCGATCCGGCGACTCTCGACCGCGCCCCGGCAGCCGCTGCGCGCCCCGAGAACTGGGACGGCGCGGCCGCCGCGCTCGCCGCGGGCAAGCCGGCGCTGATCTGGCGCCGCCTGATCGCCGATACCGAAACCCCGGTCGGCGCCGCGCTCAAGCTGATGGAGCCGGGCCGCGGCGACTTCCTGCTCGAATCGGTTCAGGGCGGCGAAGTGCGCGGGCGCTACAGCCTCCTAGGACTCGACCCCGACCTCGTCTTCCGCGCGACCGGCCATGCCTGCGAAGTGAACCGCATCTGGCGGCACGATCGCGCCGCCTTCGCCCCGCTCGCAGGCGACGCGCTCGCCGAACTGCGCGCGCTCGTCGACGCCTGCCGCATCGACGTGCCGCAGGGCCTGCCCCCGGTGCTGGCGCTGTTCGTCGGCTACTTCGGCTACGAGACCATCGGCCTCGTCGAAAAGCTGCCCCGCGCGCCCGACAGCGATCTGGTCCTGCCCGACATGCTGTTCGTGCGGCCCACCGTGGTGCTTGTGTTCGACCGCCTGTCCGACGAACTCGTCGCCGTCGCCCCGGTCTGGGCGGGCGCGGGCGAGCCTGCGCACCTGCTCGAAGCCGCCGCCGACCGCATCGACGAAGCGCTGCGCCGCCTGTCCGGCGCCGCGCCCGCCGAGCCGCGCCTCGACCAGCCGCTCGAAATCGAGCGCAACGCGGTCATGGCGCCCGAACAGTATGCGGGCATGGTCCGCCGCGCCAAGGACTACATCGAAGCGGGCGACGTGTTCCAGGTCGTCCTCGCCCAGCGCTTCACCGCGCCCTTCCCGCTTCCCGCCTCGGCGCTCTACCGCTCGTTGCGGCGGATCAACCCCTCGCCCTTCCTCTACTTCCTCGACCTGCCGGGCTTCGCGCTGGTCGGATCGTCGCCCGAAATCCTCGTCCGCATCCGCAACGGCGAAGTCACCATCCGCCCGATCGCGGGGACCCGTCCGCGCGGCGGCACGCCCGAGGAAGACCAGGCCAACGAAGTCAGCCTGCTCGCCGATCCCAAGGAGCGCGCCGAACACCTGATGCTGCTCGATCTCGGCCGCAACGACGTCGGCCGCGTCGCGCAAGGCGGCACGGTCAAGGTGACCGAGAGCTACACGATCGAACGCTACAGCCACGTCATGCACATCGTGTCGAACGTGGTGGGCAAGCTCGACACTACCCGCGCCGATAGCGTCGACGCCCTCTTCGCGGGCTTCCCCGCCGGCACCGTCAGCGGCGCGCCCAAGGTCCGCGCCTGCGAGGTGATCGCCGAACTGGAGCCCGAGACCCGCGGCGCCTATGCCGGTGGCGTCGGCTACTTCGCCCCCGACGGCTCGGTCGACAGTTGCATCATCCTGCGCACCGGCGTGCTCAAGGACGGCGTGCTCCACGTCCAGGCCGGCGCCGGCATCGTCGCCGACAGCAACCCCGAATACGAACAGCGCGAATGCGAGGCCAAGTCCGGCGCCCTCTTCGCCGCCGCCCGCGAAGCCATCCGCGTCGCCAGCGAACCCCGGTTCGGACAGTAAGGCCCCGTTTCCATGATCCTCGTCATCGACAACTACGACAGCTTCACCTGGAACCTCGTCCACTACCTGATGGAGCTGGGCGCCAAGGTCGAAGTCGTGCGCAACGACGCGATGAGCGCGGCCGAGGCCATCGCCACCGGCGCGGACGGCTTCCTGCTCTCGCCCGGCCCCTGCACGCCCAACGAAGCGGGGATCAGCCTCGATCTCGTCGCCGCCTGCGCGGATGCGGGCCGGCCGCTGCTCGGCGTGTGCCTCGGCCACCAGTCGATCGGCCAGCACTTCGGCGGCAAGGTCGTGCGCGGCGGGCTGATGCACGGCAAGACCAGCCAGGTCAGCCACGACGGCACCGGCCTGTTCGAAGGCCTGCCCTCGCCGTTCACCGCCACGCGCTATCACTCGCTGATCGTCGAGGACGTGCCCGACGCGCTGATCGTCAACGCCCGCTCGGACGACGGCCACGTGATGGGCTTCCGCCACGTCTCGCTGCCGATCCATTCGGTGCAGTTCCACCCCGAAAGCATCGCCACCGAGCATGGCCACGCGATGATCGCGAATTTCCTGCGCGTCTGCGGACTGGTCCCGCTCGCCCGCGCAGCATGACCCGCCTTCCCGACGTCACCGCCACGCCCTTCGCGGCGGACGAGGCCGAGCACCTGTTCGGGCAGGTCCTCGACGGCCGCGCCGAAGAGCACGACATCGCCCGCTTCCTCGTCGCGCTGTCCGACCGCGGCGAGGTGGCGAGCGAAATCGCCGGCGCGGCGCAGGCGATGCGCGCGCGGATGATCCCGGTCGAGGCGCCTGCCAATGCCATCGACGTCTGCGGCACCGGCGGCGATGGCCTGCACACGCTCAACGTCTCGACCGCGGTCGCGCTCGTCGTCGCGGCCTGTGACGTCCCCGTCGCCAAGCATGGCAACCGCGCCGCAAGCTCGAAGGCGGGCGCCGCCGATACGCTGGAAGCGCTCGGCCTCGACCTTGCCCGCGCCGGTGAAACGGCGCAGGAAACGCTCGCCGACATCGGCATCGGCTTCCTCTTCGCCGCGCGCCACCACCCGGCGATGGGCCGGATCATGCCGATCCGCAAGGCGATCGGCCGCCGCACGATCTTCAACCTGATGGGCCCGCTCGCCAACCCTGCTGGCGTCTCGCGCCAGCTCGTCGGCATCGCGCGCCCCGCCTACGTGCCGATCTATGCCGAGGCGCTGCGTTCGCTCGGCAGCCAGCACAGCCTCGTCGTCTCGGGCGACGAAGGCATGGACGAGCTGAGCCTTGCCGGCGGCAACGAAGTCGCCGAGCTCAAGGACGGCGTCGTGCTGATGCGCCGCGTCCACCCCGCCGACGCCGACCTGCCCGTCCACCCGGTCTCCGCCATCCAGGGCGGCGATGCCGCCCACA
The DNA here is from genome assembly GCF_020179475.1 of Novosphingobium huizhouense. Lineage (GTDB taxonomy): Bacteria > Pseudomonadota > Alphaproteobacteria > Sphingomonadales > Sphingomonadaceae > Novosphingobium > Novosphingobium huizhouense. Next base: position 107,725 of record NZ_JAILXZ010000003.1, on the reverse strand, counting down.
ACGCCGCTGCCCTGCGCCGCCTGCTCCATGGCGAGCCCGGCCCCTATCGCGATGCCGTGCTGTTCAACGCCGCCGCCGCGCTGATCGTCGCGGGCGAAGTGCAATCGCTCCACGAAGGCGTCGAGGAAGCGGCCGAAGCCATCGACAAGGGCCTCGCCAACGCCCTGCTCAACTGCTGGATCGCCGCGCTCAGGTAATAAGCGGTTCGCGCAGAGACCGCAGGGTTCGCAGAGAAGCAAACAACATTCGTCCGCCGAAGGCGGAACGTTTCATCATTCGACAATAAGACAGGCAGACGGCCTCGCCGCCCGAAGTGATCTCTCTGCGATCTCTGCGATCTCTGCGCGAACCAATCCCTTCCCCCGCACCCCCTCGACAAACCCCGCCCCAGACGGCAAGGCGCTGCCCAAGATGACCGACAAGCTCGCCGAGATCTGCGCCACCAAGCGCGAGGAAGTGCTCGCCCGCAAGGGGTTCGCCACGCTCGCCGACCTCGCCGCCCGCGCCAGCGAGCAGACGCGCCCACGCGGGTTCGAGGCCGCCTTGCGCCGCCGCGCCGCGACCGGCTTCGCGCTGATCGCCGAGATCAAGAAGGCAAGCCCGTCCAAGGGCCTGATCCGCGCCGATTTCCGCCCCGCCGAACACGCCCTCGCCTACCAGGCGGGCGGCGCCGCCTGCCTCTCGGTGCTCACCGACGCGCCCTACTTCCAGGGCCATGAGGACTACCTCGTCGACGCCCGCGCCGCCTGCGCCCTGCCCGTGATCCGCAAGGATTTCATGGTCGATCCCTGGCAATGCGCCGAGGCGCGCGCCATCGGCGCCGACGCCATCCTGATCATCGTTGCCGCGCTCGAGGACGCCCAGATGGCCGAGATCGAGGCCGCCGCGCGCGAACAGGGCATGGACGTGCTCGTCGAAGTCCACAACGAGGCCGAGATGGAGCGCGCCCATGCGCTGCACTCGCGCCTGATCGGGGTCAACAATCGCGACTTGAAGCGCTTCGTCACCGACCTGTCGACCACCGAGCGCCTCGCCCCGCTCGCGCCTGAAGGCACGCTGCTCGTCGCCGAAAGCGGCATCAACACCCACGCCGACCTGCTCCGGCTGGAAACGTGCGGCGCGCGCACCTTCCTCGTCGGCGAAAGCCTGATGCGCGAGGCAGACGTCGAAGCCGCGACGCGCGCCCTGCTCGAAGGCTGACATCGCTCTCGCGGCGCCTCCGTCGGGCAAGCGCCGGATTGCTCACGCAACGGCGCAAAGCCAGCAAGGGCCGGAAACGCAAAGCGACATCGGCCCCTCACCCGACATCTTCGCGCCTTTGCGCCTTTGCGTGACTCAAATGCCCTGTCGGTCCCACAGCTCGGGCCGGCGCAGCAGCAGCGCCTGCGCCAGCACCAGCGTCTTGGCGTCGGTCAGGGCGCCCGCCAGCACCATGTCGCGCAGGGCGTCCAATCCGATCTCGTGGACGGTGATCGCCTCGAATTCGCCCTCCGCCCCGCCGCCTTCGCCCACGCGGTCGGCTTCGCCGTATTCGGCGAGGTAGAGCATCACCCGTTCGGTCGAGACCGGCGGGATCGGCCAGATGTTGGCGACCGGCTCGAGCGCGCCCAGCCGCAGCCCGCCTTCCTCCATCGCTTCCTCGACGATGCGTTCGGCAGGCGCCGCGCCATCGAGCCCGCCGGCGATCGCCTCGAGCACCGGCGGCTCGCCCGCCGCCAGCACCGCCGCGCGCGGCTGGGTGATCAGCAGGCAGCAGCGCCGCACCGGATCGTAAGGGAGCACCGCCACCGCCTGGCCGTTGTCGAGCAAGTGGCGCTCGACCACCACGCCGTCAGGCAGCCGGATCTGCACCCGCGAGAACCTGTACCAGCCGTCGTAGACCAGTTCGCGTCCGATGATGTGCGCCATGGCCGCTCCTGTCGCTCCCGTCCGCCCGCAGGCCTAGCCGTGGCCGCCCCCGGCAGGCAACCGGCAATTGCTGCAATGCAAAAAGATCGCTAGCCTCGGGCCATGGCTCCTCTCCGCGTCGTTCTCGCCGTCCTCGTCTCCGCGCTCGCGGCCGGCGCCGCAGCGCGCCCTGCGGCGGCCGAGCCGGTCGAACAACGCGTCACCCTGCCCTTGTTCGGCAGGACGCTCGCCTACCGCATCCCGGCGCACTACGCGGCGCAGACCCCGCAATATTCCGAGCGCCTGTTCCTGATCGAATATCTCCGCGAAGGCGAAACCTTCGCCGACTGGACCACCTTGCTGACCGTGCGCGGCTTCCGCGGCTTCGGCGGCCTGCCGCGCACCACGCAGGAGATCGCGCGCGCCATTTACGAACCGCGCAAGTGCCCGACCGGCCCGATCTTCGAGGCAGCGCCGCCCGAAACCACCGCCGACGGGATCGAGGTGACCTATCTCGCGATCGGCTGCGCCGCGACCCCGGCCGATGCCTATGCCGAGGCGCAGGCCGGCTCGGGCGAAATCGACGTGATTGCGCTCTATCGCGACGCCGAGAACCTCTATTCGGTGCAATATGCGGTGCGCGGGGACTCGTTCCGCGACGGCAAGCCGCCGCTCGCGCTCGCCGATGCCCGGGCTACGCTGGCGCGGGTGTTCGGCGCGGTGACGCTCAAGCCCACGCCGGCACCGACCGCGCAGGCGCGCCGGTGACGGGCGCGCGCCTGCGTCGGCTAGGGCTGATCGGCGGGATGAGCTGGGAAAGCACCGCGCATTACTACCGCCTGATCAACGGCCACGTCCGCGCCGCGCGCGGCCCTGCCGCATCGGCCGATCTGCTGCTCCACTCGCTCGACTTCGCGCCGATCGCGCAGGCGCAGCGCGAAGGGCGCTGGGACGAGCTTGCCGCAACGCTCGCCGGTTCGGCCCGGCTGCTCGCCGGTGGCGGGGCCGAGGCGCTCGTGCTGTGCACCAACACAATGCACCGCCTGGCAGACGCGATCGCGGCGGCAACGCCGGTGCCGCTGCTCCACATCGCCGATCCCACCGGCGCCGCGATCGTCGCGGCCGGGCACGCCCGCGTCGCGCTGCTCGGCACCGCCTTCACCATGGAGCAGGACTTCTACACCGGCCGGCTGCGCGCCCGCCACGGGCTCGAGGTGATCGTGCCGGAAGCCGAGGACCGCGCGCTGGTCCACCGGGTGATCTACGAGGAGCTCGTCGCCGGGATCGTCGCGCCCGCCTCGCGCGAAGCCTATCGCGCCGTCATCGCGCGGCTGGTGGACCGGGGCGCGCAAAGCATCATCCTCGGCTGCACCGAGATCATGCTGCTGGTCGACCACAGCGACAGCGCCGTGCCGCTGTTCGACACCACCGCGCTGCACGCGCGCGCGGCGGCAGATTTCGCCCTCGGGACGGGATAAATAACGGACGCGTCAGTTATTTAAGGCGGCCTACGGCACTTTGCGCTGTCCTACATCGTGCACTTCTGGCATCAGCCCGCGCCATGCAAACCCGCAGGAACCTGTCGATTTCACGCTTCCGGCCGCGCTCTGCCCGCCTGCCTGCATTTTCCGCCAGGACCGTGTCAACCTTGTCCATTTGGAGCCGGCGGAGTTTTGTTGCCAGGACTGTGTCAACCCCGTCAACCCCCTCTCTGACAGGAGCCGTCGCATGACCGGCCTCACCCATCTCGACTCGCACGGCCACGCCCGCATGGTCGACGTGGGCGGCAAGGCGGAAACGCAGCGGCTCGCTGTCGCCGGCGGCCATATCCGCATGAGCGGCGAAGCGCTCGCCGCGATCCGCGATGGCGCCGCGCCCAAGGGCGACGTGCTCGCCGCCGCGCGCATCGCCGGGATCATGGCGGCGAAGAACACCGGCGCGCTGATCCCGCTCTGCCACCCCCTCGCGCTCGATGCGGTCAGGGTCGATTTCACGCTCACCGACACCGGCGTGACGGTCACCGCCAGCGCGTCGCTCACGGGCCGCACCGGGGTCGAAATGGAGGCGCTGGTCGCCGCCTCGATCGCGCTGCTGACGATCTACGACATGGCCAAGGCGCTCGACAAGGGCATGGTCATCGAACAGGTCCGCCTGCTCGAGAAGCGCGGCGGCAAGTCGGGCGACTGGAAGGCGGCCGAGCGCGGAGCCGAAGGCGCATGAGCGAGCCCGCGTCAGCGCCCGCGCAGCCTGCCGCGCCGCTCGCGCTCGAGGAGGCGCAGCGGCGTCTGGTCTGGATGGCCCCGGCGCTGCCGATCGACCATCGCGCCAGCGCCGAATGCGCGGGCTTCTACCTCGCCCACCCGGTCACCGCGCGCCGCAGCCAGCCCGAAGCGCCGCTTTCCGCGATGGACGGCTACGCCCTGCGCGCCGCCGACCTGCCGGGGCCGTGGCGGGTCGTCGGCGAAAGCGCTGCCGGGCACCCCTTCGCCGGCGCCGTCGCTTCCGGCGAGGCGGTGCGGATCAGCACCGGCGCGGTCGTGCCCGAAGGCGCCGACATGGTGCTGATGCAGGAGGACGCCCGCCGCGAAGGCGATCGCCTCGTCCTCACCGGAACCCCGCCGACGCCGCCCGCCGCGCACGTCCGCGCCGCCGGCATGGACTTCCTCGCCGATGCGCCGCTGCTTGCGCCGGGCACGCGGATCGGCCCGGCGCAGATCGCGCTCGCGATCGCCGCCGGCCACGCCTACTTGCGCGTGCGCCGCCCGGTCCGCCTCGCGATCATCGACTGCGGCGACGAGCTCGCGGCGCCGGGCAAGCCGCTCGGACCGCACCAGATCCCGTCGAGCAACGGGGCGATGCTCGCCGCGATGGCCGCCGCGCTGCCGGTCGAGGTCACGCGGATCGGCCCGGTTCCTGACCGGCTCGACGATCTCGTCGCCGCGCTCGACCAGGCGGCAGGCGCCGACGTCGTGGTGACCAGCGGCGGCGCCTCGGTCGGCGATCACGATCTCGTGCGTCCCGCGCTCGCCGCGCTCGGCGTCACGCTCGATTTCTGGCGCGTTGCGATCAAGCCGGGCAAGCCGCTGCTCGTCGGCCGCCGCGTCCGCGCCGCCAGCCGCGAAGGCGCCGCGCCGCAGGTCGTGCTCGGCCTGCCCGGCAACCCCGCCTCGGCCTTCGTGACCGGCTTCCTGTTCCTGCTGCCGCTGCTGCGCGCTGCGCTCGGCGCGGCAGAGCCGCTGCCGCGCACGATCCCTGCCCGTCTGGCGCAGGACATGGCCGCAGGCGGTGGCCGCACCGAATTCCTGCGCGCCCGCTACGATGGCGGCGTCGTCACGCTCGATCCGCTGCAGGATTCGGGCGCGATCACCTCGCTCGCCCGCGCCAACGCGCTCGTCGTGCGCCAGGCCCGCGCGCCTGCTGCGCCGGCCGGAACGCAGGTGGCGGCCTATCTGCTCGAAAGTGGCGGAATTGCTTGACGAGTTTGGGCAGGTTGCTTATTCGTTCCGCATTCGTTCGCCGAAAAGCAGGAACAGGCAGCGAATGAAACGGCAATAGGGAGCAAGCGTGATGTTGACGCGCAAGCAGCACGAGCTGCTGACCTTCATCCAGAACCGCCTCGAGGACTCCGGCATTTCCCCCTCGTTCGAGGAGATGAAGGAAGCGCTCGACCTCAAGTCGAAGTCGGGGGTGCATCGCCTGATCTCCGCGCTCGAGGAACGCGGCTTCATCCGCCGCCTGCCCAACCGCGCCCGCGCGCTCGAAGTGCTCCGCGCCGCCGACGGCAACATGCTCAAGGCATCGGGCGCGGCCGCGCCCGCGCCGGTCGCGGCGAACCAGAACGCCGGCGCGAGCGCGAGTGCCGTGGTGCCGCCGTTGCGCGCGCCGGCCCACGCGCCCGAGCCGGCCAACGACGTGATCGAGCTGCCGCTCCACGGCCGCATCGCCGCGGGCGCCCCGATCGAGGCGCTCGAAGGCACCTCGACGCTCCCCGTCCCCGCCGCCCTGCTCGGCGCGGGCGAGCACTACGCGCTCGAGGTTTCGGGGGACTCGATGATCGAAGCCGGCATCCTCGATGGCGACTACGCGCTGGTCCGCCGCACCGAGACCGCGCGCGACGGCGAAATCGTCGTCGCGCTCGTCCGCGGCGAGGAGGCGACGCTCAAGACGCTGCGCCACGAAAAGGGCATGGTCCGCCTCGACCCGGCCAACGCCGCCTACGACCCACAGTACTACGCCCCCCACGAAGTGCAGATCCAGGGCAAGCTCGCCGGCCTCCTGCGCCGCTACCACTAAGGCGGCGGTCGCAGCGGGTTCGGCGTCGGCGGCGGGCGTGGCCGGCTCGTTCGCGGCGGTCCCGCCCCTTCGGAAGCGGGCCAGCGATACCAGCCGTGGTGGCCCTGGGTCTCGGCGACGGTGCGGATGCGTCCGCTCGGCAGCGCGATGGCAAGGCCCCCGGTGCGGGCGAGCAGGGCGCGGTCGGCCTTGAGCATCCGGGGACGGCAGGCGGCGGGCAGGCGGCGGTCGGCGATGACGATGTCGGCGGCGGCGCAGGCTTCGATCAGCGGCTGCCACGGCGTCAGGTCGCGCCCCCGGCTCATCAGCACGACGAAGCGGCGCGGTCGGCCCTCGACGTCGCGGACGAGCGCCAGGCGGCAGAAGTCGGCATTGCATTGCGCGCCCGGCGCCTGCTCGACCGGCATCGCACGATCCTTGATGCCCGCGGCCTCGAGCAGCGCGTCGCGGGCGAAATCGCTGCGCCCCTCGCGCAGCAGCAGCAGGCCGCCGCCGGGCGCCTCGACGATCCCCACCTGGTGGCCGTCGCCCGAGACGAGCACGTCGGGCGCTTTCGCGGCGAACACCAGCACCGTGCCGAGCGCCACGGGCGCAAGACCCCCCAGCCGCACGCGCCCGGTCCACAGCGCCAGCCACAGCAGCCCGCCGACGAACAGGCCGAACGTCGCCCGGTCCATCCCCGGCAGCATCCGCACCGCGCCCGGCTGCGCGGCGCTGACGTGGGCGAGCCACAGCAGCAGGTCGAGCGACTTGCCGCACAAGTACCATGCTGGCGCGCCCCAGCCCGCGAGGTCGAGCAGCAGCGCCAGCGCGATCAGTGGCATCGTCCCGAACGTGGTCAGCGGGATCGCCACCACATTGACCAGCGCGCCATAGAGCCCGGCGCGGTGGAAGTGGAACACCGCGATCGGCATCAGCACCAGCTCGATCACCACGCCCGTCGCCAGCAGCAGCGCGAGGTGGCGCGCCAGCCGTGCGATCCAGCCTTCGTCGCGCGGCGCGAGGAAGCGGCGCGCGGGCGCGGCGTTGTGGAAGGCGATGATCGCGACGACCGAGGCGAAGCTCATCTGGAAGCTCGGCCCCCACACCGCCTCGGGCCAGAACAGCAGCACCGCGAAAGCCGCCACCGCGACCAGCCGCAGCGACACCGGATCGCGGCCGAGCACCATCGCCGCCAGCACCAGCAACGCGCCGACGCAGCTGCGCACCGTCGGCACCTGCGCGCCGGTCAGCAGGGTGTAGCCGATCCCGGCGAGCGCGCCGGCGGTCGCGGCGACGATCGGCAGGCGCAGGCGCAGCGCGATCGGCGGAAACAGCGCGAGCAGGCCGATGGCCAGCGCATAGACCCCGGCGATCACCGCGCTCACGTGCAGGCCGCTGATCGACAGCAGGTGCGTGAGCCCGGCATCGCGCATCGCGTCCTCGTCGGCCTGGGCGATCGCGCCGCGGTCGCCGCTGGCGAAGGCTGCGGCGATCGTGCCGGGCGAGCCGCCGAGCTGCGCGCGGACGTGGCGCGAAAGCGCCCGGCGCAGCGCGCCGAGCGAGCCGCCGGCAGGCGCGGGGCGGACGATCGTGACCGGGCCGAGCGCGCGGCCGGTCGCGGCAAGGCCCTGGAACCACGCAGCGCGCGCGAAATCGTAGCTGCCCGGCAGCATCGGCGGCGCAGGCGGCATCAAGCGGGCGTCGAGCCGGACGAGAGCGCCCTCCGCGATGCCGGGCGCATCGCGCTCGACCGGCAGGTTGATCCGCACCTGCAGCGGCGCTTGTGGCAGCCCGCCCTGCCGCTCGCCCGCCCGCTCGCCCGGCCGGGCGCGCGCAGGACTTCCGGCATCGGCGTTGGAGAGGCCCGTCCCCGCGCCCGCCCCCACGCCCGTCCCCCCGCCCGGCCCCGCACCCTGCCCCGCACCGGCGCGCGGCAGCAGGCGGGCGACGAGCACAAGCCGGATCGCATCCTTCGCGCCCTGGTCCTCGCGCGAGAGCACCCGGCCTTCCAGCCGGGCGACGACCGGCCGCGGTAGCGGCGGTTCGCCGACCAGCGCCGACTTGGTCCAGACGAGACCGAGCCCCGCAGCAAACATCACCACGAGGCCGAGGATCGCCGCCCGCAAGTGCGAAAGATCGCCCTCCGCATCGAGCAGCAGCGCGCCCGCCGCCACGGCCCCGCACAGCGCCAGCGTTGCAAACCATTGCGACGGACCCGGCAGCAGCAGCCACGCCGCGATCCCCGCGCCGAAGCCGACGACCAGCCAGGCGCCGCGTTCGAGCGGGCGTGCGGCGAGGAATTGGTCCATGGTGCGGTGCACACTGGACAAGCGGCGCAGATTGGCCCAAGGCCGCGGCGAAGATGCCGCGAGCCAGTCTTGCGCGTCTGCCGCGGACGAGTCTTCGGCTCGCGTCGCCATAAGAACACTGGAAGGATCGCGTTCCGAAAATGGCAAGCGCCACTGATACCGTTTCTGCAGGATCGGCTCTTGCCGGCGGTGGCGACCGCACCGGCGTGGTTACCCGTTTCGCCCCTTCCCCGACCGGCTACCTCCATATCGGCGGCGCGCGCACCGCGCTGTTCAACTGGCTGTTCGCGCGCCACCACGGCGGCACCTACCTGCTGCGGATCGAGGATACCGACCGCGCGCGTTCGACCGACGCCGCGATCGAGGCGATCTTCGACGGCCTCGATTGGCTGGGCCTTGGCGGCGACGAACCGGCGGTGTTCCAGTTCGCCCGGTCGGCCCGCCACGCGGAAGTCGCGCGGCTGCTGCTCGATGCCGGCCACGCCTATCGCTGCTACCTGACGCAGGACGAACTCGCCGCGATGCGCGAGGCGGCGCAGGCCGAAAAGCGCCCGTTCCGCATCCAGAGCCCCTGGCGCGAGGCAGGGCCCGCCGAATGGCCGGCGGACAAGCCCTACGTCGTGCGGATCAAGGCGCCGCGCGAAGGCGAGACGGTGATCGAGGATCTCGTCCAGGGGTCGATCACGGTCCAGAACGTCGAGATCGACGACTACGTGATCCTGCGCAGCGACGGCACACCCACCTATATGCTGGCGGTGGTAGTCGACGACCACGACATGGGGGTGACCCACGTGATCCGCGGCGATGACCACATCAACAACGCCTTCCGCCAGCTCGTGCTGATCCGGGCGATGCACGCGATCGAGGGCAACTGGCCCGATCCCACCTATGCCCACATCCCGCTGATCCACGGCGCCGACGGGGCCAAGCTGTCCAAGCGCCACGGCGCGCTCGGCGTCGATGCCTATCGCGACGAGATGGGCCTGCTGCCCGAAGCCGTGCTCAACTACCTGATGCGGCTGGGCTGGGGCCACGGCGACGAGGAAATCATCAGCACTGCCCAGGCGATCGCCTGGTTCGACATCGGCAACGTCAACAAGGGCGCCTCGCGCTTCGACTTCAAGAAGCTGCTGAACCTCAACGGGCACTATATCCGCGAGGCGGACGATGCACGGCTGGCCGCGCTGGTGGCCGAACGGCTGCCGGCGCTGGTCGGCACGTTCGATGCCGCGCGCGATGTCGCGCTGCTGACGAAGGCGATGCCGGTGCTCAAGGTACGCGCGGCCGACCTCAACGATCTTGCCCGCGGCAGCCTGTTCCTGTTCGCGCAGCGCCCGCTGGCGGTCGACGAGAAGGCGAGCGGCCTCCTCACCGACGAGGCGCGCGGCCTGCTGGCGCGGATCGCCGACCGGCTCGAGGCCGAAACCGACTGGAACCTCGAGGCGCTCGAAGCGTCGCTCAAGGCAATGGCCGAGGACCTCGGACTTGGGCTAGGCAAGCTGGCGCAACCCTTGCGTGCGAGCCTGACCGGGACGACTACCTCGCCCGGAATTTTCGACGTACTGACGCTTCTGGGCAAGGACGAGTCGCTGGCGCGCATTCGCGACCAGGCAGCGTGATCCACCGGATGCACAGGCATACCAGACACATACAGAACACAAGGAGGGCATAGCGTGAGCGAGAACCAGGCGACCTTGACCGCCGATGGCAAGACCATCGAGATGCCGGTGAAGAGCGGCACGATCGGCCCGGACGTCATCGACATCCGCAAGCTCTACGGCGCGACCGGCATGTTCACCTATGACCCCGGCTTCACCTCGACCGCGAGCTGCGATTCCGCGCTCACCTACATCGACGGCGACGAAGGCGTCCTGCTCCACCGCGGCTATCCGATCGGCCAGCTCGCCGAGCACAGCTCGTTCATGGAAGTCAGCTACCTGCTGCTCAACGGCGAACTGCCGAACCAGGCCGAGCTCGACGAGTTCACCCGCACGATCACGCGCCACACCATGGTGCACGAACAGCTGTCGAGCTTCTACAGCGGCTTCCGCCGCGACGCGCACCCGATGGCGGTGATGTGCGGCGTGGTCGGCGCGCTTTCGGCGTTCTACCACGACAGCACCGACATCTCCGATCCGGTGCACCGCAAGATCAGCTCGCACCGCCTGATCGCCAAGATCCCGACGATCGCGGCGATGGCCTACAAGTATTCGGTCGGCCAGCCGTTCCTCTACCCCGACAACAAGCTGTCCTACACCGGCAACTTCCTGCGCATGACCTTCGGCGTGCCGGCCGAGGAATACGAGGTGATCCCGGCGGTCGAAAAGGCGATGGACCGCATCTTCATCCTCCATGCCGACCACGAGCAGAACGCCTCGACCTCGACCGTGCGCCTCGCCGGCTCGTCGGGCGCCAACCCGTTCGCGTGCATGGCGGCGGGCATCGCCTGCCTGTGGGGCCCGGCGCATGGCGGCGCCAACGAAGCCGCGCTCAACATGCTCAAGGAAATCGGCACGCCCGACAAGATTCCGCACTACATCGAGCGCGCCAAGGACAAGAACGATCCGTTCCGCCTGATGGGCTTCGGCCACCGCGTCTACAAGAACTACGACCCGCGCGCGACCGTGATGCAGAAGACCGTGCGCGAGGTGTTCGACGCGCTCAAGGTCAACGATCCGCTGTTCGAAACCGCGCTGCGCCTTGAAGAGATCGCGCTGAACGATCCCTACTTCATCGAGAAGAAGCTGTTCCCGAACGTCGACTTCTATTCGGGCATCATCCTCTCGGCGATCGGCTTCCCGACCACGATGTTCACCGTGCTCTTCGCGCTCGCCCGCACCGTCGGCTGGGTCGCGCAGTGGAACGAAATGATCAGCGACCCCGGCCAGAAGATCGGCCGTCCGCGCCAGCTCTACACCGGCCCGACGGCGCGCGACTACGTGCCGATCTCGCAGCGCTGAACGCGTGAGGCGCGGAGTCAATGCGAGCCGGTTTTCCAAGGAAAACCGGGCGGGCCAACTCCACACCGGCCCGACGCAGCGCGACTACGTGCCGATCACGCAGCGCTGAACGAGGGACGACGACCGCGGCCATGACGATGCTCTTCCGGATCGTCGGCATCGCCGCGCTCGTCATCGGAATCGTCTGGATCGGCCAGGGCACGGGGATCGTGCCCTGGCCGTCCTCGTTCATGGTCGGCGAAAGACAGTGGGCGCTGTGGGGCCTGCTGCTGGCCGCGCTCGGGCTGGTGCTGTTGCTGCGCGTCGCGCGCCGGCGCTGAACCGACCGGCGCGTCCGCCCCTTCGGTAATCGGCGCTCAGCTCGCGCCGGCGGCGCGCACGGCCGCTTCGCCGGCGCGGTCGGCGGGCAGCGAGAGGATGAAGCAGGCGCCTTCGCCCGGCGTCGGCGCGACCCTGAGATCGCCCCCCATCGCCTTGGCCAGCCGCCGCGAAATGTAGAGGCCGAGCCCGCTGCCGCCATCGCCGCTGCGCCCGAGCCGTTCGAACTTGTCGAACACGCGGCCGGCCTGGGCCTCGGTCAGCCCTTCGCCTTCGTCGGCGACCGAGACCCAGGCCGTCGCGCCTTCGCTGCCGACCGCGATGCGCACCGTCGAGCCGCCCGGGGTATAGCGCAGCGCATTCGACAGCAGGTTGAGCAGGACCTGGAGGACCCGGCGGAACTCGCCGATCGCCGGCGCGCTTTCGGCAACGCCCGGACATTCGACGACGATGCCCGATTCCTGCGCGCGGACCGACAGGATGCCCGCCGCGCGCCGGGCGCAGTCGGCAAGGTCGATGTGATCGGGCGCCGGGCTGAAATCGGAGGCCTCGACCGCCTCGAGATCGGCGAGATCCTCGATCAGTCCCATCAGGTGCCGCCCGGCCTCGGCGATGTCGTTGGCGTAGGCGACGTATTCGTCGACCAGCGGCCCGGCAAGGCGCGTGCGGATGGTCTCGGCATTGGCGATGATGCGGGTGATCGGCTGGCGCAGCGCGGGCGCGAGATCGCGGCCGAGCAGGCTGTTCCAGGCCGGCTGGGTGGTCACCGTATCGGCCAGTTCGTGCGGCAGGCGGTCGATCGCCTCGGGAATGACGAGCAGTTCGAACCCGCCGCCGCCCTGCGGCAGGATGCGGGCGCGCCAGCGACGCATCGATCCGGGCACGGTGAAGGTCGCGTCGTCGAGCAGGCGCCAGTGCAGCGGCTGGCGCTGCCCGGCGCGGTCGAGCCGGACGAAATCGGTCCAGAACCGCCCGAGCCCCTGGTGCACCGCGGCCGACCAGCCCTGCAGGTCGGCGGCGCGCAAGTCGGCCGCGAGCACGCGCTGCTCGCCATCGAGCAGCAGGTCGCCTTCGGCCAGCTGGCGAAGCAGATCCTCGTCGGGCTGCAACTCGCCCGCGGGCTGGACTTCGCCGGTCGGCCGCCACTGGCTCGCCTCGATGAAGGTCATCTCGGCGGTCGGGCGCACCGAGACCCAGGCCGAGATCGAGCGCCCTTCGTCGACCGCGACGATGCTTCGCGACAGCGGCAGGCGCGCGCGGCGCGCCTTGCGCACCAGCGCGAGCAGGCCCGGAATCGCGATCGGGCCCGGAAGCCGTCCGCCGCAGCGCAGTTGCAGCCCGGCGAGCGGCTCGTCCGCTTCGACCAGCCAGTTCGCCGCGTCGGATCGCGCCCGCACCGGGCCCGGCGCGCTCATCCGTCGTTGGCCGCTTCGGCGAGGATTGCCGCGGCGCGATCGGGATGGAGCGCGCCCAGCCCCTCGGGCAAGCCGATGTCGGGATGCAGCGCCATGAACTGCGCGGTGACCGCCTCGGCCCCGACGCCACAGGCGCCGAGCGCGAGCGCGAGCCGCGAGAACTGCGTCTCGGTGGTGGCCATAACCGCCATTTCGCGCGTGAGGCCGGCGCCTGCGGCCAGCGCGGAGAGGAAGATCGCGACGCCCGCGTTCTCGATCGACAGCGCCTGCGCGGCCTCGACGCCGGGCATCGAGGCGAGCACCTGGTCGATCAGGACGAGGCGATTGCGGCCCGGTTCGCTGCGCTGGCGCAGGCGCTGCGCGGCAAGCGCGGTGATGCGCTGCGCCTCCTCGCCCTCGCCCGCGACCGCCCCCAGCGCGCGTACCGCGGCGGCCAGCAGCGGCGCGGGCAGTTCGGCGACGGAAAGCTGCATGCGTCGCTGCGCCTGGCCAAAGCGCGCCTGCGCCGCCAGCAGGTTCATCGCGGTGGCCGAGGCGACCGCATCGCCCGCCGCGATCCGCGCCTGGAGCAGCGGGGGCAGCACCGGATCGAGCGCGATCCGGCCCTCGAGCCGCTCGGTCAGCTGCCATTCGAGCGAGAGCGCGTGGAGATGCGCGAGCAGCGCGCGATCGGCGATCAGCCGCGCCGAGAGCTCGTCGGCCCCGGCCTGCGCCCACTCCTGCGGATCGCCCTGCCCCGCGGCCTCGGCCAGCGCCATGACCAGCTGGCGCGCGAGATCGTGGAACATGCCGCGAACCCGGGCGACGATCTCGTCGCTGAAGATGGAGTTGTCGTCGCTGCGCAGGAGATGGGCGAGGATCGGCCCGTTGTTGGCAATCAGCCGGTCGGCTGCGACGAGTTCGTCCCGCAACAAAGCCTCGATCGCTCGGGGTGCGCCGTCGGATGATGCGGGAATGGCCATGCGACGCTCTTAGGCGTTGCTGGTTAATGCCGGGTTAGGTGCTTGTCCATCGCGGGTCGGTCCGCTGCGGACCTTCCTCAGCCAGACCACACATCCCCCCAGAAGTGCGATGATCGACCCCGCCAGCGCGCCGTCGAAGGCGGAAAGCAGGGACATGGCGGAAAGCGCCAGGGCGAGCGCCAGGCGATCGCCCAGCCATTCGGCCGTACGCGACGGCGGCGCGACGATCGCCAGCAGCCGCAGCAGCAGCACCAGCACCAGCGGCGCGAACCAGCGCAGCAGGCCGGTCGCGCCGGGCGCGAGCGCGAGGCTGCTGCGCCAGGCGCAAAGCGCGACGATCGCGACATCGAGCGCGATCGCCACGAGCGGCGCCAGCAGCGCGCGCAACGGCCCCGCGAGCAGGGCGTTGCGCTCGATCTGCGCCAGCTTGTCGGCGCCGGACGCGATCACCGCGGCCAGCGCGCAAAGGAGGAGACCGACCGGCGTCCAGCCGAACCAGCCCGCGCCCAGCGCCAGCAGCAGCAGCACCAGCGCGCCCAGCCGGATCACCGGCGGCCGCGTCCCCGCATGGAGCAGCGACGGCCCGGCATAGCGCAGCGCCACCGCCGCCAGCACCGCGACCGGCGCGACCGAGGGATCGGCCGCGGAATTGTGCGCCAGCCAGCGCCGCTCGACCTGCTGCGCCTCGGCTTCGCTGCGGACCAGTTGCCAGCGCGCCTCGCCGAGCATGGCACCGGGCAGGTCGCGCATCGGCTGGCGCGCCTGGACCGCCAGCCGGAGCAGCGCGGACACCGGGTTCCATTCCGAAGGCAGGTCGCCCAGCCCCGCCACGATCCGGCCGGGCAGCCGCATCATCCCGGCAAAGGCGTGGTTGATGTCGATGCGCTCGAAGCCCGCCGCGATCCCGGCCTCGACCGGCAAGGTGAGGACGCCCGGCGCCTTCTCGAGCAGCGCGAGCGCGTCGACCGGCAGGGCAAGCAGGCCATCGGCCACGACCAGCAGCTCGTCCTCGGGCGCGACCAGCGGCACGATCGCGCGGGTGCTGGCGACAACGTGGAAGCGCGCGCCCTGCTGCTCGGCGACGTGCTGGAGCGCGACGAGCTCGCCGGTGAGGTTCTCCGACAGCGCGACGATGCGCTTGCAGCCGAATGCCAGCGCCAGCGCCAGCTGGTGGCGCAACACCGTGCGCCCGCCGACGAGCAGGCTGCCGCGCAGGATCTGCGGCTCGCCCGGAAGGGTATCCAGCGACGAAAGTAAGGCGACGCGCAAGCGGTTGGTTCTCCTGAAGCGGCGCACCGTAGGGCGCAGCGCCCGCGCTGCCAAGCCGGGGGCAACAAGGATGCACCGCCGACTCGATCGGGGACGCACCCGGCGCGGGCGAGCCGGCGCGGGCATGTGGGGGGAGCCGGCGGGAGACGGCGCGACCAGCCGATGCAACGCAATCGGCGGTATTGCTTCTCCCGGGCTTTATGGAACGAGGCAAGCCATGGTATGACGCGCGCATGACTGGGGGATCGCGGATCATACCGATCGATGGCGGCGGGGCCGATGGCTCCGGCGTCGAGGACGCGCGTGCGCAGGCGGAGGCGCGCGATCCCGTCGCGCCACCGTTCGAGACTGCCCGGGAGTTCGCGGGCGCTCCCGATGCAGAGACAGATTCCGGGCCAGATGTGGAGGAGGAGGCGCCCAGCCTGCCCCGAGCCTGGTCGCCCTTTGTCGCGGCGGCGTTCGTCGCGGGGTGGAGCGCGTTCTTCGCCTGGGCCAATCTCGCCGTGCTGCGCGCCGGGATCACGCCGGCCGAAGGCGCACAGCTGGTTGCGACCTGGTCGATGCCGGTGCTGGTGGCGATGGTCGCGCTGCTGCTGGTGCTGCGCACGTCGCGCCGTGAAACGCTGCGCTTCAACGACGCGGCCCGGCTGCTGGCGGCAGAGTCGGGCCGACTCGAAGCGCGGCTCGTCTCGGTCAACACCGAACTCGCGCTGGCGCGCGACTTCATTGCGGCGCAGGGCCGCGACCTCGAGGCGCTCGGTCGCATCGCGGTCGACCGGCTGTCGGGTTCGGCCGACCGGCTGCAGGAGCTGATCGCCGGCAACGGCGCCCAGGTCGACCGCATCGGCGAGGTTTCGGGCTTTGCGCTCGCCAACATGGAAAAGCTGCGCGGGCAGCTGCCGGTGATCGCCAATTCGGCCAAGGACCTGACCAACAACATCGGCAATGCCGGCCGCGCCGCGCACGTGCAGATCGAGGACCTGGTCAGCGGCTTCCAGCGGCTCAACGAATTCGGCGTGGCGAGCGAGCGCCAGGTCGGCAAGGTCCGCGAGCGGGTCGATGCCGCGCTCGAAGCCTTCGCCGCCGCTGCCGAGCAGATCGGCGCGACCGCCGCCGAACGGTTCGACGCGCTCGACCGCGAAAGCGCCGCACGGCGCGCCGCGCTCGATGCCAGCGAGCAGGCCGCGCTTGCCGCGCTCGGCGAGCAGATGGCGCGGCTGGCCGGTGAGACCGAACGGTTCGAGGCGGACCTTGGCGGACGACGCGCACGGATCGAGGCGGATTTCGCCGAGCAGCGCGACGCGCTCGAGCGGCGCCTGGCGGAGCTCGACCGGCAGATCGGCGAGCGCCGCAGCGCGATCGCGGCCGCCGGGGCGCAGGCGGCCGAGGCGCTGGCCGACACGCTCGCCCGGCTCGACGCCGCGGTCGAGGCGCAGCGCGACAAGCAGCGCGAGGAAGCGCGGCTGCTGGCGAACCATTGCGATGCCGTGGCCGAGCGCGTGGCGGGCTTCTCGGCCACCTTGCGCGCCTCGGGCGAACAGGGGGCGGCGACCGCGGCGACCGTCGACAAGGCGATGGAAATGCTCGGCGCGCGGCTGGTGCAGATGCGCGAGGCTCTGTCGGGCACCGACCTGCAGATCGGCGAACTGACCGAATCCGCGGTGCGCCTGCTCGAGCTGATCCGCGCCGGCGGCGACCATACCCGGACGCAGATTCCCGAGGCGCTGCGCAGCACCGAAGCCGGACTCAACAAGATCGAGGATCGCGTGGTGGCGCTGCGCGATTCCTTGCGCGAGGCTGGCGACAGCGGCCGCCTGCTGTCCGAAAGCATCGTCGGCACGCGCGGGGATGTCGCCGCGATCACCGGCGAAGTGGCGGCCCTGCAGGAGGCCTTCGCGGCGCGCGCGGCCGAACAGGAAGCGCAGCTCGAGGCGCTGCGGCGCGCGCTGGCCGGCGCGCGGGCGGACAGCGAGGCGCTGTCGGGCGAAGTCGAGGCCCGCCTGAGCGGCGCGATCGCCGAGCTCGATGCGGCGGCCACCCGCACCGGCGAAACCTTGCGCGAAGGCGTCGCCGTCGAGGTCGAGGCGCTGGCCGGGCGGCTCGACGAAGCGAGCCAGGCCGCGATCGTCCGCGTGCTGCAGGGCCGCGGCGCCGAGCTGGTGGCGCGGCTCGAAGAAGCGATCGACGTCGCCGCCTCGTCGAGCCGCGAGACCGCGGTGCAGATGACCGACCAGCTGGCGCGGGTGGGCGAACTCGCCACCGCGCTCGAGGATCGCATCGCGCGGGCCCGCGCGCGCGCCGAGGAAGAGGTCAACAACGACTTCGCGCGTCGCGCCGCGCTGATCACCGAATCGCTGCATTCGACCGCGATCGACATCGCCAAGGTGTTCTCGGCCGACGTGTCGCAATCGGCCTGGGCCTCCTACCTGCGCGGTGATCGGGGCATCTTCACCCGGCGCGCGGTGTCGTTGCTCGACAATGCCGAGGCGCGCGCGGTCCAGCAGCACTATGCCCAGGACGCCGAGTTCCGCGAGCACGTCAATCGCTTCATCCATGATTTCGAGGCGATGCTGCGCCAGCTTCTGTCGACCCGCGACGGCAATGCGCTGGGCGTGACGCTGCTGTCCTCGGACATGGGCAAGCTCTACGTCGCGCTGGCGCAGGGGATCGAGCGGCTGCGCACCTGAGGGAGCCGCGCTAGAGCCGCTTCCACATCAGCGCCTCGTCGGCATATCCGTCTGCGCGCCGGACCGAGTCCGGCTCGATCGCATAGAGTTCGAAGCCGTGGCGCTCGTAGAGGCGGCGCGCGCGCAGGTTGTCGGCCATCAGCGTGAGCTGGAGCTGGCGCAGGCCAAGGTCGCGCGCGACGGTTTCCAGCGCCGCGAGAATGATTGCCGCAGCGCCGGTGCCACGGGCGGCAGGCACGGCGTACATGCCCCATACCAGACCCTTGTGATCGAGCTTCTCGCCCGCAAGGCGGGTCAGGCCCCCGACCGCGCGCCATTCCTCGCCTTCTGCCAGGGCCAGCACATGATCGCGCGCCAGCCGTTCGCGCCAGGCCGGCAGCCCCAGGGCCGCGTCATCGGCGCTCGCCCCGCGGAAATTGTGCGCATCGCCATCGAGCGCCAGGCGGCGCAGGTCGAGGAAGCGTTCGGCATCGTCGGAGGTCAGGCGGATGATGTCCATGGCCCGAGCCTAGCCGGACAGGCGGCGCGCGTCATCGTCAATGGAAGTCGCGCGACTTGGGAATGATCCGCACGTCGCGCGGATGGCTGCGATGGTAGCCACATTCGCGATTGCCGGGCGGGGCAACGAAAGGTTCCTCGGGCGGGAACGACACCGCGGCGCCGCGCATATGGCTCGGCAGCGGGTTGTTGACGTGATCGGCGCGCGCCAGCGGAGGCGCCAGTGTCGCGTCGGACAGGGCATTGAGCGCGGCGCTGGCGTCGGTGAGATGCGCGGCAATCACGTGGATCACCTCGTCGTCGTATTCGACGCGACCGCGCACTTCCATCAGCCGCGCGCCCATCACCACCTTGCGCTGCTTCTCCTTGAGATCGGGCCAGACGACGAGGTTGACCACGCCGGTCTCGTCCTCGAGCGTGATGAAGCACACCCCCTTGGCCGACCCCGGCTGCTGGCGGATCAGCACCACCCCGGCGACATGGACCATCGACCGGAACTTGCGCTGGCGCAGGTCGCAGGCGCGCACGAAGCCGCGCTCGGCAAGGCCGGCGCGCAGGAAGGCCATCGGGTGCGCCTTCAGCGACAGGCGCTGGGTCTGGTAATCGGCAACGACTTCCTCTGACAGCGGCATGGCCGGCAGGCGGGTGACGCTGCGCTCGGTTCCCTGGTCGCGCGCGGCGGCGGCAGCGAACAGCGGCAGGTCTGGCGCGGCGATCAGGCTGCGCGCATCCCATAGCGCCTGGCGCCGCGACAGGCCGAGCGAGCCCAGCGCATCGGCGGCGGCCAGGCGCTCGATCACCGCCGGCGACAGCCCCGCCCGATCCTTGAGCGCGGCGGCATCGGCGAAGGCCCCGCCCTCACCCCGCGCCGACACCAGCGCGGCGGCGGCGTGTTCGGCCAGGCCATCGATCTGGCGCAGGCCGAGGCGCAGGGCGATTCTGGTTTCGCGCGGAGGCGAGGAAGACGGCAGGTGGTTTCGCGCAGAGACCGCAGAGGGCGCAGAGAGGCCCTGCCCGCCGCAGGCGGGATGTCTTCCGGCATCGCCATCTGAAAGCAAAGCGGCTTCGCCGCCGCGCGCCCCCTCTCTGCGCTCCCTGCGGTCTCTGCGCGAACCCGTTCCTTCTTCCCTCTGCGCCTCTGCGCCTCTGCGCGAAACATCCTCATCGCCCTGAACCTCCAACGTGCAGTCCCAGTCCGAGTGGTTGACGTCGGCGGGAAGCACGACGACGCCGTGCTGGGCGGCGTCGTGGACGATCTGCGCCGGGGCGTAGAAGCCCATCGGCTGCGAGTTGAGCAGCGCGCAGGCGAAGGCCGCAGGATAATGGCACTTGAGCCACGACGAGACGTAGACGAGGTGCGCGAAGCTCGCCGCGTGGCTTTCGGGAAAGCCGTATTCGCCGAAGCCCTTGATCTGGTCGAAGCAGCGCGCGGCGAAGTCGGGATCGTAGCCACGCTCGATCATCCGCCCGACCATCATGTCCTGCAGTTCGTCGACCATGCCGCGGCTGCGGAAGGTCGCCATCGCCTTGCGCAGGCGGTTGGCTTCGCGGCTGGAGAACTTTGCCGCGTCGAGCGCGATCTTCATCGCCTGTTCCTGGAAGATCGGCACGCCGTATGTCCGCCCGAGGATCGCACTGAGTTCATCCGGGGGACCGTGGCGCGGGTCGGGCGCGGGGATCGTCACCGCCTCGTCCCCGCGCCGCCGCTTGAGGTAGGGGTGGACCATGTCGCCCTGGATCGGCCCGGGCCGGACGATCGCCACCTGCACGACAAGGTCGTAGAATTCGCGCGGGCGCAGGCGAGGCAGCATGTTCATCTGCGCACGGCTCTCGACCTGGAACACGCCCAGCGAATCCCCCTTGCACAGCATGTCGTAGACCGCCGGGTCCTCGCGCGGGACGCTGGCGAGAGTCAGGTCCTGCCCGTGGTGCGCGCGCAGGAGGTCGAGGCACTTGGCAATGCAGGTGAGCATGCCGAGCGCGAGCACATCGACCTTGAGGATGCCCAAGGCATCGATGTCGTCCTTGTCCCATTCGATGAAGCTGCGCTCGGGCATCGCCCCGTTGCCGATCGGCACGGTCTCGGTCAGCGGCCCCTGGGTGAGGATGAAGCCGCCGACGTGCTGCGAAAGATGCCGCGGCATTCCGATCATCTGCTGCGTCAACTTCAGAACCCGTCTCAAGTGTGGATCCGTCAGATCGAGCCCGGTTTCGGCGACGTGCTTCTCGGCGATCTCGGTGCCCCAGCCGCCCCAGACGGTGCGCGCCAATGCGGCGGTGACGTCTTCGGTCAGCCCCATCGCCTTGCCCACCTCGCGCACCGCCATGCGCGGGCGGTAGTGGATCACCGTGGCGCAGAGCCCGGCGCGCTGGCGGCCGTAGCGGCGGTAAATGTACTGGATCACCTCCTCGCGCCGCTCGTGCTCGAAATCGACGTCGATGTCGGGCGGCTCCTTGCGCTCCTCGGAGATGAAGCGATCGAACAGCAGCGCGTGGCGCGCAGGGTCCACTGCGGTGATTTCCAGGCAGTAGCACACCGCCGAATTGGCCGCCGAGCCGCGCCCCTGGCACAGGATCGGCGGCTCGCAGCCGCGCGCGAAATCGACGATGTCCTTGATCGTGAGGAAATAGGTCGCGAGGTTGAGCTTGCCAATCAGTTCAAGTTCGCGGCGCAGCGTGTCGGCGACGCTTTCGGGCACGCCGGCGGGATAGCGGATCGCCGCGCCGGCCCATGTCCGTTCTTCAAGCCAAGTCTGAGGATCGTGGCCTTCAGGGCAGATTTCCTTGGGATATTCGTAGCGCAACTCGCTCAAGCTGAAGCGGCAGGCATCGGCGAGATCGCGCGCGGCGGCAATCGCGTGCGGCCAGCGCGCGAAGAGCCGGACCATCTCCTCGGGCGACTTCAGGTGCCGTTCGCCATTGGCTTCGAGCAGATAGCCGGCGCGATCGACCGTGGTCTTGTGGCGGATCGCGGTCATCACGTCCTGCAGCGGCCGCCGCTCGGGCGCGTGGTAGAGCACGTCGTTGGTGGCGAGCAGGCCGAGGCCGTGCGCGCGCGCCAGCGCGTCGAGCCGCTCGATCCGGGCGACGTCGTCGCCGGCATGGAGCGGCGTTGCCGCGAGGTGGCGCAGCGTGGGCAGGCTGTGGACAAGGTGGGGGACAAGTTCGGCAAAAGCGGTGGACCCGGCTGTGGGCAAGCTGGCGTCATCGTGCAGCGCGACCACGTTGCTCCCCGCGCCGAGGGGAAAGCGGCGGTCGAGATCACGCGGCGGCACCAGCACGAGATGCACGCCATCGCCATGCGCGGCGAGCAGCGCGAGGTCGATCTCGCACACCCCCTTGGCCTGCCATTGTCCGTCGAGCGTCGCCATGCGGGCGGCCGAGATCAGGCGGCACAGGCGACCGTAGGCGGCGCGGTCGGAGGGATAGGCGAGGAAGGCGAACCCCTCGACCGTCTCGATCCGGCAGCCGATCACCGGGCGCAGGCGCAGTGCATGGGCTTCGGTGTGGATGCGCACGACGCCCGCCATCGAATTGACGTCGGCCACGCCCAGCGCATCGTAACCGAGCGCGCGCGCCTGGAGGACGAGATCGACCGGGTCGGACGCGCCGCGCAGGAAGGAAAAGCAGGTGACGAGGCCCAGTTCGACGAACGGCGCGCGCAGCGGGGGAAGCAGGTCCTCTTCGGGCTCGATCCGCCGCCGCTCGGGAGTCAGCGGTCCTTCGGGCACGGCGCCCTCCGCCTGCCGGTCATGACGTCAGCTCGGCAAGACGCCCTGCGACCGTGCGCAAGTCCTGCGCAAAGCGGGCCTCCTCGCCTGCCCTGGCGTCATCCTGGAGCCGCAGCAGGTAGCTGGGGTGGGTGGTGATCCACAGCTCCGCCCCATCCTCGAGCGCATGGGGCCGGCTGCGCTCCTTCTGCACGCTGACGGTGCGGCCGAGCAGCCCGCGCGCCGCGCTGGCGCCGAGCGCGAGGATCAGCCGCGGACGGACCAGCAGGCGCTCGCTGTCGACCCACCAGCGGCAGGTGTCGATCTCCTTGGCGGTGGGCGACTGGTGCAGCCGTCGCTTGCCCCGCGGCACGAACTTGAAGTGCTTGACCGCATTGGTGAGCCAGGCAGCGCCGAGATCGAGGCCCGCGTCTTCGAGATGCGAACGGAGCAGGCGCCCGGCCGGGCCGACGAACGGCCGCCCCTGCTGTTCCTCGACATCGCCGGGCTGCTCGCCGACGATCATCAGCGGCGCGCGTGAAGGCCCTTCGCCCGCCACGGCATGGGTGCCGTTGCAGCCGATCGGGCAGCGGCGGCAGGCCTCGATCATGTTCGCAATCTGCTCGAGGTTCGCCGGGCGCTCCGCGTCCTCGAACATCGACCTGCCGCTATCCACCATCGTCGCCTCGCGCGCCTGGGCCGTGGCGACGAGCTCGGGAATGAGCGCCGCTTCGGGCATGTTCTTCCAGTACTTGCGGGGCATCTCCTTGAGCATCGCCCCGATCTTCAAACGCGCGGGGTTGAAGATCGACGCATAGTAGCGGCGCCACAGGTCCTCGGTGGGGTCGCCACTGGGCGCATCGGCGCGTTCGGCCGGGGGGCCTTCCTGCAAGCTCTCGCCATCCCAGTGGAGCGTCCCCTGGGGCGTGAGGATCGACCAGCGCATGGTGGTGAAGCGGCGGACGAAGAACCCGGCATTGGCGCGCAGGATGTGGTGCTCGGGCTCGAACCAGGCGACGTAGCGTTCCGCGCCGCTGTCCTCCTCGACCACGCGGAAGCGCAGGAAGGCGCGCATCTTGTGGATGTCGCGCCGCACCTGCCGCGCCAGCCGGTCGGCCTGCCCGACATCGGCATCGGCGGCATCCTCCATCAGCCGGGGCTGCGCCTGCAGCCGCCAGAGCAACCGGTACAGCAAGGAAAATCTTTCCGGATCAGAATGAAGGGTGACGCTTTGGGCAAGTTGCAGGAACTGACGCGACGCGCGCGGTTGCGCCGCCCCAGCCGCCGGCACGGGCAGGCGGCGGTCGCCTTGGGCAAAGAGATCCGTGGCCGCGCTGCCGGGTGCATCCCATACCACGCGGTCGGGCGGGACGTCGCACTGGACCAGCCGCCGCGCCTGATCCCGCCAGCCTTCGAAATCGTCCGGCGCGCCGAGCGTGACCTGATAGGCGTGCGGCAGGCGCATGTCGCGAAACGGGGTCATGCCACGAACAGTTCGAGCTGCTCGGCCTTCCTGGGCGCGACCAGCGTGCGCAAGTCGGCCTTGTCGGTCAGCAGCACCGGGCGCCAGTCCTCGGCGACGAGGAACGGGCGCACCTTGGCGAGCGAGACCGTCAGCCGGGCGATGTCGTCGAGTCGCAAACGACGCTGGCGGCGCGCGGCGAGGATCGCGTTGACCGCGCGCACGCCGAGCCCCGGCACGCGCAGCAGCGCTTCGCGCGGAGCGCGATTGACGTCGACCGGAAAGCGCTCGCGGAACTTGAGCGCCCAGGCGAGCTTGGGATCGATGTCGAGCGGGAGCATGCCGCCGGCGTCGGTCACCTGCTGCACTTCGCCGGGGGCATAGCCGTAGAAACGCATCAGCCAGTCCGACTGGTACAGG
Source organism: Novosphingobium huizhouense (assembly GCF_020179475.1). Taxonomy (GTDB): domain Bacteria; phylum Pseudomonadota; class Alphaproteobacteria; order Sphingomonadales; family Sphingomonadaceae; genus Novosphingobium; species Novosphingobium huizhouense. The sequence continues at coordinate 83,553 of NZ_JAILXZ010000003.1, read as the reverse complement.
CGGTGCTCGCGGATCAAGGGCGGGCGCTTGAGCGGCAGGACCGCGCTGGCGTCGGGGATCGGGCTGAACGCGGAGTAATAGACGCGGCGCAAGGCGAAGCGATCGTAGAGCGTGCTCGCGCGCCCGACGATATCGGCATCGCTCGCCGCATCGGCGCCGACGATCATCTGGGTGGACTGCCCGGCGGGCGCGAACTTCGGAGCCGACTTGAACTTCGTGCGGGCATCCTTGGCTTCGACGATCGCGGCCTTGACCGTGCCCATCGCGCCTTCGATCTGCCCCGCCGATTTGTCAGGCGCGAGGCGGGTGAGGCCAGCAACCGTCGGCAGTTCGACGTTGATCGACACGCGATCGGCGTAGAGCCCGGCGCGCGCGACCAGCTCGGGATCGGCCTCGGGGATCGTCTTGAGGTGGATGTACCCGCGAAAATCGTGTTCTGCCCGAAGGATGCGTGCGACTTCTATCAACTGTTCCATGGTGTGGCTGGAGCTTTTGACGATGCCCGAGGAAAGGAACAGCCCTTCGATGTAGTTGCGGCGGTAGAACGCCAGCGTCAGGTCCACCACCTCTTGCGGGGTGAAGCGCGCGCGCCGCGTGTTCGAACTCTTGCGGTTGATGCAGTAGTGGCAATCGAACACACAGTGGTTGGTCAGCAGGATCTTGAGCAGCGAGATGCAGCGGCCATCGGGCGCATAGGCGTGGCAGATGCCCATGCCTTCGGTCGAGCCGATCCCTTTCCCGCCCTTGCTGTTGCGCCTGGCCGTGCCCGACGAGGCGCAGGAAGCATCGTACTTGGCGGCGTCGGCCAGGATTTCGAGTCGTTCCATCACGGATTGCCGGGTCATTTGTTCCTTATATGTTCTCGCGTTGGAAATGGCCAGACCCGTTCCCTGCCTCTTGAGGCAGGCCGAGGGGCAGCGCGCGAGGAACCGCTGCATGGCTCGCGCGGTTGATCGGCGGACGGACGGGACCCCACGGAGATTCAATGCCATGCCGATGATCGAGACCCGCGACGGGACCAGTCTCTACGTCAAGTCCTGGGGCGACGGCGCGCCCGTGATCCTGATCCACGGCTGGCCGCTGTCGGGCGATTCGTGGGACCCGATCAGCCATGCGCTGGCCGAAGCGGGCTACCGCGCGATCGCCTACGACCGGCGCGGCTTCGGCCGGTCGGACCAGCCCTCGGGCGGTTACGACTACGACACCTTCGCCGACGACCTTGCCGATGTGATGGCCGCGACCGGCGCGACCGAGAACGTTTCGCTGGTCGGCTTCTCGATGGGCGGCGGCGAGATCGCGCGCTACATGTCGCGCCATGGCGGGCGCGGCGTGGCGCGCGTGGCGCTGGTCTCGTCGGTCGTGCCCTACATGCTCCAGACCGACGACAACCCCGATGGCGTGCCGCAGGCGACCTTCGACCAGATGACCGACGGCATGCTGGAGGATCGCGCCAAGTTCATGGCCACGTTCTTCAAGGAGTTCTACGGCGTCGGCTGGATCAGCCAGCCGGTCAGCGACGAAGTGCTGCAGTTGTCGTGGGCGACGGCGATGATGGCGGGGCTGCGCCCGACGCTCGCCGCCGCCAAGGCCTTCGCCACGACCGACTTCCGCCCCGACCTGCCCGCCTTCACCGTGCCGACGCTGGTGATCCACGGCACCTCGGACAAGACCGTGCCGATCGAGGCGACGGGGCGCGCGGTTGCGCGGGCGGTGCCGCAATCGACGCTGATCGAATACGATGGCGAGCCGCACGGCGTGTTCGCGACGCAGGTCGAACGATTGAAGGCCAATCTGCTCGATTTCCTTGCGGGGCGCGATCCCGACGACCGGCAGGAAGTGCTCGATGCAATGACCGCGAGCGCCATGGTGGCGCCACCGGTCTGAGCAGGGCGCTAGGCCGATAGCCCCTGGATGAACCATTCGGGCATGCCGCCGCGGCCATCGCCTGCGATGCCGTGGCGGTAGATCCAGAAACGCCGGCCTTCCTCGTCCTCGATGCGGTAGTAGTCGCGCAGGCGCACGCTCGAGCGTTCGCGCCACCACTCGGGCGCGATCCGCTCCGGGCCTTCGGCGCGCGCGATCACGTGCCGCCGACCGCGCCACCCGAACACGCGCGGCAGGCCGTCGGGAGCAGCGTAGATGACCGCGATCGATTCGGGTCTATCCAGCAGTTTCAGTGGCCTGTGGTGAAATTCGAATTCTTCCTGTGAAGTCTTCACCGGTGCGAGAGGTGGCTGCCAGCGCTGCGCGCGTTCGGGCAGGTGGCTCGCCTGGGGCGCCGGGCGGCGCACCGCCTGCGGCCCCAGCCGCACCGTCAGCCGGTCGATGCAGGCGGCAAGGCTGGTGCCGTGGTTCTCGGCCGCGGCCTCGAGATCGCTCTGCGCCAGCGCCAGCGGCTCGGTCCACGAAGCGCGCATCCGCACCAGTTCGATGCCGAAGCCTGCATCGACATCGTCGAGCCGCGCCGCGAACAGGCGCACCAGATGCGCCGGATCGCGCGAGGCGGCGGCCATCTCGAGCCGCCGCACCAAGACCTCGCCATCGACCTTCCACAGCCCCAGTTCGAGCCGCCGCGCCCCCTGCCCGCGCCCTTCGAGCGCGCGCGCCATGTCCCCGGCCAGGTCGGCGACGACGCGGTCGAGCAGGCTGCGGTGGCGGATCGGCTCCATCAGCCGGCGCTGGACCATCGGCGCCTCCACCCCGATCACCGGCAGCGCCGGCTCGGGCACGCGGCCGAGCAACTGGTCGAGCCGGACGAGCGGATTGGCGGCGGGCGAGCGGCGGTTGCGGAAACGCCGGGCGAGGTTCTCGCGTTCGACCGAAGCGAGATCCTCGATCCGCTTGAGCCCCAAGCGACGCAACAGCAGCAGGACATCGTCGTCGAGCCGCAGCGCCGCCACCGGCAGCGCGCCGAGGCGGCGGGCGACGTCCTCGCCGCCCGCCAGGATCGCGCCTTGCGGACCGTGATGGGCAAGCGCCCAGGCCGCGCCGGCGGTGGGCGCGAGCGCGACGCGCGCGGCAAGGCCCCGCCGCTGCAGCAGGCGCAGGGCATCCGCGACCAGCGCCTGCTCGCCGCCGAACAGGTGCGCGGCGCCAGTGGTGTCGACGATCACTCCATCGGGCGGATCGAGCGCGCTCCACGGCCCCCAGCGCTGCGCCCAGAGCGCGAGGCCTTCGAGAAAGGCGAGATCGCCGGCAGGATCGGCGGGATGGACGACGAGCCCCGGGCACAGCGCGCGGGCATCGGCGAGCATCGTGCCCACCACCGCCCCTTGCGCCTGCGCGGCGGCATTGACCGCGGCGATGCGCGGGCCGTGCGCGCTTTCGCCGACCAGCACGACGGGGGCCGCATCGGCGTCGCGCCCCCTGTCGCAGCCCTCAGCCAGCCGCCAACGATCGATCGCCAGGTGCGCGCACCAGATCGCCAGCACCCGCCTCGAAAGCGGGGGAGACAGCGAGGGCGGAGGCGTCATCGCGCAAGGTCCATTGTCCGGGTTGGAAGGTGTGGGCGCGGAACAGCTCGGCGCGCCAGGTGGGATCGCCCGGGGCATGGGCATTCCAGCGCGGCGCCGGCGATGGCGCGGCGACCACTTTCCAGCGCATCCGCGCCGAGCCGAGATCGCAGGCGGCATCGAGCCGCACCAGCCAGAGCGGCACGCCGTGCCTTTCGGCCGCGAGGCTCAATCGGCGCGAGGCGGTGAAATCGAGCGCCTTGGGGTTGCCCGCAATCTCGCCGATGACGAAGGCGAGATCCCGGCAGCGCAAGGCCTCCTCCAGCGCGAACAGCGCGTCCTCGGGCTTGTCGGCGGCGACGTGGATCAGGCGGTGGCGCAAGTCGGGCGGCAGGCCCGGGCGATAGGGCCGGCCCGACAAGCGACGCGCGGCCTTGTCCTGCACCCAGAGCCAGGCGCGCTCGTCGGGCGTATCGGCGGCAGGATCGCCGGGAGCACAGCGCCAGCCTTCGTTCTTCAGCGCTTCGCGCGCGAGGGCAAGGGCAAGGCCCGCGCCGCTGCCTTCGCCTGCGGGCGCAAAGATCTCGGCATGGCGGCAGCCGGTGGCGAGCCCCGGACGCCACCGGCCCGCGCGCGTCGATGCGGCAAGGCCGCGGACAAGACCAGGCGGAAGGCCGGAAGGAACGGACGAGTTGGACAGGTGCATGGCGAATCGACTCCGATGTTCTTATTATGTTCCATGGACGGACCGATGCAATCCGGCTGTCCACAGGCTTGCCCATGGGGGCTCCATCGCGCGCTGCAGCGGAACCAACCGCGCCGAAATCCCGTTGCAGGCCCAAGCCAAACAACAGGATGCACTGCCATGAAATACGACCAGGGCGACCCGCAGGAGCTCAAGGACAAGTTCTGGAAGGCGATGTCCGCCTCGCCTTACGTGATGCTCCAGCTCGACCAGGACCCCGATTCGGCGGCGCCGATGACCGCGCAGCTCGACAAGGACGCGAACAGCGCCATCTGGTTCTTCACCTCGCGCGACAACCGTTTCGCCACGATGGGTGCGGCGACCGCGACCTTCGCTTCCAAGGGTCACGACGTGTTCGCGCGCTTTGCCGGAACGCTCGTCGAGGAAACCAGCCGCGAGCGGCTCGAGGCGCAGTGGAACAACTTCGTCGAAGCCTGGTTTCCCGGCGGCAAGGACGATCCCAACCTGCTGATGCTGCGCATGGACCTGGGCGACGCTTCGATCTGGGCGGGCGAACTGGGCGCGCTCAACACGGTCAAGATGGCGCTGGGCATGGACGTGACCAACGACATCAAGGGCGGGTTTGCCGAAACCCAGCTCTGAGCCCCACATCCCCCAAACCAAAAGGGCGCCTCCCAGCGGGGAGACGCCCTTTTTTCATGCCCTGCGGCGATGGTCAGGCGACCGGCGGCACCGGCTGCGGCGGAACGTCGCCGTCCTCCTCGTGAACTTCGACGAGACCGCGCCCGACATGGCTCATGCGGAAGCCGTAGGCGAAGTAGAACACCAGCCCGATCGCGCCCCAGACCGGCAGCACGATCATCGCCTCGAACGGCAGGTTGAAGAACAGGAACACGCAGCCCACCGCCGCGATCGGCCCGATCACCCAGACCAGCGGGGTGCGGAACGGGCGGACGCGATTGGGATCGCGCAGCCGCAGGATCAGCACCGCGATCGCCACCATGAAGAACGCGAACAGCGTGCCCGAGTTGGAGATATCGGCCAGCTGGCCGACCGGCAGCAGCGCCGCGGCAATCGCCACGAACACACCGGTGACAATGGTGACAACGTGCGGCGTCTTCCACTTCGGGTGCACGCTGGCGAGCTTTTCGGGCAGCAGGCCGTCGCGCGCCATCACGAAGAAGATGCGGGTCTGGCCGAACATCATCATCAGGATGACCGAAGGCAGCGCAAGATTGGCGGCAAGGCCGATCAGGTCGCCCGCCCACGAATAGTTAATCGCGCGCAGCACATGGGCCAGCGCCTCGTTCGAGCAGACCAGCGGTTCCTGGCCCTGCGCGAGGAGCGCGGCGCACTGCTGGGTGAACTCGGCCGAGCCCGGGGGCACGCCCAGCGCCGTCGGCTGCGCGCCGATCGCACCGATCGCGCCCGACGCGACGAGCAGATAGAAGATCGTGCACAGCGCAAGGCTGCCGATCAGGCCGATCGGCACGTTGCGCTGCGGATCCTTGGTTTCCTCGGCCGCGGTCGAGACCGCGTCGAAGCCGACATAGGCGAAGAAGATCGACGAAGCGGCGCCGACGATGCCCATGCCCGAGGTGCCCGCCGGGCCGAACCAGCCGTTGGGCGCGAACGGCGCGAAATGGCTGCGGTCGAGCGCCGGCAGCGTCAGCACGATGAACATGGTCAGCGCGGTGACCTTGATCGCCACCAGCACCGCGTTGAACGTGGCGCTTTCCTTGGTGCCGCGCACCAGCAGCGCCGTGACCGCGAGCGCGACGAAGATCGCCGGCACGTTGATCAGGCCGGTCGAGAAATCGGGGTGCGGAATGACCCCGTTCATCGTCCAGGTCGGCCCGGCGCGCAACATGGCGGGTAGCTCGAAACCTGTCAGGCTTTTGACAAGTCCCATGAAGTAACCCGACCACCCCACGGAAACCGCGGACGCAGCCACCGCGTACTCGAGGATCAGCGCCCAGCCGACCATCCACGCGAGGAGTTCTCCGACCACCGCATAGCTGTAGGTATAGGCCGAGCCGGAGACCGGCACCATCGAGGCGAGTTCCGAATAGCACAGCGCCGCCACCGCGCAGACGAAGCCGGCGATGACGAAGCTCCACATCATGCCAGGTCCCGCCTTTTGCGCGGCCGCGGCGGTGAGCACAAAGATGCCGGTGCCGATGATGGCGCCGACGCCGAGCAGAGTAAGCTGGACAGGGCCGAGCGAGCGATGAAGGCCCTTTTTCTCGGCAGTTGCTAGAATGGCGTCGAGTGGTTTGACGCGACCGAACATGCATTTCTCCCGAACGCGGGGCGGCGCAACGCACCACCCCCTTGCGGTCGTTGCACCGGTAACCAGGTTATGCAGACGGACGCTAGCGGCAAGCGCAGGTGCCGAAAAGCGCTTTTTCCCCAGCCTTGCGCGGCTGCTTGCGGCTTTTGCGCGAGGGGTTAGAAGCTTTCGCCCCGAAGGGAGAGAAATTTTCACGATGTCGACCACCTTCCAGCTCGATACCGCCACCAGCCGCGCGAACCCGACGCCCGCGCCGATGAAGCGCCTGACCGTGCCGGCAATCCGCCAGCGCAAGAAGGACGGCATGACCGCCGAGCCCGTGGTCATGCTCACGGCCTACACCGCGCGGCAGGCCCAACTGCTCGATGCGCACTGCGATCTGCTGCTGGTGGGGGATTCGCTCGGCCAGGTGATCTATGGCCTGCCCTCGAGCGTGCCGGTGACGCTCGACATGATGATCGCGCACGGCGCGGCGGTGGTGCGCGGCTCGTACCACGCCGCCGTGGTCGTCGACATGCCGTTCGGGACTTACGAGCAGAGCCCCGAGCAGGCCTTCGCCAGCGCCAGCCGGGTGCTCAAGGAAACCGGCTGCGCAGCGATCAAGCTCGAAGGCGGCGAGGCGATGGCGCCGACGGTCGCGTTCCTGACCCAGCGCGGCATCCCGGTGATGGGCCATGTCGGCCTGACCCCGCAGGCGGTCAACGTGCTCGGCGGATACAATGCGCGCGGCCGCAACGAAGCCGAAGCGGCGAAGATCGTCGGCGACGCCAAGGCGCTGGCCGATGCCGGCGCCTTCGCCATCGTCATCGAGGGCGTGGTCGAGCCGATCGCGATCGCGATCACCCAGGCCGTCCCCTGCCCCACCATCGGCATCGGCGCTTCGGCGCAGTGCGACGGGCAGGTGCTGGTGACCGAGGATATGCTGGGCATGTTCGAGCGCGTCCCGCGCTTCGTCAAAGTGTATGAAAACATTGCCGACGTGATTTCCGGCGCGGCCGCGCGATACGCCGCCGAGGTGCGCGACCGCAGTTTCCCCGGGATCGAGCAGACCTACCAGCCGCGCGCGCCCAAGGCGTAAGCGGCGGCGGTTCTCGCCGCGCAACTGGAACCATACTGGCCCGGAAGGCTTTGCGAACGCAGGCCCGCCGGGCTAGAGGCGCGCCCTGGACCGACGTGGCTGCCGCCACACCCACACACGAAAGCGCGAAACGTTTTGCTCAACCAGTTCAAGGGATCCTTCCTGTTCACCCTCGCCTGCCTCGCGCTCGCGGTGGCCTATGGCTGGTGGCAAACCCATTCCGCATCGGCAACGCTGTCGCTGGTGTGGATCGTCGTGGTCCTGTCGGTGCTCGAAATCTCGCTCTCGTTCGACAATGCGGTGGTGAATGCGACCGTCCTGCAGGAGATGGACGACGTCTGGCGGCGGCGCTTCCTGACCTGGGGCATGGTGATCGCGGTGTTCGGCATGCGGATCGTCTTTCCGCTGGCGATCGTGGCGATTGCCGCCGGGATCGGCCCGGTCGAGGCGCTCCATCTCTCGCTGCGGGACCCCCGCCGCTACGAGGAGATCGTCAGCGGCGCGCACATCGGAATCGCCGGGTTCGGCGGCGCGTTCCTGGCGATGGTGGGGCTGTCGTTCTTCTTCGACGACGAGAAGGACGTCCACTGGATCGACTGGATCGAGGAGAAGCTCGCGCTGTTCTCCAACGTCAAGGCAGCGGAGATCGCGCTGCTGCTGCTGGCCCTGTGGGGTGTTTCGCTGCTGCTGCCGGTCGACGGCGCACTGACCTTCATGGTTTCCGGCGCGCTCGGGATCGTCGCGTTCATCGCGGTCGAGGCCATCGGCACGATCCTCGAAATGCGCGAGGAGGCACAGAAGGCGGCGGGCGCCATGGTGCGCTCGGGTCTCGGCGGGTTCCTCTACCTCAACGTGCTCGACGCCTCGTTCAGCTTCGACGGGGTGATCGGCGCCTTTGCCCTGTCCAACAACATGATCGTGATCGCGCTGGGCCTGTCGATCGGCGCGATGTTCGTGCGCTCGATGACGATCGTCCTGGTCGAGCGCGGCACGCTGTCGGAATATCGCTACCTCGAACACGGCGCGTTCTGGGCGATCATCGCGCTGGGCGGCATCATGCTCGCCTCTGCACGCTTCGAGATACCCGAGACGGTGACCGGGCTGATCGGCGCGGTGCTGATCGGCGCTTCGCTCTACTGGTCGGTGCGCCACAAGCGCAAGCTCCCGGACGGCGAGATCGAAGCCGCCGTCCGGGCCGACTGACCGATCAGTCGAGCGGCACGCTCGTCATCCGCGGCTCGGGCGCAGGCGTGCCGAGGAAGCGCGGCGCCGGGCGCGGCTGGACCATGCCGTCGACGGTGGTGAACGTGCCGCGCGCCACGTTGTGCGGGTGCGACGGCGCTTCGGCGAGGCTGAGGACCGGGGCGAAGCAGATATCGGTGCCGTCCATGATGGCGCACCATTCGTCGCGGGTCTTCGTCGCGATTAGCGCGGCGATTCGCTGCTTCAGGTCGGGCCACTGCGTCGGGTCCATCTGGCGCTGGAACTGCGGGTCTTCGGCAAGACCGGTCTTTTCCATCAGCAACGCGTAGAACTGCGGCTCGATCGATCCAAGCGAGATCCACTTGCCGTCCGCGGTTTCGTAGGTGTCATAGAAGTGGGCGCCGCCGTCGAGCAGGTTGGTGCCGCGCTCGTCCTTCCACGTGCCGTTGCCATAGAACGTCCAGGTCATGCCCGACAGGATCGCCGCGCCATCGACCATCGCCGCGTCGATCACCTGGCCCTTGCCGGTGCGCTGCGCCGAGAACACGCCGGCCATGATGCCGAAGGCCATGACCATGCCGCCGCCGCCGAAATCACCCACCGCATTGACCGGGAACTGCGGCTTGCCGCCGGCCTGCCCGTAAGTATGCAGCGCGCCCGAGAGGGCGATGTAGTTGATGTCGTGCCCGGCGAGCGGCGCCATCGGACCGTCCTGGCCCCAGCCGGTCATGCGACCGTAGACGAGCTTCGGATTGTCGGCGAGCAGCACTTCGGGCCCGAGGCCGAGCCGCTCCATCACGCCCGGGCGATAGCCTTCGACGATCGCATCGGCCTCCTTGGCCAGTTCGCGGATGCGGGCGATCGCAGCCGGGTCCTTGAGATCAAGCTCGATCCGCACGCGGTTGCGGTTGAGGATATCGCGCTGGCCGGCATCGCCGTGGCGACCGGGCTTGCCCGGGCGTTCGATGCGGATGACCTTGGCGCCGTGGTCCGCCAGCATCATGCAGGCAAAGGGGCCGGGCCCGATTCCTGCGAATTCCAGAACGGTAAGACCCTCAAGCGCGCCGGCCATTGCCCTCTCCATGCAAATTTAATTGATCGATTGAACAGGCGATAGCCGCTGGCGCGCGCGGCTGTCGAGTGCAAAATCAGTCGAGGCCGGGCAGCTGTCCCCGCGCGGCGAGCGCTTTCCCGAGTTGCCGGCGAGCGGGAGTCGCTCCCCCCGCCGCCCACGAAGCGTCGAGCAGCTTCATCGCAACGAGGCTCGACGGGTTCTGGGCAAGGTAGCGCGAGGTCATGCCGTCGGCCTTGTCGCGAGCCCCGAGCGCGCGCAGGGCCGCGTCCATGCGGCGCAGCACCGGCTCGTTGAAGCGGATCGCCGCGGCATTGCCGAAATCGGCAAGCGCCTCGCCGGTCCGGCCTCGGGCCATCTCGACATCGCCCGACAGCAGCCAGGCGTCCGCTGCGCCGGGATTGGCATCGCTCAACCGGTCGGCGACATCCTGCGCCTCGTCCTTGCGTCCGGCCGCGAGCAACGCCCGGACGTATGGCACGGCGTTGACGGCAAAGCGGGGTCCATCGGCGTAACGGGCGGCAAGCACCGGCAGCGGCAGATCGGTGCGCAAGGGGACCGCGGCGCGAGTGCCGCGTTGCGCCGCACGGGCGAGCAACTGGTCCGCGCGGGCGCGATTGCCGAGCTTCGCCCAGGCGCGCGCGACGATCTCGAGCAAATAGGGCGAAGCGTAGGCCTGCTGGGCATCCGCATCGAAACGGGTGACGACCTGGCGGGCATCGCCCATGCGGTCGAGCGCGCGCGCGAGCAGGTCGCGCGCCTGGAGATTGTCGGGCTGGACGCGCAGGAGCCGGTCGAATTGCGCGACGGCCAGGTTGCTGTTGCCGGCGCGGAACTCGAGCACGCCGTTGAGCAGGATGGCGGCAGGCACGTCGCGCAGCGCCGTGCCCGTGCGCAACAGGATGGCTCGGGCCAGATCGGTTTCCCCGGCGCGCGCCGCCAGCACCGCCTGAAGGAACAACGGCCGCGGGTTGCGGGGGTCGATCTGCGCGATCTTCCGGCAGACGATCAGCATGGCCCGATATTCACCGATGTCGCCGAGCGTGGCGGCATATTCGCCGAGGAGCCCGGGATCGTCCGGCTGCAGGCGCAGCGCCGCCTCGAACCAGGGAAGCGAGGCGAGAAGGCCGTACTGTTCGCGGATCAGCATCCCGCGCAGCGCCAGCGCGCCGGGGTTGCGCGGATCGAGCCGCACCGCAAAGTCCGCCGCCGCCACGGCCTGGGCCTGCTCGCCGCCCGAAAACCGCAGCGATGCGATCGCGGTCCACAAGTCCGCATCGCGCGGCGCGACCGCGAGCGCCTTGTCGAAGGCCTGGGCCGCGCCGCCGAGATTGCCCGAGGCAAGCTCGAGCTGTCCGCGCACGCGCCACCCGAGTCCGCTGGTCTCCGGCGTAAATCCGCCCGCGGCGAGCACGCGCCGCACTTCGTCGCCCTCGCCCTGCCTCAGCAAGGCCTCGGCGAGCTGGGCGCGCAAGGCATCGGCCGGAACACCGCCGGCGATCGCCTTGCGCAGGATGACCTCGGCGGCAATCGGATCGCGACGGTCGAGCGCCGCACGCGCCGAGGCGCGGGCCTGCTCGACCGGAATGCCGCCGCCCGCCACCGGCGATGTCAGCGCAAGCGCCAGAGCCAGCGCCGGGAGGATCCGCAGGGCCCGGCGCATCAGGCCTGCATGTCGTACTGCTTGAGCAGGTCGTAGAGCGTCGGGCGACTGATGCCGAGCAGCCGCGCCGTGCTCGAGATATTGCCTTCGCTGCGTGCGAGGGCATGGCGGATGATCTTGCGATCGGTCGCCTCGCGCGCGGACTTGAGGTTGAGCGGGGTCTCGCCTTCGCCCTCCCCGCCTTCGAGATCGAGGTCCATCGCCGTCACCAGCTTCGCATCGGCCATGATCACCGCACGCTTCACCCGGTTCTCCAGCTCGCGCACGTTGCCAGGCCAGCCCCACGCGTCGATCGCCGCAAGGGCATCGGGGGCGAACCCCTTGACCTGCGGGTTCATCTCGCGGGCAAAGCGGGTGAGGAACACTTTTGCCAGCAACGCGGCGTCGCCGGGGCGCTCGGCAAGGCTCGGGATGCGCACGACGATCTCGGCGAGGCGGTAGTAGAGGTCCTCGCGGAAACGCCCGTCGGCGATCATCGCCTCGAGGTTCTGGTGCGTTGCGCAGACGATGCGGGTATCGACCTCGATCGACTTGCGTCCGCCGATCCGCTCGATCGTCCGCTCCTGCAGGAAGCGCAGCAGCTTGACCTGGAGCTGGAGCGGGATGTCGCCGACTTCGTCGAGGAACAGCGTGCCGCCATTGGCCAGCTCGATCTTGCCTTCGGTGGTCTTGACGGCTCCGGTGAAGGCGCCCTTCTCGTGCCCGAACAGTTCACTTTCGAGCAGGTTCTCGGGGATGGCGGCGCAGTTGATCGCGATGAACGCTCCCTTGGCGCGGGTCGAGGCTTCGTGCAGCCCGCGTGCGAGGAGTTCCTTGCCGGTGCCGCTCGCGCCCAGCAGCATGACCGAGACGTTGGTGTTGGCGACGCGCTCGATCGTGCGGGCGACCTTGACCATCTCGGGTGCACCGGTGACGAGACGGCCCAGCACGCGATTGTCGGCCGGGGCCTTTTCCGCGAGCACGCGGTTCTCGCGCTCGAGCCGGTGGAGGTGAAGCGCACGGCGGACGATAAGGCCGAGCGCGTCGATGTCGACCGGCTTCTGGTAGAAATCGTAGGCGCCGTGGGCGATCGCATGGAGCGCGCTTTCGCGCGCGCCGTGGCCCGAGGCGACGACCACCTTGGTATCGGGCTTGAGCGCCATGATCTCGTCGAGCACGGCGAAGCCTTCGCTGGTGCCGTCGGGATCGGGCGGCAGGCCTAGGTCGAGCGTAACCACCGGCGGCTCCTCGGCGCGCAGCAAGGCCAGCGCGCTGGCCCGATCGCCGGCGATGAACACCTCGAAATCCTCGTAGGCCCACTTGAGCTGGGCCTGCAGCCCCGGATCGTCCTCGACGATCAGCAGTTTCGGACGATCGTCCGCCATCATGCCACCTTCTTCGCGTTGTCTTTGCCGCCGATGCCCGCAGGGATCGACAGGGAGTCCATTAGTCCGGCCGTCGCGGCGAGCGGCAGGCGGACGGTAAAGCGGCTGCCGAGGCCCTCGCGGCTTTCCACATCAAGCCGCCCGCGCATCGCCGTGACCAGTTCGCGCGCCTCGAACGCGCCGATGCCGAAGCCGCCGTTCTTGGTCGAAACGAACGGCTTGAACAAGCGGTTGCGGACAAAGTCGGCGCTCATCCCGCAGCCGGTGTCGATCACCTCGACATAACCCCAGACGCCCTCGCCGCGCGTCTGGAGGAACACCGCCATGCCGGGCGGGCTCGCGTCGACCGCATTCTGCACGAGGTGGAGGAGCACCTGCTCGAGCGTTTCGCGATTGGCGAGCAGCGTGCACGGCTGCGCGTCGGTGACGATCACGCGGGGCCCCTCGCCCGCCGGTGCATCGGGCAGCGGATCGTAGCGCCGGGCGATTGCGCGGACCACCTCGGTCGCGTCGACGTCCTCGAGCCGCTCGACGTTCCCGGCGCCATAGCGCGACAGACGGGCGAGCAGCGCGTTGAGCTTGTCGGCCGCGTTGCGCAGCGTGACGAGCATGTCCTTGCGGAACTCGGGGTTGTCGGCATGGCGCTCGGCATTGCGCGACAGCAGCGCGAGCTGGCTCGCAAGGTTCTTGATGTCGTGCATCACGAAGGCGATGCGGCGGTTGAACTCGTCGAACCGGCTTGCCTCGAGCAGTGCGACCTGGCCGGTATGCTCGGCCAGGTAGCTGGCGAGCTGCTGGCCGACCACGCGCAGCATGTCGAAGTCCTCCCAGTCGAGCTTGCGCGGCAGCGGCGGGTGGCCCAGCACGACCAGCCCGACGAGGCGATCGAAGTGCAGCAGTGGGACCAGCGCCCAGACGCTCGCCTCCTCGATAAGCCAGCGCGGCATCAGCGCACCTTCGCCCGCATGGTCGATGCCGGCGCGGATCTCGTCGCAATCGACGATGAAGCCGCGCCGCTCGAAGAAGGCGGCGCTGGCGGCCGCCATGGCTTCGGCAGGGACTTCGAGCGTCGGCCACTGCCAGCGGGCGGCGAGCACCAATTCGCCATGTTCACCGGGAACGAGCAGCAGGCCGCGGCTGCTGTCGGTGATGTCGGCCACGGCCTGGACCACGCGATCGTGCAGCGGCGTTGCGCCGGTCCCGCCGCGCCCCACGGTGCGGGTGAAGCGCAACCACTCGGCGCGATAGTCGTAGCGGTGCTGGAAGAAGTGCTTGGCGAGCCAGACGTTGAGATAGCCGCGCAGGCGGCGCGAGGGCACCAGCGCGACGACGATGATCGTGGTGGCGAAGGCGAAGCCGAGTTGCGCCAGTTGCCCGACGTTGCCCCCGAGCCAGGCGAGCGACTGCGCGGCGGCGACCATCGCGATCATGTAGCCGCCGATCACCAGCAGCGAGAGCGACTGGAACGCGATCGTGCGCGAAGGCGAAAAGCGCAGGGTGGATTGCCCGCGCAGCGCGCCGACAAACAGCAGCACCACCGAAAGCAGGCTCGCCAGGCTGCGGATCGCGGCCATTTCGTTCGGGATCTGGCTGCCGAGGTAGGCGATCGTGTAATAGTTGAGATCGTAGCCCCAGATCACCCCCAGCGCGCCGCAGATCCAGCGCACGGCGCCACGCTGCGCGGCGATCGACCCGGCGTAGAGATTGTGGACGAGGACCAGCGCGCCGGTCGCCAGCAGCAGGCGGAACATGACCGACATCTGGAAGATCATGCCCTGCGCCACCGCTTGCCCGGTGTAGCGCAGGTTCAGGACCAGCAGCCCCAGCTGGAACACCTCGAGCATCGCCAGCACGACCAGCACCGGGCGCACCGGCCCGACGCTCGCGTGTCGCCCGTCGCGGGCTAAGAGCGCGTAGACCACCGCCAGCCAGCCGAGGTTGCGCAGAACCTCGGCCGCCTGCGTGACGAAGTAGAGCTGGCCGACCCCCGCCGCCAGCAGCGCCCACAGCGCTGTCGCACCGAGGGCCGCGATCTCGCTGCGGGTAGACGGCCTGCCGCGCCTGCGGCGGTCGACCTGCCAGACCGCCAGCAACATCGCGCCGAACGCGGCGAGAAGGAACGACCATTGCGCAAGGCCGGCCCAGCCGAGGGGGTTCAGCATCAGCGCGGCTCCTTCAGCGCGCGCCCTCGCGCCAGATCACCACGCGCAAGGTCTGCAACAGGATGATCAGGTCGAGGAAGGGCGAGTAGTTCTTGGCGTAGTAGAGGTCGTATTCGAGCTTGTGGCGCGAATCCTCGATCGAGGCGCCGTAGGGGTAGTTGATCTGCGCCCAGCCGGTGATCCCCGGCTTGACCATGTGCCGCTCGGCGTAGAACGGCAGCTTGTCCTCGAGATCGGTCACGAATTCCGGCCGTTCCGGGCGCGGGCCGACGAAGCTCATCTGCCCCTTGAGCACGGTCCACACTTGCGGCAGCTCGTCGATGCGGACTTTGCGGATGAAGCGACCGATCCGGGTCACCCTGGGATCGTTTTCCTGCGCGAACTGCGCGCCGGCGGCTTCGGCGTCGACGCGCATCGAGCGCAGCTTGATGAGGTTGAAGGTCTCGCCGTAGAGCCCGACCCGGGTCTGGCGGAAGAAGGCGGGGCCCCGGCTGTCGAGCTTCACCAGCACGGCGAAGAGAGCCACCAGCGGCAGGGTCAGCACCATCAGCACGAGACTGACGAAGACGTCGAACAGGCGCTTCAGCACGCTCGAGAACATGCGGCCCGAGGAGAAGCCGTCGGAAAAGATCAGCCAGCTCGGGTTGACCGTGTCGAGGTCGATGCGCCCCGTCTCGCGCTCGATGAAAGTCGAGAAGTCGCTGACGTGGACGCCCGTGGTCTTGATCCGCAGGAGGTCCTGCAGGGGCAGCGCGTTGCGGCGTTCCTCGAGCGCGAGGACCACCTCGCCAACCCCGAGATTGTCGACGAAGCGGGTAAGGTTGTGGATCGCGGTGCGGTTGATCGCTTCCTCGATGACCGGTATCTGGTCGCTCATCGTCACGAAGCAGACGATCAGGAACCCGGCCTCGGGTCGCTCGGCGAGCTGGCGCAGCCGATCGGCCCGCTCGCCCGCGCCGAGCACGAGCACGCGACGGCGGAACGGCGCGGTGCCGAGCACGTTGCCCAGCACCAGGCGGACGAAGACCAGCAGCGCGATGGTGATCGCCATCGCGTAGAACAGGTTGGAACGCCACAGCGTGCGTCCCGGCAGGAGGAAGTAGAACACCGAGAGCGCGATGATGCCGAGGCTGATGGCAACGAGAAGCCGGGCGGTTGCATAGCGCATCGAGCGCAGCGCGTCGGAACCGTAGACCCCCACCGCGATCATCGCGAGCTGGGTCAGCACAGCATAGCTCAGCAGCGGCAGCCAGCGCTGCGTGACGTTGCCGGGGTCCATGCCGATCTGGCGCGCGCGCAGCAGCCAGCCCAACTCGCCCGAGACGAGCAGCAGGACGAAGTCCACCAACGCCAGCACCAGCACGGCATTGGGAATGTAGTGCTTGAAAAGCCGGAACATCTGCCTGTCGTCACCCCGATCGCGTCAGGTCCGGGCCCGTCGCTTGCGACCGTCCTACCCCCCGGACGTAAAGCGTCGGTAAATCTGACAGGTCTTTCGAGATGCGCAAGACAGAAAAGAGACGCAAAAGAGCGCGCGCGGGCGGGCCGCGTGCACTCTTTTGTCGATGCAGTTTACAATGCCGTCGTTTACTTGTCGGTGGCCTTTTCGGCTGCCGTCTGGGCCGCGTCGCCGACCTTCTCCGCCGCCGCGCCGACATGTTCCGCCGCACCGGCGATCGCATTGTCGCGCGAGGCGCGGCTGTCCGACATGTTGGCGAAGAAATAGAGCGCCGCGGCAAGGGCAAGTACGACGACGATCGCCATAAACCAGCCCGCGCCGCCACCCGAACGGGGGCGGTCGTCGTAGACGGTAGTGTGGGTGTGCGTCGAACCGGCAGGACGCTCGATTTCGACCACGCGTTCTTCAACCATGATCCGTGCCTTTCATAAAGTGTTCACTCGGCCCTGAAATGCGCGGATTCGGTGCGGGTTCCGCAGGCGCTGCGGCTCGGTGCTGGCGCAAGCGAGCGCAGGCTGCCATGCTGCGGCCATGTGCCAGAAGGAACTCCGCATCGCGCTTGTCTGCTACGGTGGCATCAGCCTTGCGGTCTACATGCACGGAGTGACCAAGGAGATCTGGCACGCCACCCGGGCCAGCCGCGCCTTCCATCGCGGCGACGACCGCTCACTTGGAGTCGAGGGCGTCTATCGTGCGATGTTCGAGACCGCGCAGCTGACCCGCGACCTGCGGCTGCGGCTGCTCCCCGATATCGTTTCGGGCGCAAGCGCGGGCGGAATCAACGGCGTGTTCCTCGCCCAGGCGCTCGCCACCGGCCAGAGCCTCGAGCCCCTGACCCACCTCTGGCTCGACCGCGCCGACGTCGACGTGCTGCTCGATCCCGACGCCAAGCCGTGGAGCCGCTTCGCCAAGATCTGGGCGCAGCCGATCGTGTGGTTCGTTCTCAAGTGGCCGGGCAACGTGGTCTCGCGCACGGTCGCCCCTCAGACCCGCGCCGAAGTCCGGCGCAAGGTCTCGCGCCTGATCCGCGCACGCTGGTTCGCTCCGCCGTTCAGCGGCATCGGCTTTTCGCGCCTGATCGCCGAGGCGCTCGACGCGATGGCGCAAAGCGTCGGCGATGGGGATGCCGACGGGCAGCCGCTGCTGCCGCAGGGCCATCCGCTCGACCTCCAGGTAACCGTCACCGATTTCAACGGACACCCGGAGGAACTCCGGCTCAACAGCCCCGCGCAAGTCACCGAGAGCGAGCATCGTTTGTCGATCGGGTTTCGCAAGGCAATGGGCGCGGGCGCCGGCGAGGAACTGGCGCCGGTCCCCGAACTGGTCTTCGCGGCGCGTGCGACGGCGAGCTTTCCGGGCGCATTTCCGCCGCTGACGATCGGCGAAGCGGACCGGCTGGTGGCCGAACGCGCGCTCGCCTGGCCGACACGCTCCGCTTTCCTGCAACGGATCATGCCGGTTCGCTGGAAGCGCGGCGAGATCGAGGGCGCCGCGCTGGTGGACGGTGCGGTGCTGGTCAACCGACCGTTCGCGCAAGCCATCGGAGTTCTGCGCGATCGACCCGCGCAACGCGAGGTCGACCGCCGCTTCGTCTATATCGATCCGAGCCCCGACCACATGCGCATCGCCCCCCGCGGCGGCGCGACGGTCGGCTTCTTCTCTTCGATCTTCGGCTCGCTTTCGTCGATCCCGCGCGAACAGCCGATCCGCGACAATCTCGAAGCGCTCGAGCAGCAGTCGCGCGAGAGGGCACGGATGCGCGCCATCGTCGATGCGCTCCAGCCGGAGATCGAAGAGGCGGTCGAAAGGCTGTTCGGCTTCACGCTGTTCTTCGATTCCCCCACGGTCAAGCGGCTGACCGGATGGCGCAACAAGGCGCAGCAGGCCGCCGCCGAACAGGCGGGCTTCGCCTTCCACGGCTATGCCCAGGTCAAGCTCGCGGGGATCGTCGCCGATCTCGCCGCCGTAATCTTCGAAGCCGCGCCCGATGCCGCGCCGCGCGGTGCGGTGGAAACGGCGCTGTGGAGCCACCTTTCCGCACAGGGACTCGATCGCCTCGCCGAATTGCGGGGCGGCGCCCGCCCCGAAGCGATCGGCTTCTTCCGCAGCCACGACCTTGCCTTCCGCGTCCGCCGTCTCAAGCTGCTCGCCCGCCGTTTGACGCACGACTGGGATGAAGCCGAAGGCATTGCCCCAACCGCGCGCGAGGCGGCGCGCGACATGGTCTATCGCGCGCAGGCGCTGTACCAGGGGCGCGCGACCGCGGCAGGACTGGGCCCCGGCTTTGCCGAGACCGCCGCGATTGCAACCCGCGATCCCGCCGCCGCGCTCGCAACCATCGCGGCCCGGCGCGATCTCGCCAGCATAGATCTGCAGGTCGACGCGATGATCGTGGCTGCGCTCGCGGCAATGGACAAGCCGCTGCGACGGCGCTTCCTTCACGCCTACCTCGGCTTCCCGTTCTACGACGTGGCGACATTGCCGCTGCTGCAGGGCGAAGGCATGGGCGAATTCGATCCGGTCAAGGTCGACAGGATATCGCCCGACGACGCCACTGCGATCCGTCCCGGCGGCACGTTCGACTGCCTGCGCGGCGTCGAATTCTTCAATTTCGGCGCCTTCTTCAGCCGCGCCTATCGCGAGAACGACTACCTGTGGGGCCGGCTCCACGGCGCCGAGCGGACCATCGACCTGATCGCCTCGACCATCGAACCGTCGCTCGATGCGGTGGTCGTGCGCCGCTTCAAGCGCGATGCGTTCCTCGCCATCCTCGACGAGGAAAAGGCCCGCCTCGTCACCGAGCCGGGCCTTGTCGTTGGTATCGAGCAGGAAGTCCGCGCGGCCTTCGCGCAGGACTGAAGCGACGTTGCCGCCGCGCTACTCGGTAAGGTCGGTCCAGGCATCCTTGATGCGCTCGAAAAAGCCCTTCGACTGCGGGCATTCCTCGCCCGTCTCGGTCGCCTGGAACTCGCGCAGCAGTTCCTTCTGCCGGGCCGAAAGGCGCGTCGGCGTCTCGACCTGGATCTCGACCACGAGGTCACCCTGACCGCGTCCCTGCAGCACCGGCATGCCGGCCCCGCGCTTGCGCAGCTGCTTGCCCGACTGGATGCCCGCCGGAATGTCGATCGCGTGGCGCTCGCCGTCGAGCCCGGGGATTTCGATCGACCCACCCAGCGCAGCGGTAGTGAAGCTGATCGGCGCCCGGGTCAGCAGCGTGGTGCCGTCGCGCTCGAACACGCGGTGGCGCTTGACATGGAGGAAGATGTAGAGGTCGCCTGCCGGTGCGCCGAACGGACCGGCCTCGCCCTTTCCGGCAAGGCGGATGCGAGTGCCGTTGTCCACCCCCGGCGGAATCTGGACCTCGAGCTTCTGCTCGGCATCGACGCGCCCCTCGCCGCGGCAACTGCGGCAGGGTTTCTCGATCACCTCGCCGCGGCCGTGGCAATTGGGGCACGGCCGCTCAACCATGAAGAAGCCCTGCTGCGCGCGGACCTTGCCGTGGCCACCGCACAAGTTGCAGCGACGCGCAGACGTGCCCGGTTGCGCGCCGGTTCCGTCGCAGGGATCGCACCGCTGCGAGATTTCGACTTCGATCTCGGCCTGCTTGCCGTGAAACGCGTCCTCGAGCGTGATTTCCATGTCGTAGCGCAAATCCGCGCCGCGCCGTGGCTGGCTCCGTCCGCCGGCGAAGCCTGCGCCGAAGATGCTTTCGAAGATGTCGCCGAGATCGCCGAATTCCGCGCCACCGCCGAAGCCTCCGCCAGCCCCGCCGCCGCCCTGCTGGAACGCGGCGTGGCCATAGCGATCATAAGCCGCCCGCTTCTGCGGATCGGACAGGCAGGCATAGGCCTCGTTGATCTGCTTGAACTTGGCTTCGCTGTCCTTGCACCCCGGGTTCTTGTCCGGGTGGAACTTCATCGCGAGCTTGCGGTACGCGGACTTCAGCGTCTTGTCGTCCGCGGTGCGCTCCACTTCGAGGAGCTCGTAGAAATCGATCTCGACCGACATCGCGGTTCCCTAGATGCACGAACCGCCGCCCACGATTGCACGCGAGCGGCGGTCCGGTTTCATCGCAACATTACTTGGTGTCGTCGACTTCCGAGAACTCGGCATCGACCACGTCGTCGTCCGCCTTCGGGGCGCCGCCGCCCGGAGCCGAAGCCGCAGCCTGCTCCTTCTCGTAGATCGCCTGGCCCATCTTCATCGCCTTCTCGGTGAGCGCCTGGGTCTTGGCGTTCATCTCGTCGGCGTTTCCGCTTTCGATGGCGGTCTTGGCTTCGGCGATCGCGGCCTCGATCTCGGCCTTCAGCGAAGCCTCGATCTTGTCACCGTTCTCCTCCAGCTGGCGCTCGGTCGCATGGACGAGGCTTTCGGCGTTGTTCTTCGCCTCGGCATCGGCGCGGCGCTTCTTGTCCTCTTCGGCGAACTTCTCCGCATCGCGCACCATCTGGTCGATGTCCGCGTCGGACAGACCGCCCGAGGCCTGGATGCGGATCTGCTGCTCCTTGCCGGTGCCCTTGTCCTTGGCGCTGACGTTGACGATACCGTTGGCGTCGATGTCGAAGGTCACCTCGATCTGAGGCACGCCGCGCCGCGCCGGCGGAATGCCGACGAGGTCGAACTGGCCGAGCAGCTTGTTGTCCTGCGCCATCTCGCGCTCGCCCTGGAACACGCGGATCGTCACCGCCTGCTGGTTGTCCTCGGCGGTCGAGTAGACCTGGCTCTTCTTGGTCGGGATCGTGGTATTGCGGTCGATCATCTTGGTCATGATGCCGCCCAGCGTCTCGATGCCCAGCGACAGCGGGGTCACGTCGAGCAGCAGCACGTCCTTGACGTCGCCCTGCAGCACGCCGGCCTGGATCGCCGCGCCCATGGCCACGACTTCGTCCGGGTTCACGCCGGTGTGCGGGTCCTTGCCGAAGAAGTCCTTCACCACTTCGCGAACGCGCGGCATGCGGGTCATGCCGCCGACGAGCACGACGTCGTCGATGTCCTTGGCGGTGACGCCGGCATCGGCCAGCGCCTTGCGGCAAGGCTCGAGCGTGCGCTCGATCAACTTGGCGACGAGCTTTTCAAGGTCGGCGCGGGTGATCGTTTCGACGAGATGCAGCGGGGTGGTGCTGCCGCCTTCCATGCGCGCGGTGATGAAGGGCAGGTTGATCTCGGTAGTCTGGGCGCTCGACAGTTCGATCTTGGCCTTTTCCGCGGCTTCCTTCAGGCGCTGCAGGGCAAGCTTGTCGGTGCGGAGATCCATGTTCTCCTTCGACTTGAACTTGTCCGCGAGATACTCGACCAGCGCGGTGTCGAAGTCCTCGCCGCCGAGGAAGGTGTCGCCGTTGGTGCTCTTCACCTCGAACACGCCATCACCGATCTCGAGGATCGAGATGTCGAAGGTGCCGCCGCCGAGGTCGTAGACGGCAATGGTCTTGCCGTCCTGCTTGTCGAGACCATAGGCGAGCGCGGCCGCGGTCGGTTCGTTGATGATGCGCAGCACTTCGAGACCCGCGATCTGGCCGGCGTCCTTGGTCGCCTGGCGCTGCGCGTCGTTGAAGTAGGCCGGAACCGTGATCACCGCCTGGGTGACGGTCTCGCCAAGGTAGCTCTCGGCGGTTTCCTTCATCTTCTGCAGCGTAAACGCCGAGATCTGCGACGGGCTGTAGTCCTGGCCGCCGGCCTTGACCCAGGCATCACCGTTCTTCCCCTTAGTGATCGAATAGGGGACGAGCTCGGTGTCCTTCTGGGTCAGCGGATCGTCGAAGCGACGACCGATGAGGCGCTTGACCGCAAAAATGGTGTTGTCCGGATTGGTCACCGCCTGGCGCTTCGCCGGCTGACCGATCAGGCGTTCGCCGTCCTTGGTGAAGGCGACGATCGAAGGCGTCGTGCGCGCGCCTTCCGAATTCTCGATGACCTTGGGCGTGCCCCCGTCCATCACCGCGACGCAGCTGTTGGTCGTGCCGAGGTCGATACCGATAACTTTAGCCATGGTTTCCCCAATTCCTTCCAGATGAGACACCGCGAAATCGCTCGCCCCCCTGCCGGGCAGGCGGCGTTGTGCGGCTCCGACGAGGGGCGATATAGGTGCGCTTCCACTTGGCACAAGGCCCGGCCCGCACTAGGTCGGGCACAGTTTCAGCAATGTAGAGGAAACCGATGCGCGCCCTGTCTCTCGCCCTTCTTGCCGGCATGGCCGTGACGCTGTCCGGTTGCGGGAAACAGCAGGGCGCCAACCCGGAAGCGAGCGCGGCGGCAACCGCTTCGCCGCCCGCGGCCGCAGGGCCGGAAGCGGCCCCGGGCATTACCGTGTCCGACGCCAT
This sequence comes from Novosphingobium huizhouense, assembly GCF_020179475.1. Taxonomy (GTDB): domain Bacteria; phylum Pseudomonadota; class Alphaproteobacteria; order Sphingomonadales; family Sphingomonadaceae; genus Novosphingobium; species Novosphingobium huizhouense. The sequence goes on along the minus strand of NZ_JAILXZ010000003.1, from coordinate 60,784 downwards.
CGTTCGCCTGCCGGCCGTTCCCGGCAATCCCGGCGTCGCCTATCTGACCGTCACTCAGGGTGCGGGCGCTCCGCGCAAGATCGCCGCCATCCATGTCGATGGCGTCGAGCGTGCCGAGATCCACGAGAGCGCGACCAAGAATGGCGTGACGAGCATGAAAGCAGTGCGTGAAGTCCCGCTCGAACCGGGCAAGTCCGTGCAGTTCGCGCCCGGCGGGTATCATGTCATGCTGTTCGGCATCGGCGAAGCGCTCAAGGCAGGCGGCACGGCCGAGCTCACCATGACCCTGGACGATGGCGACAAGGTCAGCGTCGCCGCCAAGGTCGAGGGCCTCGGAGGTGACGATGCCATGGCCGGCCACGACATGAAGATGTGAAGCGGCGGTGGAGGCGGAACGCGCGCTGACGACCGGAGAGCGCGCCCTTTCGCGCAGGGTGTTCGGCGATGCCATTGCGCTCGACCAGGTGCGGTTGCGGCGGCGTCGCTTCTTCCCGTTCCAGCCGCGCAATACCGTGATGGCGCCGATGGGGCACATCCATTTTCACCCGGAGGGGCCACACTGGCAGGATGACTTCGCCACGGCGTCGCTCGGCGCGCAGGGCCTGTTCATCCACGAGATGGTGCACGTCTGGCAGGCCCAGCAGCGAGGGAAGTGGTGGCTGCCGCTGATGCGCCACCCCTTCTGCCGGTACGATTACCGACCGATCCCGGGTCGCCCGTTCGACGGATATGGCATCGAACAACAGGCGGAAATTGTCCGGCACTGGTTTCTGGCGGCGTGCGGCGCGCCGGTACCAGGAGCGCCGGCAAGGGAAGTTCTGGCGGAGCTGAACCCTTTTACTGGTCGTTTATCCTGATCCCGTACCGTGATGCAGCATGGCGACCTCCACAACAGAACAATCGCTCCACATCTGGCGTAGCCGAGCCATCGACGCGTTTGCGCAAGCGGAAGCCACGATCGACTTGCTGCTTCGGAAGCTCAATTGCCAGGCAAAGGGCGAACTGATCAGCAGCAAGATCGAGCGGCTCAGGAAGGCCAAGCCTAACAGCGCCATTCCGCAGGAGCGCAAGAGCAATGTCGATCTTGCTCTTGCCGACTTGGCGCAACTCCTGCCGATCCGGAACGACCTCGTACATTCGAAGATGCATGTGCGGACGGATGGCGACCACGTCGTTGCGTGCTTCGCCAACCCCAACCTGCAATGCGACTATTCGTCGTTTCAGCGCGAGGTCAGCGCACCGCGGCTGCAGGCGCTTACGTCCAGGGCTGCGCACCTCGCCAAAATCCTCTCCGAGGCCTGATCAGCAGCGGACGCGATATTCGTAACCGTTCGCGTCGCGCCGGTAGCAGCGTCCGTTCTTCTTGATCAACGAACCGACCGCACCCCCGGCCGCAGCGCCGATCGCCGCGCCGGTGGCCACGTCGCCGCCGGTCGCGGCGCCGATCAAGGCGCCCCCGGCGCCACCGGCCAGCGCACCTTCGCCGGCATAGTTGCTGGCGCACCCGCCGAGCGCCAGTCCGCCGGCCAGAACCGGGATGAAAAGCTTCGATACCATCGACATTCTCCTCGCAATCCGTTCCAGTGGACTACGAGGAGAGCGCCCGGCGGGTTCCCCGCCAGGGTCGTCGATCAGTCGGGCTTCTTGGCGACGGCGACCATCGCCGGACGCAGCAGGCGATCCTTGATCATGTAGCCCGCCTGGAGTTCCTGGAGCACCACGCCCGGTTCGACGTCGGCCGAAGGAATCTCGAGCATCGCCTGATGCTGGTGCGGATCGAGCGGCAGGCCCTTGGCGGCAATGCGCACGATCCCGTGGCTGCCGAAGACCTTCTCGATCTCGCGACCGGTAGCCTCGAGCCCGGTCACCAGGTTCTTCGTCTTGTCGTCCTCGCGCAGTTCCGCCGGGATCGAATCGAGCGCGCGAGAGAGATTGTCGGCGACCGAAAGGATGTCGCGCGCAAACGACGTGGCGGCATAGGCGCGCGCATCGGCGATGTCCTTCTCCATGCGGCGACGCAGGTTCTGCGTTTCAGCCTTAGCGTAGAGCACATCCTGCCTGGCCGCTTCGAGCTCGGCCTTCACCGCCTCGAGTTCGCCGCTCGAAGCTTCTTCCTCGCCGGCGCCGAGCACCAGGTCTTCGGGCACGCCTTCCAGTTCGGCCTTTGCCTCGGCATCCTGCGGGCGCGTCTCGTTCTCGGTCATTTTCTCGAAAATCCGTCCTGTGCGATAAGTTTGCTCAAGCTCTGAGCCGTGAAATCCACCATGGGGACAACCCGCGCATAATTCAACCGCGTGGGGCCGATTACCCCGACCACGCCGACCACCCGCCCTTCGAGATCGCGCCACGGCGAGGCGATCACCGAAGAGCCCGAAAGCGAGAACAAGCGGTTCTCGCTGCCGATGAAGATGCGCGCGCTTTCGGCTTCGCGCGCGGCGTCGAGCACGCCGGCGATCGCCTCGGCGCCTTCTAGTTCCTCGAGCAGCAACCGCACCCGCTCGATGTCGTGCAGCGCGGCCTCGTCGAGGAGGTTCGCCTGCCCCCGCACCACCAGCACCGGCCGCTGCGCCGCGTCGATCGACCACACCGCCAGCCCGCGCTGCACCAGATCGGCGCTCACCGCATCGAGCGCCGAACGCCCGCCGGCGATCTCGGCGCGGATCGCCGTCAACGCTTCGGCCAGCGTACGCCCGGCAAGGCGGCTGGTGAGATAGTTGGACGCCTGCTCAAGCGTGACCGCGCCGACCGAAGCGGGAAGATCGAGCACCCGGTTCTCGACACTGCCGTCCTCGGCCACCATCACCGCCAGCGCCCGCTGCGGGCCGAGCGACACGAAGGAAAGCTGAACCAGCCGCGCCTCGCGCCGCGGGACCATGATCACCCCTGCCCCGGCCGACAGCTCGGAAAGCGCCAGCGAGGCCGCCGCCAGGGCGGCTTCGATCGTGCCACCGCTGGCAAGGCCGCGCTCGATCTGCTCGCGCTCGGCGATCGAGGGTTCCGCCACTTGCATGATCCCGTCGACGAACAGCCGCAGCCCCATCTCGGTCGGCATCCGCCCCGCGCTCGTATGCGGCGCCGCCAGCAGCCCGGCGTCCTGCAACTCCTGCAGCACCGAGCGGATCGAGGCGGGCGACAGGTTGACCGCGCCGGATCCGGCCAGCGTCTTCGACCCCACCGGCAGGCCGCTCGCAATGTAGCCTTCGACGACCAGCCGAAAGATGTCGCGCGCGCGCGTGGACAGTTCGGGGAGCGTCGGTCCGGTCATGGCATCGTCCAATTTAGCCACGGCCCTTGCAGGCTCAAGACCAATGCGCCAGAGGCTGGCCGCAATTTCCGTCACTCCGTGCTTTGCGAGGAACACCCCATGCGACCTTCCGGCCGTGCCGCCGATGAAATGCGCGCCATCTCGATCGAGACCGGCTTCACCAAGCACGCCGAAGGGTCCGTGCTGATCGGCTTCGGCGACACCAAGGTGCTGGTCACCGCCTCGATCGAAGAGCGCGTGCCGCCGTTCCTGCGCGGCAAGGGCGAAGGCTGGGTGACGGCCGAATACTCGATGCTGCCCCGCGCCACCCACACGCGCGGCAGCCGCGAGGCCGCAAAGGGCAAGCAGTCCGGCCGCACGCAGGAAATTCAGCGCCTGATCGGCCGCTCGTTGCGCGCCGTGACCGACCTCAAGAAGCTCGGCGAGCGCCAGATCACCCTCGACTGCGACGTGATCCAGGCCGATGGCGGCACCCGCACCGCGTCAATCTCGGGCGCGTGGGTGGCGTTGCGGCTCGCGGTGCAATCGCTGCTCGACAGCGGCGCGATCAAGGAAGACCCGCTGACGCGCAAGGTCGCGGCAATTTCCTGCGGCATCCACCAGGGAACCCCGGTGCTCGACCTCGACTACGTCGAGGATTCCTCGGCGGACGCCGACGCCAACTTCGTGCTGATCGAGGGCGGCCACATCGCCGAGGTTCAGGCCACCGCCGAGGGCGCGACCTACGACGAGGAAGGCCTGCTGCGCCTGCTGCGCCTTGCGCGCATGGGTTGCGCCGAGATCTTCGCCGCGCAGGAAAAGGCCGTCGCCCGATGACCAGGCTCGCGCCGGGCAAGCTGGTCATCGCCACGCACAACAAGGGCAAACTCGGCGAGATCAGGGCGCTGCTGGCGCCCTACGGGATGGACTGCATCTCGGCCGGCGATCTGGGACTGCCCGAGCCCGCAGAGACCGGCACGACCTTTGCGGAAAACGCGCTGATCAAGGCGCATGCTGCGGCACGCGCCGCGCAACTGCCGGCGCTGGCCGACGATTCGGGCCTGTGCGTCGCCGCACTCGGCGGCGCGCCGGGTGTCTATACCGCAGACTGGGCTGAGGCGGCGCCCTTCGAGGGCGGACCGGGACGGAACTGGTACATGGCGATGGGCAAGGTCGAGGGCCGTCTCGCCCAACTGGGCCCCGCCGCCTCGCGCGAGTGCTGGTTCGCCTGCACGCTGGCGATCGCTTGGCCCGATGGCGCAGAGGCCGTCTACGAGGGCCGCGCTGCAGGCACCCTGACCTGGCCGCCGCGCGGGACGATGGGCTTCGGCTACGACCCGGTCTTCGTACCGCTGGGCGATACCCGAACCTTTGCCGAACTCGATCCGGCCGAGAAGCACGCGATCAGCCATCGTGCCGATGCGTTTGCAAAGCTCGTCGCTGCGCAGTTCGCCTAAGGCACCTGCTCCCCGTCGACATTGCCGGCAGGATAATAGCGGCAAACCAGCACTTCGCTCTGCCGGTTCTGAGCGATGCCACAGCCGACCTGTTTCGTGTCGGGCCAGATCAGCTGGGTATAGTGGCCGACGTCGGCCCAGTCGCCGGTGCGCGACACATCCGGAAACGTCCCCGGCGTGAAGTCCTTGCGCTCATCGATGAACCCGTCGACCATCTCCTCGGGCGTAAAATCGCCCTTCGTCCCCATCCACAGGTTCTCGCCCATGTTGCTGCGATCGGAATTGTCGGAATGCTCCAGATCGTCGATCCGCGCGAGCTGCTCGGCCCATTCGCGCGCGGCGGAAGCAAGGGTTTCACTCCAGGCGAGCGGACGAAGGCCGAGGCGGAGCCGCTCGCCATTGTGCGCATCGAGCAATTGCTGCGAAATGTCATCGGCCGGGACAGCCGACGCGGCCGCGGAAGCAGCTGGACCGGAGCGGGAAGCTCCGACTGTCATGTTATCGCGCGCCACAGCGGGGCAAATACTTGTCGTTAAAAGAAAAATTACAAGTACGCCACCGCGGGCGCGAGCAAGCGCTCGCATCTCGTTTCCCGACAGGCTCTGAATTCAACCAAAGTGATGCGCCCGATGTCTTTGGCCCTCTACATACACTGGCCTTTCTGTCTTAGGAAATGCCCCTATTGCGATTTCAATAGCCATGTCCGCTCGCATTTAGACGAGGCCGCTTGGGAACAGGCTTTACTAACCGATATGGCGTTCGAAGCCGGATTGACGGAAGGACGGGAGATCGGCTCGATCTTCTTCGGGGGAGGAACGCCATCGCTCATGCCGCCCGCGCTCGTCGAAAAATTGATCGACCGCGCAGGAAGTTACTGGAAGCTGACCCAAGACGTGGAGATCACGCTCGAAGCCAATCCCTCGTCGGTGGAAGCAGGCAAGTTTTCCGATCTGGCACGAGCCGGGGTCAATCGCGTCTCGCTCGGTCTGCAAGCGCTCAACGACCAAACTCTCGGTTTTCTGGGCCGGATGCACAGCGTGGCGGAGAGCCTCGCAGCTCTCGATCTGGCACAGTCCGCGTTTCGACGCGTGAGCTTCGACCTGATCTACGCGCGCCCCGGCCAGTCGCCCGACTCGTGGCGGGAAGAACTTGCGCAGGCGCTCGCCTTCGGCACCGGCCACCTGTCGTTGTATCAACTGACGATCGAGCCGGGCACGCAGTTCGCCACGCTGGTCCGGCAGGGAAAACTGGTCCCCCAGGACGACGACGAGGCCGCGGAACTGTTCGCGATCACCCGCGACATGACCGCAAGCGCAGGGCTTCCCGCCTACGAGGTGAGCAACCACGCGCGCCCCGGCGAGGAGAGCCGCCATAACCTGACCTACTGGCGCTATGGCGACTACGTCGGCATCGGACCTGGCGCCCATGGCCGGCGCAACGGGGCTGCGACGGTGCGCCACAAGAAGCCCGAGAACTACCTCGATGCGGTGGCCTCTCGCGGGCAGGGTCTTTGCGAAGAACGCGGACTGGGCAATCGCGAACAGGCGGCCGAGGCGGTGATGATGGGCCTGCGCCTGGCCGAAGGCATTCGTCCTCGCGCCCTGGCCCGGCGCTTCGAGCTCGCGGAGGACCAGTTGATCGATCGCGCAAAACGGCGTTTCTATCGCGAGATGGGATATCTCGAGGAAACGCCTGCGACCGAGGACAACGTGGACGATCCGGGAGGCGTGTTGCGCGTGACCGGGCCAGGAATGGCGGTCCTCGACGGGCTGCTCGGCGAGCTCGTGGCGGCCGACCTTCTCGCATGATCGACCGCGGCGACATCCTGCGCGCCTGGCACGACCATCTGGTTCACGCGCGCCGTCGCTCGCCGCATACCGTGCGCGCCTATCATGCAACCGCCGCCCGCTTGCTCGACGCCCTTCCCGACGGCCAGACCTGGACGTCGCTGGCCGGGCTAGAAGCAGCTGCCTTGCGCACGCAGCTCGGCAAGCGCCGCGCGGACGGCATCGGCAACGCCTCGGCCGCGCGCGAACTCTCGGCCTTGCGCGCCTTCCTTGCCTTCGCCCGCGCGCAGGCCGGCGATCCCGAGGCGCGAGCGCCGCGCCTGCGCGGGCCACGGATCAAGAAGGGCCTCCCCCGCCCGATCACCCCGGACGAGGCCGTCGGGCTCGCGGCAACGGTAGCCGAAGACGCCGCGAACGACTGGATCGCCGCGCGCGACCGCGCGGTCCTGCTGCTGCTCTACGGCGCGGGCCTGCGCATTGCCGAGGCGCTGTCGCTGCCCGCGAGTGTCCTCCCGCTCGGCGAAACGCTGCTGGTACGTGGCAAGGGCGGCCGCGAGCGCGTGGTCCCGCTGCTGCCGCTGGTGCGTGCAGCGGTCGATGACTACGTCGCGCGCGTACCCTATCCGCTCGCCCGCAACGAGCCGCTGTTCCGTGGCGCGAAGGGCGGACCGCTCGCGCAGGCGATGATCCAGCGCGCCGTTGCGCGCGCGCGAGTCGCGCTCGGTCTCCCGGCGACGGCGACCCCGCATGCGCTGCGCCATTCGTTCGCGACGCATCTGCTGGGCGCGGGCGCAGACTTGCGGTCGCTGCAGGAGCTGCTCGGCCACGCGAGCCTGTCCTCGACGCAGATCTACACCAAGGTCGACGCCGCAACGCTGCTCGAAGCCTATCGCAGCGCCCATCCGCGGGCCTGACGCGCGACGACGGCCTCAGCGCGGCGCCGCGCTGCGGGGCAGGCGCAGTGTCGTGAGCAGCCCGCCCAGATCCTCGCTTTCGCCGAGCGTGACCGAGCCGCCATAGAGCTCGGCGACGTCGCGCACGATGGCGAGGCCGAGGCCGGTCCCGGGCTTCCCGGTATCGAGCCGCGCGCCGCGGTCGAAGATCCGCTCGCGCGCATCCTCCGGGATGCCGAGGCCGTCGTCCTCGACCCAGATATCGCAGAACTTGGCATCGAGCGGCGATGCATCGACCGTAATGAACACCGAGCCACCGCCGTACTTGGCGGCGTTCTCGATCAGGTTGCCGAGGATCTCGTCGAGGTCCTGCCGCTCGATCGCGACAAGCGCCTCCTTGTTGCCGTCCATGTCGAAGCGCACCTTGGGATAGAGGCGCGATACCGCGCGCTCGACCGCCTCCACGCTCTCCCACACCAGCGCGCGCGACAGGCCGGTGGCGCGGCGGCCGACCGCGCGGGCGCGGGCGAGGTGGTGGTCGACCTGCCGCCGCATGACCGCCGCCTCGCGGATGACGGTATCGGACAGGTCGTCGGCCCGCGCGGTCGCTGCGTTCATCACCACCGTCAACGGCGTCTTGAGCGCGTGCGCCAGGTTCCCGGCATGGGTGCGCGCCTCGGCCGCCTGTCGCTCCGAATGCTCGAGCAATCCGTTGAGCTCGACCACGAGCGGCTGGACTTCGAGCGGCAGCGGCTCGTCGACACGCGCCGCGCCGCCTTCGCGCATGTGCTGGATCGCCCGGCGGACGCGGCGCAGCGGCGAAAGCCCGTAGTAGGTCTGCAGCGAAGCCATGCCGATCAGGCCGAGCCCGAGCACCACGAACGACCAGAGCAGGATCGACCGGATCCGCTGCAATTGCGCATCGATCTCGCCCCGGCTGGCGGCGACCGAGAACTGCCAAAGCGTATTGCTGCCCGGCAGGATCACGCTGCGCTCTATCACGCGCAGCCGTTCGCCTTCGAACTGGTCCGAATCGTAGATGTGCGGCTCGGTGTCGAAATGATCGTTCTTGAGCTTGAGCGTGCGATCCCACAGCGAGCGAGAAGGGAAGTCTTCGTGCCCCTGCCCTGAAATCTGCCAGTAGAGGCCCGAGTTCGGCTCGAGGAATCGTTGGTCGCCAAGCGGCCGGTTGAAGAACACTTCGCCGTCGGGCCCGATCTCGGCCGACGCGACCATCGCGGTGAGCATGTAGCCGAGCTGCTCGTCGAAATTGCGCACGACGAGGCCCGACAGCGTGCGGTCGAGCGCGATGCCCCCGCCCAGTAGCAGCACCGTGATCCACGCGAACGCGATCAGCAGCATGCGCCGGGCGAGCGAGCCGGTGTGCGGTGCCGGGCTCGCTTGCCCGGGCGTCACCGCGTTCTGGACGGCGGGTTGCGTATCCATCGCTGGCTGGGCGGCGCCGCGTGCCTGCCCTCAGCCTCGCTTCGGCAGCGCCGGGTCGTCGAGGCTGTAGCCAAGGCCCCGGATCGTGGTGATCACGTCGGGTCCGAGCTTCTTGCGGATGCGCGTGACGAAGACCTCGATCGTGTTCGAATCGCGGTCGAAGTCCTGGTCGTAGATGTGCTCGATCAACTCGGTGCGGCTGACCACCTTGCCCTTGTGGTGCAGCAGGTAGGACAGCAGCTTGTATTCCTGCGCCGTCAGCTTGACCGGCTCGCCGTCGAGCGTGACGCGGCCCGAACGGGTATCCAGCCGCACGTCCCCGGCGATCAGCTCGCTCGACGAATTGCCCGAGGCGCGACGGATCAGCGCGCGCAGGCGGGCAATCAGTTCCTCGGTCTGGAACGGCTTGGCGAGGTAGTCGTCGGCGCCGGCATCGAGGCCGGCCACCTTGTCCGACCAGCTGTCGCGCGCGGTGAGCACCAGCACCGGGAACTTGCGGCCTTCCTTGCGCCACATGCCCAGCACGGTCAGCCCGTCGATTTCGGGCAGGCCGAGGTCGAGGATCACCGCATCGTATTCCTCGGTCGACCCCATGAAGTGGCCGTCCTCGCCATCGACCGACAGATCGACCGCGTAGCCGTTCTGCTCGAGCGTGGTCTTGAGCTGTCGCCCGAGCGTGGGTTCGTCCTCGACGATCAGGATACGCATGTACGGTTGCCCCTTTTTGCGCTGCGCTCCGCCTGCGGAGCTTCGTGCGCCAAACGTTGTCAGGGGCTAGATGGTCCCAAGAACCTGAACGGTCAAGAAACAGGCCGGACCGGCCGCGTTCAGCGTGATTCGCTCAACACCCTGCCGGTGCGCGCGTCGACGTCGACGAACACGACCCGGCCGTCGCGAATGAACTTGAGCCGATAGGCCATCGCCGCCGGATCGTATTCGGGGCCGAGGTACTGCATGCCCTGCTTGGTCGGCAGGACCCGCCGTTCGATGTCGCGCAGCGACTGGACGTTACCCGCGCGCAAGTCGCGGCGCGCTTCGTCCTGTTCGCCACGCGGCTCGGCGCGCGCGGGCCCGGCGGGCAGGAGAGCGAGCGCGGCAACAGCCGCGAGCAGGGGCATTTTCCGATGCATGATGCGGAGATGCCTATCGTTTGCGCATTGAACAAGCTCTGAATGGGGCTGTCGAACAAGGTTCACACCGCAGGTGGCGCGATTGCATCACTGCCCCCGGCAAGCTAGGCGCTGCGGGTTATGGCAGCAGCACCGATCCTCAGCTGGGAAGGCCTCGGCCTCAACCAGGGCACCAGCTGGCTTTTCCGCGACATCGACATCCACATCGCCCCGCGCGACCGGCTCGCGCTGATCGGACGCAACGGCGCGGGCAAGTCGACGCTGCTCAAGCTGATCGGCGGGCAGATCGAGGGCGACAAGGGCAAGCGCTCGATCCAGCCCGGAATCAAGGTCGTGACGCTCGAGCAGGACCCCTTCTTCACCGGGTTCGACACGCTGATGGACTTCGCCCTGTCCGGCAGCGACGCACCCGAACGCTACGAGGTCGAGGCTATCGCCGGCCAGCTCGGCATCGACATGAGCCGCAAGGCCGAAAGCGCGAGCGGTGGCGAGCGCCGGCGCGCCGCGCTCGCCCGCGCACTTGCTATGGATCCCGACCTGCTGCTGCTCGACGAGCCGACCAACCACCTCGACCTCGCCGCGATCGACTGGCTCGAAGACTGGCTGCAGCGGTACAAGGGCGCCTTCGTCGTGATCAGCCACGACCGCACCTTCCTCGAGCGCCTGACCCGCGCCACCCTCTGGCTCGACCGGGGATCGCTGCGGCGCAAGGACATCGGCTTCGGCGGCTACGAAGCGTGGATGGAGCAGGTCTACGCCGAGGAAGCGCGCGCGGCCGACAAGCTCGACGCCAAGCTCAAGATCGAAGCGCACTGGCTGGAACGCGGCGTCACGGCGCGGCGCAAGCGCAACATGGGCCGGCTGGAAAAGCTTTACGAGATGCGTGCCACCCGCGCGGCGATGCTCAACCCGCAAGGCACCGCCAAGCTGGCCCTGGGCACCGACGACGAGGCCAAGAGCAAGGCGGTGATCGTCGCCGAAAACGTTTCGAAGAAGTTCGGCGATCGCACGATCATCAAGGACTTCACGCTGCGCATCACGCGCAAGGACCGCATCGGCGTGGTCGGCGCGAACGGCGCGGGCAAGACCACGCTGCTGAAGCTGCTGACTGGCGAACTTGCGCCCGATACGGGCACGGTCACGCTCGCCAAAACGCTGTCGGGCGTGATGATCGACCAGCAGCGCAGCCTGATGGCGCCCGACAAGCGCGTGCGCGACGTGCTTGCCGAAGGCAGCGACTGGATCGACGTGCGCGGCACGCGCAAGCACATCCAGGGCTATCTCAAGGAATTCCTGTTCGATCCGGGCCTGGTCGAAGCCCGCGTGGGCACGCTGTCGGGCGGCGAGCGCTCGCGCCTGCTCCTCGCCCGCGAATTCGCGCGCCTGTCGAACCTGCTGGTGCTCGACGAGCCGACCAACGACCTCGATCTCGAAACGCTCGACCTGCTGCAGGAAGTCATCGCCGATTACGAAGGCACCGTGCTGATTGTCAGCCATGACCGCGACTTCCTCGATCGCACGGTGACCATCACGCTCGGCCTCGATGGTTCGGGCAAGGTGGATATCGTGGCGGGCGGCTATGCCGACTGGGAAAAGATCCGCAAGAGCCGCGAAGCCGGCAAGCCCGTGGCGCGAAGCGGCGGCGGCGGCGGCGCCAGCGAAGCGGCGGCAACCCCTCCCCCGCCGCAAGCGGCAAAGAAGGGCAAGCTGTCGTACAAGGACCAGCGCGACTACGAACTGCTCCCGAAGCGGATCGAGGAACTGGACGCCGCGATCGCGCGCGGGGAGGCGCAACTCGCCGACCCGGACCTCTATGCCAAGGACCCGAAGAAGTTCGATGCTCTGATGGCCGCGCTCGAAAAGGTCCGCGCCGACAAGGACGCCGCCGAGGAGCGCTGGCTGGAACTCGCCGAAATGGTCGAAGGCTGAAAGCGGCCCCCTCCCCCGCGCAAGCGAGGGGATCGCGTCGTTATGCCTTCAGCGCTGCCGCGGTGCGTTCGTCGATGCGCTTCTCGAGGATGGAGAGCGGCATGGCGCCCTCGCGCAGCACTTCGTGGAACTGGCGAATGTCGAACTTCGCCCCAAGCGTCTTCTGCGCCTTTTCCCGCGCTCTCTGCCAGGCAATGTGGCCCATCTTGTAGCTGCACGCCTGCCCGATCATCGTGCAATAGCGCTCGACCTCGCGCTGGCTGCGCGGCCGGGCAAAGCCGGTGGTGGCGACCATGTAGTCGGTCGCCTGCTCGCGGCTCCACCGCTTGGTGTGGAGGCCCGTGTCGATGACGAGACGGGCCGCGCGGAACAGGAACGACTGCAGGTAGCCCGCCTTCTCGATCCCATCGTAGCCGCCCAACTCGTCGGCGAGCTGCTCGGAATAGAGCGCCCAGCCTTCGGAATAGGCCGAGAAACCGCCGATCTTGCGCAGCATCGGAATATCCTTCGAGGTCTGCGCGATGCTGATCTGCAGGTGATGGCCGGGCACGCCCTCGTGATAGGTCAGCGACGGCAGCGAATACTTCGGCCAGTCTGCCACTTCCTTGAGGTTGATCCAGTAGATCGCGGGGCGCGACCCATCGAGCGCGGCGCGGTAGTAATAGCCATTCGACGCGCCGTCCTGGATCTCCACCGGAACGCGGCGGATCTCGAGCGGCTGCCCAGGCAGCGTCGCGAAGGCTTTGGGCAGGAGCCCCGTCATCCGCGCCACCCCGGCGTTGAGGCTGGCGATCAGCGCGGCGCGGCCTTCGTCCGTTTCCGGATAGAGCTGGTCCGGCCGTGCGTTCAGCGCAGCCAGCCGCTCGCCCACGGTGCCCTTGGTCATGCCTGCACCCTTGAGCACGGCGTCCAGCCTGGCGGTCAGGTCCGCCACCTGTTCGAGGCCGATCTTGTGGACCTGCTCGGGCGAGAACTCGGTCGTGGTCGCCTGTCGCAAGGCGGCGGCGTAGACGGCATCGCCGTTCTGCAGGCGCCATGCGCCGTCACCCGCCGGGGTCTGCGCGCGCAGCTGCTGCACCAGGGCGATCTGGCGGTCGAGCGCGGGATAGACGCTGTCCGCCACGATCTTCTCAGCGCGCGCCTGCCAGTCGCCGGCAATACCCTTGGCCGCTGTCCGCCGCACCAGCGAGGCGACCATGGTGTTTTGCGCAGCCGGAACCGAGCGCAGCTTCTGCATCTGGCCGAGCGTCAGGTCGAGCGACCAGCCCGGCGCTATCAGCCCGCGCGCGCTTTGCGCCTTCTGCTCGGCACTGTCCTCGTCGAGCGCCTTGCCCACCAGCGCGAGGCGGGCGAGATAGGCCTCGGCATCGGCCGCGGTCTCGATGGTGTGCCGGCTGTCGAGAAAATCGGGCAGCGAGAAATAGGCCCCGCCCTGCTGGTAGAGGCGATAGGGCCGCTGCACCGAATCGACATGAAGGCGCGGCGACTCCAGGCGCGATTCGAGTTGATAGGTCACGACGTCGAGGTTGAGCCGGCTGGCGCTCGACAACGCCGCGCGGTCGACCTTGGCAAGATCTGCCAGCGCCTGCTGGGTCTGGGCCACGCCGGCGGCCACGCCCGCCTCGGTGCGATCGTCGAGCAGCGACTTCATCCCCGCCCATTCGCCCTTGTCGAGTCCCAGCGAGCTCACTCCCTCGGGCGAGAGCGCCATGCTGTCCTTGAAGATGCGGTCGAACAGGGCGTTCAGCGCTGCGTCGGCGTCGCCCGCAGCAAGTGCCAGGCCCGGCCGCGCCAGCGCAATCATGCCGAGCGCGCCGGTGCCGGCGAGAAAATGTCTGCGTTCCATGAAATGCGGTCCCTTCGTGCGATCAGGCGGCGCGCAGGCGTTCGGCGGTGCGCTGCTCGATCCGCGCCTCGAGCATCGAGAGCGGCATCACCCCTTCCTTCAGCACTTCGTGGAACCAGGGCAGGCTGAACTTGGCACCCAGCGCCGCCTCGGCCTTCTTGCGGGCGCGCACCCATGCGGTATGGCCGATCTTGTAGCTGCAGGCCTGGCCGATCGATGCGCAGTAGCGTTCGATCTCGCGCTGTGCGCGCGCACGCGGGAAGCCGACGGTGGTAACGAGGTAGTCGGTCGCCTTCTCGCGGCTCCACTTGTAGTGGTTTAGCCCGGTATCGACCACCAGCCGCGCCGCGCGGAACAGGAACGACTGCAGGTAGCCTGCGCGCTCGATCCCGTTGTACCCGCCCAGTTCGTCGGCGAGCTGCTCGGCGTAGAGCGCCCAGCCCTCGCCATAGGCCGACAGGAAGAAGTCCTTCAGCATCATCGGCAGCGCCCCGGCGGTGCGGCTGTAGCCGCCCTGCAGGTGATGGCCCGGCACGCCTTCGTGGTAGGTCAGCGCCGGCAGCGAGTAGCGCGGCCAGTCGCCCGTCGACTTGAGGTTGATCCAGTAGATCGCCGGGCGCGAGCCGTCGAGCGTCGCCGAATAGTAGTAGCCGTTGGGGGCCCCGTCCTGGATCTCGACGGGCACGCGCCGGATCTCGAGCTTTTCGCTCGGAACATCGGCGAAGGCGCGCGGCAACTTGGCCTGCATCGCCGCAACCCCGGCGTTAAGGTCCTTGAGCAGCGCGGCGCGGCCCTCGTCGGTGTCGGGGTAGAGCTGGTCGCCGGCATGGTTGAGCGCGGTCAGCCGCGCACCGACGTTGCCGCTCGCATAGCCCGCCCCCTTCAGGATGCCGTCAAGCTGGGCGGTGATGTCGGCCACCTGCTCGAGCCCGATCTTGTGGATCTCCTCGGGCGTCATCGTCGTGGTCGTCGCCTGGGCGAGCGCCGCGCGGTAGATCTCGTCACCACGCGGCAGGCGCCACGCCCCGTCACCGGGCCGGGTGGTGCGACGCAGGCGCTCGACCAGCGCGATCTGGCGATCGAGCGCGGGATAGATTTCGTTGGCGACGATCCGTGCGGCGCGGGCCTCCCAGTCGCCGGCGAGATTCTTCGCCGCCGCGCGGGTCACGAGCGAGCGCACCATGCCGTTCTGCTCGGGCGCGCTCTGGCGCAGCTTCTTCATCTGGCCGAGCGCGAGATCGAGCGACCAGCCCGGCGCGAGGATGCCCTTGGCCGCCTTGCACCGCTGGTCTTCGGTCTGCTCGTCGAGCGTGTAGCGGAAGAAGCGCAGGCGCGAGAGATAGGCTTCGGCGTCTTCGATCGTCTCGATCGGGTGCTGGCTGTCGAGGAAGTCGGGAATGCCGAAGTAGGCGCCATCCTGCTGGGTGATCGGATAGGGCGATTGCACGCCGTCCACGCCAAGCGGCCGGGCGACGAGTTCCTGTTCGTACTTGTAGGCGGCAATATCGCGGATGCGCTTGCCAGCATCGCTCAGGCTGGCAGGATCGAACGCGCGGATCTTGCGCAGCGCCTCGCGGGTGAAGGCCTCGGCCGCATCCCGGCCGGCCTCGCTGCTGTCGCTGAGGCGCGCACGCAGTTCGCGGCGCGGCCCGGTGTCGAGCCCCATGCTCGTCGCCTGCTCGGGGCTCAGCAGAAGTTCGTCGTAGAAGATCTTGTCCAGCAGCGCATTGAGCGCCTGGTCCGCGCTCCCTTCGGCCAGCACGCGCATCGGCCAGGAAAGACCCAGCGCGGCCACGGCGCTGCCCGAGTATGCCAGAAACTGCCGACGTTCCATTTTTTGCTCCCTGAACAGATCGTTGCAAGCGTTACCGCCTGCTGGCCCGTTGGGGAAGCTGCGAAATGGCCGCGTCGGCAGCCGGCGCGCTCAGGGAATGCGATAGAAGTCGGCGACGCGGTCGAGTGCGATACCGAGCACCAGCTTCGCGCTTCGTGCCGGCCAGCCGAGCGCTCGCTCCGCCGCCGGCAGCCCCTCGCCGGCGCAGACCACGCGCCAGAGCACGTCGGATAGCCCGCTTCCGGCTGCTGCGATGGCCGAATCGAACCGCCTAGCAGCCGCCAGTTGGCGCTCCCCGGCGGTCAGATCGTGCCGGTGATCGCGATTCAGCCGAACCGGATTCCAACGCATCGTCACGACCGGGGCGAGCTGCGCGGTCTCCCAATCGCGCCGCAGGCGCTCGCCGGCAAGGAACCGGCGGTCGCTCAGATGACCGCGAGCATGAAGCCAGGTCAGCGGGCTTTCCGCGATATTTACCTTGACGCTCCGGGACTTGGCTCCATCTGTGCGGTGAAGCTGGGGACCTTCCGAGGTCAATTCACGCTCTTCCAGAACTTGCGCCATGTCGATCGCCCACCTTCTGCACAACAGCCCAAGGAACAAATACGGAACGATAGTATCACTTGCCCGAAATGGTGGATTGTAGGAAAGCATAACGTCGCACGCCACCGCCGATCCCATGACGAAAGCCGCCGTGCCATGATAAATCGAATTCGCGACATCCGTCGCCAGAAGGGCCTGACCCTCGCCGACGTAGCCGCGCGCTGCAATCCGCCGACCACGGCGCAGACCATCGGCCGTCTCGAGACGGGCATGCGGTCGCTGTCGCTCGCCTGGATGAACCGGATCGGCGCGGCGCTCGACGTCGATCCGCAGTTGCTCGTCGGCGCGGAGAGCGACCGGCCGACCGCGATGGTGGCCAAGCTCGGCGCGGCGGGCCCCGAAGCCCTGTCGCGGCCGATGGAAGCGGTGTTTCCGCTGGCCCCCGACGGGGATACGCCGGTCGTCGTGCTCGGCGTGGAGGCGAGCGTCGGGGAATATCGCGCAGGGGACCAGGTATGGCTTCGGCAATGCGCGCCTGAAGACTTCGCCCGCGCCCTCAACCGCGACGTGCTCGTGCCTCGTCCGGCCGGTCGCTTCGCCTTCGGGCGGATGATCGATCACGAAAGCGGGCGGGTCTCGCTGCTGCCCCCTGGCATCGGACAGCGCCAGATCGTCATCGACCAGCCGGCATGGATCGGCGTTGCCGAGATGCTGGTGCGCCGTCTCTGATTTCCCAAGACCGTGAAGCGGCGGCTGCTGTCGATCTCGACGCTGTTTCCGGCGCCGCAACGCCCGGCGTTCGGCCGCTTCGTCGCGCGCCAGGCGAGCGCCCTCGCCGCGCGGGGTGACTGGGATGTCACCGTGCTCAACCCGATCGGGCTGCCGCCGGTCCGGCTTCAGCGCTACCGGTCGCTCGAGGCCATTCCGGCGCAGGAGCAGGTCGACGGCGTCGATGTCCACCACCCGCGCTTCCCGCTCCTGCCCGGCCTGTCGGGGCCGTTCAATGCGGCCCTGATCGCGCGGGCGCTTCTGCCGCTGGCGCGCTCGCTCCACGCCGAGCGGCGGTTCGACCTGATCGATGCGCAGTTCTTCTATCCCGACGGTCCCGCCGCCGCGCGCCTCGCCGCGGCGCTCGGGCTGCCCTTGGCGATCAAGGCGCGCGGGTCCGATATCCATTACTGGGGCACGCGGGCGAGCGCCCTGCGGCAGATGCGCAAGGCTGCCTGTGCCGCCAGCGCGGTGCTCGCGGTGTCGGCTGCCCTCGGGCGCGACATGGCGGCGCTCGGGCTGGCGCCGCGCGGCGTTCGCGTCCATTACACCGGGCTCGACCATCGGCGCTTCACGCCCCTGCCGCGTGCCGCCGCCCGCCAACGGGTCTCGACCATCCCGGGCCTCGGGATCTCGCCCGAAGGGCGCATGATTGTCTGCGTCGGCGCACTGCTCGCGATCAAGGGCCAGGACCTCGCCATTCGCGCGCTGCCCCATTTGCCCGACGACGTACGCCTCGTGCTGGCGGGGGAAGGAGCCGAGGAGGCGACGCTGCGCGCGCTCGCCGAGCGCAGCGGGGTCGCCGCGCGCGTCCGGTTTCTCGGATCGGTGGGGCACGAACACCTGCCGGCCCTGCTGAGCGCGGCGGACGTGATGGTCCTGCCCTCGGAACGCGAAGGGCTCGCCAACGCCTGGATCGAAGCGCTCGCCTGCGGCACGCCGGTGGTCATTGCCGACATCGGCGGCGCGCGGGAGGTGGTGACCTCCCCGGCCGCCGGCCGGATCGTTGCCCGCACCCCCGAAGCGATCGCAGAGGGCGTCCGGTCGCTGCTCGAAGCGCCGCCGAGCCAGGCGGAGGTCGCCGCGACCGTCGCGCGCTTCAGCTGGGAGGCCAATGCAGCCGCGCTCGCCGAAATCTACGACGAGATCGCCTGATACGGAAAAGCGGGCCGGAAGCATTCGCCTCCGACCCGCCAAGAACCTTCAGTCTCTATCGCTTACACGCCTTCGCGAGCCAGCCGTTCCTGCTTTTCCAGCGCGGTCTCGGTCGGCACGAAGCTCTTCGGGTTCACCTTGAGCCAGATCAGGATGGGCGCTGCCATGTAGATCGAGCTGTAGGTGCCGACGAAGATGCCGAGCGTGATTGCGGCGGTGAAGCCGAAGATCACTTCGGGCCCCAGCAGCAGCAGCGCCACCAGCGTGATCAGCATCGACAGCGAGGTCACGATCGTGCGCGCCAGCGTCTCGTTGACCGAAAGGTCGAGCAGTTCGGGCATCGGCATCTTGCGGAACTTCTTCAGGTTCTCGCGGATGCGGTCGTAGACCACGATCGTGTCGTTGAGCGAGTAGCCGATCAGCGTCAGCAACGCGGCGACGATATTGAGGTCGAACTCCATCTGCGTCAGCGCGAACATGCCGAGCGTCAGCGTCACGTCGTGGACAAGGCTGAGCAACGCGCCGATGCCGAACTGCCATTCGAAGCGCAGCCAGATGTAGGCCGCAACCGCCAGCGCGGCGAGGCCCAGCGCCTTGAAGGCGTCCCAGCCAAGCTCCTTGGAGACCTTGCCGGAAACCGAGTCGACGCCGTCGATCCGAGCATCGGCGTGGTTCTTCTTGACGTCGGCGGTGATCGTGCGCGCCATCTTGTCCGACAGCGCCGGATCGTGATCGGCGCCTTCGGGCAGCTTCATCCGGATCGAGATCTCGTTGGGCTTGCCGTAGCGCTGGATGATCGGCTCGCCGTAGCCGAGCCTGGCCACTTCGCCGCGCAGCGCGCCTACCGGCGCTTCGGCGCTGCGTTCGAAGGTCACGCGGATCATCTGCCCGCCGACGAAATCGACGCCGAGGTTGAGGCCCTTGGTCAGCACCAGGCCCCAGCTCGCCGCCATCAGCAGCACGCTGACGATGTAGAAGGGCACGCGCCACTTGAGGAAGTGGATGTTGGTGTGATCGGGAACGAGCTTGAGGAGCTTCATCTGCCTCTTCTCCTCTTACAGGTTCAGGTCGACAGGGCGCGCGCGACGCAGCCACTGCGCGACCCACAGGCGAGTGAGCGTGACCGCGGTGAACACCGAGGTCGCGATGCCGATCATCAGCACGACCGCAAAGCCCTTTACCGGACCCGAGCCGAACGCGAACATCAGCGCAGCGGCGATCACGTTGGTGATGTTGGCATCGAAGATCGCGCGGCTGGCTTCCTTGTAGCCCATCTCGACCGCAGCGACGACGCGCCGTCCGCGATGGCGCTCCTCGCGGATGCGCTCGTTGATCAGCACGTTGGCGTCGACCGCCGCGCCGATCGTCAGCACGAAACCGGCAATGCCCGGCAGCGTCAAGGTGGTCCCGATCAGCCCCATGATGCCCAGGATCATCAGCACGTTGATGACCAGCGCGATGCAGGCATAGACCCCGAACCGGCCATAGGTGACGAGGATGAACACCGCGAGCGCGAGCGTGCCGACGCCCATCGCGATCATGCCCTTGCGGATCGAGTCCGCGCCGAGGTCGGGGCCGACGGTGCGCTCTTCGACGACCTTCAGGTCGACCGGCAGCGCGCCCGAGCGCAGCGAGATGGCCAGAGCATTCGCGCTTTCGGTGGTGAAGCGGCCCGAGATCACCGCGCTGCCGCCAAGGATCGGCTCGTTGATGTTGGGCGCCGAAAGCACCTTGCCGTCAAGAATGATGGCGAACGGCTTGCCGACGTTCTGCGTCGTGAGCTTGGCGAACTTCGCGCCGCCTTCGGTGTTGAAGGTGATGTTGACGACCGGCTCGTTGGTCTGCTGGTTGTTCGACATCTGCGCATTGGTCAGTTCGTCGCCGCGGATGCCGCCGAGGCGCTTGACCGCGATCGCCGGTGCGCCGCCGCCCTCGCCGGCATTGGCGTAAGGCACGATCTCGCTGCCAGGAGGCGCGATGCCGCGCGCGACGTCGGAGGGAAGCGCAGTGCTGTCGACCAGCTTGAATTCGAGCTTGGCAGTCTGGCCGAGCAGGTTCTTGAGCTGCTGCGGGTCCTGCAGGCCCGGCACCTGCACGACGATCCGCTGCGCGCCCTGGCGGATGATCGTCGGCTCCTTGGTCCCCAGCGCGTCGATGCGCTTGCGCACCACTTCGACCGCGGTGTCCATCGCCTGGCTCACCGCCTGGTCGATGCCTTCCTGCGTCGGCGTCAGGACGAAGCGGTTGCCGTCGGCGACGGTGATCGTCCAGTCGCGCTTGCCGGTCAGGCCTGCCCCGTTGGTCAGCGGCAGGATCGCCTCGCGCACGGCGTCGACCTTGCCCGGGTCCTCGACGAGGAAGCTCAGCGCGCCGTTGTTGTTCGAAATGTCGCTGATGCGGATGTTCTCCGCCTTGAGCTTGCCGCGGACGCTCTCATCCATGCCCTCGATGCGCTGCTGGCGCACCTGCGAAGGATCGGCCTCGAGCAGGATGTGGCTGCCGCCGGCGAGGTCGAGGCCGAGGTTGACCTTGGGCTGCGGCAGCGACGCCGGCAGCCGGATGTTGGTCATCGAAGTCAGCGAAGGCACGGCTGCGAGCGCGCAGACCAGCGTCAGCGCCCAGAGCCAGATCACCTTCCAGCGGGGAAATTCGAGCATCGGTATCGTCCTGCTGGAAGGATCAGTCGTTGGCGGGCTTGGCGCCGGCGGGCGGCACGATGTCGCCGATCGTCGACTTGACCGCCTTCACCCGCACGTTGGGCGCGAGTTCGAGATCGACCGTGGTTTCGTCGACCTTGATCACCTTGGCGATGAGGCCGCCGGCGGTCACCACCTGGTCGCCCTTCTGGATTCCGGCGAGCTTGGCCTGATGCTCCTTCTGCCGGCGCATCTGCGGGCGCAGGATCAGGAAATAGAACACCGCCCCCATCGCGATCAGGGGCAGGAACTGGAGATAGGCCGGCGGCTCGTTCGACGCCGCAGCGGGCGCGGCAGAAGCGAGAAGGGCAAACATGGCAGGACCGTTCATGGGATCGGCTGGAACTCTTTTCAGGCGGCGCGCGAGGCACGAGTGCCCGCGCAACCACAGGGAAAACAACGTGGCCGCGCGCCTAGCAGCCTTGCCGCGTCAAGGCAATCGAACCCACGCGCCGCGCGCGATCCTCGCAATGGCGCGGAACCTTCGCCAACCCCCTTGCCATGATCCAAAGCCCTGCCTATAGGCCGCCGCTCCGGTCGGGACGTAGCGCAGCCTGGTAGCGCATCACACTGGGGGTGTGGGGGTCGGAGGTTCGAATCCTCTCGTCCCGACCAATCGAAAAAGGCCGAGCCTTCCGTGTGGAGGGCTCGGCCTTTTCGCTTTCAGCGGTGGCGGTCGATCAATCCATTTCGAGCCCGGCGAAGTCGCCCGCCGCGCGCCATTCGTCGAGGATGCGGAAGAACGCGGGCGAGCCCTTGCCGTAGGAGGCAAAGCTCGCCGCGAGCGGGCTCAGCTGCCCTTCGCCGTTGTAGTAGCCGGGGGTGCATTCCTCGAGGAACTTGCGCCGGTCGAGCAGGGAATCGAGCACCTCGGCGGTCCAGGCCTCCTCCGCTTCGACGGTCGGTTCGACGCGTGTCGCCTGCCGCCCCATCGCCTCGGAGATCAGGTGCGATGCATGGCAGGCCTGCTCGTCGAGCGAGTGCGGGTAGTTGGCGGTGAAGCCCGACTGGATGACCGAGAAGATGAACAGGTTGGGAAAGCCGTTGACGGTCATGCCGTGGAGCGTGCGCGCCCCCTTCTCCCACTTCTGCTCGAGCGTGCGCCCGTCACGCCCATGGACCTCGTAGCCGGCACGCCGGGCATAGCTCGTGCCGACTTCGAAGCCGGTGGCGAAGATCAGGCAGTCGAGCTTGTACTCGCGGCCATTGGCGACGACCCCGTCCCTGGTGATCCGCTCCACGCCCTTGCCGTTGGTGTCGACCAGCGTGACGCTGTCGCGGTTGAAGGTGTCGAGATATTCGTCGTGGAAGCACGGCCGCTTGCAGAACTGGTTGTACCAGGGCTTCAGCGCCTCGGCGACCTCGGGCCTGGTGATCTTCTCGTCGACACGCGCGCGGATCGATTCCATCTTCTTGAAGTCGGCGAGTTGGACGAGCTCGTCGGGGTTGGTGGCGCCGTCCTTCACCGCCTTCATCCGCGCGATCACGCCGAGGTTGCGGATGATTTCGGTCCAGCCATCGGCGACGAGGTCCTCTTCCGCCCAGCCGCCCGACACCAGGGTGTTGAAGTTCTCCATGCGATGGCGCTGCCATCCAGGCTCAAGCGAGGCCGCCCATTGCGGATCGGTCAGCCGGTCGTTGCGCACGTCGATGGACGACGGCGTGCGCTGGAACACATAAAGCTGCTTCGCACCGGCGCCGAGGTGCGGGACCGCCTGCACGGCGGTGGCGCCCGTGCCGATGATGCCGACAACCTTGTCGCCCAGCTTGTCGAGCCCGCCCTTCGAGGTGCCGCCGGTATAATCGTAGTCCCAGCGGCTGGTGTGGAAGGTGTGGCCTTCGAACTGCTCGATCCCGGGAATGCCGGGCAGCTTGGGACGGTGCAGCGGCCCGTTGGCCATGATCACGAAGCGGGCGCGAATGGCGTCCCCGCGATTGGTCGCGACGATCCAGCGCCGCGCGCCCTCGTCCCAGTCCATGCCGGTCACTTCGGTCTGCAACAGCGCGCCGCGCGCCAGGTCGAAGTGGTCCGCGATGCGCTGCGAATAGGCGCGGATCTCGTCGGCGCCCGAGTACTTGCGCTCGGGCATGAAACCGGTCTCTTCGAGCAGCGGCAGGTAGACATAGCTTTCGATGTCGCAGGCAGCGCCCGGATAGCGGTTCCAGTACCAGGTGCCGCCGAATTCGCCGCCCTTCTCGATCAGGCAGATGTCCCCGACGCCGGCCTTGCGCAGCCGCGCTCC
This sequence comes from Novosphingobium huizhouense, assembly GCF_020179475.1. GTDB lineage: Bacteria > Pseudomonadota > Alphaproteobacteria > Sphingomonadales > Sphingomonadaceae > Novosphingobium > Novosphingobium huizhouense. Next base: position 37,813 of record NZ_JAILXZ010000003.1, on the reverse strand, counting down.
GGCCAGCAGCCCGCCGAAGCCCCCGCCGATCACCACAACGTCACGCTCGTCGGTAACGGGCGCGCGCTCGATCGGCTTTTCGACATAGGGGTCGTTGAGGAAGTGTGCGAACTTGCCGGCCATCTCGACGTATTGTTCGTTGGCGTCGGCGCGCAGGCGCTTGTCGCGCTCGGCCAGGTAGCGCTCCTTGAGCGCGACGGGGTCGAAGCCAAGGTTGAGCTCGGTCATATCGTCGATCCTCCATCGACCACGATCGTCTGGCCGTTGACGTAGCTGCCGGCTTTCGAGGCGAGGAATACCGCGGCGCCCGCGATTTCCTCGGGCATTCCGATCCGGCGCATCGGGTGGTTCTCGTTGTAGGCCTTTTCCGCTGCCGGATTGTCCCACAGCGCGCGGGCAAAGTCGGTGCGGATGAGCCCCGGCGCGATCGCATTGGCGCGGATGTTGTGCTGCCCGACCTCGACCGCGAGGTTGCGCACCAGTTGCATGTCGGCTGCCTTCGATATGCAGTAGGCCCCGATCGTCGGCGATCCGCGCAGTCCGCCAATCGAGCTCACCACGATCACCGCCCCATCGCGCCGCGCGATCATCCCGGGCAGGCACAGCTGGATCAGCCAGTGGTTGGACAGCACGTTGTTGTCCATGATCTTGCGGAATTGCTCGTCGCCGATCCCGCTCATCGGACCATAGTACGGATTGCTTGCGGCATTGCAGACGAGCACGTCGATCGGCCCGACCTCGGCCTGGGTGCGCTCGACAAGCGTCTCGAGCGCCTCCTTCGACGAAATGCTCGCGGCGATCGGCGTGGCCGTGCCTTCGCCGAAGCGTTGATTGATCTCGGCCGCGACCGCATCGCAGGCATCCTGCTTGCGGCTCGAGATCACCACCCGCGCACCCTGGGTTGCCATTTCCTCGGCGATCGCGCGACCTATGCCGCGCGTCGATCCGGTAATGACCGCCACCTTGCCGGTCATGTCGAACAGACTCATCTGCCTCTCCTTGCGGTCTGGCGCCGCTCCTGTCGGAAAAGCTAGGTCAATCGACTTAACTGTAAAGAACAATCGTCACGGGGCTCGCAAATTACCGGCGCGGCAAGACCCCACGCGCCGCGCGATCAGCGCCCGATCGCGGCCAGCAGCGCGGTCGCCTCGGCCTCGCTCACCACTTCGGCATACTTGGCCTGAAGATCGAACAGATTGGCCTCGTGCGGGGCGTGGTGCCGGTCGCCGCAGGCATCGCGCACCACGAACGGCAGGAAGCCGTTCTGGCAGGCATCGAGCGCCGTCGCCCGGATGCACCCGGACGTCGACGTGCCGCAGACCAGCACCGTATCGACGCCCAGCGAGGTCAGCGTCGCGGCAAGATGCGTGGCAAAGAAGGCCGAGGCATAGCGCTTGGTGACGACGATATCGCCGTCCTGCGGCGCCAGCACGGCGGGAAAGGCGCCCAGCGGCGATCCCTTCTCGAACACCTTGAGCGCCGGAACCTTGCGGAAGAAGACGCCGCCGTCCGCGCCGCCCGGCTGGTATTCGACATTGGTGAACACGATCGGAATGCGCGCCGCGCGCGCCGCGGCCGTCATGCGCACGGCACTCGCCAGCGCGTCCTCGATCCCGGCATAAAGCGGCGAGCCCGGCTGGAGGTAGGCTTCGACCAGATCGATCAGCAGCAGCGCCGGACGCTGGCCGAACGGCAGGCGCCCGTCGAAGGCGCCCGCGTAGTTCTCGGCCAGGTCGGCGCTCTCCTGCCCCATCAGATCACACCCTTCTCTGCCATCGTGGCAAGCTCGCTTTCCGACAGGCCGAGCAGTTCGCCATAGACTTCGGCGTTGTGCTGCCCGACCACCGAAGGCGCCGGCCGCCGCACGCTGCTCGGCGTTGCCGAGAACTTGGGGAAGCTCGATTGCATCTTGAGCGGACCGAACCGCTCGGTTTCAACCTCGATGATCGCCTCGCGCGCCTGGAAGTGCGGATCGGCGAGCATGTCGGGCGCGCGATACACGCGGCCTGCCGGGATCGAATGCGCGATCATCAGCGCGTCGACCTCGTCCATGGTCAGCGTGGCGGTCCATTCGTTGATCAGCGCATCGAGCTCGTCCTGGTTCTCGCCGCGGGCGAGATGCGTCGCATAGCGCGGATCGTCGCCCAGTTCGGGCCGGCCCATCGCCGTTGCCAGCCGCTTCCACAGCGAATCCTTGTTGGCCCCGATCATGAACTCGCCGTCCTTGCAGCGATAGACGTTGGACGGCGCAATGCCCTTGAGGATCGATCCCGACCGTTCGCGGATCAGGCCCATGCGATCGTATTCCGGCACAAGCCCTTCCATCACCTGCAGCACGCTTTCGTAGAGCGCGGTGTCGATGACCTGCCCCTTGCCAGTCTTTTCCTTGACGTGGAGTGCGGCGAGCACGCCCATGCAGCCATAGGTCGCGGTCAGCGTATCGCCGATCGACACGCCCATGCGGCTGGGCGCGCGGTCGGGTTCGCCGACGATGTAGCGCCAGCCGCCCATCGCCTCGCCGATGCCGCCAAAGCCCGCCCGGTCCGAATAGGGCCCGGTTTGGCCATAGCCCGACATGCGCGCGATGATCAGGTGGGGGAATTCGGCGAGCAGCACGTCCGGCCCCAGCCCCCACTTCTCCAGCGTGCCGGGCTTGAAGTTCTCGATCAGCACGTCGGCATGCGCGATCAGCTTCTTCACCAGCGCCTGGCCTTCGGGCACGCGCAGGTTCGCGCTGACCGAACGCTTGTTGCGGGCGATCACCTCCCACTGCACCTTTTCGGCGCCCTGCCCCCATTCGCGCATGGGATCGCCGGTTACGGGCGGCTCCACCTTGATCACGTCCGCGCCCATGTCGCCCAGCAACTGGCCGCAGAACGGGCCCGCCAGCAGCTGGCCCAGTTCGACGACGCGAATGTCCTTCAATGCACCGTTGTTCATGGTCACTCCGCCGCTTCGAGATGCGGCCATTGAGGCTGGATCGGAGCGGCAAGTCCGGTCTCGGCCTCGCACGCAGCGCGCAGGGCCTCGATGCCGGGGCCGGTGTTGAAGACGGGGAGTGCGCCGCGGGATGCGCGAAGTTCGCTGCGGAGCGCTTGGGTCGCTGCCGCGTCGACGCCGCCGTCGGCCGCAATGACCACGCCGTAAGCGCGCGCGCCATCGACCGTCACGAGACCTTGCGTGATCTCCTTGGCCACCAGCGCGGGATCACGCTCGAGCGGGTCGCCCCAGCCGCCCCCGCCCCAGGTGACGAAGTGCAGCTGGTCGCCCACCTCCACGTCAACGTCCTCGACCTTGTTGCCGATGATCGTCATCGTGCCGTCGGCCTTTTCGAGCAGCTTCTTCGCCCGCTTGCCCGGCTCACCGCCGTTGACGCCCCAGGGCGGCACGAACCAGCGGTCGTCGTGGATCGAGATCGTACCGGGCGACAGGAAGCGGTAGGTCATGTGGATGCCGTTGCCGCCGCGATGCAGCCCCGCCCCGCCCGAATCCGGCTCGGTTTCGTAGCGCTCGATCATCATCGGGAAATAGCGCTCTAGGAACTCGTTGGGCACGTTGGTGAAGCCCGGCCACAGCGAATGGCCGTCCGGCCCGTCGCCCAGCGGCCGCCCGGGAATGCCGCCGAAGCCGATCTGGAACAGCTGGAACCAGGCATTGCCCTTGCCCGGCCGCTGGTCGTAGCCCGAATAGAACAGGTGCGGGCTCGACGAAAAGCCGGCGGCATTGAGGAATTCCGGCGTCTTCTGTCCCAGCAGCCCGCCAAGGATGTCGAAGATGCGGCCCAGCGCATGGGTGCGACCCGAAAGCGCGGCGGGAAACTTCGGCTTCAGCAGCGATCCTTCGGGGATGCGCACGTCGATCAGGTCATAGAACCCGTCGTTGAACAGGATCATCGGGTCGAAGACCATGATCATGTAGATGCCGAAGAACATCTTGAACATGTTCTCGTTCAGGAAGAAGTTGATCGACGCCGAAGACTGCGGATCGGTGCCGTCGAAGTCGAGGATCACCTTCTCGCCTTCGCGCCACATCGTGCACTTGATGCGGTACGGGCCATACCCCATGCCGTCGTCGCAGATGTAGTCCTCGAAGCTCACCGGCTCCTCGCTCACCGCTTGCGACAGCAGCGTCTTCATCGCGCGGTGGTTGCGCGCCAGCAGTTCCTGCGTGGCCGAGACATAGACATCGTCGCCGAAGCGGTTCGCCATCTCGATCACCCGGCGCGCGGCGACGCGGCACGATGCGATCAGCGCGTTGAGGTCCGCCGCGCACCAGTCCGCCTTGCGCGTCTGGTGCATGACCAGCTTCATCAGGTCTTCGTTGTATTCCCCCTTCTTCCAGATCTTCACCGGGGGGATGCGCACGCCTTCCTCGTAGATCGAGCGCGCGTTGATCGGCATCGAGCCGACGACCTTGCCGCCGATGTCGCTCTGGTGGCCGAACATCGAGGTATAAGCGATCAGGCGTCCGTCCTTGAACACCGGCAGCAGCACCAGCCAGTCGTTCGAATGGCTGATCGCGCCGTCGACCGAGTACGGGTCGGACAGGAAGATCATGTCCCCGTCCTCGAGCGTGCCTTCGTAGTTCTTGAGGAAGCCGCCGATGAAGCTGCCGAACTGGCCGACGATCATGCGGCCTTCGGGATCGGCGATCAGCGGAAAGGCGTCTCCCTGCTCGCGGATGCCCGGCGACATCGCCGTGCGCACAAGCGTGGCGTCCATCTCGACGCGCGCGTTGCGCAGCGCGTTCTCGATGATGTCGAGCGTCACCGGATCGATCGCGACGGTCTCGAACGGGGTGGAATTGGTCTGGACGATGGTGGCAGGCATGGTTTTGTCCCTTTCGTCAGGCCAGATTGATCAGGATGTTGCCGACATGGTCGACGGTGGCGACGCAGCCGCTCTCGATCAGCGTGGTCGAATCCATTTCGCACACGATCGCAGGGCCGGGGATCACGTCCCCGGCGCGCAGCTTCGCGCGGTCATAGATCACCGCCGCCTGCTCGCGCCCGTCCATCCAAAGCACATGGTCGCGGATCTTGGCGGCGGACGGATCGCCATCGCCCTTCTCCAGCTCCGCCGCCGGCAGGTCGAGCGCACGGCCCAGCGCCACGGCGCGCAGGTTCACGATCTCGTGCGGGGTGTCCATGTTGAAGGTGAACAGCCGCTTGTGCTCTTCATCGAAGCGCGCCAGCACGCCGGAAATGCCCTCGCCGGCGAGCGCCTCGGCGGTGATCGTCAGCGGCACCTCGAAGGCTTGCCCGGCGTAGCGCACATCGACCTCGAAAGCGGTGGTGATCTCGGCTTCGGACACGCCGTCGCTCAGCAACTCGCCTTTCACCTGCGTCGCCATCTCGTCGAGCACGGCGACGAGGTCCTCCGCCTTCGTATCCTTTGCGAGGCGCGACCACGACCGCGCGGTTTCGGTGCGCATCCGCGTCGTCGCATCGCCCAGCGCGCAGAGTACGCCCGGCGAAACCGGCGAAACCGCAGGCCAGCTGCCCATCAGCCTCGCCACCGCGTTGACATGCAGCGGCCCGGCACCGCCGAAGCCCATCACCGCGAAGTCGCGCGGGTCATAACCCTGCTGCACCGAAATCATGCGCAGCGCGCCGAACATGTTCTCGTTGACGATGTCGATGATCCCGCGCGCGGCAGCCATCAGGTCGATGCCCAGCGCATCGGCCACGGTCTGCACCGCTGCCTTGGCGCCTTCACGGTCGAGCTTGAACGTCCCTCCCAGCAGGTTCTCCGGCAGATATCCCAGAACGACATTGGCATCGGTGACGGTGGGGGCCGTGCCGCCCTTTCCATAGGCGACCGGCCCCGGCACCGCTCCTGCGCTCTGCGGCCCGACCCGAAGGGCTCTTGTCAGCTCAGGAACATAAGCGATCGAACCGCCGCCCGCGCCGACGGTCTTCACGTCGAGCGCCGAGGCGCGGACGGAAAGATGGCCGACCTCGGTGGTGCGCTGGCGGCGCGGTTCGAGGTTTTCGATCAGCGCGACGTCGGTGCTGGTGCCGCCGACGTCGAGCGTGAGGATATTCTTGATGCCCGCATTGCGGCCCACCCAGATCGCGCCGGTCACGCCGCCGGCGGGACCCGACATCAGGATGTTGACCGGGTGCTCCTCGGCCTTCTGCGCGCTCATCAGCCCGCCGTCGGACCGCAGCAGCGAGAGCTTGCCGGTCATCCCTTCGCTGGCGAGCCGGTTGCGCAGGTTGGACACGTACTTGCCCACGACCGGCCGGACCGAAGCGTTGGCCACCGTGGTCAGCGTACGTTCGTATTCCTGCATTTCGGGCAGGACTTCGTGGGAGAGCGACACCGGCACGCCCGGCAGCACTTCGGCCACCAGTTCGCCGATCCGCGCTTCGTGCGCGCCATTGGCATAGGCGTTGATCAGGCTGACGGTCACGGCCTCAACGCCGTTGTCCTTCAGCCGGTTGAGCTGGAAGCGCACATCGGCTTCGTCGAGCGGGCGCACTTCGTGGCCTTCGGCGTTCATGCGGCCCTTGACCGTGACGGTATCCTCAAGCGCGGCCAGCGGCTGCGGCTTGGGCCAGATGATCCACGCGGCCAGCCCGCCCGGCACATAGCTGCGGGCGATCTGCATGATGTCGCGATAGCCCTCCGTGGTCACGAGGCCGACGCGCGCGCCCTTCCCTTCAAGCACCGCGTTGGTGGCAACCGTCGTGCCGTGCAGGAAATAGTCGATCGCGCCCGCGCCGATCCCCGCCTTTTCGCAGATCGCGGTCACACCGTTGAGGATGCCCTCGGAACTGTCGTGCGGGGTCGATGGCGTCTTGTGCCGCCAGAACGCGCCCGTGTCGGTATCGAACAGCAGGAGGTCGGTAAACGTGCCGCCGACGTCCACGCCAAGCCGGTAACCCATCGATCTGAGACCCCTTTTTCTCAAGCCTGCTTCGGGAACGACGGCGCTTTCGCCACCATCCCCGGCAGGGAACGCTGCATCACCTCGCCCAGCCAGTGATTGGCCGAAACCAGGCTCGTAAGATCAAGGCCCGTGCGCACCCCGGCGCGCTCGAGCATGTAGACGACATCTTCGGTGGACACGTTGCCCGCCGCGCCCGGTGCGAACGGGCAGCCGCCCAGGCCGCCGATCGCGGCATCGACCGTCACCGCGCCGGCCAGCACCGCTGCCCAGACGTTGGCGAGGCCCGTGCCGCGCGTGTTGTGGAAGTGGACGCGCACCGGCACGTGGGGGACCGCAGCGCGCACCTTGCCCACCAGCGAGGTGACGTGCGCCGGATTGCCGACGCCGATCGTGTCGGCGAGCCCAATCTCCACCGGGCCCGCTTCGGCCAGCGCAACCGCCATCGCGACGATCCGCTCCTCGGCCACCTCGCCTTCGAACGGGCAGCCGAACGATGCGGCGATGGTCACCTGGCCGGTCTTGCCCGCCTCGCGCGCCATCGTGATGATCTCTTTCGCGGCCTCGACCGAACCGTCGCTGGTCTGGCCCTGGTTGGCCATCGCAAAGGTATCGGTCGCAACCGACACGGCGCCGAGCTGGTCGATGCGGCCGGTCGCCAGCGCGCGCCCGGCACCGCGCGCATTCATCACCAGGCCGATGTAGGTCACGTCGTCGCGCTCAGGCAGGCCTTCGCACACCGCTTCGGCATCGGCCATCTGCGGCACGGCCTTGGGGTTGACGAAGCTCGTCACCTCGATCCGTCGGCTGCCCGCGGCGATCGCGCGCTCGACGAGCGCAAGCTTGTCGGCGGTCGAGACGAGCGCCTTCTCGTTCTGCAACCCGTCCCGCGGGGCAACTTCGACCATTTCGATTGATTCTGTATACATTACTCAGCAGCTTCCCGGATGACGCCCTGCTCGGCAAGGCCACGGTGGGCGTCGGCATAGGCATGGTAGGCGCGCAGGATGTGCCCGGTCATGATCGCCTCGGCCCAGGCCCCGTCGCGGCGCGCGAAGGCGGCGATCAGTTCCTCGTGCTCGCCGTGCGAGCGGCGCAGTGCCTCGTGGCTGTAATGGTGCGCCGTGCGCCACACCACCGGCTGCTCGATCAGCGTGCCAAGCAGGGCCGCCAGCCGCCGCGAGGCTGCAACTTCGAGGATGATCGCGTGGAAATCGCGATTACCCTCGAGGAAGCCGACGACGTCGGGCACACCCTTGCGTACCGCCGCGCCGATCTGCCGATTCGCCACACACATGCGTTCGAGCGCCTGGTCCGTCATCCGCTCCGCCGCGCGCCGCGCCGCCTTGCCTTCCAGCATCGCGCGCAGTTCGAAGGCATCGGCCACATCGTCGATCGACCAGTCCGCCACGAAGCTGCGCTGGGTGTCCGTGCGGGTGACCAGAAGATCGGATTCCAGCCGCCGCAGCGCCTCGCGCACCGGGGTCCGGGAAACGCCGCATTTCTCCGCCAGCGCCTCTTCCGCAAGCTGCGCGCCCGCCGGGAGTTCTCCCGACAGGATCATGCTGCGAATGGCCTCGTAAGCGCGGTCGGAAGCGCGGGACACGGATCACTCCAAAGAACTTGACCTTCCATATTTGTATACAATACGATCCCAACTCATCAAGCCGCGTTGGCCATGGGGGCATAAAAAAGGCGCGGCGGGTGGAAGGCCTCCTTCACCAAGGGGGCCCAGAACAGGGAGTTTACGATGCGCCGTTCCCACTGGACCCTTCTCGCCGCCTCGGCTCTCGCCGGGATCACCGCACCTGCCCATGCGCAGGAAGCGCCGCAGGCCGACGCCGCCGCGCCGACCGACGACGGCGGCATCATCGTCACCGCCCGCCGCCAGAACGAACGCCTGCAGGACGTGCCGGCCTCGGTCGCGGTGCTCACCGCCGATGCGCTCGCCCGCACCGGCGCGGTCAAGGCGGAAGACTTCGTGCGCCTGACCCCCGGCGTCACCATCGTCACCGGCACCGCCGAAGCGGGCGACACCCAGATCAACATCCGCGGCATCAACGGCGCGCGCGATGCCGAAAGCTCGGTCGCCCTGATCGTCGACGGCATCCTCAAGACCAACACCGCGCAATTGAACCAGCCGCAGGGCACGATCAGCCAGGTCGAGATGCTCAAAGGGCCGCAGGGCGCGCTCTATGGCCGCAACGCCGCCGCCGGCGCGATCGTCATCCAGACGATGAAACCCACCGACACGCTCAGCGGCGCGGCCAAGCTCTCCTATGCCGACTACAACACCTGGGAAGCGAGCGCGCACGTGGCGGGGCCGCTCGGCAGCGGCGCCGGCTTCGTGCTCTCGGGCTACTACTACAAGACCGAAGGCTTCTACGAGAACGTCTTCACCAATTCGAAGACGGTGGACGACAAGGAGAACTGGGCGGTCGACGGGCGCGTCCTCGTCGGAGAAGGCAGCGCCACCCAGCTCGACCTCAAGGCCCGCTACGGCGAATTCCACGGCGCCTCGCTGCCGTTCAACGCCGCCTTCCACCTGCCCAACTTCGGCGGCGCCTTCTACGAGGACGTCAACAAGCACCCGTTCAACTTCTACAGCAACATCCGCCCGACCAACGACCAGACCAGCTTCGACGCCTCGATCAAGCTCGACCATGAATTCTCCGACAGCCTCAAGCTGGTCGGCTGGGCGCTCTATTCGAACGTCAACCAGGATCTCGTCGCCGACGGCACCTCGGCGGACTTCGGCCGCTTCCTCAGCGCCAAGGATGCGCGCGCCCAGGGCGCGGTCGACGCCTGCTTCGCCAGCACCGCCGCGCTCACCGGCTACAAGGTCAACGCGCCCGGCTTCATCGGCCAGATCCCGGTGCCGTTTATCTTCGCGCCGGCCACCGGTTCGACCTTCGGCCCCTACAGCCCCACCACCTGCGACGGCACCCAGTACCAGGTGCGCAAGCAGCAGGACATCAGCACCGAATGGCGCCTGATCGGCGATGCGGGGACGATCAACTGGCAGCTCGGCGGCTACTACCTGCACATCAAGCGCACCGTCGGCGTCAGCCTGGGGGCCGATACCGGCAACGGCGTGATCAAGCAGCTCTACAACGCGCCGGATTCGGACAACCCGACCACGCTGCTGCTGGCCGACCGGTTCAAGACCAACGTCTATGCCGCATTCGGCTCGGTCGAGTGGAAGCCCAGCGACCAGTTCGACGCGGGCGTCGCCGTCCGCTACGATATCGAGGACCGCAAGTCCTCCTCGCTGGTCCCCACCGCCACCGATCCGTTCACCGGCGGTCCGATCAACCCCGGCCGGGCGTTCGGCGCGCTCAAGGACAAGCACGCCCGCTTCGAACAGTTCGAGCCCAAGGTCACGCTCAGCTACCGGCCGACCAGCGACCTCAACCTCTATGCCAACTGGGGCATCGGCTTCAAATCGGGCGGCTTCAACAACCAGGGCTCGGCGCAGCTGATCAAGGACAGCTTCGTCAACTTCTTCGGCGCCGACGTCACCGTCAACGACCAGTACAAGAAGGAATGGTCGAGCGCGTGGGAAGCCGGGCTCAAGGGCAACCTGCTCGATGGCAAGCTGACCTTCGATCTCGCGGGCTACTACACCCAGGTCCACGACATGCAGTTCTTCGAGTTCTTCGTCGGCAGCTTCGGCCTGCTGCGCGTGGTCTCGAACATCGACCGGGTCGACCTCAAGGGCATCGAAGCCACCGTCACGGTAAAGCCGACGCAAGGGTTCAAGCTGTTCGGCTCGTTCAACTACACCGACAGCGAGATCAAGAAGAACGGCTCGCGCCCCTACACCGTCGGCAACAAGTCGCCCTACACGGCCGACTACACCTTCAACGCCGGCATGGAGATCGAGCAGCCGATCAACGATTCGCTGCGCTTCTTCACGCGCGCCGACTACCGCCTGACCGGCCCCACCTGGTTCCACACCGTGCAGGACCAGTCGGTCCCGACGCTGTTCTCGGGTCTGCTTCCGGGTTCGGCGCTGGCGCTGCCGAGCTTCGTCGGCGACGGCAAGTACGACGTCGCGCGGCGCGATGCCTTCGGCATCGTCAACCTGCGTGCCGGGCTCCAGACCGATCGCTTCAGCCTGTCGGTCTTCGCCAACAACCTGTTCGACAAGCAGTACCTCAACGAGGTCATCACCGCGGTCGAGTTCGGCGGCTCGTTCATCACGCCGGGCACGCGTCGGCTCGTCGGCGTCGAGGGCAGCGTCAAGTTCTGACTGGAGCCCCGGTCGGGAGAGACGTCAGGAGAGGCCGGGGCGCTGCTGCGAGGCGCGCTCCGGCTCTCGCCGGGCGCGCACCCTGCGCCGCATGTCGTGTACGAAACTTTCGCGCAGGCGCCCCAGCAAGCTTGCCAGCGGTCCGCGCGCACGCCGCTCGCGCTCGATGGTCAGGCGGGCACGCAACCATGTCGGCACCGAGGTCTGCAACAGGGCTTCGAGATAGACCGGGCTGATCTCGCATAGAATGTCGCGCGGCATTGCCGGGCCGAGATCGACGAACAGTTCGCGAAACCGCTCGTCCGCCGCGATCAGCGGACGGGCCGATTTCCACGAAGGCAAGAGCCAGGCGTCTGCAAGGTTCACCGGTTACGTCCGCGACTATTGTTTCGGCCGACAACGCCTTGCACCATATCTTGTTCCCGCCTTCCTTGTCGAACCTCACTTGCGCCTTTTTGGAAGGTGCAACGATGCGCTGGCGCGGTCCCACCGGCATCGAGGGGAAGCCGATGGCGCGCGATGCGGCGAACGCGATGTCAGCGCGGCAATCCCTCCTCGCTCAGCAGGCGGTGTTCGCACAGCGCCTGCTCGATGGTTGCAGCAGCACTCTTCGCCGCCTTCCGCGACGCCCAGCCGCCGAATGCGCCCCACCCCATATCGAAGATGGCCTTGCCGCCTCCCGGGCCAAGGGTGGCAACGCTCCGCGAGACGACCGCGCGGATGCGCCGTTCGATCGGCTTGCGCAGTTGCGCGACATCGCAGGCATCGACCGGCCAGTCCGGCTTCTCCGCGCGCGGCGAGGACACGTAGAGCGGAACGATTGCCCGCCCCCGCGCGCTGTCGCCCTCCATCGTCTCCGGTTCCTCCTCGAACAACCAGGTCCGCGCCCCCTGATTGTCGACCACCGGGATGCGGAAGTACGTCTCGAGGAACGAGCGGCAGTTCTCCCGCCCCAGCATGAAGTCGTGGTGGCGATAGGCTTTGCTGAGGAAGCCGGAAAACCCGCCGAGCGCGCCGCTCGCCAGCGCCGCCCCGCCCGTATAGTTGCCGCCACCTGCGCTCTGGGGCCGGTCGCGCCCGCTCGGGCTGATGATGAACCGGCTGTAGACGGTGCTGTCGAGCGCCAGCCGCACGTCCTCGGGATGGAACCGCCCTTGGTTCTTCATCGCCGCGATCACTCCGCCCGCCAGCGATATCAGGGTCTCGTCCTCGGCGCGGGCAAAAGCGTCCTTCCTGCCCGTCGCCTGGCCGGCCTTCGCCGCGCAGGCAGGAGCCTCCTGCGCAGCAAGGCGTGCCTTGACCGCCGGTGAATCCGGGAACGGGTCGACCATGATCAGCGCGCGGCACGCCTTGGCCGCGTCGCGCGGATTGCGCCCGAGGATCCCCGCAAGCTCGACCCGCGCCCATTCGAGCGGCTCGTTGTCGATCACCCCGCCGTCGGCCGAGGCGTAGCTGTACCCGGCGATCGCGCCACGGTCGTCGACGAGGTGCCGCACGCGTCCGTCGACGCGGTAGTCGATCCCGCTCGGCTCTCCCGCCACCGGGCAGGAAATCTGGGCGTGGTCGGGGAAGAAGGTTGCGTCGAACAGGCCCTTCAGCGGCACGATCGTGCGCGCGCGCAAGGCCAGCGGGAACGATCCCGTGGCGAGCGCCGCCTCGCCCAGCATCTGCCATGCCGGATCGTCCAGCCGCGCCTCGCGGCAGAGGTTGACCTCGTCGGCCCGCGCCTCGGTGTTGCCGCGCAGCTTCACGCTGAACCGGGCAAGGTCCGCGTGGCTGGTCATCGCATAGCTCGCCCCGGCATTGCCGTCGAAGTCGAAGCTGTAGGGAACGCCGCGCAGGTTGGTGATGGTGAAGCACAGCTTGAGCCGGTCGTCCAGCCAGGTCCGGTCGCAGATCTGGAAGCCGGCGCCGGCCCGCTGCGGAAACGACAGGATCTGGTCGCGCGCCTCGTCGAGCGCGGTGCAGTCGAGCAGCGAGCGCGGCGGCCCTTCGAACTCGGCGAGGTCGCGAAGGCCCAGCAGCCGGTCCATGTCGACCCCTTCGACCCAGCCGGCATAGAAAGGATTGCCGGTCGCGGTGTTTGGCGCAGGCCACCCGGTCACGTGCGGGAAGCGCCGCTGCGCGGCGGCGGCGAACATCGCTCCCGACATGCCGCCGGCCGAAGCCCCGCTGATGACCTGGACCACCACGCGGTGCCGCTTGGCGGCGCCGGGCTTGTCCGCAGCGATGTCCTCCAGGCGTTTGGCTTCGTAGGCGTCGAGCGCCTCGAACAGGAAGTCGAGCACGCCGCCGATATAGGCCCCGGCCGAAACCGCGCCCGCGAGCACCAGCCCGATCTCGAACGTCCTCGGCGCCTCGCCGGGGGGCGCCGGCCACACCGGCGGGCCACACGACGCATTGTAATCCTGATACTTTTGCGGATTTGCCATGGCCTTCGCTCCGTCCTGCCACAAATGGCTGCGGAACCGGCGGCTTTCCCTTGCCGATTCCCGATTGCGAACGTCCCGGGCCTCAAGAAGATCATAGCTCCCGGCAGCGATCAACCCGGACGGGGCGCCGCTGCGACAGTCGAACCCTGACATGTCTGGAATTGAACGCGTTTTTATTTTCCTACAGATCTCGTCGCGAATATGTGGGACGACATCCTGTGTTCGATCGGAAAGCACGCGATGTCTGGTGACCGACTTGCAACCTCGGAGAGCTCCTGCGCCGTTCCGCGCGACGTCTGGGTCGAACGCGCGCGACCGACGTTTCTCTACGTCATGTATGGCCTCATCCTGTGGTCGATCCCGCTGGGCCTGCTCGCCGCGGTTCGCCCCGACCTCGCCGCTGCCGTGACCAGGGCGATGAGCGCCTACTTCAACGGGCTGCCCGAACCGCTCTACGCGCTGTTCGGCACGGGGTACGTCGGCTATACCGTCGCGCGCCAATGGGGAAAGGCGCAGGCGCGGCCGTGACCTCTGCCTCGGCAAATCTCCTCAGGGGGTGACGAAGCCTGGTTAGTTTCAGGTAACTTTTTCCTGCTAGACCCGTCCGCACGATGGACAGCCGCCGCCTCTTGCCGCGTTCAACCGGCCCCCGGTTCCCCGCCCTGCGCAGTGCCTTGGCGGGCCTCGCGGTCGCGATGCTGCTCTCGGGGTGCAACCGCGCGCCGCAGGATGATCGCGTCGCAGCGCTCGAACAGCGCCTCACCGCGGTCGAGCAGCGCGCCGAGGCGGCCGAGAAGCGCGCCAGGAGCGCCGAGGAAATGGCCCGCCACGCCGCGCCCAATCCTTACGTCAGCAACGACGCGTTCCCCGAGCCCGATCCCGACGTCAACCAGGTTACCGACCCGACGAGCGAGGATCCGCAGTTCCAGAACGGCGTCGCCCCGCCGCCCGCCCCGGTCATCCCCAACGGCTGAACTTGCGCGGCGACGGCAGCGGTGCGAAGAAGCGCCCCCGCTTATTCGCGCCAGCAAGGTGATCGCTTCGTGACCCAGACCGTCTACGTTCTCAACGGGCCCAACCTCAACCTGCTCGGCCTGCGCGAGCCCGAGATCTACGGCACGCAGACGCTCGACGACATCGCCGGGCTGCTCGAGGACCGCGCCCGCGAGCTCGATCTCGAGATCGACATGCGCCAGTCGAACCACGAAGGCCACCTCGTCGACTGGATGCATGAAGCGCAGGCCACCGGGGCACAGGCGGTGCTGCTCAACGCCGGCGCCTATACCCACACCTCGATCGCGCTCCACGATGCGATCAAGGCGATCCGCACCCCGGTGATCGAGGTTCACCTCTCGAACCCGCACGCGCGCGAGGGTTTCCGACACAAGTCCTACGTCGGCATGGCGGCGAAGGGCACGATCGCCGGGTTCGGCGCGACCGGCTACCTGCTCGCGCTCGAGGCGGCCGCGCGGCTCTGAAAACCCGGGTCGACACGAGTTTTCCACCCGACGGACAGCGCTTTCTCTTGCCACTAGGGACAAGCGCGGGCATGGCGCGCAGCTTGAATTCACCAATCCCGCGAGGACAGAACATGGGTAACGACCGCGGCGACCAGGGCCGGTCCGACAACGCCGGCACCATGGCGATCGACAGCGCGCTGGTGCGCGAACTCGCCGAGCTGCTGGCCGACACCGGCCTTTCCGAAATCGAGGTCGAGGACGGCGACCGCAAGATCCGCGTCGCGCGCACGCTGACCGCCGCCGCCGCGCCGGTCGCCTATGCCGCGCCCGCGCCGGCCGCAGCGCCGGCCCCCGCCGCCGCGCCGGCCGCTGCTGCCGAAACCGCGCCCGCGGCGGACCACGCCAACGCGATCAAGTCGCCGATGGTCGGCACGGCCTACCTCGCCGCCGAACCCGGCGCGCCGAACTTCGTCTCGGTCGGACAGAGCGTGAAGGCGGGCGAAACCCTGCTGATCATCGAGGCGATGAAGGTGATGAACGCGATCACCGCGCCTGCCGCCGGCACGGTCAAGGCGATCCTCGTCGAGAACGCGCAGCCGGTCGAATTCGACCAGCCGCTGATCGTGATCGCGTAAGGCCGCCCGAATGGCCATCAAGCGCCTGCTGATCGCCAACCGCGGCGAGATCGCGCTGCGCATCCACCGCGCCGCGCACGAAATGGGCATCGAAACGGTGGCGGTCCACTCCACCGCCGATGCCGATGCCATGCACGTCCGCCTCGCCGACCAGGCGGTCTGCATCGGCCCGCCCGCGGCCAAGGACAGCTACCTCAACGTCGCGGCGATCATCTCGGCGGCCGAGATCACCGGCGCCGACGCGATCCACCCGGGCTACGGCTTCCTTTCCGAAAACGCCAAGTTCGCCGAGATCGTCGAGGCGCACGGGCTGATCTGGATCGGCCCCAAGCCCGAACACATCCGCACGATGGGCGACAAGATCGAGGCCAAGCGCACCGCCGGCGCGCTCGGCCTGCCGCTCGTGCCGGGGTCCGACGGCGCGGTCTCGGACGTCGAGGAAGCCAAGGCGATCGCCGAGGCAGCGGGCTATCCCGTGATCATCAAGGCCGCATCGGGCGGCGGCGGGCGCGGCATGAAGGTCTGCACCAGCCCCGACCAGCTCGAGACGCTGATCCAGCAGGCCGGCAGCGAAGCCAAGGCCGCGTTCGGCGATGCCACGGTCTACATCGAAAAGTACCTCGGCAACCCGCGCCACATCGAATTCCAGATTTTCGGCGACGGCAACGGCCAGGCCATCCACCTGGGCGAACGCGATTGTTCGCTGCAGCGCCGCCACCAGAAGGTGCTCGAAGAAGCGCCCTCGCCCGTCATCTCCGCCGCCGAGCGCGACCGCATGGGCGGCGTCGTCGCCAAGGCGATGGCCGACATGGGCTATCGCGGCGCGGGCACGATCGAGTTCCTGTGGGAAAACGGCGAGTTCTACTTCATCGAGATGAACACCCGCCTGCAGGTCGAACACCCGGTGACCGAAGCGATTACCGGCGTCGATCTGGTCCGCGAACAGATCCGCATCGCCGACGGCAAGCCGCTGTCGGTCAAGCAGGACGAGATCGAGTTCAAGGGCCACGCCATCGAATGCCGCATCAACGCGGAAGACCCCTTCACCTTCGCCCCCTCGCCGGGCCTGGTGAAGAGCTACCATGCGGCGGGCGGAATGCACGTGCGCGTCGATTCCGGGCTTTATGCCGGATACAAGATCCCGCCGTACTATGACTCGATGATCGCCAAGCTGATCGTCTACGGCCGCACCCGCGAAGGCTGCATCATGCGCCTTCGGCGCGCGCTGGAAGAAATGGTGATCGACGGGGTCAAGACCTCGATCCCGCTGCACCAGCGCCTGCTCAACGATCCGACGTTTCTCGATGGCGGCTACACCATCAAGTATCTTGAGGAATGGCTGGCCAAGGACGCCTGACCGCTCCGCAACGTACGACCGGATACGAAAGCCCCCGCCCTGTGCGGGGGCTTTTTTGTCAGTTCTCGCGCGGCTTCCAGCGCACCACGCGCCAGGCATAGACCAAGGCCAGCAGCAACATCCCCGCCGCCGCGACCGGCCCGGTGTATTTCTCCAGCGCGCCGAAGTTGCGCCCCAGATGCCAGCCTGCCCAGACCAGCACCGCGTTCCACACCGCCGTGCCGGCGAGCGTGAACACAAGAAACCGCACATGGCCCATCCGGGCGAGCCCAGCCGGCAGCGAGATCAGCGTGCGCATGAAGGGCGAAAAGCGCATCACGAACACCACCCACTGCCCGTGCTTCTGGAAGAACACCACCAGCCGCGCGACGTCGTGCCAGTCCATCGTCAGCCAGCGCCCGAAGCGGTCGACGAAGGGCTTCAACCGTTCGTAGCCCAGCGCACGGCCGAGCAGGAACCAGGCATAGTTCCCCAGCGTCGAGCCGACCGTGCCGGCGATCATAAGCGGCGCCACCGCCATGCGCCCATGCGCCACCGAAATGCCGCCGATGCCCATGATCACCTCGGACGGGATCGGCGGGAAGATGTTTTCAAGCGCCATCAGGAACGCGATGCCCCAATAGCCGCCACCTTCGATCAGGTGGAAGATCCAGTCGTTCATGGCTGGTGGAACACCTACAAGGGCCATCTTGATCCTCCCCGTTTGTGCTTCGCAAAAACAGGGAGGACCAGAAGAAGCCACACCGTTGCGGCAAGGTCCTCCCCGTTTTCACGAAGTGCAAATGGGGAGGTGGCCCGCCACAAGCGGGCCGGAGGGGTAACGAACTCTACAACCGCCCCTCGATCGCGTCCCAGATCATGCCCGCGACATCGGTCCCGTCGAACCGCTCGATCGCCACGATGCCGGTGGGCGAGGTCACGTTGATTTCGGTCAGGTACCTGCCGCCGATCACGTCGATGCCGACGAAGATCAGCCCCAGCCGCTTCAGTTCCGGCCCCAGCGCGGCGCAGATTTCCTGCTCCTGCGGCGTCAGCTCGGTCTTTTCGGCATAGCCCCCGACGGCAAGGTTCGAGCGGAATTCGCCCTCGCCCGGCTTGCGGTTGATCGCGCCCGCCACTTCGCCATCGACCAGCACGATGCGCTTGTCGCCATTGGCGACTTCGGGAAGGAAGGCCTGGACCATGTGCGGCTCGGGCCAGGTCTGGTTGAACACTTCGAACAGCGCGCCGAGGTTCTCGCCTTCTTCACCGACGCGGAAGATCGCCTTGCCGCCGTTGCCGTGGATCGGCTTGATCACGATCGCGCCGTGGCGTTTCTGGAAGGCGCGCACTTCCTCGACCGAGCGCGTCACCAGCGTCGGCGGCATGAAGCGGCGATAGTCGAGCACCATCACCTTTTCGGGCGCATTGCGCACGCTGCGGGGATTGTTGACCACCAGCGTCTCGCGCTCGATCCGCTCGAGCAGGTGCGTCGCGGTGATGTAGCCCATGTGAAACGGCGGGTCCTGCCGCATCAGCACCACGTCGACATCGCGGCCAAGGTCCAGCCGGCGGCGTTCGCCCGCGTGGTAATGGTCGCCCACCACCCGCTGCACCGTCACCGGATGCGCGTTCGCAATCAGGCGGTCGTCTTCGTCGAGGCTCAGCGCGCCGACGTCGTAGTGGAAGATCTCGTGCCCGCGCTCCTGCGCCGAAAGCATCAGCGCGAAGGTCGAATCCCCGGCGATGTTGATCGAAGGAAGCGGGTCCATCTGGACCGCGACGCGAAGGGTCATGGGGCAAGCACCTCAGTCAAAACTCTGATGCAGCCCTTAAGGCCGATTTGGAAGGCGTGCGACCAATTTCGCGCTGCCGCAAGACGCGGCGCTCCCCGCACAGGAAAAGGGACCTTCCATGCGCAAGATCATCACTGCCGTTGCCGCTGCCGCCGCCGTTATCGGCTTCAGCGCCGCCGCCGCCGCCAACCCCGCCCCGCACCCGACCGAGCACCCCAAGGACGACCACGGCGGCGACCACAAGGACGGCGAGCACAAGGACGAGCACAAGCCGCACTAAGCCTTAAGCGTCACGCGCCGGATTGCCCCACGTTGGCGATCCGGCGCGGCCATGCCCCGGGGGCGAGCAGGATCACGTCGATCTGCACGCCGTCCCCCGCCTTCGCGAACCGACCGACGAGCCCTTCGGCAGCGCGCGCCACGCGGCGCAGGCGGTAAGCGTCGGTCGCGGTGTCGAGCGCTTCCCTGCTCCGCCGCCACTTCACCTCGACGAAGGCCACCGTGCGCCCCTTGCGCGCGACGATGTCGATCTCGCCCGCACGGGTCCGCACCCTGCGCGCGAGGATGCGCCAGCCGGTCAGCCGCAGATACCAGCACGCGAGCGTCTCGCCCTTGCGCCCCTGCCGTTCGGCCTCGACGCGCCCGGCGGTCACTTCAGCTCCATCGCCCGCGCGTAGAGCGCCTTGCGGTCGAGCCCGAGCGCGCGCGCCACGCTGCCCGCCGCCTGGCTCACGCTCATCGTTTCGAGCGCCTCGCGCAAGGCGGCGTCGATGTCCGCCTCCTGCGGCGCGGCGGGCGCGGGCGGAGGCCCGGCCAGCAGCACGATCTCGCCCTTGGGCGGATGCGCGGTGTAGTGCGCCGCCAGCTCCTCGGCCGTGCCGGTGCGGCATTCCTCGTGAAGCTTGGTCAGTTCGCGCGCCACGGCGATCTCGCGCCCGGGCATGATCCGCGCCATCGCCTCGAGGCTGTCGACCAGCCGCGGCCCGGTCTCGTAGAACACCAGCGTCGCCGGCACCGCGGCAAGCTCGGCCAGCGCATCGCCCCGCGCCTTGTCCTTCGACGGCAGGAAGCCGGCGAACAGGAAGCGGTCGGTCGGCAGCCCCGCCAGCGTCAGCGCCACCACCAGCGCGCTCGGCCCCGGCAGGCTGGTCACCGCGATGCCGCGCTCGCGCGCGGTGCGCACCAGCTTGTAGCCCGGGTCCGAGATCAGCGGCGTGCCGGCGTCCGAAACCAGCGCGACCGGCTTTTCGCCCATCTCGGCCAGCAGCCGCTCGCGCGCCTCTTCGCTGGCGTGATCGTCGTAGCGCCGCATCGGGCGCTTGATTCCAAGATGATTCAGCAACTTGCCCGTGACGCGCGTGTCTTCGCAGGCTATCACCGCGCAAGCAGAGAGGACTTCGGCGGCGCGACGCGTCAGGTCGCCGAGATTGCCAATCGGCGTGGCGACAATGTAGAGCCCCGGCGGGAGCGAAGGCGTATCCATGCGCTTTCCCATGAACCGGGTCACGGGGAGCGGCAAGAGCATGAATGAAGGCAATCGGGCACGCGGCGGGTCGGTGACGCGGCGTTTTGCGGTTCTCGCGACGCTTTCGCTGCTGGCGGGCTGCGCGGTGATCCCCAAGACCGGCCCCGCGCCGGCGCCCAAGCCCACCGAAGTCGCGCCCGATTCCAACGTCCTGCCCACCGACGCCGACCGCCACCGCATCGCGCTGCTGGTGCCGATGACCGGCGCCAACGCCACCGTCGGCCAGGCCATCGCCAATGCCGCCACGATGGCGCTGCTCGACACCAACGCGCAAAGCCTGCGCATCACCACCTACGACACCGCCGCCGGGGCCTCGGCCGCCGCGAGCAAGGCGATCGGCGATGGCAACAAGCTGATCCTCGGGCCGCTGATGGCCGACGATGTCGCCGCGGTCGCGGCCGTGGCGCGGCCGGCGCGCGTGCCGATGATCACCTATTCGAACGACACCGCCATGGCCGCGCGCGACGTGTTCGTGTTCGGCCAGGCGCCGGGGCAGTCGGTCACCCGCGTGCTCCAGTATGCCCATGCCCACGGCGTCAACACGCTGGGCGCGATCATCCCGGCTGGCGACTACGGCCAGCGCGTCTCGGCCGCGCTCGGCCAGGCGGCGCGCGCCAGCGGCGTGACCGTCGGCGGCATCGAGACCTACGTGCGCACCAACACATCGGTGGGCAGCGCGATGCGGCGGGTGAAGACGCGGGGCAAGGTCGATGCGATCCTCATCGCCGACGGCGCGCGGATCGCGGTCATGGCCGCGCCCTTTGCCGCGGGCACGCAGCTGCTCGGCACCGAACTGTGGAGCGGCGAGGCCTCGATCGCCAAGAGCCCGGCGCTGAAGGGCGCGCTCTTCGCCACCGTCTCGGACCAGCGGTTCGGGCCGTTCGAGCGCTCCTACCGCGCCCGCTTCGGCGCCGCCCCGGCGCGCCTCGCCACGCTGGGCTACGATTCCGTGCTGCTCACGCTCAACATCGCCCGCAACTGGAAGCCTGGCGCGCCCTTCCCCATCGCGCGCATGTTCGATCCCGAAGGCTTCATCGGCACCGACGGGGTGTTCCGCTTCAACGACCTCGGCGTCGCCGAACGCGCGATGGAAGTGCGCCAGGTTGCGCCCGGCACCTTCGTCACCGTCAGCCCGGCGCCCGCGCGGTTCTAGGGGGCAATGCCCGCCTGCAGAGGCGGGCCGAGAAAGCTCGAAAAGGGCGGGATAAGGACAAGGCCCCGCTTGCGCGCGGAATCGCGGGTGTTCTATACCCGTTCCCATGTCCGATGACCTGTTCGACAAGCTCCCCGCCAGCACCCCTTCCGAAAGCTACGACGGTTCCGCGATCGAGGTGCTCGAAGGGCTCGAGCCGGTCCGCCGCCGCCCGGGCATGTACATCGGCGGCACCGACGAACGCGCGCTCCATCACCTCGCCGCCGAAGTGCTCGACAATGCGATGGACGAAGCGGTGGCGGGCCACGCCAACCGCATCGAAGTCGTACTCGAAGAAGCGCCGGGCAGCGCCGGGCAGCTGACGATCAGCGACAACGGACGCGGCATCCCGGTCGACGAACACCCGAAGTATCCGGGCAAGTCGGCGCTCGAAGTCATCCTCACCACGCTCCATTCGGGCGGCAAGTTCTCGGGCAAGGCCTATGCCACCAGCGGCGGCCTCCACGGCGTTGGCGTCAGCGTGGTCAACGCGCTGTCCACGCTCACCCGGATCGAGGTTGCCCGCAACAAGGAGCTTTACGCGCAGGAATTCAGCCGGGGCCTGCCCACCGGGCCGCTCCAGCGCATCGGCAATGCCCCCAACCGGCGCGGCACGCAGGTGACCTTCGTGCCCGATGCCGAAATCTTCGGCGAGGATGCGAAGTTCAAGCCGGCGCGCCTGTTCCGCCTCGTGCGGTCGAAGGCCTATCTCTTCGCCGGGGTCGAAATCCGCTGGAAGTGCGCCGCCAGCCTCGCCAGCGACGATGTGCCGGCCGAAGCGGTGTTCCAGTTTCCCGGCGGCCTTGCCGATCACCTCGCCGAACAGGTTTCGGGCCGCGAATGCGTCACCACGCTGCCCTTCTCCGGGCGGCAGGATTTCCCGGCCGGCCCCAATGGCGAGGAGATGGGCCGCGTCGAATGGGCCATCGCCTGGCCGCTGTGGTCCGACGGATCGTACTCCTGGTACTGCAACACCATCCCCACGCCCGATGGCGGCACGCACGAACAGGGCCTGCGCGCGGCGCTGACCAAGGGCATCCGCGCCTTCGGCGAACTCGTCGGCCAGAAGAAGGCCAAGGACATCGCGCCCGAAGACATGATCACCGGCAGCGAGATCATGCTGTCGGTGTTCATCCGCGATCCCCAGTTCCAGAGCCAGACCAAGGACCGCCTGACCAGCCCCGAAGCCGCGCGCCTGGTCGAAAACGCGGTGCGCGATCACTTCGACCACTTCCTCACCGACAACCTCGAACGCGGCAAGGCGCTGCTGGCTGCGGTGATGGAGCGCATGGACGAACGCCTGCGCCGCAAGCAGGAGCGCGAGGTCAAGCGCAAGACCGCCACCAACGCCCGCAAGCTGCGCCTGCCGGGCAAGCTGACCGACTGTTCGGGCGAAGGCGATGGCGAGACCGAGCTGTTCATCGTCGAAGGGGATTCGGCCGGCGGCAGCGCCAAGCAGGCGCGCGACCGCAAGACGCAGGCGATCCTGCCGATCCGCGGCAAGATCCTCAACGTCGCCAGCGCAACGGCGGACAAGATCCGCGCCAACAGCGAAATCGCCGACCTGGCGCTGGCCTTGGGCTGCGGCATGCGCAAGGACTGCAACCCGGACGCGCTGCGCTACGACCGCGTGATCATCATGACCGACGCCGATGTCGACGGCGCGCACATCGCCACGCTGCTGATGACGTTCTTCTTCCAGGAAATGCCCGAGCTGGTGCGCCGCGGCCATCTCTACCTCGCCCAGCCGCCGCTCTATCGCCTGACCAGCGGCAGCACCTCGGCCTATGCCAAGGACGACGCCCACCGCGCCGAACTGGAGCGCACGAAGTTCAAGGGCAAGAAGGTCGAAGTCGGCCGCTTCAAGGGCCTCGGCGAAATGAACCCGCAGCAGCTGCGCGAAACCACGATGGCGCCCGCCACGCGCAGCCTGATCCGCATCACGCTCCCGCCCGAATACGAAGGCCGCGCCGCCGTGAAGGACCTGGTCGACCGCCTGATGGGCCGCGACCCCGCCCAGCGCTTCATGTTCATCCAGAACCGCGCCAGCGAGATCGACCCCGAACTGATCGACGCGTGAGCGGGGGCGAGTTTACGAAGTCGCCAGGTGATCGCGTGAAAAATCGCTTCACTTAGCCGCCATCAAACACACCTTGATCGCATTCGAGATGATGCTGGCGGCACTAGCTGGTGGCGCAAGCTTGCCCAACTGCGCTGCATGATCGAGACAATCAGCGCTGGCCGACGTTTTCTTCGCATCGGCAAGGATTTGCGCCGCAACGCCGGTAGAAAAGCTCTTACCCAGGCCAACATCGCCGTGGACGCCATCGGCTCCGGTTTTCACCGAATTGTTGTTGCTGAAGGTACCATAGACAGACAGGGCGTCGTGGCGATTGCCATTCGGCTTTCCATCGGCATTGCCGGATACCTGCCGAATGCTCTCTGCCTGATCTTCGACGGCATCAATGGCTTTTGCCAGATCATCGGCAGCGTCTTTCGCTCGCTTTTTGGCGCTGTCGTACTCGAATGCTGCATTGCCGTTGGCTTTGACGAAGTTGCGCGCAGCGGCGACGCGTTCGGGTTCAGCGGAGCGCAACGCCTCTTCAACCGGCTGCGGAGACTGCTCAAGCGGCGGTGGCGGCTCATCGGCCTGCTGACCAGCAACAGTTGCGTCGAAAGTCTCGATTATTGCGCGGGCTCGTTCGAAATCCTTGAGGGTCTCGGCATTGCGCCGCTCCCGGGACTGCTCTGACACGAGGTTCGCGCGCGCACTTTCGACGGCCGCCTGCTTTTCCATCAGCTTTCGCGACTCGTCCCGCAACAGTTGCGACAGGTCCGAGGCGGTCTCGTTGGTGCCAGTGATTTCCGTGATCGGATAATCGCTTCTCTTGCATTCGACCCCGGGCTTGACCTCGCAGTGGCGGGCCTTCGTGACCGGAACATAGGCCGCGTCGGTCGCATCGACGCCGATCAGGAATTTGGCGCCCGGCGTCTCGGCGGTCCCCGAGGACAGGCCGACGCCGACCTTCACCGTCGAGACATAGACCATCGCCCCATGGTCGATGGTGCTGCACCCCGAAAGCACCAACGCACCCACGACCGGCCAGATTCTCCGACTGATCATTGTGATCCCCCCTTGCCCATGACACATAGCCGGTCCCCGCCAGCATTCTTCGCCAACACCGCTCGCAGCGCTTCGACATTTCCGGCGTGCGGCTCGATCAGCACGACCCGGCATGCTTGGGGATCGTAGACGAACACCCCTCGCTCGCGCAGGTAGCCCAAGGTCGGCCCGCCCGATCCCGGCACCAGCCCGAGCCCGCTCACGCTGTAGCCGATCGCGCCCGCGCCGTCCGCGGGCGCGACCTTCAGTACGCCGCCGCGCAACTGCAGCCGCGCGTCGCCTTCGATCCGGACGATGGTGCAGCCGCTGCAGAACTGCAGCAGAATAGCCCCCACCAGAAGACCAAATCTGTACGGCAATATCCGCCCGCCCTTCTCTCGGGCATGCTACTTGTTTTGACGATCCGACAAAAGACCGAATTTTCTTGTTGATCTTATGTAGTAACGGGTCTGCTTAATGTCGGATTTCGCGCGGAATTTTTTGATGACTCCGTGAACTCGCCCGTTACCGTCACTCGCCCCTCAATGCTTCAGATGCCCGCCCACCGCGCCGGCCAGCCGCTTCGATAGCGGCTCGCTCCCTTCCGCGCCGCGCTGGGCGAAGTGCATCAGCACCGCGGCGAGCACCGCCGCGATCAGCGCCTCGAGCTCGGCGCCCTGCAGGCGCCGGATCATCTTGTTGGCCTGCTTGCGCGGCTCCTTGGGCAGGCGGAACCCGTTGATCTTCTTGGGCAGCTTGAACGTCTTGGCCATGGTTGCGTCTCCTTTGCCCGATGGAACGCTCCGGAGGCGGCCCTGGCTCCCGCGCCACCTAGGCGCGCATTTCGGGATCACCATCGGCAACGGATGGCGCGAAGAGGCTTGTAACCATGGTTAATATGGTATTACTTCCCCCCTAATTGCCAATGTTGCAACAGGGGACGACTTTCATCATGGCAGTCATCATTGGAACAAGCGGAATAGACGATCTGGTCGGTACGGTCCTGTACGACTATATCTACGGCGGGCTCGAGGCGGACAAGATTTCCGGCGGCTTCGGCAACGACGTGATCTTCGGCGATCGGTCGAGCGGCGAATTCAGCACGCCCGCATCTGGCGGCGCCGATACGATCCGCGGCGGCGCAAACGACGACACGATCTATGGCGAGGCCGGAAACGACACGCTGTTCGGCGATTCGGGTAACGACCTGCTGTATGGCGGTGCCGGCGCCGACAAGTATTTCGGCGGAACCGGCAGCGACCAGTTCTTCGTCGGCACTGTCGATGACATGGCCGGGGACAGCATCGACGGCGGCGCCGGCATCGACAAGCTCGTCGCCGACTTCGGCGCGCGGGCCTCCGCCCTCACCTTCACCGCGCGCGATGCGAGGTTCAGCTACGCGGTCGCGGGCCTGACGGTGATCAACGTCGAGCAATACGACATCACCGGCACCGCCTTTGCCGACAAGTTGACCGGCTGGCGCAACGACGACATCCTCGCCGGCGGCGCCGGGGCCGACGTGCTCAAGGGCCTCGAAGGCGCCGATACCCTGCGCGGCGGCGAAGGCGCCGACGACCTTGCGGGCGGATCGGGCCGCGACGTGATCTACGGCGACGAGAGCGGCCAGGCCTTTGCCGACGTGATCCATGGCGATGCCGGCAACGACTATGCCGATGGCGGCGGCGGCAACGACAAGGTCTACGGCGGCACCGGGAACGACCAGCTCTACGGCGGCGAGGGCGACGATCTCGTGCTCGGCGAAGAGGGCATCGATACGCTCTACGGCGGCGCCGGGGCCGACACCCTCAAGGGCGGGGCGGGCGGCGACCTGATCTATGCGGGGTACGGCAACAGCTTCTACAACGGCGACACCGGCACCGAAAAGGACACGATCGACGCCGGCGACGACAACGACACCGTGGTGATCGGCGTCGGCGACAGCGCGCTCGGCGGCGCGGGCACCGACATCCTCGGCCTCAGCTTCAGCGCGAGCAGCACCGGGGTCGACTTCGCGTTCAAGACCGCCAGCACCACGCTCGCCAACGGCACCACCTTCGCCGGCTTCGAGGTCCTGCAGTTCGCCGGCGGGTCGGGCGCCGACACGGTCACCGGCGGCGACAACAACGACCTGCTCTACGGCGGCAGCGGCGCCGACGTGCTCAAGGGCGGCGCGGGCGCCGACTCGCTCGATGGCCAGGAAGGCGACGACCAGCTCTACGGCGGCGAAGGCGGCGACGTCCTGTCCGACAGCGGCATCACCGGCAACGACCGGCTCTACGGCGGCAACGGCAACGACTACCTCTACAACGGCGCCGGCACCGACACGCTCAACGGCGATGCCGGCGACGACATCATCTTCATGGGCGACTACGACGTCGCGGCCGATACCGCCAACGGCGGCGACGGGATCGACAAGGTCAGCTACGCCAACACCTACGTCTCGGTCGTCGTCGACCTCGCCAGCCGGGGCAAGAACGACGGCGGCGCGATCGGCGATCGCTACACCGGCGTCGAGAACCTCGAAGGGTCGGCGCTCGACGATCGCATCGCGGGCGACGCCAAGGCGAATTCTCTCGAAGGCAACAGCGGCGACGACACGCTCGACGGGCGCGGCGGCAACGACCGGATCGACGGCGGCACCGGGGCCGACGTGATGACCGGCGGAGACGGCGCCGACACCTTCGTGCTGCGCGCCGACTTCGTCTACTCGGGCGCGGGCTGGCAGGGCGACGAGATCACCGATTTCGTCCGCGGCACCGACAAGCTAGAGATCAACCGCTACGCGTTCGGGACCAATATGTCGTTCAGCGTCGGCCCCGGGATTTCCTCAGGGATGGACGCCACGCCGCACCTGCACTTCGATCCCGACAGCTCGCGGCTGTGGTTCGATCGCGACGGCAATCTCGACGATGGCGAGCCGATCCTCATCGCCACGCTCATCGGCGTGACCACGCTGGCGCTGAGCGACATCGTCATCATCTAGGCCGTGAACGCATAAGCACCCGCGCCGCTTCGGCCGGGTCCGCCGGCGCCGGCTAGCGGGCCTCTGCCGGAGGCGGAGCGCGGAAGTCGAAGCGGATGCGCACCCAGGTGCCGAGCTGCGGCTTGCCGTCGACGCGCGGCGGGCGGACCAGGAACTGCCAGGCCGCCTGCCGCAGCGCACGCGCGAGGCCCGAGCCCGGGGGCGATTCCGCCAGCTCGCGGCAATCCTCGACGTGGTAGTTCTCGATCGTGCGGCAGGCGATCATCGCCCACGAACCCGGCGGGCGCGCGGCCGGCAGGTAGGGGCCGAGTTCGGCGTCGCGCGGCTCGCGATACCACTGCGCGGCATAGAGCACCGCGCCGCCCGGCCCCTCGCCGACGCTGGGCGACGAGGCGCCGCCGCCCGCCTGCCCCGCGCCTGCCGAGGCGGCGGCCGGCGCGGCGGGCGCCATCCTGCCGATGTCGGCGGCGGCGAAATCCTTGCGGCTCATCACGATGAAGCCGGGCGGCAGCGCCGGGCTTTCGGCAGGCACGATCACCCGCGGCGGGATTCGCACCGCGCGGGCCACCGGTTCGGGCTGCGGCTGGACCGGCTGCTTCTGCGCCGCGGCCTTCCGCTTCTGCTCGGGCTTGCGCTCGCGGCTCTTCTCCTCGCCGCGCTCCTGGCTCAGGCTCACCGCGGTGAGCTCGCCCCGGCCTTCGCCGCCGAACTCGACGTAATCGCCCATCCGCACGACGATCGCGGCGAGCGCGAAGCACACCGCCGCGGCGAGCACGATCGCCCTCGGCCGGTCGCGTTTCGATGCGCCATAGCGCGAAGGGGCAGCCGCGGGGGCCTCGACATTCATCGCCCTGCGCCTAGACGGTCAATTCTGACAGGACAATGTACGGGCGATGAAGGGTGGGCAGGCGGCGCGCAAGAGTCACTTGCCAGCCGCCATCGGCCTGCTATCGTTTAACCAACCGATTAACTCACCCGACCACCGGCGCGGACGACCGCCGCCGCTACGACCAGAACAGAGCAAGGGACAGCCGATGCGCTTCGAAGGTACCCAGAACTATGTCGCCACCGACGATCTCAAGGTGGCGGTCAACGCCGCGGTGCTGCTGCGCCGCCCCCTGCTCGTCAAGGGCGAGCCCGGCACCGGCAAGACCGTGCTGGCGCACGAAATCGCCAAGGCGGTGGGCGCGCCGCTGATCGAATGGAACATCAAGTCCACGACCAAGGCGCAGCAGGGCCTGTACGAATACGACGCGGTCGCCCGCCTGCGCGATGGCCAGCTGGGCGACGAGCGCGTCCACGACATCCGCAACTATATCAAGAAGGGCAAGCTGTGGGAGGCGTTCACCGCGCCGCAGTTGCCCGTGCTGCTGATCGACGAGATCGACAAGGCGGACATCGAGTTCCCGAACGACCTGCTGCAGGAGCTCGACCGCATGAGCTTCGACGTCTACGAAACGCAGGAGCGGATCACCGCCCGGGAACGCCCGATCGTCGTCATCACCTCGAACAACGAGAAGGAACTGCCCGACGCCTTCCTGCGCCGCTGCTTCTTCCACTACATCAAGTTCCCCGACCGCGACACGATGCAGGCGATCATCGACGTCCACTTCCCCGGCATCCAGAAGACGCTCGTCACCAAGGCGATGGAAGTGTTCTACGAAGTGCGCGACGTGCCCGGCCTCAAGAAGAAGCCTTCGACCAGCGAACTGCTCGACTGGCTCAAGCTGCTGCTCAACGAGGACATGCCCTTGGACGTGCTGCAGAACCGCGACCCCACCAAGGCGATCCCGCCGCTGCATGGGGCCTTGCTCAAGAACGAGCAGGACATCATGCTGTTCGAACGGCTCGCCTTTATGGCCCGCCGCCCGAGCTGACGAAGGACGAGGAGCCGCCAGACGATGACCGCACCCTATTCCGGGCGCTGCGCCTGCGGCGCGGTCACGCTGGCGATTGCGGCCGAGCCTGCCGCGACGCGCCAGTGCTGGTGCCGCCAGTGCCAGCAGATCGCCGCCGGCGGGCCGACCCACAACGCGATCTTCCCGGCCGAAGCGGTGACGATCCACGGCGTGCTCGCCAGCAACACCTGGCGGGCGGCGAGCGGCAACACGCTCACCTTCCACTTCTGCCCCTCGTGCGGCACGCAGGTCTACGGCCAGAGCTCGGCGCGCCCGCATCTCAAGACCGTGCGCTTCGGCGCGCTCGACGCAGGCCACGGGCTGGAACCCGAAGTCGTGATCTGGACCGACGATGCCCCCGCCTGGGCGCAGATCGATCCGGCCCGCGAAAGCTGGCCCCAACAGCCGCCCGCCCCATCGCCGACCACGCCTCCCCTTCCCCCTTCAGGGACCTGAACCGATGTTCTTCAACTTCGTCGACGAACTGCGCGCGGCGGGCATTCCCGCCAGCTTCAAGGAGCACCTCGTGCTCCTCGAAGCGCTCGACAAGGACGTGATCGAGCAGACGCCCGAGGCGTTCTATTACCTCAGCCGCGCCACCTTCGTGAAGGACGAAGGCCTGCTCGACCGCTTCGACCAGGTCTTCAACAAGGTGTTCAAGGGCATCCTCACCGACTACGGCCAGCGCCCGGTCGACATTCCCGAGGACTGGCTCAAGGCGGTTGCCGAGAAGTTCCTCACCGAAGAGGAAATGGAGAAGATCAAGGCCATGGGCTCCTGGGAGGAGATCATGGACACCTTGAAGAAGCGGCTGGAGGAGCAGGAAAAGCGCCACCAGGGCGGCAACAAGTGGATCGGCACCGGCGGCACGTCGCCGTTCGGCAATTCGGGCTACAACCCCGAAGGCGTGCGCATCGGCGGCGAAAGCAAGCACGGCCGCGCGATCAAGGTCTGGGAAAAGCGCGAGTTCCAGAACCTCGACAACACCAAGGAACTGGGCACCCGCAACATCAAGGTCGCGCTGCGCCGGCTGCGCCGCTTCGCCCGCGAAGGCAACCCGGACGAGCTGGACCTCGAAGGCACGATCGAAGGCACCGCCAAGCAGGGCTGGCTCGACATCCGCATGCGCGCCGAGCGGCGCAATGCGGTCAAGCTGCTGCTGTTCCTCGACGTCGGCGGGTCGATGGACCCGTTCATCCGCATGGTCGAGGAACTGTTCAGCGCGGCCACGGCCGAGTTCAAGAACATGGAGTTCTTCTACTTCCACAACTGCCTCTACGAAGGCGTGTGGAAGGACAACAAGCGGCGCTGGTCTGAGCGGACCAAGACCTGGGACATCCTCCACAAGTACGGCCACGACTACAAGATCGTGTTCGTCGGCGACGCGGCGATGAGCCCCTACGAGATCAGCCACCCGGGCGGCAGCGTCGAGCACTTCAACGAGGAAGCGGGCGCGGTCTGGCTGCACCGCATCGCCCAGACCTACCCCGCGACGGTCTGGCTCAACCCTGTGCCCGAAAAGCAGTGGACCTATTCGCAGTCGACCAAGATGATCAAGGACATCCTCAACGGATCGATGTTCCCGCTGACCCTCGACGGGCTCGACGGCGCGATGCGCGAACTGACGCGCAAGAAGCATTGAGCCCCTCCGTCAGCCGCCTGCGGCGGCTGACGCCTCCCGTTTGTGCTGCGCAAAAACGGGGAGGATCGAGCATCGCCGTCGCGAAGCGAATGACGCAGGGGCAACCGCTTACCCGACCGTCACGCCCTTCCAGAACGCCACGCGCCCCCTGATCGCGCGCGCGGCCTCCTTCGGCTCGGCATAGTACCACGCCGCGTCCCGGTTTTCCGCGCCGTTCACGACCAGCGAGTAGTATTGCGCGGTCCCCTTCCAGGGGCAGACGCTGGTCGTCGCGCTCGGCTTCAGCACCCCCGGATCGACCGATTCCAGCGGAAAGTAGTGGTTGCCCTCCACCACCACCGTATCGTCGCTGCGCGCGATCACCGCGCCGTTCCACCGTGCCTCGACCATCGTCCGGACCTTTTCGCTTGCATCGCTGCTTGCGAACCTGCCCCAATCCACGTCGCGCAGCCAGTCGGGCGAAGGGGCATCGCGCTGCGCTCGCCCCGCGCCCGCGCCGGGCGGTCTCAATAGAGCAGGTACGGCGCGCGCGTCTCGATCCAGGCCTGCTCGTCGGGCCCGGCGACGCCGTCGAGGTCGGCCGGCGTGCTCGCCGCATCGTCGACCCACTCGCGCAACGCCGGGCCGCCGTTGATCACGTCGATGGCGAGCTTGTCGAACACGTACTCGTAAGCGAAATCGCGCCACAGCGGATAATCCGGGTAAAGCCGGCGGATCGCCTTGAACGCCAGCGCCTGCAACCGCCACGGGCGGAATGCGTGGTGATCGTAGAAGCGGCCCTCGGCATGGACCATCAGCGCGCTGCACAGCGTCTTGGCGTGCTTGTGGAAGGTCGGTTCGAACCAGCATTCGCGGATCGCGGCGCCGTCCATCCACTGCGGGGCGAACGTGCGCATCTCGGCCAGCACGGCCTTGGCGTCGATGTCGGGCGCGCCGAACAGCACTTCGAGCGGGCGGGTGGTGCCGCGCCCTTCCGAAACCGTCGCGCCTTCGATCATCACCGTGCCGGCATAGGCGCGCGCCATGTTGAGGCTTGCCGCGTTGGGCGACGGATTGACCCAGATGCGGCTCTCGGGCCAGCCGAATCCGGGGCCGCTTTCGGGCTGCCAGCCCTCCATCTCGACAACGCGGTAATCGACATCGAGCTTGAAGTGATCGACGAACCAGTGGCCCATCTCGCCCAAGGTAAGGCCATGGCGCATCGGCATCGGCCCGGCGCCCACGAAGCTTTCCCAGCCGGGCCGCAGCGTGGTGCCCTCGATCGGGCGGCCGGCGGGATTGGGCCGATCGAGCACCCACACCGCCTTGCCCGTGCCTGATGCGGCTTCGAGCAGGTAGAGCAGCGTGGTGACGAACGTGTAGATGCGGCAGCCGAGGTCCTGCAGATCGAACAGGAACACGTCGGCGCTGTCCATCATCCGCGCGGTGGGGCGGCGGACTTCGCCATAAAGGCTGAACACCGGGATGCCGTAGACCGGATCGAGCTCGTCGGCGGTTTCGACCATGTTGTCCTGCTTGTCCCCCTTCAGCCCGTGCTGCGGGCCGAAGGCGGCGGTCAGGTTCACGTCCGCCAGGCCGGCCAGCGCATCGAGCGAGTGGACCAGGCCTTCGGTAACCGAAGCGGGATGCGCGACAAGCGCGACGCGGCGGCCGGCGAGCGGCGCGCGCAAGGTGGGGTCCGCCAGCAGGCGGTCGATGCCGAACTTCATGGGTGCCCGGGTGCCGCAAGGTGGCCGTGGAAGCAAGCCGGGTCGTGGAAGTCGGGCGCCTCGCCCCCGTGCGCCATCGCCCAGTAGGACATGTGCCCGCCCTCCTCCTCGATCACCGCGGTCAGGCCATAGCGCGCCGGCAGCGGCGGCAGCGCGCTTGCCGGCAGCACGGCATCGCAGATCAGCACGTTCTGCCCGCGCCGCGGGGTGCAGACGGGCTGCGGCGCGACCGCCCGCTCGGCCATGCCGGCGCGCACGTCGGCAAAGGAATAGGCCGCCCAGCGCTCGGACGGGCTGAAGTTGAACTCGGCATAGGCCGGCGCGTCCGCCCCTTGCACGAACAGCTCGAAGCAGGTCGCCCGCCACAACCCGTCGGCGCGGCGCTTGCCCGCAAACGGCGGCACCACCAGCGCGGCGGCGCCTTCGACCCGCCAGCGGACGGAGAGCCAGTTTGCATCGAACCCGATGATCCGCGCCGAAACCGCCGCGACATGAAACGGCGGGCGTGCCGGGTGCGGTAAGAGCTCGAACGTTTCCAAGCGCGGATCTCCATGCTAGGCGCGCCGCCACCAGAAAGAAGGCCGCGATGACCCAATACCAGTCGACCCTGCTCCGCCTGCTCGAAGAGCGTGGCTACATCCACCAGCTGACCGATGCCGAAGGGCTCGATAAGCTGGCGAGCGCGGACGTGGTGCCGGGCTATATCGGCTTCGACGCCACCGCGCCATCGCTGCACGTGGGCTCGCTCGTGCAGATCATGATGCTGCGCCGCCTGCAGCAGGCCGGGCACAAGCCGGTGGTGCTGATGGGTGGCGGCACCACGCGGATCGGCGATCCGACCGGGCGCGACGAAAGCCGCAAGATGCTGTCGGACCAGACGATCGAGGACAACATCGCCTCGATCCGCCGCGTGTTCGACAAGCTGCTGACCTTTGGCGACGGCCCTACCGACGCGGTCATGGTCAACAACCACGACTGGCTGGGCAAGCTCGGCTACATCGAGCTGCTCCAGGAAGTCGGCACGCACTTCACCGTCAACCGGATGCTGACGTTCGATTCGGTCAAGCTGCGGCTCGACCGCGAACAGCCGATGACCTTCCTCGAATTCAACTACATGATCCTCCAGGGCTACGACTTCCGCCACCTGAACAAGGCGATGGGCGTGCGGTTGCAGATGGGCGGCTCGGACCAGTGGGGCAACATCGTCAACGGCATCGAGCTGACCCGCCGCAAGGACGGCAAGGAAGTGTTCGGCCTCACCACCCCGCTGCTGACCACCGCCGACGGCAAGAAGATGGGCAAGACCGCCGCTGGCGCGGTCTGGCTCAACGAGGACGCGCTGCCGGCCTGGGACTTCTGGCAGTACTGGCGCAACGCCGACGACCGCGACGTGGGCAAGTTCCTGCGCCTGTTCACCGACCTGCCGCTCGACGAGATCGCGCGGCTCGAAGCCTTGCAGGGCAGCGAGATCAACGCCGCCAAGGTCGTGCTCGCCAACGAAGTGACGCGGCTGGTGCGCGGGGAAGAGGCGGCGCGCGCCGCCGAATCGACCGCTGCGGCGACCTTCGCCGGCGGAGGCTTGGGCGAGGACCTGCCGAGTCTCGTCGTCGAGGGCGGAGACATCTCGATCGTCGATGCGCTTGTCGGGCTGGGTTTCGCCGCCAGCCGGGGCGAGGCAAAGCGGCTCGTGGCCGGCGGCGGGGCGCGCGTCGATGGCGCGTCGGTAACCGACGAATCGCACCGCATCGTGTTGACCGACAACGAGATTCGCGTGTCGTCGGGCAAGAAGAAGCACGGCGTGCTACGACCTCGTTAACGGAAGGATCCTGCCGCCTTCCGGCAACGGCCCGGCTTAAACATGCCGTCGCCTTTACGAAATATAAGCCAATATGGACCAAAAGCTTGGGCATCGAACGGCTCTGGTAAGGAGGAACGCGTGTCCGGGGGAGCTCAGCTTTCGGTCACCGACCAACGTCGCGCCACGCGACATCCGGTGAACATGCCGGTGATCGGCGAACATCGCCAGCTCGGCGACGTGATGCTGCAGATCATCAATATCTCGGCGACCGGCTTCATGACCGGCGGGGCGCTCGCGCTCGGCCGCGGCGAACGCGTCACCATCCGCCTGCAGGTGATCGGCCGGATCGAGGCGTTCCTCGTCTGGAACGATGGCGAGCGTGCCGGATGGCAGTTCGAACGGATCGTGCGCCAGGACGATTTCCTCAAGCTGATCAAGGCCCTCCAGCCCAACCCGCGGCTGCGCCAGAGCCGCTGAGCCAGCGGGCGGCGCGCCCTACTCACCCAGCGACCGCCCCCCTCCCCGACCTGTAGCGCCGCCCCGCCGACCCGCCCCACCGCCGCACTGCCGCGCCGCGGTCCCGTCACCGCCCGGCCACCGATCCCGCGCCCTTGTTGCGCGTCTCGTCGATCAGGTATTGATATATTGTATCATAGCGCTAGACAGCCGCGCAGAACAACAACCGCGGGTGCAGCCTTGATCTCCTCCTCTTCCCTGTTCCGTCCCGCCGGCGCTGCGCGCGCCCTTCCCCTTCGCGCCGCGCTGCTCGCCGGGCTGGCGTTCGGCGGCACGCTGCTCGCGCCGGCCGCGCGCGCCGCCACCGACGACAGCGCGCCGGTCGCCGGTGAAACCCCCGCGCACGCCGATCCCGCGCAGCCCGACGATGCCGGCCACCCCCAGATCATCGTGTCGGGCCGGCTGATCAGCGGCGATCGCGATGCGATCTCGGCGCCGGTGGTGCTGTCCGGCGATGCGCTCGCCCGCAACGTCGCGCCGCAGATCGGCACGATGCTGGCCAAGCTGCCCGGCGTCTCGACCAGCGGCTTCGCCCCCGGCGCCAGCCGCCCGGTGCTGCGCGGCTTCGACGGCCCGCGCGTGCAGGTGCTGACCGACGGCATCGGCTCGCTCGATGCGGCCTCGGTCTCGGCCGACCACGGCGTCGCGCTCGATACGCTCAACGTCGACCACATCGACGTGCTCCACGGCCCTGCGGTGCTGCTCTATGCCAGCGATCCGGCGGGCGGCGCGGTCAACGCGATCGACAAGCGCATTCCGCGCAGCGTGCCCGACAAGCCCGTCTCGCTCACCGCGCTCGGCTCCTACGACACCGCCGCCGATGCGGTGAACCTGGGCGCCGCCGCCGATATCGTCATCGCCCCGCGCCTCGTCGCGCATGTCGACGGCAGCTACAACCACGCCGGCGACGTCCGCATCGGCGGCTATGCGCTGTCGCCGCAGCTGCGCGCGCAGACGCTCGCCTCGGCCGCCGACCTTGCCGCCGCCGGCGACCAGGCGGGCGCCGACGACCTTGCCGCGCAGGCCGATCAGACCGGGCGGCTGCGCAATTCCTGGGCCAAGGGCTATACCTTCGGCGGCGGCCTCGCCTTCATCGATGCGGGCGGCAGCATCGGCCTGTCGGTGCAGCGCCTCGCCAGCGACTACGGCATCCCGCCGCGCCCCGAAGTCGGCAATTCCGACCCGGTCTCGCTGTCGCTGCGGCAGACCCGCTACGACCTGCGCGCCAGCCTCGACGCCGGCGGCTTCCTCGATCGCGTCGACCTGCGCGCGGCCTATGGCGACTACACCCATGCCGAGCTCGACGCAGGCGTTCCGGCAACGCGCTTCTTCAACAAGGCGATCGAGAGCCGGCTCGACCTCATCCAGGCAAAGCACGGCGACTGGCGCGGCCAGAGCGGGGTCCAGGTCTCGACCCGGCGCCTCTCGGTGGTCGGCGACGAGCGCCTGATCCCCGATACGCAGACCGACCGCTTCGCCGTGTTCACCCGCCAGCAGCTGACGCTCGGCACGGTCGATCTCGAAGCCTCGGGCCGCTACGAGCATACCTCGGTCGCGACGATCGACAGCACGCAGTCCAGCCGGTTCGACCAGTTTTCGGGCGGGCTCGGGCTGGCCTGGCGCCCGGTCGAGAGCCTGACGCTGAGCCTTGCCGCCACCCACGGCGAGCGCGCGCCCTCGTCCGAGGAGCTCTACATCGACGGCATCCACGATGCGACGCAGTCCTACGAACGCGGCAACCCGGCTTTCCGCAAGGAGCGCTCGAACACGATCGAGGCGGGCGCGCGCTATCACGACGACCGCTTCGCCGCGGCCGTCACCGCCTATGCCACCGATTTCAAGGACTACATCGCGCCGCTGCCGACCGGCGCGCTGGTCGAAGGCTATCCGGTCTACCAGTTCACGCAGGTTCCCGCGAAGTTCCGCGGGCTCGAGGCCGAAGCCTCGGTCAAGGCGCTGCGCTGGGACAACGGCAGCACGCTGGGGATCGACGGCAGCGTCGATTATGTCCACGCCAGCCTGACCGGCCTTGGCGCCGCGCCGCGCATTCCCCCGTTGCGCGTGCGCGGCGGGATCGAGTTCGATTCCGACCGCTTCGACGCGCGCGCCGAGGCGGTGCACAACGCCCGGCAGACCCGCGTCGCGGCCAACGAGAACCCGACCGGCGGCTTCACCCTCGTCAACGCGAGCCTGACCTTCCGGCCGCAGGGCAAGGACGGCCCGCTCTCGCTGATCCTTTCGGGCGACAACCTGCTTAACGTCTCGGGGCGCCTCGCCACGTCGGAGACCCGCGACTTCGTGCCCATCGCCGGCCGCGACGTCCGGTTGACCGTCTCGCTCAAGATCTGAACCGCCACGGGCGCGCTCCCCTCGCATCCTCCCCTGCAAGGGGAGGGGGACCACCCGCAGGGTGGTGGAGGGGTATCGGCCCCGCGCCAGCCCCCGAGGAAGAAGGACGATCCTTCGACAAGCTCAGGATGGACGGGATTGGCACACCAAGGTCTGCCCTACCCCCGCCCGCCCTGAGCCTGTCGAAGGGCCGCCCTTCCTTCAGCACAACCCCCGAAGCCCCCCGCACCCCGCGCCGCATCCGCAAGGCCAAAGCCGGAAGACGTCCCGGGAGCGCGAGGGGCCCTGCC
>NZ_JAILXZ010000039.1 GCF_020179475.1 Novosphingobium huizhouense | reverse complement strand
GCGGTGCCTGATAGGGCGCATAGCAGACGAACAGACCGTGATCGCGCCGGTTCCACGGCAATTGATCGTTCGAGATCACGCCTCGCGCACGCTCGGCAGCCGTGATGTTGCGCACCTGGCTTGTGCCGGTCTTTCCAGCCATCCGCCATTCTTCGGGCAGAATCCTGGCGCGTCTGGCGGTCCCGCGCGCGCTGTTCATCACGGCATCCATCCCGGCCCGCGCCTGTTGCAGCACCGCGTCGTCGATACCCAGGGATTGCGGTTCGCGTCGCGGCTGCGGCACA
>NZ_JAILXZ010000038.1 GCF_020179475.1 Novosphingobium huizhouense | reverse complement strand
GGATATTCGTTCCCCGCGAACCAGACGCCCAATGTCTTGCCCGCGAAATCGGTGGTCGGGTCGCTGATGCCGCTTTCCTTCAGGCAGGTCAGCATCATCCCCGAGGATTTGAACGGCTGGGCGATATTGACCAGCGGCAACCCTTTTTCACGCGCCGCCAGCGCGGCAGGCATCCATTCGACGACCACATCGGCACCTCCCCCGGCCAGAACCTGCGTCGGCGCGATATCCGGCCCACCGGCCTTGATGGTGACGTTCAGATCCTCTTCGTCGTAAAAGCCCTTG
>NZ_JAILXZ010000037.1 GCF_020179475.1 Novosphingobium huizhouense | reverse complement strand
GTGCGGCCGATGGGGGACTGGTCGATCTCGATCACCTTGTCGCAGTGTTCGAGGCCGGTGATGCGGTCGTGCGGGCCGGCGATGACGCGCGCGCCGTCCAAGGCGCGGGCGGCGCCGGCGTGGAGCGTGTCGATCGTGAACGAGGACTTGCCCGAGCCCGAGACGCCGGTGACGCAGGTGAAGGTGCCGAGCGGAATCGACGCGGTGACGTCCTTGAGGTTGTTGGCGCGTGCGCCTTCGACGGTCAGTTTGAGGCCGTTGCCCTTGCGGCGTGCCTTGGGCACCT
>NZ_JAILXZ010000036.1 GCF_020179475.1 Novosphingobium huizhouense | reverse complement strand
GTTCGCGGCCTGACGACCGGACATGACGCCACCGCCGCTGCCGCCACCCACGCCAAGGCCACCGCCTTCCGAGCGTTGCAACAAAACGACCCCGGTCAACAGCACCGCCAGGATCAGATGTATGGTCAGCACGACGTTTTCCACGGAATTCGGCCTTTCATTTGCGGACGCGCCTATCTAGTCATCGATCAGGGTGAAGGCAAGCAGAGTGTCCCGATGCCGGCATTAATGATTCAGGGCACCGGCTCTAATGTCGGCAAATCGCTGTTGGTGGCGGGTTTGTGCC
>NZ_JAILXZ010000035.1 GCF_020179475.1 Novosphingobium huizhouense | reverse complement strand
GACACCCCCTGCGTTCCGCTGCAGCCCTCCTCCGCTGTGCTTCACTCTCTCTGCGCCCCCTCGGTCGCTCGAAAAAGCGGTATCTAGGCACTGCTGCGCAGAGCCTAGGCGTTTTAGTGCGGTGTC
This sequence comes from Novosphingobium huizhouense, assembly GCF_020179475.1. GTDB lineage: Bacteria > Pseudomonadota > Alphaproteobacteria > Sphingomonadales > Sphingomonadaceae > Novosphingobium > Novosphingobium huizhouense. The sequence goes on along the minus strand of NZ_JAILXZ010000035.1, from coordinate 160 downwards.
GGCTGCGCCGTCCGCTTTGGTGCCAGCTAACTGAATGGTTACGCAGACGGCTAACGCCGCTTGCTCTCAGCTCGGTCGGGAGCGCTGCCGTTCGTTCAGCACAGCTACGCAGGTCTGCACTCCACTTCGGGGGTGTCGGGTGTCAGACTTCGCTGCGCTC
>NZ_JAILXZ010000034.1 GCF_020179475.1 Novosphingobium huizhouense | reverse complement strand
CAGCGCCGCGACAAGCGTCGCCGCCGCATCGGCATCGCCAAGCGATTCGACAGCCGAGGAAAGTCCCGCAAACTGATCCCGGTCCAGTGACTTTGGTGGCGGGCGATCGAAATAGGGATGGGTCAGGAAGTCTCGCAGAACCTCTTCGTGAACCTGTCCCGCCGCCGCCAGGGCGCCGTCGCGATCATGGCTTTGACGCAGGCGGGCGCGCATCAGATCGTTGATCGGCGCATTGGCGGGACCGGTATCAAAGGCCAGACAGGCTGCGGGGTCCTCGGGTCGGTCG
>NZ_JAILXZ010000033.1 GCF_020179475.1 Novosphingobium huizhouense | reverse complement strand
CGGTGGTCGCGAACAAGGATGCGATGGCCTCACTGACAGCCGAGCAACGTACCGAGTTCGACGCGGCCTTCGAGAAGGTCACGCAGATGCAGCGCGAACTGTTCGCTTCGAATTTCGACAGCGACATCGCCTGGCTGAAAGAGAACGGCACGACCGTGATCGAGCCGGAACGCGCCGAATTCATCGAGGCCGTGCAGCCGGTCGTTCAGAAATACGCGGATCAGTTCGGACCCGAACTGGTGCAGCGCATCATCGACACCCAGTGAGAATGCCAGGGGCCGCCCGGA
>NZ_JAILXZ010000032.1 GCF_020179475.1 Novosphingobium huizhouense | reverse complement strand
GATCTCGACATCGGGCGCGCGCTCTCGATACAGGCCCAGATAGCCGGCGAATTTCGAAGATGCGATTACCGTGGGCGCGGAAATTCTCAGGCGTCCTGCGGGATTGGTGCGATTGCCCTGAACCTCTTGGGTCGCGACCCCGATCCGTTCGAGCGCGGCAGCCAGTTCCTGAAAATAGGTCTCGCCAAGATGGGTTAGCGTCAGCTTGCGGGTCGAGCGATACAGAAGTTGTGCTCCAAGCTGCGCTTCCAGTGCGGTGACAGCCTGGCTGACCACCGAGGGTGACA
>NZ_JAILXZ010000031.1 GCF_020179475.1 Novosphingobium huizhouense | reverse complement strand
AGCAATTGCGCCATCTGGAGGCCGGCTTGTCACGGCTGACCGAGGCGCTGAGAGCCGACAATGACCGCATGATCGCGATCCGCCGACAGGCCGTGAGCGCGCTTGCCCCTGTCCTCGAGGCTTTGCTGGACGGGCTGTCGCCGGCCGCGCAATCGCGCCGGCTGGAAGAAGCGCTGCAACTGGAACTGGAACGCCTCGCAGCGACGCCTGCTCCGCTCAGGGCTAGCATCACCTGTGGAACGCGTCAGGTCGGAATGGTTCGCAGCTGCATTGAAGCCATGGGCCTCG
>NZ_JAILXZ010000030.1 GCF_020179475.1 Novosphingobium huizhouense | reverse complement strand
GCAATGCTTCGAGCCGCGCATTGGGCAGAGGGGTGTTGTTGCGCAATGCCTCGGTGATGGCAGGATCGACCTTCATGCTATGAGCGATCGCCGTATGGGCCGGGACGCAGTAATGGCAGGCGTTTTCGACATTGATCGCCTGCCATACGACGGTCAGTTCGTCCTTGTCGAAGCTGGATTTCTGAAACAGCTCATGTACCCGCTGATAGCCTTCCAGCATCTGGGGCGATTCCGCCATGATGCCATGCAGGTTCGGGATCATCCCGAAAGCGGCTTTCGAATTGGCCAG
>NZ_JAILXZ010000002.1 GCF_020179475.1 Novosphingobium huizhouense | reverse complement strand
GGCAGGGCCCCTCGCGCTCCCGGGACGTCTTCCGGCTTTGGCCTTGCGGATGCGGCGCGGGGTGCGGGGGGCTTCGGGGGTTGTGCTGAAGGAAGGGCGGCCCTTCGACAGGCTCAGGGCGGGCGGGTTTGGGGCTGGCGTTGGTCTCCTGGCCCGTCCATCCGGGGGGCTCGGGGCACGGGCTGGCCTGCCAACTCCGCCCATCCTGAGCTTGTCGAAGGATCGTCCTTGTTCTTCTAGGGCTGGCGCGGGGCCGATACCCCCTCCACCACCCTGCGGGTGGTCCCCCTCCCCTTGCAGGGGAGGATGGGGCGGCAGGCCTCTCTCTGCGTGAACTCTGCGCTTTTCTGGGAATCCCGCGCGCGGCTTCAGCCGGGCTGGGTCTTGCCGAGGAAGTGGCTCAGCGGGTTGGGGCCGCGGTAGCTTGCCTTGTCGGGGTTCATCGCTTCGTAGACCACCGCGTTCTCGAGCACGCGCTGGACGTAGTTGCGGGTTTCCGACAGCGGAATGCGCTCGATCCAGTCGACCCAGGCCACGCCGCCGGTGCGCGGGTCGCCGTTGGCGCGCAGCCACTTGTTCACGTTGCCCGCGCCCGCGTTGTAGGCGGCGACGGCGAGCGGCCAGGAGCCGCCGAAGTAAGCGAGCATGCGCTGGAAATAGGCATTGCCGAGCTGGATGTTGTAGCCGGCGTCCTGCGTCAGCAGGCTGGTGTCGTAGGCAAGGCCGAGCTTGCCCGCCTGTTCGTTGGCGGTGCCGGGCATCAGCTGCATCAGGCCGCGTGCGCCGGCATGGCTCAGCGCGTTCTGCGCGAACTGGCTTTCCTGCCGGGCGATCGCGTGGATCCCGGTCCAGCCGCTCTCGCTGCCCGGCGGCACGGTCACCAGCGGGAAGGCGATGTGCTGGAAATCGAGGTAGCCGCGCGCCCCTGCGGCCTGGCCCACGATGACGCCGAGATCGCGCCGGCCGAGGCTGCGCGCGAGTTCGGCGACGAGCATGTGCTGGCCCTCGCTCTGCTGTTGCTCGGCGATCTCCTTGAAGAAGCGCACGCTGGTGCGCCAGTCGGCCTCGCGCGCGACTTCGCGCACCGCCTGCGTCAGCGGCGCGGCGGCGAAGGCGGCGCGCTCGGCCGGGGTCGCCTGGGCGTCGGAATCGCGGGCGAAGCGCGGCACCGGGCGGCCGAGCCGTTCGAGCGCGAGCAGGCCGTAGAACTGGTCGGAATACTGGGCGGCCAGTTCGAAATACCTGTTGGCGTCGCTGGCGCGCCCCGCCTGCGCCAGCGCGCGGCCGGCCCAGTAGAAGCCCTTCGAGCGGGTGCCGGGCGTGCGCGCGGCGGCGCCGTAGCGGTAGAACAGCGGCGCGGCCTGGTTGCCGTCGCCCATGCTCCACAGCGCCTGCGTCGCGCCGAGCCACATCAGCGAGGTGTAGTCGTCGCGCAGTCCATAGGCGGTCTGGCTGACGTCCTCGCCCGGATCGAACGCATCGTCGATGGCCGAGGCGATGCGCACCGCCGCGCGCGGATCGCCCGAGGTGGCGGCGCCGCGCGCGTTCATCAGCAGCTCCTCGACCCACTTCTCGCGGTCGAGCGGCTTGCGGCTGAGCGGCAGGCGGTTCGCCAGCAGCGACTGCGCCGCCGCGCCCTGGCCCGACTTGCGCAGCTGGCGGGCTACCGCGAACAGGAAGCCGGGGTCCGAATTGAGCGCCTGCGGCTGGACCCCGGCGGCCACGCCATAGGGATCGAGCCCCTGCAGCGCGGCGAGGCGCGCGCCGTCGATCGCCTTGCGCGCGGGCGAGATCCACGCCAGCTCGCGCTGCGCCTGCGCGGTGGCGCCGGCCCAGAGCAGCGCGTCCATCCGCGCGTCGTGGTCGGCCTGGGAGAACTGCGTGCCATAGGCGGCAAGGATCGTCGCCTCGGCCATGTCGCTCATCGCCCCGCCGCGCCAGGCGGCGCGCGCGACCTGCGCCGCGTCGGGCCGGCCGAGCGCCTTGAGCGCGAGGGCGTATTGCGCGCGGCCGGGGTTGGTCAGCGGCGGCTGGCGGTCGAAGAAGGCGACCAGCGTGGAGGGGTCGGCGAACTCGCGCTCGAGCGCGGCTTCGGCATAGCGGCGCAGGCGCTCCTCTTCGGGGAAGCGCGGGTAGGACAGCACGAAGCCGGCATAGTCGTTGAAAGAAAAGCGGTTCGAACTGGTCAGCAGCTTCCAGCGGTCGATCGCCTGCGCCATCGGCCCTTGCGCCTGCGCGACGAGCTGGGCGCGGGCGCGGTCCCAGGCGCTGGCGTCGACATCGCTGGTGCTCCCCTCGCTCGCGTGGCAGGCGACCGAGGCGGCGAGCCCCGGCAGCATCGCGGCGCCGAGCAGCAACTTGCGAATGACAGCTTTCACGTCCACGCTGGACATCCTATGCCACGCGTCCTTATCAGGCGCTGAATGATGATGAGGCCCCGTCGCCGATCCGGCACTGAACAGTGCCGTGGACCGATCATGCGGCACTTTGAAGGTGAAAGTCCATGTTTTCCGGCTCAATTCCGGCTCTGGTGACTCCTTTTCGCGACGGAGCGTTCGACGAGAAGGCGTTCCGCCGGCTGGTCGACTGGCAGATCGAGAACGGTTCGGCGGCGCTGGTCCCGTGCGGCACGACCGGCGAGGCCTCGACCCTGTCGAACGCCGAGCACCACCGCGTGATCGAGGTCTGCGTCGAGCAGGCGGCGGGCCGGGTGCCGGTGATCGCCGGATGCGGCAGCAACGACACGATGAACGCGCTGCTGCACATGACCTTTTCCAAGAAGTGCGGCGCGCAGGCCGCGCTCTGCGTCGCGCCCTACTACAACCGGCCGAGCCAGGCGGGGATCATCGCCCACTTCAGCTACCTTGCCGAGCACATCGACCTGCCGATCGTGCTCTACAACGTGCCCGGCCGCACGGTGACCGACATCCTGCCCGAGACGGTGTGCGAACTCGCCAAGCGCTTCCCCGAGCGGATCGTCGGGATCAAGGACGCGAGCGGCGACCTGTCGCGCGTGACCGATCACCGCATGGGCATCGGCAAGCATTTCTGCCAGCTTTCGGGCGACGACGAGCTGGCGCTGCCCGCCAACGCCGCGGGCGCGGTCGGCTGCATCTCGGTGACCGCGAACGTGGCGCCCAGGCTCTGCGCCGACTTCCAGCAGGCCTGCGCCGACAACGATCTCGTCCGCGCGCGCGAGCTCAACGACAAGCTCTACCCGCTGCACTACGCGATGTTCGAGGATGCCTCGCCCGGCCCGCTCAAATACGCGCTGACCCGCGTCCACGACTGGCTGACCGAGGACTTGCGCCTGCCGCTCGTGCCCTGCAGCGAGGCGGCGCGCAGGGCGGTCGACGCGGCGCTGGAGCACGCCGGGCTGGTCTGAGCCGAACCCACGCGACACGAGACGGGGCAAGGGGGGCAAACCATGCGGATCGTCCGGCAAAGACCGATATGGCTGGCCTGTCTTGCCGTGCTTGCGCTGATGTTCGGCGTGTTCATCTGGATGTCGCCGCTGGGCGCGGCGATCCCGGCCGAATTCAACGCCGCCGAACTCGCGATGATGCGCCTGCAGACTTATGCCTTCGCGCTGTCGGGGGTGACGGGCCTCGGCACGCTGGTGACCGCGGTGGCGGCGGCGCGCTTCGCCGCCGAGGCGGCGCGCCAGTCGCGGCGCAGCGCCGACCTCGCGCGCGAGGCGATGATCTCGAGCGAGCGCGCCTGGCTCCACGTCGACGTGCAGCTGGCGGGGCCGGTGGTCCATCTCGAGGACGGCGGCGCGACGGTGCGGGTGGCGATCCGCATGCGCAACATCGGCTCCTCGCCGGCGATCGCGGTCCATGCCAGCGCCGCGCTGGTGGTCGATGCGGCGCAGGCGCCGGTCGCGCTGCGCGATTTCGCCGCGCGCCATCGCCGCCCCAACGAGCTGCGAGGGCGCATGCTGCTGCCGCAGGACAGCCACGAGCGCGTGGTCGAGGTGCGGGTCTCGGCCGAGGAGATCGCCGCCGCGCCGCGCCATCCGCGCTGGCGCCCGGCGGTGGTCGGCGTCGCCACCTACCAGCTTATCCAGGACCGCAGCGTGCGCCAGACCGCCTTCTGCCACGCGGTCTCGCGGCTGGGCAGCGGCGAGCGGCGCTTCCAGCTGACCGTCGACCGCCCGCCGCCGCTCGAGCTGACCCAGCTCGACTGGGCCAACGGCGGGTTCGCCGACTGACGCACCCGCCTCAGGCGCGGTTCAGGTCATCGACCAGCCGTGGCTGGCGGTTAGCGACTGGCCGGTCAGCGCGTTCGACGGGAAGGCGGCGAAGAACAGGGCCAGTTCGGCGATGTCCTCGACGGTGGTGAATTCGCCATCGACGGTCTGGCCGAGCATGACCTTCTTCACGACCTCCTCCTCGCTGATGCCCAGCTCTTTCGCCTGTTCGGGAATCTGCTTGTCGACCAGCGGGGTGCGCACGAAGCCCGGGCAGATCACGTTCGAGCGCACGCCCCTGGCGCCGCCCTCCTTGGCGATCACCCGCGACAGGCCGAGCAGTCCGTGCTTGGCGGTGACATAGGCGCTCTTGAGCGGGCTCGCTTCCTTCGAATGGACCGAGCCCATGAAGATCACCGAGCCCGACCCCTGGCGGTACATGTGCGGCAGCACCGCCTTGCTGGTGAGGAAGGCGCCGTCGAGGTGGATCGCCAGCATCTTCTTCCAGTCGGCATAGGCGAAGGCTTCGACCGGGTTCACGATCTGGATGCCGGCGTTCGAGACGAGCACGTCGACCGTCCCCCATTGCGCCACGACCTGCGCGACGCCGGCATCGACCTGCTCCTCGCTGGTCACGTCCATCGCCACGGCGAGCGCAGCGCCGGGGTGGCGCGCGTTGATCGCCTCGGCCGCGGCCTGCGCCGCATCGAGCTTGAGGTCAGCGATCGCGACCTTGCCGCCGGCGTCGGCATAGCGGTGCGCGATGGCGAGGCCGATGCCGCTGGCGGCGCCGGTGACGATCGAGACTTTGCCTTCGAGGTTCATGGGGTTGGCTCCGGTTCTTGAGGGAAATTCCCGGGGGAAAATGGTTAGGCGAGATCGAGCGTGACGATCCCGCGCGAGGGGCGCACGCGGTGCTTCCAGCGCTGGCTGGCGAACGAGCGCTCGACGTCGGCCTTGCCCGACTGCCAGTGGCCTTCGACCGTCATGCGCGAGAATTCGTAGTCCTTGCCCTGGCTTTCATAGTCCTCCGCGCGATTGATCAGGTGGAGGATCGTGACCGGGCCATCGCAGGCGCGGGCGGTCAGCATGGCAAGGTCGGGGTCGTCGGCGAAGCTGTCGGGCAGGCGGGCGGCAAGGCGCGCGGCGGCGGCTTCGAGGGCCTCGATCCGCTTGCTGAGATCGGTGTTCATCCGCGTCCGGCTGGAAAAGCGGATGTCCTTTTCGCGCTGCGCGGCTTCGGCCAGCCCGCGCGGCATCATGCCGCGCGCGCTGAACAGGTCGACCTGGAACACCAGCATGGGCTCGCTCCCGCGCTGGTCGAGCACCTGCTGCAGCGGGGTGTTGGAGACGATGCCGCCGTCCCAGTAGGGCTCGCCGTCGATCATGACCGGCGGAAAGCCGGGCGGCAGCGCGCCGCTCGCCATCACGTGCTCGGGTCCGATGCGGCGCTCGCGGTTGTCGAAATAGACGAAGTTGCCGGTCAGGACGTTGACCGCGCCCACGCTGAAACGCACCGGTCCGTCGTTGAGCAGGTCGAAATCGACCAGTTCCTCGAGCGTCCCGCGCAAGGGATCGGTGTCGTAGAGGCTGATCGCGCCGGGCGAGCCGGGCAGTTCGAGCCACGGCGGGACCACGCGCGGGGTGAAGAAGCCGGGGATGCCGCTGAGCGCGACGGTGGCCGCCGCCGCTTCGTTGAACAGCCGCCGCCCCCAGCCGTCGGCGACCGGCGAGGGGAAGGGCACCCGGCTCGAGACGCGCTGCCAGAACGCGCGCAGCGCGCCCACGCGCCGCTCGGGCGGATTGCCGGCGATGAGCGCTGCATTGACCGCGCCGATCGAAATCCCTGCAACCCAGGCCGGCATGTGGCCGCCGGCCGCGAGCGCCTCGAACACCCCGGCCTGGTAGGCGCCGAGCGCGCCGCCGCCCTGCAGCACGAGGACGCAGGTTTCGCCATCGGGTCCGTCGGTCACGAGATTCTCCGGCGCATGAGGGGACGCGGCGCGGCTGTTTTGTGCACTGCAACGTGAAAAGCGCAAGACGGGTTTCATGAAACTTGCGCCATGACGGCCGACGACAGGCTGCGCCTTTCCTTTTGCCCATCCGCACCCTACATGGCCTCGACCATGGCCCGTCCCGTTCCCGCTGCCTTCGACAAGAAGAAGATCGTCGCCGAAAACCGCCGCGCGCGGTTCGAGTACTACATCGAGGACGTCTACGAGGCGGGCATCGCGCTGACCGGCACCGAGGTGAAGAGCTTGCGCTTCGGCGAAGGCTCGATCGCCGAATCCTATGCCGAAGTGAAGGGCGGCGAAGTCTGGCTGGTCAATTCGAACGTGCCCGAATTCAGCCACGGCAACCGCTTCAACCACGTGCCGCGCCGGCCGCGCAAGCTGCTGCTCAAGGAGCGCGAGATCGCCAAGTTCCACGGCGCGGTCGAACGCAAGGGCATGACCCTGGTGCCGCTGTCGATCTACTTCAACGGGCGCGGCCGCGCCAAGGTCGAACTCGCGCTCGCCAAGGGCAAGAACGCCGCCGACAAGCGCGCCACGATCAAGGACCGCGACTGGAAGCGCGACAAGGCGCGGATCATGCGCGAGCACGGCAAGGAATAAGCCGCGGCGGGCCTGCCGCGGATCTGCTGCGGACCTGCTCCCGGGGCACTTGCGGAGCCGCTTCGGCCTCGCGAGCCGCTTACGGGCGATGGCCCTGCGGCGCTTCACCGCGAGGAAAGCCTTGCGCGGTTAGCCATGGCGGGTCGATGGCGGCGCAATCGTTCCGTGACGGGACGATGGCGGGCCGCTAAGCCTTGCGGATACGAGATGCAGACGAGAATCGCCAATTGGGCCCGGGCCAACATGCCCACCCGCGAACAGATGGAGCGCATGCCGCTCGCACGCCCGCTCGCCGCGCGGCACGAACTGTGGCGCTTCACCCGGCGTTCGGTGCCGCGCGGCGTGGCGGTGGGGCTGTTCATCGGCATCTTCGCGATGATCCCCGGCGTCCAGATCATCGGCGCGGCGCTGATGTGCCTGCCGTTTCGCGGTAACATCCCGATCGCGGCGCTGATGACCTTCATCTCGATCCCGCCGACGACGCTGTTCGTGTTCCTTCCCGGCGCGATCTGGGTGGGCAACAAGTTCGGCTTCCACGCCGACCTCTCGACCGTGACCGCGCTCGTCTCGAAGGGGGCGGGGCCGGGCGAATGGCTCGCCTGGTTCGGCACCGACGCCGCGCCCTCGCTGGTCGTCGGGCTGGGCGTGATCGCGCTCGCCAGCGCCGCGGTCGGCTATGTCGTCACCGCGATCGGCTGGCGCTGGTGGACCGCGCACAAGCGCCGTTCGCGGCTGCTGCGCGCGCAGGCGCGGGACTTTCCCGAATGACGCGCGGCAGGTCTGCTCGCACCCGGCGGACCCGCGCGTGAGCGGCGGCGAGGACCGGCTGATCCCCGGCGATGCCGGCGCGGCCTCGCCCGCCGGCTCGGCGGCGGCGCGCGCGTTTCCCTGGCGCGAGGCGATCGCGCTCGGCCTCGGCGTCGCGCTCAGCGCGGGCCTGCTCGGCTGGGCGACGCGCGATATCGTCGTCGCCATCGCCTTCCTGCTCGGCTTCCTGCTGATCGGCGGTCTGGTCTTCACCGTGCTGCGGCTGCGCCCCGAACCCGAAGCGGTCGAACTCGCCGCGCCCGACTGGTCGGTGACCTTCGCCGCGATCGACCGGCCGGACGAGGCGATCGCCATCACCGACCGCGCCGGGCGGCTGGTCTGCGCCGGCACGCGCTATTCCGAATGGTTCGACGCCCACGTCGCACCGCCCAGCCTGCCGCTCGACCCCGCGACCCAGGCCGCGATCGAGAACGCGGCCCGCGCCGCCTGGCGCGACGGCGCCGCGCGGATCGACGCGATCGCCGCGCTGCCGGGGCCGCTCGCGCTCGACGTGCGCCGCGCCGGGCGGGGCGAGAACCACCTTGTCTGGCGCTTCGTGCCCGCGCTGCGCGAGGACCTGGTGGCGCTGGTCGCCGGCCAGGTCGCGGGCAAGCCGGGCCGGATCGCCGCGCGCGAAGGGCTGCCGCTCGCGCTGGTCGCGCCCGACGGGCAGGTGCTCGCCGCCAACGCCGCGTTCTGCGCGCGCGCCTCGGGGCGCGAGACCGCCGACCTCGTTGGCACCGATTTCGTCTCGTGGTTCTGTTCGGACGAGCACGAGCGCATCTTCTACGCCAGCGAAGGCGCCAAGGGCGCGGTGGTGCGCTTCGTCCACCTGCCGGTGACCGATCCCGACGGCGCGGGCGCGGTCGATCCGGCGACGGTGCCGTCGCTGTTCCTGCTGCTCGACGACCAGGGCGGGATCGGTGACCCGCGCGCGGGCCTGCCGCAGGTCGAGGCGCTGCTCGCGCGGCTGCCGCTGGGCCTTGCCATGACCGACCGCGACGGGCGCTTCCTGTTCGCCAACCGCGCCTTCCTGCGCGCGGCCGGCCACGACGATCCGGTCCAGCCGCCGCCCTATCCTTCGGACCTTGTGATCCGCGAGGACAAGGGCGCGCTTGCCGACGCGGTGCGCCGCTATGCGCAAGGGGCGCCGACCTCGGGCGACGTCGCGGTGCGGCTGCGCGCCGCGCCCGACGAGCCGGTCTCGCTCAACATGGCGGCGGTGCGGGGCCTGGGCGAAGGCGCGGTGCTGCTCAGCCTCAAGGACTCGACCGAGGAAACCCGGCTCAAGCGCGAGATCGCGCAGGCGACCAAGATGCAGGCGGTGGGCCAGCTCGCCGGCGGCGTGGCGCACGATTTCAACAACGTGCTGACCGCGATCATCGGCTATTGCGACCTCATGCTGATGCGCCACACCCCGGGCGACAGCGATTACGACGACATCCAGCAGATCAAGGCCAATTCGAACCGCGCGGCCTCGCTGACCCGCCAGCTGCTCGCCTTCTCGCGCCAGCAGACGCTGCGCCCCGAAGTGCTGCAGCTGCCCGACGTCGTCGCCGAAGTCTCGACCCTGCTCAAGCGCCTGCTCGGCGAGAAGATCAGCCTCGAGGTCAGCCACGACCGCGATCTCGGCTTCGTCCGCGCCGACCCGGTGCAGCTCGAGCAGGTCCTGCTCAACCTGGCGGTGAACGCGCGCGACGCCATGGCCGACGTCAAGGGCGGGGGCACGCTGCGGCTGATGACCCGGCGCGTCACCGCGGCCGACGTGCGCGCGATGAAGAGCGAGATCCTGCCGATCGGCGACTATACCGCATTGGTGGTCGAGGATACCGGCCACGGCATCAAGCCGGCGGTGATCGGCAAGATCTTCGAGCCGTTCTTCACCACCAAGGAAAAGGGCAAGGGCACCGGGCTCGGCCTGTCGACCGTCTACGGCATCGTCAAGCAGTCGGGCGGCTTCATCTTCGCCACGAGCGAGGTGGGCAAGGGCACGCGCTTCACCATCTACCTGCCGGTCCACGTGCCCGACCCCGCCGAGGAGGCCGAGGAAGCGCGGCCGCGGATCGAAGGGCGGCGCAGCGAATGGAGCGGCGGCGGGCGCGTTCTGCTGGTCGAGGACGAGGACACCGTCCGCGCCGTCGCCGAGCGCGCGCTGGTGCGCCAGGGCTACGAGGTGACCACCGCCGCCGACGGCGAGGAAGGCCTCGAGGCCTTGGGCCGGATCATCGCCGGCGGCGGCGATGTCGACATGGTGCTCTCCGACGTGGTCATGCCGAGCATGGACGGCCCGACCATGGCGCGCGAGATCCGCCGCATCCGCGCCGACATGCCGATCCTGTTCATGTCGGGCTATGCCGAGGAACAGCTGCGCCGCGAGATCGACATCCCCAACATGCACTTCCTCGCCAAGCCCTTCAGCGTCGCGCAGATCGTCGCGGCGGTGGAGGACGTGCTTCGCGGCGATTGAACCCACTCGCCTCGTCCCGCGCCCGGGGCGTGGTGGGGGCAAGTGCATGATTTCGTTATGAAAGAGCGGAACGGGCGGGCGACCGGCCCTTTACCTTGGCATGGGCCCGGACGGCATCGCCTGCCGCCCCGGGCGTCCTTCCGGCCAGGGAGCCACGACCCATGTTCATGCACAACAAGCGCCTGCAATACACCGTGCGCGTCGCCGAGCCCAACCCGGCGCTCGCCTCGCTCCTGCTCGAACAGTTCGGCGGCCCCGACGGCGAGCTTGCCGCGGCGATGCGCTACTTCACGCAAGGGCTCGCCGAGGACGACCCGGGCCGCAAGGACATGCTGCTCGACATCGCCACCGAGGAACTGAGCCACCTCGAGGTGATCGGCTCGATCGTGGCGATGCTCAACAAGGGCGTGAAGGGCGCGCTGTCGGAAGCCGCGATGGAGGAAGCCGACCTCTACATGGCGATCAACGCCGGCGGCGACAGCCACACCCAGTCGCTGCTCTATGGCGGCGGTCCGTCGCTGACCAACAGCTCGGGCGTGCCGTGGACCGCGGCCTATATCGACAGCCGCGGCGATCCGACCTGCGACCTGCGTTCGAACATCGCCGCCGAAAGCCGCGCCAAGATCATCTACGAGCGGCTGATCAACATCACCGACGATCCCGGGATCAAGGATGCGCTCGGCTTCCTGATGACGCGCGAGGTGGCGCACCAGAAGAGCTTCGAGAAGGCGCTTTACTCGATCGCCGACAACTTCCCGCCGGGCAAGCTGCCGGGGGTCGAGGCCTATGCCAACCTCTACGTCAACACCTCGCAGGGCGAGGGCGATGCGACGGGGCCGTGGAACAGCGGCGCGCAGTGGCAGAAGCTCGACGACATCGCGGGCAACCTGCCGGTCGACGGCGGCGACGGGCAGGCGAGCGTGGGCCTCGATGCGGCCGAGGCCGAAACCGGCGAAGCGATGAAGGCGCGGCTCGGCTCGAACCTTGCGCAGGACCCGGTGACCGGGGTCGAACTGGGCGCGGGGCCGGGAGCCGGGCGGGTGCAGGACCGCGACCTCGGCGGCGCCAGCGATATCGCGCAGGCGCGGCAGATGGCCGCCGCGATGACCCCGCCTGCCCAGGAGCAGTGACGCCGCTTCTCGCCGGCGCGCTGGCGAGCCTTGCCACGGGCGTCGCGACCGGGTTCGGCGCGGCGCCCGTGCTCGGCATGGCGCGGCCCCACGTCCGGCGGCAGGAAATGCTGCTGGGCTTTGCCGGCGGAGTGATGATCGCCGCAGCGTTCTTCTCGCTGATCGCGCCGGGCATCGCGCTGGCGCGGACGCAGAGCTACGGGCAGGTGGGAGCCGCGCTGGCGGTGGCGGGCGCGGTGGCCGCAGGCGCGGGCCTGCTCGCGCTGCTCGGCCGGCATCTGCCCGCGCCCGAGCACGTATCGGCGCCCGGCGACTGCACGCCCGCCGGGGGGCGCAACAGCCTGCCGCCACCGGTGCGGCTGCTGGTTCTGGCGATCACGCTCCACAACATTCCCGAAGGCGCCGCGGTGGGCATGAGCTTTGCCGACGGCACCGAGGCGGGCCTTGCAACCGCCATCGGCATCGGCACGCAGAACCTGCCCGAGGGCCTTGCGGTGTCGTGCGCGCTGCTCGCGGCCGGGCAGGGGCGGATGCGCGCCTTTGCCGGCGGCGCCGCCTCGGGCCTGGTCGAGCCGGTTGCGGGCCTGGGCGCGGCGTTGCTGGTCACGCAGGTCGCGGCGGTGCTGCCCTGGGGCCTCGGCGCGGCGGCGGGCGCGATGCTGCTGATCGTGGCCGACCACATCCTTCCGCAAGTGGCGGGCGAAGGCCGGCGCGGGCACGGCCTTGCCGCGTTCTTCGCAGGGCTCGTGCTGATGCTGGTGCTCGACACCGCGTTTGCCTGAGGAATGCTGCCAAGATGGAACGAAACGGTGGAAAAGCCGCGCCGCTTTCCATCGCGCCCGGCAACTGCAACGCCCGCGAAAATCGCGCCGCGACCGAGGCTTGCGGCGAAACTGCGCGAAAATGGCGAGAAATTTTCGTTCCCCTCTTGTTCCATGAGAACAAAATGCATACAAAGCCAGTGTTGACGGTTCGTGGGAGCCATCTTTAGGCAAGGGGAAGCAAAGCCATGGCGGCGCAGCTCAAGCTCATTCAGGAAGGCAAAGACAAGGACATGGACCGTCAGAAGGCGCTCGATGCGGCCCTGGCCCAGATCGACCGGGCATTCGGCAAGGGCTCGGCCATGCGGCTCGGCCAGAAGGAGACGATGCAGATCGAGGCGATCTCGACCGGATCGCTGGGTCTCGACATCGCGCTGGGCGTCGGCGGGCTGCCGCGCGGCCGCGTGATCGAAGTCTACGGGCCGGAAAGCTCAGGGAAAACCACGCTCGCGCTGCACGTGATCGCCGAGGCGCAGAAGAACGGCGGCACCGCGGCCTTCGTCGATGCCGAGCACGCGCTCGATCCGGTCTACGCCAAGAAACTGGGCGTCGACATCGACAACCTGATCGTGTCGCAGCCCGACACCGGCGAACAGGCGCTCGAGATCACCGACACGCTGGTGCGCTCGAACGCGATCGACGTGCTGGTGGTCGATTCGGTCGCCGCGCTCGTGCCGCGCGCCGAGATCGAGGGCGAGATGGGCGACAGCCACGTCGGCCTCCAGGCCCGGCTGATGTCGCAGTCGTTGCGCAAGCTGACCGGCTCGATCAGCCGCTCGCGCTGCATGGTCATCTTCATCAACCAGCTGCGCATGAAGATCGGCGTGATGTACGGCAACCCCGAGACGACCACCGGCGGCAACGCGCTCAAGTTCTACGCCTCGGTCCGCCTCGACATCCGCCGCACCGGACAGATCAAGGATCGTGACGAGATCACCGGCAACGCCACGCGCGTCAAGGTGGTCAAGAACAAGGTCGCGCCGCCGTTCCGCCAGGTCGAGTTCGACATCATGTACGGCGAGGGCATCTCGAAGATCGGCGAGATCCTTGACCTCGGGGTCAAGGCCGGGCTCGTCGAGAAGTCGGGATCCTGGTTCAGCTACGACAGCATCCGTATCGGGCAGGGCCGCGAGAACGCGAAGAACTACCTGCGCGAGAACAAGGACGTTTGCGACCGGCTCGAAGCTGCGATCCGCAGCCGCACCGAGCAGGTCTCCGAAGGTCTGATGGCGGGTCCGGACGCGGACGACGACATCTGATCTTCAGGGCAGGGCGCGCGCAGCAGCGCCGCCCACTGCCGAACCAAAGGGCGGCGCGTTCCCCGGGCGGAACGCGCCGCCTTCGGCCGTTCCGGGGCATTTTCCGCGCAGAATGCGGCCGCCTCGCCAGGTTCGAAAAGGCGCGACGGACAATTTTCCGCGCCCTCCCGTACAACCCCGCTTGCCCTGAGCCTGCCGGAGGGCTGCCCCTCCGCCTTGCAATGCAGCGCATGGCCCGCAGAACGAGGACAGTCCTTCGACAGGCTCAGGACAAACGGAGTGGTGCGCGTTCGTTGGATCCGGCACGTCCCGCATGCCCTGAGCCTTTCGAAGGGCTGCCCTTGGCCTTGCGACGGAGCGCACGGCCCGAAGAGCAAGGGCAGTCCTTCGACAAGCTCAGGAGAAACGGAGTGGCGCGCGTTCGTTGAGACCGGCACGTCCGCCTGCCCTCAGCCTGCAGGCGGGCTGCTATCGGCCTTGCCCCATCCGCTCCCTGCCGCGCCTTGCGCCGGGACTTGCGCTCGGCCCGATGCGGAAACAACCGCGCTTGCCGCGCTCGGCCGGGAGGCCTAGATTCGCGACCATGACCAGCGCCGGCGATTGGCAGGGCAATGTCGGAACCAACTGGGCCGCCGAATGGCGGCGCACCGACCGCTCGTTCGCCGCGCTGACCCCGCGCTTGCTCGCTGCGGTCGCCGATGTGCCGGCGCGCCGCGTGCTCGATATCGGCTGCGGCGCGGGCGAGATCGCACTGTCGCTCGCGCGGGCGCGGCCCGATGCCACCGTCGTCGGGCTCGACCTGTCCGCCCCGCTGCTCGCCGTTGCGCGCGAACGCGGGCAGGGCCTTGCCAATCTCCGGTTCGAGGAAGGCGACGCCGCGTGTTGGCGCGACGAGGGGGGGCGCGACGGGGGTGGGCGCGACGAGGGCGGGCGCGACGATGATGGCATTGACGGGGGCGGGCGGCCCGACCTGCTCGTCTCGCGCCACGGGGTGATGTTCTTCGACGATCCCGCCGCCGCCTTCGCCCATCTCGCCGCCATCGCCGCGCCGGGCGCGCGCCTCGTCTTCACCTGCTTCCGCAAGGCCGCCGAAAACGCCTGGGCGGCCGAGATCGCGCGCCTGCTGCCCCCGCCGCCCCCGCCCCCGCCCCCGCCCCCGCCCCCGTCCTCTTTTCCGCCACCTTCCGAAACGGAGCAGGCGCCCCGCGTTCCTCCGGGGCCTTTCGCCTTCGCCGATCCCGACCACGTCCGCCGCGTGCTCGCCGACTGGCGCGAGGTCACGCTAACCCCGGTCGATTTCAGCTATGTCGCCGGCGCGGGCGAGGCGCCGGTCGAGGATGCGCTGGCCTTCTTCCGGCGAATCGGGCCGGCGGCGGCCGCCATCCGCAACCTGCCGCGCACCGCCCGCGCCTCGTTCGAAGCGCGGCTTGACGCGCTCGTCCGCTCGCGGCTCGCCGCAGGCCAGGTGATCTTTCCCGCCGCCGCATGGCTGGTGACCGCCACGGCCGATCACACTTGACGATGAATCGTGCTTGTTCCGCGCCAAGTGCTCGCCTAATTCGCGTGCCATGACATCGACGAACGAAATCCGCCGCTCCTTCCTCGAATACTTCGGCTCGGCCGGGCACGAGGTCGTGCAATCCGCGCCGCTGGTCCCCTACAACGATCCCACGCTGATGTTCGTCAACGCCGGAATGGTGCCGTTCAAGAACGTGTTCACTGGGCTGGAAACGCGCGCCACCTCGCGCGCCACCTCGTCGCAGAAGTGCGTCCGCGCCGGCGGCAAGCACAACGATCTCGACAACGTGGGCTACACCGCGCGCCACCACACCTTCTTCGAGATGCTGGGCAATTTCAGCTTCGGCGATTATTTCAAGGAACAGGCGATCACCCACGCCTGGACCTTGCTGACGCGCGAATGGGGCTTGCCCAAGGACAAGCTGCTCGTCACCGTCTACCACACCGACGACGAAGCCTTCGGCCTGTGGCAGAAGATCGCCGGGCTTTCCGAAGACCGCATCATCCGCATCCCCACCAAGGACAACTTCTGGGCGATGGGCGATGAAGGCCCGTGCGGACCGTGCTCGGAAATCTTCTACGACCACGGCGATCACATCTGGGGCGGCCCTCCGGGATCTGCGGACGAGGACGGCGACCGCTTCATCGAGATCTGGAACCTGGTGTTCATGCAGTTCGAGCAGGCGGCGGGCGAAATCGTCGGCAACCTGCCCAAGCCCAGCATCGACACCGGCATGGGCCTGGAGCGCATCGCCGCGGTGATGCAGGGCGAACACGACAATTACGACATCGACACGTTCCGCGCGCTGATCGCCGCGAGCGAGAGCCTGACCGGCGTGAAGGCCGAAGGCGAGCAGACCGCCAGCCACCGCGTGATCGCCGACCATCTGCGTTCCACCAGCTTCCTGCTGGCTGACGGCGTGCTGCCGAGCAACGAAGGCCGCGGCTATGTCCTGCGCCGCATCATGCGCCGCGCCATGCGCCACGCGCACCTGCTGGGCGCGAAAGACCCGCTGATGCACCGCCTCGTCGGCGCGCTGGTCACCGAAATGGGCCAGGCCTATCCCGAGCTGGGCCGCGCGCAGCCGCTGATCGAGGAAACGCTGCTGCGCGAGGAAGTGCAGTTCCGCCGCACGCTGTCGAACGGCTTGTCTCTGCTAACCCATGAGATCGCGAAGATTCGGGCAAAATTCTCCGTGGGCACCTCATCTGTAGATGTGCCTTTGATGGAGTTAGATCCAAGCAACCTACCGTACGCGGGAAAGCTTGAGTTGCCCGGCGAAATTGCATTCAAGCTCTACGACACGTATGGTTTTCCCTACGACCTGACCGAGGACGCTTTGCGTTCCGAAGGAATCTCAGTCGATCGCGATGGCTTCGACGCCGCGATGGCGCAGCAGAAGGCGGCGGCGCGCGCGGCGTGGAAGGGCAGCGGGCAGGCGGCAGACAGCGAAGTCTGGTTCGACATTGCCGAACGCCACGGTGCGACCGAATTCACCGGCTACACCGCCACCACCGGCGAAGGCGTCGTCGTGGCGCTGGTCAAGGACGGCAAGGAAGTGGCCGAGGCGGGCGTTGGCGAAGAGGTCATCATCCTCACCAACCAGACCCCGTTCTATGGCGAGAGCGGCGGCCAGATGGGCGACACCGGCACGGTCTCCACCAACGAAGGGCTGAAGATCGTCATCGGCGATACGTCCAAGCCGCTGGGCCGCCTTCACGCGCACCAGGGCAAGGTGGAAGCGGGCACCGTCAAGGTCGGCGATGCTGTGCTGCTGGCGGTCGATGTCGAACGGCGCGATGCCACGCGCGCCAACCATTCGGCCACGCACCTGCTGCACGCGGCGCTGCGCCATCGCCTGGGCCACCACGTCACGCAGAAGGGCTCGATGGTTTCGGCCGATCGCCTGCGCTTCGACTTCTCGCAGCCGACCGCGCTGACGGCGGAGGACATCGCCGCGATCGAAGCCGAAGTGAACGCGGAAATCCGCGCGAACGAGGCGGTCACCACCCGCCTGATGAGCCCGGACGAGGCGATCGAGGCGGGCGCGATGGCGCTGTTCGGGGAAAAGTACGGCGACGAAGTCCGCGTGCTCAGCATGGGCCGCCAGACCGACAGGCATTACTCGGTCGAACTGTGCGGCGGCACCCACGTCAGCGCGCTGGGCGACATCGGCGTGTTCCGGATCGTGAGCGAAAGCGCCGTCTCCTCGGGCGTGCGCCGGATCGAGGCGCTGACCGGTGAAGGCGCGCGCCTCTGGCTGGTCGATCGCGAGGACAAGCTGAAGGGCACCGCCAGCCTGCTGCGCACCACGCCCGACGAGGTGGAGGCGCGCGTCGCCGCGCTGCTCGACGAACGCCGCAAGCTCGAGCGCGAGCTCGCCGAAGCGAAGAAGGCGCTGGCGCTGGGCGGCGGCGGTTCGGCGGCTGCGGCTGCTGACGAGGACGTGGGCGGCGTGAAGTTTTCGGGGCAAGTGCTCGAAGGGCTGGACCCCAAGGAACTGCGCGGCCTGCTTGACCAGGCCAAGCAGCGCATGGGCTCGGGCGTGGCGGTGATCGTGGCGGTCAACGACGGCAAGGCGAGCATCGCCGCCGCCGTGACCGAAGACCTTGCCGGCAAGGTGAGCGCGGTCGACCTCGTCCGCGCCGGCGTCGAAGCGCTGGGCGGCAAGGGCGGCGGCGGCCGTCCCGACATGGCGCAGGGTGGCGGCCCCGACGGCAGCAAGGCGGCCGAAGCGATCGCGGCGGCCAAGGGCGTGCTGGCGGGCTAGGGCGCTACTGCCGGCGGCCGCTCGTGCCGCGCGTTTCGGGTTCGCTGCCGCGCGGCAGGTCCTTTTCGCGCATCGTGCGGTCGGTCTGTTGCGGGCGCTTGATCGCGCCCTTGTCGGGCTGGTCGCCCTGGGTGGCGGGGTTGAGGTTGGGCTGGTTGCCTTCGGGCTGGGTCATCGCCGTTCTCCTTTGAAGGGATAACGGGCGCAGGGCGGGGTGGTGCCGGGCGATCAGCCCTGCCGTTCGCGCAGGCGCGACGACTTGAGCCGGGGGAGCGCGTCGAGGTCGCCGTCTTCCATGATCTGGCGGCGCAGTTCGTCGCGCTTTTCGTGGATCGAGGCGATCACCGGGCCCATCGGCACGCCGAGGTCGACGAGCACGGCTTCCGACAGCTGCAGCGAGCTTTCGAGCGTTTCGGGCACCGCGTGGCTCGCCCCGGCGCGGTAGAGTTCGGCGGCGTGCGCGGCGTCGCGGGCGCGCACGATGATCGGCACGTCCGGCCGGCGGGCGCGCAGCTTGCGCACGATGCGCGAGACCAGCACCGGTTCGTCCATCGTCAGGATCAGCGCGCGCGCATGGTCGAGGTCTAATCGGTCGACGACCGTCGCCGCCTCGATATTGCCGAACAACACCGGCATTCCGGCCGCGCGCGCCTCGCGCACCATCGCGGGATCGCTGTCGATGCCGACGTAGGGCGTGTCGTGTGCCTTGAGCATCTCGCCGATCAGGCGGCCGACGCGGCCGAAGCCGATGATCACCGCACGGTCGCCCACCGGTTCCTCCACCTCGACGTCGGCGGCGCGGCCCTCGGCGCGCGCGACCCGGGCGCCGGTGATCTCGCCGAGCCTCGCAAGCAGCGGGGTGATGGTGAGGCCGATGGCGGTGACGATTTGCCAGTATTGCGCCGTCTCGGCATCGATCAGCGCGGCCTGGGCGGCAGTGCCGAGCACGATCAGCGTGGTCTCGCTCGGGCTCGCCATCAGGATGCCGGTGTGGAGCGCGGTCGCGCGCTGCGTGCCCATGAACCGCAGCGCGAGCGTGGTGACCAGCGCCTTGACCAGCACCACCCCGGCGACGCCCGCGAGCAGCGGCCAGAACTGGCGCCAGACCACGGCGAGGTCGATGCCCATGCCGATGGTGATGAGGAACACGCCGAGGGCGAGGCCCTTGAACGGCTTGGTGATCGCCTCGACCTCGCCGTGGTATTCGGTCTCGGCGATCAGCAGCCCGGCGAGCAGCGCGCCCATGATCGGCGAAAGG
This sequence comes from Novosphingobium huizhouense, assembly GCF_020179475.1. Lineage (GTDB taxonomy): Bacteria > Pseudomonadota > Alphaproteobacteria > Sphingomonadales > Sphingomonadaceae > Novosphingobium > Novosphingobium huizhouense. Next base: position 772,222 of record NZ_JAILXZ010000002.1, on the reverse strand, counting down.
CCGACCGCGCCGGTGGCGAGCGCGGCGACGATCACGACGAGCAGGCTCGCGGCAAGGAACAGCTCGGGGCTCTTGGTCTTGGCGGCCTGCGCGAACAGGCGCGGCAGCAGCAGCTTGCCCGCGACGAGCAGGACGAGGACGACGAGCCCGCCCTTCCACAGCGTGTCGACGAGGCTCGGGGCCCCGCCCGCCGCCGCCATCGGCCCGATCGCGCCGAGGAGGAAGATGATGGGGACGAGCGCGATGTCCTCGAACAGCAGCATCGACAGCGCGGCGCGCCCGACGGGACCTTGCGTTCCCGAGATCGGCAGCACCAGCGCGGTCGAGGATAGCGCGAGCGCGAGGCCGAGCCCGAGCGCGGCGGCGGTGGTCTCGCCGGTCAGCCGCAGGGCGAGGCCGAGCAGGAGGGCGGCGACCAGCAGCTCGATCGCGCCGAGCCCGAAGACCAGCCGGCGCATCGCCCACAGGCGGTTGAACGACAGTTCGAGCCCGATCTCGAACAGGAGGAGCACGATGCCGAACTCGGCGAAGGGTTCGATCGCGTGCGGATCGGAAATGGTGACGTGGTAGAGCCAGGGATGGCGCGGGACGAGCGCGCCGAGGCCGTAGGGGCCGACCGCGAGCCCGACGAGGATGAAGCCGATGATCGGCGTGATCCGCAGCCTGGCGAAGGCGGGAATGACGATCCCCGCCGCGCCGAGGATGACGAGCGCGTCCGAGAGCGCGGTGGTGGGTGCGATCGATCCGGCCATCGGGCAAGCCTAGCGGGGGGCGGCGGCGGTGGGTACCCCTCGCGGGAGGTGGAAAGCCCCGCGCAACGGTTTGAATTGAAGGCCTCGACCGGGGGAGGGGGTTTACGGGGTTTACACTGTCCTGGAGTCGAAACTGCGGCCCCTTGCGCACGATCGGAAGAACCCTTCGGCGGCGGCCGGACCAGACCGGATTCCCGCGCGTTTTCAACAGGTCAAAGAGCGAAGCGAGCGGGATGATAGCAGGGTGGCGGCCTGTAGGACAGCGCGAGGGATTCGTTGCATATGCAAGATTATAACTGACGCATTCGTCAGAAATTCTTGGGGCGCAGGGACCGGGCTTTGACGGGAGGCGGCATGGCGGGCGAGGGCGTCGATCCGGAGTGGCTGCACGGCTGGCTTGCCGCGCGTTCGCTGGCGCGCGGGCTGCCCGCGCCGGTGGGGGACCGGGGCGGCTGGCGGGTCGATACGGCGAGCGAAGCCGAGGCGGTGCGCTGGGTCTTTCCCCGCATGGGGCCCGAAGTCGCGGTGCTCGTCGAGATGATCCGCGCGCCGCGCCGCTTCGTGAAGGTCTGTGCCCCGCCCGAGCGTTTGCGCGCGGCGCTGCCCGAGGGCTGGACCATGCCGCCCACCGCCCATGTCATGCGCGCCACCGGAGCGTCGCCGGTCCGGCCCGTGCCCGAGGGCTACCGCGTGACGATCGCGACGGCGGAGCGCGCAGGCGGCACGGTGAGCCACGCGCGGATCATGACCGCCGCAGGCGATGTCGCCGCGAGCGGTCATGCCGCGGAGATGGGCGGCGCGTTCGTCTACGACCGGATCGCCACCGACCCCGCGCATCGCCGCAAGGGCCTCGGCCAGGTGCTGATGCAGACCCTCCACACCACCCGCCGCGATCCCGCCGCCGTGGAACTGCTGGTCGCAACCGACGCCGGCCGCGCGCTCTACGCCACGCTGGGGTGGGAGGTGCTGTCGGACAATGTGACGGGGGTGAGGGAGGGGTGAGCTAGTGCATAAGGGCGCTAGGGCGGTGGCCACGCGAATAAATCCTCGCTCTCAGGCGACTATCTCATGTCCGGACCTAAAAAAGCTGACAATTAACCTGATGAACTCAGACCTTTGGCAACGCCATCCCATCTCCGTCATCCAAGTGGGTGGTCTCCTTCCCCAAGCGTCACTGCCGACAAGGGCGCCTGCCATCGATAGGGCGGAAGAATGCCCAATCTGCAAGCAGTGTCGTAACCATGCGGTTGTGAACTGGGTTGCTAGGTTATCCTTCTCCAACCTTTTCAGAAGTGTCTCTGCTACCTGCGTAATCGACGTCGAGACTGTTGCCCGCGTTGCCGGTCATTGCGCCCATTCTCTTCCCATTCGCCCGTTGTCGCAAATCTAAAAGCTTTCTCCTTCGCCGCGGAGACAAAACCGCCAGCACCCTGCCTTTCCAGTATTCTTAGGCGATCGTAGTAGGTCTTGGCATGAGTTCTTGCATCGGAATTCATTTTATGCTTTATTAGCAGACCGATATGCAGATTTAGGAGCGTGACCATTGGATACTGGTCGTTTTCGATACCGCTGGAAGCGTCAAGCTCAAGCAAACTTTGAACTGCTGAGCTAGTCAGCTCGGCTGCGACCTCATCAAAAACGGGCCGCTTGTAAGCGACCTGCAACTTTAGCTCCGCCAACGCATGAACAGCGAACGGATTCTCCGGGTAGGCTTGAATAGATTTTGTGAGTTTATCCAAAGCCTCGGTGTATTCTCCGCACGATCTCAAATAGAGGCCAAATTGCAACCAAAAGTGTCCATCAAGCTGGAACTGTATTTCGAAGTGGGAGTATAATCTGCGGCCAGCGAACTTATTCCCGCGTTTAATACACTGCTGAAACACAAAATCGTTGTTTAGACAAAATCTAAACAGCGCAGCGTCAAGGCGATTCAGTGATTTGACTACCGGGACTGCGAACTTAGTGAAACTTTCAAGGAGGGCTATTTGGCAATCAACAATGTCGTCTATGCTCACGACATTGTCGATGATATGTCTGACATATAGTTCGTGTCGCGCATGGAGCCTTCCGTCGGGAAGCCGAGAGACAATGCCTGAAGCAGCGTCTTCCGCCTCGCCATAGGATCTGACCTCACTGATTTTTTGGAACACCTCCTTGGAAGTACCAACGGGCAAACCGACGCGTGCAAGAGTTGCGATTGCGCAAACGACGACGAACAGTTTGGTGTCGCGATCTGGCAGCTTTGAAAACTCGTTCTTAATAGTTTCATTAAAGCTTTCTGAGGATGTTGCTTCACGGAGGGCAATTAGTAGCTGCTCTTTGGACTTTTTTAGTTTATGTAATTGCTCTTTCCTTGGAAGCTTCGCAAACGCGGGGGCAGGTACATACTTAAGTAGTCTATCCACAAGCGGCGCGTAGTCATCATTTGTGAATCGGGAGAAGTCGTGGGTCGAAGATATCGTGCCGACTCTTCTTGAAAGTCGATCACGCCATTCTCCGGTTCGTGCCGTTGACACAACTGTCACACGCCCAGCCTCAATCGAGGAAAGGTCTTCTGAAAATGAGTCACCGTAAATAAAAAGATCGCCAACATATAGGACTACTTGCCGGTCATGAAGCCGCTTAAGCAACGATAGAACAGCTTTAACAGATCGTACGCTACCTCTAAGTTCGTAAATTGGAACTTGCGGGTTTTCCCGGCCATAGCGTAGCAGCGCTTGGAGAAGGCTTGTGGTTTTGCCACTCCCGGACTGGCCGATTGCTACGAAAAGACGTGCTCGCTGTTCTACAGCACCGCTTAAAGCGGCAAAGAGTTCGTCTGTCGGCTTAAGCCAAACAGGAATGTCTGAAGCTGCTATTACCCAGTTCGGTGGCGATCCTCGTAGGAAGTTGCGCGCATCGCGTTCATGATCGGCGCGGTTATAAGTCGCAGCTCTTGTTGCTAATGCCGTTGCATCGATCGGAAAAAGGGAATGCGCAATGCCAATGTCTTCGCTGTTTAAATTTGAAAGTTGGTCGTCATTAGTAAAGTTATTGGCCTTAGATAGCACGTCTTTAGGCGAGAGGCCGCTCGGAAATTGAAGCTTTAGCCAATCGGTGAAGTCTCCCAATGTCGCCTGGATGTGGGTGATCCCACGAGCTGCGAAGCTGTTGCGTTCGATTTGCGAAAGGACATCGGGTGTGATTAAAAATGCTTTACCTAGGCCTGTATCGCCAGATCCGCGCTTCGCCCTTTCCAGTTCAGCGGACAATATTGGTTCAGCTAGTCGACTTCCAATAAATATTGGTGTGTAGTTTACATAATCGTTCCCAGCTTGAGCATACCAAGCGTGCTTACCTAGTGCCAACGTTCGACTGTACTCAGCTTCACTCATTATAAGGCCAAGGTCGGGCCGATTGGCGTCGCCATGAAGCTTGATTATCTGAAGATACGCGAGGTCGTCTTCATCTACAACCGGGTCGGTCATTCCATTGCGGAACTTGAAACGTTGAGCGCGGCGCCCTTGTACATTATCTAGAGCGTCGTCAATACACCAAGTGTATATGCGTTTCCAAGTATAACTGAATAGGCTAACCAATTCGGAGGATGGTTCTACCTTAGTGTATTCGCGCTTATATATTGCATGGAGCTGAGGTTCACTTAGTATTCGTCCTGTTACAGCAGACAGGACTAAAGGAAGTACCTCACCTTCATAAGGGAGGCCAGCCCGCTCCGCGATAATGCGAGACAAATTTTCTGCTTGGGCAACTGGCTTGTTCTGCGCATTTTTGGAGGTGAAGGAGGCACCTGCGCCTAGGACAACGATAGCTTCTCCTAGTGCAATGGAGTTGTTCAAAAAGCGTGCGTCTTGGTCGCTAATGGCAAACAATTGGGGCTCCCTTCGTGCCGTCTTTGCCTGCTAGCTTCAAGGAAGAAGTTCAGCGCGTCAAGGGCCCCGATCAAGTTTCGTAATTTACGAGTATCGTTGCAGGAAAGGATCTAACCGCGTAGCATCGGCGTATGATCATTCTCAAATCACAGTCTGTGCATGCCGAGATTTGTGGTTGTGACATCGTGACGTACTAACCTGCGCCTCATCTCGTTGCTTTGGGGTCGGAGAGGGGACGCACTTATACCCACAGTTTGCTGTGGCGGTGGTAGGCGGTGGCGGTTCCCGACGTAGTTCGCCTCTTGGGGGCAATCCAAGGGTGGCAAGTGTCTCTCCCGAAAGTCGTTGCTAAATCGCACGGTCTTGCCGCGACAGGAAAAAAAGCCCCGGATCGCTCCGGGGCTTTTTCGTCTCAGCGCTGCGTTTCCGCTCAGGCCCAGTTGGCCATTTCGGCTTCGAGGTTCTGGACGATCGCTTCGAAGAACTGCTCGGTGGTCATCCAGGCCTGGTCGGGGCCGATGAGCAGGGCCAAGTCCTTGGTCATCTTGCCGCTCTCGACCGTCTCGATGCAGATGCGCTCGAGCGTTTCGGCGAACCTGACCACTTCGGGGGTCTCGTCGAAACGCCCACGGTAGATCAGGCCGCGGGTCCAGGCGAAGATCGAGGCGATCGGGTTGGTCGAGGTCTGCTTGCCCTGCTGGTGCTGGCGGTAGTGGCGCGTCACGGTGCCGTGCGCGGCCTCGGCCTCGACGGTCTTGCCATCGGGCGTCATCAGCACCGAGGTCATCAGGCCCAAGGAGCCGAAGCCTTGCGCCACGGTGTCGGACTGGACGTCGCCGTCGTAGTTCTTGCAGGCCCAGACGAACTTGCCCGACCACTTGAGCGCCGAGGCGACCATGTCGTCGATCAGGCGGTGTTCGTAGACGATGCCGGCGGCCTTGAACTTCTCGGCGAAGCCTTCGTTGTCGAACACTTCCTGGAACAGGTCCTTGAAGCGGCCGTCATAGGCCTTGAGGATGGTGTTCTTGGTCGAAAGGTACACCGGCCAGCCGAGGCCGAGGCCGTAGTTGAACGAGGCGCGGGCGAAGTCGCGGATCGAATCGTCGAGGTTGTACATCGCCATGGCGACGCCGGCGCTGGGGAAGTCGAACACGTCGAGGTCGATCTTCTCGCCGTTCTCGCCGTCCCAGACGAGGCGCAGCTTGCCGGGGCCCGGGATCAGCGTGTCGGTCGCGCGGTACTGGTCGCCGAAGGCGTGGCGGCCGACGACGATCGGGTCGGTCCAGCCGGGCACGAGGCGCGGCACGTTCTGGATCACGATCGGTTCGCGGAAGACGACGCCGCCGAGGATGTTGCGGATCGTGCCGTTGGGCGACTTCCACATCTTCTTGAGCTTGAACTCCTCGACGCGGGCTTCGTCCGGGGTGATCGTCGCGCACTTCACGCCGACGCCGTACTGCTTGATCGCGTTGGCGGAATCGATGGTGATCTGGTCGCCGGTCTCGTCGCGCTTCTCGACCGAGAGGTCGTAGTACTTCAGGTCGATGTCGAGGTAGGGGAGGATCAGGCGCTCGCGAATCCACTGCCAGATGATCCGGGTCATTTCGTCGCCGTCGAGTTCGACGACCGGGTTCTTCACCTTGATCTTCGCCATGTCCGTCCTGTCTGTGCTGTGGGTTCCGGGGAGGTTTCGCCTTCCCTTAGCAGAGGTTGCGGGGCGTGCAAGACGGGCGGAACCGCGCGGCTGGGCCCTTTCGGCGCCGGCTCGGCGGCCTGTTCGCACTGGACAGGGCGCGCGATCCGGGCCAAGGATTTAAGCAAGCGGTTAAATGCCGCGAGCGACCAACCAGAGGGAACCTGAAGGATGAGCGAAGAAGTCCTGACCGAAGTCGACGGCAATGTCCTTGTCGTCACCATCAACCGCCCCGAGGCCAAGAACGCGATGACCAAGGCCGCGGCCGAGGGCATCGCCGCGGCGATGGACCGCCTCGATGCCGAGACCGACCTGCGCTGCGCGATCCTGACGGGCGCCGGCGGCACGTTCTGTTCGGGCATGGACCTCAAGGGCTTCCTGCGCGGCGAATCGCCGTCGATCCCGGGGCGCGGCTTCGGCGGCCTGTCGGAATGGAGCCCGAAGAAGCCGGTGATCGCCGCGATCGACGGCTATGCGCTGGCGGGCGGCATGGAGCTGGCGCTCGCCTGCGACCTGATCGTCGCCAATGCGAACGCCAAGTTCGGCATCCCCGAAGCCAAGCGCGGGCTTGCCGCCGCCGCGGGCGGGCTGATCAAGCTGCCGCGCCAGATCCCGCCGCGGATCGCGATGGAGCTTGCGCTGACCGGCGACTTCATCGACGCCAGCCGCGCCTATGACCTGGGCTTCATCAACCAGATCAGCGAAGGCCCGGCGCTCGATGCGGCCAAGGCGCTCGCCGCGCGCGTCGCCGAGAACGGGCCGCTGGCGCTGATCGCGTCGAAGGGCATCATCCGCGATTCGCACGAGTGGACCGAGGCGGAGATGTGGAAGAAGCAGCAGGAATACATCGCGCCGGTGTTCTCCTCGAGCGACGCGCGCGAAGGCGCCGCGGCCTTTGCCGAGAAGCGCAAGCCGAACTGGCAGGGCAAGTAAGCGCCGCCGTCCTGCAACGAAGGCGAGGGGCTCCGCTGCGGCGGGGCCCTTTTCGTTTGCGGGTCGCGGGGGGCGGGGCCGAGGTGGTGCGGGGCGGCAACGAAAAGCCCCGCCGGAGCGGGGCTTTGCGCGCGCAGTCTTTCGGGATGACCGGCCAAGTCATCGGCATTCGATCAGCTCGATCCCCGCATCTTGCACGAAGGAGCGGAACCGTGCGGGGATGTTGCTGTCGGTGATGAGGATGTCCACTTCCGACAGCCCGCACACGATGTTGCCCGATTCGGTGCTGAACTTGCTGCTGTCGACCAGAAGGATGACCTTCTCGGCGCGATCGATCAGCCGGCGCTCGGCCGCGACCAGCACCGGGTCGGCCTGCATGACGCCCTGGTGTCCGACCCCGGCCGCGCCCATGAACAGGCGCGGGGCATGGAAGCGGGGCATCGATTCCTCGCCGGCCGGCGCCAGGATGATGTTCTGCTCGCGGAACACGGCGCCCGAGGGGACGAGAATGCGCGTGCTCGACTGACCCAGCAGGGCGTTCACGATGTGCAGCGAATTGGTCAGGACCTGGAGGCCCAGCCCGTCGAGGTGCGGGCACATCTGCAAGGTGGTCGAGCCGCCATCGATCATTACCGCTTCGCCCGGGCGGCACAAGGCGGCGGCGGCCTTGCCGATGGCCTGCTTGGACGCGAGGTTCCTGGTGATGTTCTGGTCGAAGGGCGTGCCGAGGAGGTTGCGCGCGTTCGCTTCGTCCTCGCGCTGCTTGGCGCCCCCGTGGACGCGGACCAGCTTGCCCTCTTCCTCCAGCCGCGTGAGATCGCGCCGGATCGTGGCGGGGGAGGCATCGAGCAGCGCCTCGAGATCCCGGTAGCTGATGAAGCCGGTGGGGCGCAGGGCGTCGATGATCATTCGTTCGCGTTCGGCTGCGTGCATCTCGTCCTTCGGCCCCTGAAAACCCTCGCTCTCGAGCCTATGCCGTAACGGTTGAGCGAATTCTATCGTTTCTGACGCGCCGCGCCCGCGCCCTTCCACTGCGGCGTGCCCCTACGGCGTTCCCGCCGCTGCGGCGTCGATCATGTTGCCGAGGCCGATCACCACGGTCGCGCCGACGAGGAGGCCGATGCCGGTCCAGACGAGCCGGCGGGTGCGGGCGCTTGCGCCCTTCCATTCCTTGAGCGCGAAGCCCCACAGCGTCGAAAACAGGATGATCGAGGCCATGTGCAGCGTCCAGGACGAGAAGCCGAAGCGCCCCATCTGGCTTTCGCCCATCGTGTAGAAGAAGAACTGCCCGTACCACAGCGTGCCGCCCAGCGCGGCCAGCAGCCAGTTGGCGAGCAGCGGCGCCCGCCCGCCGTTCTGGGGATCGGAGACGGCGCCGAAGAACTGGCCGAAGCTGCGGTTCCTGCCGATCAGCCAGGCGCACCACAGCAGGTTGGTGGTGAGGCCACCGGCAAGGACGACGCACAGCACCGGCAGGCCCTGGCTCAGCGGATCGGTGCCGGCGGCAAGAGTGAGGTCACGGATCGGCTGGCCGGCATCGAGCCCCCAGGCAAAGCAGCCCGACATGCAGCCCGAGAAGACCGCGATCAGCAGGCCCTTGCGCAGATCGAATTCGGCGACGCCTTCGGAGGCCCGGCCGCCGAGGTCCTGCTCCTTGGCATTGCCGGCGCGCGCGACCACGACGATGCCGACGAGGGTGACGAGAATGCCGAGCAGGGTGAGTTGCCCGCTGGACTTGGCCGCGATCTCGCCGATGGTGCCATGAAAGATCGGAGGCCCCATCGTGCCGATCACGGTGGTGAGGCCGAGTGCGACGGCCATGCCCAGCGAGAGGCCGAGATAGCGCATGGTCAGCCCGAAGGTGAGGCCGCCAAAGCCCCACATCGCGCCCCAGAACCAGCACCAGGCGAGCGTTTCGTGCGGGGTTGCAGCGAGCACCCCGAGCAGGTCCTCGGTGCGCAGCGCGGCGAAGGCCCAGGGTGCGATGGCCCACGAGAACAGGCCGCCGGCGAGCCAGAACACTTCCCACGACCAGCGCTGGATGCGCTTGTAAGGCACGTAGAAGCTGGCCGAGGAAAACCCTCCGATCCAGTGGAAAAGCACGCCCAGCAACGGGTTCCCGCCCATCGATCCAATCCCTTCCTTGTCGTTCTTATCGTTGTGCGAGGATCGACCGGTCGATCTCGGCAATGGAGGCGACGCCGGTCAGCGTCATCGCGACGCGCATTTCCGCTTCGATCAGGCGGAGCATGTGTTCGACCCCGGCCTGCCCGCGCGCGGCAAGGGCGAAGGCCCAGGCCCGGCCCAGCAGGACGCCCTTGGCCCCGAGCGCCAGCATGCGCAGGACATCGAGACCCGAGCGCACGCCGCCATCGGCCAGCACGGTCAGCCGGTCGCCGACCGCCTCGGCAATGGGCGGCAGCGCCCGTGCGGTGGACAGCACGCCATCGAGCTGCCGGCCGCCGTGGTTCGAAACGACGATCCCGTCGGCGCCGAGGGCGGCGGCTTCGCGCGCGTCCTCGGGATCGAGCAGGCCCTTGATCACCAACGGCCCGGTCCATTCCGAGCGGATGAAATCGAGGTCCTTCCACGCGATCGAATTGTCGAAGTTCTGACGCATCCAGGCGAAGAAGTCTTCGATCCCGGTCTTGCCCTGCAGCTTGTGCGCGACGTTCCCGAGCGCGTGCGGCCGCCCCATCACGCCGACATCCCATGCCCAGTCGGGCTTCAGGGCGCCCTGCATCGCGCGGCGCATGGCACCGCGCAGACCCGGCGCACCGGCGAGGCCCGAGTGGTAATCGCGGTAGCGGCTGCCCGGCACTGGCATGTCGACGGTGAAGACCAGCGTCGAGCACTTGCGCTCGACCGCTTCCTGCAACAGCTCGCGGATGAAGCCGCGGTCACGGATCATGTAGAGCTGGAACCAGAACGGCCGGCTGGCGGCGCGCGCGACTTCGGCCATCGAGCAGGCCGAGACGGTCGAGAGGGTAAAGGGAATGCCCGCGGTTTCGGCGGCGCGCACCGCCTGGCATTCGCCGCGACGCGCGTTCATCCCGGCAAGCCCGATCGGCGCCAGCGCCACGGGCAAGGCCAGTTTCTGGCCGAACAGCTCGGTCGAAAGGTCGAGGCGCGACATATCGCGCAGCACCCGCTGGCGCAGCGCGACGTTTTCGAGATCGGCGATGTTCCGGCGCAGCGTGACTTCCGCATAGGAGCCGCCGTCGATGTATTCGAACAGGAAGCGTGGCAGCCGCTTGCGGGCAAGCTCGCGGTAGTCGGGGATCGAGGCGGCGATCATGCGGCGTTGCTCACGTTTGTCGCTTCCACTTCGGCCAGCCAGCGACGGCGATAGGTATCGAGATCGGCATCGAGCGGTTGCACCCGCACGAGGTCGCCCTGCGGTTTGAGGCCCGGATCGATCAGCCGCAGGGCACCGAACGAGACATCGTTGTGCGCGTTGGCGGTGAAGACCTGGCAATCGGGGCGCAACGCGGCGAGCGCGCGCACGAAGACTTCGGCTTCGGCAAAGCGCCCCTCGACCAGCAGGCGTTCCGATGCGCCGATGAGGTCCAGCGAGGTGTCGGCAACCAGCGCGGCGTAGAGGCAGGCGAGCGCCCGGCGTTCGTACCAGTCGTCCGGCCGGTTGATCCAGGTGAAGGTCGCCTTGGGGTAAGGGCCGCACCCGCCGCACAGCGTGGGCAGGATCATGCGGTTGTGCCTCAGCACCTGGGGCACCGCGGCGAGGAGCGCCGGCTGATCGGGCTTGATGTCGACCCGGCGGGTGTCGATCTCGATCAGCGCTTCGATCTCGCGCCCGCCCATGAGGCGCGCCGAGGGGACCGGACTTCCATGGGCATCGACGTTGACGAGGCAATCGCGCGCCTCGGGCAGCAGCGCCGCGTGGGCGGCCGGTTCCGGCGCCGTTCGTGGTGTTCGCATCGCGATGAACCAGGTGCCGGTCGAAAGGACGGTCGCTTCGTTGTCGGCAATCTCGGCAAAGCCGCGCGCGGCCAGCAGCGCGGCGTTCGAATCGTGCAGGCCGGCCAGCACCCTGACGTCCGGGGAAAGACCCGTGGCGGTCGCGATGTCCGCCGTCAGCGTGCCGACGACGTCGCTTGCGCGCACCACCGGCTTGAGCTTCTCGGCCCAGCCCATGCGCTTGGCGAGCGGCGAGAAGTCGTTGGCCAGCGGATTCCACAGGTCGGAATGGCAGCCCAGGCTCGTCACCTCGCTCACCGCGCGGCCGGTCAGGAAGAAGGCCCAGTATTGCGCCCAGGGGACGAGCGTGGCGCGGGCCATGACCTGCGGATAGATCCGCTCCATCCAGAACAGCTGCGCGCCGAGATTCAAGCCGCCGGAAAGGGCCGGAGAGCCTGTGACCGAAAACGGGTCGCGGGCCGCGCGGTATTCGTCGAGCAGGTCGCCCGGCAGCTCTTCCTCGTAATCGAGCGGCGCGAAGGCGAGCCGGCCCTGGTCGAGCGCGCAGATCGCAGCGCCGTGGCCGACCGGGACGATCGTGCGGACCGGATGCGCGGCGTATCGCGCCAGCGTCTCGAGCAGCCACTGCGCCGTGCCGCCTGCATCGAGCCGGCGCACGCCGTCGACCTCGATCGGCGCGTTAGGCCGCACCTGGCGATCGAGCATCTGCCCGTCCAGATCCCAGAGGCTGACCTTGCTGAGCGTCTTGCCCAGATCGATGACGATGGTGGTGCCGTTCGGCACGCCGCTCTCCCTGTTCGCGTTAAAACGATCAATAACGATCATTGTTGATCATTTCCAGTAGAAATGTTAGCAGCCCGTCCGAGCGGCGCAATGCCGGCCTGATGACCCAAAGGGATGCCATGAACGCCCAGACTTCGATTTCCGCAGCTGCGATCCCCTTCGCGGTGCCTGCCAGCCGCTGGGACGACTCGGTCGCGGCGACGCTCAGTCCCGCGGAACTGCTGCTCTATCGCTCGAACCTGCTCGGGAGCGACCTGACCGTCACGAACTTCGGCGGCGGCAATACCTCGGCCAAGCTGGAGGACGTCGATCCGCTGACCGGCGAGAAGGTCGAAGTGCTGTGGGTGAAGGGATCGGGCGGCGACATCGGTTCGATGAAGCTCGATGGCTTCGCCACGCTCTATCAATCGAAGCTGCTGGGGCTCGAGGCGCACTATGCGGGGCCCGACGACGACGACAGGATGGTCGGCTACCTGCCGCACTGCACGTTCAACCTGAACGGCCGCGCCGCCAGCATCGACACGCCGCTGCACTCGCTGCTGCCCTTCGCGCACGTCGATCACGTCCACCCCGATGCGATCATCGCGCTGGCGGCCTCCTCGGGCGGGGAAGCGGCGACGCAGGAAATCTGGGGCGGCAAGATCGGCTGGCTGCCGTGGAAGCGCCCGGGCTATACGCTGGGCGTGATGCTGCGCGATTTCGTCGCCGCGAACCCGGGCGTCGAGGGCGTCATGCTGGCGGGCCACGGCATCATCTGCTGGGCCGACAGCGCCAAGGCCTGTTACGAACACACCGTGTCGCTGATTGCGGATGCGGCGAAGTACCTCAATGCAAAGCTGGCCGAAAAGCCCGCGTTCGGTGGCCAGAAGGTCGCGCCGAACCCCGATCGCGCCGCCATCGCCGCCGATCTGATGCCCCGCCTGCGCGGTTTCATGACCGGCGCGCGGCGCAAGCTCGGGCACTACTCGGATGATGCCGAGGCGCTGGAATTTGTTGGCTCGGTCGATTTCGAGCGCCTCGCCGCGCTCGGCACCTCGTGCCCGGACCACTTCCTGCGCACCAAGATCGCGCCGCTGACGCTCGATTCGGCGCGCCTTGCCGACGATGCCTATCTCGCCGAGCAGATCGCCGCCTATCGCGATCTCTATGCGGCCTATTACGAGCGCTGCAAGCGCGCCAACAGCCCGGCGATGCGCGATCCCAACCCGGTGGTCGTGCTGGTGCCGGGCGTGGGCCGCATCACCTTCGCCACCGACAAGACCACGGCGCGGCTGGCGGGTGAATTCTACGGCAACGCCATCAACGTCATGCGCGGCGCCGAGGCGATCGGCGACTACATCGCGCTCGACGAGCAGGAAGCCTTCGACATCGAATACTGGCTGCTCGAGGAAGCCAAGTTGCAGCGGATGCCTGCCCCCAAGCCGATGGTCGGCAAGATTGCGCTCGTCACCGGCGGCGCGGGCGGCATCGGCGCGGCGACGGCCGCGCGCTTCCTGCGCGAAGGCGCCTGCGTGGTGCTGGCCGACCGCGACGCCGATGCGGCGGAGGAGGGGCGCGCCGGTTTCGCCCAGCAGTACGGCAAGGACGTGGTCCGCGCGATCGCCTGCGACGTGACCGACGAAGCGCAGGTCGCCGCCGCGTTCGACTACACCGCGCGCGAGTTCGGCGGGCTGGACGTGCTCGTCGCCAATGCCGGCATCGCTTCGTCGGCACCGATCGAGCAGACCACGCTCGAGCTGTGGAACCGCAACTACGACGTGCTGGCGCAAGGCTATTTCCTCACCGCCCGCGCCGCCTGGCCGCTGCTCAAGCGGATGAAGGCGCAGGGCGGTTCGTCGGTCGTCTTCATCGGCTCCAAGAACGCGGTCGCCGCGGCGGCCGGCGCATCGGCCTATGCCTCGGCCAAGGCGGCGGCCAACCACCTCGCGCGCTGCCTTGCGCTGGAAGGCGCGCCCGACGGCATCCGCGTCAACGTCGTGAACCCCGACGCGGTGATCCGCGGCAGCAAGATCTGGGACGGCGACTGGCGCAAGGAACGCGCGGCCTCGAACGGGATCGACGCGGGCGACGAACTCGAAGCGCACTACCGCAACCGCTCGATGCTCAAGCGCGACGTGCTGCCCGAGGACATCGCCGAAGCCGCCTACTGGCTCGGTTCGGAGGCATCGGCCAAGTCGACCGGCAACATGATCAACGTCGATGCGGGCAACGTGCAAGCCTTCACGCGCTGACGCGATCGGAGAGGATAAGGTAATGAAAACAAGAAAATCCGTTCTGCTTGCCCTGACAGCCATCATCGCCGCGCCTGCCGTCGCGCAGCAGGGGCCACCGCCCTCTGAGCCGGCGGCCGCGCCGGCCGAACTGGGTGCGATTGCGCTCTATGGCGACAAGACGCCCGGTTCGGCTGCGACCGAACAGTGGGTCAAGTTCATGGGTGGCGACCTTGCCGTGCGCAATGTCACCCGGCCTACCATCACTCCGGTCCTGCCCGATCCGGCGAAGGCCACGGGCGCGGCAGTGGTGGTCGCGCCGGGCGGGGCGTTCATGCTGCTGGCAATGGATCACGAGGGGTGGAACGTGGCGCGCGCGCTGGCCGATCGCGGCATCGCCGCTTTCGTGCTCAAGTACCGCCTCAACCCCACCCCGAAGGACGAGGCCGAAGCGGGCAAGTTCATGTTCGAGCAGCTCGGCAAGGAAGTCGGCCACCCGATGACCGGCGACCTCTTGGGCAAGTCGTCCGCTCCGGCCGATGGCAAGGCTGCGATCGCGTGGGTCCGCGCCCATGCCGCGCAATACGGGATCGACCCGGCGCGCGTCGGCATGATGGGCTTTTCGGCAGGCGCGATGACCACGCGCCGGGTGGGCCTCGATGGCGACACGCCTTCGCGCCCGGCCTTCCTCGGCTACATCTACGGTCCGCAGGATGCCGAGCCGGTGCCTGCCGACGCGCCCCCGATGTTCGATGCGATTGCGCTCGACGACAGCCTGTTCCCCAGCAAGGGCTTTCCGATCGCGCAAGCCTATCTCGCTGCGAAGCGTCCGGTGGAAATCCACGGCTACCAGACCGGCGACCACGGGTTCGGCCTGGGCCGCCCCGGCACGACCACCACTCTCCTGATCGATCAATTCACCGCGTGGCTCTCGATGCAGGGCTTCCTCACGCGAAAGGACAGCAAGTGACTCTTCCCATCTCGGCAGACCTCATCGCGGAGCGCAACGAGGCGCACCGCGAGGCGCTGGAGGACGACTACGCCGCATTGGGGCGCAAGCTGGCGCGCAGCGGCATCGACATCGATGCGATCAAGGACAAGGTCGCTGCCTTCTCGGTCGCGGTTCCTTCGTGGGGCGCGGGGCGTGGCGGCACCCGCTTCGCCAAGTTCCCGATCCCCGGCGAGCCGACCAACATCCACGAGAAGCTGGAGGACTGCGCCGTCATCCAGCAATTGAGCCGGGTTACACCGCGCGTTTCGCCGCACTTCCCGTGGGACAAGGTGAGCGACTACAAGGCCCTGCGCGAGGAGGCCGCCAGTCTCGGCCTCGGCTTCGATGCGGTCAATTCGAACACCTTCCAGGACCAGCAGGGGCAGGCGCATACTTACGCCAACGGCTCGCTGTCGGCGCAGGATGCTGCGACACGCCAGCAGGCGGTGGACCACAACATCGAATGCATCGAGATCGGCAAGCAGCTGGGCTCGACCGACCTTACCGTGTGGGTGGGCGATGGCACCAATTTCCCGGGCCAGCAGGACCTTGGCCGCAGCCTCGACCGCTATCTCGATGCGGCGGCGCAGGTGTATGCGGCGCTGCCCGAGGACTGGCGCATGCTGCTCGAACACAAGATGTTCGAGCCGGCGTTCTACTCGACCGTGATCAGCGACTGGGGTTCCTCGATCCTCGCCGCGCAGGAACTGGGCCCCAAGGCCAAGTGCCTCGTCGACCTTGGCCACCACGCGCCGAACGTCAACATCGAGCAGATCGTCGCGCGGCTTCACCGCTTCGGCAAATTGGGCGGCTTCCACTTCAACGACAGCAAGTATGGCGACGACGACCTCGATTCCGGCTCGATCAACCCGCACCAGCTGTTCCTCGTGTTCAACGAACTGGTCGAGGCCGAACTGAACCCGCGCGCCAATGAACGTGAAGGGGGCTTCAACCCCAGCTACATGATCGACCAGTCGCACAACGTGACCGACCCGATCGAATCGATGCTGTCGTCCGCCGAAACGATCACCCAGTGCTTCGCCAAGGCGCAGCTGGTGGATCGCGCTGCGCTTCATGCTGCGCAGGAATCGAACGACACGATGATGGCGTTCCAGGCGCTGCGCCGGGCCTACAACCTCGACGTCGCGCCGATCCTGGCCAAGGCGCGGATGGAAGCGGGCGGCGCGATCGACGTGCTCGAAGCCTATCGGCTCAGCCAGTACCGCGGGCGCAAGGCGCAGGAACGCAAGGCCGTGGGCCTGGGCGCGGGCATCGTCTGAGACCCAAACGATAACAAGAATACTTCGGGAGTGAGCAGCATGAACTTTCGCCGCGGTCTTTCGCTCGCCAGCCTCCTTGCCAGCACCACGCTGCTCGCTCCGGCCGCCGTGGCAGATGCGCCGGCGGGGCCGGCCAAGGCGGACACTGCGCCCAGTCTCGAGCAGGAGTTTCAGGATCCCCCGATGGAGGCGCGGCCGCGCGTCTGGTGGCACTGGATGAACGGCAACGTCACCAAGGATGGCATTGCCAAGGATCTGGCCTGGATGAAGCGGGTGGGCATCGGCGGCCTGCAGAACTTCGATGCCGGCCTCGCCACGCCGCAGATCGTCGATCACCGGCTGGTCTACATGACGCCCGAATGGAAGGACGCCTTCCGCTTCGCCGCGTCGGAAGCCGACCGGCTGGGTCTCGAACTCGCCATCGCGGCGTCGCCCGGCTGGTCGGAAACCGGTGGGCCTTGGGTGAAGGCGCAGGATGGCCTCAAGAAGGTCGTCTGGAGCGAGACGGTTATTACCGGCGGCAAGCGCTTTGCCGGCAAGCTGGCTGCGCCACCGCAGGTCACCGGCCCGTTCCAGGATCTCGAAGCGTCCGATCCGATGGCTTCGCTGGAGGGTGGCCATGCCTTCGTCTCGCCGCGGTTCTACACCGACATCGCGGTCTTGGCCGTGCCGCATGCAGCCGTCGCCGATCCGCTGCCGCAGATGGCCGGTCTCGATGGAAAGACGCTGGACGCCTCCGCGTTGAACGACGCCAGCCTGGCGACCGGCATTGTCCTGCCACGCGGGTCTGCGCAAGCGCCGACGACGCTTGTCGCGACCTATGCCATGCCGCAGTCGATCCGCTCTGCGACGCTGTATATTCCGGGTGCCAAGGCGCTGTTTGCCGGTGCCACCGTCGATCCCGTCCTGGAATCGAGCGATGATGGCAAGCTCTGGCGCAAGGTCGCCGATATCCCCGTCAGCGCCGCCCCGACGACGATCAGCTTCCCGGCCGTCACGGCGCGCCAGTTCCGCCTCGTGCTCAAGCCCGCGCCGTTCCGTGGATCGAACCTTGGCGATGCGATGCCCGGTGTCGAAGCGGACAGCGGCTTCATTGCGATGATGGCCGCTGCCGCGAAGGCGCCGTTCGACATCAAGCAGTTCCGCCTGTCGTCTTCGGAGCGCGTCGACCAGTTCGAAGCCAAGGCGGGCTTTGCCATCGAGCGCGACTACTACGCGCTGGGCATGCCCGATCCGGCTGCCGTGGGCATCGATCCCGCAAAGGTCATCGACCTTACCGCCCGGATGAAGCCCGACGGCTCGCTCGACTGGACGCCGCCCAAGGGTTTGTGGCGGGTGATCCGGCTCGGCGCCAGCCTGCTTGGCACCACCAACCACCCGGCGCCGCCCGAGGCGACGGGGCTGGAGGTCGACAAGTTCGACGGGTCGGCGGTGCGCGGCTATCTCGAGCACTACCTTGGCATGTACAAGGATGCGGCCGGTCCCGACCTGGTGGGCAAGCGCGGCGTGCGCGCGCTGCTGACCGATTCCATCGAGGTCGGCGCGGCCAACTGGACGCCGAAGATGGTCGCCCAGTTCAAGCGCCTGCGCGGCTATGACCCCACGCCGTGGTTCCCCGCGCTGACCGGTACGCTGGTCGGCAGCCGGACGCAGTCCGACGCCTTCCTGCGCGATTATCGCCAGACGCTGGCCGACCTGATGGCCTCCGAGCATTATGGCACCATCGCCAGGGTCGCGCACGAGAACGGCCTCAAGGTCTATGGCGAAGCGCTGGAGGACAACCGCCCGTCGCTGGGCGACGACATCGCCATGCGCAGCCACGCCGACGTGCCGATGGCGGCGTTGTGGACCTTTTCGCGCAAGGCGGGGCCAAACCCCAGCTATATCGCCGACATGAAGGGTGCGGCGTCCACGGCGCACATCTACGGCCAGAACCTCGTTGCGGCGGAATCGATGACCTCGGCGCTCGCGCCCTGGGCCTATGCGCCGAACGAGCTGCGCCGCATCATCGACCTGGAGTTCGCCAGCGGCGTCAATCGCCCGGTGGTCCACACTTCGGTCCATCAGCCGGTCGATGACAAGAAGCCCGGCCTGTCGCTGATGATCTTCGGGCAGTTCTTCAACCGGCATGAAGCCTGGGCCGAAATGGCGAAGCCGTGGGTCGACTACATGGCGCGTTCCTCGCTGCTGCTACAGGCGGGGCGCAACGTGGCCGATGTCGGCTATTTCTATGGCGAGGAAGCGCCGATTACCGGGCTTTATGGGCAAAAGCGCGTGGCCGACGCGCCGAAGGTCCATGCCTATGACTACGTCAACCGCGACGCCCTGTTCGAGGCGCTCGAGGTGAAGGACGGCGAGGTCGTCAGCAAGGGCGGGGCGCGGTACAAGGCGCTGTACCTTGGCGGGTCCTCACGCAAGATGACCTTGCCGACGCTGCAGCGGCTCGCCGCGCTGATCGAAGCGGGGGCGACCGTGGTGGGCATGGTGCCCGAAGGTTCGCCCAGCCTCATCGACGATCCTGCGGCGTTCAAGGCGCTGATTGCAAGGCTGTGGGCTGGCGGCCCGGTCACGCAGATCGGATCGGGACGGGTGATCGCCAGCAGCGACATCGACGCCGCGCTGGCCGGCGCAGGGGTTGCGCCCGATTTCCGCATGGATGGCGCAAGCAAGGATGCCGAAGTGCTTTTCGTCCATCGCCAGCTGGCCGATGGAGATGCCTGGTTCGTCAACAACCGCAAGCAGGCGGACGAAACGTTCGAGGCGCACTTTCGCGTTACCGGCAAGCAGCCCGAACTGTGGCATGCCGATACCGGGCAGATGGAACCCGTGTCCTATCGGATCGCCAACGGCGAGACGATCTTGCCGATGACGCTGGCGAAGGAAGCTTCGGTCTTCGTCGTGTTCCGCAAGCCTGCCCGGACCGACGCGCTCGTGGTCGAAAAGCCAACGCAGGTGGCGATAGCCTCGCTGGATACGGCGTGGAACGTCGCTTTCCAGGCAGGCCGCGGCGCACCCGCGACGCTTGCCCTGCCCAAGCTCATCCCGCTGCAGACCGCGAGCGATCCGGGCGTGCGGTATTTCTCCGGCATTGCCAGCTACAGCCGCACCTTCGACCTCCCGCGGTCGGCAGCGCCCGGGCGGGCCGTGTGGCTCGATCTGGGTGCGGTCAGCGATATCGCGCAGGTTTCCGTCAACGGCGTCGACGTGGGCACCGTCTGGCACGAGCCTTATCGCCTGGATATCGGCAAGGCCGTCCGGCGCGGGCGCAACCGGCTCGAGATCCGCGTCGCCAACACCTGGGTCAACCGGTTGATCGGTGACGCACAACCGGGCGCCACGCGGATCACCTGGACGGCGATCCCCACCTATCGCGCCGATGCGCCGCTGCGACCGGCAGGGCTGATCGGTCCGGTGCGGTTGCTGCGAGAGGATAACCGCGCAATACCGGGGCAATGATCGATCCCCGCGCCCTGCTGACGTTCCATGCCGTTTGCGAGGCGGGGACGATCAGCGGGGCGGCGCGGATGCTCAATCTTTCCCAGCCGTCGGTTTCGAACGCTATCGCCGCGCTGGAGGCGCGGATCGGCGCGCGCCTGTTCGATCGATCGCGCAGCGGGATCGTCCTGACGGCCGAAGGGCAGGCGCTTTCGCTGCGGGCGCGCATGCTGAACAACCTGCTGCGCGATGCGGAGAGCGAGGTTGCCGGGGTCCGCGCGGGGGTCTGGGGGCCGTTGCAGATCGGCGGCACGCCCGGCGCGCTGGTCAGCCTGCTGCCACGCGCCATCGGGGCGTTCGACGAACTCGGGATCAAGGTCAGCCTCAACGTCATCGAGCGGCCGGACAGCGTGCTGAACGACATGTTGCGCAGCGGCGACATCGAACTGGCATTTGTGACGACGGAAATCGGGGAAGTGGCGGAAGACCTGATCGAAACGACGATCTCGCGCGATCCTTTCACGCTGATCGTGGGGCGCAAACACGACGACCTGCCCGACCGCCTGTCGCTCGCCGAAACCCGCGACCTGCGCTGGGTGCTGCCGGAAGCACAGGGCGCGTTTCGACGCCAGGTTGATGCGCTGTTCATCGCCAACGGCCTGCCGATGCCGCGCGAAGTGGTGCGATGCGATTCCCTGCTGACGACGAAAGCCATCGTCCGCTCCAGCAATCGCGTAACGATCCTGCCTCGCGCCGTCGCATCGGCGGAGCTGTCGATCGGTGTGCTCCGGGCGATCGTGCTCGAAGATGCGGACTTTACCCGCAGTGTCGGCATCCGCCGGCATCGCGATACCCTTCTGTCCGAAGCGGCGCGCCGGATGCTGCAGAGCGTGGCCTCCGACCTATAACCTGATCCTATGCTTTCATAGCGAATCAGTATTTTTCCTCGCTTCAAAAACGATCAATAGCAACGCCAACAACGCCCCTGCCTTTCGCGCAGGGAGCGCAGGGAGATGATCTATGCGGACGGTGATCCGTAACGCTCGTATTTTCGACGGAGCCGGAAGGGCTCTCGCAGATGGCGCGGTTCTGATCGACGGCGACGGGATCGCGAAGGTCGGCCTCGGGCCGGACGCGCTGGCCGACGTCGATGCCGACACCGTGATCGATGCTGCGGGCCGCACCCTGATGCCGGGCATGGTCGAAGCCCACGCCCACCTGACCTGGGGCTCGTCGGTCGAAAAGATCTATCACCAATTCGTGCTGCCGCCCGAGGAGCTGAAGGTTGCCGCGTGGCGCAACGCCCGCGTGCTGCTCGATCATGGCTTCACCAGCGCCTATTCGGCCGGGGCGCTGGCCGATGGCGTCGAAGTGGAGCTGGCGCGCGCGATCGAGGCCGGCGAGACCCCGGGGCCGAGGCTGGTGCCATCGACGCTGGAGCGCAGCCCCGAGGGGGCGGAGGGCGTCGAGACCGGCGACGTGTTCAACGGGCGGGGGCCCGACGCCATCCGCCGGTTCGTCGCCTACTGCAAGGACGAGGGCATCGGCTCGATCAAGCTCGTCGTCTCGGGCGAAGATGCGCTGAAGCCGGGCACGGCCAAGGACATGCTCTACACCGCCGAGGAGATGGAGGCGGCAGGCGCTGCGGCCAGCGATGCAGGACTGTGGATCGCAGCCCACGCCTACTACCCCGAGGCCATCGATCTGGCGCTGAAAGCCGGCGCGCGGATCATCTACCATGCCTCCTACGCCGACGAGGCGGCTGCCGACGCGATGGTCGCGGCCAAGGACACCACGTTCTACGCGCCGTCGCCCGGCGTCTCGATCGCGGCGCTCGAGGCCACGCCGCCGCCGCACATCGACATGAGCGCGGCCAAGGCCAGCGCTGCCGAGCGCATGGAACTGGAACGCAAGCTGGTCCCGGCTCTGAAGGCGCGCGGGGTGAAGATCCTGATCGGCGGGGACTACGGCTTTCCCTTCAATCCCAACGGCCGCAACGCCCGCGATCTGCAGATCTTCGTCGATCACTTCGGCTACACGCCCACCGAAGCGCTCGTGGCCGCGACCAGGCTGGGCGGCGAATTGATGGGCCTGCCGGTGGGCGAGGTAAAGGAAGGCTATCTCGCCGATCTGCTGCTGGTCGATGGTGATCCGACCGAGGACGTCGCCATCCTGCAGGACAAGGCGCGTCTCGCGATGATCATGAAGGGCGGCGTGCTCCACAAGGCGCCGGCCGCCTGATGGACCAGCCGATGTACGACGTTGCCATCATCGGCTGCGGCCCTGTGGGCGCGATGGCGGCAAACCTGCTAGGGCGCGCCGGCCTCAACGTGGTCGTGCTCGAGAAGGAGCGGACCCACTATCCCCTGCCGCGCGCCGTTCATCTCGATCACGAGATGATGCGGCTGTTCCAATCTGCTGGTGTGATCGAGCGCGTCGAACCCGACATGGTCGCCACCGACGGTCACCTGCACGTCGGCGCCGATCATGGCACGATCCGCTACATGGGCACGGTCGGAAAGCCGCGCCCGTTCGGCTGGGCCAACGACTACTTCTTCTACCAGCCCGAGCTGGAAGCGCACCTTCGCGCGGCGTTTGCCGACAACGGTGCAATCTCGCTCCAGCTGGGCGCCGAATTCCTGAGCCTCCGCCAGGGCGAGGGCCAGGTGACGGTGGCCTACGCGCAGGATGGGGAGGGCAAGGAAGTGATCGCCCGCTGGGTGATTGCCGCCGACGGTGCGCGCAGCCCGGTGCGCAAGGCGCTCGGCGTCGTGCTCGACGACCTTAAGTTCGAGGAGCCCTGGCTGGTCGTCGATGCCGAAGTTGATGGCCCCGTCAGCTTCCCCCAGATCACCGGCGTGCCCGATGGCGCAGACCTGCAACGCCTTTCGGTGATGATGTGCGATCCGGCGCGGCCGGCCACGGTGGTGCCGGGGCGTCGCAATCATCGTCGCTGGGAATTCATGCTGCTGCCGCACGAAGACGATGCGGCGATGATGCAGCCCGAAGCCGTCGCCGCGCTTGTCGGCGCATGGATGAAGGATGTGCCGCACCGGATCGTGCGCGCCACGACCTATCGCTTCCATGGCCTCGTCGCCGAACGCTGGCAGGTCGGCAACGTGTTCCTCGCCGGCGATGCCGCGCACCAGACCCCGCCGTTCTTCGGGCAGGGCATGTGCCACGGCCTGCGCGATGTCGCCAACCTGGCGTGGAAGATGGCGGCGATTGCACGCGACGGCGCGAGCGAGGCGCTGCTCGAGACATACCAGCCGGAACGCGATCCCCACGTGCGCGCGGTGATCGGCGCGGCGGTTGCCGCCGGGCGCTACATCTGCGAGCTGGACCCCGCCAAGGCCGCGGCCCGCGACGCGGAAATCCGGGCGGCTGCCGCGCAAAAGCAGGGTGAAACCGCTGCCGACCTCATCCCCGCCATTGCCGACGGGATCGTGATCGCCGGCACGCCCGGCGCTGGCGAACGCTTCATCCAGCCGCTGCTGACCGATGGTCGCAAGCTCGACGATCTCGCCGGGCACGGCTGGCGCTTGTTCACGCGCGATGGGGATCTTCCCGACAATGGCGCGGTGGCAGCGTGGCTCGATGCGCGCGGTGTGCCTGCGGTGCTCGTGCGTCCCGACCACTATGTGTTCGGGACGGGTGAGGCACAGACTCTTCTCGAAGCCCGGGCAGCGATGCTCGGGACCAGCCTGACGGTGGCGGCATGACTCTCTCCCTCCATGCCGCCCAGTCCATCATCGCCGGCGCGCTTGATGCTGCCCGGCAACGCGCGGCCAAGCCGCTGGCGGTGGTGGTGCTCGATGCTGGCGGCCACCCGGTTGCCTTCGCTCGCGAGGACGGGGCCAGCCTGTTCCGCTTCGACATTGCCCGCGCCAAGGCGATGGGCGCGATCGGCATGGGCGACAGCACGCGCGTCCTGGCCGAACGGGCCAAGGGCAACCCCATCTTCTTCCAGAGCGTCACCGCCGTTGTTGGCGGCGATGTCGCCTTTTCGCCCGGCGGCGTGCTGGTTCGCCATGCAGGCGCGATCGTGGGCGCGGTCGGCATCAGCGGCGATACCGGCGATTGCGATGAGGAATGCGCACTGGCTGGGCTCGCTGCCGCCGGTTTCAGCACGGAGTCCGAAAAGTGAAGTTGCGCAGCATCGAACTCGCGCTGCCCGATCCGGCGGGCGCGGCGGCCTTCATGGTCGACGTATGGGGCCTGACCGCCGCCGATCAGCGGGGCGATACCCACTACCTGCGCGGCACGGGCACGTTCCCCTACCTCGTCGCGTTCGAGAAGGCCGATGGCGAATTCGTCCGCTCGACCACGTTCGTGTGCAGCGAGGATGAACTGGCGGGCATAAAGGCGCGGGTTGCAGCCAAGCGCTGGCCTGCCAGATCGGTCGTCTCGACCGATCCGGGCGAGGGCCACGGACTGCTGGTAGAGCTTCCCGAAGGCACCATTTTGCGCTTCCTCGCCGGAACGAGCGAAGTCGCGCCGATCAAAGGTTTTACAAAGTCCTCCAAGCGCGTTTCCCCGGTCAAGCTGACGCACGTGGTGTTCAACGCCGCCGACGCCGAGGCGATGGGGCATGCGGTCGAAGACGTGCTCGATTTCCGGGTTTCGGACCGCACCAAGGGCATGGTCTTCGTGCGCTGCAACGACAGCCACCATTCGACCGCGTTCGCCCGCGCCGGCTTTGCCAGCCTCAACCACATCGCCTTCGAGATGGACGATCTCGACGCTGTCATGCGCGGCATCGGCTGGATGCGCGACAATGGCTTCGCGCCCGCGTGGGGCCCGGGCCGTCACGGGCCGGGCGACAACGTCTATGCCTACTACATCGCGCCGTTTGGCCCGGTGATCGAATATTCGACGGCGGTGGAAAAGGTGCCGGCCGATTATCGGGCTGGCGCGCCCGACGACTGGACCTGGCCCGAACAGCGGATCGACCAGTGGGGCATCTCCGACAAGGATTTCGAGGGGCTCAGGGCGGCCGAGGAGCGGTTCCGGTGCCACCGCGACTGGGACGCGGACGAAACGATTGAGAATTGATCGACGCGCCTTTGTCGGCGCGACGGCGGTGGTCCTGCTGGCAGGACGCCAGGCCGGCGCGAGGACCGGGCGACGGGGAGAAAAGACAATGACGCAGTACATCAGTTTTCGCCGCCCGGACGGGACCAAGAGCTTCGGCAGGCTCGACGGTGACAGCATCGACGATCTGGGCACCCCCGGCGTCGCGTCGTTTCTCAAGGATGCGCTTGGCGGCGATCTGGCCGCGCTCGCTCCGACCGGTCGTTTCGCCCGCAGCGCGGTGCGTCTTCTTCCGGTGGTGCCCAATCCCGGCAAGATCCTGTGCATCGGGCTGAACTATGCGACGCACGTTGCCGAGACCGGACGCGATCAGAAGGAATACCCTGCGGTTTTCACCCGCTGGGCCGACACGCTGGTGGCCGATGGAGAGCCGCTGGTGCGTCCGGTCGAAAGCACCCGGTTCGACTACGAAGGCGAACTGGCCGTGGTCATCGGCAAGGGCGGTCGGCGCATCGCGCGGGCCAATGCCATGGCCCATGTCGCCGGCTATGCGGTGTTCAACGATGCATCGGTGCGCGATTGGCAGCGCCACAACATCCAGTTCACGCCGGGCAAGAACTTTCCGGCCACGGGGGCCTTCGGCCCCGCACTCGTGACCCCGGACGCGATAGCCGACCTGTCCAGCCTGCGGGTCACGACCACGCTCAACGGGCAGGTCGTGCAGGATCAACCGATCAGCGACCTGATCTGGGATATTCCGTTCCTGATCGAATACTGTTCGACATTTACCGAGCTGCACCCGGGCGATGTCATCGCCACCGGCACGCCGGGCGGTGTCGGCGACAAGCGCAATCCGCCGCTCTACATCAAGGCCGGCGACCGGGTCGAAGTCTCGATCGGCGCGATCGGCACGCTGAGCAATCCCGTCAACGACGAAATCTGACCAACCCGCCGCGCGAGGCGAGGGGGTCTCACGTCGCGCGGCCAATCAATGGAAGTGTGGGGAGAAGATCATGACCCGTTTCAACCGTTCCGCCCTGCTGGGCGGTCTCTGCCTTGCAGCGTTTTCCACGCCGGCCTTTGCGCAGGACGCGGCGCCGCCGCAGGATGCCGCTGCCGCTGTAGCCCCGACCGACGCGAGCGAGATCATCGTCACCGCGACGCGTCGCGCCGAACGTCTGCAGGACGTGCCGATCGCGGTTTCGGCCGTGACCAGCCAGCAACTCGCGGCGACCGGGTTCAAGGACCTCACCAACATCCAGTATTCGTTCCCTTCGGTCCAGTTCGGCCAGACCCCGAACGACGCCGGCTTCCGCATCCGCGGCGTGGGCACGCTGGGCGGCTTCACCAGCTCGTCGGAACTGCCGGTCGGCCTCGTCGTCGACAACGTGGTGATCGGTTTCGGCAACCCGGTGCAGTCGCTGGGCGATCTCGAACGCATCGAAGTGCTGAAGGGCCCGCAAGGCACGCAGTTCGGCAAGAACGCGTCGTCGGGCGTGATCAACATCACCACCAAGCGCCCCGACATGGACAAGGTCTCGGGTTCGCTGTTCGGGTCGTACGGGTCGCTCAACGAACGCGACATCCATGGCTCGGTCAACCTGCCGCTCGGCAAGAACGCCGCGCTGGCCATCTATGCCTTCGACCGCGAATTCGACGGCTATGTCGATAACGTCGTTCGCAACGAGAAGTGGGGCGGCCAGCACAACTACGGCGGTCGCGCCAAGCTGCTGTGGGAGCCGAGCGATGCGCTGTCGATCTACGTGATCGGCGACTATTCGAAGACCAAGACCAAGGGCCCCGGCCAGCTCTGGACGCTGAACCATCTCGATGCCAACCTGACCGCGCCGGGCGGCCTTGTCGGCCTGCCCTTCGTCAACCTCGCCGCGCTCGGCGTGACGGTCGACGAGCATAACGACAAGTCGATCGACGATGGCGCCGGCTACAGCTCGGTCGAATATTACGGCGCCTCGCTCCAGGCCGACCTGAAGCTGGGCGACTACACGCTGACCTCGATCACTGCGTTCCGCGAACAGAAGGAAGGCGCCTTCGCCTTCTCGATCGACGGCCTGCCGTATGAAAAGTTCTATGCCCGTGATCCCGGCCAGACCCGCCGATCCTATTCCCAGGAACTGCGCGTGACCTCGCCTTCGGGCCGGGCGCTCGAATTCATTGCCGGTGCCTTTGCCTCGCGCCAGGAAACCGGCATCGGCCTTGGCCAGAGCGCAATCCTGCGTCCGGCGATGCCGTATTCGACGTTCCCGACCGTGTCGATCACCGCCGGGTACAACCATACCGACACCACGACCAACAGCATCGCCGGGTATCTCGATGGCAAGTTCCACGTGTCGGATACGTTCGCGCTGCTGGGTGGCCTGCGTCTGACGCACGACAGCGTCACGTCGCACAACTACAGCACGGTGGACCCTGATCTTGCGCCGTTCGTGCCGCCGATGCCGTCCAACGGCTTCACGCCGTCGGGAACCGTGCCTTACGCAACCCGTGATCTCACCACCGGCAAGACCAAGGCGACGAAGCTGTCGGGGCGCGCCGGCGCGGAATTCAAGCCGAGCCGCGATCTGCTGTTCTATGCCACCTATGCGCGTGGCTACCTCGGGCCGACGGTGACCTTTTCGGGTCTCACCGGCACGCGCAGCAACGTGAAGCCGCAGCAGGTCGACGACGTGACGGTCGGCGCCAAGATGCAGTTCCTCGACCGCGCGCTGACGGTCAACGTCAACGCCTTCTGGGACAAGTACAAGCAGCTGCAGACCTCGGTGTTCAATGGCCAGGAATTCCTGACCGAAAACGCCGGCGCCGCCGAAGCGAAGGGCTTCGAGGTCGAACTCGTCATGCGTCCGACCCGGTCGCTTTCGTTCAACGTCTCGTACACGTACTCGGACGCCAAGTTCACGGACTACCTGACCGCCTGCACCGATTACCAGAACCGCACGGGTCTGGCCGCCACGGTCTGCGACAGCTCGAGCGGCACGTCGCTGTACCAGGCGGGAGGCGAAGCGCTTCCGGGTGCCCCCAAGCATGCCGTCACGGCCGGCGTGACGTACGAGCAGCCGGTCGGCGACGCGCTGAAGTTCGACTTCGCGATGAATTCCTCGCTGCGCAGCGACGTGTCCTATGCCGTGGGTGATCCCTTCCAGCACCAGGACGGATACGTCATCGTCAACGGCAACATCGGTCTTGGTTCGATCAACGATCGCTGGCGGGTCGGCGCTTTCGTGCGCAACCTGTTCAAGCAGGACTTCAACGCGGCGGTCATCAGCCTCCCGTTCACCAACGGCGGCTACGTCAACTGGCGCACGCGCGAAGCCGAACGCACCTTCGGCGTCAGCCTCGAAACGAAGTTCTGACATGAAGGCGGGCGGCGGCCGGTTGTCGCCGCCCGCAGTCCCTCGCAGCAGGACGAAGCGATGAATCCCGGCTCGATCCGCACAGCCATTGCTGCGATGGGGCGCACGCTTGGCCCCGCCGTCATCGAACAATGCCGCCCGTTGTTCGAACAGGAACAGCAGGCGCTCATGCAGCGCGTGCCCGCTGCTGCGGTGGACCGGTGCTATGGCGATCACCCGCGCCAGAAGCTCGATCTCTACGGCACGGCGGCCGAGGCACCGGTACTTCTTTTCGTCCACGGGGGCGGCTTCCGCGTCGGGGACAAGGGCGGCGCGCTCGATTGGCAGAACGCTACGGTCGGGCGCATGGCGGCCGAGGCCGGCATGCTCGGCGCGGTCATGAACTACCGGTTGCTGCCCGATGCGGCCTGGCCGTCGGGGGGCGAGGACGTGCTGGCCGCGTTCGACTGGCTCGTCGCCAACGCCGCCAGCTTCGGTGGTGACCCGGCGCGGATCGTGCTGGTCGGCACGTCGGCCGGCGCGGTGCACATCGCCACCGCGCTTAGGCTGCGACCCGATCTCGCCGCGGCGGGCCTTGTCCTGCTATCGGGTCTCTACGGCTTCACCCCGCTCGATGACAGGGACCTGCCCTACTACGGCGCGCAGGCCGACTATGCCGCGCGGATGCCGCTCGACGCGCTGGTCGATACCGCGCTGCCATTGCTGGTGGCCTGCGCCGAATTCGATCCGGCGCGATTCCAGGCTGAGTTTCTCGGGCTGATGTCGGCGCGGCTCACCCGCCACGGCGCGATGCCGCGCGGGTACATCGCCAGCGGGCACAATCACTACTCGATGGCGATGCACCTTGGCACCGACGACCGTCGTCTTGCCGACGAGATCGTCGGCTTCATCGGCCAGCACTGCGCCTGACATTGTCGAAAGGAACGAACGTGATCGATCGCCGCACGCTTCTGGCCGCCAGCGCCGCGCTGGGCGCCGTCCCCGCCTTCGGCCGCTCCCCAGCGCGTCAGGACGCGCGCCCCTCGAGCTTTCCCCAAGGGTTCCTGTGGGGCGCATCGACGGCCGGGCACCAGGTCGAGGGCAACAACACCAACAGCGATTGCTGGCTGCTCGAGCATGTCACGCCATCGCTGTTCCGTGAATCGTCGGGCGATGCCTGCAACAGCTTCCTACTGTGGGAGCAGGATCTCGACCTGGTCCAATCGATCGGGCTCAACAGCTATCGCTTCAGCATCGAATGGGCGCGCATCGAACCCGCCGAGGGCGAGTTCTCGATGGCGATGCTCGATCACTACAAGCGCGTGATCGCGGGCTGCCGGGCAAGGGGGATCGCCCCGGTCGTGACGTTCAACCACTACAGCGCGCCGCGGTGGTTCGCTGCGGATGGGGGATGGACCAATCCCAAGGCGCCGCTGCGCTTTGCCCGGTACTGCGAGCGCGCCGCGCGCCACCTGGCCGGCGACATGGCGATCGCGATGACGCTCAACGAACCCAACATCAACCATCTGCTGCAGCTGATCCTTCCGCCAGAGGCGATCGGTGGCATGCGGGCGATGCTCCAGGCGGCCGCCCGCATCAGCGGTTCGACGAAGTTCTCGGTCGCCAATGCGGTCGACCCCGACGATTTCGAGGTGTTCACCCGGACCATCATCGCCGGGCATCGCGCCGGTCGCGATGCGATCAAGGCGGTCCGCCCCGACCTGCCCGTCGGCTTCAGCCTGTCGATGCTCGACGACATCGCGGTCGGCAGCAACTCCCTGCGCGACCGCATGCGCGAGCGGCTCTACGGACCCTGGCTCGAGGAAGCGAAGCTCGACGACTACCTCGGCGTGCAGAATTACGAGCAGGCGCGGTGGACCTCGACGGGGCGGCTGCCGCCCGAAAGGCCCGTTCCCGGCAATCCGATAGCGGCCGACGTCAGCCCGCTGTCGCTGGCAGGCGCCGTCCGCTTTGCCCATTCCGCCACGGGAAGGCCGATCCTGATCAGCGAACACGGCGTCAACACCACCGACGATGCCGTGCGCGTGGCCTTCATCCCGGCGTCACTGCAGGCGCTCAAGGGCGCGATGGACCAGGGTGTGCCGGTTCTCGGCTATCTCCACTGGTCGCTGCTCGACAACTACGAATGGGTTTCGGGCTTCCATGGCAAGCTCGGCCTTGCCTCGGTCGATCCGGACACGTTCGCGCGGAAAGCCAAGCCGAGCGCTGCCGTGCTCCGCCGTATTGCCAGCGCCAACTCGCTCTGAGCCAAGGGGGAGGAAGCTGCGCTTGGCGCCGGTCGGCGTACGTGAGCGGTGCCGAATCCCCCAAGGCCTCGGCAGCGAAGGCGATGCAAGAGCGCGGGAAAAGGTCTCGCCGGCCGCGGGGTCGACCTGATCTAGTGCAAAGATGCGCTCGGCCACGGCGTCCCCGCGCCAGACCCGCGTGTCGTCATGCGATCTTCGGGCCCCAGAATCCCATCAGCGATCGACGGGGATCGAAGAGCCTGTCGTGGACCTCGTGTAGGCCGCAGGCCCGGGCGCTTCACGACAGGCTCTTACGCAAGGCTCGTCCCGCAACCAGGGGAGCATCGCCGTGCTGCGGGCGTAAAAAAAACCCCGCCGGAGCGGGGTTTTCTTGCCGGTTCTTGCGATGGTGGGCGTAGCAAGGATTGAACTTGCGACCCCTACGATGTCAACATAGTGCTCTACCACTGAGCTATACGCCCGCACCATCGAACGGGCCGGAGCAGCAACAGCAAGGGCCGTTTCCGCGCCGGGAGCCGCCCATTAGCCGCGCTGCCCGAGGTTCGCAAGAGGGCAAATGCGCTTTTGCGAACAGGGGCGGCGCAGGCGCCGTCAGTGCAGCGGGCGGCCGTTCCCGGCGAGCGGGGAATCGGCGAAAACCCGCTCCACCTCGAGCACCAGGTCGCGCAGGTGGAAGGGCTTGGACAGCACGCGCGCCTGCGGGGCCTCGCGGTT
Source organism: Novosphingobium huizhouense (assembly GCF_020179475.1). Taxonomy (GTDB): domain Bacteria; phylum Pseudomonadota; class Alphaproteobacteria; order Sphingomonadales; family Sphingomonadaceae; genus Novosphingobium; species Novosphingobium huizhouense. The sequence continues at coordinate 740,975 of NZ_JAILXZ010000002.1, read as the reverse complement.
GGCCTTGAGCGTGACCGCGGCAAAACCGGTGATGAACATGACCTTGGTCGACGGGCTGATCTCGGAACAGCGCTGCGCCAACTCGATCCCGTCCATTTCGGGCATGACGATGTCCGAGAGCAGCAGATCGAAGCGCTCGCGCTCGAGCAGCGGCACCGCAGCGGTGCCGCGATCGACCGACACGACTTCGTACCCCGCATTCTCGAGCGCGCGCGACAGGTAGGTGCGCATGGCTTCTTCGTCTTCGGCAAGCAGGATTCGGATCATGATCAACCTTCATTGCGCTGCGCCGCGCGGAGACCGGCGGCGCATCGCGCGGCTTCTACACGCGCTGCGGTTAAGAATCTCCGGTCAATCGCTCGCAAGTCGACGCGAAGCGACAGGCGGTGCGTTTTGACAGGCGGGGCAAAGCCATGCAGCGTGGCGCGATGCAGCAGGACGAAACGCCGCGCCGCGATTCGGAGTGCCGGACCGGCGGCGCCGTGCCCGGACTCCCGGGGACGCCCGCCTTCACGCTGACCCGGTGCGAGCCTTCGCCGATTCCGGTCGTGGTGGCGGTCCCGCATGCCGGGCGCAGCTATCCGCCGGCGCTGGTCGAGGGGATGCGCCATCCGGGCTTCGCCGCGCCGCGGCTGGAGGACCGCCTGGTCGACCTGGTGGCGATCGAGGCCGCGCGCCGCACCGGCGCGACTTTGCTGGTGGCGCAGGCGCCGCGGGCGATGATCGACCTCAACCGCAGCAGTGACGACATCGACTGGGACATGATCGGCGGCTGCCGCGCCCCGGCGGGCGAGGCCGCTGCGAGCAGCACGCTGCGGCGCGCCCGCTCGGGGCTGGGACTGGTGCCGCGCCGCCTGCCGGGGCTGGGCGAGCTATGGAAGCGGCGTATCGAGCGCGGCGAGCTCGACCGCCGCATTGCCGAGATCCACGCGCCCTACCACGCGGCGCTGGCGCAGGAGCTGGCGGCGGTGCGCGACCGCTGGGGTGCGGCGCTGCTGATCGATCTGCATTCGATGCCGCCGCTCACCGCGCGCCATCCGGGCGAGCCCGCCCCGCAATATGTGATCGGCGACCGCTTCGGCGCGGCCTGCGACGGCGCGCTGGTGTCGAGCGCATTCGCGCTGTTCGCGGCCGCCGGGCTGCGCGCGGCGCACAACCGGCCCTATGCCGGCGGCTACGTGCTCGAGCGCCACGCCCGCCGGCGCGAGGGGATCCATGCGTTGCAGCTCGAGATCGACCGCAGCAGCTATCTCGACGCGCGGTTGTCGGAGCCGGGCGAGGGCTTTGCCGCGGTGGTCGAGCTGGTCACCGCGCTGGTCCGCCGCATCGCCGACGAAGTGGCCGCGATCGGGCGCGAGCGCCAGAGCTGGCGCGCGGCGGCCGAATAGCCGCCAAGACTGGCGCGCAGCCCATGAAAAAACCACCTGGAGCAATGCTCCAGGTGGCCAAGGTTCAGGGAGGAGGTGCACGAAGTGCACCGGTCACGCCGGGCCATGAGGGGAGCCACGACGCAACGCAACAAAGATAGGAGAGCCCCCTGTCCAAGGCAAGAGGTTTCGGGTGAAATTTGAATCGCTTGGCCCTGCGCCGGGCTCGGCCAGGCGCGAACGCACTGGCGGGAAAGGGGCGTTTCGGGGCCGGAAGGAGGCCGCGCGCCTGCCGACGAGGGGCCGCCAGAGGGTCTGCAGGTGGGACCGGCAGAGAGCCGCCACTGGGGCGGACCGGAACCCGTCCGGTCGCCCGGGCAGGCGCCGCAGCGCCGCCCCGGCGACCGGTCGGGAATGCGCGATCAGAGCGCGGGGACGGGCGCGATCGCCGGCGCGGGCGCCTTGCCCTGTTCGGCCTGCATGCCGAAGATCATGCTCATCAGCTCGAGCGAGAAGATGTGCGCATAGAGCAGGGGCAGCAGGCCGCTCTGGGCCCAGCCGCGCAGGACGTCGCCGCGCACTTCGCGCAGCTTTTCCTGGTCGATCATCTGGAAGCCGCGATAGATGAACGGCTGCTCGATGCCCGGCTGCTGGATCGCGGCTTCGCCTTCCATCAGCAGGTTGTGCTTCTTGATCTCGTCGATGAACGCCTGGGTGCGCTGGCCGGCCTGCTCGAACTGCTCGCAGAACTGGAGGATGCCCTTGGTCGTATCGGTCGGCTCGGCGCCGTCGAACAGCGGGCCGCCTTCCTCGAATTCGCCGACCAGGCCGCTGGTCGGGTCGAAGCACAGCGACAGCTCCTCGCTCTGCGGGTTGAGCTTGGCGAGCATGAACGGATAGCGGCGTGCATAGGCGGGCAGGTAGACGGTCGGCGAGACGTTGCCTTCGGCGTCGACGAACACGTTGACGCCTTCGTTGAGGCCCATCAGCGCGAGCGGCACGGGATTGTCGCCCGAGGCGAAGACGATCGGGTAGTGGCGCGCCGCCTGGGGAAATTCCTCGGCGGTCAGCGGCACCGCGTGCTGGGTCGCGAGCCAGGGCGCCTTGCCGGTGCCGCGCGCGTGCCAGCCGGCATGGTCGCGGGTGTTGAGCGGCATCAGGTCGTTGTAGAACAGGGGCAGGTTGGCTTGCGGCGCGCTGGCCATGGGAACTCTCCGGCTTGAAACTGTCGCGTCGGCGCACGCGTGCCGCGCGCCCACGGGAACCGCGGCTTTACGGGCTCGCCAGAAGGGGCGCAAGGCCACCTGCAACACCGCTGTCACAGTCGGCGGGCGGAATCCCCCGCCGCCGCGCTCAGACGAGCTTGCCCGGATTGAGCAGTCCGTCCGGGTCGAGCGCCTGCTTGACCGTGCGCAACAGGCCGAGCGCGACCGGATCGCCGAGCCGGGCGAGCTCGTCGCGCTTGAGCTGGCCGATGCCGTGCTCGGCCGAGATCGAGCCCCCCGCGGCGGTGACGAGATCGTGGACGCGGCGGCTGATCGCCTTGCCTTCGCCCTCCTGCCAGGCGGCGGGATCGACGCCTTCGGGCGCGATCACGTGGAAGTGGATGTTGCCATCGCCGAGATGGCCGAAGCCGACCGCGCGCGTGCCCGGCCATTCCGCCTCGATCGCCGGCACCGCGCTTTCGACGAAATCGGGCATGGCCGCGACCGCGACCGAGATGTCGTGCTGCACCGCCGGCCCGCGCGCGCGCTCGGCCGACGGGATGGTCTCGCGAATCTGCCAGAAGCGATCGGCCTGCGCTTCGCTGGCGGCGATCGCGGCATCGGCGATCAGGCCCTGCTCGAGCGCGCCGACCAGCAGACGCTCGGCGGTGGCGGGCAGGGCTTCGGCGCCCGCGGCATCTGCGACCAGTTCGATCAGGACATGCCAGGGGTGTTCGCCTTCGATCGGCACGCGGATCGAGGGCAGGTAGTCGCGCGTCGCGGCGATCGCGTGGGCGGGCATGACTTCGAAGCCTTCGAGCGCATCGCCCGCGACGCGCCCGGCATGGAGCAGCAGCGCGCGCGCGGCGTGGAGCGAGGCGACGCCCGCCCACAGCACGCTGCGCGCCGCGACCGCCGGCTCGAGCCGCAGCGTGGCGGCGGTGACGATCCCCAGCGTGCCTTCCGAGCCGATCAGCAACTGCTTGAGATCGAAGCCGCGGTTGTCCTTCTTGAGCGGCGTGAGCTGGTCGAGCACCTGCCCGTCGGGCAGCACCGCCTGCAGCCCCAGCACCAGCGCGCGCATCGAGCCGTGGCGCAGCACCTGGGTGCCGCCGGCATTGGTCGAGACGAGCCCGCCGATCGTCGCCGAGCCCTTGCCGCCGAGCGAGAGCGGGAAGCGCAATGCCTGCGCCTCGGCGGCTTCGTGGAGGACCTGGAGGATGACCCCCGCCTCGCACGTAGCGGTGCGCGCTTCGCCATCGATGCGCGGCGCAGCGTTCATCCGGCGCAGCGAAAGCAGCAGCGCCGCGCCGCTCGCATCCGGGGTGGCGCCGCCCGACATGCCGCTGTTGCCCCCTTGCGGCACGATCGGCACGCGGTGTTCGCGGCACAGCGCGACCAGCGCCGCGACCTCGGCCGTGGAGGCGGGCGAGGCCATGCCGAGCGCGCGCCCGGTGAACCGCCCGCGCCAGTCGGTAAGCCACGGCGCCATCGTTTCGGCATCGGTGGTGAAGCCCCGCGCGCCAAGCAGCGCGCCGGCCGCCGCGAGGAAAGAAGAGCGTTCCGCCGTCATCGTCGCCGCGCTATGACCGCGCGCGCCCGGGGGCAATCCCTTTCTGCTTTCCTGCGGGTTAAGCACGTGTTCAAGAAGAAGGGCTATCGGGAGATAGCAATCGAGGTGGCCGTGGTCTGCGGCCGCAGGGGACCAACAAGCCGACGTAGCCGATGATGCTGAGCCTGGCCCATTTGCTGAGCGCGCTCGCGCTTTCGCTCGCCGCGCCCGCGGGGGCGCAGCGTCCCTCCGGGGCGGGCGAATCGGCCGACCGCTGGGCGGCGGCGATCGAGCCCGAGGGCGCGCCGATGCTGCCGCGCAGCGCCGATGCCGGCGTGCTGACCGACATGCTCGACGCGATGAGCGACGACGTGTGGAACCAAGTGCGGATCGAGCAGCGGCTGATCATCCGAATCACCCCGCCGCGCAGCGCCGGACGCGAGACGGTGCAACCGCCGCCGTTCAGCACGATCCGCTTTCGCGAGCGCAAGATGGCCAACTGCCTGCCCGTGCTCGGCATCGCCGGGGTCAAGCCGACCAGCGACAGCCGGCTGCTGCTGTTCATGCGCGACCGCCGCATCGTCGGCGCCAACCTCGACAAGCAGTGCAGCCCGGCCGACTTCTACATGGGCTTCTATGTCGAGCAGACGCAGGACGGGCTGCTGTGCGTCGGGCGCGATTCGATCCATTCGCGCGCCGGGACGACCTGCTCGCTGAGCCGGCTGCGCGAACTCGTGCCCGGCGAGTAGGCGGGCGATCGGTTCGGCTCCGGCATAGGGGCGGGGTTGCAGCGTCTGTCGGGTTTCCTTGACTTCGCGCGGGTTTCGGCATAGCGGCGAGCCGGATGCCGGACCGTCGCAAGTTCCGGCATGCGCGCGACAACGACCTGCGACGCCGGTGATCTGCGACGCCTGTATTCGGAAAATCCAACTGCATGAAATTCGCCGACCTCGGCCTCTCCGATGAATTGCTGAAGTCGGTCACCGACGCCGGCTACGATACGCCGACTCCGATCCAGGCGCAGGCGATCCCTGCGGTCCTGATGATGAAGGACCTGATCGGCATCGCCCAGACCGGCACCGGCAAGACCGCCGGTTTCGTGCTGCCGATGATCGACATCCTGGCGCACGGCCGCCGCCGCGCGCTGATGCCGCGCTCGCTGATTCTCGAGCCGACGCGCGAACTCGCCGCGCAGGTCGCCGAGAACTTCGAGAAGTACGGCAAGAACCACGATCTCAAGATGGCGCTGCTGATCGGCGGCGTGCAGATGGGCGACCAGGTCAAGGCGCTCCAGGAAGGCGTCGACGTGCTGATCGCGACGCCGGGCCGGCTGATGGACCTGTTCGAGCGCGGCAAGATCCTGCTCACCGGCTGCGACCTGCTGGTGATCGACGAAGCCGACCGGATGCTCGACATGGGCTTCATCCCCGACATCGAGACGATCTGTTCGAAGCTTCCGGCGCAGCGCCAGACGCTGCTGTTCTCGGCGACGATGCCGCCGCCGATCAAGAAGCTCGCCGACAAGTTCCTGAGCAATCCCAAGTATATCGAAGTCGCGCGGCCGGCTTCGACCAATACCAACATCGCCCAGTTCAAGGTGCCGACGACGAGCCGCGCCAAGCGCGAGGTGCTGCGCCACCTGCTGCGCACCGACAACGTCACCACCGCGATCATCTTCGCCAACCGCAAGACGACCGTGCGCGAACTGGCCAAGAGCCTGAAGCGGCACGGTTTCTCTGCGGGCGAGATCCACGGCGACATGGACCAGCCTTCGCGCAACGCCGAACTGCAGCGGTTCAAGGACGGCGAGATCAACATCCTGTGCGCCTCCGACGTCGCCGCGCGCGGGCTCGACGTGAAGGGGGTGAGCCACGTGTTCAACTTCGACACGCCGTGGCACCCGGACGACTATGTCCACCGCATCGGCCGCACCGGCCGCGGCGGGGCGACGGGCCGCGCCTTCACGCTAGTGAGCAGCGAGGACGCCGAGGCGATCGCCAATGTCGAGAAGCTGACCGGCGGCAAGATCCCCGAGCTCAAGCTCGAGGTCGACAAGGCCGAAGCGGGCGACGACGAACGCCCGGCGCGGACCGCGCGCCGCCGCCGCGACGAGCCGCAGGACGAGCGCGGCGAGCGCACCGAGCGCCGCTCCGGCCGCAAGGGGCGCGAGGAACGGCCCCGCGAGGAACGCCCGCGCGAGGAACGGCCGCGCGAGGAGCGGCGTCCGCGCGCCGAACGCAGCGTGCGCCCCGACTACAACCCGGACTATCGCGAGGACCGGCGCCAGCAGCCGTCCGAGCCGCCGAGCAAGCCCGGCGAATGGAACGGCCCGATCCCCGAATTCCTGGGCGTTTCGGCGCTCTAATCCAGCGTGGGCGGGCTGGCTCCCGAGTGTCGGGCCCTGCTGCTCGATCTGGCGAACCGGGCCGAGGTCATGCTGGGCCGCAAGGACCTCTCGCTCGCCATCGTGGTGCATCGACGCGATGACGCGGCGCCCGACGGCCCTGCCTACGACATCGCGCTGGCCTGCGATGGTGTTCCCGAACTGGTGCGGGTGATGCGGCGCGCCTTTCCGGCGCGCGCGAAGCCGCCGCTGCGGGTGTTTCTCGGCCGTTTCGGCGATCTCAATCTCGTCGGCGTGCGGGCTGCGGACCTCGCTGCGGCGCTCGTGCGGTTCGAGGCGAGCGGCCGATGATCGCGCGTGCGCGGGCAGTGGCGATGGGCTGCCTGCTGCTGGCGGCGGCGATTCCCGCAGCGGCGCCGGCGCAGTCGCCGGCGTCCGCCTCGCTCGAGACCTTCGTCGCCGAGGGCAGCGTCGGTCCCTATCGCGCCGGGCTCAACCTGACGATCAGAGATCGCCGCGAAGTCGTTGCCGCGCATTACTATTATGCGAGCACGGGCAAGGACATCCCGCTCAAGATCGTGCAAGTCGGCGAGACGCTGGTGCTCGACGAACCGGACGGGGCGCGGATGGCGCTGGCCCTGACCAACGCCGACCCGAAGGAGCCGCGTCCGCTCAATTTCGCCACTGCGACCGGGCTCGCCGGCCAGTGGACCAGCGGGGCCAAGGCGCTGCCCGCGCGGTTCGGCTTCGGCACGGTGCTGCAAGGGCCATCGCCGGCGCGCTGGTACGGCGATGTCACCCGCGAGAGCGACGCCGCGTTCGAGGCGCGGGTGCGGCGCTTCCTCAATGCGGTGCGCAAGGGCGATTGCAAGGTGCTCGCCGGGACGATGTCCTATCCGCTGACGATCAACGGCCGGACGCGCGTGACGGTGCGATTGGCGGCGGCGTTCTCGCCTTATTGCCGGCAGGTGCTCGCGCCCGCCAGCGTGGCGCGGCTGCGCGAGGCCATCCCGCACGAGATGTTCGTGCGGGACGGGCAGGCGATGGTGGCGAACGGCACGGCCTGGTTCGACGCCAACGGTGCGAAGGCGCTCAACCTGCCGTAAGCGAAAAGCTCACGCCGGCTTGACGAAGCTGTCGATCACGCGCTTGCGCCCGGCCGTCTCGAAATCGATCTCGAGCTTGTTGCCTTCCTGCGCGGCAACGGTGCCGTAGCCGAACTTGTCGTGGAACACGCGCGCGCCGATGCCGATGTCGGCGCGGGGTTTCGAGGCGAAGCTCGCCGCGCTGCGCCCCGGCTCGGCAATGCGCTTGGGCGCAGGGTCATAGACCTGCGCCGCGGCGCGCTGCCAGCCGGGGCCGCGGGTGACGATGCGCGAGGGCTGGTGCCGTGCGACGTCGGCGAAGGGATCGGAATGTTCCGACCACTGCGCCCGCCACAGCGAGGCGCCGCCCGACAGGGTGGTTTCCTCCTCGATGTGGTCGGCAGGCAGTTCGCCGATGAAGCGGCTGGGGATCGAGCTGGTCCACTGGCCGTAGATGCGCCGGTTGGCGGCGTGGAGGATGGTGCAGCGCTTCTTCGCCCGGGTGATCGCGACATAGGCTAGGCGGCGTTCTTCCTCCAGGGACGCGAGGCCGCCTTCATCGAGCGCGCGCTGGCTGGGGAAGACGCCTTCCTCCCAGCCGGGCAGGAACACCTGGTCGAATTCGAGACCCTTGGCGGCGTGGATGGTCATCACCGTGACCTTCTCCTCGTCCTCGCTCCGGTCGTTGTCCATGACCAGGCTGACGTGTTCGAGGAAGTCGCTTAAGCTTTCGTATTCCTCCATCGCGCGGGCAAGTTCTGACAGGTTTTCGAGCCGGCCATTGGCCTCGGCGCTCTTTTCGGCCTGGAGCGCGGCGGTGTAGCCGCTTTCGTCGAGGATCGTGCGGGCAAGTTCGGCCGGGACCAGCGTTCCCGCCGCATCGCGCCAGCGGGCGAAATCGCGCACCAGCGCCAGCAGCGTGTTCCTCGCGCGCGTCGGCAGTTCGTCGGTGTCGCAGATCTCGAGCGCGGCGCGCAGCAGCGGCAGGCGCTGCGCGCGGGCGAAGCGGTGGATCTTCTCCAGCGTCTTGTCGCCGAGCCCGCGCTTGGGGGTGTTGTAGATGCGCTCGAAGGCAAGGTCGTCCGACGGGCTGGCGATGAGCCGCAGGTAGGCCAATGCATCGCGGATCTCGGCGCGCTCGTAGAAGCGGAAGCCGCCGACGATCTTGTACGACATGCCGATCTGGATGAAGCGGTCCTCGATCTCGCGCGTCTGGAACTGCGCACGCACGAGGATGGCGACGGCGTCGAGACTGCACCCCTCGCGCTCCAGCCGCTCGATCTCCTCGCCGATGCGGCGCGCTTCTTCCGGCCCGTCCCAGATGCCGATGACGCGGACCTTGTCGCCGCCGTTGCGCTCGGTCCACAGCGTCTTGCCGAGGCGCTCCTCGTTGGCGGCGATCAGGCCCGAGGCGGCGCCGAGGATGTGCGGGGTGGAGCGGTAGTTCTGTTCGAGCTTGATGACTTTCGCGCCGGGAAAGTCCTTTTCGAAGCGCAGGATGTTGGCGACCTCCGCGCCGCGCCAGGAATAGATCGACTGGTCGTCGTCGCCCACCACGCAGATGTTCTTGCGCGTCTGCGCCAGTAGCCGCAGCCACAGGTACTGGACCGCGTTGGTGTCCTGGTATTCGTCGACCATGACGTACTTGAAGCGCTGCTGGTACATCGCGAGGATGTCGCGCTCGCGCCGGAAGATGTTGAGCATGTGGAGCAGCAGGTCGCCGAAGTCGCAGGCGTTGAGGTCCTTCAGCCGGTTCTGGTAGAGCGCATAGAAGCGCTGCCCCTTGCCGTTGGCATAGGCTTCGTTCTCGCCCGCATCGAGGTCCGCGGGGTTCAGCCCGCGGTTCTTCCACTTGTCGATCAGCCCGGCGAGCTGGCGCGCGGGCCAGCGCTTTTCGTCGAGACCCTCGGCCACGATCAGCTGCTTGAGCAGGCGCAGCTGATCGTCGGTGTCGATGATCGTGAAGTTCGACTGCAGCCCGACCAGCTCCGCATGGCGGCGCAGCATCTTGGCCGCGACCGAATGAAACGTGCCCAGCCAAGGCATCCCTTCGACCGACGGGCCGATCAGCTGGCCGACGCGCTCGCGCATCTCGCGCGCGGCCTTGTTGGTGAAGGTAACGCAGAGGATCTCGCTCGGCCAGGCGAGCCGCTGGCGCAGCAGGTTGGCGAGCCGCGCGGTGAGCGCGGCGGTCTTGCCGGTGCCGGCGCCCGCCAGCATCAGCACCGGGCCTTCGGTGGTGGTCACCGCATCGCGTTGCGGCGGGTTCAGGCCATCGAGCCAGGCGGGGGCGGCGTGCTGCGGGGCGGACGGGGATTCGGTGCTGCTCACCCCGGAACAAGTAGGGAACCCGCGCAGGGCGTGCAAGGCGATCGATCGCCGCTGCGGGAACGGTGGCGCCTGTGCGCCGTTAGGTTGCAGACTTGCCGTTCAATAATACTGTGGTTCATATTGGGTTAATCTTGGATCGCTCCCGGATATTATGCAGTCAAATCCAGTCGATCCTCAGTAGAATTTTCTGTTCGGCAAATAGTCGCTTCATCTTCTGGTTGTCTCGATTCACCGAAGCTCGCGGAACGCTCGTGTGCAGGCGGCGTAGGTGGCTCGAACTTCGGGTTACAAGAAAACGAACAGGAGACTACGATGCGAAAGATCTTTCTGCTGAGCGCTGCTGCGCTCGCCATGGGCAGCGTTCCTGCGGCCATCCACGCGCAGTCGACTTCCTCGACCACCACCACGACCTCTTCGTCGCCGTCGACGATGAGCGACACCACGACGAGCGCGCCGTCGTCGACGACCGGCACGACCTCGACCGATACGACCTCGACCGGCACGACTTCGACCGGCACGGCGGCCAGCGGCAAATTCTCGATGAGCGCCGACCAGAAGGGCCAATACGGCGCATGGCCCGCCGACCAGCGCACCAAGTACGACGCCTGGCCTTCGACCTACCAGGAATACTACTGGACGCTCGATGCCGACCAGCAGAAGGGCTGGTGGGCGCTGACCGACGAGCAGCGCGGGCAGATCTATGCGATGACTCCCGAGCAGCGCATGCAGGTCTGGCCGACGATCACCGCGCAGGTGAAGGGCCGCGCGACCCCGGCGACCCCGGCGCAGCCCAACCCGGGCACGGGTACCCGGGCAACGCCCGCGACGCCGGCGACGCCGCCGAGCGGCGCCTCGACCGGCAAGCCGATGGCCGACGCGACGATGGATTCGAGCGCACCGATGCCGACGGCGCCGGGCGCGGTCGACGCGGGGACGGCCCCAGCCGGCCAGCAGTATGCCGCGACCACGACCAGCGACGCCGTTCCCCCGCCGCCGGCCGATGCGATGAACAAGAAGTACCCGGTCTGCACCAAGAAGCTGCAGGACAACTGCCGCAACCGCGGCGGGGTCTGAGCGCTTTGATCGAATAACCCGCCCGAGCCATCCCCTCTCGGGTCGCAAGCGGGAAGGGCGCCGGTTTCTGCCGGCGCCCTTTTCGTATGGGCAAACGCCGCCGGTTCGGTATGTCGCGGGGATGAACCCGATCCGCCAGCACGCCCGCATCCTCACCGCCAGTCTCGTCGGCACGGCGGTGGAGTTCTACGACTTCTACATCTACGCGACCGCCGCCGCGCTGGTGATCGGACCGCTATTCTTCCCCGCCGAAAGCCAGTCGGCGCAGACCCTGCTGGCGTTCATGACCTTCGGCCTTGCCTTCTTCGCAAGGCCGGTCGGCGCGATCGCCTTCGGCCATTTCGGCGACCGCATCGGACGCAAGTCGACGCTCGTCGCCTCGCTGATGCTGATGGGCGGGTCGACGCTGCTGATCGCGTTCCTGCCGACCTATGCGATGGCCGGGCCGATCGCGCCGGCGCTGCTGTGCCTTCTGCGCTTCGGGCAGGGCTTCGGTCTCGGCGGCGAATGGGGCGGGGCCTCGCTGCTCGCGGTGGAAAACGCGCCCAAGGGCTGGGAAGCGCGCTTCGGCTCGGCGCCGCAACTGGGCGCGCCGCTGGGTTTCCTGTTCGCCAACGGGCTGTTCCTGATCCTGAGCTACACGCTGGACGAGGCCGATTTCGTAGCCTGGGGCTGGCGCATTCCGTTTCTTGCGAGCGCCTTGCTGGTCGGCCTCGGGCTGTGGGTGCGGCTGAAGATCGGCGAGACCGCGGCGTTCAAGGAAGCGCTGGCGCACGAAGCGCCGCCCGCCGTGCCGATCGGCCGGCTGCTGCGCGAACATCCCGGCGCGGTCTTGGCCGGGATCGCGGGCGTGGTCGCGTGCTTTGCGATCTTCTACCTCGCCACGACCTTCGCGCTCTCCTTCGCGACGACCAAGCTGGGTTATGCCAAACAGCAATTCCTCGGCGTCCAGCTTGCCGCCAACACCTTCCTGGCCATCGGCATCCTGATTGCCGGGTACTGGGCGGACAGGACCAGCGCGAAGAACGTGCTGGGCAAAGGGGCGCTGCTGACGGCGGTGGTCGGGCTGCTGTTCGGCTCGGGCCTCGGTTCGGGCTCGCTGCCGGTGGTCTTCGCGACGCTTTCGCTGTCGCTGCTGGTGATGGGGCTGGTCTACGGGCCGCTCGGCGGCTGGCTGCCAACGCTCTATGCCGTGCCGGTGCGCTACACCGGGATCAGCCTTGCCTTCAACATGGGCGGCATCATCGGCGGGGCGCTGGCACCGTTTGCCGCCGCCTTGCTCGCCGCGAAGGGCGGCACGCCTTACGTTGGGCTGTTCCTGACGCTGGCCGGTGCGCTGACGCTCGCGGGCGTGGTCTTCGCCCCGAAAATCAGGACCTGATGTTCAGGACTTGAGGCGCAGCAGCGTCAGCCGCGCCTTGCCGACGGTGCGCTCGCTTTCGATCTCGAGCGACTTGATCTGCGGCACTTCCTTGGCTTCGGTCTCAAGGCTCACCCAGGTGCCTTCGCCGATCCAGCCCAGTCGCACCAGCTTGTCGATCGCCACCGCGCCCGCGCCGGTCTTGTAGGGCGGATCGAGCAGGATCACGTCGAGCGGCTCCTTGACCGGGCCGAGCGAGAGCACCGACGAAGCGCGCACGTCGCATTGCGGGGCGCAGCGCAAGGCGGCGATGTTGGCGCGGATCGCGCGGATCGCGGCCGGGTCCTGTTCGACGAACAGTGCATGCTCCGCTCCGCGCGACAGGGCTTCGAGGCCCAGTGCGCCGGACCCTGCAAACAGGTCGGCCACCTTCAGCCCCTCGAAGCTGCCGAGCCGGCTGGTCAGCATCGAAAACAGCGTTTCGCGGGTACGGTCGGCGGTGGGGCGGGTGGCGTCCCCTTCAGGCGCGGCCAACTTGCGACCGCGCCATTCGCCGGCGATGATCCGCAGCATCAGCCGGGCCTCCGCGGCCCGCGCGGCGGTTTTCCGGTGGGATGCCGCGTGCCGGGGCGGGCGGGCCGGGCCGGGCGCTCGCTGGTCGGTCGCTCGCTGCTCGGACGTTCGCTGGCAGGACGGGCGCTGGCGGGAGCGGAGCGGCGCTTGTCGGCCTGCCCCGTTTTCGTTTGGGCGGCTCTGCGCTCGGCGGTCTTGGCGCCCCAGCCGGTGCGCTGATTGGGCTTGCCGGGCTTGCGGGTATCGAGTTCCTCGCGGACCTCGCGCTGGCGGACCGGCTTTTTCTTCGGGAAAGCCTTGGTGCGCGGCGCTTGCTCGGGCCGGGCCGGTGCCGGTGCAGCTGATGCGACGGGTCTGGGACGGGGCGCGGCGCCGCGGCCGATGACCGGCTTGTCCAGCTTCATCGCCTTCATGAACCGTTCGACAATCGCGGGCGGCACTTCCTCGACCGAGCCGCGCTGAAGCGCGCCCAGATGGAAGGGGCCGTAGGACGTGCGCAGCAGACGCGAAACCTGAAGCCCCAAGTGTTCCAGCACGCGGCGGACTTCGCGGTTCTTGCCTTCGGTCAGGGTCAGTTCCACCCACTGGTTGCGCCCGGTGCGGCGCTCCATGTTGGCGTCGATCGAGCCGTAGCGGATGCCGTCGATCTCGAGCCCCTGGCTCAATTCCTCGAGCTGTTCCTGGCTGATGTCGCCGAAGGTGCGGGCGCGGTAGGTGCGGGGCACGCCGCTCGCCGGCAGTTCGAGTGCGCGCTTGAGCTCGCCGTCGTTGGTCAGCAGCAGCAAGCCCTCGGTGTTGAGGTCGAGCCGGCCGACCGGCATCACCCGGCCCGCGCCATCGGGCAGCGCATTGCGCAGCGCGGTGTAGATCGTCGGACGCCCGGCGGGATCGCGCTCGGCGGTGATCAGCCCGGACGGCTTGTGGAACATGAAGATGCGCGTGGCGGCGGCCGCGCCGACCGGCTTGCCGTCGACGGTGACCCCGGCGAGCGAGGTGAGCACGGTGGCGGGCGTGGCGATGGCGACGCCGTCGAGCTCGACGCGGCCGGCTTCGATCAGACGTTCCACTTCGCGGCGCGAGGCAATGCCGGCGCGCGCGAGCAACTTGGCGATGCGTTCGCCCTCCCTGGGAGCGGCGTCGTTTTCGGATGGGGACATCGCACGGCCCTTACGCGAGACGGGCTTGGACGTCACCCCTCTCGCGCGCTATCGCTGGAGCGAACCGAGGGGACCTTCGAGCAATGGATGCGACCAAACTCGCCGAGACACTGACCGCGCAGAGCCTGTTCGCCGATTGCGAGCCGGACGAGCTGGCCGATATCGTCGCTCGCGGGCAGGTGCGCCAGTTCAAGCCCGGGCAGCCGCTGCTGGCGCAAGGCGACAAGGGCGACACGCTCTACATCGTGCTCAAGGGCCTGGCGCGGGTGAGCATGGTTGCGGCGAACGGGCGCGAGATCGTGCTCGACTATGCCGAGCCGGGGCACGTGCTGGGCGAGATCGCGTTCCTCGACGGCGGCGAGCGCACGGCGAGCGTCGATGCGATCGAGCCGGTCGAGGCGCTGAGCCTGTCGCGCGCGGCGTTCGAGGACATCGTCGACCGGCACAAGGGCCTTGCGCTGCGGCTGCTCAAGGCCATGGCGCGCAGGTTGCGCCAGAACAACGCGGTGATCGAGGCGGACCGGGCCTATACCTCCGGGCCGCGGCTCGCGCGCTTTCTGCTGCGGCTGATGATGGGCGGCGGCGAGGATGTCGGCGGGGAGGCGCGGCTCAAGATCGCGCTGAGCCAGGGGGAGCTGGGCAACTTCGCCGGCATGTCGCGCGAACAGATCAATCGCCAGCTTTCGGCCTGGGCCGACAGCGGGATCGTGGCGCTGAAGACGGGCCGGGTGACGGTGCTCGACCGCGAGGCGCTGGTCGACATCGCCGAGGCGTGGTGAGCGCGGCGCCCGCCTGCTCGATGCGTATACGAATGCCGACTGGCGGCGACGAACCGCGCGGCTAGGGTCCGCGCAGACGCCCGCGACGGATGCGGGGGCTGGGGAGACGGACATGCGGCGGATCGGTATCTTGTCGGGCCTTGCGGCCCTGGCGGTCGGCACGCCGGCGCTCGGCGCGCCGCTGCTGCCGTCGACCGAGGGCGTTTCGCAGGTGCGCCACGTGCCTTGGGCGGCGCGCGCCAACATCTACGAAGTGAATATCCGCCAATACACCCCCGAAGGCACGTTCCGCGCCTTCGAGCAGCACTTGCCGCGGCTGCGCCGGATGGGTGTCGACGTGCTGTGGATCATGCCGGTCAACCCGATTGCGAAGAAGGAGCGCAAGGGCACGCTTGGCAGTTACTACGCGGTGAGCGACTACAAGGCGGTCAATCCCGAGTTCGGCGACATGGCCGACTTCCGCCACCTTGTCGACACGGCGCACGCGCAAGGGTTCAGGGTGATCCTCGACTGGGTCGCCAACCACACCGGCTGGGATCACGTCTGGGTGGAGCAGCACCCCGACTGGTACAAGCGCAACGCGCGCGGGGAGCTGGAAGGCTTCCACTATACCGACCTGTCCGATCATCACGAGGAAGTCTGGGCCGACGTGATCGGGCTGGACTACGGCAAGCAGGCGGTGCGCGACGGCATGATCGATGCGATGCGCTTCTGGCTGAAGGAAGCCGACATCGACGGCTTTCGCTGCGATGTCGCCTGGACGTTGCCGGTGGCGTTCTGGGAGCAGGCGCGGCGCGAACTCGACGCGGTGAAGCCGGTGTTCCTGCTCGCCGAGGCCGATACACCCGAGATGCAGGCACGCGCCTTCGACATGACCTACGACTGGAAGCTCTACCACCTGCTGGTCGACGTGGCGAAGGGCAAGGCGGACGCGCGCGACCTTGCGAGGCTCTACACCGACCCGCCGCGCAAGTACCCGAGCGGGGCCTATCGGATGACCTTCACCAGCAACCACGACGAGAATTCGTGGAACGGCACTGATCGCGAGCTCTACGGCGAGGGCGCCGACGCGATGGCGGTGCTGGCGGCGACGCTGCCGGGCATGCCGCTGGTCTACAGCGGGCAGGAAGACGGCCTCGACAAGCGGCTGAAATTCTTCGAGAAGGACCCGATCGCCTGGGGCGGGTTCGAGCGCGCGCCGCTCTACGCCGGTCTGCTGAGGTTGAAGCACGACCACCCCGCGCTCGAAAGCGGCATGGAGCCGGGCAACCTCCAGCTGATCGAGACGGGCAATCCGAAAGTCTTCGCGTTCCGTCGGGTCAAGGGCGCGGACCGGGTGACGGTCGCGGTAAACCTCGCCGCTGTGCCGGCCACGGTCGTGTTGCCCGGGATCGGCAGGCGGACGCTGAAGGGGTGGGGCTGGTCGATCACGCCCCGGCAGTAGGAGCCGCGGCTTAGTGCGAGGTGACCCAGTCCTTGAGCACCTGGTCGATGCGCGACTGCCAGCCCTTGCCGGTGGCGCGGAAGTGCGCGACGACCTCGGGCGAAAGGCGCAGCGTCGTGGGCACCTTGGTCGGCGCCTTCTGCGGCCCGCGCTTGCCGATGGTGGCGGCAAGGTGCGGGAAGACTTCGGCGAACGGCCGGGCGTTGCGGATGTCTTCCTCGGACAGCTCCGGGTTGTCGGAGACTTCGTCCCAATCGGCCTGGGTGTAGCCGACACGCGTTCCTTCGGTCATGCGAGCAGCCTCCTTTCCCTGCGGTTTGCCGGGCGCGCCGACACGATCGAAATGCCTTCCGTGCCGAGCGCCGCGAAGATCACCACGACGACGCCGCGCAACTCGCCGATCGCGAAGTCGCGGCCCTTCTTATCATCTTTTTGTAGGTACGATTTGCACGAACGTCAAGCCGCACGCAAAAAGGGCGGGCCCTTGCGGACCCGCCCCCGGCTTTCGCGCTCGGCGCAAGATCAGGCGGCGTTGGCGTCGCCCTCGATCACCGAGAGCTGCTTGGGCGCACCGATCAGCACCTTCTTCGGCTTCATCGCCTCGGGCACTTCGCGCAGCAGGTCGATGGTCAGCAGGCCATCGGCGAGGTCGGCGGCTTCGACGCGGACGAAGTCGGCCAGTTCGAAGCGGCGCTCGAAGCCACGGTTGGCGATGCCAACGTGGAGGAACTGCTGCTTGTCGTCGAGATCGGCCTTGCTGCCCTTGACCACCAGCAGGTTCTGCTGCGCGGTGATGTCGAGCTCGTCGGGCTTGAAGCCGGCGACCGCCAGCGTGATGCGATAGCTGTCATCGCCGCGGCGCTCGATGTTGAAGGGGGGATAGTTGTCGCCACCCTGCGCGCGGGCCTGGCGTTCGAGCAGGTCGAACAGGCGGTCGAAGCCGACGGTGGTGCGACGATAAGGGGTGAAATCGAAACGGTTCATGGCAATATCCTCTTGATGAGCAATCTGCGCTTTCCCGCTCCGGACCCATCTGGCATCCGTGCGGGTTTGATGTGACCGGCCCCGCTTGCGGCGACCGGCACGAAGCATCATGTGTGCTTGGGCAAACGGAAATCAAGAGGGTCGAAATGAGCGAGCCGAACACCACGCCGAAGGTCGAGATCTACACCAAGTGGGGCTGCCCCTATTGCGTGCGCGCCAAGGCGCTGCTCGACCAGAAGGCGGTCGCCTACGAGGAACACGACGTGACCATGGGCGGACCGAAGAAGGCCGAGATGATGAGCCGCGCGCCCGGACACAGCACGGTTCCTTCGATCTTCATCGACGGCATGCACATCGGTGGGTCAGACGATCTTGCCGCGCTCAATGCGCAGGGCAAGCTCGACATGTTGCTCGGCAAGGCCTGATCCCGATGCGCGAAGGGGGCGCAGCGGAGGCGGTGAGGGTCGCGCTGCTACAGATGACCAGCGGCATCGATCCCGCGGCCAATGCCGCGACGATGGTCGATGCCGTCGCCCGCGCGGGGAGCGAGGGCGCGGCAATGCTGTTCACGCCCGAGATGTCGGGCCTGATCGACCGCGAGCGCAAGCGTGGCGCCGCGCACGTCGTGCCCGAGGAGCAGAGCCCGGTGCTGGGCGCAGTGCGCGATGCGGCGGCCAGGGCGGGCCTGTGGGTCCACATCGGCTCGCTGGCGGTCAAGGTCGACGGCGACCTGTGGGCGAACCGCGCCTTCGTGATCGACCCCGCGGGCGCGATAGCGGCGCGCTATGACAAGATCCACATGTTCGACGTCGACCTCGCGACCGGCGAAAGCTGGCGCGAAAGCGCTGCCTATCGCCCCGGCGAGCAGGTGGTGACGGTCGATTGCCCGGTCGGCCGGCTGGGCCTTGCGATCTGCTACGACATCCGCTTTCCCGCGCTGTTCGAGGAACTGGGGCGGCAGCGCTGCGACGCGATCGCCATTCCTGCCGCGTTTACCGTTCCCACCGGCAGGGCGCACTGGCACCTGATGCAGCGCGCCCGCGCGGTCGAGGCGAGCGCCTACGTCGTCTCTGCGGCGCAAGTCGGCCGGCACGCGGACGGGCGCGAGACCTATGGCCACAGCCTGGTGATCGATCCCTGGGGCGAGGTCGTGCTCGACATGGGCGGAGAGCGCGCGGGGCTGGGATTTGCTGAGATCGAGCCCGGCCGCATCCGCGAGGTGCGCGGGCAGCTGCCGAGCCTTGCCAACAAGCGGGAAATCCCTAAGTCGCGCGCATCATGATCGTATTCGACCTCGAGTGCCAGGGCACCGGCCATCGCTTCGAAGGGTGGTTCGGTTCCTCCGAAGATTTCGCCGACCAGCAAGCGCGGGGCCTTGTCACCTGCCCGGTGTGCGGCTCGGCCGATGTCGCCAAGGCGGTGATGGCGCCGCGGCTGGCGCGCAAGGGCAACCAGTTGCCTGCTCCTGCGCCCCGGTCGGCGCCCGCGCCCGCAGCGGGGGCGAGCAAGCCGCAGCCGATGGCCCATGCGATGCCGCCCGAAGCCGTGGCGATGATGAAGGCGATCGCGGCAATGCAGGCCGAGGCGCTCAAGACCTCGACGTGGGTCGGCGACCGCTTCGCCGAAGACGCGCGGGCGATGCACTACGGCGAGAAGGACGCAGCCCCGATCCACGGCCAGGCGACCGTCGACGAAGCGCGCGAGCTGTTCGAGGAAGGGGTCGAGATCGCCCCGTTGCTGGTGCCCGTGGTGCCGCCGGGCGAGGCGAACTGAAGGTTTTGCGCTGATAGCCGTTGCCCACGCCGCGCGACGCCCCTAAAGCAGCCGGCGGCGCGCCCGTAGCTCAGCAGGATAGAGCACCAGATTCCTAATCTGGGGGCCATGGGTTCGAATCCCGTCGGGCGCACCAGGCCTTCCCCTCGCTGCCGAGGATCGGTGTAGCGGCGCGCGGACCGCTGGGGTCTTGCGCCAGGGCGCATGGAAAACGAGATCCGTGCGGCGGCGCGCACGATCTGTCGCGCCTCAGCGCAAGTCAGCGGCCTGGAAGCTGCCCGGGCAGGTCTCGCCATCGGCGTTCGAATGGCGGCGCGGATCGCGCCGGAACGTGCCGTCTTCGAGCCGGGTCCACTTGCCGGCCGTATGCTTGCCGCAGACGACGCAGACGGCCCAGCGTTCGGCCTGGGCCTGCATTTCGGTAGTCAGAAAGCGCGGCGTGTTCAAGGCGGCGGATTATCCCTGGAGTTGCGCGGCAACTCGTAGAAACCGGCCACTGGAGCGGCAAGTCGGCCAGAATTAATTGTCTACAAACGCGCTTAACCTCATCCAAAGAAATCTCTTTGGTTAGGTCGATATTAATCACCTTTGAAAATGCGGAAGTAAGGATAAACCCGCAGGCATTGCGTCATGGAGCTGTCACCACACGCAATCCGCACAGGCCGGCGCGCGCTTGTCACGAGCGCCGGGACGGCCTGCCTCGCCTTCTCCAACGCCGCCGCGGCAGCCGCTTCGATGGCCCTCTCCGGGTACGCGGGCAGGCCGGCGGGCGACCTGTCCTGGCCGCTCGCCGCGCTGGGCGGGGCGACGATCGCCACGGTCGCTGCGATCGGCCTGGTGTGCCTCGTCCGGCAACGGTCCGCGTTGCGGCGGGCACTGGCGGAAGCGCAGGCGCTCTATCGCCTGCTCGCGGCGAGCACCAGCGACGTGGTGCTGCGGGTGGGTGCCGACGGGTGCATCGCGTATGCGTCGCCCGCCGCTGCGCGCACCGGGCTGTGGCGCGAAGGCGAATTGCACGGCGCGGCGCTGGCGGCGCTCGCACGGCCCGAGCAGCGCGATGCGCTGGCCGGGCTGATCGAGACCGCGCTCGACGGCGAGGCCCCGCCGGTGTGGCACGAGGTCCATCTCGTCGGGGCAGGCGGCAAGAGCGCCTGGTTCGAGCTCCGTCTCGAGACGTTGGGCGACGATCGCGCCGTGCGGCGCGAGGCGGTCGCGATCCTGCGCTCGATCGCCGAGCGCAAGGCGCTCGAGGACCAGCTTGCCGAAGCCGGGCTGACCGACCCGATGACCGGCCTCAGCAATCGCCGCGCCTTCGTTGCGATGCTCGAGCATCACCTCGCCGAACAGGCGGGCGGGTGCATCGCGCTGTTCGACCTCGACCACTTTCGCGCGCTCAACGACCGCCACGGCCATGCGACCGGCGACAAGGTGCTGGTGATGTTCGCGCAGCTGCTGCGCTCGCTGGTGCGCGGCGGCGATACCGTGGCGCGGCTCGGCGGCGAAACGTTCGGCATCTTGCTGCCCGCCGCCAGCGTCGACCAGGCCGAGGCGGTGGTCCGGCGCGTGCTGACCGCGCTTTCGGGCACCACGCGCGCGGTCGACAGCGTGATCGTCCGCGTCTCGGCCAGTGCGGGTGTGGCGCGCCTCGACGGGTCTGCCGACGATGCGTTGCGCTCGGCCGATCTGGCGGTGCAGATGGCCAAGGCGAAGGGGCGCGACCGGCTCGAGCTGGCGCCGCGACTGCGCATCGAGCGCCATTCACGATGGTAGGAGTCGTATCTGCGACGAATCGCGAGGTTTCCCCGGGATTTCGCCGCAAACCTTGTTGAACCGGGCCAGGTTCTGTGATTCTGTAAAGGAGTGATGCCGCGCCGCCGCTCCCACCTTCGGCTCCCCCGCGAAAGCCTGACCCAGACCCTCGCGCTGGTCGCCTTGCTGCTGCTCGGCGCGGTCGGTATCGCCGGGCCGAGCGGGCTGCTCGCCTGGGGCGAGAATGCGCGACTGCTCGACCAGCGCCAGAAGGAGCTGGTGCAGCTGACGCTCGAGCGCGACCGGCTGAAGAACCGCATCGACCTGCTCGACCCGCGCCACGCCGATCCCGACCTGGTCGGCGAACTGCTGCGCTCCGACCTCAATGTCGCGCACCCCGACGAGCTGGTGATCCCGATCCGTTGACGCGCCGGGGGCGGGAACGCCTGGCCAGCAGCGCCGTTCTGCCCGCGACACGCGCAAGGGGGGCACTGCGATGACCGGAAAGCCATGGACCGGGGCTGGCGCATCCGCCGGCGCGATCGCATAAGCGGCGGCGTGGACAATCCCGGTGGACCCGAGGAGCAGGCGGCCAGCCCGTCGGTGTGGCGCTATGCTCGCGCGTCGCGCGCGCACGTCGTGGTCGATGCGGCGGACTACTTCCACCTGATGCGCGGCGCGATGCTGGCGGCGCGCCAGCGCATCCTGCTGATCGGCTGGGACTTCGATACGCGCATCCTGATCGGCGACGGCCGGCGCTGGTGGAACCTGCCACGCAAGCGCATTGCCCCGGCGCGACTCGGCGCCTTCGTCGTCTGGCTCGCCAACCGGCACAAGCGCGTCGAGATCAAGGTGCTGAAGTGGAACTTCGGCGCGATCAAGGCGGTGTTCCGCGGCTCGATGATCGTGGACCTGCTCCGCTGGTGGAAGCACCCGCGGATCGGCTTCAAGCTCGACAGTGCGCATCCGCTGGGGTGCAGCCACCACCAGAAGATCGTGGTGATCGACGATCGCTTCGCGGTGTGCGGCGGCATCGACATGGCCGGTGACCGCTGGGACACGAGCGAGCACCTCGAGAAGGACCCGCGCCGGCGGCGGCCGGGCGGCCGCACGCTCTACGGCCCCTGGCACGACTGCACCATGCTGCTCGAGGGCGAGGTCGCCCGGGTGCTCGGCGACTATGGCCGCACGCGCTGGGAGCAGGCCGGCGGCAAGCCGATGGCGGCCTGCGCGCCGCAGGACGAGACGCCATGGCCCGAAGGCATCGCGGCCGAGTTCCGCGATGTCGAGGTGGGCATCGCGCGGACCCGCTCGCAGTACGGCAACGCCGCCGAAGTGCGCGAAATCGAGGCGTTGTTCGTCGAGCAGATCGCGCGGGCGAAGCGCTTCATCTATGCCGAGAACCAGTATTTCGCCTCGCGCACCGTGGCCGAGGCGATGGCGCTGCGGCTGTCGCAGCCCGATCCGCCCGAGATCGTGCTGGTCATGCCCCAAAGCAGTGACGGCTGGCTGGAACAGGCGGCAATGGACGGCGCGCGCATCCGCCTGTTCCGCGCGGTGAAGGAAGCCGACAAGGCGGGGCGTTTCAGCATCTGGCACCCCTACAACGCCGCCGGAATGCCGATCTACGTGCATTCCAAGCTGACCATCATCGACGACGAGGTGCTGCGCGTCGGTTCGGCCAACATGAACAACCGCTCGATGGGCCTCGACAGTGAATGCGACGTGTTCATCGACTGCGCGCGGCCGAGCAACGGCCATTGCAGCGCGGCCATAGGGCGCCTGCGGCTGCGGCTGCTCGGCGAACATTGCGGAATGGCGCCAGAGGCGGTAGCGGACCTCGTTCGCGAGCGCGGATCGATGGCTGCGGCGATCGACGCTGCGCCCGCGACAGGCAAGCGCCTGCGCCGCTTCGTCCCGCGCGAGCTGAGCGATGCGGAAAAGGCGCTGGCCGACGCCGAGGTGCTCGATCCCGAGCGCCCCGAGGAAATGCTGGCGTTTTACCGGCGCGGCGGCCTGTTCAAGAGCCGCATCCTGCGCCGGCCGCGCTGAGCGAGCGAGAGGACATGCGAATGGCGCACGATCACCTGCACGACGACGATGACGAGGACCTCGCGCGGGGCAAGGCCCCGGTGCCCGAGGACGTGCAGGAGGCGATCCGCACCCTGATCCGCTGGTCGGGCGACGACCCGGCGCGCGAGGGCCTGCTCGACACGCCCAAGCGCGTGGCGCGCGCCTGGAAGGAATATTGCCAGGGCTATGGCGAGGATCCTTCCGCGCACCTGTCGCGCCAGTTCGAGGAGGTGGGCGGCTACAACGAGCTGGTCCTGCTCAAGGACATCCCGTTCCAGTCGCATTGCGAACACCACATGGCGCCGATCGTGGGCAAGGCGGCGATCGCCTACCTGCCGCGGCACAAGGTGGTCGGAATCTCCAAGCTCGCCCGCGTGCTGCACGCCTATGCCCGCCGCCTGCAGATCCAGGAGCGGCTGACCAGCGAAGTCGCGCAGTGCATCTGGGACGCGCTGAAGCCCCACGGCGTCGCGGTGGTGATCGAGGCGCAGCACGGCTGCATGACCGGGCGCGGCGTGCGCACGCCGGGCGTCGGCATGGTCACCAGCCGGCTGATCGGCACGTTCCTCGAGGACAATCGCAGCCGCAAGGAAGTGCTCAGCCTGATGGGCTATTGAGCGAATGGCCGCGCTTACGCCGGTGATGGAAGTCGAGGCGCTGCAGGCGTTCCTGCTCGGCGCCTTTCCGGCCGAAGTCCGCGATCGCATCGGCCGGGTGAGCGAAATCGCGTCGGGCCGCGTGCGCCTGCGGCTCGATCCGGGGCCGGACGCGCTGCGTCCGGGCAACCTGGTTTCGGGGCCGACGCAGATGGGGCTGGTCGATGTCGCTGCCTATGCCGTCGTGCTGGCGCATATCGGCCCGCAGCCGATGGCGGTGACCAGCAGCCTGACGATGAACTTCCTGCGCGGCGCGCGCCTTGCGCCGCTCTTCGCCGACGCGATGCTGCTCAAGCTCGGGCGCCGGCTGGCGACCGTCGATGTGCGGCTGTGGCAGGACGATGCCGGGACGTTGGTTGCGCAGGCCACCGCGATCTATGCCCTGCCCGCGTGAGCGCTTCTGCAATGAATTGATACGTATCAGGCATTTGCGAGACACTGCTGAGATCCATTCCCTGCTGCGCAGGAGCCGCGAAGACGGTTCCGCCAGCAGAGGAGCAGACGTGATGAAGGCACTTGTCGGGCGTGGCCTGGTCGTTCTTGTCGCAGGTCTCGCATGGCCCATGCCGGCGAGCGCGGCGGCGCGGCTCGCGCACAGCGAGGTAATCGAACATGGCTCGGGTCCGGTGCCGACGAACTGGACCGGAACGCCGCTCGTGACCGCGCGGCAGGTCGGAGCGCCGGGCGCGGCGGGGCGCCCGGCGAGCCTCAGGTGCCTGTGGCGGGTCGACCTCGCCATCCTACGCCGGGCGCAACTGGCCTCGGGCGCGCTGCTCACCGCAACGAGCCGCGAGGACCACGTCTTCGAGCTCGCGCGGCCTGGCTGGTGCGGCAGCGCGATGGCAGCCTTCGCCGGTCGGAAGGGCGAACGCGACAACGCGTTGCGCGCCCGCTTGCGCCTTCACGCCGCACACGACACCAAGGCGGTCATGGCGCAGGCCGATGCGATCGGAGCTGCGGACGCAACAGGATGACCCGATGAAACCGATTTCCCCCGCGATCCTTTTTCTTCTGCCGGTCGCTGCCGGCCTCGCCGCCCCGGCGCGCGCGCAAGTCGCGCTCGACGGCGGGATCGAGGCGGCGAGCGACGAGATCCGCCGCGGCATCGGCTGGAGCGATGGCGAGGTCACCGCCTCGGCCGACGGCAAGGCCGGGCTCAAGGGTTTCGAGGCGGCGGTGCGCGTCGCGGCGTTGCGCGGATCGCAGCGCCACGGGGGGGCCGACGCGGTGGGCGACCTCGAACTGGCCAAGAGCTTCGCCACCGGCGGCCTGACCTGGCGCGGCGCGGTGATCGGCCATGTCTTCACCGGCGCCGATCGCGCCATGGACTATGTCGAGCTGGGACTGGGCACGCGCTACGGCATCGGCCCGGTGGACCTTGGCGCAGGCGCGGTGTTCGCGCCGAGCCAGCGCGCGATCGGCGGGCAGAACCTCTACCTCCATGCCGATGCGCGCGCCGGGTTGCCGGCGTTTCCGGTCAGCCTTTCAGCCGGGGTCGGCTATACGACGGGGAGCGGCAGCTCGCCCCGGGCTGCGCGGTTGCGCCCCGGCGGGGACTATGCCGACTGGCGCGTCGGCCTGGAATTCACGCAGTTCCCGTTCACGCTCGGGGTCGACTACGTCGGCAACGACATCGACCGCGCGAAGGCGCGGAGCGAGCCGTCGCCCTACGCCGATGGCCGCCACGTGGGCGACAAGGTGGTCGCAAGAGTGCGCTTCGGCTTCTGATCGCGCCTGCCGCGCCCGCCCGGGAAAGTGGCCGGACCGGCTGCGAGGCGCGGGCGATCCGCGTCCTCGAGCCGGTCCGAAGTAGCATTGCGCCGGTTCAGCGGCGCGTTGTCGCATCGTACCAGGCGGCGACGTCGTCGTGCATGCGGGTCAGTTCGCGCGGGTTGAGATAGACCATGTGGCCGCTCTCGTAATAGCGGAAGCTGATGTTCTTTCTGAGCTCGGGCGCGAGGCCCATGTGCGCGACGTCGTACTCGGTCGAATAGAACGGCGTCGCTGCATCGAAGTAGCCGTTGAGGAACAGCACCTTGAGATCGGGATCGACGCGCATCGTCGCGGCGAGGTCGACCGCGGTGTTGGGCGCGGGCTGGGGATAGCGATCGCCCGGCGCGCGGTGCTTCCAGTCCCAGTCGAACGAGCCGTCGCGGGCCGAAAGCTTGTAGGGCATATCCGGCTTGTAGCCCAGGACTTGCGCGGCATAGTTGCGAAAGCCTGCGAAGTAGGCGCCGGTGATCGCGGTGCTTGCCGGATCGTCGTCGGGGCTGTCTGCGTTGGCATCGGCGACGTTGAGCAGATAGCGCGTATCGAGCCGCCCGGTGGCGACGCCGCGATCGCGCAGCAGCTCGGTCTGGAAGTGGCCGAGGCTGATCCTCAGATTCGACCTGAGGATGTAGTCTTCCGACAGGCCGGTATAGGCCGCCATCTGCCGGGCGACGGCGCGCTTCTCCTCGTCGGGCACGGCATCGCCCTTGGCCAGCGCCGCGGCGTAGGGACCGGCGACGAAGGCGCGCACTTCGGCGAGGAACGGCTCGAGCGCGGCCGGGCGGTTGGGCACGCGATTGTGATACCATGCGGTAGCGGCATAGGTCGGGAACAGGATCTGGTAGTTCTGGTCGTAGCCCGGCTGGCGCACGCCATAGTTGAGGATGGTCGAGAGCAGAACGATCCCGTCGACGCTCATCCCCCGCTCCTCAAGCAGCGCGGCGACCGCGCCCGAGCGCAGCGTTCCGTAGCTTTCGCCGAACAGGACCTTGGGGCTGCCCCAGCGGTTGGTCTTGTCGACATAGCGCATGATGGCGCGGGCGAAGGCGTCGGCGTCCTGGTCGACGCCCCAGAAGTCCTTGCCGGTCTTGTCGCCCAGGGGGCGCGACCAGCCCGCGCCGATCGCGTCGATGAACACGAGGTCGGTCTTGTCGATCAGCGAATCCGGATTGGGGCGCACGGCATAGTCGCGGGGCGCGACGTAGACGGGATCGTTGGTCGCGACGCGCACCGGGGCGAAGCTGCCCATGTGCAGCCACACCGTCGGCGAGCCCGGGCCACCGTTATAGAAGAAAGTCACCGGTCGGTTGCCACCGCCATCGCGGGTATAGGCGGTGTAGAACATCGACGCGGTCGGCTTGCCGTCGTCGTCGCGGATGGTGAACGTGCCGGCGGTGGCGGTGTAGGGGATCTTCGCGCCGCGCACGGTGACGCTGCCCTTGCTGGTGCTCGCCTGCTCCTCGACCGGCGGGCGGACCCAGGCTTTCTCCACGTCGGCCTTCATCGCCTCGGCGTGGGTCTTGGGTTCGGCCTTGATTTCGGATGGCTTCTCCTGCGCCGCAGCAGGGGTAAGCGAAGTGGCGGCGAGAGCTGCCGCAAGAAACAGAGATCGCATCACAAGCCCTTGATACCATGACATAAAAAGATCGACGCCGGGCGCCGGTCGGCCTTGATGCTTGCGGCTATCGGGTTTCGTTTGCAACCGCCTTGTCACAATGCGGCGACGGTCGGGCGACGGGAACCGGACCGCGCCGGTCCCCGCCACGCCGCGCAAATCAGAGCTGCTCGAGCATGTGCTCGGCCGAGGAGACCTTGAAGTCGCCCGGGGCTTCGACGTTGAGCTGCTCGACCACGCCGTCGTTGACGACCATCGAGAAGCGCTGGCCGCGGGTGCCCAAGCCAAAGCCCGAGCCGTCCATGGTGAGGCCGACCGCCTTGGCGAAATCGCCGTTGCCATCGGCGAGCATGGTGACGTCGGCCGAGCCCGAGGCGGCGCCCCAGGCCTTCATCACGAAGGGATCGTTGACCGCGGTGCAGGCGATCTCGTCGATGCCCTTGGCCTTGAGCTCGGCGGCCTTTTCGACGAAGCCGGGCAGGTGCTTGGCCGAGCAGGTGGGGGTGAAGGCGCCGGGCACCGAGAACAGCGCGACGCGCTTGCCGGCGAAGTAGTCGGTGCTCTGCACCGCTTCAGGGCCTTCCTGCGTTGCCTTGACCAGCTTCACGTCGGGCAGCTTGTCTCCAACCGAAATCGTCATCCCCAGTTTCCTTTCCTTGTTTGGTCACGCGAATGCGAACACGCGCGTGGATATAGGCCGGGCGTGTGACAGCGCAACTGCGTGGGCTCCGGCAAGAAGATATAAAGCTTCCTTTATATGGCCCATTGCGTGGCGTCGCCCGAACCGGTAAGGCGCAGGTCCATGAGGCCTGTCCGAGCGGACGGGCGCGCAACGGATTGCTTCAGGAGACAGCGGCATGGCTACCCTCGCCGAAAAGGATTACGTTATCGCCGACCTCGGCCTGGCCGACTTCGGCCGCGCCGAGATCGCCATCGCCGAAACCGAGATGCCCGGCCTGATGGCCCTGCGCGCCGAATACGGCGCGGCCCAGCCGCTCAAGGGCGCGCGGATCACGGGCAGCCTGCACATGACGATCCAGACCGCGGTGCTGATCGAGACGCTGGTCGCGTTAGGCGCCGAGGTGCGCTGGGCGACCTGCAACATCTTCTCGACCCAGGACCACGCCGCCGCCGCGATCGCCGCGCGCGGCATCCCGGTCTTCGCGGTCAAGGGCGAGAGCCTTGCCGACTACTGGGACTATGTCGGTCGCATCTTCGACTGGGATGACGGCACCGGCCAGACCGCCAACATGATCCTCGACGATGGCGGCGACGCCACGATGTTCGCGCTGTGGGGCGCGCGCGTTGAAGCGGGCGAGGCGCTGTTCGAGCCCTCGAACGCCGAGGAAATCGAGTTCGTCCGTGCGCTCAAGGAATTCCTCAAGCGCAAGCCCGGCTACCTCTCGGCCTCGGTCGCGCACATCAAGGGCGTGTCGGAAGAGACCACCACCGGCGTCCACCGCCTCTACCAGATCGCCAAGGACGGCAAGCTGCCGTTCCCCGCGATCAACGTGAACGACAGCGTGACCAAGTCTAAGTTCGACAACCTTTATGGCTGCAAGGAATCGCTGGTCGACGCGATCCGCCGTGCGACCGACGTGATGCTCGCCGGCAAGGTCGCCTGCGTCGCCGGCTTCGGCGACGTCGGCAAGGGCAGCGCCGCTTCGCTGCGCAACGGCGGCGCGCGCGTGATGGTCACCGAAATCGACCCGATCTGCGCGCTGCAGGCGGCGATGGAAGGCTATGAAGTCGTCACGATGGAGGAAGCGGTGACCCGCGCCGACATCTTCGTCACCGCCACCGGCAACGAGGACGTGATCACTGCCGAGCACATGAAGGCGATGAAGCCGATGAGCATCGTGTGCAACATCGGCCACTTCGACAGCGAGATCCAGATTTCGGCGCTGAACAACTACAAGTGGACCGAAGTGAAGCCGGGCACCGACCTCGTCGAGTTTCCTGACGGCAAGCAGATCATCGTGCTCGCCAAGGGCCGCCTGGTGAACCTCGGCTGCGCCACCGGCCACCCGAGCTTCGTGATGAGCGCGAGCTTCACCAACCAGACGCTCGCCCAGATCGAGCTGTTCACCAAGAACGACCAGTACGAGAACCGCGTCTATGTGCTGCCCAAGCACCTCGACGAAAAGGTCGCCGCGCTGCATCTGGAAAAGCTCGGCGTGAAGCTGACGACGCTGTCGGACAAGCAGGCGGCCTATATCGGCGTGACCGCGCAGGGGCCGTTCAAGCCGGATCACTACCGGTACTGATCGACGTTAACGCGCTGGCTGGCGCGGGTTGGATCGGGAAGAGGCCTCGCAGTGATGCGGGGCCTTTTTCTTGTTCGGCCGAGCGGTCCAGTGCGCACAGGCGCTGCGCAGAGGGCTGTATCGCGAGCCAAGCTCGAGCCGCCCCACCACGGCGAGCCCGACAGCATGCGATAGCCCTTGTGTTCGGCGGCAGTTCCAAAACATACTCTGCACGGGCAGCCGAGAGGATGACGCATGGCGATTTCGGAAATCCTGTTGGCTGCAGCGGCGGCGCTCGCCCAACCGCCGGCTCCGGCGCACGAGGTCAACCCGCCGACGCCCGTCGCACGAGCGGTCTGGTTGGCGGATGCCGCCGTGCGCGAGCCCAAGACCGAAGTTCTGGTTCTGGGCACACCGCACCTCAGCATGCTTCCCCCCGACTTCGACCGCGCGCTGCTCGAGCCGCTGCTGGTGCGCTTGCAAGCCTGGCGCCCACGGATGATCATGGTCGAGGCCGTGGGTGGCGCGCAGTGCGACTACTTGCGCACTTTCGCTGCATTCTATCCCGGAACCGCCGAGGATTATTGCCCGGATGCCGGCGCCGCCCGGACCGCGCTCAAGCTCGACCAGGCAGGTGCGGAAGCGGAGATCGCCCGGTTGCTGGAGGATGGTCGCGCAGACCGCCCGGCAGCCGAGCGGCGCCGGCTGGCCGCGCTGTTCCTTGCCGCGGGCGACCCGGCGTCAGCCCGGGTGCAATGGTTGCGCTTGCCGGCATCGGAGCGGATCGCTTCCGATGGCCTGACCGACGCGTTGCTGGGCGTGATCGCCGCGGTGGGCAAGCGACCGAACGAAAACCGTGAGGTGGCAGCCGAGCTGGCGGCGCGCCTGGGTCTGGAGCGGGTCTGGCCGGTGGACGATCACACGGGAGACCGCGCGGCTGGACCGAGCAGCGCCGAGCAGGAAGCGACGATCCAGGCGCTGTGGAACAACGTCTGGTCCAGCGAGCACAAGGCGGTCCTGGACAAGGTGCCGGCGCAACTGCGCGAAGGCGCGGTGCTGTCGGTCTACCGCGACCAGAACAGCCCTGCTGCGGCCCGCTACGCCGTGGCCTCCGACTTCGCCGCAACCGCGGCCGACAGCTCGCCCGAGCGCCATGGACGTCGCTACTTGGCCTACTGGGAGACGCGCAACCTGCGGATGGTTGCGAACATGCGCGAAGCCATGGGGCCGACGCCCGGCACCCGGGTGCTCGCCATCGTCGGCTCGTCGCACAAGCCCTACTACGAGCGCTATCTCGGAGTGCTTAGCGAAATCCACGTTGCGAGCACTGACGAGGTGCTGGCGGAGAAGGCCCGCTAGCAGGACGCGGGGGGCGATCGGCCGAAGCCGTGACCACGGGAGATCGGCGAAACCCGCTCGCGCCCGGCAACGGGCCATCGTCGATCTTCCGCAATTTCCGCAAGGGTCCCGGATTGCATTGATACAGGCCGCCGCCTAGCGATGGGGAGATGCTGTTCAACCATACCGCGCTGGTGGTGATCGCCCTCTTGCTGGCGGCGTGGACGCTGGCGGCGCTCTGGACGGTGCTCACCGCACGGCTGCGCATCCGTCGGGCCGATGCCGCTCAGCGCCTTGCCCGGCGGCTGTCGCGGATGGTCGAGGAATCGCCTGCGCTGCCCTTGCTGGTGCGCGCCGACGGGCGGATCGAGGGGCCTTCGCGGCTCGCGGGTTGGTTCGGGCTCGACGCGATGCCGCAGTACTTGAGCGAACTCGACGGCGAGGATCGCGGGTTCGACGAGGTGCAGTTGTCGAAGCTCGGCGATGCGGTGCGGCGCGCGCAGAAGACCGGAGCCCCGTTCCGCCTGGCGTTGCGGCCGCGCGGCAGCGGCAGGAGCCTTGGCGCAACCGGGCACCTCGCCGATGCGCAGATCGCGCCCGGCGGCGCGGCGCTGGTTTGGTTCTTCGACTTTTCCGACAGCGAGGAGGAACTCGCCCGGCTGCGCGCCGAGACGCAGGCGGCGCGCGCGGACTTCGCCGGGCTGTCCGGGCTGATCGAGGCGGCGCCGCTGCCGATGTGGTTCCGCGATGCCGCGATGCGGCTGCGGCTGGTCAACAGCGCCTACGTCAAGGCGGTCGGCGCCCGCTCGGCCGAGGAGGCGGTGGCGCAGGGGGTCGAACTGGTCGAGCCCACCGAGGGCCTGACCGCGGCGCAAGTGGCGCGCCAGGTCCATGCGCGCAAGCAGGCGGTGACGCGGATCGTCTCGGCCACGATCGACGGGCAGCGCCGTTCGTTGCGCGTGTCCGACTTGCCGCTGGGCGACGAGGGCGTTGCCGGGTACGCCGTCGACATCGAGGAAATGGAGGAGCTGACCCGCCAGTTCCGCCGCTTCCGCGATGCCCAGCGCCAGATGCTCGACACGCTTTCGGCCGGGATCGCGCAGTTCGACGAGAAGCGGAACCTGGTCTTCGCCAACCAGCCGTTCCTGCGCATCTTCGCGATCCCGCAGGCGTGGGTTGTCGATACCCCGCCGTTCGACCGGGTGCTCGACCGGATGCGCGATGCCGGCCGCCTGCCCGAAGTGCGCGACTTTCCCGAATGGCGGCGCGAGCGGCAGGGCTGGTTCCTGTCGAGCGCGCCGCGCGAGGAGCCCTGGCACCTCTCCGACGGGACGCATCTGCGCGTGGTCGGCCAGCCGATGCCCGACGGCGGCCTGCTGATGATCTTCGAGGACCGGACCGAGCAGCTCCAGCTTTCGGCAACGCGCGACACGCTGCTTCGCACGCGGACGGCGACGTTCGACAACCTGTTCGAATCGCTCGCGGTGTTCGGCCCCGACGGCAAGTTGCAACTGTGGAACCGGCGCTTCGCCGCCGACTGGGGGCTCGAGGAGGAATTCCTCGCCACCCACCCGCGCGCCGACGTGCTGTTGAGCCGCGTGTCCGACCAGCTCAAGCGTGCGGCGCAGGTGAGCGTGCTGGCCGAGGTGATCCAGGCCGCGACGCTCGAGCGCAAGGGCAAGAACGGGCGCATCGCGCTTGCCGACGGGCGGCAGCTGGAGTTCGCTGGCGTGCCGCTGCCCGACGGCAACGGGTTGCTGACCGTGCTTGACATCACCGATTCGCAGAAGGCCGAGGCGGCCTTGCGCGAACGCAATGCCGCGCTGATCGAGGCGGACGCGGTCAAGACGCGCTTCATCGCCAACATGAGCTACGAATTCCGCACGCCGCTGACCTCGATCGGCGGCTTTGCCGAATTGCTCGCGGCGGGGATCGCGGGCGAGCTGACGCCGCAGGCGCAGGAATATGTCACCGCGATCCTGACGTCGGTCGAGCGGCTCGGCCAGCAGATCGAGAACGTGCTCGACCTGTCGCAAAGCGAAGCGGGCACGCTGCCGCTCGCCGAGGAACAGGTGCCGATCTTCGCGCTGCTGACCGAAGTCGTCCAGCAACGCGCGGGCAGGATCGAAGCGGCCGGGCTGACGCTCGACTTGCGCGGGAGCGATGCGGCGGGTTCGGTGACGGGCGACGCGCGGCGGCTGCGCCGCGCGTTCGGAGAACTTATCGACAACGCGATTGCCGCAACCGGCGCGGGCGGCTGGATCCAGATCGAGTGCGCGCGCCGCGCTGGCCGCATCCAGGTGGTGGTTTCGGACAACGGCAGCGGCATGGAGCCGGCCAAGCTCGCGCGCGCGCTCGAGGGGCTCAAGATCAGTGCCGACGGGCGCATGGTCGAGCGCCGCAACGGGCTGGGCCTGCCGCTGGTGCGCCAGCTGGTCGAGGCGCATGGCGGCTCGCTCGAACTGCTGTCCGAGCCGGGCGAGGGCACCAGCGCGATCGTGACGCTGCCATGAGCGGGGCCATGAGCGATGGCATTGGCGGGGCCATGAGCGGGCCGATCGTCCTGCCGCTTGACGATCTCGTTGCCGGCGAACGTCTCGCCGCCACGATCGCCGGGCGGCTCCGGGCGGGCGACGTGGTCGCGCTCGAAGGGACGCTGGGGGCAGGGAAGACCACGCTCGCCCGCGCGATCGTCGCCGCGCTCGGCTATGTCGGCGAAGTGCCGAGCCCGAGCTTCGCGATCATCGAGGTCTACGATCCGCCGGCGGTGCGGCTGCCGCTGGTCCACGCCGACTTCTATCGGCTGGAAGACCCGGCGGAGGCGGCGGAGATCGGGCTCGACGACTATCGCGAGGGCGCCGCGCTGCTCGCCGAGTGGCCCGAACACGCCGGCGGCTTCGCGCATGAGCCCAACTGCCTGACGATCCGGCTGGAAATGCGGGAAAAGGGACGGACGGCCATTGTCGAGCCGGGGCGCGGTTGGCTAGAGCGGGGGCCATGGACCTGAGCATTCCCGCAGGCGTCGAACCGTTCCTGGCCTCTGCCGGGTGGACGGGCGCGATCGTCGAACCGCTGCCCGGCGACGCGTCGTTCCGCCGCTACTTCCGCGTGCGTCGTTCGACCGGAAGCGCGATTTTGATGCACGCGCCGCCCCCGCACGAGGACCCCGAGCCTTTCGTGCGCGCGGCCCGGTGGCTCGACGCCAACGGCATGAACGCGCCCCGGATCCTCGCCGAGGACCCGCGCGAGGGTCTGGTGCTGCTGCAGGACTTCGGCGAAGTGCGGATGCGCGAATACCTCGACGCCTGGCCGCAGGACGAGGAGGAGGTCTACCGCTACGCGGTCGACGCCCTGCTCCAGTTGCATCGCCTGCCGCCGGGGCCGTTCAACGACTACACGCTCGCCGAGTACCAGCGCGAGGCGAAGCTGTTTATCGACTGGTTCTGCCCGGCGCGCGCGCTCTATGTCGACAGCCGCGCCTATGCCCAGGCGTGGGAGGACGTGCTGCTGCCGTTGCTGCCGCACCAGCGCCCCGGGGTGAGCGTGCTGCGCGACTATCACGCCGAGAACATCATGCTCGACGGCGGGCTGCACCGGCAGGGGCTGCTCGATTTCCAGGACGCGCTGACCGGCCATCCCGCGTACGACCTCGTCTCGCTGTTGCAGGACGCGCGGCGTGACGTCTCGCCCGAGATCGAGGCAAAGATGTTCGACCATTACGTCGCCAGCGCGCAGCCCGATTACGATTTCCTTGCCGACTATGCGCGGCTGGGAGCGCAGCGGAACATCAAGATCGTGGGCATCTTCGTGCGGCTGTGGAAGCGCGACGGCAAGCCGCGCTACCTCGATTACATTCCGCGCGTCTGGGCGCTGCTCGAGCGCGATCTGGCGCATCCGGCGCTGGCGCCGGTGGCGGCATGGTTCGACCAGTTTATTCCGGCGACCTTGCGCGATCCGGCGGGCGTGCTGGGGGGGAGGTTCGAGGCATGACCAGGCCGCTCGCCAGCGATGTCGCGATGGTTCTCGCCGCAGGGCTCGGCAAGCGGATGCGGCCGCTGACCGCCAGCCGGCCCAAGCCGCTCGTCCGCGTCGCGGGGCGCCCGCTGATCGACCACGCACTCGACAAGCTCGCCGAAGCGGGCGTGGCCCGTGCGGTGGTCAATGTCCACTACCTCGCCGACCAGATGCGCGCGCACCTGTCGCACCGCACGTCACCGCAGATCGCCATCTCGGACGAGACCGAGCAGTTGCTCGAAACCGGCGGCGGCACGGTCAAGGCGCTCGACCTGATCGAGGCCGACACGTTCTTCAGCCTCAATAGCGACAATGTCTGGCTGGATGGCCCGCGCAACGTGTTCGCCGCGCTGAGCGATGCCTGGGACGAGACGCGGATGGACGCGCTGCTGCTGGTGGTGAGCCATGCCCAGGCCTTCAATTACGACGGGGTGGGCGATTTCCACCTTGGCCCGCTGGGCGAGGTCACGCGGCGGCGGCAGGGGCGAGTGGCGCCCTACATCTTCGCCGGGATCCAGTTGCTGTCGAAGCGGCTGCTGCGCGACTGCCCGGACGGTCCGTTCTCGTTCAACCTGCCGTGGAACCGGGCGATCGAGGAAGGGCGCCTGTTCGCCCTGCCGCACACCGGCCTGTGGTACGAAGTCGGCGCGCCGGCGATGATCGCGCCCACCGAAGCCGCGCTGACCGGCGGCTGAGCGCCGGTGGCCGAGGCGAAAGCTCCCGCAGGCCGCGTCTCGGTCTATTCGATCGCCGCCCACCGCGGCTTTGCCGACGCGCTCGTCGCAGGGCTCATCCCGCGCTATCGCGAGGAGGGCTTCGGCCTTGCCCGGCTGACGCTGCTGCTGCCCAGCCGGCGCGCGATCCGCACCGTGACCGAAGCGTTCGTGCGGGCGAGCGGGGGCGGGCTGCTGCTGCCGCGGATGGCGGTGGTCGGCGACCTCGATCTCGAGGAGACGCTGGGGCCTTTGCTCGACCCGATCGGAGCGGGCGCGGATGTCCCGCAGGCGGTCGATCCGGTGGTGCGTCTGCTTGCGGTGGCGCAGATGCTGCGCGAGGAACTGGCCGAGCGGGCGCCGGGCGAGGCGGGGCTGATGCGCCAGGCGCGGGTCCTGGTGCAGAGCATGGACCGGCTGGCGGTCGAGGGTGTCTCGCCGGACAAACTTCTCGACCCCGAGGTGATCGGCCTCGTCGGCGACCTTTCCGAGCACTGGCAGGAGAACACGCGGCTGTTCGCGCGGGTGCTGGTGCGCTGGCAGGCCGCGCTCGAAGACATGGGGCGGATCGACGCGCCCGAGCGGCGCAACCGGTTGCTGGCGCATGCGGCGCAGCGTTGGCGGGAGACCCCGCCGGCGCATCCGGTGGTGGCGGCAGGCGTTACCTCTGCCTCGCCCGCGATCGCACGGCTGCTGCGTGTGGTCGCCGAATTGCCCGAAGGCGCGGTGATCCTGCCCGATCTCGACCTCGCGCTCGAGCCTGCGGTATGGGACGCGCTGGGCGTGGCCGGCGCGCCGGAGGAGCCGGGCGGGCCGCCGTTCGGGCGCGGCGACGTGACCACGCACCCGCAGTATCACCTCAAGCTGCTGCTCAATCGCATGAGCGTGGCGCGCGACGAAGTGCAGCCGTGGCACCGTGCCGGGCTTGCCGCCGCGCCGCCCGAGCGCAGCCGGGCGATCTCCAACCTGTTCCTGCCGCCCGAAGCGAGCGCCGCCTGGGTTTCGCTGCCTCCCGAACAGCGTCGGCTGTCGGGCGTGCGGATGATGGAGAGCGCCAATCCCGAAGAGGAGGCGCAGGCGATCGCGGTGCTGGTGCGCCGGGCGCTGGCCGTGCCCGAAAAGCGCGTGGCGGTGGTGACGCCGGACCGGGGCCTTGCCAACCGCGTGGTCGGCCACCTGCAGCGCTGGAACATCGGCGCCGACGATACGGCGGGGCGGCCCCTGCCGCAGACTCCGGCGGGGCGGCTGTTGCTCCAGCTCGCCGAATGCTGGGCCGAACGCGCCGCGCCGGTATCGCTGCTGGCGCTGCTCGGCCATCCGCTGGTGCGGCCCGAGGCGCGCGCGACCTGGCTCGATCGCGTGCGCGAGCTCGACCTCGTGCTGCGCGGCCCTCGTCCTGGACCCGGCGTCGAGGCGGTGCGCGAGGCGGTGCAGGGCAGGGCGAAGCGCTTTCCCCGCCTGCCGCGCTGGTGGGACGAGGTCGAGGCGCTGCTCGTGCCGATGCTGCTGGTGCATGAGCCGCTGCCGCTTTCGGCGGTGCTGGCGATGCTCTCCGAAACCGCCGAGGCGCTGTGCGGCGAAGCGCTCTGGGCCAATGCCGACGGTCGCAGCCTTGCCGCCTTCGTCGCCCAGTGGCGCGACGCCGCGGCGCGGGCGGACCTGCTGGTCGACCCGCGCGAAGTCCCGGCCCTGCTGCGCGACGCGCTCGACGAAGTGGCGGTTCGCCCGGCCTATGGCGGGCATCCGCGCCTTGCGATCTACGGGTTGCTCGAGGCGCGGATGAGCCGCGCCGACCTGGTGATCTGCGCCGGCCTGACCGAGGGCACCTGGCCCGCCGCGCCCGCGCCCGATCCGTTGCTGGCGCCGCCGGTGCTGCGCGCACTGGGCATTCCGGGCACGGATTTCCGCATCGGGCTGTCCGCGCACGACCTCGCCGCCGCGCTGGGCGCGCCCGAAGTCGTGCTGAGCCACGCCCTGCGCGACGCCGCAGGCCCGGTGATCCCTTCGCGCTTCCTGTTGCGCATCCGGGCGATGCTCGGCCGCCAGCTGGTAAGCGAGGACGAGGCGGTGCGGCAGGCCCGCGCGCTCGACCGGCCGGACAAGGTGGAAGGCGCGAAGCGGCCAGAGCCCATGCCCTCCGCCGAGCAGCGCCGGGTGGAGATCGCCGTCACCGCGCTCGACCGGCTGCGCGGCGATCCCTACCAGTTCTACGCGCAGGCGATCCTGGGCTTGCGCGCTCTCGACCCGATCGATGCCGATCCGACGCCGGCATGGCGCGGCACGGCAGTGCACGAAATCCTCGAGCTGTGGCACAGGGCGGGCGGCGTGCCGGGACAGCTGATCCCGCTCGCCGAGCAGAAGCTCGCCGAGATGAGCGCGCACCCGTTCATGCGCGCGCTGTGGCAGCCGCGGCTGCTGGCGGCGTTGTGCTGGATCGAGCACGAGCAGGACAGGCTGCTGGGCGAGGGGCGCGAAGTGCTCGCGGTCGAGGCGAAGGGCGCGATCCATGTCGATGGCGTCCGCATCCATGGCCGGGCCGACCGGATCGACCGGCTTCCCGACGGAACGCTGGCGGTGATCGACTACAAGACTGGCAAGCCGCCTTCGCCGAAGATGGTGGAGGAAGGCTTCGCCCTGCAGCTGGGCCTGATCGGGCTGATCGCGCAAGGGGGCGGGTTCGACGACGTGAGCGGGACCCCCAATGCGTTCGAATACTGGTCGCTTTCGGCCAACAAGCAGCGCGGCTTCGGATTTCGCGAGGAGCCGATCCCCGGAGGTCGCCGCAAGCGGGGCATCCCGCGCGAGGATTTCCTGTCCGAGACCGAACGCTACCTCAAGGAGGCCATTGCCCGCTGGATCCTGGGCGCCGAGCCGTTCACCGCGCGGCTCAATCCCGACCTGCCCGGATATTCGGACTACGACCAGCTGATGCGGCTGGACGAATGGCAGGGCCGCGATCTCAAGGGCGGGGACGCCGAATGAGCAAGGTGTATCCGTTGCAGGGCAACCAGCGGCATGCCGTCGCGCCCGACCGCACGGTGTGGCTCTCGGCCTCGGCCGGCACCGGCAAGACCCAGGTGCTCTCGGCGCGGGTGCTGCGTCTTCTGTTGCAGCGCGAGGTCGAGCCCGAGAACCTGCTGTGCCTGACCTTCACCAAGGCGGGCGCTGCCGAAATGGCGACGCGCGTCAACGAAGTGCTGGCGAGCTGGGTGCGCCTGCCCGAGACCGAGCTTGCGATCCAGCTCAAGGCGATCGGCGCGGCGATAGACCAGGACACGCTGGCGCGCGCGCGAAGCCGCTTTGCCGCAGTGCTCGATTGCCCGGGCGGGGGTCTCAGGATCGAGACGATCCACGCCTTCTCGCAATGGCTGCTCTCGGCCTTCCCGGTCGAGGCGGGACTGATGCCGGGCACGCGCGCGATGGAGGATCGCGACCGCGACCTGCTGGTGCGGCAGGTGCTCGCCGACCTGCTGGTAACGGCGCAGGAGCAGGGTGACGAGACGCTGCTCGAGGCGCTGTCCGACCTGTCGTTGCGGATGACGCAGGACCAGATCGAGGCCTTCCTGCTGCGCTGCGCGAGCGCACGCGACTTGTGGATCGGCGCGGGCGCGTGGGCTCCGCCGCTGCGCCCGCGGATCAATCGGCTGCTGGGGCTCGAGGCGGACGAGGATGGATCGGGCCTTGCCGCGATGTGCGCCGACGATGCGTTCGATTGCGCTTCGGTGCGCCGGTGCATGGAGGCAAACGCAGCCTGGGCGACCGCGACCGGCGCCACGGCCGCGAACGTGCTCGGCGACTGGCTGGCCGGGGACCACGCGCAGCGCCACGATGCGCTCGACGCGCTTGCCGAGGTGTTCCTGACCAAGGACGGCAAGGTGCGATCCTTCGCCAACATCGCCAAGAAGCATCCCGATTACGAAGGCTACGCGCTGCGGGTGATCGGTTGCATCGAAACCGTGCGCGAGCGCAAGGCGCGGATCGCGCTCGCCCGCACGCTCGAGCCTGCGCTGCTGCTCGGCCGCCGCTTCGCGCTCGCCTGGGACGAGGCCAAGGCGCGCGAGGGGTTCATCGACTTCGACGACCAGATCCGCACCGCCGCCGCGCTGCTGACCGAAAAGGCGAGCGCGGAATGGATCCGCTACAAGCTCGACCGGCGCTTTGACCACATCCTCGTCGACGAGGCGCAGGATACCAACGCGGCGCAGTGGAAGATCGTGCTCGACGGGCTGGTGCAGGACTTCTTCACCGGCGAGGGCCAGCACGCCGAGCGGATGCGCACGCTGTTCGTGGTCGGCGATTACAAGCAGGCGATCTTCCGCTTCCAGGGGACGAGCCCGGAAAACTTCGATGCCGCGAGAAAGCGAGTCGCGCGGCAACTGCGCGATCTGGCCGAGGTGCTCGGCGACGAGACGCGCGAACTGCTGGGGCTGGGGCTGGGCCAGTCCTACCGCACGGCGAACCCGATCCTCGCCTTCGTCGACCGGGCGATCCGGCTGATCGGCCCGGCGCGCTTCGGCCTGCCCGAGGAGCCCGAGCCGCACCTCGGCGAGGACCGGCCGGGACAAGTCGTGCTGTGGCAGCCGGTTGGGCTGGACTCTGGCGAGGATGCCGAGGACGAGGAGGGCGAGGGCAGCGAGGAAGGCGGCTGGCTGTCGCGGCCCGACCGCCAGATGGCCGACCGGCTGGCGCGCCAAATCCGCGCCTGGCTCGAGGATGGCTTCCCCCTGGCGAAGGGCACGCCGCGGTTGGC
The DNA here is from genome assembly GCF_020179475.1 of Novosphingobium huizhouense. Classification (GTDB taxonomy): domain Bacteria; phylum Pseudomonadota; class Alphaproteobacteria; order Sphingomonadales; family Sphingomonadaceae; genus Novosphingobium; species Novosphingobium huizhouense. The sequence goes on along the minus strand of NZ_JAILXZ010000002.1, from coordinate 701,023 downwards.
GACGCCGGGCGACATCATGGTGCTGGTGCGCAAGCGCAAGGACCTTGCCGGGCTGATCGTGGCGCGGCTCCATGCGCAAGGCGTGCCGGTGGCGGGCGTCGACCGGCTGCGGCTGGGCGCGCCGCTCGCGGTCAAGGACCTCGTCGCCGCGCTGCGCTTCGCCGCGCAGCCGCTCGACGACCTCAACCTTGCCGCGCTGCTGGTCTCGCCGCTGATCGGCTGGAGCCAGGAGGACCTGCTTGCGCACGGCTATCGCGCGCAGGGCGTCCGGTTGTGGCATCACTTGCGCGAGCGCGAGGGGCCTGCGACTTTCGCGACGATGGAGCGGCTGCGCAGTCTGCTGGCGCGCGCCGATTACCAGCCGCCGCACGACCTGCTGCACTGGCTGCTGGTCGGCCCGTGGGAGGCGCGCAAGGCGCTCGTCGCGCGGCTGGGCAGCGAGGCCAACGATCCGATCGACGAACTGCTCAACGCCGCGATGGCCTATGCCGCGGCGAACGTGCCGAGCCTCGTCGGCTTCCTGCAATGGTTCGACGCGGGCGAGGGCGAACTGAAGCGCGAGGCGGGCAAGCCCGAGAACCTCGTGCGGGTGATGACGGTGCACGGTTCGAAGGGGCTGCAGGCGCCGATCGTGATCCTCGCCGATGCCGCCGACGATCCCGACCAGGCGATGCAGCGTGGCGGGTCGATCGAGGAAGTCGTGCTCGACGCACGGCGCGAGGTCCCGTTGCCGGCGCTGCGCAAGGAAGAGCGCGTCGGGCCGGTGCGCGAGGCCGAGGAAAAGGTCGCGCTGGAGGAGCGGCAGGAGCACTGGCGACTGCTCTACGTGGCCATGACCCGCGCCGAGGAAGCGCTGTTCGTGGGCGGGGGGATGGGCCGGCGCCGCAAGGAGCTGCCGCAGGACAGCTGGTACGCGCAGCTCGAACCGCTGTTCGGCACCGACGGCTGGATCGCGGACCCGCTGTGGGGCGGGCGCAAGCAGGTCGGCAGCCTGCCGCCGCGCCCGGCAGGCGTGGCCGAGACTGTGCTGACCGCGCCCTCGGTGGTTCTGCCTGAGGAACTGGTGCGGCCATTAGGGCCCGAGCCGAGGCCGCCGCGGCCGCTCGCGCCCTCGTCGCTGGTCGAGGACGAGGCGCCCGACCCGCCGCCGCCGCCCGGTCCCGGGATGCTCCGCGCGGCGCAGCGCGGCACGCTGATCCACAAGCTGATCGAGCGGCTGCCCGAACTTGCGCCGAGCGAGTGGCGCGGCGCGGCGCTTGCCTGGCTGGGGCGCGCCGCGGTCGAGTTCGATCCCGACGAGCGGGCGAGCATGGCCGACGCAGCGATCCGGGTGCTGTCGCATCCCGGCTGGCAGGACGTGTTCGGCCCGGGCTCGCTCGCCGAAGTGCCGGTGGCGGCGCTGGTCGGCACGCGGATCGTCAGCGGCACGATCGACCGGCTGCTGATCGGCCCGAAGAAGGTGCGCATCGTCGACTTCAAGACCGGACGTCGCCCGCCGCTTCGGATCGAGGACATTCCGGGCGCCTATCTCCGGCAGATGGCCGCCTACGTTGCGGCGCTGCGCGTGATCCACCCGGGCAAGGCGGTGGAGGCGGCGCTGCTCTACACCCACGCCCCGGCGCTGTTCGTCCTGCCCGAGGCGTTGATCGCCGCGCAGAAGCTTGAGCTCGACCAGAAGCTGGAGCTTAGCGGCGAGCAGGAAAGCTTTGCCGGATGATCGGTTGAACTGCGACCGCAGCGGATTAGATTGCACACAAACGAAACAGGAGTTCCCGCGATGTCCACCAAAGCCGTGACCGACGCCACCTTCGCCGCCGAAGTGCTGGGCTCGGACAAGCCCGTCCTCGTCGATTTCTGGGCGGACTGGTGCGGGCCGTGCAAGATGATCGCCCCGGCGCTCGAGGAGATCTCCGAGGAACTGGCCGACAAGGTGACCATCGCCAAGATGGACATCATGGAAAACACCGGCGTGCCCGGCGAAATCGGCGTGCAGTCGATCCCGCTGCTGGTGCTGTTCAAGGACGGCAAGCCGGTGGCGCAGAAGCTCGGCGCCGCGCCCAAGAGCCAGCTCAAGGGCTGGATCGAAAGCGTTCTGTAAGAGGCAGTTGGCAAGGGCGATGAGGGGTGCGACAACGCGGCTCCCCTCATCGGAGCCAGACTTGATGCCCAACCGTGTTGTCCGCCGCCTCGCCACCTTTGCGGCGGTCCTGCTTGCTTCTGCCGCCCCCGTCACCAGCGCCGTGGCCGCGCCCGATGCCGCGTCCGGCAAGGACGCTGTGGCGCTCGCCCGGATCATCGACGAGGGCATGAACCGCAGCCAGGCGATGGTCACCGCATCGGCGCTGATGGACCGGATTGGCCCGCGGCTGACCAATTCCGAGAATCACCGCAAGGCCGAACGCTGGGCCATAGATCTGATGCGGGCGCAGGGCGTGCCCAACGTGCGCGTCGAACCCTTCGATTTCGGCGTGGGCTGGAACCTCGACAGCTATGCGGTCACGATGGTCAGCCCGCGCGCGCTGCCGCTGACCGCGATCCCGGTCGCCTGGTCGCCGCCGACGTCGGGAACGATCCAGGCGGGCGTGGTGATCGCGCCGATGGCCCGCGAGGAACACTTCGCCGAGTGGAAGGGCAAGCTCGCCGGCAAGATCGTGCTGGTGTCGCTGCCGGGACAGACCAGCGAAAGCAAGGACCCGGTGTTCGAGCGCTATACCGATGCGCAGATCGCCGAGCTCGACAGCTATACCAAGCCGGTGTTCGATCCCGATGCGGCCGCGCTCCAGGTGCGCAACCGCCGCTTCCAGGGCAAGCTCGCCGCCTTCCTAAAGGAAGAGGGCGCGCTGGCGATGGTCAAGATGAGCTATCGCGACGGCAAGCTGGTCCACGGCGAGGGCTACGACTTCCAGCCCGGCCAGACGCTTGCGCTGCCGGCGGTCGAACTTGCGCAGGAGGACTACCGCCGGCTGGTGCGGCTGGCGAAGACCGGCGCGGCGCCCGAGATCGCGATCAACGTCGCCGCCCGCTACGACGAGAGCGACCTGCGCGCCGAGAACGTCGTCGCGGAGATTCCCGGCAGCGATCCCAAGGCGGGGTACGTGATGGCCGGCGCCCACTTCGACAGCTGGATCGCGGGCGACGGCGCGAACGACAACGGCGCGGGGAGCGTCACCGTGATCGAGGCGGCGCGGCTCATCGCCAAGCTCGGCATCAAGCCCCGGCGCACGATCCGCTTCGTGCTGTGGAGCGGCGAGGAGCAGGGCCTGCTCGGCAGCCGCGCCTACATCGAGCAGCACCTCGCCTCGCGTCCGGTCGATCCGGCGCTCAAGGGGTATGAATCGTACATCGCCTGGCGCAACGCCTTCCCGATCACGCCCAAGCCGGAATACGGCCAGCTCAAGGCCTATTTCAACATGGACAATGGCTCGGGCCGGTTCCGCGGCATCTACAGCGAAGGCAACCTGGGCGCCGAAAAGCTGCTCAAGCAGTGGCTGGCGCCGTTCGACATGCTGGGCGCGGGCAAGCTGGTGGTGAGCAAGACCGGCGGCACCGACCACGTGTTCCTGCAGGCGATCGGGTTGCCCGGCTACCAGTTCATCCAGGACCCGCTCGACTACGACAGCCGCGTCCACCACTCCAACCTCGACACCGTCGACCACATGCGCGCCGACGACATGCGCCAGGCGGCCGTGATCATGGCGGGCATGTTGTGGCAGGCGGCGAACAGTGCTGAGGAACTGCCGCGCGCGGTCCTGCCGACGCAGCCTGCGCCGACCGATCCGTTCAAGGTCCGCGACCCGGCGCAGTGACCGCCGGCGCAGCAGCGTCGTCTCAGTCGGCGGCGCTGCTGCGCTTCAGGAATTCGTCGAACAGCGCAGGTGAAGAGGCTGCGAACAGGCCTTTTTGCCCGTACTGGTCGGTGCGGTAGGCGCTCCCGTCGGGGCGCAGGGCGCGGCCGCCCGCTTCGTTGACGAACAGCACCCCTGCAGCATGGTCCCAGGGCAGGGTGCGCTCGAACACCGAGATGTCGTTCACCCCGAGGACGAGCCGGGGATACTGCTCGGCGGCGCAGCGCGGGATGTCGACGAGGGTGTAGTGCGGCGCGATCTTCGTTTTCATCGCTTCCCGCTCGGCCTGGTCGAGGAACATCAGCGAAATCGCGGCGACCGGGGGCTCCTGCCCCGTGGTGCGCGCGGTGACGCGTTCGCCACCGACCATGGCGCCCTGGCCCTTGTGCGCGGTGCAGAGGCGATCGGACAGCGGATCGTAGATCCAGCCGGAGAGGATTTCGCCTTTGTCGGCCAGCGCGAGCAGTATGCCGAACGGCGGCTTGCCCACGGCGAAGTTGTTGGTGCCGTCGAGCGGGTCGATCACCCAGCACAGGCGGTCGGCCAGGCGATCGAGCACCGCCGGGTCGGCATGGGCGGCTTCCTCGCCGACGATCGCCGCTTCGGGCAGGATCTGCGCCAGTCCCTCGGCCAGCATCGCCTCGCTTTCGGTGTCGGCGATGGTCACCATGTCGTCCGCTGCCTTGGCCGTGACCTGGTCGGCGGTAAGCTGCCGGTAGCGCGCCAGCAGCGTGGCGCGCGCGGTTCGGCGCAGCAGGTCGGCGACGGCGGTATCGAGTGCTTGGGTCATCGCGTCCTCAGGTCAGCGGGATCATCACTTGGCCGGAATAGCCGGGCCGGGCCTTCAGCTTCGCATACCAGGCGGCAAGATGCGGCAGCGCCGGCCGCTCGACCGGCAGCGAGAAGTAGGTGTGGGCATAGACGCCCATGGGCACGTCCGCGATGCCGAAGCGATCGCCCGAGAGCCACGGGCGACGCGCAAGTTCGACATCGAGCAGCGTCATCATCGCCGCGGCCTTCGCCGCCGAGGCTGCCACGCCGGGATCGCCGCCATCCTTGCCCTGCCGCACGCAGCCGAGAAAAGCCTCGCGCTGGGCGTCGGCGAACTGGAACTGCCAGTCCATCCACTTGTCACCGGCCGCGCGGACGGCCGGATCGTCGCTGCGGAAGGCAGGGGCATGGGCATCGGCGAGATAACGCAGGATCGCGTTCGATTCCCACAGCACCAGGCCGCCGTCCTCGATCGTCGGCACCAGGCGGTTGGGGTTCATCGCGAGATATTCGGCGGTGTAGCCGAACGGGCCGCCGATATCGTGCCGCACGAAGGGCAGGTCCATCTCGACGAGCGCCCAGGCGACCTTCTTGACGTTATGCGAGTTGAGCCGGCCCCACAGGACGATCGGGGACGCCGTCACGAGCGGTAGTCGGCGTTGATCGAGATGTAGCCGTGCGTCAGGTCGCAGGTCCACACCGTGGCGCGACCCTGACCGAGGCCGATGTCGACCTCGATCGAGATTTCCCGGCCCTTGAGGTGCGCGGCGACCGGGGCTTCGTCGTAGTCGGCCAGCGGCTGGCCGTCGCGCGCGGCCCAGGTGCCGCCGAACCCGATCGACAGGCGGTCGCGGTCGGCCGGCTCGCCTGCCTTGCCCACGGCCATGACCACGCGGCCCCAGTTGGCGTCCTCACCGGCGATCGCCGTCTTGACCAGCGGCGAGTTGGCGATGGCAAGGCCGATGCGGCGCGCGCTCTCGTCGCTGACCGCGCCCGAGACCGAGACCGCAATGAACTTCTGCGCGCCTTCGCCATCCTTGACCACGAGGTGGGCAAGCTGGCGGCAGACATCGTACAGCGCGGCGGCGAAAGCGTCCGCGCCGGGGCTGTTCTCGTCGACCAGCGGCGCGTTGCCGGCCAGGCCGGTCGCGAAGGCAAGGACGGTATCGCTGGTCGAGGTGTCGCTGTCGACGGTGATGCACGAGAACGTGCGCAGGTTCGCGGTCGAGAGGCACTGCTGCAGGAAGGCGGGCGAAACCGCGGCGTCGGTAAAGACGTAGCCGAGCATCGTCGCCATGTCGGGCGCGATCATGCCGCTGCCCTTGATGATCGCGCTGAACGTCACCTTGGTGTCGCCGATCATCGCGGTGGCAGTCGCGCCCTTGGCGAAGGTGTCGGTCGTGCCGATGGTGCGCGCGGCATCCTCCCAGCCGCAGGGCTGGGCGAGCAGCGCCGCCTCGATTCCCGCGCGCGCCTTGTCCTTGGGCAGGGGAACGCCGATCACGCCGGTCGAGGAGACGAACACCTGCTCCTTGGCGCAGCCGAGATGCTCCGCCACTTGGTCCATGATCGCTTCGACCGCCTCGCGTCCGCGATAGCCGGTGAAGGCGTTGGAGTTGCCCGCATTGACGACCAGCGCGCGCGCCTTGCCCAGCGCAGCGTTCTGCCGCCCGAGTTCGACCTCCGAGGAGCAGCACAAGTTCTTCGTGAACACGCCGGCAACCGCCGTTCCTTCGGCCAGCTCGACATAGGTGAGGTCGCAGCGGCCCCAGTCCTTGTAGCCGGCGCGCGCGATGCGCGGCGTCACCCCGGCAATGGCGGGCAGCGCGGGGAAGGGCGAGGCGAGCGGAGAGACGGCGTCGGACATGAAGCGCGATTACCTGCGCTTGTCCGGTGCATCAAGGTCCGTGGGCGGCCGATGTGCCTCGTTGTGGGCGTCGCTGGATTGCGCATGGTTTGAGCTTTTCGATCGGGGCACGCCGTCCATTGTGACCCGTCGCGGTGGGCCTTTGTCCGAGCCGTCCCGGTCATCGCGGTGCGGGCGCGAACCCTCGCGTGCGGCGTGGAGCACCGGTCGGGCGAATGCCGCGCGCGAGCGGGGTCCTGCTGAAGACGTCGGCCAGCGCAACGACCACCAGCACGCTCGCGATCCACAGAGCCAGGTCGAAAGTAGCGGGCACGCGCGCTTCGATCAGCGCGGCCATCGAAAGGACAGGGTAGTGCACGGCATAGAGCGGGTAGGAGATCTTTCCGAGCCAAGTGCTGCCCGGCCGAAGAAGGGGCGGGACATCGGAGCTGGACGCAATGGCAACGATGGGCACGAAGAGGAGGACAACGTAGGCATCGGTCTTCCCCGCGGGCCAGGCGCACAAGGTCGGGACGAGCAGGCATGCAACGAGCAGCAGCGGCGCGGCGATCCATCCTGCCGGGACCGCGGCCCGACTTTGCCAGAGGTCTCGGGTCCTCGCCAGGATCACCCCGGCCGTGTAGCCGAAAAGCACGCGTGACAGGCCGAGGAAGCATGTCGTTCCCTGATGCCCGACGTTCAGCGTCTCCTGAACCGCGCTGATCAGCACCTCGAGCATCCATCCTGTCGACGCGATCGCGATCAGCGCGGTCGTGGGAAGGCGGCGCAGCACGAGCGCATGGACAATGTTGGCGAGCAGCTCGGACAGCAACGACCATTGCGGGCCATTGAGGGGAAAGATCTCGCCGACTCCCGTGGTCACCGGGACGAACAGCAATCCGGTAACGAGCAGGGCAAGAGGGGGAACCGTCCCGTCCCGCATCATCATCCAGCACAGACCGAACGCCGATCCACAGGCCATCATCGGCCAGAGGCGCCCGATCCGGTTCAAGATCAACGACCGCGCAGCAGCGGTCGCGCCGACGCCGCTTTCGAACACCGCGGCAAGGACGAAGCCGCTGATGATGTAGAAGAGATCGACCGCGAGGTAGACCCGGTCGAATATCGCGGGACCGTGGCGGAGAACGCTGATGTGGAAAAACAGCACGATCACCGCCGCAAATCCACGCATTGCGTCGAGCAATACAAACCTCTGGCGCGGGCCTGGAGGCGGTGTCGGGGGTGGAGTCGTCATCGCTGTGTCCCTGACACAATCCGGTTAATAGTCATTCAAGGCCCGGAGCGCGGGCCGATGTCCGATGCGCAACCCGTCGCCCGATCGCCGATTGGCCATGGACGGCGGCGGCAAATGTTCCTACGTGCACGCACGATGCGCCTGTTGCTCGTTCTCCTGGCCATGCTCACCGGCCTCTCGCTGCCCCAGGCGGCGGCGGTGGCGGCTGCGCAGTCGGAGGTCGCGGGCGCTGAACTCGCCAAAGCGGCGAGCGCAATGGCCCCCGATGCACGCAAGTCCTGCCCGTTGCGCGCGCGCCAGGCCGTGCCGCAGCGCCGCTTCGCGCCGGCGCAGCGCAGGCCGATCTGGCTGCCGGTGGCAGCGCTACTCTCCGGCTGCGGCTTCGAACCGTCGGACCGCTCGCGCCAGTAAGCGCGCCGCCTCCGGGCACCTTTCACCGTATCGACCGTTTGCGCGCACGCCCGATGACCGGCGCCGTGCGCCCCCCTAGAGACAGCAGGAATTCCACCATGTTCGGCGCACTCGCCAAGTCCCTGTTCGGTTCGTCCAACGACCGCTACGTCAAGTCGCTCGACAAGCTTGTCCGCCAGATCGCCGCCTTCGAGCCGCAGATCCAGGCTCTTTCGGACGCAGAGCTCGCCGCCCAGACGATCAAGTTCCGCGAGCAGCTGGCAGGCGGCGCGACGCTTGACCAGATCCTGCCCGAAGCCTTCGCCACGGTGCGTGAAGCCTCGGTGCGGACCATGGGCATGCGCCACTTCGACGTGCAGATGATCGGCGGCATCGTGCTCCACCGCGGCGAGATCGCGGAAATGCGCACCGGCGAGGGCAAGACGCTGGTGGCGACGCTGGCGGTCTATCTCAACGCGCTCGAGGGCAAGGGCGTCCACGTCGTCACCGTCAATGACTACCTCGCGCGCCGCGACGCCGAGACGATGGGCGTGCTCTACAAGTTCCTCGGGCTGACCGTGGGCGTGATCGTGCCGAGCCTCAACGAAGAGCAGCGGCGCGAGGCGTACAATTCGGACATCACCTACGCCACCAACAACGAGCTCGGCTTCGACTACCTGCGCGACAACATGAAGCACGAGCGCGGGCAGATGGTGCACCGCCCGTTCAACTTCGCGATCGTCGACGAGGTGGACTCGATCCTGATCGACGAGGCGCGCACCCCGCTGATCATCTCGGGGCCGACCGACGACAAGAGCGACCTCTACGTCGCGGTCGATGCCGTGGTGAAGACGATCGACCCGGCGCTCTACGAAGCCGACGAGAAGACCAAGAACATCTCGCTGACCGAAGACGGCGTCGAATGGGTCGAGCGCGCGCTGGAAAGCGCCGGGCTGCTGGTCGGCTCGAACCTCTACGACGTCGAGAACACGATGGTGGTCCACCACCTCGACCAGGCGCTCAAGGCCAACGTGATGTTCAAGCGCGACATCGACTACATCGTCAAGGACGGCAAGATCGTCATCATCGACGAGTTCACCGGCCGCATGATGGACGGGCGCCGCTGGTCGAACGGCCTGCACCAGGCGGTCGAGGCCAAGGAAGGCGTGCGGATCGAGCCCGAGAACCAGACGATGGCCTCGATCACCTTCCAGAACTATTTCCGCATGTATCCCAAGCTCGCGGGCATGACCGGCACCGCCGCGACCGAGGCGCCCGAATTCTTCGACATCTACAAGATGAACGTCGTCAGCATCCCGACCAACGTGCCGGTGCGCCGCGTCGACGAGGAAGACGAGTTCTACAAGAACACCACCGACAAGTTCCAGGCGATCGCGCGGCTCATCCGCGAGAAGAACGAGATCGGCCAGCCGGTGCTGGTCGGCACCGTCTCGATCGAGAAGTCGGAACTGCTGTCGGAGTACCTCAACAAGGAAGGCGTGAAGCACAACGTGCTCAACGCCCGCTTCCACGAGATGGAGGCGCACATCGTGGCGCAGGCGGGCCGACTGGGCGCGGTGACGATCGCGACCAACATGGCCGGCCGCGGCACCGACATCCAGCTGGGCGGCAACATCGAGTTCCGCATCGCCGACGAACTGGCCGACGTCGCCGATCCGGCAGCGCGCGAGGCCGGCGAGGCGCGCATCCGTGCCGAAGTGCAGGCCGAGAAGGCCAAGGTGCTCGAGGCCGGCGGCCTCTGCGTGATCGGCACCGAGCGCCACGAAAGCCGTCGCATCGACAACCAGCTGCGCGGCCGTTCGGGCCGCCAGGGCGACCCCGGCCTTTCGAAGTTCTACCTCTGCCTCGAGGACGACCTGCTGCGCATCTTCGGGCCCGACACGCTGTTCGCGCGGATGATGAACAGCAATCTGGCAGACGGCGAAGCCATCGGCTCGAAGTGGCTGTCGAAGGCGATCGAGACCGCGCAGAAGAAGGTTGAGGCGCGCAACTACGACATCCGCAAGCAGGTCGTCGAATACGACGACGTGATGAACGACCAGCGCAAGGTGATCTACGAGCAGCGCGCCGACATCATGGATGCCGATGCGGTCGGCGACGTGGTGACCGACATGCGCAACGATACGGTCAATTCGCTGGTCGGCGACGCCTGCCCGCCGGGTTCTTATCCCGAGCAGTGGAACATCGAAGGTCTGCGTGCGCGCATCCAGGACGTGCTCGGCATCGACGCGCCGTTCGAGGCGTGGCTCGAGGAAGACGGCGTCGAGCCCGAGGTGATCGAGGAGCGGATCGCCGCGCTCGCCGAAGCCAGGATGGCCGAGAAGCTCGCCGACATGGACCCCGAGGCCTGGAAGGGGCTGGAAAAGTCGATCCTGCTTGAGCGGCTCGACCACCACTGGAAGGAGCACCTCGCGACGCTCGACGCGCTGCGCCAGGTGGTGTTCCTGCGCGCCTATGCCCAGAAGACCCCGATCAACGAATACAAGCAGGAAGCCTTCGGCCTGTTCGAGCGCATGCTCGATGCGATCCGCGAGGACGTGACGCGCATCCTGATGACCGCCGAGTTCCGCATGCGCACGCCCGAGGAGTTCCAGCTGCCCGAGCTGCCCGATTTCCTGACCAGCCACATCGATCCGTTCACCGGCGAAAACGATGCGGGGGCTGTTCCGGGCGCGGCAGCGATGCTCGGCGCGATGGCGGCGCAGGGGCCCGGGCAGGCGGCGACGCCGGGACAGGCGGGGGACAACCCCTATGCCGGGCTCGACATCAGCCGCAATTCGCCGTGCCCGTGCGGATCGGGGCAGAAGTACAAGCATTGCCACGGCGCGCTCGCCTGAGCGCGCCGCTGCGGCGGCGCAATTCGTCCGATTTTAACCGTTGCCACTCCCCGGAATGGCGCGAAAACCGGGCATAACCGGGCCAGTTGCCGTTTGACTCTTGTTACTGTGCGTTGCTAACGACCGGAAAATAAAACAATTTCGGGCCGCGTCGAAACAGGCGACGACGGGGGCGGCAATGGCCGGCAAGGTGAAGAGTTCCGATTGGCTGAAGCGCGCTTCGGCCGGCGGCCTGGGCATTGGCGTTGCAGCCGTTTTCGGCGTCGCGGCCCCGCACGCGGTGCTGGCGCAGAGCCTGCCGGCGACCGGCGGAATTCCCACGCGAGACCAGCTTCAGGGCGTCACCGGCGAGACCGCGCCTGCGCCTGCGCCGCGCCTGTCGATCGCCGGCGGGATCGAACATTCGCCCTGTCCCCTGGCCGACCCGCAATACGCCGACATCAAGGTCACCATCGGCCACGTGACGTTCAACGGGCTCAAGGGGGCGAGCGCGGAGGAACTGGAATCGGCGTGGAAGCCGTTCGCGGGCACGCCGCAGCCGATCGCCACGCTGTGCGAGATCCGTGACGCCGCAGGCACGATCCTGCGCAACAAGGGCTACCTTGCCGCCGTGCAGGTGCCGACGCAGCGCATCGAGAACGGCGAAGTGCGGATGGAGGTGCTCTATGCGCGCGTCACCGCGATCAGCGCGCGCGGCGAAACCCGCGGCGCCGAGCGCAAGCTGCAGGAATACCTCGGCCAGCTGACCAGGAACGAGATCTTCGACCGCAACAAGGCCGAACGGTATCTGCTGCTGGCGCGCGACCTGCCGGGCTACAACGTCCAGCTCACGCTGCGTCCCGCAGGATCTGCGCCGGGCGAGCTGGTCGGCGAGGTCACCGTGCTGCGGGTGCCGCTGGTCGCCGACCTGTCGATCCAGAACCTCGCGTCGCGGGCCACCGGGCGCTGGGGCGGCCAGCTGCGCGCGCAGGCGTTCGGCCTGACCGGGCTCGGCGACGCGACGACGCTGTCGTATTATGCCACCGCCGACTTCACCGAGCAGCACATTCTCCAGGCGAGCCACGAGTTCCGCCCGGGAAGCGAGGGCCTGGTTGTCGGCGGACAGTTCACCTACGCCTGGACGAAGCCCGACATCGGTCCGCTGCCGGGCGGGCTCGAGCTCGAGGCGAGGACGCTGTTCGCAAGCCTCTATGCGCGCTATCCGCTGGTCCGTTCGCAGCGGGCCAACCTGTGGCTCTCGGCCGGGCTCGACCTCGCCAACCAGGATGTCGACCTGATCGGCCCGCTGACGCGAGACCGGCTGCGGGTGCTGTGGACCCGGCTCGATGCCGATGCGGTCGACACGTCGCGCGCGTCGCCGGCATGGCGGGCCTCGGGCGCGCTCGAGCTGCGCCAGGGCCTCGACATCCTCGATGCCTCGCATGGCTGCGTCGGCGCCGGTTGCGTCGGCCACACCCCGCTCAGCCGCGCCGATGGCCGACCCGACGCCACGGTCGTGCGTGCGCAGGGCGAGTTCGAACGGGTCGTCGGCAAGGTCTCGTTCGCTCTGCTGCCGCGCGGTCAGTACGCCTTTACCCCGCTGCTCGGCTTCGAGGAGTTTTCGGGCGGCAACTATACCGTCGGACGCGGCTACGATCCGGGCCAGATCGCGGGTGACGATGCCGTGGGCGTCTCGCTCGAAGTGCGCGGCCCGCGCTATGCGGTGGGTCACGGCGACATTCGCGTTCAGCCCTATGTGTTCGGCGATGTGGCCTGGGCGTGGAACAAGGACGTGGATGGCTCCGACCGGCTGGTGTCGGTCGGCGGCGGGGTGCGCAGCGAATTGGGCGAACGGTTCCGGCTCGATGCGACGCTGGCCGTCCCGCTCGAAGGCACGCGCCTTGCCCCGGCGCGCCCCGATCCGCGCTTTCTGGTGACCCTGACGACCCGTCTCCTGCCGTGGAGGACCAACTGATGCCCCGCACCCGCAGCCGTGGCGAACTCGTCGCCGTATCGTCGCTCGCCGTGGCGACCGCGCTGGCCAGCGGCGTGATCGTCGCCCACGCCCAATCGTTCCAGGGGAACGGCGAAGTCGTCGCCGGGTCGGCCTCGATCTTTGCCACCGGCAGCACGACGACCGTCACGGTGAACAGCGCCAACGCGGTCATCAACTGGAACCCTTACGACGACGCCAGCGGCGGCGGGCCGATCGCGTTCCAGCCCCAGGGCACGACCACCACGTTCACCAACAACTTCGATACGACCGCCGACTTCGCGGTGCTCAACCGCATCCTGCCGGCCGATCCGTCGCGCCAGGTCCAGTTCGACGGTACGGTGATCTCGCAGTTGCAGACCGCATCGGGCACGACGCGCGGCGGCACCGTGTTCTTCTACAGCCCGGGGGGAATCCTGATCGGCTCGAACGCGGTGTTCGATGTCGGCAACCTCGGCCTGAGCGCGTCCGACATTCCGTTCGACCAGTCGACCGGCGCGTTCTCGACCAATGGCGTGGTCACCTTCCAGCAGGCCGACGCCGGGGCGACGATCGAGATCGCCAGCGGCGCGCAGATCAGCGTCGGCGCACCCGGGCCCGATACCAATTCCTACCTCGCGATCGTCGCGCCGAAGATCACCCAGAGCGGAACGATCGACGTCAACGGATCGGCGGCGCTGGTCGCGGCGGACGCCGCGACGATCGAGTTCTCGCCCAGCAGCCTGTTCAGCATCCGCGTCGACCAGGGCACCAGTGCGACCGGCACGGTCCTCCAGCACAACGGCTCGATCGGCGGTGCAGCGGGCAGTTCGACCGCTTTCATCCACCGCATCTACATGGTCGCGGTGCCGCGCAACGATGCGATCACGATGGCGATTGCGGGCGGCAGCTCGCTGGGGTTCGACGTGGCCGGCGCGGCCGACGTCGTGGGCAACACGGTGGTGCTTTCGGCCGGCTACGACGTCGTCGGCGGCAGCGCCAGCTTCGAGCGGTCGGCGGGCGGCGGGACCGGCGCTTCGGAGATCACGATCGGCGCCATCGCCGCAAGCTCGGCGGTGGACGCCAAGTCGACCGGGGCCACGACGCTGTCGATTGCGGGCGGCGCAACGGGCGCCTTCGCTTCGGACGTCACGTTGCGCGGCGCGGCTCTTCCCGGCGCCGACCCGGGCTTCGGGGCACAGGTCGTGGTCGATGGAGCGGACTCGTCGCTCGACGTGCAGGGCAACCTCTCGCTGGTCTCGCTCGATTCCGCGGTCGTCGGCCTTGGCGGCGTCAACGATACCAGCCTGGCTGCGGTGACCGTGTCCGCGGGCAGCCTCACCGTCGGCCAGCGCCTGTCGATCCGCGCCGATCGCACCGGTGCGGTCGACACCGCGCTCACCACCGGCGGCACCGCCTCCCTGACCGCCAGCGACGGCGCGTTCGTCGGCGTGGGCGAGGGCATCGACCTCGGCGCGAGCGGTCTTGGCGGAAGCGCCAGTTCGGCCGCCACGGCAGGCAGCGGCAAGGGCGGCGTGGCGCAGATCGTTTACGGCACCGGCGCCCAGATCGAGGCGCAATACATTGACGTCTTCGCCGAAGGCATCGGCGGCAATGTCTCGGGCGGCTACGGCGGCGGCGGCGGGCAGGGCGGATTTGCCTCGATCATCGCCGGCGAGGGCGGCGGATCGCTCACCGTTTCGGACCATGTCAGCATCGGCGCCAGTGGAACCGGCACCTATGGCGAGGGCTGCGCCACCTGCACCATCGAAGGCGGCACCGGGATCGGCGGCAACGCTGGCTTCGTGTTGAGCGGCAGCGCCGCCCACACCGTAAACATCGCCGGCGACCTGACGATCACCGCCAATGGCTTCGGCGGCAACAGCTATTCGGGCGTGGCGGGCAATGCGACCGGGGGCGTCGCCGGCCTGACGGCGACGGGTGCGCACACCGTCGGCATCGCCGGCACCACTTTCGTCAACGCCGACGCCTCGGGCGGGTCCCAGTCGTTCGTCTCGCGGTCCGGCAGCGCGCTTGGAGGCGTTGCGCAGGTCAAGGTCGATGGCGCGACGCTGACGCTCGGCGATCTCGACGTGAGCGCCACCGCCGAGGGCGGCGCCGATTACCTCGGCGGGCAGGGCGGCGCCGCGACCGGGGGGACGGCGCTGGTGCAGGTCCTCTCAAGTGGCAGCAGCCTGACCGCGGACGACGTCCGCGTCGCGACGTATGCCGAAGGCGGCGGTTCCGGCGAAGGCCAGGCCGGCGCAGGGGGCGACGGGCTTGGCGGCACCTCGTCCGTCGATGCCTTCGCCGGACAGATTTCCATGGCGTCACTGCGCGCCGAAGCGGGCGGTTACGGCGGCAATGGCGCAACCAGCGGGGGCAGCGGCACGGGCGGGTTCGCCGCCTTGCGCACCAGCGGCGGGGCGATCAGCATCAGCGGCTTGGCTTCGGTGCTCGCCGACGGCAGCGGCAGCATCGCAGAGTATGGCGGCAGTGGCACCGGCGGCCATGCGCTGATCTCGGCGACTGGCGGTTCCCTCGACTTCAGTCCGGATGGCGGCGAGGTGACGGTCCGCGCGCGAGGCCAGGGCGGTACGGGGTATTTCAAGGCGGGCAGCGGCACCGGCGGCCTTGCCGAAGCGATCGCGAGCAACGGCACGATCCGCTTCGACGGCGGGCTGGCGCTGGAGGCCGAAGGCCTTGGCGGCAGGGGCTCGATCGACTCCGACGGCAGCGGTGGCGGCGGCGGCGCGGGCAAGGGCGGGTCGGTCACGCTCGATGCCCGGTCGGACCTAGGCGGCGCTTCGACGATCACCGGGACCGATTTCAGGTTGAGCGCCTACGGGCGCGGCGGGGATGGCAGCGACGGGGAGGGCGTCAGCGTGCCCTCGGGCATTCTTACGCCCGGCAACGGCGGCCTCGGCGCAGACGGCACGGGCGGTTCGGTCCGCGTCAATGCGGGCGCAGGCAACGGCAACCTCACGCCGCGTTCGCTGACCATTGACGCCTCGGGCGAGGGTGGTCTCGGCGGAAGCGGCGGCGACAACGATTCCTCGACCGGCCCGGCCGGCGGCGCCGGCGGCACCGGCGGCGCGGGCTTCGGCGGGACGGTGCTGCTCGATACCGAAGGCGCGCTTGCGGGTGTCGCCTCGACCGGCTCGCTGGCGGCCGGATCGCTGGTCGTCAATGCCACCGGCACCGGCGGCCAGGGCGGATCCGGCGGCTTCGGCCCGACGCGCGGTCCGGCAGCGGCCGGCGGCGCCGGCACCGGCGGCGCGATCACGGTGCGGGCCGATCGCGGCGGATCGGTGATCCGCGTCGATGGCGAGACCAACCTGTTGGTGACCGGCTTTGGCGCGCAGGGCGTGGGATGCGCCAGCTGCTCGCATGACGGCGGTATGGGATTGGGCGGCACCATCCTCTTCACCGCCGACGGCACCACCACCGGCAACCGGCTCATGTTCGCCTCGGTGTTCACCGATGCCGGCGGCGTCGGCGGCGCATCGCTGACGACATCCGGCGGCAACGGGCGTGGCGGTTCGGTGCGGATCGAGGCGGGCTCGGGCCTCGACATCTTCGCCGATCTGCTCACGCTACGTGCTCCTGGCTTCGGCGGAACCGCGCAGGGCACCAATGTGGGCGGCGCCGGGAACGGCGGCACGGTCAACGTGGCGGTCCACGCCGGGGCGACGCTCAACGGCAACATGTCGATCGACGTCGGCGCTACTGGCGGCAACAACACCGACCAGGGCGGCATCGGCGGTTTCGCGCTGGGCGGCCAGGCCTATCTGCGCTCGATCGGCGGAGCGATCACGCTGGGCGACGTGGTGGTCGGCGCCACTGCCTTCGGCGGCGCGGGCGACCAGTCGGGCGGTACCGGCATCGGCGGCAGCGCGGAGGGCGGCTTCGCCTCGCTGACCGCAGGCAACGATGACGAGCTTGGCAACGGCGGCAGCATCGTCGCTCTCGGCCAGGCCACGGTCACCACTTATGCGTCCGGCGGCGAAGGCACCAACGGTGGCTCCGCAACGTCGGGCACCGCGGGGATCTATGCCCGCAACGGGTCGGTCGACCTCGCTTCGGTAACGGTGGACTCGCGTGCGCTGGGCGGTGCGGGGCGCGACGGCGGCGTGGGCGGAAGCGCCACCGCCGGGGCGGCGATCATCTCGTCGCAGAGCGATCTCGCCGGCAGCGCCAAGATCACGATCGGATCGGCAACCGTGCTGGCGCAGAGCTTCGGCGGCACCGGCGGCACCGCGCGCAACGGCACGGGCGTCGACGGCATCGGCGGGCGCGGCGGCGACGGGCTCGGCGGCAGCGTCGCGGTGCTCGGCAGCGCCGGGAACGGCGCGCTGATCATCGATACCGCGGTCCTCAGCGCGCAAGGCGCTGGCGGTGTCGGCGGCAACGGCGGCGACAACGACAGCACGGCCGGGGGCCTGGGCGGGCGCGGCGGCGACGGCCTGGGCGGCACCATCCAGGTCGGCACGCAGAGCGGGAACGATACCGGTGCGCTCAACCAGGGCTACGCGCGGTTCGGCACGATTTCGGCCTATGCGCTCGGCGCCGCAGGAAATGGCGGCAGCGGCGGCATCGGCGGGCTTGGCGACGGCGCGGGCGGCAATGGCGGCAATGGCGTCGGCGGCGGTGCGACCCTGCTGGTGCGCGGCGCGAACGTCTCGCTCAGCGGCGCAGGCTATTTCGACGCAAGCGCGGTGGGCGGCAGCGGTGGCCTCGGCAGCACCCAGGGCAACGGCGGCGACGCCACCGTCGGCGTCCCGGCCGATTCCCCCAACGGAGCGGATACCGCCGATGGCGCGCACCTGCTGGTGACCAGCCGCTATCTGCTCGATGCGCAGCGCGGTTCGCTCGATGCACAGGACCTGACCTTCGCCGCCACCGCGACGCAGGGCTTCGGCACGGTCAACGGCGTCGCCACCGCGCTCGGCGAACCGGTCGAGCTGACCGTGCGCAACAGCGACGTGTCTGCGCGCTCGCTGCAATTCTACGCGAGCGGCACCGTGCAGCCCGGCAACTTCGCGGCGCCGATCAGCGTGCAGAACGGCACGGTTACGGTAGCCTCCGGCTTCCAGTTCGATACCCCGGGCGACCTCACCGTGGTGGTCGACAGCGGGCGGCTGACGGCGGATCATGCCGAGATCCACGCGGGCAACTGGGTGTCTTCCGGCCTGACCGTGACGGCGCCCGGCTTGATCGAGGTGGCCAACAACCTTTCCGTCACCAGCGACCGCGACATCATCGGCGACGTCTCGTTCAAGGCCGGCACGGGCACGAGCATCACGGCCAGCGGCGCAGTGCGGCTGTTCGACGTTTCGGCCTCGGGCGATCTGCTGATCGGCGCGGGCGACACGATCAGCCTCGGCAACCTCGGCGCCACTGGGCTGGTCTCGGTGGTCGGCAGCGGCGACGTGGCGCTCGGCGCCATCGCGGCGGGCAATGCCGTTACCGTGAGCGCGGGCGGCCAGCTCGCCATCGGCGGCACGGTCGATGCCGTCGACCGCGCATCGCTGAGCGCGGCGGGGACGCTGACCGGCCAGGACGTCCACGTTGCGTCCTCGGGCAGCGCCGGTTCGACGCGCGAGCTTGCAGTGCTGAGCGACACCTCGATCACGCTCGGCAACCTCGATGCCCGCGCGACCCGGCTGTTCACCGCCGGTACGCTCGACCTCGGCCAGGTCAACGCGGTTGACGGGGCGCTGCTTGCCGGGGGGGACATTTCCCTCGCCGGAGCGGATGCGACCGGGCGCCTGCTGATTGCCGATTACGCGATGGCTGCGGCCGGCGGCTCGCCGCGCGGCTCGACCTACGACTACGATGCGCTGTTCGCCGCAAGCACGGTCCGTGCGACCGGCGCGATCGGGGCGACGGGTATGATCGCGGCGGCATCGCTGACCGCAGCAACCGCGCAGACGCTTTCGCTGCAGTCGCTCGACGTGACGGGTGCGGTGGTGCTCGATTCCGCCGGGACGCTTACGCTGGGTGGCGCGGTCGATGCCGGCGCCGCGGTGTTCACTGCTGCGGGCGGCATCAGCGGCGGCGATGTCACCGCAACCTCGCTCGACATCACCTCGCCCGGCGCGATCGCGCTCGGTTCGGTGCGGACGACGGGCGCGGTGTCGCTCGACAGCGCGAGCACGCTGAGCCTCGTCGACATCGCCAGCGGCGGCGACGTCACGCTGCGCGCGGTGGGCGACATCGCAATCCCGGGCGGCGCCCTGACCAGCCCGGCGGTCCAGGCCGAGGGCAGCTTCTCCGCAACCAGCTCCACCGGTGCGATCGCGCTCGGCGCGGTGCGGACGACGGGCGCGGTGACGCTCGACAGTGCGAGCACGCTGAGCCTCGTCGACATCGCCAGCGGCGGCGACATCATCTTGCGCGCGGTGGGCGACATCGCAATCCCGGGCGGCGCCCTGACCAGCCCGGCGGTCCAGGCGGCGGGCGGCGTTTCGGCGACCAGCACGGCCGGCACGATCGGCCTCGGCAATGTCGAAGCTCTCGGCGGCGCGATCGATCTCGACGGGCATGGGACGGTCACGACCGGTTCCCTCGCCGCGGGCGGGGCGCTCACGGTGCTCTCGCGCACGGATCGGGTCGTCACCGAAGACCTTTCCGGGAGCACGGTGACGGTGGGCGCGGCGGGGCCGCTCCTGCTCGGCAGCGTGACCAGCGGCGGCGCGCTCTCGCTGACCGCGACCGGCGGCGTGCTGACGCGTGGGCTCACCGCGGGCGCCGATCTGACGATTGCCGCCGGCGGCGATGTCAGCACCGCGCGTGAATCGGTTCTCGGCCCGGTTCCCCCGGGGCCGGGACCCGTAGGCGGGGTCCAGGCGGGCGCGGTCCGGGCCGGCGGGGCGATTGCGATCACAACCACCAGCGGCGGCATCGAGCTCGGGCAGGTAACCGCAACCGGCGGCGGGCTCGACCTGACGGCGCCCGGCGCCATCGTGGCGGGGACCATCGCCACGCAGGACGACATCGCCATTCGCGCGCAGGGCGGCAGCCTGTCGCTGTCCGACCTCGCCTCGTCGATCGGCTCGATCGGCCTGTTCGCCACGGGGGCGATCACCGCCGCCACGATGACCGCCGATACCGACGTCACCGTCGAGAGCACCGCGGGCGCGGTCCAGCTGGGCGCGCTGACCGCAGGGGGGGCGATCGACCTGCGCTCGGGCGGTTCGCTGCTCACCGCCGACCTCCTGGCGCAGGCCGGGGTGAGCGCGAACGCGGCGACCACCGCGACGCTCGGCGCGGTGACGGCATCGACCGGCGATATCACCCTCGATGCCGGCGGCGCGCTGGGCGGGCTCGGCCTGTTCGCGGCCGACGGGGCGATCACGCTGCGCTCGGGCGGCAATGCCGGGTTCCAGGCGGTGACCGCCTACGGCCCGGTGACCGCCAACGTCGCGGGCAACGCCACGTTCTCGAGCCTGTTCAGCCAGGCGGACGGCATCCAGGTCCGTTCGCTCGGGGATCTGACGGCGGGGCTGGTCGCGGCGAAGACCGATATCGCGCTGGTCGCGCAAGGCGGGCTGTCGCTTGGCCAGGTCATCGGGCGCGACATGGCCCTGCTCGCCGGCGGCAACGTGGTGGCGAGCGAGCTTGTCTCCGGGCAGATCGATCCCGAGACCGGCGCGATCGTCGCCGGACAGGGGCGCATCCTGGTCGGCGGATCGGCAACGGTCATCAACACGGTCGAGGCCGGCGCCTACGACGTCGCCGCGCTGGCTTCGGCGCCGTCGCCCGTGCGCACCGGTGGAACGATCCAGATCACCCAAGCTTCGGGTGGACGGTTCGCCTCGGCCTCGGCCGGCGGCGCCACGCTCGGCCAGATCGACGCGAGCCAGTCGATCATGGTCGACAGCGGCGGTCTTGCGCTCGTCAACGCGCGCTGGGCGGCGCCTTCGATCACCGTCGCGTCGACCGCGATCGCGATCAACACCGCTTCGCTCGACGGCGAGCCGCTCGGGCTCGATGCGGGCGCCAGCGGCACGATCCTGCTGCGCTCGTTGAGCCAGAACGGCGTCACCCTGGGCGATGGCTTCGGTTACACCGAGTGGAACCTCAGCGCACCCGAATGGGCGCTGATCCGCAGTGGCTCGCTCACCGTGCGCGCGCTCGATGGCGCGGGCGCTGCCGATATCCGCATCGGCAATCTCGCCATCACCGGGCCGCAGTCCGGGAGCACGATCGACGATCCCAACGGCAGCGTCCGGTTCGAGACGGTCAACGACGCAGGGCAGATCTCGGGCGGCATCCGCATCCTCGGCAATGTCGCCGCGCGGGGCTTCCTTGCCACCAACGCGCTCGAGTTCGCCACCGGCCGCTTCGAGCTGGACGCTGCGACCGGCTCGCTCGCGATCACCGGCAGCGGTCAGGCGCTCTCGGGCACCCTGCGGATCACCGCCGCGGGCATCCATGTCGCCGAGGGGACGATCCTCGACAAGCTCGCGCAGGACATCGCCTATACCGGTCTCGTCGCCGATCTGGCGCGCCCGACGGCGGTCCAGCGGCCCGACGGGGTGCTCGCCGCGGGCGGGTTCGACTTCACCGTGGGGCGCAGCTTCTACGTCCAGAACACCGGCACCGTCGATGCGCCCGCGGGCTTCGTCACCGCCGCCGACGGCTTCCGCATCGTTCCGCTCGGCACCTTCCCGGTGCGGATGATCGTCAGCGGCAGCTTCCTCGACGGCAGCGGCAAGATCCTCGCCGGCAAGGATGCCTTCACCGCCTTCGGCCAGAACCACAGCCAGATCCAGTTCTTCGGCACCGACAGCCAGGTCAACGGTTGCCTGATCGCCGCAACCACTTGCGGCAAGGTGACGACGCCGGTCGAGGAGCCGGAGATTCCCGTCGAGATCGCGGGACCGACGATCTCCAACCAGATCGAGATCCTCGGCCAGAACGATCTCGGCAACACGCCCGGGTTCACTCCCACTCCCGATGCCGATGG
Organism: Novosphingobium huizhouense; assembly: GCF_020179475.1. Classification (GTDB taxonomy): domain Bacteria; phylum Pseudomonadota; class Alphaproteobacteria; order Sphingomonadales; family Sphingomonadaceae; genus Novosphingobium; species Novosphingobium huizhouense. The sequence continues at coordinate 679,133 of NZ_JAILXZ010000002.1, read as the reverse complement.
CGAGCAGCCCTCGGATGAGCAGAAGGACGCGGCGAACGATGCGGCCGGGCCGCCGATCGTCCCGCCCACCCCGCTGATCGACATGCGCCCGCTCAACCCGCCCGGCCGCATCGAGGAACCCGTCGCGGGCAGCGGCAACCCGGCGCTGATGGGCTCGCCGGTCAACGAGAACACCGCCGAGGGAGGACAGTGATGCGCGCGCGACTGATCGGGGCGAGCCTTGCCGCGCTCGCGCTCACCCTGCCGGGGATCACCGAGGCCAAGGCGCCGCCGCTGTCGATCCGCAACTCGTTCCGCATCGGCTCGTCGGGGGTGATGTGCACCGCGCAGAACGCTCCGGTCGATGCGCGCCTCGGCGGCATGTTCGATCGCTCCTACCGGCTCACCTGCCGCGACGCGGCGGGCGCGGTCGGCTCGCTGATCGCGGTGCGGCGCGACGTCGTGCCGGCAACCGAACCCAGCGCGCTGCCGGGCGTCACGCTTGAGTGCGCCGAGCCGGGCGCGGCGACGCTCGACGGGTTGGGGGCGGTGCAAAGCCTTGCCTGCAAGGACCCGCGCTCGCGGGTCGACTATCGCCGCTACCTCGTCAGGCGCGGCGGGGTAAGCTACTTCGTCGAAGGGCTCGCCGGCTACGACCCGGCGCTGCGGCTCGCGCTGGCGAGCGTCGCGACCGACCGCCCGGTGCCGGGCGAGATCCGCGTCGCCAGCACCGAAGTGTCCGACCCTGCCGCCTTCGCCCGCGTCCAGGCGGGGCAACTCGACCAGTCGGGCGCGCGCGATGAAGGCTACCTGCGCAACAATGGCGGCAGCTTCGCCGAATCCGCCGAGTTCTTCGAAGCGCTCGCCAGCCGCGACCGCGCCGCCGATCCGCAGGACCTTTCCGAAGCGCTGGCAAACCAGGGCCTGCAGCAGTCGAACCTCGGCAACTTCGCCGCGGCGCAGCGCCTGTTCGAGCAATCGCAGGCCACGCTCGGCGCTGGCGACGGAGTGACCCAGCGGCGGCTGCGCAACTACCGCGCGATCGACCTGCTCAACCAGAAGAAGCCCGATGCGGCGCTGGCGCAGCTCGCCAAGCCGGTGCCGCCGGTAAGCGTCACCTTCGACCGCGACAAGCTGGCGATGGGCGAAATCAACCTGCCGCTCGCCGAGCAGATCAACCGCGAGAACGATACCCTGCTGCGGCTGGGCGGCGCAGATCCGGGGCTCACCCCGGCCGAACGCGCCGAGATCCTCGATGCGCAGGGCGTGGCGCTGTCGGGCACGGCCGAGCGGCTCAAGGGCCGCTATGCCGAAGCTCTCGCCAAGCTTGCCGAAGCCGATCGCCGGCTCGCCGCGGTGCGCGGCGGGCGCGTCGATTCGACCGGGTGGATGCGCTCGGAAATCCAGATCGAGCAGGCGCTGCTCAACGAGGCGCAAGGCCGCAAGGGCGAAGCCGGGGTCGACTTCGATCGCGCCATCGCCACGCTTGCCGCAGCGTTCCCGCAATCGCCCGCGCTGCTCGCGGCGCAGGCGCGCAAGGCGGCGTTCCTTGGCCGCAGCGGCGATGCCGCGGGGGCCAAGGCGCTCTACGCCAGCGTGATCGAGCAGAGCGCGCTGGTCAGCGACAGCGGGACGATCCTGCGCGAGATGCTCTCGCCCTACTTCGGCCTGCTGGCCCGTGACGGCGATGCGGCCAGCGCCGCCGCGATGTTCACCGCTGCGCAAGTCCTCCAGCGCCCCGGCGTCGCGCAGACCCAGGCGGTGCTGGCGCGCGAACTGTCCGAAGGCAACGACGATGCCGCCGCGCTGTTTCGCCTGTCGGTGACCCGCAGCCGCGACATCGCGCGCACCGATGCCGAGGTGACGCGGCTGGCCGCCTTGCCCGCGCCGACCCCGCAGGAACAAACCGCCCTGTCCGCGGCACGGGAGACGCTGGCGTCGCTCCAGCGCGACCAGACCGAACTGGTCAGCAAGCTTGCCGCCTATCCGCGCTACAACGTGCTCGCCCCGCAGCGGGTCACGCTGGGCGAATTGCAGCAGGCGCTGCGCCCGGGCGAGGCCTACTACAAGCTGATCGCGGCGGGCGACAGCCTCTACGCGCTGTTCGCGAAGCCCGATGGCGCGCAGACCTTCCGCCTCGACCTCGACCGCAACAAGCTTGCCGACGAGGTTCAGGCGATCCGCGATTCGATCGTCAAGGTCGAGAACGGCAAGCAGGTGAACTATCCGTTCGACCTCGACCGCTCGCGCGCGCTCTATCGCACGCTGTTCGGGGCGATCGACGCGCAGTTGCCGGCGGTGAAGCACCTCGTGTTCGAACCCGACGCCGCGATGCTGCAATTGCCGCCCTCGGTGCTGGTCACCGACGACAAGGGCATCGCCGCCTACAAGAAGCGCACCAGGTCGTCCGATGCCGATGCCTTCGACTTCACCGGCATCGCCTGGCTGGCGCGCGGTCGCGAAATTTCGATCGCGGTTTCCCCGCGCGGTTTCCTCGATTTGCGCAAGCTCTCGCCTTCGCACGCGCCGCGGCCCTACCTCGGGCTCGGCCACAATGCGGTCCCGGCATTCCGTCCGGTCGCGGCCGTGGCGGACGAGTGCGACTGGCCGCTGGTCACCTGGCAACGTCCGATCGCGGCCGACGAACTGGTCTTCGCGCGCCAGACGATCGGCGGAGCGAGCGACGTGCGCACCGACGCCACGTTCAGCGATTCGGCGCTGCTCTCGGACAAGACGCTCGACCAGTACCGGGTGCTGCACTTCGCGACGCACGGCCTCGTCACCGCGCCGCGCGCCGATTGCCCGGCGCGGCCCGCGCTGGTCACCAGCTTCGGCGACCAGGGCTCGGATGGCTTGCTCAGCTTCCGCGAGATATTCGACCTCAAGCTCGATGCCGACCTCGTCATCCTGTCGGCCTGCGACACCGCCGGCATGGCGACCGTGGCGGCCAGCCGGGAGGCGGGCGTCACCACCGGCGGCAACTATGCGCTCGATGGCCTGGTCCGCGCCTTCGTCGGCGCGGGCGCGCGCTCGGTGATCGCCAGCCATTGGCCCGTGCCCGACGACTTCGACGCGACCAAGCGCCTGATCGGCGGTGTCGTCGGTGCAAGGCCGGGCGAACCGTTGGCGCAGGCGCTCGAGGAAGCGCAGGGCAAGCTGATGGACGATGCCAACACCTCGCACCCGTTCTACTGGGCCGCGTTCATCATTCTGGGCGACGGCGCGAAGCCGCTGCTTCAAGGCGCACAGCCTTCGCCCACCCAGGCGTCGCGCTGACAGGAGAAAAAGCTTGCGAGCGTTCGGAGGCCGATTTTTCCTTTAAAAGGAATTATCTACCCGCTGATAGACATGGCAAGCCCCCCGTGACACTGAGGTCGCACGATTCGAGAATTCGGATCGAAAAGGGGGGTTCTTTATGAAGTATTTTGTTGCGCTGGCGCTTGCTGTTCTGCCGTCGGCTGCTTTTGCGCAAGATCCGCAGGCCACGCTGCGCGAAGTCGTGCTTGCGCCCAATGCGGAAGTGGTGGTCACGCCCAACGACACGCTGACCTCCAAGGGCAAGAAGCTGAAGGAGGGCGCGAAGTTCCGTCTTTCGACGATGTTCGACGTGATGCAGGACGGCTATGTCCTCATTCCCAAGGGCACCTCGGGCGAAGGGACGGTGACGTTCCTCACCAACAAGGGGGCGTTCGGCAAGTCGGGCAAGATGGAAGTGTCGTTCGATTACCTCGATTTCGCCGGGCGCCGCATCCCCTTGACCGGATCCTACCGCCAGGAGGGTGAGGGCAATACCGGCGCGACCGTTGGCGCCGCTGTCGCCGTGGGGGTGTTCTCGGCGTTCGTCACCGGCCGTTCGGCAACGATCGTCAACGGCGAACAGTTGCGCGCGCACACGGTCGAACCGCTCCACTTCACGGTCCCGGGCGATGCGCCCCGACTCGTCACGGGGTCGCTGGTCGACAAGGCCGCGGCCGTTCCGGCGGCGGAAAGTGTCGCCGCGCCCGCGGCAGTGGCCCCGGCGGCAAGCGCGAAGAACTGAACTTGCGGCAAAGCTTTGCCGAATGAACAACGCCGGCGTTGTTGCATCGATTGCAGCAACGCCGGCTCCAGCAACTTGGCGGTTTTCGGGCGGCCGCCGCGCGTTGTGGGACGATCGGGGCGCAAGTCGGAAGCGAACCGGCAATCGGTCGTGCAATAGTGGATTGATACTAATGCCCCAAGGGGCAATGGTTAAAATCCTCATGCGAAACCATGGGCTCAACCTCGGAAAAGGCCGAGCCCATGAACGTCACCACGACTGCCAACGGTTCTTCGCGTCAGATCCTCTGCCCGCTCGATGAAGCCAATTACCGGCATTACGGCCCGATCAAGGTGATGGTCGGCCGCTACGCGAGGGGTGCTCTCGACAATCTCTACCGCGCGATCTCGATGGATCGCGAGGCGCTGGCCTTGCTGCCGACGCAGGAAATCCGCGATCGCGCCTCGTCGGCGCAGTATCGCCACTGGCAGGACCTGTTTTCAGGGCCGTTCGACAGCAACAGCCAGGCGCGCTCGCAAAAGATCGGGCGGATCCACGCCGACGTCGGGCTCAAGCCCAGCTTCTACATCAGCTCCTACGCCTACGTCATCGAGCAGGTCATCATCGGCATGCTGTCGCGCCGCGTCGTCACGCCGCTCAACGGCAAGTCGGTGGGCAAGATGATCGGGACGTTCGTCAAGACTGCGCTGCACGACATGGAGGCCGCGCTCGGCGCCTATTTCGATGCCGAAAGCCACGCGCGCGAAAAGGTCATCGGGGAAATGAGCCGCGCGCTCGGCGAGGTGGCGAAGGGCGACCTGCGGGCGCAGCTCGACGAGCTTCCGCCCGCCTATACCGAGCTTGCCGAGCACTTCCACAAGATGCGCTACAACATCAGCAAGCTGGTGACCAAGATGACCGATTCGGCGAGCAACGTCCGCGTCGGCGCCGAGGAGATCAGCTCGGCCGCCAGCGACCTTGCCGACCGCACCGAAGTCCAGGCCGCCACGACCAGCCGCATCGCCCAAGTAATGCGCAACGCGACGCAGTCGGTGGTGCAGACCGCAAACCTCGCGCAGGAGGTCGACACCAGCCTGTCGGACCTGTCCAAGCACGCCGAGCAGGGCGGCAACGTGATGACCCAGGCGGTCACCGCGATGGACAAGATCCAGGCCTCGTCCTCCGAAATCGCCAAGATCATCGAGGTGATCGACGCCATCGCCTTCCAGACCAACCTCCTCGCGCTCAACGCCGGCGTCGAGGCGGCGCGGGCGGGCGATGCGGGCAAGGGCTTCGCGGTGGTCGCCTCCGAAGTGCGCGCGCTGGCGCAGCGGACCACCGAATCGGCGAGCATGATCAAGCAGCTCGTCGTCAACTCGGCCGAGGACGTGCGGGTCGGCGTCGATCTGGTCGGCGATACGCGCCATTCGCTCGGCGCGATCATCTCCGGGCTCGAGACCGCCGCGACCAAGGCGGCCGAGATTTCCGCGTTCTCGCAGAACCAGGCCGCCGACATCCAGTCGCTCAACAGCGACCTCGAGCAGATCGACCGCAACTCGCAGCACAACGCGGCGATGGTGGAGGAGTCCAACGCGGCCGCCCGCAGCCTGTCGGAAGAGGCGCGCTCGATGGCCGCGATCATCGGCACCTTCCGCTTCGAGCGGCGCGAAACGCTGCGCCCCAAGGATGCCGAAGTCTGGGACCGCCGCCCCTCGCGCGCAGCCTGAGCGGCCGGCGGGTGCGAACGGTGTCACGATGTGGAGAAAATGGCTCCCTGAGTAGGATTCGAACCTACGGCCGCTCGATTAACAGTCGAGAGCTCTACCGCTGAGCTATCAGGGAGCAGCCCCGGTTGCCCGGGGCAGGTGCGCGCTAATAACAGGCGTTTCCGGTTTGGCAAGCGCCTGATGCGATGTTTTTCTCAGACCATGAACTGTTCGGCGAAGATGCGTTCCTCGAGGCTCTGGCCGCGGTCGAACAGCAGGGTCAGGCGGTTGTCCGGCGCGGCGACGACGCGCACCTCGCTGACGTCGCGCACTTCGCGCTGGTCGGCGACGACGAGCACCGGGCGCTTCACGGATTCGCGCGCGCGGAACACGATCTCGTAGGTCTCGGGCAGGATCGCGCCGCGCCAGCGACGCGGGCGGAACGGGCTGATCGGGGTCAGCGCCAGCATGTTCGAACCCAGCGGCAGGATCGGCCCGTTCGCCGACAGATTGTACGCCGTCGATCCCGCCGGGGTCGCCACCAGCACGCCGTCGCAGGCAAGCTCGGGGATGCGGACCTTGCCGTTGACCGAGACCTCGAGCTTGGCGGTCTGGCGCGTTTCGCGCAGCAGCGAGACTTCGTTGATCGCCCAGGACGTGGCGGTCTCGCCGTTGTTGGTGGTCGCCTCCATCCTCAGCGGCGCCACCGCGATGCCGCGCGCCTTGGCCACGCGCTCGGCGATCGTCCGGCTCGACTTGTGCTTGTTCATCAGGAAACCGACGGTGCCGAGGTTGAGCCCGAACACCGGCAGGTTGGGCCCTTGTTCGAGCATCTGGTGCAGCACCTGCAGCAGGAAGCCGTCGCCGCCCAGCGCCACCACCGTGTCGGCTTCCTCTACCGGCACCCAGTCATGGGTCCGGCGCAGCGCCTCGAGCGCTTCCTGCGCGCGGTCGGTGGGCGAGGCGAGCAACGCAAGGCGCTGGCTTTCGGGCATCTGTCGGTATTCCCTGTCTGCAGTCGGCGCCGGTTGCACTCTCCGCGCGGGTGATATGGAGCGCGCCAAACTGGTGCAATGCCAAAACAGCGAGGTGGTGATTTCGCGACGCGCTTGGCCTATGCGTGGACATGATGAAACGGGCTCTCGCTGAATCCGAGCGCGATGTGCTGACCGGCCTCGTCAGCACCGCGGGTGCGCGCGCCTGGCTCGATGCGGCCGGGCGGGACGGTTTCGTGCAAGCCATGCTGGTGAGCTTGCAGCGTCTGCAGACGGTCAACCTCGCCTATGGCAAGACCGGCGGCGACCTCGCGCTCGTCGAAGTCGCTCAGCGCCTTTCGGACTTCGCCTGGGAGGAGCTCGGACCCGACGCGCTCGTCGCCCGCACCGGCGGCGCCGACTTCATCCTCGCCTCGGCCGCGCCGCTTCCGCGCGCGCGCTGGCACTGGCTGGCCGAAGCGCTGGGCCGCGCCATCAGCCGCCCGATGCTCGTCGAGGGCGAGGCCATCCGCCTGCAACCGCGCACCGCGCTGATCCGCGGCCTGTCGGGAGAGCCCGGCGCCGACCTGCTCGACCGGCTCGACCAGGCCAGCCTCGAACTGCAACGCTCACCGGTACGGCGCATCCTGTGGGCCGACGGCAGCCACCCGGCGCGGGGGCAGAGCGCCGCGAGCCTCGAAGCCGACCTCATCGGCGCGCTCCACCGCGAGGAAATCGCGGTCCTGTTCCAGCCGCAGTTCGACGTCGCCACGGGCGCGCTGTGCGGCGCCGAGGCGCTGGCGCGCTGGGAGCATCCCAAGTTCGGCCGGATCGGCGCGGAGACGCTGTTCGCGATCGCCGAGCGCGGCGACCTCGTGACGCAGATGACCGAGCACGTGGCGACGCTGGCGCTCGATGCGGCCTGCGCCTGGCCCGATACGATGCGCCTTTCGCTCAACGTCACGCCAGAGGACTTCGCCCTCGGCCGCTTTGCAGAGACAATGCGGCGGCTTATCGGCGAGACCCGCTTTTCCGCGCGGCGGCTGACGCTCGAGATCACCGAACGCACGCTGATCTCCGATTTCGACGACTGCGCCGCGGCGATCGAGGACCTCGCGCTCGACGGCGTGCGCGTCGCGCTCGATGACTTCGGCACCGGCTTTTCCAATTTCCGCGCGCTCAAGGCGCTGCCGCTCGATGCGCTCAAGGTCGATCGCTCGCTGGTCCGCGACATTGCCCGCGACCGGCGCGATCGCGCGATCGTCACCGCGATGATAGCGATGGCGCGCGCGCTCGGCATGAGCGTCGTCGCCGAAGGGGTTGAGACCGAAGCCCAGCTTGCCATCCTGCAGGAGGAAGGCTGCGACACCTTCCAGGGCTTCCTGCGCGCCGGGCCGGTTTCGGCCAAGGACATGGCCGCGCTCGCCGAATTCGCCTGAAGCGCTTCAGGCCGCCTTCTTCGCCGCCTTGCGCGCGATCGCCGAGAGCCCCTTGGTCAGCTGCACCAGCCCGTTCAGCCGGCTCTCCGGGTTGCCCCAGGCGCGCTGGATCACGAGCTTGTTGTCGGGCCGCAGCTTGGCAACGCCGTTCAGCCGCTCGACATAGCCGATCAGACCCAGCGGATCGGGGAAGTCGTCGTTGTGGAACGAGACCAGCGCCCCCTTCGCCCCGACGTCGATCTTGGCGATGCGCGCCTCGATCGCCTGGCGCTTGATCTCGATCAGCCGCAGCAGGTTCTGCGTCGGGCCGGGCAGGGGGCCGAAGCGGTCGATCATCTCGGCGGCGAGCGCTTCCACCGCATCCGCCCCTTCGGCATCGTTCATCCGGCGATAGAGCGCCATGCGCACGGCCAGATCCGGCACGTAGTCCTCGGGGATCAGGATCGGCGCGTCGACGGTGATCTGGGGGCTGAGCGTGTCGCGCTCCTTCATCGCCGCAAGGTCGCCCGCCTTGGCCGCGAGGATCGCGTCCTCGAGCATCGACTGGTAGAGTTCGAAGCCCACTTCCTTGATGTGCCCCGATTGCTCGTCGCCCAGGAGGTTGCCCGCGCCGCGCAAGTCGAGGTCGTGGGTCGCGAGCTGGAACCCCGCGCCGAGCGAATCGAGGTCTCCCAGCACCTTCAGCCGCTTCTCGGCGATCTCCGACAGCGCCTGGTCCTCGGGGAACGTCAGGTAGGCGTAAGCGCGTAGCTTGCCGCGCCCGACGCGCCCGCGCAGCTGGTAGAGCTGGGCGAGGCCGAACCGGTCGGCGCGGTGGAGGATGATCGTGTTCGCGCTCGGAATGTCGATGCCGCTCTCGACGATCGTGGTCGAGAGCAGCACCTCGTACTTCTTCTCGTAGAACGCGCCCATGCGGTCCTCGACCTCGGTCGGAGTCATCTGCCCGTGCGCCGTCACGAAGCGGACCTCGGGCACGTTCAGCCGCAGCCATTCCTCCAGCTCGGGCATGTCGGCGATGCGCGGCACGACGATGAAGCTCTGCCCGCCGCGCTGGTGCTCGCGCATCAGCGCCTCGCGCATCACCACGTCGTCCCACGGCATCACGTAGGTGCGCACCGCCAGACGGTCGACCGGCGGGGTCTGGATCGTCGACAGCTCGCGCAGGCCCGACATCGCCATCTGCAGCGTGCGCGGGATCGGCGTCGCGGTCAGCGTCAGGACGTGGACGTCGGCCTTCAGCTCTTTCAGCTTCTCCTTGTGCGTCACGCCGAAGCGCTGCTCCTCGTCGACGATGACGAGGCCGAGCCGCTTGAACTCGACCGACTTCGACAGCAGCGCATGCGTGCCGATGACGATGTCCATCGTCCCGTCGGCAAGGCCCGCCTTGGTCGCCGCCGCTTCCTTGGCCGGCACGAGGCGCGAGAGGCGGCCGATGTTCAATGGGAAGCCGTTGAAGCGCTCGACGAAGCCCGCATAGTGCTGGCGCGCGAGCAGCGTCGTCGGCGCGATCACCGCCACCTGCTTGCCAGCCATCGCCGCGACGAAGGCGGCGCGCAGCGCGACCTCGGTCTTGCCGAAGCCGACGTCGCCGCAGACCAGCCGGTCCATCGGCTTGCCTTCGACCATGTCGCCCAGCACGTCCTCGATCGCACGCTCCTGGTCCTCGGTCTCGTCCCAGGGGAAGCGGTCGACAAAGGGACCGAAGCTGGCCGGATCGGCGGCGAGCACGTCGGCCTGGCGCAGCGCGCGCTGCGCCGCGGTGGCCATCAGCCCGCCCGCCATTTCGAGGATGCGCTCGCGCATCCGCGCCTTGCGCCGCTGCCAGGCCTCGCCACCGAGCTTGTCGAGCGCAACGCCCTCGTTCTCCGCGCCATAGCGCGACAGCACGTCGAGGTTCTCGACCGGGATGTAGAGCTTGTCGCCGCCCGCATATTCGAGCTGGACGCAATCGTGCGGGCTGTCGCCCACGCCCACGGCTTCGAGGCCGAGGTAGCGCCCGATCCCGTGCTCCATGTGGACGACGAGGTCGCCCGGATTGAGCGCCGACAGCTCGGCAAGGAAGGCGTCGGCGTCCTTGCGCTTCTTCTTGCGGCGGACCAGCCGGTCACCAAGGATGTCCTGCTCGGTCAGCAGCTCCAGCTCGGCGTTGGCGAAGCCCTGCTCGAGCGGCAGCACCACTGCGACCGGCTTGCCCTTGGCGGCAAGGCCGAGCGCTTCCTGCCAGCTGTCCGCCAGCGCCAGCGGTCCTTTTCCGGCATCGCCGAGGATCGCGGCGAGCCGCGCGCGCGAACCGTTGGTGTAGGCCGCGACGATCGGCTTCAAACCCCGCGTGCCGAGCGCCGCGAGATGCTTGACCGCCGCTTCGTAGACGTTCGCGCCCTGCGCGCGCTCGGGGGTGAAGTCGCGGCTGCTGGTAAAGCCGAAGTCGACCGTGGTCTTCGACTCCGGCTCGGCGAAGATGGTCGCGCGGTGCACCGGCCAGCCGGCGAGCGCGCGCTCGAACTCGTCGCGGGCGAGGTAGAGCGCATTCTCGCGCAACGGGCGATAGCTCGCGCCGCCGCGGCTCACGCTCTCGATCCGCGCCTGATGGTAGTCGGCGATGTCCGACAGCCGCGAGTCCGCCGCCTTGAGCGCGCCGGCGTCGATCACCACCAGGTCGTCGTCGGCGGACAAGTGGTCGAACAGCGTGACCAGCCGGTCCTCGAACAGCGGCAGCCAGTGCTCCATGCCGGCGAGGCGACGCCCGTCGCTCACCGCCTGGTAGAGCGGGTCGCCGGTCGCATTGGCGCCGAACATCTCGCGATAGCGGCTGCGGAAGCGCTTGATGCTGTCCTCGTCGAGCAGCGCCTCGCTCGCGGGGATCAGCAGGTGCGTCTCGACCGGCTGCACCGAGCGCTGCGTGGCCGGATCGAACAGCCGCAGCGTTTCCAGCTCGTCGCCGAAGAAGTCGAGCCTGAGGCCATGGTCGAGCCCGGTCGGGTAGATGTCGAAGATCGACCCGCGCACGGCATATTCGCCCGCGTCGACCACGGTGTCGGTGCGGGTGTAGCCCTGGCGCTGGAGCAGCGCGATCAGGCTCTCGCGCCCGATCTCCACGCCCGGCGTCAACAGGCGCGTCGATTCGCGGATGCGGAACGGCGTCAGCACGCGCTGCAGCAGCGCGTTGATCGTGGTGACCAGCAACTGCGGCCTGTCCCGCTTGTGCTGCAGCTTCTGCAAGGCCGCGAGCCGGCGCGCGCTGATCGACAGGGCAGGGCTGGCGCGGTCGAAGGGCAGGCAGTCCCACGCCGGGAAGTCGATCACCTCGAGCTCGGGCGCGAAGAAGGCGGCGCTCTCGACGATCGCGCGGGCGGCCCCGTCGTCGGGCGCGACGAACACCGCGCGGCCCTTTGCCGCGCGCGCAAGGTCGGCCAGCACCAGCGGCTGCGCGCCGCGGGCGATCGAGGACAGTATTAGCGGAGTCTTGGCCGAAAGGACCTTGGCGATGTCGGACATTGGTCAGGAAATGCTCGCGCTGTGCGATGGCTCCCGCTTCAGCGCGGGATATCCACGTAATCGAGCTTGCGCATCGCGTCCATCATCGCGCCCTGATACGCCTCCGGAACGGAGATTGTGCCCAGCGCCCAGCCCATGATGTCGACGTCTTCCTCGTCGATCAGCGCCTCGAACCAGGCGACCTGCGCCTCGTCCCAGCCGTCGTGGAAGCGGTCGAAATAGCAGCCGATCATGTAGTCCGCCTCGCGCGTGCCGCGGTGCCAGGCGCGGAATTTCAGGCGGCGAAGACGGTCGGGGTCGATCATGCCGGCGGGTTAGGCCAAGCCGCCCGGCGACTCAAGTGGGGCCATCGGGCAATCGCGGCCCTTGGCAGCGCTCGCGCGTTCCGCCTATGTCCCGCCGATGCGCCCGGACCTGCTCAACCCGCTCTTCGCCGAGACCGGCAGCCTCAAGGGCGTCGGGCCGGGGCTCGCGCGCCCGCTCGACAAGCTGGGCCTCACCCGCGTGCGCGATCTCGCCTATCACCTGCCCGATCGCTTCGTCGCCCGCCGCGCCGTCGCCAATCTCGACGAGGCGAGCGTCGGCGAGCAGATCGTCGTCGCGCTGACGGTGCGCGAACATCGCGGCGCTTCGGGGCGCGGCCCCTATCGCATCCTCGCCGACGACGCGCTCGGCAACGTGGTGGCGCTGGTCTATTTCGGCCGCGCTTCCTACTCGGCCAAGAAGCAGCTCCCCGTCGGCGAGAAGCGCTGGGTGGCGGGACGGCTCGACCAGTTCGGCCAGTTTCTCCAGATCGTCCACCCCGACCATGTCGCCGAGGACGGGGCGGGGCTGATGGGCCAGCTCAACGAACCGGTCTATCCGCTGTCCGAAGGCCTGACGCAGAGCCGCATCCAGGCGCTCGCCCACCAGGCGCTCGGCCTCCTGCCCGAGCTTCCCGAATGGATCGAGCCGGGCCTCCTCGCCAAACAGGGCTGGCCCGCCTGGAAGGACGCGCTCACCGAGTGCCACCGCGCCCTGCATCCTTCGGCGCGCGACCGGCTCGCCTACGACGAACTGCTCGCCAATGCCCTTGCGCTGATGCTGGTGCGCGCGTCCAACCGCCAGCGCAGCGGCACCCCGCTCGTGGGCGACGGCCGCTTGCGCGCGAAGCTGAACCTGCCCTTCGCGCTGACCGGAGCGCAGGCGCGCGCCATCGCCGAGATCGAGGGCGACCTTGCCCAAGGCGCGCCGATGCTCCGCCTGCTGCAGGGCGACGTCGGCTCGGGCAAGACCGCGGTCGCGCTCCACGCGATGTTGATCGCGGTCGAGGCGGGCGCCCAGGCCGCGCTGCTCGCGCCGACCGAAATCCTCGCCCGCCAGCATGCCGAGACGCTGGCGCGGATGGCGGCGGGCACCGGCGTCACCGTGCAACTGCTCACCGGGCGCGACAAGGGCCGTGCGCGCGAATCGATCCTGATGGGGCTGCTCGACGGCTCGATCCAGATCTGCGTCGGCACCCACGCAATCTTCCAGGACGCGGTCGCCTACCGCAACCTCGGACTCGTGGTGATCGACGAGCAGCACCGCTTCGGCGTTGGCCAGCGGCTGATGCTGACGCAGAAGGCGCGCCGCACGCCGCACTGCCTCGCCATGACCGCCACCCCGATCCCGCGCACGCTGACGCTCGCCCAGTATGGCGAGATGGACGTCTCGCGACTGGACGAGATGCCGCCGGGCCGCCAGGCGATCGACACCCGCGTCGTCTCGCAGGAACGGCTCGCCGACGTGATCGACGGGATCGGCCGCCACATCGCCGGTGGCGCGCAGGCCTACTGGGTCTGCCCGATGGTCCGCGAGCAGGAGAGCGAGGACCTCGCCGCGGCCGAGGCGCGCCATGCGATGCTGCGCGAACGCTTCGGCGATACCGTCGAGCTCGTCCACGGCCAGCTCCGGCCCGAGCAGAAGGACGCGGCGATGGAGCGCTTCGCCGGCGGCGAGGCGAAGCTGCTGGTGGCGACCACGGTCATCGAAGTCGGCGTCGATGTTCCCAACGCGACGCTGATGGTGATCGAGCAGGCCGAACGCTTCGGGCTCGCCCAGCTCCACCAGCTGCGCGGCCGCGTCGGGCGCGGCAGCCAGAAGTCCACCTGCCTGCTGCTGCGCGGCGAAGCGCTATCCGAAGTCGGGCGCGAGCGGCTGGCCTTGATGCGCGAGACGCAGGACGGCTTCCGCCTGGCCGAGGAGGACCTGCGCCTGCGCGGCGGCGGCGAACTGCTCGGCACGCGCCAGTCGGGCGATACCCCGTTCCGCGTCGCCGATTTCGAGCAGATCGCCCGCCTGCTGCCGCTCGCGCACGACGATGCGCGCCTGCTGATGGAGCGCGACGGTGGTCTCACCTCGCCGCGCGGAGAGGCGGCGCGGGTGCTGCTCTACCTGTTCGAGCGCGACTGGGGCGTGCAACTGCTGCGCGGCGGCTGATGCGTGCGGGCCGCGTCGCGCGGTGCGCCGTGCATGCGCTCAGCCGATCGCGAAGCGGACCGCCGCCCGGGCCTCGCAAGTCCACGCCGCGCCCATCCGCGCCGCCCGCGCCGGCGGGGCGAAGATCCAGTCGCGATGGGTGTGCGAGCGGTCGCCGAAGATCTCGGCCTCGCGGCTCCAGCGCTCGCCGTCGAAGCGGTAGGGCGTGTATCCCAGCGACGCGACGATCGCGTTCAGCGCCGCTTCGGTGCGGCCGGCCAGCACTTCGCAGATGATCAGCGGCTGGTGCCTGGCGATGAAGCCGCGCGCCCCTTCCAGCACCGCCGGCTCGTGGGTCTCGACATCGACCAGCAGCAGCACCTGCGCGTCCTCGCGCGTCACCAGCCCGCTCTGGTGGTCGAGTGTGGTCACGCCGACCTCGAGCACTTCGCGCGCAGGCCGGAAGCCCGCGACCAGTGAATTGGAGGCATCCGAGCGCGCCGACACATAGAAGTCCGCGGTCCCCGCGCGGTCGCTCACCGCTTCTTCGTGCAGGACATAGGCGACGCCATTGTCCGCAGCGAGCCTGCGGGCCTTGTCCTGCAGCGCGGGCAGCGGCTCGAACGCATGGACGTCGATCGTCTTGCCGAGCCGCGCCGCGAGCGAGGCCGCGATCAGCGGATAGACCCCGATGTTCGAGCCGACGTCGATGAACACCGGCACCGGCTCTGCTTCGCAGAACGCACAGACCACCGTCACGATCTCGGGCTCGAACGCCCCGCCGTTCTTGGATATTGCCGTCACCACGTTCGACGGACGCGCCGATGAAAGATCAAGCTCGATCAGCACTTCGCAACGCTCCCCCGGGTGGTTGCAACGATTGCCAGTACGGGGGAGCGCGCAGCGATTGTCAACGCAGTTCTGACGACGCCTGGCGCCGGTTCAGGCCGCGGCCTTGACCACGCTGGTCCTGGCGGGCGGCAGTTCGCCGGTCTTGGCCTGCGCCATCAGTTCGTTCTTGCGCGCCAGCATCTGGTCGCGCAGCGCGACGAGATCGACGCCCGAGGCCCTGGCTTGCGAGAACATGCCCTCCGAGCGGGCTTCCTCCTCGTGGACGTGGTGCCGGATCTCCTCGGACAGGACCTTGACCTTGGCGTCGAAAAACTCGTCCTGCGGGTCGGTCGCCATGATGTCGTTGATCAGCACCTTGGCGCCGTCGTGCTCGACATAGGCCTCGGTCCAGGTGTCCTGCTCGATCTTGCCCTTGAGCACGGGGTAGAAGATTTCTTCCTCGATGATCGTGTGGATCTTCAGTTCGTTGCAGATCTGGCGCGCCAGATCGGGCTTCTTGGCGTCGGAGGCCGCTTCGAACTTGGTGAACAAGTCTTCGACCTTGCGGTGATCGGCCTTGAGCAGGGCGATCGCATCCGAATAGGCAGGGGTTGTCGGCACGGGGGGTCTCCTGTTCGGGCGGGCGCATGGCAAGCGCCGTTCGCCGTGACAGTGCGCAAGACTGCGCATGGTTCCGAAGTAGCTGACGGGCCAATAAAAAAGCCGCCCCGAAGGGCGGCTTTTCGATACCTGCCGGTATGTAAGTGGTCGGGGAAAGAGGATTCGAACCTCCGGCCCCTGCCTCCCGAAGACAGTGCTCTACCAGGCTGAGCTATTCCCCGACCGATCTGCTGCCGGTCACCCGGCTGCAAGGCAGGCGCGCCCTATACGGGGGCGTTTGCCAGTGTGCAAGCGGGCAGGGCAGAATTTTTGCCAAAGGCCCCGCCCGCCCCGATTTGTCCCGGTTTCACGCCGCCCGGCGCAGCGCAACCGCGGTCGCGCCACCGTCGGTGCGGAAGCGCGACACCAGCGCCTTGAGGTTCTCGGCCTCGCGCGCAAGGTTGTGCGCGGCGGCGTTGCTTTCCTCGACCATCGCCGCGTTCTGCTGCGTCACGCGGTCGAGATCGCCGAAGGCGCGGCCGACATCGTGCAGATCGCGCGCCTGCGCCTGCGCGGCGCTGGCGATGTCGCCGATGGCGCTGCCGATGCTGGTGATCTGGTCGACGATGGTGCGCAGCACCGTGCCCGTCTCGCCCACCAGGGCAACCCCCTGGCTGACCTGCTCGCTCGACACGGTGATCAGGTTCTTGATGGTCTGCGCGGCATCGGCGGTGCGCTGCGCCAGCGCGCGCACCTCGTTGGCGACCACCGCGAAGCCCTTGCCGGCATCGCCGGCGCGCGCGGCCTCGACCCCGGCGTTGAGCGCGAGCAGGTTGGTCTGGAAGGCGATGCCGTCGATCAGGGTGATGATCTGGCCGATCTCGCCCGCCGACTGTTCGATCGCGTTCATCGCGCCGATCGCGCGTTCGACCACTTCGCCGCCGTTGCGGGCATCGGCCTGCGCGGTGCTGATCGAAAGGTTGACCTCGCCCGCGCGGCTGGCGGTCGATTCGATGTCGCCCGTCAGCTTGCGCGTGGCCGAGCTGTTCTGTTCGACCGCGCTCGCCTGCTGCTCGGTCCGGCGCGAGAGATCGTCGGAGGCAACGCGGATTTCGCCGGAGTTGTTGGTGATCTGCATCGCCGTCTCGCTGACCGAGCGGACCAGCCGCGCCAGGTCGGTGGTCGCGGCGTTCAGCGTGGTGCGCAGCGGTTCGTAGGTATCGGGGAATGCCCGGTCGATGCGCGCGGCGAGATCGCCCTGCGCGAGCGCGACCAGCCGTGCCTCGAGCGCGTCGATGACCGATTGTTGTTCGCGTGCGACCCGCTCGCGCTCCCGCTCGCCCGCAGCTGCCATCTCGCTCGCCGCTTGGCGCGCCGCGGCCTGGCGGACCACCTGCATCTCGAGCTGGCTGGCGAGGAACACGAGCGCGCCGCTCTCGATCACGACGATCACGGCGTGGAGCAGCACGCGGGCAAAGTCGCTGCCGTCGGGAAAGACCAGGCTCGGCGCGAGGAAGTTGGTCGCAATATGATGGACCGCGGTCACCGCCGCGGCGACCACGATCGGGCGCCAGTCCGCCAGCATGGCAAGCGTGGCGATCACCGCGAAGAAGATCATGTGCTGGTCGAGCAGCCAGCCGGTCCCCGACCACTGCGCAAGGAACAGCGCAGGGTAGAGCGGCAGCGTCAGGCCGAGCGACACCCGCACCGGCGTGTCGCAGCGGCCCGACATCGCGAACATGGTTGGCAGGACCGAGATCGCCGCCGCGATCACCGCGGGCAGGTAGCCCCCGCCGGCAAGGGCGCGGGCGAGCGCGATGGCGGTGCACAGCCACCCGATCGCCGCCAGCGCGCGGACGCCGCGGCGGCGCAGGTCTTCGAGATCATCCATTCGAGGTATTCCTTGAGGTGACGGACGAGGTCCGAATCCGGTTTCCGCACAGCAGCGATGGCACCGCCAGCAACAGCCATCCGCGCCGCAGCGCGGCAAGGCCGGCGCGCTCGTCGGGCGTGCGCACGATCGCAAGGCCGTTCACGTCCGAGCGGCCGAGGATCGCGACGCCGGTCGATGCGGCGGGCAGTCCCTCGCGCGATGCCGCCGCGGACAGCGGGATCGCCAGCGCGGCGCGCCCGGCAAAGGGATAGGCGATCGCCGCGACCAGGATCGCAAGGCCGAGCCCTGCCTGCACGAAAGCGGCGGGTGCGGCCACAGGCGCCGCCTTTGTGGCAGTGTGACGCACCGGCCGGGAGCCGGAGCGCGCGCGCGGGCGTGGCGGCGTGGCAGGAGGGGCGGGAAGACGGGCGGACATTGCCCGCCTATCCCACTATCCCCTTGATACTTGGACGGTCGTGCGCAGCGGGATTCTACGTAGGGTGGTTGAGCAAGGCGGTTGGCGGGAGGCGGCGACGCGATCCCTCTTCCTAGATCCGGGCAAGGTGCCTAGACTCCGTGGCATGGCAACGCCGATGGCCCGTCCCGATTCCCTGCGCGATCATCCCGAGTGGCAGTACCTCGAGCTCATGCGCAGGATCTGGGAGCATGGCGACGAGCGGGTCGACCGCACCGGCGTCGGCACCCGCTCGGTCTTCGGCGCCCAGTTGCGCTTCGATCTGTCCGACGGGCGGATGCCGCTGCTCACGACCAAGCGGGTCTACTGGAAGACCGCCACGCGCGAATTCCTGTGGTTCCTGACCGGCGACACCAACATCCGCGCGCTCTGTGCGCAGGGGGTGGAAATCTGGACCGACTGGCCGCTCGATCGCTACCGCCGCGAGACCGGCGATCCGATCGAACGCGCGGCCTTCTCGCGCCGCATCGTCGAGGACGCGGACTTCGCCGCGCGCTGGGGCGATCTCGGCCCGGTCTACGGCAAGCAGTGGGTCGACTGGCCGGTCTTCGAGCCGGCCGGGGACGGCCTGTTTCGCCAGCGCGCCACCGGCGTCAACCAGGTCGCGCAGGTGGTCGAGAGCCTGCGCGCCAATCCCGGCGGCCGGCGCCACATCGTCGAAGGCTGGAACGTCGCCGAGCTCGACGCGATGGCGCTGCCGCCGTGCCACAAGACCTACCAGTTCCATGTCGCCGGCAACCGGCTCAACGGGCTGCTCTACCAGCGCAGCTGCGACGTGGCGCTCGGCCTGCCGTTCAACCTGTGGGGCGCGGCGCTGTTCATCCGCATGCTGGCGCAGCAGTGCGACCTCGAACCCGGCGAACTGGTGTGGATGGGGGGCGATACGCACCTCTACCGCAACCACGCCGAACTGGTCGAGCAGCAGCTCGCCCGCGCGCCTGCGGGAGAGCCCCGGCTCGAGCTGATTCGAAGGCCGCCGACGATCTTCGACTACGCCATCGAGGATTTCGTCGTGCACGGCTACGAACCGCAGAAAGCCTTGTCCGCGCCGGTCGCCGTCTAGGACGAGCCCTGATTGACTCGAAAAGCGTCGCGTAATAAAATAACAACACGCTAAAATTTTGCGAGTGTCGGTGCGAGGCGGTTTCTCGCGCGTCCAGCTCGCGGGAGAGTCCATAGATGCGGATTTGCGCAGCATGACCGCGAAGGCGCCCGGCAATCTGCCGCCCCTTTCGCTCCACGTGCCCGAGCCGAAATTCCGGCCCGGCGATGCGGTGGACTATTCGCACATCGCGGTGCCGCCGGCCGGCGCGCAGCCGCGCCCCGACGAGACCTGCGCGGCTGCGGAAACGCACCCGCTGTGCATGGACCTGATCCGCGTGCTGGGCGACGACGATGCCGCGCACGGGCCCTGGGATCCGCGTCTCGACGCCGAAACCCTGCGCCGCATGCTGCGCACGATGGCGCTGACGCGCGCGTTCGACGATCGCATGTACCGCGGCCAGCGCCAGGGCAAGACCAGCTTCTACATGAAGTGCACGGGCGAGGAGGCGACCTCGGTCGCCCCGGCCATGGCGCTCGCGAACGACGACATGGTGTTTCCCAGCTATCGCCAGCAGGGCATCCTGATCGCGCGCGGCTATCCGATGGTCGAGATGATCAACCAGATCTACTCGAACCGCGCCGACAAGCTGAAGGGCCGCCAGCTGCCGATCATGTATTCGGCGCGCGAAGCCTCGTTCTTTACGATCAGCGGCAACCTTGCGACGCAGTACCCGCAGGCCGTCGGCTGGGCGATGGCGAGCGCGATCAAGGGCGACACCCGCATCGCCGCGACCTGGGTGGGCGAAGGCTCGACCGCGGAAGGCGACTTCCACTCGGCGATGACTTTCGCCACCGTCTACAACGCCCCGGTGATCTTCAACGTCGTCAACAACCAGTGGGCGATCTCGAGCTTTTCGGGCTTCGCGGGGGCCGAGCGCACGACCTTTGCCGCGCGCGCCATCGGTTATGGCATGGCCGGCCTGCGCGTCGACGGCAACGATCCGCTCGCGGTCTATGCCGCGACGCAATGGGCCGCCAACCGCGCCCGCGCCAATGGCGGGCCGACGCTGATCGAGCACTTCACCTAGCGCGCCGAAGGGCATTCGACCTCGGACGATCCAGGCCAGTACCGCTCGGCGCAGGAGCGCGACGAGTGGCCGCTGGGCGATCCGATCAACCGCCTCAAGAAGCACCTGATCGCGGCTGGCGAATGGTCGGAGGACAGCCACGCCGCGATGGACCGCGAACTGATGGAGCAGGTCAAGGCCGCCACCAAGGACGCCGAGAAGAACGGCGTGCTCGGCCACGGCCTGCACCATCCCTTCCACACCATGTTCGAGGACGTGTTCGAGGACCTGCCCTGGCACCTCAAGGAACAGAGCGAACAGGCGATCCGCGAGCGGCGGATCAAGTGGCCCGAATGGTCCGAACCGGCGAAGGAGGCATGACCATGATCGAGGAAGCCCCGGTCAGCCTCGCTGACGCTCCCACCCGCCGCCTCAACATGATCGAGGCGATCAACGACGCACTCGACATCATGATGGAGCGCGATCCCAACGTCGTCGTCATGGGCGAGGACGTCGGCTACTTCGGCGGCGTGTTCCGCGCGACGGCCGGCCTGCAGAAGAAGTACGGCAAGACCCGCGTGTTCGACACGCCGATCTCCGAATGCGGCATCATCGGCGTGGCGGTCGGCATGGGCGCCTATGGCCTGCGCCCCGTGCCGGAAATCCAGTTCGCCGACTACAT
Source organism: Novosphingobium huizhouense (assembly GCF_020179475.1). Classification (GTDB taxonomy): domain Bacteria; phylum Pseudomonadota; class Alphaproteobacteria; order Sphingomonadales; family Sphingomonadaceae; genus Novosphingobium; species Novosphingobium huizhouense. The sequence continues at coordinate 658,511 of NZ_JAILXZ010000002.1, read as the reverse complement.
CTACCCCGGGCTCGACCAGCTCGTTTCGGAAGCGGCGCGGCTGCGCTACCGCTCGGCGGGCGAATTCGTCGCGCCGCTGACGGTGCGCTCGCCCTTCGGCGGCGGCATCTTCGGCGGCCAGACCCACAGCCAGAGCCCCGAGGCCCTGTTCACCCACGTGGCGGGCCTCAAGACCGTCGTGCCGTCGACGCCGCACGACGCAAAGGGCCTGCTGATCGCCGCGATCGAGGACAACGATCCGGTGATCTTCTTCGAACCCAAGCGCATCTACAACGGCCCGTTCAACGGCTACTACGACAAGCCGGTCGAGCCGTGGAACAAGCACCCCGACAGCGTGGTGCCCGAAGGCTACTATTCGATCCCGCTGGGCAAGGCGCGGATCGTGCGCCCGGGCCAGGCCTTCACCGTGCTCGCCTATGGCACGATGGTCCACGTCGCCGCCGCGGTCTGCGCCGAGAAGCAAGTCGATGCAGAGATCATCGACCTGCGCACGCTGGTGCCGCTCGACATCGAAACCATCGAGGCGTCCGTGGAAAAGACCGGCAAGTGCCTGATCGTCCACGAGGCGACCCGCACCGGCGGCTTCGGCGCAGAGCTTTCCGCGCTGGTGCAGGAACGCTGCTTCTACCACCTCGAAGCGCCGATCGAGCGCGTGACGGGCTTCGACACGCCCTATCCGCACAGCCTCGAATGGGCATATTTCCCGGGTCCCGTCCGCATCGGCGAGGCCGTCGACCGTTTGATGAAGGCTTGATCGCCATGGGCAAGTTCACGTTCCGCCTGCCGGACATCGGCGAAGGCATCGCCGAGGCCGAAATCGTCGCCTGGCACGTGCAAGTGGGCGACCGCGTCGAGGAAGACGCCCGCGTCGCCGACATGATGACCGACAAGGCCACGGTCGAGATGGAAAGCCCGGTTTCGGGCGTGGTCGTCGAGGTCGCGGGCGAGGTCGGCGATGTCGTCGCGATCGGCTCGCCGCTGGTGGTGATCGAAACCGACGGGGAAGGGGAGGCGAGCGAGGCCGCGCCCGCGCCCGTCGCTGCGCCCGCGCCGAAGGCCGAAGTCGTCGAGCAGCGGATCGAGGCGGAGACGCCCGAACCGCCTGCGCCCGCGACACCCGAACCGTTCGTGTCGAGCGTAGTCGAGACACCGACTGCGCCACCCCCGATCCCGGCTGCTTCGCCATCTCCTGCGCGTGTCTCGACTTCGCTCGACACGAACGGGAAGGGGAAGGGCAGCGCCAAGGTCCTTGCCAGCCCCGCAGTGCGCCAGCGCGCGCACGATCTCGGCATCGACCTGTCCGAAGTGCGCCCGTCCGAGGAAGGCCGCATCCGCCACGCCGATCTCGACCAGTTCCTCGCCTACAGCGCTGCCGGCGGCTACCGTGCGGCCGGCGCCGAGCGCGGCGACGAGGTGATCAAGGTGATCGGCCTGCGCCGTCGCATCGCCGAGAACATGGCCGCTTCCAAGCGCAACATCCCGCATTTCTCCTATGTCGAGGAATGCGACGTGACCGCGCTCGAAGCGATGCGCGAACAGCTCAACGCCCATCGCGGCGACAAGCCCAAGCTGACCATGCTGCCGCTGCTGATCACCGCGTTCTGCCGGCTGCTGCCGCAGTTCCCGATGCTCAATGCGCGCTACGACGACGAAGCCGGCGTGGTCACCCGCTACGGCGCGGTGCACATGGGCATGGCCGCACAAACGCCCGCCGGGCTGATGGTGCCGGTGATCCGCAACGCGCAGAGTCTCAACCTGTGGCAGCTCGCGCGCGAGATTGCGCGCCTTGCCGAAGCCGCGCGCAACGGCACCGCGAAGTCCGAGGAGCTTTCGGGCTCGACCCTGACGGTCACCTCGCTCGGGCCGCTCGGCGGCGTCGCCACGACGCCGGTCATCAACCGCCCCGAAGTCGCGATCATCGGTCCCAACCGGATCATCGAGCGCCCGATGTTCGTGCCCGACGGCATGGGGGGCGAGCGCATCGAGAAGCGCAAGCTGATGAACATCTCGATCAGCTGCGACCACCGCGTGGTCGATGGCTGGGATGCGGCGAGCTTCGTCCAGGCGGTCAAGAAGCTGATCGAGGCGCCGGTCCTGCTGCTCGCCGACTGAGGTTCAGCGAACGATCCCGCGATAGGTCATCTGACCGGCGCCGAGCGCGGCCATCGCGCCCGGCACCCGCCAGCGCACATGGGTGACGTCCTCGCCGGTGGCGGGGCGCAGGCGGCCGTCGCGGGTCCGCACGGACAGCTGATCGAGCGCGCCCCAGGTGCGCCCGCCGTCGACCGAGACCTGCGCGTCCTCGCGTGCGCTGCCCTCGAACGCGATCGCCTGCGGCATCGGGTTGGTCAGGGTGAACTGCTGCGCGCGACTGGCCTGCCAATTGACCACGAACACCACCCGGTCGCCCGGCCGCAGCACGGCCGCGCGTTCGAGCACGCGCGCGACGCGGCCCTCGCCGGCCGGCGCGAAACGTTCGACGAAGACGTCGCTGGCAAGGCGCACGCGCGCGCTTGCGGCATCGGGCGCCCCGACCGGCGCCGCCTTCGCCGCGGCTGCCGTTGCCGTTGCTGCTGCCGCTGCCGCGAGCCCTGCCGCCAGCAGCCCCGCGCTCCTTGTTCTCCGACCGATCGTCCCCGTCGCCGTCCCCGTTGCCGCCATCGCCGTGTCCCCCCGTCGGGCGCGCCCCCCGGCGCGCCGTCCCGGGACGCTGTCACGGCAGCGGTAAAAACAGGGTTAACGTTGCGGAAACCATGTTTTTGCGGTGCTTTTCCGCAAGGGTCGGCGGAGCGGGGGCGGCGTCGCGAAAAATTGTCGTGTCGGTTTATTGACAGGGCACCGTGGCTGCCATAGAGGCGCGGCTCCCAAGCGGAAACGCGGGTGTAGCTCAGTTGGTTAGAGTGCCGGCCTGTCACGCCGGAGGTCGCGGGTTCGAGCCCCGTCACTCGCGCCATTCGCTTCGGGAGATGAAAAGGGGCGCTTGCGGGCGCCTTTTTTTGACGATGAGCGGGTGTAGCTCAGTTGGTTAGAGTGCCGGCCTGTCACGCCGGAGGTCGCGGGTTCGAGCCCCGTCACTCGCGCCATCGTCGAAAACGGAAAAAGGCGCCGTTCGCGGCGCCTTTTTCGTTTGCGGATCCCGAGCGGTCGCTCAGGCAGGGGCGCTCGGGAACGGTCGTTCAGGCGGACCAGCGCCCGGTCTCCATCCAGATCAGGAAACGCCGCAGCGGCAGCAGCCACGCCACGCCGAGCACCAGGTAGATCGCGGTCTGCACCAGCACCGGCAGCTGCCCGATCCAGCCCGACAGCGTCGCCACCAGCACGCCGTAGGCGATGAGGCCGGCAAACAGCGCCAGGATGCCGACCGGCTTGCGCCAGGTAGGCTTTGCGTCCCTGAATTCACCCATGCTCATGCGTCGAACGGTCCATAGAGGCGCGTCGGCGTTACCACGGCGCGCAAGCGGCGGTCATGCGCCTCGAGGGGCAGGCTTTCGACCAGTTGCGCGTCCCAGGCAAGCCCGATCGCGGGCACGGCGGGATGCTCTGCCAGCCAGCGGTCGTAGTGGCCGCCGCCCTGGCCCAGCCGGTGACCTTCCGCGGTGAAGCCGACCAGCGGCACGAACAGCACGTCGGGCGCGACCTCGGCCGCCTGCGCAAAGGGCTGCGCGGTGCCGAACGGACCTTCGCCGAGCAATTCGTCGAGGTGCGGTGAATCCCAGGCGCGGAACGTCATCGGCGCACTGCGCGAGGCGAACCAGGGCAGCGCCACGCGGTGCCCGGCTTCGTGGAAGAAGCGGGCGTAGGACAGCGCCGGGGCCTCGTCGGGCGTGGCGGCGTAGAGCCCGATGGTCGCGCCGTGCGGCAAGATCGGCAGAAGCGGGGCAGGGGGACGCATGAACAGCAGTGCCTTCACCCGGGGGTCGAGCGCGGCGACGTGCGCGCGGCGCGCGGCGCGCAGGGCCTTGCGCAAGTCGGCCTTGCTGTGGGGCATGGGGTCTCCTGCAGAGCCTTCGGGAACCGGGTGGGTGACGGGACCACCATGGGTCGTTTGCTCGGAAAATCCACCGACGCCTCAACGTCAGGTGGGGACCATGTACCCAGGACCCCAATGGAAACAGAGTGGCCTCGGGCAGGGACAGCCCCCGTGGATTGCTTATAGCCTCAGGGATGTTTCAAACGGCTCGTGCCGGGCAGTACCCGTCGCCCTCCGATCTAGGACGCCGGCTCCTGATGCTCAAGGTGCAGCGCCAGTTTTTCGACACGCGCGGCGATCGCCTCGATCCGCGCCATGATCGCCGCGCTCGGGCCGGGCGGCGGCGCGGGCGGCGATACCGGTTCGGGAGCAGGCGGCGGCGGGGCAGGCGGCGGCGGGGGCGCGGCGTCGTGCGCTTCGTGCAGTTCGTCGGCCAGGACCAGCGCGGCGAACAGCAGCATCCGCGGTTCGGACTGGGTATGGGCCCCGATCCGGCGCGCGCGCTCGTCGATCATCCGGCCGAGCATCTCGATGTGGCTTTCCTCGCCGTCGCTGGCCGAGACGGCGAAGTTGCGACCGCCGATCGAGAGAGTGACATTGCTCATCTGGCTATCCGCGCGGGTTCGGAAGATTGGCGAGCAGCAGGTCCAGCTGGCGCAGTTCCTGCGCCACGGTGTCCTTCAGCTTGCGGTGGCGCGAGCGCAGCTCGCCCAGCTCGACCACGGCGGCGCCGCCGTGTTCGGCCTGCTCGACCTTTTCGGCCGCCGCGGCCTCGAGGCGGGACAGGGCCTGTTCGATCCGGTCGAGGGCCGCTTCGAGATCGTGTTCGCTCGCCATGATTCCAACCGCTAGCATAGAGCGACATGGCTTGTAACGCCGATGCGCGCGGCGGCAACCGCGCAGCTGTTGATAAGCGCCAGCGGCGACGGCTGCTGCGGGGCGGCCGCGGGGCTGCCGCGGGGATGTCGCGGTGCGGGCTTGCGAATCGGCTCGCGCATTCGTATGCGCCCGGCCAACGGGAACGTATGCGCCGGCTCGACATGCAGGGGTGATGCCGTCACCCTCGCGACCTTGACGCTTCGGGGTGCGGTCACCAAAGAGGCCGCGCTCCGAATCACCGGTAATGCGCGCGCCTTCGCGCGCTGGAAGGGTTTTCTCAGGTTATGACTCGTGATCCCGCCGCGCTCGGTCCCATGGCCAACGCGATCCGTGCGATCGCCATGGACGCGGTCCAGGCAGCCAACTCCGGCCACCCCGGCATGCCGATGGGCATGGCCGACGTCGCCACGGTGCTCTGGTCGCAGTTCCTGAAGTTCGATCCTTCCGCGCCCAGGTGGTCGGACCGCGATCGCTTCGTGCTCTCGGCCGGCCACGGCTCGATGCTGATCTACGCGCTGCTCCACCTCTCGGGCTACGAAAGCCCGACGATGGAGGACATCCGCAAGTTCCGCCAGATGGGCTCGGTCTGCGCCGGCCACCCGGAGAACTTCCTGATCGACGGCGTCGAATGCACCACCGGCCCGCTCGGCCAGGGCATCGCGATGGCGGTCGGCATGGCGATGGCCGAACGCCACCTCAACGCGCAGTTCGGCGACGAGCTGGTCGACCACAAGACCTGGGTGATCGCCGGCGACGGCTGCCTGATGGAAGGCGTCAACCACGAAGCCATCGGCCTTGCCGGCACGCTGAAGCTCGGCCGCCTCAACGTGCTGTGGGACGACAACAAGATCACCATCGACGGCGACACCTCGCTCTCGACCAGCGAGGACATCCTCGCCCGCTACGCCGCTACCGGCTGGCACACCACCTCGTGCGACGGGCATGACTTCGCCGACATCGCCCGCGCGCTCGCCGAAGCGGCCGCCGATCCGCGTCCGTCGATCGTCGCCTGCCGCACCGTGATCGGCAAGGGCGCGCCCAACAAGCAGGGCGGCCACAGCGTCCACGGCGCGCCGCTGGGCGCCGACGAGATCGCCGCCGCGCGCGAATACCTCGGCTGGACTTCGGCCCCGTTCGAGATCCCCGGGGAGATTCTTGGCCACTGGCGCGCGACGGGTGAAGCCGGCAAGGCCGCCCACGCCGAATGGCAGGCGCGCGCCGCCGCCAGCGACAAGGCCGCCGAGCTTGCCCGCCGCATGGCCGGGGACCTGCCCGCCGACACCGGCTTCGATGCCTATGTCCAGTCGCTGATCGCCAACCCGCCCAAGGTCGCGACCCGCAAGGCGAGCGAGATGGCGCTCGAAGCCTTCACCGCCGCGATCCCCGAGATGGTCGGCGGCTCGGCCGACCTGACGGGCTCGAACCTCACCAAGACCAAGTCGACCCTGCCGTTCGGCCCCGGCAGCTACGACGGGCGCTACGTCTACTACGGCATCCGTGAATTCGGCATGGCCGCGGCGATGAACGGCATGGCGCTGCACGGCGGGATCATCCCCTACGGCGGCACCTTCCTCGTCTTCGCCGACTACTGCCGCAACGCGATCCGCATGTCGGCGCTGCAGCACACCCGCGCGATCTACGTGCTCAGCCACGATTCGATCGGCCTTGGCGAAGACGGCCCGACCCACCAGCCGGTCGAGCACGTGATGAGCCTGCGCATGATCCCGAACCTGCGCGTGTTCCGCCCGGCCGACGCGATCGAGACCGCCGAGGCCTGGGCGCTCGCGCTGGCGGACAAGCACGCCTCCTCGGTGCTCGCGCTGTCGCGCCAGAACCTGCCGCCGGTCCGCTTCGATGCCGAGATGAAGAGCGCCAGGGGCGCCTATCGCCTGGTCAGCGCCCAGGCCGACCGCAAGGTCGTGCTCGTCGCCACCGGTTCGGAAGTGGCGCTCGCCAAGGACGTCGCGGTCGCGCTCGAAGCCAAGGGCATCGGCGCGGACGTGGTTTCGGCCCCGTGCCTCGAACTGTTCGACGGACAGGACGCCGCCTACAAGGCCGACGTGCTACCGGCCGGCGTGCTCAAGGTCTCGATCGAGGCGGGCGTCACCTTCGGCTGGCAGAAGTATGTCGGCGATGGCCTGACCATCGGCCTGGATACCTTCGGCGCATCGGCCCCGGCCGACGTCCTGTTCGATCACTTCGGGTTCAGCGTGGACAAGATCGTCCCGCAGGTCCTCGAACGTCTTTCGTGATTTAAAGGGAGTTTTTGACATGGCGATCAAGGTTGCGATCAACGGTTTCGGACGTATCGGGCGCAACGTCGCGCGCGCCATCCTCGAACGCCCGGAAGCCGGGCTCGAGCTGGTCTCGATCAACGACCTCGCCGACGCCAAGGCCAACGCCCTGCTGTTCAAGCGCGACAGCGTCCACGGCGCCTTCGCCGGCGACGTCTCGGTCGACGGCAACGACCTGATCGTCGATGGCAAGCGCATCCAGGTGACGGCCGAGAAGGATCCGGCCAACCTGCCGCACGCCGCCAACGGCATCGACATCGCGCTTGAATGCACCGGCTTCTTCACCGACCGCGCCGGCGGCCAGAAGCACCTCGACGCGGGCGCCAAGCGCGTGCTGATCTCGGCGCCGGCCAAGGGCGTCGACCTCACCGTCGTCTACGGCGTCAACCACGACAAGCTGACCGGCGACCACCTGATCGTCTCGAACGCCTCGTGCACCACCAACTGCCTCGCCCCGCTCGCCAAGGTCCTGCACGAAGCGATCGGCATCGAGCGCGGCCTGATGACCACGATCCACTCGTACACCAACGACCAGAAGATCCTCGACCAGATCCACAAGGACCCGCGCCGCGCCCGCGCCGCGGCGATGAACATGATCCCGACCAGCACCGGCGCCGCCGTCGCGGTGGGTGAAGTGCTGCCCGACCTCAAGGGCAAACTCGACGGTTCGTCGATCCGCGTGCCGACCCCGAACGTCTCGGTCGTCGACCTGACCTTCACGCCCAAGCGCGACACCAGCGTCGAGGAAGTCAACGGCCTGCTCAAGGCCGCCGCCGAAGGCGCGCTCAAGGGCGTGCTCGGCTACACCGAGGAGCCGCTGGTCTCGATCGACTTCAACCACGATCCGCACTCGTCGACCATCGACAGCCTCGAGACCGCCGTGCTCGAAGGTAAGCTAGTGCGCGTGCTGTCGTGGTACGACAACGAATGGGGCTTCTCGAACCGCATGCTCGATACCGCGGGCGCGATGGCGAAGTTCCTCTAAGCCGCGATGGACGCGGGACATCTCCAGGGCATAGCGCGGCACGATCGGCCGCGCGGTCCCATCGAGACGCTGTCCCGCGTCCAGGTGACCGAAGGCGAGGGCGTCCACGGCGATCTGCGTGGCGCCCTCCGCCCCGGCAAGACCGGAAAACGACAGATCACCGTCATGGAGGCGGAAAGCTGGGCCGCCGCGCTCGCCGATCTCAAGATCGACCTGCCCTGGCATGTGCGCCGCGCTAACCTGCTGGTTTCCGGCCTGCGCCTGCCACGCCAACCCGGCGCGATCATCCGCATCGGCGAGACTTTGCGCATCCGCATCACCTGTGAATGCGACCCGTGCAGCCGCATGGACGAAATTGCCCCCGGCCTGAAAGCCGCGCTGCTGCCCGATTGGCGCGGCGGCGTGTGCGGCAAGGTCATCAGCGATGGCGCCATCGCCATCGGCGACGAAGTGAGGATCGAGACATGAGCTTCAAGACGCTGGACGATATCGGCGATGTGCAGGGCAAGGCCGTGCTGGTCCGCGAAGACCTCAACGTGCCGATGGCCGATGGCCGGGTGACCGACGACACCCGCCTGCGCGCCACCGTCGCGACGCTCAACGAGCTGGCCGACAAGGGCGCCAAGGTGCTCGTCCTCGCCCATTTCGGCCGCCCCAAGGGCCAGCCGTCCGAGGAGTTCTCGCTGAGGAAGCTCGCCGATCCGCTCGCCCACGTGCTCGGCCGCCCGGTCGCCTACATCGACTGGGAGGGCGACAAGGCCGCGGTCGCGGCGCTCGCGCCCGGCAGCATCGCGGTGCTGGAAAACACCCGCTTCTTCGGCGGCGAGGAAAAGAACGATCCCGCCGTGATCGCGCGCTTCGCCGGCCTCGGCGATCTCTACGTCAATGACGCCTTCTCCGCCGCGCACCGCGCGCACGCGTCGACCGAGGGGCTGGCCCGCGCGCTCCCCGCCTATGCCGGTCGCGCCATGGAGGCCGAGCTCAAGGCGCTCGAAAAGGCGCTCGGCGCGCCCGAGCGCCCGGTGGCCGCGGTCGTCGGCGGCGCCAAGGTCTCGACCAAGCTCGATGTGCTCAAGCACCTCGTCAGCAAGGTCGATCACCTGATCATCGGCGGCGGCATGGCCAACACCTTCCTCGCCGCGCGCGGGGTCGATGTCGGCAAGTCGCTGTGCGAGCACGACCTCAAGGCCACCGCCGAGGAGATCCTCGACAATGCCGACAAGGCCGGGTGCACCGTGCACCTGCCCTACGACGTTGTCGTGTCGAAGGAATTCGCCGCCAACCCGGCCTCGTTGCGCACCTGCAACGTCCACGAGGTCGCCGCCGACGAGATGATCCTCGACGTCGGCCGGCAGGCCGTCGAAGCGCTCGGCGACGTGCTCAAGACCTGCCGCACGCTGGTCTGGAACGGCCCGCTCGGCGCCTTCGAGATCGAACCGTTCGACGCCGCCACGGTCGCGCTCGCGCGCACCGCCGCCGCGCTGACCAAGGAAGGCTCGCTGATCTCGGTCGCGGGCGGGGGCGATACCGTCGCCGCATTGAACCACGCGGGCGTCGCAGCGGATTTCTCGTACATCTCGACCGCCGGCGGCGCCTTCCTCGAATGGATGGAAGGCAAGGAACTGCCGGGCGTCGCCGCGCTCGGCTAAAAAATCGATCCATCCGACAGGCGCGTTGTTGCACTGCAACCCGCGCCTGTTTATGGAGCGTTTGCGCATAGGTATGCACGTGGGCGCTTCGGGACCTGCTCGGGCAGGTCCGGCCCAGGTGCGCACCGGCGCCACCGGACCTTCGGTCCGACTTCACTTCCACAGCACGGGAACCGCCATGAACTACGCCGAAATGACCGAGAAGATGGCCGCGGGTAACGGATTCATCGCGGCGCTCGACCAGAGCGGCGGTTCGACGCCCAAGGCGCTCGCCGGATACGGCGTCGCCGCCGATGCGTGGTCGAGCGAAGAGGAAATGTTCGGCCTGATCCACGCCATGCGCAGCCGGATCATCAAGTCGCCCGCCTTCACCGGCGACAAGGTCATCGGCGCGATCCTGTTCGAACGCACCATGGACGGCACCGTCGATGGCAAGGGCGTGCCTGCCGCGCTGATCGAGAAGGGCGTCGTGCCCTTCATCAAGATCGACAAGGGCCTGGAAGACGAAGCGAACGGCGTCCAGCTGATGAAGCCGATGCCCACGCTCGATGCGCTGCTCGAACGCTCGAAGGCGCTCGGCGTCTATGGCACCAAGGAGCGTTCGGTGATCAACTCGGCCAATGCCGAAGGCATCGCCGCGGTGGTCCGGCAGCAGTTCGAAGTCGGCCGCCAGGTGCTTTCGCACGGGATGATGCCGATCATCGAACCCGAAGTGAACATCAAGAGCGAGACCCGCGCCGACTGCGACAAGATCCTGCTCGCCGAGATTCTCAAGGCCCTCGATGAACTGCCCGAAGGCCAGCAGGTCATGCTCAAGCTGTCGCTGCCGATCGTGCCGGGCACGTTCGATCCGCTCGTCTCGCACCCCAAGGTGCTGCGCGTCGTCGCGCTGTCGGGTGGCTACAAGCGCCCCGAGGCCTGCGTCGAGCTGGCGAAGAACACGGGCATCATCGCCAGCTTCAGCCGCGCGCTGCTCGAAGACCTGCGCTTCCAGATGAGCGATGCTGAATTCGACGCCGCGCTCGGCGCGGCGATCGACGAAATCTACACCGGTTCGACGCAGAAGACCGCCGCCGTCGCGGCCTGATGCGGGAAGGGGCAAGGCCCCCTTCCACAAGTTGCCTGAGGATGGAGAAAGGCCGCCCCGCACCCCGCACAACCGGGGGCGGGGCGTCTCCGTTTCTGCCACGGGATGCCGCCATGACCTTTTCCTATCATCGCAGCGTCGCGCCAATGGTCTGGGCGCTGTTCGGCCTCGCGGTTCTCGAAATGCTCGCCGTGCACCTGGTCGTTTCGCTCAAGTGGCCCGTGCTCGCCTGGCCGCTGACGATCCTGACCTTCGTGTCGCTGGTCTGGCTGGTCGGCTGGATCCGCTCTTTCGCGCGACTGCCGCATCGGCTGGAGGGCGACGTGCTGGTCCTGCACATGGGCTCGCTGCGCAAGGTCGAGCTGCGGCTGGACCAGATCGCCGGCATCCGGCGCGATTGGCCCGCGGGCACGCTTGGCGCGCCGGATGTGCGCAAGCTGGTGCCCGTTGCCCATCCCAACCGCATCATCGAAGTCGCCGAAGGGGCGATCGCGGGCAAGCGCCGCCGCCTCGCCATACGCCTCGACGACCCGGCACCCTTCGATGCCGCCATGGCGCAACGCGGAATTGCCGTTTCGGGCTGAGGCGCTGCTGCCTCAGCGATCCGTCCAGCCGAAGTGAAAGCGATAGTCCTGCGCGCGGATCGGCGTGTCGGTGCGGGTCGCGGGCTCGACCGTGTCGAGCATGATGCTGCCGCTGGCCAGCAGCGACTCCTCGCCCAGCACCAGCTTGCGCTCCTGCGGGCGGCCATCCTCGGTGACCACCGCCGAGACGACCACGCGCCCGGCCTGGATGCAGCGCGCGTTCATCGGGCAGCGGCTGTCCTCGATCACTGCCAGCGGACGGACGGTGACCGGTCCCGCCCGGGTCGCTTCGTTCAGCCGGGCAAATCCGTCCGCCCGGACATCGGCGGGAATCGTCGCGCAGGCGGCGAGCGGGAGGGTGGCGAGCAGGGGCAGCAGCGTCTTCATGCCCGCGACAATGGCACGATGCGCTGAACGGTTCCGGAACGGCCGATTGCGCGGGGGCTGCGGGAAGGGTAGGGCGCTCGACCCATGGCCACACCCACCTGCTCGATCTACCTGATCTCGCCGCTCGATGTCTCGGGCGCCTTTGCCGACCAGCTCGCCCGGGCGCTCGATGCCTCCGATCCCGCAGCGCCGGTCGCGGCGTTCCAGTTCCGGGTCAAGGGCCTCGACGAGCACGCGGCGGCGCGGCTGGCCGAACCGCTGCAGCGGATCTGCGCCGATCGCGAGGTGGCGTTCATCGTCAACGATTCGATCGCGCTCGCCAAGCGTCTCGGCGCCGACGGCGTCCATCTCGGCCAGGACGACGGCACCGTCGCCGAAGCGCGCCAGCGGCTCGGGCGCGAGGCGCAGATCGGCGTCACCTGCCACGACAGCCGCCACCTCGCGATGGAAGCGGGCGAGGCGGGGGCCGACTACGTCGCGTTCGGCGCCTTCTTCCCCAGCAGCACCAAGGAGACCAAGCACCGGCCCGAGCCCGAGCTGCTCACCTGGTGGTCGACGCTGTTCGAGCTGCCCTGCGTCGCCATCGGAGGGATCACTGCGGACAATTGCGCAGGGCTGGTGCAGGCCGGCGCCGACTTCCTCGCGGTAAGCCAGGCGGTGTGGGGCGGCGATCCCGCCGAGCGGGTCCGCGGGCTTGCCAAGGCGATCCTTTCCGCCTCGGAGTGAGCCGGGAACCTGTTGTATTGTTATGAGTTTCCGGTCGACACGTCACCGGGATCACCAATGCATCGCTTGTTCTTGAGTACCTGCCTCGCCCTCGCAGCGGGCGCCTGCAACTCGAATGGTTCGCAAATCGGCCCGGGCACAAGCGATAGTCCGACCTCCTCCGAAGCCGCCGCCAGGCGCCCCGCCATCACCGCCGACAGCATGGCCTCGAGCGATCCCGGTCCGGGCCAGCCGCCCGATCCGGCGATGGCCGATGACGTGCCGCGCACAGTGATGAAGGCGCAGGTCATTCTCGAGCGGCTCGGCTTCGCGCCGGGCATCGTCGATGGCGAACTGGGCCTGTCGACGCGCAATGCGCTGCGCGGCTTCCAGGAGGCGAACGGGCTGCCGGTCACCGGCGAGCTCGACGATCCCTCGCAGTCGGTGCTGGCGCGCTGGTCGCAGATCGCGGCCACCCGGCTGGTGACGATCCCCGCGGACTTCGCCGCCGGCCCCTTCGCGCCGCTGCCGCCCGATCCCGAGGCACAGGCGCGGCTGCCGGTGCTGGGCTACGCCTCGCTCGACGAGAAGCTGGCCGAACGCTTCCACACCACCGCCGCGGTGCTCCACGCGCTCAACCCCGCGCCGGCCGGCGGCGCTGCCGCGCCCTTTGCCTCGGGGCAGAAGATCCGCGTGCCCAATGTCGGCGCCGATGCGATTTCCGCGCTCGGCGACCAGGACGAGGACTGGCTGCGCACGCTGGTCGCGCTCGGCGTCGGGACAGACCAGCCGGCGCTCGATCGCGTGGTGGTCAGCCGCGGCGCGGGCACGCTCAGGGGCTATGGCGCCGACGGCAAGCTGCTCGCCGTGTTCACCGTCACCACCGGCTCGAGCCACGATCCGCTGCCGCTCGGCAAGTGGAAGATCAACGGGATCGATCACAATCCCGAGTTCCACTACAATCCCGAGCTGTTCTGGGACGTCTCCGACAAGAAGCCCAAGGTCCTGCTGCCGCCGGGCCCCAACGGGCCGGTCGGCGTGGTCTGGATCGACCTGTCGAAGCCGCACTACGGCATCCACGGCACCCCCGAGCCCGAGACGATCGGCCGCAGCGAGAGCCACGGTTGCGTCCGCCTGACCAACTGGGATGCCGCGCGCCTCGCCCAGATGGTCACCACCGCGACCCGGGTGGAGTTCGTGGCATGACCCGGGCGCGGCCTTGAGCAGCGGGCAGGGCTGGCGCGAAAAGGCGCGGCTGGTCTTGTCCACCGCGGCGGTGACATCGGCGGCGTGGGTGGTGGTCGGCGCCCTGTGGATCGCCCACCGCGATGCGCCCGGCCCGGTCCGGCTGTCGGCGCCCGCCGTCCTGTCCCCCGCCGCCCCCTCTTCTGCCGCCCCGTCCTCTGCTGCCCCGTCCCCCGCCGTCGAGCGGCCCGCCGCGCCGCTGCCGCGCCTCGTCATGCCCGTCGCGGGCGTCGCGCCGGGGCAGCTCGTCGATACCTACGAAGCGCCGCGCGGCGACGGCACGCGCGCGCACCATGCGATCGACATCGCAGCGCCGGTGGGCACGCCGGTGCGCGCCGCGCTCGCCGGGCGGATCGACAAGCTGTTCCTGTCGAAGGACGGGGGCAACACGATCTACATCCGCAGCGTCGACGGCGCGACGATGACCTACTACGCGCACCTTTCGGCCTATGCGCCTGCGCTGGCCGAAGGGCAGCCGGTCGCCGCCGGGCAGGTGATCGGCGCGGTGGGCGCGACCGGCAACGCCGATCCGGCCGCGCCGCACCTGCATTTCGAAGTGCTGCGCACGCGGGCCGGCGCCCCCTGGAACGAAGGTGATCCGGTCGACCCTTACTATTTGCTCAAGAATCTTCCCTAACGCAGCGGTCCATGCCAGAACCCGCCGCGAGGAGGAGCGCGCCCGAATGCCCGATCTGTCACCAAGCCGCGAACTCACGGTCCGGGGCGTGGCCCTCGGAGCGGCACTGACGCTCGTCTTCACCGCGGCCAACGTCTATCTGGGCTTGCGCATCGGATTGACCTTCGCCACCTCGATCCCGGCGGCGGTGATCTCGATGGCGGTGCTGCGGCTCCTGCCCGGCGCCACGATCCAGGAAAACAACATCGTCCAGACGATCGCGAGTTCGGCCGGCACGCTGTCGGCGATCGTGTTCGTCCTGCCCGGGCTGGTCATGGTCGGCTGGTGGAACGGCTTTCCCTACTGGCAGTCGGTGTGCCTGATCGCGATCGGCGGGACGCTCGGCGTGATGTATTCGGTGCCCTTGCGCCGCGCGCTGGTGACCGGCTCCGATCTGCCCTACCCCGAAGGCGTCGCCGCCGCCGAAGTGCTCAAGGTCGGCGCCGGCGTGGGCGGGGTCGAGGAGAACCGCAAGGGCCTCGCCGCGGTCGCCCGCGGCGCCTCGCTCGGCGCGAGCTTCCCGCTCATCGCCAAGACCGGCCTCGTCGCCGAGGAAGCCTCGCTGACGCTGCGGGTGGGCTCGGGCGCGACCTCGCTCGCCGGCGGGCTGTCGCTCGCGCTGGTCGCGGTCGGGCATCTCGTCGGGCTCGCGGTCGGCGTCGCCATGCTGGTCGGCATCGTCGTCAGCTTCGGCCTGCTGCTGCCCGCCTATACCGCCGGCGGGGCGCCCGGCGGGGTCGAGCTTGCCGATTTCGTCGCGCAGGTGTTCCGCCAGAAGGTGCGCTTCATCGGCGCGGGCACGATCGGCATCGCCGCGATCTGGACCTTGCTGCGGGTCATCGGCCCGATCGTCAGGGGCATCGCCGCCTCGATCGCGGCCGGCCGCGCGCGCGCCGATGGCGGCATGGCGAGCCTGCCGCTGACCGAGCGCGACATCCCGATCGGGATCGTCGGGGCCATGATCCTCGCGCTGATGGTGCCGGTCGCGCTGCTGCTCGCCGATTTCGCGGGCGGCGGGCCGATCGCGGACCGGCTCGGCCCGACCATCGCCGCCGCGGTGCTCTACGTCGCCGTCGCCGGGATCGTCATCGCCGCGGTCTGCGGCTACATGGCGGGGCTGATCGGCGCCTCGAACAGCCCGATCTCGGGGGTCGGCATCCTTGCCGTGCTGGGCGTGTCGCTGCTGCTCCTGCTGCTCTACGGGCGCGGCCATTCCCCGGCCGACACCCGCGCGCTAGTCGCCTTCGCGCTGTTCGTCACCGCGATCGTGTTCGGCGTGGCGACGATCTCGAACGACAACCTCCAGGATCTCAAGACCGGCCAGCTGGTCGGCGCGACGCCGTGGCGCCAGCAGGTCGCGCTGATCCTCGGGGTCGTGTTCGGGGCCTCGGTGATCCCGCCGATCCTCGATCTGCTCAACACCACCTTCGGCTTCGAAGGGATGCCCGGCGCGGGCCCCGGCGCGCTGTCGGCGCCGCAGGCGGCGCTGATCTCGGCGATCGCGCAAGGGGTGCTGGGCGGCAATCTCGACTGGGGACTGATCGGCCTCGGCGCAGGCATCGGCGCGGCGGCGATCGTGGCGGACGAGCTGTTGCGCAAGTCGGGCCGCGGCAGCCTGCCGCCGCTCGCGGTCGGCATGGGCATGTACCTGCCGATGCAGGTCACCGCGCTGGTGGTTCTCGGCGCGGTCCTCGGCCATCTCTACAACCGCTGGGCGGCGCGCCAGAAGGACCGCGAATTCGCCGAGCGCATGGGCGTGCTCGCCGCCACCGGGCTGATCGTCGGCGACGGCCTGTTCAACATCGCCTTCGCCGCGCTGGTCGCCGCCACCGACGATCCCGAGGCGCTGTCGTTCGCGGGCGACACCGGCGTTGCGGTGCCGCTCGGCCTCGTCGTGTTCGGGACGATCGTCGCCTTCGCCTACGCCACGATGCAGCGCGATTCGGTGCGCACGGACCACTACTAGGCCGCTTCGGCCAGGCCGCTTTACCGCCGGTTCGTCGCCTGGTTGCGCGGCGCTGCCGCGTCGGCCGGCGCCGTGGCCGGCGCGCCCGGGTCGCCGGGCATCTCGACGTAGGCCGAAGGCGTGCCCGATTTGACGCAGCGCGCGGCAAGCGCAGCGCCGTCCTCGCCCAGCGGGCGCACCGTCGCTGCGCTCTCGAGCGCATAGACGCGCCCTTCGAACGGGCCCGAGGTCATCACCAGCCGGTCGGCGAGCAGCAGGTAGCTGCCGCGCGCGCCGTCGCTCAGGCGATAGCTCGAATCCTGGACCGCCCAGAAATCGTCGGCCGCCAGCCGCACCGGCGGGGCGGTCGCGTCGCCGGGGCGCTCGCAGACCCAGTGGCCGACGATCAGCGTGTGCAGTTCGCCGCCCGGGACCGCGCGGGCCGCGCCCGCCGGAAGCAGCGTCGCGGCAAGGGCCAGCGACAGGACAAGGGCGTGCGACTTCATGACCGCCGTCCGCTAGCACGACGCGCGTGCTTGAAGCAATCGCCGCTAGGCGCTAAGGGCCGCGCTTCCCCATCTCTGGCAGGGTTCTTTCCATCATGAAGATCAGCGGCGTGGACATTCGTCCGGGCAACATCCTGGAATACGAAGGCGGCATCTGGAAGGTCGCCAAGACCCAGCACACCCAGCCCGGCAAGGGCGGCGCGTTCATGCAGGTCGAAATGAAGAACCTGATCGACGGCCGCAAGACCAACGTCCGCTTCCGCAGCGCCGACACCGTCGAGCGCGTGCGGCTCGACACCAAGGACTTCCAGTTCCTCTATGCCGAGGGCGACGACCTCGTGTTCATGGACGTCGAGACCTACGACCAGATCACCCTGCCCAAGGACCTCCTCGGCGGCGCCGACGCCTTCCTCCAGGACGGCATGACCGCCGTGCTCGAAATGTACGACGAGCGCCCGATCTCGGTGCAGTTGCCCGAACAGGTGGAAGCCACCATCGTCGAGGCCGACGCGGTGGTGAAGGGCCAGACCGCTTCGTCGAGCTACAAGCCCGCGATCCTCGACAACGGCGTTCGCGTGATGGTGCCGCCGCACATCGAAAGCGGCACGCGCATCGTCGTCGACGTGTACGAGCGCACCTACGTCGGCAAGGCGGGCTGATCCGCCATGGCGATGTCCGGCCTGATGCGCGTGATGGAGAAGGCTGCCCGCAAGGCCGGGCAGCGTCTCCGTCGGGATTTCGGCGAAGTCGAACACCTCCAGGTCAGCCGCAAGGGGCCGTCCGACTTCGTTTCGAAGGCGGATCAGGCGGCCGAGCGGACGATCTGGGACGAACTGCGCGCGGCGCGCCCCGAATGGGGCTTCCTGATGGAGGAGGCGGGCGAGCTGGCCGGCGATCCCAACAAGCCGCGCTTCATCGTCGATCCACTCGACGGCACCACCAATTTCCTCCACGGCATCCCGCACTTCGCGATCTCGATCGCGGTGCAGGAGCCCAAGCTCGATGGCTCGGGCTGGGGCGAAGTCACCGCCGGGATCGTCTACCAGCCGGTCACCGACGAAAGCTTCTGGGCCGAAAAGAGCCGCGGCGCCTGGTTGCAGGACCGTCGCCTGCGCGTCTCGGCGCGCCGCAACCTCGATGAAGCGGTGATCGGCACCGGCATTCCCTTCGCCAATCGCGGCGACATGGGCGAATGGATCCGCATCTACCAGGAACTGGGGCCGCGCGTCGCCGGGATCCGTCGCTTCGGCGCGGCCTCGCTCGATCTCGCCTGGGTGGCGGCGGGGCGCTTCGACGGGTTCTGGGAATCGGCGCTGCAGCCCTACGACACCGCCGCCGGCTGCCTGCTGGTGCGCGAGGCGGGCGGCTTCGTGTCCGACTTCCGCGGCCGCTCGCTGCCGATCTGCGACGAGACCGTGCTCGCCGGCAACGATGCGCTCCATTCGCGGCTGCACAAGCTGCTGGCCGGCGCGATCAAGGCCGGTTGAACCTTTGCGCGCCGGCGGCTAAGCCGTCGGCGCTGCGTGCCCCTGTGGTGGAATGGTAGACGCGACCGACTCAAAATCGGTTGGAGAGATCCGTGCCAGTTCGAGTCTGGCCAGGGGCACCACCTTCCTGTCCGGCCCGGCCTGTTTGGTCCGGCCTGCCTGATCCGGCCTGCCTTATCCCGCCTGCCTGATCTGCCCTTTCCGATCCCCCCTTTCCGATCCCATTGTTCGCGCCTGTTGCGGGGCCGTCCTGCGCCCCTCCGCAAGGCGGCGCTCTCCACGTTGCGGCGACCTTGCATATGCAAGTTGCAGGGCAGGCCTGTCCTACACGCGCGAAATGGCGTAAGGCACCGCCAACCGTTCTTTCAAGCCGTTGAAGCCAATCGGGATTTCGCGTGTCGCCGGGTGGGCGGCGGGGGCTCGCGATTGTTTCCCTGGACTGTGTAAACCCCGTCAACCTTTCGCGCGTTTTCGAAGCGCGAATCGGGCCTGCGGGTGGGGGCGGGGTCGCTCAGTCCGCCCCGTCCGAGCCCGAGCGGATGGCCGATGCGGCGCGCAGGGCGTGCAGCTCCATCGGCGAAGGACGATAGGGTCCGGCCGCCTCGCGCCGCCTGCGTTCCTCGGCCAGCTGCCTCAGCGCGGCGTCGCGCTGCGCCGGGGTCATCCGCGCCAGCTCGCGCGGGTCGATCTCGATAGCGATCTGCTGGCCCGCCGGGGCCGCAGGCGCGACCGGCGTTAGCGAGGTGTCGATGGTGTCGACCGGGTCGGGGCCGATGTCCATCGTCGCCGAGCCGGGCGGCGGGCCGTGGCGCGCATCGATCAGCGTGCCGTTGCGGCTCGTCGTCACCACGCCCGCGGCGCGGGGCGCGGCGCCCGGTGCGGCCTCGGGCGCGGGGCCGGCCGGGGCAGGGGGCGCGGAAGCGGCGTCGGGGGTGGCGGCGCCATTGGTGAAGATCGCCACGGCGCTCGACAGGACCAGCGTGATCGCGGCGAAGTGGCGATACATCTTCGGCTCGATGCCGAGCAGCGGAGCGGTCTGGGGCATGGCGCGCTCGTGATGAACGCAATGCCTTAACGAGCCGTTCGCCACACGCTCCGTAGATCGCCAATGTGGCGGCAACGGGCGCTTGCGTTCGCATTATGTTCGCATTAGGTGGAGCGGCATGGCCAAACCGAAACGCCGATTTGTCTGCCAGGCCTGCGGCAGCGTGTCGAACCGCTGGCAGGGGCAATGCCCCGATTGCGCGGAATGGAACACGCTCGTCGAAGAAGCGCCCGAAACGGTGTTCTCGGCGCGGCACGACTTGTCGAGCGGCGGGCGCGCGGTGCGCTTCGTCTCGCTCGACGCGCCGGTCGAACTGCCGCAGCGGCGCCGCACCGGTCTTGCCGAATTCGACCGCGCGCTGGGCGGCGGGCTGGTGCCGGGCTCGGCCATCCTGATGGGCGGCGACCCCGGCATCGGCAAGTCGACCCTGCTGCTCCAGGCCTCGGCCAGCATCGCCAATGCCGGGGGCCTGTCGGTCTACATCAGCGGCGAGGAAGCCTCCGACCAGGTCCGCCTGCGCGCCGACCGGCTCGGGCTCGGCAAGGCGCCGATCCGGCTCGCCTCGGCCACCTCGGTGCGCGACATCCTGACCACGCTCGGGACGATGGACCCGCCCGCGCTGCTGGTGATCGATTCGATCCAGACGATGCATTCCGACCAGATCGAGGGCGCGCCCGGCACCGTCAGCCAGGTGCGCGGCTGCGCCTTCGAACTGATCCGCTACGCCAAGGAGAACGGCGTCGCGATGGTCCTCGTCGGCCACGTCACCAAGGACGGCGCCATCGCCGGCCCCCGCGTGCTCGAGCACATGGTCGACGTGGTGATGAGCTTCGAGGGCGAGCGCAGCCACCAGTACCGCATCCTGCGCGCGCTCAAGAACCGCTTCGGCCCGGTGGACGAGATCGGCGTCTTCGCCATGGCCGGGGCGGGGCTCGAGGAAGTCGCCAATCCCTCGATGCTGTTCCTCTCGGGCCGCGAACAGCCGGTCGCCGGCAGCGCGGTGTTCCCCGCGCTCGAAGGCACCCGGCCGGTGCTGGTCGAGATCCAGGCGCTGACCGTCCGCCTTGCGAGCGGCGCCACGCCGCGCCGGGCGGTGGTCGGCTGGGATTCGGGCCGGCTCGCCATGCTGCTGGCGGTGCTCGAATCGCGCTGCGGCCTCTCGTTCTCCTCGGCCGAGGTCTACCTCAACGTCGCCGGCGGCTACCGCCTGACCGACCCGGCGGCCGATCTCGCGGTGGCGGCGGCGCTGGTCTCGGCGCTGTCCGATCGTCCGCTGCCGTCGGGCTGCGCCTGGTTCGGCGAAGTCTCGCTCGCCGGCGAGGTGCGCCCGGTGGCGCATGGCGGCATCCGGCTCAAGGAAGCGGCCAAGCTCGGCTTCACCCGCGCCTACGGGCCCGACAGCCCGGCCGAGAAAGTATCCCATCTGAGCTACGGCGCGCTCAAGCTCCTGCCAAATCTCGTTGACCGGATCATGGCCGGCTCGTAGCAGGCAGGGCAATGACCGGCTTCGATTATGTCGTGCTCCTCGTCGTCGCGATCGGCGCGATCGGCGGCTTCTTCCGCGGTTTCGTCGAGGAGGTGCTGAGCCTCCTCGCCTGGGGCGCCGCCGTCGTCGCGGTGCGCTACCTGCACGCGCCGCTGACTCTCTGGCTCGAGCCGCACCTGTCGACCGAGACCGGCGCCGGCATCCTCGCCTTCGCGCTGCTGATGGTCGGGCCGGTCTTCGCCACCCGGTTCATCGCCCGCCGCATGGGCCAGGCGAGCCGCGGCTCGACGCTCGGTCCGATCGACCGCCTGCTCGGCTTCGGCTTCGGCGCGCTCAAGGCGTTCGTCGTCGTCGTGCTCGGCTTCTCGGTCCTGGTCTTCGGCTACGACGTCGTCTGGGGCGTGTCGGGGCGCCCGGACTGGATCTCGCTCGGCCGGACCTATCCCGTGCTCAACGCCGCCAGCGAGGAGCTGATGACGCTGATCGCCGAGCGGCGCGAAGCGGCGGCGGAGGCGGCCGATCCGTCGGGCGATGCGTCGGGCGATGCGGGCGGCGCTGCGCCCGACAGGCCGCGCCGCAAGCGCCACGCCGCCGATTGAGCGCAGCCTTGGCGCAGCCGCTCTACACCCCCGCGATCCTCGCCGCCGCGACTGGCCTTGCCGCCTTTCCCTGGGACGAGGACCTGCCGCTCGAGGGCGAGGCACGCTCGCGCTCGTGCGGGAGCACGATCCGGCTCGGCCTTGCCACCGACGCCGCGGGGCGGGTCGCCCGGCTCGGGCTGAGGCCCCACGCCTGCGCGGTGGGGCAGGCGGCGGCCCATGTCTTCGCGACGGCCACCCGCGGCCGCGACCGGGCCGAGATCGCCGCCGCCCGCGCCGCGATCGCGGCCTGGCTTGCAGGCGAAGCGCCGCTGCCCGGCTGGCCGGGCATCGCGCTGCTGGAACCTGCGCGCGCCTATCCCGCCCGCCACGGCGCGATCCTTCTTCCTTGGGACGCCGCGCTCGCGGCGCTGCCCTGATCTTCGCGAGGCTTTCGCGACCGGCGCGGCTTCGCTAGAGCAGCCGCGGAAACGGGGAGACAGGACGAGAATGAGCGAACAGCCAAGCGCGCCGAGCGCCAGCGACATCCGGCTGGTCATCGCCGCTTCGAGCGCGGGAACCGTGTTCGAATGGTACGACTTCTTCATCTACGGCACGCTCGGTTCGATCCTGTCGAAGGCGTTCTTCCCGACCGGCAACGCGACGCTGGAAATGCTGCTGTTCTGGCTGGTCTTCGCGGTCGGCTTCGGCTTCCGCCCGTTGGGCGCGGTGCTGTTCGGCTTCCTCGGCGACCGCCTGGGGCGCAAGTACACCTTCCTCGTCACCGTGCTGCTGATGGGCATCGCCACCGCAGGCGTCGGGCTGATCCCCTCGGCGGCGACGATCGGCATGGCGGCGCCGGTGCTGGTGATCGTGCTGCGGATCCTGCAGGGCCTTGCCCTGGGCGGCGAATACGGCGGCGCGGCGGTCTATGTCGCGGAACATTCCGACCCTGCGCGCCGCGGCTTCTACACCAGCTTCATCCAGGCGAGCGTGATGGGCGGCTTCGTCCTCAGCCTCGTCGTCGTGCTGAGCTGCAAGGCGCTGATGAGCGAGCAGACCTGGGCGAGCTGGGGCTGGCGCGTGCCCTTCGTGCTCAGCCTCGCGCTGCTGGCGGTCTCGCTGTGGATGCGGCTCAAGCTGTCCGAAAGCCCGGTGTTCAAGGCGATGAAGGAGGAGGGCGAGCTGGCCGGCAACCCCTTCGTCGAGAGCCTAACCTATCCCGGCAACAAGCGCCGGCTGTTCATCGCGCTGTTCGGCGTCGCCGCGGGCCTGACGGTGATCTGGTACACCGCGATGTTCTCGGGCCTCTCGTTCCTCAAGTCGGCGGTGCGGGTCGACGACACCATGGCCGAGATCCTCGTCGGCGTCGCCTGCGTGATCGGGATGCCCTTCAACCTGCTGTTCGGCCATCTTTCGGACAAGGTCGGGCGCAAGCTGCCGATCGTGCTCGGCTATGTCGCGACGCTGGCGCTGCTGTTCCCGGTGTTCTGGATGATCGGCAACGCCGCCAACCCCGGGCTCGCCGCAAGCGCCAGGGCGGAGCCGGTGGTCGTCTCCGGCCCCGATTGCAGCTACAGCGCCTTCGCCAGCGAGCAGGCGACGCCCTGCGGCAAGCTGCTGGCGGACCTTACCGGATCGGGCGTGCCCTATGCGCTCGCCAGCGGCGGCGCGCTCTCGCTCAAGGCGGGCGACAGGGCGCTGGTGCTCGACGACTATGCCTGGGACGACAAGAAGGCGCGCGCCGCGCAGCTTCAGGCCAAGCTCGGCGCGGCGGGCTATGATTTCACCAAGGTTCGGCCCGACTTCGCCCGCGCGGCGCTGGTCGTGCTCGGGCTGGTGCTGGTGATGGCGCTGTCGGGCGCGACCTACGGCCCGGTCGCCGCGCTGCTGGCCGAGATGTTCCCGCCGCGCATCCGCTACAGCTCGATGTCGATCCCCTATCACATCGGCACCGGCTATTTCGGCGGCTTCCTGCCGTTCATCTCGACGCTGATCGTGGCCAAGACCGGCAATCCCTATGCCGGGCTGTGGTACACATGGATCGTCGTGCTGGTCGCGCTCGTCGTCGCGGCCTGGGGGCTCAAGGGCGGTGCGCCGCGGGACTATGGTGACGACGCTGCCTGATCCTGCTCTCGTTCCGCCGCCGCCCGCGGCGCTGCGGCTGCGGCTCGATGCGGCAGCGCTGGCCGAGAACTGGCGCGCGCTCGCCCGGATGTCGGGCGCCGCGGCCACGGGCGCTGCGGTCAAGGCCGATGCCTATGGGCTCGGCGCCGCGCGGGTGGTCCCGACGCTCGCGGCGGCGGGGTGTCGCGACTGGTTCGTGGCGCACTGGAGCGAAGTCCCCGACGTGATCGCCCACGTGCC
The DNA here is from genome assembly GCF_020179475.1 of Novosphingobium huizhouense. Classification (GTDB taxonomy): domain Bacteria; phylum Pseudomonadota; class Alphaproteobacteria; order Sphingomonadales; family Sphingomonadaceae; genus Novosphingobium; species Novosphingobium huizhouense. The sequence goes on along the minus strand of NZ_JAILXZ010000002.1, from coordinate 634,636 downwards.
GGCCGGGCAGGTCGCGGTGCTGCACGGGCCGCTCAATGCCGCCGACGTGGCCTTCGCGCTGCGGACGGGCGTGCGCCCGGTGCTCAACTCGCTCGAGCAGGTGGCGCGCTGGCACGAGGCGGGTGGCGGGGCGTGCCACGTGATGGTCGACACCGGCATGAACCGGCTGGGGCTGGCGATGGCCGATCTCGGCCATCCGCTGCTGGCGCGGATCGACATCGACCTGGTGCTGAGCCACCTTGCCAGCGCCGACGAGGATACTGCGCAGAACGCGCAGCAACTGGCGCGTTTCGCGCAAGTGCGCAGCGCACTCCCGGGACGTCGCTACAGCCTTGCCAACAGCGCCGGGATCGCGCTCGGCGCCGATTACCATGCCGACCTGACGCGGCCGGGGATCGCGCTCTACGGCGGGATTCCGCGGCGCGATTTCGCAGGCACGATAGGGCAAACCGCGTATCCCGAAGCGGCGGTGGTGCAGGTCCGCGCGCTGCAGCCGGGCGACCGCGTCGGGTACAACGCGACCTTCGTCGCCGACCGTCCGATCCGCGCCGGAATCCTCGCCACCGGATATGCCGACGGTTATCTCCGCTGCTGGTCGAACATCGGAGCATTTTCTTTTCGGGACAAGATCTTGCCCGTGCTCGGACGGGTCTCGATGGATCTCGTCATCGTCGATCTCTCGGCCGCGCCCGAGTGCGGCGAAGGCGACTGGGTGGCGATCGACTATGCGCTTCCCGCGGCGAGCGCGGCAAGCGGGCTGTCGCAATACGAGCTGCTGACCCTGCTCGGCCGCCGGTTTTCCCGTTCCGCAGATTTTAACGCTATTCGCTAACTTTTATTGCGCCGCACATACCGCATCTGCTAATTAGCAGCAAAGGACCCAGCGGGGGCGCACAGAACATGGCACAGCAGGCGAAGAACGGCGAAGCGGTCATCATCAAGAAGTACGCCAACCGCAGGCTCTACAATACCAGCACGTCGAGCTACATCACGCTCGATCACCTCGCCCAGATGGTCAAGGACAACGTTGATTTCCAGGTGATCGACGCCAAGACCGGCGCCGACCTGACGCACACGATCCTCACCCAGATCATCATGGAGGAGGAATCGACCGGCGAGCAGATGCTGCCCACCAACTTCCTGCGCCAGCTGATCTCGATGTACGGCAATTCGATGCAGGCGCTGCTGCCCGGCTACCTCGAGGCCTCGATGGAGCACTTCCGCGAGAACCAGGTCAAGCTGCGCAAGGCGATCGAGGAATCGATCGGCGCCAACCCGCTTGCGCAGATCGCCCAGCGCAACATGGAGATGTTCAAGGCCGCCGCCGCCGCCTTCGTGCCCGGCGCCGCCGGCGCGCGCGAGGAAGCCAAGCCCGCCGGCGATGCCGACGAGCTCGACGCGCTGCGCAAGCAGATGGCCGACATGCAGAAGAAGCTCGACCAGCTGGTGAAGTGAATCTGCAGGTGGAGGGTTCGGGTTCCGGGATTGCCCGAATCCGCGCAGGGCACTAACCCCCGCGCCATGAACAAGCCTACGATCAAGCACGCGCTTCCCGTCACCCGCGAGGAAGATTTCGCCCAGTGGTACCAGGCGGTGATCGCCGAGGCCGAGCTCGCCGAGGAATCGGGCGTGCGCGGCTGCATGGTGATCAAGCCGTGGGGCTATGGCATCTGGGAGCGCATCCAGAAGCTGATGGACGAGCAGATCAAGGCGGCCGGCGTCGAGAACTGCTACTTCCCGCTGTTCATCCCGCTGTCCTACTTCGCCAAGGAAGCTGACCACGTCGAAGGCTTCGCCAAGGAGATGGCGGTCGTCACCCACCATCGCCTGATCGCCGATCCCAAGGGCGGGCTGGTGCCCGACCCCGAAGCGAAGCTGGAAGAGCCGCTGGTCGTCCGCCCGACCTCGGAAACGGTGATCGGCGCGGCGATGGCGCGCTGGGTGCAATCGTGGCGCGACCTGCCGCTGCTGACCAACCAGTGGGCCAACGTGGTGCGCTGGGAAATGCGCACGCGCATGTTCCTGCGCACCAGCGAGTTCCTCTGGCAGGAAGGCCATACCGCGCACGCCGACGAGGCCGACGCCATGGCCGAGACGCTGCGCGCGCTCGAGATGTATCGCGCCTTTGCCGAAGGTCCGCTGGCGCTGCCGGTGATCGCGGGTCCCAAGCCCGAGAACGAGCGGTTCCCCGGCGCGGTCGCGACCTATTCGATCGAGGCGATGATGCAGGACGGCAAGGCGCTGCAGGCGGGCACCTCGCACTACCTTGGCACCGGCTTCGCCGAGGCGGCGGGAATCCGCTACCAGGATAAGGAAGGCCAGCAGACGCTGTGCCACACCACCAGCTGGGGCGTCTCCACCCGGATGATCGGCGGCGTGATCATGACCCATGGCGATGACGACGGCCTGCGCACCCCGCCGCAGGTGGCGCCGCAGCAGATCGTGATCCTGCCGATGCTGCGCGACAACGACGGCGACGACGCGCTGCTCGCCTATTGCGAGGCGCTGCGCGCGGAACTGGCGAAGCTCTCCGCTTTCGGCGAGCGCGTGCGCGTGCTGCTCGACAAGCGGCCGGGCAAGGCGACGCAGAAGCGCTGGGCCTGGGTCAAGAAGGGCGTGCCGTTGATCCTCGAGATCGGCGGGCGCGATGCCGAGGGCGGACAGGTTTCGGTGCTGCGCCGCGACCGCCTGTGGAACGAGGCGGCCAAGGCCAACTTCGTGGGCATGGCGCAGGGCGAATTCGTGGCGATGGCGTCGGCCGAACTCGAGGACATCGAGCGCTCGCTCTACGCCGAAGCCCGCGCGCGTCGCGATGCGCAGATCGAGCGGGGCGTGAGCGACCTTGCCGGCCTTGCCGCCTATTTCGCCGAGGATCGAAAGTTCCCCGGCTGGGTCGAGATCCAGTGGTCGCGCCCGACCGGCGCCGCGCTCGACAAGGTGGTCGAGCAGCTGAAGGCGCTCAAGCTCACCATCCGCAACACCCCGCTCGATGCCGCGCCCGCCGAGGGCACCTGCCCGTTCACCGGCGAGCCTGCGGTCGAGCGCATCCTGGTGGCGCGCGCCTACTGATGACGCGCGGCGCGGCGGCGCGATGGCCGCCGCGCCGCCCGGATCACTGGTCCTTGGCCATTTCCGCCTTGTAGGCATCGACGCTGATCGGGCGGCCGAGGAAATCGGCCACCAGCTCCGCCGCGGGCTTGGCCCCGCCCGGGGCGAGGACGAGGTTGCGATAGCGCTGCGCCGTCGCCTTGTCGCGCAGCCCGTTCCTGGCGAAGGCGGTGAACATGTCGTCGGCGATCACCTTCGACCACTGGTAGGTGTAGTAGATCGCCGAGTAGCCGTTGAGGTGGTCGAAGCTGTCCTGGAATTGCGCGAAGGGGGGCAGCGGCAGCAGGTTGTAGGCGGCATCGAGTTCGCGCGTGCGCGCGCCGAGGTCCGCCGGCGCCTGGCCCTGGTGCAGCCGCAGCGAGATGTTCGACAGGCCGAACTGGCGCATGTCGGCCATGCCGAGGTTGAAGTAGCGCGCCTTGTTCATCTTCTCGACCAGCGGGCGCGGGATGGTGTTGCCCTGCGCATCAACCGCGAAGCGCGCCAGCGTGTCGTAGTCGTAGACCCACTCCTCGAGCATCTGCGAGGGCGCCTCGACGAAATCCCACTCGGTCGAGACGCCGGAAAGGCCCATCCAGCGCGCGCTCTGCCCGCCGAAGATGTGATGGAGCATATGGCCGAATTCGTGGAGGAAGGTTTCGACGTCGTTGTGCTCCATCAGCCCGGTCGCGTGGCCACCGGCCGGCAGGTTCATCACCAGCGCGCCGACCGGCACGACCCGGCCGGCGATGCCGCCGCGCAACGGGATCATGTTGGCGTGGCTGTACTTGCCGTCGCGCGGGTGGCTGTCGAAATAGAACCGGCCGAGCAGCTTGCCGGCTTCGGGGCCGCTCGCCTCGTGGATCTCGTAGGTTTCCACCTTGGGATCCCAGGTCGCGGTCTGCCACGGCGTGATCTTCACGCCGAACAGATCCTCGGTCAGCCGCAGGATGCCGTCGCGCACGTTGTCGTAGGCGAAGTACTTGCGAGCTTCCTGCGTGTCGTAGGCGAAATCGCGCTTTTGCACGATGTTGGTGAGGTAGCTGTTGTCCCAGGGCTGGAACGCGGTCGCGCCCGGCTTCTCGGCCTGCAGGACCGCGAGCTTGCGCGCATAGTCGCGTTCCGCCGCCGGCCGCGCCGCCGAGGCGAGGTCTTCCAGCAGGCCGACAACCTTGTCGGGCGAGCCGAGCATCTTGTCCTCGAGCACCAGCGTTGCGTGGTCCTTGCGCCCGAGCAGCGTCGCCAGTTCCTGCCGCAGGTCGATCAGGGTGCGCAAGTTGGCGTCGTTGGCGGGATAGCCGCGCGTCAGGTAGGCTTCGGACAGCCGCCGGCGCAGCGCTTCGCTGCGAGCATAGGTCATCACCGGGCCGTAGTCGGTATATTCGGTGCCGATCGTCACCTTGCCATCGGCCCCGGGCTTGTGCGCGGCGATGAAATCGGCGGGAAGGCCTTCAAGTTCGGCGGGGTCGGCGCTCACGGTCTTGCGCGATGCCGCGATGGTCTGCTCGAAGGCCGAGCCCGCCTGCGAGATCCTGTCGGCCAGCGCCTGCGCACGGGCGCGCTCCGCCGGCGGCAAGGCGACGCCGCTGCGCTCGAACCCACCGAGGGTGCGGGTCAGCAGCAGCCGGGTGGCGGCATCGGCTTTGCCCGCATCGATCGCCTTCAGGCGGTCGTAGATCGGCCGCGACAGGCTGAGCCGCGTCGCCGCGCCGTTGAGCTTCACTTCGCAGGCCGCCGCCGCATCGCGCCGCGCCGCATCGGCCATGACTTCGCGGTAGAGCGACATCTGGCCGAGCATGCTGAAGATGATCTCGGTAAGATCGTCGTAGGCGCGCAGCGTGGTTTCGATGCCGGCCGGGCCGGTCTCGGCCTCCAGCGCGGACTGCCGCTTCGCCACTTCGCCGAGCGCCCGGTCGCACAGCCCGTTGATCGTGGCGGCATCGCCGGGATTGCCGACGACATCGCCGAGAAACGCATCGGCCGCCGACGGCGTGAGCGTCGCGGCGCAGGCCGGAGCGGCGAGCATGCTGCCGGCAAGCAGCATGGCGGAAAGCGTCTGGCGCATCGGAAATTCTCTCCCCTGTCGGAAAATCCGCGGATGGCCGAGGATAGGCACGCGCAAGGAAGCGCGCAATCGGGCGATGATGGTTTCGAAACAAACCTTGTCCGGCCGGATCGGCGGGCTAAACTGCGGCGATGCAACGCATTCTTTTCCCGATCATCGCGCTCTCGCTCGCCCTGCCGGTTTCGGCGCAAACCGTCTCCGACCCGGCGCAAGGCGTGTCCGAGGCGCGGCTGCGCGCGGACATCGAGCGGCTCGTCGCATTCGGCACGCGCCACACGCTGTCGAGCCAGACCGACCCCCGGCGCGGGATCGGCGCCGCGCGGCGCTGGGCCGAGGCCGAACTGCGCAAGACCGCCAAGGCCTGCGGCAACTGCCTCGAGATCGCGCTGCCCGAAACGACGATCTCGGGCGAGCGGGTGCCCGTGCCGACCCGGTTGGTCGATGTCGTGGCGATCCAGCGCGGGACCGAACGCCCGAACGAGGTGGTCATCGTGCAGGGCCACATCGACAGCCGCGGCTCCGACGTGATGAACGCCACGGTCGATGCGCCGGGCGCCAACGACGACGGTTCGGGCACCGCGCTGGTGCTGGAAGCGGCGCGGGTGCTGTCGCAGCGCAAGTATCCGGCGACGATCGTCTATGCCGTGCTCTCGGGCGAAGAGCAGGGGCTCTATGGCGGCAAGCTGCTGGCCGACTACGCCAAGGCGCAGGGCTGGACGGTGAAGGCGGTGTTCAACAACGACATCGTCGGCGGCTCGACCGGCAGCGACGGCGTGAAGGACGATGCTCACGTGCGCGTGCTGTCCGAAGGGCTGCGCGCGGATTCGACCGAGCCCTTGCGCGCGCAGATGCGGCGCTTCGGGGGCGAGAACGACAGCCCTTCGCGCAACATCGCGCGCTGGCTCGAGAGCCTTGCGGCGCAGGACCCGGGCGGCCTCGCCGTGCGCCAGATCTGGCGCGCCGACCGGATGGGGCGGGGCGGGGACCAGCTGCCGTTCTCGGACAAGGGCTATCCCGCGGTGCGCTTCTCGGTGGCGATCGAGGACTACGAGCATCAGCACCAGGACCTGCGCAGCGAAGGCGGCGTGAAGTTCGGCGACACGATCGACGAGATGGACTTCCCCTACCTCGCCAAGGTCACGCGGCTGAACGTGCGGGGCCTCGCGGCGCTGGCTTCGGCGCCGATGCCGCCGGTGGTGACCGCAAAGGCTGCGGTTTCGACGTGGACCGACCTCGAATGGACGGCCGTGCCGGGCGCCGTGTCCTACACCGTGTGGCGTCGCCGCACCGATGCGCCCGGCTGGACCGAGAAGGTGGCGGAAGGGGTGACCGCCACCACGCTGCGGCTCGAGCACGTGCGCGGCGACGACTGGTTCTTCGGCGTCAGCGCGAAGGCCGCGGGGGGCGCCGAAGGCCCGGTTTCGTCGGCGGTGCCGGGCGGCGGGTTCGGTCCGATCGGCGGTTGATTTCCGGGCTTCGGCGGTTGCCACGCCTGCGGTGAAGGGCCACATTGGGGCGATGGTCAGATCCAAGCTCCCCCCCAAGCAGCCGCAGGGGCTCCCGACGCGCCAGCAGGTGCTCGACTTCATCGCGCAGAGCGCCGAGCCTGCGGGCAAGCGCGAGATTGCCAAGGCGTTCGGCGTGAAGGGGGCCGAGAAGATCGCACTCAAGGCCCTGCTCAAGGACATGGCCGAGGAAGGGCTGATCGACGGCAACCGCAGCGCGTTCCATGCGATGGGCGGGGTGCCCAAGGTGACGGTGCTGCGCATCGTCGAGATCGACGAGGGCGATGTCTACGCCGTGCCCGACACCTGGCAGCCGGACGATGCGAGCCCGCCGCCGCGGCTGCGCATCGTCGAGCCCAGGGGGCGGGCGCGGACCCGCGAAGCCGCGCTCAAGCCCGGCGACCGCGTGCTGGCGCGGACCGAGGAGGCGGGCAGCGGGTGGGTGGCGCATCCGATGAAGAAGCTGGCGCTGCGCGAGGAGCAGCTGCTCGGCGTGATCGAGCTCGACGGAACGGGCAAGGGCTGGCTCGCGCCGGTCGACAAGCGCGTTCGCAATTCGGTGCCGGTCTCGGACCTCGGCGGCGCCGAGGCGGGGCAGCTGGTCCTGGCCGAACCTGCCGGCAAGTCGCCGCGCGCGGGCATGAAGGTGACCGCCGTGCTCGGCGATCCGCTGGCGCCGCGCGCCTTCAGCCTGATCGCGATCCACAAGCACGGCATTCCGTTCAGCTTCGCGCCCGAGGCGGTGGCCGAAGCCGAGCGCGCCGCGCGCTTGCCGTTGAGCGAGGACAAGCGCGAGGACCTGCGCGCGCTGCCGATCGTCGCGATCGACCCCGCCGATGCGCGCGACCACGACGACGCGATCTGGGCCGAGCCCGATGGCGCCGGCGGCTACCGCGCGGTCGTCGCCATCGCCGACGTCTCGTTCTACGTCCGGCCGGGCGGGCAGCTCGACCGTGACGCCCGCAAGCGCGGCAATTCGGTCTATTTCCCCGACCGGGTCGTGCCGATGCTGCCCGAGGTGCTGTCGGCCGACGTCTGCTCGCTCAAGTCGGGGCAGACCCGCGCGGCGATGGCGTGTCACATGACGATCGACGCGCAGGGGCGGATCACCGACTGGCGCTTCACCCGCGCGCTGGTCAACATCGCCGAGGTCATCGCCTACGAGGAAGCGCAGCGGCGGATCGATGCGGGCGAGGCCGCGCCGCACCTCGTCCACCTGTGGGAGGCCTGGCGCCTGCTCGAAAAGGCGCGCGATGCCCGCGATCCGCTGGCGCTCGAGCTGCCCGAGCGGCGGGTCGTGCTCGACGAGCAGGGCCGCATCGCCGAAGTCGCGGTGCGCGAGCGGCTCGATGCGCACCGCGTGGTCGAGGACTTCATGATCGCGGCCAACGTCGCCGCGGCCAAGGCGCTCGAAGCCAAGGTCGCCCCGGTGGTCTATCGCATCCACGAACCGCCGAGCCGCGAAAAGCTCGTCGCGCTCAAGGACTATCTCGCGACGTTCGGGCGCAAGCTGGCGCTGGGACAGGTGATCACGCCGTCGCTGTTCAACCGCATGCTCAAGGACGTGACCGACGAGGCGGAAAAGGCGCTGGTGATGGAGGCGGTGCTGCGCAGCCAGACCCAGGCCTATTACGGCCCGCGCAATGCCGGGCACTTCGGGCTGTCGCTCGGCTCCTATGCGCACTTCACCTCGCCGATCCGGCGCTATTCCGACCTTCTGGTCCATCGCGCGCTGGTCGATGCCTATGGCCTCGAACAGCCGCGCCCGCAGGCCGACGTGCCGCCGACCTCGGGCCTCGCCGACCGCGACCGCGCCGACCTGACCCGCGTGTCGGAGGCGATCAGCGTGGCCGAGCGGCGGGCGATGGAAGCCGAGCGCGAGACGATCGACCGCTATGTTGCCGCCTGGCTTTCGGCGCGGGTGGGCGAGGTGTTCGACACGCGCATCACCGGCGTGCAGAAGTTCGGCCTGTTCGCGACGATCGTGGGGCTGGGCGGGGACGGGCTGGTGCCGATCTCGACCTTGGGCGCCGAGCGCTTCGCCTACGACGAGAAAGCGCAGCGGCTGGTCGGCGAGCAGAGCGGCGAGCAGTTCGCCATCGGCATGATGCTCAAGCTGCGGCTCGCCGAGGCGAACCCGCTTACCGGCGCGCTGAAGTTCGAGCCGGTGGACGTGGAGGAAGGCGTGCGCCGGATCGAACGGCGCGGCGGCCGGATGGAGGCCAGGCCGAAGAAGCAGGGCAACTACATGGCGGGCAAGCGCGGCCGGCCCGGCAACATCCGCCACCAGGGCAAGCGGCGCTAGAAGTCAGGAGACCGCGTCGATGGTTTCGTCGTCGGCGGCGCCCGGCACGATCATCAGCACGCAGGGCAACTGTCCGGCGTGCGCCGCGAAGTGCGAGACGAGCTGGCCCGGGCCGCCCTCGGCTGCCGCGCCGAGCACGAGCGCGGAGACTTCGGGATGCCCTTTCAGGAAGTCCCGCACCACTTGCGGGCCGTCGCCCTGCTGCACGGTGATCGTCGGCATGAGCCCGGATTCGGCGGCAAGCCCGCCGGCGGCGGTGGTCGCCAGCACTTCGGCGCGATCGCGCGCTTCCTGCTCGATCGTCGCCTGAACGCCGCCGAAAGCGACGAATTCCTGGGGCGGGACGAGCGCGAGGATATGCACGGCACCGCCGGTCCGCGCGGCGCGGCGGGCGGCGAAACGCAGCGCGTTCTGCGCCTCGGGCGTTTCGTCCATGATGACGAGGTAGACGCGTTGCTGCGCCATCGAGCTCTCCAACGGGGCCCGGATCGCCCCCTGTTTTTGCGACCATCGGCCTAATTCGTATGCGGGGCAAGTGGCAATGGGGTTGACCCTGCGCGCCTGGGTGGCGAAATGCCGCGACCGGTTGTCGTAACGGCAATGCCCGATGGCGACACCGGATGACACGCAGAACGGAACCGAACCCGCCATGACCGTCCCGATCAAGATGCCTGCTCTGTCCCCGACGATGGAAGAGGGCACGCTCGCCCGCTGGCTCGTCAAGGTCGGAGATACCGTGTCGTCCGGCGACATCATCGCCGAGATCGAGACCGACAAGGCGACGATGGAATTCGAGGCGGTCGACGAAGGCACGGTGGTGTCGATCGACATCGCCGAAGGGACCGAGGGCGTGAAGGTCGGCACCGTGATCGCGACGATCGCGGGCGAGGACGACGAGGCGACGCCCGCTCCCGCTCCGAAGGCCGAAGCCGCGCCTGCGCCTACCTCTGCGCCGGCGGTCAAGGCAGATGTCGCGCCCGCTTCGGCGCCAGCGCCGGCAGCCGCCGCGGCGCCCAAGGGCGACCGCGTGATCGCTTCGCCGCTCGCCAAGCGGATCGCCGCCGACAAGGGCCTCGACCTCGCCGCGATCAAGGGCTCGGGCCCCAATGGTCGCATCGTGAAGGCCGACGTCAGCGGCGCGGCGCCCGCTGCTGCGCCGGCCGCTGCCGCTGCGCCTGCGGCATCCGCGCCCGCTCCGGCCCCTGCCGCCGGCCCTGCTGTCGCTGCTGCCATTCCCGATTTCGGCATTCCCTACGAAGCGTCGAAGCTCAACAACGTGCGCAAGACGATCGCTCGCCGCCTGACCGAGGCGAAGCAGTCGATTCCGCATATCTATCTCACGCTCGACATCCGCCTCGATGCGCTGCTCAAGCTGCGCGGCGAGCTCAACAAGGCGCTCGAGCCGCAGGGCGTGAAGCTCTCGGTCAACGACCTGCTGATCAAGGCGCTGGCCAAGGCGCTGCTGATCGTGCCCAAGTGCAACGTGAGCTTCGCCGGCGACGAACTGCGCACCTACAGCCGCGCCGACATTTCGGTGGCGGTCGCGGCGCCTTCCGGGCTGATCACGCCGATCATCGTCGATGCCGGGGCCAAGTCGGTCTCGGCCATCGCCACCGAGATGAAGGCGCTGGCGGCCAAGGCGCGCGAGGGCAAGCTGCAGCCGCACGAATACCAGGGCGGCACCGCCAGCCTGTCGAACCTGGGCATGTACGGGATCAAGCAGTTCGACGCGGTGATCAATCCGCCGCAGGCGATGATCCTGGCCGTTGGCGCGGGAGAGCAGCGCCCCTACGTGGTCGATGGCGCGCTCGCCGTCGCCACGGTGATGAGCGTGACCGGCAGCTTCGACCACCGCGCGATCGACGGGGCCGATGGCGCCGAACTGATGAGCACGCTCAAGACGCTGATCGAGAACCCGCTCGGCCTGCTCGCCTGAGACTGTCACTTTGAGGAGCGGGCGCGTTGCGTGCCTGCCGCTAGATCATGGGCCGATAAAGAGGGCCTGAAGGAGCATTCGCGTGGCTGACCAATACGACGTCATCGTTCTCGGTTCGGGCCCCGGCGGCTATGTCGCGGCGATCCGCTGCGCGCAGCTCGGCCTCAAGACCGCGATCGTCGAACGCGAGAACCTCGGCGGCATCTGCCTCAACTGGGGTTGCATCCCGACCAAGGCGCTGCTGCGTTCGGCCGAGGTCTATCACCAGATGAAGCACGCCGCCGCCTATGGCCTTGCCGCCGACAACATCCGCGCCGACATCGACGCGGTGGTCAAGCGCTCGCGCGGGGTCGCCAAGCAGCTCAATCAGGGCGTCACGCACCTGATGAAGAAGAACAAGATCGCGGTGCACATGGGCACCGGCGTGCTCAAGAGCGCCAACACGCTCGAGGTGACGGGCGACAAGGGCGTCGAAACGCTGACCGCCAGGCACATCATCGTCGCCACCGGCGCACGCGCGCGCGACCTGCCGTTCGCCAAGGCCGACGGGAACCGCATCTGGACCTACCGCCATGCAATGACGCCGAAGGAAATGCCGAGCAAGCTGCTGGTCATCGGCTCGGGCGCGATCGGCATCGAGTTCGCGAGCTTCTACAACGACATGGGCGCCGAAGTGACCGTGGTCGAGATGATGGACCGCGTGGTGCCCGTGGAAGACGCCGAGGTTTCGGCATTCCTCGAAAAGGCGCTCAAGAAGCAGGGCATGACCGTGCTGACCGGTGCGGGCGTCGAAAGCATCGACGTTTCGGCCACGGGCGTGAAGGCGAAGATCAAGGGCAAGGACGGCAAGGTCAGCGAGGCCGAGTACAGCCACGTGATCGTCGCGGTGGGCATCGTGCCCAACACCGAAGCCATCGGGCTCGAGACGGTGGGCGTGAAGGCCGAGCGCGGGATCATCGCGATCGACGGCTATGGCCGCACCAGTGTGAAGGGCGTCTGGGCGATCGGCGACGTGACCCCGGGACCGTGGCTGGCGCACAAGGCGAGCCACGAAGGCGTGATCGCGGCCGAAGCGATTGCCGCCGAACTCGGCAACAAGGACGTCCACCCGCATCCGATGGACCGGTCCAACATCCCGGGCTGCACCTACTGCCACCCGCAGATCGCCAGCGTCGGCCTGACCGAAGCGAAGGCGAGGGAAGCGGGCTATTCGGTCAAGGTCGGCAGCTTCCCGTTCATCGGCAACGGCAAGGCGATCGCGCTCGGCGAGGCCGAGGGCTTCGTCAAGACGGTGTTCGACGCGAAGACCGGCGAGCTGCTGGGCGCGCACATGATCGGCGCGGAAGTGACCGAGATGATCCAGGGCTTCGTCATCGGCAAGACGCTCGAGACGACCGAGGCCGAACTGATGCACACGGTGTTCCCGCACCCCACGATCAGCGAATCGATGCACGAGAGCGTGCTTGCCGCCTACGGCCGCGCGCTGCACATCTGATCTTTCTCAAGTCATTGATTTCAAAAGGAACGGTCGTCTCTCCGCCGCATTGATTGCGCGAGGAGACGACCTTTCGTGGAATACGAGATCGAAGAAGCGATCAACCCGCGTCCGTGGCAGGACGAGATCGACGAGACCTGCCGCGTACAGGCCCCGCTGCTGCGTTGGCGCCCGGTCCAGCAGAAGCGCGCGATGCTGATCCCCGAGAGCGAAGAAGCCTGACGCCTTAGCCGCGCGACGCGAGATAGACCGCGCGCTGCGCGGCGAACGCGCGCTGGTAGGCGGGGCGTCCTTCGGCGCGTGCGACGTAATCGCGCAGTACCGGATGGCGATCGAGGATGCCCGGCCCCCTGGCCCGGATCAGCACCGATACGAGCATGAGGTCGCCAACGCTGAACGCGCCGTCGATCCATGGCGCAGCGCCGAGGCGGGTGGACAAGGCTGCGAAGCGCTGGTCGATCCGCTGTTCGATCAGGGGGCGCCGCTCGGCGGTCCAGGCCTTGTCGCTTTCGCCGAGCAAGGCGCTTTCCAGTTCGAGGATCGGCGGTTCGAGCGTGTTGAGCGCGGCGAACATCCAGTTGATCGCGCGCGCGCGCGGATGCGGTTGATCGGGCAGCAGGCCCTTTGCCGACTGCGCGAGGTGCAGCACGATCGCCCCGCTTTCGAACAGCACGAGGCCGTCGTCCTCCAGCGTCGGAATCTGTCCGAACGGATTGCGCGCGAGGTGCGCTGGCGCGCGCAGCTCGGCGAAATCGACCAGGCACACCGCGTAATCGAGACCCAGTTCCTCGAGCGCCCAGCGCACCCGCATGTCGCGGGCAAGGCCGCGGCCGCGGTCGGGCGAAGCGCGGAAGGCGGTGATGACGCGGGACATGGGAACACCTCTTGCGGGCAGACATGCGAACGATGCGCGCAGGCCGTCAGGACGGCAATCGCTTTTCACGGGCCTGCACTGCAGCTAGGGCAAGCCGATGTCCTCGACCCACGATGCCATCGTCCTCGGCGCAGGCGCTGCCGGGCTGTTCTGCGCCGCCCAGGCGGGCAAGCGCGGCCGCCGCGTGGTGGTGCTCGATCACGCCGACGAAGTGGGCAAGAAGATCCTGATTTCGGGCGGCGGACGGTGCAATTTCACCAACCTTCATGCCGCGCCCGACCGCTACCTTTCGCAGAACCCGCACTTCGTGCGCTCCGCGCTCGCGCGGTATACGGCGGCGGACTTCCTCGCCCTGGTCGAAAGCCACGGCATTGCCTGGCACGAGAAGACGCTCGGCCAATTGTTCTGCGACGGATCGGCCCGGCAGATCGTGGCCATGTTGCTGGCCGAGTGCGCCGCGGGCGCGGTCGACGTTCGGGTGGGCAGGACGATCGGCGAGGTCGGGCGCAGCGACGATCTCTTCCGGGTCGAGACGGGCCTTGGCGAAACGCTGTCGGCGCCGTCGCTGGTGATCGCGACCGGAGGGCCATCGATCCCCAAGATGGGAGCGACCGGGTTTGCCTACGACCTTGCGCGCAAGTTCGGGCTCAAGGTCGTGCAACCCCGGCCCGCGCTGGTGCCGCTGACGCTGGCGGGCGGCGAAGCGCTGTTCCAGGAGCTCTCGGGCGTTTCGGCCCCGGTCGTCGCCCGCGCGGGCAAGGCCGCGTTCCGCGAAGCGGCGCTGTTCACTCATCGCGGCCTGTCGGGACCGGCGATCCTGCAGGTCTCGTCGTACTGGACCCACGGCGAGCCGGTGTGGATCGACTTCGTTCCCGACCTTTCGGCGGACTGGCTGCTGACCGCCAAGCGCGAACGCCCCCGCATCCAGGCGCGCCGGGCGCTGGCCGAGGTCATGCCCGACCGCCTCGCCGCTGCGCTGGCGGAGGCGGGCGGGTGGCACGGCGAACTCGGCGCGCTGACCGACAAGACCTTGCGCGGCGCACAGCAGCGGCTGGCGCACTGGCAGTTCGTGCCGAGCGGCACCGAAGGGTTTGCGAAGGCCGAGGTGACCGCCGGCGGCATCAGCACCGCGGAGCTTTCCTCGCAGACGATGGAAGCGCGCAAGGTGCCCGGGCTGTTCGCGATCGGCGAAGCGGTCGACGTGACCGGCTGGCTGGGGGGATACAACTTCCAGTGGGCCTGGGCCTCGGCCCACGCCGCCGCGCAGGCGCTTTGACACGACACTGCCGGCCGACATGCGGAACATCGGCGTCACCGGATGCTTGATGCGGTGACGGGCGGCGATCTTCGCCGACCTGTATCCAGGAGTGCAGCGCCATGTCGTTTTCCGCAAAGCTCATACCCGCTGCGATCGCGGCACGGCTGGCTTTCACATCGGCGCGCACAGGGGCGGGCTGGGTGCGCTTCGCGCAATGGGACGCGGTGGCGGTCCACCTTGCCCTCGCTGCGGTTTTCGGCGGCGCGTCGGTGGCGATCGCCCGACGCTAGCCCGACGCTAGCCCGGGGCTGCGGGTCGCGCCGCAAGGCCCCCGCGCGCGGCCGCGGGCCTATTCGTTCGCGGTGATCAGCCGCGTCCATGCATCGAGCAGGAGTTGCTGCTCGGTCGCCTTCTTCGCCTTGGCAATGCCGAGCTCCCTCAGGCAGAGCATGAAATCGCGATCGAAGACCGCCTTGCGATCGGCCCTCGAACACCCGTTAGGGTGCGCGTCCGACCGGAACGCGTGGAAATCGTCGGCGGTCGTGAAATAGACCGGGCCCTGCGGATTGGTCAGGCGAAGGTCGGCGATCGACTGCACCTCGATCTGATTGACGACGATCTTTTCCGCCCGCATCGCGGCATCGAGCGCATTGGCCTTGGCGTTGACCAGAGCATCGGGCCCCGGCACGTCGCGATCGGTCGTCTCGCCGGGCCGGCGCTGGCGTGTGAGCAGCGCGGTCGGTCCGTTGCGCACGACGAAGATCGGGCGTTTGTCCTCCGATCGTTTGCGATCGAGCGCGAGTTCGGCTTCGAACACGGACTGGCGGACGCCGCCGTCGTAATAGGTGCGGCGCTTGCCGCCGTTCGCCGGATCGGAGATCTGGACCTGCTGGTAGAACAGCGGCATCGCCGCACTGGCAAGGACCACGCCGGCAAGGCACTGTTGCGCGTTGCGCAGCCGGTCGGGCGCGAGGCGCAGGTGCGCGACGTCCTCGGCAAAGAGGTCGGTGGCGATCCGCGTCGCGTTGGCGGTGAGGAAGGCGCCGTCGTCCGCCCGGACCACGCCGATGAAGACGCGGCGGGGGAGGACGGGTTTCTTGAGCTCCGGAAACGTGGTTCCCCCGGCGACGGCGAGGTGCACGATCATCGGGCAGATCGCTTCGGCCTGCTGCGCGTCGAGCGGCTGTCCCGACCGGACGGCGCGATCGAGCAGGTCGCGCACGCAGAGCGCATCTTCGAGTTTGGCGCGCAGGCGCGCGATGGCGGCCATTTCACCGGTGACGACCGCAAGCAGTTCGGGATAGCGCCGGACCAGGTCGGCCTCGGTTCCGGGAGCGTAGACGGCGGCGAGGCGGTCATAGTCATCGTCCGCTCCGGCGCCGACGAACAGGGCCTGGAAGGCGCCGGTGCTGATGCCGGTGACCGTACCGAACGGGTAGCGCTTGTCGAACCCCTGCCGGTGCAACTGGGACAGGAAGCCGGCGCCGTAGGCACCCCATTGTCCGCCCCCTGACAGCAGGAGGTCGGCCGGGATCGGCGCGGTATTCGGCAAGGACCAGCCGTCGCGCAACGGCCGCGCGGGCATCGCGTTCGCCTCGACCTTCCGGGCTTCGTCGGCCGAAGCACGCAACGCCTGTTCGAGCGTCAGCGGAAATTGCGCGACGGTGGGCGAAAGGTCGCCGGCTGCCGGTTCAGCAGGGGCGGGCGGCAGCGCGGTTTGCGCGTCCGGCGCGGGACCGACCGGTTCGCCGCGGATCTGCCGCACGTAGCGCGAATTCTGCTGTTGCTGGGCGTAGCCGGTGGCGCCTTCGAGGCCCCTGCACGAAAAGACCAGCGGCCCCGTCGTGCTGCAGCCGGCAAGCGTCGCGCAGAGCGCAAGCAGAAGGCCGCGCGCGATCATCCGACCAGCCCGTAGGTCTTGACCGCGGGGTTCCAGAAGATCGAGCGGCCGAAATCGTCGAGCAGGATTTCGCGCGCGCGGGTCCAGCGTCCGAGCCGCGATGCTGCGTCGTCGGGGCTGCCGAAGTCGGCGTGGACCTTGGCCTGGTCGAGGCCGCCGAGCTTGCCCCAGTGCATCGAATAGGCGATCTCGCCCGCTTCGAGCGCGGCCCGCACCGCGCGGGCGCCGAGGGGCAGGACTTGGGCAAGGCCCCGCAGGCCCATCACCGCATCCGGCGGCAATGGCTGGCCCGACTTGTCGGGATGCGCGGCGGCCTTGTTGCAGATGAAGGGGGAGAGGCCGTCGATCTCGATCACGGCGGTTTCGGGGAAGCGGGTGAACGCCAGCGTGCCCTTCGCCTTGCTGACGAAGCGCACCGTGAAGATGAAGGTGCCGGACAGGGGGGCGACGACATCGCAGAGGGCCGGCAGCGCCCGGGGCAGGTCGGCGCGATCGATGGCGAACGAGGCGTTGTAAAGCGAACCGGGGATGCCGCCGGTCAGCGCATCGGAATCGTGCAACTCGCCCCAAGTCTGCTTCGGCCAGAGCTTCCCGTCGGGGCCGAACGACCCGGTGGCGCGGTAGAAGTCGAAGGCGGAGGGATGATTTTCGAGCAGTGCGCGGATCAGCGGCTCGGCCGGGTCTGCCGCGCGGCCACCGGGCGCCGCGGCCGCTCCGGCGATGGCCTGCGCGGCGGAGCGGGGGCCGTGGCCGAACAGGTTTGAGGCCATGCGCACGATGGCTTCGCCCGCGATCGGCGCCTTGTCGACGTTCGGCGCGCCCGGGACGCGGCCCTTGGCGCCTTCGAGGTACAGCGTGTGCAGCGCGTGCGCGCCGAATGGCGCATGGGGATCGATGGTCAGTTCGTAGAATACCGGCGTTTCGCGGCGGCCGAGCTCCCTTGCGAGCGCCTTGAACTTGCCGCGCGCCATGGCCTCGAGCATGTCCGGCGTCAAAGGCCGATCGACCCGGTATCGCGAAAAGCGTTCGAGCGGCGCGAGTTCGATGGCGACGCCGGCAACGATGCCCATCGCCCCGAGATGGACGAGCGCCGCTTCGAACAGTTCGGTATCGCGCCGCAGTTCCGGCACGACCCCGCCCCTGGCGAGCGCGCGCAGCCCGCTTCGCGACAGCACCGGAGCGCCCTTGCGTTCGAGCCACCAGTGCTTGTCCGGGCCGGTGACGAGGTGGATGCCCACGATCATGTCCTGGGTGCCACCGTAGCCGAGGCGCGAGCCGTGGGTCGACGTTGCCGCCGCACCGGCGACGGTCGGTCCGAGGAAGCTGCCGCTGGTCGGCAGGCTGAGTCCGCGCGGCTCGGCCCAGTTGACGATTTCGCGCCCGCGCGTGCCTCCACCGGCGATGGCGAGGCGCTCGGCCGGGATCCTGCAGCGCTTGGCGCGATGGGCCGGCGGCAGCGACCCCACGAAGGACAGCCCCTCGCACATCAGCTGCGCCATCGGCGTCCCGGTCAGCGGGGCGAAGCTCCAGGCGCTGCCGACCATGCCGGCGGCGAAGGGCTTTCCCGGCTCGTACGGGACGCCCGGCACGAACACCGGCCTGGCGATGCGTTCGGCGATGTGGCGCAGATAACCCTGCAGCACCGGCGCGACCAGGCCGAGGCGCTCGAGCGGCGAATGCTCCTCGAGGTCGGCGAGATGGACGCGCCCGACCTCGACGATCCCGGTGGGCAAGTCGCCATTGGCGAAGTCCGTCCCGCCGATCGCCGCAACCTCGGGCAAAGTTACGGTCATGTGATAGTTCGACCACCACGCGAAGGATTCATAGGAAATATTCGGCATGATCCGCGCCCCCCCGCACCGATGCATGGTGTCTATTTGGCAGGCGGTGGTCAAATGGAAATTAAGCACTGCAAGAAACGAAGGATCGTCCGCTGCTTGCTTCGTTAATTCTTTGTTTTTCGTGGTTCAACGCCGGTGCCGGGGATGCGAACGGCATCGCCTAAACACATTCCCGTCACCGTGGCGCCGCCCCGTCAGACGGCCGCGCCGGCTTGCGGCTGCAAGGTCTCGCGGGCCTTGCCGACCATGACCGCAATCTCGTCGAGCAGGGCGAGGCGCTGCTTCTTCAGGGTCTCGAGGCGGCTGTCGGACGCGGCGTCGGCGCCCGCCTCGATGTGCTGGATCTGCGCCGCCAGTTCATCATAGCTCCGGTTGAGCCGGAGGAAGTGCGGGCTCTCGGTCTTGAGCTTCCGCAGGACGTCGGCGTCGCCGGCGAATTCGAGCAGAAGATCGCGTGAAACGTGGCTCATGGGCAAGGCTCCTCATCGGCTGGTGTCGGCTCGTGCAGGTCGTTGCGTCCCCGTTCGTGCCGTGCCGGGCGAGGATGGCGCGCTGCAGGCAGGCTGCCATTGTCGTGGATCAGTATTGCTGCCCCGGGCGGAGCACCGCCTGCTGGCTTGCAACCGTATTTGAGGTTAGGCTCCGCCGCTCATGGAGGATCCCGTTCCGATACCCGATGCTGCGGAGGACGGCGCGCGTTTCGCCGGGTCGGTCTTCGTCAGCTATTCGCGCCCGGACCGGGCCCGCGCGGCGCAGGTCGTCGCGTTGCTGGAAGCGGCCGGATGCAAGGTCTGGTGGGATGGCCGGATCGAGGGAGGGCAGGCCTTCCTGCCCGAGATCGAAGCCGCGCTGACTTCGGCCGATGTCGTCGTGGTGCTGTGGTCGGCGACGGCGGTCGCATCGCATTGGGTCCGCGACGAAGCGGAGCAGGGGCGCGCGCGAGGCTGCCTGGTTCCGTTGGGGCTCGACGGAACCGAACCGCCGCTGGGATTTCGCCAGGTCCAGGTGATCGACATCGCCCGGTGGCGCGGGCGGAGCGATGAAGCCGAAGGCCGGGCCATCCTGCGCGCGGTTTCCGCGCGCCGCGGGGAGGGCGCGCCGTCCCCGGTTGCCGCACCTGTCCGCGCGAGCCGCCGCAAGGTTCTCGTCGGGGCAGGCGCGGGCGCGGTGGCGCTGGGCGTCGCCGGAACCGCGGCCGCGCTGTGGCAGGGACTTCTGGGCGCGCCCGGCAGGGCCAATGCCAACTCGATTGCGGTGATGCCGTTCCAGAACCTTTCCGACGACAAGTCGCAGGCGTGGTTTTCGGACGGGCTGTCGGAGGAGCTTCGCGCGGTGCTCGCGCGCAATCCCCGTCTCCACGTGGCCGCGCCGACATCAACGGTCAGCCTGCGCGGCGCGGGCGACGACGCGATCGCGATCGCCGCCAAGCTGGGCGTGGCGAATGTCCTGCGCGGAAGCGTACAACGGGCTGGCTCCACCGTGCGGATCACCGCCGAGCTGGTGCGCGGCAGCGACGCCATGGTGCGCTGGGCCGAGCGCTTCGACCGGAAGCTTGCGGACGTATTCGCCTTGCAGACGGAGATTGCCGAAACGGTCGCCGTGGCGCTCGTCGCCGAAGTGGCGGGCGATGCGGTTGCCCGCGAGAGCGCGTCGGCCCAGCGCAACATCGGCGGCACCACGAACGTCGCCGCGCACGATGCCTACCTGCGCGGCCGTGCCTTCTTCGAGCTTTCCGCCGGCGAGCAGACCGACCGCGCCGCGCTGGCGCAGTTCGATGCCGCGATTGCCGGAGACCCCGATTACGCGCAGGCCCACGCGATGCGCTCGGCTATGCTCGCTGCCATTGCCAATGCGACCGGCGATACGGCAGCGGTCCGCGGGCTGTATGCATCGGCGATCGAGGCGGGCCGCAAGGCGATCGCCCTGGCGCCCGATCTTGCACAAGGACACCTGTCGCTGGGTTATGCGCTCAACAACGGCGAACTCGCCACCGCCGAGGCGCTTCCGTTCTACCGCCGCGCCCGCGATCTTGCGCCGGGGGACGCGGACGTGCTGCGCGCGGCAGCGACCTACTTCGCCTTTGCCGGCGATCACGCCACCGCAGCGCCGCTGGTCGATCGTGCCGCCGAACTCGACCCGCTCAATGCGCGGGTGTTCCGGACCGCGGGTTATGTCGCCTATGCCGTGCGCGATTTCGATCTGACCGTGCGACATATGCGAAAGGCGCTGGGCCTCAACAACAGGCTGGCGACCGCCCATTTCACGGTCGGAAATGCCTTCCTCGCCAAGGGCGACGCTGACACCGCCTTGCGCGAGTACGACCAGGAAGTGACGCCTTTGTTCGCGCTGACCGGTGCGGCGATCGCGCAGTTCAGGCTGGGGCGGAGCGAGCAGGCGAAGACGGCCTTTGCCCGGCTCGAAACGGAATTCGGCAAGAACAGCCTGTACCAGCAGGCGCAGGTGCTGGCGCAATGGGGCGACCGCAAGGCAGCGCTGGACCGGTTGGGCGACGCGCGTGCGGCGAAGGACTCCGGGCTGTTGCTGGCGCCGACCGACTGGATGCTCGACCCCTTGCGCAAAGAAGGTGGCTTTGACCGCTTGCTATCCGGGCTCACTGCGCGATAGTTTCGTGTTGCCGCTGTGGCAAAGGGGGAAATCACATGAAGAAGATTGCACTGGGAATCGCGTGCATCGGAGCGTTTGCTCTCTCCGGCTGCAACAAAACCGCCGAGGAAGCTGCGCCCACCGAAGCGGCCGCCTCGCCCGAGGCTTCGGAAGAAGCCAGCGCCGCGCCGTCCGAAGACGCCGCCGCCGCTGCCGCCGCCTCGGAAGGCGCCGCGGACACCGGCAACCCGGTTCCGCCCAAGGTCAACTGAAAGTAAACGCCGACTGGGTCGGGCGATCAATGAGCGGAAGTTCCGCCGATCGTCTCATTGATCCAGTCGGCGAATTTCGCCACCCGGGTATAGCGGCTGGGCAGGCCGTTTGCGCCGCAGGCGCCCCGGCTGACGATCCCGATCACGGTCGGAATGGTCTTGCCCTCATCTACCTCGTAGATCCGGCGGCCCGCCACGATCGTCCCGTCATAGGAAATGAGGGGACCGCCGCTATCCCCATGGCAAGCCTGCTGGCCGCTGGTGCCGGCAGCGCACAGGATCGAGTCCTTGCGATCGTCGAGAAACTGGGTCTGTTGCGTGCAGGCGGCGGCACTCTTCAGCTCCAGGCGGGCAATGTTGAGCACTGGCGATGCGCGCCCTCCGATCGGCGTCGTCCATCCCCAGCCCGTGACATAGACCGGCGCGCCATCGACGATCGGTCGTTCCGTGATGCCGGCCGGATCCAGCCGGATCATGCGGATCTTTCCCGGCGCGCCGAGCACGATCGGATGAAGGTAATCTATCTTCACCAGGGCGATATCATAGGCGAACGCGGACTTCGCATCGCCGGAATACTTCCCGTAGGGCTTCGTATCGATGATCCGGTACGCCAACCCTTCGGCTTTCGTCATGTCGGTCATTCCGAGGCGGACGGTATAGCCCGCCTCCTTGATGTCGATCGGGATGGGCTTGCTATCGTTGTCGGTCATCGAGTCGATCAGGCAGTGGGCCGCCGTGAGGATCCACCCTGTTGCGACCAGGCTTCCGCCGCACAGTACCCGGTCGCTTCCTGACAGCGAGCGCCCGGCGACATTGGCTGGGCGCTCGATCAGGGCCTGCCATGGCGCGCCGCCCTGGGGCACGGGGGCCCCGCCGATGGCGCCCGCGCAAACCTCTGACGGAAACGCTTCGTACAGCCGCCCGCGAAAGGCGAGCTCGGTCGCGCAGTCAATCTTGGCCGGGTGAACGCTGTCGTAGGCGAGTTCCAGCCGGTCGGTTTCAGGCTCGTAGTTTTCGTCGACTTCGGGAGCGGGAAGGCCGGGATCGCTGATCTGCAATTGGTCGAGTTTCATGCAAGCTCGTCCGACGCCGTGTTTGCAGGCCGATAGCAGCAAGGTCTGGACCTGGACGGGATCGCGGGGACCACCCTCTGCGCGATCGAACAAGTCCGCCGCCTGGAGGCATCGCTCGGGCGAGAACCGGCCACAGGCGCGCGCGGCGAACAGGCGGAGGCGGGCGAGATCCCGGCCCGGACCGTTGGTCGATGCGGCATTATCGATCAGCTCCGCCCCGGCGTTGCAGGAGAGCATGTCGTCGCGCAGGCAGCCAAGCTCGTAAAAGCGGAGCGCGGTTTCGTGGTCTCGGATGGGCAGATCCGCGTCGGCGTAGATGTCGCCGAGGTCACCGCAGCTTCTGCCGTCGGTCGTGGCGTCGTGGCAGTCGGCTTCAAGTTCATCCCTGTCGCGGACATCGTGGCCGATCCCGCAGCGGAGCGTTTCGGCAGCGCAGGAGCGCGCGATGGCCTGTCCGGCGATCCGGAAGTCGGGCGGGCCGGCCCGGCTGTCCAATGCGATCCGGCCTGCTGCAAAGCACGCCTCCGCAAGCCCGCCGTCGCACGTGGCGAGTAGCCAGCGTCGCGCTTCTCCCGCTTCGTTCGGCGATCCACCGCTGGTGGCGACTTGCGCGAAGCCATTGCAGGAATCGGACGCCTTGCCGGAACAGGCCTTCCGCAGCAGTGCGAGCGCCCGCGCTCGGTCCTGCCGCACGCCGTCGCCCGCTGCCAGCCAGAGGCCCCAATCCGCGCAGGCGAGGCTGCCCGATTGCTCGCATGTCCTCCTCGCAATCTTGAGCGCGCGGCTGCGCGCGGCCTGCGTTCCGCGCGCGTGCAGACTGTGCGCCCAATAGGCGCAGGCGGGGCTCTGACCCCCCTCGCAAGCCAACCGCGCGGCATCGTCGGCGATGACCTTGTCGTCCGGCAGGACCAGTTCAGAGAACCGCCAGCATGCGCTGTTGCGTCCGAGCCGGCACGCATCGAGATAGAGTAGGCGAGCGACGGCCGGCGCCTCGACCGAGCGGCCGTCGACCGTTTGCGCCATGAATTCGCAAGCCGCCGCGTCGCCTTTCCGGCAGGCGCTGTCGTCGACCATCATCTGGCCGTCGCGATCGAACACAAGCACCTCGGGAGATGCTGTTTCGGGCATTGGCGCGGCCGCCAGCCTCGCCGGAAGGCAGAGGAAGACGAACAGGAGCAGGGCCCCGAGCCATTTCGACGGGATCGGTGTCACGATGCAGCCTCTCTCGCTGGTCTCGTGGACACGATGGCGCATGATTCGCGCGGCGCTGTCAAGGCTCCGCGTGGGGCGTGGCCTGCGACCTCTTCCCTTGCGCAAGGTCCGGATTCGAGCAGCGCAGGCGAACCACCGCCGGGGGCGCGGCGCCGCCATGTTCCCGGCGCAAGCGATTCCGATTGTGTAAGTGCAGGTCAAATCGTGCGCCGGATTGCGGCAATCCGGCAGAGACGGTGCCGGCCTCGGCCGGTGTCCCAAAATAATACATAAATAAAACAGCTTCTTATTGCATTTCCTTAACGTTAGTTAGTGGCGGCTGCGTGCATCTCCTTATGTGTCATGTGTGAATTAATCGTCATTATAACGAAATAGGCGGCACCTAACCGGACAACGTCGACGGCCTTTCGGTCGCCGTACTTGGGGCGTGGGGGCGCGTCGTTCTGTAATGGTCAGGAAGCCGGTTGTCCTGCTGCAGGAAGCCGACGTCACGCGACGTCGGATGATGGAGTTCAACCTCGAGGTGGAGGGGTTCGCGGTCGTTGCGCCGCGCGACCTGCCCGAACTCGAACGCCGCGTCTGCGATGCGGACATCGATCTGGCTGTGCTCAACTGGGATGGCGCCGATCGCCAGGTCCTCAACGCGCTTCAGGCGCTGAAGTCGGCGCAGGCGGCGCGCTATGTCCCGCTGCTGGTGATCGGTGGCCCGGTGTCCGAGGAGGATCGGCTGGTCGCCTACGAGGCCGGCGTCGACGACATCATGGTCAGTCCGTTTTCGGTCGCCGAGCTTCTGGCGCGCATCCGGGCGATCCTGCGCCGCACGTCGCCCGAGCTCGGCGGGCGCATCGTTCGCGCGGCGGGGCTTGCGCTCGACGTCGACAGCGGTCGCGTGACCCGCGACGGCAAGGACGTGCGGCTGAGCCAGACCGAGTTCCGCATCCTGCAGTACCTCATGGAACACGTCGGCAAAGTGCGCACGCGCGAGCAGATCCGCGCTGCGGTGTGGGAAAAGCCGGGCCAGGTCGAGATCCGGGCGATCGACGTGCGGATCACGCGGTTGCGGCGACAGCTGCGGATCGCCGGCGGCAGCGAGCTGATCCGCACCATACGGTCGATCGGCTATGTCCTGACCGACGAGCAGCCCCGCGTGCAATGGGAACGCGCGGCGGCCGATGCCGTGCTCTCCGGGGTGTGATCCCGCGCGACGTGCTCAGCTGACCAGGCGGCCGATCGTGTCGCGGTCGAGCGTGCCGGTCGGAGCAATTCCGCTGGCGCTCTGATAGGCGCGCACCGCGTCCGACAGCACGGCGGGATCGTCGGCATCGTCGGCGCGGCCAAGAAAGCCGAGGGCGACCAGCTTCATCGCGATCCGCCGCATCGTGGCGCTGTCGGTCTGTGGCTGTCCGGAAAGCGCGAGGTCTGCCGGTGCCGGGCCCGCCGCTGCAGGCGCAGGCGCAGACGCGGGCGAAGCAGGCGAGCGGAGCGACGGCGCAGCGACCGGCTCTGCCGCTCCGACGCCGGTATCGCTGGTGTCCTCGCTTGCCGCGCGCGCTGCCTCGCCGATCGAGACGCTGGCGGTTGCGGGCACGCGCGCAGCGGACGGGGACGCAGGTTGTTCGGGCGCGCGCAGTGCCTCCTCGGGCCACCCCGCGGCGTCATCGCTCTGGTCGTGACGCGCCTGCTTCGTCGCCTGGTCGAGCAGCGGCGAGGCCGCCGTCGCCGCCTGCGCAGCGGCATGGGATGGCGGGAGCAGCACCCAGGCCGATGCGACCGTGGCGAGGTGCAGGGCCCGGTTCAGGCGAAGGACCCGTCGACCGGGCAGGCGAACGGCCGTGCTCAATTGCCGCCGAAAGTGCCGGTCGCGGTCACGGTGCCGGTGTTCGTGCCCGAGATCGTGTTGCCATTGATCGAGTTCTGATCGCCGGTGATCTGGTTGTACACGCAGTAGCCGCAGGAGCTGATCGAGCGGTACATCGTGGTGACCGACTTGCCGATGGTTTCCTGCTGGGCGTTGACGCCTTCGGTCTGGTGGAGCTGGGCCGACGCGAGGGCGCGGGCCGAACCGCCGTTGTAGCCGAGCGTGCCCCATGCGGCGGCGGATTCGCCGGCGATGGCGGGGCTGGCGAAGGCGCTGGCGAGCAGCGTGGCCGAAGCGGCGACAGCCGCGAACTTGCGAAGCTTCATGTGCATGGCTCCTGGTACTGACGCTCAGCCCTTGGGCTTGGTGTTGATGGCGAGGCCCGACTGCAGGCCGGTCGCGGTGATGGTGACGGTGCCGGTGGCGCTCGATTGCTCGCCGTTGATCGTCCCGGTCGAGCTGACCGAGCCGGAATTGCTGGCGTTCATCTTGAGGTTCGAGATCGACACGGTCACCGTCCCGCCGTTCTCGCCGGCGCCGCCGGCCAGGGCCTGGCGGGGATCGTAGCTGACGATCGCACCCTGCGAGACGAGGCTGATGGCGTTGCCCGACCCGCTGAGGATCTCGGGATTGTTGATGCTGCCGTTGAGCACGACGTTGCCGTTGTTGATCGCGGTCAGCGTCGCTTCGTCGTCCGCGACGATCTGCGCCTGGGCCGGAAGCGCGGACAAGACGCCCCACAGTGCAGTGGCGATGGCGATGGCGCGAGGCCAGACGAATCGTTCGAGAGCCATGGGTCGTCTCCGGCGGGGCATGAAGAAAAGCATACAGAAATGTCTTAACAACGAAAAGGAGGGGCGCAGGGCCCCTCCTTCCCATTTTGCAACGGATGCCGTTTTCGGGCGATCCGAACGCTGTCTTACTTGGTGAACAGCGAGAAGGCCTGCGAGGCCGACGCACCGATCGCAGCAGCCGAAACGCTGTTGCTGACGCCACCGTCGATCTGCGGAGCGGTGAGCGTCGAACCGACGTTCACGTTCGCATAGTTGACCGACAGGATCGCCGGAGCAGCCGAGTTGATCGTGTTGGCGATCGAGCTGCCACCGCCCGAGTAGTCGTTGACCGAGAACGACATCGAGGCCGACGAACCGATACCGGCGACGCTGATCGAGTTGTTGGCGCCGTCGGCGCCGATCTGGGCCGCAGCGATGTCGGTGTTGTTGATCACGGCTGGCATGAGACCGTCGGCAACGCTGTCGACGGTGATCGGGGTGGCGCCGGTGGGGTCGGTCAGGTCGGCGCCGTTCAGCGACGTGATCGTGAAGGTGTCGCTGCTGGTGAAGGCGCCGTCGTCGCCGACGACGGTGTTGAAGTTGGCGACGTTCGAGACGTCACCGCCGTAGACGGTGGTCGAGTACGAAACGCCGGCCGACGAACCGATGGCCGACGAAGAGGCCGAGTTCGAGTTGGTGCCGTCGATCATGTTGGCCGAAAGGCTCGCCGGGGCGAGGGCGGTCGGGTCGGTCAGATCGCTGAAGTCGGCGGTCGGGCCGGCGACGATGACGTTCGACTGGTTGCCCGAGAACACGGTCAGGCCAGCGGCGGCGTTGCCGGTCGGGTCGAGGCCGTCGCTGTTCACGCCGAAGTTGAACGTGGCGGTTTCCGAACCGTCGAGGATCATCGTCGAGGCGCCAAGGCTGGCCGACGAACCGATGGCGGCGGCGCTGACCGAGTTGCTGTTGCCGCCCATGTCGGCGGTGCTGATGTTGGTGGAGTTGCTGACCAGGCCAACCGCGGTGTCGCCGTCGGTGTTCAGGATCAGGTTGTTCTGCGCCTTGATGTCGACGCCGCCGATCGTGTAGTTCGAAACCTGCTCACCACCGAGCACGGTGACCGAGGCGTTGACCGAGCCCGAAGCGCCCAGCGCAACGCGCGAGATGCTGTTGCTGGTGCCGTTGGCGATCGAGGCGTCGCTGATTTCGCCGAAGTTCTGGACGTTGCCGAACGAGTTGGCGCTGACCTGAGTGTTGTCGCCGTTGCCGACGATCTGGGCGGTCAGGCTGCTGTCGGTCGAACTGGTGACGGTGAACGAAGCACCGGCGCTGGCGCCGAGCGCGGTGGCCGAGATCGAGTTCTTCTGGCCATCGGTGATGATCGCGCCAGCGGTGCCGTCGGTGGCGGTGGCCGAGTTCATGATCACGTTGGCGGTGCTGTCGGCGCTGCCGTTCTGCGAGGTCACCGAAAGCGGCGCGGCGGCGTTGTCGATCGTCCACGTGTCGGCGACCTGCGCCTGGGCGGCGGTGCTCGCGAGCAGAGCGGTCGCGCCGAGCAGCGCGAACTTCATCTTGTTGATGTTGGTCACGTTAATACCCCTATTGTTCTTGGTAAAAACCCCGTTCCTAGCCCCGTAGGTACTAGCACGTGCCCATTGGCCGCCTTCCTTGAAACAACGGTGACTCAATGGAGAATCGGGCGTTCTATTTGCTTAATAATTCTGAAACTTTCTCGGCCCGAAATTTACCAAGATATTGAAATTTAGGGTATTTATCGATCTGCGCTCCGGTCTGTCCCGGCGCCTTGCGGTCCTTGCTCAGGGCTTAACACTGGGCGCCTGCGGCGGCAGCGCGGGCGTTTCCGGAGCCTTTTCGGGCGCGGGAAGGGGCAATTGTGTAGGGGCAGGCACGGTTGCCTGCGGAGTCGCCATCGTCTGCGGTACCGGGGTGCTGCCCTTGCCCGACCTGCTGCCCGCACCCTGCTTTTCGTACTGCTCGACTTCCTTCTGGTTGATCGCGCGGTGATAGCCCTTGAGCGTCTCGACCATCCGGCGGCACTGGTCGGGCACGATCGGCATCGCGGCAAGGACGTCGGCCACCGACAGCGCGACGACGTCGCGGGTGGCTTCCTGCAGGCGCTGCTGGTCGCTGAAGCCGAGCGTGCCGGTCACCAGCGTGCCGTTGCCGCCGCCGACGATCCGCGCGATGCCGAGCCCGCCCGAGCGGTAGTAGATCTGGCGGTTGAGCGAACTGATCGCCATCGTCATGCGGTCGCCCGGCCGGTACATTTCGGCCGAGACCTCGAGCGAGGCGCCACGAACGTCGTAGTACGGTCCGATCCCGCCGACGCGAATGTCCATCGATGGGCCGCCGATGAAGTCGAGCGCGGTGAAGGCGGTCGAGATGATGAAGTTCGGCGCGCGGCTCTGCTGGGCCTGGGCCAGCGATTGTTCGAGGCCCGGGCCACCGAACTGGCGCAAGGCGCGCTCGGTGTTGAGCTCGTAGTAGTTCATCGCGAGCCCGCCGGCGCGGATCACCGATTCGGCAGCCCAGATCGCGGCAGTGCCCTGGGGCAGGAACGAGCCGGTGGCGCCCTCGTAGCCATAGGAGGTCTTTCCGGTGCCGTCCGAATGCACCGCAATGCCGAAGCGGATCTTGTTGAGCACATGGCTGTCGCGCATGCAGGTCAGCGCCTTGACGATCTCCTCGCTCGGCAGGCTCTGCTGCGGCGGCGGGGCTTCGGTCACCTTGATCCGGTTGCGCCCGGTCAGGGGAATGCCGCAACCGGCCAGCGACACAAGCGCGAGGCCGGCCATGGCGAAGCGAAGCGCGCGCAGTACAGGCTTGCCATCGCGGGCAGGGGTGCCGACGGGAGATGCTGTCAGGGTCATGGGGATCCGTCTGTCTGGCCGGCGCCAAGTCATCTCGGCGGCGGGAACCTATCCGCGCAATTGGGCGATTGTATTGCAGTTACATGACGTATTGGTGGCGAACCGTCGTGACAACGGTGGACCACGATCAGGCTGGCTTCCGCTTGTCCGCCAACCGCACCGAGCACGAGCCGAGATACGTGTTCTTGAGGTCGAACGTCGCGAGGTCGGCAGCTGTCGTAACGAACAACTGCGCGGTTTCCTTCGCGGCATCGACATCCGAGACGATCAGCAGCTTCGACAGCCCGCCGTCCATCGGCATGGTCAACTCCACCCGCTCGGGCCACAGGTCGATCACCCGATCGAAGCGGCCGAGCGTTCCGCTGGTCACGCCCGAAGGATCGGCCACGATGCGCGTGCGCGGATCGACCGGATCGGCCGGCTCGGTCGCGTCGGGCGGCGGCGTGGTGCGCGTGGCGATCGGGGGCAGGCGCAGGACAAGCTCGCCGAACCGGTCGAAGGTAATCTCGCTGCGATCTTGCTGCTTGAGCGGATCGAGATTGGTCGCGTGGCCGAGCTGGCAGGTCAGCACCCGGTCCGGCAGGCGTGCGGGCGCGTCCGCGGCGAGCGAACTGCCGGCCGACGCGAGGAAAAGAAGCAGCGGCGCCAAGGCCCTGCCGGTCATGCGTTTCGTGCTATCGTTCATCAGCGTCATCCCGTCGCGGCGGGCGCTAGCGGGATTGCATGACTATTGCGTGACGCAATGGCGACGGGACTGTCCGGAAACTGTCGCAATCGACTTCTAGCGCAACCGCATGGACGGGTCCCGAAACAGGAATCGGCGCTTTGCCGCGCTCTTGCTTGCGTTTCTCCCGTTGCTGTCGGCGCCGTCCGCCGTCCGCGCGCAGGATCTTCCGATCCCGAGTGCCGATTCGGCACAGGCCGGAGACGAAGCCGATCGTCGCTGCCTGACCCTGGCGATTGCCTACGAGGCCGGCAACGAGCCGCTGGCCGGGCGCGAGGCGGTGGCCGAAGTGGTGCTCAACCGGCTTGCGCATCCCGCCTTCCCGAAGTCGGTCTGCGGCGTCGTGTTCCAGGGCTGGCGGCGCGCGACCGGGTGCCAGTTCACCTTCACCTGCGACGGGGCGCTGCGTCGCCGGCTGCTTCCCCAGACCCTTGCCGCCGCGCGCGCGGTGGCCGACGCGGCCTTGTCGGGTAGGTTGCCGCACCGCGTCCCGGGAGCGCTCAATTACCACGCCGACTACGTCCGGCCCTACTGGGCCCCGACCCTCGACCGCGTGGCAAAGCTCGGCGCACACATCTTCTACCGCCCGCTGCAAGGGGGCGTGCCGGTGTCGGGCAAGGATCGGGACTGGTCGCAGGACGAGCCCGACCAGGAGCTCGTCGCTCGCGTTCTCGGGCTTGGCGAAGCGGCGCGATACGCGGCGGCGACGCCGGCGCGCCAGGTGGGCACGCCTTCGGGCGACTCGAAAACTTTCGCGCCCTGGGGGCTCACGCTGGTCCGATAAAGGGGGGCAGGCTGCCGCTGCGCGGCGTCGATCCGGCCGGACCTTTCAGCGTCCCCAGAGCGGAATGTAGGGGTGGCTGCGCTTGCCCGTCAGGGTGACGACCTGGACGCGTTCGGCCCGGGCATCGCCGGAACCGCGCGCGGTCACGCGGATCATCACGTTGCGATCCTTCCATATATCCGGATCGTCGAGCGCGATTGCGACCCGCTGTCCGGCAAGTTCGCGGCGGCGCTGGATGATTTCGGGCGAATCGTCCCGCCCGTCGACCATTGCCCGGATCGCGATCGGATTGGCGAACCGGCTGTCGAAGGCCGCCGAGCCGCCATCGACGGTGGCGACTTTCGCGATCCTCTCGACCAGCGCCGGCGTGAAGCCGCGGACGTCGCCGAGCTCCTCGACGGTCCGCGGGCCGTCGTTGCGCGCCGAGAGTCCGCGCGGATTGTAGTACTCGCTCTCCACGCCGTTGTCCTGCGTCTGGTCGTCCTGGTCGACCCAGTCCGCGAACGATGCGGCGGCAATGGCGCGCTGCGTTTCGGGAACACCGAAGGCTTCGAGCAGCCAGCCCATGTTCTCGCCGTCCATGCGGTTGAGCATGACCTTGCCGCGCTCGTCCTCGACGACGATATCGAGCGGGACGCCGTGGAAGCTCACGTGCTCGACGCGGCCGTCGATGGCCCACTTGGTGCCGACGCCCTCGCCGGTGAGGCCCGAAAGCGCGATCTGCAGCCCGGCGTCGGCGGCGGCGCCGAGCCGCGCGGCTTCGGTGTCGGCCGTCAGGGTCTCGATCCTGCTCGCGGTCGACTGGATCATGGTCGCCGCGATCGCCGCCATGATGCCGATCCCGGCCACGACCGCGACCATGGCATAGCCGCGATCGCGCCCGCCGGGACCGATGCGGCGGCGCGTCCTCACGGAATGCGGCCCTTGGTCTTGAACGGCTCGAGCGTGCTGATCTTGGCCCGCATCTCCTCGGTGATCGCGCTCAGGTCGTCGGGCGAGCGCAGGACATGCGGCTTGATCAGCACGATGAGTTCGGTCCTGCGCTGGGTGTTCGACGTGCTGCCGAACAGCAGGCTGCCAAGGACCGGGATGCGCGACAGGATCGGCAGCCCGGACTTGTCGAAGCTCTGCGAATTGCGGAACAGACCGCCCAGCGCGATCACCTGGCCGTCCTGGACGGCGACCGTGGTGGAGATCTTGCGGGTCGAGATCGTCGGCGAGTCGATGTCGGACGTCTTGGTCGAGTTGACGTCGCTCACCTCCTGCGCGACGTCGAGCAGCACCGACCCGCTCGCGTTGACCCGCGGGGTGATCTTGAGGATCACGCCGGTGTCGCGGTATTCGATCGCATTGACCACCGGAGCGTTCGAGCCGATCGTGCTTTGCGAGCTTTGCGTCTGGACCGGCACCTGGTCGCCGACCTGGAGCGCGGCGGTCTGGTTGTTGAGCACGAGCAGCTTCGGCGCCGAGACGACGCGGACGTTGGTGCGGGATTCGAGCGCGTTCAGCGTTGCCGAGATGTCGTTGTTGTTCGAGTAGAAGTACGAGAAACCGGGAACGATCCGGGTCGGGTCGACGCTGTCGGTGCTCTTGGTCAGGGCGAAGTTGGAATCCCCGGCCTGGAAGTTCCACTGAACACCGTAGCGCAGATCGTCGTTGAGCCCGACCTCGGTGATGGCAGCCTCGATCATGACCTGCATCGGCGCGACATCAAGGCGGCGCAACGCGTCTTCGACGATGCTGTAGTCGTGGTTCGAGCCGTAGATGACCACGGCATTGTTGATGTCGTCGGACGAGACGCGCACGCGAAGCTGGCTCGGATTGCCCGAACCGCCGTCGTTTCCTGCAAGGCCCACCGGGCGACGGGGTCCGGTCACGTTCTGCCCCGGGGCCGGGGCATCGATCCCGTCGCCTCGCGATTGCGTGCGATTGACTCCGTCACCGCCCTGGACGTCGGAGCCGTCGCTGTCGCCGCTGCCGCCCCCACCAAAGCCGAAGGTGCTGTTAAGCGTCTTGACCAGGTCCTTGGCGCGGCCGTTCTGGACGCGATAGACGAAGAGCCGGGGCTCGTTGTTGGTCCCCTCGCGATCGAGCACTTCGACCCAGCGGCGCACGTCCTCGAGATACTGGCGCTGGGCGCTGATCGCGATGACTCCGTTGAGCTTGTCCATGCCGATCAGGCGGACCATGCCGCGCGTCGGCGCGTCGGGCGCATTGATCAGCCGCTCGAGCTCGGGGACGATCAGCCGGCTGTCGGTGCGCTGCGGGACATAGAGCGCGAAGGACATCGAGCGCAGCCAGTTGACGTCGAACTGGGCGATGATCTCGTGCGCCGCCTTGCGCTGGGCCGCGGTGCCGGCAAGGACGAGGGCGTTGCGCCCCTCGTCGACCTGCTGGACCGCACCGGGCACCACGCTGTCCATGAGCTTGCGCAGTTCGGCCGCGTTCGCGAACTGGAGGACGATCGTCTCGGTGCCGAAACCCCGGTCCGGCAGGAACGAGGTTCCCTCCGCGCTCGCCTGGGCAACAGTCATGATGCGATAGCCCGACCCCTGCCAGACCATCGCCAGGTTGGCCTTCTTCAACGAGGCCTCGAACAGTTCCAGCAGCTGCGTGCGATTGACCGGTCCGGGCGTGGAGAGCCCGACGTCCACGTCACCGTCGACGCTGACCGAGTAAGGGATGCCGAGAGTGTCGCCGAGGACAATGCGGGCGAGCGTGCGCACGTCGGCGCTCGGAATGTTGAATTCGATGTTGCCCTTCGGCGGCTGGCGCGTGGGCGAGCGCGGCGCGGTTGGCGGGGGGGCTTCGCCCCCGACGATGGTGGTCTCGACCCCATCGATCCGCGCGGCCGGCGCAGGCGCCGGGGGAAGCGGCTTTGCCCGCTCGACAGGCTGCACTTCGCCGGCAGGAGCAGCGGCCGTCGCCGACTGCTGCGCGATGAGGAGCGCCAGCGTGAAGGCGACGGTAAGAATGGGGGGCTTGCTGGTCACTGGTCGCTCTCGCTGCTGTCGCTGTCGCCATCCTGCGCCGCTGCCTTGGCGCCGAATGCTGCGGTTATCGTCTTGCCGTCCTTGCGGAACCTGGCTGCGTCCTGATCGATGGCGAGGAGCCGCCAGCCTTGCCAGCTTTGCCCCGGCGCCATCCGGACGATGCGTCGTTCCGGCGTCCGCAGCAGCAGCGTACGGCGCCCGCCGGTGCGCATCGCGCCGAGCACGAATGCGCCGCCGACCGGGCCTTCGGGCACGGCCGCGCCTGCTTCGTCGCCCGATGGCGTCGCGCCCACCAGCCGGGTAGGACTGAACAGCGACGCGCGGTCGGCGAGCGACGGCGCGGGAAGATCGGCGATATCGGGCAACCGCCAGTCCGGGGCGCGACCGGCACCATTGTCGGGCGGTACGTCGTTCGGCAGCGGGAGCGCGAGTTGCAGGCCGGCGGCGACCGCCAGCACGGCGGCGCAAGCAGCCGGCAGCCCTGCGCGATTGCCGCGGTCAGGGATTAAGGAAAGGAGCTGAAGCTTCAAGTCTGACATCGATGACATCCGATTTCGCGTTTCCGAGCGCTTCGTCGGCGATGATCGTCATCGCATCGACCGCAACCGCGGGGCGCATCTGGTTCACAAGCTCGAGCAGGCGGGGAAGCTGGCCGTGCGGCATGCGCGCATCGACCGCTGCATGGGCGCCATCGGTCTCTCCGGGAATGCCTTCCGAGGCCTTGACGTCGCCGCCTGTCGCAATCACCGCCGCCTCGATCCTGGCTCTGAGCATCTCGTTGGCTTCGTCCGCGTCGGGCGCCACCATGAAGCGCCGCCGCATTTCGGTCTGCTGCGCCTCGGCTTCGTGCTGGAGCACGCCGACCGCGGCAATCCTGCGTTCGTTGGCGTGGAACACCTGCGCCAGCATCTGCCTCTGCCGGTCGCGGGACGAAAAGCCTTCGATGATCGGAGTGACCAGCAGCGCCAGCACGCCCGCCACCGCGACGACGAGGATCAGGACCGCGACGAGCCGGCGCTCGCGCGTCGACATCTGTCTCATCGATTGCCTCCCTGTCGCAACTGCGCGCTGAGGTCGAAGGGCTTGCCCGCCTGGGTGACCGCGATCGTCTCGGCGCGGTTGGCGCGGACCGCGACGAAGGCGCCCGACTGCTTGAAGGCCGCCACCACGTTCGTTCCCTGTCCGGCGAAGCCCGAGACCCGCAACTTCTCCCCATCCCACTCCATGCGCTGGACCCATGCCGCATCGGGGACGGATGCATAAAGTGCCGCCAGCACGCGCAGCGGTAGATGCTTGCGCCTGCGTGCATCGAGCGCTTCGACCATCTGCGCGTTGCCGTGCAACCGGTCCTCGATGCGCCGGACCACCATCAGGGCGGGGTCCTGCGCATCGACGAGTGCCTGCAGGTGATCGACCTGCTGCCGGTCGCGCAGGATGGCGATGCCCACATTCGCGAGCACGAGGATCGCGACAAGGCTCCACCAGAAGCGCCGCGCCTGCGAGCGCGGAGGAAGCAGGCCCGCAGCCCGCATCGCCGGGGCAAGATCGAACGAAAGCGTTTGCTCGTCGTCAGCCAGCGGGCCGAGACGGCCTACGGTTATCCCCGCAGCCAGCAGGGCGGTTGCGATTTCGGATGCATCCTTGCGGGTCATCGCCCCGACACGCACCGCGATCGTGTCCGGCTGCGGGCCGGGGCCGGCAATGGCAACTCCGGTGACGATCGTGTCGCGCTCCAGCGGCATGATCCGGTCGAGATCGAGATCGACCAGCGCGACAAGATCGCGCAGCGCCATGCGCGGCAGCACGATGTGTCGCACGAGGCACATTTCGGCGGGCACGATGACGACGTCCGCCGATGGATCGCTGGCGACGACGACCCGGTCGCGCTCCACCCGGTGCCAGGCGGTCAGGCTTTCGCTGCGCACCCACTGTCGCGGGAGCATCGCCGTCAGCTCGTCGATCCACCAGCGCCAGCCTGCCCGCGCATAGCCGGCAAGGGTGGTCATATCGGACTGCAGCAGGTCGGACAGGTTCACGTATCCGCTCCGCAATTTCGGTCGCTCGGGCAGGGGGCGGTCTGTCCCGACAGGATCTTGACCATCATGGTCGGCCAGGTGCGGCCGTCGCCGGCAGGAAAGCCGATCCTCAGCCGCACGAGCTTGGGCAGGTCGCGCCGGCCCGACCAGCCCACCTGCCACATGTCGCGGCGGGTGATCCGGTCCTTGCCGAAATAGTCGATCTGGATCCAGTCGACATCACGGACCAGCGCCACGTCCTTCCAGCCGTCGTTGATCCCCATCTGCGGATCGATGCCCGACAGGGTCGGCGCGGAATAGAGCGTCAGCACGCGCCTCGGCGAAAGCGCGATGCGATACTGCTGCAACATGTGCGGCCCTTGCGAGTCCACCGGCGGGGCAACGAAGGTCAGCTCGCGCGCCGAGCCGTAGAAGACGAGCGTGTCGCCGAACCCTTGTGCTTCGTTGAGCGCATGGGTCTGCTCGATCCGCCGGCGCAGCAGCGTCTGCGCCTGCACGATCTCGAACGTGCGGGCATCGCGCTCGGTCCCGGTGCGATCGAGCCGCGTCTCGAGGTCGATCACCGCGAGCACCAGGCTCGAGACGAGGCCGAAGACGAACAGGCTGACCAGCGCCTCGACCAGCGTGAAGCCGCGCCGGTCCTCCCGGCCAGCCCGGCCAGCCCGGACTTGGGGCAGGGTGCTCGTCACGACGAGCCCTTCATGCCATCGAGCCGGGCGAGCACGACGCCCGATCGCGCGTCGGTAATCGTGACCCGCACTTCGCGCAAGGTGAGGCCGCCGTCGTTCTCGCCGTTCCAGTTCTGGATCGACACCGCCCACGACAATGCGCCATCGCGCCCGCGTGCGGCAATCGGCGCGACCGGGCTGTCGACGGTGCTGGCTGCAAGAACCGATCGCGCCAGCAGCAGCGCTGCGCGCTGGTCGCCCGACCGCGCCGCCGCACCGCCCATCTGCCAGACGGTCTCGAACACGACGCCCGCCATGATCGCCACGATCGCGAGGGCAATCAGGGCCTCGACCATCAGGAACC
Source organism: Novosphingobium huizhouense (assembly GCF_020179475.1). Classification (GTDB taxonomy): domain Bacteria; phylum Pseudomonadota; class Alphaproteobacteria; order Sphingomonadales; family Sphingomonadaceae; genus Novosphingobium; species Novosphingobium huizhouense. The sequence goes on along the minus strand of NZ_JAILXZ010000002.1, from coordinate 598,118 downwards.
CTGCGCCTGCGCGGTGGGACGCGATTGGGCGGCGGTCAGGCATCGCCGGGCCTCGCGTCGCGGACGATGCCGTTGTCGCCTTCGATCACGTAGAGCGTCGGACCCTGCGGCGCATCGAGGCGGACCTGGCCGGCAAGGACAGTGCCGTCGGGGTAGAACAGGATCTGTGCAGGACGCATCGCAACGGTGATCCGTCCTTCGGCGCCGAGCGGAAAGCGGCCGTCGTCATTCACGACGAGGGCCGCGCCGCGGTCCGTGGCGGCCAGCACACTGGGCTCGCCCCGGCGCTGCGCGGCGGCGCGCGCGGCGGAGACCGCTGCCGCCACCTGGCCCCGCGCATGGCGCAGGGCGATCGCGTCGCGCGCCCGCTCGATCGAGGGGTAGGCCAGCCCGGCGACCAGGGCGACGATCGCGAGCACGACCAGCGCCTCGATCAGCGTGAAGCCGTGTTCGTGGCGCTTGCCGCCGATGGAGGAGTACGGGCGCACGGCGGGGCTTACCAGTTGCCGAGGTCCTTGGACTCGCCATCGCCGCCTTCGGCATTGTCCGAGCCGTAGGTGTAGATGTCGATCTCGCCGTGCTTTCCGGGGTTGGCGTAGCGGTAGGGCTGGCCCCAGGGATCGGTCAACGCCGAGGCGTTGGGCAGGTAGGGACCGCGCCAGTTGGTCATGCCCTGCGGCTGCGTGACCAGCGCATTGAGGCCCTCCTGCGTGGTCGGGTAGCGACCGGCATCGAGCCGCAGCAGCTTCATTGCCGCGTCGACGTTCTTGACCTGCACCTGCGCGGTCTCGCTCTTCGAGCTCGACAGGTACTTGATCACCTGCGGCCCGACGATCGCATAGAGCAACCCCAGGATCGCGAGCACCACCAGCAGTTCGAGCAGGGTGAAGCCATTGGCCTTCTTCATGTTGTCTTCGGTCATTGTGCCACTGCCAGATCGTTGAAGCCGAGAATTGCCGCCATGATCGAGGCGACCATAGCCGCGACCATGACGCCGAGGGAGACCACGATCGCGGGAGTCGCGATCGCGATGGCGCGTTCGAGACGCACCTTGACGTCGCGGTCGAGCACCGTGGCGAGGCGGCCGAGCATCGGTCCGAGTTGCGATGTCTCTTCGCCGGTGCGGATGAAGCTGAGCGCCATCGGACCCAGCACGCGCCGCTCGGCAAGCGGTGTCGTCAGCCCGCCGCCCTGGCGGACGAGGTCGGCGACTTCGCCGACGCCGGCATTCATGAAGCGGTTCTCGATCGTCCGTCGCGCCAGCACCAGCGCCGCCGGAAGCGGCACGCCTCCATCGATGAGCGCGCCGAGGGTGCGGGCAAAGCGCACGGATTCGATGTTGCGGACGAGCGTGCCCAGTTGCGGCACGTCGAGGACGATCCGGTCGAGCGTGGCGCGGGTCGCGGGCTGGCCGAGCGCGGTGCGGATGGCAAAGAATCCGGCGCCCACGACGGCGAGGAGGACGAGGCCGTTGTCGCGGACAAAGCGGCTAAGACCCATCACTGCGCGCGACGCCGCCGGCAGCTTGCCGGGCGGAGCGGACGCGAACAGCGGCTCGAACTGCGGCACGACGAACAGCAGCATCAGCAGGATCACGCCGAGCGCGATCGCGGTAAGCGCGATCGGATACGTCATGGCCGAGGCGATCATGCGGCGCTGCTCGTCGGCCTGCTCCAGCATCTGGGCAAGGCGCGCCATGGCCTGGCCGAGTTGGCCGTTCGCCTCGCCCGCCTCGGCGAGCGCGGGCGCAAGGCCCGGAAACAGCGACCCTTGCGCGCTGAGCGCCGCCGACAGCGGCGCGCCTTCGCGAACCGCGGCCAGCACTTCGGCGAGCCGCGGCTGCAGCGCGGGGTCGGAAACGTTGTCGACCGCAATCGCCAGCGCACGGTCCAGCGGAAGCCCGGCCTGGAGCAGGACGCCCAGTTCGGCGAAGAAGTTCGTCGCAAGGCGCCGCGCCTTGCCGTCGGCGCGCCTGCCCGACCGGGCCGCAGCCGCCTTGCCCTTGAGCTCGACGACTTCGATCGGCTTCATCCCGCTTTTGCGCAGCGCGGCGACCGCGGCGTCGCGCAGGGCTGCCTCGATCTGGCCGGCGACTTGCGCGCCGGACCGGTCGAGCGCGCGGTAGCGAAACGTCGTCACGCGCCTCAGTCCTCGCTCGAAACGCGCAAGACTTCCTCGAGCGTGGTCAGGCCGCGGCGCGCCTTGTCGACGCCATCGCTGCGCAACGTGCCGAAGCCGGCCTTCGCGGCCGCCTGCGCGATCTTGCGCGTGTCGGCGCGATGGAGGATGAGCTGCGACAGATCGGCGTCGATGCGGATGAACTCGAACACCGCCATCCGGCCCGAATAGCCGCTGTTGCGACACTCCGGGCAGCCGACGGGGCGGTAGAACGTGCGCCAGCCATCCTCGCCATCGCCCTTGGCGACGCCGAGACGCGCAAGCACCGACTTGTCCGCCTTGAACGGCTCGCGGCAGTGCGGGCACAGCCGGCGCACGAGGCGCTGGGCGAGCACGCCGGTCAGCACGCTCGAGAGCAGGAAGGGTTCGACGCCCATGTCGAGCAGGCGCGTGACCGCGCCCGCGGCCGTGTTGGTGTGCAGCGTGGAAAGGATCATGTGCCCGGTCAGCGCCGCCTGGACCGCGATCTGCGCGGTTTCGGTGTCGCGGATCTCGCCGACCATCATCACGTCGGGGTCCTGGCGGAGGAACGAGCGCAGCGCCGAGGAAAAGGTGTAGCCGATGGTCGGGTTGACCTGGCTCTGCACGACGCCGGGCAGCCGGTATTCGATCGGGTCCTCGATCGTGGTCAGCTTGCGCTCGTGCGAGTTGAGATGGGCGAGCGCTGCATAGAGCGTGGTCGTCTTGCCCGATCCGGTAGGACCGGTGACCAGCATGATGCCGTGCGGCTGCGACAGCGCATCGAGGAATTGTGCTTCAAGATCAGCGTCGAAGCCCAATGTCTTGGGATCCAGCGCGAGGTTCGACTTGTCGAGAATGCGCATGACGACGCTCTCGCCATGGATCGAGGGCGCGGTCGCGACGCGCAAGTCGATCTCGTGCCCGCGCACGGTCAGGCGCAGGCGGCCATCCTGCGGCAGACGGCGTTCGGCGATATTGAGGTTCGCCATGACCTTGATGCGGCTGACGATCGGGGCGCGCATCGCGGCGGGCTTCGGGCTCATCTCGCGCAGGACGCCGTCGATGCGGAAGCGGACCGCGAGGCGATCGTCGGTCGGCTCGAGATGGATGTCCGACGCCTTGGCGTCGACCGCATCGGCGATAAGCCGGTTGACCGCGCGAATGACCGGGGCGTCGCTGACCAGGTCCTTGAGGTGTTCGAGATCGGCTTCGTCGACCTCGTCCTCGACACCCTCTTCGGTTTCGGTGCGGTAGAGCCGGTCGATCGCGGCATCGATGTCTCCCCCGCGCGCGATCGTGCGCAGGACCGGACAGCCGGCGGCAAACCCGATCCCCGCCACCGCCTCGTCGTCGAGCGGGTTGGCCATCGCCACGCGCAGGTAGCTGCCGTCGAACGACAGGGGCACGATCCTGCGGTCGCGCAGGAACGCGGTCGAGACGTCGGCAATCGCCGGCGCGGCATCGGGGAAGTGCACGGCATCGATCAGGGGGAGGCCGGTCGCGCGCCCGAGGGCCTGCGCCAGTGCATCTTCCGAGACCAGGCCCAGCCGCGTTGCGACCTTGTCGAGCGTCTCTCCGGTTTCGGTCTCGACCAGGATGGCGCGCGACAGCGCCTCGTCCGACAGCGAGGCCTCGCGCCGCAGCACGTCCGCCAGCCCGGAGCTTGCAGGCGCGGGTGATGCCTTGGCGGCATCGGCGTGATCGGCAAGCGGTGGCATTTCGTCCGTGGACCCAAGACAGCGAGCGGGATGCCGTCATGCGGCCCCTCCGGCGCCCGTTTATGCGCAGGATGTGACAAATTGATTTCTAATTCGCGTCGCGCCTCGCTGCGACGATGTGCAGGAAATTAATTGTATTTCTCCCGATTCCAAAAGCTTGCGACCCTGTTTTGTGCGTTGCGGCGAGGCTGGTGGGGCATGGCAAAGCAAACTCGTCTCAAAAATTTCACATTGAACGACCAATGCCGCCGGGGAGGAATCATAAGGCATTTCTTCCATGTGGCGGGGCGATGTTCACCAAAGTTAATATCAAGCCGGGTAATGGCCTTCTGGTTCTCGGCGTTGCAGCGGCGGCTGCTTCGCTGACGCCCTGCTCGCGCGCTCTTGCCCAGGAGCAGGCCGGCGGCAGCTTCAACGTGGATTCGATCGAGGTGGTGGGGGCGACCGTGCTCAGCCCGACCGAGATCGAGGACATTGTCTATCGGTTCACCGGAGAAGGCCGCACGGCGGCGGACATCGAGGCGGCGCGCAAGGCGCTGCAGGATGCGTACGCCGCGAAGGGGTTTGAAGCCGTCGTCGTGGATATCCCGGCGCAGGACGAAGCCTACCAGCGCGCCGGCATCGTGCAGATCCGCGTGGCCGAAGCGCCGGTGGGCGAAGTCCGGGTCGCTGGCGCGAAGCATCATTCGGTCGAGGCGCTGCGCGAGCAGCTTCCCGCGGTGCAGCCGGGCAAGCCGTTGAACCTCAAGGACCTGCAGACCCAGTTGGTGCAGGCGAACCGGATTCCCGATCGGCAGGTCCAGCCGAGCTTCCGCCCGAGCAAGACCGATGGTGCGATCGATGTCGAACTGAAGGTCAAGGACCAGCTCCCGCTGCACGGGAGCCTCGAACTGGGCAACGACAACAGTCCGAACACCCGCCCGCTCAGGTTGGCGGCCTCGCTGCGTTACACCAACCTCTGGGGTGCCGGGCACACCGTTTCCGGCTCGTACATCGTGACGCCGCAGGACCGGTCGCAGACCGAGGTCTTTTCCGGCTCCTACAACGCGCCGATCCTCGGTTCGCCTTGGTCGGTGGTGGTGTTCGGCTACAAGTCGAACAGCAACATCGCCGCGCTCGGCGGGACCCAGGTTCTCGGCAACGGCTGGCAGGTCGGCGCCCGCGCGATCTATCGGATCTCGGGCGAGCGCACCGACCAGTCGTTTTCGGTCGGGTTCGACTACAAGGATTTCAAGCAGGACATCCTCATCGCGGGCAAGGTCGCGAGCCAGTCGCCGATCCGCTACATTCCCGCGGTTCTCGGCTATTCGTGGTCCTACGTCGGCGACAAGTCGCAGATCGACGTCAACGTCAACGGAACCTTCGGCCTGCGTGTCGTCAAGCGGCTGGAGCCCTGCGCCTTCCAGGACAAGGACGGCAAGTGCATTCCCGAGGACCAGTTCACGCTCAAGGACTACAACGCGTTCGAGAACTTCGCGCACCTGAACGTGGATTTCACCGGGACGCAGTTGATCGCCGACGACACCAGCCTGATCGTCAAGCTGGCCGGTCAGTATGCCGATAGCCACCTCGTCTCGAACGAGCAGTTCGCGATCGGTGGCGAGACCACGGTGCGGGGCTACTTCCAGTCGGAATCGGTCGGCGATCGCGGCATCGCCGCGTCGCTGCAACTCGACGGTCCCTCGCTCGCGACATCGTTGCCCGATTTTGTCGGCGAACTGCGGCCCTTCGTTTTCCTCGACAGCGGCATTGTCAGCCTGATCGACCCGCTGTCGGACCAGGAGTCGACATTCCGGCTCGCCGGCGTCGGCGGGGGCATCCGCTTCCGCTTGTTCAAACATCTCTCGGGCGGCGTCACCGTTGGCGTCCCGCTCATCAGTCGATCGGACTCCCGCCGTGGGGACGCGCGGGTCACATTCTCAGCCAGGGGCGAATTCTGATGGCCAAGACAAACTTCGGGCGCGAACGCCGGGTTCTCAAGAACCTCGTTGCCTTGCTGTGCCTGGTGCTCGCAGGGATCGCGACGCCAGCCTCGGCCTGGTGGAACAAGGACTGGACCTACCGCAAGGCGGTGACGGTCGACACCACGACGACCGGCGCCAACGTCAGCGGCCCGATCGGGCGCTCGCTGGTGCTGATCCGCCTGCACAACGGCAACTTCACCTTCACCGACTCGCTCGAGAACGGCGCCGACCTGCGCTTCGTCGATACCGACGACAAGACGCCGATGGCCTATCACATCGAGAGCTTCGACCCCAAGTCGGGCGTCGCCACGGTCTGGGTTTCGGTGCCCGTCCTCAACGGTGGCGAGAAGAAGCAGATCTGGCTCTACTTCGGCAACCAGAACGCGCCGGTCGGCGAAGACGCCAAGGGCAGCTTCGATCCCGACTACACGGCGGTCTATCACTTCGGCGAGAAGCCCGGCGAGGCGAGCAAGGATTCGACCGCCAACGGCAACAACGCAACCAACGCGCCCGCCGGCGTCGAGGACAGCGCGATCATCGGCCACGGCGCGCACTTCGTCGGCCAGGGCGGCGTGACGATCGAGCCCAATCCGTCGCTGGCGATGACCGCCGGCGCGCCGTTCAGCTTCACCGCCTGGATCAAGGCCGAGCAGCTTTCGGGCGAGCAGCAGATCCTTGCCCGCGGGCCGCTGGTCATCGGCATTTCGAACGGCATGCCGTTCGTGGCGCTCGGCGGCGCGCGCGCCGCGGCGAGCGCGCCGGTCAAGCAGAACGACTGGACCCACCTCGGCGTCGTTGCCGACGGCCAGACCGTGAAGATCTACGTCAACGGCGTGGAAGCCGGCGCTGCCTCGGCTGCGCTGCCGGCCATCGACGGTCCGATCACGCTGGGCGGCAACTTCGTCGGCGCCCTCGACGAAGTGCGGCTGTCGAAGACCGCCCGCCCGGCCACGATGATGATGGCGATGGCCAATTCCGAAGGGCCGTCGAACAAGATGGTCGCCGTGTCGGAAAGCGCCGAGAAGGCCGGCGGCAGCGCCAACGTCATCGGCTTCATCGTCAGCAAGCTGGAGCCGGTCGACGCCGTGATCATCGCGCTGTGCATGATCCTGCTCGGCCTCGCGATCTGGCTGATGGTGGCCAAGGTCCGCTACCTGAACGCGGCCGAGAAGGCGAACAAGCAGTTCTTCAAGCGCTTCGGCGAAATGCACGAGAACCTCGTGCCCGTCGCGGACGTCGCCGGGGTCACGCCCCAGGAAGCCGGCTACATCGCCAAGTCCTCGCCGATCGCGCGCCTCTACAACATCGGCATCGAGGAACTCGACGTCCGCCGCAAGGCGCTCGGCACCCGCCCGCTGTCGGGCGAAGCCGTCGAGGCGATGCGCGCGGCGGTCGACGCGCAGTTCGTCGAAGAGAACCAGAAGCTCGACAAGATGATGGTGATCCTGACCATCGCGATCTCGGGCGGTCCGTTCATCGGCCTGCTCGGCACGGTGATCGGCGTGATGACCGTGTTCGGCGGCGTGGCGATGGCGGGCGACGTGAACGTGAACGCGATTGCGCCGGGTATCGCCGCCGCGCTGCTCGCCACGATCGCCGGCCTTGCCTGCGCCATTCCGTCGCTGTTCGGCTACAACTACCTCAACGGCCGGATCAGCGCGCTCGCCGACCAGATGCGCGTCTTCATCGACCGCCTGATCACCCGCCTCGCCGAAATGCAGGCCGATGCCGCCGAGCTGCGGCAGGCTGCCGAATAAGGAGCGCGGGACATGCAGGTAGGTGGCGGCCGCAAGGCCTACGACGACATCAACATTACCCCGATGCTCGACCTCGCGTACGTGCTGCTGGTGATCTTCATCCTGATGGCGACGGCCTCGGTGCAGGGCATCAAGGTCGATCTGCCCAAGGCCAGTTCGGCCAAGAGCCTCGTCCAGCCCAAGACCATAGCCCTGACCGTGAACGATCAGGGCCAGGTGTTCATGGACGCCTTCCCGGTCACGCTGCCCGATCTCGAAACGCGCCTGCGCAATGCCAAGGCGTCGAATCCGGACGTGCCGATCGTGCTCAAGGGCGATACCACGACGCAATACGGCAAGGTGATGGAAGTGCTCGACCTTTGCCGTCGGCTCGACCTTTCCAAGGTCGGCCTCGTCACCGGCAAGCCCGGCGCCTGACGGACCTGTCGTGGCTTCCGCCTCCTCATCAGCGCCGCCTCCGGCTTCGGGTGACGGCTTCGATCCCGATGCCAAGCCGCCGGTGCTCAACCGGCTGCTGCCGGTGGTCGCGGTGGTGCTCCTCGCGCTCGCGGCGTGGTGGCTCTACGGCCAGATCACGGCGACCGGGACCGTAAAGGTCGACAACGAGCCGCCGGCGATCAAGGCGGAGATGTTGCCGCCGCCGCCCCCGCCGCCGCCACCTCCGCCGCCGCCGGACCAGCCTCCGCCGGACAAGCAGCCCGATCCCAACCCGGCGCCCGCTCCCGAGCCTGCACCGGCGCCCGATCAGCCTGCGCCGATGAAGATCGACGGGCCCGCACAAGCCGGCACCGACGCGTTCGGCATGAGTTCGGGCAAGGGCGGCGGCATGGGTTCGGTCGGCGGGACGGGAACCTGCGTCGGCCCCACCTGCGGTGGCGGCGGCGCCCCGATCGCGACCGGCTTCTACACCCGCTATCTCTCGGGTGCGTTGCAGGACCGCATCCAGGACAACGACAAGGTCAACCGCCAGATATTCACCGCCGATTTCTCGGTCTGGATCAACGGGGCAGGGCAGGTCACCAAGGCCGAACTGCTGCGTTCGAGCGGCAATTCCAAACGTGACCAGGTCCTCCTCGCCATTCTCGAAAGCGTGCGGGGGCTCGATGCGCCGCCTGCCGCGCTCCGTTTTCCCCAAAAGATCACCGTGAGGGGCAGCCGTGGCTTCTGACCCCGCTGCCCGTGCCCCGAGGGGCGCCATGACAAACCGGAGTATTCCGATGCGTAGCACGCTTCACCGTTCCACCGCCCTGGCGCTTTCCATTGCCGGTCTGTTTGCCGCCGTGCCGGCGATCGCGCAGACCGATGCCGCCGCCAGCGCCGCGCAGCCCGCCGCCGCGGCCGCGCCGTCGCCTGATGCGATGACGAACCTCATTCGACTGCTCGTCGCCAAGGGCACGTTGACCCAGGCCGACGGGGATGCGCTTCTTGCCCAGGCGCAGAGCGAAGCCGTCGCCGCCCGCGCCGCGCTGATCCCGCCGCCTCCGCCGCCGCCGCCTGCCGGCGCCGTTCGCGTCGCGCATGTGCCCGAGACGGTCCGTGCCCAGATCCGCGACGAGATCCGCCAGGAAATCATGGCGCAGGCCGCGACCGAAGGCTGGGTGACGAAGGGCCAGGCCGCGCCGGAATGGACGCGCAAGGTTCGCCTGTTCGGTGACGTGCGCGTCCGCTCGCAATCGGACCTCTACTCGAAGCTGAACTCCGACCAGATCATCGACATCGGCCGCCTCAACGGCAATGGCCCGGTCGATCTGGCGCAGCTCTCAAGCTACGACTTCCTCAATTCGCGCAAGGATCGGGTCAACCGGCTGCGCTTGCGCGCACGTCTCGGGATCGAGGCGAACGTACTCGAAGGCGTGACGGTCGGCGCGCAACTCGGCACCGGCGACGACAACAGCCCGATCTCGGAAAACGTCAGCCTGGCCGGCGGCTTCGCCAAGCGCGACGTGTGGCTGGACACCGCCTTCCTGCGCATCGAGCCGACGCGCTGGGCGCGCCTGACCTTCGGGCGCTTCGACAACCCGTTCAGCTCGACCGACATCCTCTACGACAACGACTTGCGCTTCGACGGCGTTGCCGCGCGCGTTGCCTATGATGGCGTGACCGGCGAAGGCTCCAGCGTGAGCCTCACGGGCGGCGCGTTCCCGATCGACAATGGCGCGTCGAACTATCCGGCCAACTCGACCACCAAGCTCAACTATCCCAGCAAGTGGCTGTTCGCCGGTGAGCTCGCCTACCGGGGCGACGTGACCGACGACATCTCGGTCCGGGCGAGCGCCGGCTTCCACAGCTTCAAGAACGTGCAGGGGCGGCTGTCCGAGCCTTGCAACCTCGACACGGGCAACTTCTGCTCGACCGACGGGTTGACCCCGACCAGCCTGCGCAAGGGCAACACGGTCTTCACGATCCGCAATCTCGTTGCGAACTCGACCGGAGTCTATCCGCAGCTGTTCGGCCTGAAGTTCGACTACGACATCCTCGACCTCAATCTTTCCACGCGGGTCAAGATTTCGGACGAGGTCGGCGCGCGTCTGTCGGGCAACTACATCAAGAACCTGGGCTTCAAGAAGAAGGACATCTGTTCGGGTCTCTACGACAGCGACAAGGCGTTCCTTGTCGAGCCGTTCAACAACTACGGCAACGACGGCAACGCCAACCGTCACGTCTGCACCAAGACGAACCCGACCAGCTTCATCGGCGGCGATACGGCGTGGCTGGTCAACGCGCGGATCGGGCACGACCAGGTCGACAAGCAGGGCTCGTGGTCGGCCTTCGCCGAGTATCGCTATGTCGAAAGCGACGCCGTGCTCGATGCCTTCACCGACAGCGATTTCCACCTCGGCGGGACCAACGCCAAGGGCTACATCCTCGGCGGCGAATACGGGCTGCGCGATGGACTCGCCATCGGTGCGCGCTGGCTGAGCTCCAACGAGATCGCCGGCGAGAAGCTGGCGATCGACGTGCTGCAGATCGACCTGCGCGCGCGCTTCTGACCTTACGCTTGTTCATCAGGGACCACGTCATGCTCGTTCGTCAGGGTCACACGGCGCGCCGTCGCTACCGGCTTCTCGCCAGCGCCAGCGCAGGCGTGCTCGGGCTCTTCGTCACCGTGGCGCCGGCCGACGCGCAGATGGCGCGTCTGCGCGGCGCCGTGGGCGCAGCGCCGGTGGTGACGACGACCCCGACGAGCACCGCGGTTCCGCTGCGCGGCCAGCGCATGCAGGATGCCCTGGCGGCGCAGGCCGCCAACCGCGCCACGGTCCAGTCGATGAAGACCATGGTCACCGCAGCGCGGAGCGCCGCGCTGGCGGCCGTCCGGGTCAAGCCGACCGATGGCCTGTCAACGCACGGCCTCGATCCGGCGGTGACCAAGCCGGTTCTCGCGGCCGACGACAGCACCGGTCTTGCCACCTGGCAGGGCGCGGACCTGCCGACGCAAAGCGTGGACGGCGGCAAGTACACGGTCACGATCAAGCAGACCGACTCCCGTGCCCTGCTGTCGTGGAACAGCTTCAACGTCGGCGCGGACACGACGCTGCATTTCGACCAGACCGTCGGCGGCAAGGCCCAGACCAGCTGGGTGGTCCTCAACCGGGTGGTCGATCCCAAGGCTTCTCCGACCACGATCCTCGGCCAGATCAAGGCCGATGGCACGGTGCTGATCCTGAACCGCGCCGGGGTGATCTTCGGCGAGGGGGCACAGGTCAACACCCACTCCCTGCTGGCGAGCAGCCTCGAGATCGGCAACTACGCCAAGGACGCGCCTGACGCCGCCGATCCCGGCAACAGCTTCCGCGGCCTGACGATCAAGGAGCGCAACGCCGCCTATCTCGAGAACGGCCTGCTCGGCCCCGCCGCGACGACCAACAAGTTCGCGACGATGATCACCTCGGCGCTGGCCGGGACCGGGACCTATTCGCTGAGCAACCCGTCGGCCGCGTTTTCGACCCAGGTCGAGGGCAATGTCGTTGTCGACCGCGGGGCGAGCATCAACGCCTCGGGCGGCGGCTTCGTCATCCTGACGGCGCCCAACGTTTCGAACGACGGCACGATCACGGCGCCCGAGGGGCAGGTCAGCCTTCAGGCAGGCCGCGCGATCAGCTACACGATCTCGACCGGCGACGCGAACGGCGTCGATCCCGACATTCGCGGCCTGCTGCTGCGTTCGACGACCGAGACCGGCGGGATCGCCGTCAACTCCGGTCTGATCGAGGTCAAGCGCGGCTATATCTCGCTCGGCGCGGACCTGACCGGCACCGTTACCAACAGCGGCCTGCTGACGTCGACGACCAGCGTTTCGCGCAATGGCGCGATTTCGCTGACCGCGGGCCATGTGGTGATCGCGGCAGGGGAGGATCCCGCGCACGCGGGCGGGATCGCGATCCTCGAGGACGACAACGGCGAAACGCTCCCGCAAGGGACGGCGGGCAGCCCTCCCAATTTCAAGACGTCGCGGATCGACATCGGCGGAATGTACGTGTCGCCGACCGTCGTCGGCGTCCAGGCGGGCCTGCTCGGCCCGGCGCAGGTCGATTTCGGCGCCAACTCGCTGCTGCTGGCGCCATCGGCCAACGTCTCGATCGGCGGCCGCGCGTCGCAGGCCTGGGATCCGCAGGTCTACCTCGGCCAGGGCCACGCCGCGCTCGACGGCGACATCACGGTGGCCGCCGGTGCGATCATCGATGTCTCCGGTGTCAAGGACGTCGCGGTCTCCTCTTCGCGCAACACGGTTCAGATCTCTCCGCTGAAGGGGAACGAACTGCGCGACACGCCCAATTACCGCGACGTAAAGACCGACGGATCGTTCACGCTGAACGGCAAGACGGTCTATCTCGACCCGCGCAAGAGCGGGGTGCGCGCCGACGGCGTGAAGTGGATCGGTTCGCCGCTGATCGAAGCCGGCTCCGCTGTCAGCCAGATCGGGGTCACCGCTGCCGAGCTGATGTCGAAGGGCGGCACGGTGACCTTCGCGGTCAAGATCGTGGATGGCGCCGTCGACCCCTCGACTGCGCCCAAGGTCGATATCGCGAAGGGCGCAACGGTCGATTTCTCGGGCGGCTGGGTCCGTTACGATGCCGGTTGGGTGCGCGAGAGCCGCCTGATCCGGGCCGACGGAACGCTCGTTCCCATTTCCGAGGCCGATCCGAACGGCGACTACGTCGGCATTGCCGACAGCTATGACGTGACCCAGTCGCGGGTCGGGAAGACGGAGACCTTCTCGAACCGCGCGCTCAACGGTTCGCGCTTCGAGGCGGCCTATGACGAAGGGCACGATGCCGGCGGCATGGTCGTTCGCGCATCGACCGGCACCATCGACGCCACTCTCCACGGCGATGCCTTCGCCGGGGCGCAGCAGCTTTCGGGCAGCGCGCTCGGTTCGGCTACGTCGACGATCGCCCGCGATCCGCGCAAGCTTCAGGGCACCGCGCGCGAACTGCCTTCGGGCGGATTCCTGCGGGTCGGGTCGTTCAGCGGCGCCAGCGGCATCGGTCTTGGCGGCGACATCATGGTCCGGGCCGAGGGCGCAAGTCCGCTGGCGGTCGATCCCGGCAGCTTCGTGCTCAGCGACAAGCAGCTGTCCGCCGCCGGTCTTTCGGCGCTGACGCTCCAGACCAGCGGCAAGGTCACGCTCGCATCGGGCTCGAACCTCGTGCTCGCCAATGGCGGGGCGCTCACCATCGATGCAGGCCGCACGATCACCCTCGGGGGCGACGTCACCGCGCACGGCGGCACGATCTCGGCCCGGACCTACGAGCTTGGCGGCATCGTCCTCCAGTCGTCGATCGCGTCGCTGGGTTCGGCGTTCTCGGCTGCGGACGATATCAAGGACACCTACGCCATCGGCGAAGCGCTGCCCGATGCGTTCGACGTCGTGGTCGACGGGACGCTCGACGTCTCTGGCCTGTGGAGCAACGATCTTCTGGCAGCCGGTGGCCTGCCGGTCGGCAATGCCTATGTCGATGGCGGTTCGATCACGCTGGCGGTCGCGCCGAAGGTGCTGGTGGCGCTCGGCTCGAGCTTTGCTTCCGCGACCGATGCGGCCGACCTCACCGGCGACCTGCTGATCAACAAGGGCGCTCTGCTCAACGTTTCGTCGGGCGGCTACGTGAATGCCAGCGGAGCGCTGTCGCTCGACGCGAAGGGGGGCAACGTCACGTTGCTCAACGAGACGGTCTACGCCTCCTTGTCGCGAACCGATCCGTTTCTCGACGCGACGAGCTCGTCGGATCTTTCGATCGGTGGCGAAAACCAGTCCGTCACCTTCAAGCCCTACGACAACGGCGAGGTCGGCAAGACCGTGCGTTCTGCGCTCGCGCCGTCGGTGCAGCGCTCGGTCATCCGTTTCGACGCTTCGAACTTCAAGGGGTTCAGCTTCGGTGGCGGTGGCAAGTTCACCCTCGTTGCGCCGGACATCGCGCTGGGCGGTGCCAAGACCACCGATAGCGCATGGCTCGGTCTCGACTTCCTGCAGAAGACCGGCTTCGGCGCGCTCGACCTCACGGCATGGAAGAGCCGAAACTTCACGGATCTGTTCGACAACGGCGTGAAGGGCGTTTCGGCGTTCCTCGACACGACCACCTTCACCATCCACGATGGCGAAACGCTGAACCTGACGCAGGCCCTGATGCCGAGCGTGCTCGATCCGGCGCAGGCGGCGAAGCTTGCCGGTCTCGCCACCGGCGCCGATGTCACTGCGGTCGTGAGCGCGGCGGTGCCGCAGGAAGCATGGGACCAGCGCGCAGCCAGCCTGACGCTGGGCGGGCTGACCGAACTCGACGTGGAGCAGGGCGGCCGGATCATTGCCGGCAGCGCGCGTGCCGACGGCTCGATTGCCGAAGTCGGGGGCGCGTCGCTGACCGTCGCCAAGCTGTTCAACGACGGTGACATTCGCCTGCTGGGCGGGTCCATCCTCCAGCGCAGCGTCGTGCCGGAGGTGCTCTACTCGAACGCCATCGGCGTGCAGGATCCGGCGAACGGCGGAACCGGGCTGGATGCGGTCCTCGGCCAGTCCTCGATCGTCGACGGGCACGTGCAGTACCGTGGCAATGCGCGATCGGTCGCCGATCCGTCGCTGACCAACAACCAGCTGTTCTCGTTGGCGGGCCGGGACAAGACCGTCTACTTCCTCGGCAAGCTAGACGCAGCGACGGGCCTGCGCTTCGGCGCGCAGAGCACCACGGACCTGTCCGGCGGGGTCGTGCTCAATCCGCGGTCCGCGGTTCTGGCCGGCGGACGCCGGCTGGTGACGGGCACGCTCTATGGCGGCGGTTCGATCAAGACCAGCGCGTCGTACCTCGACAGCAGTTCGAAGCTGTTTTCCTCGCCCGCCTATGGCGCCGGCCGCACGCAGGTGATCAAGGCGGGCGCTGCGCTCGACTATGCGCAAGCCCGGCTCGGTCTCCGTCTCCAGGCCGACGCCGGAGCGACCATCGACATCAGCGGCGCCGCGGCGGACCTCGACGTTCAGACCGGACCGTCGAGCTATGCGCTCACGCCCCAGTGGAGCAATGGCGGCACGCTGTCGGTCCTCGCCGGAGGCTCGATCGCAGGCGCGACCATCGACGCCGACGGCGGAGCCAGCGCCGCCGAAGGTGGCGTGCTCGAATGGCTGACGCCGACGCTGGTGCAAAGCTACGGCGATGGCGCGTCGACGCTCAACGTCCTTGCCGCCGACCAGATCGCGCAGTCCGGCTTCGATACGCTCGTCGCCCGGCGGACGCTGGGGCTCACCGGCGGGGTCACGCTGAAGCTCGGCAAGGCGCTGATCCTCTCCTCGGCGGATGCGCCGAGCGCCTCTCCGCAGGAGCGCGATTTCCAGTCCGGCGTCGTGCTCCAGTCGAATGGCGATGCACGGATCGAGGCCCCCTACATCCGGCTTTCCAGCCGGGCGCAGACGGTTCCCAACTCGCTTTCGACCACGGCGCAGAGCGGCTCGATCACTTTCGCCGCGAACAATATCGACCTTGTCGGCGCCATTCGCTTCGTCGTGCCGGGGACGGCGGCCGACGGCGCTTCGCCGGCCGGAACGGTGAACCTCAAGGCGGTGGGCGACATCCGGCTGACCGGCGTCGCGCCTGCAATCGCCAACACCGCGCGGCAGATCGGCCTTACCGGCGCGGTCGTCTCGAACGGCGACCTGTCGTTCACCGCGCGCCAGATCTACGCGACGACGGGCACCGGCAATCTCCAGCAGCTGATCGAGGATCGCCGCAACGGGACCTCCAATTCGGCAGCGCTTCCCTACCTCGTCGCATCGCTCGGGAAGGGCGGGACCGTCTCGTTCGCATCGAATGGGGGCGCGGTGCCGGATTCGCCGCTTTCGGCCGGCAGCTGGGTCCGGGTCCTGGGCGCCAACATCCACCAGGATGGCGTGCTGCGCGCGCCGCTGGGCCTGCTCGAGATCGGCTCGAGCAACGGCCAGATCATCCCCGGCACGCTTATCCTCGCTCCGGCGACCGAGAACGTCGTGTTCGGCAAGGGCAGCGTAACGTCGGTGAGCGGTGCAGGGCTCAAGGTTCCCTACGGCCAGACCACCGACCTTACCGAATACTATTTCACCCCCAGCACCACGACCGCGCTGACGGCTGCGCCCACTGGCGAGTTGCTGCTCGCGGGCAAGACCATCGACGTGCAGTCGGGCGCCAAGATCGACGGCCAGGGCGGCGGCGACATCTTCGCCTACGAGTTCGTCTCGGGAACCGGCGGTTCGCGCGACGTGCTGTCCCGGTTCAACAGCGATACCTTCTCGTCCAACGACGGCTTCCAGTATGCCGACGGCCGCCAGGTCTATGCGATCCTGCCCGTCAGCAAGGCGGGCGAGATCGCGGATTACGATCCGCTCTACGCGCAGGATTACGGCGCCGGTGGTGGCGATCTCTATGGCCTCAATGCCGGGCGGACGGTGTGGCTCGATGCCGCGCCCGGGGTCGAGGCAGGCGAATACCTGCTCCTTCCCGCGCATTACGCTTTGCTCCCGGGCGCGCTCCGCCTGGTCGAGAACACCAGCGCCGCGGCGCCTTATGCCGGTGCCTCGGCCACCTTGCGCGATGGCAGCACGGTCGTCGGCGGCAGCTATGCGACCGCGGGCACGGGCCTGCGCGAATCCGCCCGCCGCTCGTTCACCGTGCAGAGTTCGGACACGTTCCTCGATTATGCCAAGATCACGGTAACCTCCGGCACGACCACGTTCGACAAGCTGGCCGACAAGCAGGGCCTCGCATCGCCGCGCTCGCCGCTCGACGCTGCCCGCTTCGTCATCACGCCCGGCGCGTCCTTCACCGTCAACGGGACGTTCGAGGTCGACGCCGCCGAAGGTGGCCGCGGCGCGCAGTTCGACATTGCGGCCAATGCCATTGCCATTCGCGATGCCGCTGCGGGCTCGGGCGATACCGGCGTGCTCACCCTTTCGGCGGCCACGCTGTCGAACCTCGATGCTGAAAGCCTGCTCATCGGCGGCGTGCGTCGCGAGAATGCGAACGGGACGACGACCATCGGCGTCGTGGCGCATGACCTTACGGTTGGCGGCGATGTCTCGCTCGCGCTGCCGGAACTGATCCTTGCGGTTGGCGGCGAAAATTCGAACCTGACGGTTGCTGGAGGCGCGTCGCTGGTCGCGACCGGCAAGCTCGCGGACCAGAACGCCGCAGCGTACACCGTCGGCTACTCCGAGGGCAGTCAGCCGGCGAGCGGTGCGGACAACACCGGCATCGGCTCGCTGCTCCGGGTGGCCAACGGCACCGAGCGGCTGGTCAACCGCAGCTACGATCCGCTTCTCGACGGCAGTGCCGCGCTTCCCTCGACACTGACGGTCGGCGCGGGCGTGAAGCTCGCCGGGGACACCATCGCCTTCGATTCCACGCGCGCGGTGAAGTTCACGAGCGGAATCACGATCGATGCCGATGCGGTGAGCCTGACCAGCTCGTCGGTCTCGTTCGGCGCCAACGGCCTTGCCTCGGATATCGCGGGCCAGCTCGCCGGGGCAAAGCAGCTGACCCTGCGTTCGGCGAACCTGATCAAGCTCGGCTCGACCCTTCCGGCCTCGTTCAACAATCTCGTCATCGACGGCCCCGGCCTGGGGGCGAGCGAGGGCGATGCGACGATCAATGCGACGTCGGTGACGTTCCGCAACACCGGCGACCAGTTCGCGGGATGCGGGAGCGTCAGCAGCGCCAGCTGCAATCTCTCGGCCAAGCTCACGGTCGCGGCCGACACCATTTCGTTCGGCTCGGGCCGGGTCGGGCTGGTCGGCTACAAGGGCGGGGTTTCGCTCTCCGCAGCGAAGGGTATCTCGGTCCAGGGCCAGGGTGCCCTCGTCATCGACGAGACCGGAGCCGCCTCGGGTGTTTCGCTCGACATCCGCGCGCCGTTCATCGCCGATCGGTCCCTCAGCAACGCCGCCGATCTCAAGAGCGGCGGCGCCGACTATTCGTTCCTGACCACCGGCGCCGTCACGATCGATGGCACCGGGCTGACCGGCACGATCGAGGACAAGGCGGTCTCCGCCGGGTCGATCATCAGCTTCGGCAGCGAGGACAAGGCCGTCAGCGCGCTGACGATCAAGAACGCCGACGTCCGTGCCAGCGCGGGCGTCATCAACGCCTTCTCGCGCGGGACGATCGCGGTCAGCGGCGACAGCACTCTGTCCGCGCCGGGCTTCCAGACCAAGATCGGAACCGCCGAGGATGGCCTGATCGCGACCGCCGGTTCGGGGTCGATCAACCTCAAGTCCATCGACGGCTCGATCACCTTCGGCAGCGCCACTTCGCTGGTGGTCGACACGGGGCTCGGCAACGCCGGCAGCCTGACCTTGCTTGCGTCGCACGGCGACGTGGTGCTGGCAGGGACCCTGAATGCCGGCATCGGCACCAAGGAACGCGGCGCCTCGCTGACGATCGCGGCCGACCGCCTGCTGGGCGACCAGGGCAAGGCATTCTCGCTCGGCGAGTTCGTCACGTCTGCCGGCAACCGCTTCGAGGGCGATCTCGCGATCCACGTCGGCAGCGGCGACCTCGCGCTCGGCAAGAGCCAGACCATGCGCGCGGCAAGCGTCCTGCTCGCGACGGATTCGGGGCAGATCCGCATCGACGGGACGATCGACACCCGCGGCGACGATGTCTCGAAGCTCAAGATGACCGATGCAGCCTATACCGCCTCGCGGGTCAACGGCGGCGACATCTCGCTGTTCGGGGCCGACGGGGTGACCCTGGGCGGGCAATCGGTCCTCCAGACCGGCACCAGTGGCTATGCTGCGCAGGATTCGCGCCAGGCGCACGCGGGCAACGTGACCATCGGCATCACGTCGGACGCCGCCAACATTTCGATCGCCCAGGGTGCGCTGATCGACGTCGGGGCGAAGAACACGTCGGCGCGGCTGGTTGCGCAGACGGTCAAGGATCCCGAAACCCTCAACCAGTCGGTCGCCTATCGTTCGGTCGACGGCGATCTCGGCGGCGCCATCATCTTCCGGGCGCCGCTCGTCTCGGGGACGGTGTCGGCCGATCTCGACGGGACGATCAAGGGCGCCTCGTCGCTCACGATCGATGCCTTCAAGCGCTTCGATCTCGATGCGCTGGCGGCATCGGGCACGTTCGGCGGCATCACCAAGGCCGCCGACGGCAGCATCCATCTCGACGCCGGGGCCACCGGAGCCCGGCCGAACTTCCTCGCGAGCATCGGTGTCGATGGATCCTTGCCCGACTTCATCCGCAACTTCTCGGTTGCGCTCAAGAACGGCAAGACGCTCGACGGCTATCGCCTGAGGCCCGAGGCCGAGCTGGTCTCGGCCAACGACATTGTCCTCGATTCGAACATCAACCTCGGTGCGGGCCAGATCAAGGACGTCGACGGCGCACTGGCCGCCGGACTGCTCAAGGTCTCGCCGCTCGGTCCCGATGCCGCCGGCAACCCGCGCTACGAGGTCGTTTCCGGCAAGGAGGCGGAACTCTTCGCGCGCTATGTCGACATGACGTTCCGGGTCGGCGGCGCCGTGACCGGCGAAGCCGGGATCTTTTCGCTGCGGAGCGCAGGCAACCTTCAGATCACGCGCAGCATCAGCGACGGCTTCTTCGCGTTCCACGACCGGACCGACGCCGACTACCTGAGCTACCAGTTGGGCGGCGGCGACCGGGTCTATCACCCCGGCGTGCTGGTCGATTGCGCCGATGGCAGCACCTGCGACTATGGTCTGCCGTCGTACAGCGAGTACCTGCAGACGGGCAAGCGACCCTCGGACGACGAGATCGTGCACATCGACCTGACGTCGGGCCTGCAGGGCGGGCAATCCACGCCGGTGTTCATCAATTCGCCGTACAGCGCATCGGCCAACAGCGTCGCCGCGAACGGAACCGGCAACGGCATCGGGATCGGCGAGCTGTTCCCGCTCGTCGATGGCAAGGCGGTCAGCTCTTCGGACATCCGCCTGGTCGCGGGTTCGAACCTCGCATCCGCCGATCCGACGGGTCTCGACCGCAGCGCCAAGGGGTCGGTGACGATCGCTGGCGAGCAGTCATACCGGGTCGTCGCTAAGGCGGGCAAGGCGACGCTCGGCGATACGCTGCAACTCGGGTTCGACGATGGTTCGGGGACCTTGCTGTTCGCCAACGCCAACAAGTTCCTTACCGGCGACTTCAACGACTACGTCGACAGCGCCACGGCGGGCGACTATTTCACCCGGCTCGACTGGGGCAAGGGCACCGCGCTGTCCGACGAGACGCGCCAGGCCGCGCTGACCTACTTCGCCGGACACAAGTTCATCACCCGGGGCGGCGAGATCGTCGGCGTCTATGCATCGCTCGATGAAGTCACCCAGTTCCTGTCGGGCAAGGTCGGCAGCGATTACGTCAAGCTCAACACCGATATCGACATCGAGAAGGGTACGCCGGTCAGTTACGACCAGAAGCGGGTCTACTTCCGGCCCGTGGTTCGCACCGGCGACGGCAACATCTCGATTGCCGCTGCAACCGATGTCGACCTGGTCGGCAGCGGTGCGATGACCTATCGCGACGAGTTCGGCGCTTCGCGCGACAGCAGCGGCGAACTCTACGGCCAGCAGCCCGATGCCGCGCAGGTCGGCGGGTCCGCTGTCTATACCGCAGGCGTGCGGCTGCCCAAGCTGGGCTCGATCGACACGAGCGCCATCGGCAGCGAGAAGGTCAACTACATTCCTTCGCCCCAGGGGCTGCTCGATCATGCGCCGGCGGTCACCGGCAAGGGCGGCGACGTGACAATCGAGGCGGGCCGCGATGTGATCGGCCGGCGCGACGTGTGGAGCGAAAGCTACCTCGGCTCCGCCGCCGACATCGAATCGGACCTTCCGGGATACGAAGCGGGCGTCGCCACGCTCGATCCCACGCGGGTCGGCTCGGCCAGCCAGCGCTGGCGCGTGGGCTCGATCGGGCTCGACAGCTCGATCGGCGTCGTCGCGCAACTGTTCACCTCGGGCGTCGGCGCCCTCGCAGGCGGCGACGTGACGATCCGCGCCGCGCGCGACATCGGCGATCTCACCGTCGCGCTCGACAATTCCGTCGTCACCGACCGCACCGCCAACGGTGCGCGCGTGCTGGTCACCTCGGCATCGGGCAACCTGCGCATGGACGCCGGCCGCGATCTGCTCGGCGGACAGGTCGATGTCGCCTCGGGTATCGGGCTGATCTCGGCCGGACGCTCGGTCGCGGCGGCGGGCGAAACGCTGACCACCGGCTCCTACGACAACGAAAGCGACATTCCCGACACGCGCAACCTGCTGCGTCTGCGCGTGGCGGATGCGACCATTGCGCTGACCGCCCGCAGCGGGGTCGACCTCGGCGGGATCGGCGCGCTCGGCGCCGAGCGGGCCGAGGGCGAAATCAACCGCACGCTCAACTCGGCCGGGTTCTTCAGCCCGATCGCCGGGGTGTCGATCGACACCATCGGCCAGATCGACCTGACCAACAACCGCAAGGAGATGCGCGTCCCGTTCGTCGACATCGGGACGTCGCAGTCGGTGTCCTCGTTCCTGTTCGGCTATGTCCTTCCGCCCTCGCTCGCCCTGCATTCGCTGAGCTCGGACCTCGTCTTCGGCAACAGCTACCCGGGAATCCTCTATCCGAGCAAATTCGGCCAGCTCTCGCTGGTCGCGGGCGGCGACCTCTCGTCGTTCGCTCTCGCGATGAGCGATGCCAATCCTTCCGACCTGCCCGGCGCCTTCACCGTGGCCAGCTTCAGCGGCAGCGCGCGCAGCCTGTTCCGCAACAGCGGGCTGGGCTTCACGTTCGGCGGCACCTACGGCGCGATCGACGACCCGACGCTGCGGCTCTACCATGACCGCTCGATCACCCATGCCGACGACACCCGTCCGGCTGAGGTATACGCCGGCGGTTCGATCACCGATGTCCAGCTGGTGCTCGCCAAGGCGGCGCGGGTGAATGCGGGCGGCGATATCGTAAACCTGGCATTCGAAGGCCAGAACCTGCGCAGCTCGGATATCACGAGCATCATCGCCGGGGGCGACATCACCGCGACCACCAGCGTGCCGGGCCTCGATACCGCCTTCGCCGGCCGCCCTTACGTCAACGTGACCAACTTCATCCTCGGCGGACCGGGGAGTCTGGTCGTCCAGGCCGGGCGCGACCTCGGACCGTTCCTCAATTCGGCGACGGTCAACGGCGTGAACTACGCAGGCGGCATCCGCACCATCGGCAACGAGGCCAACCCCTGGCTGGGGACGACCGGGGCCGACATCACCGCCCTGTTCGGCGTCGCGCACGGAGCGAACTACGCCGGTCTGGCGAGCACCTATCTCGATCCTGCGAACCTCGCCAAGCTCGACGGCGATCTCTTCGTGCAGAACGTCGACGCTGCGGGCAACCGCACGCCCGATCGCGCGAAGCCGATCTACGCGGCCAAGCTCGCGCTGTGGCTCAAGGCGAACGCGCCCGAGCTCTACGCCAGCGTCTTCGCCGACCTCGGCACGAGCGCCAGCGATGCGCAGGTCTCGGCCGCGGCCTACGGCCGCATGGCCGAGCTCTACCAGGCCTTCACCAACGGCTTGTCGGCCGAGCGGCAGCACCAGTTCCTGATCCGCGAGGTCTACTTTGGCGAAATCGCCGCGCCGGCGGACCCGAACGGGCCGTCGTACCAGCAATATGTCCGCGGCTATCGCGCGATCCAGACGCTGTTCCCGGCCGAAGCGGGCTATACCGACAACCTCTCGACCTTCGAGACCGATCCGAGCACGGTCAGCACCGATCACCCGCTGGGCGAGCCGACCAAGAAGCTGGTCGACGGCGAACCGGCGGTCGCGACCCGTGTCCTGACCGGCAACGTCGACTTGCGCCTGGCGACGATCCAGACCGCGCGCGGCGGTTCGATCGACATCCTGGGGCCCGGCGGCGACTTCATCGCCGGGTCGGTCGTGCGCACGTCCGAGCAGGCGGCGCGCAAGACGACGCCGTACAGCGGCACCGGCCTGTTCAACCTGCGCAACGGCTTTGCCTCCAGCATCGTGCCGATCGGCATCTCGTCGATCCCGATCGGCTACGAAGGCGTGCTGTCGCTGCGCGGCGGGGCGATCCGCAGCTTCACCGACGGCGACTTCCGCCTCAACCAGAGCCGCCTGTTCTCGCTGAGCGGCGGGGACATCACGATGTGGTCCTCGAACGGCGACCTCAACGCCGGGCAGGGGCCGAAGACCGCCTCGAACTTCCCGCCGATCGTGCTGCGCTTCTTCCCCGACGGCTTTGCCGAAGTCGACACCGCAGGCTCGGTCGCCGGCGCGGGCATCGCCGCCTTCCGTCCCTCGCTCGACATCGAGCCGTCGCGGATCACGCTGCTGGCGCCGGTCGGCACGGTCGATGCGGGCGACGCCGGCGTGCGCGCCTCGGGCGACGTGTTCGTCGCCGCCGCGCGGGTCGCCAATGCCGACAACTTCAAGGTCGGCGGCGTCTCGGTCGGCGTGCCGACGGCAGCAGTGGTGGCGGCTCCGGCCGTCCCGGCGAGCGCTACCGCAGCCGCCACGGCGACCGCGGCGCAGGCCGGCGCGCAGAAGAACGCCGAAGCCGGGGATCGCCAGTCGATCATCCGCGTCGACGTCCTCGGCTACATCGGCAGCGACGCCGAGCCGTGCCCCTCGGGCAAGCGCGATGCCAACGGCAAGTGCGAGAAGTGACGCAACCTTTCTGCTGTCGAAGGAATAGGGTGATGCTTCGTAAGGTGACCGCAAGTTCGCTGGTGGCCGGCCTGCTGGTCGCGCTCGCCGGATCAGCCGACGCGCAGACTGCCGTCGCCTCCCCGCCCGCGCCCGCGGCGGCGGCCCAGCAGGGCCTGGGCGGGCCGCTGGTGCCGGGGATCTGCCTGCTCGCGCGCGAAGCGGTGATCGCCAACAGCAAGGTCGGCGTCTTTGCCACGGCGCGTATCCGGCAGCTCGCCGCCGAAGCGCAGGCGGAGGTCGATGGCGAACGCAAGGCGCTCGAGAGCGAGGCGGCCGCGCTGCAGGCGCAGTCGGCCAAGCTCACGCCCGAACAGCGCGCCGCGCAGCAGAAGGCGTTGTCGGAGAAGTTCGCGCCGATCCAGGCCAAGGCCTCGTTGCGTGGGCGAGAGATCGAACGCACCCGCGCCAAGGCAGTCGAAGCCATTTCGGTGCAGGCGCAGCCGATCATCGCCGCCGTCTACAAGGAGCGGGGCTGCGGCCTGCTGCTCGATCGCAACACGGTGCTCGGCGGCAACTACGGCAACGACCTGACCGCCGCGGTGGTCAAGGGGCTCGATGCCCGGCTGACCACGCTCGATATCCGCCGCGAAACGCTGCCCGCAGCCCCGGCAAAGCCCTGATCGATCGCTCACCCGCCAAGGGTGGCGCACCGGCATGATGGAACGGGCGGGGCCGCAAGCTCCGCCCGCTTTTCATGGGTCCGATTTT
Source organism: Novosphingobium huizhouense (assembly GCF_020179475.1). GTDB lineage: Bacteria > Pseudomonadota > Alphaproteobacteria > Sphingomonadales > Sphingomonadaceae > Novosphingobium > Novosphingobium huizhouense. The sequence goes on along the minus strand of NZ_JAILXZ010000002.1, from coordinate 573,649 downwards.
TATATGACTCTGCAAATTCGTGCCGCGCAGCCCGGGCTGCCGGTCGGCAACGGTTTAGCGGCGGAATCCCTTTGCCGGGCAGCCTGCGCGCGAAACATTCCGCACAAAAGTGTCATCGCCGAAAAATAGAGGGAGGCGCGGGGACGAATCAGGTTTCACCGAAAGTCTGCGCCGGGTTTGCCGGCCATGCTCAGGTAACTGAAATATCTCCGCAATGTTCCCGCATGTCGGGGGCGGAAGAACGGATCAATTCCACGTCGTGTGCTCGTCCTTGAAATCAGGGGGCGGGATAAAAACAGAGCCGTTTTGAAAGGGGTATCTAATGAACAAGTTCCAGAAGTCGCAGCTGCTTCTCGCCACGAGCCTGCTCGGTTCGATGGCCGGCGCTGCGCAGGCCCAGGTGGTCTATCCGAGCGCCGAGCTCCACGGCATGGGTGCGTCGTCGATCGCGACGATCATGCCGCGCGAAATGAACTGCATCGGCACCGGCGGTGTTGCCGACGCCAGCGGCAACCTCGTCAACCTGACCTCGTCGGGCGTCGAGCTCAAGGACAACAGCGGCAACGCGATCACCAAGGCCAACATCAAGGCCGGTGACAACAACGGCAACGTGACCGTCCGCAAGTGGGGCGCCTACGCCGGTAGCGACGCTGCCTTCGACTGCGCTGCCAAGTCGATCCAGCCGGGCTTCGCCGGTGCGTACGTTTCGACCGGTTCGGGCGGCGGCAAGTCGGCCTGGGCCGCGATCAACGCCGGCACCTTCTTCACCGGCGCTTCGGGCAAGATCTTCCCGAGCGCGTTCGGCACGCTGTGGGGCAACCCGCACTTCGTGATGTCGGACTCGCCGATCTCGAGCGGCAACCTCTCGTCGTTCAACACCGCTTCGGCCACCAAGAAGGCCGGCGCCGCGATCCAGTTCCCGCTTTACGTGCTGCCCGTCGCGCTGATCTACAACCCGGTCTACGGTGCGAAGGTCGACGCCAGCGGCAACCCCGTGCTCGACGCCAGCGGCAACCCGATCCAGTACAAGTTCAACGTCGGCCAGCCGGTCACCTTCAACGGCATCGCCACTGGCGGTCTGCGCATGTCGAAGAAGCTCTACTGCAGCGTCTTCAACGGCTACGTCACCAACTTCAACGATCCGCTGTTCACCGCGCTGAACACCAAGGTCGTCAACAAGAAGACCACCGCGGTTTCGCTGATGGACGCCGCTGACTCGACCACCCGCTGGAACAACGACGGCGTTCCGATCCGTCTGGTCGGCCGTCTCGACAAGTCGGGCACGACCGACATCTTCACGCGCCACCTGGCTGCCGCTTGCTCGTCGGTGCTCCCCACCGGCAAGGCCAACAAGTACACCCAGGCCGCTGAAGCCCTGCCGTACTCGACCGCTTCGGGCATCGACCTGACCTCGGTCCGTTCGGACTCGCCGTACAAGCCGACCACCACCGACACCCTCTCGGGCACCGCCGACATGATCAGCGGCGCTTACTGGAGCGGTTCGGCTCTGGTCGAAACGATCGGTACCGAAACCATCGGCAAGTTCACCGTCGCGGATGGTTCGAGCCGCCTCGAGAGCTACATCAAGGCTGCTCCCGACAAGGGTTCGGCTTCGGACAGCACGGTCAAGCTGAACGGCCGCCTTGGCTACGTCGGCGCCGACTTCGTCGCTCCGTCGACCGGTCTGTTCATGCACGCCGCTGCGCTCGAAGTTGCCGACACCAACGCTTCGAAGAAGCCGCTGTGGGCCATGCCGACCGCTGCTGACGCGCAGGCTGCTTTCGGCACCAAGATCCTTCCGCCGGAAGCCGACAAGGGCGGCAAGTACACCGCTTCGGGCACCTTCAAGCGCACCAACCCGCTCGACTGGTACCTCGCTCTGTACGACGGTGACTCGACCCTCGCCAACCCGGTTGTCGGCTACCCGATCACCGGCACCACCCAGTTCGTTTCGGGCACCTGCTTCGCCAAGCCGGAAGTCCGCAACGCGCTGACCTTCATGCTCACCACCCTGTTCGGTCAGACCAAGCTTGACTCGACGGGCGGCAAGGTCTCGACCGAAACCTTCACGGGCGTCAAGGCTGCCAAGCTCGGCATCCGTCCGCAGGCCGGTCTGGCTCCGCTGCCGAAGGCCTGGACGGTGGCGATCACCGAAACCTTCCTGAAGCGTTCGAAGATGAAGTCGTCGACCGGTTCGCTGCTGTCGGACCTCAACCTCTACATCCAGAACGGCGTGCCCACCAAGGGCGGTCTGGCCAAGCTCAAGGGCAAGACCACGCTTGCTGCTTCGGACCTGCCGGCGAACGGCGAGACCGCGGTCAAGGACACCAAGGGCAAGTCGGTGGCCTTCGCCGAAGGTACCTCGAACTCGACCTGCACCGCCGGTCTGGGTCTCTGATCCAACGAACTTCTTCGGAAGTTCGACCTGATGAACGGCCCCGGAGCAATCCGGGGCCGTTTTTTCGTGCGCGCATCGCGCGTTGCCGATGTCCTGACGGGCGTTCCTCTCGGCGCAAGCGCGGCCTCGGTCGGTTCCGCCCGCCGGTACTGTCAGGGCCGCTGCCGCACCCCGACAGGCATCGCGGATCGTTTCCGGCGGTCGTGCGTTCGGTCACCAGGACCGATCGCTCCCGCCGTTTCGGCGAGGCTTTTCCGGGGGCGGCGAATAACCAAAGACACTCCAAATTGGATCTTTCGTTGTTCGGGCGCTCGCTCCAATCAAGTCATTGAATAGAAAATCAAAATGCTCCGTTTCGGGGGCTGCGGGCGAGAATGTTACGATCACGCCCGAATATTCTCGAACTCTATCTCTGAAATGTCACAAGCGTTCAATAACGACGGAAATCGGAGACCGCTCGGGCCGCGAGAGTCTTTCGGTGCTGCTTGTCGGCGCGAAAATCGGGCCTGGACGTCCGGGGGGAAGACTTGCTTTCCAAGGAGTGTCCGATGAACTTTCGTAAGATGAACCTTCTGGCGGCGACCGCCATGGTCGGCTCGTTCGTGTCCGCATCCGCGGCGCAGGCGCAGGTGACCTATCCGCAGGCCGAACTGCACGCGATGGGCGCCTCGTCGATCGCCGTGATCCTGCCGCGCGAGCTGAACTGCGTCGGCCCCGACGGCGTCACCAACAAGACCGGCAAGAACGACGGTTCGGCCAGCACCGTCAGCGAAGGCGTCTACGTCGGCACCGACGGCTCGTTCGACTGCGCGGTGCGCTCGATCCAGCCCAACATCGGCGGCGAATACGTCTCGACCGGTTCGGGCGCCGGCAAGACCGCCTGGCGCAACATCAACGCCTCGGCCTTCTTCACCGGCCAGACCGGCGCGATCTTCCCGTCGGCGTTCGGCACCGTCTGGGCCAACCCGCACTTCGTGATGTCGGATTCGCCGATCTCGTCATCGGACCTCACCACCTACAACGGCAACGCCGCGACCAAGAAGACGGGCGCGGCGATCCAGTTCCCGCTCTACGTCCTGCCCGTCGCGATCGCCTACAGCCCCACCTACGGCTACAAGGTCGCCGAAAAGCAGAACCTCAACTTCAGCATCGCCCAGCCCACCTCGGTCGGCGGCGTGCGCGTCGGCGGCCTGCGCCTGTCGAAGAGCGTCTATTGCGGCATCTTCAACGGCTACATCACCAACTGGAACGATTCGCGCATCGAAGCGCTCAACACCAAGGTCGTCGGCGGCAAGACCACCGCGGTCTCGCTGCGCAACCAGTTTGACGACCCCGTCCGCTGGCAGGTCGATGGCGTTCCCATCCGCCTCGTCGGTCGTCTCGACAAGTCGGGCACCACCGACATCTTCACCCGCCACCTGTCGGCGGCCTGCAACGGCGGGATCATGGGCGCCGGCAAGGCCAACAAGTACCTCAATGCCTCCGAAGCGCTGCCCTACAGCACCGCCTCGAACGTCGACCTGACCTCGTTCCGCGCCGACACGCCCTACAAGCCGAGCGGGACCGGCTTCGCCGGCACGGCCGACATGATCAGCGGCGCGGTGTTCACCGGTTCGGTGATCGACAGCAGCAAGGGCTCGGAAGCCGCCGGCAAGTTCATGGTCGCCGACGGTTCGGGCAAGGTCGCCTCGGCGATCAACCTGCGCCCCGACCGCGCTTCGGCGAGCGATGCCAACGTCCTGCTCAACGGCAAGGTCGGGTACATCGGCGCCGACTTCGTCCGCCCGTCGGCCGGGCAGACGCTCCACGCCGCCGCGCTCGAGCAGGGGCTTTCCGCCTCGACCCTCAAGCCGGTGTTCCGCATGCCCAACGCTGTCGGGGCCACCGCCGCCTTCGGCACCAAGATCGTGCCCCCCGAATCCGACGCCAGCGGCAAGTACGTCAAGGGCGCGGGCAAGTTCAGCCGCTCGAACCCGCTCGACTGGTACGACGCGCTCTATTCGGGTGACACTTCGCTGGCGAACCCGACCGTCGGCTACCCGATCACCGGCACCACCCAGTTCGTCTCGGGCACCTGCTTCGCCAGCCCCGCGACGCGCAACGCGCTGGTGACCTTCCTCAACGCAACGCTCGGCTGGATCCGGACCGACGCTGCCGGCAACCCGGTCTCGGCGAACCTGTTCACCGGCACGACCAATGCCAACAAGGGCCTGAAGGCGCAGATGGGCCTTGCCCCGCTGCCGACCTCCTGGCGCGTCGCGATCCGCGAGACCTTCCTCAAGCGCTCGGCACAGAAGGCGCTCGACGGCACCGGGCTCGGCGCGCGCAAGCTCTATATCCAGAACGGCCTTCCGACCGAAGCCGGTGTCGCGGCGGGCAAGCCCGTCCTCACCGAGGCCGACCTGCCGACCAACGGCACCAAGACCGTCGGCGGCCGGACCACCTATCCCGAGGCTGCGCCGAACCCGGACTGCACCGCGGGCGCGGGTCTCTGATCGCCCATCCTCGATGACGCGAGCGGCCCCGGAGCGATCCGGGGCCGTTTTCGTTTGCCCTCCTTTGGGGGCGCCGATCCGCGCTCGCCCCGCGGGGCCGCGCCTGCCCCGAAAAAGTTTCGCGGCGCCGACGTTAGGGAATGCTGGAAAATGCCCCGGAGAGGCGGATTCCCTCGAGGTCAGTTGCGCCCCGCCACCTTTTCTGTGCCGATTTTCGTGGTATTCAATGCGCAATTAAACGTCACGGCCCGCGAGGCCGGTGCGAGCAGGAGAGCCACAATGGATCTGGAATTCAGCGCCGAGGAAATCGCGTTCCGCGACGAGGTTCGGGCCTTCATCGCCGAGAACTATCCCGCCGAACTGCGCGGCAAGCAGGACGAGGGCGACGACCTCACCAAGGAGGACTTCCTCTCCTGGCACCGCGTCCTCGCGAAGAAGGGCTGGATCGCGCCCGCCTGGCCGGTCGAATACGGCGGCCCGGGCTGGACCGCGACGCAGCGCTACATCTGGTCGGAGGAAACCGCGCGCGCCGACTGCATCCGCATCATGCCGTTCGGCATCACCATGGTCGGCCCGGTGATCTACACCTTCGGCACGCCTGAGCAGAAGGCACGCTTCCTGCCCCGCATCCTGTCGGGCGAGGACTGGTGGTGCCAGGGCTATTCCGAGCCCGGCGCGGGTTCGGACCTTGCCTCGCTGCGCACCCGCGCGGTGCTGTCCGACGATGGCACGCACTACATCGTCAACGGCCAGAAGACCTGGACGACGATGGCGCAGCATGCCGACTGGGGCTTCTTCCTCGTCCGCACCAATCCCGACGCCAAGCAGCAGGAAGGCATCAGCTTCCTGCTGATCGACATGAAGTCGCCCGGCATCACGGTGCGCCCGATCATCACGCTGGGTGGCGAGCACGAGGTCAACGAAGTGTTCCTCGAGGACGTCAAGGTGCCGGTCGAGAACCGCATCTACGAGGAGAACAAGGGCTGGACCTGCGCCAAGTTCCTGCTGGCGCACGAGCGCGCAGGGATCGCCGGCGTCGCCGCCTCGAAGCGCGGCATCGAAAAGATCCGCGACATCGCGATGACCGAGATGGACGGCGAGAAGCCGCTGCTCGCCAATCCGTTCTATCGCCGCAAGGTGGCCGAGCTGGAGATGGACCTGACCGCGCTCGAGTTCACCGAGCTGCGCACGCTCGCCAACGAAGCATCGGGCAAGGGCTCGGGCGCGGAAGCGAACGTGCTCAAGATCAAGGGCTCGGAAATTCAGCAGCGCATCACCGAACTGGTGCTCGAGGCGGCCGGCCACTACGGCGCCCCCTATTTCCGCGGCTTCGGCGAGGGCGACAACGAGCATCCGATCGGTCCGGAGTGGGCCAACCGTGCGGCGCCGAGCTACTACAACATGCGCAAGACGACGATCTACGGCGGTTCGAACGAAGTGCAGCGCAACATTATCGCGAAGATGGTCCTCGGCCTCTGAGCTGAACGCTACAAGCAGAGACCGGACGAGAGGATAGGACTGAATGGACCTGAGCTTTACCGAAACGCAGGACATGCTGCGTGAAACGCTGGCGCGTTTTCTGGCCGATACTTACGACTTCGAGGCGCGCAAGAAGATGCTGACGCGCCCCGAAGGCCGTGATCCCGGAATCTGGAAGGCGCTCGCGACCGACCTCGGCATTCTTTCGGCTCCGTTCGCCGAAGAGCACGGCGGGATGGGCGGGGGAACCATCGAGAACATGATCGTGATGGAGGAACTGGGCAAGGTCATCGCGATCGAGCCCTATCTCCAGACCGCGGTGATCGGCGGCAATGCGCTGAAGTACGCCGGCGGCGCGCAGGCCGAGGCGCTGATCCCGCAGATCATCGCGGGCGATGCGATCATCGCCTTCGCCTATGCCGAGCCGCGCGGGCGCTACGACCTTGCCCGGATCGAGACGACCGCGCGCAAGGATGGCGCAGGCTTCGTGCTCAACGGTCACAAGGCGGTGGTCTACGCCGCCCCTTGGGCAACCCACTTGCTCGTCACCGCGCGGACCGGCGGTTCGGGGGCGGAGCGCGACGGGGTGGAGCTGTTCCTCGTCGACGCCAAGGCAGCGGGCATCACCCGTCGCGACTATCCGACCGTCGACGGTTTCATGGCGAGCGAGGTCTACTTCGAGAACGTCGCGCTGGGCGGCGACGCCTTGCTGGCGGGCGGTCTCGACCTGATCGAACGGCTGGTCGACGACGCGACGATGGCCGTCTGCGCCGAAGGCCAGGGCGCCGGTCGTCGCCTGCACGAGCTGACGCTCGCCTATACCAAGGAGCGCAAGCAGTTCGGCCAGCCGATCGGCAAGTTCCAGGCGCTCCAGTTCCGCCTCGCCGACATGATGGTCGAAGCCGAGCAGATCGAATCTATGGTCCTGATGGGCACGCTCAAGCTCGACCTGCCGGCGGAAGAGCGCAAGGCCGCGGTCAGCCTGGCCAAGGCCAAGGTCGCGCGCTCGCTCAAGTTCATCGGCCAGAATGCGGTCCAGACCCATGGCGGCATCGGCATCACCATGGAGCTGGCGGCGGGGCACTACTTCAAGCGGACCACGATGATCGAGAACCAGTTCGGTAGCCCCGATCACCATCTCGGCCGTTACGAAGCCCTGACCCTGCCGGCCTGAACAAGGTGGCGACAGCCTACATCGTCGATGCCGTGCGCACCCCGCGCGGCATCGGCAAGCCGGGCAAGGGCGCGCTCGCGCACCTGCATCCGCAGGATCTCGGCGCCACGGTGTTGCGTGCGCTCCGCGACCGCAACGACCTCGATACCGCGCGGGTGGACGACATCATCTGGTCGTGCAGCCAGCAACGCGGCAAGCAGGGCGGGGACCTCGGCCGGCTGTCCGCGCTCTGGGCCGGGTACGACGTCAGGGCGAGCGGCATGACGCTCGACCGTTTCTGCGGCGGCGGGATCACCTCGGTAAGCCTCGCCGCAGGCCAGATCATGGCCGGTTTCGAGGATGTCGTGATTGCCGGCGGCACCGAGATGATGAGCCATCACCAGGAGGCCGACGGCTGGGAGCAGGGCACCCCCTATGCCACGCTCGGCCGCGCGCGCGGAAACTACGCCTTGTACGACGACCATCCGATCTCGGCGGTGGGGGTCGCGGCCGACGCGATCGCCGGGATGGAAGGGATCGCGCGGGCCGACCTGGAGGCACTGGGTGTCGAAAGCCAGCGCCGCGCCAAGCGCGCGATCGATGCCGGCCTGTTCGACCGCAGCGTGGTCCCGGTGTTCGACCGCGACGGTGCATTGGCTCTCGATCACGACGAGTACCCGCGGCCGGAAACGACGGCGCAGGCGCTCGCTGCGCTGAAGCCTGCCTTCGTCGCGATGGAGCAGGTCGCAGCCGCGCCCGACGGCACCACCATGCGGCAGATGATAGAACGCAAGTATCCGGACCTGCGATGGGAGCCGGTGCACCATGTCGGCACGAGTTCGGGCGTGGTCGACGGCGCGGCGGCGCTGCTCCTCGCCAGCGAAGCCGGCCTTGCCGCGCATGGCTGGACGCCGCGTGCGCGGGTGGTCACGGCCGTCAACGAAGGCGACTGCCCGACCCTGATCCTCAACGCTCCGGTGCCCGCGGCGCGGAAGGCGCTGGCGCGCGCAGGGCTTGGCGTGGCGGACATCGACCTGTGGGAGATCAACGAGGCCTTCGCGGTCGTCACCGAAAAGGCGATCCGCGATCTCGGGCTCGATCGGGACAAGGTCAACGTCAACGGCGGCGCGATCGCGCTCGGGCATCCGATCGGCGCGACGGGCGCGATCCTCATCGGAACGGCGCTCGACGAACTCGAACGCCGCGGCGGACGCTACGCGCTCGTCACCATGTGCGCCTTCGGGGGCATGGCCCCGGCGATCATCATCGAGCGGGTCTAGCTCAGCGCGAGCGCCAGGGTAAGCAGCCCCAGACCGACCGAAAGCCTGCGCCGCAACCGCAACCAGCCGGCCGGCATGGCGAGGTTGCGCGCAAGGCGGAGATCGACCAACGGGCTCGCCAGCAGTGCGCACCCCAGGACCACGAGCGACGGCCCGGGCCAGGTCAGGCCGAAGCACCAGGGCATCATCGCGCCCAGCGCGATCAGGCTCGGCGCCACCGCGACGAGATGGTCGCTCCAGCGGGGCCGGGCCGCAAGCACTGCCTGCACCCACCAGATGCCGCCCAAAAAGGTGAAGATCAAAGCGGCATAGATGCAGCCCGCGGCGATGGCGGACCAATGCAGCGATTGGCTGTGCGAGGCCGCCAGCGCGATGATCTGGGGCAGCAGTCCCGCTGCGCCCAGCCATTGCGCCGGCTTGCCGAGCGGTGCGCTCATGCCGATGCGCGATCGACGCCGATGCCGATGCCGCTCGCCCGGCCGGGCGCGCTGCGATGGTCCCGCATGGTTTCGATCATCGCGGCGCCAAGCGCATCGCCCGAGAGCCAGGCGTTTTCGACCCTCGGTCCGATGAGCCAGTCTCCGCACGCTCCGAGTCCCAGGGCCGGGCTCCACAAGTAGCGCTTCGCGGCATTGCCGGACCGGGCGTAGCGCCAGCGGTGCGCGACCGCGTGAAGCGGCTCGGGCAGGCTGGCGCCGATCGCAAGCCCGAACTGTTCGAGCAGGAGCGGGGCGACCTCCGCCGGTTCGCGCTCGAGGAACTGCTTGCTCCAGTTCGTGTCGGCCTGGACGATCCACGCCTCGGGCCCGCTGCGGCCGGGCTTTGCATTGTTGCGCGCGGCCCAGCCGATGGCGCCGGCATTCCGGATCACCGGAGGCGCGGCGATCGGCTCGGGCAGAACGTACATGCCTGCCCAGCACGGTTGCGACGGGCAGGACGCGGCGACGCGGCCGAACGTGAAGTCGCACATGCCGAGCAGCGCAGCGGCCTGTTCCGCCGGGAGCGCGACCACCGCCTGGTCGAACGGCCCGACGGTGTCCTCCTCGAGCCGGATATGCCAGCCATCGAGCTTGCGCACCATCGCACGGACGAGGCGGCCCTGCAGCACGTCGTGCTTGCCGGCGATGTGGCGGGGAAGGGCGCTCATTCCGGGTCGGGCGACCCAGGCGTGCTCGCCGGCCTCGGGCCAGCGGCTGACGATCCCTTCGGCGGCCCAGTGCGCCACGCGGCTCAGGAAGCGGTCGTCGCGCGCGGTGAAGTACTGCGCGCCGTGGTCGAACGCCGCCTCACCGAGCGCGGTCTCGACGCGGCGCGTGGACATGCGCCCGCCCGGCGCACGCCCCTTGTCGACGAGGGTGACCTGGGCGCCGGCCGCGGCAAGCGCGTCGGCGCAGGCAAGGCCGGCCATGCCGGCCCCGACGATGACGATACGCGGTGCCACGAAGCGTTCCCGTCGAGCCGGTCAGGGTCGGCCCATGAGGCTCAGGACTTCGCGGCGGCTGCGCGGATCGTCGAGGAAGACCCCGAGCATGCGGCTGGTGACCATGTTCACGCCGTGGGTTCGCACACCGCGCCCGGTCATGCAGCCATGCTGCGCCTCGATCACGACCGCGACGCCGCGCGGGTCGAGATGATCCTGGATGCACTGCGCCACTTCCGCCGTCAGGCGCTCCTGGACCTGCAGGCGCTGCGCGAAACCGTGCAGGACGCGGGCGAGCTTCGAGATGCCGACCACGCGGTCCTTGGGCAGGTAGGCAATCGACGCCGTGCCGGTGATCGGCGCCATGTGATGTTCGCAGTGCGACTGGAACGGGATGTCGCGCAGCAGCACGACCTCGTCATACCCGCCGACCTCCTCGAAGGTGCGCGACAGGTGCAGGCCCGGATCCATCGCATAGCCGCTGCAGTACTCGCGCCATGCGCGGGCTACGCGCTTGGGCGTGTCGAGCAGCCCTTCGCGCTGGACGTCGTCGCCCGACCATTCGATCAAGGTACGCACCGCCGCGAGCACGTGCTCGGGTACCGGGATCTTGCCGTCTTCGAGGATGTCGTGCTCGTGATCGTCACCGACGGGGCAAAGGTTCCGCACCATCACGTTCATAGGTCTGGCTTTCGCTGCTGATGGGGTTGGGATGGCAGTGCGCCCGGCCCGCCGATACCTGCACAAAGGGGAACAGCCCTTGCAAACAGGGGTGCGGGGAAGACATTGGACTTATTGAACAGAAGCGTTATGAGAGCGTGGCATGCCGATAGCAGACATGATCGAAGCGGGGTCTGTCGCCGCCGTCATCAGCAACCCGCGGTTGCCGGACAACCCGATTGTTGCCTGTAACGAGGCGTTCTGTCGGCTCACGGGATACTCGCGCGAGGAAATCGTCGGACGCAATTGCCGCTTTTTGCGCGGCAGCGACACCGAGCCCGAGCTTGCCCAGCAGTTGCGCGACAATATCCACCTGCGCCAGCCGGTGATGGTCGAGATCCTCAACTACAAGAAGGACGGCACGCCGTTCCGCAATGCGGTGATGGTCGCGCCGATCTTCGACGCCGAGGGCGAGGTCGAGTATTTCCTGGGGTCGCAGGTCGAGGTGGTCGAGGACAACACGCCGCCGGTGCGACGCCAGGCCGCGCTCGACAAGATCGGCGCGCTGACCGGCCGCCAGCGCGAGATCCTGCTGATGATGGCGGGCGGCAAGCTCAACAAGCAGATCGCGTGGGAGCTGTCGCTGAGCGAGCGCACGATCAAGATGCACCGCGCCGCGATGTTCAAGGCGCTCGGCGTCCGCACCAGCGCCGACGCGATCCGCGTCGCGGTCGAAGCCGGCCTCTGACCGCTCGCTGGCGGACAAGGCCGGCAGCGCCTTCCGCCTAGAGGTCGAGCACGCCTTCCGGGACCGGATCGAGGTAGAGCCTTGCGACATCCTCGCTCCGCCGCGACAGCGTGGCACGCTGGTTGACGTAGCCCTTGTCGGTGATTTCGCCGCCGTCGATCGAAGGCGGCTCGCGCAGCACGATCGCCCGCTTGACCTTGCGCGACGAGCCGCCGGCCGTGGCGTTGTGGGCGCGCAGCTTGTCGGCGATGCGTTCGGCCACGATCGCCAGCGCATCGGCGCCGGGCACTTCGGCCGCGACATCGGCCAGCGCTGCGGCAGAGGGCCAGGCGAGAATGCCGATATGCGGCTTGTCCTGCCCTGCCACCACGATATCCTGGACATAGGGCGCACAGGCCGCGATCAGGTCCGGCCGCAAGGTGCCGACCGACACCCACGTGCCGCTGTCGAGCTTGAAGTCCTCGGTGATCCGGCCATCGAAGACCAGCCCCTGCGAAGGGTCCTCGGGGTCGACGAAACGTGCCGCATCGCCCAGCTTGTAATACCCTTCCTCGTCGAACGCCTCGGCGCTCCTCACGGGATCGTTGTGATAGCCGCTGGTCACGGTCGGGCCCTTGACGCGCACTTCCATCTTGTCGCCGCTCGGCACGAGCTTGAGCGTGGTGCCGGGCAGCGGCAGCCCGATCAGGCCGACCCGCTCGGTCGCCCAGTGCACCACGGTGATCCCCTGCGTTTCGGTGGCGCCGTACATCGTCGTCATCGGAATGCGGTGGCCGGTTTCGGCAATCGCCAGCGCCTGCATCCGTTCGTTGACGTCGCTCGACAGCGTCGCGCCGCCGTAGCCCATGTAGATCAGGTTCCTGAAGAACGACTTGCGCAGCTTTTCGTCCTTCTCCATCGCTTCGGCGAGCATGGCGAAGGCGATCGGCGCGGAACCGAAGACCAGCGGGGAGACCTCGTAGAGGTTCTTGATCGTCGTCTCGAACATGCCCGGTATCGGCTTGCCCTCGTCGAGATAGAGCGTTCCGCCGGCGTGGAGGTTGCCGTTGAAGGCGATGTTCCCGGCCGAGATATGGCTCCACGGCATCCACTCGAGCGATTGCGGCGGTTCACGCTCCTCGCCGTCGTCGACGCGCAGCCCTTCGGAGGCGGCGACGACGTGGGTCATCATGCCGTGCGTCTGCGGCACGCACTTGGGCATGCCGGTCGATCCCGAGGTGAACAGGTACTTGCCGACGCTCGCATGCGCGACCTTGTCGAGCGCTTCGCCGACGGCCGCGGTCGGCTCAGTGGCGGCGAGATCGGCGAACGCCAGGGTGTCGTTGCCGCCATCGACTGTCACGACCACGAGTCCGGGATCGAGCTGGCGCAAGGTGTCGATGGCCCTGGCGTACTGGGTCGAATCCTGGGCGAAGACGATCCGGGCCTTCAGCGTCGCGAAGGCGTGCTTCAGCTTGGCGTGATCGCTCGACAGGAGGCTGTGCGCGGGGCTGATCGGCGAGACCGGAACCCCGGCGGTGTAGCCGCCGAGCATCAGCAGCGCGTGCTCGACCGAGTTCGCCGACAGGATCAGCACGCAGTCGTCCGCGCCAAGGCCCCGGTCGAGCAGCCCCTGGGCGATGCCGTCGACCAGGCGCTTGGCTTCGCCGTAGGTGACGCCGCGCCAGGGTCCGTGCCCGGGCTCGCGCTGCATCAGGAAGCCGCGGTCGGGATGTTCGGCGGCGCGCGCCGCGAACATGTGGCCGATCGAGCGGGCCGGCTCGGCCAGCGCATGGTTCGAGCGGATCAGGATCGAGCCGTCCGCGCGGCGCTCGACGTGGACGTCGGGACCCTTCTGCGGCAACGGCTTGAACGGAACGCTCAGGATGTTGCGGGTTGCCTCCAGCGTCGCTGTCACCGATCCTCTCCTCGATTGCTTGCGGCTGTTCACCGTTGTCCGCTTTGCTCGTGTATCAGCTGATAAAAGTCAATTGCTTGATCGATTAACAAGTTTGCGTCACGCTCTTCCTTCATCGGGAGAGACAACCATGGAAGATCTCGTCTTGCGGCAGGACCACGACGGCTGGACGCTGCTCACCCTCAATCGGCCGGACAAGCTCAACGCCTTGACGGTCGAGGTTTTTCGCGCCTTGCGCGGCCACGTCGAAGCGCTTCGCGACGACGACGGCGTGCGGTGCGTGGTCCTGCGCGGTGCGGGCAAGTGCTTCTCGGCGGGGCACGACCTCGGCGACATCGCGGCGGGGGAAGCCGTGCCCTCGCGCGGGTGGCACAGCGAAACCTTGCGCATGCTCGAACGCTTGCCGCAGCCGGTGATCGCCGCGGTGCACGGCCACTGCTACACCGGCGCGCTCGAAGTGGCGCTGGCCTGCGATTTCATCGTCGCGGCGGACACCGCGCGCTTTGGCGACACCCATGCCAAGTGGGCGCTCACCCCGATATGGGGAATGAGCCAGCGTCTGCCGCGTCGTGTCGGCGTGGCGACCGCCAAGCGGCTGATGTTTACCGCCGACATGATCGACGCCGCGCAGGCCGAGCGCATCGGCCTTGCCGAATACGTCGTCCCGCTCGCATCCTTCGATGCCGAGATCGCCTCGCTCGCGGCACGCATCGCGGCGCAGTCCGGCTTCTCCCATCGCGCCAACAAGCGGCTGCTGGCCGCCACCGACGGGCTCCCGCTCGATGCCGGCCTGCAATGGGAAGTGCTCGAGAACGAGGGGCACGGCCCGGACTTTGCCGAGCGCGTCGCCGCCTTCACCGCGCGCAAGGGCTGACCGTCCCTGCCGCGGCGTTCAGTGCGCGGCCGACATGTCCGCCTTGCCCTGCGGTTTCGGCGCCAGCCAGATCAGCATCGCCGCGAACAGGAAGATGCCCGCGCTGCCGAGGAAGATGCGGTCGGTGGCGAGCGTCACCGCCTCGACCTCGACCAGCCGGTCGAGCGCGAGGCGGCCCGCTTGGCCGGGAAGGGCCGAAAGCACCCGGTCGGGATGGATCACGTTGACCAGCTCGGCGCGCTCGATCCGCGTCTGCGTCTCCCACACGGTCTGCACGATCGAGGTCGCGAACGCGCCGGACAGCGTGCGCAGGAAGTTCTGGATGCCGGCTGCCGAGGCGGTCTGCTCGGGCCGCACCGAACCGAGCGCGAGCAGGGTGGTGCCGATGAAGAAGAACGGCATCCCGAACCCTTGGAGGAACTGCGGCAGGGCCAGCGTGAAGAAGTCGATCTGGGTCACCCACCCGGTGCGCAGCAGCGAGACGAGGCCCAGCCAGAGAACCCCGCAACTCACCAGCAGGCGCGTGTCCACCCGGTTGCTGAGGCCCGCCGCGACCGGCGACATCAGCACCGCCAGAACGCCGATGAACGCCGTGGCATAGCCCGACCAGGTCGCGGTATAGCCGAGGTTGGTCTGCAGGAAGAGCGGGATCAGCACGACCGAGGAAAAGAACCCCGCGTAGGTCGTGCTCTGCGCCACGACGCCCACCGTGAACCCGCGCTGGCGAAACACCGACAAGTCGATGATCGGGTTCTTTTCGGTCAGCTCCCAGATCAGGAACGCGACGAAGACGACCGCGGCAATGATCGCGAGCGCGACGATGAAGCTGCTCGCGAACCAGTCGACCTCGCGTCCCTTGTCGAGCATGATCTGCAACGCGCCGACCCAGATCACCAGCAGGACAAGCCCGACATAGTCGACCGGCTTGCGCTCGGCCGGCGTCTCGTAGCGGCGCAGGAGTTGCCACGAGAGACCTGCGCAGACCGCAACGACCGGCAGGTTGATGAAGAAGATCCAGTGCCACGACCAGCTGTCCGAGATCGTGCCGCCCAGGATCGGTCCCGCGATCGGCGCGACGACGGTCGTCATGCTCCACAGGCCCAGCGCCATCGGCGCCCGCTCGGGCGGAAAGATCCGCAGCATCAGCGTCTGCGACATCGGCATGATCGGCGCGCCGCTGAAGCCCTGGAAAACCCGGAACAGGATCAGCGCCTCGAGGCTTCGCGACAGGCCGCAGAGCAGCGAGAACAGCCCGAACCCGAGGACCGACAGCATGAACACCCGCACCGCGCCGAAGCGCGCGGCGAGCCAGCCGGAGAGCGGCACGCAGATCGCCTCGGCCACCGAGTAGGACGTGATCGCCCATGTCCCCTGCGTCGGCGCGACGGCCAGGCTGCCCGAGATGTGCGGCACCGAGACGTTGGCGATGGTGATGTCGAGCACCACCATGAAGTTGGCGAACGCGAGGGCGAAGCCGCCGAGCGCGAGCCGTGCGCCTTTCAGGGGTTGCGCGCCCGTCGCGAGGTTCATCACCGGCCCTTCGTGTCGATCGTCGCGGTCATCGAAAGCCCCACGCGCAGCGGATGGGCCTTGAGCTGCTGCGGATCGAGCGCGATGCGCACGGGCACGCGCTGCACCACCTTGATCCAGTTTCCGGTGGCGTTCTGCGCCGGGATCACCGCCAGCGAAGATCCGGTGCCGCCCGACAGGCCGACCACCCGGCCGGTGAACACCACGTCGTCGCCGTAGAGGTCCGAGACGAGTTCGGCGGTCTGCCCGGGACGGACGGTGCGCAGCTGTCCTTCCTTGAAGTTCGCATCGACGTAGGCCTGGCCGACGGGCACGATGGTCATCAGCGTCGCACCGGCGGCGACGCGCTGCCCGACCTGGACCGCGCGGCTCGTCACCACCCCGTCGACCGGGGCGCGGACCACGGTGCGCGCAAGGTCGAGCCGCGCCTTGTCGAGCCGCGCCTTCGCCGCCAGGACCTCGGGGTTGGTCGCTTCGGTCGTGCCTTCGATCAGCGCGGCGTTGGCGCCTTCCTGTCCCTGGGCCGACCCGCGCGCCGCTTGCGCCTGGGCAAGGCCTGCGCGGGCGGCGGCAAGCGCGCCGTTCGCCGAGGCGAAGGCGTTGCGGGCGCTGCTCAGCTCCTCGCCCGAGACCGCGCCGTCCTTGGCCAGCGACTCCCGGCGCGTGAGGTCGATCCTCGCCCGCTCGAGGTCGGCCGCAGCGATCGAGACTTGCGCCTGCATCTTCTGGATGTCGGCCGAACGCTCGCTGACCTGGTTGCCCAGCGCGCGCGCCGTCGCGAAGGTCTGGCGCACGCGGCGCAGCGCCTGCGCATAGTCCGCTTCGGCCTGCGCCAGCGCGATGCGGGCGTCGCTGTCGTCGATCACGACGAGGATGTCGCCCTTGCGCACGCTCTGGGTGTCGGACACGGCGACGGCCTTCACCGTTCCGCCGACCTGGGGCGTGACTTGCGCCGTCTCCGCCCCGACGTAGGCATTGTCGGTCTCGACATAGCGCCCGCCGGTCAGCCAGCGGTAGCCGAGGAACAGCGCCGCCAGCAGCGCAAGGACGGCGCCGAAGACGATGAACGCGCGCTTGCGGCGGCTCGTCGCGGCTTCGTCGCGAAGGGTTTCCGCCTCGCTGTGGAGCGTTTGGGATTCGATATCAGCCATAAAGACCTCGGCAGGACATGGTTCAGGCAGGAGTGAAGCCGCCGCCAAGCGCGCGGATCAGCTCGACGTTGATGGAAAAGGCGCGCGCCTCGATCGCGACGAGTTGCCGGCGGCTGGCCAGCAGCGCGTCTTCGGCGGTGAGGACCGAGAGATAGGTCGCAAGCCCGCCTTCGTAGCGCCTGCGCGCCAGGGCATGCGCGTCGGCGGCAGCGGCCACCGCCTCGCGCGCGGCGGCGAGTTGCGCGCTGATCGCGCGCTGCGAGGCGCTGGCGTCCGCCACTTCGCGCACGGCGCGGATCAGCGTGTCGTCGTACTGCGCCACGGCTTCGTCATAGTCGGCGCGCGCCACGCGGTAGTTGCCCGACAGGCGTCCGCCCTGGAAGATCGGCAGGCTCAGCGATGCACCGGCCTGGCCGATGTCCGATCCCGCCGCGGTCAGGTTGCCGAGGCCGAGCGACTGGACCCCGATGAAGGCGAGCAGGTTCACGTTGGGATAGAAAGCCGCGCGCGCCACGTCGATCCTGGCGCCAGCGGCGGCGACGCGGGCCTTGGCGACGGCAATGTCCGACCGGCGCGCGACGAGTTCGAGCGGCAGGTTGGCGGGCAGGGCCACCGCGCGCGGAACCGCCGTCGGCGGCGTGATCGCGGCGCCGCGCTCGGGACCTTGGCCGAGCAGCGCGGCGAGCGCGTTGCGGGTGAGCTGGAGCGACTCTTCCGCGGCGGCGAGGTCCGCCCGGGCGCTCGCGGTCGAAGCCTCGGCCTGGCGCATCTCGGCGCGCGTGTCGAGGCCGTTGGCGACCCGCTGGCGCACCAGTTCGGCGGTGTCCTGGCGAAGCTTCAGCGCCTCGCCCGCGAGATCGCGCTGCGCGGCCGCGCGCCCGAGGTCGGACCACGCCGAGGCGACCGAGGTGGCGAGGGCGAGACGGGCGGCCTGCGCCTCGATCGTCGCCGCCAGCGCATCTTCGCGCGCCGCCCGCAGCGCGGCGCGGTTCTTGCCGAAGAAGTCGATTTCGTACGACAGATCGAGGCTGAGACGGCCAGTCTGCTGCCACCCTTGCGGCACGAACTGGGCGGGAATGCCGTTGTTGTAGCTCTGCTTGGCAAAGCCCGCGTCCGCCGAAGCAGCCGCCGTCGGCAGCAGCGCCGCACCGGCGGCCTGCGCGTATCCCGCGGCCCGCCGCATCCGCGCATCCGCGATGGCGAGCGAGGGCGAACCGCGCAGCGCTTCCTCGACCAGCGACGCCAGCTGCGGATCGGCGAAGTCGGTCCACCAGTCCGCGCGCGGGAACGAGGCGTCCGCGGCGGCACCGGCGTCGAGTCCGCGCGTCACGGCCTCGGCGGCAAGCGGGGCCGGCCTGGGCCCGAGCTGGGGCACGCTCGCGCAACCGCCGAGCGAGGCCAGCAGCGCGGCGAGCGCAAGAGCGGCAGGGAGGGGTTTCGAAGGGGCTGGGTTCGGATCGGACATGGAGACTCGTCACAACTGTACAGATCGGTCACTAACCCGCCACTGCCGTCTTGCACTTCCGCTGTCAAGCGCTATCTGTACACTATGGTCACTAACTGCAGATTGGGGCGCACGTCACCCGACGAGCGCCGCGAACACATCATCGACGTCGCCTCGCAGGTGTTCCAGTCCGAGGGCTACGGCGCCGCGTCGATGGCCACCATCGCAGCGCGCCTCGGCGGCTCGAAGGCGACGCTGTACAAGTACTTTCCGTCGAAGGAGGCGCTGTTCGCCGCGATGCTCGCGCACAAGTGCGAGCGCGTGATCGCGCCCTTGCGGGTGATCGGCATCGAGGCCAACGACTTCGAGAGCTATCTTGCGGCGTTCGCGCGCGGGTTCCTGTCGTCGCTGCTGCAGATCGATGCGCTCAAGGTCTTCCAGATGATCCAGGCCGATGGCGGCCGCTTCCCCGAGATCTCCCGGCAGTTCATGGCCACCGGGCCCGAGGCCGGCTACCGCGAGCTGGCCAAGGGCATCGAGAAGTTCGTCGCCCGCGGCGACATCGTCTGCGACGATCCGCGGCTGGCCGCCGAGCAGTTCTTGGGCGCGGTCCGGGCCGATATCCATCTTCGCGCCACCATCGGCATCGGCGCCCCGCCCGACGAAGCGGAGATCGCCCGGCAGAGCGCCCACGCCGCGCGGATCTTCGCCAAGGGACTCGCCGCCGCGCACTCCTGACGCCCCGAACGGCTCGATCAGAACAGCTCGATCCTGACGCCCTCGCTCGCGTCGGGGCGCGCCTCGTCGAGCACCGCGCTGTGGACGCTGCGCTGGCTGTCCATCACGTAGCTGCTGCGCTGGTCCTGCACCACGTCGAGCAGCGAGCGCTCGGCCGGCGCTCCGCTGCTCGCGCGCGAAACCACGTCCTCGAGCTCGCGCAGGGCATGGAAGACCTGTTCCAGCCGCTGCCGCATCACGTCCTGGAACTGCAGGTTGCCGAGGATGTCCGACAGCGTCGCGACGATCTGCTGGTGCCCGCCGTCGAGGGTCTGGATCATGCGGTCGAGCGCGGCGCCGCTGTCGACGATGCTCTCCTGGGCCGCGCGCAGTTCCTCGACGATCCCGTCGAGGCGCGCGGGGCCGGTGCTGTGGTCGGGCATCGCCGCCGCGATCTGGAGATGCATGCGCTCGGCAAAGGCGTTGATCGTCTGGCCGACATCGCGCGCGCCCTCGGCCGTCTGCCGCGCGAGCGAGCGCATCTCCGCCGCGATCAGCCCGAAGGCGCTGCCGGCGGCGCCCCGGTGCTGGGCTTCGACGGCGGCATTGACCGAGAGAAAGAACGCCTTGTCGGCGATGGTGGTGATCACGTCGACCGCCGAGCGCAGGCTCTGGAATTCGTCGGCGAGCGCTTCCAGCCCGGCGAAGTTGGTCTGGATCTGGCGGTCGCGGTCGGCAAGCATCGCGGCGAGGCGGGCGACGATCGCGCTCGGCACCTGGGCGGCGCGGCGAATGGTGTCCGCGCCGCTGACCGAGGCGCGGATCCGGTCGCGCTGATCCTGCGAGGCGCGGTCGATCGCGCGGACCTTGTCGACCACCTGCACGACCCCGTGTTCGACGTCCTGCTGGATTCCTTCGATCTGCCCGCACAGCGTGTCGACGAAGGGGCGCACCGCCTGCATGTCCGCGAGCACGGGAGGCGGGATGGCGAACGGGTCGGCGAGAAACGCGAGCGAGACCGGCGGAGGCGGAGCAGAGAGGGGCGGAGCGAGGAGGGACGTATCGGAGAGGGACCGATCGCAGAGCGACGCAGCGGTCTGCATGGCGTCGGCCGCGTGGTTTCGCGGGCGCAGGCAAAGCGCGGCAAGCGCGCCGCCGGCAGCCGCCCACCCGAGCGCGACCATGCCGCCGAGCGCGCCGGCCACGGCGAGCAGGATCGCCGCCGCGACGACCCTCGGCCACGCGGACCAGAGTGGGTGGGCCACGGCTGGCTGCGGCTCAGGCGGGAAGCACCTGGCGGATCACGCCCAGCAGGTCCGGTCCGGAGATCGGCTTCACCAGCCATCCGGTCGCGCCGAGCCGCCGGCTCTCCTCGCGCTTGGTGCGCTCGCTCTCGGTGGTCAGCGTCAGGATCGGGGTGAAGCGGCAGCCGGGCAGGCCGCGCGCGTTGCGGATGAAGTCGAGCCCGCCCATGTTGGGCATGTTGATGTCGGTGATGATCAGGTCCGGCTTGAGACCGCCCGACAATGCGCTCAACGCGCGCGCGCCGTCCGCGGCGGTCTCCACGCGAAATCCGTTCATTTCGAGCGTCGCCCTTACGCTCATGATCATCGTCGGAGAGTCGTCGACGATCAGGATGGTCTTGCTCATGGTCACGGTCCTTCCTCATGCCGGGCAGGTGTGCACGCGGTCCCTTCGGGCCCATCCCGCTGTCGACGACGACTTGTCCAACCTTGCGCCTGTTCGGGATCGGCGTTCCCGTCCGGCGCCGGGCGCAGCCACGATCTGTGGCGAAGGGCCTGATGCGCCCCGAACCTCCAAGCAACTGTTGCGCAGCGCGCTTTACATCCGGGGGGACTGGCGCCCGCGAGACTACGTAGGCGGGACAGGATCGGGCGGATCGGGTTGGACAAACGGAGGACCGGGTTAACACTCGATAAGGCATCGCAGGGCGATCGTCCCGGCATGACCGACCCGTCCACCGCTTCCGCCCTGCTCACGCTCGGCGACGTCACCCGATCGACCGGGATGGCGGCCGACCTGTTGCGGGCATGGGAACGGCGCTACGGATTTCCGCAACCCTTGCGCGACGGGCGCGGCAGCCGGGTCTACCCGCAGGCGCAGGTGGAGCGGCTGATCCTGCTGCGCCGCCTCGTCGATCATGGGGCGAGGCCCTCGCGGATCGTCGGGCTGCCGCTGGCGCAGCTCGAACTGCGCGCCGCCGCCTTGCCGGGCGGTCGCGGCGCCGGCGCGGCGTGGATCGGCTATTCGGAGATCGTCGAGCGTTCGGTCGCGCTGCTCGCGCACGACCGGCTCGAAGCGCTCGACACCGAATTGCGGCGCGACATGGCGCTCAAGGGCAGCCGCCGCTTCCTTGTCGAAACCGCCGCGCCCCTTACCGCGGCGGTCGGTACGGCCTGGGAAACCGGCAGGATCGCCGTCCACCAGGAACACGCCTTCGCGCAGGTCATGCTCGAGGTCCTGGCCCTGGCCCGCGCGTCGAGCCCGCGCGGATCGGGCCCGAGGTTCCTCCTGACGACGCCGCCCGGCGAAGCCCACGGCATCGGCCTCGCCATGGCCGAAACCATGATCGCCATCGAAGGAGGGCGCTGCATTCCGGTCGGGCTTCAGACCCCGCCCGACGAGATCGTCGCGGCCGCCTCGGCCCACGCCGTCGATGTGGTCGGCCTCTCGTTCTCGACGTTCTTTTCCCCGCGCGGCGCGCTCGCGTTCGTCGATGACCTGCGCGATCGGCTGGATGCGCGGATCGCGCTGTGGGTCGGGGGTTCGTGCGCCTCGCTCGCCCGGATCGCCGCGCCGGGGCTGCGGCGCTTCGCGGACCTCGACTCGATCGGGCCCGCCATCGCCGAACTGCAGGCGCGCGCACCGGCCTGAGCCGTCCCGTCAGAACAGCTCGATCTTGGGCGCAGTGGCCGCGGCCTCGCCGCGGTGGGCGGCGCGCTGCTGCTCCATGACGTAGTTTTCGAGGATCGAGGCGAGGCAGGTCGCGATCGAGCTGTCGGGCGGCGCGTCGTCGTGGATGATGGCGTTGGACAGCGAAACGAAGTGATCCGAGATCATCGACAGCGCGCGGCTGACCTGCTCGAGCTGCTGGCGCGCAACGTCCTGGAACTGGATCGACCCGCACAACGTGTTCAACGGATGGCGCATTTCCTCGCCGCGCTGCTGCACCTGGCCGATCAGCTCGGCCTGGAACTTGTTGAGCAAGGCCATGTGCGTGGACAGCTTCTCGAAGCTGTCCTGCAGGTCCCTGGCCTTGGCGTCGTCCGAACTCTTCTGGCTCGAGACCTTGCTCAGCAGGTCTTCGCCCACCAGCCGGTCCATTTCCGTCAGCTCGGTGTTGAGGTTGTGCGCCAGCGAACCGGTCTGCGTCGCCAGCGCCCGGATCTCCTCGGCAATCACGTCCAGCCCGGTATTGTTGCCGAGCCCGGCGATGCGGATGCGGGCGTTGATCGCGAGCAGATCGGTATAGCGGCGGATGTCCTCGATCTCGTCGAGGTGCGAGCGCATGCGCTTCGACAAGGTGCGGACCGTCGACAGGCTATCGCGGATTTCCGCCTGGGTCTCGCTGTGGTTGCGGATCAGGTCGGCGATCACCGAGCGCCCGGTGGCGACGCTCAGCTGCAGCGTGTCGCTGGCATCGAGCAGGGCGTCGGATTGCATCGTGTCGCTGACGTGCCGGACCAGCGAGGTGACGCTGCCCTCGATGTCCAGCGCTTGCCCGAGGATGTCCTCCGCCGCGCTCTGCGTCTCGGTGCAGACGTTGGCGAGGTGGTGCTGCATGATCTCGACGAAGCCGGCGTAACTCTTCATCTCCTCGACCAGCGCCATCGTCTGGGGATGGATCCGGTGGAAGCGGTTTTCGCTCGAGGCGATCGGGATCACGTTGCTGACCGGGGGGCGCGCTTCGGCGACGGGATCGGGGGGCGGCTCGGGGGCGCGCTCGGCAGCCGCGTCGGCAGCCGGCGCGAGCTCGTCCACCTGCAGTTCGACCTCGGCGTCCTGCGGCCGGGCGAAGCGACGGAACAAGCGGCGGAGAAGCGGGGGCATCGTCAGGATCCGGGGACCATCTGCTTGACCACAGCGAGCAGGTCGCCGGGCTGCACCGGCTTGACGATCCACCCCGTCGCGCCGGCGCTGCGCGCCTCCTGGCGCTTGTCGAGCGAGGATTCGGTGGTCAGCATGATGATCGGGGTAAAGCGCGTCTGCGGCAGCTGCCGAAGATTGCGGATCAGGTCGATGCCGTTCATCGCCTGCATGTTGAGATCGGTGATCACCAGGTTCGGCCGGCCGCCGCCCTGCAGCTTCTGCAGCGCGTTTTCCCCGCTGTCGGCCTTGAGCACGCCATAGCCGGCCCGCGCAAGGATCGACTCCATGCTCATCAGGATCGTGGGGGAGTCATCGACAATCATCACCGTTTTCATGACGGATCGGCCTTGCTGGTACGGCGGGGAGACTTGGCGCGCCCGGCAGCGCCGGAGCCTGGCGTGGATTTGGCCCCGCGGGTGCGGCGGGTGCGGGCAGGGCGGGCGTCGGCCGGCGCGGCTGCGTCGGGCAGGTCCGGCTCCGCGGCGGCGGGGCCGGCGGCGCCGTCCTCGCTTGCGGTCGCGATCGGCGGGAGCACCCGCGACAGCCAGCGCGACAGCGTCGGGTCGACGGGGCCTGCCGCGAGTGGGGGGCGGAGCGCCATGACTGTCTGGAGGATCGAGGCGTGCAACCCCTCGCACCCCGACAGGTCGATCCGCCGCGACCGGTCGGCGAGCAGCCATTCGGTCAGCTCGCCCGCTTCTTCCACCGCGCACTGGCCGGAAAAGCGCGCCAGCGATCCCTCGAAGCTGATCCCCATCACAAGATCTCCTTGAGGTTGAGCACCAGCAGCACGCGTCCGTCGCCGAGCACGGCCGTCCCGGAAAAGCCGCTGAGGTTCGACAGGATGCCCGAGAACGGCTTGAGGATGATGTCCATGCCGGTGCCGAAGTCGTCGATGACCATGCCGACCGTGGCATTGCCCACCCGCAGGATCAGCACCGATTCGAGCGCCGGGCGATGCGCCTCCATGCCCAGCATGTCGCGAAGCCGGGCGATCGGGATCACCTGGTCGCGCAGCACCACCGCCTCGGACGCCTTGAGCCGCCGGATCGACTGCGGGCTGATCCGCACGGTCTCGACGACGAGGTCCATCGGCACGCCGTAAAGCTGGCCCGCCATCTCGACCGTCAGGACCCGCGTCACCGCCATCGACAGCGGCAGCTTGAGCCTGACCGTGGTGCCTTCGCCCGAGCGGCTTTCGAGCACGACATTGCCGCCGAAGCGCTCGACCACGGCCCGCACGGCATCCATCCCGACGCCGCGGCCGGACAAGTCGGACACCGCGTCGGCGGTCGAAAATCCGGGCAGGAACACGAGCTGCACCGCCTGGGCATCGCTCAGCTGGGCGACCCGCTCGGCATCGAGCAGGCCCCGCTCCACCGCCTTTGCCCGGACCTTGCCGGGATCGATCCCGCGCCCGTCGTCGATCACCTCGATGACCACGCAGTCCCCGTCCTGGAAGGCGCGCAGCTTCAGCGTGGCAAGGTCGTCCTTGCCGGCAAGCGCGCGTTCGCCGGCCTTCTCGATCCCGTGGTCGAGGCTGTTGCGCAGCACATGCGTCAACGGCTCGGCCAGCGCCTCGATGATGTTCTTGTCGGCCTCGGTGGTCTCGCCCTCGATCACCAGGCGGACCTTCTTGTCCTGCTTGCGCGCGATGTCGCGGACCAGCCGCGGGAACCGCTTGAACAGGTCGGACACCGGCATCATCCGGATGTCCATCACCGCGTTCTGCAACTGCCGCGAGATCCGGTCGATGACCGCGTACTTGTCCTTGATCTCCCGCGACAGCTCGCGGCTGCCGAAGCGCAGTTCGGCATCGCGC
The DNA here is from genome assembly GCF_020179475.1 of Novosphingobium huizhouense. Taxonomy (GTDB): domain Bacteria; phylum Pseudomonadota; class Alphaproteobacteria; order Sphingomonadales; family Sphingomonadaceae; genus Novosphingobium; species Novosphingobium huizhouense. The sequence goes on along the minus strand of NZ_JAILXZ010000002.1, from coordinate 548,471 downwards.
GCGAGGAAGGGCAGGGCGTTCTTGGCCACCACCAGCTCGCCGACCAGGTTCATCAGGATGTCGACCTTGCCCTGCTCGACGCGCAGGGTGCGCTCGCCGGCGGCGTCGTGGCGGTCGAGCGCGATCCCGCTCGCCGCGCCCGCGGCCTGGTCCTGCGCCTGCGCCTGCGCCGGCACGCTGTCCCGGCGCGCGAGCAGCCGGTCGATCACCGGGGCCAGCGTCTCCGCGCCCGCGCAATCCGCGCCGAGCGGCCAGTCGATCCCGCACGAGCGGCACAGGTTGCGCACGGTGGTCTCGATGTCCTCCACCTGGCTGGCGCGGCCTGGCAGCGACAGCGCGCGCCGCTGGGCCTCGAGCAGCTCGATCGCGATCGGATCGAGCGGATGTTCCTCCTCCGCCACAGCCGCAGCCGCAGCATCGCCCGACGCCGCGTCCGCGCCCGACACCGCGCCCGACACCGCGCCCGACAGGGCGTCCGCTTTGGCCCGGACCAGCGAGATGCAATCGGGAACATAGCGGAAGTGGTGCTCGACCGCTTCGCGCGGCGCCCGCGCGGCGAGCCGGAAGCGAAGATTGCAGGCGAACGGATCGAAGGCCACCGGCTCGGGCCAGGCGGTCTGCGTGCCGATGTCGAGCCAGGCGAGTCCGGGCGTCGCGAGGACCAGGCGCAGCGGATCGTCGCCGGCGAAGAAGCAGCCTTCGTCGGGCGCGTATTCGACCAGCACCACCGCCTCGCCGGCGGCCGCCGCCGCAAGCTCGGCCGCCGCCTCGCCCGCCCATCCGGGCAGGCGCACGCGGTCGGGCGATGCTGCCGCCGCGGCTGTACCGGCGGCGGCCCCTTCGCCGAGGCGCGCGCGGTAGAGCGCGGCGAAGCTGCGCGCCTCCTCCATCGCCTCGGCCGGAAGCTGGCCGTCGCTGCGGAACAGCTCGTTCCAGCGGCCTACGCGGTCGAGCCCCGCCAGCAGCTGGTCCGCCAGTTCGCCGTCGAGCGCCAGCCGGCCGTCGCGCATCGCGCCGAGCAGGTCTTCGCCGGCATGGACGAGGTGGATCATCGCCGGCAGGTCGAACAGGCCCGCCGCCCCCTTGATCGAATGGACGCACCGGAACAGGGCGTTGACCGCCTCGGCATCGTCGGGATTGCGCTCGAGCGACAGCAGCGCGCCGTTCGCCTCCTCGAGCAGCGCGCGGGTCTCCTCGACGAAGCTTGCCGCAAGTTCCGCGGTCTCGGCGGCGCGCGCCGCCTCTTCGGCCGGTGTCAGCGGCGGGTTCGATCTCATCGGCATGGCACACCAGTCATCAGGTTCACCGTCGCAAGGAACCGGGTCGGGTCGATCGGCTTGGTCAGGTAGAAGTTCGCGCCCGACTGGAACGCGCGCGCGATGTCCTCGCGGCCCTGCTCGGTGCTCATCATCACCGCCGGGACCGAGCGCAGGTCGCCGTGCCGGCGCACTTCGGCAAGGAAGGCGTAGCCGTCCATCTTCTGCATGTTGATGTCGACCACGAACAGGTCGAAGCGCTGGTTCAACGCCTGTTCGAGCCCCTCGAGGCCGTTGATCGCCTCGCTCACCGCGAAGCCCGCGCGCTTGAGCAGCTGCGAACAGTACAGCCTGACCGTCAGCGTGTCGTCCACGATCAGGACGCGCGCCTTGGGAGTGTCCTCGGAAGCCGGAGCGGGCGTGTCCGCCGGGTCGCGGTCAGTGGCGGTGATGGTCATGCGAGCGGCCTCTGGTGGACAAGCGCTTCGGGAAACTTGCGGGGCAGGAAGATCGGCGAGATGCGGCTCATGCTTTCCGAATGACCGAGCGCCACGAAGCCACCGGGGTTGAGCGCGTCGAAGAAGTTCTCGGCGGTCTGTCGCCGCGACAGGTCGTCGAAATAGATCAGCAGGTTGCGGCAGAAGATCACGTCGATCCCGCGCATCCGCGCCATCTGCACCGGGTCGCTGACGTTGACGATGCCGAAGTCGATCGAATCGCGCAGGTCCTGCACGACCTGCCAGCTCTCGCTGTCGATCTTGCGGAAATAGGTGTCGCGCACCCGTTGCGGCACGCGATGGAGCGCGCGCGCCTGGTAGATCCCGTTGCGCGCGCGGCCGAGCGCGCGCGTGTCGATGTCCGAGGCGATGATCTCGATGTCGTACTGGCTGGCTCTCGGCCAGTTCTCCAGGATCGAGATCGCGATCGAATAGGGCTCCTCGCCGGTGGAGCAGGGCACCGACCAGATCCTGATCCGCTCGCGCCGCGGGTCCTTGCGGTCGGCGATCTCGTCGAGCATCCGCTTGGTCAGGCAGGCGAACTGGTAGTCCTCGCGGAAGAAGTAGGTCTCGTTGACCGTCATCTCGTTGATCAGCGCCTGCATCTCGGCGCCGCCCGGCTGGAACTTCACCAGCGAGAGATATTCGCGGAAACTGCGGCATTCGTTCGCCGCCATGCGCTCTTCGAGCCGCCGGTCGATGAAATATCGGCGGCTGGCATCCATGCTGATGCCGGTCTTCTTGTAGAAGAAGTCGCAGAAGACCGTCACGTCCTCCGCGGAAATGCGCGCCGAGCCGATATCGGGAGCAGGGGAACTGGCCACGTATCAGGCCTCGCGCAGCCGCTGCACCGCCGTTTCGACGGCGAAGGCAAGGAACGGCTCGTCGGGGAAGCGCCGGCCGATGGCCTCGAGCGCCGGAACGGCTTCGGGCCGGTCAGTCCCGCCCAGGGCCTCGGCAAGGTTGGAGCAGACGTTGGCGTCCTGCTCGTGTTCGGCGAGCCGGAGCAGCCAGGTGCTCGCCGCATCGTCCTGCAACTCGCTCGCCAGCAGCACCGCGAAGATGCGCACGTCGGGGTCCTCGTCCCGACCGAGCGGCTCGAGCAGCGCTCCGGCATGCGCCGGCATCGCCGACAGCGTTTCCAGCGCGCCGTTGCGCAGCGCGGCGTCGGCGTCCGACAGCAGCACCGAGACGCCCCGCGCGGCGCGCTCGGAATTGAGCGAGGCGAGCGCGATGAACGCGGCCTGGCGCACCAGGTTGTCGCCCTCGCTGCGCAGCAGCTCGACCAGCGGCGCCACGCTGTCGGGATCGCCCGTCAGCGCCTGCACCGCCCGCCGCCGCTGCATCGGTTGGGGGTGATCGAGCCGCGGCGCCTCGCTGGCGGAATGATCGGCCGGCAGGGCCGAGCCCGACCGTGCTTTCATTAGGCCCATGTCATCTTCCCCGTGTTGGAGCGCATCTGTCGCATCCGGGCAAAGGCCACGCGTTCCAGCCGCGCGGCGATCTGCGAGCCGTGCAGCACCTCGCTCGCCCCGCCGCGCTCGACCAGCGCGCGCGGCATGCCGTAGACGACGCAGCTGTCCTCGCTCTCGGCGATCGTATGGCCGCCCAGACGGCGCAGTTCGGCGAGTTCCGCCGCGCCGTCGTCGCCCATCCCGGTCAGCAGCACGCCGATCAGCGAATCCGGCGTCAGCGTCCGCAGCGCGCTCGCGACCATGCGGCTCACGCTGGGGTGCCAGGTGAAATCGCGCGAAGGCGGCGTGGTCGTCGCCATCAGCCGCCCGCCGCGTTCGACCACGAGCATGTCGGCATCGCCGCGCGCGACATAGATCGTGCCCGCTTCGAGCTCGGTCTGGCGGCGCAACTCCTCCACCCGCAAGGCGCAGCAGCTGTTGAGCCGGTCGGCGAAATGCCGCGTCACCGTGCCCGGCATGTGCTGGCACACCAGCACCGGCATCGGGTAGTCGGCGCTCAACGCGCCCAGCACGTCCTCGAGCACCGCGGGCCCGCCGGTCGATGCGCCGATCAGGGTCAGCGCCTCGTTGCCCGGGCCATAGGTGCCGATGTTCCGCCCGCGCGCCGGGGTGGGGTTGCGCAGGATCGTCTCGCGCTTGGCGACGAGCCGCTGGCGCAAGCCGTCGCTGCGCCGCACGCGCGCGCCGACCGCGGCCTTGACCTTGCCGATGATCAGCTCTTCCTGGTCGCGCAACGCGGTCGAGACGGTCCCGCCGGGCTTGTGGACGAAGTCGACCGCCCCCAGCGCGATCGCCTCCAGCGTCGCCAGCGCGCCTTCCTCGGTCAACGAGGAGATCATCACGACCGGCGCGGGACATTCCGCCATCAGGCGGCTGAGGCAGGTCAGCCCGTCCATTTCCGGCATGTTGATGTCCAGCGTCACCACGTCGGGGCGATCCTCGCGCGCGCGGTCGAGCGCTTCGGCGCCCGTGCGCGCGGTGGTCACCTCGAAGCCGCCGCGCGTCAGAATGTCGCTGATCTGGCGGCGCATCAGTGCGGAATCGTCAACAACTAGTGCTTTCATCGCCTCGGTCTCGCGTCTGGTCCTTCGCCCGGTCCGGCTCCCTTCAGGCCGCTTCGGCCGCGGGCGCGGCCGTGGTGAGCATCTGTTCTGCATCGAGCAGCAGGATCATGCGTCGCGATTCGGGCAGGTTGACCACGCGCCGGATCATCCGGCGCTGGCGGTCCGACATGTCGGGCGCGGGCTTGATGTGCTCGCGCCGGATGCGCATGACCTCCGAAACGGAATCGACGATGAAGCCGGTCTGGACGCCGCCCATCGTGAAGACCACGATCCGCTGGCGGTCGTTGTCGTCGAGCGGGGGCAGGTTGAACCGCGCGCGCTGGTCGATCAGCGGGATCACCGCGCCGCGCAGGTTCATCACGCCGCGGATGAAGTCCTCGGTCCGCGGAACCTTGGCGAGATCCGACGGGACCCGCACGATTTCCTGGACCACCGCGATGTCCACGCCGAATTCCTCGTCCATCAGCCGGAACACGACGAACTGTTCCTCGTCGCCGGCGCTGCCGGTCGAACGTACATGGCTCGCTGCGGTCATCACCATCGCCTCTCCGCCGGTTGCCTCCATCGCGCTCTCGAGCGCTCCCTCGATCGAGCGGCGGTCGAACATCGCCTCGGCCGAAAGGATCGAAACCAGCCGCTTGCCGCCATCCAGCCGGCAGATCGCGCTGAATTCGGACAAGTCGGCATCGTCGGCGAGCATCGGCGGCATCGCATCGATCCCGCCGCGCCGGACGCGCAGCACCTCGTTCACGCGGTCGAGCACCACGCCGACGAGAAGCCCGCCGTCGCCCACCGAGACCACCGCGACGCGGTTGTGGTCGGAGCGCTCGGCCGGCGGCAGCCCGAACAGGCGTCGCAGGCAGACGACCGGGAGGAGCCGGTCGCGCAGGCTGATCACCCCCATCACGCTCGGCGCCGCGCGCGGCACGCGCGTCACCGTCTCGGGCAACTGCACGATCTCGCGCACGCTGTGGATCGGCAGCGCGTATTCCTGGTCGGCCACTTCGAAGCTGACCAGCTGGATCTCGTCGCGCTCGGCGTCGGCGGCGGGCGGCTGGGTCTCGGCCGGGCCGGCGGCGTGCGCCCTCTCGACTGTTTCGCCCCGGGCGAGGGCGAGCATCTCAAACTCCTGCTCGATCAGCCGGCCACTGTCGAGGATCATCACCAGGCCAAGCTCGCCTTCGTCCTTGATCACCCCGCGCAGAAGGTCCGAGCGCACGCTGGTCTCGACCGAGGCGGCATCCTCGATCCGGCCGGTCTCGATCGTGACCACGCTGACCACGCGGTCGACGACGATCCCCACCGGCTGCCCGTGGTCGAGGATGACGACGCGGGTCGCATCGTCGGCGGCCGCCGGCGCGCTGCCGAACAGCCGGCGCGTGTTGACGATCGGCAGGACCGTGCCGCGCAGGTTGGTCAGCCCTTCGAGGCTCGGCGGGGCGAGCGGCACCCGCACCACCTCGGGCATGCGGATGATTTCCTTCACCTCGTCGAGCGAAACCGCGAACGTCTCGCCCTCGACGGCGAAGATGGTGAACTGCCGCGCCGTCCGCGTGTCCGCGGCAAGCGGGCTGTCCGCGATCGGGGCGACGGCCTCGCCAGCGATTATCTTCGATTGGTACATGACTGGGGCCCCTCGCGCTCGGCGGGATCGGGCGGACAGCGTCCGCCCCGGGTCAGGCGTTGGTCTGCAGCTCGTCCGCCATCGAGGCGATCTCCTCGATCGCGACCGCGAGTTCCTCGGCGCCCTGGCTCTGCTGCTTGGCCGCGCTGGCCGCCTGCGTGCTCGCCTGGTCGGCCTGGGTGGCGGCGGCTGCGATCTGGTTGATGCCGGTCTGCACCTCGCTGACCTGCCGCAGCATCTCGGTTGAGCTCGCCTGGATCGCGCGATTGCCCTGGAGCACTTCGTCCATGTCGGCGGTGACCCGCGCGAGGTCCGCGGTGATCACCTTGTTCTTCTCCACCTCGTCGAGCGCGGCGCGGCTGATCTCGTCGAGATCGCGCGCCACATTGCCGATCTGCTCCTGGATCGTCTTGACCAGGTCCTTGATCCGGTCCGCGTTTTCCGAGGATTCCTCGGCAAGGTTGCGGATGTCGTTGCTGACCACGGCGAAGCCCTGGCCGAACTCGCCCGCCCGCGCGGCTTCGACCGAGCCGTTGACCGCCAGCATGTTCGTCTTGATCCCGACGGTGGTGATCGCCTCGACGATCTTGTCGATCCGGCGCGAGACCTGGCCCAGCTGGGTCACCTGCGCGCGCAGGCGCGAATTGCCCTCGACCGATTCGGCCACGCCGGAGATCATTTCCTCGACCGAGCTGCGGCTCTGCGCGATCAGCGTGGAGATCGCTTCGCCGCGTTCGAGACCCACCGTCGCCGCCTCGCTCGAGCGCTCGGCGCCCTTGCGGATCTGCTCGACTGCCGCCGCCGACTGGTTCGCCGCCGCGGCAGAGGTGCGCGCCCCGCTCGAGATCTGGTCGATCGCCACGAGGATCTGGCTGGCCGAGCGGTTGATCTCCTCGACCGCCGACGACAGCTCCTCCGCCGCCGAAGCGACTTCCTCGGCGCTCTTGCGCACGTCGGTCGAGTTCTTCATGTCCTCGGCGATTTCCGACAGGTTCTGCGCGGTCTGGTCGCTTTCGCGCAAGGCCGAGCCCTGCTGCTCGAGCGTCGCCAGCACTTCCTCGCACGCCGCCGACTGCTCGGCCGCCGCGCTCGAGATCGCTTCGGACCCCTTCTGCGCCTCGGTCACCGCGGTTTCGGATTCGGCGTTCAGCCGGGCGATGTCGTTCGCGCCCGCAAGGATCGCCTCCATGTCGGCGCGCAGCTCGCCGAGGCGCTCGGTCACTTCGCTGCCCTTCTGCGCCTCGCTGCGCGCAGCCTCGGCCGAATGGAGGATGCCTTCGGCGATGACCTTCACTTCGGCCTGGATCTGCGCGACCAGCGACTGGATTTCGGTGGCGCACTTCTCGGAGGTTTCGGCAAGGGTGCGAACCTCGTCGGCCACCACCGCGAAGCCCTTGCCGTGTTCGCCCGCGCGCGCCGCCTCGATTGCGGCGTTGAGCGCGAGCAGGTTGGTCTGGTCGGCGATGCGGGCAACCGCCTTGACGATGTCGCCGATGTTGGTCGCCTGCTCCTCGAGATCGGCCACGACCTTGACCGAGCCGGCCTGCCGTTCCGAAGCGGTCTCGAGCGCGCGCACCGAGGCGCCGATCTGCGCGCGGTTCTCGTCGAGCAGCTTCTGCAGCGCGCGGGTCTTGCCCAGCGACTGGTCGGCGGCGACCCGGCAGTCGCGGATCAGGCTGGCGATGGCGCCGACGTTGTGGAGCGACTGCTGCGCCGCGCTCGAAGCCTGCTCGGCGCCCGCCGAAATCTGCGTCATCGCCGATTGCAGCAGGTCGAGCGCTTCCGAAGCCTCGGTCACCCCGCCGGCAAGCTGGATGCTCGCGGCGGCGATGCGTTCGGCCGCCTGCTGCTGGCGGGCATAGGTCCGCGCCGCGCGCTTGCGCGCATCGGCTTCGCGGCTGTTCGCGCCATCCCCGCTCGATGCGCGCGGCTTGGCGGCGGGGCGCCGCTCGGCCAGCGCCTGGGTTGCCAGTACGCCCCGGTCGGGGCCGGCGCCGTTCAGATTTTCCTTCTTCACCAGGGCCATCGCCATCACTCTCCGTCACGGGAAAGCCGGCGGAAGCGCATGGGGACAAGGCTGCCCCGATTGGCCGGCTCGCGACGAAAATGGCCGCAGACGCCTTACCGTCCGCCCCCCTGCGGCCTTAGGAGGTTCCGCAGGGGGCTTCGGTGAAGAGAAACTAACCCTCTGCCCGGCGCTCAGGCAAAGGGAATGTCGAGCCCGGGGTCCGCCTTGGCGAGCGCGGCGCGCGCCTTGGTGGTGTCGAGCACGCGCTGGATGTAGGCGCGGATGTTGGGGAAGGGCGCAAGGTCCTTGGGCACGAACAGCCGCCCGGTGGTCAGCGTGAAGAAGTTCATCATGTCCGCGGCCGTGAACGCATCGCCGGCAAGGTAGGGCACCTGCCCCAGCCGCGCCTCGAGCGAGGTCCAGGCGTTGTCGCCCCGCGCGGTCAGCGCCGCCACCTGGGTCCGGTCGATGCCGAGCATGGCGACGATGATCTCGACCAGCATCGCCGGCTGCACCGTCCCCGCGGCATAGTGGAACCAGTAGAGGTAGTCGGCGTAGTTCGGCGCGTCCGCGGCCACCGTCAGCCGCCCGTTGCCGTACTTGCCGAGAATGTATTCGAACACCGCCGCGCTTTCGGCGAGCGTCACCTCGCCATCCTGGATGGTCGGCGCGGTCCCGGCAGGGTGCAGCGCCTTGTAGGCTGCGGGGGCGAGCCGGGTCACGGGATCGCGTTCGTAGACCTTCAGTTCGTAGTCCAGCCCCAGTTCCTCGCAAAGCCAGACGACCTTGTCGGACTGGCTCACGCCGAGGTGATGAACGGTCAGCATTCTGCGTGCTCCTTGAAGGCCGCTCCGGGCCGGTTGATGGTGATCAGTGCATCCCGCCATCGCAGCGGACGATGGCGCCGGTGACGAAGCTCGAGGCCTCGCTCGCCAGCCACAGCGCGGTGCCGACGATCTCCTCCGGGCGCCCCGGCCGGCCCAGCGCATTGTCCGAAGTCTCGCGCATTTCCTCGGGCCAGGCCTTCGAAATGTCGGTCAGGAACGGCCCCGCGCTGATCGCGTTGACGCGCACCTTGGGGCCATAGCCATGCGCCAGCGAAACGGTCATCGCGTTGAGCGCGGCCTTGGCGCCGCCATAGGGGATCGTGCTGGGGGCAGGGACCAGCGCCCCGCTCGACGACGTCGCGATGATCACCCCGCCATCGCCCTCGCGCATCCGGTGCGCCACTTGCGCGCAGAGCCGGAAGGGCCCCTTGAAGTTGAGGTTCATCACGCTGTCGAACAAGGCTTCGGTCACCTCGTGCGCCGGCACCGCGGGCGACATGCCGGCATTGGCGACGAGGATGTCGATCCGCCCGAACGCTGCATAAGCCTTCTCGATCAGGGCGTCGACCTCGTCCCACTTGCCGGCGTGGACCGCGATGGCGGCGGCGCGGCGGCCCTTGGCGCGCACGTCTTCGGCGACCTCTTCGCACGCCGCGATCTTGCGGCTGGCGACGATCACGTCGGCGCCGGCATCGGCGAAGGCGAGCGCCATCTGCCGCCCGAGGCCCCGCGATCCGCCGGTGATCAGCGCGACCTTCCCGGACAGGTCGAACAGGCCGGGATGGGAATTTTCGCCCATGTTTCAGATACTCCCCCATCGGCCTCGCCCTGCGCGGGTCGCCGGTTTTCATTACTTGCTTGAACAACTACCCTCTGCTGTGATGCGCGTAAAGCCGCCAGGCGAAAAGGCGGCGGGAGAAGATGCCCATGGCCACCGTCCTTACCGAGACGCACAGCGCGCTCGCGCTGATCCGGCTGAACCGGCCCGAGGTGCTCAATGCGATCGACTACCCCATGCTCGCCGCGATCGGCGCGGCCTGTGACGCGGCGGTGGCCGATCCTGCGATCCATGCCATCGGCATCACCGGCGAAGGGCGGGGCTTCTGCGCCGGGCTCGACATGGCGCTGCTCGCCGCCCATGCCGACGAAGGCCGGCTGCACGAACCCGGCAGCGCCCCGCCGCCGCCGCTGTTCGGCTTCCTGCGCGACGTGCCCAAGCCGGTCATCGCGCTGGTCAACGGTCCTGCGGCAGGCGGCGGCTTCATCCTGACGATGATGGCCGACCTGCGCTTTGCCAGCACCGCCGCCAGCTTCACCACCAGCTTCACCCGCCGCGGCCTCGTCGCCGAACACCAGGCGAGCTGGCTGCTGCCGCGCATCGTCGGCCTTGGCCGCGCCACCGACCTGATGATCTCGGGCCGCAGGATGGATGCCGAGGAAGCGTACCGCATCGGCTATGCCGACCGCCTCGTCGCGCCCGATGCGCTCATCGATACCGCGCGCGCCTATGCCGACGATCTTGCCGCCCACGTCGCCCCGCGCGCGGTCGCGGTGGTCAAGGCGCAGATCAACCGCGATCTTTCGCTCGACGAAGGCGCGGCCTGGGCGCAATCGGCCGAACAGATCAGCGCCGCGCTCGGCCACGCGGACGCCGCCGAAGGCGCGCTGTCCTTAGTCGAGCGCCGCAAGCCGCGCTTCACCCCTTTCACCGGGCGCTGAGATGTTCGCCGCAACCGAATACCGCCTGCGCCAGGTCGCCGCCGTCGTCGGCGATCTCTCTGCCTCGCTTGCGCAAGTGGAGGCCGTGCTGGGCCTCAAGGTCGGCCACCGCGATCCGGGCGTCGCCAAGTACGGCCTCGAGAACGCGATCCTGCCGATCGGCGCGCAGTTCCTCGAACTGGTCGCGCCCACGCAAGACGGCACTTCGGCGGGCCGCTACCTCGAACGGCGCGGAGGCGATGCAGGCTACATGCTGATCTTCCAGGCAAGCAGCGCCGAGGATCACCGCAAGCGCCTCTCGCAGCTCGGCGTCCACGGCATCGAATACTGCGGCGGCGAGGCCTACGGCAGCCGCACCGCACCATCGCTCGACGGATCGCACGACGCCGCGCTCTCGGCCTTCGCGCAAGTCCACCACATGACCCATTTCCACCCGCGCGATTTCACCGGCATTCTCGCCTCGATCGATTCCGCGCCCACCGTGCCCGACTGGCGCGCACCCCATTCCGATTGGTATCCCGCCGGCGCCGACTGGCGCGGCAGCCTGACCGACTTCTGCACCGGCCTTCGCGCCGTCGACATCCAGTCCGCCGACCCCACCGCGGCAGCCGGCCAATGGTCGCGGATGCTGGCCCTGCCGGTGGAGGGCGGCGAGACCCCCGAAATCCGCACCTCCGACTGCACCTTGCGCTTCGTGCCCCCGGTCGATGCCGACGGCACCGGCTTCGTGGCGCTCCACGTCGGCGTGCGCTCGGTTGAGAGGGCGCGGGACGCAGCCGATCGCTGCGGCGCGCTCAACCCGAGCGGCGCGGTGCGGCTGGCCGGAATGGAGATCGTGCTGGTGGAAGCAGGCGCGGCTTGAACGGCGGATTTTGGGTGGAAAGCGGAAGTACGCTCGCCCTGCATCATCCTCCCCTGACAGGGGAGGTGGCGCCCCGCACGGGGCGACGGAGGGGTAGCCGCCACACACGCGAACGGTCGCGCTCGTCGTTACCTCTCCACCACCCTTCGGGCGGTCCCCCTCCCCTTCCAGGGGAGGATGCCCGAAGGGGCCGCCTCTGGGCGCAAGCGGACGTAGTCGTCAGCAGCCCGGGCAGCGCAATTTTGCTGTCCTACAGCGGACGTCTGGGGCAAAAAGCAGGCGATGCGCATCGCTTCTTCACCCCGATTGCTGCTGGTGCGCCAGCTTCGATCATTGATTGCCCGAAGCGATCAATATCGAAAGACTGATCGATTTCAATTTTTCCGCAGGACAGTGTCAACCCCGTCAACCCTGGCGGATTCCGGAGTTTTTCGAGCGGAGCGCGCAGTGCCGGTCCGAAGCTGTGACTCGCCGCCGAAACCCGTCATCACCCCCGGTGTGGGGCCGGGGGTGAAGGGGCGGATGGTCGGCGGAAGCTCAGCCCGCCGCCGCAGCCGGGGTGAACTTGTGCGTGTAGACTTCGTTGAACACGATCAGCCCGTCCTGCAGCTTGCAGTGATCGAAGCCGCGCATCTTGATCGCTTCCGCGCCGGTGCCGAAGTCCATATACCAGCGGCCGATGAAGCCGCCGTCGATCGCCTGCACCCATTCGGGCGCATAGTCCCATTCGGGCACGGCCGCGAACAGGCCGGTCAGGTAGGCCCCCAGCGCCTCCTTGCCCTTCAGCCCGGCGGGCACGCCTTCGTCGTAATACTCGATCTGGTCGTGGTAGAACGACAGCACGCCCTCGACCGACTTGGCGGTCCACTGTTCCAGCCAGCGGCGGTTGAAATCCTCGATGTCCATGGAATGTCTCCCTGCTTGCGCTCAGCCGCGCTGGATGCCTTCGACGATGTGGCCGGCGTTGTCGGTGAACATGGCGAAGCTGATGCCCAGCTGGTCGAGCTTGGTGATCGGCGTGGTGGTCTTGCCGCCGTTCGCCTCGACCCGGCCCTGGAAGGCGGCGAGGTCGTCGGTGTCGAACACCAGCACGCATTCGCCGGTGCCGGGCGAGGTGTCGTCGGTCAGGATCACCAGCCCCGCGCCCTTGCCGTCGGCCGAGGCCATGATCACCTCGGTCATCGGCCCGAGCGAGAATCGGCCGGTCTCCTTGAAGCCGCAGACCGCGGCATAGAACGCCACCGAAGCCTCCAGATCGGAGACCACCAGCTTCGTCATCGACAATCTTGTCACGCAACTCTCCCTAAACTGGTCGATTCTGACCACTATTTCATGGTGGAAGGCATTATCAGCGTTGACAACAAGTTTCGCCCGCAGGACGCTTCGATCCTGTGAGGCAGGCCCGGCAGAGGCCGCCCCAACGGAGTGGACCTGACATGGCGACCTTGGCCGAGGGCGAGACCCGTCCGCGCGATTTAAGCGAACAGAAACAGCAACTTGTCGAAGAAGGCTATTGCGTCGTGCCCGGCGTGCTCGCGCTCGACGAGGTGGCCGAGGTGGTCCGCCGGCTCTACCGCGCCGCCGAGGCGAGCGAGCGGCAGGGGGTTTCGACCTACATGCCGATCCTCGATCCCAATGCGGCCAACGTGCGGGTGTTCTACCTGCTCGAACACGATGCCGTGTTCCGCGACCTGATCCAGCATCCGCTTGGCGTCGAACTGGTGCAGGCGCTGCTGGGCGAGGAGTTCCTGATCTCGAACTTCACCGCCAACATCGCGCGGCCGGGCTCGGGCTCGATGTTCCTCCATTCGGACCAGTCGCTGGTGGTGCCCGAACCCTGGCTGGAGCCGTGGGCGATCAACATCATCTGGTGCCTGTCCGACGTGCGCTTCGAAAACGGCGGCACACTGCACATCAAGGGCAGCCACAAGTGGCGCACCCGCGCGGACGTTCCGGAGAACGCCCGCGACCTGCTCGAATCGTTCGTCGCGCCCGCCGGCTCGATCGTCGCGATGGACGGGCGGATGTGGCACACCTCGGGCGCGAACATCACGCAGGACGAGGAGCGCCCGCTGCTGTTCGGCTACTATACCAAGCCGTTCCTGCGCCCGCAGGTCAACTGGAACGCAGCGCTCAGCCCCGAGACGCAAGCCTCGCTGAGCGAGCAGATGCAGATCTGGCTGGGGCTTGGCGTCACCGCCAACACCGGCATCGTCGATGGCCACGTCAACCGCCAGGAAGGCGTCAGGGGGAAGCTGTGAACACGACCACCACCGCACGGCCGGTCGTCCTGCCCGAACCCACGCGCGATCTGGCACAGGGGCTGAAGAACATCGCCGAGCATGGCCTGACCATCGTGCCCGACGTGCTGACCGGCGATACGCTGAAGGCCACGCGCGATGCGCTCTACCGCGCCGCCGCGTCGGATCGGGCGCGGGGGCGCGAGCAGAAGTTCTCGCTCGACTATGGCCACGACGACAGCAACCAGCGCGTCTGGAACGTGCTCAGCCGCGATCCCTTGTTCGAGGACCTCGCCTTCCACCCGATCGCGCTCGACTACGTCAAGGCGCTGCTCGGTTGGCCGGCGCTGCTCGGCAACCTCTCGGCCAACGTGACGGGGCCGGGCGGGGGCGAGATGATCCTCCACGCCGACCAGATCTTCGTGCCCGAACCCTGGCCTGCCGAGCCGCAGGGCATGAACGTCGCCTGGTGCCTCGACGATTTCACCGAGGCGAACGGCGGCACGCGTTTCGTCCCCGGCAGCCACAGGCTCAACCGCGCGCCGCGCCCCGAGGAAGCTGAAGTGGAGACCGCGGCGATCGTCGCGCCGGCCGGCTCGATCGCGATCTTCGAAAGCCGCGTCTGGCACAAGACCGGGCACAACGTGACCGCCGACCAGACCCGCGCCGGGGTGTTCGCCTGGTACACCCGGCCGATCTACCGCCAGCAGGAAAACTGGGCTCTGTCGCTGCGGCCGGAGATGCGCCAGTTTGCGAGCGACGAGGCGCTGACGCTGCTCGGCTTCCGCACCGAGGGCCTCGGCCTCGTCAACGGCAAGTCGCCCGCCTGAGGGGCGCACTCCGCGCCCGCCAGGTCAGTGGACCTGGCGATCCATCCCCTGCCAGTAGGGCGCGCGCAGCGCGCGGCGCAGGATCTTGCCCGAGGCGTTGCGCGGCAGCGCCTCGATCACGTCGACGCTCTTGGGCACCTTGAACCCGGCCAGCCGCTCGCGCGTCCAGGCGATCACGCTCGCCGGATCGATCGCATGGCCGGGGCGGGGCACGCAGATCGCCTTGACCGCCTCGCCCCACTTTTCGTCGGGCACGCCGATCACCGCCACTTCGGCGACGTCGGGGTGGCCGTAGATCGCGCTCTCGACTTGCGCGGGATAGACGTTTTCGCCGCCCGAGATGATCATGTCCTTGATCCGGTCCTGGATGTGGACATAGCCGTCGGCGTCGAGCGATCCCGCATCGCCGGTTGCCAGCCAGCCGTCGTCGGTCAGCGTCGCGCGCGTCGCCTCGGGCAGCTTCCAGTAGCAGATCATGTTGTTGGTCGAGCGCGTCTGGATCTCGCCCACTTCTCCCGGCGGCAGCACCTGGCCCTGCTCGTCGACGATGCGCACCTCGACGCCGGGGAGGGGGCGCCCGGCCGAGCGCATCCGCGCATTGCCCTCGCTCGTGTGGTCCTCGGGCGGCAACGTGCAGAAGGTGCCGGCGGTCTCGGTCATGCCATAGGCCTGGACGAAGCCTGCATCGAACATCGCGATGCATTCGCGCAGCAGTTCGAGCGGGATCGGGCTCGCGCCGTAGACGATGGTGCGGATGCGGCTGAAGTCGACGCTGGCGCAGTCGGGGTGGCGCAACAGCATCTGCAGCGCGGCGGGCACGATGAAGAAGCGCGTCACGCCCTTGCGCTCGACCGCATCGAACACCTCGCGCGGATCGAACTCGGCGAGGATCACCGCCGGCAGGCCCGCAGCCAAAGCGTTCACGCCGAGCCCGGTGCCGCCGATGTGCGCGCACGGCATCGTCACGAGGATCGCCTCGTCGTCGTCGAATGCCTGGTGCGGTTCCTGACCGGCGTGCTGCTTGCGCAGGCCGAACAGGTTCATGTTCGACAGCACCGCGCCCTTGGGGTTGCCGGTGGTGCCCGACGTATAGAGCTGCAGCACCGGATCGTGCGGTCCTGCGGGCGCGAAACCGGCGGGCCGCGCCGCCGCGATCCGCCGCCGCGCCGCGTCCGCGGTCAGGCAGGCCTCCAGTCCGGGAAGCGTCGCGAAGGTCTCGGCGAGATGGTCGAACCCGTCGCCCAGGAACATCGCGCGCACCTCGGCATTCTGGGCGATCCACCGCGCCTCGGCCTCGGCGAGCCGCCAGCCGATCGGCACCATCACGATCCCTGCGCGCGCGGCGGCATAGAACAGCGTGAAGTAGAGCGCGCAGTTCTTGCCGACCCAGGCGATGCGGTCGCCCTTGCCGATGCCGAGATCGGCGAGCGCGCCGATGACGCGCGCGGTGGCGTCCTCCAGCGCGGCGAAGTCCAGCGTCGCATCGGGGCCGTCGAGCGCGACGCGGTGCGGGCGGTCCGCCGCCCAGAAACGGATGAAGCCGTCGAAAGTGAAGAGGTGCGCCGTGCGCGCGACGGTATCCGCCGCCGTCGCGGCGAGCGTGCCCTGTGTCATCCCGATCCCCCGCAACCGGCTGTCCCGCCGGTCGTCATGCCTGTCGTTGCGCCAGAATGCGTTGCTGGCGTTCGCTTGGCAACCACGCAAAGCTGCCCGGAAGGCCCAGGCGCTCCGCGGCGTGCCAGGCAGGCGAGGTGGTATCGCGCCAGGTGTCCGCAAGCCGGCCGGCAATCTTGAGCGCGGCACGGTCGCGTGCCGTCAGATCCCATTCTGCGCCGAGTTCGAGCCGCTCGCGGACCACCGGCGGAAGGATCGAGACCGCGCCGCGCGCCAGCGCCCGGTGGAGAAACTTCGGCGTCCCCGGGGCCGCCTTGCCCGATGCGATGATGTCGAGGAATTCGGTGTTGATCGGGTGCGGCTCGAAATCGGGAAGCAGGGCCTCCATCATCGCCATGAAATCGGCTTCCGACGCGGCAGCGTGGGTCACGCCGTACAGCGCTGCAATCGGCGCGCCTTCCTCGAAGAAGCGGGTCTGGTCCGCATCCGACAGCGGGCGGACGAAGGTGTGGTAGGCCTTCATGAAACCGAACGCTGCGGTTGCGTGGACCCAGTTCAGCAATTCGGGCTCGAGCGCCTTGTACGCCCGGCCCGAAGGCGTCGTGCCGCCGACCTTGGCATGCATGCGCGTCACGCCCGCGATCACCTTGCGCGCCATCGATTCAGGACCGTAGACCCCGACCATGGCCGCCAGACCGGTGCGGCGAGAGCGGCCGATCGGATCGACCGGATAGACCGAATGATCCCAGACCCCGCTCCGGATACGGGCGTCGGCAAATTCGAGCAGGACCGCCGCGACGCCGCCGACGCCCATCGCGATCATGTTGCGGAAGACCTTCCACTGCACGGAATCGGGCGGGACGAGCGACGGCTCGCCAGCGGGCGCGCGATAGTCGACGGTCCACTCGCGCTGCGCTGCCGCCCTGACGCGCTGGGCCATGGCCGGGTCGAGGGGCGCCGTCTCGGGATCGTGCAATGCCATCGTTGTTGCCTTCAATAAACCTATCAAATGATATAGGGCTTATCATTCGACAGGTTCCCCTGCAAGCGCTTCACCGCTATGGCTGCGGCGATGATCGATCGACTGCTTTCCGCACCGCTTTCCCCGCTCGAAGTGTCCCCCGAACCGGAGACGACGCGCCAGCGCATCCTGCGCGTCGGCATGGCCTGCTTCGCGCAGGAGGGCTTTGCCGGGGCGACGACGCGGATGATCGCCAGCGCCGCGGGCGTGACGCTGCCGGTGATCGCCTACCACTTCGGCAACAAGGACGGCCTGCACCTCGCCTGCGCCGAAGAGATCGTCGAGCAGCATCGCCGGCGGCTGCTGCCGGTCGCCGCGGCGGCGCGCTGCGCGGCCGACGACGGCAGCCTCACCGCCGACCAGGCGCGGATCTGGCTCGAGAAGATCCTCGCCACGCTGGTCGCCGCGATCACCGCCGACGACGAACAGCGCCTCGCCACCGATTTCGTGCTGCGCGAACTGAGCGAGCAGGGACCGGGCTACCACCTGCTCTACGAGGAGCTGTGGAAGCCGGGCATGGAACTGGTCGCCGAGCTCATCGCCATCGCCCGCGGCCGCTCGGCCACCGTCGAGGGCGACCGCGTCGGCGCGATGATGCTGCTCGCCTCGCTGTCCTCGCTGACGCGCGACGAGCCGGTCGCCAGCGCCTTCCTCGGTGGCAGCGCCTCGGAAGAACCGCACCGCACGCTGATCGGCGAATGCGCGCGCCGGATGCTGTCGGGGCTGATCGCCGCATGACGAGCCTTGCAGGTCCTCCGTCTCTTGTTTATCAACTCTGATAAACAAGAGACGGAACGAGACGATGGACCTGGAGTGGACGGCTGAGGACCTTGCATTTGCGGCGCAGGCCCGCGAATTCTTCGAAAGCGAACTGACCCCCGAACTGCGCGACGCCGGGAAGCTGATGACCAGCGTCTACGGCGACCACGACCTCGGCATGGAATGGCAGGCCAAGCTCCATGCCAAAGGCTGGGCCGCGCCGCACTGGCAGGTGGAGCACGGCGGCCAGGACTGGACCGACGCGCAGCACTACCTGTTCGAGCGCGAGCGCATCCTGGCCGGCGCGCCGCCGGTATCGCCGATGGGCATCCACATGGTCGCCTATGTGATCCAGGCCTATGGCACGCCCGAGCAGAAGGCGTTCTTCCTGCCGCGCATCCTCTCGGGCGAAGTGTTCTTCTGCCAGGGCTACAGCGAGCCGCAGTCGGGCTCGGACCTCGCTTCGCTGCAGATGCGCGCCGATGCCGATGGCGACGACCTGATCCTCAACGGCTCGAAGATCTGGACGACGCACGCGCAGCAGGCGAACTGGATGTTCTGCCTCGTGCGCACGACGCGCGGGCTTCGCCCGCAGCAGGGGATCACCTTCCTGCTGGTCGACATGACCAGCCCCGGCGTCACGGTCCGCCCGCTGGTGATGACCTCGGGCGAGACGGTGCAGAACCAGGTGTTCTTCACCGATGTGCGCGTGCCCAAGAGCAACGCGGTCGGCGCGATCGACGACGGCTGGACCGTCGCCAAGTACCTGCTCGAATTCGAGCGCGGCGCGCGCGGCTATTCCGCCGGGCTCAAGGTCCGCGCCGAAGCGCTGCGCGAGAACGCGCGCAACACGCCGACGCCCGATGGCATGCTGCTCGACGACGAAGTCTTCGCTTCGCGGCTCGCCCGGCTGATGATGAAGCTCGACGTGCTCGAAGTGCTCGAATTCAAGCTGCTCGCCGGCGCGCGCGACGACGGTTCTGTCGGCGCGCTGTCGTCGATGATGAAGGTGCTTGGCACCGAACTCGCGACCGAGATGACCGAGCTCGCCTATCGCGCCGCGGGCACGACCGGCACCGTCTACCAGCCGCACGTCACCCGTCCCGGCGGGCCGGTGCCGAACTACACTCCGCCCGAGGACGGCGGCAGCATCGGCGAAGTGTGGCAGGCGCTGGCGCCCTTGCGCTACTTCAACGAGCGGGCAGGGCCGATCTACGCCGGCTCGAACGAGATCCAGCGCAACATCCTTGCCAAGCGCGTCCTCGGCCTCTGACCGGGTGAACGAAAAAAGGCCCCGGAACCAGGCCGGTTCCGGGGCCTTCTTTTTTGCCTGGAAAGCGCGGGTCAGGCGACCTTGAGCTTGCGATAGCGCCTGGTGTGCGCGTCGGCGTCGCCGAACTGGTTCTCGATCGCGGTGGTGCGACGGAAGTAGTGGCCGACGCGCAGCTCCTCGGTCAGGCCCATGCCGCCGTGCAATTGCACCGCCTGCTGGCCGATGTAGCGCGCCGCTTCGCCGACTTGCGCCTTGGCGGCGGAGACCGCCGCCGGATCGTTGCCGCGCAGCGCCGCGAGGATCGCTGCGGCCGCGCTCTGTTCGAGCTGGATGCGCATGTCGACCATGCGATGCTGCAGCACCTGGAACGAGGCGAGGGCCTGGCCGAACTGCTTGCGCTGCTTGGTATAGTCGACGGTGTCGTCGAGCAGCGTGCGCATCAGGCCGACGCCTTCGGCGCAGACTGCGGCGGTCCCCGCATCGACCGCAGCAAGGATCGCCGCCTCGGCGGCATCGCCCGCAGCAATCAGCGTGGCAGGAGTCGCGTCGAGCAGCAGGTCGGCCGCAGGATGGTCGTCGATCAGGCGATAGTCGCGGGTGGGTGCCGCCCCGTCGATGCGGAACAGGGCGAGCCCGTCCGTGGTCCGTGCGGTCGCCAGCACCGTATCGGCCTGGGCGGCCCAGCGAACCGCGCGCTTTGTCCCGGTGAGCCGCCAGCTCGCGCCGTCCTGCACCGCCTGCGTCCGCACCGAGCGGGCATCGCCCCGGCTTTGCTCTTCCTCCCAGCCGAGCACGACCAGCTTGCCCGCCGCGAGCGCCGCGCCCAGTTCGTCGTGGCCGCCGAGCTTCGCCAGCAGCGTGCCGACAACCACCGGGCTTTCGATGTACGGGGTAGGGGCGAGCGCGCTGCCCAGCGCCTCGGCCACGACCATGTGCGCTTCGGGGCCGTGCCCGAATCCGCCCCAGGCTTCGGGAAGCCCTGCGCCGGCAATCCCGAGCGCGCCCTGCATCTCGTCCCAGAACGCGCGCATCGCTGCGCCGCCGCGCAGTTCGCGCCGCCGGTCGAAGGGCAGGTATTGCTTGAGCCAGCCGCTCACGCTGTCAGCCAGCATGCGCAGGTCTTCGTCGAGTTCGAGATTCACCGGCAGTCTCCCAAGGTCCTTTTATCAGTTCTGATAACGAACTCGGTCAGAGAAGCAAGCCGCGCATGAGCGTCTCGACGGTGTGCTCGCGATAGCGTTCGTGCAGCGCGCGATCGGCGCTCGGGATTCCGCCGAACACCGCCGACAGGGTAAAGCGGTTGGAATAGAGGCCGTCGGCCGAACCGATGGTGTTGAAGTAGAACAGCTTGGGATCGACGTCGCGGAATTCGCCCGCGGCGATGCCCTCGGCGATGATCCGCGCCTGCGCCGAAGCGATCGGGATCAGCAGTTCGTCGGCGATATGCTGCACCCGCTGCGGATCGGCTTCGCGCACCATCACCTGGATCAGCCGGTTGAGGTAGGGGATCTCGTAATAGGTATCGAGAATTCCGCGCAGGTGGATGCGCATCCGCTCGGTCGGCGTCACCTCCATCCTGAACAGGCGGTCGAGCTGGCGGATCCTGCGATAGACGTCGCGGTCGAGCAGGGCGAGCAGAAGGCCCTCCTTGCTGCCGAAGAAGTAGCGGATCATCGCGTGGTTCACGCCGGCGCGCTGCGCGATGTCGACGATCCCGATCTCGATCGTGTCGAGCTCGCGCATCAGCGCGCTGGTGGCGTCGAGCAGCGCCTCCCTGCTGTTCTCGCGCTGGGGGCGGGCGCTCCCGGCAGCGAGGGCAGGTGGTTCGGCGCGACGGCTTTTGCTCATGCCCCGGTTTGATCGCGCAACGCGCCCTTTGGCAACCCTTTGCAGGGCTGCCTTGGCAAAAATGCCACACCCGGCAGAATATTCCTTATCATGATTGATAAGCGCCTATCGCGTGATAAAAGCCCGGCGACCAAAGCATAACGGGAGACAAGGGATGACCTTTACCAGGACGCAGCTGCTGGCATTGCTGTGCGCGGGCTCGGCGCTGGCGACTCCGGCTTTCGCCCAGTCGGCGCCGCAGTCGGCACGGGAATCGGCGCCGCAGGCTGACGAGGCAAATGCCGCCGCCTCGCAGGAAATCATCGTCACCGCGCAGCGCCGCGAACAGTCGCTGGCCGACGTGCCGGTCTCGATCCAGGCGTTCGGCGCGCAGTCGCTCAAGAACCTGCGCGTGACCTCGACCGAGGACCTGCCGTCGGTCGCGCCTTCGCTCAACATCTCGCGCGGCTACCAGGGCGTGCCGATCTACACCCTGCGCGGCGTCGGCTTCAATACGATCAACCTGTCGGCAACGTCGACCGTCGGCACCTATCTCGACGAAGTCGCGCTCGCCTATCCGTTCATGAATTCAGGTCCCGTGTTCGACCTCGAGCGCGTCGAGGTGCTCAAGGGACCGCAGGGCACGCTCTATGGCCGCAACACCACCGCCGGCCTCGTCAACTTCATCACCGCCAAGCCCAAGGACACGCTCCAGGCGGGCCTCACCGTCGAAGGCGGCAATTTCAAGACCTTCAATTCCGAAGGCTTCGTCAACCTGCCGCTGGGCGAGAACCTCGGCCTGCGCGCCGCCTTCCGCACCGAGGACAGCTGGGACGGCTGGCAGAAGAGCGCGAGCCGCAACGAGACGCTGGGCGAGAACCACCGCTACGGCGGCCGCCTGACGCTGACCGCGCGCCCGGTCGAGGGCATGAAGATCGAACTGGCCGCCAACGGCTGGATCAACAAGTCCGACGCGCTCGCCGGCCAGGCGGTCGGCTTCACGCCCAACACCGATCCCGCCAACAAGACCTTGTTCAGCAACTTCAACGCGCCGGGCGTCGCCGACTTCATCGCCGCCAACAAGACCCGCTGGGACCAGGACCATGCCGACTGGGCGCCGCTGTCGCAGCGCGGGCCCGACATCGGCCGTGGCGCCGGGATCAGCGACCCGCTCGCCGAGGACGACTGGTTCGTCGGCTTGCGCGGCCTGCTCGAGTTCGAGATCACGCCCGACGTCACCTTCGTCGCGCTCACCGGCTACAACAAGGTCAAGCGCGACGCGACCTTCGACTGGTCGGGCGCCCCTTACGAGATCCTGATCCAGAAGGCGCAGGGCGAAGCGCGCTCGATCAGCCAGGAAGTGCGCTTCCAGGGCAAGACCGGTCCGGCGCAGTGGACCGTGGGCGGCTACTTCTCGAACGACAAGGTCACCGACAACAACCGCACGCTGTTGGGCCAGAACGCCAATGTCGGCGCGGTGCGGGGCCTGATCTTCGGCCTCGGGCTGCTCGGCACGCCGTTCAACTCGCCGGGCTACACCGCCGCCGACGTCGCGACCTCGTTCCGCACCTATCGCGATACCGCCGACTTCGACGTCGAGACCAAGAGCGTCTTCGCCAGCGCCGACTGGACGCTCGCGCCCAGCCTGACGCTCACCACCGGCATCCGCTACACCCGCGACACGCAGGACTACGCCGGCTGCTCGCGCGACTTCAACGGCTCGATGCAGCCCAACGTCAACTTGTTCAACCGCTCGTTCTTCTACCAGGTCTACGGCGCGTTTACCGCGCCGATCGGGGTGAACCAGTGCAACACGTTCGATCCGGCGACCGGCACTTTCGGCATCGTCCGCTCCAAGCTCGATGAGGACAATGTCGCCTGGCGCGTGGCGCTCGGCTGGGAAGCCAACGCCGACACCCATTTCTTTGCGTCGGTCTCGCGCGGCTACAAGTCGGGTTCGACCCCGGTGAATGCCGCAAACATCTCGACCCAGAACGCTCCGGCGCGGCAGGAAAAGCTGACCTCGTACGAACTCGGCACCAAGGTTGCGCTCGCCAACCGCGCGGTGAACCTCAACCTGACGGCGTTCTACTACGACTACGGCGACAAGCAGCTCGCGGTATATTTCGCCGACCCGATCTACACCACGCTGCTGCGGCTCGACAACATTCCCAAGTCGCGCGCCTATGGCCTCGACGGCGATGTCAGCGTCAACATCGGCAGCCACCTCAACGTCGTGCTCGCCGGCACCCTGCTCAAGACCGAGATCCAGGGCTACACCGGGATCGACGCTGCGGGCCTGCCCAAGAGCTACGACGGCGCGACCTTCCCGCTCAGCCCCGAATTCTCGGGCGCCGCGACTGTCACCTGGGATTCGCCGATCAACGACAGGCTGGCCTTCCGCGCCATCGTCAACGGCCGCTACCAGTCCTCGGCCAAGAACACGCTCGAGGACGATCCGCAGCTCAACCTCAAGCCATATGGCACGATCAATGCGAGCATCGGCGTCCACGATGTCGACAACAAGTGGGACCTCTCGCTCTGGGCGCGCAACCTCACCAACGAGTACTACTGGGTCTCGGCGGCGACGAACGCGAACCTTGCGGTGCGCTTCCCCGGCCACAGCCGCACCTGGGGCGTGACGCTGCGCACGCTGTTCAAGTAAGCCGCAACATCCTGCGGTAAACATCTGAAGGAAAAGGAAGGGGAGACGTGGGAATGGAGCGCCGCGAGGTCGACGCCGTGGTTGTCGGAGCCGGTTTTGCCGGCATGTACATGAGCTTCGCGCTGCGGCAGCGGGGCTACGATGTGCAGGGCATCGAGGCGGCGGCCGACGTCGGGGGGACGTGGTACTGGAACCGCTACCCCGGCGCGCGCTGCGACATTCCCAGTCTGCTCTACCAGTACAGCTGGCACGAGGAGATCCGCACCTCTTGGCGCTGGAGCGAAAAGTACGCGACCCAGCCCGAAATCCTCGCCTATGCCAACCATTGCGCCGACATCCTCGGCATCCGCCCGCTCTATCGCTTCGAAACCCGCGTCACCGCCGCGCACTGGGACGAGGCGGCCGACCGCTGGCTGGTCGATACCGACAAGGGCGAATTCCTTTCCGCGCGCTTCCTCGTCATGGCGACCGGCGCGCTGTCGGTGCCTAAGGAGCCGGATTTCCCCGGCCTCGACAGTTTCAACGGACCGCAGCTGGTCACCGGACGCTGGCCGCACCAGCCGGTCGATTTCAAGGGCAAGCGCGTCGCCGTGGTCGGCACAGGCAGTTCGGCGATCCAGTCGCTGCCGCACATCGCCGCCGAAGCCGCGCAGGTCTACGTCTTCCAGCGCACCCCGAACTTCAGCCTGCCCGCGCTCAACGCCCCCATTCCCGACGAGGAGCGCGAGGCCTTCGAGGCGATGTGGCCGATGTACAAGGCCTCGATCGATGCGGGCGAAGCCGGCGTCGAACTGCTGCCCGAGGACTGGGAGCCGACCGACGAGGAGCTGGCCGAACACGTCAGGATCCTGTGGAACGGCGGCGGCCTCGTCTCGACCGTGCAGATCCCGCGCCTGACCAAGGACGAGCGGATCAACAACGCCGCCTGCGACTTCGTTCGCAGCCAGATCCGCGCGCTGGTGAACGATCCGGTCGTCGCCGAAAAGCTCTGCCCGACGAGCTTCCCGATCTCGACCAAGCGCGCCTGCGTCGACACCGACTACTACATCACCTTCAACCGCGACAACGTCACCCTCGTCGACCTTACCGAAGGCGCGATCGAGGAGGTCACGCCGCGCGGCATCCGCACCGCCAATGCGGAATACGAGGTCGACATGATCGTCTGGGCGCTCGGCTTCGATGCGATGACCGGCGCGCTCACCCGGGTCGACATCCGCGGCGAGGAGGGCAGGCCGCTCAAGGACGCGTGGTACGCCGGCCCGGCGATGTGGATGGGGATGATGGTCGCAGGGTTCCCCAACCTGTTCACGATCACCGGCCCTGGCAGCCCCTCGGTGCTGATGAACGTGATCCTTGCCGGCGAACACAACGTCGAGTTCGTGCAGGCGGTGGTCGAGCGGATGCGAGCGCGCGGCCAGACGCGCGTGACGGTCGACGAGGCCGCGCAGGACGCCTGGGTCGCCCACGTCCGGCAGGAAGCCGAAGGCACGCTCTTCCCGCGCGCCAATTCGTGGTACATGGGCGCCAACATCCCGGGCAAGCCGCGGGTCATGCTTCCCTATGTCGGCACCGACTACAAGAAGCGGCTCAACGCGATCGTCGCCGCGGATTTTCCCGACCTGCGATTTTCCGCCTGACGGCTTGCATCGGCGCCGGGCCGGTGCTTGACCGTGCGCGCAACCGCCACGGAGACGTCGACATGGCCGCCCCGATCCGCCTGCACGGCTATTTCCGGTCGAGCGCCACCTGGCGCGTGCGCATCGCGCTCGCGCTCAAGGGGCTGGCGTGGGAGAGTGTTGCGCATTCGCTGCTCGATGGCGAGCAGCGCGATCCCGCCTATCTTGCGCTCAACCCGCAAGGGCTGGTGCCCGCGCTCGAGATCGACGGCCTCGTCCTCACGCAGAGCATGGCGATCTGCGAGTACCTCGACGAGACCCGGCCCGCGCCGCCGCTGCTGCCGCGCGATGCCGCCGGTCGGGCGCGGGCGCGCGCGCTGGCCCAGGCGATCGCCTGCGACCTGCACCCGGTCCAGAACCTGCGCGTGCTCGAACGCATCCGCACACTCGCGGGCAGCAAGGATGCTGGAACCGCCTGGGCGCGGGAAACCTGCGAACAGGGGCTCGATGCCTTCGCGGCGATGGTCGGCGAGGGCGCGCTTCGCTTCTGCCTCGGCGACGAACCGGGCCTTGCCGATCTGATGCTGGTCCCGCAACTCGCCAACGCGCGCCGCTTCGGCGCCGATCTGCGCTGGCCGCGCCTGCTCGAGATCGAGGCGAACTGCCTTGCGCTGCCTGCCTTTTGCGCGACCGCGCCGGAGGTTCAGGCGTAGGTCCTTGCGTCGGCGCGCCGAATCGTGCGCGGCCGGAGCAGCAAAACCTGCTTATGAAAAAGCTAATTCGGCTTGGAATCAGACCGAAGCGGTCCAATAATTTGTGCAACGGGCCAAGAGTTTGGCGCTTTGACTTCGAAGTGGACAGGAATCCCGCTTCCCAAAGCTGCACGTTTGTTCAACCAGTGCGGCCCAGCGCCGGGCGCCACGGCTCCTCGGTATCGTCCTGACGATGCCCTCGGCCAAGGCGGATAAGGCGGGTTGCTCTCGGTGCGGATGGCGCTCGAGATTGCTTGGAGCAGGCGCGAGATGACCTTGATGATCCGCACGCAGCGCGGCACCCTGGGGATTACGATGTCGACTGGCCACCTTCCGCAGCCCGCCCAGCGCATCGCCTGCGCCAACGATACCGTGCTCGACGAAGCGGCTTTCCACCTGCGCGAGGCGCTCGCCTGCCTCGACCGCGCCGAAAGCCTGATCGCCGCTGCCTACGTCGACCAGGCCCTGTCCATGCTCCGCGTCCAGCGCGCCGCGCGCGCCAGCGAGGGCTGACCACCCCTTCGCTTGCCTGCGCCAGGGCCGGCAGAGAGACGGCGCGCGCCGTGCCCCGTGCGGCGGATCGGCAGGCGTACGCGGCCCTTTCGCGCGCCGCAGTTCCTCCGTTCGGCCGTGTGGTCCGGGCCGAGGCTGCTCGGCCGCGGCCGGGGATAAAGCTCCTCCTGTAACCGTTTCGGCTCGTCGCACCACGGCCACGTTTCACGGCATTCCGCCGGGCGCGGCGGATATGGCGCGCCGCTCCTGCGTCTGCATGGCACCCGGCCCGGACACTCGGTTCGTCGCAGCATAGGTGCAGCAACTCCCGCGTGTCCGGGCTCCTTTTCGCTTGGCCGCCACCCGTGCGGGTCGCAACAAGAGGACCACGACAATGGACAGCATTACCCGGTTCGCCATCGCAGCAGACGGCAACGTCACCATGTACGTGAACCACAATGGATCGTACGAGGAAGAGACGCTGGCGCTCAACCAGCAGCTTTCGTTCAATGCCGCCACGAACACGGTGACGCTGACCACCACCAACGACAGCTATGTCGAGATCCAGTCGTTCCAGCCGACCCCCGACACCAGCGACAGCGCGTTCAACTACGTGCTGACCGGCGAGGCCTATACCGACCTCCAGGGCAACGTCATCGCCGAGCCGGAGCATCCGGTGCTCACCGATGACGGCGTCGCCGAGGACCAGGACAACGATGGTTCGTGGGACGATGTCCTGGTCGGCACCGACAGCAGCGAGACGCTGCGCGGCGGCGGCGGGCATGACCACCTCTACGGCGGCAGCGGCAACGACGATCTCTACGGCAACGAGGGCAACGACCACCTCGTCGGCGCCTACGGCAACGACAACCTCTACGGCGGCGATGGCTATGACGTGTTGCTCGGCGGCGCAGGCAACGACGACATTTCGTCGGGCGAGGGTGACGATCTCGCCATCGGCGGCGGCGGCAACGACACCATCAACGGCAACGCCGGCGACGACGCGCTCTATGGCGGGCTCGGCAACGACCGCATCTATGGCGACGACGGGCAGGACCTGATCGATGGCGGCGTGGGCAACGACCGCCTGTTCGGCGGCAATGGCGACGACACGATCCTGGGCGGCTTCGGCAACGACTTCATCCAGGCCGAAGCCGGTGACGACAAGGTCCAGGGCGGCCTCGGCAACGACCGCATCGCCGGCGGCATCGGCAACGACGAGATCCACGCCGGGTTCGGCAACGACGCCATCTACGGTGGCGACGGCACCGACGATCTCTACGGCGAGGAAGGCGACGACCGCATTTCCGGCGATGACGGCAGCGACCACATCTGGGCGGGCATCGGCAACGACCAGGTCACCGGCGGCAATGGCGACGACGTGATCAGCGGCGGCTTCGGCGACGACAAGCTCTGGGGCAACACCGGCAACGACATCATCAGCGGCGACGAGGGCGACGACACGATCGCCGGCGGGCAGGGCGACGACACGCTCGACGGCGGGCTCGGCAACGACACCATCGTCGCCGGTCCCGGCCACGACACGATGACCGGCGGCTTCGGCGCCGACACCTTCGTGTTCGATGCCTCGGCCGGCACGAGCGCTTCGGTCGACATCGCCACCGCCTCGACGATCACCGACTTCAACGTGCTCGAAGGCGACCGGATCATGCTGTCGGGCATCGATGCCGACACCAATGTCACCGGCGACCAAGCCTTCAGCTTCATCGGCGACAGCGCCTTCGGCAATGTCGCGGGCGAACTGCGCGCCGAGGTCACCGACGGCAACACCTATCTCTACGGCGATCGCGACGGCGACGGCTCGGCCGACTTCGTTGTCCGGCTCGACGGGGTGGTGACGCTCCACGCCGCCGATCTCGTGCTCTGATCGGTCATCGCAACGAATGGAAGGGGCGCCGCGGCTGCGGGGCCCCTTTCGCTTGCGCGCCGCCCGGCCCCGCGCGGGTCAGGATGGCGTGCGTTCGGGCGCGAGCTTGTCGGTGATGATCTTTTCGCGGGCCGCGCGCACGTCGCCCGAGGCGATCTGGACGTCGAGCCGCTCGCGGTCGTTGGCGCGATAGCGGTCCTCGGCGCGGTTGATCGCCTCCTGGCTCAGGCCCAGCGCATCGAGCGCGGCGCGCGCCATCACCACCGCCGATTCGAGCACCTCGCGCACCACCAGCGCGGTCGGCGCATCGCGCAGCCTGACCATGACCCGGCGGTCGAAGGCGCGGACGTAGAGCGCGGCCTGCGGGAAGGCTTCGTGGACCGCCTCGACCAGATCGGGCGGCAGCTGGTCGCCGTCGAGGCAGAACAGGATCACCTCGGCCTCGGCCGCGCCCGCCTGGCGCAGCATGTCGATGCGGGTGCCGTCGCCGAAATAGACCTTGGCGCCGAACTGCCCGGCAACGTCGATCATCTCGACGTCGGTGTCGATCAGGGTCACGTCGATCCCGCTCGCCAGCATCATCTGGCCCACGGTCTGGCCGAACCGGCCATAGCCGACGATCAGCGCGCCGGCGCGCTCGCCGTTCGGACCCTCGCGCTCTTCGGCGACGGCCGGGGCTTCGCGGAACCGGCGCGTGGCCATCATCAGGAACGGCGTCGTCGCCATCGACAGCGTGACCACCGCGCTGAAGATGCTCGAGGCCTCGGGCGCGATCAGCAGCGCGTTCTGCGCCTGCGCGAACAGCACGAAGCCGAACTCGCCGCCCTGGCTCAGCAGCAGGCCCATCGCGAGCGCAGGGCGCCAGCCCATGCCGAACAGCCGGGCGAGGCCGAAGATCACCGCCGCCTTCACCGCGATCAGCGCCGCCGCCATCGACAGCACGAACACCGGGTTGCGCGCGATCGCGCCGAGGTCGAGCATCATCCCCACGGCGAGGAAGAACAGCCCCAGCAGGATCGAGCGGAACGGCTCGACGTCGGCCTCGAGTTCGTGGCGATAGGGACTGTCGGCGAGCATCACCCCCGCGATGAACGCGCCGAGCGCGGTCGACAGCCCCAGCGCCTCCATCACCGCCGCGCTCGCCATCACCGTGAACAGCGCGGCGACGACGAACATCTCGCGCTCGCCGAGGTTGCCGATCAGGCGGAACAGCGGCCGGATCAGGAAGCGCCCGGCGAGCACCAGGCCGACGATCGCGCCGATCGTCTCGAGCCCCAGCAGCCAGCCCGGAGGTCCGCCCGCATCGGCCGGATTGCGGCTGAGCGCCGTGATGATCGTGATCAGCGGGATGATCGAAAGATCCTGGAACAGCAGGATCGAAAAGGTGCGTTCCCCAAAGCGCGTGCGCAGCCGCCCCGCCGATTGCAGCATCGGCAGCACCTGCGCGGTCGAGGACAGCGCGAGCGGCAGCCCGAGCGCGATCGCGGCGGGGGCCGAGAAGTCGGTGAACAGGTAGATCACCCCCGACACCGCGATCCCGCACAGCACAACCTGCAGGCCGCCGAGCCCGACGATGTCCTTCTTCATCCGCCAGAGCTTGGCGGGATCGAGCTCGAGCCCGACGATGAACAGCAGCAGGGTGATGCCGAGCTCGGCGAACCCCAGCTTCTGCTCGGCCTCGCCGACGATGCCCAGCACGTGCGGTCCCAGCACCGCGCCGGCGAGGAGATAGCCCAGCGTCGCGCCCAGCCCCAGCCGGCGGAACACCAGCACGAAGACCAGCGCGAAC
Organism: Novosphingobium huizhouense; assembly: GCF_020179475.1. Taxonomy (GTDB): domain Bacteria; phylum Pseudomonadota; class Alphaproteobacteria; order Sphingomonadales; family Sphingomonadaceae; genus Novosphingobium; species Novosphingobium huizhouense. Next base: position 518,373 of record NZ_JAILXZ010000002.1, on the reverse strand, counting down.
CCCAGCAGCAGGAACCCGTCGTGGAGTATGGAACCCGGCTCGTTCACTGTTGGTCGCCTTCCGGTTGATCAACCGACGATATGAGGATCGGCCGCATCGTCAAGCGCGGGTCCAAATCATTTCATGCGATAGGAATATATTGACAGCAGTGTAGGTTGCAGCGAGCATTCGCGGATCATCAAGGAGGATGCCCATGTCGATTTCCGGTACCTACGACTGCGTGACCAAGAGCCCGATGGGCGAGCAGACCTCGAAGCTCACGATCGTCGCCGATGGCGACAGCTTCACCGGCACCAATGCCGGCCCGATGGGCTCGGTCGACATCGCCGACGGCAAGATCGACGGCAACACGCTGACCTGGACGATGAAGCTGACCTCGCCGATGCCGATGACGCTCGAAGGCAAGGCCACGGTCGATGGCGATACTTTCGCCGGCGAAGTGAAGGCGGGGCCCTTCGGCACCTTCCCGATGACCGGCAAGAAGGTCGGCTGAATCCCGGCCGGGCGCTCCCCCGCGGGGGGCGCCCGCCTCAGTGCGACACGAACTTGGTCTTGACCCGCTTGATCGCGCCCGAGAACGCCAGCACGTTGGTGCCCTCGCTGGTGATCATGCCGCGCACGAAGATCAGCCCGCCGCCCTTGCGCACGATCTCGCCGCGGGCATGGAGCGGGACGTCCGCCGGCGCGCCGCTGACGAATTCCGAATTCATCGTCACCGTCACCCCGTGAACCACCTCGCCGTCCTCGGCGGCGATCATGAACAGCGCAAAGTCGGCGAAGGTCATCAGGCTGCCGCCATGGACCATGCCGTGGCCGTTGAGGTTCTTGTGCGTGGGCATGAAGCCGCACAGGATGCGCCCTTGCGCGTCGCGGCAGACCCTGAACGGGCCGGCCAGGCCCTCGAACGGGTCCTCAGGAAACCACTCCCACCACCCCTCGAACGGGGCGTCGGTCACCTGGCGCAGATAGCCGCCGTTGAACGGCGGAACGGGAAGCGTGTCGGACATGGGCTTCCCGCTGCGACGGACGCGGCGCGAGGTCAACCGCAAAAAGAGCCTCCCGGACCCCGATCGGAACCCGGGAGGCAGTCGCGTCAAGCGCGTGGCAACGCCAGGGAAGGCGGCGTCGGAAGGCGCGTCAGAAGGCGGCGGTCAGCGAGAACACCACCGCGGCGCCGGCGATCGAGCCGGTGCCGTCCTGCCCGCGCGAGAAGCTCGGCTGGAGGTAGGCGGCGTCCTTCTTGGTGATGTCGGTGTCGACATAGGCCAGGCCCAGCGTCAGCGGCGTGCCGCCGATGGCGTAGTCCGCGCCGATCAGCCAGTCCCAGTATTCGCCGGTCGGCGCGACCGAGGTGGCGAACGGCCCCAGGCCCTTGTTGCCCTTGGAATAGCCGATGTGCCCCTTCACGGTCAGGCCGGTGTTCGGAATCCCGGCGGCGGCATCGCCCCACAGGTAGAGGTTGTCGTTCTTGTCGCCGGGCTTGGTGTAGACGCCGGCGGCGGCATCGGCGCCGGTCGCGTACCAGGCGCCCAGCGCTTCCTGCTGCGGGGCATAGGCGACGCCGGCGGTCAGCGTGACCGGGCCGGTGGTGCCCGAAATCTTGACGTAGGGCTCGATGAAGTCGGTGTTGTCGAAGCCCTTGGGGTACATGTACCAGGTCGCGCCGACGTCGACGGTCGCATTGCCGAAGCTCTTCTTGAAGCCGGCGATCAGGTCGAGCTCCATGTTGGCGCCGCCGAAGGTGCCCCAGCCGGCGAGGTTCGAGCCCCAGGTGCCGACATAGACGCCGCTCTCGTGCGCGATCGTCAGGCCGCCCTGGATGGCGAGGTTGCGGTCGGACTGCGACACGCCGCGGAAGCGGTATTCGGAGACGAGGCCGACACTGCCCGAAACGGTGATCGGCTTGGCTTCTTCCTCCTGGGCCATCGCGGGCGCGGCGAAGGAAATCGAAAGCAGCGCCGCAGACAGCGCGCACAGGTTGCGGATCTTCATGTTGGAACGTCCTCCCTGACGTGGGTTTCCGTTCCTCCTGCGGTCCTTCGGCGCGGCCTCGATCCGGGCCTCGTCGCGAAGAACCTTTCCAGTTTATCGCCTGATATTTTCCGCTGCGTTTCCGGCCGGTGTCGAAGTGTTGCCGGCCACGGTCCGCCAAAAAAGCGGCCGGACCGGTGCGCGCGAAGGGATCGCGACCGGTCCGGCCTCAGCGAAGCGCCGGACGACGGGGGGCGTGCATCCGGCGGTGGCGCTGCCGCAGCTTCGGGCCGAGAGCCGTGCGGCAGCGCCGGTTGGTGAAGCCCGGTTCAGGCCGTCCGGGCGAGGGGCCTCAGGATCGGCTCGGGTCCGGTCACGTGCACCGCCGCGCCGCGCTGGCGCCGGCGGGCGAGCCATTCGCCCAGGGTCTCGGCGGTGGTGTGGTCCATCAGCTTCACCTTGGCGAGGTCGAGGTGCACGCCCTTGTCCGCCGGCACGCCTTCGAGCACCGCGTTGATCCGGGTGAGGCCGAGGAACGTCGCCGCGCCTTCGAGCTCGACCTTGTGGGTATCGACCATCTCGCGCTCGGCGACCTTGAGCTTGAGGTTGCGCGCGTGGGGCAGCAGCTCGAGCAGCGAGAGCGCGAGGCCGACGAGCACGCCGGTCAGCAGGTCGGTCGCCACCACCAGCACGAACGTCGCCGCCCAGATCACCGCCGGCACAAGCCCGTGCGTCCGCAAAAGGTGGCGCGGGTGCTTGAGGCTGACGAGCTTCCATCCGGTGACCACCAGCACGCCGCCCAGCGCCGCCATCGGCACTTCGCGCAGCAGCCACGGCAGCAGCGCGACGAAGCCGAGGATCCACGCGCCGTGCAGGATCGTCGAGACCCGCGAGCGCGCGCCGGCCTGGACGTTCGCCGACGAGCGCACGATCACGCCGGTCATCGGCAGCGCGCCGAACAGGCCGCACAGGGCATTGCCCACGCCCTGCGCGCGCAGCTCCTTGTTGTAGTCGGTGCGCGGGCCGTCGTGCATGCGGTCGACCGCCGCTGCCGAAAGCAGCGTCTCGGCGCTGGCGATGAAGGCGATGGCGATGGCCGAGGCGATCAGCGAAGGACTGCCGAGCAGCGCGAAGACGCCGCTTTCGGGCAGCACGAACGCCGCGGCGATCGAATCCGGCACCGCGATCCGCGCCACCTGCAATCCGCCGAGCCAGGCCACCAGCGTCGCCGCCAGCACGCCGAGCAGCGCGCCCGGCACCAGCGCCAGCCGCGCCGGCTTCAGCTTGTCCCAGCCGAGCATCACGCCGATCGTCAGCAGGCCGAGCATCAGCGCCAGCTCGGTCGAACGGATGTCGCTCGACAGGCCGAGGATGCGTCCGGGCATCGCGGCGAGATTCTCGATCCCGCTCGACAGCGGCTTGGCATCGAACAGGATGTGGAACTGGCCGATCACGATCAGCGCGCCGATCCCGGCCAGCATGCCGTGGACCACGGCGGGCGAAATCGCGCGGAACAGGCCGCCGAGCCGGGCGATCCCGGCGACGAGCTGGATCGCGCCGGCCAGCAGCAGCACCGGGCCGAGCGCCGAGATGCCGTTGTCGCGCACGAATTCGAACACGATCACGGCAAGGCCCGCCGCAGGGCCGCTGACCTGGAGCGGCGAACCGGCGAGCAGGCCGACGACGATGCCGCCGATGATCCCGGTCACCAGCCCCTTTTCGGGTGGGACGCCCGAGGCGATGGCGATGCCCATGCACAGCGGCATCGCCACCAGGAACACCACGATCGAGGCGGTGAAATCGCGCGCGAGGAAGGCGAGGGGGGCGCGCCCTGCGCCCTGCGCCGAGCCGGCGTCCGAAGCGGCAGGGGTGCTCATTCGGCGGCCTCGACCAGCGCGGGCTCTGCCGCGAAGCGCGGCGCGGCGGCGAGCGCGACCGGCAGCGCCTTGTCCTCGCGCATCACCACGAACTGGCCGCTGTCGCCGTCGAGCCCGAGCACCTGCCCGGCCGTGATGTCGACGAACCAGCCGTGCAGCGCCATTTCGCCGCGCGCGATGGCGGCGGCGACCGAGGGGTGGGTGCGCAAGTGCGCGATCTGCGCCTTGATGTTCTCGAGGCTGACCGCGCGCACGCGCTCGTTGCCGTCGAGGTGCGGCGTGCAGGTCGAAACGACGTGTTCGGCCGCCGCGCCGTGGCGCAGCCAGGCGACCACGTTGGGCATGCCTTCGGGGGCTTGCGGGGCCGCCAGCGCCTTCATCGCGCCGCAGTCGGAATGGCCGCAGACGATGATGTCGCGCACGCCCAGCGCCACGACCGCGTATTCGACCGTCGAGGAGACGCCGCCGTTCATCGTCGCGTAGGAGGGGACCATGTTGCCGGCATTGCGGCAGACGAACAGTTCGCCGGGCTCGGCCTGCATGATCTGCTCGGGCACGATGCGCGAATCCGCGCAGGAAATCATCAGCGCCTTGGGGCTCTGGCCTTCGGTCGAGAGCTTGCCGAAGAGTTCGCGGCTGTCGGGAAACACGGTTTTCTCGAAGCTGAAGACCCGTCCGATCAATTCGTTCATGTTCGCGTCTCCTATCCGTCGATGGATCAGGCGACCGCAGCGGGATGCCGCGACTGCGAACAAAAGTTAAGGCTCCGACCTTGCCGGTTTCGGGCCTGCGCGTGACGAAGTGTTGCGAGCGGCGCCCTGGCCGCTCAGGCCACCGCGCCGGGCAGGCGGATGACCGCAGTGAGGCCTTCGACCTTGCCGTCGGCTTCGCGGTTGAGCAGGTGCAGCGAGCCGCCTTCGAGCTTCACCGCCCGGCGCACGATCGGCAGGCCCAGGCCCATGCCCGGGGTGTCGCGCTGGCGCGCGTTGTCGAGCCGGACGAAGGGCTGGAGCACGTCGTCGAGCCGCCCGTCGGGAATGCCGGGGCCGTCGTCCTCGATCGTGACGAGGGCGTCGGGCCCCTCGCGCGTCACCGAAACCCGGACGCGTTCGCCGTAGTGGATCGCGTTCTCGATCAGGTTCGACAGCGCCCGGCGGATCGAGACCGACCGCGCCATGATCTCGAGCCGGTCCTCGCCGGCGTAGCTTGCGTCCTTGCCCGCGTCCTGCGCGCTGTCGACCAGCGTCGCGGCCATCGCGGCAAGGTCGATGCGCTCGGCCGGGATGTTGCTGCCGCCGGTCTCGACGAAGGCCTGCAGGCTTTCGAGCAGGTGGCGCATCTCGGCGATGTCGCCGTCCATCTCCGCGAGCGTTTCGGGGCTGATCGCGGCGTTCTCCAGCCGCAGCTGCAGGCGCGAGAGCGGCGTGCGCAGATCGTGGCCGATCGCCAGCATCGATTGCGTGCGCGTCTGCAGCGAGCGGTGGATGCGCTGCTGCATCTGGTTGAACGCGCGGATCAGCTGGCGCACTTCCTCCGGTCCCGCCTCGTCGAGCGGGCGCGGCTGGCCCGAGCCGACCCGGCGCGATGCCTCGACCAGCCGCTCGAGCGGGCGCAGCGTGAAATGGAACAGCGCCCAGGCGAGCACCGCCAGCACCACCGTCGGCAGCAGGTACGAGGCGATGCGGCCGAGGTTCAGCGTCCAGGCGCCGCTCGCGCTGGTCTCGAAGCGCAGCACCGACCGATCGGACAGCACCATCGACCCGGCGACGTTGCCGCCGCCCGGCAGCGACTTGAGCGCGAGCTGAAGGTCGCCGTGCGCCAGCTCGGGCGAATGCTCGACCACCTGCGCGCGCAGCGTCGAGAGCGCCAGCGAGCCTGCGGCGCGGCTGCCGTCGGGCGTCCAGGCGATCAGGAAGCGCGGGCTGCTCAGCGTCCTGGCGGCAAGGCCCCGCTCGCCCGGCGGCGTCGCCTCGATCGCGCGGCTCGCCACGACCAGCGTCTCGGCGATGCGCGCGGCGTCGTCACGGCGCAGCGCGAAGGCGCTGGCGCGGTCGAACAGCAGGGTGTTGGCGGCAAAGTCGGTCAGCGCGACCAGCAGCAGGATCGCCAGCAGCCGTTCGGGCAGACCGAAGCGTCGCAAGAAGGTCACTCCCCCGCGTATAGCCCAAGCGGGCGCGTCAGTCGCGCTCGACTTCGGCCCTCAGCATGTAGCCGACGCCGCGCACGGTGACGATCGGGGCGTTGCCCCCGGCCGAGGCGAGCTTGCGCCGCAGCCGGCTGACCAGCACGTCGACGCTGCGGTCGGAACTGTCGCCCAGCCGGGTGCGCGACAGCTCGATCAGCCGCTCGCGGCCGAGCACGCGCTGCGGCTGGCCGACGAAGGTGGCGAGCAGGTCGAACTCGGCGCCGGTCAGGTCGACCATCGCGCCCGACGGCGAATGCAGCTCGCGCCGGGCGAGCGAGAGCGTCCAGCCGTCGAAGCGCACTTCGCCGCTGCGGCGCGCGCCGCTGGCGCCCGAGCTGTCCTCGCCGCTGCTCTCGGTGCGGCGCAGCACCGCGCCGATGCGGGCGAGCAGTTCGCGCGAGCTGAACGGCTTGGCGAGGTAGTCGTCCGCGCCCAGCTCGAGCCCGAGCACGCGGTCCTCCTCGCTGCCCCGCGCCGAGACGAAGATGATCGGCACGTCGCTCTGCCGGCGCAGGCGGCGGAACAGCTCGATCCCGCTGGTGCCCGGCAGCATGATGTCGAGCACCACGAGGTCGGCCGGTTCGGCCTCGAGCGCCACCCACATCTCCGCCCCGGTGGCGGCGGTGCGCACCGCATAGCCGTGTTCGCGCAGCGCCCGCGCCGTCAGGGTCCGAAGGGGGCCGTCGTCTTCGACAAGGACAATGGAAGGGGCGGTCATGCGGCTCCGGTCGGAAAGGGCGGTCGGTGTTCGGTGATAGAAAGGTGCAGGGGCGCTTTCAACCGGCGCCCCTGCACGAGGGCGGTTCAGCGCACGTCGTCCTTGGTCGCGGCGGCCTTGCGCAGCGCCAGCGCTTCGGCGTGCGGGTCGGCGCGCAGGCAGCCCTTGTTCTTGCTCGGATCGGGGTGGCAGAACTTGAGCGCCTTGGCGTCGGTGGTCTTGACGCCGGCGCCCGGCTTGTCGAACACGGCAAGGCCGCTGCCGCAGTGCTGCGGGCGCGGGCCGCTGGGGTTGCAGGCGAGGGCAGCGCCGGCCGGAGAAACCGGGGCGGCGAGGGCGAGGGCAAGCGTGGTGAGCAGCATCGGGATAACTCCACCGCAGGGATTGCGATGACCGGCAGCTAATGTGTCCAGCTTTGCCGGCGCTGCTCCAACCCGTGACAAATTGTTTCCTGCGATCATTTGCATCCGTTTTGAACGGACCACGCTTTCCCGAACGGGCTTGCCACCGCAAGAGCGGCGGTTTAACCGATCGATTAAGTCAAGCCGACGTAGCGGAAAAGGGAGATGCGCATGACCGGTCCAAGAATGCTCGAAGGCCTGCGCGTCGTCGATCTCACCTCGGTGGTGTTCGGCCCTTACGCCACGCTCACCCTCGCCGACCTCGGCGCCGAGGTGATCAAGGTCGAGGGGCCGACCGGCGACCAGTTCCGCTATGCCGGCACGCCGGTGAGGACGCGCGGGATGGGCGCGTGCCACATGAACCTCAACAAGGGCAAGCAGTCGGTCGCGCTCGATCTCAAGACGGCCGAGGGCAAGGCGGGCCTGACGAAGCTGCTCGAGACCGCCGACGTGTTCATCCACAACGTGCGCGGCAAGGCGGTCGAACGGCTCGGCTTCGGCTACGAGGCGGTCAGGGCGATCAAGCCCGACGTGGTCTACGTCCACTGCGTCGGCTTCGGCTCGGGCGGCCCCTACCGCGACCTGCAGGCCTACGACGACGTGATCCAGGCCGCCACCGGCACCGTCGGGCTGCTGCCGCGCGCCGACGGCAACCCGCGCCCGCGCTACCTGCCCTCGCTGATCGCCGACAAGGTCGCCGGCCTCCACGCCGCCTATGCGACGCTCGCCGCGATCGTCCACCGTCTGCGCACGGGCGAGGGCCAGTTCGTCGAAGTGCCGATGTTCGAAGCCTTCAGCCACTTCATGATGCTCGAGCATCTCTACGGCAAGACCTTCGTGCCGCAGCCCTATCCCGCCGGCTACCCGCGCCAGATCGACGCCGAACGCCAGCCGTTCCCCACCGCCGACGGCTGGATCTCGATCGTGCCCTACACCGATCCCTCGATCGGCCTGCTGGCGGAACTGCTCGGCGCGCCCGAACTGATGCAGGAGGAGCGCTTCGCCGATCCGCTCTCGCGCATGCAGAACATGACCGCGTTCTATGCCGAGATCGCCCGGCGCACCCCGGCGAAGACGACCGAGCAATGGTGCCGCATCTTCGCCGAGCACCAGATCCCGGCGATGCCGGTGCGCGACATCGAGGACCTGGTCGACGATCCGCACCTGCAGGCGGTCGATTTCTTCCAGCACCGCCAGCACCCGACCGAGGGCGAATACCTGCGCACCCGCGCCCCGGTCAGCTTCTCGGTCGGCCTCGACGAGCCCGGCCCCGCGCCCACCATCGGCGAACACAACGAAGCGCTGCTGGGCAAGGGCGCCTAGGCGAAAGGGCCGGGGCATCGCCCCGGCCCGTCACCTTCAGATCTCTTCCATGTCGTAGTCGTCCTTGCCCACGCCGCATTGCGGGCAATAGAAGTCGTCGGGGATGTCCTCCCAGCGCGTCCCCGGCGCGATCCCTTCCTCGGGCAGGCCCAATGCCTCGTCGTAGACGAAGGCGCAGTAGCGGCAGCGATACCGCTTGTACGGACGGTCCGACATCATCGCCCCCGGGTCACGCGGCCACGGTGAAGCGGATCGGCACCGACTTCGGCCCGCTGACGAAGCTCGATTGCGTCAGCTTCGGCGCGCCGGCGAGCGCCACCGTGTCGATCTTCGGCAGCAGCTCTTCCCACAGGATGCGCATTTCCATGCGGGCCAGGTGCTGGCCGAGGCACACGTGCGGGCCCGATCCGAACGCCACGTGCTTGTGGATCGGCCGGTCGATGCGGAACTCGAACGGGGCGTCGAACACGTCCTCGTCGCGGTTGGCGCTATGGTAGGACAGCATGATCCAGTCGCCCGCCTTGACCGGCTTGCCGCCCACTTCGGCATCGGCGATCGCGGTGCGCATGAAGTGCTTGACCGGCGAGGCCCAGCGGATCGTCTCCTCGATGAAGCCCTGCATCGCCGCGGGTTCCGCCTTCAGCTTCGCCAGCACCTCGGGGTTCTCGGCCAGCGCCCACATCGCCGCGGCGGTGGTGTTGGCGGTGGTGTCGTGCCCGGCGGTCGCGGCAATGATGTAATAGCCCATCATCTGCCGGTGGGTGAGGTACTCGCCGCCGATCTTCGCATTGGCGATCAGGCTGTTGATGCACGCTTCGGGATGGGCGCGGAACTTCCTGGTCACTTCGCCGAAGTAGCCCTCCAGGTCGAGCATCGTCTGCTGCATCATCTGCATCACCTGCTCGGGCGGCACTTCCTTCTTCTCGCGGTTCATGTCGGGATCGTTCGGCCCGAACAGCTCCTGCGTCAGCCGCAGCATGAACGGCTCGTCCTCCTGCGGCACGCCGAGCACGCGCATCACCACGCGCAGCGGGTAGAGGAAGGCGACGTCCGAGGCGAAGTCGACTTCCGGCCCCTTGGCGAGCATGGCATCGACGAATTCGCGCGCGATTTCGCGGATCTGCTCTTCCAGCACCTTCAGCGCCTTGGGCGTGAAGGCGGGGAAGGTGAGCGCGCGCAGCTCCTTGTGCTCCTGCCCGTCGACCTGGACCAGCGAGCGGATCAGGTTGCGCTCGCCCCCGGTCACGAACTGGACGAAGGCGTCGCCGGCCTTGTCGGTCAGCGTCGCCGAACGCGCGGCGTTGAGGAACACGTCGGCGCGGCGCTCGATCTCGAGCACGTCGGCATGGCGGGTCGCCACCCAGAACGGGTCGAAGCCGTCGATCTCGGCGACGTCGAACGGCGCGGTCCGGCGCAGCTCGGTGAACGCGGCGTCGAGCCGGTCGCGGTCGGCATAGGCGCGCGGATCGACGATGGTCTGGGCAAGCTCGGTCTTGATGGTCACGGCATCCGCTCCTGCATGGTTCTCGTTTGGCCTTGGTGTAAGATACTATATGGCCGTCCAGCAAGTTGCAAATTGTCCCCGGTCAAAGTTTCTGGCATCTGCCCGAAGGACCATGATCAAAGCGCACAAGACCACAGCCGCCGCTTCCCAACCCAGGCTCACCCAGGCCGAGCGCCGCCAGCAGTCCGAGCACGGCCTGCTCGTCGCCGCCGCCGAAGTGGTGCTCGAGCACGGCTACACCGGCGCGACCTTCGACCGCATCAGCGAGCGCGCCGGCTACAGCCGCGGCCTCGTCACGCTGCGCTTCGGCTCGAAGGACGGGCTGGTCGCGGCGATGATCGAATTTCTCGGCGCGCAGCTCGAGGACATCTACCGCCAGCGGCTCGAAACCGCGCGTTCGGGGCGCGAGAAACTGATCGACTTCGTCGACGTGTTCATGGTCCGCCTCGACGAGGACCGGCTGACCCGGGCCTATTTCGTCCTCCTCGCCGGCGCGCTCGGCAATCTCCTGCCGCAGGCGCGCTATTTCCTCGCGCAGCACGAAAAGGTGAAGCAGCTGCTTGCCGACCTGATCCGCGAAGGCATGGCCGACGGCACCATCGCCGCCGACATCGCGCCTGAAGACGCGGCGCTGGCGCTGGGCTGCTTCCAGCTTGGGGTCGCCATCCAGCACCAGCTCGATCCCGCGATGCCGCTTGCCGCGATGCGCAGCTTCGTCCGCCGCTTCGCCGGGGACGGGGGCGCGGGAGATGCGGGGGCAGGGGAGGGCGACGCGCTTCGCTGACCCGCGCCGTAAACCACCGCGATCCTGCCGGATCCGACCTTTTTCAGGCGTTGCGCCGGCTTTCATCAATCTGTCTTGAAACCATAGCATGCGCAGTCTCGCGGGATTTTGCTTAGGCAATCCCCTTGGACCAGCGCCTGTGGGGGGCAGAACGAAATGCGGATCAAGGGCATGAGCACGGCTGGCGACTGGGCGCACCGACCGTTGCGCCGCATCAGCCTGCATGTCCTGCGCTTTACCTCGATCGTGGTCGGTGCGGGGCTGATCCTGCGCGCCGGCGCCTCCGAGCGCGCGATGTCGGCGGTCGACGAAGATCGCAGCGCCGGCTCGTTCCCGGGCGAGCCGCGCACCCCCGGGCTCGCCCGCGGCGCATCGGCCGATTCGCGGTTTGCGCGCGCCGACTTCGCGCGGCCGGCCTTCGGCCTTGCTCCGCCGCTCGGCGACGGATCGGTCGACCGCCTTGCAGCGCAGGGGGCAGCGCCGGGTGCCGTGCCGAGTTCCGTGCCGGCTGCCGCGCCCACGCTCGCGGCGATGATCGCGGCCGACCGGACGCTGCCGATCGCCGCGCCCTCCGCGCTGCGCTCGCGCGCCGCAGGGTTCGTGCCCGGCAAGCTCGCCTCGCTCGATGCTGTGGCGCCTGCGCCCTCTGCGCGGGTTGCTGACCGGCTCGCCGCGCCGGCCGTCACCCCGGCCGCTGCGCCCGCCGCAGCATCCGCCGGCCTGCGCAAGGGTGCGGGCGCGGCCGTCGTCGCCCCGGCGATCGCGCCGGTCGCCGCCGCGATCATGACTTCGGGCACCGCTTCGGGCGCTGCTTCGGGTGCTGGCCCGTCCGCTGCGCGCGCTGCCGCCATGTCCGCTTCGCCGGTCGCCTCCCCGGTGCTCGCCGCGGCAGGCCCGGCGCGCGGCGCCGGCGCCGCGCTTGGGCAGGGCGTGGCCGCGCCCGCGCCGGGGCAGGTCGATTCCGAAACGGTCGATACCTCGCAGCTCGTCCCGCTCGCCCGCAGCGCGCCCGCCGCAGGCCGGGGCGCGCCGCTCGAGATTCGCGTCCAGCCGCTCGCCGCCCCGTCCCCTGCCGCCCCGTCCCCTGCCGCCCCGTCCGCTGCTGCCACGGCGCCCGCGCCCGTGCCCGCCGCTTCGCCGGTGGCGGCGAGCGCGCAGGCCCTCGCGCTGCCCGTCGCGCAAGTGCCGCAGGGCGGCCTGCGCCAGCGTTCGGCCTCGCCTTATGGCGCGGTCTCGCCCGCGCCGGGCACGCGCACCGATTTCGAGGCGATCCTCAACTCGCCGGCTTCGGCCTGGGACTATGCCGAAGGCGTTCCCGACGAACTGCGCCACCCGGCGGGTGTTGCCCCGGTCCGCGCCCCGGCGCCCGCGCCGGCCGCGAGCGCCCCGGCAGGTCGCGCCTACCCCGCGCCGCAGTTCTGATCGTCAGGGGTCGCGCGGCGCTTCGCCGAAGGGGCTTTCGGCCCTTTGCATATCCCTGTTGCATATGCAGCGATAGCGGCGGGCTTTCCTACAGCGCCCCGCTTGCGTAGATTGCCGTCGATGGTGGTCGGCAAATCCTTGTTCTCCGGCGTTTTCGAACCGCTTGCGGCGGTGGTCCCGGCGCCGCGGCGAAGGGCCGGAAATTTTTCCCAGGACAGTGTAAACCCCGTAAACCTTTCGGCCAGGACCGGGGGCCGCGCGCCTTGGCGCAGGGGCCTTGGGGAAGGTGGCGCGCCCTACAGGATTCGAACCTGTGACCACCCGCTTAGAAGGCGGGTGCTCTATCCAGCTGAGCTAAGGGCGCGCGTCCTTGCGGGGCTTCCCCATAAGCGCGCTTTGCCCGCCGTGCAAACCGCGATAGCAAGCGCGACATGACCCAGACCCGTCCCGAAGCCGCCACCCTCGCGCAGCCAGCCCGCATCGGCGGAACCGCCGGTGGCAGGCGCCACTTCCGCTACTTCGATGTCATGATGGCCGCCTTCGTCGCCATCCTGCTGCTCTCGAACCTGATCGGCGCGGCCAAGCTCGCCAGCGTCGGCGGCGTCACCTTCGGCGCCGGAATCCTGTTCTTCCCGGTGTCCTACGTGCTCGGCGACGTGCTCACCGAAGTCTATGGCTATGCCCATGCGCGGCGCTGCGTCTGGGTCGGCTTCTTCGCGCTGCTGTTCATGGCGCTGATGAGCTTCGTCGTCGTCGCCATGCCGCCCTCGCCCGACTGGGGCTGTGCTTCGAGCGCCGATCCCCGCTTTTCCGAACTCGTCGCGCGGACCTCGGCCGGCGCGGTCTGCCAGACCACCTACGAATCGGTGTTCGGCAGCACCTGGCGGATCGTCCTCGCCTCGGTCGTCGCCTTCTGGGCGGGCGAATTCGTCAACTCCTTCGTCCTTGCCCGGATGAAGGTGCTGACCGACGGCAAGCACTTGTGGACCCGCACCATCGGCTCGACCGTGTTCGGCCAGGCGGTTGACAGCGCGATCTTCTACCCCGTCGCCTTCCTCGGCACGTGGACGAGCCAGGCGGTGCTGACGGTGATGGTCACCAACTGGGCGATGAAGGTGCTCTGGGAGGTGCTGCTGACCCCGGTCACCTATGCCGTGGTCGGCTTCCTCAAGCGGCGCGAGGGGGTCGAGGTGTTCGACACCGACACCGACTTCTCCCCCTTCGCCAAGGTCCGCGCGGACTAGGTCAGGCCGCCTGCGCCGCCTCGCCCAGCGCGCGGCGGTACCGGCCGGGCGGGACCCCGAACCAGGCGCGGAACGAGCGGCCGAAGGTCGACATGTCGGTGAAGCCGATCGCCGCGGCGACGTCGGCCAGCGACAGCTCGTCGCGGCGGATCAGCTGCGCGGTCATGCGCTTGCGCTCGTCGTCGACGATGGCGTGGAAGCTGGTCCCCGCGCCCGCCAGCATGCGCACCATCGTGCGGTTCGAGACGCCCTCGCGCCCCGCCACTTCCTTCAGCCGCGGCGCGCGCCGCTCGTGGGCGAGGTGGTCGCAGACGATGCGGCGGATGCGGGCGACGACGTCGGTTTCCCCGGCGCGGCGCACGTGCTCGAGATGCGCGGCGAGCATCGCGTCCCACTCGGCCGGCTCGTGCTGCGAATTGGGCGTCTGCGCCCAGGCCGCGGGGAATTCGAAGCAGTCCTCGTTGGCCTCGGCGACGATCGCGCAGCCGAGCGCCGCGCCGAGCTTCGCCCCGTCGACGCCAAGCAGCGCCCGCGCGCACAGCCGCGCCTCGCCGATCTGCGCGCCGACGTAGATCCGCGTCATCTTCGCCGCGAAGATCGTCGCGACCAGCCCGGTCGCCGCCGACACGGGGCCGAGCGCGACGGCATGGTCGGCGCAGAACGCGGCGCCGCCGTGCTCCTTCCGGGCGAAGCGGTAGCCGACGTGCGGGACCCCCGCCGAAGCGGCCTCGGCCATGACCGACAGCGTCGTGGCGAGATCCGGGGCGGCGAGCATCAGCGTCATCCCGGCGTTGCTGATCACCGGCCAGGGCATCTCGACCAGCCGCGCGATCACCGCCGGCAGGCAGCCTGCGTCGATGATGTTGGCAAGGATCAGCACGTCGTCGGCCAGCGTGATCGTCGCCGGCACCGCGCCCTGGTGTCCGGCGAGCCCGGTCCCGCGGTAGAGCCAGTCGGGCCAGTCGAGCCACTGCCCGAAGCTGCGCAGCAGGCCCGAGCGGACCGGCCGGGCGATCGCGCCGTCGAGCCTGACCAGCCCCTGCAGCGCCGCCGCGCGCGCCGCACCGACGAGCGCGCCGGTTGCGTCGGCCGCCGGCATCAGCCGCAGCGGTTCAATGTCCTGCATCGAAGGCGAAGCGCATTCGCGGGCCACGGTCGCAGTCTGCATCGTTCGATCATCGTCCCTTTGCACACGATATCGTCGAAAATCCAAAGCAGCGACCGATAGTTACTCTTTTCTGGCAGGCATTCGGCTTCTGTCGCACTTCGCACCGTGCGACACGAATTGTCATAAATAATTGAGGCAGAAGCCTCTTCACTGGCGCAAAGAGTATACCGCGCGGCGCAGATCGCCAAGGCCTGCGATTGCCGGGCTGTCTGCCTCAAAACGCAAAAGTTACCAGATCGGTCATCCTGTTGCGCCGCCGCGAGCGCGGCGAGCGGCGATGGCGTGGCGCGCCGCGCCCATCGGCTGGCTTCATTTGTCAAATGAACTGCGGGGACGTGCCCTCTAGTGTCGAGGCACTGGCGACGACGATTGCGCCGCGACAGGGGGACCGACCGATGCAGACCTTCAAGTCAACCTCGTGCCTTGCCGGCGTCGTCGCGATGGCGATTCAGGCGGCGCCGGTGCAGGCGGCCACCACGCTTCCGGGATCGGTCCGCGACCTTGTCGGCGTGCGCGCGTCGAGCGGCGAGCAGGAGATGACCCGTCGCGGCTTCAAGCAAGTCCACACCAGCACCAGCGGATCGCGCAAGTACGGCACCTGGTGGAACGAGAACACCAACGAGTGCATCGTAGCGACGACCTACGACGGCACTTACGAGAGCCTCGCCGTCACCAACACCGAGGACTGCAAGAAGAAGGGCGACGGCGGCAAGACCGCGGCGATCGCGATCGGCGCGGCGGCGCTGATCGGCGCGCTGGCGATCGCGGGGAGCAGCGGCAGCAAGGACAAGGACAAGGACGAGAAGTACCGGCGCGAATACGACCGCGGCTATCGCGACGGCTACGACGGCCGGCGCTACGACAACTGGGACAACACCTCTGCCTACACCGACGGCTACAACGAAGGCCGGCGCCAGAGCAATCGCCCCGGGAACGGCAACTGGGGCGGCAGCGGCGGTTCGTGGAACAACAACGGCTGGATCAACACCAACGACCTCGTCGGCCGGCCGAGCAGCCAGGTCTGGCGCGAACTGGGCTACCGCGGCTTCCAGCTGCGCGACGACAAGTGGAACCGGGGCGAGCGCTATGCGACCTTCTGGCGATCTCGCTCGGAGCAGTGCATCGTCGTGCGGGCGCGCTACGAGACGGTCAATTCGATCCAGAACACCTCGTCGCGGACCTGCGACCGCTAGTATCGCAACGGGCCCCGCACGATGTCGCATGCTTCCCTGCTCCGCCGCGCTGCGGCTTCGCTCCCGATCACCATTGCGCTGGCGATCGCGCCCGGCGCGGCCGTGGCGCAGGGCCGCCAGACCTCCTCTCCTGTCGAGTTCGCCCGCCAGGCCGAGGCGCTTAGCCCTGGCGAATGGGTCTGGGCCGAGAACATCGCCCCGGCTGGCCCGGTGCTGGTCTACGTCGACGTCGCCCGGCAGATCGCCACGGTCTATCGCAACGGCGTGCGCTTCGCGGTGTCCACGGTCTCCACCGGCAAGAAGGGCTACGCCACGCCCACCGGGGTGTTCACGATCCTGCAGAAGGACAAGAACCACCACTCGAGCAAGTACAACAACGCGCCGATGTACTACCAGCAGCGGCTCACCTGGGACGGCGTGGCGCTCCATGCCGGCGGCCTGCCCGGCTATCCCGAAAGCCACGGCTGCGTCCACCTGCCGATCGAGTTCGCCAAGCTGCTGTTCGGCGCCACGCAGATGGGCGGGACAGTGATCGTCAGCGGCAGCGCGGGCGTGGTCTCGAGCGCGGCCGAGGCCAGCGTGCTGTCCGACATCGACCACGCCGGGCAGCCGGCCGAGCACGTGGCGCTGGCGGGCGGCGAACCGTGGCGCTGGGAGCCGCAGAAATCGCCGTCCGGGCCGCTGTCGCTGATCGTCTCGCGCGCCGACCAGCGGGTGATCGTGTTGCGCAACGGCCGCGAGATCGGCCGCGCGCGGATCACCATGCCCGACGCGAGCGACGAGACCCATGTCTATACCTTCAGCGGGATTGTCGAGGGCAAGTACCTGTGGACGGTCGCCGGCGTGCCCGGGCACGGCCAGAGCCCGGGCGACCGGGTGCAGCCCTGGCTCGCCGAGCGGATCGCCATTCCCGGCGAGTTCCTGACGCGGGTGCGCTCGCAACTCCAGCCCGGCGCCTCGATCCTGGTGACCGATGCGCCGGTGCTCAAGAGCAACAGCGGGCGGCGCATGACGGTGCTCGCTTCCGCCGCGGACAAGTAGGCGCCCCGCCAGCGGCGGGCGGAGCTGATCCGCGCGCCGCCCGTCGATCTGCTTGTCCTGCCCACCGAGCTTGTCAGCGGCGAAGCGGCGATGCCACCGTAGGCGATCGAAACGCCGCCTCGGCTCGCCGCTGTTATTGCCAAGGTTCTGCTTGCCGAGACGTGCGGAACCGGTTCAGTTGCCTTCGACCTTGGTCGGCGCCGGGACGTCGGGGCTGAGCACCCGGTAGACGAGGCCGCCGAGCGCGCCGCCGACCAGCGGGGCGACCCAGAACAGCCAGAGCTGCTGCAGCGCCCAGCCGCCGACGAACAGCGCCGGGCCGGTGCTGCGCGCAGGATTGACCGAGGTGTTGGTGACCGGGATCGAGACGAGGTGGATCAGCGTCAGGCACAGCCCGATCGCGATCGGACCGAAGCCCTTGGGGGCGCTGCCGTGGGTGGCGCCCATGATCACGAAGAGGAAGGCGAAAGTCATCGCGACTTCGCAGACGAAGGCCGAGAACTGCGAGTAGCCGCCGGGCGAATGTTCGCCGAAGCCGTTCGAGGCGAAGCCCCCGGCGAGGCTGAAGTCGGGAACGCCGCTGGCGATCGCGTAGAGCACGCCGGCGCCGAACACCGCGCCTGCGACTTGCGCGGCGATGTAGCCGGGCAGGTCGGCGGCGCTGAACCGGCCGCCCGCCCACAGCCCGACCGAGACCGCCGGATTGAGGTGGCATCCCGAGATGTGCCCGATGGCGAAGGCCATGGTGAGCACGGTGAGCCCGAAGGCGAGCGACACGCCGGCAAGGCCGATGCCGACGTCGGGGAAGGCGGCCGCCAGCACCGCGCTGCCACAACCGCCAAGCACGAGCCAGGCGGTGCCGATGAATTCCGCCACAAGTCGCTTCGCCATGTCCGTTCCCCTTTCGATGCAATCGTTTTGCAGGGTGCAGCGTAATGCTCGCGGGCTTGCGCCAGTATAGGGCAAATGGCGTCACCGGATGGGCAAGCGATGCCATTGTCTCGCTGCGTTGCCGGCGCAGTTGACAGCGGCGCGGCGCTGCAGTCTCGTCACGCGGTTTCGATAGCCGGGAGATGACGATGTCCAAGCCGTTTCGCCGCGTGACCGCTTTTGCCGTGCTGATCCTGCCCGCCGTGCTTGCCGCGTGCGCGGCGCAGACGCGGCCCGAAGCAGCGACGCCTGCGCCTGCGCCGGTGCCTGCCCCAAACCCTGCCGCGCCCGCCGACCCGCTGGCCGGCACGCGTTGGAAGCTCGCCGCGATCCAGTCGATGGACGATGCCCAGGGGACCACGGCGCCGCAGGCCGACCGGACCTACGAAGTCGCCTTCGGGCCCGATGGCCGCGCCATCTTCCGCCTCGACTGCAATCGCGCCAATGCGGGCTACACGCTGGTGCCCGGCAGCGAGCCGGGAGCGGGCGGGGTGACCTTCGCGCCCGCGGCGATGACCCGGGCGATGTGCCCGCCCGGCTCGCTCGACACCAGAATCGCGCGCGACCTCGGCTATGTGCGCAGCTACCGGATCGAGGGCGACACGCTGTCGCTGTCGCTGATGGCCGACGGCGGGATCTACGTGTGGAAGCGCCAGCCCTGATCAGGCCGGGGTCGGCGCGCCCTGGCGCAGCGTGATCTCGCGCTGGGGGAAGGGGATCGCGATGCCGCGCTCGGTGAACAGGCGGTAGACTTCCATCCGCAGCTGCGAGCGCGCGAGCGGGGCGGCGGCGACATCGCCCACCACGCAGAACAGCTTGAGGACGAGCGCGCTGTCGTCGAAGCGGTCGAGCACGACCAGCGGCGCCGGCTCGCGCAGCACCGCCTCGACCGCGCGGGTGGCGTCCATCACGGCGGCGAAGGCGAGCGCGAGGTCGGTGCCGTAGGCGACGCCGACCTCGAGATCGGTGCGGCCCGAGCGGTCGGCCAGCGTGCGGTTGCGCACCGCGCCGTTGATGATCTCGGAATTGGGAATGATCACGTCGTCCATCGCCAGCGTGCGCAGGCGGGTGGAGCGGACCGAGATGCGCTCGACCGTGCCGGCAAAGCCGCCTACCTCGATCCAGTCGCCGACGCGGACGGGGCGCTCGATCAGCACGATGATGCCGCTGACGAAGTTGGCGACCACGCCTTGCAGGCCGAGGCCCGCACCGACCGACAAGGCGCCGGCGACGATCGCGAGGCTCGACAGGTCGAGCCCGGCCGAGACGATCGCGACCAGCAGCGAAAGGGTGAGCCCGGCATAGCCGATGACGGTCAGCAGCGCGGACTCGACCCCGCGTTCGAGTCCGAGCGCGCGGAACAGGCTGAGCTGGAGCATGCGCTGCACCCAGCGGGTGAGGCCGTAGCCTGCGGCGAAGACCGCGAAGAACACCACCACGTCGCCGGCCGAGAGCCGGAAGCTGCCGATCGCCACGCCATCGCGCAAGGTCGCGAAGACGTCGGCGATCGTCCCCGAGCGGACGCCCCAGAGCAAGGCGATCAGGGGCAGGCTGACGCAGACGATGACGAGCGCGTAGAGGGCCGGCAGCAGCCGCACGCCGTGGCGCGTCTCGCCCGCGGCGCGGGCGACGACCGCGTCCGACAGCATCGTCAGCCGCCAGAAGGTGAGCAGCCCGACCCCGATCGTCGCCAACGTCAGCAGCGTCGGCATCAGGCACCCGCGGGCGAGTTCGACATACCCCGCCGCACCGGCGGCGACGCCGCCGATCCCGATCAGCCGCATCAGCCAGGCGATGTGGAAGCGGAAGTCGATCGCGCGCATGTCCTCGGCCGCGGCGCCGGCGAGGGGCGAGAGGATTTCGGCGAGCAGCCAGAGCAGCGCTCCGGTCGCGGCGAGCACCGGGAAGGCGATGACCGCTCTGGTCGCGGGCGAGAACGGATAGCTTTTGAGCGCCTGTTCGACCGCGAGTTCGGCGACGAGCGCGAGCCCGAGGAGCAGGACGATCAGCACCGCGCGGCGTGCCTCGGCATCGCTCAAGCGCACGAAGCGCAGCTCGGCAGAGGTCGGCGAGAACAGGCTTCGCCCGACCCACATCGCGAAGATCACCAGCCCACCGCCGCTCGCGACGATCGATTCGATGGCGAAGGCCGCCGGGACCCGGGGAAGGCGCAGGAACACGATTCCGAGCATGACGAGCAGCACCGCAAGGGGCAGGAGAAGAATGCCAATGTCCTGGAGAAAGGTCAGCAGGACCGCAGCCGCCGGCGTCCGCACCCGCAGCAGCGCGGCATTGGTGCGCACGCGAAAGGCGCGCTGGACGACGACGGCGACATAGATCCCGAGCGCCGACGCTAGGATCGCGAAGGCGAGCCCGACGCCGCCTTCGCCTTGCCCCGCCGATCCTGGGTGCTGCAGCTGGCGGCGCAGTTCGCCAAGCGCGGCGCGCGTCTCGGCGAGCGCGCCCGACCACGCGAACGGCAGCAGTGGCGAAGGCTGGCGCGCGAGCAGTTCGGTCGAGGTCTTGCGGTTGAGCCGCGCGTCGATTTCGGCGACGAGCACCGCAGCGGTCACCTGCGCGTCCTGCGCCAGCAGCATCGGCGCGCGCGCGAGCTTGATCCGCGCTTCGAGATCGGCCCGCTTGTCCGCCGCCCATTGCGGCTCGACCTTGCCTTCCGCCGGGGCCGGTCCGAGCGCGGCGCGCTGGGCTTCGAGGATGCGCAAGGTGATGCTGGGCGTTTGCGCGGCGCGGAAGGCGCGATCGCGATCGGCCGCAAGCACGGCGCGGATCGTTTCGAGCGCGCGCGTGTCCGACGGAACCGAGGGGGTTGCCTGCAGCAGCGCCCGCGCTTCGAGCGCGTGGCGGTTCCACAGATCGAGGTAGGTCTGCGGGGTGGCCGGGGTCGGGACCGCAATCGGGACGGCGGCCGAAGGCGAAGCGGGATGCGCGATCGGGCGAGGGGGGGCGGCGTGCGCCGGCGCCCATAGCGCGAGCCATACCAGCCAGGCCAAGAGAACGCCCATCCGCACGTCTATTCCCCTGCAACGTACCGCATCTTTTCGATGCTGCTTGCTGGGGCGGCAACGATCGCCGCAAGCTCGTCCACAGCCGTGCCGTAACCAACGGTAATGGCGGGTGAAAATTCAGGCGGTCGAGCAGCGGGGCGGGAGGGGAAGGGCCGCCGCGGTGGCGGGACCGGCGGGACCGGAGCTTCCGGTCCCCTCCGGGCGGCGTCCGCGGCGGGGGTCAGTCCGCGATCAGGCCGATCGCGAGGTAGACCAGCAGGAGCGAGCCGAAGCCGGCGAGGGTGCCGACCACCCAGGCGATGCGCACCAGAGTCACGTCGATGCCGAAGTAGTCGGCGATGCCGGCGGACACGCCCATCAGCTTGCCGCGCTGCTTGTCGAGGCGGAAGCGGCGGCGCGGGGTTTCGACCGGGCGGACGGACGAGTCTTCGAAGCGCAGGTCGGTCATGCGACGTACTCCATGCTGGCGGCGACGGGCGCCTTGGCGGTGGGGGTGGCGACGGTGCCGCTGATCAGCGTCAGCGAAAGCGCAAGGGCGATAGCGGCGCTGGCGAGGTGGGCGGAGGCGGAACGAATGGCAGTCATGGTCGGGTCCTTTCTTGGCAGTGGTTGGCGGCGGAGGATGTCTTCGCCGGATGTCCATGGCTTTGCAGAAGGCGTGCCAAATCACCCGAACGGCGGTTTTCCGTGCTGTTGGCGCAGCGGCGCCGAAGGTGAACCTCAGTTGAATACTAAATATTGGCGTCATTCACCGATGATTCGGTAGGAGCGGTTCATGCCCTGAATGGCAGTGACGGGCAGGGAGCCGGCCGTTTCCCCTTTTTCGGCAGGCGGCGCATCGTGGGTACGGGTCCACGTCGCTTCCGGAGCAATCCGGCGGCTCCCGATATCTCTCGTCGTCCGAAGGCCTTGGGGCTTGCAATCGGGCGGCCGGGCGCGTATTCACGGATCAATCCCGACATTTGTGAAGGCAAAGTCAGGGCTGGCGCCGCAAGGGGCCGGCGCCGGACCGCTTTGCACTCTTGTCGCTTGTGGCATTTGGAGCAGGTAGCAGACTGGCATGGCGGATATCGCGCGGATCATCGAGGTCGTGGAGCCGGAGGCGAAGGCGCTCGGCTTCCATCTCGTGCGCGTGCGCTATTTCAAGGGCGGCGAGATCGGAGACGAGGAGCATACGCTCCAGATCATGGCCGAGCGGCCCGAGACCGGCCAGCTGGTGATCGAGGATTGCGCGGCGTTGTCGCACCGCATCTCCGACCGCATCGATGCGCTGGAAGAGGCGGGCGACGTGCTGATCGAGGAAGCCTACCGGCTCGAGGTCAGTTCGCCCGGCATCGACCGGCCGCTCACCCGGCCCAAGGACTTCGCCGCCTGGATCGGCCACGAGGCGCGGATCGAGCTGTCCGAGCTGATCGACAATCGCAAGCGTTATCGCGGCGATCTGATCGGGTTCGACGCCGTGACCCAGACGATTTCGATCGAGGACGACGGCACGGTGTTCGACGTTCCCTTCGCGCTCGTCGCCAATGCCAAGCTGATCCTCACCGACAAGCTTATCGCCGCTTCCCGGCCGCTGGACACCAGCGGCGCGGATGAAATCCTCGAAGAACAGGAAGACTGAACGTCATGGCAAGTGCGATTTCCGCCAACCGCGCCGAGCTGCTCGCCATCGCCAATTCGGTGGCCTCGGAGAAGATGATCGACAAGGCGATCGTCATCGAGGCGATGGAAGAGGCGATCCAGAAGTCCGCGCGCAACCGCTATGGCGCCGAGAACGACATCCGCGCCAAGCTCGATCCGCGCACCGGCGACCTGCGCCTGTGGCGCGTGGTCGAGGTGGTCGAGCATGTCGAGGACTACTTCAAGCAGGTCGACCTCAAGCAGGCCGAGAAGCTGCAGCCCGGCGCCAAGATCGGCGACTTCATCGTCGACCCGCTGCCCCCGGTCGACCTCGGCCGCATCGACGCGCAGTCGGCCAAGCAGGTGATCTTCCAGAAGGTCCGCGATGCCGAGCGCGATCGCCAGTACGAGGAGTTCAAGGACCGCGCCGGCGAGATCATCACCGGCGTGATCAAGTCGGTCGAGTTCGGTCACGTGATCGTCAACCTCGGTCGTGCCGAAGGCGTGATCCGCCGCGACCAGCAGATCCCGCGCGAAGTGCCGCGCGTGGGCGAGCGTGTGCGCGCCTGGATCATGAAGGTCGAACGCCAGAACCGCGGGCCGCAGATCTTCCTCAGCCGCGCGCACCCCGAGTTCATGAAGAAGCTGTTTGCGCAGGAAGTGCCCGAAATCTACGACGGCATCATCGAGATCAAGGCGGCCGCCCGCGATCCTGGCTCGCGCGCGAAGATCGGCGTGATCAGCCGCGACGGCTCGATCGACCCGGTCGGCGCCTGCGTCGGCATGAAGGGCAGCCGCGTCCAGGCGGTCGTGCAGGAGCTGCAGGGCGAGAAGATCGACATCATCCCCTGGAGCGAGGACACCGCGACCTTCGTCGTCAACGCGCTCCAGCCCGCCACGGTCAGCCGCGTGGTGATCGACGAGGAAGAGAGCCGGATCGAGGTCGTGGTGCCCGATGACCAGCTCAGCCTCGCGATCGGTCGCCGCGGCCAGAACGTGCGTCTTGCCTCGTCGCTGACCGGCTCTGCCATCGACATCATGACCGAGGCGGAAGCTTCGGAGAAGCGCCAGAAGGAATTCGCCGAGCGCTCGAAGATGTTCGAGGAAGAGCTCGACGTCGACGAAACGCTGTCGCAGCTGCTGGTCGCCGAGGGCTTCAGCGAGCTCGAGGAAGTCGCCTACATCGACATCGCCGAACTGGCCGCGATCGAGGGCTTCGACGAGGAGCTGGCCGAGGAACTGCAGAGCCGCGCCACCGAAGCGCTCGAGCGCCGCGAGGAAGCGCAGCGCGAGGAGCGCCGCGGCCTCGGCGTCGAGGACGCGCTGGCCGACCTGCCGCACCTCACCGAAGCGATGCTCGTCACGCTCGGCAAGGCGGGCATCAAGACGCTCGACGACCTCGCCGATCTTGCGACCGACGAGCTGATCGCCAAGAAGCGCGGGGGCGAGCAGCGCCGCCGCAACCCGACCGCCGAGCGCCGCGAGCGTTCGGAGCGCGTCGAGGACAAGGGCGGCGTGCTGGGCGAATACGGCCTGAGCGAAGAGCAGGGCAACGAGATCATCATGGCTGCGCGCGCGCACTGGTTCGACGAAGAACCCGCCGCCGAGCCGGCAACCGAGGAGGCCGCCGATGCGGGATCCTCGCAATGACACGCTAGGCGCCGAAAGGCCGAAGGCGCGCCCGGCGGGGGAGACCTCGCCGGAGCGCAAGTGCATTCTTTCCGGCAGCCACGGCGGCCGGGACGATCTGCTGCGCCTGGCGATCTCGCCCGAAGGGCTGGTGCTGCCCGATCCGCTGGCGCGTGCGCCGGGGCGCGGGGCCTGGCTGGGCGTCGCACGGGCGGACCTTGAAAAAGCGATCGCCAATGGCAAGCTTAAGGGTGCGCTGGCGCGCGCCTTCAAGGGCGCGCCGCTGACCATCCCCGACGACCTTGCCGATCGCATCGAGTCCGCGCTGCGCCGGACCCTGACCGACCGGCTGGGCATCGAGCTGCGGGCCGGCAACATCCTGCTCGGGACCGAGAAGATCGCGCAGGGCTGCCGGGCGGGCGCGGTGCGCATGCTGGCGCACGCCAGCGATGCCGGAAGCGACGGCCCGAACAAGCTGGCGCAGGCCTGGCGCGTGGGCGAGGAGGCCGAAGGCACCGGGTTGCGCGGGATCATCTTGCCGCTGGACCGGGCGGCGCTGTCTGTGGCATTGGGCCGCGACAACGTCGTACACATTGGCGTAACCGATGCCGCCGCGGCCGAGCGCCTTGCCGGTCCGCTGCGGCGACTGACGCGTTTTCTCGGGGTTGGGACCGAAGGCCTTCAGGCCGATGCCGACGCCGCGCCATCCGACGGCGAGGCGGCGAACGACGATATTGATACGAAGGGCGAATGAGTTCGATGAGCGATGACAAGAAGCCGACGCTTGGCCGCAGGCCCCTGGGCCTGAAGACTTCGGTCGAGGCCGGCGAGGTCAAGCAGACCTTCAGCCATGGTCGCACCAACAAGGTCGTGGTCGAGGTCAAGCGGCGCAAGCTGATGGGACGTCCCGGCGAAGCCGGCGCGGCGCCGGCCGCCGAAGTGGCCAAGCCGGCCGCGCCCGCGCCTGCCGCCCCCGTCGAACGTCCGACGCCCCCGCCGCCGCCGCCCGTTTCGCCGACCGCCTCGCGCGAGACGCGCCAGGAGCTGCAGGCGCGCCTGCTGCGCGAGGCCGAGGAAGCGCGCCTCGCCGCGCTCGAGGCGGTGAACCGTCGCGAGCACGAGGAACGCCAGCGCGCGCTCGAGGAAGAACGTCGCCGCGCCGAGGAAAACCGCGCGCAGGATGCCGAGCGCGCGGCCGAGCCGGCGGTCGCGCCGCAAGTCGAGCAGGCTGCGCCCGCTCCCGTCGCGGAAGCGCCCGCAGCTGCCGAAGCGCCCGCGCCGGCGCCTGTCGCCGCCGCGCCGCAGGCCGAAGCGCCTGCCGAGACCAAGGCTGCCGCACCTGTCACGCCCGCACCGCGTCGCTTCACGCCGGTGGCCCCGGTCAAGCGCCCCGAGCCCGTCGCCAAGAAGCCGCAGCCCGCGGCGCGCGACCGCAAGGGCGGCGATGAACGCCGCGGCGGCAAGCTGACCGTCACCCGCGCGCTCAACGAGGACGAAGGCGCGCGCGCCCGTTCGCTCGCCGCGCTCAAGCGCGCCCGCGAAAAGGAGCGCCGCGCGCACTTCGCCGGCCAGTCGCAGCCGCGCGAGAAGCAGGTCCGCGATGTCGTGGTGCCCGAGGCGATCACCGTGCAGGAGCTTGCCAACCGCATGGCCGAAAAGGCCGCGGACCTGGTCAAGGCGCTGTTCAAGATGGGCATGATGGTCACCATCAACCAGACCATCGACCAGGACACCGCCGAACTGCTCGTGACCGAATTCGGCCACAACATCCAGCGCGTGAGCGAGAGCGACGTCGACATCGACACCGCCGCGGACGTCGATGCCGAGGATACCCTGCAGCCGCGCCCGCCGGTGGTCACGATCATGGGCCACGTCGACCACGGCAAGACCAGCCTGCTCGACGCGCTGCGCGGCACCGACGTGGTGCGCGGCGAAGCCGGCGGCATCACGCAGCACATCGGCGCCTACCAGATCAAGACCAAGGGCGGCGACCACATCACCTTCCTCGACACCCCGGGCCACGAGGCCTTCACCGAGATGCGCATGCGTGGCGCCAACGTCACCGACATCGTCATCCTGGTGGTTGCGGGCGACGACGGGCTGATGCCGCAGACGATCGAGGCGATCAACCACACCAAGGCGGCCGGCGTACCGATGATCGTGGCAATCACCAAGGCCGACAAGCCCGAGTACAACCCGCAGAAGATCCGCGAGCGCCTGCTCGAGCACGAAGTCATCGTCGAGGCGATGTCGGGCGACGTCCAGGACGTCGAGGTCTCGGCCAAGAGCGGCGCGGGTCTCGACGAGCTGATCGAGAAGATCCTGCTCCAGGCCGAACTGCTCGAACTCAAGGCCAACCCCGACCGCGCCGCCGAGGCGACCGTGATCGAGGCCAAGCTCGACAAGGGCAAGGGGCCGCTCGCGACCGTGCTGGTCAACCGCGGCACGCTCAAGGTCGGCGACATCCTCGTCGTCGGCACCCAGTCGGGCCGCGTCCGCGCGATGCTCGACGACAAGGGCCGCCAGGTGAAGGTCGCGCCGCCGTCGCTGCCGGTCGAGGTGCTCGGCATCGGCGGCGTGCCGATGGCCGGCGACACGCTGACCGTGGTCGAGAACGAGGCGCGCGCCCGCGAGGTTGCGGCCTATCGCCAGGAGAAGGCCAACGCCAAGCGCACCGCGACGGCGCCGACCAGCCTCGAGAACATGTTCTCGGCGCTGGCCGCGAAGGCTGCGGTCATCGAGTATCCGCTGGTGGTCCGCGCCGACGTGCAGGGCTCGGTCGAAGCGATCGTCAATGCGCTCAACAAGATCTCGACCGACGAGATCAAGGTGCGCATCCTCGCCTCGGGCGTGGGCGCGATCACCGAGAGCGACGTCAACCTCGCCCAGGCGAGCGGCGCCCCGATCGTCGGCTTCAACGTCCGTCCCAACGCCAAGGCGCGCGAGCTGGTCGAGCGCAACAAGGTGCGGATGAAGTACTTCGACGTGATCTATCAGCTCACCGACGACATCCGCTCGGAGATGGCGGGCGAGCTGGGTCCGGAGCGGATCGAGACCGTCGTCGGCCGCGCCGAGGTCAAGGAAGTGTTCCCCGCGGGCAAGAAGGACAAGGCCGCCGGCCTGCTCGTCGTCGAAGGCTATATCCGCAAGGGCATCAACGCGCGCCTCACGCGGCAGGACGTCATCGTCAGCCGCACGGTCATCGCGTCGCTGCGCCGGTTCAAGGACGACGTCGCCGAAGTGCGCGCCGGGCTCGAATGCGGTGTGGTCCTGCAGGACACCAACGACATCAAGCCGGGCGACCACCTCGAAGTCTTCGAAGTCGAGGAACGCGCGCGGACGCTTTGAGATTGAATAGATGGCCTATCAGCCGCAGCAGCGCCTCAGGTTCGGTGTCGGCTGTGTGCTGATGGGCCTTTTCGCCATTGTGGCGGCAGTTCCCCTTTTCATCTGGTTGGCCGCGAAGAACTAACCGCGGTTCGTATCACCAAGACAAATCCGTTCCGAGGTCGCAACCAGCGACAGAAGGGACGGTGATGTCATTGAAAGTTGATACAATTGCGATTCTGGTTCTCGGCGTTGCGACCTTGATGGTCAGCCTCGTCGGACTGGTGAACAAGCTCATCGAGCTTGGCCGCAAGTAAGCCAGTGAGGGGGTGCTGTAGCAGCGGCACCCCCGATACCAAAAGAGCCTGGACGTAGCAGCGTCCAGGCTCCGGGATGGTGATCTTGAAAATCTCAACTATTGCGATCGTCGCCACTTAGCACGTTCTCCGGAAAAAGCAAGAATGACCCGCTACGTAGCCCTTCTCGGATCGATCAACGTCGGCGGCAATCGCCTGACGATGGCTGACTTGCGCTGGGCGTTCGAGCGGGAAGGGCTGGAGGGGCTCGAGACCGTCGTTGCCAGCGGCAACCTGCTGTTCGACTACGACGAACGGCCGCTCGAAGGGCTCGAGGACCTCTTCGCCCATGTGCTGCGAGACCGTTTCGATATCGACACCTTCGCGGCGGTGCGCGATCGCGCTGCCGTGGCTGAGGCGATCGAGGGCAACCCCTTTACCGGCATCGGCGCGGACAATCTGGTCCACACGCTGTTCCTCGAGCGAGAGCCCGATCCTGCCGCGTTCGCGAAGCTCGCCGCCGATCACGCAACGCGCGGACCCGAAAAACTCGCAATCGGACCGCGCAGTCTCTATATCGATTTCGTCGAGGGGGTCGCGGGCAGCAAGCTGTCCAGCGCCTTCATCGAACGGCGGCTCGGCTGCCGGGGCACCGCGCGCAACGTGCGCTCGATCGCCCGTATCCTTGCGAAGATGAGCTGAATTTGGCCAAGCACACCACTCCCGAAACCCGCTCCGTCCGCCTGCTCAAGGTCGGCGAACAGGTGCGTCACGTGATTTCCGAACTGCTCGCGCGCCAGCAGGTGCACGACGACGTGCTGACCGGCCACACCGTGTCGGTTACCGAAGTGCGCATGTCGCCCGACCTGCGCCACGCGACGGTGTTCGTGAAGGCGCTGCTTGGCGAGGACGAGGACGAGGTGCTCAAGGCGCTGCGCACCAACACCGCGTTCTTCCAGAAGGAAGTCGCGGGCAAGCTGAAGCTGAAGTATGCCGCGAAGATCAAGTTCCTGGCGGACGAGAGCTTCGACGAGGCCAGCCGGATCGACATGCTGCTGTCCGACCCCCGCGTCCGTCGCGATATTGCCGGCGAAGACGGGGCCGGCGAAGAAGGCCCCGAAGCCGGGGCATGAACGGTCAGGCCGGAGACATCTGCGCGTCGATGGTGATCGTTACCTTGCGGCTGACGATCAGCGGGTAGGCGGTCATGCCGAAAGCGGTGCGATCAATCGTGGTGCGCGCCGAAAGCCGAAGCGGTTGACGACCGCTCGCCTGCGCCGGCGGATTGGTGAAAGTCACGGCAAGGCGCGCGGGACGCGTGACGCCGCGCGCGGTCAGGTCGCCGTCGATGGTCGCGGACACTGGCCCGGTCATGGACATCCGGTGACCGAGGAAGCGGACCGCCGGATAGTGTTCGACATCGAAGAAGTCCGGCCCCTTCAGCCGCGCGAGCGTGACCGTATCGCCGGCCTCGAGCGCGCGCGCGTCGAGCAGGACCTCGAGCCGGATCGTGCCGAGCCGCTCCGGGTCGAGCTCGATCCCGCCGCTCATCGCCGGGAAGCGCGCGGTCTTGCTGGCAATCCCGAAGAAGCCGACGCGGGCGTGGACGCTGCTGGCGGCGGCGTCGAGCGTATAGCGCAGCGGTCCCGGCTGCGCCGAGGCGGCAGGCCGCGGCACAATCACGAGGAACGCGGCGAGGAGCAGCGCCGAGCCGAGGAGGCGAGTTGGGGCGGAGGTCCGGGCTGAAAAGCTGAACATGGTCGCTCGACGCTCCTTGCTGGCGATTCCCGACGAAAAGTCGCTCATTGCGCTGGCGTTCCGGCCCGGTCGCCCTATTTCTCCGCGAGCGATGGCCAAGCTCTACTTCTACTACGCCAGCATGAACGCGGGGAAATCGACCACGCTGCTGCAGGCCGACTTCAACTACCGCGAACGCGGCATGGAGACCATGCTGTGGACGGCAGCGGTCGATTCCCGTTCGGGCAGCCGCGCCATCGCCAGCCGCATCGGCCTCGACGCAGACGCCCATCGCTTCGATCGCGAGACCGACCTCTGGGCGCGCATCCACGCCGCGCATCTCGTTGCGCCGCTGTCCTGCGTGCTGGTCGACGAAGCGCAGTTCCTGACCGCGGCCCAGGTTTGGCAGCTGGCGCGTCTTGCGGACGACGCGGATATCCCGGTGCTGTGCTATGGCTTGCGCACCGATTTTCGCGGCCGGCTGTTCGAAGGTTCGGGGGTGCTGCTCGGAATCGCCGACGCGCTGGTCGAACTGAAAGCCGTGTGTCACTGCGGGCGCAAGGCGACGATGAATTTGCGCGTCGATGCCGATGGCGCTGCGGTGCGCGCAGGGGCGCAGACCGAGATCGGTGGCAACGATCGCTACGTTGCATTGTGCCGTCGCCACTTCAGCGAGGCATTGCGGGGAGCCGGAGATGAGTGACGAGGCCTTGTACGTGCCGCTTTCCGAGGGCGATCTTCGGCTCGAGCCGATCGCCGAGCGCCATCGCGAAGGCCTGCGCGCGGCATGCGCGCGCGATAGGCAGATCTGGCAGATCTATCCCTTCACGTATGAAGGCGCCGCGTTCGACCCGCAGTTCGACAGCCTGCTGGCGGGGCCGCCCCGACGCCGCGCCTATGCCGTGCTGCGCGCGCAGGAGGTGGTCGGCATGACCGCGTGGATCGAGCAGGGCCAGCCGGGCTGGTCGATCGAGATCGGCAACAGCTACATCGTGCCCGAGGTACGTGGCACCGGCTTCAACACCCGCCTCAAGACGCTCATGCTCGACCACGCCTTCGCCTGCGGCCTCGAGCGGGTGGGTTTCAAGGTGGACGAACGCAACACGCGCAGCCAGGCGGCGGTGCTCAAGCTGGGCGCGGTGCGCGAAGGCGTGCTGCGGCACGAGCGCCGGACCTGGACCGGCCACGTACGCGACACCGTGTCGTTCAGCATCCTGCGCGAGGAATGGACCAAGCGATGAATTCGACGCTCTACTCGGTTGCGACGCTGGTGGTGCCGCTGGTCTTCGCCATCGTGTTCCACGAGGTGGCGCACGGGTGGATGGCCCGCGCGCTGGGCGATCCGACCGCGCACGAGCGGCGCCGGCTGAGCCTCAACCCGCTGCGCCATGTTGATCCGGTCGGCACGATCATCCTGCCCGGCGCGCTCAAGCTGATGGGCCTGCCGGTGTTCGGCTGGGCCAAGCCGGTGCCGGTGAACTATCGCCGGCTCAACAATCCCAAGCGCGACATGGCATTTGTCGGCGCGGCGGGGCCGGTGACCAACTTCGTCCTGGCGCTGCTCGCCGCAGTCGCCCTGGGGCTGCTGGTGCGCGTGGCCGATACCCAGGCCGAGCCCGGCTTCTGGCTGCGCTTTGCCGCGGACAACCTGCAGAACTTCATCCTGATCAATGCCTTCCTCGGCATGTTCAACCTGATTCCGCTGCCGCCGTTCGACGGCTCGCGCATTTTGCGCGGGCTGTTGCCGATGTCGGGCGCGCGCGTGATGGACCGCATCGAGCCTTACGGAATTCTTGTTTTCATGGGGATTTTCCTGGTGCTGCCCTACCTCGTGCCCGGCCTGCGCCTCGTCGACCGGATCGTGCTGCCGCCGGTGCAGTGGCTGGTCGAGCAGTACCAGCACGTCGCGGCCTGGGCCGCCGGGCCGGAGCCGATGTAACGCCGATGGTCGATGGCTGGATCATTCTCGACAAGCCGCTCGAACTCGGCTCGACCCAGGGCGTTGCGGCGGTCAAGCGCAACTTGCGCGAGGCGGGCCTGGGCAAGGTAAAGGTCGGCCACGGCGGTACGCTCGATCCGCTGGCGACGGGCGTCCTGCCGATCGCCGTGGGCGAGGCAACCAAGCTGTGCGGGCGAATGCTCGATGCCAGCAAGGAATATGCCTTCACCGTGCGCTTCGGGGAGGAGACCGATACGCTCGATCTCGAAGGCAAGGTCGTCGCGTCCAGCGCGGTGCGTCCGCCGCTGGCGGCGTTGCAGTCCGCACTGGGCGAGTTCCTCGGTCCGATCGAGCAGGTGCCGCCGACCTATTCGGCGCTGATGATCGAAGGCCAACGCGCCTACGATCGCGCGCGCGCGGGCGAGGACTTCGCGATGCCGACGCGGTCGGTAACGATCCGGGCCCTGACGCTGGAGGCGCGCGAAGGAGCCGACGATGCGCTGGAGGCGGCGACGTTGGTTGCCGATGTGTCGAAGGGCACCTATATCCGCAGCCTGGCGCGCGACATTGCCCGGGCGCTCGGCACGGTGGGCCACGTCACCATGTTGCGGCGGCTGCGCGCAGGGCCGTTCGGCCTGCGCCAAGCGATTTCGCTGGACAAACTGAACGAGGTCGGTAAAGGCGCGCCCCTTGAACGCGTACTCTTGCCGCTGGAGGCAGGGCTGGTCGACATCCCGGCTCTAGACCTCGATCCCGAGCAGGCGAGGGCGGTCCGACAGGGCCGCGTTCTGACGGGGTTGCCCTGCAACGACGGGCTTTTCTGGGCGAGACTGGGCAGGGTGCCCGTTGCGCTCGTGGAGATTTCGGGCGGAAGCCTGACCGTCGCCCGGGGATTCAATCTGACCGATGTCGCGGAGTGAATGATATGTCGATTACCGCGGAAAAGAAGCAGGAAGTCATCCAGAGCAACGCTCGCGCCGCCAATGACACCGGTTCGCCGGAAGTCCAGGTCGCGATCCTGACCAGCCGCATCCAGACGCTGACCGAGCACTTCAAGGCCCACCACAAGGACAACCATTCGCGTCGTGGCCTGCTGATGATGGTCAACAAGCGCCGCTCGCTGCTCGACTACCTCAAGAAGAAGGACGTCGAGCGCTACAACGCGCTGATCCAGAAGCTCGGTCTGCGCAAGTAACCAAGCGGAGCGGCCCCTAGCGGGCCGCTTTTGCGTTTGGGCGCCCACGCAATTCGGCGGAGCGCCTTCGGGGCCAGGAAAAACGCCCCACACCGGACCGGGACGGTATCCCCGGCAGCAAACCCCGCCAGCAATAGGGCCGGCGGGCTGAAGGAAACGACATGTTCGACGTCAAAAGCGTATCGCTGGAGTGGGGCGGAAAGACCCTCACCCTCGAAACCGGCCGCATTGCCCGTCAGGCCGACGGCGCGGTCCTCGCCACCTACGGTGAAACCGTGGTGCTCTGTGCGGTCACGGCCGCCAAGTCGGTCAAGGAAGGCCAGGACTTCTTC
This sequence comes from Novosphingobium huizhouense, assembly GCF_020179475.1. Taxonomy (GTDB): domain Bacteria; phylum Pseudomonadota; class Alphaproteobacteria; order Sphingomonadales; family Sphingomonadaceae; genus Novosphingobium; species Novosphingobium huizhouense. The sequence continues at coordinate 485,511 of NZ_JAILXZ010000002.1, read as the reverse complement.
CCGCTGACCGTCCACTACCAGGAAAAGTATTCCGCTGCCGGCCGCATCCCCGGCGGCTTCTTCAAGCGCGAACGCGGCGCCACGGAAAAGGAAACGCTGGTTTCCCGCCTGATCGACCGTCCGGTCCGTCCGCTGTTCCCCGAAGGTTTCTACAACGAGATCAACGTCATCGCCCAGGTGCTGAGCTATGACGGCGAGACCGAACCCGATATCGTCGCGATGATCGCCGCCTCGGCTGCGCTGACCATCTCGGGCGTGCCATTCATGGGTCCGATCGGCGCCGCGCGCGTCGGCTTCATCGATGGCGAATACGTCCTCAACCCGAAGCAGGACGCGGCGCTGACCGACGGCCGCCTCGACCTCGTCGTCGCCGCGACCGACTCCGCCGTGATGATGGTGGAATCGGAAGCCAAGGAGCTGAGCGAGGACGAAATGCTCGGAGCCGTGCTGTTCGCGCACGACGAAATCCGCAAGGTCATCGGCGGGATCATCCAGCTGGCCGAAAAGGCCGCGAAGGATCCCTGGGAGATCGACCTGTCGGACAACACCGCCGACATCAAGAAGAAGCTCAAGGACATTGTCGGCGCCGACGTTGCCGCCGCCTACAAGCTGACCGACAAGTCGGCGCGCTCGAATGCGCTGAACGAGGCCCGCGCCAAGGCCAAGGCCGCGTTCGCCGACGAGACACCGCAGACCCAGATGGTCGCGATCAAGACGATGAAGAAGGTGGAAGCCGACATCGTCCGTGGCGCGATCCTCAAGGACGGGCAGCGCATCGACGGCCGCACCACCACGCAGGTGCGCCCGATCGAGGCGATGGTCGGCCTGCTGCCGCGCACGCACGGTTCGGCGCTGTTCACGCGTGGCGAGACGCAGACTATCTGCACTACCACGCTCGGCACCAAGGACGCCGAGCAGATGATCGACGGCCTCGAAGGCCTGCGCTACGAAAGCTTCATGCTCCACTACAACTTCCCGCCCTACTCGGTCGGCGAAGTCGGCCGCTTCGGCGCTCCGGGCCGTCGCGAAGTGGGTCACGGCAAGCTCGCCTGGCGCGCGCTGCACCCGGTGCTGCCGACCAAGGAAGAGTTCCCCTACACCATCCGCGTCCTGTCGGACGTCACCGAGTCGAACGGCTCGTCCTCGATGGCGACCGTCTGCGGCGGCTGCCTGTCGATGATGGACGCCGGCGTACCGATCGCGCGCCCCGTCTCGGGCATCGCCATGGGCCTGATCCTCGAGGGCAGCGAATTCGCCGTTCTTTCGGACATCCTGGGCGACGAGGACCACCTCGGCGACATGGATTTCAAGGTGGCGGGCACCTCCGAAGGCATCACCACGATGCAGATGGACATCAAGGTCGCCGGCATCACGCGGGAGATCTTCGAGGTCGCCCTCAAGCAGGCCAAGGAAGGCCGCGCCCATATCCTCGGTGAAATGACCAAGGCGCTGGGCGAAGCGCGCACCGAGCTTTCAGCGCACGCGCCGCGCATCGAGACGCTACAGATCGACAAGTCGAAGATTCGCGACGTCATCGGCACCGGCGGCAAGGTGATCCGCGAGATCGTCGCCACCACCGGCGCCAAGGTCGACATCGACGACGAGGGCCTGATCAAGATCAGCTCGTCCGATCTCGGCCAGATCGAAGCCGCCAAGAACTGGATCCTCGGCATCGTCGAGGAAGCGGAAGTCGGCAAGATCTACGACGGCAAGGTCGTCAACATCGTCGACTTCGGCGCCTTCGTGAACTTCATGGGCGGCAAGGACGGTCTCGTCCACGTCAGCGAAATGAAGAACGAGCGCGTGGAAAAGCCGACCGACGTCGTCAAGGAAGGCCAGGCCGTGAAGGTCAAGGTCCTCGAGATCGACAACCGCGGCAAGGTTCGCCTGTCGATGCGCGTCGTCGACCAGGAAACCGGCGAGGAGCTTGAGGACACGCGGCCTGCGCGTGAGCCGCGCGAGGCCCGCGGTGACCGTGGCGGCGATCGTCGTGGCCCGGGCGGCCGCGGCGGTGATCGTGGCGGCGATCGTGGCGGGCGCGGTGATCGTGGTCCGCGTCGCGACGGCGGTGAAGGCCGCGGCGACCGCGGCCCGCGTCGCGACCGCGACGATGGTCCGGCACCCGACCACATGCCTGCCTTCCTGAAGTCGGACGACTGATCCTCCGACGTCATGCTGGAAACGAAAGGACCCGCGAGCAATCGCGGGTCCTTTTGCATGGAGCGAAGGCAAGGCGGCCCGGTCAGGCGGCCTTCTTGAGCGGCTCTTTGGGCGGGCCGCTGGCCATCACGATCTGGTTCCGCCCCCCCTCCTTGGCGCTGTAGAGGGCTTCGTCCGCCGCCTTCATCGCCGCGCTCTTGCCGGGATAGGCGAACACGTCGGCCAGTCCCCCCGAGAAGGTGATCTGGCCGAACGGCATGTCGTTCGCGCGATTGACCAGGCGCCGGTCGGCGATCTCCGAGCGCGCGCCGTCGAGCCGTTTCCAGGCTTGCTGCAGGGAAAGGCCCCGGAACAGGACCGCAAACTCCTCGCCTCCGTGGCGCGCGACATGACAGCGGGAATCGGAAATCCGGTCGAGCGTTTCGGCAACGACCCGCAGCACCCGGTCACCCGCCGGATGACCGTGGGTATCGTTGATCCGCTTGAAATGGTCGATGTCGACGAAGGCGAGCGCCAGGGGCTCCTTCGCTGCCTGCGCCTCGCGCAGCTCGCGGTCGAACATGTAGTCGAAGGCGCGACGATTGGGCAGGCCGGTGAGATGGTCCTGCTCGGCAGCACGACGCGTTTCCTCCAGCGCCGCCTGGAGTTCCTGCGCCCGCTGTTCGCTGCGCACGAGGTCGCTCTCGATCGCGCGGGTACGCTCGATCATCGCCCGCGTGAGCGCGGTCAGATCGGCGATGGTCGCCTGCGTCGAATCTGCCGCATCGAGATCGTCGGCGTGGCGGCTGAGCGCGGAATTGTACTCGCTGGTCGCCGTTCGGGCGCCCTTCATGGTGTCGCCGAACTTGGCAAGGTCGCCTTCGAGTTGCTCCATCAGCGCGTGAAGCGTCTCCTCGGCCTTTGCCGGCCCCGCGTCGCGCACCGCTTCGTCAAGCCAGCGCAGCGTCACCGGCAGGCCTTGCTCGGTGCGCTCGAGGATCATCTGGACGAGGCGCGGGCTTGCGCCGGTGACGCAGTCGTAGGCGATCCCGAGCGTGTAGGGCAGGATCTCCAGGTCGTGGTCGATCAGGAAGTCGGCCACCTTGCCGAGCATCCGGCGCTTGGCGGGGAGCCAGATCTCGCGCGCCGTCGGATCCCGATACGCACCGGCAGGCGAGGCCGGACGTGGCCGCTCAGGCTCGCTCTCCGGTTCGTCCGCGGCGAAGCGCAGGCCGAACCACTGGAGCCAGCTGCCGCGGCGTCCATTCCCATCGGAGTCCTTGTCGGTCATGACGGACAGAACGACCGACCGACCGGCGGGTTAATCCGATATGGTTGCTTAGCCCGCCGGTAACGCTGCCTTCACGGATTGTCCGTGCGGCCTTCAGCGAACGCGCGGACCCCCGAACGGCATCGGCGGCGGAGGGCGACGATGTCCGCGCGGCAGCTGCGCCTGATAGGCCCGACCACAATGGTCGACGCAATAGGGAAAGCCAGGGTTCACCTTCTCGCCGCAGAAGTGGAAGTCGGGTTCGCCCGGGTGTCCCATCGGCCAGCGGCAGATGCGATCGTTGAGATCGAGCAGGCTGGTCTTGTCGGCCACTTCCGGGCTCGGCCGCGCGGGCACGAGGCGGCGCGGCGGAGCAGGCGGGATCGGCGCCTGCTGGTCGCCCGGTCCCTGCCGCAGAAAGCCGCCGGGGCCAACCGAAACGATGCGCGGCTGGGGGACGGGCTTGGCGTCCGCTGCCGAAGCCGCAGGCGCTGCCGCAGGGGCAGGGGCAGGGCGCGGCGCCGCGGGCGGCGGCGGCGGGGCGGGCGGGGTCGCGGCAGGCGCAGCAGCCTTCGGCGCCGGCGCAGGTCGCGGCTCGGCCGGGGCGGGCGCGGGCTTTGCCGCCTTGGGCGCCGCTGCCGGGGCTTCGGCCTTGTCGTTGGGCTTGACCGGCGAAGGGCGCGCCTTGAGGCCCAGGCGATGCGCCTTGCCGATGACCGCGTTTCGGCTGACTCCGCCGAGTTCGTCGGCGATCTGGCTGGCGGTTGCCCCGCCCTCCCACATCTTGGTCAGCTTCTCGATGCGCTCTTCCGTCCAACTCATGCCGTCAAAATTCCTTCGTGGATCCGCAGCATGAGACGCTGCGTGTCCGTTCCTTGCCATCGGGCCGCCCGCGCGATACCGCAGGGATCATGGCCGATCAATCTCTGCCCCGGACCGGGGACGCCGCCCAGACCGCAACTGTCCGTCGCAGCGCAGGATTTCCCGCGCCCGGCGAGCCGCTTTTCCGCAGCATCAACAGATTGGGGCTGTGGACCCTCTATATGAAGGAAGTGCGCCGCTTCTTCAAGGTGCAGACCCAGACGATCTGGGCGCCGGCGGTCACCACGCTGCTATACCTGATGATCTTCACCCTGGCGATGGGGCGCGGTGGACGCGAAGTGCTCGGCGTGCCCTTCGCGAGCTTCGTCGCGCCGGGCCTGATCGCGATGGGCATGATCAACAACGCCTTTGCGAACGCGAGCTTCGGCCTGCTCGGTGGCAAGATCCAGGGCACGATCATCGACTACCTGATGCCGCCGATCTCGGAAGGCGAACTGCTCGCTGCCCTCGTCGGCGCGGCGGTCACCCGCGCCGTGCTGGTCGGCCTCGTCGTCTACGGCGCGATGCTGCTGTGGCCGGGCGTGCACATGGAAGTCCGGCACGGCTGGGCGATCGCCTGGTTCGGCCTGATGGGCTCGATCCTGCTGTCGCTGATCGGCGTGGCGACCTCGATGTGGTCGGAAAAGTTCGATCACCTTTCCGCCGTGACCAATTTCGTGATCACGCCGATGTCGATGCTTTCGGGCACGTTCTACGTGATCGACAACCTCGCTCCCGCGTTCCAGGCGGTCAGCCGGGTCAACCCGATCTTCTACGTCATTTCCGGCTTCCGCTTCGGCTTCCTCGGCCAGAGCGACATCGGCGACACCAACGAGGCCGTGCTGCACGGCGCGATCGGGCTCGGCGTGCTCAACGCCGTGCTCGGCCTGGGCCTCTACGCGCTGCTGCGCTCGGGGTGGAAGCTCAAGAACTGAGCGGCGCTGCGCCCAGGTATGTGGCGCTGCGATCCGCCGGGGGGCGACGCCGCAGCGTCAGTGGGACAGGCCGCGGCGCAGACGGTAGCGGCCGTCCTGGAATTCCTCGAAGATCTGTTCGAGCGAAGGATGATCGACCGGCCCCGCCTCGGGATCGGCGAGCAGGTTCTGCTGGCTGACGTAGGCGACGTAGCTGCTCTCGTCGTTTTCGGCGAGGAGATGGTAGAACGGCTGGTCGCGGCGCGGTCGCAGGTCCTTGGGAATGGATTCGTACCATTCCTCGCTGTTGGCGAAGACCGGGTCGATATCGAACACCACGCCGCGGAAACCGAAGAGGCGATGCCGCACGATTTCGCCGATGCCGAAGCGCGCCTCTGCCACGGGTGGCGCCGAAACCTCGCGGCCGGCCTGGGGCGAAAAGAAGCTCGTGCGGTCCATGTCCGGGATATAGGATCGCTCCGTATTCGAGACAAGTCGATGACTGTGGGTGGTTTTGCCCTTTTCGCTTGAAAGCCGCAAACCCATGCGCTAACGGCGCGCTTCCCGACCGGGGGCGGCTGGTTCCGCCCTCATGCGCTTCGCGGAGAGGTGGCAGAGTGGTCGAATGCGCCGCACTCGAAATGCGGTGTACGGGCAACCGTACCGTGGGTTCGAATCCCACCCTCTCCGCCAGCAACTCCCCTGCAAATTTTTGCATCGATCTAACCCTCGCCGGGGAAGCTGGCAGCACCGCGTCATTTTTGCGGTGCTGGGCCACGATGCCATTTTCGCACGAGTGACGATCTGTCCGCGCGGCAAGCATTGCGCGGGCGTCGCGTGCGACCGGCTGTCCGGCGGCTTTCGAGCGTGAGGTGACAGCTTCGTCGGCCGCGTGCGGCATATGCCCGGTCCTCGCGCGCGAGGGCGCTTCGAGAGGGCCCTGATGGGGCGTATTGCGCAGCCAGCGCTCTTGCGTTCAGGAGCCCTGGAACGGGCTTGCGATGCCTATGGGCTTCGCAGAGGCGGGGAAGGGGCGCGAGGCCTTTCAAAACCCGGCAGCGGGCGCCGCAGCGACTTCTGGCCGAGCGTCTCGGGCCGATATGCCGGATTGTGGCGTCCGGTTTCCGGGAGTGGCTGCGACGGGCTAGGAAATGTCCGTCGAGCGCCGATGGACGATCGTCCACGGCCTTTGGAGTTCGCAAAGCGGAATGTTGACCGCTCGGCCGGGCCCGCAGCGCGCACCCGTATTGGCGGTCGCCCGCTTGTGGCTGGTGGGAGAGGATTGCCGCAAGGCGGGCGACCGCCGATCGGAAGCCCTGCCCGACGCGAGGGAGCGTCGGACAGGCCTTCGCCGTCGTCGGGTCAGTCGAACTTGAAACGCACGCCCAGCGCGAAGGTGCGCGCGAGAAGCGTGGTGCCGAGGTTGAATTGGTCGGCGTTGCCGACATCGCCGAACCGGTAATAGTTCTGCTGGGTCGAATTGGTCAGGTTGACCGCATCGAAGGTCACACCGACCTTGTCCGTGACGTTCCAGGTGAGCTGGAGGTCGAGGCTCTTCTCGGGGCGGAACCACACTCCGATCGGGTTGGCGAACAGGCGCGCCTCGTTGTTGTGGAGGAACTCCTTGCGCCAGATGTACGACAGGCGGGCATTGAACGGGCCCTTGTCGTAGGCGAGCGTCGCATTGTACGACAGCTTCGACACGCCGAAGAACTGCGACGTCGACTGGCCGACGATGTTGCCGGCGCTGTCCGATTCCGGGATGTTCTGCTTGGAGTCGAGGATCGTGACGCTGCCCTGGAAGCCAAGGCCGTCGAGCGGCCCCGGCAGGTAGTGCGGGAAGTAGGTCAGGCCCACCTCGACGCCCTTGAGCACGCCGTTCGAGGCGTTCACCGGCCGGGTGATGGCGAAGTAGTTGGTCGCGCCGGCCTGGATCCCGTTGTTCGGGATGTATTCGCGCACCGTCAGCGGCACCACGAGCCCGTCGATTTCCCGGCGGAAGCCGGTGACGTAGATCGCGCTGTCGCGGTCGAAGTACCATTCGAGCGCAAGGTCGAAGTTCTTCGAATGCGTCGGGCGCAGGTTCGCCGTCCCGGCCGAGCCCGAGCCGTAGCCGACGTTGGTGAGGTCACCGGTCAGGCTGTAGTTGGGGTTGATGTCGCTGAAGTTCGGACGGCGCAACGTTTCACCGTAGTTGAACCGCAGGCGCAGGTTGTCGGTGAACTCGTAGCGCAGCGTGAACGCGGGCAGGAGCTTGTTCGAGCCGTTCGAGGCAATCGTCTCGGCGCCGCCGTTGTAGCGATCGAAGAAGCGGCTGTTGGTGTCGACGTTGACGAAGCGCACGCCGCCTTCGAGCTTGAGCGGGCGCCCGAACAGGTCGATCTGCGCGTCGGCCATGATGTAGGCCGACATCGTGGTTTCGGTGATGTCGAACACCCGGTCCAGCACCAGCTGGTCCGAGGTCTTCAGCTTGTAGAGCGCGCGGACCTCGTCGGCGTGCGCGTTGATCCAGTAGCCGTTCGGCAACACCCAGCTGGTCGGAACGTCGGCGCGGCCGTCGAAGAACCCGCTGTTGGTGAACAGGCCCTCGGCGGGGAGCGCCGTGCTCAGCGACTTGTTGAGGCGGCCGCCGTCCTGGGTGCGGACATAGGTCTGGGCGGTACGGCGATCGAGGCGCACGCCGGCCTTGATCGCGCGGATGAAGCCTTCATCCCAGGTGTAGTAGCCATCAAGCGTTCCGGTGATCGCGTCGCCCTTGGCCTTGTTCGCGTTGTCGTAGAACTCCGCGACGTTCCACACCGAAGGATCGGCCAGCAGGCCGTCGTCGTTGAAGTGGAACGAAGGAATGCCACCGCCTGCGTTGAAGTCGACGACGATCTGGTTGGCGACGCGGTCGGTGCGCATTGCCTGGAACGTCGTCTCGTTGGTGCTGGTCTGGTAGGCGACATCGGCCGTGATCTTGCCGCGGTCGCCAAGGTCCCACTTGCCGTTCAGACCGTAGACGTAGCTGTCGGTCCGGTTCGTCGCATAGTCGCCGCTGTTGAAACCGTAGACGTTGTCGACGGTGCGCGACTTGATGATGTTGGTGCCGTCATAGAGCTCGACCGGGCCGGGGTTGCCCCACCAGTCGACGAAGCTGAACTGCAGCGAGTTGAAGGTGTTGCCCCGGAAGCCCGAGTAGAACATCTCGGCGGTGTAGACCGAGCTGCTGTTGGGCGCCCACTGCAGCGCGACGTTGACCGAAGGGCGCTCGCGCTTGCCGTAGAGGTCGGAGCTGAACACCGCGTCGCGGCCAAGGTAGTAGGGAACGTCGACGCCGTTGATCCGCAGCGTCGAGCCGGCTTCGGTGGGCAGGCCCGCGTTGAGGCCCGGCTGCCAGTTGACGTTGTCCGGACCGGGGAAGATCCGCTCGAGCTTGCCGAGGCCGGACCCGGCAGGCGGGGTCTCGGTGGCGAAGGGCACGAAGGCGCCGGCCGTCGTGCTCATGTTGCGGTACTTGGTCTTGCTGTAGCTCGCGTTGACCAGCAGGCCGATTTCGCCCGCACCCGTTTCCCAGCGATCGCTGACCAGCAGCGCGACGTTGGGATTATAGCTGTCGGCCTGTTCGTTGTAGATGCCGCGGGCGAGGCCGGAAATGGTGAAGCCGTCGAAGTCGAACGGACGGCGGGTCTCGACGTCGATCTGGCCGGCAAGACCGGTCTCGATCTGGTCGGCCGAACGGGTCTTGTAGACGTTGACCGACTTGACCAGGTTGGCCGAAATGTCCTGCAGCGCAAACGACTGGCCAGCGGCAGTGAAGATGTTGCGGCCGTTGAGCGTGGTCAGCGGATCGGACAGACCGCGGATGGTCACCGCGCCTGCTTCGCCGCCGGCGCGGTCCGTGATCTGAACGCCGGTAACGCGCTGTAGCGCTTCCACGACGTTGTTGTCCGGCAGCTTGCCGACGTCTTCGGCGACGATCGAATCGACGATCTGGGTCGATTGCTTTCGCACGTTGAGCGCGCCCACGATCGAGGCGCGCACGCCGCTCACGACGATCTCGCCGGAATCGTTCTCGGCGGGGCTCGCGGGCGAGGCGTCGGTGGTTTGCGCGTGCGCCACGGTCGACAGCGTCAGCGCCAGAATCGAAGTGGTACCGAACGCAAATGGCTTGAGCGCCATGAGATCACCCTCCCTGGTACGGGCCAGCCCCTATGCCATGCCCAAATTTGTCGGACTAATTATTTGTCCGAGTTAATCGTGGCAAGAAAAATTTTGCGTACGGCAAAGGATCAGCAAAATTCACGGAGAGAGTGATGCGCGCCGGCAACGCGGCTGCGGAGCCGGCGTGCATTCGAATGAAAAACCCCGAGTAATCAGTCGATCCGCCAGCGCGTCGCCTCGGCCATCGGCACGAGCCTCGCGGTGGTCGGCGACGCCAGTGCGAACGAGCGGCGCATAACCGATTCGAGGATCACCGCGCCGTCGCGCTCGCGATGGAGAACGAAGCGCTGGGCCGGGCCCTGTGCCAGCGGGGAGAGCGCGATGCCGCCGTCGGCCAGCACAGTCAAGCGATCGTCGCGGCGCAGGATCGGCGCGACGGTCACGATCCCGGGCGCATCTTCGAGAAGGCGGAACTGGGTTGCGGCAAGGGGGGCAGCGCCGGCAAGGACGCGGCTTCCCTCGCAGGCAAGCGGGGCGCCGTCGGTACGGAGCAGCCGGACCGGCAGGGGCCCGTTGCCTACCGGCACCCCGAAGTCCGGGGTGCCATCGGGCTTGTAGTAGAGCCGCTGCACCCGGGTGTGCCGGTTGGGATCGAACAACGGGTCGCCATCGATGTGTTCGTAGTCGCGCCCGTGATAGACGAGGATGTCGCGTCCCTGCTCGTCCACGGTGAAGCTGTTGTGGCCCGGGCCGAAGACCCCGGTTTCGGGGCTGGTCACGAACACCGGCTGCTGCGACTTCTGCCAGACGCGGGGATCCATGATGTCGGCGTCGTCGGGCGCGGCCAGCAGCCCGAGGCAATATCGCGCGTCGGTGGCGCTCGCGGAGTAGGTCATGAACAGGCGACCGTTGCGCGCAAGGACCGCGGGCGCTTCGTTGACCTTGAACCCGCGGACTTCCCAGTCGAGCGTGGGAATGCTCAGCCGGGTCGCGGCTCGCGCCAGCGTCAGTGGCGATGCGAGAGGGGCGATGTAGAGGTTCGAGTTCGTCTCGATCCCCGGTTCGCGCTGCGCCCAGGCGAAGTAGCGGGTGCCGCGATGGAGGAAACTGGTCGAATCGAGGCAGAAGCTGTCCCACGGCGCCTGGAACTGGCCGAGCACGGTCCAGTTGCCAGCCATCGGATCGGGTCCATCGCAGACCACGGCGAACGTGCGGATGCGGAAAACGTCTTCGCCGCCGCCACTGGGGCCTGCAGCGAAGTACATGATCCAGCGCCCGTCGATCAGATGGAGTTCGGGCGCCCAGATGAAGCCCGACATCGGTCCGCTCGCCTGATGGCGCCAGAGTACGCGCTCATCGGCCGTGGCAAGGCCTGCAATCGTCTTCGACCGGCGCAGCACGAGGCGGTCGTACTCGGGGACCGATCCGGTCAGGTAATAGAAGCCGTCGTCATGCCGGAATACCTGGGCATCGGCGCGCTGGCGGACCAGCGGGTTGACGGGGCCGGCATCAGCCGGTGGCAGGGGCAGGGGTGCCGCCATGGGCGTGCAGGCGATGGGCAGGGCCGCGCTGCCGGCAAAGAAGGCACGGCGCGAGAGCGAGAATGTCATGGCAAGTCCTCTCTGTCGGATTGGCTTCAGTCGATCGGTTCCGCCACGGGCCAGCCGGTCTCGTCCCAGCGCAGCTTCCCGACGCGCAGCTTCGGCGCGCCGTTGGCGTCACGATCATAGGCATGCCACACGAGCCAGGTCGTCCCGTCGGCGTCGGTGAACGCGCCGGCATGGCCTGGTCCGCGATAGCGCTGCTTTTCCTGCGGATCGGCGCGAAGCAGTATGGTGCCGCCTCCCTGCAGCATCGAACTGCCGTCGCGGCCCTTGTAGGGACCGGTGATCCTGTCCGCCCGTCCGACCACGGTGTAGTAGGTGCTGTTCACGCCCTTGCAGCAGTAATCGTACGAAGCGATCAGGTAGTAGGCGCCCCCGTGCGGTACGATGAACGGCGCTTCGATCGCTGCGGGTGCGGTGGCAGGGGCTGGCCGGCCGGCAAGGCTGTAGGGTTCGGTTCCGGGAACGGGTTTGCCTGTTTTCGGATCAAGCGCAAACAGCTTGATGCCGCTCCAGAAACTGCCCAGCGCAAGCCATTGCCGCCCTTGGCCATCGGCCACGAAGTTCGGATCGATGGCGTTGAAATCGTCTTGCGGCGTGGATTGCACAACCAAGCCGCGGTCGGTCCAGCGATAGGCCTTCGACTTGGGATCGAGAGTCGGGCTCGTGGCAAGGCCAATTGCGGAACGGTTCGAACCGAAGGTGGATACCGAATAATAGAGCCGGTATTCGCCGTTCACAAAAGCGATATCGGGCGCCCAGATTCCTTCCGTCCCCGGCACGGCTTGCCTCGCCCAGGCGGGTATGTCGGCGAACACCGATCCGGCATCTGTCCAGTGTCGCAGGTCGGCCGACGTCTTGATCCCGATGTACTTGCCCACGGTGCTGAACACGTACCATGTCGCCCCTTCGCGGATCAGAACGGGGTCGTGTACCGTCAGGTCGCCGGTCAACGGCATCGACTGCGCGTGGCTCGGCGTGGGGGCAACCCACAGGGCAAGCGCCAGGATCGTGCTGCGCAGCCGGCTCATGCCTCGCACGCCATCCAGGCCTCGATGAGAGCGCGCGCCTTCGCGCCTACCGTGGCGGGCTCGTCGCCCGGCTTGTACAGGCTACCTCCCACACCGATACCGAATACCCCGGCCTTGCGGAATTCGGCAACGTTGGCCGGACCCACCCCGCCCACGGCCCATATCCGCGTGCCAGCGGGCAGGACTTCGCCAATGGCTTTGACATAGGCGCTGCCAAGCACCGATCCGGGGAACAGCTTCAGGCTTGTCGCGCCCGCGCCGATGGCGGCGAAGGCTTCGGTGGGAGTGAGGAAACCGGGCAGGACGTCCATCCCCAGCTCCAGCGAGCGCCGGATGATCCCGGGATCGACGTTGGGGGATACCATGAAGGTTCCTCCCGCCTGCGCGAGTGCCTCGGCCAGTTCGATGCTCGTCACCGTACCGCCGCCAATCGCAGCTCGATCGCCGAGCGCGCCGGCCATGGCCGCGATCGAGACCGCCGGATCGGGAGAATTAAATGGCACCTCGATCAGGCGGACGCCGGCGGCAACCAGGGCTTCGGACACAGCGACCGCTTCGTGCGGGCCGATGCCGCGCAGGATCGCCACGATCGGTGGAGCGCCCGCAGCCAATGCTTCTTCGATGGTCATGTCCGGTCCTGTTGCTGGAGCGATTGGGTAAGGCCCGCGAGCACGGCGGCATCGCCGTCGATGGTGCGCGAGGCGATGCCACGGCTTTGCAGCGCGCCTGAATAGAGCGTGGCGAGCGCTGGCGCGCCGATGACGACCACGGTCCCCGTACCCGGCGCAAATTGCGCGACTTCCGCCCCGATCAGCAGACCGGAGAGGTAACCGCGCGACCATGCCTGTGATCGCCCGTCCATCAGGCGGGCTGCCCGGGCCTCGAACAGGGCGCCTGGCATGGGCTCTCCCGCGCGCTCGAGCCCGCGGGCATATCCCTCTTCGAAACTGCCGGTGCCGCCCTCGTTGCTTCCCGTCAGCGACGACTTTCCCGCGAGCAGGGCGAAAACCTCACCGGTCGGTGCGGTCGAGAAGCGACGGATCGCGCCGTCGTCGAGCGTTACCCACTTGCTGTGGGTCCCGGGCAGGACAATGACGTGGCTGCCCTGCCCGAGAGAGGGTTCCAGCGCAGTCGCCCCGAAAACCTGCGCTTCCTCGCCGCGCATCACGTCGGGCACAGAGGCATCGCTACGGTGCGACAGGCCCGGCAACACGTCGACGTTGATACCTGCCACCTTCACCGTGGCCGGCGCGGCGAGCCACTGCGCCACGGTGCAGGGGCACGGCACATACGGGGCCAGCAGAAGTCCGGCGGGAGAGCCGGCCATGCCGCACAGCGTAACGCGCTCAATCAGTCCCTGCGCGGCCCAGGACGTCAGGCGCTCCTCAAGAACCTGCGCTGCATTTCCAGCAAGCGCGGTCGTTCCGGGTCCGTCAATCCGGTCGGTGATCGTCCCGCCGCGCAGCCGCCACAGCCGCAGGTTGGTGCCGCCCCAGTCGCCAAGGACCTGCGTCGCGGTCATTGCAGCGTCAGGACCACGATGGACTTGGCAGGAAGTGTGACGGAAAGCGCACCGTCGCTGATCGAAGCTGCGTCGAAGGACACCGGCCTGACCACGTCGGGCGCATCAAACGTGTTGTGCGAATTGATTGCCGGCGCGGTGAGCACGCGGCCCGAGACACCGCTGGCCGCCACCCCGGTCAACTTCACCCGCACGGTGTTGGCCTGATTAGGATCGAGGTTGGACAGCGCGACGTAGGTCTTGCCATCCTTGGCCTTGACCGCCGACCCGCTGACCGCCGGCATCGTGAACTGGTCCTTGGCGTACCACGGCGCGTCGATGTCGATCGGCAGGACGGTCCCGTCCTGCCAGGGCTTGTACATCTCGAACACGTGGTAGGTGGGGGTAAGGACCATCTTGCGACCCTCGGTCAGGATCATCGCCTGGAGGACGTTGACCATCTGCGCGATCGCGCTCATCCGCACGCGGTCGGCGTGACGGGCGAAGATGTCGAGGTGGATCGAGGCGATCAGCGCATCGCGCAACGTGTTCTGCTGGCGCAGGAAGCCGGGGTGCGTGCCGGGGTCCTGCGCATACCACGCGCCCCATTCGTCGACGGCAAGGAAGACCCGCTTGGCGGGATCGTACTTGTCCATGATCGCGGTGTGGCGGGTGATCAGATCGTCCATGCGACGCGCGCCGGCCAGCGCATCGGCCCAGCCGTGCTCGTCGAAGTCGACCGCCGGAGCACGCGGCGGCCAGCCCCCGGCAGGGTGAACGTAATAGTGCAGCGATACGCCGTCGAGCATGTCGCCGGCGACGCGCATCATCGTCTCAGTCCAGGCGTAGTCGTCGACATTGGCGCCGGCCGCGATCTTCATGATCCGCGTGCCGGCGGGCGCCTTGATGAAGGTGGCGTAGCGACGCGTGACGTCTGCCGCATATTCGGGCCGCATGTTGCCGCCGCAGCCCCACAATTCATTGCCCACGCCGAAGTAGGGCACCGCCCACGGCTGCTTGTGCCCGTTCTTGCCGCGAAGATCGGCGAGACTTCCCGCGGGCGCGGTCATGTACTCTACCCACTCGGCCATTTCCTGCGGGGTGCCGTTGCCGACGTTGCCTGCGATGTAGGCTTCGGCTCCGACCTGGCGCAGCAATTCGAAGAACTCGTGCGTGCCGACCGCATTGGGCTCGGTCACGCCGCCCCAGTGGGTGTTGACCTTGACCGGTCGGCCGGCCTTGGGGCCAATGCCCTCGCGCCAGTGGTATTCGTCGGCAAAGCAGCCGCCGGGCCAGCGGATCACCGGCACCGACAGGTTCCTGAGCGCGGCGACGACATCGTTGCGGAACCCGTTGGTCTGGGGGATCGACTTGTCGTCGGCCACCCATAGCCCGCCATAGATGCCGTTGCCGAGGTGCTCGGCGAACTGGGTGAAGATGCGCTTGTCGTAGACCGGCCCCGGCGTGTCGGCATGAAGCACGGCGCTGGTCGCCCGTCCGCCGGTGTCGGCGTGGGCCGGCGCGGCGAGCGCGCTGGCAGCTAGCAGGAAAGCTGCGGCAGCACGGCGTATGTTCTTTGTCATCGTGACCTCTCCCAAGAGGCGTTCAGTCGATAAAGGCGTCGGTCGTCTCGCGTTTGCCGCGCAGGAATGCGTCGGCGACCAGCCGCAGCGGATCGACATCCACGTCGCTCCGGCCGCTGCGGATCAGCGTGGCGAAACGAGCGTAAAGGCCGGGATATTCGTGGTCCTCGGCATGCTCGGTGCCGCTGGGCAGGGACAGCACCGCGCCGCCGTTCGACAGCTTGAGCGCGCCGGCATCGGTCTCGACGACGATGTCCCAGCTCTGCGGACCGGTCTGCCGCCAGTCGAGGTCCATGTGGATCTTCGCGCCAGCGGTATCGCAGAAGTGCATATCCGCCGCGATCGGCGCGGCGCGGTTGCTGGGGATTTCGAGCGTCGCGGACTTGAGGAAGAACGGGCGCGGAAGGATGTGCGTGACGATCGACAGCGCGTTGATGCCGGGATCGAACACGCCGAGCCCGCCCGGCTCCCAGATCCACGCCTGCCCGGGGTGCCAGACTCGCACGTCTTCGCGCCAGGTGATTTCGACACGTTCGATCCTGCGTTCGGCGAGCCAGGCGCGGGCAGGCGCGACGCCTGCGGCAAAGCGCGAATGCCACGCGGCGAACAGCGTTGCCCCGACCTTTTCGGCCCGGCTTTCGAGCGCGGCCACTTCCGCCAAAGTCGCCCCCGGCGGCTTTTCCAGGAAGACGTGGATGCCGCGCTTGAGCGCCATCGCCGCCAGCTCGTAGCGAACTTGGGGCGGCGTGCAGAGCGAGATCGCGTCGACCGCGGGGCCTTCCTCGAGCAGTTGCTCGAAGCTTCCGAGATGGGGGACGTTCGGCACGCCGCTGTCGTGCGGACTGACGGTGGCGGCAAGGCTGAAGGTGCGGTTGCCGGCGATCGCCGGGAGGTGCTGGTCGCGGGCGATCTTGCCGACGCCCACGACCGCGATGCGGATCGGGTCCATCGCGCCTAGAGCACCCTGACCGAGATCGGGGCGCCATCGCCGCTCGCGCGGGCGAGCGGATTGCGCAGCGGCAGCGTGAACGGCGCGGCTTCGATCTCGAAGGTATCCCCGACCTCGGTGGTTACGCCGTCGGCAAACGACAGTGTCGCGGTGCCGAAGAAGTGGACATGGATGTCACCGGGGCGACGAAACAGTCCGTATTTGAAATGGTGGTGTTCGAGGTTCGCCAGGGCGTGGCTCATGTTGTCCTCGCCCGAGAGGAACGGCTTTTCCCAGAGCACGTCGCCGTTACGAACGATGCGGCTGGTGCCGCGCACATCGGTCGGCGTCTCGTTGATCAGCAGTTCGGCGCCGATCGCGGCCTGGCGCAGCTTCGAGTGCGCCAGCCACAGGTAGTTGTGCCGTTCGGTAACGTGGTCCGAAAATTCGTTGGCAAGCGCGAAGCCGAGCCGGAACGGCGTGCCGTCGCTGGCGATCAGGTAAATGCCGGCGAGTTCGGGTTCCTCGCCGCCATCCTTTGCGAACGACGGCATCGCGAGCGTCCCGCCAGGTCCAACCAGTTGCGAGCCGTCACCCTTGTAGAACCACTCGGGTTGTTGCCCGATCGCGCCCGCTGCGGGCTTTCCGCCTTCGAGCCCTTCGAGGAACATGCGCATCGAATCGGTCTGGTGCGAAGCGGCCGCGGCGTCGCGGTGCATCTTGTCGCGCCCTTCGGCCGAACCAAGGTGCGTAAGGCCGGTGCCGGTCAGCAGCAGATGGGCAGGGTCCGCATGGTCGATGGGGGCGAGAAAGCGCCCGGCGGCGAGCTCTTCGGGCAGGTCGACGCCGGCGCCCGTCGGGCAGGCGCGGGCCGCAGCGGCAAGACTGGTCCCGGCAGCGATTGCGCGCTCGGCGAGTTCGCGGACGCTGGAGACTCCCCCGAGCACCCATGCGGCGCCCTGGTCCGCGAGTACCACCGAACGCGCGCCGTCGTCGGCACGGTGCTGGAGCAAACGAAGCGACATCGTTGTTCCTCTCTCAAACAGTCAGGACGCCGTCGACCAGGCGCGGCGCGCCATCCCCTAAGGCATCGTCGCGCAATTCGGCGGGAAGCAGGCCGGTGGCGAGGTTCTGGTAGCTGACCGGGCGGAGGAAGCGGTCGATGGCAAGGCTGCCGACCGAGGTCGTGCGCGCATCGGACGTGGCCGGGAAGGGGCCGCCATGGACCATCGCGTGGCAGACTTCGACGCCGGTCGGCCAGCCATTGGCCAGAATGCGTCCGGCCTTGGTCTCAAGGGTCGGAAGCAGGCGGCCGGCGAGCGCTTCGTCGGCGGCGTCGAGATGGAGCGTGGCCGTCAGCTGGCCTTCGAGACCCTTGAGCACGCTCAGCACCTCTTCCTCGTCCTTGCAGACGACGACGAGCGAGGCTGCGCCGAACACTTCGTGTCCCATTGCCTTGTCGGCCAGGAACGCCCCGGCCGTGGTGCGGAACAGCGCGGCGGCGCCTTGCGTGCCAGCGGCCGGCAAGCCCTTGGCAAGCGTTTCTATCTTGCCGTTGCCTTCGAGCGCGGTCACGCCCTCGGCATAAGCCTTGCAGATGCCGGTCGTCAGCATGGTCTGCGGCGCTGCCGCCTCGAGTGCTGCAACGGCATTGGCGATGAACTCGTCGAGGCCTGCGCCTTCGATCGCGAGCACGAGCCCCGGGTTGGTGCAGAACTGGCCCGCGCCCATCGTCAGCGAGCCGACGAAGGCCGTCCCGAGCGCAGCGCCGCGCGATGCAAGCGCCTCGGGCAGCAGCACGACGGGATTGATGCTCGACATTTCGGCATAGACGGGGATCGGAACCTCGCGCGCCTGTGCGAGGCGGGAGAGGGCGAGTCCGCCCGCCCGCGAGCCGGTGAAGCCCACGGCGGCGATCCGCGGGTCCTGCACGAGTGCTGCGCCAAGCTCGTTCGACGGGCCGACCAGATGGCCGAACACGCCCTGGGGCAGGCCCGATGCCGCCACCGCGCGCGCAATCGCGTCGGCGACGAGCGCTCCGGTCTGCGGGTGCGCCGGGTGGCCCTTGACCACGACGGGGCAGCCTGCGGCGAGAGCCGACGCCGTGTCGCCGCCTGCGGTCGAGAAAGCGAGCGGGAAGTTCGAGGCGCCGAACACCGCGACCGGCCCCAGCGGGATCATGCGCAGACGGATGTCGGGGCGGGGAAGCGGCTGGCGCTCGGGCAAGGCCGGATCGATGCGCAGCTGCTGCCACGCTCCCTTGCGCACCACCCCGGCAAAAAGGCGAAGCTGACCGGCGGTGCGTCCCCGCTCGCCCTCCAGCCGCGGGCGCGGCAGGCCCGATTCGCGCATCGCTGCTTCGATCAGCTCGTCGCCGATGGCCACGATCTCGTCGGCGATCCGCTCGAGAAAGGCCGCCCGCGTTTCGCGGTCGGTGGTGCGATAGACATCGAATGCCGCGGACGCTGCGGCGCAAGCGGCTGCGACGTCATCGGGGCCGTGGACGGCAAAGGAAGGACCGTGCGGCTGGCCGGTTGCGGCTTCGATCGAGCGGAATTCGGTCATCGGAATCTCCTGATTTACTCCGACATATTGCGACAGGGCCAGAAACGCAACACGACTGCGCGGAGAAATGCATTTGTCGTTTGCCCACGCCCGGCAGGCTGTTAAGCCGTGCACCAGGAGGACCTTCAGGACGTGACGGAAGCTGTAACCGAGACCCAGTCCGAGCGGCAGCCGAAGGGTTCGGACGAAAGGAAGACCATGACGCGCGGTCCCGGGCGGCGCTTGCATGGCGCGCTTGCGCACAAGCTGGGTACGGCGATCTTGTCGGGCCAATATGCGCCGGGCGACGTGCTTCCGGGCGAAGTAGCCTTCGCCGAAGAGCTCAAGGTCTCGCGAAGCGCCTATCGTGAAGCGATCCAGGTGCTCGCGGCGAAAGGTCTGGTCGCCAGTCGTCCGAAGGCGGGCACCCGCGTCCTGCCTCGCGAACGCTGGAACCTGCTCGATCCCGAGGTGCTGGCCTGGGCCTTTGCGGGCGAACCCGATGTGGCTTTCGTCCGCGACTTGTTCGAGTTGCGCTCGATCATCGAGCCGGCGGCGGCACGGCTCGCCGCGCACCGGCGCACCAAGGACGATGTCCGCGTGATGCGCGAGGCACTCGCCGCGATGCGGCGGCATACGCTGACCACCGATGCCGGACGCGCGGCGGACCGGGACTTCCACGACGCAATCCTTCGCGCCACCGGAAATCACGCGATGGTCGTCCTCTCGGCGAGCATCGGCGCCGCTGTTCACTGGACCACCCAGTTCAAGCAGCGCACCCGCGAACTGCCGCGCAATCCGATCCCCGACCATGCGCGCGTGCTCGAGGCGATCGCCTCGGGAGACGCAGACGCGGCGGCCGAGGCCATGGGCGTGCTCGTCGATCTCGCGCTCGAGGATACCCGCAGCTCGATGGAGCGCAGCGGCGACTGAGCGCAAGGGCCCCCGCGGCACTGTCCGAGCGCACCAAACCGAAAAGGGCGGCAACCTCGCGGTGCCGCCCTTCGTCGTTTCGCCGCGGTGGGCGTTTGGCAGTGCGCGACCGGTCAGTCGCTCGCGGATTCGGGCTCCACTGCGTGCGTGGGGCGCGAGCCCCAGAGCGCGTAGAACAGCACGTAGAGTTCGCAGGCGGCGGTGAGCAGGAAGGAATTCTGCAAGCCGTAGCTGTCGGCAAGGTAGCCTTGCACGACAACCAGCGCGCCGCCGGCGATGGCCATGATCAGCAGTCCAGAGCCTTCCTCGGTCAACGGGCCAAGGCCCTTGATGCCCAGCGTGAAGATGGTCGGGAACATGATCGAGTGAAACAGCCCGACAAGGATCAGCGACCACATCGCGACCGGCCCGGTGGTGAAGACGGTGACGAGCATCACCAGGAAGGCGCCGATCGAGAAGGCCGCGAGCACGCGGGCTGCGTCGATCTTCTGCATGATCGCGGAGCCGGCGAACCGGCCGATCATCATGCCGCCCCACAGGAACGTAAGGTACTTGCCCGCCTGCTCGTGCGTCAGGTCCGCGATCTGCGGCTGGCTGACGAAGTTCACGAACAGGTTCGCGACCCCGATCTCGGCGATCAGGTAGATGAAGATGGCAGGCACGCCGAACACCAGGTTGCGGTGCAGCCACAACGAGTGCTTCCGACGCTCTTCCTTCGCCAGTCGTTGCGTGGCCGATCCCATCGCCGGCAGGGGGAAGCGGGCGATGACGAGCGCAAGCACGACCAGCACGGCGGCAACCAGCGCATAGGGCAGGATCACCGACTGGGCATCGGCGATCCGCTCTGCGGGCGTCAGCACCGTGCCGGCGGCAGCGGTGCCGCTCTTCGACCGGCCGAGAATGAGATAAGCGCCGAACATCGGAGCGAGCATGGTCCCGGCCGAGTTCATCGCCTGGACGAGGTTGAGCCGCGAGGAAGCGGTTTCGGGCTTGCCCACCACCGCCACGTAGGGGTTGGCCGCAACCTGCAGCAGCGTGATGCCGCTCGCGATCACGAACAGCATCGTCAACGTCACGCCGTAGGAGGGAATGGACGCGGCGAGCATCATGCCCAAGGCTCCCGCCGCCATGATCAGCAGTCCGGTGACCAGCGACTTCTGGTAGCCGATCCGTTCGATCAGCTTCGCTGCCGGGATCGAGGCGACGAAATAGGCGATGAACCAGACGCTCTCGATCAGGGTGGTCTGCGTGTAGTTGAGGTCGAACACCGCCCGCAGGTGCGGCAGCAACGTGTTGTTGATGACGGTGATGAAGCCCCACATGAAGAACAAGCTGGCCAGCAACGTCAGTGCAGGGCCGTAGCGCACGGAGCTGTCGTGGTGGGCCCCTGCATGGGCGCCCTGCGATACCACTGGCGGCATAGTCTCCAAATCCTCTCGTTCGGGCGGATTCTGCGGACCGTCCTGGGGTCGCATAGCCGCTTGCGCACTTTCTATTTGTCGGACTATATAGGCAAATCGGCGGCGTCAATGGGCCAGCTTGCGGGAAAGGATAAGGGAATGATGGGGCGCGGCAAAGTTTCGCTAGGTCTGGCAATCCTGCTCGGTTCGACGTCGCTCGGCGGCCAGGCTGCGTCGGCTGCCGAGGCATCCCAGGAGGTTGCAGGCACCCTCGCGGACGGCACTTCGGTCCAGGCGATCACCCTGAAGGCCGCAAATGGCGTGTCCGCGCGCATCCTGACATACGGCGCGACGTTGCAGACGTTGAAGGCGCCGGGGCGCGACGGTGCGATCGCCGATGTGGTGTTGGGCTACGACAACCTGGCCGGCTACGTCGATCACCCGAACTATTTCGGCGTGACGGTGGGGCGCTACGCCAACCGCATCGCTGGCGGCGCCTTCGCACTCGACGGCAAGTCGTATCGCCTGCCGCTGAACGACAAGACCAACTCTTTGCATGGCGGGGGCAAGGGTTTCGACAAGCAGGTCTGGAAAGTCGTCTCGGTCAAGTCTGGCCCGGTTGCGAGCGTCGTGCTGTCGCATGTCAGCCCCGACGGTGACTCCGGCTACCCCGGGTCGCTCGCGACGACGGTAACCTATTCGCTCGACGAAGCGGGCGCGCTGACGATCGCCTTCGAGGCGAAGACGGACAAGCCGACCATCGTCAACCTGACGAACCACGCGATTTTCAACCTCGCCGGGGAAGGTGTTCCGCAAGGCGCGATGGGGCAACTGCTGACGATTCCAGCATCGGCCTATACCCCCGTGGACGACAAGCTCATTCCTACCGGCGAACTGCGCCAGGTGGCGGGGTCGGTCTTCGATTTCCGTGCACCGCGGCCTGTCGCCGACGGGCTTCGCGACGGGCGCGATCCGCAGATCGTGGCCGGGCGGGGCTACGATCACAACTTCGCGCTCGACAAGGGCGTGACTGCCCGGCCGGAACTGGCCGCCCGTCTCGAAGACGCGGCTTCGGGGCGCGTCCTCGAAGTTCTCTCGACCGAGCCCGGCGTTCAGTTCTACTCCGGCAATTTCCTCGACGGGACGCTCGTCGGAAAGCAGGGTCACCTCTACCGCATGGGCGATGGCATCGCGCTCGAGCCGCAAAAGTTCCCCGATGCGCCCAACCACCCCACGTTCGTGTCGGCGCGCGTCGATCCGGGCAAGCCTTACCGTCACACCATGATCTACCGCCTCAGCGTCGCACGCTGATCGCACTCCTTCCCGAGCGAAAGCTGCAATGACCCAAACGCCTTCCTTCAAGCTGCGCAGCCGTGCGTGGTTCGACAATCCCGCCAACATCGACATGACCTCGCTTTACCTCGAGCGCTATCTCAACTTCGGGATCAGCCTCGAGGAACTGCGCTCGGGCAAGCCGATCATCGGCATCGCGCAGACCGGCAGCGACCTGTCGCCGTGCAATCGCCACCATGTTGTGCTCGCCGCGCGCATCCGCGAGGGCATTCGCGAGGCGGGCGGCATCGCGCTCGAGTTTCCGGTCCATCCGATCCAGGAGACCGGCAAGCGCCCGACCGCGGGTCTGGATCGCAACCTCGCGTATCTCGGCCTCGTCGAAGCGCTTTATGGCTATCCCATCGATGGCGTCGTCCTGACCACGGGCTGCGACAAGACCACCCCGGCGCTGTTGATGGCGGCCGCCACGGTCAACATTCCCGCCATCGCGCTCTCGGTCGGACCGATGCTGAACGGCTGGCACAAGGGCGAGCGCACGGGATCGGGCACGATCGTGTGGAAGGGCCGCGAGATGATGGCCAAGGGCGAACTCGACGCCGACGGCTTCATCAAGCTGGTGGCGTCGTCGGCTCCCTCGACCGGCTACTGCAACACGATGGGTACGGCGACCACGATGAATAGCCTGGCCGAGGCGCTGGGCATGATGCTGCCGGGCTCGGCGGCGATCCCGGCGCCCTATCGGGACCGCCAGGAGTGCGCCTATCATACCGGCAAGCGGATCGTGGACATGGTGCGCGAGGATCTCAAGCCCTCCGACATCCTTACGCTCGAGGCGTTTCACAACGCGATCGTCGTCAACTCGGCCATCGGCGGGTCGACCAATGCGCCGATCCACCTTGCCGCGATTGCCCGGCACATCGGGGTCGAGCTGCCCCTCACCGACTGGCAGGACAAGGGCCACAAGGTTCCGCTGCTGGTGAACCTCCAGCCGGCGGGCGAGTACCTGGGCGAGGACTACTATCGCGCAGGCGGCGTGCCGGCCGTGGTCGCGCAGCTGATGGGCCAGGGGCTGATCGCGGAGCAGGCGATGACCGTCAACGGCCACACGATCGGCGACAACTGCCGGGACGCGACGATCGAGGACGAGCGGGTGATCCGTCGTTTTGAGGATCCCTTGCGCGAAGACGCAGGTTTCCTCGTCCTGACCGGCAACCTTTTCGATGCCGCGATCATGAAGACGAGCGTCATCAGCGAGGAATTCCGGGAACGCTACCTGTCCAATCCGGACGATCCCGAAGCATTCGAAGGACCGGCCGTCGTCTTCGACGGGCCCGAGGACTATCATCACCGGATCGACGACCCGTCGCTTGGCATCACCGCTGCGACCATGCTGTTCATGCGGGGCGCCGGGCCGATCGGCTACCCGGGCGCTGCCGAGGTGGTGAACATGCGCCCGCCGGCCTACCTCATCACCGAAGGGGTGAGCGCATTGCCGTGCATCGGCGACGGGCGGCAATCCGGCACCAGCGGCAGTCCTTCGATCCTCAATGCCAGCCCGGAAGCTGCGGCAATGGGCGGACTGGCCTTGTTGCAGACCGGCGACCGTGTCCGGCTCGATCTGCGCAAGGGCCGGGTCGACGTGCTCATTTCCGACGCTGAACTGGCGGAGCGGCGCGCGGCACTCGAAGCGGCCGGTGGATATGCCTATCCCGCTTCGCAGACGCCGTGGCAGGAAATCCAGCGCAGCGTGGTCGGCCAGCTGAACACCGGCGCGATCCTCGAGGGTGCCGACAAGTACCAGCGGATCGCACAGACGATGGGCCTGCCGCGGGACAACCACTGATGGCGAACTGGCAAAGGGTCGACCGTGGCGGCCAGCGCGATGTGCTGGGCGAAGGTGCGCTGTGGTGTCCGCGCGATCGAGCGTTCTACTGGGTGGACATCCTTGCGCCGGCACTCAACCGCCTGGTGCTCGGTGACAGCGAGGTAACGCGATGGGCCATGCCCGAGCCGCTCGGCTGGGTCGTGAGCCATGCCGAAGGCGGGCTCGTCGGCGGATTCCGCTCGGGCATCGCCCGGATCGGGCTCGAGCCCCTGTCCGTGGGCGCGCGCAAGGCGGTCGAGGCGCATCTGCCCGGCAACCGCATGAACGATGGCAAGACCGACGCGACCGGGGCGATCTGGTGCGGCACCATGGACATGGGCGAAGCGCAAGCCAGCGGCTCGCTCTACCGGATCAGCCCGGATGGCGAACTGGCAGCGGTGGATATCGGGTACCTGGTGCCAAACGGCCCGGCGTTCTCGCCGTGTGGACGCTGGCTTTATCACGCCGATAGCGGCCGTCGGATAATCTATCGCTTCGCACTCGAGGGCGGTGATGCCCGCAAGGACGGCGTGTTCACCGTCTTCGACGAAGGCGAGGGATGCCCCGACGGGATGACTGTCGACGCCGAAGGGTATCTGTGGGTCGCGCACTGGGATGGCGGCAGGATCAGTCGCTTCGCGCCGGACGGTCGTCGCGAACGCTCGATCGCAATGCCTGCGCGCCGCGTCACCAACATCGCCTTTTGCGGCGAGCGGCACGAGCGGATGTTCGTGACTTCTGCATCCATCGGTCTCGACGAACCCGGCGAGTTCGACGGCGCGCTGTTCGAAGTCGACAGTGGCGTATGCGGGCAACCGACGACACCCTACGCCGGTCCAGTCGCCTGACGGGGGCGAAGCCGATCGGCAGGCGGGCCGGTCGGCGGTTTCAGCGGCAACGCCCGCACGCTGTCCTCAGGGAAAGGTTGCGCCCGGCGTCCGGCTTTCGGCCGCGCTGCGGGGGAAACGGATACGGCAGCGCAAGCCCTCGGACCTGAGTTCGTAGTCGAGTTCCCCTGCGAGGGTACCTTGCACGGCGGTGGCTATCAGCTTGGTGCCGAAGCCTTGGGCACGGGGACCCGCGACGGGCGGTCCATCGATCTCCGTCCAGTCGAAGCTGATCATCGGCTGGTCCGCCAGCTCGAGACCGAGCCGAAGGAGAACGTGGCCGTCCGACGACAGTGCGCCGTACTTGATCGAGTTGGTCAGCAATTCGTGGACGACCATGCTCAACGCTTGCGCCGCTCCCGGCGCGAGTTGCACCGGCTGCGGCAGGTGGCGCACGTCGATCGCGTCGGCGAAAGGCGCAAGCTCCTGCGCGATGATCTCCTCAAGACCCACCCCGGACCAGCGATGGGCGGCAAGCAGCGCGTGGACCCGGCCCAGGGCCTGGATGCGCTCGACGATCGCGGCCTTGAAGGCCGCGGGCTCACCCTGGTAGCGGGTGAGTTGCACGACCGATTGCACCACCGCGAGGAGGTTCTTGGCCCGGTGGTCGACCTCGCCGATGAGCAGCGCCTCCCGCTCTTCCGCCAGCTTGGCTTCGGTGATGTCCTCGCACAGGATGCCGACACCGCCGGCGCGAGCGCCGCCGCTGCGTACCGGATAGAACATCTCCTTCCAATACCGCTTGTTCCCGGGGGCGGCTGCAGTCTCGCCGGACAGCTCGACCTCGTTGATCACGACGCCGCAATCGAGCACGCTGCGCAGAAGGGGTTCGGCCGAGGCGCGAAGGTCCGGAACGAGATCCCACGCGGACTTGCCGATATGGTCCTCCACGCTGTGACCGTTCATTTCGGCAAGCGCGCGGTTGATCCGCACGAAGCGCAACTCGTCATCAAGGAAGCCGAGACCGATCGGCGCCTGTTCGTAGATCGCCTCGAGTTCGCCGAGGCGTTCGGCGGTCTCCACCTCGCGCCGCGACAGTTCCTCGGCTTGCGCGAGGAGGTGGACTTCCCGTTCGCGCAGCCGGTCCGCGAGGCTGGTCAGCTGCACCAGGATTTCGATGACGGTGAGCGCGACGACACCGAACATGGCAAGCGCCACCGGAACATCGGTCACCTCGAGCGCTCCGGAGAGGTGGTAGAAGAGGTAGCCCGAACACGCGAGCGAAAGCGCCAGCGAAAAGTTGCCTGCGAACCTGCCTCCGACCAGCGTGCTGACGAGGATCGCAGGGTAGAAAGGAATGAAAGGGGCCGCGTACCACGGGCCAAGCAGGATCCGGGCGACTACCGCGAGGGCGACGAGCGTGACGGGCAGGGCCAGTCGCAGGGCAGGATGCGAGCGGAACCGCCCGCGAAGTGCAAACCACCTCGATTCGGTGGGCGAGCGAACAAAACCGGTCGAGCCTGCAATCAAGGACGGCTTCTCCGCGAACACCGCGTCGCCTTGCGATGCTACGGCCATATCGACGCGAAGGCAAACGCAGCCGGACTAAAACCGATACATGGCGGTAGCTTACCGCATGCCTGCGGCGATCACGGCGCCCTTCGCGCCGGGTTCAGCGATACTGGGGATTGATCAGCACATCCTTTTTGCCCGCCGCCACGATCTTCGCCATCTGCGCCTGGGCCGTCGCCGCACTGCGTGCGCTCTCGAGATAGCGGCGCGCCGCCTTGCGGGCGTCTTCGGCTGCCACGGGCACGACTTCACCGCCCTTGATCCTCGAAATCTCGAGCGTCCCGCCGTCGCGGGGCGTGACGAACACCGCATCGCGCTTCATCGCTGCGATTGCCGCAGCGGCGTTCGGTTCCATGTTCAGCGTGTCGAGCACTGCGGCAGTCCGGATGTAGTCGGCGCCGACCCGGTCGAGTAGTGCGGTAATGTCCTCGATCCGGTCGAGCCCGTTGATCTGGCGCAGCGCGTCGGCATCGACGTTGCGGGCCTCTACCTGATCGACCTGGATCCGCTTGCGCCGCGCGAAGCTGGCCGGGTGGTCGACGATGAACTTGTTGACCTCGGCTTCGGGTACTGGCGGGAGGCCGGCCGTTAGGCTGCGCTGAAGCAGCGCCACGAGCGCCAGATCGTCCGCGCGCTTGAGCGCCATCGCACCGGGGGGCGTCGTGTCGACCTTGCGGCGCAGCGCCTCGTCGGCCATCAGCCTACGCGCGATCAGTCCCTGCAGGGTCGCCTTCTCCGCCGCAGCCTGGAGGCCGCCGGGCAAGGTGGCGTCCCCGAGCTCGAACTTGAGCATCGCCTCAGTAATGGGAGTGCCCGCAACGGTCGCGAGCACCCTCGAGCCCGCAGCAGTCTGCGCAAGCCCGTGCGTGGCGAGCGCGGCGGTGCACAGGGCTAACGTCCACCGGAAAAAGCGTTGACCTGGCTTGCTGCTCACGTGTTGCGATTCCCCTTTGATGTGCGTCGCCGTGCGGTTCATCGGCCGATCAGGCCGAGCCGCGCGGCGGGCGAGAGCGCTGCGATCATGCCTTGCAGGAAGCCGGACAGCGCGGTGAACTGGTCCCCGGTGGCGCCGCGCAACGCCGAAGCTCTGACCAGCACGCCATCTCCGCGGTAGCCGTGAAGCGCGTCGTCCAGACGTCCCCATGTCTGTTCCGAGGTGGTCCGCGGAAGGTTGCGTCCGATGCGGGTCCAGTAGAGGATATCCTCGGTGCGATCGCCCGATTGTGCGGTCAGCGCCACCGCAGGGACGGCTGGAGCGCCTTCTGCGGCAATCGAGACGAAGCGCCGCCCGGTAATCGCGAAGCCCACCGCAGGATAGCAGCTTTCCGGACGATGCAGCTGGAGCTGGTCGCTCTGCACGCCGCCGCGCGCGATGAGCAGCATGACGTTTGCGCCGTCGCCCGCATCGGCGTGATAGACCCGCGCGAGTTGCTCGCTGTAGAGCTGCGAGGCGAGGCTGCCTTCGGACTGCGGGATCACGATGTCTCCCGCTCCGCCCTCCTGCCATCCGCGCCAGCGGTGAGGCACGAGCTCGGTCAGCCGGGCTTCGGGGCCGAACAGCGCCAGCGTCCGCCGTGGCCGCAAGGCCTCGGCGCCGGCGACCGCGCCGACACACCCCACTCCGAGCAGGAAGTCGCGACGGTCAAGCATGGGCAACGCTCATGCGAAAGCGCTGGAAGAGAATGTCGAGCGCGAAGATGATCACGATTGCGCCGCCATAGAGGATCAGCCCGGTCGTGGCGTGCATGAAGCCCTGCGCTACCTGGTCGCCGTAGTAATAGGTCATCAGAATGAGCGCGAGCACGCGGGCTATGTTGACGGCGACAGCGATCGGGACGACCACGGCGAGCAGCCCGAGCGCATAGAGCGGCGAGCTGCGGTGTAGCACGTAGATGTAAAACAAGCTGATCGCCACGAGCCCGGTCAGGGAGTTGAGCCCCGAGCAGGCATCCTCGACGAGAAACTGGTATTGCGAAACGGCGATCGACACGCCTTGCCGCGCCACGGGATAGCCTGCTGCCTGAACCAGGCCTGCCGCCGACCAACTGACCAGCGTCTTGAGCGGCTCGGTTATCAACCGCACCAGCGAGCCGGGCAACGGGATGAGAAACGCAAGGTAGAACAGCGGGAAGGCCAGGCGGCGCAGCTCCGCAAGGCCCACCAACCGGTAGACGATGCAGACCGACATGCACCAGACCGCGAAGACCTCGAACACGAGGAAATCGAACGCCCGGCTGACCACGTAAACAAGCCAGATCGCCAGTGAAGCGAAGGCGATTGCCCACCAGGCCAGCGGGGAAACCTGTTCCTGCGGCTTAGCGCGCCAGGTGTGGAACAAGAGCCACGCGCCGCTTGCCGCGACGATCGGTCCATGCGCGCCGGTCTCGGTCGACCAGCTCTGCTCGGCGACGCGGATGAACGTCGGCACTGCCATCGCGGCAAGACCCGCCAAGGCGAGATACCAGGAGCGCGGACGCAGCAGGGGAGCGCGTGCCGGCGCCCCGGGAAGCTGTCGTGCCGCCGACCGATCGGTCATGACTGCCCTGCAGAGACCAGCGTGACCTGCTTCTGCCCCGCCTTGACGACATCCTCCAGCCGGTTGCGGAGCCGCTCTGCGGATTGTCGCGCAAGCAATGCGCGGGCCGCGGCTCGTGCTTCGGGACCGAGCAGCGCTGCCGGCTGTCGGTCAAGGACCTGGACAATGCGCGGGCCGGCGCCGTTGTTTCCGGGCAGCACAACGATGTCGCCGAGCGATGCCTTTGCCAAGGCTGCGCATGCGGCGGAATCGAGGAACAGGGTGTCGAGCACCACGCGCGCGCGGTTGGTGGGGACGTTGCCGGCGGCAAGAGCTCTCGCCGCCTCGTCGAGCGAGCGCACGCCGCCGAGGCCGGCAACGAGGGCGTTGACGGGCTGGCTCACCAGCAACTGGTCCGCGGTGACGAGCTGGCGGCGAGCGAAGGCATCGGCATTTTGCGCAAGCGTGCGGTCGATCTCGGCATTGCTCGGGGAGGCCGGTGCGCCGGCCGCGATGTCGCGTCGTAGCAGGTCGACTAGCGTCAGGTCGCGCGCTCGCGCGCGCGCAAGACTCGCGGTTTCGCCTTGTCCCAGCTTGCGCCGCTCGGCCTCCGCAACGAGCAGGCGGCGTGCCACGAGCGCATTGACAACGGCTTTCCGGGTCTCAGGCGTCTCGGCCAGATCGCGCATCTCCAGGCCCATCTCGGCCGCGGTGATTTCCTTGCCGTCGACCGTTGCGACGACCTGCCCGGCAGGAACCGATCCGTTGCCCTTGCCGCAAGAGGCCAGGGCGCCGCAGACCACGAAGAGCAGGATCGTATTCGGCCGGATCTTGTGTCGCATTTCACCCCTCGGTTCGGGCCGCTGCCAAGGTGGGCGCGGCGGGCACCAGAAGGCGACGCACCGACCAGCCGGCCGGTGCGTCGCCCATCATGTCGGTATTGTCAGGCGTAGGCCACGCGGTAGGTGACCGGGCCCGACTTGCGCGAACGCTGGCGACGCATCGCAAAGCCGATCGCGCCAAAGCCGAGGATCATCAGCGCCCAGGTGGCGGGCTCGGGGACTGCGCCTGCACCAGCCGCGAACGAGATCGTGCCGGCATAGGACCCGTTGGCGCGGGGGCCCGGCGCCGTGCCCTTGACCGTAAGCTGATAGGTACCCGGTCCGATCGGCTGGGCCGTGATCAGGCCGAACTCGATCGCATCGTTGTTGGTCACCTTGCCGACGGTCAGCGGGGTCTTGGTGATGTCGAGCGGGTAGGGACCGCCAGGACCCGAGATTTCCGCCAGGCTGAAGTCGACATCGTTCGACGGCAGCAGACCGATGGTGGAAAGCGTGGCGCTCAGAATGCCGCCAACGGCGATCGTGAACGGCATGAACACGTCGTTGAAATTCTTGTCAGGCGACGCGTTGCTGAAGGAAGCGGTGAAGCTGTCCCCCGGTCCGGTGTTGTAGGTGATGATGGGAGCCGCGCTTGCCGGGGTAGCCCCGGCGAGCACGGCGATGCTCGCTATCGACCATAATGCCTTCTTCATAGGTCATTTCCTTCATGAACCGACGCCACGGCGTCGGTCGCCATACGGATAAAAGTGCGAGTAGTTCCAATGCTTTACGAACTATTAATGCCGCGCCGCAGCACTGCTGCGGCGGGCTGCACGATTGCCGATCAGGATTGGGGCCGCGGGCGCAGGAGGGCGTAGAAAACGTAGGCCATGACCAGCACCATGAGGACGACCGCAGCCAAGGGGGAGCCGTGGTTGCCAAGGTAATTCGCTGCAGCGCAGCCAATCGCGGGAGGGATATATTGCCAGATCCGGTCCACCGGCGTGGCCCTGGACGAACGCTGGAGGTAAAGGACAACCAAGGCCGCGAAGAGGAGCACGCTGAGCCAGTCGAAGACAGTCTGCATGAAGCTTGGCGTTCCGCACGTCCGTCAGCGACATTGCCAGCGGGTCGCCGTGGGAATACGCGACGGCTCGGTCGGTTCCCAAAGAACCGACAAATATTTCAAGCGCTTAGAGGAGCAGCCCGCCGAAGCGCGGTGCTACCGGCCTTATCGCCTGGCTTTGCCGAGAGATGCTGCGAAACCTTGTGCGATCGCGAGCGCAGCTTGCCCCGATGCGCGCACCAGCGCGGTGGCAACGCCGAGGATCATCGACTTGTCCGATGTCGGTTGCAGCACGGCGGGTGCGCAAGCCGTGTCGTCGATCGGCCAGGAAGGATCTAAACCCACCGCTGCGATGCTATCGCCAGAGAACATTTTGCGGTGTTCTTCCCCGACCTCGAACAGCATGTCTTCGCTCCGGATCACGCGCTCGATGATAAGCGCCGAGCCTTCAATTATCAACGAAACCTTAAGAAGGTGTTGAGATTCCCCGCAATCGTCCATATATCAAAGGCTTAGGTGCAAGCGTGCGAAACAGGCCATGGGCCTCGGTAAATCGCGCTTCCCGAGGAACTCATTTTATTTCAATTAGTTAGCTGGAGCGAGCCGCTGGTTGCGTGCTCTCCCGCGGTCCCTGATCGGGACGGATCGCGCGGGTAGGTCCAGTTGCGCCTTGCTGATTAGATGGGAACCGTTGACGTGGCACCAAGGAACTCCGCCCGCGCCGCCCTCAAAGTGTGTCTTGCGGCTTCGGGTGGTGGCCATCTGCGTCAGTTGCTCGATATCGAGGAAGTGTGGCGCGATACCGACTACTTCGTGCTGACCGAGGATACCGCGCTCGGCAGGAGCTTTGCGACACGTCATCCGACCGTGTTCGTTTCCCATGTTGCGCTGGGCCAAGCCCGGCTCGGCCGCCCGTTCCTCATGCTCGCGCGCGCCATGCGCAACTGCTTTGAATCCTTTCGCCACATTCGCGACCTGCGGCCGCAGGTGCTTATCACCACGGGCGCGGGATCGACCTTCTTCGCGGTGATCTGGGCGCGCCTCTTCGGGGCCAAGGTTATCGTGCTCGATTCCCTGGCAAGGGTCCGCAGTCCGTCCAAGTTCGCTAGGATCGCCGGGCCGGCTGCCAATCTCCGGATTGCCCAGTCGGTGGAGTCCGCGAGTGCGTGGGAAGATGCGGTCGGCTTCGACACGGTTCGCAAGCGCGGACCCTATCGCGGCGCCAAGGAACCGCTCGTCTTCGCGACGGTCGGGGCGACCTTGCCGTTCGAGCGACTGACCCGGATCGTCACCGAAGCCAAGGCGTCGGGCGAGATCACGGAGTCTCTCATTCTTCAGGTCGGTGACGCCGAGCCGGTCGAAGGCGATATGCGCTGTGTCCAGAACCTCGCCTTCGACGAGATCAACCACATCCTTGCGCGTGCCTCGATCGTCATCTGCCACGGCGGAACCGGGTCGGTGGTCACTGCACTCAAGGCAGGTTGTCATGTGATCGCGGTCCCGCGCCGCTTCGACCTCGGCGAGCATTACGACAACCATCAGGAGGAGATCACCGAGGCGCTCGCGGCGCTCGGCGTGCTTCGCGTCGCAAATACGACCGAGGAGCTTGTCGAGGCTATTCGCGCGGTTCGTAGTGCGCCGGCGCAAGTGGTTGAGCGCGACATGCGCGACCTGATTGCATACATGACCGCCGCGATCCGCGGGTGGTTCCCGCCCGGGGGGCTTGCTAGTCCGCTTGCTGCGCGTGAGCCATTGCGGGTGCCGATGCTGGAGCCGCGACCGGCTGCGGCGAAAGCAGGCGGCGCGATCTGATGACGCGTAGCAGGTAGTTGACCCCGACCGCCGCCGGGAACGCCAGCAGCCATTCGAAACGAGCGCTGAGAATTACCCCCGCGAGCGTCGCCAGCGCTGCAAGGTCCCGCGTGAAGCGGATCGCGACAGCGCGCGTGCCCACCCGAACCTTGCTTTGCAGTAGCGCCATCGCCGCATACGTCGCGATCGCTTCGCCGACGATCCCGACGCCGATCATCAGATGCAGATCGCGGGTCTGCCAGCCCGCGGCAAGCGAGAGCGGAATGAACCCGATCCGCACCAGATTGGTATAGAGCGGGTTGGCGGTTTCGGCGACCGCCATGGCCGGGAGAGCGGGTACGGTTCTTACGAGGCGGATCACCTGCATGATCGCCAGCATCAGCAGCAGCGGAACCGCCGCGAGATAGCGCTGGCCATAGAGCAGGATGATGATCTCGCGCCCGAGCAGCGCGACCGCGACCACGAAGCCGAACACGCAAACCCCGCAAAGATCGTTGACGAACTCGTACAGCGCCTGAAGGCGGGCGCGGTTTTCCTGCGCTCTTGCCATGATCGGCAGGAACAGCGTCTGCAGCGTTCGCGCCACGAGCAGCAGCGGGTTCAAGGTGATCAGCATTGCCGCACTGAACCAGCCCAGCGCATCCAGGCCGAACAGGTTGGCAACGAGCATCCGGTCGCCATTGGTCACGAGATAGAGGAGGGCGCCGTTGAGGATCAACGGCAGCCCGAACTTCCATGCCCGTGCGGCGATCGCCCGGTCCCATCCGAGCCGGTAGCGCCGCTCGACGCCGACGTGGCTTGCCACGACTGCCGTGGTTTGCTGAACGAGGATCGCGACCAGCGCCGCGCGATAATCCCGGAGCGCCAGATATGCCGGCCAGACCGAAAGCACGCTCAGCAGCTGTGGCGTGATCTGCCGCACCGCAGCCGGGCCGAAGCGATGCTCGCGTTGCAGGCGGAAGATATCGAGGTGGCCGAAGCCGCGGACCAGGGGCACGACGGCGAGCAGCAGGTAGGCCCAGGTGATGTCGTCGGTCTTCATCAGGTGGCTGAACGGCCAGGCCACGACGAGCAGCACGGCGGTGGTCACCAGCCCGATCAGCGCCTGGACCGAATGCAGCGACGCCTGGACGTGTTCGCTGGCGCCGTCCCGGTCCTGCACGATCATCCGGTTGACGCCCGCAGCCTGCGCGACGTCCATCAGCACCACGAGGATCGAAAAGGTCGCGGCGATGCCGAAGTCGCTGACGCTGAGCAACCGCGCCAGGACCACGTTGCGCAGCATGAGCAGCGCAGCCTCGGTCGCGCCGGAACCGAAGACGACAATGCCGGAACGGATCATCGGGGAGTGCAAGCCTTTGTCTGGGAGTAAGCGGTGGGCACCGGCTGGGAGAGCCGCGGGCGCGGCGCTGCGGGCAGGCTCACCGGCGCCGCGCGGGTTGGCGAGCCGAGCCTGACACCTGGGAAAGCCGCGCAACCCCGCGGGCAGGCTTGTCCGCAGGGGCATCGTTCGTCCCGGGTAGGGTGAACCATACGCAGGCACCGAGCAGGAACATCCACCAGACATAGGTCGAGTTCCAGATGTGGACGCTGAAGATAGCGATCGCGGTGCTGACGATCACCACGTTCCCGGCGAGCATCAGCGCCCGAACATCGTCGGGCGCGTCCTTGCGCAGGCGCGAGCGCAGCAGGATCACCACGGGGATCGAAGCGATCAACAACAGGGCCGGCAGGCCGTAGCGGACGGCCTGTACAAGCCAGAAGTTGTCCATGCTCGAACTCATGAACGACGGGCGCTCCCACTCGCCCATGCCGATCCCGAACAGCGGGTGGCGTCCGACCTCTGCCGTCCCGTACTCCCAGATGCGGATGCGGTTGAACGACGATCCTGAATTGAACGTGGCGTAGCGGACGAAGGTGTGGAACGGCGTCTTGGTCGTCACCAGGTCGAGCGCGACATACCCGATCGCCGTAAGCGCGGCGAGCAGATGCCAGCGCTTGTCATAGGAGCGAAGCAGGCGGTTCCAC
This sequence comes from Novosphingobium huizhouense, assembly GCF_020179475.1. Lineage (GTDB taxonomy): Bacteria > Pseudomonadota > Alphaproteobacteria > Sphingomonadales > Sphingomonadaceae > Novosphingobium > Novosphingobium huizhouense. The sequence goes on along the minus strand of NZ_JAILXZ010000002.1, from coordinate 450,862 downwards.
AGCAGCAAACCGAACTGCATGTTCACCGCCAGCAGCGCACCCGTCGACAGCGAGAGCACGGCGTTGAGGATGGCCACGCCCGCACCGGCCCAACGCAGCAGCGGCCGGGTGCGGCGCAAGCCGACGAACACCAGCGTCATCAGCGTCGCGGAGAAGATGCCGAACAGGATCGGATGCTCGAGAAAAGCCTGGACCCGCTGAAAGCCGAGCCGGGGGGTCATCTGCACCGGGGGCAGCGTCGGACCGAGCTTGGAGAACAGCTGGAGGATCAGCGGTCGCCCGGCGGTGAATTCGTAAAGCGCAAAGGGGGTCGCGATCGCGAGGATCAGGATTGCCGCAGTGATCATCGCTCGCATCGTCGCGGCGTTGCGCACCAGCACCCGTCCGACGGCAAAGGCGCCGATGGTTTGCAGCAGATGAAGGCCGATCGCCTGGACATTGGCCTCCAGCCCCGACACGGCGATGGTCGCTGCCGTGGCCCACAGCCAGAACAGCCAGACGAGAAGGTCGGGCAGCGACAGACTGTTTCGGCGCCGGACCAGCCAGACGAAGCACATCGGCAGGAACGCAATCAGCAGGAACGCGGTGCTGGGCGGAAGGCGCAGGGGACCGATGCTGCCCGACAGCGGCAGGCACAAGCTGATCAGGAACAACCCGATCAGCGATTTTTCCATCCAGGTCGCCGTCGCTGCTGGTTCCTGCGTACCGATCTTCGGTGTCGCCATCGCGGATACGACCGGCTGGGCGCCGGGCTTGGTGCGGCGATCGCGGGCACGCGCCAGCCTCCGATCGAAGGCGCGGCGCGAATGGTCGACCAGCGCATTCATTTCGGCTCGCTCCGCGGCAGGCCGATCTCGTCGTAGAGCCGGACAAAGAACTCCGCCGCGGCATCGAGCGAATGATCGTTCCGCGCCGCGCTTGCCGCTGCTCGGCCCATCGCCGCGCGCCGCTCCGGGGAACGGGCGAGGTCCTCGATCGCCGCGGCCAGGCCGACAACGAACGCGTCCTCGCTCGCGACGTCGACGCTGATCGCATAGTCGGGCCGCAGGTGCTGTGCGGGGCCGCCATAGGCAGCGCCGATCATCGGCAGGCCCCAGCCCATCGCCTCGAAAATCACTGCGCCACTCGGCTCCTGGACGCTGGGGAACAGGAACAGGTCGGCGCGGCGGTAGAAGTCGTCCACCGCAGATCGTGGCACGTGACCGTGGAACCTGATCTTTTCGGAAAGCCCGGCCGCGCGCGCCTGCGCCTCGAGATCCGCACGCATCGGGCCGTCGCCGACCACGTCGAGCGCCCAGTCGATCTCCGGCGCTACGCGGCGCAGCGCCGCGATCGCGAACTGGACCCCCTTGCCCGGGACCAGCCGATTGACGCTGAGCAGGCGCAAGGTCGGCAAACTGCGCGCCGCACGTTCGGCGACCGCCTCGTCGATCCCGGGTTGGGTTCGCGCGCAGACCTCGGAGCGACTGGCGAAGCGTTTCAGCCGGAGGTCGGAAAGCTGCTGCGCGACGTACGGAGCGACCCCCACCAGGCAGGCCGCATCCTCGTAGCTCGAACGCAGCAGGGGGTCATGGCGCCACCGCCAGGAATCGAGCGAGCGCAACCGGACGAACCAGGGTTGCTTGCTCCGCGGCATGGAGAAGCCGGGCGGGGGCGGAAGACTTCCGCCAAGCGGTCCGAAGACATAGGGCAAGCCCAGTCCGTGCAGCGGCGAGGGGAAGCGCAATCCCAGCGGGCCGAAATGGTGCGCGCAACGCAGCCGCCGCGATGCGATCAGCCGCTTCAGCTCGGCCCGCGCGCGGGGATAGAAGCGCAGGAAATTGGGCTTGGCCATCGCATCGATCCGCGACGGCAGGAAATCGAGGTTCCACGGGGAATGCTCGATCACCTCGACGCCGGGGAACAGATCGCCGACGGAGAAGTCGCGGTTGTGCGGCGATTGCGCGACGATCACGACTTCGGTCCGCGCCGAGATCGCCTTTGCCAGATCATAGCACCAGCGGGGCTCGCCCACCGCTTCGGGGTCGACGAACGGGCTGACCAGGACGACCGTCACCTGGCACCTTCGGCTGGACCTGCGGGACGGGTCATTCGGCGACGAGCCTTGCGAGGTGCGGCCCGGCGCGCTCCTTCAGCCAGGCGCGCTTGGCGAGCCAGGCTCGCACTTCGCCGCCGGCGCTCGCAACCGGGCGGGTCCCGGCGACATTGTCCCGCAAAGTCGCGGCCTTGCCGTCGGCGAGGAACTGCGGCGCGGCATTACCCCGGATCTCGACATCGGCGGCCTTGTCCACGCGGATCCACGCCTTCTGGTCGCCATAGGGCACGACGCGGTTGTTGGCAATGCGCCCCCGATTGAGCCCTAGCACCGCGATCCCGTTGTACATCGACCCCACGATCAGGTTTCCCTCGATCACGAGATCCTCGAAGGGCAGCGCGTTGTTGGTGTCACGAACGAAGATCCCCTGCGTCATGCCGCCTTCGCCACGCGCTATCAGGTTGTCGCGGATCGTGATCCGCTTGGCGGGCACCGTCTGGTTGGTCGACCAGAGCTGGATGCCGTCGGGATGCTCGCCCGGCTTCGGGGAAAAACCGGTCAGCACGTTTCCGCTGATGGTCAGATCGTCGATCCCCCCGCCGCGAATACCGTCGGTCTGGATCCCGGAGAGCTCGTTGTTGGTGATCGCTACCTGCTTGCCATCGAGTATGCCGATGCCATAGCGCGTGCCGCTGAACGCGCTGTCGCGCACCTCGACCCTGGCCACATTGCGCAGCCACAGCGCATATTCGCGCAGCCGATCCTCCCCCCCCGCTCCGCGCACCCCGATGCGATCGAGCACGATGTCGGAACCGCCTTCGATGTCGACGAGATAGGGCCGCTTCGGATCGTGCGCGGGAGCGACGACCTGGATCTGTGACAAGGTCAGCCCGTCGATGCCGCGGGCCTTGATGCTCGAAAAAACCGCCGGATCGTTCGCGCTGGCCGAGACGATCGATACGGGTCCGGCCACCGGGTTCCGCTTGCCGAGGTCGAGCGCACCGTAGAGCCCGCCTCCGAGCCGGATAGTCGTGCCCGGCTGCGCCTTGCGGATCGCGCGCTGGAGGTCATCGGCATCGCGCACGATGCCCCCTTCCGCTCCGCGCGCGCTGCAGCCTGCGACGATCGACAAGGACAGCGCGAGCCCTGCCAGCAGCAGCCGCGGCGTTTGGAATCGGGCCGCAGGGAAGGGGGACGAGTGCGCAAGGGGCGACATCGGCGCGGGTCCAACTCCGTCTGGCAAACACGATTGTGCCCGCGCTCCGGTCCACGCCAAGGCACCCGGCGAACAAAACGCGCGTCGGTCGGAACAAATACGCGCGACGCGCGATTTGGTTGCAAAGAACCTTTGACGACAGTCACTTAAGTTCTGATAGCAAAATTCCGACCCCCTCATGCAAGGCATCGACATGCGCCATAGCGGCTGGCTGACACGACTTTTCGGCACGCGCGAACCGGCCCGCGAACTGCCCGAGCGCGAGAGTGCGCCGCTCCTCGAAATCGCCGCGCCCGAACCGGAGCAGAGCAGGCTCCCGACGTTCCGCAAGGCATCGGCCCGGACCCGCCCGCGCGACAGCCAGATCGAGGCGATGCGCAGCAAGGTGCGCGGTGCGTTCTCGCCCTCGCGCCCGATCGTCGACAGCGAGCTCTATTCGGGACGGACACGGCTGCTCAGATCGCTCATCAGCGCGGTCGAGGACAGCAACATGCACGTGATCATCTTCGGCACGCGCGGGATCGGCAAGACATCGACGTTGCACGTGCTCAACGCGATGGCGCGCAAGGCGCGCTATATCGTGCATTACGGCTCGTGCGGGCAGAACGTGACGTTCGCCGAACTGTTCGGCGCTGTCCTTTCGGACATTCCGCTGCTGTTCCACCAGGACTACGATCCAGTGGCGAGCGAGGTCGAGGAGGGGTTATCCTTCGCCGATCTCTACCAGGACGAACCGATCACCGTGCCGCTGCTGAGCGAGGCCTTCACGAGGATCTCTGGCACGCAGGTCCTCGTCATCCTCGACGAGTTCGACCGCGTCGAGGACGGCAACGTGCGCCGGCTGGTTGCCGAGCTCATCAAGAACCTTTCCGACCGGGCAGCCCCGGTGCAACTGGTCATCGCCGGCGTAGCGCAGAACATCGACGAGATCGTCGAGCACATTCCGTCGATCCGCCGCAACATCCTGCCCATCCGCGTTCCAAACATGGAAGCCGCCGAAGTCCGCGAGCTCGTCGGTCGGGGCGCGGACCGCAGCGGCTTGCGCTTCGCCGACGAAGCGCGCGAACGCATCGTCGCGCTCGCGCTCGGGCTCCCCTACATCGCCAGCCTGCTGGCGCACCACGCCTCGCTCCTCGCGCTCGAGGCGCGGCGCAAGACCATCACTCTCGCGGACATCGACGCCGCAGTCGAGCAGGCGGTCGGCGAAATCGAATTGCGGCTCAATCCGGCGCTGCTGCGCCTCGCGCGCAGCGCTTCGGAAAGCAAGGAAGGCCCGCTACTGGTCGACCTTGCCCGCCGCAGCCTCGAAAGCGGCGGGATCTTTTCGCTCTCCGACGCCGACGAGGCGCGCGCGCTCGACGAACTTTCGCTGGGCCGCGGCCTGGTGCGCCGTGGAGAAGGCGAGGGGGCCTTCGTCGAGGACGGGCTGCCGGTCTACCTCTGGATGCGCGCCGCACTCGATCAGTCGCGCGAGGCCCCGCTGCTCAAGGCAGCGGTCCCGGAGTAACGATCGCGGAGCGCGCCCCCGGATGATCCGGTCGGTCGCGCGCTCGCGATGCCAGAAGTGCGTCAGAAGTCGGTCAGGAAGGTACCGACGACATTGGTCTGCGCCGCTTCAAGATCGGTGACGAGATCCTGCACGTCGGCGAGGTAGCTGACGTCGCGCCGCGCGACGACGAGCGCGTAGCGGACCGCCGTGGCAATCCGGATCGCATCGGGCGAACGCTTGCCCGGCGGCGTGTCGATGATCGTGAACTCGTGGTCCCGCACCAGCTCGTCGAGCACGGCCTTGAACTCGCGCCCGGCAATCAGCTCCGACGCATTCGGGCCGCCGCCACCCGCAAACAGGATCGAGAGGTTGGGCACGACGTCGGAGCAGACGTAGTCGACGGGCATGTCGCCACTGCGGAGCATCTGGCGCAATCCGAGGCCCGGCTCGGGCGGCATCACGTACTTCTCGAGCCCGGGGCTCGCCAGGTTGGCATCGATCAGCAGCGTCTTGATCCCGGTCTGCGCGATGGCGAAGGCCGCGTTGGCCGCGACGAAGGTGGAACCTGCATCGCCGGTGGGCGAGCAAACCGCGAGCGAACGCCGGCCGACGCGGAAGTGTCCGGACAGGAGGTTGGCGCGAAGCGAGGCGAAAGCCTGCATTGCCGGCGTGTCCTCGCCGGCCAGGCTCACCAGCGAACTCGAGAAATAGAAACGCTGCGCCGGTGCCTGGTCGCCTGCGACCGAAGGCGGATGAAGTGCTGTGGCAATCTGGGCGTTCATGTGGCCGGCTCCGGTTGTGGCTGGTTGAGGCCGAGGCGTTTGAACAGTCGCTCGTCGGCGCCTTCGTCGTTGCGTCGTTCGACCATGCTGCCAAGCAGCGGCACCCCGTCGATCGCAAGATCCTCCTCACCGCGAATTCGCCGGTAAATCATCTCCAGCCCCAGTCCGATCGCGAGCCCGAGTCCGCCGCCCAGGATCAGGCCGATCAGGATGAACAGCCAGGTCCCCGGCGAATCCGGCGACATCGGGGTGACCGCTTCGCCGAGCGGTTCGATCCGCGTCTCGGTGGTCTGCGCCTCGAGCTGGAAGTCTGCGGCCTTCTGCCGAGTCTTGGTCAACTGGTCGCGCAGCACGCTGACTTCGCCGGCGAGCATCTGCGCCTGGCCCACCAGCCCGCGAGAGGCGAGCACCTTGCGGGTTTGTGCGTCGAGCATTGCCTGGAGCGACGGCCCCTGCTGCACTGCGCCCGGACGCGCAGCGGCGGTTTCGCGGCCCACCGCGGCGGCGAGCGCGGCGCGTTGGCGCTGCAGTGCGACCATCTGCGGGTGATTTGGCCCGAGGGTCTGCTGGAGGCTGGCGATCTGTGCGTCCACCGCGGCGAGCTGGCCCGACGAGGGGGCGGCGGCGACGGGCGCGGAGGCGACGGCGGGGGAAGCAGGCGGCGGACTCGCCGCGAGCGCCTTGAGCTTGGCCGACTCCGTGTCCTGGTTGTCGTCCTGCAGCACGACGTTGTTCGCGCGCTCGAACTGTGCCTTGCGTTGCTCGGCATCGGCGAGGCGGCGCTTGAGATCGTCGGACTGCCGTCCGAACCATTGCGCATTGCGCTGCGCTTCCTCGCGCCGCGTGGCCGCGGTCCGTTCGATGAACGCGGCACGCACCGCATTGGCGCCGAGTCGCGCGGTTTGCGGATCGTTGGCGGTGAAACTGATCTCGAAGATGTTGCTGTTGGCCAGCATCTTGCCTTCGGTGTTGGCCGAGACGAAGCGGCCGAGCCAGATCGGGAAGCTTGCCGAAGGATCGGCGCGATAAGCGGCCTGCATCGCAGCATCGTTTTGCCAGCCGAGCTTTTCGGCCGCGCTCGCCGCGACGTTGTCGTCGTGGACGAGCTCGGCCATCGTCTGTGCATAGGCCTGGATGTTGCGCACCGGCACGGCCTCGCCCGTCACCGGATCGGGCTCCGTCGCCTTCATCACCATCCGGGTACGCGCGGTATAGTGATCGGGACGGACTTGCGAGACGATCGCGCCGAGCAGGCCCCCGGCCACGAGCAGGGCTGCGATGACGGTCCGGCGCGCTCGCAGCATGCGCCAAATCTGGACGAGGCTCACCGGCGCACTCCTCAGAAGAAACGTTCGCCGACGTCGATCACGTCGCCGGCCAGGAGAGGTTCGGACAGGCGAACCTTCAGTTCACGGTCGTTACGGATCAGCTTGACCTTGTTCTGGCTGCCCAGCGCCGTCAGCCCGCCGCCCCGCGCGAGCGCCATGCGTACGGTCATGCCCTCGACGATCGGATAGGCGCCCGGCGCATTGACCTGACCGTAGATGTAGAACGTCTCCGGCGGCGCGACGAAGACCTTGTCGCCGTCGACCAGCACGGGGTCGGCCTCTGGACCGCTGGTGGCGATCTGGCGCAGCGAGACCTTCTGCGACGATCCATCGCGGTGCGTCAGCGTGATTGCGTCGATCGCCTGGTCCTTGAGGCCACCGACCCGCGCCACCACTTCCGAGAGCCGATAAGGGCGATCGAGAATGACCACGCCGGGAGTGCGGACCTGGCCGAGGATCGTGGCCGTGCGGCTGACCGGGCTGGTGACGGTAAGGTTGACCGCCGGTCGGGCAAAGTACCCGCCACTGCGCAGTTTCCCTGCGATTTCGTTACGCAGCTGCTGCGCGGTTTTCCCGGCGGCCGTCACCGTATCGATCAGCGGGAGCGCGATGGTGCCGTCCTGCTGGACCTGGGTCCGGACATTGAAGGTGTCGGTCCCGAGCACCGAAATCTCGATCGTGTCGCCCGCCCCAAGCACGTAGCCCTGCGTCGGCGCTGCCTCGGCAGCAGCGCTGGCGACAGGGCTGGCCTGGGTGCTTGCCTGGCCGTTTGCAGCGGCAATCGGTGCAGGTGGTGCGAGCGGCGACGGCAGGGCCGTTTGCGCGTGGGCGGGCGCGGCGCCCAGCAGAAGGGAGGCGGTAGCGAGCAGTGTCTTCACGCGTGGTCCGATCGATTCGCAGGAATCCGGCCGGGTGCATGCCCCGACCTCGTCCGCCAACGCCGCCGGGTCGGTCTGGTTCCTGCATAAGAACCTAATAACGTTGCATAAATTCAGGATATGCAAAAAATCGCACGACCCGTCGCCACGAACCCCCGTTCCCTGCGGCCTGCGCCTAGAGGGCCGGCGCCGAAGGTTAAGGACGCCTAACTAAGGTTCTAAATTTCACTGTTATATCATGCACTTAAATTCGGGGCGACGCCGGCGCTGGGGGCCGGCGCGATTGGACGGGATTATCTTCGATGACGGACTTTCAGGTAAACAGCGCCTCGGCGCTGACCACTGCCTTGCGCGCGGCGCAGGCAGGCGACACGGTGTACCTTGCCTCTGGAACGTACTCCGCCGTCAGCCTGCTCGGCTTCAACTTCGGCTCGGGCGGAGTCAAGGTCGCTTCTGCCGACGCCGCGAACCCTGCCGAACTGCTCGGACTCAAGGTTACGCAGAGTTCGGGGCTGACCTTCTCGGGCGTGGTGCTCAAGGATGTCGACGCCACGACCGACTACGATTTCCAGGTCAAGGATTCGTCGAAAATCGTATTCGACAACATCAAGCTCGTCGGACAGGAAGGCGATGCCGGGTACACCGCCAATCCCTTCATGATCCGCTCGAGCACCGACGTGACCGTGCGCAATTCGTCGGTCTCGCATGTCCGCTACGGCATCAACATGCTAGACAACAAGGGCGTGACGATCGCCAACAACACCTTCCGCGATATTCGCACCGACGGCGTGCGCGGCGGCGGCAACTCGGACATCCTGATCACCGGCAACAAGTTCACCGACTTCTTCCCGGCAGCCGGCGACCACCCCGACGCGATCCAGTTCTGGACGACCAACACGACCGCGGTCGCCAGCAACATCACGATCACCAACAACCTGGTGATGCGCGGCAACGGAACCCCGATGCAGGGGATCTTCATGCGCGATGAATCGACCAAGCTGCCGTTCACGAACGTCGTCATCAGCGGCAACGAGATCATCGGCGGGCTCTACAACGGCATCGCGGTCAGCAATGCCAGCAACCTCAAGATCACCAACAACATCGTTGCGGGCTATGCCGACCAGAAGTCGTGGATCTCGGTCAACAATCCCCTCGAATGGTCGGGCAACGGCGCGCAGATCTACATGGTCAACGGCAAGCAGGTCGCGACGCCGGTCGGCAACCTCGCCCTGTCGGTGGTGAGCGACGGTGGCTCTGCGCTCTATTCGCTGTGGCAGTCGCTCGGCGGTGGCGCGCTCACCTCGAGCCTCCTCGCATCGCTCTCGGGCTCGCTCGACACGGGCAGCCTCGCCGTGAACATCAACGGCACCACGGGGAACGACAATCTTGCCGCGCCGCTGAGCGGCGACAGCGTGCTCAACGGACTTGCCGGCGACGACTGGCTTTCGGGCGGTGCCGGGAACACCCGCATGGTCGGCGGCCTCGGCAACGACACCTACGTCGTCGCATCGAGCCGCGACGTGGTGGTCGAGCTCGCAGGCGAGGGCACCGACACGGTCATCACGTCGATCAACTACAAGCTCCCCGACAATGTCGAGAAGCTGCAGCTCGCGGCCGAAGGTCTTACCGTGACCGGCAATGCGCTCGACAACCAGATCACCGGTTCGGCAGGGATCGACACGATCTACGGCGGCGCCGGCAACGACGGGCTCGACGGCCAGGCCGGCAACGACACCTTGTTCGGCGACGCCGGCAACGATCGCCTGACCGGCGGAGCAGGCAACGACACGATGTACGGTGGAGACGGCAACGACACGCTCATCGGCGGCACCGGCAACGACACGTTCTTCGGCGGCGCGGGCAACGACACGCTCGACGCCGGCGCGGGCAACAACCTGATGTGGGGCGAGGGCGGCGCCGACCAGTTCCTGTTCCGCAAGGACGCGATCGGGTTCGTATCGGTGATCAACGATTTCAACGCGGCCGAGGGCGACAGGATCAGCCTCTCGCTGATCGACGCCAATACCAAGACCACCGCCGACGATCCGTTCAAGTTCATCGGCACCCGCGCCTTCACCGGCCATGCGGGTGAATTGCGCTACGTCGTTTCGGGGACGGACGCCAAGGTGATGGGCGACGTCAACGGTGACAAGGTGGCCGACTTTACCATCATTCTCCACGATGTGACGAGCATCGACGCATCGTTCTTCATCCTCTGACCCCATGCGGGCATCGGCGGGCGGCCAACAGGCGCCCGCCGATGCCCGACCCCTGTGCGCGGTTTCGGCATCGGCCCGGGAACATAAGCCAGAACAACGAGTTATGCGGCCCTGTGGGGGCTGTCTGCAGGCTCGTCTGTCTTTCCCGGGAGTGCCGTCTTGCCCAACTCGCCGACCTTGGCTCCGGTCGCTGCGCGCGTCGAAGCCATGCCGCATCCAAGGCCTGCGCCGCGTGCCGCGCGGCCGATCCGCATCGGGCTCGCCTGGCATTCGCTCGACTCTGGCAATCTCGGGATCGGCGCGCTTACCGTCGCCAATCACGCTCTTGCGCGCGAGGCGGCGCTCGAACTCGGTCTCGCCCCGCGGTTCGTGGTCTATGCCCCGATCGGCGGCGATGCCCAGACCCTCGACCTTCCGGATACCGAAGTCTTCGCGATCAACCGACGCACCCTATTAGCGCGTGACGGGTTCCTCGCATCGGTGCGCGCGCTCGACTGCATGCTCGACATCGGGGCAGGCGACAGCTTTGCCGACATCTATGGGCCCCGGCGCTTCGCCTTCCTCTGGCTGACCAAGATGATGACGTCGTGGCGCGACGTCCCGCTCGTGCTCTCGCCGCAGACCATCGGCCCGTTCGAGAAGCCCGTCTACCGTGCGCTCGCGGCAAGCGCTATGCAGCGCAGCGCGATCGTCTTCGCCCGCGACCGGCGCTCGGCAGACGTTGCGCGCGCGATGACACCGCGCGCCGACGTGAGGCTTGCGGTCGATGTGGCGTTCGAACTGCCCTACGAGGACCATTCGGTCGCCCGCGGCGGACGGCGCGTCCGCGTCGGAGTCAATGCCTCGGGCCTGCTGTTCCACGAGGCGGAGGCGGGAACCAACCGCTTCGGCCTGTCCTACGACTATGCCGCAATGACCCGGGCGCTGCTCGGCGAACTCTGCGCGCGTCCCGATGTCGATGTGTTCCTTATCGCCCATGCAATCAGTGCACGCGACCCGCGCGATGACGATTCCCGCCTTGCCGACCGCCTCGCCACGGAATTTCCGGGGGCCGAGCGCGTGCCCGATTTCGCCGGTCCGTCGCAGGCCAAGAGCTTCATTTCCGGGCTAGATGTGCTCGTTGCCGCGCGGATGCACGCCTGCATTGGGGCGCTTTCGTCGGGGACGCCGGTCGTGCCGGTGGCCTATAGCCGCAAGTTCAGCGGGCTGTTCGGACTGCTCGGATACGATGTGCGCCTGCCTGAAACGGGTTACGATGCGCCGCGCGCGGTCCAGCATGTCCTCGACGCCATCGACCGCCGCGACCAGCTGGCGCGCGACGTCGAACAGGCGCGAGCAAAGGTGCGACCGCTGATGGACACCTACCGCGCGGGTCTGCGCGAGGTCTTTGCCCGCGCAGTGGCGGCGAAGGCATGAAGGCGTTCGCGTCGCCTGCCCTGCAGCGCGTAGCAGACGGTAATCTTTGCTCGGGCTGTGGCCTCTGTGCGGGGATCTCCCGGGGCGCGGTGGCGATGACGATGCGCGATCCGGGCTTTGCACGCCCGGTCCAGTCGCGCCCGCTCTCCCCGACGATGGAAACGCTTGTCGCCGAGGCCTGCCCGGGGCTCGCCGTCGCGTCGTGGGACACGGACGTGCCGGGTGCGGCGAGGGGGCCCGATCCGCTGTGGGGCCCCGCGCTCTCGACTTCTGTCGGTCACGCGACCGATCCGGTCCTCCGTTTTGCCGGCGCATCGGGCGGGGCGCTGTCGGGGTTGCTCGCCCACGCGCTGGCATCGGGCCTGGTCGAAGCGGTCCTCCATGTCGAGCCGGACCCGGACGACCCGCTCGGCAACCGGATGCGCTGGTCGCGCACGGGGGCAGAGGTCGAGGCGGGCAGCGGGTCGCGCTATGCCCCGTCCTCGCCGCTCGCGGCGATCGATGGCGCGCTCGCCGCGGGGCGGCGCTTCGCCTTCGTCGGGAAGCCGTGCGATGTCTCGGCGCTGCGCCGCCTTGCGCTTCATGACCCCCGGGTGGCGGCACGGGTCCCGCTGATTCTCTCCTTCTATTGCGGCGGGTTGCCCAGCCGGCGCGGGGCCGTCGGCGTCGTTGCCGCGATGGGGGTTTCGCTCACCGAAGTGACTGGTTTCCGCTACCGCGGCAACGGCTGGCCAGGACTTGCCCGCGCGGTGACCTCCCGCGGCGAGGAACGGACGATGACATACGCGCAGTCCTGGGGCGAGCACCTCAGCCGCGAAGTGCAGTTCCGCTGCAAGATCTGCCCCGACGCTGTGGGGGCGAGCGCCGATATCGCGTGCGCCGATGCGTGGTTCGGCGATGCGGACGGCTATCCCACGTTCGACGAGCAGGATGGCCGAAGCCTGATCCAGGCGCGCACCGAGCGCGGGCAGGCCTTCCTTGAAGATGCGCTTCGTGCGGCCGCCGTGGTCGCGGAACCCATTGATGTTTCAGCAATTGAGGCGATGCAGCCGTTCCAGGCCCGCCGCAAGCGCGCGATCCGCTATCGCGTCGCGGCGTGCAAGGTGCTCGGTCGCCCTGTCCCCGAGATGCGCGGCACGCGCGTTGCCGAGGCGGCGCGGCAGGCCCCGCTCGGAGAGCGGTTGCGCGCGTTCTTCGGCACGCTTCGCCGGCTGGCCCGCAAATCGGCGCGCAGCTAGGCGGGGCGGACCGGATCTTGCGAGAAAAGGGGGCACGGATGATTGCAGGCAGGACCATTGGAGTGTCGCATCGCGGCGTGCGCGCCTTGTCGTTGCTGCTCGCGCTGGGCGCTGCACCGGGCGCTTTTGCGCAAACGCTCGATCCTTCGGCTCTTGCCTTCGACCCTTCCGGGCTGACGTTCGACCGGCCGGCGCCGCGCCTTCACATCGCCGGCGCGGTCGATGCCCATTACGACAGCAACGTCGCGCGCGCCTCGGATGCGGTGACCGAGCGGCGCAACCTCGACAAGTCGGACTTCGTCCTTTCGCCATCGATCAATGCCGACATCGTCGCCCCCACATCTGCGGCGACATTCACATTGGCTGGCTCGGTCGGCTACAATTTCTATTTGCGCAATTCGCGGCTCAACCGCGAACGGATCGACCTTAACGCCACCGCGCAACGCCGCATCGCGATCTGCGACGTCGGTCTCAATGCCGGCATCGCCCGCCGGCAGACCGACCTCGGCGACCTCCAGATCCTCAACGACGACGGGACGCTGATCGACGGAGGCGAGGGGACCATCGTCAATACCGAGACGCAATGGCGGGTCGGCGGCACAATCAGCTGTGGTGCGGCGGTCGGAATCGAGCCGAACGCCTACGCAAATTACCGACAGCTGCGCAACAGCGCCGAGGTGCGCAAGTTCAACAACGCCAACGTGTTCGATTACGGGGGCGGGGTTGCCTATGCGAGCCCTGCCTTCGGCCGGATCGGCGTGTTCGCGGGGCGCACCGATTTCAACTATACCGATCGCGCCAGCGACCCGCTGTTCGCCGCGACCGACCGGTTCCATTATTCCTACATCGGCGCCAAGCTCGACCGCCGGCTCGGGGCAAGGCTGCAGGTCCAGGGCCAGGTCACCTATACCAGGGTCTCGGTTCCGGGCCGCGATCTGTCGCGCTTCGACGGTCTCAATTGGAACATCGCCGCGCAATTGCGGGTGGGCGGCAGCACGCGCGTTTCCGTGGCGACCGCCCGTTCGATCGACGTCTCGGCCGGCTTCCGCTCGGACTTCGCGCGCACGACGATCTACAGCGGCAAGGTGGAACGGGCGCTGACCGCGCGAACCCGGCTCACCTTCACCGCCCTGCGCCGCGAGCGCGACTTCGCGCAAGTCCAGAGCGCGGGCTTTCCGCTTGCCGCGAACGACCGCACCGATCAGCTCGGGCTGGCGCTCGGCTTCGAGAAATCGCAGCGGCTGAACTTCGCCGGCTATGTCCAGGGCCAGCGTCGCCGCTCCGACCTCGCCGCGCTCGATTACGATGCGGTCCAGGTCGGCCTGACCGCCAGCCTGCGCTTTTAGGCCGCCTCGGGGCTAGCGCAGCCAAGCCGGCACGCCGCGCCGATTGCGCGCGCCGTCCCACCAACCTTGCAGCGCGTACGCGAACTGTCGGCGCGCGCCGCGTCGCGCAAACCGCAGGAACGCGAGCGCGGCGGCCAGCGGAATTGCCACCGGCAGGCGCGCGGGCGTCGTGTCGCGGACCACCAGCAGCTTGTTCCGCTCGTCGAGGAAGATCGGCAGCTTCGGCCTGCTGCGGATCGGGTCGGCCGAACCGGTGGTCGCGCCTTGGCCGTGGCAGATCCGCGCGCTCGGCGCAAAGCCCAGCCGCGCGCCCGACCGGAGCGCGCGCAGGCACCATTCGATCTCCTCGGCGTAGAGGAAATAGTCCTCCTGCATCAGCCCCGCCCGGGCCACGAACGAGCGGTCGATCAGCATCGCGGCGCCGAGCAGGTAGTTCATCTCGCGCTCGACCCCGGCTTCGTCGGCGATCTCCTCGACCGACCGGCCCTGGCCGATCGATTCTGCGCGGGCGAGCCAGCCGCGCCAGCGGCCGCCATAGGCCTGGACCTTGCCCGAGGGGTAATGCAGCACGCCGCCGACAGCGTCGCAGTCGCCCCGCTCGAGCCGCGCCACGAGTTCGCCCAGCGCGTCGGGCGCCACGGTTGCATCGGGGTTGAGCACGAACCAGGCCCGGGCCCCCGGACGCGCCCGGATCGCGAAGTTCACGCCGCCCGCATATCCGAGATTGCCCGGCGCCATCAGGCAGGTCACGCCCTGGCCGCCGGGAAGGCGCGCCGGAAGTGCCGCCTCCAGCCGGGCAAAGGCTTCGGGGCCGCCGTTTTCGCAGATCACCACTTCGAAGTCGGCGAAGGACGAACGTTCGAGGCTTGCGAGGCACTGGGCAACGATCGCGCTGTCGCGAAACGCCACGATGCACACCGCAATCGGCGAGCTGGGCGCGAGGGCGGCTTCGGGGAGTCGTGCGATCGTCATGTCCGGTTCCTGGCGCGCGCCCACTGCAGCGCGTTTTCGTGGACGAAGGCGTTGAAGCCCGCGGTGTGGAAGAAGCTGGGCGCTGCCGGCTCGAGCAGCTTCGGCAGCGTTGTCGCATCCCGACCGTCGAGCGCTTCGAGAAGGCGCGCGGGCTTTGCGCGCTCGAGCAGCGCCTGGCGCAGATGGCGTCCCGCCCACGGTTCGTAGCCCGGCACGTCAGGCAGCCGGGCGATCTCGGC
The DNA here is from genome assembly GCF_020179475.1 of Novosphingobium huizhouense. Classification (GTDB taxonomy): domain Bacteria; phylum Pseudomonadota; class Alphaproteobacteria; order Sphingomonadales; family Sphingomonadaceae; genus Novosphingobium; species Novosphingobium huizhouense. The sequence continues at coordinate 435,704 of NZ_JAILXZ010000002.1, read as the reverse complement.
GTCGCCGCACGTAACCAGCACGCTCGCCGGGCGAGCCCGGTCCAGCGCGGCTTCGGCAGCAGCGAGGCCTTGCTGCAGGTCGATCCGCAGGCCCGGTTCGGTCGGGGCCTCGTCGGGGAAGATCTTCCACCAGTGTCCGCCCAGCACCTCGCCCGCCGCGCGATGGTACGAGAGGCTGTGCAGCGCATTGAACAGCCGCCGGTGCCTCTGCCGCGACCCGACCTTCTCGAGCGCGCGCAGCGCGGCGATGGCGACCGGGTTGAGCCGCAGCGCGACGGCGCCCTTGCGCCCCAGCAACAGCGTCCGGGTGATGCGGCGGCGCGGGACCATCGCGGTGCGCGTTACCGGCAGCGACCGCCGCAGGTGCGGGTGCTTGAGCGCAAGCAGCGCGTCCGAGCGCCCTTCGTCGCTGGCGCGCTGGAACGCGCGGCGCAGGCTCGAGGTCAGGTGTTCGTGGTGCCAGGCGAAGGCCTCGTCGCAGTAGCGGATCGGCACGCCCTCGCGGATCAGCCGCACGCCCAGTTCGTGATCCTCGCGCGCCCTTGCGAAGGCCTCGTCGAGCCCGCCCATCTCGCGCCAAAGGCTGCGCGCGATCGAAAGGTTTCCGGTCAGCAGGTCTCGGAAGCCGAAACGGTGTCCGGGACGGCGCAGCGCGGCGAAGTGCTCGAGCCAGCTCGCGCGGATGCGCGCCCGGAAGATGTCCTCGCCGGGGTGCGGCCACGGGGGATAGGGGCCGATCACCGCGGTCCCGGCCTCCCGCCGGTGCATCGCGGCATGGGCGCTGACGAGCCCCGGCGAAGGCATCACGTCGTCGTCGAGGAACAGCAGGATCGCGCCGCGGGCCAGTTCGGCGCCGCGATTGCGGGCGAAGGCGGGACCGCGCCCCGGCGTTTCGATCACCCTGTGTACGAAATCCTCGCGCTGCGCGCCGAGCCAGGCGACGGTGTCGTCGCGGCACCCGTCGGCGACCACGATCACCTCGAACGCCGGCGTGCCCGGCGCCTGCGCCGCAAGCGCCGCGAACAACGCCGCCAGCAGGTCGCGCCGGTTGTGCGAAGGGACGACGATGCTGATCGCGGGGTCAGCCATGGCGCACCTGCCGCAGCGCGCGCAGGTATCGCCCCGGCCCGCTCGCCGCGCCGCGCCCCTGCAGCCGCGTATAATCGACCTCGCGTTCGGGCAGCGCCGGGGCGCGCCGCTCCCGCAGGCGCGCCGCGAAGTGGTGGCGCAACCAGCGCGCGGCGAAAGTCGCGGCGCTGGGGTTGCGCTCCTTCAGCAGCGTCTTGGTGACGATCGCGAACGCGCCTGCTTCGTAGGAAAAGACCTGGTGCGCCAATTCGTCGAGCGTGCGCCGGTGACGGTGCCAGTTGAGCGCCTGCGGGTCGTAGACGATGCGATAGCCGTGCCCGATGATCCGCCGGAACAGGTCGAAGTCCCCCCCGGCCAGCGATGCGGAGCCCGCATCGAGTGCGGGATCGAACGGACCGACGAGGTCGAGCGCGCTGCGCCGCACGGCCATGTTCGCGCCCACGCCCGCTTCCCAGGCGAAGAAGGGATCGCACGAACCGGCGTCGAATTCGCGGCGGCGGAAGCCGCGCGACAGGCCGCCGATGCGCTGGAAGGCGATCTGCGCCTCGGTCTCGAGCTCGCTCGCCAGGGTGAGCCCGGTCACCGCAAGCACCGTCGAGTCGGCAAAGCCGGCGAGAAGCTGCGCGAACCAGTGCCGATCCGGGCGCGCATCGTCGTCGATGAACGCGACCACGTCGGTCGAGGTCTCGGCAAAGGCGCGGTTGCGCGCATTGTCGAGGCCGGGGCGCGGTTCGACGACGTAGCGGACTGCCGGATGACGCGCGACCACCGCGCGGCTCTCGTCCGTCCGCGGTGCGTTGTCGATCACCAGGATCGGCGCCTCGCCTGCCATCTGCATCAACCCTTCGAGACAGGTGGCGAGGTCGTCGGGCCGGTCGCGGGTGCAGATCGCGATCGTTCCGGTGACCGGCGCGCCGCGCGGCGGGCTGTCGTCGGGAACGCCCAGGCGCCAGGCCAGCCAGGACTCCCAGGCGGTGCAATCGGCGTGCGCCAGCAGCACATCCCGCAAGGGCGCGTCGGCGTCACCAAGCGGAAGTCCCAGGATGGCCTGACCAGCGATCCTGCCGGCGACCCGCAGCAGGATCGCAGCCCCGTCGTGGCGCGGATCGACGTCGAGACGATCGGGCAGATCGGCAAGATCGAGCTCGAGCACCGCGTAGCTCATTCCGCGGCCTCTGTCCCTGCAGCGTGCTGCTGGTCGGCGGGCGCCCCGGTCCTCCACGTCATCGGCGGTGCGACGACTCCGGCCTCGACTTGCGCACCGACCACATCGAAGCGGGCGGCCTCGTTGACGAAATCGAAGATCGTCTGCCAGTCGCCCGAATAGAGTCCGGCCGAAACGGTGTAGGCGCCGGGCGCTAGGTCGAGCCGTTCCATCCGCAGCGATACCGCGAGGTTCTCGAAGGCCCCCAGCGAGACGCCGCCGAGCGCAGTGTTGGTCTGCAGGCACACCGTGCCCTGCGCATCGTGGATCGCGAAGCCGACGATCGGGCCGAGCGCCAGCCCGTTTTGCCGGACCTGTGCATGGAGCATCACCGCTTCGCCGCTGGCGATCGTGGCGACCGGGCGGCCCCGGTCGTCGTGCACGGCAATCCTCTCCAGCGCGATCGGCCCGCGCGCGCCACGCTCTTCGCCGCCGTGTGCCGGGGCAGTCGGGGCGTCGGGCGCCTGCGTCTGGCTGTACCGCGCCATCGTCGCGTCGAGCGGACCATAGGCCAGCACGCGTCCCTCGCGCATGAACAGGACATCGCTGCAGATCGTGCGGATCTGGGCTTCGTCGTGCGAGACCAACAGGATGGTGCAGCCCCCTGCCTGCATCTCGCGGATGCGCGCGATGCATTTGCGCTGGAAGGCCTGGTCACCGACGGCGAGAACTTCGTCGACCAGCAACACGTCGGGGCCGGTGTGGATCGCGACCGAGAACGCCAGCCGCATGCGCATCCCGGTGCTGTAGGTGCGAACCGGCTCGTCGATGAAGGTGGCGAGTTCGGAAAAGGCGATGATCGCGTCCATCCGTTCGTCGATCTCGCTGCGCAGCAGGCCGGCAATGACCCCAAGCAGACGGACGTTCTCCCGGCCGGTCAGGTCCTCGGTCAGGCCCGCGTCGATCTCGAGCAGGGCGCCGATGCGACCCTCGATCGTCACGCTGCCTTCGTCGGGCAGGCCGACCCCACCGATCAGGCGCAGCAAGGTCGATTTGCCCGCGCCGTTGGTGCCGACGATCCCCACGGCCCGCCCCGGCGGGACCGAGAACGTCACATGGCGTACGCCCCAGAACGCGCTCTGCGCCTGCTGCTTGTAGCCCGAGAGGATCCGCCCCTTGAGCGAACTCGGGCGACCGCGATCGTGCTTGCGGTAGCGCTTGCCGAGGTTCGAGACGGTAATCGCACCGCGCATCACAGCGCCTCGTCGAAGCGCAGCGCCGCGCGGCGGAAGACGGCGAGGCCGATCCCGAATGCGAGCACGCTGACCGCAAGCAGTTCGGCCATGGTCATCGCGGGCGGCAGGTGGTGTGATACCAGCACCTCGCGATAGCAGCGCAGCAGCCAGGCGAGCGGATTGGCCGTGGTCAGCAACTCGAGGTCGGCTCCCGCCGGGATCGGGCGGTAGAACACGGGCGTGACGTAGAAGCCCAGCATCATCGCGATCCCGGTCAGGTGCTCGGCATCGCGGAAATAGACGTGAAGCGCTGCCAGCAGGTAGGCGATCCCCAGCGTCAGCAGCGCCTGGAGCGCGACCACCAACGGCAGCGCCAGCAGCGGCACAAGCGCGAGCGAGCCTGTGTCGATCGCCGCGCACAGCAGCAGCAGCGGCAGCGCCAGCACGAAATGGATGCCCTGGCTCGCCACCACCAGGGTCGGCAGCAGCACTGATGGGAATCCGGGCCGCATTGCCAGCGTCTTGTTCGCGGTGACCGATCCCACCGCTGCCGTCATCGACCCGCTGAACCAGGTCCACGCCAGCACCCCGGTGAACACGAAGGTCGTGTAGTTCTCGATGTTGAGCGGCAGCACGCGGGTGAACACGATCGAGAACACGATCAACTGGCTCAGCGGCTTGAGCAGCGACCAGCCGATCCCGATCAACGAACGCTGGTAGCGCACCTTCAGATCGCGCAGCACGAGCTGGACCAGCAGGTCAAGGCGCTGCTGCAGGCTTCGCGTCGAAGGGGAGGAGGGCGACACTGCGCTCGCTGCGGTTGCGCGGGTCATGCAGGTGTGCTCGCCGCTAGGTAGTCCGCGCCGATCGCAAAGCGTGCGCGCGGTGCGGGCCGGCCTTCAGCGGCGGCGGCATCTGCGGCGGGACGAACCCGGTCGTAGAAGGTCCGCGGCGCTTCCACCAGCGCCAGTCTTGCGCCGATGGCCGGGTAGGCGAGGGCGAGACGTGCGAGGATGCGGGTAAGGACAACCGGCCTGCGCCAGTGAATCGCGCGTCGCACCAGCCAGCGGCCATAGCGCCGCACGCCCTCGCGCAGCAGGCGCTCCTTGCCGGGATGGCGGGCACGCATCTCGTCGACCACCAGCAGCCACGAGCGCAGCATCGCGGCAAGATCGCCCGACATGCTCTCGCGATACTGGCGATAGCCGACAAGGTAGTCCGGGACGACGACGATGGCGTAATGCTCGGCGACGCGGCAATAGAACAGGATGTCCTCGCAGCCTTGCGCGCCGGCCGCGCGCAGGGCGGGATCGAACCCGCGCGCGGCCTCGAATGCCGCGCGGCGCACCAGCGCGGAGCTGCCGTTGCCGATGAAGTTGGTGATCAGCAGCGCGTCGAGCAACCAGCCCGACCGCTCGACGAAGTCCTCGCAATAGAAGATGCGGCTCTCGGCATCGATCATCGCGTACCAGGTGTAGCAAAGCCCCGCCTGGGGCCCCGCGGCCTCCAGCACCGCGCGCTGGCGCGCCAGCTTGTCCGGGGCCCAGAGATCGTCGGCGTCGACGAAGGCGAGGAGGTCGGATCGCGCCAGCGCCGCGCCCTTGTTGCGCGCCGCCGCGACGCCTGCATTGTCCTGCCGGACCGTGCGAACCCGTTGGTCGTACTCGCGCGCATAGCGCTCGGCGAGCTCGGCCGTGCGGTCGCTCGATCCATCGTCGATCACCAGCACTTCGATCGCGGCATGGCTTTGCGCCGAAATGCTGCGCAGCGTCTCGATCAGGGTCGTCTCGGCGTTGTAGGCCGGGACGATCACGCTGATCAGCTCGTCGTCTTGCGCCATGCTCACGCGACTGCGCCGTCCGACGCCAGTTGCAGCGCGTGTTTCATCCGCCACAGCCGGATCCGCGCCAGCGCCGCCAGCGTCACCATCCGCGCCCGCCAGTCGGGCAGGGCGTCGTGCCCCAGCACGCGCGGCGCATGGAAAAGCACCGATGCGGGAAGCGCGAGCGCGCGCAGCCGCCAGTTGAGAAGCCGCCACTTGCGGCCTTCGGTCGCCGCATAGGCCTCGCGGTTGAGCCGCTCCCACTTGCGCTGCAACTGCGTCCAGTCCGCCCGCGCCGGGTGCCACACGCACGCCTCGGCCACATAGCCGATGCTGAAGCCATGCCGCACCGCGCGGTGGCCCCAGTCGGCGTCCTCGGGGACGCCGTTGCGGAAGGCGCCGACGGTGTCGAACGTTGCGCGCCGGCAAAACATGTTGGCGGTGACGGTGAAACCCTTGGTTTCGACGTAGGCGCGATTGTCGAAGGCGAAGACCAGTTCGAACCCCTCGGCGCCGGTAAGTTCGCGCCCGGGCGTCGTCGCCACGCGGACCCGGCCGCCGACGACATCGAGCCGGTCGAGGCCGCGCAGGCCCGCTTCGAGCCAGTCCGGTTCGGGGATGCAATCGGCGTCGGTGAAGGCAAGCAGCGGCGCTTCGCTTGCCTGCACGCCCGTGTTGCGCGCCGGACCCGCGCCGCGCTCGTAGGCGGTCACTAGCCGGGCGCGATCCGCGATGACGCGCTTCAGTTCAGCCGCGGGCACCGGGCTGTCGTTATCGGCCACGACGATTTCGTAGTCGTCCCGCGGCAGCGTCTGCCGGGACAATGCGGCGAGGCAACGGTCGAGCCCGTCGAGGTCGTTGTAATGCGGGACGATGACCGAGGCGCGCGGGGGCATCAATGCCGGACCTTCGCAAAGCGGGCCTCGATGTTCGCCACGGTCGGATGGTGCAGCACGCTGTCGTCCTCGGCCGCGAGCCTCGCCAGCGCCGGCGGATCGAGCTCCCACCACCGGCTCGCCTCGATCGCCTCGATCAGCGCAGGCTCGAAGCGCTGGCGCAATACGCGCGCGGGATTGCCTGCGACGATCGTGTAGGGCGCGACGTCGCGAGTGACGATGGCGCCGGCGCCGATGATGCTGCCGCGCCCTACCCGGCGGCACGAGGGCAGGATGATCGCGTTGTGGCCGATCCAGACATCGTCCTCGATCACTTGCGGATCGTCGTACGCGATGTCGCGGGGGACCACGCCGAACCGCGCCTCGTACAGCACCGGATGGGTGGTCAGCGCCTCGAAGGGATGGTTGATCGGCGCCGAGCGGACGGTGTTGGCGATCGAGCAGTAGCGCCCGATGATCAGCGGACCCGGCATCCGCCACTGGTCGAAACAGCCGTAGCTGTAGAGCCCGACGTCGATTCTTTGCTTTTGTCGGAACCACTTACGCAGACGCAAGTTGTCGAACTGGCTTCGGCGCTGGCGCCAAAGCCACACCTTTTCGGCAAGATTGCGAAGAGCGCTTGTCATCGTTCGTTCCCTGCGGGCGCCGCAGGCAGGTGGGATCGGCGGAGCCTGACGCTCCCACCCGCCGCCGGCAGCCCCGTAACAAACACGGCGTGTGGCATCGAGTTCCAAGCTATTGAAAAAATAAAAAATTTGTAATCTTGGGAAGGGCTGCGTTAAGTTCGCACTCATAAGAGCGTATCAGCCAAGGGTTCGCGTGGCCGCTATTTGGCCACAGCAATTGCTGTTCTTCAGCATCGTGCCGTTTTTCGGCGTATCGACTTCGTGTCGGTCAGGCGCTCTCGGGGATAATTCGTTTATGAGGAAGATACTGGTTTCGGGGGGATCCGGTTTCATCGGATCGTACATCGTCGAGCGTCTCTGCCGGCGATCCGATTTCGACACTCTGGTCGTCGTCGACAATTACTGGACCGGCCTGCCCGAGAACCTCGCCCATATCCGTGATCCCCGGCTCAAGCTGGTGAACCAGGACATCGAGACGTTCGCCACTGCCGAAAAGTTCGACGAGATCATCCACCTCGCCTCGCCGGCCTCGCCGCCGTGGTACATGCGCGAACCGATCCGCACGATCAGCGCCAATCTCATCGGCGGCATGCACCTGGTCGAGATGCTCAAGCCTCGCGGCCGGATCTCGTTCACGTCCACCTCGGAGGTCTACGGCGATCCGCTGATCACTCCGCAGCCCGAAAGCTACCGCGGCTCGGTCGACTGCACCGGCCCGCGCTCGTCCTACGACGAGAGCAAGCGCTGCACCGAATCGCTGCTGTTCGAGTGCCAGCGCACCCGCGGGATCGAGGCCCGCATCGTGCGCCTGTTCAATGTCTACGGACCCCGCACCCGTCCCGACGATGGCCGCGCGGTTTCCAATTTCCTCAGCCAGGCGCTCACCTCGGGCGTGCTCACGGTCTATGGCGATGGCGCGCAGTCGCGTAGCTGGGGCTACGTCGAGGACATCGTCGATGCGATGGAGCGCTTCTTCTGGCTCGACCAGATCGACTACCAGGGCCCGCTCAACATCGGCAACGACCGCGAGATCTCGGTGCTCGAAGTCGCCGAGTTCATCGCCAGCATCGTTCCCGGCGTCCGCCTCGAGTTCTGCCCGCCGGTCCCGCAGGATCCCACCAACCGCCGCCCCGACCTGACGATCTGCCGGCAGGTGCTGCCGGGCTGGGTCGCCAGGACCAGCTACGAAGACGGCGTCCGCCGGACGCTCGACTGGTTCCGCTCGCAAATCGAAGGCGGCGCCAACACCGAGCCGCCCAGCCCGATCCGGCTTGTCGACGGCGACGACGAGGATGGGGAGAAGGACGAGGGCGGCGATCGCGCTCGCGAAGTTGACGATGCGCAGCCCCTAGTCGCGCCGATCGCGGCGGCGGGTGGCGCCTGACCGGTTACGCAGCCTTCGCGTCAGGACGGCATGTGGTCGTCGTAATGCTGCAACCGGCGCAGATAACCTGCCGCCTGTCGGGTGACCCAGGGCCCGTCGGCAACGGTCGGGTCGGCCTCGGCGAAGGCAGGTCCGGGCGCGAGCCGCCCGGTGCCGGCGGCCAGCCGGGTCAGGCCCGCGGCCCCCGTGTTGCGCAAGGCTTCGACGGGATCGGCGCGGAGCGCGGCGGCACAGCGTCGCGCACTCTCGCCGAACCTTGCACGGCGCAGCGCATCGCGTGCAAGCCGCGCGTGCATCTCGGCGCGACGCCGGGCAAGGACCGGTCGCGCACTGGCCGGAAGCAACGGCCCAATCCGGTCGAACATCGCCAGATGCGCCAGCTCCATCGTGCGGCGCGAGGCGGACAGCGATCCGGGCGAACGGCGGTAGCCGACAAGGAACTGCGGCACGCAGGCGAATGGGTGGTCCAGCGCGATCCGCAGCTGGTGCAGGTAATCCTCGCAGCCCGAGCGCAGGTCCGGATCGAAGCTGATCCGCCGCGCCACGTTGCCGCGCACCAGCAAGGCGCTGCCGTTGGCGATGAAGTTCCAGGCAAGGTGCCGGTGCAGCACGCGTCCCTCGACGAACGGATGGGGCGAGGGCGGCAGGATCCGGTCCTGTCCGTCGATCCGCCGGAACCAGGCATAGGCGAGCGCAGCATCCGGCGCGGCCCGCAGCGCGGCGAGCTGCAGCGCGAGCTTGTCCGGGGCCCACAGGTCATCGGCGTCGAGATAGGCGACGAACTCGCCCGAGCTGGCGGCCAGCGCGGCATTGCGCGCCGCGGCGACGCCGGCATTGTCCTGGCGCAGCAGGCGCAGGCGCGGGTCCTGTGCGGCGATCGCTTCAACGATCTTCGCGCCCGCATCGCGCGATCCATCGTCCACCACCACGATCTCGAGTTCGCGATGGCTCTGCCCGAGCGCCGAGCGCAAGGTCGCTTCGATCGTCGTCGCTGCATCGAACATCGGCACGATCACCGAGATCAGCGGCGCGCCTGAGATGATCGCGGGCGTTGTCCAACTCCTTGAAACAGCGCGGGCATTTTTCCGCACGCGGGGAGGATTCGCCCGGTGCGGGTAGTGTTCGTCGCGATTGCCTCGCCGTTCAAGCGGCAATCGTGGAGCGGCATCCCGTTCTTCGCCCTGCGCGAAGTCGAACGCCGCTTTCCAGGGACACAGGTGATCGAGACGCCCCGCCTCGACCGGCTGGTCGAGCGCATCGGCGGGCTCGAACGGCACGGCCTGATGGTCCGTCGCCAGCCCGGCCTCGTGCGGCTCTATTCGCGCCGGATCGAGGCCGAGCTGGAGCGTCTTCGACCCGATGTCGTCGTCGCGATCGGCGCAGCCCACAAGCTCGCCTTCATCGACCGCAAGTGGCCGCTGGTCTACGCTGCCGACTGCCTCTTCGCCTCGGTCGTGTCGTACTACGGCAAGTACCGCAGGCTTTCTCAACGAGCGCGCGCCAAGGGCGAGGCGATCCAGCGTGAGCTGCTCGCGCGCGCCGACCGGGTGCTGCTCGCATCGCAATGGGCGGTCGACGAGGCGCGCATCCACTACGGGCTCGATCCTGACGTGGTCCGCGTCGCGCCGATGGGGGCCAATCTCGAAGAAGATCCCGGTTTCCAGCCGCCGCAGCGTGGCGAGCCGTTGCGTCTGCTATTCGTCGGATTTGATTGGGAACGAAAGGGCGGGTCGAGAATTTTCGCGGTGTGGCAATGCCTTAGGCGTGAATTTCGCGATGTGGAGCTGCACATCGTGGGGTCCGAGCCTGCGGAACTGGACGGTATCGAGGGAGTGCACGTGCACGGACGCATCGACAAGACCGATCCGCTCGCCTTCGCTCGTCTGCGCGAACTCTATGCGCGCTGCTCGTTCCTCGCCATGCTCAGCCGCCAGGAAGCCTACGGCCTCGTCTATTGCGAGGCGGCGGCCTTCGGGCGCCCGTCGATCGCGGCGCGCACCGGCGGCATCGAAACGATCGTCGCGGATGGCGAAAGCGGCCTGCTGGTCGATGCGGCGGAGACCCCGCAGGGCATTGCCGATCGCATTGCCGCGGTGTGGCGTTCGCCCGCCCGCTACCGCGCGATGTGCCTCGCCGCCAGGGCCCGGTTCGAGCAGGCGTTGAGCTGGCGCGCATGGGGCCAGCACGTTGAGGCTGCAATCGTGGAACTCGCGCGCCCGGCCGCCGCTGCCGAGCCTGCTCCTCCTGCGGCGCCTTCGCGCACGGTGCCGCGCCCGCTGTTCGGCCTTTAGGTCCGGCGCTTCTTTCGTATTGTTCCGGTGGTCGCCGCTCGCGCGATGCACCTCGTGAAAGGTGGATGGCGATGAAGGGGATCATTCTCGCAGGCGGGAAGGGGACACGGCTTTATCCCGCGACGCTCAGCATCTCCAAGCAGCTGCTGCCGGTGTTCGACAAGCCGATGATCTACTACCCGCTGACCACGCTGATGCTCGGCGGGATCCGCGAGGTGCTGGTCATTTCGACCCCGCGCGATCTGCCAATGTTCCGCGAGCTGCTCGGCAGCGGGGAGGACTTCGGCATCTCCATCGATTATGCCGAGCAGCCGGAGCCCAACGGCCTGGCCGAAGCCTTCATCATCGGCGAGCGCTTCATCGACGGTGGCCCCGCAGCGCTGATCCTGGGCGACAACATCTACTACGGCGCCGGCCTCGGCGAGAAGTGCCGCGCGGGGGTGCGCAGCGCGCAGGGCGGCGGCGCCTGCATCTTCGCCTACCAGGTCGAGGATCCCGAGCGCTATGGCGTGGTCACCTTCGATCCCGCCACCGGCACCGCCACCTCGATCGAGGAAAAGCCGGCTGCTCCCCGCTCGAACTGGGCGGTCACCGGGCTCTACTACTACGACGAGCAGGTCAGCGAGATCGCGCGCACGCTCAAGCCCTCGCCGCGCGGCGAGCTCGAGATCACCGATCTCAACATGGCCTACCTCGAGCGCGGCGCGCTCACCATCGAGCGGCTGGGCCGCGGCTTCGCCTGGCTCGATACCGGCACCCACGAAAGCCTGCAGGACGCCGGGGCCTTCATCCGCACGATCGAGCACCGCACGGGCATCAAGATCGCCTGCCCCGAGGAAGTCGCGCTCGATCTCGGCTACATCGACGCAAGTCTCGTCCGCCAGCGCGCCCGCGGCCTCGGTCGCACCGGCTATGCGGATTACCTCGATCGCCTCGCGAGCAGCGTCGCATGACGCAGATCCGCGCTCTCGACCTGTCCGGCGTGTTCGAACTCGTGCCGGTGCGCCGCGAAGATCCGCGCGGCTACTTCTGCGAAGTGTTCAACGCGCGCGATTTCGCGCGGACCGGCCATACCATCGACTTCGTCCAGGACAACCAGAGCCTGTCGCTCGCGGCCGGCACGGTGCGCGGCCTGCATCTCCAGGCGCCGCCGCACGCGCAGGCCAAGCTCGTGCGCGTGCTGCGCGGCGCGATCTTCGATGTCGCCGTCGACCTGCGGCCGGGCTCTGCCACCTATGGCCGCTGGACAGGGCTCGAGCTTTCCGCGGACATCGGCAACCAGCTGTTCATTCCCGCCGGCTTCGCCCACGGCTTCATGACCCTAACGGCCGAGGCCGAGGTCCACTACAAGACGAGCGCCTTCTACGATCGCGAGAGCGAGATGGCGCTGCGCTGGGACGATCCCGATCTCGGTATCGCCTGGCCAAAGGCCTTCGCGCCCGTCCTTTCCGACAAGGACGCGGCCGCTCCCTTCTTCCGCGATTTCGTGAGCCCCTTCTGATGTCCGACGAACAGCGCACTTTCCTCGTCACCGGCGGCGCCGGCTTCATCGGTTCGGCCGTGGTCCGCCACCTCGTCGCCAGCGGCAATCGGGTCGTGGTGCTCGACAAGCTGACCTACGCCGGCAACCTCGCCTCGCTCGATCCGGTGGCGCGCTCGCCGCTGCTGCGCTTCGTCCATGGCGACATCTGCGATACCCGGCTGGTTCGCGATCTGCTCGCCGCCGAAGCGGTCGAGATCGTGATGCATCTCGCGGCCGAAAGCCATGTCGACCGCTCGATCGAGAACCCCGGCAGCTTCGTCGAGACCAACGTCGTCGGCACCTCGTGCATGCTCAATGCCGCGCTCGAGCACTGGACCGCCGCGCCCGACGCGTTGCGCGCGCGCTTCCGCTTCCATCACATCTCGACCGACGAGGTCTTCGGCGATCTGCCCTTCGATGACAGCCGCTTCACCGAGACCACGCCCTATGCGCCGTCCTCGCCCTATTCGGCATCCAAGGCGGCGAGCGACCACCTCGTGCGCGCGTGGGGCCACACCTATGGCCTGCCGGTGGTGCTGTCCAACTGCTCGAATAACTACGGGCCGTACCACTTCCCCGAAAAGCTGATCCCGCTCACCATCCTCAACGCGATGGAGGGCAAGCCGCTGCCGGTCTATGGTGATGGCAGCAACGTGCGCGACTGGCTCCATGTCGAGGACCACGTGCGTGCGCTCGAGATGATCGCGCGGCACGGCGCGCTCGGCGAAAGCTACAACGTCGGTGGAGATGCCGAGGTGAGCAACATCGAAGTGGTGCGCACGATCTGCGATTCGCTCGATGCGCTGCTGCCGCCCCCTGCGGGGACGCAGACGCGCCGCGACCTGATCCGTTTCGTCACCGACCGGCCGGGGCACGACCGTCGCTACGCGATCGATGCCGGCAAGATCCGTCGCGAACTCGGCTGGCGCCCGACCCGCACTTTCGCGCAAGGGATTGGCGAGACCATCGCCTGGTATCTCGACAATGCCGCCTGGTGGGAACCGATCCGCAGCGGCACCTATCGCGGCGAACGCCTCGGGCTCGTCGCGTGAGGGTGATCGTCACCGGCAGCCGCGGCCAGCTGGCGCGATGCCTCGCCGACCGCGCCGCGCCGGGCGACGACATTTTCTATGCCGCGCGTCCCGAGATCGACCTCGAATCCCCCGAAGCGCTCGCCCGGCTGGTTGCCGCGCATCGTCCCGAGTTGGTGATCAACGCCGCCGCCTTCACCCAGGTCGACGCCGCCGAAAGCGAGCCTGCGCGCGCGATGCAGGTCAACGCCGTCGCGCCAGACGTGCTCGCGCGCGCGGCGGCCGAGGTCGGGGCGCTGCTCGTCCACGTCTCGACCGACTACGTGTTCGACGGCCGGGCGCCGACGCCCTATGCCGAAGATGCGGCGCCTTCGCCGATCAACCTCTATGGCCGCTCGAAGCTGGCGGGCGAGCAGGCGATCGCGGCCTCGGGCGCGGCGCACGTGATCGCGCGGGTGTCCTGGCTGTTCAGCGAATACGGCCGGAACTTCGTCCGCACGATGCTTGCGCTTGCGGAAAGCCGCGACGCGATCGACGTCGTCGCGGACCAGCGCGGCGTGCCCAACTATGCGGGCGACGTCGCCGATGCGCTTTGGCGCATCGCTCGCACGCGGATTGCGGAACGGCGCGCGGACGGTGAGATCGTCAACGTCGTGGGTCGCGAATCCTGCACCTGGGCCGATTTCGCCGAGGCCATCTTCGCGCAGAGCGCGCGTCTCGGCGGACCGGTGGCGGAGGTGCGGCGCGTACCGTCCAGCGCCTTCCCCACGCCGGCCGCGCGCCCGGCCAATTCGGTGCTCGATGCCCACCGGCTCGAGGCGGACTACGGCTTCGCTCTGCCGTCGTGGCGCGACGCGCTCGAGGTGGTGGTCGGGAGAATCCTCGCCGAGCGCGGCATCGCGTGCGCTTCGGCGCAGCAGAGCACCGCCAGCGCCTGATCCTCCGGGGCGATCGGCTGTCAGTGAAGCTGGGGCGCGCCTTCTAGGCAGACGTGGTCGACGAGGTCGAGGTCGGCGATCAATTTGCTCACCATGTGGCGCTGCATGCCGGGCTCGGTGCGGATATAGGCGTAGGCCCCGCACGTGCAGGCCTGGTCGCGCAAGCCGTTCAGCGCCGCGGCAATGTCGCTCCAGGCGGCGCGGCGAAAGTCGAAGCGGGACGTCTTGATCATCGGCAAACCTTCCCTGAACGTCCGCGCAGGGCATGCCGCGGTCGTCCTGTTCGCCCAATCAACCATCGGTTATTCGTTTAGTTTCAAGTTTTTAACATTTCAGGGAGACGCTGGCCCAAGGCGCGTTATCGATCGATTCCGGACCAGTTTACGGTTGCGCCGGCGGGAAATTTTCCCTTGGTCCGCCGTATTGGAAGAAACTTCTGAAAAAACAATGTCATGGGGATGAGCCGTGTTGTCGAGACGCCAGAAAGTCACCCTTGCTGCGGCCCTTCTGGCAACCGGCACGGCCGGCGCGGTGGTCGAGCTCGGGTTTCCGGTCGAGCGCACGCTGGCGGCGGTGGGTGCAGCGCTGCGCGATCCTGCCGCGCTGATCGCGGGCCGCTCGCCGGGCGATCGCGGCGGCGAGCTGGTGCAGAGCAAGGCCCGTCTTGCCGCTGCCGGCCCAGCGCAGGGACCGGCCCCACACGAGCGGGTCCTCGACGAGGCGCGCACCCGCACCCCGGCGCCGGCGATCCCCGACGAGGCGCTGCCCGCCGCGGTCGAACGCGCCACGGCAGCGCCCGAAACGCCGATCGCCTTTGCCGCGCCCGCCGAGGTTCCGTTGATCGACCAGGGCAGTCCGCTGGTCATCGCGCCTACGGATGGTGGCGGCGGCATCATTCCCGGCGGATCGAGCGGCGGCGGGGGCAGCAGCGGTGGCGGCAGCAGCGGCGGAGGACCGGTCGGTCCGGTGCCCGAGCCTTCGACCTGGGCGCTGATGATCCTCGGCTTTGGAGCGATCGGCGCTGCGCTGCGCCGTCGCCAGCTGCAGCTGCTACGCCGCGCGGATGCAGCATAGCCGCCGGGCGCGACCCGGGCGGGGCCTCGTCGCCCGCACGGTCGTGCTGCCTGTCGCCCGCGCGATCGTTCTCTTCGCGCTTCCGGCCGCCATCGTCGCGGGAGCCCGCGCGCTGCGCCCGGCCACGGTCCCGCGCGCGCCGTCGCCTGTCGCATCCGCGCCTGTCGCTGCCCATCGGCTCGTTCTCGCCCCGCGCGAGCGCCGGGTGGAAGTCGCGCCCGACGGAACCCGTCTGCCCATCGCCAGCCTGCTTCCGGTCACCGGCCCGCAGGCCTGGGGCGCTTCGACCTGGGACGAGAGCGGGGCGGGCGCAGGTCCGGCCTGGGCGCGCGTCGACCTTGCCGCGCAGACCATCTCGGTGTTTCGCGGCGGCGACGAGATCGGCACAGCCGTGGTCGTGTTCGGCACCGACGACTTTCCCACCCCCACCGGCTGGTTCCGCGTGCTCGAAAAGCATCGCGACTACTATTCGCACAGCTACGACGCGCCGATGCCGTGGATGCTGCGCCTCACCGCCGACGGGGTCGCGCTCCACGAAAGCGACGTCGTGCGCGGCCATGCAAGCCACGGCTGCGTCGGGTTGCCGGGCGATTTTGCCCGGCGCGTGTTCGGAGCGCTGCCGGTCGGCGCCTGGGTGCTGATCGTCCCCCGAACGCCGGCAAGCAAACCTTGATATCGGTTAACCCTCTGAACTAACGAAAGATTATGGGCGCAGGCAGGAAACTGCCGCCTTCCGCAAGGGAGGTGCACGATGCTGCCGCGCTGCCGCAGGGTTCTTGCCGTTCTGGTGCTGGCGCTCGGCGCGCAGCTCTCGGTTGCCGCGACCGGCCTGCGCGATGGGCTCGACGAACGCCTGCTCGCCGCGCACAACGGCGCGCGTGCCCGGGCCGGCGTTCCCGCGCTCGCCTGGAACCCCGCCCTTGCCACGCAGGCGCAGGTCTGGGCCGACCGGCTCGCCGCCACCGGTCGCTTCGAGCACTCCTCGCAAGCGGATCGCAGCGATGTCGGCGAGAACCTCTGGGCAGGCACCCCCGGCGCCTTTGCCCCCGAAGCGATGGTCGCTGCCTGGGAGCGCGAGAAGCGCTATTTCAAGCCCGGTCGCTTCCCCGACAACAGCACCACCGGGCGCATGGCCGACGTCGGCCATTATACCCAGCTGATCTGGCGCGACACCGGCCAGGTCGGCTGCGCGCTTGCTCATGGCGCAGCGGAGGATGTCCTGGTCTGCCGTTATTCCTCGGCCGGAAACTACATAGGGGAATCGCCGATCTAGGCCGTGAACTCATAGACGGCGCCTTCGAGGTTTGAGGCAGAAGGGCCAGGTGCAAGGAGGGAAGGCGCAGGAATATGTCGATATTTCAAGCCTTCCCGACGCGGCAGATGGCCCTTCTGGTCAAATCCCGAAGGGACGTCAAAATGGCTTCCATCGCGAACCAAGCCGCCCTTGGAAGGGCAACCAGCCCTCCCGGCGGGCACCTTGGCCCGCGCTGTTCGCCATTTTGACGCCTCGAAGGCGCCGTTTATGAGTTCACGGCCTAGTCCATCTCGACCGCGATGAAGACCGCGCCCGTGCGGGCCTTGTCGTTGGCGCAGTGGAAGGCCTCGTTTATCCGATCGAGCGGGAAGGTGTGGGTGATCAGCGGGTCCACGTCGATCCGTCCCTTGCCGATAAGCTCCAACACCTGGCCCTGCTCCTCGTCGAGCTTCCACCAGGCGAAGCTGGCGCTCGGGACAAGCTGGATCTCGCTCATCTGGATGCGCTGCCATTCGAGCGCCACGGACTGTTCGCCCGCGTCGAAGCCGCCGATGATCACGACCTTGCCGCCGCGCCGTGCGAGCTTCGTCGCCAAGGGGAGGGTTTCGCCCATCGACGCGCCGCCGACGCACTCGAACACGATGTCCGCCCCGCGCCCGTGGGTCATCGCACGCATCGCCTCGACCGGATCGTCGCGCTCGGAATTGACGATCGCGTCGGCGCCGATCTCCTGCGCCAGCGCCAGCGAATGATCGACCTTGTCGACGATCAGCACGTCGGCGCCGCTTGCCTTGGCGAGCAGCAGCTGGCCGAGCCCGATCGGGCCCGCGCCGACGATCGCCACCCGATCGTTGATCGCGAGGCCCGACAGGTGCTGCGCGTGCAGGCAGACCGACAAGGTGTCGATCAGTGCCGCCTGCTTGAACGATACGTGGTCGGGCAGGCGATAGACGTGGCTTGCCGGCGATACGAGGAACTGGCCGTAGGCGCGCGACACATAGCGGCTGCGGGTGGGATAGAGCTCGGGGCAGATGTTGTACTGGCCTCGCCGGCACCACTCGCAATGTCCGCAGCCTAGAACGGTCTCCACCACCACCCGGTCGGCGACCGCGACATTGGTGACGGCATCGCCCGTCGCGACCACGTCGCCGGCCAGCTCGTGGCCCATGATATGGCCGACAAGGTCAGCTTCCGGCTTTTCCCAATGGCGCAGGTCGGTGCCGCAGATTCCGGCTACGCGCACCCGCACCAGCACCCAGTCGGGGCCGGGCAGCGCGGGCATGTCGGTATTTTCGATGCGGAAGGTGCCCTGCTCGGTCTTGATGGCGGCTTTCATCGGCTCGGTCCTCTTGCTGCGATGGGAGGGACGGGCAGCGCGGCGCGTCTCTCGTGTCGCCGGGCAAAGCGGCGACGCACGCGGACTTCGCGAACGATGTTGCCCGGTATTTCGGTCAGCGCCCGAAAACCGGTGACGGTGGAGAAGGCGTGGACCGAACTGCGCGCCTGGATCAGAACGTGGCGCACCATGTCGCGCTGGCCGATCTCGCCTTCCTCGCGCACCAGGCTCAGCCGGTGCAGCGCATGGAGCCCGAGCAGGCCGGAAATCAGGAAGTAGAAGTCCCAATGCCCGAGCCGCAGCGGGAGCAGCGAGAGCACGCCTTCCGGGTTGGTCCAGCGCACGATCACTTCGAGCCGCCGTCCTGCGAAGAACTCGGCGAAGAGGCCGCCGACGATGGGGGCAAGCCCGGCGGCAAGCGCGGTGGTGACGCCCGAGGCGGCGACATAGGATGCCGCCATCCCGCGCGGTGACAGCTTCAGCCCGATGTTGGTCGTCGCCAGCGTCACTCCCGCGACCGAAGCGCCCATCAGCACGTGCAGGCCGACGAGGAAGCCGATCCGCGCCGCAGCACCGGTGATCTGTGAAGCCACCGCCATGCCGGCGATGCAGCCGATATAGACCGGCGCGGCGACGAGCAGGACCGACTTGTTGGAGAAGCGGTCGGTCAGCGCCCCCCAGTTGCGCAAGGCCAGCGCATTGGCGAGCTGGCTCGCGATCGACAGCCCCATCACCGTGGTCATGCGGTAGCCCAGCTGGTCGACGAGGAACACGGTGAAGAACGGCGTCGCGAGGTTCACGGCGAACTGCCAGCTGGCAAGGAACGCCAGCAGCCGGGCAAAGTTGGCGTCGGCCAGCGGTTCGCGCAGCAGGTCGCCCAGCCGTGCGGTCACCTGGCCCGCCTGCGCCATCACCGGCTCGGGAATCCGCGCGACGATCGCCGCGCTCGCCAGCCCGGCAAGGCAGCCCACGGCATAGAGCGCGGCGAACGCGCCGTCCCGCGCGCGCGATCCCGGGGCGGTGTACTGCAGCAGCGCCGCTGCGCCGAGGCCGGCCACGATGGTCGTGATCGTCGCCCAGGTGGTGCGCCGCGCGAAGACCGCGCCCATCCGGTCCTCGGGCGTGAAGTCGCGCATCCACGAATTCCACGCGCAGCCCCCAATGGCCGCCAGCAGGCAGAGCACCAGCGTCATCGCCACCAGCAGCGCCGGGGCTGCCGCGCCGGCGAAGGGCAACAGCGCCATCGCCCCCAGCATCGACCGCCCGATCACGCTCGACCACACCGCGATCGCCTTGCGCCGGCGCAGCCGCTCGACCAGCGTGATCGCCGGGATCTGCGCGAGCTGGGCAAGGAACGGCAGCGAGGCGAGCAGCCCGATCAGCGCGTTGCCTGCGCCCAGGTGCAGCGCGAAGGCGGTCAGCACGACCCCGGTGGTCAACGCCGCGGTGGTGTTTGCGAAGGCCGCTTCGTAGGCGATGCGGGCGAGCCCCGCCTCGCGCTCGGCTTCGCTGATCCTGGCCTGCGGCCGCAGCATCGTCGCTTTCCCGGTCGCCCGTCCTCACCCTGCAAGTCGTTGTCGGAGGGAAGGTTTCGCGCGGTGCGATGAGCCGGTCGCGCCGCAGGAGGGGGCGGGGCAGGGGCCGGCGATGCGCCCCGCGTGCGATTTCGGATTGCTCCGCCGCGCGAATCGTGGTCCTATATCATCTGATAAGTGCGCGGGGAGTCGCAGGCGCCGTGGCGTCCGTCCTCCGACGCGACAATGTGGAGAGAGAAATCGTGACTTCGTTGACCGCCGAGCTGACGCCCGTCCGCAAGTCGATCCTGCCGAAGGGCGGGGATACCTGGGAATCGATCGCCGCGCGCGAGTTGCCGGACGTGGCGCAGTCCGATGCGGTGGGCATGCTGCAGAGCTGGAACCTCCACGTGTTCATGCGCGCTTCCGGCGGCGTCGGGCGCATGCGCGGCGACAACCCGATCCTGCCGAGCGACGTGATCTTCGTCGAAGCGCCGCACCGCGACTGATCCGGTGAGCGGCGCCACCATCAGCGAGGTCCGCATCGCCGCGGCGCACGATGGCGATGCCGAACTCGTGGTCGTGCTGACCTTCGCCAACGGCGGCAAGTCGCAGGTCACGCTCGACGAATACGCCACGCGCAGCCTGATGGCTGCAGCCAATGCCGATCATGCCGATCAGCTCGTCGGGCTTGGTTGGGACAAGGTGCGCGACGCGCTGATCGCCTCGTCCAACCGGTTCGTCGCGCCGGCGGCGCCGTGAACAGCAATAGCGAATGAACAAGAATTCCGGGAGAATGCACATGTACGATCTGGTTATCCGCAACGGACGCATCGTCGACGGCTCGGGAATGCCCGCCTTTTCCGCCGACATCGCGATCACGGGCGATCGCATCGCCCGCATCGGCCGCGTCGAGGAAAAGGCGCTGCGCGAGATCGACGCGACCGGCAAGGTCGTCGCGCCCGGCTTCATCGATCCGCACACCCACTTCGACGCCCAGCTGCTGTGGGACGGCGCCGCCAAGCCCGCGCTTTCGCACGGGGTCACCACGATCGTCTCGGGCAACTGCTCGCTCTCGCTCGCCCCGCTCAAGGCCGAGCACCGGATGAAGCTGGTCGGCATGTTCAACCAGATCGAGGAAATGCCGCTCAAGGCGTTCAAGGAAGGCGTGGTGTGGGATTGGGAGACCTTCCCCGAATATCTAGCCCGCATCCGCAAGGGGCTGTCGATCAACGTCGGCCAGCTCGTCGGCCACAGCGTCCTGCGCCTGTGGGTGATGGGCGAGGCGGCCATGGAGCGCACCGCCACCGCCGATGAAATCGCCGGGATGCAGGCGCTGCTGCGCGAATGCCTCGACGCCGGCGCGATCGGCCTGTCGACCAGCTATGTCGACATGGACGAGACGCTCAAGCCCGTGCCCAGCCGCTATGCCGATGCGGCCGAAGTCGATGCGCTCGCCGCGGTGCTGTCCGAATACGACCGCATCCTCCAGATCGTGCCCGAATTCTACGATCCCGACCTCACCATCGCGCGGCTCGACCAGCTCGCCGAGATCTCGCTCAAGTACGGCATCTCGACCACGTTCTCGCCGCTGTTCGTCAATGCCGACAACATCGCCGCGGTGAACCGGGTGATGGCCCGCGTCGACGAACAGTTCGCCCGCGGCGCGCGCGTCTGGCCGCAGGTCCAGACCCGTCCGATCGACATCAGCTTCAGCTTCGCCGTGCCCAGCCTGATTTTCATCCGCCTGCCCGGCTGGTACAACATCATGCGCTTCGGTAGCCCCGAGGAGATCATCGCGGCCTTCGCCGGCGGCGAGAGCCGCGAACGCCTGATCGCCGAAGCCACGCCGATGATGGACCTGTGGTCGTTCCTCAAGCTGCGCCAGGTCGCGAGCCAGGCCAACCAGCAGTACGTCGGCAAGACGCTTGCCGAAATCGGCAAGCTGCGCGGCGTCACCGCGCTCGAGGCGATGATCGACCTCTCGGTCGAGGAAAAGCTCGACGCGCACTTCATGGCCGAGAGCATGGGCCACAACCAGGACGACCAGGTCGGCCCGTTGCTGCGGCACCCGCGCGTCCACATCGGCGCGAGCGATGGCGGCGCGC
The DNA here is from genome assembly GCF_020179475.1 of Novosphingobium huizhouense. Lineage (GTDB taxonomy): Bacteria > Pseudomonadota > Alphaproteobacteria > Sphingomonadales > Sphingomonadaceae > Novosphingobium > Novosphingobium huizhouense. The sequence goes on along the minus strand of NZ_JAILXZ010000002.1, from coordinate 414,439 downwards.
ACATCCTCTCGTTCTCGACCTATGGCGATACCGGCTACCTGTTCGGCCACTTCGTCCGCGAGGCGGGGATGCTCAGCCTCGAGGAAGCGGTCAAGAAGATCACCTCCGACACCGCCGCGATCTGGGGCATTCCCGACCGCGGGCTGCTCGCCAAGGGGCTCGTCGCCGACATCGTCGTGTTCGATCCGGCCGCGATCGACCGCGGCGCCGAAGTCTACGTCCAGGACGTGCCCGGCGAGGGCAGCCGCTATATCCGCGACGCCCATGGTGTCGACACCGTGATCGTTGCCGGCGGCGTCGCGTGGAGCGCGGCCGAAGGCTACAGCGCCGATGCGCGCGGCGCGATCGTGCCGCCCGCGCTGGCGGCGGCGGAGCTCGAAGCGGCATGAGCTGGGAGGGGGTCACCGAGCGCCGTATCGAGACGAACGGGATCGCGCTCAACATCGCCGAAGCCGGGGCGCCGGATGCGCCGCTGGTGCTGCTGATCCACGGCTTTCCCGAAAGCTGGTATTCGTGGCGGCACCAGTTCGCGCCGCTCGCGGCCGCCGGATACCATGTCGTCGCGCCCGACATGCGCGGCTATGGCAAGAGCGACAAGCCCGAAGCCATCGACGCCTACAACCAGGTCGAGATCGTCAACGACATCATCGGCCTGATTCCGGCGCTGGGCTACGAGCAGGCGGTGGTCATCGGCCACGACTGGGGCGCGCCCACTGCCTGGGCCACCGCGCTGTTCCACCCCGACAAGGTGCGCGCGGTCGGCGGTCTGTCGGTGCCGTTCATGCCGCGCTCGCCGGTCCAGCCGATGCCGGCCATGCGCGAGATGTTCAAGGGCCAGTTCTTCTACCAGCTCTACTTCCAGGAGCCGGGCGTGGCCGAGGCGGAGTTCGAGAAGGACATCCGCCGCAGCTTGCGCAAGTTCCTCGTGATGGCCGCCGGCGAAACCGACCTGACCAAGCTGCCGCCCAAGTCCGAGCACGACGACCTGCTGTCGAACCTGCCCGATCCGGAAGTGCTGCCGGCCTGGCTGAGCGAGGCCGATCTCGATTTCTACGCGGGCGAATTCGCCCGTTCGGGGATGCGCGGACCGCTCAACTACTACCGCAATTTCGACCTCACCTGGCGGCTGACGCACGGCGCGCCGACGCAGATCCACCAGCCGGCGATGTTCGTTGCGGGCGCGGCGGACGGGGTCGTGATGATGGCGGCCGCAGCGATCGCGGCGCTACCGCAGACGGTCACCGACCTGCGCATCAATCGCATGATCCCGGGCATCGGCCACTGGACGCAGCAGGAAGCGCCCGAGGCGGTGAACGAGGCGATCCTCGAATTTCTCAAGATGGTCGACGGCTAAGGGGGCCCATCGTTCCATGACGGAAAAGGTACTGGTGATCGGTGCGGGGATCGGCGGTCTCTGCACCGCGCTCATGCTTGCGCCTTCGGGTCGCGAGATCGTCGTGCTCGAACGCGACGGGCCGCTCGAGACGGCGGACCCGGACGAGCTGTTCCGCACGTGGAAGCGCAACGGCGTCGCCCACGTACGGCAAAGCCACGCGTTCCTCGCGCGGTTGCGAACGATCATGAAAACGGAGCATCCCGCGCTGCTTGACCAGCTGCTCGCCAACGGCGTGCGAGAATTGCCGTTCGAGCTGATGCTGACCGAGGCGCAGCAGCAGGCATACCAGCCGGCGCCCGGTGACGAGGAACTGACCATCGTCACCAGCCGCCGCACCACGCTCGAAATGACCATGCGCCGCTATGTCGAGACGCTGCCCAACGTGGAGCTTCGCTGCGGCTTCAAGGTCCGCCGCCTGATCACCCGGAAAGCGGGCGACGGGGTGATCGAGGTGCGCGGCGTCGTCGGCGAATGGAACGGCGACAGCCAGCGGATCGAGGCAGACCTGGTGGTCGATGCCTCGGGCAAGGGGGGCACCACGATCAAGCAGCTGATCGACGAAGGCGCGCCGATACGCGAGGAGTACGAGAGCGCCGGCATCCTCTACTTCACGCGCCACTACCGCCTTCGCCCCGGCCAGTCCGAGCCCGAGCGCAGCGCGCACCCGCCGGCTTCGGGCGATCTCGGCTACATCAAGTTCGGCATCTTCCCCGGCGACAACGGCAATTTCTCGGTCACCGTCGCCATTCCCGAGGTCGAGACCGTGCTGCGCCAGGGCATCGTCGACCCTGACATCTTTCACGCCGTAACGCTCGCGCTGCCGGGGCTCGAACCCTGGACCAACGCCGCGCGTGCCGAACCGACCAGCAAGGTCATCGGCATGGGTGATCTCGTCAGCCGCTGGCGCGACCTGGTGGTCGACGGCAAGCCGGTCGCGCGCGGCTATTTCGCGCTCGGCGATACGCTGGTGCGCACGAATCCGCTCTACGGTCGCGGCTGTTCGTTCGCGGCGGTGAGCGCGCAGGCGCTGCGTCAGGTGCTCGACGCCAGCCCCGATCCCACCGAACGCTCGCTCGCCTTCCACAAGGCGATCCACGCCGAACTGCTTCCCTACTACCTCAACCAGCGCAAGCAGGACCGCTCGGCGATCAAGCGCGCGCGCCAGGCCCTGACGCCGGGCCATACGCCCAAGCTCAAGGCGCGCCTTGCGACCGGGTTCGTCGAGGACGGCATTCGCATCGCGCTCCGCTCGGATACGCGCCTGCTGCGCGAAGCGATGCGCGGCTTCCACATGCTCGAACACCCCGACGCCTGGCTCAAGCGCCCGCGCAACCTCGCCGGCGTGCTGTGGTACTGGGCGCGCGGCAAGACGCGCAACGCCGCCGCCTATCCGCCGCCGCCGGGGCCCGATCGCGTCGAGATGATGCAAAGGCTCGGCCTCGACTGGCAGGCCGACATGATCGTTCAGGAGGAGGAGGGCGCGCGCCGCGCTGCGTGAGCGGCGCCGCTCGCCCTCGCGCCGCGCGTGATCAGTCGCGCGGCGCTGTGGCGCAAGGTGTCGAACGGCAGCGCGGGGTCGAGCTTGCCCGCCATCTGCAACACGACCAGCCCGTGCAGCACCGCCCAGTAGGCGTGGGCGATCTCGGCCGGCTCGCCCTCGAGCAGCCCGGCCTCGACCATTTCGCGGACGTAGCGGGTCATCAGGTCGGCCGCGCGCGCCTGCGCCGCGAGCAGGTCCGCGCTCTTGTCCTTCTCGTCCTGCTCGAAGGCGAAAATCAGCTGGTAAGCGGCCGGCTCGCGAAAAGCGAAGTCGGCATAGGCGTCGCCGATCGCGCGCGACTTGTCCCACAGGTCGCCGCCGCTCCGGCCCGCCGCCTCGATGCAGTCCGAAAACCGTTCGTAGGCGGCCGCCCGCGTCGCATCGAGCAGGTCTGCCTTGCTCGCGTAGTAGCGATAGAGCGAAGCCGCGGTCCATCCCATCTCGGCGGCGATCGCGCGCATCGAGGCGCCGTGCGGTCCGTCGCGTGCGATGTGGCGTTCGGCCACTTCGCGGATCTTCTGCCGGACGTCGGCGACCTGTTCCTTGGTGAGCAGCACGGCCATCTGCTTGCCATAGTGAACACTGTTCGGTACGTCCACGCCAAACAGTGTTTAGCATGAGGGGATTCGCCGTGAGCACCAGGTATCCGCACGTGTTCTCGCCGCTGAAGGTCGGCCACACCACGATCAAGAACCGCATCCTGATGGGCTCGATGCACACGGGTCTGGAAGATGTGCCCAACGCCGCCGAGCGCCTCTCGGCCTACTTCGTCGAGCGCGCTAGGGGCGGCGTCGGCATGATCATCACCGGCGGCATCGGCCCGCATCCGACGGCAGGCCACGGCGCCAAGCTGATCGACGCCGAAGGCGTTGCGTTGCATTCGCAGGTCACCCGCGCGGTCCACGAAGCCGCGCCCGACGTAAAGATCGTGATGCAGGTGCTCCATACCGGACCGCTCGCCGGCACCCCCGATTGCGTGGCGCCGTCGCCGGTCAAGTCGCGCATCGGCCGCTACCAGCCCAACGAACTGACCGAGGAAGGCATCGAGGAACAGATCGAAGCCTTCGCCCGCTGCGCCGCGCTCGCCAAGGAAGCGGGCTACGACGGGGTCGAGATCATCGGTTCGGCCGGCTACCTCATCTCCACCTTCCTCGTCTCCAAGACCAACCAGCGGACCGACCGCTGGGGCGGCGAATGGGCCAACCGCATGCGCTTCCCGGTCGAGATCGTCCGCCGCACGCGCGCCGCGGTGGGCAAGGATTTCATCGTCATCTTCCGCATCTCGGCGATGGACATGCTCCAGGAAGGGCTCGCCTGGGACGAGGTCGTCAGCCTTGCCAAGGCGCTCGAAGCCGAAGGCGTCGATGTCATCTCCACCCACTTCTGCTGGCACGAAAGCTTCGTGCCGACCATTGCCACGATGGTCCCGCGCGCAGCGTTCACGCAGGTCACCGGCCGCCTGCGCAAGGAGCTGTCGATCCCGCTGATCACCTCGAACCGCATCAACATGCCTTCTGTGGCCGAAGAGGTCCTCGCGCGCGGCGATGCCGACATCGTCTCGATGGCGCGGCCGATGCTCGCCGACCCCGAGCTGGTCAACAAGGCTGCGCAGGGCCGCGAGGACGAAATCAACACCTGCATCGGCTGCAACCAGGCCTGCCTCGACCACACCTTCACCGGCCGCCTGACCACCTGCCTGGTCAACCCGCGCGCCTGCCGCGAAACCGAGCTGTCGATCGAGCCGGCGTCGACGCGGCGCAAGGTGGCCGTCGTCGGGGCAGGGCCGGCGGGCCTCGCCTATGCCGTCACCGCGGCCGAGCGCGGCCACGCGGTCACCCTGTTCGATGCGGCGAGCGAGATCGGCGGCCAGTTCAACTACGCCAAGCGCATCCCGGGCAAGGAGGAGTTCTATGAGACCCTGCGCTACTATGGCCGCATGCTCGACAAGCTCGGCGTCGACGTCCGGCTCAATACCCGCGTCGATGTCGCTGCGATCAAGGCCGGCGGCTTCGACCACGTGATCGTCGCCACCGGCATCGCCCCGCGCACGCCGGCCATCCCCGGTATCGACCACGCCAAGGTCGTCAGCTACGTCGACGTTATCACCGGGCGCGCGCAGGTCGGGCAGAAGGTCGCGATCATCGGCGCGGGCGGCATCGGCTTCGACGTTGCCGAACTCATCACCCACGCCGGCAAGAGCAGCGCGCTTGATGTCGAAGTCTTCGCGCGCGAATGGGGCATCGACTTCAAGAACCACCCGCGCGGCGGCGTCACCGGCGTCACGCCCGAGGTCGCCACCAGCGGGCGCGAGGTCACGCTGCTCCAGCGCAAGGAAACCGCGGTCGGAGCAGGCCTTGGCCGCACCACTGGCTGGACCCATCGCATCACCCTCCAGCGCCGCGGCGTGAAGATGATCGCGGGCGTCGCCTACGACCGGATCGATGACGCCGGCCTTCACGCCACCGTCGGCGGCGCGCCGGTGCTGTTCGATGTCGACACGATCATCGTCTGCGCAGGGCAGGATCCCTTGCGCGACCTGCACGACGCGCTGCAGGCCGAAGGGATTTCGTCCGAACTCGTCGGCGGCGCCTACGAAGCCGCCGAACTCGACGCCAAGGCCGCGATCAAGCAGGCGACGGAGCTCGCCGCCGCCGCCTGATCGTCCGGTTCAGCGCTCGCTGTCGCCGCTCTGGCCGGCAGCGAGCGCCCGCGCCGCCGCCGCGGCGATCTGGCTGGCGCTGTAGGGTTTCTGCACCAGCGGCACGTTGTCGAAGCCGTCCACCGCCAGCGTGTCGCCCAGCCCGGTCATGAACGTGAACGGAATGCCGCGCTCGCGCAGTCGCTCGGCCACCGGCAGGCTGGTCGCATCGCCGAGGTTGAAGTCGAGCGCCGCGAAGTCCGGGGCGGCTTCGTCGACCAGCGCAAGCGCCTCGTCGGCGGTCGGCGCCACGATCACGTCGGCCGCGCCGAGGTCGAACAGGTGTTGCTCTGCATCGAGCGCGATGATCATGTTGTCCTCGGCGAGCAACACTTTCAGCCCCTTGAGCGGGGCCTCGTCGAGGCGCGGCGGGGCGGGGCGGGGGCGCTCGGCGGCGGGCGTGCCGCCCGTGCCGACGACGTGCTGCGCGGGGATGCGGAAGTGCGCTTCGAAGCCGTGGCGGCGATAGTCGATCGTCGCCTCGCCGCCGAGGTCGTGCGGGATCGACGTCTCGATGATCACCGAGCCGAAGCCGCGGCGCGTCGGTGGCGCCACCGGCGGCCCGCCGCTTTCGATCCAGTCGAGCAGCAGGTCGCCCGCCGCGTCTCGCCGCCACGCGATCAGCACCGTGCCCTGCGCATCGCCCGACAGCGCGCCGTACTTGGCGGCATTGGTCATCAGCTCGTGGAACACCAGCGCCAGCGCGGTGAACGCGACCGGCTCGACCAGCATGTCCGGCCCCTTCATCACCAGCGCCGATCGCTTGTCGTCGAGGTAGGCGCTCGCCTCCACGTCGAGCAGCTCGATCAGGCTCGCCGGGCCCCAGTGGTCGTGGGTCACCTGGTCGTGCGCGCGCGCCAGCGCCTGCACCCGCCCGTCGAGGTTGGTGACGAATTCCTCGATCGTGTCGCTCGAACGCTGCGTCTGCGAGATCAGCCCGCGGATCAGCGAGAGGATGTTGCGCACGCGGTGGTTGAGCTCGGCGATCAGCACTTCCTGCCGGTCGTGCGCCCGCTCGCGCTCGAGCGCGGCGTCGTCGGCCAGGCGCAGCAGCACCTCGAGCATCCCGCTGCGCAGCGATTCGGCGACCTGACGTTCGGCCTTGGTGAACGGCAGGCTGGTTCCCTGCACCAGCCTGGTCCACGCCTCGAAGCTCTTGCGCGGGGTCAGGCGGTCGCCGTTGGGGCCGTGCTCTACGGATTTCTCGGGGTTACCGGCCCAGCGCACCGTGCGCAGCTGCTCGGCCCGGAAGAGGACGATGTGGTTGCGCGGCGAGCGCGACAGCGGGATCGCCAGCATCCCCGCCGCGACATCTGCATGGACCTGCGCCTCGGGCACCAGGCTTGCGATCGATTCGGTCGCCACCACGTTCCCGCCGGCATTTTCGTTGAGGAAGGCGAGGATCCGCCCGCACTGCTCGACCGTCGGGGTCAGCCCGCTCAGCGTCACTTCGCCCTCGAGGAACACCGCCACCCCGTCCGCCGGGATCAGCTCGAACGTCACTTCACCGAGCCAGGCGGGATCGGCCAGCAGATGCGGCGTCTGCGCGACCGTTGCCATGATCCGGTCGCTTGCCCGCCGCGCGCGCAGTTCGTACTCGCTGGTCTCGTTGCGCAGCCGGCTCTCGAGCATGAACGAGAACAGCTGGCCGAACAGCTCGGCGGTCGTCCGCATCGCCAGGTTGGGCAGGCGCGGGCCGTAGTGGTGGCAGGCGAACAGCCCCCACAGCTTGCCCTCGACGATGATCGAGATCGACAGCGAGGCGCCCACGCCCATGTTGCGCAGGTACTCGACGTGGATCGGCGAGACCGCGCGCAGCAGCCCGATCGACTGGTCCAGCGCCGTGCCGCGCGCGCTCGGCGCCGAAAGCAGCGGCACCGGCTCGGCGGTCACGTCGGCAATCACGCGGAAGATGTTGCGCAAGTAGAGCCGGCGCGCCTGTGCCGGGATGTCCGAAGCGGGGTAGTGCAGGCCGTAGAAGCTGTCGGTGCCCGGCGTCAGCGCCTCGGCCACGACCTCGCCCGATCCCGCATCGTCGAAGCGGTAGACCATCACCCGGTCGAACCCGGTCAGAGTCTTCACCTGCCGCGCCGCCTCGCGCAGGAACGCCTGCGTCGTCTCCGACTGGCGCAGCCGCCCGGTGAAGGTGCGCATCAGGTTGCCGGCTTCGGCGCCGTTGTCCGATGCGGGCTCGGCCTCGATCACGAATTCGTCGCCGGAAAAGTGCACGGCCACGTCGTAGGCGGTCCGCCGGTCGAACAGATGGACCCCGAACAAGCGCTCGACCGCATCGCCGCCGCGCAGCTGCTGCATCCGTTCGCGCAGCGCGGCGAGCGCGCCCGCATCGAACAGCGTTTCGGCCGGGGCGTCGAGCGCCGCGCCGGCCTCGCAGCGGGCGAAGGCGGCGAGATTGGCCGAGGCCCGCCGGATCTTGCCATCGGCGTCGAGCGAGACCAGCACGCCGAACGGCTGGATCGTGCCGAGGATATGGATCGGCTCGCGATCGCAATTGGTCAGGTCGACGGGCGCGTCGAGGCGGTCAACGGTATGCAGCCTGGGCCTCCTGCGCTGCGGACTGGAACAGGGCGAACACGCTTTGCGCGCCATCAAGTGCGCGCGCGCGCCAATGAGCGCCGCGATCGGCCGCCTTCGCATCGAGCAGCGCGAGCAGCGCCTGCCACTGCCCGGGCGCCGCGCGGGCGGTGAGATAGCGCTTGGGAAACGCCTCGGGCACTTCGCGGGCAAGCACGGCCGCCCCCATCCGCGACCCCTCGAGCACGTAGAGCGCGCCCAGCCGCATCGCCTCGTCGTGCTGCCAGCCAAGGCTCGGCGGGTCGGGCAGCTCCGCCGCGAAATCGCGCAGGTCGGCGTCGACCGCCCGCGCGCGGCCCTGCCATCCCGGCAGCAGCGCGCCGGCATCGAGCCAGCGCTCCAGCGGAGCGAGGACCTGGCCGTGGGCGGTCAGGAAGCGGCGATAGGAGGCGGCATCGTCGAGCCGGAACGCCGCGAACGCGGCATCGACGCGCGCGTGCGCCTCTCGCGTGGCATCGCGCAGCCACGAACGGACCTCACCCACGCGCAACGGTCCGCCGGACGGAAGCCGACCATTCGGGCCATCGTGCTGGAATTGCGGTCATTCTGCCTTCGTCTGCGCGCCGGAACGGCCTATACGCGCGCCGTACCCGGGCGGTTCCTGCGCTTGGCGGAAAAAGGTCTGCGCCGGTTGCGCCGGCGCGCCCTCCTGACGGCTGTCGCACGATTGCAACACGCCAGCCCCATGGCGCACTGCCCCGAACGCTTGCGGGGCGCGCGCTCCACCACGGGTCCGACATGACTACCGCTGCTGCACCTGCCTCTCCGCGTGTCTTCAAGGGCACCGACAACTACGACGACCTCGTCGGCACCGACGGGCCCGACATTCTCTATGGCCTGGGCGGCAACGACGACCTCGCCGGCGGGCTCGGCGACGACGTGCTCGATGGCGGCAAGGGCAACGACCGCATGGTCGGCGGCGATGGCGACGATACCTATGTGGTCGATTCGCTGGGCGACAAGCTGACCGAGAAGCCGGGGCAGGGCACCGACCTCGTGCGCACCGGGCTCACCGTCTTCAAGCTCGATGCGAACTTCGAGGACCTCACCTTCACCACGGCCGGGTTCCACCGCGGCACCGGCACCAATGCCGCAAACACCCTGACCGGCAACGCCGGCGCCGACGTGCTCAGCGGGCGCGGCGGCGACGACGTGCTTTTCGGCCTTGGCGGCAACGACATCCTCTACGGCGGCAACAAGAACGACCGCCTCGACGGGGGCGCCGGCGCCGACATCATGTATGGCGGGCGCGACAACGACACCTACGTCGTCGACAATGTCGGCGACCGCGTGATCGAAAGCCGCAACAAGGGCACCGACACGGTCGAATCCTCGATCTCGTGGACGCTCGGCAACAATCTCGAGAACCTGGTGCTGACCACCACAAAGGCAATCAACGGCACCGGCAACAAGCTCGACAACGAGATCACCGGCAACACCGCCAAGAACGTGCTGTCCGGCGGCGCGGGCGACGACGTGCTCGATGGCCTCGGCGGCGCCGACCGCCTGATCGGCGGCGCCGGCGCCGACCACTTCGTCTTCTCGACCGCGCCCTCGGCCGCGAACATCGACACGATCGTCGATTTCCGCCATTCCGAAGACGACGCGATTTCGCTCGACCGCGGCGTGTTCGACGCATTCGACGGGGTTCGCACCGTCGCCAACGGCGCCTTTCTCGCCACGAGCGGCGCGGACGAGGCGCTGACCCGGGCGCAGCACCTCATCTACGATACCGACAGCGGCACGCTCTATTACGATGCCGACGGCGCGGGCGGCGACGCCGCGGTCAAGATCGCGGTCCTCACCGGGGCGCCAACGCTGACCGCGCAGGACTTCCTGCTGTTCGGCTGATCGCCGCGCCGGACGCCCGCCCATCCGGCCTGTCGCTTGACAACGCCCGGCCTGTCGCTTGACAAGCGGTCGCCTCGTCTCGCACTCCCACCTGGCGAAAAACAAAGGGAGAGAGTGACATGGCCGAGGCGATCAGCCCGCCCAACGAAATGCTGGCAACGCTCGGCCTGCAGCGCATCGTGGCGATGAGCGGCGGGCGCTCGCGCCTCGAATTCCTCGCCGGCATGCACATGTGCCATTCGGGCGGAGTGGTGCAGGGCGGCTTCGTCAGCGGCTGGATCGATGCGGCGATGGCCCACGCTATCATCGGCCTGCATCACGAGAGGGGCGATTTCGATGTCTCGCCGATCTCGCTCGAGCTCAAGATCAGCTTTTTCGCCCCGGCGCGGCCCGGTCCGGTCTTCGCCGAAGGCTGGATCGAGCAGGGCGGGCGCTCGACCTGCTTTGCCGAAGGCCACCTGCTCGATGCCGCGGGCAAGGTCCTCGCCAAGGGCAGCTCGACCATCCGCCTCATGTCGAACGCCCGGATCGAGGCCGCCTCGCGCGCCGCGCTCGCCTGATTTCGGCGGGCGACAGGGTTGAGGCCGCGCGCTAGGCTGCCCGGCGGACGCGACACCGGATCGATCGATCGAGGGGAATGCCGATGCCTGCCCAGTTCAAATACGTCCTGCCCGATCTTGCGCGGCCCGCTTCCGCGCTGCTCCTCCTCGCGGCGACGGCGCTCGCCGGCTGCTCGGGCGGCAAGAGCGAGGCGACTCCTGCTGCCACGCTTTCGGCCGAGGCCTCGCTCGACGCTGCGCCGGCAGCAAGCGCCGCCGCTTCCGCAGCGGCCGCCACGCCCGGGGACGGCGACGGCCAAGGCGACGCCAAGGTCGGCGGGACCGACTACAACGCCACGGCTGAAATTCCCTGCGGCGGCGGCAAGACCTGCAAGGCGGGCGTCAACCGCGAGGCCGAGACCGGCCCCTATGTCGACGTGACCAAGGCCGATGGCCGCCCGCGCACGCTGTTCTTCGACAAGAGCGGCAAGTTCCTCTCGATCGACACCAACGAGGCCGACGGCTCGTCGGGCTACAAGGTCGCCGCGCGCCGCGATGGCGACACCACGATCGTCGACGCCGGCCCCGAACACTACGAAGTGCCCGACGCCTTCCTTCAGGGCGACTGATCCTCCCCGCGGCGTGCGACCGGGCTTAACCGTTCGGTTAATTCCGGTTGCGGCCCGCCCGGCGCTGGGGCACTCTCGGCGTGAACGGGTTTTACGGGAAGGATGCCAGCCATGGCCGAACATACCGGCGGATGCCTTTGCGGCGCGATCCGCTACACCATCGCGATCGATCCGCCGGTGCAGGCAGTGTGTCACTGCCGGAACTGCCAGAAGCAGGCGGGCAGCGCCTACTCGATGCTCGTCGGCGTGCCCGCCGCAGCCATCGCCATTACCGGCGAACCCAGCGTCTACATGGACAGGGGCGACAGCGGCGCCGCGGTGACCCGCCAGTTCTGCGGCACCTGCGGCTCGCCGCTGTTCTCGCTGGTCGAGGCGGCGCCCGGCATGGTCTTCGTCAAGGCGGGCACGCTCGACGACACTTCGGGCTTCCGGCCTTCGGCGCAGTTCTGGACCCGGAGCCGGCAAGCCTGGGTCGATCTCGGACCGGTCCCGGAATTCGACACCGTGCCCGGCTGAACGCCGTCAGGCAGGGGGCGCGCCGTCGTCGCCCGCGCCGAAATCATCGCCGGGATCGTCCCCGCCCGGATCTGCCGCGGTCTCGGCGGGGTTGTCCGCGCGATCGTCGCCGCCCGGGGGAGCTTCGTCGAACACCTCCGGCGCGTCGGCGGCAGGGTCTGCGCCAAGGTCGGCGTCATCCATCCGCCACTGTGCATCGTCGCCGAAGCGCGCGGCCGGCGGCGGCAAGGCCTCGCCCTGCGGAGCGCGGCTCCAGCGCGGCGCGGGAAAGACCTCGTAGGTCGCCGCCGAAAACCAGCCGCTGTCGGTCGCGGCGTCGTCCTGCGCGAGGGCCACGCCGTCGCGCGGCGCGGTCAGCTGGCGCCAGGGCGGCTCGGGCGCTTCGCGCATCCGCGTCGGCGTCGCTGCCGCCAGGACGCCGCCGAAGGCGAGGCCGCCGGCAACCAGCAGCAGCGGCAGGCGGGAAGGGTCGATCGTCGCCACAGCACGTCTCCATCGCCCCTTCCGCGCGATCAATCCGCGAAAAGCCAACGATGTTCCCGCGTCCTGGCTGCGTGGCGCGCATGCCAAAAGCCCCGCCTGGCGGCCAGGCGGGGGCTTCGGGGTATCGGATCGCGCGGCGCAGGTGCTCGCGCCGCGTGCGCCGGGCAGATTACTGCGCGTCGACGACGATGCCGGCCTTCTTGGCTTCGGCGAGCGAGAAGGTCACCGGCTTGTTGTTGAAGGTGCCCTCGACGGTCTTCTTGCGCACGCGCAGTTCGAACGGAACCTTGCCCGAGTAGGCGGTGCCGCGCAGGATCTGCTCGCCGTCCTTGCTTTCGGCGGTGTAGTTGTACTCGACGCCCTTGTGCTTGAAGGTCTCGGCGCCGGCGACGGCGGGAGCGGCAACGACGAGGGCGGCAGCGGCCAGTGCGAAAGTCTTGATCATGGCAATATCCCCTGTGCACGATCGCGGACCATTCCGCGACGAAGCTGGATCTTGCCTTCGAGCACCCAATTCATGTTCTGTTTGCACCGCGATATAGGGATGCTGCAGGTGCGAGCAATTGCATTCGCTGCCGTGCCGGTTGCGCGAAATGCAATTGGGTTGCAAATCGGGACTGAACCACGCGCTGGGCCCCTACGGCACGCGCGGTTTGGCTTGCAGGGCTAGGTAATGCACCGGATCCGCCGACCTGCCCATTCGGACAGGTCGCTGGGCGCCGCAATCAGCCTTGCAGCGTCTTTTCGAGCGTGATCTCGCACGTCAGCAGCTTCGAGACCGGGCAGGTCGCCTTGGCCTCGTCGGCGATGCGCTCGAACTCGGCGACCTCGATTCCGGGGATGCTCGCCTGCAGCACCAGCGCTGACCGGGTGATCGCGAACCCGCCGTCCTGCTGGTCGAGCGTCACCTTGCAGGTGGTCTCGAGCGTGCCTGCGGCGTGGCCGGCGCGCGCCAGGGCGAAGCTCGTCGCCATCGTGAAGCACGCCGCATGCGCCGCCGCGATCAGCTCCTCGGGATTGGTGCCCGGTTGCCCCTCGAAACGCGTGCCGAAGCCGTAGGGCTGGTCGGAGAGCACGCCCGAGCGCGTGCTGATCGCGCCCTTGCCCTCCTTGCCGAAACCTTCGTAGCGGGCGGAGGCGGTGCTGGTGGGCATCGGGTCATTCCTTCCTGAAGCGCGGGCGAAGCGGAGCGGATCGATCGCCGGAGCGCCAACGCCACATCGCCGCAGCCGTTCCCGCGCACTCCGCCCTTTTCCGCCAAGTGCCTGAAAAGGCGGAAACAACATTTGAACGGGAACCCGCCCCGCCCGGTCGCAGGCACGGCAACGAAGCTCTCCCTCGCGCGCTCAGGTGTCAGCCGCGCCCGCGCGCCATCCGGAGAAGTCCCCATGCTTGCTGCCAAGCCGATCGCCCGCCTTGCCCTGCCGCTCTCGCTCGTCGTCGCGCTTGGCGCCTGCGGCAATCGCAGCGAAGGCGGCGCGACCGCCACCGACGCCGCCACCGGCACCGCCACCGAGGCGAGCGACGACACCGCGGCCGCCACCGCCGCACCGGGCATGGACACCGGCGGGACCGGCGCCGCCGCCGACGCGGCGATGCCGCTCACCGGCCAGGCTTTCGTCGACCAGGCCGCCGCCAGCGACCAGTTCGAGATCCAGAGCGCGCGCATCGCGCAGTCCAAGGGCGTCACCGGCCCGTGGCGCGACTTCGCGCAGATGATGACCAAGGACCACACCCGGTCCAGCGCCGAACTCAAGGCCGCCGTCGGCAAGGCCCAGGGCGTCACGCTGCCCGAGGCGACCGAGCTGCCCGCCGACCTGCGCGCACAGGTCGATCAGCTCCAGGCTGCGAGCGGCGACAACTTCCGCAAGCTCTACGCCAGCCAGCAGCTCGCCGCGCACGAAAAGGCGCTGCAGATGCTCAAGACCTACGGCCACAGCGGCGACGCCCAGCCGCTGATGGACTTCGCCAACAAGACCGCGCCCGTGGTCCAGCACCACCTCGACATGGTGCGCAAGATGCAGCCGGGCTGACCCGACCGGCTCTCACGCGGCTAGCGCTTGCGCACGAACTCGGCGCGCAGCACCAGTCCCTTGATCCCGTCGAACTTGCAGTCGATCTCCTGCGCATCGCCGGTCAGCCGGATCGCCTTGATCAGCGTGCCGCGCTTCAGCGTCTGGCCCGCGCCCTTGACCTCGAGGTCCTTGATCAGCGTCACCTGGTCGCCGTCGGCAAGCAGGTTGCCCACCGCATCGCGCACTTCGACTGCGCCTTCCGACGCCTGCCGCGCGGCCAGTTCGCTCGCCGGCAGCCATTCGCCGCTGTCCTCGTCGTAGACGTAGTCTTCGTCGCTCATCGCCCGTCCCGCAGAAATCCGTTGCGCCCGCCTGCGCCCATGCCATGTTCCCGGCAAAAGGGAAGGGGATGCCCATGGATCGCAGCATCATTCGCCTGGGGCCGGAGCATCGCGACCGCGCCGTCGCCACGCTCGCCGCCGCGTTCCAGGACGATCCCGCGATGTGCTGGATGCTGCCCGACCGCGCGACCCGGGCCCGCCGCCTGCCGCGGCTGATTGGCTGGATCGTCGACGATCACCTTGCCAACGCCATCGTGCTCGGAACGCCGGGCTGCGAGGCGGTGACGCTGTGGCGCCCGCCGGGGCTGGTCCATGCCCACGCCCCGCTCACCCCGCGCTCGATCGTCCGCTTCCTCGGCATCCTCGGCCCCGCCATCCTGCGCGCCGAGCGGCTCGACCGCACGATCGGCAAGCACCTGCCCGGGGGCGAGGACTGGTTCTACCTGCGCATGGCCGGGGTGCGCCCGGATTGCCAGGGCCAGGGCCTCGGCGGCCTCGCTATCCGCGCCGGACACCGGCTGGCGGCAGAGCGCGGCCTGCCCGCGGTGCTCGAGACCGCGACCGAAAGCAACGTCGGGCTCTACCTGCGGCTCGGCTACACGGTTCTGCGCGAATGGGACGTCACCCGGCGCGGTCCGCACTTCTGGACGATGACGAACCCTTCCCCCTGAACGGCCAGTCCGTCGCGCCGCTGCTCCACAGCGCCAGCCACACCAGCAGCGGCTGCGCGAACATCCGCGGCACGTGGTAGGCAAGGCCGAGGCCGCCGTCGCTGCGCGCCATGTCGAGCGCGAAGTGGTGGATGTTGGCGGGGAACACGCAGACCGCATAGGCGGCAAGCCCGATCCCGCCCCATGCCCGCAGCCGCGCCGACGCGCCCTGCGCCAGCGCCGCCGCGCCCGCCAGTTCGGCAAGGCCGGTCAGCAGGATCACCGCGGCGGGGAAGGGCACCCAGTCCGGGGTGATCCCAAGGAACGGCCGCGGCAGCGCGATGTGCAGCACGCCGGCCAGCGCGTAGAACGCCACCAGCAGCCAGCGCGCGACGGTGCGCGCCCTCACGCGCCCGGGGCCCAGCCCGGCGGCGCGAGCACGAAGCCCGAAAAGTCGAACCCCGGCGCCACCACGCACGACACCAGCGCAAAGCCTTGCGCCCCTTGCGGATCGGGCGCGGCGGCCTGCCAATGGCCCTTTGGCACCACCTGCTGCACCGCCTGTCCCGCAAGCACGTCGGGGCCGAGCATGGTCGTCGTCACCGGCCCCGCATCGCCCGGCGCGATGGAGAGGCGCACCGCATCGCCCGCGTGCCAGCACCAGATCTCGCTCGCGTCGACCGTGTGCCAGTGCGAGGCCTGGCCCGCCTCGAGCAGGAAGTGGATCAGCGTTGCCGTGGGCCGGCCGGACCCGTTGTCGGGGCCACGCCAGGTCTGGCGATACCAGCCGCCTTCGGGGTGGGGTTCGAGCCGGAGCGTGTCGATCAGGTCGCGGGCCTTGGTCATGCGCGCAACCGTCGCCGCGCAGCCCCTGCCTGTCAACGCCGCCGCATCACCACGCCGCGGGCTCCAGCTTGACCGGGCCGCCGTCGACCGGCTCCCAGCCACGCTCGGCGATCACCGTGTTCGATTCCCGCGCCGCGCGCCCCTCGGCCAGCGACCAGGTGATGTGCCAGGTGCCGCCGTCGGTGCGCGTGGTGCTGCCATCGATCGCCACGACCAGCGCCTCGCAGCCGGCGCCGTCGTCGGCGCGGCCGACCACGCGGGCATGGGCAATCCTGGGCGGCAGCGGGCTTGTGGCCGAGCCTTCGACGTGGCGCGTCACGTGATGGGCGATCGTCTGGGCATAGCGCGGCGGAAATCGCTCGAGCAGGCGGTCGCGGCATTCGGGTTCGACAATCCAGCCCACCGGCATCGCAGCGCAACTCCCCTTGCGCGAACCTATCCCCTCCTGTTCGAACAACGCAAGCGCCGCGCCGGGTTCCGCGCCCGGCGCGTTCGATGCGACGAAGCGAGCCACGCACGGCGCGGCCTCGCGGGTCACGACAGCTCGAGTTCGGACGCGCGCTTCAGCGCCTTGTCGCCATCGGCCTGCTCGACCAGCACCGCCGGGTTGTCGGCGGTGCCGTTGCGGGTGATGCGCTTGCCCTTGATCGTGCGCGACACGCGCCGTTCGAACACGTCGGCGACCTTGCCCTCGGCGCTGCCCGCGCCCCAGTGCCAGCGCACCTGCGTCCCCTTGCGCAAGCTGCGCCCGCTCATGGCGCGGGGGTCGCCTGCCCGCTGATCGGGCCATCCTTGTCGGGTTGCGGCGAGGTGGCAGCGCCGGTGATCCAGATCGCGGACAGCGCGAGGATGGCGAGCGTGATCCCGATCAGCAGCACCCAGCGCACGATGCTCGGCGTCTCGCCGCTGCGGGCTTCCTCGGTGGTGACGTGGGTTTCCGGGCCCTGGCGTTCCATGACGGGCGTCTCCTGTTCGGCGGGACGCACAGGCGTCCCGGGTTGCCGAACCTACGCCCCTGGCGCGAAGGGGTTCCTGTCCCCGGTGGGCAGGAACCGTCTCGCGAAAGACGCCGGTCAGTCGCGCAGCAACTCGTTGATCCCGGTCTTGCTGCGGGTCTGCGCGTCCACCGTCTTGACGATCACCGCGCAATAGAGCGACGGCCCCGGCGTGCCGTCGGGCAGCGGCTTGCCCGGCATCGCGCCCGGCACCACCACCGCATAGGGCGGCACGCGGCCGATATGCACTTCGCCGGTGGCCCGGTCGACGATCTTGGTCGAAGCGCCCAGGAACACGCCCATCGACAGCACCGCGCCTTCGCCCACGATCACGCCTTCGGCCACTTCCGAACGCGCGCCGATGAAGGCGCCATCCTCGATGATCACCGGCCCGGCCTGCAGCGGCTCGAGCACGCCGCCGATCCCGGCGCCGCCCGAAATGTGGACGTTCTTCCCGATCTGCGCGCACGAACCGACCGTCGCCCAGGTGTCGACCATCGTCCCTTCGTCGACGAAGGCGCCGATGTTGACGAAGCTCGGCATCAGCACCACGCCCTTGCCGATATGCGCGCCGCGACGGGCGACCGCGCCCGGCACCACGCGGAAGCCGGCTTCGCGGAAGCGGTTCTCGCCCCAGCCTGCGAACTTCGAGGGCACCTTGTCGAAGGCCGGCGCGCCGCCCGCGCCGTGCTCGATCACGGCATTGTCGTTGAGGCGGAACGAAAGCAGCACCGCCTTCTTCAGCCACTGGTTGACGCGCCATTCGCCATCGACCTTCTCGGCCACGCGCGCCTTGCCGGCATCGAGCAGCTCGAGCGCCTGTTCGACCACGGTGCGCACGTCCGCGCTGGCGGGCGTGACCTCGGCGCGCGCCTCCCAGGCGGCTTCGATGGCGGCTTCGAGCTGTGCGGTCATGGCAGGGCGGTCCTTTTCGGGCGTCTCGTGATCTCGGCGCGGCGGTTAGCCCAGCGGTCAGCCCACGGCAAGCTCCGCCAGCACCGCATCGAGCCAGGTGGACAGGTCGCCGATCACCAGGTCGATCGCGGCATCGTCCTTGGCCCGGTCGCCCCATTCGCTGCCCAGGTCGAGCCACACGGTCTGTATCCCCAGCGCCTTGGCGGGCGACAGGTTACGCGCCGAATCCTCGACGAACACCGCGCGTTCCGGCGCCGTCACGCCCAGCCCCGCCAGCATCCCGGCATAGGCCGAAGGTTCGGGCTTGGGACGGTACTCCATCGCGCAGATGTCCCACATGCCGTCGAAGCAATGGCCGATGCCGAGCTTGTCCAGCACGCGGCCCGCATAGGGTGCATCGCCGTTGGTGAAGATCAGCCGCCGCCCCGGCAGCGCCATCAGCCGCGCCTCGAGCCGAGGCGCTTCGTCGAGCATGGCAAGGTCAATGTCGTGGACGAAGTCGAGGAACGCGTGCGGGTCGATCGCATGGTAGTGCATCAGCCCGGCGAGCGTGGTGCCGTGGTCGTGGAAGTACATCTTCTGGATGCGCCGCGCCTCGGCCGCGTCGCAGCCCAGCAGGTCCTCGATGAACAGGCCCATCTTGCGGTCGATCTGCTCGAACACTTTCGCCGACGCCGGATAGAGCGTGTAGTCGAGGTCGAAGATCCAGGTGTCGACGCGGGTCGGATCGAACGGCATGTCAGCGCTTCGTGATCTTGCGCAACCGGCCCGTCTCGCCGTCCTCCAGCACCCAGATCGCGCCATCCGGGCCCTCGACGATCTCGCGGATGCGGTTGTCGAGCCCGATGCGCTCGACCTCGCGCGCCTTCTCGCCGTCGATCGCGACGCGCACCAGACCCATCGCGCCCATCCCGGCGATCAGCGCGTTGCCTTGCCACTCGGGAAAGCCCTTGCCCGAAACGAAGATGAAGTCCCCGGGCGCGATCACCGGGTTCCAGCTGATCGCCGGCGCGGCAAGGTCGGGCCGCGTCGCATGGCGCGGGATCGGCGTGCCGTCGTAGTGGTCGCCGTCCGAAACCAGCGGCCAGCCATAGTTTTGCCCGGCCTTGACGAGATTCAGTTCGTCGCCGCCGGCCGGTCCGTGTTCGAGGTCCCACAGCCGCCCTTGCGCGTCGAACTTCAGGCCGAGCAGGTTGCGGTGGCCATAGGACCAGATCTCGCGCGATACGCCGCCCTTGGCTTCGAACGGATTGCCCGCCGCTGCCGTCCCGTCGAGGTTGAGCCGCAGCACCTTGCCAAGGTTGTTCGACAGGTCCTGCGCGGGCGTGAACTTCTGCCGCTCGCCCGAACTCAGGAACAGGTACCGGCCGTCGGGCGAGAAGGCGATGCGGTGCGAAAAGTGGCCGCGCCCGGTCACCTTGGGGCTCTGCCGCCAGATCACCTGGAGCCCTTCGAGCCGCGGCGCATCGCCCGCGACCAGCGTCGCGCGGCCCAGCACCGCGCCCCGCGTGTCGCCGCGCCCCGCCTCGACCCAGGTCAGGTACACCGTCCCGCTCGTCGCAAAATCCGGCGCGGGCTTCACGTCGCCGAGGCCTCCCTGTCCGCCGTGATCGACCCGGGGCGCGCCGGCCACGTCGCGCACCGCGCCGCCTTCGCGCCACCACTTGAGCGCGCCCGCCTTCTCGGTGATCAGCGCGCTGCCGTCGGGGAGGAACGCCATCGCCCAGGGCTCGCGGAAAGTGCCCGCGTCCGTCACCGCGATCGGCACCGAAGCCTCGCCGGGCGCGTGCTCGACCACGTTCTGCGCCGAAGTCGGCGACCCGCAGCTTGCGAGCAGCAGCGCGATTGGCGATAGGGCGGTGAGGATCGGATATCTGTTCATGGCTTCCCCAATGCCCGACGCGCCCGAAAGTGTCACCCTGCCGCGCGGGGTAACCATCGGCGTCGACGAAGCCGGCCGCGGCCCGCTGGCAGGTCCCGTGGTCGCCGCCGCCGTCGTGCTGTGCAAACCGCGCCCGTCGGGGCTCGACGATTCCAAGAAGCTCTCGCCCTCCCGCCGCGCCGAACTCGAAGAGCGCATCAAGCGCCGCTGCCGCTGGGCGGTGGGCGTGGTCGACGTCGCCGACATCGACCGCCTCAACATCTTCGGCGCGACGATGCTGGCGATGACGCTCGCGGTCCAGGGCTTGTGCGAGCAACTGGCCAACGAGGCCGTCGGCGAAGTCCTCGTCGACGGCAACCTCACGCCGCACGGCCGTCGCCCCGAATGGTGCTGGCCCGCCCGCGCCATCGTCGGCGGCGATGCGCTCGAACCGTGCATCTCGGCCGCCTCGATCATCGCCAAGGAACACCGCGACCGCCTGATGCGCGAGGCGGCGCGCGAGCACCCGCACTATGGCTGGGAGCGCAACGCCGGCTACGGCACCCCCGAACACCTCGCCGCCCTGCGCACCCACGGCCCGACCCCGCTCCACCGCCGCAGCTTCGCCCCCGTCGCGCAACTCGTGCTGCTCTGAGCCCCCAAGTTTTCGCAAGGCAGAGTCCTCGGCGCCACACCACCACATCTTGAGTCCGCGCCTGCCCGCAGGACTCAACATCTGGTGCCGGACTCGTTCCGTTCTCACCGTGAGCATCGCGCGACTCGCCCGAATCCGCCGAGTCGCTGCTTGACGCGAGTCCACCCTTGCGTCAGATTCGCCGCTCCAACCCGGCGAAAGATACCCCACACGATGACGACCGCGGTCAAGACCCGCACCCGCGCCCTGCGCACCATGGACGATGCCCGCATCGCCGCGCCCGCGCTTCCCCTCAACCGCATCCTGCGCGGCGACTGCATTGCCGAGATGCGCGCGCTGCCGTCCGGTTCGATCGACATGATCTTCGCCGATCCGCCCTACAACCTGCAGCTGGGCGGCGATCTTGCCCGGCCCGACGGCAGCCACGTCGATGCCGTCACCGACGATTGGGACAAGTTCGACAGCTTCGCCGCCTATGACGCGTTCACCCGCGAATGGCTGGTCGAAGCGCGCCGCCTGCTCAAGCCCGACGGCTCGATCTGGGTGATCGGCAGCTACCACAACATCTTCCGCGTGGGCGCGATCCTGCAGGACCTCGGTTTCTGGATCCTCAACGACATCGTCTGGCGCAAGGCGAACCCGATGCCCAATTTCAAGGGCACGCGCTTCACCAATGCGCACGAAACGCTGATCTGGGCGGCGAAGAGCGAAAAGGCGAAGTACACCTTCAACTACCGCGCGATGAAGACGCTGAACGATGAACTGCAGATGCGCTCGGACTGGGTCCTGCCGATCTGCAGCGGGCAGGAACGCCTGAAGCGCAACGGGGCCAAGGCGCACCCCACGCAGAAGCCCGAAGCGCTGCTTTACCGCGTGCTGCTTTCGACCACCAACAAGGGCGACGTGGTGCTCGATCCCTTCTTCGGCACCGGCACCACCGGCGCCGTCGCCAAGCGCCTCGGCCGTCACTTCATCGGTTGCGAGCGCGAGGACGCCTACATCGAGGTGGCCGAGGAACGCATCGCCGCCGCGCTGCCCCTGGATGAAAGCGCGCTGACCACGATGCAGTCCAAACGCACCGCGCCCAAGGTCGCCTTCGGCCAGCTCGTCGAAGCCGGCTGGATCGCGCCCGGCACCCGCCTGTTCGACAAGAAGCACCGCCTGTCCGCCACCGTCCGCGCCGACGGCTCGCTCGCCGCCGACGGCATCGAAAGCGGCTCGATCCACGGCGTCGGCGCCAAACTGCAAGGCGCGCCCTCGTGCAACGGCTGGACCTTCTGGCACCTCGAGCACGAAGGCGAGATCAAGCCCATCGACGCCCTGCGCCAGCGCTACCTGCTGGCGGTGGAGGACTGAGTAGGGGGAGGGGACGGCGCACAGGCGAACGGCGGTTCGCCGGGTTGCGGACGTTCTCTCAATCGTAATAGCCTGCCCGGAACGTAACCGTGGATGAGATTGGCTCGTCTGGATTCTTCGTGGCAGACCAAACCGAAAGCCCAGCAGCCTTTGAAATCGCTCCGTCGTCTTCCACAAGGGTGTTGGGGTCAAAGTCTAGGAGCTTTGCAACGGCCTCTTTCCGGGACAGGTTGTTTAACGTCGCCTCAAAAAAGGTAGGCGTGACCGGTCCAGCAAACTCCAGCGCCTCCAACTTATCATCAGCCGAGTAGTAGGCGAAAACGCCAAGTGACGGCCAGTAATCCGAAGATGTGTCACCCGATGACCTCATGAACGCTTGGTGGTCCCCTCCAAAAAACTCTCGGACACGAGCTTTTGCAACGCTCATCGGTAAGCTCACCAAGCCACCGCCGGGATTGAACACGAGGTCAGACATCGCGCTGCTATACATTGATGAGGCTGCAAGCGGCAACGTCCGCTTTCCACCCACTACCTGTCGTCGCCCCGTGCTTGACACGGGGCTTGGCTACTTCGCCCTCTCGCCTTGCGCCACCGCCACCGGAAACCACTGCTCCCAAAGGTCCAACCAATCAGGATTGTCCGCCTCGATCAGGGCGAATTTCCATTCCCGGCGCCACTTCTTGACCAGTTTTTCGTGCGCGATCGCGGGCTCGATTTCTTCGTGCCGCTCGGCATAGACCAGCCTTGTCTTGCCGAAGTCCTTCGCGTGGATCGAACCGCAACCCTCACGATGCTGCCCCACGCGTCGGATTAGGTCGGATGTGACGCCAACGTACATCCCGCCGCGGAAGCGGTTTGCCATGATATAGACCCAGCCGCCCTTTTCCATTTTTCCACCATGCCAAGCGCAAGATCGCAAGGACAGCCAAGCCCCGTGTCGAGCACGGGGCGACGGATAGGGTGTGCGATTGGTTGCCTCCGTCACCCCGGGCTTGACCCGGGTTCCCGCTTCCTGCCCAAGCGCGCCAGGCTTCCGCAATTCGCACGCAGAAGTGCTTTCAAGCTCTCCGCCGGACGTTTACCCGGGCAATCCCTCCCCCCGCGCCAGGCGTTGTCGCCGCGCGCACAAACGCAGTCACAAATGAACTACCGCCACTCCTTCCACGCCGGCAACAGCGCCGATGTCGTCAAGCACGCCCTGCTGATCGCGCTGGTGCGCGCGCTGCAGATCAAGGACAGCGCGCTCACCCTGATCGACACCCACGCTGGCTGCGGCATCTACGACCTCCACGGCGATGCGGCGCAGCGCACCGGCGAGGCGGCGCAGGGCGTCGCGCGCGCCTTTGCCGACGCCGATCCGCTGCTCGACGACTATCGGGCGGCGGTGCGGGCGGTGAATGCGGGGCCGGAGCCGCTGCTCTATCCCGGCTCGCCTCGGTTCCTGTCGCAGCTACTGCGCGCGCAGGATGCGCTGATCCTCAACGAAAAGCACCCCGAGGACGCGCTGGCGCTGCGCGATGCGATGCGGGGCACGCCCGCCGCCGTGCACCAGCGCGATGCCTACGAGCTATGGCTGGCCATGGTGCCGCCAAAAACCCCGCGCGGCGTGGTCGTGGTCGATCCGCCCTACGAACAGACCGACGAGCGCGAGCGCATCGCCACGACGCTCGCCGCCGCGCATCGCAAGTGGGCACATGGCGTCACCGTGATCTGGTATCCGCTCAAGGACCGCGCCGCCCACGCACGCTGGAAGGAAAAGCTGCGCCGGCTCGGCATCCCCAAATTCCTGAACGTGGAGCACTGGCTCTACGATGCCGACCAGCCCGGTATCTACAACGGCGCCGGCCTGTTCATCGTCAACCCGCCCTATGCCTTCACGCAAGACCTGCTGCCCCTGCTCGAAGCCCTGCGCACCGCCCTCGCGCCCGCAGGCCACAAGGGCACGCTCAAGGCCGAATGGCTGGTGCGGTAAAAGAATGGTTCGCGCAGAGGGCGCAGGGGACGCAGAGAAGAAGAGAGTTTTCGCGCAAAGACGCAAAGACGCGAAGAAGGGAAGGTAGGGACAAACCAGTCCGTCCGCCCTGAGCTTGTCGAAGGGCTGTCCATCACTTGCGGACTGACGCCGACCTTGAGGGGAAGGACGCTCCTTCGACAAGCTCAGGTTGGCCGCAAACAGGTGCGGGCAAAAACAGCGGCGCAGCCGCGCAGCCGCAAACGTCCCGGCAGCACACAACCGCGCGCCCACTCGCAACCTCTTCGCGCCTTTGCGTCTTTGCGTGAGAAAGGTCTCTCCAGCGCTCGCCTCCCGGCGCTGACCCTGCAAGCATTGATCGCACGCAAAGACGCGAAGACGCAAAGAAGGGAAAGAAAAGGGACACAAAAGTCCGTCCGCCCTGAGCTTGTCGAAGGGCTGTCCTTCACTTGCGGACCAGCTCGACCTCGAGCGAAACGACGACCCTTCGACAAGCTCAGGATGGCCGGTGACAGGGGCGCGCAGAAACTGCGGCGCAGCCGCGCTCCTTCGAGCGACCCCGCGCCGCCCTCGAACTTGGTCAGAACCCCTTCGCGCCTTCGCAACTTTGCGCGAAAACTCTCTTCGTCTCCGCGATCTCTGCGCCCTCTGCGCGACCCCCCGCTAAACGCCTTCCCCAACCGCAGCCCACGCGATACCAAGCCGCGCCATGACCCAGCGCCTCTATCTCCGCCCGATCGCCTTTGCCGACAGCCCGCAGAGCGAACACGGCGCCGCCGTCCGGCTCGCCGGGGGCCTGGTCTATGCCAGCCGCTTCGCGCTGATCGTGCGCGAAGGACGCAGGATCGTCGCGCGCACGCTCGTCGCCGCGCCCGACATGGCCGAGGCGCTGGCGCGGTTACCCGATGACCTCGCCGCAGCAGGCGAGGCGCAGTGGTCCGCCTTGCGCACCGCGCACCCGCCGCTTCAGTGCGGGCAGCGCACGGTGCGGCTCGACCAGCCGCAGGTCATGGGCATCCTCAACGTCACGCCCGACAGCTTTTCGGACGGCGGCAAGTTCCTCGACGATCCCGCCGCCGCGCTCGAACACGCCCACGCCATGCTCGAGGCAGGCGCTTCAGTGATCGACGTCGGCGGGGAATCGACCCGGCCCGGCGCCGCCGCGGTGTGGGAGGGCGACGAGGTCCGCCGCGTCGTTCCGGTGATCGAGCGGCTGGCGGCGAGCGGCGCGGCGATCTCGATCGACAGCCGCCGCTCCTCGGTGATCGAGGCGGCGCTCGCCGCAGGCGCGCAGATCGTCAACGACGTTTCGGCGATGCGCCACGATCCGCGCACGCTCGATGTCGTCGCCCGCTCGGGCGCGCCGGTCGTGCTGATGCACGCGCCGGGCGGGGAAGGGGACCTGCACGCCGATGGCGCCTATGCCGACGTCGTGCTCGACGTGTTCGACTGGCTCGGCGAGCGGCGCGACGCCGCGCTGGCTGCCGGCATTGCGCGCGAGAAGATCCTGCTCGATCCGGGCATCGGCTTCGGCAAGTCGCTTGCCGAGAACCTCGCGCTCGTCAACGCGCTGCCGCTGTTCCACGCGCTCGGCCAGCCGGTGCTGTTCGGCGCCAGCCGCAAGCGGCTGATCGGCGCGCTGTCGAACGAGGCGGCGGCGCACCAGCGCCTTGGCGGATCGCTCGCGCTCGCCTGCCGCGCCTTCGATGCCGGGTGCCAGCTGGTGCGGGCCCACGATGTCGCCGAGACGGTCCAGGCGCTCCACGTCTGGCGGGGCCTGCGCGATGCCGCGCTGACCGACTTTTCCCAGCTCGAGGCAAGTTGACACGTTCCTGACGCGTGCGTCAGGTATTTTGCGCTGTCCTACACCGGCCGGCTTGCGCACAATCGCCGCGTGACCACCGACTTCCCCTTTGCTTCAGCAACTTGGCTCGACGGGCGGGAGCGCGAACCGGGGCCCGGAATTTTGCTCCAGGACTGTGTAAACCCCGTCACCCCCCCCCCTGCTTTTCGCGTTCCTCAGGCTGCGCGGTCGGGGGCCGAATCGATGCCGAGTTCGGCGAGCTTGCGGTAGAGCGTGGACCGTCCGATCCCCAGCCGGCGGGCGACTTCGGTCATCCGGCCGCGGTAGTGCCCGATGGCGAGGCGGATGACGTCGGCCTCGATGTCGTCGAGCGGGCGCAGGTTGCCGTCGGGGGTGAACAGGACGATGCCGGCGCCCTCGCCGATCTGGGGCGAGGGGCGCGGGGCGTCGCCGACCATGCTGGCGAGGTGGGGGAAGTCCTGCGCGGTCAGCATCTCGCCGTCGCAGAACACCGCGGCGCGGAACAGCGTGGCCTGGAGCTGGCGGACGTTGCCCGGCCAGTCGTAGGCCGAGAGCAGCGCCAGCGCGCCGTCGGTCACGCCCAGCGGCCGCAGGCCGGGCTGCTCGCCGATCCGGGCGAGGAAGTGGCGGGCGAGCGCGGGAATGTCGGCCACCCGCTGGCGCAGCGGCGGCAGGTGGACAACGAGGCCGGCGAGCGCGTCGGCGAGCGGGCCGCTGAACATCCGCGCGTCGGCAAGGTCGCGCAGCGAGGCGTTGGCGCAGAGCAGCAGGCGGACGTCGACCTTGAACGAATGGCGCGCGCCGATCGGCTGGACGTCGCCGCGCTCGAGGAACTGGACGAAGCGCTCCTGCACGCCCGACGGCATGCGCTCGATCTCGTCGATCACTAGCGTGCCGCCGTCGGCCTGCTGGAGCGCGCCGGTCTGGCGGTCGAAGGCGCCGGGGAAGGCGCCCTTCTCGTGGCCGAACAGCACGGATTCGAGCTGGTTGGCCGGGATGCCGCCGGCGTTGACGATCCGCAACGGGGCGCGGGCGCGCGGGCTTGCGGCATGCATCGCGCGCACCAGCATCTCCTTGCCGGTGCCGCTCTCGCCTTCGATCAGCACGGTGTTCTGCGTCCGCGCGGCCTTGGCCGCCACCGCCAGCGCGGCGCGGAAGGCGGGCGCGGCGCCGATCATCGAATCGAAGTCGAGCGCGGTGTCGAACTTCTCGGTCAGCGGCTGCAGCTCGGCCGCCGGCTGCTCGCGCGTGGTCGCGCTGCGCAGGGCCTTGAGCAGGCGGTCGGGCGAGACCGGCTTGATCAGGTAGTCGGTCGCCCCGGCGCGCATCGCCTCGACCGCGAGCAGCGGCGAGGAGCTGGTGGTGACGACGAGGATCGGCAGGGCCGGGCGCCGCGCCTTGAGCTCGGCGATCAGCGCGCAGGTCTCGTTCCCGACCGCTCCCTGGTGGAGCATGATCGCGCCCAGCTGCATCCCCTGGCGCGTGCCGAGCGTGGCGATCCCGGTTTCGCCATCGCGCGCCACGATCGTGCGCCAGCCCTCGCGCCCGGCCAGCGCGGTGACCAGGCGGCACTGCGCGGGGTCGTTGTCGATCAGCAGCAGCAGGCGATCTTCGGGCTCGGCCATCGTCGGAACGTCTCTCGCAAGTCGGTGTCCGTGCCGGCGGCCCCTTCTTTTGGAGAGCCCCTCATTTGGACAGGAGCCGCGTTAAACGGATCGGGTAAAGACCCGATTAAGCGAAACACCCGAGGCAACGTCGCAAGCGCATGCTTGAGTACGTCAAGGCCATGTGGTTAGAGCATGCGCGCGCTACAGCGCGGGATTTTGAGGGAAACGAACACATGGCTCCGGCAAACGACATCAAGGCCGCCAAGGCGACCTACGAAGGCTTCATCAACATGATCAAGGTCTCGACCCCGATCATCGCGCTGATCGTCGCCTTCGTCGTCCTGATCATCCAGTAAGACCGTCATGGCGGGGGCAACCACGATCGCCGTGCTGCGCGAGCGGGCGGAAGGCGAAACGCGCGTCGCGGCAACGCCCGAGACGGTGAAGAAGTTCATCGCGCTCGGCGCCGTCGTGCGGATCGAGAGCGGCGCCGGCGCGACCGCGTCGATCGGCGACGACGACTACCGCGCGGCAGGAGCCGAGGTCGTGGCCGAGGGCGCGGCGGCGACGGGTGCGGACATCGTGCTCGGCGTGCAGGGGCCCGAAGCGGAGCTTCTCGCCGGGGCAAAGCCCGGTGCGTGGGTGGCGGCAGGGCTCGATCCTTTCCGCCGCCGCGACCGGGTCGACGCCTATGCCGCCGCCGGCCTGGAAGCACTGGCGATGGAGTTCATGCCGCGCATCACCCGCGCGCAGTCGATGGACATCCTCTCCAGCCAGTCGAACCTCGCCGGCTACAAGGCGGTGCTCGTCGCGGCCGACCACTACGGCCGCGCCTTCCCGATGATGATGACCGCCGCCGGCACCGTTTCGGCGGCCAAGTGCTTCGTCATGGGCGTCGGCGTCGCCGGGCTGCAGGCGATCGCCACCGCCCGCCGCCTCGGCGCGCAGGTTTCGGCGACCGACGTGCGCTCGGCCACCAGGGAGCAGATCCAGTCGCTCGGCGCCAAGCCGATCTTCGTCGAGAGCGTCGCCGGGATCGAGGGCGAGGGCGCCGGCGGCTATGCGACGGAGATGAGCGAGGAATACCAGAAGGCCCAGGCCGAGCTGGTGTCGAGCCACATCGCCAAGCAGGACATCGTGATCACCACCGCGCTGATCCCGGGCCGGCCTGCGCCGCGCCTGGTTTCGGACGCGCAGATCGCCAGCATGAAGCCCGGCTCGGTCATCTTCGACCTCGCCGTGGCGCAAGGCGGCAACGTCGAAGGTTCTGTGGCGGACCAGGTGGTCGTGAAGCACGGCGTAAAGATCGTCGGCTATTCGAACACGCCCGCGCACCTGCCGGCCGACGCTTCGGCGCTGTTCAGCCGCAACCTCTACAACTTCCTCTCGGCGTTCTGGGACAAGGGTTTGGGCAAGCCTGTGCTCGACGAGGAAATCGGCACCGCCATCCGCCTGACGCAAGGCGGCAAGGTGGTGCATGAGAGGCTGCTCGGGTGATCGGTTCGGGGGACCGGAAGCAGTTCGGGGGATTCTCCCCCATTGGGGGAGGTGGCAGCGCGAAGCGCTGACGGAGGGGGAAGCCGATGGAAGACCACACGCCCGAGGCGTTGGCATCCGCCCGCAGGTTGCGGCGGCTCATGTCGTTGCCCGAGGGGCTGCTCTGGCAACAGCTTCGCCGCCGCCCCATGGGGTTCAAGTTTCGCAACCAACATCCCGTCAGTCGCATGGTGGTCGATTTCTACTGCGCGCAAGCGCGTCTCGTGATCGAGATCGACGGTATCGCCCATTCGATGGGCGACAATCCGGACCACGATGAAGTCCGCGATTCCGTTCTCCGTTCCCGAGGCTTCGCGGTCATGCGTATTGCCGCCGCCGAGGTCCTGCGCGACCCCGAGGCAGTCGCCAATTCCATCGTCGCCCAGTGCGGCAAAGTTCCCCCTCCGTCAGCCCTTCGGGCTGCCACCTCCCCCAGAGGGGGAGACTCTTTCGGAGTCACGTGCTGATATGGACTTCATCTCAATTCTCTCGATCTTCGTGATGGCCTGCTTCGTGGGCTATTACGTGGTCTGGTCGGTTACCCCGGCGCTGCATACGCCGCTGATGGCGGTGACCAATGCGATTTCCTCGGTGATCGTGGTCGGCGCGCTGGTGGCTTCGGCGGCGGAAGGGTCTGCCGTGTCGAAGTGGCTGGGCCTTGGCGCTGTGGTGCTGGCTTCGGTCAACATCTTCGGCGGCTTTGCCGTGACCGAGCGCATGCTGGCGATGTACAAGAAGAAGGAGAAGAAGTGATGGAACACGTCACTGCCGTTCCTTCGTGGGCGATGCTCGCCTACCTCGTCTCGGGCGTCCTCTTCATTCTCGCGCTGCGCGGGCTTTCCAGCCCGGCGACGAGCCGCGCGGGCAACCGCTATGGAATGATCGGCATGACCATCGCGATGGTCACCACGCTGGTCACGCACGGCATCGCCAGCCTGCCGGAAATCGCAGGCGCGATCGCCATCGGCGGCGGGGTGGGCTTCGTCACCGCGCGCAAGATCAAGATGACCGACATGCCGCAGCTGGTGGCGGCGTTCCACTCGCTGGTCGGCCTTGCCGCCGTGCTGGTGGGCCTTGCCGCCTACCTCAACCCGCAGGCTTTCGGCATTGCCGGCGCTGACGGAATCATCGAACCGCAGAGCCGGATCGAGATGGGCCTTGGTATCGCCATCGGTGCGATCACCTTCTCGGGTTCGATCATCGCGTTCCTGAAGCTGGCGGGCAAGATGAGCGGATCGCCGATCCTGCTGCCGGGCCGCCACGTGCTGAACCTCGGCACGCTGATCGCGATCCTCGGCCTCGTCGCCTATTTCACGCAGGACCAGAGCCAGTGGGTGATCGCGACGATCACCGTCCTGTCGTTCATCATCGGCTTCCTGCTGATCATCCCGATCGGCGGCGCGGACATGCCGGTGGTCGTCTCGATGCTCAACTCGTATTCGGGCTGGGCCGCGGCGGCGATGGGCTTCACGCTCCACAACACCGCGATGATCATCACCGGCGCGCTGGTGGGCTCTTCGGGCGCGATCCTTTCGTACATCATGTGCAAGGCGATGAACCGCGGGTTCCTGTCGGTGATCGCGGGCGGCTTCGGCGCGGAAGCGGCGGCCGGCGGCGGCGCGGCCAAGGAGCAGCGCCCGTGGAAGCGCGGCAGCGCCGAAGACGCCGCCTACATGATGAAGGAAGCCGAAAACGTCATCATCATCCCGGGCTACGGCATGGCCGTGTCCCAGGCGCAGCACGCGCTGCGCGAGATGGGCGACGTGCTGAAAAAGGAAGGCGTCAACGTGAAGTACGCCATCCACCCGGTGGCGGGCCGCATGCCCGGCCACATGAACGTGCTGCTGGCCGAAGCCAACGTGCCCTATGACGAAGTGTTCGAGCTGGAGGACATCAACTCCGAGTTCGCGCAGGCC
Organism: Novosphingobium huizhouense; assembly: GCF_020179475.1. GTDB lineage: Bacteria > Pseudomonadota > Alphaproteobacteria > Sphingomonadales > Sphingomonadaceae > Novosphingobium > Novosphingobium huizhouense. Next base: position 383,705 of record NZ_JAILXZ010000002.1, on the reverse strand, counting down.
GACGTTGCCTTCATCATCGGCGCCAACGACGTGGTCAACCCGGCCGCCAAGACCGACAAGTCCTCGCCGATCTACGGCATGCCGGTGTTCGACGTCGACAAGGCCAAGACGATCTTCTTCGTCAAGCGCTCCATGGGCGGCGTGGGCTATGCCGGCGTGGACAACGACGTGTTCTACATGGACCAGACCATGATGCTTCTGGCCGACGCCAAGAAGATGGTCGAAGACATCGTCAAGGCGCTGGCGCACTAAGCGCCGGCAGCCACGATTTCGAAAGGCCCGTCACCGCGAACACGGTGGCGGGCCTTTCTGCGTTGAGCCGATTGCGCGATCGCGATTGACTTACACGAATGTCAGCGCATTCTCTCGGGCCATGAGGATGCCAGAAAAGAAGCTCGCCGTGGCGGGAGCGCTCGCCCTTGCCGCCATCTCCCACCTTGCCGTCGCCAGGACGATCGCGGTCGCGCCCGGGGACGGCGCGCAAGGCCGGCTGCAGGAGGCGCTGATCACCGCGCACCCGGGTGATGTCGTAGAACTCGGCGCCGGGCGCTTCGCGCTCGACGACGGGCTATCGCTCGATGTCGACGGCGTGACCGTCAAGGGCGCAGGGATGTACGCGACGGTCCTCGACTTCGCCGGGCAGAAGGGCGCGGGCGAGGGCCTGCTGGTCACGTCCGACGACGTCACCCTGCGCGACTTTGCGGTCGAGGACGCACACGGCGACGGGATCAAGTCGAAGGGCGCGGACCGGGTGGTCTATCGCCGCGTCCGCGTGACATGGAGCGGCGCGCCCAAGGAGACCAACGGCGCCTATGGCATCTACCCGGTGCAGAGCACGGGCGTGCTGATCGACGGCTGCGTGGTGCGCGGCGCGTCCGATGCCGGGATCTACGTCGGACAGAGCAAGGACATCACCGTGCGCCATTCGATCGCGCGCGAGAATGTGGCCGGGATCGAGATCGAGAACAGCCGCAACGCGCTGGTGACCGCCAACATGGTGACCGGCAACGCGGGCGGCATCCTCGTCTTCGACCTCCCCGGCCTGCCGGTGATGGGCGGCGGCAACACGGTGATCGAGAACAACCTCGTGGTCGCCAACGACACGCCGAACTTCGCGCCCAAGGGCAACATCGTTGCGGGCGTGCCGCGCGGAACCGGCGTGATGGTCATGGCCAACGACGGCGTGCTGGTCGAACACAACACGCTCGAGAACAACCCGACCGCGCAAGTGCTGGTCGTCGCCTATCCCAAGGCGTTCGAGGACAAGCGCTACAATCCTTATCCGCGCAACGTGGTGGTGGGCGACAACCTCGTGCGCGGGGGCGGCGACGATCCGCAGCTTCCGGGCGGCGCGCAGTTGAAGGCGGCGCTGGGCGGCGCGCTGCCGCCGGTGCTGTGGGATGGCCTGGGCAAGCCCGGAGAGGCGCTGATGGTGGCCGCCTCGCTGCCCGGCCTCTCGCTCAACCTCCCGGCGCAGGGCGCATCGGCCGAGGCGGCAAGGCCTTCGCCGCTCAAGCTGACCGCGCCGGTCAAGCGCGTCGACCGCGCGAGCGTCGGCGCGCCGGCGGCGCTGGAGGCGCGGATCGCGCGATGAAGCGGCTGGTGCTGCTGGCCGCGGCGCTGACCGCGCTCGTCGCGGCAAGCCCGAGGCCCGACGCGCTGGCGGACGGCGCGCGGGTGAACGATGCGGCGGTGACGGCGGAGGGTTACCCGCAGACGCTGGCCGAGTTCGGCTTCTTCGCCGATGCCGCGGCGCAGGTTCCGGCCGACGGGGTCGTGCCCTACCGGCTCAACACGCCGCTGTGGTCGGACGGGGCGGAGAAGCTGCGCTTCGTCTATCTGCCCAAGGGCGCGAAGGCGCGGGCGCAAGGCGAGGGGCTGCTCGACCTGCCCGTCGGCGCCGCGCTGATCAAGACCTTCGCCTTTCCGGCCGGGGGCAAGCGCCGGCTGATCGAGACGCGCGTGCTGCTGCATCGCGCTTCGGGCTGGGTGGCGCTGCCCTATCGCTGGAATGCGGAACAGACCGAGGCGCGGTTGGCGCTGGCCGGCGCAAGGCTTGCGCTGACGACTCCGGCCGGGGTCGCGATCGACTATGCCATCCCCAACAAGAACCAGTGCAAGGAATGCCACGCGCTGTCGGGCGCGGTGACGCCGATCGGGCCGAAGGCGCGCAACCTCGCGGCGACGTGGCTCGCCGCGCAGGTCCGGGCGGGCAGGCTCGATGCCGTGCCGGTGGTCAAGACGCGCCTGCCGGTGTGGGAGGAGCGCGACGGTGCGCCGGTGGCGCTTGCCGCGCGCGGTTATCTCGAGGCCAACTGCGCCCATTGCCACAACCCGGAAGGCTCGGCCTCGAATTCGGGGCTCGACTTGCGCTGGGAGCAGGACGACCCCTATCGCACCGGCGTGATGAAGCGTCCGGTGGCGGCGGGACGCGGCGCGGGCACGTTCGAGTTCGACGTGGTGCCGGGGGACCCCGAGCATTCGATCCTGCCGTTCCGCATGGCCAGCACCGAGGGCGGCGTGGCGATGCCCGAACTGGGCCGGGCGAGCGTCGATCCGGCGGGGATCGCGGTCGTGAAGCGGTGGATAGCCACGATGAGGCGGTGACCGGGGCGCGGCGCCCGCTTGCCGCCCGCGCGGCGGTTGCGTAATCCCCGGCGGGACGGGGGGACCGTCATCCCGCGGGGAGATTCCACGTTGCGCAAGATTGGCCTGATCGGAGGCATGAGCTGGGTTTCGACCCGGACCTACTACGAGCATATCAACAAGCTGGTGCAGGCGCGCACGACCAGGCTCGCCAGCGCGCCGATGCTGATCGAGAACCTCGACTTCACCAACCTCGTCCGCCTGTCGACGCCCGAGGAATGGGCGCGCGCGGGCGACGTGCTCGAAGCGAGCGCGCGGCGGCTCGAACAGGCGGGGGCGACGGCGATCCTGATCGGCGCCAACTCGATGCACAAGGTCTATGACCGGATCGCCGCTGCGGTCGGCGTGCCGGTGCTGCACATCGCCGACGCGGTGGGCGACAAGATGCAGGCGGCAGGCGTCAAGACCGCCGCGCTGATCGGATCGCGCAACGTGATGGTCGAAAGCTTCTACCGCAAGCGGCTGGTCGAGCACGGCGTCACGCTGCTGCCGCCGGTGATGGACAATGTCGAGGAGATCGACCGGATCATCTACGAGGAGCTGATGCAGGGCCGCGCCACGCGCAGCGCCGAACGCACGTTCCGCACGATCCTGACCAACATGGGCCAGGCCGGCGCGCAAGCGGTGGTGCTCGGCTGCACCGAGCTCGACATGGTGATCGACGTCGATGCCAACGTGCTGCCGATCTACGACGGCACGCGCATCCACGCCGAAGCCGCGGTGGAGTGGATCCTCGGCGCGTGACGACGGCGTGCGCGCCCTATGCCTCGGACCCGGCGCGCACGCGCGGGCGGGAATACGGGCTCGAGCCGGAGACGGCGCGCGGGCCCCGCTCGGCCTTCCAGCGCGACCGCGACCGCATCGTCCATTCGATCGCGTTCCGGCGGCTGCGCCACAAGACGCAGGTGTTCATCGCGCCCGACGGCGACCACTACCGCGTGCGGCTGACGCACAGCCTGGAAGTCGCGCAGATCGGCCGGGTGATCGCGCGCACGCTGGGCCTCGACGAAGACCTGACCGAGGCGCTGTGCCTGGCGCACGACATCGGCCATCCGCCGTTCGGCCACGCCGGCGAGGACGCGCTCGAGGCGGCGCTCGCCGATGCCGGCGGGTTCGACCACAACGCCAATACCTTGCGCGTGCTGATGCGGCTTGAAAGCCCCTATTGCGGGCACGAGGGGCTGAACCTGTCGTGGGAGACGCTCGAAGGCATCGCCAAGCACAACGGGCCGATCCACGCGCCGACCTGGGCGCTGGCCGAGCTGGACGCGGCGTTCCCGCTCGATCTTGCGAGCCACGCTTCGCTCGAGGCGCAGGTGGCGGCGATCTCGGACGACATCGCCTATGACAACCACGACATCGACGACGGCCTGCGCGCCGGGTTCCTGACGCTCGACGACCTGATGGAGCTGCCTTCGGTGGCGGAACAGTGGCGCACGATCGAGCAACGCTTCCCGGGCGCCCCGCGCGAGCGGATGCAGCGCGAGCTGGTGCGCGGCCAGATCGGGCGGATGGTCAACGACGTGCTGGCCGAGACGCAGGCGCGGATCGCGGCGAGCGGGGTGCGGACGGTCGAGGACGTGCGCGCCGCCGGCGTCACGCTGTGCCACTTCTCGCCGGCGATGCGCGAGGAGGAGCGCACGCTCAAGGCGTTCATGTACGAGCGGCTCTACTACCATCCCGAGCAGATCGCCGCGGCCGAGCGCGCGCGGCACGTCGTCGCACGGCTGTTCGAGGCCTATCGCGCCGAACCTGCCGCGATGTCCGAGGGCTGGCGCGCGCGGCTGCCCGATGCCGAGCCCGCGCGCAGCCGCCACATCGCCGATTTCATCGCAGGGATGACCGATCGCTACGCCGCCGACTGCTACGCCAGGCTGTTCGGCGAAAGCCCGGAGGGTTTGCGCAATGTATGATGCCGCGCGGGTGATGCTGGTGGGGGCGACCGGGCTGGTCGGGCGCGAGGTCATCGCCGCCTGCGCCCGGCGCCCGGACATCGCGCTGTCGGGCCTCGCCCGGCGGGAGTTGGCCATGCCGCAAGGCGCGCGGATCGAGCTGCTGCTGGCAGACCCGTCGCACTGGCCGCAGGCGATCGCCGAGACGCGGCCGCCGACGCTGGTGGTCGCGCTCGGCACCACGATCAAGGCGCAGGGCGGCGACCGGGCGAAGTTCCGCGCCGTCGACCACGACCTCGTGCTGACCTGCGCGACGGCGGCCAAGGCTGCCGGCACGCGGCAACTTATCCTGGTATCCTCGGTCGGTGCCGCGCTTTCCTCGCGCAATTTCTACCTGTCGGTGAAGGGCGAGGTGGAGGAACGGCTGGCGCAACTGCACTTCGCCCGGTTCGACATCCTGCGCCCGGGACTGCTGCGCGGGAAGCGGGAAGGGCCGCCGCGCCCTGCCGAACGGCTGGGCATGCTGGCGAGCCCGCTGGTCGATCCGCTGCTGCTCGGCAACCTCGCGCGGTTCCGGTCGGTGCGCGCGCGAGACCTCGCGCAGGTGATCGTGGCGCTGGTCGGTGCGCGCCCGGACGGGCGGTTCATCCATCATTACCCCGAGTTCCGCCGGCTGCTGGCCCGCTGAGCGACCTTTCCGCCGAAAAGTCGGGTCGCGCGGATTGACTTCGCCATGCTGCATGCGCGAAGGGTCGTGCGTCGCTGATCGCGCGGGAGAGCTCCTGCGATTCGGGCTTCCGCCAGGTGGAGGCCGGGTTCGCAGGGCGCCGAAGGAGCAACCGCCCCGGAATCTCTCAGGCAAAAGGACCGCGTGGGTCGATAGCGTCGCTCTGGAAAGTGTTCCCGCATCGCGCATGGCGCGGATGGGGGGGCCGCCGAAGGGGTAACCCCGCCGCCATGCGATGGCGCGGGGGAAAGCTCTCAGGTTTCCGTGACAGAGGGGGCACCGGAAATGGTGCCATCCTTGCGCGCGGAGTCCACGTTTGTGAGCGACTTGAACGACATTCCTGCGAACGATTTCGAAGATCCGGAGGTCCCTTCGGGTCCGCTCGAACTGCCGCTCGACGCCTGGCACCGCGCTCGCGGCGGCCGCATGGTCGACTTTGCCGGCTATGCAATGCCGGTGCAGTATGAAGGCATCATCGCCGAGCATGTGTGGACGCGGACCAGCGCCGGGCTGTTCGACGTCAGCCACATGGGCCAGCTCTACATTTCGGGGGAGGGCGTGGAAGCCGCGCTCGAGGCGGCGCTGCCGATCGACCTGTCGACGCTGCCGCTGGGCGGCGTGCGCTATTCGCTGCTGCTCGACGAGACCGGCGGCATCCTCGACGACCTGATGGTCACCCGTTGGGGCACCGGCTTTTATCTCGTGGTCAACGGCGCGACCAAGTGGGACGACATCGCCCACTTGCGCGAGATCCTGCCCGATGCGGTAACGATCAACCACCTCGACGACAGCGCGTTGCTCGCGCTGCAGGGGCCGAAGGCCGCCGAGGCGCTGGCGCCGCTGGTGCGCGGCGAGCAGGCGCTCGAGGACCTGAGCTTCATGCGCGGCGCCGCGTTCACGTTTGCCGGCAAGCTGGGTGACGTCGACGCGTGGATCAGCCGCTCGGGCTACACCGGCGAGGACGGCTTCGAAATCTCGATCCCGGCCGGGAAAGCCGCCGAGATCGCCGACCAGATTGCCGCGCAGCCGCAGGTCAGGCTGGTCGGACTGGGCGCGCGCGACAGCCTTCGCCTCGAAGCCGGGCTGCCGCTCTACGGCCACGACATGACCGCCGACAACGAACCGGTCGAGGCGGGCCTTGCCTTCGGCATCAACAAGCGCCGCCGCGCCGAGGGTGGTTTTCCCGGCGCCGAGCGCGTGATCGAGGCGCTGATGGAAGGCCCCGCGCGCCGGCGCATCGGCCTTTCGATCGAAGGGCGCATGGCCGCGCGCGAAGGCGCGGTGGTGCTGCTCGGCGACAATCCGGTCGGCACGGTCACTTCGGGCGGGTTCTCGCCCAGCCTCGAGCGCCCGATCGCCATGGCCTACGTCGAGAGCGCGCATGCCGCGCCCGGCACCAGCCTGTTCATCGACGTGCGCGGACGCAAGCTTTCCGCGACGGTCGTTCCCATGCCTTTCGTACCCCACCGCTATCATCGCAAAGGAGCCGCCTGATGCCCCGCTATTTCACCAAGGACCATGAGTGGATCGAGGTCGAGGGCGATGCCGCGACCGTCGGGATCACCGAGTACGCGCAGAGCCAGCTGGGCGACATCACCTTCGTCGAACTGCCCGCCGCCGGTGCGAGCGTGGGCAAGGGCGACAGCTGCTCGGTGGTGGATTCGGTCAAGGCGGCGAGCGATGTCTATGCACCCGTCTCGGGCAGCGTGACCGAAGGCAACGCCGCGCTGGAAGACCAGCCCGAACTGGTCAACTCCGACGCCGAAGGCGCGGGCTGGCTGTGGCGGATGACGCTGTCGGATGCCGGCGAACTGGCCGACCTGATGGATGAAGGCGCCTACAAGGCCTACGTCGCGGAGCTTTGAGCCGATGCGTTATCTGCCCCTCAACGATGGCGACCGCGCGGCCATGCTCGAGCGCGTCGGCGCGGGCTCGGTCGACGACCTGTTCGCCGACGTGCCGGTCGAAGCACGCCTGGCGGGTCCGGTGCCCGGCCTGCCGATGCACGCCAGCGAAATGGCGGTCGAGCGCCACATGGCGCGGCTTTCGGGCGAGAGCCTGACCGCCGGGCAGGCGCCGTTCTTCCTCGGCGCGGGCGCCTATCGCCACCACGTGCCCGCCAGCGTCGACCACCTGATCCAGCGCGGCGAGTTCCTGACCGCCTACACGCCCTACCAGCCCGAAATCGCGCAGGGCACGCTGCAGGTGCTGTTCGAGTTCCAGACGCAGGTGGCGCGTCTGTTCGGCACCGATGTCGCCAATGCCTCGCTCTACGACGGGTCGACCGCGTGCTGGGAGGCGATCACCATGGCCGGCCGCGTGACCAGGCGGAGCAAGGCGGTGCTGTCGGGCGGCGTGCATCCGCACTATGTCGAGACGGCGCGGACGATGGCGAAGTTCACCGGCGACAGGCTGGTGACGCGGCTTCCCGAACTGGTGGCGGCGAGCGACGACGATGCCGTCATCGCCGACATCGACGGCGAGACCGCCAGCGTGGTGGTGCAGTATCCCGACGTGATGGGGCGCGTTCCCGACCTCGCGAAGATCGCGCAAGCCGCGCAGGCCAAGGGCGCGCTGCTGATCGTGGTGGTGACCGAGCCGGTGGCCTTGGGCCTGCTCGAAAGCCCGGGCGCACTCGGCGCCGACATCGTGGTGGGCGAAGGCCAGTCCCTCGGCGTCGGCCTGCAGTTCGGCGGGCCGTACCTCGGCCTGTTCGGCTGTCGCGAGAAGTACGTGCGGCAGATGCCGGGCCGGCTGTGCGGCGAGACGCTCGATGCCGATGGCAAGCGCGGCTTCGTGCTGACGCTGTCGACGCGCGAGCAGCACATCCGGCGCGAGAAGGCGACGAGCAATATCTGCACGAATTCCGGGCTTTGCGCGCTGGCTTTCTCGATCCACCTGACCTTGCTCGGCGGCAAGGGGCTGGAAAAGATGGCCAAGCTCAGCCGCATTCGTGCGGTGCAGACCGCGCAGGCATTGGCGAAGGTGCCGGGCGTCACGATCGTGAACGACAGTTACTTCAACGAGTTCGCGGTGGTTCTTCCCAAGGATGCAAGGACGGTGGTGCGCGACCTTGCCGACAAGGGTGTGCTCGGCGGGGTGTCGCTGGGCCGGCTTTATCCGGGCGCCGAGGCGCTTTCGGGCGGGCTGCTGGTGACGGCGAGCGAATGCACCAGCGCGGACGATATCGCGGCGCTTGTTTCCGCACTCGAGGAGGTGCTGGCATGAACGAGATCAATCCATCGGGCTGGCGCCCGTCGATCAGTGCATCCGGCGTCGCCGCCCCGTCGATCGAAACCTTCACCGACAACCGCGCGCTGCAGCTGGAAGAAGCGCTGATCTTCGAGATCGGCAATCTGGAGCACTGCGGCGTCGACTTCGACGATGACGACCTCGACGAGACCTTGCTGGGTGGGCTGCCCTCGCGCCGCAGCGCGCCAGTCGACCTGCCCGGGCTGACCGAGCCCGAAGCGGTGCGCCACTACACTCGGCTTTCGCGCCAGAACTATGCGATCGACCTCGGCCTGTTCCCGCTGGGATCGTGCACGATGAAGCACAACCCGCGGCTCGACGAGAAGGTCGCGCGGATGCCGGGCTTTGCCGACGTGCACCCGCTGCAGCCGCAGTCGACGGTGCAGGGCGCGCTCAAGGTGATGAACGAGCTGGCGCAGTGGCTGATCACGCTGACCGGCATGCACGGCGTGGCGATGACCCCCAAGGCCGGCGCGCATGGCGAGCTGTGCGGCCTGCTGTGCATCCGCGCCGCGCTGGAAGCGCGGGGCGATGCGCGCGAGGTCATCCTCGTGCCCGAAAGCGCGCACGGGACCAACCCGGCGACGGCGGCCTTTGCCGGCTACCGCGTCGAGAACATTCCCGCGACCGCCGACGGGCGCGTCGACGTGGCGGCGCTGACTGCCAGGCTCGGGCCGGACGTAGCCGGGGTGATGATCACCAATCCCAACACCTGCGGCCTGTTCGAACGCGATCTCAAGACGATCTCCGACGCGGTCCACGCGGCGGGCGGTTTCGTCTATTGCGACGGCGCCAACTTCAACGCGATCGTCGGCCGGGTCCGCCCGGGCGACCTCGGCGTCGATGCCATGCACATCAACCTGCACAAGACCTTCTCGACCCCGCACGGCGGCGGCGGGCCGGGTTCGGGGCCGGTGGTGCTGTCCGAGGCGCTCGCGCCGTTCGGGCCGCTGCCGTTCACCGCGCGCCAGGCCGACGGCTCTGTCCGCCTGGTCGAGGAGGAGACCGCGGCCGAGGAAGGGCACGCGCAGGCCTTCGGACGGATGTGCGCGTTCCACGGGCAGATGGGCATGTACACGCGCGCGCTCGCCTACATCCTGAGCCATGGCGCGGACGGGTTGCGGCAGGTTTCGGGCGATGCCGTGCTCAACGCGAACTACGTGCTGCGCAGCCTCGACGACGTGCTCGACGCACCGTTCGGCGCGGCGGGGCCGTGCATGCACGAGGCGCTGTTCAGCGACGACGGCTTTGCCGAAGGCTTCTCGACGCTCGACCTCGCCAAGGGGCTGATCGACGAGGGCTTCCACCCGATGACGGTGTACTTCCCGCTGGTGGTCCACGGGGCAATGTTGGTCGAGCCGACGGAGACCGAGAGCAAGCGCAGCCTCGACCAGTTCATCGGGGCGATGCGGTCGCTGGCCGAACGCGCGCGCGCCGGCGACGAGGCGCTGAAGTCCGCGCCGCACCTTGCGCCGCGGCGTCGGCTCGACGAGACGCTGGCGGCAAGGAAGCCCAAGCTCGTGTGGAAGGGCTGACCAATGCAGGAACCCCCGCGCCGGATGGCCGGCGCGGGGGTTTCGCCATAAGGTTCGATCGCGGGTTTATTTGCCGTTGATCGCGTCCTCGGTCGACTGGCTGGCGGACTTGAGGTCCTGGCCCGCGCCCTTGACCGTGTTGCAGGCCGAGGCCGAGAGGACGAGGCCACCCAGTGCGGCGGCAAAAAGCATCTTGCGAACCATCGCGTTTGCTCCTTTAATCGGATAATTAACAAGCGATGGATCGGGCCGCCGAGAAGGGGGCCGGGTCCGCCGCTGCTTGCTCCAGTGGTTTGACGCAAGCGAGAACGGTTGCAGCCCGGGCGGGTTCCGCCACCGGGCACGGAGAGGACGATACAATGCGCGAGACCGCAGATTTCCTGACGTTCGACGAACACTTCAGACATTGGGCGAAGGACCGGCCCGATGCCGTGGCGATGGAACAGGGCGATCGGCTGACCACCTACGGCGAGCTCGAGGTGATCTCGCGCCGGATCGCGGGGTTCCTCGAATCGAAGGGAGTCAAGAAGGGCGATCGCATCGCCTGGATCGGCAAGAACGACGATCTCTATTTCCAGCTGCTGCTGAGCGCGGGGCGCATCGGCGTGGTGATGGCCCCGATCGGCTGGCGGCTGGCGCCTGCCGAGATGTGCTACATCCTCAACGATACCGGCACCAAGCTGGCGGTCGTGGGCGAGGAGTTCGTCGGGCTCTCGGCAACGCTCAAGGACAAGTGCCCCGCGCTCGAGCATGTGATCGGCGAGGCCGAGGCGCGCCGCGCGATCATGGCGACGCCGCCTGCGGAAACGATCGCGCCGGCCGGCCCCGAGGATGCCTTCCTCCAGCTCTACACCTCGGGCACGACGGGCAACCCCAAGGGCGCGGTGCTGTGCCAGCGCAACATGTTCGGGCTGCGCAAGGCGAGCCTCGAGGCCGGCCTCCCCTGGGCCGAGTGGGACAAGGACGAGGCGATCCTGGTGTGCATGCCCTGCGCGCACATCGGCGGCACGGGCCTTGGCACGATGGCCTTCGGCGCGGGCGTGCGCGGGATCATCCACGCCGAGTTCACCGCCGAGGGCGCGCTGACCGCGATCGGGCAGGGGATCACCCGCTTCTTCATCGTGCCGGCCGCGCTGCAGATGCTGATCCAGCATCCTCTGGCGGCGCAGACCGACTTCAGCAAGCTGCGCTACGTGATGTACGGCGCGGCGCCGATCCCGCTCGAGCTGCTGCGCGAGGCGTGCAAGACGATCCCCAATGCGGGCTTCATGCAGTGCTACGGCATGACCGAGACGACCGGCACGGTGGTTTCGCTGGTGCCCGACGACCACGATCTGAACGGCAGCCCCAAGATGCGTTCGGCCGGGCGCGCCAATCCGGGCGTCGAAGTGCGCATCGTCGATCCCGAGGGCAACGAAGTGCCGCGCGGAACGGTGGGCGAGATCGAGACGCGGTCGGCCAACAACATGCTGGGGTACTGGAACCTGCCCGAAGCGACCGCCAAGACGCTGTCCGAGGACGGCTGGGTGCGCACCGGCGATGCCGCCTACATGGACGACGAGGGCTACATCTACATCCAGGATCGCATCAAGGACATGATCATCTCGGGCGGCGAGAACGTCTACCCCGCCGAAGTCGAAAGCGCGATCTACGGCCACCCCGACGTGCTCGAAGTGGCGGTGATCGGCGTGCCCGATGCCAAGTGGGGCGAAGCGGTCAAGGCCGTCTGCGTGCCCAAGGAAGGGCACAGCATCGACCCCGCGAGCGTCATCACCTGGGCGCGCGAGCGCATCGCCGGCTTCAAGGTGCCCAAGAGCGTCGACGTGATGGATGCCTTGCCGCGCAATCCTTCGGGCAAGATCCTGCGCCGCACGCTGCGCGAGCCCTATTGGGCGGGGATGGAGCGGCAGGTCAACTGAGCGCGCGCCGAGCGCGCACCGGGCGGGGGCGCCGCGCGGCTCAGGCGTTGAGCAGGGCGGCGCGTTCCTTTGCGAGGACGTGTTCGCGCCATGCAATGACGAGGCCGGCGGCGACGATCAGCGGCGCGCCGGTCCAGGTCGTCGCCGGCGGCAGCTGGCCGAAGAAGGCGAAGCCCCACAGCGTCGCCCAGGCGAACTGCGAATAGTCCATCACGATCACGCTGGCGACCGCGCCGTAGCGGAGCGCCGAGGTCATCAGGATCTGCGCGAAGAGCCCGGTGACGCCGATCCCGGCGAGCATCGCCCATTGCACGCCGTCGTGGTGGACGCCGGTGTGCAGCAGGAACAGCGCCAGCACCGGCGCGCTCATCGCCGAGAACCAGAATACCACCGTCAGCGGCTCTTCGGTGCGGCCGAGATCGCGCAGCTGGATCGACACGAGCGCGACGAAGAACGCAGCGCCGATGCCCACCGCGAGGCCGAACAGCGGCAGGTGGCTGCGATCGGGACCGGCGATCACCAGCACGCCGGCCAGCCCTGACACCACCGCCGTCCACCGCCAGGGACCGACGTGCTCCTTTAGCACCACTGCCGAAAGGATCACGGCGAAGATCGGCGCGGTGAACCCGAGCACGGTGGATTCGGCAAGCGGCAGGATCTGCACGACGCCCAGGGTCATGAACATCCCGGTCGTGCCGATCGCGGCGCGACGGGCGTGAACCCAGGGGCGCCTGGTGGCGAGACGGCCGAGCTGGCCCCGTGCGCCGAGCCAGAGCGCCAGCAGCACCGCGGGAATCGCCTGGCGCCAGAACATCGCTTCGGGCAGGCTGACGCCGCGCTCGCCGATCATCTTGACCAGCAAAAGCATGACCGAGAGCATCAGCATCGCCGCAAGGCGCAGGGCCAGCGCGAGCATCGGTCGTTGGGCGACGGGCATGGCGCTTGCCTTAGGCCGCGCGCGACCGTGCGCAAGGCCCCAATGCAGCGGTGTCAGAGGCAGGCTTCGAGATAGGCCTGGTCGAACCCGAACTGGCGCGCCTTTTCGAGCGTGTAGGGGCGCAGGCCCGAGGGGCGGAACTCGCCGATGATCTTGCCCTCGTCGGTCTCGTCGAGATACTCGAACTTGAACAGCTCTTGCGTCACGATCACGTCGCCTTCCATCCCGATCACCTCGGTGATGTTGGTGGTGCGGCGCGAGCCGTCGCGCAGGCGCTTGACCTGGACGATGAGATCGACCGATTCGGCGATCTGCCGGCTGATCGCCTCCTTGGGGATTTTGATGTCGCCCATCAGGATCATGTTCTCCATACGGCCGAGGCATTCGCGCGGGGAGTTGGCGTGGAGCGTACACATCGAACCGTCGTGGCCGGTGTTCATCGCGGCGAGCAGGTCGAAGCACTCCGCGCCGCGGATTTCGCCCAGGATGATTCGATCCGGGCGCATACGCAGCGCGTTCTTGACGAGGTCGCCGATGGTGATCGCGCCTTGGCCTTCGAGGTTCGGCGGGCGCGTTTCGAGCGGCAGCCAGTGCGGCTGCTGCAGCCGGAGTTCGGCCGCGTCCTCGATCGTCAGCACGCGCTCGCCCGGGTCGATCATCTTCGACAGAGCGTTGAGCATGGTCGTCTTGCCCGAACCGGTGCCGCCCGAAATGACGATGTTCATGCGGCACGCGCCCGCGATCTTGAGCGCGGTGCACATCTTGTCCGACATCGAGCCGAAGTCGCGCAGCATGTCGAGCGTGATCGGCTTTTCGGAGAACTTACGGATCGAGATGGCGGTGCCGCGCAACGACAGCGGCGGCACGATCACGTTGACGCGGCTGCCGTCCTTGAGGCGGGCGTCGGCGAGCGGGGTGGTCTGGTCGACGCGGCGGCCGACCTGGTTGACGATCCGCTGTGCGATCTGGAACAGGTGGCTTTCGTCGCGGAAGCGGATCGGAGCGAGCTGGAGCTTGCCCTTCTTTTCGATGTAGGTCTGTTCCGGCCCGTTGACCATGATGTCCGACACGTCGGGGTCGTTGAGCAGTTCCTCCAGCGGGCCGAAACCGAGCAGCTCGTCGATCAGCACCTTTTCGAGCGCGAACTGTTCGCGCCGGTTGAGCGTGACCTTGAGCTCGGCCAGCACCTCCATGATGATCGGGCGGAATTCCTCCGACAGCTCTTCCTTGGTGAGCGTGGCGGCGGCCTCGGGATCGACGCGTTCGAGCAGGCGTGGCAGCACCTGTTCCTTGATCTTGTGGACCGAGGCTTCGAAGCCTTCGGCCTGGTACTGGTTGTCGACGACGGCGTTGGCGCGGTCGGCGAGGCGGGTCATCGCATCGGCCTTGAGCGCGGCCTGGCTCATCGGCTGGTCGGCGAAGTCCATCGGCGGAAGCGGCGGGAACTGGTCGCCGCCGCCGCCCAGCGGCACCTGCTGCGGCGCGGGCGCGGGCGCTCCCTGCGCCGCCGCGCCGCCATCGCCGATCTTCATCGGGCGGGCCACGCCGAATGCCGGACGCCCCTGCGCCAAGCCACCCATCCCCGGTTTGCGACCAAATGCGCTCATTCGCTGTGCTTCCGTAATCCCAGAATGGCCATGCCCGGGCTTTGGTCAGTGGCCGGTAACCTGAAATGGTGAATAGGCTGGAAAGGTTCAGGATTTCCTAACCGGGTCGAAACGAGGGCGAAACGCGTGGACGAGGACGTCGGAGCGAAGGATGTACGGCGCCTGTGCTGGCTCTGCACGAGGCCGCTCGGGCGCAAGGTCGAATGGCATCACCCGGTGCCCAAGTCGCGCGGCGGGCGAGAGACCGAACCGGTTCACCCGATCTGCCACCGCACGCTCCACGCGACCTTCAGCAATGCGGAACTGGCGCGCTTCGGTGGCGATCCGGAGCACTTGCGGGCAAGGGGCGAACTGGCGCCGTTCCTGCGCTGGATCGCAGGCAAGCCTGCCGATTTCCATGCGCCGACGGCTAGGCGCAAGGGCTAGGCGCGACCGGGTTCGCGCACCTGCAGCGTGGCGAGCGCCGCGGCCAGCATGACCACCGCCGCGACGAGCATCGTCCAGATCGGGGCGGCCGGGAAGAAGCTGCGGATCACGCCGCCCATCACCGTCGCCACCAGCAGCTGTGGCAGCACGATGAAGAAGTTGAACACGCCGATGTAGACCCCGAACTTGCGCGGGGGGAGCACACTGGTGAGAATTACGTAGGGCATCCCCAGGATCGAGGCCCAGGCAAGGCCAATCAATGCCATTGGCACGAGCAGGGCCGTGCGGTCGCGGATCACGAGCATCAGCGCGAAGGCGAGAGAGCCTGCGAGCAGGCAGACCATGTGCGTGCGCACGTTGCCGATGCGCCGGGCCATGACCGGGAGGAGGAAGGCGGCGAGCGCGGCGACGCCGTTGTAGAAGGCGAACATCACGCCCACCCAGTCGGCGCCCGCGTTATAGGCGGCGCTGGTGGTGTCGGTCGATCCGAACACGTACTGCGTGACCACCGGAGTGGTATAGATCCACAGCACGAACAGCGCGGTCCAGGTGAAGAACTGGGCGAGCGCCAGCTGCTTCATCTCGACCGGCATCTGCGCGAGGTCACTCAGGATATGGGCGACCGCGCCGGTCGACCGGCGCGCGCGCGAGACGATCTGGGCAATGCCGAAGGCGATCAGGCCAGCGCCCAGCACGAACAGTTGCTTATCGAGGCCGGCGAGCGCGACGAGCGCAAGCAGCGCGATCCCCGCCGCGGTCCACAGCGCGCCGCGTGCCGGATAGACCAGCGGCTCGGGCGCTGCCTCGTCGCCGGGCGCGCGGCCGTCGAAGCGCGCCATGTCGTCGGGGCTGTATTCGCGGGTGGTGAGCGCGGTCCAGCCGACTGCGAGCACGATCGCCGCGGCGCCGAGCAGGAAGCTCGCCCGCACCGACGGCGGCACGACTCCTTCGGGGGCGGTGTTGGCGATGCCGATCGCGGTGAACAGCGCCGGCGCCAGGCTGCCGACGACCGCGCCCGCGCCGATGAAGCAGGTCTGTATGGCGAAGCCCTGGGCGCGCTGGTCGGGCGCGGTCATGTCGCCGACGAAGGCGCGGAACGGCTCCATCGAGACATTGAGCGAGGCATCGAGAAGCCACAGGAACGCCGCTGCGAGGAGCAGGGCGCCGGAATGGGGCAGGCCCACCAGCGCCAGCCCGGCGAGCAGGGCGCCAGCTGCGAAATAGGGCCGCCGCCGCCCGAAGCGCCCCCAGGTGCGGTCCGAATAGTGGCCGATCAGCGGTTGGACGAGCAGGCCCGTGACGGGACCGGCGATCCACAGGAACGCCAGGTCGTCGATGTTGCTGCCGAGCGACTGGAAGATGCGGCTGACGTTCGCGTTCTGCAGCCCGAAAGCCACCTGGATGCCGAAGAACCCGAAGCTGATGTTCCACAGCCCGGCAAAGCTCTGTCGCGGCTTGGCGACGGGCAGGGGCGTGCTTTGCGCGGTCATCTCGTCTCCCGACGGGGCTTCGTGCCGCGTCCTGCGGCCGGCCCCTGGCCTTGCGCCGATGGCACGGACGGACCGTCAGCGGCAATCGCATTGCATACGAATACTATTCACACAGTGGCGCTGCGCGCCTTTCGCGCCGGCGCCATTCAGCCGCCGGTGCTGCCGCGTACGATCAGCCGCGTGGGCATGACCGAGGGCGGCAGCGCGCGACCGTCGATCTGGGCGAGCACCGTTTCGACCAGCGCCTCGCCCGCATGGCGCATGTCCTGCATCACCGTGGTGAGCGGAGGGCTGGTGAGGCTTGCTGCGGGAAGATCGTCGAAGCCGACCAGCGCGACGTCGCCGGGCACCGACAGTCCGGCCTCGTTGAGCGCGCGCAGGGCGCCGATCGCGATCAGGTCGCTGGCGGCGAAGATCGCGTCGAACGGCCTGCCGCGCTCGATCAGCGTGCGCGCGGCGCGGTAGCCCAGCTCCTCGGAGGAAATGACGTCGACGAACAGCGCCGGGTCCGCGGCGATCCCGGCGGTCTCGAGCGCGCGCAGGAAACCGGCATGGCGCTGCTGGAACTCGGGATAGTGCGGATCCGCCTGGCCGAGGAAGGCGATCGCGCGCCGTCCCCGGGCCAGCAGGTGTTCACCGACCAGCCGCCCTGCGCCGAAGTTGTCGCTGCCGATGGTCGCTCCGATGGTGCCCTGGTCGACCGAGCCCCAGCGCACGAAATGGGTGCCGCTGCGCACGAGTTGCCGCAGCCGCGCCTCGTAGAGCGTATAGTCGCCGTAGCCGAGGAGGATCAGCCCGTCGGCGCGGTGGCTCTCCTGGTATTTCTTGTGCCAGTCGTCGTCGAGCTTCTGGAACGAGATCAGCAGATCGAGCCCGCGCGCGGCGCAATGGCGGGTGATCGGGCCGAGCATCGACAGGAAGAAGGGGTTGATGTTCGATTCATCGGGCGTCGGGTCCTCGAAGAACAGCAGCGCCAGCGTGTTGGCGCGTTGCGAGCGCAGCGAGGATGCGTTCTTGTCGACGGTGTAGTTGAGCTGGCGGGCGATGGCCTCGACCTTCTGCCGGGTGGCGAGGCTGACGGCCTTGCTCCCGCGCAGGGCGCGGCTCACCGTGGGCTGCGACACGCCCGCAAGATATGCGATGTCGAAGCTGGTAGGCTTGTTCGACGGACGGCGCCCCATCTTCGTCTCTCCCCTTACGGATCAAGTGATTAGTCTTGCGCTCGAAGCGTTGCAACCAGATTGGAGGCAAACCTTTGCGGCGCTGTATACGTATGCCATGTTCGCATGATCGACGGCGAGGCGTAATCGGGGCGTCGGAGAGGATGCGAACCTGACAGGCTGCGGCAGCGATGGCCGCATTCCTCCACTTTGGCGCGTCGCGCCGACAGGGTTCAGGCCGGCACGAGCCGGTTGGGGGAGAAAACCAGCACCATGAATAAGCACGCAATTTCCGCAAGCCGCCTGGGCGGGTCGCTGCTTGCGCTGAGCATCGCGCTCGTCGCTGCGCCGTCGTTCGCGCAGGACGCGGCCCAGGCGGACGCCGCCGCACCCGCCGACGAAGGCATCGTCGTCACCGGCATCCGCGCCAGCCTGCAGCGTTCGCAGGACATCAAGCAGAACAGCACGACGGTCGTCGAAGTGCTGGCCGCCGAGGACATCGGCAAGCTGCCGCAGTCGTCGGTCGCCGATTCGCTCGGCCGCTTGGCCGGCCTTGCCGGCGAGCGCCGCGCCGGCCGCATCAGCGGCATCTCGGTCCGCGGCTTCCGCGAAGACTTCGTCGGCACCACCATGAACGGTCGCGAACTGATCGGCATCGGTGACAACCGCGGCGTCGAATACGATCTCTACCCCTCGGAAATCATCGACAGCGCCGTCGTCTACAAGACCCCGAGCGCCGATCTCAGCGCGATGGGCGTGGGCGGCACGGTCGACCTGCGCACGATCCGCCCGCTGGCGCACAAGCGCACGCTGGTGGTCAACGGCACGTTCGAGAAGAACGGCATGAAGTCGATGAATCCCGACTTCAAGGACACCGGCTATCGCGTCGCGCTGTCGTACAGCGACAAGTTCGCCAACGACACCATCGGCATCGCGCTCACCGCCGCGACCACCTCGTCGCCGACGCAGGACCGCTTCTTTAGCGTCTGGGGCTACGACAAGGGCGCGATCACCTCGGGTCCCGATGCGGGCAAGTACGTCCCCGCCGGGCTCGACATCTCGTCGCGTTCGCGCGTGCTCAAGCGCAAGACGCTGGCCGGCGTGCTCGAGTTCAAGCCGTCCGATGCGTTCTCGATCACGCTGGACGGCCTCTACATCGACTTCTCCGACCGCGGCATCTCGCGCGGGTTCATCGAGGCCCTCCCGGTCGCGTCGAACGGCAGCACGGTGCTGAGCTCCAATGCGACCGCGGTCACTTCGGCCACCACCACCGGCTTCAACTCGGTCCTGCGCACCGACCCGCTCGACAAGCGCGGCAAGCTCAAGACCTTCGGCGGCAACCTCAAGTGGGAGCCGTCGCACGACTTCCACGTGACGCTCGACGTCTCGCATGCCGAGAGCGACAAGCGCGACACCCGCGGTGAGAGCTATTCGGGTCTCGGCCGCGCCGGCCTGACCACGCAGGGCCCGAACAACATCCGCACCTACACCTACACCAAGGACGGCCTGCGCTTCTCGAACAGCTCGCAGTCCTACGACGACTACAACGTCGTCCGCCTGGCCGGGCCGCAGTCGTGGGGCGGCAGCCTCGCGCCGATCGACGAGCTCGACCAGACCGCCGTGATCGGCCGCAACGGCGAGCCGATCGGCTTCGCCCAGGCGCAGGACGGCTTCGTCAACACCGGCATCTTCGACGAGCACCTCAACTCGCTGCGGTTCGAAGTGCAGAAGGACTTCGACGAAGGCTTCGTTCGTCACGTCAACGTCGGCGTGCGCTATGCCGAGCACAAGAAGGCCAAGACCAACCAGGGCTTCTTCCTCACCGCCGAGACCTACCCGCTCGACGGCGCCATCCCCGAAAGCGCGCGCCGCGGCACCGCCGACCTCAACTGGGTGGGCATGGGCAACGTCGTCGCCTACGATGCGCTGGGCCTGATCAACAGCGACTTCTACACCAAGTACGACGCCGGCAGCCTCGAGCCCGATCGCCTCGGCGATACCTACACGATCCGCGAGAAGATCTGGCAGCCGTTCATCAAGGTCGACTTCGAGACCGAGTTCAGCGGCGTGCGCATGTTCGGCAATGTCGGCGTGCAGGGCGTGATCACCCGCCAGCGCGGCTCGGGCTTCAACTCGCTGATCGGCGCGGACTTCCGCACGATCGCGACGCCGATCAACGATGGCGCGAACTACAGCCGCGCGCTGCCCAGCCTCAACCTCAACTTCGACCTCGGCAGCGGGCACACGCTGCGCCTGGCGGCGTCGAAGGTGATCAGCCGCGCGCGCATCGACTACCTCAATCCGGGTTCGTCGGTGAAGTTCCGCAACAACATCGCCAACGTCACCAACACCGATCCGGGCCTGGGGCCGTGGGTCTCGACCGGCGGCAATGCGCGGCTGCGGCCTTATGAAGCGAACCAGTTTGACGCGAGCTACGAATACTACTTCGCGCCCGACGGCTTCATCTCGATCGCCGGCTTCTACAAGGACCTGGTGAACTGGAACGTCGCCACCACGACCGTGCGCGATTACACCCAGTTCTACATCCCGAGCTACCACTACGGCACCGACGACAACGGCAACAAGGTCGCGCCGGCCACCTTCAAGGGCCTCAACACCACCTTCACCGGTGGTCTGAAGGGCTCGGTGAAGGGCGTCGAGCTTCAGGTGAGCGTGCCGTTCGGCCGGATCGTCCCGGCGCTGTCGGGCTTCGGCGTGGTCGGCGGCGCGGCCTTCACCGACGGCAAGCTCGACAACGGCACGGACGTTCCGGGCCTGTCGAAGCGGGTCTACCAGGTGACCGGCTACTTCGAGAAGGCGGGCTTCTCGCTGCGCGGCTCGCTCAACAAGCGCTCGCCGTGGCTGTCGGAAGACCGTGGCGGCTCGAACACGATCTCGCCGGTCAACCGCGCCGGCCAGACCCTGGTGGACGCGCAGATCGGCTACGACTTCAAGGACAGCGGGATCAAGTATCTCGAGGGCCTGCGTCTGTCGCTCCAGGGCCAGAACCTGACCAACCAGAAGGACGTCTACACCGACTCGGCCAGCGGCCTGGTGACGCGTGTCGAGACCTTCGGGCGCAACGTCCTGCTCAACGCAACGTACTCGTTCTTCTGAGCATGGATCGGGACTTCCTGCCGGACTTCGGTCCGGCAGGGATCCTGCGAATCAAAGCTGTAGCAAGGGGCGCATGCCTCGGGCGTCCGGGCACCCGACCGGAGGCGCGAGACCCCGGCAGTTTCTCTCCGACGCAAGAGGCCCGGACACGGCATGAGACGCGCAGCTTCCCTTGCATTGTCGGCCTTGCTCGCCGGCGTCGCCGTTCCGGCCGGGGCGCAAAGCTATCTCGAGCGGCCGCCTGCGGGTGAAACCGTCTACTTCGTGCTGCCCGATCGGTTCGAGAACGCCAACCCGCGAAACGACGCGGGCGGGCTGCGCGGCGACCGGCTCGTCACCGGCTTCGACCCGACCTCGAAGGGGTTCTATCATGGCGGCGACCTCAAGGGGCTGATCCGCCGGCTCGACTATATCCAGGGCCTCGGCGCGACCGCGCTGTGGGTCGGCCCGGTGTTCAAGAACAAGCCGGTGCAGGGACCCAAGGGGCAGGAGAGCGCAGGCTACCACGGCTACTGGATCACCGACTTCACCAAGGTCGATCCGCACCTTGGCACCAATGCCGAATTCAAGGCGCTGGTCGATGCCGCCCACGCGCGCGGCATGAAGGTCTACATGGACATCATCGCCAACCACACCGCGGACGTGATCCGGTATCGCGAAGGCCTCGCCGAAGGCTACCCGTACCGCAGCCGCGCCGACTATCCCTATTCGCGCGCGGGTGGGCTTGGCGGCAGGGCGATCAACGCAGGCTTTGCCGGCGACGAGGATTCGAGCCCCGCCAATTTCGCCAGGCTCACCGACCCTTCGTTTGCCTACACCCCGTACGTTCCCGAGGGCGAAGAGCACGCCAAGGTGCCCGATTGGCTCAACGGCCCGATTCACTACCACAACCGCGGCAACACCACCTTCAGCGGCGAGAGCAGCCGGTTCGGGGATTTCGTCGGGCTCGACGACCTGATGACCGAAAGCCCGGCCGTGCGCGCCGGCATGATCGCGATCTACGCGAAGTGGATCGAGGACTTCGGCGTCGACGGGTTCCGCATCGACACCGCCCGCCATGTCGATCCCGGCTTCTGGCGCGCGTTCATCCCGGCGATGCTGGAAACGGCGAGGAAGCGCGGCATCGCCAACTTCCATATCTTCGGCGAGGTGGCGCACGAGAGCGCCGACAATGGCCACATCGCGCGGTACACGCGCCGCGACGGCTATCCCGCAGTGCTCGATTTCGCGTTCCAGGGCTCGGTGCGCGCGGTGCTGGGGCAGGGCAAGGGTACCAGCGTGCTCGCCGACCTGTTCGACGGCGACGTGCTCTACGAAGGCGGCGAGGCGGCCGCGCTCGCCATGCCGACCTTCCTTGGCAACCACGACATGGGCCGCTTCGCCACGCTGGTGCGGACCGATCGCCCTGGCATCTCCGATAAGGAGTTGCTCGACCGCGTGGCGCTGGGGCACGTGATGCTAATGACGCTGCGCGGCTCCCCCGTGATCTACTACGGCGACGAGCAGGGCTTCGTCGGCGACGGCAACGACCAGGACGCGCGCGAGGACATGTTCGCGAGCAAGGTCGCAAGCTACAACGACAATCGCCTGCTCGGCACGACGCGGACCACGGCGCAGTCGAGCTTCGATGCCGACCATCCTCTGTACCGCCTGATCGGTCGCCTCGCTGCCTTGCGCGCCGCGCACCCGGCGCTCGCGCGCGGGCGCCAGGTGACCCGGGCCTGGTCGGAAACGCCGGGCCTGTTCGCGGTCTCGCGGTTCGATCCGGCAAGCGGCGCGGAATACCTCGTCGCGTTCAATACCAGCGACCAGCCGATC
Source organism: Novosphingobium huizhouense (assembly GCF_020179475.1). Classification (GTDB taxonomy): domain Bacteria; phylum Pseudomonadota; class Alphaproteobacteria; order Sphingomonadales; family Sphingomonadaceae; genus Novosphingobium; species Novosphingobium huizhouense. The sequence goes on along the minus strand of NZ_JAILXZ010000002.1, from coordinate 361,179 downwards.
CGCGCGGCGACCACAATCGGCGCTTCGGCCAGTGGCATCGAAAGCCTGTTCGGGGCATGCCCGACGCAGGTCGACGCGCCCGGTTCGGTCGTGCTCGCGCTCCCTCCGTTCGGCAGCATGGTCTGCCGCCTCCTCCCCGATCACGTCCCGGACAAGCAAGGTTCATGAAGCACTCCGACCGTCACGATGTTGCGAGCGCCACCGCCGCCACCACCGGCCATCCCTGGTGGCGCGGCGCGGCGATCTACCAGATCTATCCCCGCAGCTTCGCGGATTCGAACGGCGACGGCATCGGCGATCTCCCCGGCATCACCGCGCGGCTCGAACATGTCGCGAAGCTGGGCGTCGACGCGATCTGGATTTCGCCGTTCTTCAAGTCGCCGATGGATGATTTCGGCTACGACGTCGCCGACTACTGCGATGTCGATCCGATCTTCGGCACGCTCGCCGATTTCGATGCGCTGGTGGCGCGGGCGCACGAGCTGGGCCTCAAGGTCACGATCGACCAGGTCTATGCGCACACTTCCGACCAGCACCCCTGGTTCGTCGAAAGCCGCCGGTCGAAGGACAACCCGAAGGCGGACTGGTACGTCTGGGCCGATCCCAAGCCCGACGGTTCACCGCCGTCGAACTGGCAGTCGGTGTTCGGCGGCCCGGCGTGGCGCTGGGACGCGCGGCGCTGCCAGTATTACCTGCACAACTTCCTCGCGAGCCAGCCGCAGATGAATGCGCACAATCCGCAAGTGCAGGAAGCGCTGCTCGGCGTCATGCGCTTCTGGCTCGACCGCGGGGTCGACGGGTTCCGCATCGATGCGCTCAATTTCCTGATGCACGACCCGCTGTTGCGCGACAACCCGCCCACGCCCGAGGATGGCCGGCGCCGCACGCGCCCGTTCGATTACCAGCTCAAGATCTACAACCAGTCGCATCCCGGGATCGTCGGGTTCATCGAGCGCATCCGCGCGCTCTGCGACGAGTACGGCGCGGTGTTCACCGTCGCCGAAGTCGGCGGCGATCTCGCCGAGAACGAGATGAAGGCGTTCACCGCGGGCGACACGCGGCTCAACAGCGCCTACGGCTTCGATTTCCTCTATGCGCCGGCGATCACGCCGCGGCTCGTCGCCGACGTTCTCGCCAAGTGGCCCGATACGCCGGGGCTTGGCTGGCCGAGCTGGGCGTTCGAGAACCACGATGCGCCGCGCGCGCTCTCGCGCTGGACCGAGGCCGCGGACGCGGCGGCCTTCGCGCGGATGAAGGCGGTGCTGTTTGCGGCGCTGCGCGGCAACATCATCCTCTACCAGGGCGAGGAACTGGGGCTCGAGCAGGTCGAGATTCCGTTCGAGCTGCTGCAGGACCCCGAGGCGATCGCCAACTGGCCGCTGACGCTGTCGCGCGATGGCGCGCGCACGCCGCTGCCGTGGGTGACCCAGGCAGAGCAGGGCGGTTTCACCTCCGGCCAGCCGTGGCTCCCGATCGGCGAGGACAACCTCTCCCGCGCGGTCGACCGGCAGGAGGCCGACAGCGGCTCGTTGCTCAACCTGACGCGCAGCCTGCTCGACCTGCGGCGGGCCTCGCCCGCGCTGCGCCTGGGAGCGTTCGAGGTGATCGAGGCCGGCGAAAGCGTGCTTTCGGCCCGCCGTCGCCACGGCGACGAAACGGTGCTGGTCGCGGTGAACATGGGGCGCGAGCCGGCCGCGTGGCCCGACGGGCTGGCGCGCGAGGGAACGGTCCTTGCCGCGGTCAATGGCGCGGCAGTCGGATCGCTGCCGCCGTTCGGCGCCGTGCTCTACGCGCCGGCGCGCTAGGAGCAGGGGCGCCCGGTCGGCCGGGGGCGGGCGCACGCCAAGGCGGACAGGCATCGACAAGACGGCAAAAGCCGACTTTATACAGCGCCGCGACGAGCGGGACCGATCGTCCCGTCTATGAGGAGACACGACGACCATGGCACTGGCCCCTGCTGCGCACACGGCACCCGGCGGCGATGACCGCGACGGAGTCGATGCGCCCGAGCTACGCCTGTTCGTCATGGCGCTGTTCTTCATCTTCGGCGGCATCACATCGCTCAACGACGTGATCATCCCCAAGCTGAAGGAGCTGTTCACGCTCAACTACACCCAGGCGATGCTGGTGCAGTTCTGCTTCTTCACCGCCTATCTGCTGGTCGGCATTCCCGGCGCGGCGCTGGTCAAGCGGGTGGGCTACATGCGCGGCGCGACCGTGGGCCTGCTGACGATGATGGCCGGCTGCGTGCTGTTCATCCCGGCCTCGCACAGCGCGGCCTATCCGCTGTTCCTCCTCGCGCTGTTCGTGCTGGCGAGCGGGGTGGTGGTCGTCCAGGTCGTCACCAACCCGCTGATCACGCTGCTCGGGCCCGCAAGGACCGCGAGCAGCCGCCTAACATTTGCGCAGGCCTTCAATTCGCTCGGCACGGTGATCTTCCCGGCAGTCGGCGCCAGCCTGATCCTCGGCAGTCTCGCCAAGGTGAGCGCGGCCGACCTTTCCGGTCCGGCGCTCGACGCCTACCGCATCGCCGAGACGCAGACGGTCGTGCGCACCTACATCGGGCTCGCCGTGGCGCTCGCGCTCGTGGCCGGGGTGGTGTGGATGAACCGCAATCGCCTGAAGGGCGAGCGGCACGAGGCGGGATCGCTGTTCTCGAGCTTCGACCTGCTTCGTCGCCGGCGCTTCGCCTTCGGCGCGGCCTGCATCTTCCTCTACGTCGGGGCCGAAGTCTCGATCGGCTCGCTGATCGTCAACTACTTCCAGCAGCCGCGCGTCCTCGCCATCGGCGCGGAGGCGGCCGGGCACTACATCCCCTACTACTGGGGCGGCGCACTGGTCGGCCGCTTCTTCGGCTCGGCCATCCTGGCGAAGATCAACCCCGGCAAGGTCCTGGCATTCAACGCCGTCGCCGCGATCGCGCTGATTGCGGTCTCCGCGGCGAGCGGCGGGCAGGTCGCGGCCTGGAGCCTGCTGCTGATCGGCCTTGCCAACTCGATCATGTTCCCGACGATCTTCACGCTCGCGAGCGAAGGCCTCGGCCGGCGCGCGGCCGACGGCTCGGGGCTGATCAACATCGCGATCTTCGGCGGCGCGGTCGTGCCCTTGCTGACCGGGACGATCGCCGACCTCTCGGGGCACCTGACGACCGCGCTGGTCCTGCCGGCGATCTGCTACGCGATCATCGCCGTCTTCGGCCTCCAGGCGCGCCGCCCGGCGGCCGGCCTTGCGGAAGCTTGAAACCTCTTCGTATGAGCAGGGTATAAATCTACCGGCGACGTTGACTTTCGTCTCCCCGTCGCCAAATTCGTCGCATGCTTTCGCAGAAGACGCGATACACCATCCGCGCGCTGCAGCACCTTGCCGATGCCTTCGGACAGGGGCCGATCCGGCTCGACACCATTGCCGAGGCGCAGAACATCCCGCGCAAGTTCCTCACGGTGATCCTGTCGGAGATGGCGCGCGAGGGCGTCGTGGTCTCGCAGCGCGGGCGCGACGGCGGCTATGAACTGGCGCTCCCGCCGGTCGATATCCGTTATGGCGACATCATTCGCCTGACCCGCGGCAGCCTCGCGCTGGTGCCCTGCGCCAGCCGCAACGCGCACGAGACCTGCGCCAATTGCCTGCCCGAATCCGAATGTCGCCTGCGCGGGCTGATGCTGCAGCTGCGCGACGAGATGGCGGCCATGCTCGACCGCATGACGCTGGCCGATCCGATCCCGCTCGAACCCCCGTTCGAAGAGGCGGCATCGCCCGCCTGAGCGGCGCGCGCCCCATTTGCGGATGGGCGCGGAACTTCACTTGGCGTTCATCGGGCGGCTGGTTATAGCGCTGGCCATGACCCTTGCTGCCCCCTTCGCTGCTTCGCTCCGCACCCCCGCGCGGCTCGCCGTCCTTGCCGTCGCCACGGCCGCCATCGGGCTGACTGCGGGATGCGCAGGCGGTGCCAAGGCGAAGAAGGATGTCGCCTACGTCGCCCGCGACGTCGACACGCTCTATGCCGCGGCAAAGGACCGTCTCGATCACGGCAACCCCAAGCAGGCCGCAGCGCTGTTCGACGAAGTCGAGCGCCAGCACCCCTATTCGCCCTGGGCCCGCCGCGCCCAGCTGATGAGCGCGTTCAGCTACTACGCCGGCCGCGACTATGCCAAGGCGGTGCAGTCGGCGCAGCGCTTCCTGTCGATCCACCCCGGCAACAAGGACGCGCCCTACGCCTACTACCTGATCGCGCTGTGCTACTACGAGCAGATCAGCGACGTGACGCGCGACCAGAAGATCACGCTGCAGGCGCTGACCGCGCTCAACGAGGTCGTGCGCCGCTATCCCTCGACCCAGTACGCCACCGACGCGCGGCTCAAGATCGACCTCGTCAACGATCACCTCGCCGGCAAGGAAATGGAGATCGGCCGCTACTACGAACGCAGCGGCAAGTGGCTGGCGGGCGCGCTGCGCTTCCGCACCGTGGTCGACAAGTACCAGCCGACGAGCCACACGCCCGAGGCGCTCTACCGCCTGGTCGAGACCTACCTCGCGCTCGGCGTGCCCGAGGAGGCGCAGAAGTCGGCGGCCGTGCTCGGCAACAACTATCCGGGCAGCGAATGGTACCAGCGCGCGTTCAAGCTGATGAACGAGAAGGCGCCGGGCACCACCGCGTCGTAAGCAGGCCCACCGCCTTGTAAGGATATGCCGCGTAAGCGTGTGCCGCGCCGTGTTGCGGCATCGGGCGCGGGGCGGCGATCGTGTCGGAAAAAGCAAGGGGCCGGGCCGCAAGGCCGCGGCCCCTTCTCAGTTTGCCCGTCCCGGTTCGGCGTGGGGGGAGGACGGGAAAGTCGTGCGCCCGGTTGCCCAGGTGGTCGCGCAGGCTGTCGATCAGGCGGCGATCGCTTCGCGCACCCGCCGCGATGCCGCTGCGGTCAGCGCGGCGAGGAACTGGTCGGTGGCGCGGTCCCAGTTGTAGCTCGCGCCGTGGACCGCGGCGCCGAGGCGGTCGCAGCGCAGCGCCTTGGCGATCGCGAGGCCGAGATCGTCGTCGAGCGCGCCGATCTGCATCGGCAGGTCGCCCCCCGGGCCGCGCCCGGTCTTGCCGACGATGTCGAGCGGACCTGCCACCGGGTAGCCGGCGACCGGAAGCCCGCAGGCCAGCGCCTCGATCATCACCAGCCCGAAGGTGTCGGTCCGGCTTGGAAACACGAACACGTCCGCGCCCGCATAGGCCTGCGCCAGGCGTTCGCCCGACAGCGCGCCGAGGAACCGGACATGCGGATAGCGCGCGCGCAGCGCGGCGAGGTCGGGGCCGTCGCCGACGACGACCTTGGTGCCGGGCGCATCTGCATCGAGGAAGGCGGCGAGGTTCTTCTCGATCGCGACCCGGCCGACGTTGAGCATGATCGGCCGCGGCAGGCCCTCGTAGAGGTCGAACGGCGCATGGTCGGGACGGAACAGATCGCCATCGATCCCGCGCGACCACAGCTGCGCATGGCCGATGCCGTGGCCCGCGAGCTCGGCCGCCAGCGTCGGCGTCGAGACCAGCACCGCATGGCTCGCGGCGTGGAAGCGGCGCATCAGCGGCCAGAAGTGCGCGGCGTCGATCCCGGTGCGCACTGCGGCATAGTCGGGAAAGCGGGTGTGGAAGGCCGAGGTGAACGGCACCCGGTTGGCCTTGCACCAGCCGCGCGCGCTCCAGCCGATCGGGCCTTCGGTGGCGATGTGGACGATGTCGGGCGCGAAGTCGCCCAGCGTGCGCCGCGTGCCGAAGCGCGGCGCCATGGCGAGGCGGATTTCGCTGTAGCCGGGCAGGGGCAGGGTGAAGAACTGGCTGGGGGTGACCAGCTCGACTTCGTGCCCGCGCCGGATCAGCCGGTCGACCGTGGTCGCCAGCGTCCGGACGACGCCGTTGACCTGCGGGTGCCAGGCGTCGGTGCAGATCGCGATCTTCATGCGGGCTGCTTTTCGCCCGGCGCTGCGGCCGCGGCCATCGCGGCGCGCGCGGCGTGCGCCTTGCGGGTTTCCTCGGCCCAGTCGACGATGCTCATGTTGCCGGCGAAGTCTTCGACCAGCGCGGTGCAGCTTTCGACCCAGTCGCCGTCGTTGTAGTAGGTGACGCCGCTGATCTCGCGGATTTCGGCGCAGTGAATGTGGCCGCAGACCACGCCGTCGACGCCCAGGTCGCGCGCGGCGTGCGCCACCGCTTCCTCGAAGTCGCAGACGAACTGCACCGCGTTCTTCACGCGCTTCTTCATGTAGGCCGACAGCGACCAGTAGGGCAGCTTGAACTGGCGGCGCACCGCGTTCACCCAGCGGTTCGAGCGCAGCAGCACCTCGTAGGCCTTGTCGCCCAGGAACGCGAGCCAGCGGGCGTAGAGGACCACGCCGTCGAAGCCGTCGCCGTGCGTCACCAGCAGCCGGCGCCCGTCGGCGGTCTCGTGGATCGTGTCGAGCGCCAGCTCCACGCCGCCGAAGCTCATGCCGGCATAGGGGCGCAGCATTTCGTCGTGGTTGCCCGCGATCAGCACCACGCGGGTGCCGCGGTGCGCCATCTTCAGCACGCGGCGGACCACTTCGTTGTGCGCGTCGGGCCAGTACCAGCCCTTCGACAGGCGCCAGCCGTCGACGATGTCGCCGACGAGGTAGAGCGTCTCGCACTCGATCTGGCTGAGGAAGTCGAGCAGCATCGCCGCGTTGCAGCCGCGCGTGCCGAGATGGATGTCCGAGATCCAGACTGTGCGCACCTTGCGCTTGGGACGGAAGCTGACCGGCTCGGGATGATCGAGCCAGGCGGGGATCGAAGTGGCGAGCTGAGCGGCAGTCGGCAGGCCCTTGGCGGTCTTCGTGCGGGCAGCCTTGGCTTGGGTCGGCATGGCGATCCCTCTTCCTGTGTGGTCCTGCCCGAATCCTCTGTCACAATCACGTTTCGTTCGCGTGGCACCCTGTCACGGTGCTGCAACGTGACGTCAGCCGCCTCCGCGCGACGGCGAACAAGGCAAGAACGGATGGTGACGCGGCGCTTTCGCCGCGCTAAGACCACGGGCAGATGCTCACCGGGCTTTCCATCCGCAACGTCGTCCTGATCGAGGCGCTCGATCTCGCTTTCGGGCGTGGCCTTGGCGTTCTCACCGGCGAGACCGGCGCGGGCAAATCGATCCTGCTGGACTCGCTCGGGCTTATTCTCGGCGATCGCGCCGACAGCGGACTGGTCCGCGCGGGCGAGGACCAGGCGCTGGTCACCGCCACCTTCGAATTCGCCGCGCTGCCCGAACCGATCCGCGCCGCGCTCGCCGAGGCCGAGGTGGAGGTCGAGCCGGGCGAGCCGCTGATCGTACGCCGCCGCGTGCGCGCCGATGGCGGCAGCAAGGCCTTCGTCAACGACCAGCCGGTGGGCGTCGCGCTGCTGCGCGAGATGGCGCGCAGCCTTGTCGAACTTCACGGCCAGCACGACGACCGCGGCCTCGTCAACGCGCGCGGCCATCGCCTGCTGCTTGATCGCTACGCGCGTGCCGATACCGCCGCGGTCGGCGCCGCGTGGGACAAGTGGCGAGCGGCCGAAGCCGCGCTGGCGCAGGCGAAGGCGCAGGTCGAGCAGGCCGCCGCCGAGCAGGACCTGCTGGTCGCGCACCTCGCCGAGCTCGCCGCGCTTGCGCCGGTCGAGGGCGAGGAGGACGATCTCGCCGCGAGCCGCGCCGCGATGCAGAAGGGCGAGCGGCTGTCGGGCGACCTTGCCGAGCTGCAGCACCTCTGGAGCGGCTCCGACTCCGCGCTCGCCAGCTTGCGCAGCGCGGCCCGCCGGCTCGACCGCATCGCCCATGAACACCCCCTTCTCGGCGAGGCGCTCGCCGCCATCGACCGCGCGGTGATCGAGGCGGGCGAGGCCGAGGACAAGCTCGTCGCCGCCGCCGATGTGCTCGCGCACGATCCCGCGCTGCTCGATCGGATCGAGACGCGGCTGTTCGACTTGCGCGCGGCGGCGCGCAAGCACCACTGCACAGTCGACGAACTGCCAGCGAGGATGCGCGCGATGCGCGAGGCGCTCGACGCGATCGAAGGCGGCGGCGCCCAGATCGCGGCGCTGCAGCGCGCGGCGCAGGAGGCCGGGCTCGACTATCGCGCCAAGGCCGAGGCGCTGTCGGTTGAGCGGGCAGAGGCGGCACGGCGGCTCGACCAGGCGGTCGCGGCCGAACTCGCCCCGCTCAAGCTCGATGCGGCGAAGTTCCACACTGCGGTCGTCCGCTTGCCCGAGGACCGCTGGAGCGCGCTCGGCGTCGATGCGGTCGAATTCCTCATCTCGACCAACCCCGGCGCCGATTTCGCCCCGCTCGCCAAGATCGCGTCCGGCGGCGAACTGTCGCGCTTCATCCTCGCGCTCAAGGTCGCGCTTGCCGAAGAAGGCGGCGCGGCGACGATCATCTTCGACGAGATCGACCGCGGCGTCGGCGGCGCGGTGGCGAGCGCGATCGGCGAACGGCTCGCCCGGCTCGCCGCGGGCGGCCAGCTGCTCGCGGTTACTCACAGCCCGCAAGTCGCCGCGCGCGGCAATGCGCACTATCTGATCGCCAAGTCCTCCGAAGGCACGGTCACCCGCACTTCGGTCACCCTGCTCGACCCTGCCGGGCGGCAGGAGGAGATCGCGCGCATGCTCTCGGGCGCCGAGATCACCGCTGAGGCGCGCGCGCAGGCCGACCGGCTGCTGGAACAGGCATGAGCACCGAGCATCCGCTCGACCGGCCGATGTGGCATGCCCTCGGCGGTCCGCAGGCGGCGCTGAACGTCGGGCAGGGCAACGTGCGCCGGATCGATCCGGCTTACGGCCCCTTCGCCGGTTGCGCGCCGGGGTGCGAACAGGACCTCGCCGCGCTCGTTGCCGATTACGGCGAAGTCTGGCTCGTCGAACCGCACGAAGTCGCGCCGCCGCCGGGCACGCGCCTGATCCGCAGCGCGCCGCTGTTGCAGATGATCGCGGATGGCGCGCCGCACCCTTGCGCATCCGACCCGCAGACCGTGCCGCTCGGCGAAGCTGATGTGCCGGAGATGACTGAGCTTGCGCTGGCCACCGAGCCCGGCCCCTGGGGTCCGTCGACCTGGCGCTACGGCCAGTTTTACGGCTTTCGCAGCGAAGGCCGCCTCGCCGCCATGGCGGGCGAGCGGATGCGCCCCGCCGAGGGTCTGGCCGAAGTCAGCGGCGTGTGCACCTGGCCCGAATTTCGCGGGCAGGGGCTTGCCGCGCGGCTGATCCGCCGGGTCATGGCCGACCAGCGCGCGCGCGGCGACGTGCCCTATCTCCACAGCTACGCCGGCAATGCGGGCGCGATCCGCCTCTACGAAAGCCTCGGCTTCCGCGCGCGCCGGGCGATGGTGGCGACCATTCTCGGGAAGGCGGTATAGCCCCCCGCCGCAAATTGACATGACCTGAAACGAGGCCTATTTTCAGGTCATGAACGCGCCACTCAAACCGCCCGTCATTGCCGAGGTGCTTGCCGACGCCTGCGTCAGCATCAGCAACCTCAAGGCCAACCCCGCCGCCGTGATCGCCGAGGCGCAGTTGCGCCAGGTCGCGGTGCTCAACCGCAACAAGCCGGTCGCCTACGTGATTTCGCCCGAGGTGTGGGAATATCTCTGTTCGCTGCACGACGACGCTGCCGACAGTGAACTGGCGCGCGAACGTCTTGCCGAAGGCGACGATGGCATTGCGGTAACGCTGGATGACCTACTCGATTGAGATCGCTTCCGAGGCGCTGAAGGAGTGGGCGAAGCTCGACGCGTCGGTGAAGCGGCAAGCGGTGCGCAAGCTCGAGACGCTGCTCGAAAATCCGCGCGTTCCGTCCGCCGCTCTTCGCGACATGCCCGATTGCTACAAGATCAAGCTGCGCAGCGCCGGCTTCCGCATCATCTACAAGGTTATCGAGCAGCGGCTCGTGATATTGATTGTCGCAGCGGGTAAGCGCGATTCCACGACGGCCGACATCTACGCGACAGCGCGACGCCGCGTGCGCGACCGGTCCGGCTGAGCAAGGGGCGACAATGAACATCACCGAAGCCGATGCCGCCAACGAGCTGATGCGGCTCGCGAAGGCCATCGCCAGGCACAACCGGCTCTATCACGCCGAGGACGCGCCCGAGATTTCGGATGCGGAATACGATGCGCTCGTGCGCCGCAATGCCGAGCTCGAGGCCGCATTCCCGCACCTGATCCGGCCCGATTCCCCGAGCGCGCTCGTCGGCCACGAAGTCGCTGCCTCGCCGCTCAGCAAGGTGCGCCACGAGGTTCGCATGATGAGCCTCGACAACGCCTTCACCGACGAGGAGGTCGAGGAATTCGTCGCGCGCGTCCGCCGCTTCCTGAATCTGCCTGCCGACGCCGAAGTGGCGATGACCGCCGAGGACAAGATCGACGGCCTGTCGTGCTCGCTGCGCTACGAGAACGGCAAGCTGGTACGCGCCGCCACGCGCGGCGACGGGCAAGTGGGCGAGGACGTCACCGCCAATGTCGCCCACATCGCCGATATTCCGCAGGAGCTGAAGGGCGAGGGGCTGTTCGACGTGCCCGGGCTGTTCGAGATCCGCGGCGAGGTCTACATGGCCAAGGCCGATTTCCTCGCGCTCAACGAACGGCAGGCCGAAGCGGGCGACAAGGTCTTCGCCAACCCGCGCAACGCCGCCGCCGGCTCGCTCCGCCAGAAGGACGCCGCCGTCACCGCCGCCCGCCCCTTGCGCTTCCTCGCCCACGGCTGGGGCGCGGCGAGCGAAGTGCCGGCGGCGACGCAGTTCGAGATGATGCGCAAGATCGCGGGCTGGGGCGTGCCCGTCTCGCCGCTGCTGGTGCGCTGCGCCTCGGGCGCCGAGATGGTCGCCCATTACCGCGCCATCCAGCAGGCCCGCGCCGACCTTGCCTATGACATCGACGGCGTCGTCTACAAAGTCGACCGGCTCGACTGGCAGGAACGCCTCGGCTTCGTCGCCAAGGCGCCGCGCTGGGGCCTTGCGCACAAGTTCCCGGCCGAGCGGGCCGAGACGACGCTCGAAGCCATCGACATCCAGGTCGGCCGCACCGGCAAACTCACGCCCGTCGGCCGCCTCAAGCCGGTGCTCGTCGGCGGCGTCACCGTCACCAACGTCACCCTGCACAACCGCGACGAGATCGGCCGCCTGTCCTTGCGCGTCGGCGACCGCGTCGTGCTCCAGCGCGCCGGCGACGTGATCCCGCAGGTGGTCGAGAATCTCACCCCCGGGACCCAGCGCGAGGCCTACCATTTCCCCGACCACTGCCCCGAGTGCGGCTCCGAGGCCGTCGCCGAGGAGGGCGAGGTCGACGTGCGCTGCACCGGCGGCTTGATCTGCCCGGCGCAGCGGGTCGAGCGGCTCAAGCACTTCGTCAGCCGCGCGGCGCTCGACATCGAGGGGCTGGGCGAGAAGACCATTGTCGAATTCTTCGGCCTCGGCTGGCTGGAAAGCCCCGCCGACATCTTCCGGCTGCGCAAGCGCCGCAGCGAGATCGTCGGCCGCGAGGGCTGGAAGGACAAGTCTGTGGACAACCTGTTGGCGGCGATCGAGGCCAAGCGCGCGCCCGACGCCGCGCGGCTGCTGTTCGGCCTCGGCATCCGCCACGTCGGCGCAGTCACCGCGCGCGACCTGATGAAGCGCTTCGTCACGCTGCCCGCGCTGCGCGCAGTCGTCGAACTGGCCCATACCTCCCCGGAACGGGGAGGGGGACCGGCGCAGCCGGTGGAGGGGTATTCGAGCAGCGACGCGGTGGCCGACCTGCTCTCGATCGACGGCGTCGGCCCGGTGGTGGTCGAGGCGCTGGGCGATTTCTTCCACGAACCGCACAACATCGCGGTCTGGGACGACCTGCTCTCCGAAGTCAGCCCGCCGGACTACATCGTCGAGACCCGCGCCAGCGCGGTCGCGGGCAAGACGGTCGTCTTCACCGGCAAGCTCGAAACCATGAGCCGCGACGAGGCCAAGGCGCAGGCGGAATCGCTCGGCGCGCGCGCGGCCGGGTCGGTCTCGCCCAAGACCGACCTGATCGTGGCCGGGCCGGGGGCGGGCTCGAAGCTCAAGAAGGCGGCAGAGCTTGGCATCGAGGTGATCGACGAAGCGGCCTGGGCGGACATCGTCCGCAACGCCGGCTGACCGGCATCCGTGGGGGACCCGGTATGCTCACTGCACTGTTGCTGCTCGCGATGACGCCCGCGCAGGCGCGCCATGCGGTGAAGGTCGCGCCGCCGCCGGTGCGCGCGCTGCTGGTGCGCCAGACCGGCTGCAACCACTTCGCCGGCGAGGAAGCCTACGACGCGGAGCGCGCCGCCTACATCGACGCGCAGGTGCGCAAGCTGCGCTGTCGCACCGTCGAGGAGGATGCGCGCGCGCTCAGGAAACGCTATGCCGGCAATGCCTCGGTCCGGCGCCTGCTGGTCGAGGCGCAAGGCTGGGACACGCTGCCCTGAACGTCGGCTGGGGGAACTTCGAGATCATGGCCCTTCACACCTGGTGGCTGTTCGTCGTCACCGTCTTCTTCGTCTCGGCCTCGCCGGGGCCCAACATGCTCCATGTGATGGCGCGCAGCGTCGAGCTGGGGCTGGCCCGCTCGATGCTGGCGATGACGGGGTGCTTCGTCGCGGTGCTGAGCCTGCTGACCGCCTCGGCGCTCGGGCTCACCGCGCTGCTCGTCGCCATTCCGGGCGCGTTCCTCGTGCTGCGCCTCGTCGGCGCGGGCTACCTGATCTGGCTCGGCTACAAGGCGTGGGTTTCCGACGACGCCCCGGTTGATATCGGCGAGGGCGAGATTGCGCCGCGGCTTTCGGCCGGCAAGGTGTTCCGCACCGCCTTCACCATCGGCATCTCGAACCCCAAGGCGCTGCTCTTCGCCGCTGCCTTCCTGCCGCAGTTCATCGACGCTGCGAAGCCCGAGGCCCCGCAGTTCGGGATCATGGTGCTGACCTTCGGCGTCATCGAGATCTCGTGGTACTTCGTCTATGCGCTCGGCGGCCGCTCGATCGCCACCGCGCTGACGCGCCCTGCGCTCAAGAAGGCGTTCAACCGCACCACCGCTGCCGTCTTCGTCGCCTTCGGCCTTGCCATGCTCGGTTCGCGCGCCTGATAAGGCGCCGAAACGAAAAGGGGACGGGAATGCTCGAAGAACTGGCCGGGATCGGCGCGCAAGCCGGGGCGCTGCTCAAGGCGCGGGGCGAAACCATCGCGGTGGTCGATGGCGCGACCGGCGGGCTGATTTCCGCAGGCCTGCTCGCGATGCCGGGCGCCTCGGCCTATTTCGCCGGGGCCGGCATCGTCTACACGCTGAAAGGGCGGCGCATCCTGCTGGGGCATGAGCCGGGCAGCCTGCGGCAATACCGGTCCGCGACCGAGCCCTATGCCCTGCGCCAGGCCGAGCTGATCCGCGAGCGGTTCGATGCTGCGTGGGGCTTGGCCGAAACCGGCGCGGCGGGGCCGGGCAAGCATCCGCTGGGCGTTGCCTCGGGCACCAGCGCGATCGGCCTCGTCGGACCGGGCGGCCTTGCCGCCTCGGTGCTCGTCGAGACGGGCAGCGAGGACCGGCTCGGCAACATGCAGGCTTTCGCGAGCGCCGCGCTCGCGCTGCTGCGCGATACGCTCTCGCGCGCCTGACGTCTTACTCGGGCACGTAGTTCGGCCTGCGCTTCTCGAGGAAGGCGGCCATCCCCTCGGCGAAGTTCTTGCTGCCGGCGGTCATCAGCTGGTTGCGGTTCTCGAGCGCCATGACGTGTTCAAGGCTCGAGCCGTCGACCGAGACGTTGATGCCTTCCTTGGTCATGCGCAGCCCCATCGGCGAAGCGGCAAGCAGGTCCTCGACCCAGCTTTCGCCCGCCTTCTCGAGCTGGTCGTCGGGCACCACTTCGGAAACGAGGCCGACCGCCAGCGCGCGCGGGGCATGGATGAAGCGGCCGGTCAGCATCAGCTCCGAGGCGATCCCGGCGCCGACGATGCGCGGCAGGAAGTAGCTGACGCCCATGTCGCAGCTCGACAGGCCGAGCTTGATGAAGGCGGCGTTCATCCGCGCGCTTTCCCCCGCGATGCGGATGTCCGAGGCGAGCGCGAAGGCAAAGCCGCCGCCGCAGGCAGGGCCATGGATCAGCGAGACGATCGGCTGCGGGCAGCGGCGCATCTTGATGTAGACGTCGGCGAGCCAGCCCTGGAAGCCGAAGCCGCCGCCAAACGGGATTTCGCCGCGATCCGAGCTGCGTTCCTTGATGTCGAGCCCGGCGCAATAGGCTTTGCCCGCGCCGCGCATGACGACGACGCGGACGGTGCGGTCGTGGTAGAGCTTGCCGAAGTAGTCGTTGAGCTCGCCGACCATTTCCGACGAGATCGAATTGAGCGCCTCGGGCCGGTTGAGCGTGAGCCAGTCGGCGCTGCCGCGCTTCTCGATCGCAATCGTGTTGTAGCCCATCGCCTCGCACCTCTCTTAATCAGTTGATTAAGTCAGGCGGATAATCGAGGCGAAGGCGCTCCGCAAGCTGCTACCAGCGGCGCGACCATTCGGGCAGTGCGCCGACGCGGGTCGCGCGGGAGCTGCCGCCGCTGCGCCGCCGCAGCCACAGGATCGACCAGTCGCCGCGCACCATCCGCGCGGCAAGGCGCAGGCCGGCGCGGCGATAGGCGGCGCGCACCGCTGCCTCCTGCGTTTCGAGCAGGCCGGCGAGCAGCACGCTGCCGCCCGGCGCGACCGCGGCGGCGAACTGCGGGGCAAGCTCGACCAGCGGCCCGGCGAGGATATTGGCGATCAGCAGGTCGTAGGGCGCCGCCGCGGTCAGCAGCGGGTGGTCCATGCCGCCGGCGATGACCATGGCGAGCCTGCCCGGCCCGTCACCGAGGGCCACGCCGTTGGCGTCTGCGTTGTCGGCGACGACCGGGCCGCAGACCGCGTCGATGTCGCTCGCGACGGCGCGGGCGCGGGGCCACAAGTGCATCGCGGCGAAGGCGAGCAGGCCGGTGCCGGTGCCGATGTCGGCGAGGTTGCGCACGACCACGCCTTCGCGCTTCATGTGGTCGAGCATGACGAGGCAGCCGGCGGTGGTCGCGTGCTGGCCTGTGCCGAAGGCCTGGCTGGTGGGGATCACGAAGTTGCGGACGCCCGGCCGATCTAGCGCGGGATATTCGGGCGTATGGACGTGGAAGCGGCCCTCGCGGATCGGTTCGACGCCATGCTGGCTCAGCGTGACCCAGTCCTCGTCGGGCAGCTTCTCGACGACCAAGTCGACCTGTCCATCGCCGAACAGGGCAGCGACGGCGGCCTTGTCGCCCTCGCCCGGCTCGCGGCCGAGCCAGGCTTCCAGTTGCCAGTCGTCGGGCTTGTCCTCGGCGATCTCGCTGCCGGCGATGACGATGTCGGCGTCCCAGTCGAAGGCGTCCTCGTGCGCGACGAGCGCGGCCTGGACGATGTCGCGCGGGGCGAGGACGGTGATCTTCCAGCTTTCCTCAGCGGACATAGCTGGCTCCGTTGGCGTCGATGGTGGCGCCGGTCATGCTCGGCGGCGCATCGAGCGCGCAGAAGGTGGCGATCGCGGCGATCTCGTCGGGCGTGGCGACGCGGCCCAGCGGAATGTCGGCGAGGAGGCCGGGGCCGCCGCGGCTCGCGAGATAGTCGCCCGCCATGTCGGTGTCGGTGAAGCCCGGCGTGATGGCGAAGCTTAGCACGCCTTGCGCGGCATAGCCCCGCGCGATCGTCTTGTGCATCGCGATCATCCCGCCCTTGGCGGCGGCATAGTGCCAGTGCGCCGGGGAATCGCCACGGTATCCGGCGCGGCTCGCAATGTGGACGCAGCGGCCGGCGAAATCGCGCTCCAACCAGTGCCGCACCGCGAAGCGCGACAGCTGCGCGGCCGAGGTGAGGTTGATGCGCAAGGTATCCTCGAAGCCGTCGAGCCAGACGATGTCGGATGCATCGAGCGGGTTCGCCTCGAACAGGCCGGCGTTGTTGACCAGCACGTCGATCGCGCCTCCCGCCGCCTCGAGCGCCTGCTGCCAGAGCGCTTGCGGGGCGTGAGGCTCGGCGAGATCGGCGCCGATGACGCCGGGGGAGGGGCGGCGGCCGTGGCGGATCACGCGGGCGCCGCGCGCTTCGAGCGATGCGGCGATGGCCGCGCCGATGCCGCGGGTCGAGCCGGTGACGAGGATCGTCGGAGCGGAGGCCGGAGATAGGGTGCTGGTGGTCATGCGCCCCTCTAGGGCATGGATTTGCGGGGCCGCAACAGTGCTTTGCGCCTTGCACTTTCGGCGCAGTTGCACGACCGGACATTTCGACTAATACGAATCGCGATCCGGCCGTGCCCTTGGCGCGGCGCACAATCTTGACCGAGGGGGTTACCATGGCGCAGGCGCGCAGCAACCGGCCGCTTTCACCACACCTGCAGATCTGGCGGTGGGGTCCGGCGATGCTGGTTTCGATCCTGCATCGCATCACCGGCAACGGCATGGCGTTCGCAGGGATCGGCCTGCTGCTGTGGTGGGTCGGCGCGATCGCGAGCGGGCCCGAGGCCTACGCGACGTTCCTCGACTATGCCTGGACCGGCGCATCGGGCGGGATCGCGGTGCTTACCGCGCTGCTCGGCAAGGTCGTCCTGGTCGGCCTGACCTGGGCCTTCTTCCAGCACGCGGCGAGCGGCGTGCGTCACCTCTTCCTCGACGTCGGCGCGGGCTACGAGCTCGAGTCCAACGCGCGCTGGTCGACGCTGACGCTGGTGTTCTCGGTGCTCGCCACCATCCTGTTCTGGGCCTTCGTGCTGCTGCGCTGAGGCGCCGGCACGATACCGAACCTCACATAGCAGAGGGTTTCCATGGGTAACGGTACCTCCATCGGCCGCGTCCGCGGGCTCGGCTCCAGCCACCAGGGCACGCATCACTGGCTGCTCCAGCGCCTCACCGCGGTCGGCAACCTCGTCCTCATCCCCTTCCTGATGCTCAGCCTCGCGCTGCTGCCCTCGCACGACTATGCGACGGTGCATGCCTGGGTCGCCAAGCCGATCCCGTCGACCGCGCTGATCCTGATCATGCTCAACACCATCACCCATGCCCGCCTCGGCGTGCAGGTGATGCTCGAGGACTACATCCACGAGGAAGGCGGCAAGGTCGCCGCCTGGCTGCTGGTCAACATCGTGCCCTTCGCCGCTGCCGCCTTCGGCATCATCTCGGTTATCCGCATCGCTCTCGGGGGCGCCTGAGCCATGACTGCTTCGACACAGCCTGCCTACAAGATCATCGACCACACCTACGACACCGTCGTCGTCGGCGCGGGCGGCTCGGGCCTGCGCGCCACGATGGGCTCGGCCCAGGCGGGCCTGCGCACCGCCTGCATCACCAAGGTGTTCCCGACCCGCTCGCACACCGTCGCGGCGCAGGGCGGCATCGCCGCGAGCCTCGGCAACAACTCGCCCGACCACTGGACCTGGCACATGTACGACACCGTCAAGGGGTCGGACTGGCTGGGCGACCAGGACGCGATCGAATACATGGTCCGCGAAGCCCCGGCGGCGGTCTACGAGCTCGAGCACGCGGGCGTGCCGTTTTCGCGCAACCCCGAAGGGACCATCTACCAGCGTCCGTTCGGCGGCCACATGCAGAACATGGGCGAGGGCCCGCCGGTGCAGCGCACCTGCGCCGCCGCCGACCGCACCGGCCACGCCATGCTTCACGCGCTCTACCAGCAGAGCCTGAAGTACGACGCCGACTTCTTCATCGAGTACTTCGCGATCGACCTGATCATGGAAACCGGCGCCGATGGCGTTCCGGTCTGCCGCGGGGTGATCGCGATGTGCATGGACGACGGTTCGATCCACCGCTTCCGCAGCCACGCGGTGGTGCTGGCGACCGGCGGCTACGGCCGCTGCTACTTCACCGCGACCTCGGCCCACACCTGCACCGGCGACGGCGGCGGCATGGTGCTGCGCGCCGGGCTCCCGCTGCAGGACATGGAGTTCGTGCAGTTCCACCCGACCGGGATCTACGGTGCGGGCGTGCTGATCACCGAAGGCGCGCGCGGCGAGGGCGGCTACCTCACCAACTCCGAGGGCGAGCGCTTCATGGAGCGCTATGCGCCTTCGGCCAAGGACCTTGCCAGCCGCGACGTCGTCTCGCGCTCGATGGCGATGGAAATCCGCGAAGGCCGCGGCGTGGGTCCGCACAAGGACCACATCTTCCTGCACCTCGACCACATCGATGCGGGCGTGCTCGCCGAGCGCCTGCCGGGGATCACCGAGAGCGGCAAGATCTTCGCCGGCGTGGACCTTACCCGCCAGCCGCTGCCGGTGGTGCCGACCGTCCACTACAACATGGGCGGCATTCCCTGTAATTACCACGGCGAGGTCGTCACGATCGGCGCCGACGGCAACCCCGAGACGGTCGTCCCGGGCCTGTTCGCGGTGGGCGAGGCGGCGTGCGTGTCGGTGCATGGCGCCAACCGCCTCGGCTCGAACTCGCTGATCGACCTCGTGGTGTTCGGCCGCGCGACCGGCCTGCGGCTCAAGGAGCTGATCAAGCCGGGCACCGCGCACAACGCGCTGCCCAAGGACAGCGCCGACCTCGCGCTGACCCGCCTCGACCACTTCCGCAACGCCAAGGGCGGCTCGCCGACCGCGCAGGTCCGCCTCGAGATGCAGCGGACGATGAGCCAGCACGCCGCGGTGTTCCGCACCGACGAGCTGATGGCCGAGGGCAAGGTCAAGCTCGCCGATACCTACAAGCGGATGGAGGACATCAACGTGTCCGACCGCTCGCTGATCTGGAACTCGGACCTGATCGAGACGCTCGAACTCGACAACCTGATCGCGCAGGCTTCGGTGACGATGCATTCGGCGTTCAATCGCAAGGAAAGCCGCGGCGCGCATGCGCACGAGGACTTCCCGGACCGCAACGACGCCGAGTGGATGAAGCACACCGCCGCCTGGTTCGAAGGCTGGGGCGGCAAGGGCGGCGCGGTCAAGCTCGACTACCGCCCGGTCCACGAATACACGCTGACCGACGACGTCGAGTACATCAAGCCGAAGAAGCGCGTGTACTGACGCCGGGGCGCCCGCGCGCTTCGGAAACGGCATCACGGGGGCCGCGGATCGGACGATCCGCGGCCCCTTCTGCATGGCGATTCGCGGCTGGCGGGACGCTTGCGACGCCGGGCAAGTTTACACAGTTGACACAGTCCAGAAGGAAAATTCGCCAGAGGCCCGATGAGCCGGACTTCGCGGGCAAGTCGTTGAAGGGACGATCCTTTCCGGCCATGATCGCGAGCTTGCGCCAAAAATGCCCTTGTAGGAAAGTGCTTAATACCTGACATGCGCGTCAGGAACGCATCCGGCCGACTCTGGCGACGAAATCTGACGCACGCGTCAGGAACGAGGGCGCCTCTTTGCGAGGGGCAGCCGCGGCCCTTGCCACTCGCTCCCGCGGACGTTCGTCAGGCGGCGCGATGCGTTCGTCGATCACGCCGGGCGCCGGGCCGGGGGAATGCTAGGGCCGAGCGGGGTTCGGGGGAGCCCTGCTGAAGAGGACCCAGCATGCCCATTCCCGCCCGTCCGCTGCTGCTTGTCGTCGCGAGCCTTTCCGCTGCCGCCCCGGTGGCGCTGGCCGCGGCCGAGACGCGACCGCGCGACTGCCCGGCGCCGCCCGCGCCACCGCAGCCCCCAGCCCCGCCATCGCTGCCCGAAGGTCTTGCGCCCCCGGCCCCGCCGGCGCCGCCTGCGCCTCCCGCTCCGCCGGAGCCGCCCGTACCCCCGATCGCATACGAGGAGCGCGACATGTCCGAGATCATCGCCGACAGCCAGCGCGAGGCGCTCGCCGCCATCCGGGAAGCGCGGCACGAAGTGGAGCGCGAGCCGAACATGCCGCGCGACATCCGCGCGAGGGTGCTGGCCGAACTCGACGCCGCGGTGCAGCGGGTCGAGCGCGAATTCCGCAGCGCGAGGGATTGACCGGGCCGCGGGTGTGCCCGGCGGGTTCGGCTGGTCCTAGCGGCGCTGCTGCCTGGGTTCGGCCGAACGCCGCTCGGCGTCCTTCGCTGCGACTTCCTTCGCGCGCGCCTGCTTGATCAGCGCAATGTCGGCGGCCGACGCGGCGCGCGCCGGATAGCGGCAGCCCTTCTGTGCGCCGACGCCCTTGAGGTAGGCGCGCCGCACCGAGCCCGCGTAGAGCGCGATCGCCCATTGCCGCTCGTTTTCGTTGGCGCCGGAAATCTCGCGGATCACCCCGCCGAACGGGATCAGCGAGCCGACCACCGAGCGGGCGATGTTGGCGACGGTGTTGCCGCGCTTTTCACCGAGCGACTTGTCCTGCGCGATGTCGATGTCGTCGCCCAGCACCGCGTCGAGACGGCGCACCTCGGCCTGGATCGCCGGGCAGCCGCGCAAGCCCGCAGTGCCATAGGGGTTGTTTCGCGCGGCGATCAGGAGCGGCGGAACCTCGTCCTTCCGCAGGTTCACGTCGGCGAGCGGCTTGGTGATGACATCGGTTGCGGTGACGTTGTCGGGGTCGACGACGGTCTGCGCCCCGGCCCCCTGCGCGGCGAGGACGAAGGCCGCCGTCGCGGCAAGGCCGCGATGGAAAAGGGTGATCGTTTTCATGAAGAGTTTCCACGTTTTGGCAGCACTACGCAGCACGCCCCCGGGGGTTCCCCTCAAGACGCCATGTCGGCGAAGGTGTTGCAGGCCTGCACGTTGCCGCTGTCGAGCCCCTTCTTGAGCCATTCCATCCGCTGCGCCGAACTGCCGTGGGTGAAGGCGGCTTCGACCGGGCGGCGGCCGGCGGCCTTCATCAGCGTGTCGTCGCCGATCTGGTGCGCGGCGGTCAGGCCCTCCTGGAGATCGCCCGGTTCGATCCGGTCGCGGTTGTTGGCGGCCCAGACCCCGGCGTAGCAATCGGCCTGCAGCTCGAGCCGGACCGAAAGCTGGTTGGCGCGCGAGGGGTTGCGCCGCTGCGCCTGCTGGACCTGTTCGGACAGGCCGGTGAGGTTCTGGATGTGGTGGCCGTATTCGTGCGCCATCACGTAATCGCGGGCGAAGTCGCCGCCGGCGCCCATCTTCTTGTCCATCTCGGTATAGAAGTCGGTGTCGATATAGATGCCCTGGTCGGTCGGGCAGTAGAACGGTCCCATCGCGCTCTGCGCCGCGCCGCAGCCCGACTGGCCGGCCTGCGAATAGAACACCAGCTTGGGCGCGACGGGCTGAATCCCGGCCTGCGCCAGCAGCGGGCGCCAGGTCTTGTTGAGCGAGGACAGCGCGTTGCAGCTTTCCTTGCTGAAGGCGTTGACGTTGCAGCTTTCGGCCACGGTTTCGCCCCCCTGGCCGGCGCCGGGCGCCTCCAGCGCCGACTGGCCGCCGCCGCCCAGCAGGTTGCCGAGCCCGCCGAACAGAGCAAAACCGATCACCACGACGATCACGCCGACGATGCCGAAGCGGCTGCCGACGAAGGCAAGGATGCCGAGCGGCAGGCCGCCGCCGCCGCCGCCGAAGCCGCCGCCGCTGCCGCGCTGGTCCTCAACCCGGATGGAATCGTCGTAGTCGTCGAGACGCATGGTCGGTCCTCTCGTGTGGCGGGCGATCGCGGCGCCTGACAAAGCCAAAATGCACGCGGACCATAAGGTTCCGCAAGTCTTGCGCGGCGCCGGGCGGGCTCGCCATCACAAATCGTTCATGGCCGCTGCTTGATCGGGAACTTGCGGTAACGCTACGGCTTTGACAGTCAGGGTCGTGCGGCAGGCCGTTTGGGGGCGTCGATGAGTCGTTGGGGATTGCGGCGGACGACTGGGCGGGGCGCGGTTCGCGTGCTCGGCGCGCTCGTCGTCGCCGCCGTCGCCGCCGTCGCCGCCGCCGCCGTCGCTGTCGCGGCGGCTCCGGCCCCGACCCCGGCCCCGACTACGGCGAAGCGCGAGACGCCGCTCGAAGGCGCGCTGCGTCAGCACGTCGAAACGCTGGCGGGCGATGCGTTCGAGGGGCGCGAGCCGGGTACCCCGGGCGAGACGCTGACGCTGCGCTATCTTGCCCGGCAGTGGTTCGACATCGGTCTCGAATCCGGCACCAACGACCCGGCGCATGGCTGGTTCGCGCCGGTCGAGGTGGTCGAGCGCGAGCCGCTGTCGTTCCGCGCCAGCTTCGCCAAGGGGCGCAAGCGCGTGGTCGTGCCGCAGGATGGGGCGCTGATCGTCACCTCGGGCATCCGCAGCCTGGTCGAGGATGCGCCGGTGCTGTTCGTGGGCAGGGCCGCCGGCCGCACCCCGCCGCGCACCGACCTTGCCGGGCGGATCGCGCTGATGCTCGACGGCGGCGAGAGCGACGGCGGCGGCGATGCGCGGGCCGACCGCCTGCTCGATGCCGGGGCGGTGGCGGTGCTGATCGTGCTCGACGCGCGCCGGACGATCGAGGAGGTGGCGGCGCGGCGCCGGCGTGCCGGCTATGCGCTCGCCGGCGAGGGGCTGGGCGACGAGATCGAGGGCTATGTCAGCCCCGCGGTCGCGCGCTCGCTGCTGTCGGTCGCGGCAAGCGCCGCGTCGCTCGAGGACCTGCAGCGCGAGGCCGATGCGCCCGATTTCGCGCCGCGGCTGCTGGGCGTGACCGGAACGCTAGAGGCGACCAGCCGCGAGACGCGGATCAGCACGCACAACCTGATCGGCAAGCTCGAAGGGCGCAATCCCAAGGCGGGCGCGGTGCTGTTCATGGCGCATTGGGACCATTTCGGGCGCTGCGCCGAGCCGCCGGCCGAGGACCTGATCTGCAACGGCGCGGTCGACAACGCCAGCGGCCTTGCGGTGATCACCGAGACCGCGCGCCTGCTGTCGCGCGCAAGGCCGCTCGACCGCGACGTCTATTTCCTCGCGACCACCGGCGAGGAGCTGGGGCTGCTGGGCGCGCTCGCCTTTGCCGAGAGCCCGCCGCTGCCGCTCGACCGGATCGTGGCGGTGTTCAATGTCGACGGCACCGGGCTGGTGCCGCGCGGACTGCCGTTCAGCGTCGTCGGCAAGGGCGCGACCGCGCTCGATCCCGGCATTGCCGCGGTGGCGAAGGCGATGCGCCGCAAGCTGATCGCCAACGACGACGCCAATGCCTTCGCCCGGCGGCAGGATGGCTGGGTGTTCCGCCAGCACGACGTGCCCGCGGTGATGGTCAGCACGAGCTATTCGGATCCCGCACGCCTCGAAAGGTTCATGGAGGAGGACTACCACCGGCCCTCGGACGCGCCGGGCAAGGTGCAGTACGGCGGGATGGCAGACGACGTGCTGATGCAGGTCGAGCTGGCGCGCTATTTCGGCGATGCGCGGCGCTATCCCGGCCCTGCGGCGCAGGCCCTGCGTACCCCCTAGCGGAATGCGGCCCGCTTGATTACATGGGCCGCCACGAATCTCCCCGGACAGGAAGTGGCGACCAGCATGGAAATCCCTCTCGGCCTTACCTTCGACGACGTGCTGCTGCGTCCCGCCGAGTCGGACATCCTGCCCTCGATGGCCGATACCCGCACGCGCCTGACGCGCAGCATCGCGCTCAACATCCCGGTGATCTCCTCGGCGATGGACACCGTGACCGAAGCCGACATGGCGATCGTGATGGCGCAGCTGGGCGGGATCGGCGTGCTCCACCGCAACCTGACGGTCGAGGAACAGTGCGCCGCGGTGCGCGCGGTCAAGCGGTTCGAGAGCGGCATGGTGGTCAACCCGATCACGATCTCGCCCGACGCCACGCTGGGCGAGGCGCAGGCGATCATGCTCGCCAACCGGATCAGCGGCATCCCGGTGGTCGAGGCGAGCGGCAAGCTCGTCGGCATCCTTACCAACCGCGACGTGCGCTTTGCCGACAACCCGGCGCAGCCGGTGCGCGAGCTGATGACCCACCAGAACCTCGCCACGGTGAAGGCGGGCGTCAACCAGGAGGACGCGCGCCGCCTGCTGCACCAGCGCCGCATCGAGAAGCTGCTGGTGGTCGACGACGACTATCGCTGCGTCGGGCTGATCACGGTCAAGGACATCGAGAAGGCGGTGACCTACCCCTCCGCCACCAAGGACGAGGCCGGGCGGCTGCGCGTCGCCGCCGCGACGACGGTCGGCGACAAGGGCTTCGAGCGCACCGAGGCACTGCTCGCCGCGGAATGCGACGTGATCGTGATCGACACCGCGCACGGCCACAACCGCGACGTCAGCCGCGCGGTCGAGCGGGTGAAGAAGCTGTCCAATTCGGCGCAGGTGATCGCCGGCAACGTGGCCACGGCTGAAGCGGCGCGGGCGCTGTGCGATGCCGGCGCCGATGGCGTGAAGGTGGGGATCGGGCCCGGCTCGATCTGCACCACCCGGATCGTCGCGGGCGTCGGCGTGCCGCAGCTCACCGCGATCATGGAAGCGGCCGAGGCGGCCGACAAGCTTGGGGTGCCGGTGATCGGCGACGGCGGCCTGCGCACCTCGGGCGATGCCGCCAAGGCGCTGGCCGCGGGCGCATCGGTGGTGATGATCGGCTCGATGCTGGCGGGCACCGAGGAAGCGCCGGGCGAGACGTTCCTCTACCAGGGCCGCGCCTACAAGTCGTACCGCGGGATGGGTTCGGTCGGCGCGATGGCGCGCGGCAGCGCCGACCGCTACTTCCAGCAGGACATCAAGGACCAGATGAAGCTGGTGCCCGAGGGCATCGAGGGCCAGGTGCCGTTCAAGGGCCCGGCCAAGGACGTGATCCACCAGCTCGTCGGCGGGATCAAGGCAGCGATGGGCTATACCGGATCGGCGACGATCGACGACCTGCGGCACAATGCGCAGTTCGTGCGGATCACCAATGCGGGCCTGCGCGAAAGCCACGTCCACGACGTGACGATCACCCGCGAGGCGCCGAACTACAAGGTCGGCTGAGTGGGGTCGGCCGAGCAGCGCTCGTGACGCCAGCGGCGCGGGTCCAGGCGGCGATCGACCTGCTCGATGCCGTGATCGCGGCCGCGCGCTCCGGCGGGGCTTCGGCCGATCGCGTGGCCGGCGAATGGCTGCGGGCACGGCGCTTCATTGGTTCCAAGGACCGGCGCGCGATCCGCGACCTCGTCTGGGCGGCGATCCGCGTTTGCGGCGACGTGCCCCGAAGCGGGCGCGCGGCGATGCTGCGGCTGGCGCAGGGCGATGCGGCGCTTGTCCATCTGTTCGACGGTTCGACTTATGGTCCGGCGGTGGTTGCGCCGGGCGAGCCGGTGGCCGAAGGCGGCGTCGCGCCGGGGTGGCTGGTCGAGGCGCTCGAGGCCTCGGGGCTCGACGCGGCGGAACAGGCGGCGCTGCTGGACAGGGCGCCGCTCGACATCCGCGCCAATACGCTGAAGATCACGCGCGAGGCGCTGGCGCTGCGCCTGCCGGTGGAGAGCGCGGCCGTGCCCGCGCGCAACGGGCTGCGGCTCGCGACCGGCGCGGCGGCGGAAAGCTGGCCGGAATATGCGCAAGGGCTGTTCGAGGTGCAGGATGCGGGCAGCCAGCTGACCTGCGAGGCCTTTGCCGCGCAGCCGGGCGAGACGATCGTCGACCTTTGCGCGGGCGCGGGCGGCAAGACGCTGGCGCTGGGCGCGGCGATGGAGAACGCAGGGCGCCTCGTCGCCTGCGACATCGACCGGGCGCGGCTGTCGCGGCTGCCCGAGCGGGCGACCCGTGCGGGCGTGCGCGCGGAAACGCGGCTGCTCGATCCGGGCAAGGAACGGGCGGCGCTGGCAGACCTTGCCGGCCAGTGCGACGGCGTGCTGGTCGATGCGCCCTGTTCGGGGACGGGCACCTGGCGGCGCAATCCCGAGGCGCGCTGGCGGCTCTCCCCCAAGGCGATCGCGCGCTATGCGGCGATGCAGGACGGCGTGCTCGACGTCGGCGCCGAGCTGGTGCGGCCGGGCGGGCGGATGCTGTTCATCGTCTGCTCGCTGCTCGATGCCGAGGGCGCCGAGCGGGTCGAGGCGTTCCTTGCGCGGCATCGCGAATGGCGAGCCGAGACAACGGCCTGCCCGCTCGGGCGCCCGCGCGGAAAAGGGTGGCGGCTGACCCCCGGGCAAGACCGTACGGACGGGTTTTTCTTCGCAAGCCTGCGGCGGGTGTGATAGGTGTCTGCGATGGTCGTTCGGGGGTCTCGCAAGCCGGAGAACCGGCTCAAGGAGTTTTTGATGCGCTACACGCCTGCTGCCGCTGCCCTGTCCCTGCTGGTTCTGGTCACCGGAAGCATGGGCGCGGCGAAGGTGAGCGAGGCGATCGACCCGCGCGCGCAGATCCTGCTCGACGACGGCAAGGCGCAACTCGCCAAGGGCGCGGTCGATGCCGCGACCGACAGCTTCGAGGCGGCGCTCGCCGTGGATCCGGGCTACCCCGCGACCTACATCGCGCTGGGTGAAGCGGCGCGCCGCGCAGGGCTGCAGGGCAAGGCGATCCACTACTATCGCGAGGCGCTCGAACGCGATCCCAACAATCTGTCGGCGATTTCGGGCGAGGGCGGGGCGCTCGCCGAGAAGGGCGCGCTCGAGAAGGCGCGCGCAAACCTTGCGCGGCTCGAAGGGCTGTGCGGCAAGGGCTGCGCCGAGACCGAAGCGCTGAGCGCAGCCATCGCCAAGGGCGCCGCGCCCCGCGTGGTCAGCGCCGAGGCGGTCAAGCCGCAGCCGACGGTCGAGAACAACTGACGCGTCGCGTCGCGCGGGGCGCGAACGCCCTCAGATCAGCGCGCGGAATTCCTCGAGCACCTGGCGATAGACGCGGCGCTTGAACGGCACGATGAGGTCGGGCAGCAGCTCGGGCTCGACCCACTTCCACGCGAGGAATTCGGCAGGATCGTGCGCGTCGAGGTCGATCTGCGCGTCCTCGCCGGTGAAGCGCAGCAGCAGCCACTTCTGGCGCTGGCCGCGGTACTTGCCGCCCCACAGCTTGCCCATCAGCTCGCCGGGGAGATCGTAGAAGTGTTCCTCGCGGCTCTCGGCGATGACGGTGACGAGATCGGGCGTGACCCCGGTTTCCTCGTGCAGTTCGCGCATCGCCGCGGCGTGGAGGTCCTCGCTAACGTCGATCCCGCCCTGCGGCATCTGCCAGGCATCGCCTTCCTTGCTGTCGATGCGCTGGCCCACGAACACGCGGCCCTGCGCATTGACGAGCATGACGCCGACGCAGGGGCGGTAGGGCAGCCCGGCAAAATCACCCGTCATCGCTTCGAACGTCCTCTTGTGTCTCAGGCTCCGCTGCGAGCCAGCTTCAGCCTTACCTCGGCAAGGATTGCCGAAAGGTCATCGTTGGCCGAAGGAAGTGCCTTGCGGGTTTGCGCAAAGCCGTGGATCGTGCCTTTCAACTCCAGATAGCTTACGTCAACCCCCGCCTGGATCAGCGCGGCGCCATAGGCGCGGCCGCCGTCGCGCAAGGGGTCGAGCCCGGCGGTGACGAGCACCGTCGGCGGCGTGTTCGCAAGGTCGCCCTTGATCGGCGCCGAGCGCGGATGGCCGGGCTCGGCGGCGTAGCAGTTGCCGAACCAGATCATCGTGTCGCGGGTGAGCAGGAAGCCTTCGGCGAAGGCGTGGTACGACCAGTCGTCGAGGTTGTCGTCGGCGACCGGATAGAGCGGCGCCTGGACCAGCACGGGCACGGCGGCGGGATCGGCGGCGAGCGCCTGGCTGACGACGATGGTGAGGTTGCCGCCGGCCGAATCGCCGGTGGTGACGAGCCCGGTGACGGTGCGGCCGAGCTCTGCGGGGCTGCCCGCGATCCAGCGCGTCGCGGCCTCGCAATCGTCGGGCGCGGCGGGGAAGGGATGTTCGGGCGCGAGGCGATAGTCGACCGCGACGACCGGCAGGTCGAGCTCGTCGGCGATCGCGGTGCACAGGCTGTGGTGGCTTTCGAGATCGCCAATGACGAAGCCGCCGCCGTGGTAGAACACCACCACCGGGCTCGCCTCGCGAGTCTCGCGCTTGTCGTAGAGACGCAGGCGGATGTCGCCAGCGGGGCCGGGGCAGGAAAGATCGCGGATCACGGCGAGCGGGCGCGGATCGGCTTCGGCGAGCTGGCCCATCGCGAGATAGCCGGCGCGCGCCATTTCCGGTCCCACTTCGCTCATCGGCGGGGCTTCGGCGGCGTTCATCATGGCGAGGAAGGCCGCGACGTCGGGGCGGACGTAGTGCTGCGGCTTCTCGATCGTATCGCTCTCGGACATTGGCTTTCCTCTCTTTTGCAGGTTGCGGCGGCTTGTCCCGCTGCCCTGCCGGACCATATTGAGTCTGCTTTTTGCAACTTGACTAGTGTCGGCGAACAGAATCAAGTCCGCAGGGCGTTTTGGGGCATGGCAGATTTTCTTCTTTGCCCCGGGCCGCATCGGGGAATAGGCGCGACACGAGCATCGGCGGAGGGCGACTCTCCGGCGCGCAGCAGAGGATAGTATGGCGACACTTGCAGATGGACCGGACGCTCTGACGGGCGGCAAGGAAACCCCCGCTCCCGAGGCGGTCGTGGTGCGATTTGCCGGCGACTCGGGCGACGGCATGCAGCTGACCGGGGGTCAGTTCACCCTTTCGACCGCGCTTGCCGGCAACGACCTTGCGACCTTCCCCGATTTCCCCGCGGAAATCCGCGCGCCGCAGGGCACGCTGTTCGGCGTTTCGGCGTTCCAGATCAACTTCGGCTCGACCGACATCGAGACCGCGGGCGACCAGCCCGACGTGCTGGTGGCGATGAACCCGGCAGCGCTCAAGACCAATGTCGGCGCGCTCAAGGCGGGCGGGCTGATCATCGCCGACAGCGGCGAGTTCAACAAGCGCAACCTCGAGAAGGCCAAGTACGAGGTCAATCCGCTTGAGGACGGCAGCCTCGAAAAGTGGCAGCTGCTGGCCTTCGACATCTCGGCGCTGACGCTCGAGGCGGTCAAGCCCTTCGGCCTTGGCAACAAGGAAGCGCTGCGCTGCAAGAACATGTGGACGCTCGGCCTTGCGCTGTGGATGTTCGACCGCGACCGGCAGCCGCTGATCGACTGGCTCAACGCCAAGTTCAAGAAGAGCCCGGTGCTGGCCGAGGCCAACATCGCCGCGCTCAACGCCGGCCACGCCTATGGCGAGACGGCCGAGCTGGCGGGCCCGCTCAAGCAGTACCACATCGCTCCGGTCGAGAGCGAACCGGGCCTCTATCGCACGGTGACCGGCGCCGAAGCGATCAGCCTCGGCCTCGTCGCGGGCGCGCAGCTTGCCGAGCTGCCGATGTTCTTCGGCGGCTATCCGATCACGCCGGCTTCGGCGATCCTGCACAACCTCGCCAAGCTCAAGGAATACGGCGTCACCACCTTCCAGGCGGAAGACGAGATCGCCGCGATCGCCTCGGCCATCGGCGCGAGCTATGCGGGGCAACTGGGCGTGACCTCGTCGTCGGGCCCGGGCATTGCATTGAAGGGTGAGGCGATGGGCCTTGCCATCATGACCGAGCTGCCGCTGGTGATCGTCAATTCGCAGCGCGGTGGTCCGTCCACGGGCCTGCCGACCAAGACCGAGCAGTCGGACCTCTACCAGGCGATCTATGGCCGCAACGGCGACGCGCCGATGCCGGTGATCGCCGCGCGCAGTCCGGCCGACTGCTTCGACGTCGCGATCGAGGCCTGCCGCATCGCGGTGGAATACATGACCCCGGTGATGCTGCTGACCGATGGCTACATTGCCAATGCTGCCGAGCCGTGGAAGGTGCCGGATCCTTCGGCCTATACCCCGTTCCCGGCCAAGTTCCTGACCGAGAAGAACGGTCCCGATGGCGAGCTGCTGCCCTTCGCGCGCGACGAAAAGGGAGCGCGGCCCTGGATCAAGCCGGGCACGCCGGGCCTGATGCACCGCATCGGCGGCATCGAGAAGAACCCCGGCACCGGCAACATCGACTACTCGCCCGCAAGCCACCAGATCATGACCGACGCGCGCAAGGCCAAGGTCGACGGCGTGGCCAAGGGCATCCCGCCGCAGGACATCGCGCTCGGCGACGAGAGCGACACGCTCGCGGTGGTCGGCTGGGGCAGCACCTACGGCCCGATCCACCAGGCGGTGCGCCGTGCGCGTCGCAAGGGGCTGAAGGTGAGCCACATTCACGTCCGCCACGTCTGGCCGCTGCCGGAGAACCTCGGCGACCTGCTCAAGGGCTACGACAAGATCCTCGTGCCCGAGATGAACACCGGCCAGTTCAAGACCGTGCTGCGCGACCAGTACCTGGTCGATGCCAAGCCGCTCAACAAGACCAGCGGCCAGCCCTTTACCATCGCGGAAATCGAAGCCGCGATCATGCACGCGCTCGGCGGTGACATCGGTGGCGAAGTCGACGCCGACGCAACGCAGCTGCCCAGCATCAAGAGTGTCAATCCATGAACGACATGACCCCCATCGCGAAGTTCCAGACCACCATCAAGGACTGGGAAACCGACCAGGAAGTGCGCTGGTGCCCGGGCTGCGGCGACTATGCGATCCTGAAAGCGGTGCAGCGCACCCTGCCCGAAATCGGCGCGGACCCGTCGAAGACCGTGTTCGTTTCGGGCATCGGCTGCTCGAGCCGCTTTCCGTACTACGTCGAAAGCTATGGCTTCCACACGATCCACGGTCGTGCACCGGCCTTCGCCACGGGCATCAAGCTCGCCAATCCCGAGCTCGACGTCTGGCTGATCACCGGTGACGGCGACGGCATGTCGATCGGCGGCAACCACACGATGCACATCCTGCGGCGCAACGTGAACACGCAGATCCTGTTGTTCAACAACGAGATCTACGGCCTGACCAAGGGCCAGTATTCGCCGACCAGCCGCGAGGGCACCAATTCGCCGACCTCGCCGCTGGGCTCGGTCGACCGCCCGGCAAGCCCTTGCGCTTTCGCGCTCGGCGCGGGCGCGCGCTTCATCGCCCGCGGGTTCGACGTGTCGAAGGAACTGCCGAGCGTGCTCAAGGCGGCGCACGCGCATCAGGGCGCGGCCTTCGTGGAAATCTTCCAGAACTGCATCGTCTACAACAAGGACCGGTTCGAGGACTTCGCCGCACCCAAGGGCGCCGAGCAGAACCAGCTGTGGGTGAAGCACGGCGAGCCGATGCTGTTCGGTTCGGTCAAGTCGGGCGGCATCCGCGGCATCGCGCTCGACACCAAGACGCTGAGCCTCAAGGTCGTCGACGTGGCCACGAGCGAGGACGGAACGCCCGACTGGCAGGCGGCGGGCGTGATCGTCCACAACGTCAAGAACCGCGCCGTCGCGCACATGCTCGTGGAAATGCCGTTCGGGCCGTTCCCGATGGCGCTGGGCGTGATCTACGACGACCCGCGCCCGACCTACGAGGCGACCGCGCTCGCACAGGACGAACAGGCGCGCGCGGGCAAGGACGCGAACCTCGCCAAGCTGCTCGGCAAGGGCCAGACCTGGACCGTCGGCGGAACGGCGGCCGATCCGGTTTGATCGCCGGGGTTTGTCAAGGCTTCAGAGGCCGCGAGGATGTGACATGGTCGCACCCTTGCGGCCTTTCCTGTTTGAGGTCATCGATTGGACAATCTGACGCATAGCCTGGTCGGCTGGGCGCTGGCGGAAACGGGGCTCAAGCGCCGGACGCGGAAAGGTCTGGCGGCGCTGGTGCTGGCGGCGAACATGCCGGACATCGACGTGTTCTTCGGCTGGGCGCCGTGGCCGCCGCTTGCGATGCATCGCGGCTTCACGCACGGGCTGGTGGGGGGCGTTCTGCTGCTGCCGCCGGTGCTGGCGGGGCTGCTGTGGCTGCTCGACCGGTGGCAGGCGGCGAGGGGGCGAGTCGGCCCGGATGCGCCGCGCTTGCGGTACGGGTGGCTGGTGCTGCTGAGCTATCTCGGCGCGATCACGCATCCCCTGCTCGACCTGCAGAACGTCTATGCGGTGCAGCTGATGTCGCCGCTGAGCGCGCGCTGGTTTCACAGCGATGGGCTGTTCATCGTTTCGCCCTGGCTGCTGGGGATGCTGGGTCTCGGCATCTGGCGAAGCCGTGCGCGCGGGCGGGCGTTGCCGGCGGCGGCTGCCCTGCTGGCGTCGGCGGCGTTCATTGTCGGCAACGTCGGCATCTCGGCGCTGGCGTGGCGGGCGGTGCCGGGCCGGCCCGACCGGGTGTTCGCCTCGCCCGCGCCGCTCGCCTTCTGGCGGCGCGAGGTGGTGTGGCGGCAGCAAGGCGTGATCGCGCGGGGCGACTACGATCCGTTGCGCTCGCCGACGGCGCTGTCCATCTCGGGAGAGCTGGCCGCGGACAACATGGCGCTGCCTGTCGTGCGCGAGGCCGTGGCCGCATCGGCGGAGCTGCGCGATTTCCTCGCCTGGTCGCAGATGCCGATGGCGGCGGTCGAGCAGCACGGTTGCGTTGCGCGGGTGACGGTGGCCGACGCGCGCTTCGCCGCGACCCCGATCCGCGGCTCGTTCAGCCGGACGGTCGAGCTGGATCGCTGCCGCCCGCAGGGGTGAGCGCATCGAGCGTGTCGCCCGCCTGCTCGGCCACGGCCTTGGCGGGGCGGTGGAGCAGCGCGGAGGCAAGGAAGGCCCAGCCTGCGCCGCCGAGCCAGCCTGCCGCGACGTCGCTGGGGAAATGAACGCCGAGCCAGACGCGAGTAAAGGCGACGGCGAGGCTCAGCACCACCGCCGCGCCGATCAGCGTCCAGCGCACGGCACGGCGCGGGCTCATCGCGGCGAAGGCGAGCGCGATGGCGATGTAGACCACCGCCGAATTGAAGCTGTGGCCGCTGGGAAAGCTCTGGCCGCCCGCTTCGGTCAGATGCGGCACGATCAGCGGGCGCGGCCGGCCGACGGCGAGCTTGACGAGGGTGTTGACGAACCATCCGCCGACGACGGTCGCAACGAGCAGCACGGCTTCGCGGCGCAGGCGCAGGAACAGCAACGCGGCAAGGACGCCCGCAACAACGAGGTGACGCAGCAGCACGCCGCCGAGCGAGGTGAGGTCGCGAACCGCCTCGAGCAACCAGACGGGGCCGGCGGGCACCAGCCCTGCGCCGCGCCGCCAGAACAGCAGGCCGGCATCGTCGATCGGGCCGCTGCGGCCGGTGGCGACGGCCCAAGCGACGAAGGCGAAGCCAGCCCAGCACAGCGCGGACGCGACGAGCGCATGGGCGGGCGCGATGCGCCAGCTGTATGGCCTTTCGGGCAATCGACCTGGGATGGGGGAATCGGACATGGCGGGACGGAACGGTCAGGCGTCGTGCGGTGTTCCCGCCCCGTCGTCGCCAGCGCAACAGGAAAAACGGCTCGTGTCATCCCCGGGGAGCACCCCCACCATCGTCTGGCTGCGCCGCGACCTGCGCCTGGCCGACCAGGCGGCGTTCGTCGCCGCTGCCGCGACCGGCCAGCCGGTCATCCCGGTCTACGTACTCGACGATGAGGTCGCGAAGCAGTGCCGCATGGGCGGCGCCTCGCGCTGGTGGCTTCACCACAGCCTCGCGAGCCTCGACGCCGACTTGCGCAAGCTGGGCTCGCGGCTGATCCTGCGGCGGGGCAGGGTGCACGAGGAACTCGCCAAGATCCGCCGCGACACCGGCGCGCGCACGGTCCACGCGCTGCGGCACTACGAGCCGTGGTGGCGCAATGCCGAGAAGGCGGTGGTCAAGGTGCTGTCGCTCGAATGCCACGACGGCAATTACCTCGCCCCGCCGGGCTCGGTGACCACGGGCGGCGGCGGGATGTACAAGATCTATACGCCGTTCTGGAAGGCGCTGTCGGAGCGGATGCCGCCGGGCGATCCGCTGGCCAGACCCCACAAGCTCGAGGCCCCGGCGCATTGGCCGGCGAGCGACGCGCTTGCCGACTGGAACCTGCTGCCGAGCAAGCCCGACTGGGCCGGCGGCCTGCGCGCGGAATGGACGCCGGGCGAGGGGGGCGCGCGGGCGCGGCTCGAGGACTTTGCCGACAAGGCGCGACGCTATGAAGAGTGCCGCAACTTGCCCTCGGTCGAGGGCACCTCGCGCCTTTCGCCGCACCTGCACTTCGGCGAGGTCTCGCCCGCGACGGTGTGGCACGCCGTGGCCGATGCGGGCGGTTCGGTGCGCACGTTCCTCGGCGAGCTGGGCTGGCGCGACTATGCGCAGAACGTGATCCTGCAGTTCCCCGACTACGGCTCGCGCAATGCGCGCGAGGCGTTCGACCAGATCGCCTGGCGCGATGCGCCGGAGGAACTGAAGGCGTGGCAGCAGGGGCGCACCGGCTATCCGATCGTCGATGCCGGCATGCGCGAATTGTGGCACACCGGATGGATGCACAACCGCGTGCGGATGATCGCGGCGAGCTTCCTCGTAAAGCACCTGCTGATCGACTGGCGGGAAGGCGAGCGGTGGTTCTGGGACACGCTGGTCGATGCGGACTACGGCTCGAACGCGGTCAACTGGCAGTGGATTGCCGGCACGGGCATCGATTCCAACATGTTCGTGCGGATCATGGCGCCGCTGACGCAATCGCCCAAGTTCGACGCGGCGGGCTATATCCGGGAATGGGTGCCCGAGCTGAAGCACCTGTCGGACGAGGAGATCCACGATCCCAAGCGCGTGCCGAAGGGCTATCCGGCGAAGATCATCGGCCATGCCGAAGCGCGGGCGAGGGCGCTGGCGGCGCATGCGGCGATCAAGGGGTAGGATGGACCAGAGCGCCCGCCGTCGCGCGAGGCCGGCCGTCCAAACGCGATCGGCGGGCTAACCAAGCCGAAACATATGTTCGCGCTGTCCGTCGGGCCCCTCGTCCTCGCCTACGTGGGTAAAACCGCACCGGAGCAGGATGGCACTGGAGGCCGGGTTGGTATCGGCTACGGTTGCAAACAGGGGCCTTTGGCCGTGCATCTGCAGGAATTGCGCCACTGCATTTTTACCGATGCCCTTGTGCCAGTGTTCGCGCCCGAACCAGTAGGCAATTTCCTGCCTTTCGCCCCGGGGAAATGCCGACACGTACCCTACGACATTTCCATCGCTCTCGACGGTCATCACGATGCACTGGGGATCGCTGATGATCCGCTTCCAGTGCTTCTCGAAGGCCACGCGGGTTCGCGAAGTGAATCCGACCATCTCTGCTGCTTCCGCATCACATTGATGCTCGAAGAATACGGGCAGATCGGAAGGCTCGACGGCGCGGAGTTCGATCTTCATGCCATGTTTCTAAGTGCTCTTGAGGGTAATGCAAAGTCGGGTGGCCGGCACGCGAGTTTGGAGCCAACGGGGCTGCGGACCGTGCCGGGCGCCGGCTATTGCCGGTAGGCCCGAGGCTGTCTGCTACTCCTGCCGTGCTGCGTTACGCCGGCGCCGCCCCATAGCGCGCCAGCAGGTCGTCAAGCACCACGACGCCGAGCAGGTTGGCGAAGGCGCAGCCGACGAGGCCGTCCTGCCACCAGACGACTTCGGCCTGCATCGATTCCATTCCCGGCAGGGTCAGCCAGCAGATCGTGCCGACGTGCATGCGGTGCAGCGCGACGGCCGCGAAACCGCCCAGCGACAGGTCCTGCACGGTGGTGGGGAAGCTCTTGGCGGCCGAAGCGCGCAGCGTCGCGGGGATCTCCACGCGCTGGCGCGGGGCGCAGCGGTCTTCCTGCGCCGAGTGTTCGTAGCTGCCCGGCCCGAACCGGGAATCGCGCCATGTCGTGCTCATCGACCCAATCCCTGTTGCCGCAATGGCCGGCAGGATCGGAAGAATGTAACGTGACGGCGTTAACGTGCGCTTATGCAGGCTGGTTAACGCGCTCGCGATGGGGGCTGGCGAAAGGCTCGGCGAGCAGCGCCGCGATGCGGTCGGCCACGACCTCGGGCTCCTTGACCGTCTGCGGGTCCTCGCCGGGATAGGCCTTGGCGCGCATCGCGGTGCGCGTGGCGCCCGGATCGACCACGGCGACGCGCACCTTCGACGTGCCGCGCGTTTCGAGCGCGTAGCTTTCGAGCAGGTTGTCGAAGGCTGCCTTGGACGAGCCGTAGGCGCCCCAGTAGGCGCGCGGGGAGGCGCCCACGCTGCTGGTGACGCCGAGCACCCGGGGATCGGCGCTCTTCTTGAGCATCCGGTCGAAGCCCATGATCAGCGCCTGCGTCGCCAGCACGTTTAGCGTCAGGCCACGCATGAAGTCGCGCTGCTCGATCTGCCAGACGGGCGTGAGCACCGGCAGCACCGCGGCGTTGATGACCAGCATGTCGAGCGCGTCCCAGCGGCCCGAAATGGCGGTGGCGAGGCGAGCGATGCCCTCGGGCTCGGCCAGATCGACCGGCGCGATCGTGGCGTTGCCGCCGGCAGCGAAAATCGCTTCCTCGACCGCTTCGAGATCCTTGGCCGTTCGCGCGACGAGGATCACGTGCGCGCCCGCTGCGGCAAGCGCCCTGGCCGTCGCTGCGCCGATCCCCCGGCTGGCGCCGGTGACGAGTGCGAGCTGGCCTTCGAACGGCCGCGCCGCCTGCGTCATCAGGCGACCTTCTCGACCGGCAGGGCGAGCTGGCCCTGGTCCTCGCGCTCGGCAAGGTCGGTCAGGCGCGTGGGATAATCGCCGCTGAAGCAGGCGTCGCAATATTGCGGGCGCGCCGCATTCCGCTGCGCTTCGCCGACCGCGCGGTAGAGTCCGTCGATCGAGACGAAGGCGAGGCTGTCGGCTTGGATGAACTTGGCCATCGCCTCGACGTCCATGCGCGCGGCGAGCAGCTTCGAGCGCTCGGGCGTGTCGACGCCGTAGAAGCACGAATGCTCGGTCGGCGGGCTGGCGATGCGCATGTGCACTTCGCTGGCCCCGGCATCGCGCATCATCTGCACGATCTTGAGGCTGGTGGTGCCGCGCACGATCGAATCGTCGATCAGCACGATGCGCTTGCCTTCGACGAGGGCGCGGTTGGCGTTGTGCTTGCGCTTGACGTCGAGATTGCGCGCGCCGTCGGACGGCTGGATGAAGGTGCGGCCGACGTAGTGCGAGCGGATGATGCCGAGTTCGAAGGGCAGGCCCGACTGCTGGGCATAGCCGAGCGCGGCGGGCACGCCGCTGTCGGGCACCGGGATGACGAGGTCGGCGTCGGCCGGGGCCTCGATCGCGAGTTCGGCGCCAATCGCCTTGCGCACCTGGTAGACCGAGCGGCCGCCCATGATCGAATCCGGGCGGCTGAAATAGACATGCTCGAAGATGCAGGGGCGGCCGGCCTCGTTGCCGAAGGGGCGGTGGCTGCTGATCGCGCCGTCGAGGCTGACCTGGACGAGCTCGCCCGGCTCCACTTCGCGCAGCAGTTCGGCGCCGACGACATCGAGCGCCACGGTTTCGCTGGCGAAGACCACCGCATCGCCGAGCTTGCCCATGACGAGCGGACGGATGCCGAGCGGATCGCGGCAGGCGATCATGCCCTCGGGCGTCATGCAGATCAGCGAATAGGCGCCTTCGACGAGGCGCAGGGCATCGACGAAGCGGTCGAGCAGCGTGGGATAGCGGCTGGTCGCGACGAGGTGGATGATGACTTCGGTGTCCGAGGTCGACTGGAAGATCGCGCCCTTCTGGACGAGGTCGCGCTTCAGGAACATCGCGTTCGAGATGTTGCCGTTGTGCGCGATGGCAAAGCCGCCCGAGGCGAGGTCGGCGAACAGCGGCTGCACGTTGCGCAGGCCGGACCCGCCGGTGGTGGAGTAGCGGACGTGGCCCGCGGCCATCATGCCGGGCAGTTCGGCGATCGCCTGGCCCGAGGAAAAGTTGGCGGCGACGTGACCGATGCCGCGGCGCGAGTAGAACTCCTGGCCGTCGAAGCTGGTGATGCCGACCGCTTCCTGCCCGCGATGCTGCAGGGCGTGGAGGCCGAGCGCGGCCATGGCAGCGGCATCGCGCGCGCCGAGCACGCCGAAAATGCCGCATTCTTCGCGCAGCTTGTCGCCGTCGCGGTCGAGGAAGGGATCGGTGATGTTCATGTGTCTTGGTGGACTCGCGCCGTGGACTTTTGGGGGCGGACGAGGCCGCCGGCCAGGGTCGGCGCCCATGTGGCGACGTTTGCCGGCAAACGCAAGGGGATTGCTCGCACGCCCGGTCGCGGCGCCCGATGCTGCCCCGATGCTGCCCCGATGCTGCAATGCGACGGTTCCGCCCGGAACCGCAAGGGCGGGCTGCCGTATCGCTGGGGACCCTCACGCCGTTTCTCACCCACCAGACTTGCCAGGGAGCATGAAGTCCGATGACAGGCCATATTCTGCGCAGCGCCATCCTCGTGATCGCGGTGCTCGTGTTCGGGCTGCTGACGATCGCTTATGGCGCGCATATCCTGCGCTGAGCCCGGCGCCTTGCGGGCCAGGGTTTAGCGGACCTTAAGGAATATCGGGCAGGCAGCAGGCCATGCGCGCCGCCCGCGAGCCCACGACCTGCCTGGTCACCGTCGCAGCCTATGCGGCAGCCGTCGCCTACTCGATCGTGTCGAGCCGGGTCGATGGCGGGATCGCGATGGTCTGGATCGCGGGCGCGGTGCTTGCCGCGCGGCTGGCGGACTTGCGCCGGCGCGCCTGGCCGGCGGTGGTGCTCGCCTGCGTGCTCGCCAACGTGCTGGTGACCGGGCTGGTCGGGTTGGGCTGGAGCGCGGCGCTGCCGCTTGCGCTGGTCAATGCCGGGGAGGCGGTCGCCGCCGCGCTGATCCTGCGGGTCCTGCTGCGCACCTGCTGGCCGTTCGATGCGCTCGAGGTGGTCGCCGGCTACTATCTAGGTATCGGCATCGCCGTGCCGCTGTGCGGGGCGGTGGTGGCGACCATGCTGCTGCCGCTGGTGCTGCCGGGGCCGCTGCCGCACGGCTTCTTCCACTGGTTCATCGGTCATTCGGTGGGGCTGATCATGGCGATCCCGGTGTCGCTGATGGCGACGCGCCTCGCGTCGGGCCGGCTGCGCTCGTTCGACCTGGGCGAGGGCGCTTCGAGCGCGCTGCAACTGGCGACGATGGCGCTGCTGACCCACGCGGTGTTCATGCAGAGCGCGCCGGTCGCGATCCTGTTGCCGGTGGCCTTCGTCGTGGTGGTCGGCTGGAAGGGCAACCCGATCGTCGCCACTGCGCTGCCGGTGGTGCTGGGCGCGGTCGGCGGGCGGCTGACCCGCGCCGGCCACGGGCCGTTCCGGCTGCTCGACCTTGCGACCGCCGACCGGATGCAGGTCTTCGCGCTCTATGCCGCGGCGGTGATGCTTTGCGTGCTGCCGCTGCTGTGCGACCGCGCCGCGCGCCGGCGCCGGACGGCGGAGCCCGTGCTGGCGCTGGAGTGAGCGCGGGAACCGATCGCGGCGGCTGCGGTTGTGCGGCGCGAGCGGTCGGGATGGGGAGCCATTGCCAGTTGCGGCAAGTCGCCGTAAATCCGCGACGCGCATCCTCCCGCGCCGCACCACGCGGCAGAAGCGAAAGACCCGCCGCTTGATCCTCTCGCCGTTCGAATGGACCATCGCCAAGCGCTACATGCTGCCGGGGCGGGGCGAGGCGTTCATCGCGCTCGTGGCCGGGATCAGCTTCGTCGCGGTCATGCTGGGCGTTGCCGCGCTGGTGATCGTGATGAGCGTGATGAACGGCTTCCGCGCCGAACTGCTCGACAAGATCGTCGGGCTCAACGGCCATGCGATCATCCAGGCCTATGGCGGGCGGCTCGACAACTGGCAGGAGATCCTCAGGAAGGTCGAGGCGACGCCCGGCGTGACGCACGCCTCGCCGCTGATCGAGCAGCCGCTGCTGGCGACGTTCAACGGCCGGGTCGAGGCGATTCTCGTGCGCGGCAACACCCAGGGCGACCTCAAGCGGTTGTCGCAGAAGGTCGTGGCGGGCAACTTCGCCGCGCTCGCGGCCAATTCGGGCAATGTCGCGCTCGGCTCGCGCCTTGCCGAGAACCTCGGCGTGCGGATCGGCGACACGATCACGATCATCAATCCGGCGGGCCGATCGACGCCCTTCGGCACCGTGCCGCGCCAGGTCGGCTACACCGTGGCGGCGATCTTCGAGATCGGGGTCTACGACTACGACAACGCCTATGTGGTGATGCCGATACCCGATGCGCAGACGCTGCTGCTGACCGGCGACACGATCGGCATGATCGAAGTGACCACCACCGACGCCGACACCGCGATGCAGACGATGGCGCCGGTCAAGGCGGCGCTTGCCGGGCGCGCGGTCGTGACCGACTGGAAGACGATCAACGCCAGCCTGTTCGAGGCGCTGGCGGTCGAGCGCGTGGCAATGTTCGTGGTGCTCTCGATCATCGTGCTGGTCGCGGTGTTCAACATCCTGT
Organism: Novosphingobium huizhouense; assembly: GCF_020179475.1. GTDB lineage: Bacteria > Pseudomonadota > Alphaproteobacteria > Sphingomonadales > Sphingomonadaceae > Novosphingobium > Novosphingobium huizhouense. The sequence continues at coordinate 321,037 of NZ_JAILXZ010000002.1, read as the reverse complement.
CCTCGCTGATCATGCTGGTCCGCGCCAAGACCCGCGACATCGCGATCCTGCGCACGATGGGCGCGACGCGGAAGAGCCTGCTCAAGGTCTTCGTCACGATCGGCTTCGTCATCGGCGCGCTGGGCACGCTGGGCGGACTGCTGCTGGGCTTCGTGTTCCTGTTCTTCCGCCAGCCGATCGTCCATGCGGTCGAGTTCCTGACGGGGCAGAACCTGTGGGACCCTTCGATCCGCTTCCTCACCGACCTGCCGAGCCGCAGCGATCCGGTCGAGATCACGGTGATCTGCATCATGGCGCTCGTGCTCAGCTTCCTCGCCACGCTCTATCCGGCGCTCAAGGCGGCGAGCACCGATCCGGTCCAGGTGCTGCGCTATGAGTGATCCTGTCGTCCGCCTCGACAACCTGCGCCGCAGCTTCACCCAGGGCGGCGTCACCATCGACGTGCTGCGCGGTGTGAACCTCGAGATCCGGCCCGGCGAGATCGTGGCGCTGCTGGGGCCGTCGGGCTCGGGCAAATCGACCATGCTCCAGGCGGTCGGCCTGCTCGAAGGCGGGTTCGAGGGGCTGATCGAGATCGCCGGCATCAACGCCTCGGCGCTTTCGGGCGATGCGCGCACCACGTTGCGGCGCGATCACCTCGGCTTCGTCTACCAGTTCCACCACCTGCTGCCCGATTTCAACGCGACCGAGAACGTCGTGCTGCCGCAGATGGTCGCGGGCCGCCCGGCGAGCGAGGCGAGGGCGCGCGCGGCCGAACTGCTCACCGCGCTCGGGCTCGGCCACCGGCTCGACCATCGGCCCAACCAGCTTTCGGGAGGCGAACAGCAGCGCGTCGCGGTGGCGCGGGCGCTCGCCAACCGGCCGGCGCTGGTGCTGGCCGACGAACCCACCGGCAACCTCGACGAGGCGACCGCCGACCGCGTGCTCGAGGAGTTCCTGAAGCTGGTGCGCGGCGAAGGCAGCGCGGCGTTGATCGCGACGCACAACGAACGGCTTGCCTTCCGCATGGACCGCGTGGTGCGCCTGCACGAAGGGGTTCTCGGCTAGGTTCGGGGATACGGGAACCGGTCTCGCGCGTTGTCGCCGCGCAAAGGAGAGCGCATCCCATGAACACCACGATCCGCGGCGAATCCGGCACGTCCGACTTCTGGAACGACCATGCGACGGTCCTGCGGCGCGAGGCCGCCGACGGCGTGTTTCACGGCTTTGCCGCGCTGCATTCGGGCACGTTTGCGGCCATGGTCCGGCTCGTCGCGCGCATGCCCGAGCACGAACGCGAGGGTCTGGTGATCGAGAAGTCGGGCGATAGGCAGTATGGCCCCGGCGAGATCCTGGCTTTGGCCCGCCGCAACGACTTTCCGGCTTGAACGACGCGCGCGCCTGTGACACCACCGGGGTTGTATTGCACACAACCTAACAGGGTCGTCCGACATGGCAGAGCCGCGCACCATCGCCGATTTCACCGCCAAGCTGCCCAATGGCGAAAGGCTCGACCTTTCGGCCAAGGCGGGCAAGGTGCTGCTCGTCGTCAACACCGCATCGAAGTGCGGCTTCACCCCGCAGTACGACGGGCTCGAGAAGCTGTGGAAGAGCTACGGCGAACGCGGGTTCGAGGTGCTGGCCTTCCCGTGCAACCAGTTCGGCGGACAGGAACCCGGCACCGCCGAGGAGATCGACAGCTTCTGCAAGGTCAACTTCGGGGTGAGCTTCCCGCTGATGGCCAAGATCGAGGTCAACGGCCCCGGCGCCGACCCGCTCTACGACTGGCTCAAGGCCGAAGCGCCCGGGGTGCTGGGGACCAAGGCGATCAAGTGGAACTTCACCAAGTTCCTGATCGGTCGCGACGGCAAGGTCGTCAAGCGCTACGCCCCGACCGACAAGCCCGAGAGCATTGCGAAGGATATCGAGGCGTTGCTCTGACTCCTGTTTCGCGCAGAGGCGCCTGGGAAGGAGAGAACAAAAGAGGTATCTCACGCAAAGACGCAAAGACGCCAAGATGTAGCGCCATGCGGCTAGGCCGCCTTGCTCGACTGGCGTTTGTTCGATGGGCGATAGACGCCTGCGGCGTGCGCAACCTCTTTGCGTCTTGGCGGCTTTGCGTGAGCCATTCCGGGCGAAGCCCGTGACCTTCGCCACCGTCTGCGTCCTCCGCGCCTCTGCGCGAGACCATTTTCTCCAGTGGATGAGCGCCGCCAGCCCCTCCTGAATTGCCGCTTCAGTTGCTATATCGGCTGGATGCCTTTCGCCCCCTTCGTTCCGCTGCGGGTCTTTTCCTCCTACACCATGCTCGATGGCGCGGTGGATCCGAAGGCGATCGCCAAGACCGCCGCCGAGCGGGGCTTTCCGGCGATCGCGATCACCGACCGCAACGGGCTCTACGGCAGCGCGGCCTTCGCAAAGGCGTGCAAGGACGTGGGCGTCCAGCCGGTCATCGGCGTCATGCTGGCAGTCGCGCGGCCCGAGCGCGAAGGCGCGGCGACCGGCTTCGGCCCCGCTGCGCCGACGATCGACTGGCTCGGGCTCTATGCGCAGGATGCGCGCGGGTACGACAACCTCTGCCACCTCGTCAGCCGCGCGCACCTCGACCGCCCGCTGGAGCATGCGCCGCACGTCGTGCTGGCCGATCTCGTCGGCCATACCGACAGCCTGATCTGCCTGACGGGCGGCGGCGAGGGCGCGCTGACGCGGCTGCTCGCCGGGGGGCAGGCGGCGGCGGCCGAGGCCTATTGCGACCGGCTGCAGGAGCTGTTCGGCGACCGGCTCTACATCGAATTGGCGCGCACCGGCGATCCCGTCGAGAGCGGCGGCGAGGACGGGCTGTTCGACCTCGCCTTTAGCCGCGACATCCCGCTCGTCGCGACCAACCCGGCGTGCTTTGCAGAAAGCGGCTTCTACGCCGCGCACGACGCGATGCTGTGCATCGCCAGTTCGACCCATGTCGACAGCCCCGATCGCCCGCGCTCGTCGCAGGAATGGTGGATCAAGCCTGCCGACGCAATGGAGCAGCTCTTCGCCGACTGCCCCGAGGCGCTCGCCAACACGCTCGTCGTCGCGCAGCGCACCGCCTGCATGCCGCCCAAGCGCAAGCCGATCCTGCCGAGCCTTGCCGGCGACAAGGAGGGCGAGGCGAAAGCCTGCGCCGCCGACAGCCGCACCGGCCTCGTCGCGCGGCTCAAGCCCTATTATCCCGAAACGACCCATGGCGAGCTGTCCGCCCTGCTCACGCTCGGGCCGGACGCCGAGCCCGATCCCGCAGCGTTTCCGCAGCTTGCCGCCGCGGGCGTGCTCGAGGAGGTTCTGAACTATCGCCAGCGGCTCGAGTTCGAGATTTCGATCATCAACCGCATGGGCTTCGGCGGTTACTTCCTGATCGTTGCCGACTTCATCAAGTGGGCGAAGGAGAACGACATTCCGGTGGGACCCGGGCGCGGCTCGGGCGCGGGCTCGCTGGTCGCCTGGGCGCTCACCATCACCGATCTCGACCCGATCCGGCTGGGGCTGCTGTTCGAGCGGTTTCTCAACCCCGAGCGCGTGTCGATGCCCGACTTCGACATCGACTTCTGCGAAACCCGGCGCGGCGAGGTGATCCGCTATGTCCAGCGCAAGTACGGCGAGGACCACGTCGCGCAGATCATCACCTTCGGCAAGCTGAAGGCGCGCGCGGTGCTGCGCGATACGGGGCGCATCCTGCAGATGAGCTACGGCCAGGTCGACCGGCTCTGCAAGATGGTGCCCAACCATCCGACCGACCCCTGGCCGCTGCCGCGCGCGCTCAACGGCGTGCTCGAGCTGAAGCGCGAGTACGACCGCGATCCCGAGGTCAAGCGCCTGATCGACCTTGCGATGCAGCTCGAAGGCCTGCCGCGCAACAGCTCGACCCACGCGGCCGGCGTGGTGATCGGCGACCGGCCGCTGGCGCAGCTGGTGCCGCTCTACCGCGATCCGCGCTCGGACATGCCGGTCACGCAGTTCGACATGAAGTTCGTCGAGGATGCGGGCCTCGTGAAGTTCGACTTCCTCGGCCTCAAGACGCTGTCGGTGCTGCGCAAGGCGGTCGACCTGATGAAGAAGCGCGGGATCGAGATCGACCTCTCGACGCTCGCCTGGGACGACGCCGATACCTACAAGCTGCTCCAGTCGGGCGACACCGTGGGCGTGTTCCAGCTCGAATCCGAAGGCATGCGCCGCACGCTTGCGGCGGTGAAGCCGACCAACTTCGGCGACATCATCGCGCTCGTCTCGCTCTATCGCCCAGGGCCAATGGACAACATCCCGCTGTTCGGTCGGCGCAAGAACGGGCTCGAGAGCATCGAGTACCCGCACGAGAAGCTCGCCGGGATCCTCGCCGAAACCTACGGCATCTTCGTCTACCAGGAACAGGTGATGCAGGCGGCGCAGATCCTCGCCGGCTATTCGCTGGGCGATGCCGACCTGCTGCGCCGCGCCATGGGCAAGAAGGTCCAGGCCGAGATGGACGCGCAGCGCCAGCGCTTCGTCGATGGTTGCAAGACCGTGTCCGACATCCCGGCGGCCAAGGCCAACGAGCTGTTCGACTTGATCGACAAGTTCGCCGGCTACGGCTTCAACAAGAGCCACGCGGCGGCCTATGCGCTGCTTGCCTACCAGACGGCCTGGCTCAAGACCCATTATCCGCACGAATTCTATGCCGCCTCGATGTGCTTCGACATGCACCAGTCGGAAAAGCTGGCGGTGTTCGTCGACGACATGCGCCGCAACGGGGTGGCGCTGGCGGGGCCCGACATCAACCATTCCGAAGCCGAATTCACCGTCGAGCGGACCGACGACGGCTTTGCCGTGCGCTATGCGCTGGCGGGCCTGCGCAACGTGGGCGAAAAGGCGATGGAGGCGATCGTCGCCGAGCGCGAGGCCAAGGGGCCGTTCGCGAGCCTCGACGACCTGTTCAAGCGCATTCCGGCAGGATCGATGAACCGGCGCCAGCTCGAAGCGCTGGCAGCTGGCGGCGCGCTCGACGGCCTCGAACCCAATCGCGCCAAGCTGATCGCCAATGCCGAGCTGCTGATGGCGGTGGCCGACGAGGCGGCGCGCGCGCGCACCTCGGGGCAGGGCGGTCTGTTCGGCGGCGACGATCACGCCGCCCCCGCAACGCGCCTTGCCGAAACCAAGCCATGGAGCCGCGCCGAGCAGATGGCGGCCGAGCGCGAGAATTTCGGCTTCTACTTCGCCGCGCACCCGGTGGAGGAATATCGCGCGGTCGCTTCGGCCAACGGCGCGCGCTCCTACGGAAGCCTGATGACCGGCGGCGGCGAGGGCGGCGGCGGCCGGTCGGGCGCGGTCATGGCCGCGCTGGTCGAGAACGTGCAGAAGCGCAAGACGAAGAAGGGCAAGGACTTCGTCATGGCGGACTTCTCCGATTCGTCGGGATTGTTCTCCGCCTCGTGCTTCGAGGAGGCGCTGGTCGACGATTTCGTGACCTGGGCGCGCGATGGCACCTGCGTGCTGCTCAACGTCGAACTCGACCGTCCGAACCCCGACGAGCCGCCGCGGGTGACCGTGCGCAATGCCCGCCCGCTCGCTTCGGTGACCAGCGCGGCGCGCATGATGCTCAAGCTCGACGTTACGAAACCCGAGGCCATGGCCGAGCTGGCGATGCTGCTGCCGCGCGGCGGCGAGGCCAAGGGCGAGGTGCTGGCGCGGCTGCGGACGGGCAAGGGGCGCGAGCCGCTGGTCCGCCTCGGCACCGACTTCCGGCTCGACAGCGACCTGATCGAACGATTGATTCCGATCGAGGGGCTTGCCAATGTGGCCCTGACCGCAAGGCCGGAAAGGCATCTGCGGCTCGTAGAATAAAAGGAGAGGGTCATGTTTCAGCTGGGCGCCATGCAGGACTGGAAGCTGCGGGTCACTCACCTGATCGACCATGCCGCCCGCGAGCACGGCACGCGCGAGATCGTCACGCGCTGGGCCGACGGATCGACCACCCGTACCAACTGGGCCGGAATCCGCCACGATGCGCTACGCATGGTCCAGGCGCTGCGCCGGTTTGGCATTGGCCCTGGCGACCGCATCGCCACGCTGGCGATGAACCATCACCGCCACCTCGTCAGCTGGTACGGCGCGGTCGGCGTCGGCGGCATCCTCCACACGATCAATCCGCGCCTGTTCGACGACCAGCTCGACTACATCGCCAACCACGCCGAGGACAAAGTCCTGCTGTTCGACAAGGTCTGGGCGCCGGTGGTCGAGCGGATGAAGCCGCGCTGGAAGACGATCGAGCACTACGTCTGCTTCGATGGCGACGAAGGCGCGCAAAGCTTCGAGGACTGGATCGCGCCCGAGGACGGCAAGGCCGAATGGGCCGACGGCGACGAGCGCGATCCGTGCATGCTGTGCTACACCAGCGGCACCACGGGCAACCCCAAGGGCGTGCTCTATGAGCACCGCTCGACGATGCTCCATGCGATGACCTGCCAGTCGCCCGCCGTGTTCGGCATCGACACGCGGATGGTGATGATGCCGATCGTGCCGATGTTTCATGCCGCGAGCTGGGGCATTCCCTGGGCCGGCGCAGCGGCGGGGGCAAAGTTCGTCTATTGCGCGACCAACGATCCGGCGACCTTGTGCGATCTGTTCGAGACCGAGAAGGTCACCGCCTCGGCCGGCGTGCCGACGGTGTGGCTCGGCCTGCTCCAGCACCTCGACGCAACCGGCAAGGACATCCCCGCCAGCTTGCGCCAGGTCGTCTGCGGCGGGTCCGCCATGCCGCGCGCGATGATCGAGCGGTTCATGAAGAAGGACATCCGCATCGCCCATGCCTGGGGCATGACCGAGACCTCGCCGATCGGGACGACCGGAGCGGAACCTGCCGACTGGGACGAGATGAGCTTCGACGAGCGCGTCGATCTCAAGGCCAAGCAGGGCCGCGTGCCGTTCGGCGTGGAACTGCGCTGCGTCGACCTCGGCGATCCGACAAAAGTGCTGCCCCGCGACGGCGTCACCTCGGGCGCCTTGCAGGTGCGCGGGCCCTGGGTGGTCAAGCGCTACTTCAAGGCGGAGAAGGACGCGACCGACGACGAGCAGTGGTTCGATACCGGCGACGTGGCGGTGATCCACCCCGACGGCACGCTGCAGCTGACCGACCGGACCAAGGACGTGATCAAGTCGGGCGGTGAATGGATCAGCTCGGTCGAGCTCGAGAACGCCGCGATCGGACATCCGGCGGTGGCCGAGGCGGCGGCGATCGGGATATATCATCCCAAGTGGGACGAACGCCCGCTGCTGATCGTCGTGCGCAAACCCGGCGTTGCCTGCGAGTCCGAGGAAATCCGCAGCTTCCTCGGGCAGCACGTGGCCAAGTGGTGGGTGCCCGACGCGATTGCCTTCGTCGACGCGATCCCGCACACGGGCACCGGCAAGATCAGCAAGAAGGACCTGCGCGAGCAGTTCAGGGACTATGCCTGGCCCGAACTGTCCGGCGCTGCCTGACCAGAGGCGAGGAACGGCGATGACCACCTACATCGATCCCAGCAGGGAAAACTTCGACCATTTCAAGAGCCTGCCGCGCGACACGCCCGTGCACATGCTCAACCTCGTTCGCTTCAAGCCGTTGGCGACCTACCCGGACGGGCATGAGCTTGCCGACAAGGGCCTCACCGGCGCCGAAGCCTATGCCGAATACTTCCGCACGATCCAGCCGGTGCTGGACCGCGCGGGTGGCAAGATCGCGTGGAAGGGCGGCTTCGAGGCGATGGTGACCGGGCCTGCCGAATGGGAGTGGGACGAGACGTTCGTGATGTCCTACCCCAGCGCGGCCGCGTTCATGGGGATGGTCAAGGACCCCGACTACGCGCCCGTCGTGGTGCACCGCCAGGCGGCGGTCGAGGATAGCCGCCTGGTCCGTTTCGCTCCGATCGAGGAATAGGACTTGGCCTACGAAAAGCTTGCGCAGCCGATGACGCTGCAGCGCGGTCCCGCATGGAAGAACCGCCTCATGCTCGCGCCGCTGACCAATCAGCAGAGCCACGACGATGGCACGCTGTCGGACGACGAATACAACTGGCTCGTCGCGCGGGCGAGGGGCGGCTTCGGCATGGTGATGACCGCAGCGGCGCACGTGCAGCGGGTGGGGCAGGGCTTCGTCGGCCAGATCGGCGCGTTCGGCGACGAGCACCTCGCCGGGCTCGCCCGCCTTGCCGACGGCATCCGCGCGAACGGCGCGGTCTCGTCGGTCCAGCTGCACCACGCAGGATCGCGATCGGACAAGAAGGTCGTCGCCAATCCCGTCTCTGCTTGGGACAACGAGGCAGCCGGAGCCCGGGGGTTGACGACCGACGAGGTCGAGCGACTGCGCGACGATTTCGTCGCGGCGGCGGTGCGGGCGGAAAAGGCTGGCTTCGACGGCGTCGAGGTCCACGGCGCGCACGGCTACATCCTCGCCGAGTTCCTTTCGCCCGAGATCAATCTCCGCACCGACAAGTACGGCGGCAGCCCGGAGAACCGGGCGCGGCTGGTGCTCGAGATCATCGACGGCATCCGTGCGAGCTGTGGCGCCGGGTTCCAGCTGGGCCTGCGCGTATCGCCCGAGCGGTTCGGGCAGAAGCTGCTCGAGATCCGCGACCTCGTCGGCCAGGTCCTGGCCGCGGGCAAGCTCGACTACGTCGACCTCTCGCTGTGGGACGTGCGCAAGATCGCCAACGATGCCGAAGGCGAGGGGCGGCCGCTGATCGACTGGTTCCTGGACCTGCCGCGCGGAAACACGCGCGTGGGCGTGGCCGGCAAGATCCTGGGCGCCGCCGATTGCGCCTGGGTGATCGAAAAGGGCTGCGACTTCGCCGCGATCGGCCGCGGTGCGATCCTGCGCCACGATTTCCCGAGGCGCGTCCTTGCCGATCCCGCCTACCAGTCGCCGCCGCTGCCGGTAACCGAGCAGCACCTGCTCGACGAGGCGCTGAGCCCGACGTTCGTGCATTACATGAAGAACTGGAAGGGCTTCGTCACGGAGCCCGCCTGAGCGGAATTCTGCCGATCTGCATGATGTATTAAGTATTCCCGCGTAGATCGGCCCCATCGCATCACACGAGATGGGGCACGAGTACGATGCAGGTTCAACCGAGCGGCGGTTTCTTCGAACAGATCGACCTCGAGGGCCGCCTGGTCCGCGTGAGCAATTTTGCGCTCGACCACTGGTGGCTTTGGCTCGTGCTGGGCCTGGCGTTGTGGCTGGGCTTGAAGGTGCGGGCGCAACATGCGCTGATCGCCAGGCTCGACGAGCGGGCCGAGGCCGCCTTCGCCGACATCGACGCGCTGATGCTCGAACGCAAGACGCTGGTCGGCAACCTCGTCGAGGTGGTGCGCGCTTTCGCCACGCGCGAGCACGATGTCATCCGTGATGTCATCAAGGGCCGCATCGATGCGCTCGCCGCGATCAGCGAGGCCGACGCGCTGGTGGGGTCGCAGACCGCGGGCCTGCTGCAGAACCTCGTCTCGCTCGACGAGGCCTATCCGCGCCTCGCCTCGGAAGGGCATTACGCCTCGCTGCGCAGCGAACTGACCCGGGTCGAGGAGCGCCTCACCGCGAGCCGCCGCTTCTACAACCTCGCGGTCGAGGAAGTGAACGCGGTTCGCCGCGCCTTCCCGGGCAACCTCATTGCTCCGTCGAAGTCGGCGCCGCTGCGCGAGAAGTTCACGCTCGGCGAGGAGCGCCGCGCGCAGTTCGAGGAACCGGCGCAGATCACGCTCTGATCCTTCCGGGGGCGCGCGCCCCCGGCAACGAGGGCTTCACCTATGGCCGCGATCGACCGAGCCAAGGGCTACACCACCCATGCCGCCGAAGCGCGGCGCCATGTGGCGTTCTACCTTGCCGCCTATGTCCTCGCCTTCGAGCTGATCGGCGCCTTCGCGCTGGTCGTGCCGCTGCTGATGTTCGACGAGCAGCACACGATCCTCACCGATCCGCTGGGCTATGCGCTGCGCTATGCCCTGCCGCTGGCGGCGCTCGCCGCGCTGGTGTTCCGCCACGTCTATCGCGGCCATGCCGAAGCGGTGCGCAGCGCGCTCGACATCCGCGTGGTCGACCGGTCGGCCGAGCCGCGCTTCGTGACCATCGTCGAGGCGCAGTGCACCGCGCTCGGCGTGCGTTTCCCGCGCTTCGGCGTGATCGAGATCGACGCCCCCAATGCCCTGACGGTGGGCGAGGGGCCGGTGCGCGGCCTGATCGCGGTGACGCGCGGGCTGCTCGACCGGCTCGACGACGACGAGTTGGCCGCCGTGCTCGCGCACGAGGCTTCGCATATCCGCAACGGCGACACGCGGATGCTCGCCGCCAATCACGCGCTGATGCGCACCGCCGTGCAGTTGCAGGTCAACAATCCGCTGCGGCTCGAGGACTGGCGGCAGATGCTGATCCCGCTGTTCCTGCCGCCGTTCCTGCCGATCCTGCTCGCCGGCAGCATGGCGACGATGCTGTCGATGAAGCTCGCCTTCGCCGCGCGGCGCGGGATCAAGCTGTCGCGCGACCATGTCGCCGATGGCGAGGCGGTGCGGGTGACGCAGTACCCCGAGGCGCTGATCGATGCGCTGAACAAGGTCGGCGGGCGCGGCCAGTTCACCGGCAGCCGCCGGATCGAGGCGCTGCTGTTCGACGGGCCGAGCGATGGCGACGGCTCGCATCCGCCGGTTGCCGAGCGGCTCCACGCGATCGCGACGCTGGGCAAGGCGCTGATGATGCCGGGCCGTTCGCGCCGCGACACGCGCGCAGAACAGCGCGTGCGTCCCCGCTTCGGTCAGCGTGGCGCAGCGGCGGCGGCCGCAGTCCCGTCGGGCGCGATGCACTTCCCGACCGACGCCGACGGACGCCCGCTGACGCAGCCGCCGACCCCGACGCTCGCGCTGCAGGCGCTGTGGTTCACCGATCGCCCGGCGTACAACCGCTGGCGCGACGCGACGATCGCCTGGTTCGAATGGCGCGCGAGCGACCAGCGCAACCTGCTCGGCCTGACGCCCAGGATGCTTATCCCGCTGGTGTCGGTCACCGCGTTCCTGTTCGTGTTTCACTGGCCGACCGACAACGATCCGGCGAAGTTCGTCCAGACCTTCAGCCCGGCGCGCGTCGTGGCGATGTTCCACGACGTCAACGCCAATCCGACCTTCTGTTCGGGCCCCTCCTATCCCGATGGCACTTGTCGCCAGGGCCAGACTCCGGTTTACGAGACGACGCGGCGGCACGGCCCCAACCACGCCAACCCGTGGTCGGCCAAGGATGCGCCGCGCGCTGCCGAAACCGGCGACGCGCCGCCGATCGACGCCGGCCCGATGCTGATGTTCCTGTTCCTGCTGGTGCTGGTCGGCCTCGGGATCTTTGCGCCCCATCGGCTGAAGCAGCTGGTCGGAGTGGTCGAACACAAGCCGGAGAAGCACCAAGCCGAGCCGCAGGGGTTCTTCGCGCCGTCGCAGGCTCCTTCGATGCCGCGCCGCAATTCGAAGGCCGACGGAGAGGATCTCGGCACGCGGACGTTGCGTGCGCTGGTCGAGCTCGAGGCCGAGCAGAAGGGCAGCGCGGTCCATTCGCCTGCGCCGGTCGAGCGCCCTGCGGCACGACCCGTTGCGGAGCAGACGCCTCGCCCTGCGCCGCGTCCGCAAACCCCGGTTTCGCCGCCCGTGCGCGGCTTCGGGCGCAAGCAGGTCTAGAACAGCGCCAGCTGTCCGTCGGCGCTCGGCGCGCGGAACTGGGAGCAGTCGAGGTCGATCCTGACCTGGCCGATCCCGGCGCGGCGGCAGGCGAGGCGGAAACGGCTGCGGATGAGGTCGGCCCAGACGCCCTGCGGCTTCATCCGCGTGAAGAAGTTCGCATCGTTGTCCTTGCCGCCGCGCACGTCGTTGATGATCGCCATGACCTTGCCCGCGCGTTCGGGGAAATGGACGTCGAGCCATTCGCGGAACAGCGGGGCGACTTCGTGCGGCAGACGGACCATGATCCAGCTCGCCGAGGTCACCCCCCGTGCGCCCGCTTCGGCTAGGATGGCCTCGAGGTACTGGTCGGTGATCGACGGAATGACCGGCGCCACCGAAACGTGCGCGGGAACGCCGGCCTCGACCAGACTGGCCAAGGCGTCGAGACGCTTGGCCGGCGCCGAGGCGCGCGGCTCGAGCAGGCCGGACAGGCGCGGGTCGAGGCTGGTGACCGAGATGCCGACCGCAACGAGTTTTTGACGCGCGAGCTCGGCCAGAAGATCGAGGTCGTCGATCACGCGCGCCGACTTGGTGGTGATCGTCACCGGATGGCGCACTTCGAGGCACAGCTCGAGCACGCTGCGGGTGATCCGGTAGTCGCGCTCGATCGGTTGGTAGGGATCGGTGTTGGTGCCCATCGCGAGCGGCTTGGGGCTGTAGCCGCGCCCCGCGAAAGTCTTGCGCAGCAGCTCGGCCGCGTTCGGCTTGGCGAACAGCCGGGCCTCGAAGTCGAGGCCCGGCGAGAGATCGTGAAACGCGTGCGTCGGCCGGGCGTAGCAGTAGATGCAGCCGTGCTCGCAGCCGCGATAGGCGTTGAGCGAGCGGTCGAACGGGATGTCGGGCGAGCGGTTGAAGCTGACGATGGTCTTCGGGAATTCCTGCGTCACCGTGGTGCGCAGTTTCGGCCCCGGCCCGTCGATGTCCTCTTGACCGTCCAGCCAGTCGCCATCGGCCTCGCGCAAGGCAAGGCCGAAGCGGGTCGGCACGGCGCTGCTGGGCGCGCCGCGACCGCGAAGGGTGGGACTCGACATCGCAGCATTAGAACATTTGTAGAACATTCGCGCAAGACGGCGCGTGTCGCCTCAGGTCTCCAGCAGGCGCGGCATCAGTTCGACGAAGTTGCAGGGCCGGTTGCGGCTGTCGAGCTGCTCGGCAAGAATGCCGTCCCAGCCGTCCTTCACCGCCCCGTTCGAGCCGGGCAGGGCGAAGATGTAGGTGCCGCGCGCGACGACGGCGCAGGCGCGCGACTGGATCGTGCTGGTGCCGATGGTCTTGAAGCTGAGCCAGCGGAACAGTTCGCCGAAGCCCGGGATATCGCGGGTCTTGACCCGATCGAGCGCTTCGGGCGTGACGTCGCGGCCGGTGAGGCCGGTGCCGCCGGTCACGACCACGGCGTCGATCGCCCGGTCGTCGATCCAGTTGTTGAGCCGGCTGACGATGCGGTCGGCATCGTCCTTCTCGATCGCCCGGGCGGCGAGCTTGTGGCCCGCGGCCCTGACCCGTTCGCACAGGATGTCGCCCGAACTGTCGTCGGACGGACCGCGCGTGTCCGAGACCGTCAGGACGGCGATGTTGATCGGCTTGAACGGCCGCGCAGGATCAATCGCCACGCGATGCGATCCTGACGTTGCTGGCGCCATCGAGCCCGGGGAACTTCGGCCACATGCCCTGGACTAGCCCGATCCGGCTTTCCGACGGGCCACCGGCCTGCTTTTCGTACATCCAGTAGTTGCGCATCACCGTGGCGACATAGCCGCGCGTTTCCCAATAGGGGATCGATTCCATCCACAGCAGCGGATCGCCCTTGTCGCGCACCTCGACGTTCCAGCGGCCGATCGGCATCGGCCCGGCGTTGTAGGCGGCGATCACCTTGGGCAGCAGGCCCTGCGTCTCGGGCCGCGCCTTGAGCTGGGCGAGGTAGGTCTGGCCGAAGGCGAGATTGACGTCGGGCAGGTCGAGCTGCTTTTCACGCCCGAGCATGACCGGATCGATGCGGGTGAGATCGCGCGCGGTGCCGGGAAGCACCTGCATCAGGCCCTTGGCGCCGGCGGGGCTCGTCACCGAAGTGCGGAAGTTCGATTCCTGCAAGCTGTGCGCAAACAGCAGCGCCGGGTCGACCTTCCAGCCATTGGCCGGGGTCCACTTGGGCGCGGGGAAGCGTGCGGCTTCGTCGGCGCGCGCCCCGGCGGGCGCGTTGTAGGCCATCCACAGCTGGGTGGAGGGAAGGCCGAGATCGCGCGCGAGGCGCGAGAGCGGGGCGTACTGGCCCGGCGCGCCGATGCGGGCCTGGTAGCGCAGCACTTCGTCGGCAAGGCCGTCCTCGCCGATCTCGGCAAGCTGCACCGCAAGACGGACGTTGCTGACGGTGCGCAGTTGCTGCCAGTCCTGTTCGGAGAAATCGGGGGCCGCAGCGGGCACCGCCTCGCGCAGGCCGAGCGCTTCGGCCGCCATCAGGCCGTAGAGCGAATCGCGATTGCGCGCAGCGGCGCGCAGCGAGGCGCTGACCTTCTCGGGCTTGCGGCAGCGCATCCAGGCGCGGCCCGCCCAGTAGTTCGCGGCGGCGGCGAGTTCGGGATTGGTGGCCATCCCCGCCGCGCGTTCGAAGGTTTCGCCCGCGGCCATGCAATCGTCCATCCGCCAGGCGGCGAGGCCAGCGGTCCACAAGGCTTCGGGCACCCAGGCGCCGCTGCCGGCCTCGAGCGCCGACAACGAAATCAGCCGGGCGTTGGCGTCGTCGTTTTCGATGTAGAAGGCCCAGCCGACCTTCTGGCGCCATTCGGCGCGCGCCTCGGGCGAGAGCGTGGCATCGACGCCATCGAGCAGCAAGCGGGCGCCGAGCGGATCGTCGTTCTTGATGCGATCGGTGATCGCGGCGGCGATGCTGTCGGGCATCGTGCCGTCGGCCACCGAGCGCGGCTTGAGCCGCTTCGACAGCGAAGGCACGTTGAACATCGCCTGCGTGGCCGGCGGCGTCGCGGGAAGGACGGTGGCCCCGCGCTTGAGCGCGAGGCGGCCGATCTGGTCGGCCCAGGGCATGTCGGGCGCCTGCGCCAGCAGGTCGGCAAGCGGCTGCAATTCGACCTTGGGCGAGGTCGCGGCAAGGTAGAACTGCGCCTTCGCCACGGCGTGGAGCGGGCCGTCGCTGCGCTGCTGGAGCATTTGCTGGACCGTCGTCCAGTCTTCGCGTTCGATCGCGCCGAACAGGCCCTTGTAGTAGGTCCGGTCGTCCTGGCTGAGCAGCGCGGGCACCACGGTGCGATCGGCGCGGCTGCGGAAGTAATCGACGGCAGCGCTGTTGGCCTGGGCCGGAACCGCGCCGCAGAGCGCGAGACAGACCGCCACGGCCGAGAGTCCAGCGCGGGTTCGCCACCCGATCATCACGTTGGTTCGTTCCCCGTCCATTCCAGCCAGCGATTCCACAGACTTGCCTTGAAGGCGGGTCGCGCCAGCAAGGCATCGAGGTCGTACGTCGAAATCGCGGCTGTGCTGCCCCCCTCATGGTTAAACGTCGGTAAATCCGAAAGCTTATGCGGCGAATCGTGGTCGATCAGCGCCGAAACGAGGGTCTTGCCGAAGACCAGCAGCCGCTGCGGGCGGGCCAGTGCGACATGATGTTGCAACACGTCGCCGAGCCGACGCGCCTTCCACTCGGTCCAGTCGGGCGCTGCGATTCGCGCCGGCAGGATCGAGGCGAGGTAGCTGTCCTCGCGCCGCAGCCCCATCGCCGCGAGCATCGCGTCGACCAGCCTGCCGCCTCGCCCCGACAGCAGCGTGGTCCCGTCTTCGGCTTCGGGCATTGCGACGAGGATCATCAGCGGGGCGCCGGCGGACCCCGAGGGCGCGACCCGAAGCAGGCCGGGCGGCGCGAGGGACGGTTCGGCCAGCCACCAGGCCGCAAAGGCTTCAAGCGTGGTCGGCCAATGGGCGCGATCGCCGCCTGCCGGGGGCACGGACGCTACGGCCTCGACCGGTGGGGCCGGCGCCTTCGCCCGCGTCGCCTTGGCCGGCGCCGCGCTCGCCAGCCAGTCCTGCGGCGCATCGCCGAAGGCGAAGTCGAGCCCGGCGTCGCGCCACCACCCGAGCGCGGCGTCAACCGCGTCTGCCAGGCGCGCGCCTTCGCGTGGATCGGTCCCGTTCACCTGTCGCTATATCCAGTCACGAAGGCGGTATTGACCTTGGACGCCGCAGCTTTCAAGGCAGTCGGGAAATTCAATCGAGCGATTAGGCGGAGCCTGGTGATGAGTGAACGCGAATCGATGCCCTATGACGTCGTCATCGTCGGCGGCGGCCCGGCGGGTCTGGCGGCTTCGATCCGCCTCAAGCAGGTGAACCCCGACATCTCGGTCTGCCTGCTCGAGAAGGGGTCAGAAGTCGGCGCCCACATCCTTTCGGGCGCGGTGGTCGATCCCAAGGCGCTCGACGAACTGCTGCCCGAATGGCGGACGATGGGCTGTCCGATGGCCGAGACCCCGGTGACCGACAACTGGCACTGGGTGCTCACCAGCAAGGGCAAGATGAGCATCCCGCACTGGCCGATGCCGCCGTTCATGTCGAACCACGGCAACTACACCGGCTCGCTCGGCAGCCTGTGCCGCTGGCTCGCCGAGCAGGCAATGGAGCTGGGCGTCGAGATCTTCCCCGGCTTCCCCGCCGCCGAAGTGCTGTTCGACGAGAACGGCGCGGTGATGGGCGTCGCCACCGGCGACATGGGCATCGGCAAGGATGGCGAGAAGAAGCCGGACTACCAGCCGGGCATGGAACTCCATGCCAAGTACACGCTGTTCGCCGAAGGGGCCCGCGGCCACCTGACCAAGCGGTTGAAGGCGCACTTCGATCTCGAACGCGATTGCCAGCCGCAGGTCTATGGCATCGGCATCAAGGAGCTGTGGGACATCGATCCCGAAAAGCACGTGCCGGGCCGCGTGCTGCACACGCAGGGCTGGCCGCTTTCGGAAAGCAACACCTGGGGCGGCGGCTTCCTCTACCACCAGGCCAACAACCAGGTGGCGCTGGGCTTCGTGACGGCGCTCGATTACGCCAACCCCTACGTCTACCCGTTCGAGGAATTCCAGCGCTGGAAGACGCACCCCGAGATCGCCAAGATCCTCGAGGGCGGGCGCCGCGTCTCGTACGGGGCACGCGCGATCAACGAGGGCGGCTGGCAGTCGGTGCCGCGCCTGTCGTTCCCCGGCGGCGCGCTGATCGGCTGCTCGGCGGGCTTCGTCAACGTGCCCCGGATCAAGGGCAGCCACACCGCGATGAAGAGCGGCATGCTCGCGGCCGAAGCGATCAGCGCCGCGATCGCTGCCGGTCGCGAGAAGGACGACATGGTCGAGTACGACGCCGCCGTCCGTGACAGCTGGATCGCGACCGAGCTCAAGAAGGTGCAGAACGCGCAGCCGCTGATCGCCAAGTTCGGCGGCGAGCTCGGCACCGTGCTCGCCGGCGCCGACATGTGGCTGCGCCAGCTGTTCAAGTTCGGCATCGCCAAGCCGTTGAAGCATCACCGCGACAGCGAAGCGACGCAGCGCGCCGACCTGTTCCGCCCGATCGTCTATCCCAAGCCCGACGGCGTGCTGACTTTCGACCGCCTGTCGAGCGTGTTCCTTTCGGGCACCAACCACGAGGAAGACCAGCCGAGCCACCTCAAGCTCAAGGACCCGACGGTTCCGACGCGGATCAACCTGCCGCTCTATGCGGGGCCCGAGCAGCGCTACTGCCCGGCGGGCGTCTACGAATATGTCGGCGTCGAGGAAGGAACCCCGCGCCTGCAGATCAACGCGCAGAACTGCGTCCACTGCAAGACCTGCGACATCAAGGACATGACCCAGAACATCGAATGGGTCACGCCCGAAGGCGGCGGCGGCCCGAACTATCCGAACATGTGAGAATTCCTCCCCGAACGGGGAAGGGGAGGAACGGTGAGGGAAACAGCCTACGCCAAGATCAACCTCGCGCTGCATGTCCGCAGGCGGCGCGAGGATGGCTATCACGAGCTCGAGACGCTGTTTGCGTTCGTCGACGCGGGCGATGAACTGCGCGCCGCGCCGGCGGGCGCGGATCGGTTGCGCGTGACCGGGGAGTTCGCCGGCACGCTTTCGGACCCGTTTGGAAATATCGTCGCCAAGGCGCTGACTTCCTTGCCGCATGGGCCGGGCTGGGACGTCCTCCTCGACAAGCGCCTGCCCGTCGCGGCGGGGCTGGGCGGCGGCTCGGCCGATGCGGGCGCGGTGTTCCGCATGGTGCGCGACGTCCATGGCCTGCCCGAGGACTGGCATGCCCGCGCTGCCCGCCTCGGCGCCGACGTTCCGGCTTGCGTCGAGAGCCTGGCCTGCATCGGGCGCGGCACCGGGACCGAACTGGAGCCGGTCGCCAACGACCTTGCCGGAACCCCGGTCTTGCTCGTCAATCCGCGCATTCCGCTCGCCACGGGCCCGGTGTTCCAGGGCTGGGACGGAATCGACCGCGGCCCCATGCCGCAGGGCGACCTGCGCACGATCGCTCTCGAAGGCCGCAACGACCTCGAACCGCCGGCGCGCGCGCTGGTGCCGCAGATCGGCGACGTTCTGGCAGCCTTGCGCAATAGCGGTGCTTGGGCATCGCGGATGAGCGGATCGGGTGCGACCTGCTTTGCGGTCTACGACAGCCCTGCCCAGCGCGATGCCGCGCAAGCCGCGCTCCCGCCCGCCTGGTGGAGCCTTGCCGGGGCCTTGCGCTGATGGAGCACGAAGCCTTCCGCATCCTCGGCACGCCCCGTTTCGGCGGCATCCTCGTCGTGTCGGACCATGCGTCGAACCGCGTACCCGCCGACATCGACCTCGGCATCGCGCCCGAACTGCTCGACCAGCACGTCGCGATCGACATCGGCGTCGGCGCGATCGGCGCGATCATGGCGCAGCGCCCGGGCATCGCCGCGTTCCAGGGCGCCGTCAGCCGCCTCGTCTGCGACTTCAACCGCGACGAGCACCTGCCGACGGTCGTCCCCGTCGCCAGCGACGGCCATGCGATCCCCGGCAACGCGCTCGACCACGCGGGCCACGAAGCGCGGCTCGCCCGCTTCTTCCGCCCCTATCACCAAGCGCTCGCGGCCACGATCGAGGCCGCGCCGCCGGCGCTGATCCTGTCGCTGCACAGCTTCACGCCGCGCCTTGCCACCAGCGCGGAACCGCGCCCCTGGCACGTCGGC
Source organism: Novosphingobium huizhouense (assembly GCF_020179475.1). GTDB lineage: Bacteria > Pseudomonadota > Alphaproteobacteria > Sphingomonadales > Sphingomonadaceae > Novosphingobium > Novosphingobium huizhouense. The sequence continues at coordinate 302,145 of NZ_JAILXZ010000002.1, read as the reverse complement.
GTGCTCTACAACGCGGACGAGCGCGCCGCGCGCCTCGCAATCCCGCTGCTCGAGGCCGAGGGGCTGATCGTCGGCGACCAGCAGCCCTATTCGGGCAAGCTGCTCAACGCGACGATGAACCGCCATGCCGAGGCCGACGGCCGGCCGTATCTCGGCATCGAGATCCGGCAGGACCTGATCGGCGACCTCGCCGGGCAGCAGGAATGGGCCGAGCGCCTGGTGCGTATCGCCAATACGGTCGCGATCGCCATCGAAGGCTGAATCGCGGCGATCGTCTCAAAATTAACTTTCGACCGGTGACGTTTGCTGGGGTAGGGAGCGCACGGTCGCAAACCTCATAAATTACCCGAACACCGGAGTCCTCCGCATGCCCGCCTATCGTTCCCGCACCACCACCCATGGCCGAAACATGGCAGGCGCGCGCGGCCTGTGGCGCGCCACCGGCATGAAGGACAGCGACTTTGGCAAGCCGATCATCGCGGTCGTGAACTCGTTCACCCAGTTCGTCCCCGGCCATGTCCACTTGAAGGACCTCGGCCAGATGGTCGCGCGCGAGATCGAGGCGGCGGGAGGCGTCGCCAAGGAATTCAACACCATCGCGGTCGACGACGGCATCGCCATGGGCCACGACGGCATGCTCTATTCGCTGCCGAGCCGCGACCTGATCGCCGACAGCGTCGAATACATGGTCAACGCGCACTGCGCCGACGCGATGGTCTGCATCTCGAACTGCGACAAGATCACGCCCGGCATGCTGATGGCGGCGATGCGGATCAACATCCCGGTGGTGTTCGTCTCGGGCGGGCCGATGGAAGCGGGCAAGGTCGTGCTGCGCGGCAAGGAAGTCGCGCTCGACCTGGTCGACGCGATGGTCGCCGCCGCCGACGAGGCCTACAGCGACGAGGAAGTACAGACGATCGAGCGCTCGGCCTGCCCGACCTGCGGTTCGTGCTCGGGCATGTTCACCGCCAATTCGATGAACTGCCTCACCGAAGCGCTGGGCCTGTCGCTGCCGGGCAACGGCTCGACGCTGGCCACCCACGCCGACCGCAAGCGCCTGTTCCTCGAAGCCGGCCGCCTCGCGGTCGACTTGTGCAAGCGCTACTACGAGCAGGACGACGAAAGCGTGCTGCCGCGCGCGATCGCCAGCTTCAAGGCGTTCGAGAACGCGATGAGCCTCGACATCGCGATGGGCGGGTCGACCAACACGGTGCTCCACCTGCTTGCCGCCGCGCACGAAGCCGGCGTCGACTTCACCATGGCCGACATCGACCGGCTGAGCCGCAAGGTTCCGTGCCTGTCGAAGGTCGCCCCGGCCAAGGCCGACGTCCACATGGAGGATGTCCACCGCGCCGGCGGGATCATGGCGATCCTGGGCGAGCTCGACCGGGCCGGTCTGCTCCACACCGACCTCCCCACGGTGCACAGCCGCACGATGGGCGATGCGCTCGCCCAGTGGGACATCGCGCGCACCAATGCGCCTTCGGTGCAGGAATTCTTCCGCGCCGCGCCCGGTGGCGTGCCGACGCAAGTCGCCTTCAGCCAGGACCGCCGCTGGAAGGAGCTCGATCTCGACCGCGAGAAGGGCGTGATCCGCTCGGCGGAGAACGCTTTCTCGCAGGACGGCGGGCTCGCCGTGCTGACCGGCAACATCGCGCTCGACGGCTGCATCGTGAAGACCGCCGGGGTCGACGAGAAGATTCTCAAGTTCACCGGCCCGGCCAAGGTCTACGAAAGCCAGGACGCCGCCGTCACCGCGATCCTCACCGGGCAGGTCGTCGCGGGCGATGTCGTGGTGATCCGCTACGAAGGCCCCAAGGGCGGCCCCGGTATGCAGGAAATGCTCTATCCCACGAGCTACCTGAAATCGAAGGGCCTGGGCGCGGCCTGCGCGCTGCTCACCGACGGCCGCTTCTCTGGCGGCACCTCGGGCCTCTCGATCGGCCACGTCTCGCCCGAAGCGGCGGAAGGCGGCACGATCGGCCTGGTCGAGAACGGCGATGTCATCGCCATCGACATTCCGGCGCGCACGATCACGCTGCAGGTCTCGGACGACGAACTCGCCCGCCGCCGCGCCGCGCAGGACGCGAAGGGGTGGAAGCCCGCCAAGGAGCGCCCGCGCAAGGTCTCGACCGCGCTCAAGGCCTATGCCGCGATGACCACCAGCGCCGCGCGCGGCGCCATTCGCGACATCTCGCAGCTCGATGCGAAAGGCTGAGGCGCTGCTTCCGCTGCTCGCGCTCGCCGCCTGCGGGCGCGGGGGCGAGGCGGGACCGCCCTTGCGACACATCGACTGCGCGCTCGCCGGGGCGGCCGGCTTCAAGCCCGACTGCACGGTCGAGGAAGTCATGCAGAACGGCCGCACCATGCTGGTCGTGGCCGCGCCCGACGGGATGTTCCGCCGCTTCGAGAAGGTGGCAGACGGACGCGGCGTGATCGCGGCCGATGGCGTCGAGGAGTCGCTGGCGCACTGGGTGGCGGACGGCGTGCTCGAGGTGTCGGTCGGACAGGACCGCTATCGCTTTCCCGCGAGCCTGAAAGGCGATACCGGTCCCTCCGATGCCGCAACACCGTGACGTAACACTCTCGCAAGTCCTCACCGTGGCGCAGATGCGCGCCGCCGAAGACGACCTGATTGCCGGCGGAACCACGGTCGAGGCGCTGATGGAGACCGCCGGACGCGGCGCGGGCGAGATCGTCCGGCGCGTCGCTGGCGGGCGCGCGGTGACCGTGCTGTGTGGCCCCGGCAACAACGGCGGCGACGGCTACGTCATCGCGCGGCACCTGATGGAGCATGGCAATGCCGTCACCGTCGTCGCCCCGCGCGCCCCCGCAACGCCCGCCGCGCGCAACGCCCGCAACCTTTTCAAGGGTCACGTAACGGACGGCCAAGCTGTTGTTCCGGGTGACGTTTTCGTCGACTGCCTGTTCGGCAGCGGGCTGACCCGCGCGCTTCCCGATGAGCTGCTGGTGCTGCTGCGGCAGCTCGCTGCGGCGCACGCCCTGACCGTCGCGGTCGATCTGCCGAGCGGAGTCGAAAGCGACACCGGAACACCGCTCAACGAGGGCTTGCCGCGCAATGACCTGACCATTGCGCTCGGCGCATGGAAGCACGCGCACTGGGCGATGCCGGCCAGCGCGACGATGGGCGCGCTCAAGCTGGTCGATATCGGCGTGACGTTGCGCCCTGAAGCGCCGCGCCTGTTGCAGCGCCCGCGCCTCCGCCCGCCTGCGCCCGACGCGCACAAGTACCGGCGCGGATTGCTCGGCATCGTGGCGGGGGCCATGCCCGGCGCGCCGCTGCTTGCGGCCACTGCGGCGCTCAGGGCGGGGGCAGGCTACGTCAAGCTGCTCGAGACCGGCGGGCCAGTGGTCGCTGCGCCGCCGGAACTCGTCGTGCAGACCGGCGCGATCGACGCGCTTCTCGGCGACGACCGCCTCTCCGCCTTGCTAATCGGCCCCGGCCTCGGCCGCGACCATGCCGCGCGCGCCCGTTTTGCTGCCGTGATCGCGCGCTGCGTTCCGACCGTCCTCGATGCCGACGCGCTGATGCTGCTCGGCCCCGACTTGCCCCTGAAAGCACCGACGATACTCACCCCTCACGAAGGCGAAATGGCCGCGCTCGAACGCGCCCATGCGCTCACGCCTGAAGGTTCGCGCCTGACCCGCGCCAAGGCGCTTGCGGCAGCTTGTGGCGCCACGGTCCTGCTAAAGGGGCCGGACAGCGTGATCGCCGATCCCGATGGCGCCGCCACGCTCGCCCCGCGCGCCTCGAGCTGGCTTTCGGCGGCGGGGACCGGCGACGTGCTCGCAGGGCTCGTCGCCAGTCGCCTCGCGACGCATGGCGACGCGGCGCTTGCGGCGCGCGAAGGGCTGTGGCTCCACGGCGAGGCGGCGCGGCTGTGCGGGCCGGCGTTCACGTCGGGTGAACTGGCGCAGGCCGCATCGCGGGCGCTGGCAGGAGCGCTGGCATGACCGGCAGCCGCGTCATCCGCATCGCCGCCAAGGGCGAGGGGCAGACCGCCGACGGCCGCTATGTGCCGCTCGCCGCGCCCGGCGATGTGCTCGAGGCCGATGGCAGCCTGACCCGGGGGGCCGACCATGTCGATCCGCCCTGTCGTCATTTCCCGGCCTGCGGCGGATGCCAGTTGCAGCACCTGTCCGAACGCGCGCTCGAGGAATACGTGTTCGGCCGCGTCGAGGGCGCGGCGCTGGGGCAGGGGATCGCCCCGCCGCCCGCCGAGCCTGCGCACCTCTCGCCGCCCGCCGCGCGTCGCCGCACCACGCTCCATGCGCAGGCGATCGGCAAGCGCGTGGTCATCGGCTTTCGCGAACAGGGCAGCCATCGCATCGTCGACATGCGCGAATGCCACGTGCTTGCCCCCGAACTCTTCGCCCTGGTCGCCCCGATCCGGCGGCTGCTCGAAGGCTGGAACGAGCGCAAGCTCGTCGTCGAAGTCGAAATGACGCTGGCCGATCAAGGGGTTGCGCTCGGGCTCCATGGCCTCGTCGCCGACAACCTCGCGCGCACCGAAGCGCTGCTCGACTTCGCGCGCGACCACGGGCTCGCCCGCCTGACGCTCGACAACGGCTTCGGCCCCGAAGCGACCTGGGAACCCGATCCGGTGACGGTCACGCTTGGCGAGACGCCCGTCGGCCTGCCGCCCGGCGCCTTCCTCCAGGCGACGCGCGACGGCGAGGCGGCGCTGACCGGCGCCGCGCGCGAATGGTTGGCGGGAAGCGCGACGATCGCCGACCTGTTCTCCGGCCTCGGCACCTTCGCCTTCGCGCTCGCCGAGGGCGGCACGAAAGTGCTCGCGGTGGAAGCCGCGCGCGACGCGCATCTCGCCTGCCAGGCGGCGGCGCGCGCCAACGGACGGCAGGTCCACGCGCTCCACCGCGACCTGTTCCGCAATCCGCTGCGCACCGAGGAACTCGATCGCTTCGCCGCCGTCGTGCTCGATCCGCCGAGAGCGGGCGCAAAGGAGCAGGTCGCGCAGATCGCCGCGAGCAAGGCGGGACGCGTCTGCTACGTCAGCTGCAATCCGGCGAGCTGGGCGAAGGATGCGGCGACGCTGATTGCGGGCGGCTATCGGCTCGCGGCGCTGCGGGCGGTCGGGCAGTTCCGCTGGTCGACCCACGTCGAGCTGGCGAGCCTGTTCCTGCGCGAAGAGTAGGACCACCCGCGGCCCGGGCGGGTGGTCCGTGTCGTCATGCGGCGATTCAGAACACCGCCATGGCGGCGTGCACGATGAGCGCCATCAGCGCGAGGCTCGACAGCGCGAACAGTCCGAAGCGCACGCCGACCTTGTTGACGGTCGATTGCCAGATCGAGTGCACCACGCGCAGCGCGACGTAGGCCCAGGCGATCATGGTGTTGAGCCCGTCGCCCTGTCCGATCATGGCAAGCACGATGCACACCGCATAAAATACGGTAGGTGCTTCGTGCAGGTGGTTGTAATTGTGGGCCTTCCACTGGATTTCCCGCGGGATCAGGGTTTCCAGCATCGCGCCGGTCCAGCCCTGGTCGGCGCCCGGCTCGGTCGGCTTCGGCAGCTTGCCGATGGCCGGGATGCGCGTTGCGTACATCCACAGCCACATGATCATGGTCCACGCCGCCAGCGCCACCACCGGCTTGAGGATCGTCATGCCAATCATCGTCTTTCTCCCCCTAGTTCACGTAATGCCTGAGGCAGCGGGACCCTTGCCCGCAGAGCGGTGCGCCTGACGTGATCGCGCGTGTTCGGAACAGCGCCGGCCCGGCATTGCCGGCCCGTGCGCGCGCTTCCTGATCCGTTGCAACCCGGTGCTTCATCGGCCCCGCTCCCCGGGGGGCAGACTGCGCAGCGGTCAACAGATTGTCAAACGCAACCTATGCGTTGCGCGTCAGCACGCCGATCTGGAAGTAGCCGAGCGCGCCGCGCGTGGTCGTGGCCGAAAACGGGCCATCTTCGCAGATCGCCGTCAGCGCCGCGCCGAGGTCGGTGCGGGGCGTGACGTGGAAGCTCGCCAGCCAGGCGCGCAGCGCGGCCCGCAAGGGTCCGGGCAGCCCGCCGAGGTCGCCGAAGTCGACGATATGGAGCGATCCGCCGGGGGCGAGCAGGGTCGCCGCGTGGGCAATCGCCTCGCGCCAGACAGGAATCATCGACACGGCATAGGAAATGACCACGCGGTCGAAGGTGGAGCGGCCGAACAGGCTCGCCGGATCGAAGTCGGTGGCGTCACCCAGCGCGAGCACCGCCTTGTGCCCCAGCTTCTCGTCCGCGATCGAGAGCATCTCGCTCGAGATGTCGAGCCCGTGCAGCAGCGCGCCGGGCCAGCGCTTGCCGATCAGCGCGAGATTGCGCCCGGTGCCGCAGCCGACTTCGAGCACGCTGGTCCCGGCTGGCGCATCGAGCGCGCCGATCAGGCTGTCGCGGCCGAACAGGTAATACTTCCGCGTGGCGTCATAGATGTGCTTCTGGCGCCGGTAGACGGCGTCCATCAGCGCGCCATGCCCGCCCTGTGCGGGCGACGCGGACCGGACTGCGCTCGCCATCACGCCAGCTCGTAGAGGTGGACGCCGCCATAGATCGAGGAGCGGTCGCGCCGCGTGTAGTCGAGGCTCGCCTCGGCGTGGTAGGTCCAGCGCGCCAGCAATGCGTCATCGACCCGGCCGGGCAGCAGGCTCGGCTCGGCGGCGGTGCGGAACAGCACGCGCGCGCCGGGCCGCGCGGTGCGGGTGATCTGACGCCAGAGGTCGCCCAACTGCTCGTCGGTCATCCAGTCCTGCGCATCGAGCAGCACGTAGCGGTCGAGCGAGGCATCGCCCTGCGCCGCGAGCCATTCGGTCATGTTGGCATGGCGCACGTCGACCCGGTCGACCCGGTTGCGCACGGTCTGCCAGTTCGCGGCCTGGAGATAGGGCGGCAGCGGGCAATCGGGCGCACGGCCATAGCCGCGCGAAAAAGCCTGCCAGGCGAAGTAGTTGTCCGACACATCGAAGTCGCAGGCGAGCTTTTCGAGGCGACGGCGCAGCACGTTGGCCATGGGCTGGTCGCCGGCGAGCGCATCGAACTGGGCGGGCGGAATGCCGAGCCCGAACAGCGAGGCGGGCTGCTCGGTCAGCCAGCGCACGAACTTCTTGTCGAACACCGGCGCCATCTCGGTCTCGAACACCGCGCGCTGTTCCTCGACCGAGCGCGCGGCGAGGATCTTCGACAGGTCGATCCGGTAGATCTTGGCAAGCAGGTGGGCGATGCCGATGAAGTTGCCGAGCAGCCCGCGCTTGTAGATGCCCTTGCGGAAGCCGCCGATGCGGCGCCGGCCGGTCAGGTCGCGGCCTTCCCAGTAACGACGGGTCGGCTCGTCGAGGTGTTGCGCGACGAAGGCATGGTAGGCCTCGATGTTCGCCTTGCTGTCGGCCTCGGCGAAGAAGCGGCGGAACAGCGCGTAGTCGGGCAGGTGCCGCGCCGAGGCGAGCTTGAGCTTGTTGAGCGCGATGTGCGCGGTGTTGAGATCGACCGCGGTGATCTGCGCCGGATCGGCGACGAGATAGGACAGCACGTTGCAGCCGCCGCTGGCGATCGCGACCATCCGGCTGTCCGGCTTGATCTGCAGCGCCTCCATGTCGACTTCGGGATCTTCCCAGATCTGCGCATAGACGAGCCCGCGGAAGGCGAAGGCGAAAGCATGATCGAGCAGCCGGCTGCCGACTCCTGCGCTCTTGCGGACGACGGCGCCCTTGACCTTCTTCTGGGTTTCTGCGGCGAATTGCGGCTTGCTGGTCTGCATAAGCGCGGCTCAAGTCCTTGCGTTCGGTGCTTGTCCGGCGCGAGTAGGACCGTGGCGTTGCGGTATTGTTGCAAAGTGCCGGGCGCTCAATCCAAACTCGACAGAACCGTAACAAAGGCGGCGGGATCGACGTTGCCCCCCGAGAGGACGACGACGGTGCGTTCGTCGTGCGGCGTCTTGCCCGCCAGCACCGCGGCCAGCGCTGCCGCGCCGCCCGGTTCGATCACCAGCCGCAGCTTGCTGAAGGCATGGCGCTGGGCCTCGCGCACCTCGGCTTCACTGACGGTCACGCCGCGCATGCCGTGCGCCTGCATCACCGCGAAGTTGACCGGGAACGTGAACGGCGTCTGCAGCGCGTCGCAGGCGGTGGCAGGCGGGGACGAGGCGAGGGCTTCGATCCGCCCGCTCGCCAGGCTGCGGGTGACGTCATCCCAGCCTTCGGGCTCGACCGGCACGATCTCGGCTTCGGGACAGGCGAGCGCGAGGCCGCTGGCAAGCCCGCCGCCGCCGCAGGGGCAGACGATGCGCGAGGGCGCGCCGAGCGCGCGTTGCTCCATCTGCCGTGCGATCTCGATCCCGGCGCTGCCCTGGCCCTCGATCACCCAGGGATCGCCATAGGCATGGACCAGCACCGCGCCGCGTTCGGCGCAGTGCGCGCGCGCGATGGCGTCACGCGATTCGCGCATACGGTCGTAGAGGACGATGTCCGCGCCCATCGCGCGGGTCGCGGCGAGTTTCACCTCGGGCGCGTTCGAGGGCATCACGATGGTGGCAGCGGTGCCGAGCCGGCGCGCGGCCCAGGCGACGCCCTGCGCGTGGTTGCCGCTCGATACGGCCACGACGCCGCGCGCGCGTTCGGCCTCGTCGAGGTCGGAAAAGCGATGCCAGGCGCCGCGGATCTTGAACGCGCCCACCGGCTGCAGGCTTTCGACCTTGCACAGCACCGTGCCGCCGCCCGGCAGGTCGAGCGGGAGCAGCGGCGTTTCGGGCAGCAGCGCGTCGATCTTCGCCGCGGCGCGCAGTACGCCCTCGCGGGTCGGTGCGCGCTCGGGCTCGGGCAGATCAACAGGACTTGGGTTTGTCATTCCTTTAGCCTAAAGGCGCTCGCCATGCCTGTCGCGCCCCGATGTGGACACGCGCGACCCCATTTCATGATCGACCAGGAGTATCCCATGGCCAAGGTCCTCGTCATCGGCGCCGGCGGCGTCGGCTCGGTTGCCGTTCACAAGATGGCGATGAACCCGGACATCTTCAGCGATGTCGCGCTCGCCAGCCGCACCAAGGCCAAGTGCGACGCCATCGCCGCCTCGGTCAAGGAGCGCACCGGCCGCGACATCGCGACCTACCAGATCGACGCCGACGACGTTGCCGCGACGACCGCGCTGATCAACGAGGTCAAGCCGGTGCTGGTGGTCAATCTTGCGCTGCCCTACCAGGACCTCAACATCATGGACGCCTGCCTTGCCGCTGGCGTCAACTACATGGACACCGCGAACTACGAGCCGATCGACGAGGCGAAGTTCGAGTACAAGTGGCAGTGGGCCTATCAGGAGCGCTTCAAGGAAGCGGGGCTGATGGCGCTGCTCGGGTCGGGCTTCGATCCGGGCGTGACCAGCGTCTTCGCAACCTGGTTGAAGAAGCACAAGCTCGACACGATCCGCACGCTCGACATCCTCGATTGCAACGGCGGCGACCATGGCCAGCATTTCGCCACCAACTTCAACCCGGAAATCAACATCCGCGAAGTGACCGCGCCCGCGCGCCACTGGCTGAACGGCGAATGGGTGGAGACCCCGGCGCTGACCATCCGCCACCAGTTCGACTTCGAACAGGTCGGCCCGAAGAACATGTATCTGATGTACCACGAGGAACTGGAAAGCCTCGCGCATCACCTGCCCGAGATCGAGCGCATCCGCTTCTGGATGACCTTCGGCGACGCGTATATCACCCACCTGACCGTGCTGCAGAACGTCGGCATGACGCGGATCGACCCGGTGATCTACGAGGGCAAGGAGATCGTGCCGCTGCAGTTCCTCAAGGCGGTGCTGCCCGAGCCCGCTTCGCTGGGGCCAACGACCAAGGGCAAGACCAACATCGGCGACATCGCCACCGGCCTCAAGGACGGCGAGGAAAAGACCTTCTACGTCTACAACATCTGCGACCACGAGGACGCCTATCGCGAAACCGGCAACCAGGCGGTGAGCTACACCACGGGCGTTCCGGCGATGATCGGCGCGGCGCTGATGGTGCAGGGCGTGTGGAAGGGCGAGGGCGTGTTCAACATGGAACAGTTCGATCCCGATCCCTACATGGACATGCTCAATAAGCATGGCCTGCCGTGGAGCTGCAGGGAACTGGCCGGGCCGCTGGAGTTCTGATCGGATGGAAACGAGGGCCGGCGATCCGGGCGCGTTCGCGCATTTCGACCTGTCGCGGGTGGACAGCCCGGCCTTTGTCGTGGACGTCCAGAAGCTCAGGCAAAACCTGAAGATCCTCGCCGATATCCGTGATGCGGCGGGGATCAAGGTGCTGGCCGCGCTCAAGGCGTTCAGTATGTGGCGCGTGGCGCCGGTCGTCGGGGAATACCTCGACGGTGTGTGCACGTCGGGCCTGTGGGAAGCGCTGCTGGCGGCCGAGCACTACAAGGGCGAGATCGCGACCTATTGTGCCGCCTACAAGGCCGAGGACCTGCCGGAGATCCTGCGGCTGTCGGATCATGTGATCTTCAACTCGCCCGGGCAGCATGCGCGCTTCCGGCCGCAGATCGAGGCGGCGCGCGCGCAGGGCCAGCGGTTCGACATTGCCCTCAGGATCAATCCCCTGCACGCCGAAGGTGAAGTGCCGCGTTACGATCCTTGCGCGCCGCATTCGCGCCTTGGCTTTCCGGTCGACCAGCTCGAGGATGCGCATCTCGAAGGCGTGACGGGCCTCCATTTCCACACGCTGTGCGAACAGGATTTCGAGCCGCTGCAGCGCACTTGGGAAGCCTTGAAGCCCCGCATCGAGCGGTTCTTCCCGCAGCTCGAGTGGCTGAACTTCGGCGGCGGTCATCATGTCACGCGCGCCGATTACCAGCGCGATGACCTCATCCGCTTTCTCAAGAACGTGCGCGAAGAGACCGGCTGCCAGATTTATCTGGAGCCGGGCGAGGCGGTGGCGCTCGATGCGGGCATTCTCGTCGGCACGGTGCTCGACACGCACTGGAACGGCATGCCGCTCGCGATCACCGACATCTCGGCGACCTGCCACATGCCCGATGTGATCGAGGCGCCCTATCGCCCGGCGATGCTCGGCGAATTGCCGATCGACGAGTATGAGGACTCGCAGGGAGAACCCCCGGTGCGCCTCGGCGGGCCGTCGTGCCTCGCCGGTGACGTCATCGGGGACTATCGCCTGCCGGTGCCGTGCGAGCCGGGCGCGCGCTTCGCGTTCCTCGACCAGGCGCACTATTCGATGGTCAAGACGACGACGTTTAACGGCGTGCCGCTGCCCTCGATCTGGTTGTGGGACAGCGAGACCGATGCGCTCGAACGGGTGCGCAGCTTCTCCTATCAGGACTTCCGCGACCGGCTTTCGTGAGGCATCCTCTTGTCCGACAACGATAAGGGACAGGAGAGAGCGATGACGCGCGAAGTGCTCGACGGGCGCAGCAGCGATCCGGTGGCGATGGGCTGGATGCAGGGCAGCCCGCCGCCACCCGACAGGCGCATCCTGCCTGCCCGCGCCGATCACATGCGCTTTCCGATGATCCGCTGGTCCTATTCGAACATGCGCCAGTTCCTGCCGACGGTGCGCATTGCCGCGTCGGGCGAGGGGCGGCCCTTGCCGCGCCGGCCCTTGCCAGACCTCGCGGACGTGCGCTTCGTGCCAACGGACCACCAGGAAGCGATCCGCTTCGAGGATTCGCTCGTCGAAGGCTTTACCGACGGGATCATGGTGGTCCACCGGGGCGAGGTCGTGTTCGAGCGCTGGTTCGGCGTCACCGGTCCGGAAACGCGCCACATCGCCTTTTCGGTCACCAAGAGCTTCGTCGGCACGATCACGCGGCTGCTGATCAGGGAAGGGCGGCTCGATCCGGCGGCGCCGGTCTCTTCGATCCTCCCGGAACTCGGGTCGAGCGGCTACGCCGACGCCACGGTCGCGCACGTGCTCGACATGACGACGGCGCTCGATTTTTCGGAAGACTACGGCGATCCTTCCTCGGGCATCGGCGCCTACAGTGCTGCACTCGGCCTGACGCCACGGCCCGAAGGCTATGCCGGCCCGCGCGACCTGTGCAGCTTTCTCGCCACCGTGCAGCGCGACGGCAGCGCGCACGGCGAGCGCTTCACCTACCGCACGATCAATACCGAAGTGCTCGCCTGGATGATCGCGCGGATCGAGGACAAGCCCTTCGCGCAAGTGCTTGAGGAGCGGATCTGGCGTCCTTGCGGGATGCTCGGCGATGCCGACCTGATCGTCGACGAGATCGGCATGCCGTTTGCGGGCGGGGGGCTCAACCTGCGGCTCGAGGATCTGGCGAAGTTCGGCGAGGCGATCCGCACCGGGGTCCTGCCGGCAGGCGCCATCGACGCGATCCGGCAGGGCGGCGATCCGGCCCGGTTCGATCCGGTGCGCTATCCGCAGCTTGGCGGGTGGAGCTATGGCAGCCAGTGGTGGCACAGCCACGATGAAAACGGCGCGTTCAGCGCCCGCGGCATCCATGGTCAGACCCTGTGGATCGACCCTGCGGCGCAGATGGTGGTGGCACGATTCGCCTCGCACCCGACCGCGGCCAACGGCGCGAATGATCCATGGTCGCTACCCGCCTGGGCGGCGCTCGCGCACGCCTTGAAAGTGTAAGATTTCTGCGGGCCGAACCATTTTCGTTTCAGTTTTGTGACGGAAATCTGAGTCGCCCATTTTTTCACTTGATGTTCAGCGCGGGGGTCCTATTTAGCGCCCTCTCGCTGCCCCATGGGGACTTCCAAACCGCAAGGCAGCTTCGTTCAACTGTTCCGTTTGGGGGTCCCTTGAGTTGCACATTCATCCTGACGCACTGGCTGTAGCGCGCACCTTCGCGCCCGACCAACCCGCCATCCTCAACCGCCCGCACGCCGCGGCGCGGGCCGCGAAGTTCTTTGTCGAGAGTTTCCCGGGCCGCTCGCTCTATGCGGTCAAGGCGAACCCGTCGCCCGATCTGCTCAAGGTCCTGTGGGACGCCGGCGTGACGCATTACGACGTCGCCTCGATCGCCGAAGTGCGGCTCGTCCGCGCGACGCTGCCGCAGGCCACGCTGTGCTTCATGCATCCGGTGAAGACGCCCAGCGCGATCCGGGAAGCCTATGGCGTCCATGGCGTTCGCGTGTTCAGCCTCGATTCGCTCGAGGAGCTGGAGAAGATCACCGCGGCGACGACCGAAGCGAACAACGGCGTCCAGCCCGAGGACCTCACGCTCTGCGTGCGCCTCCGGGTCTCGTCGGAGTATTCGGAGCTGAGCCTTGCCAGCAAGTTCGGTTGCGATCTTACGACCGCGGCCGAACTGCTCCAGGCGACCCGCCAGATCGCCGACTCGCTGGGCATCTGCTTCCACGTCGGCAGCCAGGCGATGAGCCCGCATGCTTACGTCCAGGCGCTCGAAAAGGCCCGCGCCGCGATCGTCGATGCCTCGGTGCTCGTCGACATCATCGATGTCGGCGGCGGCTTCCCCTCGATCTACCCCGGCATGGAGCCGCCCCCGCTCGAGGACTATTTCGGCGTCATCGACCGCACCTATGAATCGCTGCCGGTGTCGTACTCGGCCGAGCTGTGGTGCGAACCGGGCCGTGCGCTCTGCGCTGAATACAACTCGATGATCGTCCGCGTCGAAAAGCGTCGCGGCGAGGAGCTGTACATCAACGACGGCGCTTACGGCGCGCTGTTCGATGCGGCGCACGTGGGCTGGCGCTTCCCCGTCCGCCTGCTGCGCGACGGTGCTTCGGAAGACGTCGAAGGCTTCTCGTTCTGGGGGCCGACCTGCGACGACATGGACCACATGGACGGTCCGTTCGAACTCCCGTCGGACATCGGCTCGGGCGACTACATCGAGATCGGCATGCTCGGGGCCTATGGCGCGGCGATGAAGACTGCGTTCAACGGCTTCGACGCCACGCAGGTCTACACCGTGTCGGACGAACCGATGGCGAGCCAGTATCGGGGCGACCGCCGCGATCCGCGCGTTTCGGACAACGTGGTCTCGCTGCGCTGAGCCGACAGGCCTGCACCAAGAGGCAATTCGAAGAGGCCCTGCCGGAGACGGCGGGGCCTTTTTGATTTCAACTCCCTGACATTCCATCGCTTTTCTTCAATGATCGATCCAGGCGATCAAAGTATCGCTATAAATCGGTTTCACCTGTCCGCCACCCGCCTTCACTCTGGCTGCAGACAAGGGGAGGCCGGGTGCCGAAGCCGGATCGGTGCGCATGCACGTGCGTGCGACGACGCAAGGCCGCGTTTCGCCTGCGCCGTCGGCGCCGGGTCCTCTCCTTTCGTCGGCAACGCGATCAAAAGGAGGACCAACAATGCGTCGCACCCGAACATGCTTCCTCTCGCTGGCCATCGCCATCGCGATCGGCGCCCCCGCCACGGCCGCTTTCGCCGCCGAGGCCGGCCCCGCGCCTGCTGCAACCCGGCCGATGACCACCAAGGATTGGTGGCCCAACATCCTCGACCTGTCGTCGCTGCGGCAGAACGATCCGGGCTCCAACCCCTACGGACCCGACTTCGACTACGCCAAGGCCTTCGCCACGCTCGACCTCGCGGCGGTGAAGAAGGATATCGACGCCGCGCTGACCACGCCGCAGCCGTGGTGGCCCGCCGACTACGGCAACTACGGCCCGTTCTTCATCCGCATGGCCTGGCACAGCGCCGGCACCTACCGCATGGCTGACGGCCGCGGCGGCAGCGATGGCGGCGAGCAGCGCTTCGAGCCGCTCAATTCGTGGCCGGACAACGCCAACCTCGACAAGGCGCGCCGCCTGCTGTGGCCGATCAAGCAGAAGTACGGCCGCAAGCTTTCGTGGGGCGATCTCATGGTCCTTGCCGGCAACGTCGCGCTCGAGAACATGGGCTTCAAGACCATCGGCTTTGCCGGTGGCCGGGTCGACGCCTGGGAGCCGGACCTGGTGTTCTGGGGGCCGGAGACGCGAATGCTGGCGAGCGAGCGATTCGCCGACGGCCGCAAGCTGAAGGGGCCGCTGGCGGCGACCCAGATGGGCCTGATCTACGTCAACCCGGAAGGGCCGAACGGCAATCCTGACCCGCTCGCCGCAGCGCATGACATCCGCCAGGCGTTCGGCGCGATGGCGATGACCGACGAGGAAACCGCGGCGCTGATCGCCGGCGGCCACACCTTCGGCAAGGCGCACGGCGCGCACAAGCCCGAGGGCTGCGTCGGCGCCGATCCGACCGCCAGCGCGATCGAGAACCAGGGGCTGGGCTGGCAGAACACGTGCGGCAAGGGAAATGCCGGCGACACCGTGACCAGCGGGCTCGAGGGCGCATGGTCGGCCAACCCGATCGCGTTCACCACGCAGTACCTCGACAACCTCTACGGCTTCGAATGGGTCAAGAGCAGGAGCCCGGCCGGCGCGATCCAGTGGGTGCCGAGCGATCCCGCCGCCGCGGGCCTGGTGCCCGACGCCCACGACCCGAACAAGCGCCACGCGCCGATCATGTTCACCACCGACCTTGCGATGCGCGAGGACCCGGGCTTCCGCAAGATCACGCAAGGCTGGCAGAAGAACCCGCAAGCCTTCGCCGATGCCTTCGCCCGCGCCTGGTTCAAGCTCACCCATCGCGATCTCGGGCCGCAGGCGCGCTACCTCGGGGCCGACGTGCCCAAGGTGACCTTCGCCTGGCAGGATCCGCTGCCCAAGGCCGATTACGCGATGATCGAGGCGGCCGACATCGCCGCGCTCAAGGCCCGAGTGCTCGCCACGGGGATCGCGCCTGCGCGCCTGGTGCGCACGGCCTGGGCTTCGGCCTCGACCTTCCGCGGCACCGACATGCGCGGCGGCGCCAATGGCGCGCGCATCCGCCTCGCCCCGCAGAAGGACTGGGCGGCGAACGATCCGGCCGATCTCGCGCAGGTCCTCGCCGCGCTGTCGCGGGTCCAGGCCGACTTCAACCGCACCGCCACCGGAGGCAAGAAGGTGAGCCTCGCCGATCTCATCGTGCTGGCCGGCAATGCCGCGGTCGAACAGGCCGCGGCCAAGGCGGGGACGCCGATCGACCTGCCGTTCAAGCCGGGCCGGGTCGATGCCTCGCAGGCGCAAACCGACGTTGCCGGCATGGCGGTGCTCGAGCCGCGCGCCGACGGCTTCCGCAACTTCTATGCCGCCGATGCGGGCCGGCCCCCGGTCGAGGCGCTGGTCGACAAGGCCGACATGCTCGGCCTCACCGTCCCCGAGATGACCGTGCTGGTCGGCGGCCTGCGCGTGCTCGACGCCAATGCCGGGGGCAGCCGGGCAGGGGTCCTGACCGACCGTCCGGGCACGCTGACCAACGACTTCTTCGTCAACCTGCTCAGCATGGAGACGACCTGGTCGAAGGCGGCGCAGGAAGGGCTCTACGAAGGGCGCGACCGCGCGAGCGGCACGCTCAAGTGGACGGCGACGCCGGTCGACCTGATCTTCGGATCGAACGCCGAACTGCGGGCGGTCACCGAAGCCTATGCCTCGGCGGACGCGCGCGAGACCTTCGTCGCCGACTTCGCCAAGGCCTGGACCAAGGTGATGAACGCCGATCGCTTCTGATCCGCCGACGCCACAAACGGAAAGGGGCCTGCTGCGGCAGGCCCCTTTTTCGTTGCGGTCCGGCGTTCGGGCAGCGTTCCCGCTGCCCCGCCGGGCGGGAGGGACGCGCCCGTCAGGCGGCCTTCTTCATCTCGAGTTCGAGCCGCTCCCAGATCTCCACGAGCGCGCGGGTCAGCTCGACCATCATCGCTTCGGTGTGCTGTGGGCCCGGGGTGAAGCGCAGGCGCTCGGTCCCGCGCGGCACGGTCGGGAAATTGATCGGCTGCACGTAGACGCCGTATTCGGCGAGCAGGATGTCGCTGACCTTCTTGGCGCGCACCGGGTCGCCGACCATCAGCGGCACGATGTGCGTGGTCGAGGGCATCACCGGCAACCCGGCGTCGCGGAACAGCTCCTTCAGGCGCGCGGCGGCGGCCTGCTGGCCTTCGCGCTCGACGCTCGAGGCCTTGAGGTGGCGCACGCTCGCCAGCACGCCGGCGACCAGCACCGGCGACAGCGAGGTCGTGAAGATGAAGCCCGGGGCATAGGAGCGGATCACGTCGATGATCCGGGTGTCGGCGGCGATGTAGCCACCCATCACGCCGAACGCCTTGCCCAGCGTGCCTTCGATGATGTCGATGCGGTGCGCCGCCTCGTCCCGATCGGTGATGCCGCCGCCGCGCGGGCCGTACATGCCGACCGCGTGGACCTCGTCGATGTAGGTCAGCGCGTTGTACTTTTCGGCAAGGTCGCAAATCGCGTGGATCGGGGCGACGTCGCCGTCCATCGAATAGACGCTTTCGAACGCGATCAGCTTGGGCAGCGCCGGATCGGTCTCGGCAAGCAGCTCCTCGAGATGGGCGACGTCGTTGTGGCGAAACACGCGCTTTTCGGCGCCCGAATTGCGGATGCCGGCGATCATCGAGGCGTGGTTCAGCTCATCCGAGAAGATCACGCAGCCCGGCAGGATCTTGGCCAGCGTCGACAGCGTGGCATCGTTCGAGACGTAGCCGGAAGTGAAAAGCAGCGCGCCGTCCTTGCCGTGCAGGTCGGCGAGTTCGCGCTCGAGCTCGACGTGGTAGTGCGTGTTGCCGCCGATGTTGCGCGTGCCGCCAGAGCCCGCGCCGACGTCGTGCAGCGCCTCTTCCATCGCGGCGATCACCTTGGGGTGCTGGCCCATCGCGAGGTAGTCGTTCGAGCACCACACGGTGATCGGCTTCGGGCCGTTGTGGCCGGCGAAGCAGCGCGCGTTGGGATAGGCGCCCTTGTTGCGCAGGATGTCGATGAAGACGCGGTACCGACCTTCGGAATGCAGACGCTCGATGGCGGAATCGAAAACCTGATCGTAATTCACCCGCCGCTCCTCTGCTGCATGGAGACATCCGTCTCCAAGGAAGGCGCCCGATCCCTAAGGCCCTCCCTCGGCGTATGACGCGGCTCTTACGCCTGTTAAAACCGCTTTGCCAGCGTCAATTGAGGGCAGATCGACCCGAATCCTCGTCAGATTCCGAACGGTTCAGTCGCGCCCGCCGCCACCGTAGCGGAAGGCCGAGGAGAAGCCCGGACCGTGGCGCGGGTCCTGCAGCCACAGCACGTCGCTGCTGGGGACGACGGTCAGCCCCGGGTAGGTCACGGCGGCCTGGGCAAGGCCCCGGATCAGGCCGATCACGGCGTTGCGGTCCTCGCCGCCCTGCCAGCTCGAGGCGAGTCGCGAGCGCGGCCGGAGCCAGGCGAGGTTGCGCTGCATCGCCGCGGTGTCGCCCGCGAAGAGGTACTCGCGCCCGTCCGACAGGCGCACGTAGACCAGCTGCGATCCCGGCGAATGGCCCGGCGCCGGCACCAGCACGATCCCCGGCGCCACCGCGACGGCGCGGTCCGATGGCACGACTTGCGCCACTTCGTCGCGCACGCCGGGGCGCATCCGGTCCATCACCTCGACCTGCCGGCGCGACAGGATGGTCTTGCCCGCCAGCGCGGAAAAGGCATCGGCGCCGATCAGCGCGCCGACGAAGTCCGGGTGCTCGTGCGTGAACACGACGCGCCTGGCGTTCGCCATCCAGCCGTCGACGAGCCTGCGCGCGGCGGGGTCGAAGGTCCGGAAGCCCACGTCCGCCGCCTGCGCCGCCGTCGGGCCGGCATCGAGCACGGTGTCGCCGCCCGGCGTCACCAGCCGGAACGCGATCTTGCCCACCAGGTCGGTGCGCAGGCCGCCGCCCGCGACCAGCACCGTCCCGGCCATCCGCCGCACCGCGACCGGCGCATATTCGATCGAGACCGGCCGTTGTCCGGGCATGCTGTCGGCAAGGCGGCGGAGCGCAGGAACATCGATCGGCGTCGGCGCGATCCGCCCTGATCCCGTATCGAGCAGCAGCCAGTAATAGGGCACGGCCGCCAGCACGATGACCGCAAGGAAGATCCGCGACAACAGTCCCACGGGGCGCCTCTTCAGAAGATTGCGGTTTGCGTTAGCGCGTGCGCGGCGAGCACCGGGGCGAGGTCGCCCAGCGCCGGATCGTCGCGAGTGAACAGCGCGATGTCGTCGCGGGTGCGGCGCCACTGCTGGCCTTCGGTCAGCGCGGCGACCCGACGTGCGATGCCCTGCGCGCCGTCGACCAGACGGACTTCGCTGCCGAACGCGCGGGCGAGCTCGTCGCCGACCAGCGGGAAGTGCGTGCAGGCGAGCACGACGGTGTCGATCCGCTCGCCCTCGGGCATCGCGCGCAGCGCTGCTGCGGCGCGCGCGAAGACCGCCGGGTCCACTGCCCGCCCGCGCAGCTTCTGCTCGGCGGCCGCCACCAGTTCGGGCGCGCCGTGGCGGAGCAGGCGCTTGTCGGCGGCGAACTCGGCCTCGAGCCGGTCGACGTAGCCCTGGCGGATCGTCGCGTTGGTGCCGAGCAGGCCGATCACGCCGCTGCGGGTCAGCGCCGCGGCGGGCTTGATCGCCGGGACCGTGCCGACGATCGGCACTTCGAGCACTTCGCGCACCGACGCGAGCGCGATGGTCGAGGCGGTGTTGCAGGCGATGCACACCAGCCGCGGACGGAATCGCTCGGTCATCCGGCCGAGCAGGCCCGACACCCGTGCCGCGATCTGCGCCTCGGTCTTGTCGCCATAGGGGAGCCCGGCATTGTCGGCGACGTAGATCACCGGGGCGTCGGGCAGCAGCTCGCGGATCCGGGCGAGAACGCTGAGGCCGCCCACACCCGAATCGAAGACCAGCAGCGGCGCGGCCGGATCGACCTCCCGATCGATCACCGGCGCGGCGTTTGCCGCCGTTTCGGATGCAACTCCGGGGAAGTTCGATGCCCTCATGCGCGCCGTTCTATCGGCACTCCCGGCAAAAAGGAAAGCCGCCTCTCCCTTTTGTCGGGCAGGGCGGATATGAGCAGGGGCGTGGAACAGCATCTTCTCGCGCTTGCGCTCGGTTATCTCTGCGGCTCGGTGCCGTTCGGCCTGATCCTGACCCGGATGACCGGGGCGGGCGATCTGCGCGCGATCGGCTCGGGCAACATCGGCGCCACCAACGTGCTGCGCACCGGGCGCAAGGGCATCGCCGCGGCGACCCTGCTGCTCGACATGGGCAAGGGCATCGCCGCCGTGGCGATCGCGCGCAGCCTCTGGCCGGGCAGCGAGGCGCTCGCCGCGCTCGGCGCGGTGCTCGGCCACTGCTTCCCGCTCTGGCTCGGCTTCCGCGGGGGCAAGGGCGTGGCGACGACGATGGGTGTCGCGCTGGCGCTCGCCTGGCCGATCGGCCTTGCCTATGCGGTGGTCTGGCTGGGCGTGCTGGCGGCGACGCGCATCTCCTCGCTCGGCGGGCTGTCCGCCGCCTGCATCGCGCCGGTCGCGGCGCTGCTGCTCGGCCATCGCGAGGCCGCGCTTGTCCTTGCCGCGATCGCGCTGCTCGTCGTCTGGCTCCACCGGGCGAACATCGCCCGCCTGCGCGCCGGCACCGAACCCAGGATCGGCAAGGGCGGGAGCCGCGGCGAGGAATGAGCGGCGAGGGCGCAGCGCTGACCCGCGAGGAAGCCTTCGCCCGGATCCGCCTGCTGCGCTCGCCCAATGTCGGCCCGGTCAGCTACCTCCAGCTGCTGCGGCGCTTCGGCACCGCGTCGGCCGCGCTCGACGCGCTGCCCGATCTCGTCGCCCGCGGCGGCAAGCCGTACCAGCCCGCCGTGCCCGGGCGGATCGAGGACGAGATCGCCGCGGTTCGCAAGCTCGGCGCGCGCTATCTGTTCCACGACACGCCCGGCTATCCCGCCGCGCTGCGCCAGCTCGAGCATCCGCCACCGATCCTGACCGTGCGCGGCGACGGCGCGCTCGCCGAACGGCCGTCGGTGGCGATCGTCGGCGCGCGCAACGCCTCGGCCGGCGCGGTTCGGCTCGCGCGGACCTTTGCGGCATCGTTGGCCGAGGCGGGCTACGCCGTGGTCTCCGGGCTTGCCCGCGGGATCGACAGTGCCGCCCACGCCGGCGCGCTCGCGGCGATGGCCGAAGGCGGCGGCACCATCGGCGTGATCGCCAGCGGGATCGACATCGCCTATCCGCCGGAGAACGAAGCCTTGCAGGAGGACGTGGCGAGCCGCGGCCTGCTCGTTGCCGAAATGCCGCCGGGCACCGAGCCGCTCGCGCGGCACTTCCCCTGGCGCAACCGGATCATCGCAGGGCTCGCGACCGGCACGCTGGTGGTCGAGGCGGCGCCCCGCTCGGGCTCGCTGATCACGGCGCGGCTCGCCGCCGAGGCCGGGCGCGAGGTCATGGCGATCCCTGGCTCGCCTCTCGATAGCCGCTCGCAGGGGTGCAATCACCTGATCCGCGAGGGCGCGGTGCTGGTGCAGAGCGCCGAGGACGTGATCGAACTGCTCGTCGGCTTCACCGGCACGCCGCGCTCGCGGTTCCGCGAGGACGAACCCCAGCCGTTCGACGATCTCGCGCCGGTCCGCGAGGTCGACAGCGCCAGTATCGCCGCGCTGCTCAGCAACGCGCCGGTCGCGGTCGACGAGATCATCCGGCAGAGCGGCGCCGAGGCCGGGGCAGTGCAGATGGCGCTGGTCGAGCTCGAACTGGGCGGGCGCATCGTCCGCCACGCCGCCGGGCGCATTTCGCTCGCCTGACGGCAGGTCCTTGCACCGCCGGCGAAAGCTGCGACTATCCGGCGCGGGCGCGCATCGCCGCGATGCCCGGAGAGGAACCGCCATGACCGCGGACAACGATGCGCTGCGCCTGCCCCGCCGGATCTTCCGCGGTGCGGCGATCTGGGGATTTGTCGTGCTGCCCCCGCTCTATCTGGTCCCCCTGCCGGCGCAAGGGGCCGAAACCTACCTCGGCTTCGTCGGCTGCGCGCTGGTGTTCCAGGCGGTGTTCTGGATCATCGGCGGCGATCCGCTGCGCTATCGCGCGTTGATCCTGCCTGCGGTGTTCGAGAAGCTGGTCTTCGGCGTGCCGGCGCTGGTGCTGTTCGGCCAGGGGCGGGTGCTGCCGCTGGTGGCGTTCTTCGCCGCCGTCGACCTCGTCCTGGGCGCCTTGTTCCTCGTCGCTCTCGTCGTCGTTGCGATGCGAAACCACGGGACGGGTTGACGAGCAGGGCCTGCCGTCCCCACCCTCGCACGTACGCGTACGTGTAAGGGTTATCGTTTCACCGCCATGCAGCTTGTCATCGTCGAATCTCCGGCCAAGGCCAAGACCATCGAGAAGTATCTCGGTCCCGGCTTCCAGGTCCTCGCATCCTACGGCCACATCCGCGACCTTCCGGTCAAGGACGGCTCGGTCCGCCCCGACGAGGACTTCGCGATGGACTGGGAGCTCTACGGCGACAAGCAGGCGCGGGTGAAGGCGATCACCGACGCCGCGAAGCAGGCCGATCGCCTGATCCTGGCCACCGACCCCGATCGCGAAGGGGAGGCGATTTCCTGGCACGTCAGGGAGTTGCTGGGCAAACGTCGCGCGCTTCCGAAGGAAGTGGAGCGCGTCACCTTCAACGCCATCACCAAGCAGGCGGTGACCGAGGCGATGAAGCGCCCGCGCGAGCTCGACCAGGACCTGATCGACGCCTACCTCGCCCGGCGCGCGCTCGATTACCTGTTCGGCTTCACTCTCTCGCCGGTGCTGTGGCGCAAGCTGCCCGGCGCGCGGTCGGCGGGACGCGTCCAGTCGGTCGCGCTGCGCCTGATCGTCGAGCGCGAGCGCGAGATCGAGGCGTTCACCGCGCAGGAATACTGGTCGGTCGTCGCCAGGATGGAGAAGGGCGGCACCGAATTCCTCGCCCGGCTCGTGAAGTTCGACGGGCAAAAGCTTGAAAGGCTGTCGCTGAGCGAGGAGGGCGTGGCCCTTCGCGCCAAGGCCGTGGTCGAAGCGGCGACGTTCCGCGTCGAGGATGTCGAGACGCGCCCGACCCGTCGCAACCCCTCGCCGCCGTTCACCACCTCGACCCTCCAGCAGGAAGCGGCGCGCAAGCTCGGCTTTTCGGCCAGCCACACCATGCGCGTGGCGCAGACGCTCTACGAGGCGGGCGCGATCACCTACATGCGGACCGACGGCGTGCAGATGGACCCGAGCGCGATCTCGGCGGCGCGCAAGGCGATCAGCGACCGCTACGACGGCCACTACCTGCCCGAAAAGCCCCGCCACTACGAGACCAAGGCCAAGAACGCGCAGGAAGCGCACGAGGCGATCCGGCCCACCGACTTCGCCAAGGACCGGCACGGCGCGGGCGACGAGGCGCGGCTCTACGACCTGATCTACAAGCGCGCGATGGCGAGCCAGATGGCTTCGGCCAGCCTCGAGCGCACCACCGTCACGCTGCGCGAGGGCACCGGCCGGCACGAGCTGCGCGCCACCGGCCAGGTGGTCAAGTTCCCCGGCTTCCTCGCGGTCTACGAGGAAGGCCGCGACCAGAAGGCCGAGGGCGACGACGACGACAGCGGCCTGCTTCCGGCCATGGTCGCGGGCGATGTCCCGGCCAGGCGCGGCGTCGAGGCCACCCAGCACTTCACCCAGCCGCCGCCGCGCTATTCCGAGGCGAGCCTGGTCAAGCGGCTCGAGGAGCTCGGCATCGGCCGGCCCTCGACCTATGCCGCCACGCTCCAGGTGCTCAAGGACCGCAACTACGTCCGCACCGAGAAGAACCGCTTCTTCGCCGAAGAGAGCGGCCGCCTGCTGACCGCCTTCCTCGAGCGGTTCTTCGAGCGTTACGTCGCATACCAGTTCACCGCCGGCATGGAGGACGAACTCGACGACGTCTCGGGTGGTCGCGCCGCGTGGAAGCAGGTGCTCGAAGCCTTCTGGCGCGATTTCAAGCCCAAGTCCGACGAGGTGATGGAAAAGAAGCCGAGCGAGGTCACCGCCGAGCTCGACGCGTTCCTTTCGGATTACCTGTTCCCGCCCAAGGCCGACGGCAGCGATCCGCGCCTGTGCCCCAAGTGCCAGGCGGGCCGCCTTGCGCTACGCGGCGGCAAGTACGGCGCCTTCGTCGCCTGCTCGAACTATCCCGAGTGCAAGTACACCCGCAAGTTCGCGCAGCCCGGCGGGGCGGAGGACGGCGGCGAGGATGCGGGGCTCGGCAAGGATCCGGTCAGCGGCCTCGAGGTCACCCGGCGCGCGGGCCGCTTCGGCCCCTACATCCAGCTGGGCGAGGGCAAGGAGGCCAAGCGCGCCTCGATCCCAAAGGATATCGGCGAGCTCGACCTCGAATGGGCGCTCAAGCTGCTCTCGCTCCCGCGCGAGATCGGCATGCACCCCGAAAGTGGCAAGCCGATCACCGCGAGCATAGGGCGTTACGGGCCATATCTCGCCCATGATGGCAAGTACGCGCGGCTCAAGGCGACCGCCGAGGTGTTCGAGACCGGGATGAACGCCGCGGTGGTCAAGCTGGCCGAGGCCGCCGCCGGCGGACGCCCGGCGCGCGGCGCCGCGGCCGAGCCGCTCAAGCTGCTGGGGCCTCATCCGACCTCGGGCGGCGAGATCAAGCTGATGGCCGGCCGCTACGGTCCCTACGTCACCGACGGCACCACCAATGCGACGCTTCCGCGCGACAAGCAGCCCGAGGCGCTGACGGCAGAAGAGGCCATCGCCTTGATCGACGCGCGCGCCGCCAAGGGCCCGGCCAAGGGCAAGAAGAAGGCTCCGGCCAAGAAGGCGCCCGCCAAGAAGGCCGCCGCGAAGGACGGAGCCGAGAAGAAGCCTGCGGCAAAGAAGCCCGCCGCGAAGAAGGCATCGGCCAAGCCCAAGGCCGCGGCCAAGGCTGCGAAAGGCGACGAGTCCTGATCCGCGCCGCTTTCGGCGGGCGTAACGTCACGTCCGCCGGCGGCGCCACAGCCCGTACTGGTGCGTGCCCATCTTCAGGCTCGCATAGTGCTCGTAGTCGCGCCGCAGGAAGTCGGCGACGATCGCCCGCGTCTCCCAGTTTGGCAGGTAGAACGGCCACCACTCGGCGGTGACCACGACATCGGGATGCGCCAGCATGATCCGCGCGACCTCGAGGTTCGGGTCGACGTCGAGCGCCTCCGCCTCGGTCCAGGTGTTGAGGTGGTTGGGAAAGGCATAGCGGCTCGGCAGGCAGCTCCCCGACATCCGGTAGAACGCGGGCTCCCCGTCGAACACGAAGGCGCAGCCGCCGTGCAGCTCCTCCTCGATCGCGCCGGCGATCCGCTCGGCCTGCGCGCGCGTGCCGTGGCGGCGGATGTTGTCGAGCAGCACGACCATGCAGGCGGCAAGGCCGAAGCCGAGCAAGGCGATGCGCCAGACGGTCGCCCCCCGCATCGTGCGCGACAGCGAAGGCGCGACCAGCACGCAGAGCGGCACCAGCACCGGCGTAACGTAATGGTCGTACCACGACCCAAAGGCGAGGAACGCGGCGAAGGCGACCGCCGCCCACCAGCGAAACAGCACCAGCGCTTCGCGGCCATCGCCCGCAAGCCGTGCCCTCGCGCCCAGCGCGAGCGCGATCCAGAACGGCGTCAGCGCCGCCAACTCGCTGGCGAGGCGCGTCCACGAGGCCATGCCGTCGGCGCGCCGGGCGAAGATCGACACGAAGTTGCTCTGGAGGAACTGCGCTTCGTGCCCGGTGGCGGCATAGGCGATGCACACGCCGAGCGTCGGGGCGAGCGCGAGGCCGCACCAGGTCGTCGCGTAACGCAGCAGGCGGCCCGGCGGCAGCCGCAGCGCCGCGGCGCGCGACAGCAGGACGAGGCCGAACCCGGCGCCTTCGAACACCACGGTGTACTTGATCTGGGCGGCAAGCCCGACCAGCGCCATCGCCTTGGCGCCCTCGGCCAGCAGTCCGGTCGCGTCCGGGCGCCGCCAGGCGCGCAGGCTGCACAGCGCCGCCAGCGCTATCGGCAGGTCGTAGAACACCGGAGCGTGGCCGATGCCGAAGCAGAACACCGGCATGAACAGGACGTAGGCGACGCCGGCGAGGCGTGCAGCGGGCGGGTCGGCGATCTCGCGCGCCAGCCGCTCGATCACCAGCGCGGTCGCCGCGCAGCTGGCGATCCCCGCCAGCTGGTAGGTCAGCACGCCGTCCCCCGGGGCGAGCAGGAACAGGCGGTAGAGCAGGAACAGCCCGAGCGGCTTGCGATCCCAGATATCGACGAACGGGATCGCGCCGGCCCGCATCTCGTGCGCGACGAGCAGGTAGAATTCCTCGTCGACGTGCAGCACCGGATTGCCGAGCTGTACCGCGTGGACGGCGAGCGCGAGGATCGCGAACAGCGCCGCCGAAACCAGCGTGGTCCGCACCAGGGCGACGCCGGGGGCAGGCGCGGTCGCTCCGGCGGCGGGTCTCAAGTCGTCGGCCGCAAGGCGCAGAACCGCAGCGGCGCTGCGGCGAAGATCGGACATCGAATACTCCATCGGCCGCCCGGGCCCCGGGGCGGCGCGGGGTTCAACGTCCGAACCGGCCGGTCCCTTCGCGCCGTCATGCAATCGACCTGGCGACCGTCTCGAGTTCGTCCTGCGGCACCAGGATCGCCCCGCCGCGCGGCCGGTCAAGGTCGAGGATCGTGACGAAGGCGCTTGCGAGCAGACCGAAGAAGATCGTCGAGGCGAGCAGGTGCCGCTTGCCCGTGCCCGACAGCGTATAGCCGAGCATCGCCGCGCCGGCGCAGCAGTAGAGCGCGAGCAGCATCAGCACTTCGACCGGCAGGCGCGCCTTGCGCGCGGCGTGGCGCGAGGTCGCGAGATCGCACATCTCGTTGTAGGCCTGCGTCAGCGAGGGGCCGCGCGTATCGGGCGGCATCGACCGCAACGTTGCGAACATCAGGTCGCCGAACCCGTCGCACAGCTTCGCTGCCGCACGGACG
Source organism: Novosphingobium huizhouense (assembly GCF_020179475.1). GTDB lineage: Bacteria > Pseudomonadota > Alphaproteobacteria > Sphingomonadales > Sphingomonadaceae > Novosphingobium > Novosphingobium huizhouense. Next base: position 275,324 of record NZ_JAILXZ010000002.1, on the reverse strand, counting down.
CCGTTCTCCCAGCGCACCTCGTCGTCGATCAGTCCGGTTTCGGCGCGGGCGCGGGCATAGGTCGCCAGCGGCAGCATCAGCGCGCCGCGCTGGCGTTCGTCGAGCAGGCCGAGCCGGCTCGCCATCGTGCTGATCGCATTGGCTTCGTCGATCACCAGCTGGCGACGCGTCTCGTAACGGCCGATCGCCAGGCTGAAGGCGAAGGCCATCAGCAGCGCGAGCAGGCCGAACACGCCCGACAGGACGTAGCTCTCGTCGCTGGTCGAGGTGTCCTCGCGGCCGCGCGCCAGCACCGCGTGCAGCACGAAGCCCAGGCCATAGCAGCCCATCATCGCGATCAGCAGCGTGCAGCCGATCAGCAGTAAGGGCGCATTGTCGATCATCGTCCGGTTCCCCCCGCCGCGAACTTGCGGCAGGCCGCGGGCAGGGTCAATCGCGGGGCGTTTGCCAAGGCGGGCTCACTTGACCCAGTCGAGCCCGATTTCCTCATAGATTTCCTTGCTCTCGGCCCAGTTCTCCTCGACCTTGACGTGGAGGAAGAGGTGGACCTTCACGCCCAGCAGCTCGGCCAGCTCCTTGCGCGCCGCTTCGCCGATCGACTTGAGCTTCGACCCGCCCTTGCCGAGCACGATCCCGCGCTGGCTGTCGCGCGCGATGACGATCTGCTGGTGGATCTCGACCGAGCCGTCGTTGCGGTGCGTGTAGCTCTCGGGCCGCACCGCGCTGTCGTAGGGCAGCTCGTCGTGGAGCTGGCGATAGATCTGCTCGCGGGTGATCTCCGCGGCAAGCAGGCGCTCCGAGGCGTCCGACACCTGGTCCTCGGGATAGTGCCACGCGCCTTCGGGCATCAGCGCGGCGAGCCGGGTCTTGAGTTCCGCCACGCCGTCGTTGGTCAGCGCCGAAACGAAGAACACCTCGTCGAAGTTGCCCAGCGGCACGAGGTCTTCAGCCGCGACCAGCAGCGGTTCCTTCGGGGTGGCGTCGACCTTGTTGAGCACGAGGATCTTGCGCTCGGGCCGGTCCTTCAGGCTCGCCAGGATCGGTTCGAGATAGTCGCGCTTCTTCTTGCGCGCATCGACCACCAGCAGGATCGCGTCGGCTTCCGATGCGCCTTCCCACACCGCGTTGACCATCGCGCGGTCGAGCCGGCGCTTGGGCTCGAACAGCCCCGGCGTATCGGCGAGGATGATCTGCGTCTCGCCTTCGAGCGCGATGCCCATCAACCGCGCGCGTGTCGTCTGCGCCTTGGCCGAGACGATCGCGACCTTCTGGCCGACGAGCGCGTTGACGAGGGTCGACTTGCCCGCGTTGGGGGCGCCGATCACGGCGACGAGGCCGCACTTTTCCGTCACGTTACGTGTATTCCGTTCTTTTGGAGGAGCTGTTCTGCGCCCGGTATATCAGCCGAAGCGCTCCATGAACATCCGCGCGGCTGCGGTCTCGGCTTCCTGCTTGCTCGATCCGCGCGCCTCGGCCTCGCCCACGCCGCCGACGCTGACGCGCACGGTGAACACCGTGGCATGGTCCGGGCCGTCGCGGCTCGCCAGCGTATAGACCGGGGGCTTGCGCCGGTTGCCCGCGGCCCATTCCTGCAGCGCCGCCTTGGGGTGCTTGCGCTGCCCGGTGCCACCGGCCATCGGCCTGGCCCAGGCCTTGCGCACGAAGGCGCGCGCCGCGTCGAAGCCGCGTTCGAGGAACAGCGCGCCGATCAGCGCTTCCATCACGTCGCCGAGGATGTTGTCGCTGTTCGCGCCGCCGTCGTCGCGCGCCTGCTTGCCCATGCGGATGTGCGGCGGCACGCCGAGCGCGCGGGCGACGTCGGCGCAGGTCTCGCGGCTGACCAGCGCGTTGAGCCGCTGCGACAGCTTGCCTTCGGCCGCGCCGGTGGTCTCGTAGAGCCAGTCGGCGATCACCAGGCCGAGCACGCGGTCGCCGAGGAATTCGAGCCGCTGGTAGTCGCATGGCTCGCCCAGCGATCCGTGGGTCAGCGCCGCGTGCCACAGCGCGCCGTTCTGCAACGGCGCGCCGGTAAGGTCGGTCAGGTAGGTCGCCGTCTCGTCGCTGGGCGCGGGGGCAGGGGCCTTGCTCAGAACAGGCCCCCGATGCGGCTCCAGCGGGCGGCGGTGAACCAGGTCCAGGGCAGGAACCAGTTGGCGCTGCCGTCGGTCGACCACATCACGATCGTCGCGCGGCCGACGAGGTTGTCCTGCGGCACGAGGCCGATCCCTGCGCCTTCGACCGCCGGGAAGCGGCTGTCCATCGAGTTGTCGCGGTTGTCGCCCATCAGGAACAGGTGGCCTTCGGGCACGATCACCGGCGGGGTGTCGTCCTGCGGGCGATAGCCGAGGTCGAGCACGTTGTAGCTCTTGCCCTCGGGCAGCGTCTCGCGGAACTGCGGGTAGTGGCAGCTTGCGGTGCCGTCCGGCTCGAGCGCCTCGAACTCGGGCGCGACGCAGCTGGTATTGGCCGAGACCGGGATCACGAAGTCCGCGATCTTCTCCTTCTTCACCGGCTTGCCGTTGATGTTCAGCACGCCGCCGATCATCTGGATGGTGTCGCCCGGCAGGCCGATCACGCGCTTGATGTAGTCGACGTCGTTGCCCGGCGGCGCCTTGAAGATCACCACGTCGCCGCGCTTGGGCTGGCCTGCGAAGATGCGCTTGGGCAGCAACGGCGCGCTGAACGGCAGCGAGTAGCTCGAATAGCCGAACGGCCACTTGGCGGCGAGCAGGTAGTCCCCGTTCTCCAGCCGCGGCAGCATCGATTCCGACGGGATGTTGAACGGCGAGAAGATGAAGCTGCGGAAGATCGCGACGACCAGCACCAGCTTGATCAGGAAGACCGGGAAGCTGTCCTCCTTCTTTTGCTTCTTCGCAGGCGCGACGGGTTCGCCGGGGAGCGGCTCGGCCGGCGCGGCGCTCTCGTCGAGCGGGCCAGGTTGGGGCTGATCGGTCATCGTCGCGGTCATGTGGAGGGGCCTTGCCTTCGTCAAGCGGGATTTCGCGGAACGCGTGGCCGCGAAATACGATTTCGCACAGGCCGCTTCGACCAACGGCAGTGCTTGGCGGACGAAGGCGGAGCGGGCATTGAGGCGCGACATCTCGCGGTTGCGAAAGGACAAGACGAATGGCGGACCCGGCACAGGCGCTCTGGCGCGAACTCGAAAGCCTCGAAACGCCAAGCCTTTCCGCGCTTTTCGGCGGGGCGGACCGGCTGTCGCGCTACTGCTCGGAACTTGCCGTCCCCGGCGGTCCGATTCGATTCGACTGGAGCAAGACCCATCTGACGCCGGCGATCGAGGACGTCATGGGCCGCATTGCGAAGGCGATGGACCTCGATGGCAAGCGCGACGCGCTGTTCGCCGGCGAGCCGATCAACAACACCGAGGGCCGCGCCGCCCAGCACAGCGCCGAACGCGGGATCGGATCGCCTGCCGCGGTGGTCGAGGCCGAGGCGCTGCACGCGCGGATGAAGGGGCTGGTCGAGGCGATCCACGAAGGCCTTCTCGGCGAGGTGAAGAGCTTGATCCACATCGGCATCGGCGGCTCGGCGCTCGGGCCCGCGCTGGCGATCGACGCGCTCGCCCGCGACGACGCCAAGGTCGCGGTCCATGTCGTCTCGAACATCGACGGCTGCGCGCTCGAAGCGGCGATGAAGGCGTGCGATCCCGAAACCACGCTGGTCGCGCTTGCCTCCAAGACCTTCACCACCACCGAGACGATGACCAACGCCGCCTCCGCGCTCGACTGGCTGCGCCAGGGCGGGGTCGCCGATCCCTACGGCCGCGTGGTGGCGCTCACCGCGAGCCCCGACAAGGCGGTCGAATGGGGCGTCGACGAAACCCGCGTGCTGCCGTTCAGCGAAACGGTCGGCGGGCGTTACTCGCTGTGGTCGTCGATCGGCTTTCCGGTCGCGCTCGCACTGGGCTGGGACGCCTTCGCCGAATTCCTCGACGGCGCCGCCGCGATCGACACGCACTTCATCGAAGCCCCCTATGGCGCCAATGTTGTGGTCCGCGCAGCCTTCGCCGACCTGTTCTACACCCAGGCGAAGCGGTGCCAGACCCGCGCGGTCTTCGCCTACGACGAGCGGCTCAAGCTGCTGCCCGACTATCTCCAGCAGCTCGAGATGGAATCGAACGGCAAGCGCGTTACGGCACAGGGCGAGCCGCTCGCGCGGCCCTCGGCGCCGATCACCTGGGGCGGGGTCGGAACCGATGCCCAGCACGCGGTGTTCCAGCTGCTCCACCAGGGCACGCACCTGATCCCGGTCGATTTTCTTGCGGTCAAGGTTCCGGGGCACGACCTCGATCCGCTCCACCACCAGATCCTGCTGTCGAACTGCTTCGCGCAAGGGGCGGCGCTGATGGCGGGCAAGGCGAGCGAAGATGGCGCGCGCGCTTACCCGGGCGATCGTCCTTCGGCGACGATCCTGTGCGACGACCTGACGCCGGGCACGCTCGGCGCGCTGATCGCGTTCCACGAGCACCGCACCTTCGTTTCGGCGATGCTGCTGGGCATCAACCCGTTCGACCAGTTCGGCGTCGAACTGGGCAAGGCGATCGCCAAGCAGATCGATGCAGGCGGCGGCGACGGCTTCGATCCGTCGACCGAAGCGCTGCTCGCGGCGGCCGGCATCGGGGCGTAACGTTATGGCGCGCAAGAACAAGTACGACCCCTACGTCGACGACGAGCCCGAAGAGCAGGCGCCGCCGCCGGTGCCCTGCTGGCTCTGCGGCCGGCCCACCGGCAGCACGATCGTCTGGCACCATCCGGTCCCCAAGAGCCGCGGCGGCCGCGACGTCGTGCCGATGCACGGCATCTGCCAGCAGACGCTGATCGCCAACTTCACCAACTCGGAGCTGCAACGCGCCGGGCTCGACGTCGACCAGCTGCTCGCCAACCCGACGGTGCGCAAGTTCGTCGACTGGGTGGCCAACAAGGACCCCGATTTCACCGCGACCATCGCCAAGAAGAAGCGCTGACCCGCCGCCACCGGCCTTGGCGGCTCTTGGAAACGCAATGTGCGCCCACAATATGCGCACGCCATGGAGAATCCGATGCCCGAGCAGGACTACGACTACGATCTCTTCGTCATCGGCGCGGGCTCGGGCGGGGTGCGCGCAAGCCGCATCGCGTCCTCGCACGGCGCGCGCGTGGCGGTCGCCGAGGAATTCCGCGTCGGCGGGACCTGCGTGATCCGCGGCTGCGTGCCCAAGAAGCTGCTGGTCTACGGCTCGCACTTCGCCGAGGAACTGCAGGACGCGGCCAACTATGGCTGGACCGTCGACAAGATGACCTTCGACTGGCCGACCCTGCGCGATGCGGTAGCCAAGGACGTCGACCGGCTGAACGCGGCCTACACCTCCACGCTCGAGAACAACAAGGTCGAGCGCTTCCTCGAACGCGCCACGATCACCGGGCCGCATTCGGTCAGGCTGGCGGACACCGGCCGCGAGATCACCGCGAAATACATCCTCGTCGCGACCGGCGCCTGGCCGGTGACGCCCACTTTCGAAGGCGCCGAGCACTGCATCACCTCGAACGAGGTGTTCCATCTGCCCGAGCTGCCGCGCAAGGTGGTGATCGCCGGGGCCGGCTATATCGCGCTGGAATTTGCGGGGATCTTCAATGCGCTCGGCAGTCACGTAACGGTGGTCAACCGCAGCGAGACGCTGCTGCGCGGCTACGACGAGACCCTGCGCGACCGCTTGCTGCAGATCACCATGGCGCGCGGCATCGAGTACAAGTTCAATTGCCCGTTCGAAAAGGTGGTCAAGCGCGAGGATGGCTGCCTCGAGGCGTACCTCAAGAACCAGCCCGATCCGCTGATTGCCGACGTGATCCTCGTGGCCACGGGCCGCAAGCCCAAGGTCGAAGGACTTGGCCTGGAGAATGCCGGGGTCGAACTGGGCGAACGGGGCGAGATCAGGGTCGACGTCCACAACCGCACGACCTGCGAAAGCATCTATGCGGTGGGTGACGTAACGGATCGCGTGCAGCTCACGCCCGTGGCGATCCGCGAGGGCCAGGCCTTCGCCGACCGCGTGTTCGCGGGCAAGGACACCCATGTCGACTACGACTGCATCCCGAGCGCGGTGTTCTCGCAGCCCCCGCTCGCCGCGGTCGGCCTCACCGAAGGCCAGGCGCGCAATCGCTATGGCAACGTCAAGGTCTATTCCTCGGACTTCCGCCCGATGAAGAACGTGTTCGGCCATCGGCCCGAGCGCGGGCTCTACAAGATGGTCGTCGACGCCAACACCGACCGCGTGCTCGGCATCCACATGATCGGCCCCGAAGCGCCCGAAATCCTTCAGGTGGCGGCAGTGGCGGTCAAGGCGGGGCTGACCAAGGCGGCGTTCGACGATACCGTCGCGCTCCATCCCTCGATGGCCGAGGAACTCGTCCTGCTCAAGTAAGGTTGCGTCTTGCAACTTACATGATAGTCTCCCCCGCGCCGACACGTGTGGGGGAGATGGTCGCATGAAGCTCGAAGGCAAACTGGTGCTGCTGACCGGCGGCACCGACGGCATCGGCCTGCGCCTGGCGCGGCAATTGCGCGACAAGGGGGCGCAAGTCCTCGTTACGGGACGCACGCCCGAACGCATCGAAGCCGCAAAGGCCGAAGGGTTCGAAGTGCTTGCCGCCGACCTCGCGACGCCCGAGGGCGTCTCCGGGCTGCTCTCGGCGGTGGCCGGGCGGCCGGTCGACGTGCTCATCAACAACGCCGGGATGGGCGTGACGCACGATTATCGCACCGCCATTCCCGATGCGGCGGCCGACGAACGCATCCTTCAGCTCAATGTCCATGCCCCGATCCGCCTGATCGCCGGCCTGATGGAAACCTTGCGCGGCCGGCCCGAGGCGATGATCGTCAACGTCACCTCCGGGCTCGCCATCGCGCCCAACACCGGCAGCGCCATCTACTGCGCCACCAAGGCCGCGCTGCGCAGCTATACGATGTCCTTGCGTAAGCAACTTGAGCACACCCGCATCCACGTGCTCGAGGTGCTGCCTCCGGTGGTCGATACGGCGATGACCGCCGACCGCACGAACAAGAAGCTCGCGCCCGAAGCCTGCGCCGCCGAAATCGTCCGGGCGATGGAGCGCAATGCCGATGAAGCCAATGTCGGCCAGGTCAAGTTCCTGCGCCGGGTCTACTCGATTTCGCCGGCGCTCGCCCGCCGGATCATGCTCGCGTTCTGAGGGGGAGTATCGATGAGCCAGACCGTTCTCGTCAGTGGAGGCAGCGGCTACATCGCCGGCTTCCTGATCCGCCAGCTGCTCGATGCCGGCTGGACCGTCCACACAACCGTGCGCAACCTTGCGCGCGAGGCGGAGCTGCGCCCGCTGCTCGGCGGCACGCCCGAAACCCTGCGCTTCTTCGCTGCGGACCTCACCTCCGACGCCGGCTGGGACGAGGCGACCGCCGGGTGTACGCATGTTGCGCATGTCGCCTCGCCGTTTCCGCTCCACGTCCCCAGGGATCCCGAGGAACTGGTCGGCCCGGCGCGCGACGGGGCGCTCCGCGCGCTGCGTGCGGCGAAGAAGGCCGGGGTCAAGCGCTTCGTCCAGACCTCGTCGTTCGCGGCGGTGGGCTACGGGCACCCCGCCAATCGTTACGTGGCGGGGCAGGTGTTCACCGAGGCCGACTGGACCGTGCTCGAAAACCCCGATGTCGCCCCCTACATGCGCAGCAAGACGGTGGCCGAGCGCGCCGCGCGCGACTGGATCGCCGCCGAGGGCGCAGGCATGGAGTACGTCTCGGTCAATCCGGTCGCGGTGCTCGGTCCGGTGACGAGCGGCGACCTGTCGACCTCGATCGAACTGGTCAAGCAGCTGCTCGAAGGGGCGATCCCGGCGCTGCCCGACGTCGGCTTCGGCATCGTCGACGTCCGTGACGTTGCGGACCTCCACGTCCGCGCGCTGACCCAGCCCGGGCTCGACGGCGAACGTTTCCTCGCCACCGGCCCGTTCCTGACCTTCGCCGAGATCGCCGCGATCCTCAAGCGCCGCCTCGGCGCCGAGGCGCGCAAGGTGCCCACGCGCCGCCTGCCCAACCTGATCGTGCGGCTGGCCGCGCCGTTCAGCGGCTCGATCAAGCAGATCGCGGGCGAACTGGGCAAGGTTCGCGCCGGCTCCTCGGCCCACGCCCAGCAGCGCGTGGGCTGGACGCTGCATCCGGTCGAGGACACCATCGTCGATACCGCGCGCAGCCTGATCGACCTCGGCATCGTCAAGGTGTGACGTTGCGCCGGGGGCTCAGATCCCGGCCCACCACTGGTAGCCCTTGCGATCCTCCCAGTAGCCGCCGCCCCCGCCGTGAATGCCGGCGAGGGTGGCGACCGCCTCGATCCGCATCACGTACTTCGCCTGCTTGTAGCCCAACTGCCGTTCGACCCGCAGCCGCAGCGGCGCGCCGTGGCCGACCGAGAGCGGCTGCCCGTTCATGTGGTGGGCGAGGATGGTCTGCGGGTGGAAGGCTTCGACGAGGTCGATGCTCTCGTAATAGGGCGTGCCATGATAGTCGTCGGCGCAGTGGAACACCACGTAACGGGCGTTCGCTGACAGCCCGGCGGCTTTGAGCAGCAGGATCAGCGGCACCCCGGTCCATTCCCCGATCGCGCTCCAGCCCTCGACGCAATCGTGGCGGGTGATCTGGGTGCGCGCGGGCATCGCCTGCAGCTGAGCCAGGCTCAGCGACACGGGCCGCGCGACCATGCCGTCGACGACCAGGCGCCAGTCGGCAAAGCCCCGGGCCATGTGCGCCTGATAGGCGGCGTCGCCCGGCACGCGGGTGCCGTTGACGCGGAAATTGGGCGACAGGTCGGCGCGGGTGAACTCGGGCGCCAGCGCGGTGCGGTCAGTGACGAGACGCTGCGCGCTCATCGTCGCCTTCTCGCCGTAGCCGAGCACCGCCTTCACCGTCGGCGAGGCGACGATGCGGTCGCATCCGGCGAGCAGCAGCCCGGCGCCGCCGACCAGCGCGTTGCGGCGGGTGACGATCGTCATCGTGCCTTCTCCTCGGGCAGGCGGTACCATCCGGTGACCATAGAACGCAGTTCGTTGACCGGCCCGGCCAGCAGCACCATCAGCAGATGCACCGCGATGAACAGGGCAAGGCCCGCCGCGCAAAGGAAGTGGATCGAGCGCGCCGACTGCCGTCCACCGAACAGGTCGAGCAGGACGGGGAAGGCCGCGTTCATGGCCGGGCTCATCGTCAGGCCGGTCAGGATCACCAGCGGGATCAGCACCAGCACCACCCCCAGGTAGGCGATCTTCTGCAGCGGATTGTAGCGGCGCGCCGCCTCTCCGGTGGGAAAGCGCAGCCGCGCATGTTCCTTGATGTCGTGCCACAGGTGCGCCGGCGCCCGCTCCTCGCGGGTGAGCCACAAGTCGCGCGTCAAGTGGCGCGAGGCGAGCGCATAGGCGAGGAACAGCACGATCCCGATTCCGAGCACCCAGGCGAAGAAGAAGTGCCATTGCCGGGCGGCGGCGAGGTCGTAGCTGCTGGGGATCGTGACCAGCGGCGGGAAGGGGTCGTCATAGCCCGGGAACTTGGGCAGTTCGAGCCAGGCCTTGTCGGGGTTGGCGCCGTACTTGCCCCAGTAGAGCCGGGGATGGGCGTTGAGGATCATCATGCCGCTCATCAGCATGACGAAGATGGTGAAAGCGTTGAGCCAGTGCCAGATCCGCACCGGCAGCTTCGTCCGATAGATCAGCTTGCCGTCCACCGCGTCATCTCCCGTCGCCCGGCGCGGAAGATGCCACGTAACGCGTGTCCAGCCTAGTCCTTGCGCCCAGTGCTTGCGCCTAGTCCTTGCGGTTATGCGTGTGGAGCCAGTCGGCGTGGCGCGGGGCCTTCTTGGTCTGCGACCATTCCTCGAGCATGGGGCCGGCGACGCGGGCCAGCTCGGCGTACTGCTCGCTCGTGCCGATGTCCGTCGCCAGTTCCACCCGGTGGCCGTTGGGGTCGAAGAAATAGATCGACTGGAACACCCCGTGGTGCGTCGGGCCGAGCACGTCGACGCCGTTCGCCTCGAGATGTGCCTTGGCGGCGAGCAGCGCATCCATGTCCGCGACGCGGAAGGCGAGGTGCTGGACCCATTCGGGGGTATTGGGATCGCGACCCATCGCAGGCTGATTCGGCAGCTCGAAGAAAGCCAGCACGTTGCCGTTCCCGGCATCGAGAAACACGTGCATGTAGGGATCGTAGGCCCCGGTCGAGGGCACGTGATCCTCGGCGAAGGCGGTCACGTAACGCATGCCGAGCATGCGCTCGTACCAGTCCACCGTCTCCTTCGCGTCGCGGCAGCGGTAGGCGGCGTGGTGGATGCCGCCCAGCTGCACCGGATGCGCCGCCGCGGTCATGCCGCCGGCTCCTCGACCTTGAGCGCGCCGCGCCGGATCTGGTCGGCTTCCATCGACTTGAACAGCGCGGTGAAGTTGCCCTCGCCGAAGCCCTCGTCCTTCTTACGCTGGATGAATTCGAAGAACACCGGCCCGATCATCGTCTGCGAGAAGATCTGCAGCAGCAGCCGCGGATCGCCCTGCTCGGTCGAGCCGTCGAGCAGGATGCCGCGCTTCTGCAGCTCTTCGACCGGCTCGCCGTGGCCGGGCAGCCGCTCCTCGAGCATTTCGTAGTATGTAACGGGCGGGGCGGGGGCAAACGGCGCGCCGAGCGCGGCCAGCTTGTCCCAGGTCGCCAGCAGGTCGTCGCAGGCAAAGGCGATGTGCTGGATGCCCTCGCCGTTGTAGGCGCGCAGGTATTCCTCGATCTGCCCGCCGCCTGCCTTTCCTTCCTCGTTGAGCGGAATCCGGATCTTGCCGTCGGGCGCGGTCATCGCTCGGCTGGTGAGGCCGGTGTATTCGCCCTTGATGTCGAAGTAGCGGATCTCGCGGAAGTTGAAGATCCGCTCGTAGAACGCGGCCCAGTGCGCCATGCGACCGCCATAGAGGTTGTGCGTCAGATGGTCGATCACCTGCAGCCCGGCGCCCACCGGGTGGCGCTCTACCCCCGGCTCCCAGACGAAGTCGATGTCGTAGATCGAAAGCTCGCCGGCCCCGGTATCGTAACGGTCGATCAGGTAGATGATCGAGCCGCCGATGCCGCGGATCGCCGGCAGGCGCAGCTCCATCGGCCCGGTGCGCACCTCGACCGGCTCGGCCCCGCGCTCCAGCGCCTGCTCGTAGGCGGCGCGGGCATCGCGCACGCGAAAACCCATGCCGCAGGCCGAAGCGCCGTGCTCGGCCGCGAACCAGGCCGCCGGGCTCTTCGGCTCGTAGTTGGCGATCAGGTTGATCCCGCCCTGCCGCCACAACGTAACGGCCTTCGAGCGATGCCGCGCGACCAGCGTGAAGCCCATCGCGGCGAACACCGGCTCGAGCACGCCAGGTTCGGGCGCGCAGAACTCGACGAATTCGAAGCCGTCGAGCCCCAGCGGATTGTCGAACAGGTCGGCCATCGCGTCTCTCCCAATTTGGTTTCTTATGTAACCAATAATCGCCGCCCGGTCAAGGAACCCGCATCGCCCCCGCATCGCCTCCGCGGGGTCAGGGCGTGGGCAGGCCCTGGCGGGTTGCATGTGCAACAAGCGTACGCCGGTTGTGCCGTCGCAGCAGCGCGCCCTCGTGGCAGCCGCGCGGCACCGGGCGCAGCGCGCGCAGGCCGGCGCGCGCGATCCACTGCAGCTTGCGCGCGTTACTCACGACGGTGCGGCTGTCCCACGCCGCGCTTCCGCGCCGCTCGACCTCGCGCGCGATCTCGCCGTAGATCCCCGCCGCGGCGAGGATCGCCCAGCGCTGGCGCGGCCGCAGCCGCCCCGCGCCGATCCGCGCCGAACACTCGTGCGCCTGCGCCATCCGGCACATCCGCCGGGCGAGCAGGGCCATCGCCTTGCGGTGGACCGGCTTCATCTGCTCGCCCGGCGGAATGTCCATTTCCGCCAGCCATTCGAGCGGTACGTAACAGCGCTGCGCGGCGTCGTCCTCGGCGAGGTCGCGCGCGATATTGGCGAGCTGGAAAGCAAGGCCGAGGTCGCAGGCGCGGTCGAGCGTGTCTTCGTCGTGCGGGGCGACGCCCATCACCACCGCCATCATCACGCCGACCGCGCCGGCAACGTGCCAGCAGTAGCGCATCAGGTCGGCTTCGCTGCGCGGCTGCCAGTCGGCGGCATCGAGCGCGAAGCCGTCGATCACTGCGCCCGCCATCTCCAGCGTGAGGCCGGTCTCGCGCGCGACCAGCCCGAGCGCGTCGAACGCCGGGTCGCCCGCCGGCATGCCGGCAAAGGCGAGCGCAGTCTTCTCGCGCACCGCCGCGAGCCGTTCCGTAACGCCGTCAGCGGACCCGAGCGCGCCGCCATGGTCCTGGTCGTCGATCAGGTCGTCGCAGCGCCGGCACCAGGCGTAGAGCAGCCAGACCCGCTCGCGCGTCTCCCGGTCGAACAGCGCGCTGGCCGCGGCAAAGCTTTTCGAGCCCTTGCGGATCGAATCGCGCGCCGCGGCGACGAGGCTACTTCGGTCTTCCATCGCCGGCGACGTTACAGGTCGTCGCGCGACATCGCAAAGATCGGTCGGTGCGGCACGTGCGCCGCCATCCGCGCCAGCAGCAGGTCGAGATCGGGTTCGGCGATCAGGATCCCGGCGTGCGCCTCGCGCACGAAGCCGGTCTCGATCATCCGCCGGTTGAACGCCAGCAGCTCGTCGTAGAAGCCGAAGGCGTTGAGCAGGCCGACCGGCTTGGCATGATAGCCGAGCTGCGCCCAGCTCACCGCTTCCCACAGCTCGTCCATCGTGCCAACGCCCCCGGGCAGCGTCAGGAATCCGTCGGACAGGTCGGTGAAGGCCTGCTTGCGCTGGTGCATCGTGCCGACGATGTGGAGCTGCGTGCAATCGTGGTTGGCGACTTCGGCCCGGTCGAGCGCCTCAGGAATCACGCCGATCACTTCGCCGCCCGCCTCGAGCGCGCCGGCCGCGACCGCGCCCATCAGCCCGAGCCGGCCGCCGCCATAGACCACCCCGATCCCGCGCGCCGCCAGCGTCGCGCCGACCGTCCGCGCCAGCGCCACGTAACGCCCGTCGGCGGGCGAGGCCGAGCCGCAATAGACCGCGATGCGCTTCACAAGAGGTCCTCGAGCATGATCTTGGCGGTCGCCTTGGCGCTGCCGACGACACCGGGAATCCCGGCGCCTGGATGGGTTCCCGCGCCGACCAGGTAGAGGTTGGGGATCTCGTCGTCGCGGTTGTGCGCGCGGAACCAGGCGCTCTGCGTCAGCACCGGCTCGAGGCTGAAGGCGCTGCCGAGGTGCGCCGAAAGGTCGGTGGCGAAGTCGCTGGGCGCGTAGTGGAACTTCGTTACGATACGGCTGTGGATGTCGGGAATCAGCCGGCGACCGACTTCGTCGAGGATGCGCTTTTCGAGCAGCGGACCGATCTCGTTCCAGTCGACCGGCAGCTTGCCCATGTTGGCGACGGGGACCAGCGCGTAGAACGTGCTCATCCCCTCGGGCGCCATCGACGGATCGGTCACGGTCGGATGGTGGAGGTAGATCGAAAAGTCCTCGGGCAGCACGCCGTGGCTGTAGATGTCGTCGAGCAGGCCCTTGTAGCGCGGTCCGAACAGGATCATGTGGTGCGGGATGCCCGGCCAGGTGCCTTCGATGCCGAAGTGGACGACGAACAGGCTGGGCGAGAACTTCTTGCGCTTCAACGCCTTGGCCTGGCGCGCCGCATGGGTGTTGTCGCCCAGCAGGTCGCGGTAGGTGTGGATCAGGTCGCCGTTCGAGGCGATCGCGTCGAAGCTGCCCTGCCAGCCGCTCTTCGTCTCGAGCCCGGTGACGCGGTTGCCGAGCGAATGGATCTTCGTCACCGCATCGCCCAGCTGCACCGTGCCGCCGAGGCGCTGGAAATGGCGCACCATCGCATCGATCAGGCGATTGGTGCCGCCCTTGGCCCACCACACCCCGCCGTCCTTCTCCAACTTGTGGATCAGCGCGTAGATCGAGCTGGTCTTCATCGGGTTGCCGCCGACCAGCAGCGTGTGGAAGCTGAACGCCTCGCGCAGCTTCTCGCTCTCGATGTACTTCGAGACCATCGAGTAGACCGAGCGCCACGCCTGGTACTTGGCGAGCGCGGGCGCGGCCTTGATCATGCTCGCGAAATCGAGGAACGGAACCGCGCCGAGCTTGACGTAGCCTTCCTCGAAAACACCTGCGGAGTAGTCGAGGAATGCTTCGTAACCCGCAACGTCGCGCGGATTTACCTTGGCGATCTCGTCGCGCAGGCCGGTCTCGTCGTTCGAATAGTCGAAGTTGGTGCCGTCGGGCCAGTTGAGCCGGTAGAACGGCATCACCGGCATCAGTTCGATGTCGTCCTCCATACGGTGGCCCTTGAGCGCCCACAGTTCCCTGAGGCACGGCGGATCGGTGATCACCGTCGGCCCGGCGTCGAAGGTGAAGCCGTCGCGCTCCCAGAAGTAGGCGCGGCCGCCGGGCTTGTCGCGCGCCTCGACCACCGTCGTCTCGATCCCCGCCGACTGCAGGCGGATGGCGAGCGCGAGCCCGCCGAACCCTGCACCGATCACGCAGGCCTTCTTCATCGTCGTGTCCCTCATTTCGTGCGTGTGCCGGCGAGCGAGAGCGCCTGGGGCTTGTCGCCGAACCCGCCGAGCACGCGCATCGCGGCGAGGACGGGAACGGGAGGCTTGCCGGAAAGAATGCGGATCTTGTCGAAGGCGGTGCTGCGCCCGGCGTAGAACCGCTCGACCAGCTTCTCGTCGAGCCGGTAGAACCGCTCGAGCACCTTGTAGCGGTCGACCGGCGCCGCCGCGCCATAGAGCATGGCCGTCAGCTGGCGCAGATAGCTTGAACGTTTCCAGTGCTTTCGGGCGTAATCTTCGGAAAACCTGGCAAGCTCCTCGCCGCCGCAGTCGGCGCGGCGCACCACCGCCAGGGCATAGCGCACCGCATCGGGCAGCGAATAGCTGGTCACCGCATGGAACAGCCCGGCGCGCGCCCCGGCGCGGGCCATGTCCTTGCCGGTCGAGCGCCAGAAAGCGTCGAAGTCGCCGCCCGAGACCACCGGCAGCACGCCCTGCTCCTCGGACACGACCCCGGCGATCGTCCATCCGCGCCGCCGCGCATAGTCGTCGATCCGCTGGCTCAGGACGTCCTGGTCGATCGTCGCGCTGTCCGAATAATAGGTGTCCTCGATGAAGATCTCGTCCTCGGCGAAGGGCAGGACATAGACGAAGCGGTAGCCGTCGAGCTGCTCGACCGTCGCATCCATGATGATCGGGCGGTCGACCCCGTGCGGCACCGACAATTTCAGGCGCCGTCCCACGAACTTCTGCCAACCGCCTGTGAGATGACCGAGATTGCGGATGCCGCGGGCATCGATCACGGCGCGCGCAGCGATCTGCGTGCCGTCGGCGAGCGTTGCCGAGCGCGCATCGGCGGCAAGCACCCGCGCGCCGGTCAGCAGGGCGCTCGCGGGCAGGGCGGCGCGCAGGGCGGCGTCGAACCGCTCGGAGGTCATCGCATAGTAGCTGGTGCCGAGCGCGCGTTCGAAGGCGGGAAACCGCACCTCGTAGCCGGGCCAGGCCGCCTCGACCGCGTCTGCGAGCAGCGCGCGCCCGTCGCGGCCGACGTCGCTGCCGAAGAACGACCAGACGTGGTTGCCGCCGAAATGGGTGTCCTGCTCGGTCAGCAGCAGCGAAAGGTCGGGGCGGTGCCGCGCGAGCGCGAGCGCGATCAGGCCCCCGGCAAGGCCGCCGCCGAGAATGGCGATGTCACAGGGCCGCGCGCTCATCGTCCCGGCGTTAGGGACAAGCGCCGAAGTGCGCAACTGCGGGTTTGCCGCGGGGTGGCGCGCGGGCACCAAAGGGCAGGGCCGGCGAGGGCTCGATGCGGTTTTTTACTCGGTCAACGAAAATGCCTGCCGAATCCGGTTTCGATTTGATATTGGTCAAGGTGTCCTAGACAACGCAGACGGCACAACGCCGCTATCACGCGATAACCGACCGGAGAGAGCGATATGGCACAAGCAGATCAGGCCCAGCATTTCGATGTGCTGATCGTCGGAGCAGGGATCTCCGGCATCGGATCGGCCTATCACCTGCAGGACCAGTGCCCGGGCAAGACCTACGCGGTGCTCGAGCGGATGCACACCTTCGGCGGCACCTGGGAAACGCACAAGTACCCCGGCGTGCGCTCGGACTCGGATCTCTACACCTTCGGCTATCGCTTCAAGCCCTGGACCGACGCGCCGATCGCCAGCGCGCAGGCGATCCTCGACTACATGGGCGAGGTGATCGAGGAAAACGGCATCGGCCAGCACATCCGCTACGGCCACACCATCACCGGCTGTTCGTGGTCGAGCGCGGACAACCTGTGGACCGTTACGGCACGCACCGAAGACGGGCAGTCCCACGTCTTCACCGCCACCTTGCTGTGGATGTGCCAGGGCTACTACGACCACGAGACGCCCTACATTCCGCCCGAATGGCAAGCGAAGAACCTCGATGCCTACAAGGGCCGCTTCGTCCACGCCCAGCTGTGGGATCCGAACATCGACTACGAAGGCAAGCGCATCGTCGTGATCGGCTCGGGCGCGACCGCCGCCACCGTGGTCCCCGCCTTCGCCCAGAAGGCGGCGCACGTAACGGTCGTGCAGCGCTCACCCACCTACTTCTTCTGCCACCCCAACCAGAACGAACTGGCCGACCGGCTGCGCGAGATCGGGGTCGACGAGCCGACCGTGCACCGCATCGTGCGCATGCAGGTGATGCATGACCAGGCGGTGATGGACAAGCGCTGCGTCGAGGAGCCCGACGTCGTCGTCGAGGAACTGCGCGCGCTGGTCCGCGCCTATGTCGGCGAGGATTTCCAGTTCGAGCCGCACTTCACGCCCAAGTACCGCCCGTGGCAGCAGCGCCTCGCGTTCTGCCCCGATGCCGACCTGTTCCAGCTCGCCGCGCAGGGCAAGGTCACGATGGTCACCGACACCATCGACCACTTCACCGAGACCGGCCTCGTCGTCAGCTCGGGCGAGGCGGTCGACGGCGACATCATCGTCGCCTGCACCGGCTTCAACCTCAAGGTCCTGGGCGACATCCCGTTCGAGGTCGATGGGCAGAAGATCAACTGGGGCGACACCGTTACGTACCGCGGCATGATGTTCACCGGCGTTCCCAACATGCTGTGGGTGTTCGGCTACTTCCGCGCCTCGTGGACCCTGCGCGTCGACATGCTCGGCGATTTCGTCTGCCGCCTGCTGCACCACATGGATGAACGCGGCGCCCGCAAGGTCGAAGTCAAGCTGCGGCCGGAGGACAAGGACATGGAAATCCTGCCCTGGATCGAGACCGAGAACTTCAACCCGAACTACCTGATCCGCGATCTCGACAAGCTGCCCAAGCGCGGCGACAACGAAGTGTGGCGCCACAACCAGAACTACTGGGCCGAAAAGGACGCGATCCCCGCGATCGACCTCGATGGACCGGAATTCTGGTACGACAACCAGCCCGCCGCGGCCGAGGTGCTCGAAGCCGCCGAATAACCGTCACGTTACGCAAGAAAAAAGGGGCGGTCCGCAAGGCTCGCCCCTCTTCTTTTTGGCGAAGGCGGTCAGGCCGCTTCGGCGACCGCCGCCCGCGCTGGGACGGGCAGCGCATTGCCTTTCGCCGCCGCCCGCTTCGCCCCGCGTTCCAGCTCTTTCCTGAGCGCGCGGACGTAGTGGTCGAAGTCCAGCTGGATGGTGTGCCGGCGCGCCTGGTAATAGCTGCCGGTGTAGAATTCCTCGTCCGCCTTGATCACCTGGTGCATCTCGTCGGCGGACGGCGGCGCGTATTGCCCCGCGAGGTAGGCCGCGACCAGTTTCGACTGCTGCTCGGCAAAGTTGACCAGCGTCGGCAGCGGCTGCGCAAGGCCCATGTAGAACAGGTCGGGCACCTCGGGCTTCATGATCCGCTTGTAGAGCGGCGGCGGACGGTTGTCGGCATCGGCGCAGAACGAAGGCTCGTCGAAGAACGGGAACTTGATGTCGTAGCCCGTCGCCCAGACGATCACGTCGATCTCCTCGCGCGTGCCGTCGGTGAACACCACCGCGTTGCCGTCGAGCCGCTCGATGCCGGGGCGCATCACGATGTCGCCCGATCCTGCGCGCAGCAGGAACTCGCCCGACACGGTGCCGTGGCTCTCGAACGGTTCGATCTCGGGCTCGGGCAGGCCGTAGTCGCTCATCCGGCCGACGAGGTTCTTGATCATCCGCGATCCAAGCCACTGGCGCAGGCTCTTGGGCATCCACGCCGGGGCCGGGTTCTTGTCGAGCGGCTGCCCGCGATAGTACTTCGGGAAGATCCACACGCCGCGCCGCGCCGAAACGAACAGGCGCTGCGCCATCGGCCGCTGCGACAGCTCGCTGGCGATATCCATCGCGCTATTGCCGAGCCCGACCACGAGCACGCGCTTGCCGATGCAGTTCACCGGCTCGAACGGGGTGCGATAGTGGTGCGAATGGATCTGCGGCCCGTCGAAGTGCCCCGGATACTCAGGGATCCGCGCCGCCCAGTGATGGCCATTCGCCACCACCAACGCGTCGTAACGTAACGTCTCGCCGGTCGACAGGGTCACCTCCCAGCCGCCGCCCGAAAGCCGCTTTGCCTTCTCCACCCGCGTGTTGAAGCGGATCGACGGGCGCAGGCCGAAGTGGTCGACGTAATCGTGGAAGTATTGCAGCAGCTGTGCATGGTGCGGATAGTCCGGCCAGTCGGCCGGCACCGGATAGTCCTCGAACGCCAGCCGCCACTTCGAGGTATCGATGTGCAGGCTCTGGTAGCAGGACGAAACCCCGTTGGGGTTGTTGTAGTACCAGTTGCCGCCGATGTCGTCCGAGGCTTCGTAGATGTCAAACGGAATGCCGTAGTCCTTGAGCCGCTTGGCGGTGGTGAAGCCGGAACACCCGGCGCCGATGATGCACACTTTCGGCAGGCTCATGGCCGCAAATCTCCCGTAACGTTATGGCTGGTTGTCAGTCGGTCTCGATCTTCACCGGCATCGCGGTGAAGCCGTGGAGGAAGGGGCTCGCAAGGCGGGTCGGCGCGGCCTGCGGCACGATCCGCCAGCGCCGCGCGACGATCTCCTCGATCAGCGCGGTGATCTGCACTTCGGCGAGCCGCGCGCCGACGCAGCGATGGATGCCGTGCCCGAAGGCGACATGGCGGCGGGCATTGTCGCGCGTCACGTCGAAGCGCTCGGCGTCCTTGAACACCGTCTCGTCGCGGTTGCCCGAAATGTACCACAGCACCACCTTGGCGCCTTCGGGCAGGTGCTGCCCCGCAAGCTCGGTCGCGCGCGTGGTGGTGCGGCGCATGTGGGTCACCGGCGATTGCCAGCGGATGATCTCCTGCGCGGCATTGACCGCAAGCGTCGGGTCGGCGCGCAGCTTGTCGAGCTGCTCGGGATACTTGTGCAGCGCCTCGACCAGGCCGCTCATCGAATTGCGGGTGGTGTCGTTGCCGCCCACGATCAGCAGCGCGATGTTGGCGATGCGCTCGGGCGGGGTGAGGTTGCCCATCGCCTCGGAATGGACCATCCGGCTCAGCAGGTCGTCGCGCGGCGCTTCCTTGCGGCGGGCTTCCAGCTCGCGGTCGAAGCGTTCCAGCATCTGGCCCATCTGGACCAGGAACTCGGCGCGATAATCGTCGTTCAGGTTGTCTTCCGAAACGCCGCTGCCCCAGTCGGACCAGCGCTTGATGTCGGGCCATTCCTCGAAGGGCATGTCGAACAGGATCAGCAGCATGCCCAGCGTCATCGGGATCGAAACGCTGTCGACCCAGTCGAACGTCTCGCCCACCGGCAGCGCGTCGAGCAGCATCGTCACCCGCTCGCGCACCAGCTTTTCCAGCTTGACCATCTGACTGGGACCGAAGGCCGGCGCGATGACCTTGCGCTGCGCGGTGTGGACCGGCGGGTCCATCGCGATGAAGTTGGGGAAGGGGTTGTCGTTGACGTTGTCGGCAATCGTGATGTTGCCGCGCTCCCACGACGAGGAATAGGTCTCGGTGTCGAGCTCGACCTTCTGGATCAGGTCGTGCGTGACCACCGACCAGTAGGCGCCGAACGGGCTCTCCTCGCGCAGGCTGACAGGCATGTTGGCGCGCAGCCAGGCGAAGGGCTCGCGCCAGGTGTCCTCGGTATAGAGCGCGTTGACGCTGACGTCGTAGGGATTGCGCGCGGTTTCCTGCGAGGAAACGACAGATGCCATGACAGTGTCTCCCAGGGCCGCATCGATTCTGGTCGGCCTTGACCGGGACTATCGTTAATCGGCCAATTAAAGTCCAGCGGGCTTTGGCGCCGGGCGAGACCGCGGCACGGTTTTGCGTCGCCGTCCGGCCCGTGCCGACCGCTTCTTCATCCAGATCACCACGCCCGTTACCGACAGCATCGTCACCGCCAGCCCTAGCACGCTCACGAACACGCGATAAGGCAGACCGAACACCTGCGCCATGTGCAGCGCGGTCAGCCAATTGGTGAAGGTGTTGGCACCATTCGCCCCGCTCGGCAGTTCGACGCCGCGCACCGCGCCGCTGTCGCTGTCGAAGGCGATTCGGGTGCCGCCGCCGTGCTCGCCGATGTCGGCGCTGGTGGTGAAGCCATAGACATAGAGCCCGCTCGTCGGCACGTGCCAGATCCACCGCTCCCCATCGTTGCGCAGGGTCAGGTCGTGCTCTTTCGCCAGATCACGCGCCAGTACTTCGCCCCGCGCCGTCGCGGCGCTGAAGTCCAGCCTCGGCGCGTTGCGCGGCGCGGGCAGGGCGTTGCGCACGAACACCGCGCGCACGTCCTCGGCGCCGAACAGCTTCATCACCGGCGCGTGCACCTGCGGCAGGTTGAACGACACGCTCGACCACGCGAACACCAGCAGCAGCGGCCAGAGCCACAGCCCGCCCGCGCGGTGCAGGTCGAAGTTCAGCTTGTAGGCGTTTCTGCCCCGCCGCACCTGCCAGCTCGGCCGCCAGCGCGTCCAGAACGGCGCGCCCGGTGCGCGGGGCGGCAGGGTGAGGAAGAACCCGACGAAGCAGTCGATCGTCCACACGATCGCCGCCACCCCCATCACCAGCAGCCCGGCCGTGCCCGCCGCCAGCGTGTAGTGCAGGCGATAGACGAACGGCATCAGGTTCTTCGCGCCCTGGCCGATGTCGCCCCATTCGCGGCGACCCAGCTCGGTGCCGGTCACCGGATCGAGGAACAGGTCATCCCAATCGGGCACGCCTGGCCCGTGTTCGCGCTCCAGACCGGTCACGGGATCCAGCCAGTGCAGGTGCAGCCGCAACGAATGTCCCGGCTCCACCGTCAACGGCAGGAAATCCACCGCAGCGCCGGGATAGCGCCGCAGCACTTGCGCCCGGATCTCCAGCGGATCGGGCGTGCCCGGTGTCTGCGACAGGTGCAGCTCGGGCGCGGTCAGCGCCTCCAGCTCCTCGATCCACGGCATCAGCGCGCCGGTAAGGCCCGCCACAGCCAGGAACAGCGCCAGCGACAGCCCGGCCCAGCGATGCGCGATGACCCAGAACGGGCGCCCCGGCAGCCCGGTCATCAGAACGACAGCCGCACCGAACCCAGCACGCTGCGCGGCGCGGCGTAGAACGCCTGGTCCCAGTACAGGCTGGTCAGGTGCTTGTGGTTGGTCGCATTGGCCACATTGACGTTGAACGCCACGTTTTCGGTCAGGTCATAGCCCGCCTGCAACTGCACCGTGGCATAGGACGGCTGCCGGATCGTGCCGAGCGCGTTGGTGATAGAGACATCGTCCTGCCAGCGCAGCCCCGCGCCCAGGTGCACCTTCTCCACCGGGCTCCAGCGCACCAGCAGGTTGGCCGTGGTGCGCGGCACATAGGTGCGCACGGCATTGCCCCCCTTGTCCTTGATCGAAAGGTGGGTCACGCCGCCTTGCACGCTGAGGTTCGAGGTGATGTTGCCGCCTACCTCCGCTTCCACGCCGGTGCTGCGCACGTCGATCCCGCGATAGAGCGTCTGGCCGAGCGTGGCGTCGAAGCCGGCCGCTTCGGCAAGGTTCGACTGCTCCGAGCGGAACACCGCGATCGAGCCGAACAGCGCCTTGTCCGCGGTCTGCGCCTTCACGCCGCCCTCCCAGCTCTTGCCCTTCGCCGATCCCAGCGGGGTCAGCGCGGTCGAGATTTCCTTCTGCGGCGAGAAGATCCCGCTGTAGCTCGCATAGAGGTTGACGCCCGGCACCACGCCCCAGGTCAGCCCGACGAACGGATTGGCCCCGCTTTCGCGCCGCCCGGCGCTCACCCCGAAGGTGAACCCGTCGGTCCGCACGTTCAGGTAATTCACCCCCAGCACGAGGTTGAGCCGCTCGGCCAGCGACAGGTCGGTCGCCGCGCGCAGGCGCCACTGGCGGTCCTTGATCCGCGCGCTGACCACGGCATCGCCGAACGCGGGGTAGGGGACTTCGGTGCCGTTCCAGCTGTCGACGTCGCCCGGCAGCGCACCCCAGGCCGGATCGGTCGTCGGCACCGGATAGCTGAGATAGCCGAAGCTCGCGTCGGTATATTGGGCGCCGAAGCTGATCGCCTGTTCGCGCCCCAGCAGGCGGAACGTGCCGCGCACCGAGCTGTCCGAGATCCAGCCCCGCGCGGTCGAAAGGTAGCCGCCGGGATAGCCATAGAGCCCCGCGCCGGTCTCCGCATCGGGCGCGCCATAGACATAGAACAGCCGCGAAGGTTCGTCGGACACGCGCCGGGTCACGTGCTGGCGCGCGGTCCAGCCCGGCGCGAATTCCCACGAAAGTTCGCCATAGGCGGTCTGGTCGGTGCGCTTCCAGTAGGTCCAGTCCTGCGTCGTGGAAGCGCCGGTGTCCCATTCGAGCTGGTTGCCAGCGGCATCCTGCAACGGCAGAGCGCCCCACAGCACCCCGCGCGAGGTGCCGGACTGCCGGATATAAGCCGCCGACAGTTTGAGCGTCTCGGTGATCTGCCCGTCGAGCACGGCCTGCACCACCGACCGCTTCGACCGATAATCGCGCAGGTACGAATCCGCGTTCTGCACCGCGCCGGTGACGCGGATCGCCCAGCGCCCATCCCTGGTGATCGGCGTGTCGAGGTCGAACTCGCCGCGCACCTTGCCCCACGATCCTGCCGAGAGTTCGGTGGAAACGTGGCGTTCGCCGGTCGGGTGGCGGCGGTGGTAGTTGATCGTGCCCGAAGGATTGCCCACGCCCGCCATCATCGCATTGGCGCCGCGGATCACCTCGATCGAATCCCACGCCACCGTATCGACCGCGCCAATCGTCGGGCCCCAGAAATTTGGGATCGCGATGCCGTCGACCATCGCGTCGCTGATGTCGAAGCCGCGCGCGTTGTAATAGGTCCGGTCGGTCTCGGCCTGCTCGACGTTCACGCCCGTGACATAGCGCAGCACCTCGTTGGTCTCGTCGAGGCCGAAGGTATCGAGCGCTGCGCGGTCCACCACGGTCACCGCCTGCGGCGTATCGAAGATGGTGAGGGGCAGCCCCGTTGCCCCGGTCGAAACCTGCTGCGCGGCGCGGCCGATCACGGTGATGCGCTCGGCCTCGCTCGCCTCTTCGGCATGGGCGCTGGCGGACCACGACGCGAGGGCGGAGAGGGCGGCGGTAACAAGGAGGCTGGAACGAAACTGCACGATTGAACTCCCGTCGGTGATGGCGGCGGCTTTAATGCGAGTGATTCTCAAGAGTCAATGCAATTAGGAATCATTCTCATTAAAGGGATTCACACCTCGCCTTTCTAGGCAGTTGCCCCTGCGGCGCCCGCGGCCTAGAAGGAGGCATACCCCGGGGAGCCAGTGGGGTCCGGGCGGGCGCTCATCGTTGAGCGATCGCGAGGACCGAACGGCTGAGAGGGGCTGGTCACGCAGCCCGACCCGTCGAACCTGAACCCGTTAGCACGGGCGGAGGGAAGGGCCGGCTTCACCCGCGCTCGGTCCGTCCGCCTTTCAAGAGGACACGCGCATGGCCGACATCAACTCCAGGCTGGAAATCGGCGTCACCACCGGGCCGATCCGCGGCAGCCGCAAGATCCACGTGGAAAGCGCCCGCTTCCCCGGCCTCACCGTCGCCATGCGCGAAATCTCGCTCGAACCTTCGAGCGGCGAACCGCCGGTGCGCGTCTACGACACCTCGGGCCCATACACCGACACCAACGCGGCCATCGACATCGCCGCCGGCCTGCCCAAGCTGCGCCGCGACTGGATCCTCGCGCGCGGCGACGTCGAGGATTACGAAGGCCGGGCGGTGAAGCCCGAGGACAACGGACTGAAGGGCCCGGACCGCTCGGCCGGCGTCCCCGCATTCCCCAACGTCGTCAAGCGCCCGCTGCGCGCGAAGGCGGGCGGAAATGTCAGCCAGATGCACTACGCGCGCCAGGGCATCATCACGCCCGAGATGGAATACGTCGCCATCCGCGAGAACCTCGGCCGCAAGCAGGCCAAGGAAGCGCTGGTCCGTGACGGGCAGGATTGGGGCGCTTCGATCCCCGATTACGTCACGCCCGAATTCGTCCGCGACGAAGTGGCGCGCGGCCGGGCGATCATCCCCAGCAACATCAACCACCCCGAAAGCGAGCCGATGGCGATCGGCCGCAACTTCCTCGTCAAGATCAACGCCAACATCGGCAACTCGGCCGTCGCGTCGGACGTCGCGTCCGAAGTCGACAAGATGGTATGGTCGATCCGCTGGGGCGCAGACACCGTGATGGACCTGTCCACGGGGCGCAACATCCACGACACGCGCGAATGGATCCTGCGCAACAGCCCCGTGCCGATCGGCACCGTGCCGATCTACCAGGCGCTCGAAAAGGTCGGCGGCGTGGCCGAGGATCTCACCTGGGAAATCTTCCGCGATACGCTGATCGAACAGGCCGAACAGGGCGTCGATTACTTCACCATCCACGCCGGCGTGCGCCTGCCCTACATCCCGCTCGCCGCCAAGCGGATGACCGGGATCGTCAGCCGTGGCGGCTCGATCATGGCCAAGTGGTGCCTGGCGCATCACAAGGAATCGTTCCTCTACGAACGTTTCGACGAGATCACCGAGATCATGAAGGCCTACGACGTCGCCTATTCGCTGGGCGACGGGCTGCGCCCCGGATCGATCTACGACGCCAACGACGAAGCCCAGTTCGCCGAACTCTACACCTTGGGCGAACTGACCAAGCGCGCCTGGAAGGAAGACGTTCAGGTGATGATCGAAGGCCCCGGCCACGTGCCGATGCACAAGATCCGCGAGAACATGACCAAGCAGCTCGAAGCCTGCGGCGAAGCGCCGTTCTATACGCTGGGGCCGCTCGTCACCGACATCGCGCCGGGCTACGACCATATCACCAGCGGCATCGGCGCGGCGCAGATCGGTTGGTACGGCACCGCGATGCTCTGCTACGTCACGCCCAAGGAGCACCTCGGCCTGCCCGATCGCGACGACGTGAAGGTCGGCGTGGTCACCTACAAGCTCGCCGCCCACGCGGCTGACCTCGCCAAGGGGCACCCGGCGGCGCAGGTGCGCGACGATGCGCTGAGCAAGGCGCGCTTCGAATTCCGCTGGCGCGACCAGTTCAACCTGTCGCTCGATCCCGATACGGCCGAACAGTACCACGACCAGACGCTTCCGGCCGAAGGCGCCAAGTCGGCGCACTTCTGCTCGATGTGCGGGCCGAAGTTCTGCTCGATGAAGATCAGCCAGGAAGTCCGCGAATTCGCCGCCAAGCAGAACGCACCCGTCGCAAGCTTCGTCGCCAGCGAGGCCGAGGCCGAAGAGGGCATGAAGGCGATGAGCGCGAAGTACGACGAGATGGGCCGCGAACTCTACATCGGCTCGGGCGGTCGCGAACACGACTGACGCACGGCGCACGGGGCGGCGCCACGACGATGGTTGCCGCCCCCAGTTGCCTGCCGGTCCGCGCGAGCTTGCCGGTTGCTCGCGCCCGCCCGCTGCGTTATAACGCCCGTATGAACGCCCCTCTCAAGATCACCAGGATCGGCAACTCGGCCGGAGTCGTCCTGCCCAAGGAACTGCTGGCGCGGCTGCGGGTGGGGGTGGGCGACTCGCTTTACGTCACCGAAAGTCCGGACGGTATCCGGATCACCGCGGCCGATCCTGATTTTGCCGAGAAGATGGCAGTGGCCGAGCGGGTGATGCGCGAAGATCGCGACATTCTGCGTGAACTGGCGAAGTAGTATCCCGTGACCTTACGACTGGAGCCGGTCTGGCTTGACGGCCGGATAGCGCTTGCCATTCATGACCGGCAGCTTGCCGAGCATGGCGGCCCAAGCGGCGTGCGTGATATGGGGGCGCTGGAATCCGCGCTCGCGCGGCCGCGCAACCAGTGGGATTACGGGGAAGACGATTTCTGCAGGCTGGCCGCCGGTTATGCTTTCGGGATCGCTCGGAACCATCCGTTCACCGACGGCAACAAGCGTACGGCTTGGGTCATTGCGCGCACTTTCCTTGTTCTCAACGGGGTCGAGATCACGTTCGTGGCGATCGAGGCCGTGGCGGCGGTGCAGGCGCTCGCCGCCGGGGAGCTTTCCGAGGAGGAACTGGCCGACTGGTTTCGCCAGCGGGTCCACCATGCGCCCGATTGACGCATATTGCGTACGCATGTTGCGCCCACAACAAAAACCGGCGCTGTCCTACAGGCTGGAGCGGCGCTATAAGCGCGCCATGGTTGGTCCGCTCCTCCCTGAAATCGCGTGGTTTTGCCGAAGGCCGGCAGGCGGCCGGGACGGGCCCGGAATTTTGTCCCTGGACTGTGTAAACCCCGTCAACCCCGCTGACCCGAATCGGGTTTGCGAGCGATGAGCGCAGTGGCCGTCGAACTCGCGGTGCGGAGCGCGCGAGCGGCGTTCAACCGCGCGCTCGAGCAGGGCGATCTCGCGGCGATCGGCCCGCTGCTGACCGATGGCGTCGTGCTCGTCACCGGCAGCGACAGCGCGGTCATCGCCGGGCGCAAGGCGCAGCTCCTCGCCTGGAAGCGCGAGTTCGCGGCGAAGCCGCGGACGATCTACCGCCGCACCACGCAGGGCGTCACGGCCTCCGCCATCGCGCCGATCGCGCTCGAACAGGGGACCTGGGAGGGGACCGTGGCGGGGGAGGGGACGCTGCTCGCCGGCGGTCTCTACAGCGCGAAATGGCGGGAAAGCGCCGGGGTGTGGCGTCTCGTTGCGGAGATATTCGTCACGTTGCGCTGAACGGTCGGCGGGAACCCGCCGTCGGGTCATCCATTGCCGTGCTGCACCGGGCGCGGCGTTGCGTCCGAACTCAAGCCCAAGGAGCAGGCGCCATGAACAAGGCCCTCATGCTTTCCGCCCTCGCCGCCGCCACGCTGACGACGGCCTGCACCGACACCTACGGCTATGGCAGCCGCCCCGGCTACGCCAGCGACGGCTACGCCGGCGATTGGGGATACTACGATCGCAACGCCTACGATCGCTACGGGCGCTACGACTACAACAGCCCCGATCCGAGCTACGGCGGCTACTACGCCGATCGCTACTATCGCCAGAACCCGCGCTACCGCGAACGCTACCTGACCTACAACGACCGGGTCTATCGCGGGCGCGACGGCCGCTACTACTGCCGCCGCTCGGACGGCTCGACCGGCCTGATCGTCGGCGGGCTTGCCGGTGCTGCCGCCGGCGCGCTGATCGCGCAAGGCGACAGCAAGCCGCTGGGCGCGATCATCGGCGCGATCGGCGGCGCCGCCGTCGGCGCAGCGGCCGACAGCAGCGGGCGCAGCAACGTGCGCTGTCGCTGATACGAAGAAGGGCCTCTCCCCGATCGAGTGGGGGAGGCCCTCACGGATGTGATGGTCGCCGGTTCAGCCGGCGCTGGTCGGTTCCTCGTCACCGCCATCGCTCACCGCGAAGAACAGCCCGAGGCCTACGGCGACGACAGTTACAACGATCAGGTATGGAAAGCTTCCGGCTTGCGCACTGCGCTGACCCTTGAGCGGCGCGAGCGAGCGGTGAAGCTTGGACGCGACAGGCGCCGCCGGCAACGAGGCGCCCGAGCGAGTCTCGCCCGCAACGGCGACGCCCGGCAGGACAAGGGCAGTAGCAAGTACGGCCGCAAGGCACGTACGAACGGTTTGCTTGAACATTGAAGGGCCCCCTGTCACTGCGCAGTGCAACGTAACGAATTACATAACAGAACCATATCCTGCCAGAATGGTGCAAAATGCAAGATTGAATTTACCCGCTAACGTCCGCCCGTCCCCGCATGAAAATCTCTAATGGCTCGATTTGATTAGGGAAATTTCGTCCCGGATCGGGAGCAAGGCTATCTATTAAAATGATGTGACCGACATCGATTAACCGTTCGCAGCTGCGAAATCGAAGGCGATTGTGGCGGACAGGGTGGAATTCGAACTTCATCCGTTTGCACTCCGGAAAACCGTGTATCTTGACCTCCCCGGGGTCGTTAGTGCCCCCGGGAGTGCCCCCTGAATTCACGCGTTGTTGGGTGGGCGGCTCAGCTTCCATTCGTCGATTTCGCTCTGCAGCCAGGCGACCGCGCGGAGGCCGATGCGGCGAGGGCGTGGGAAGCTGTCGGCCTTGACCAGGCGGTTGATGGTGGCGTCGCTGAGGCCGGTCTGGCGGATGACCTCGGGCTTGCGGAGCAGCGGGCTCACCTGGATATGGCCATACTCGCCGGGGGCACCGATGGGGCTGCTGTCGTGGGGCTGGCTGGCCATCAGTCGATACCCAGCGCGCACTTGTAGGTTTCGAGGATGGCTTCGCGCTCGCGGCGATCGTCGGGCTTCATCTTGCGAAGCCGCACGATCTCGCGCATCAGGCGCGCGTCGTAGCCGGTGGCCTTGGCCTCGTTGTAGACATCCTTGATGTCGTCCCCGATCCCCTTCTTTTCCTCCTCGAGGCGCTCGATGCGTTCGATCAGGAGGCGCAGGCGATCGTCGGCGCTGCGACGTCCGGTCGGCAGTTCGACCGGGATGGTGAGCTGCGCGGTGCCATCGGCAGCGCGGCGGATCCGGGCGCCGCGTTCCTGCAGCGCGACGGCGACAGCCTCGATCCGCCGGGCGTCAGTGATCGATGCGAGGATCTCGCGCCGGCCGACATGATCGGGTGCACCGAGGACGCCTTCGGCTTCCATGCGCTCGATCAGCTTGCTGGCCGCGTTATAGCCGATGCCGAGCTGGCGCTGCAGCCATGAGGTGGAGGCCTTGGCGTGGTGGAGCACCAGCGCCTTGGCCAGCTCGTAATCGTCCATGTTCTCGAACTCGGCCGAGACATCGGGTTGCAAGGTTTCGGGCGGAGTGGGGGCATTCATGGGGCGGCTCCTCGGCGGGTCAGAGATCGAGCCACCAGGGCCGGTTCTCGTCGGCGCTGGTGGGGGTGGGTTCAGGGGTGGCAAAGGACGGGGCCGGGCGCGGCCGCGCGGCAGCGCGCTCGGCAAGGCGGCGATCGGCAGCTTCCCAGCGTTGCCGGGCCTCGCGTTCGCGCATGATGTCGCGGGCGCGAGCCGGCGTGACGCCGAGCTCCATGCCGGCGATGAAGGCTTCGCGGGCGGCGCGGAAGCGGCGGGCGAGGGGAAGGGCGCGGCGGCTAGCCATGGCGGCTCTCCTGTCGCTGGCGCCATTGGGAAGCGTGATCAGGGCACAGGTCTTTCCCCGGCGCGGGCGAGTGAGTGCAGCTGGCGCAGATCGGCTTGTCGCAAGTGCCGGAGCGGCGGCTTGGCACCTTCCAATCGCAGAGCAGGGGTGCGCGCTTGCCGCAGCTGACGCAGCGCGCGGCGCGGCCGCTGGTGCAGACGATGGCCCGCGTACCAGTGCCGGTCTCGACGACGGTGCAGGTCATGGCTGCACCTCGGGCATCTCGTTGTGCTCGATGCCATCGAGCAGGCGACCGGCGGTTCGCTTGCCGACCTTCATCATGGTCATCGCGCGCTTACCGGCAAGAAAGGCGCCGAGCTCGAACATCGCGCGGCCGTCAAAGCGCTCGCCATCGGCGTGCAGAACACACTGATCGACCTTGCACCGGCGCGATGCTTCAGGATCGCGCTCGGGTGCCGGGTGGTAACATCCGTCGATCAGCTTTTCGGTCATTTCGCAGATCGGAGCCCACTCGCCCCACTGCTTGAAGTGGAACGGCACGCCAGCGTCGGCGCACTGATCGCGCAGGGACCGCGCCCAATCCGGGTGCATCGGGCGGGCGTTCGGGCCGCTCTCGCCCCCGACGATTACCCAGTCGACCGCAGGTGCATCCATCGCCTCCGGTCCTTCGCAGCAGCCTGGGCAATAGACCGAAGATTCGAGCGCGTCGTAACGAGGGTCGCCCTGCAGACATTCGCAGCGCGGCCAGTGTTCCGGCCAAGGGATTGCCGTCAAATCCACCGGCCCGAGCAGCGGCTCGCAGGACAGGAAGCGCACGGCGGCGGGGGTGGCGAGCAGATCGGGAATGCGCTCGTCGGCGCGCGCCTGGTCCTCGACCGAGACGCCTAGCCAGACGTTGGGGAGCGGACGGGCCTTGTCCATCGTCGTCCGCTCGTCGATGCCGAGCAGCTTGATGCAACGGTCATTGACGGAGAGGTCGCACAGATCGCCCATAGCGATCAGGATACCTGCCCCGGTCATCGCGCGGTCCTCAACGTAGCGCCGCATCCGGGCGCTGCGCTTCGTCAGGATCATGTGCGTGTGCTGCGGCGTCAGCGCGGCGACGGCGAAGATGCGGTCGATCCATTCGTCTGGCACGCTGTCGTGAAAGGTGTCGCCGTGCGCGTTCCAGAAAATGCGGCGCGGGCGCTTCCACTTGAGCGGCTGAAGGAGCGCCTTCTCGTTGAACCGGGTCACGCCCGTCCAGACCATGCCGCCCTTGCTCTGCACCGTCAGGCCGCGCCGCGCATCGACCCGATGCGCCTGCTTCATCGCATAGCAGTTGGTGCAGCCGGGGCTGGTGACGCTGCAGCCGTCGATTGCGTTGACGGTTGCGTCGGCCCATTCGATCTTGGTGCGGTCGCTCACGCCGCACCGCCTTCGCGCAGGCGATTGACCTCGGCGTTGTGCGCTTCGATCGCGGCCATCAGCTCACTTTCAGGGACCGCCCGCAGCCGCGTTTCATCAGGCTCGAAGCCGTCTTCGGGGAAGCGCGGCAAGCGCAGGAAGGTGCGCTTGACAGGATGCAGCACCTGAATTTCGCTCGGGAAGTAGATGTAAGTCCCGTCCATCGCGCACAGCGGGGGGTTGTAACCATAGCTTGCTGCGAGAGCGCTGGCCTTGGGCTTCCGCGGAAGGTCGGCGATCGTCGCCGCAGCAGCCTTGCCGACCTTGGTGCTCTTCAGGGGCACGGCTTCGATACGCCCCTTGTCCGCGCCAATCTTTCGCCAGCCTTGAGGCAGAGTTTCAAAGAAGACCGAGGCCACGCCGCCGGCTTGGCTGGGCCGGAAGCCGCTGGCGCCGATGCCTTCGACATAGGCCCAATGCGCAGCAACGGCTGCCTCATCTGCAGCATAGTGCAGGTTGAGCAGATCGAGGTCGCCAATGACCTCATAGGTTGTGACGAAGACCTTGCTCATGCTGCGCCTCCCGTCATGCGGACGGTGGCGCCCTTGAACGCGCCGCCGCAGACGACGCCGTGCACTTCGCGGCCGAGCGGGTTCACTGCGGTGAAGCGGAAGCCCCAGGAATCATCCTTGCCGCAGCGCCAGAATTCCCGATCGCCGATGCGGACGTCGGTGAAGCCGTAGTCTTCGACGTCGCGCGCAACTTTGGCGCGATCGGGGCCGCAGCCGGCGAGGGCGAGGGCGAGCAGGGTCACGGCAAGCGCGGCCGAGGCGACCTGCAGGCGGCGCAGGGTGACAAGCTTTCTGTTGGTGATCACAGCAAGGATCCTTCCATGGCGGTGGAGAGGGGGAGGGCGTAGGCGGGGTAGTCGCCCGGCCGATCGAGGCGCTTGAAGGTGCCGGGGGCGATCCAGCGGTGCCGGGTGTCGTGGCAGCCCGGCATCCACACGATCCAGGCGTAGCTGGTGGCGCTGCTGACCTTCCGCGGCTTGCCATCTTCATCGAGGTTGAAGGGATCGGGCGCGCCCTTCCGGATCAGCCGGCCCTTGAGCAGCGGCACGCGCTCGCTGAAGGTCAGCACGTAGGCCGGGGCGACCGGCGGTGCGAAGAGATCGGGGTAGCGGCTCTCGCCTTCGGTGAAGGCGCTGCGCACGAACATGGCGACGCCGCGCCGCGCCCGGGTGAGCGCCTTTTCCACGAACCGCGCGCCGACGTTGTAGGGCGGGTTGGTGATGATCCAGTCGGCCTCGCAATATCTCGGGGCATCGCCGAGGAAGTCGTAGATCCCGTGATCGTCGCCATAGCGATAGACATCGGTGGCAGTGACGCTCTCGAAGTACTCGGCGAGCGGGCGCGCCATGTGGCCTTCGCCGCAGGCCGGCTCCCACGCGCGGAACATGTCGAGCGGTTCGCTGCAGCGTTCGATCAGGAATTCGCAGAGTGCGCGCGTCGCCCAGGGCGGCGTGGGGAAGTAATCGAGCTGATCGGGCACATCGTCGCGCAGGCGGCGCTGCATGACGGCGGTGGAGCAGTTCTGGGCGCCCCTCACAGCAGCTGCTCCTGCACCGGCGGATTGGCGGCGAGATCATGGCAGGCACGGCAGCGCCATGGTCCGCGCGTACCATCGAGCGAGAAGGTGGGATGCAGCGCGCCGCAGGCGCAGCGCGCGGGCTTCCAGGCCGGGGCAGTCACGCGGCGGCTCCCGATGGGAAGGTCGGGATCTCTTCGTGGAGCGCGAGGGTCATCAAGCGGATGCGGACCGATGTAAGAGCACGGCCGCTCCGGCGGGCGATTTCGGCATAGGAAAGGCCCTGCGCCTCGAACGCCAGCAACGCGCGATCTTCGTCGGCAGTGAAACGGCGCTGCGGTTTGCCCGCGCGGACACCGTCAACGCGAGGCTCGGTCGGCACAGGGTGGCGACGCTGGCGAGGCGAGATCGCACCGTGCTTAAGGCACTGGTAGTGCACTGCACCGGGCGAAACGCCGTACCTTCTGGCAAGGCGTTGGTAGGACCATCCCCGCTCACGACGCTCGACCAGATCATCGATCTGCTCGCTCGTAAGGCGAGTGGAGGGCTTGCTAGCCTTCCCCTTGAGCGCGGTGACCGTGCTGGTCGAAATGCCCAATTTGGCGGCGATATCGCCGTTGCTGAGCCCTTGCGCCTGCAAGGCGGCGACAGCTGCCGTGCGGCTCGGATAACCGAGCGTGGGCTTGGCGTGGCTCACAGCGCGGGCCTCCGCCGAGCGTAGGCCTTGGCGCGCTGCAGGGCGCGCCAGTCGCGCATGTAGGCGCGGTGCTCGAGGCTGGCGAGTTCGTCGGACTCGGCCGGGGCGAGCGCGCGCTGGGTTTGCAGGGCGAGGAGGGCCGCGCGGCGTTGGCGCTGGTGGGCGATCGGCATCTGGCGTCCCATCAGAAGCCCCCAAGCCAGATCGACGCCCAGCCCCATCCGGCGCCAGCGAGTGCACTTGTGGCAAGCAGCGCCACAATGCCGGCCGGGCCGGCGAGCAGGCGGCAGGCGGCGTGCCGCAGGCCGCCCTGGTCTCCCTCGCGCATCATGCGAAAAGCCCCGGGCACAGGGCAGGGGCGCAGCCGGCCCCCATCCAGAGCAGCACGACAAAGGCAGCGGTGAAGCCGAGCACGCCAGCGATTTCGGCGCCGGTGAGTGCGACGTCGCGGTTGCGGTCGATCTGCAGTTCGAGTTCGTCGAGGCGGCGCTGCTCGGCGATCTCCGCGGCGGTGAGCAGACGGTTCATGCCGCAGCGCTTTCTTGCGCGCGAAAAGCGAGCATCTGCTCGGCGCAGAAGATCAGGTGTGCTGCGCTCGCCAGGACGCAATCGATCATCACAGCATCGGGCAGGCGCCCTGCCGGTTCGAGCATGGCGCGGACGTTGTTGATGTGGTCGGCTCGGCCGGCAGGAGCGCGCAACCAGCGCGGGCGGGCTTCGTCGAGCATGTCGAGAACGGCATGTGCGGCGGGCGTAATCCCCTGCCGAAGGTCGCTTTTGCCCTTTTCCTCAGCCCCATAGAGCGCATCGAAGTACGGCTTCATTCGGATGCGCCAAGCGCGCGCCGAGGCAAGACCTTCGGTGTATTCCTGCCCCCACAGGTAGCTGCGACCGGCGCCCATCACGCGGCCCTCCGTCCGGGCGCGCGCAAGGTGCGCTGCGGGATGCCGGCGCGGGTGCAATCGCCGCACCAGGCGGACCCTTCGCGGGTGGACCAGCCCACGGGCACGTTGGCATCGGGCGACTGGTGCATCGCGCCGCAGCCGTTGCATTCGAACGACAGGAGCTGGACGGCGGGCGGCTTGGCGGCGGAACGCGGCCGGGCAGTTGCGGGCATCGGCAATTCCTTTCGGGCAAGACTTTCCCGCGGCCGGAAGCGAGGTCCGGCGCGGGCGGTTGAATTTTCGGCGGGCTAGGTCAGGCTGCGATCAGAAGATCGGATCAGCCGGGCGCTTCGGGCGGTGGAAGCGGCGGCGGATCAATCGGGTTGGGATCGAACAGGCCAGGCTGCGCGGGATCGCGCGCGGCCATGGCTTCGAGCACGTCCTGGCGCGCCATGGGGCGCAGCGGCAGGTTGACGCGGGGATCGGGGATGGCGCTGGGCGAAAGGCCGTATTCGTAGCTCTCGCTGGCGCGCCAGGTGTGGCCGCAGGCGACGTTGCTGCAGGCATAGTGGATCACGCGGTGCGTATCGCTGACCGACTGGCTGCTGCGCTTGTCGCCCACGGCGCGACAATGGGGGCAGCGCAGCTTGCCGGTGCGCGAAGGCTGCGCGCCCATGAGGAGCGCATCGCCGGGAACCTCGGTTCCTTCGAAGCCAGCAATGGGAAAGTGCCCCCCCATGGCGCTCAGCCCTCCTTCTCGTGCTTGTCGATCGCGGCGAGCGCGTGGCGCAGCGCCTCGATCGCTTCCTCGGCCTCGGCGCGGGCGCGGCGGCGCACGGCGGGATCGTTCGAGCCGACCGCATCGATCAGCGCGGCCACCGCCTCGCCGCTTTCCTTGGCGGCACAGGCGGCGGCGCGCGCCATGCCGGGCGCGGAATGGAGGTTGGCGGCAATGCCGAGCCGTTCGCCGTAGAGGTGGTAGAACGGCGCGATCGTGGCGCCGTGTTCGAGACAGGCGCGATCGAGCCGCTCGGCGTCGATCATGCGGATTTCGCTTTCGGTCTCCATCTCGGACCAGTTGCGCGCGGCGCGTTCGCGCACGCCGCAGATATGCGCGACGCGATCCCACCCGATCAGCCCGGCAACGCGGGTGAGCGTGAGCTGGTAGGTGAGCGGTTCGCGACGCTTGGTCACGCGGGGCTCCGGTCGAAGGTGGGCCGGTCGAAGGCGGGCCGGTCGAAGGTGGGGCGGTGCGAAACGGCGGCGCGTTCGCAAGTGACGGGCGAGAGGCCGAGGTCTACGCCGCGAAACACAGGCCTCCAGGCGGGGCCGGGGCCGAGATCGGCGGGGTAGATATCGGGGCGAAGGTGATGGCGCGGAACACCGGTGGCGGCTTCGATCGCGAGGACGTGCTCGCCAGGAAGACGACCGCCACCATTGAGCCACTTCCAGACCGAGGGCTGAGAGACCTTGAGTAAGCGCGCGGTGGCCGACTGCCCGCCGAGGATTTCGACAGCGTTAGCGAGAGCCGCAACAGGAGGGAAGGTTTCACCCATACGTGCATCTATAGAAAAAGCGTTAACCCGGTCAAGCGGTAAAACGTTATGGCTCCCTATTACTTTTCCGATAGGCTAGCGCCAATGACATTGGGCGAGAGAATCTCTGCACGGCTTGAGCTGCTGGGCATGTCGCAGTCCGAGCTGGCGCGACGGGTCGGAGTGGCCCAATCTTCGATCAACTCGCTGATCCATCGAAATAAGGTCGGCAGCAAATACCTGCACAAGATCGCGCAGGTGTTGCAGACGACGACCGCATACCTGACGGGTGAAATCGATGATCCGTCGCCCGATGCGCCGCCGCCGGGGCCACACATGACGCCCGAGGAAACCGAATTTTTGCGCAAGCTGCGGCGGCTGTCGCCGGCCGACCGGGAGACCATCGAGCGCCTGACGAGGTCGCTCGGCCGCGCCGGCGATTAACTCTTTTGCAAGATTTGTAAGGGTTTTTCCTGAAGCATTTGTGGAAGTCACTCCACATTTGCGGAAAAAGACCGTGGCAATCGACCCTGTTAGTAACGAGGAACTGCAAATCATTGAGCAGTTTAGGAAATTAAGGCCCGAATTGCGAAAGGTTTTGTTACAATTATTGGACGAACTGGCAATAATCGAATCGGTTCAAGTGCTTGTCGATTTGGATTAGAGGCAGGCAGTGAACCGGCCAAATGCCGGGCGCTTTCCCTTCGGGCGCAGTAGAAGGGGACATACCATGTTGATCTTTTTCAAGTTGCCATTTCGCTATGACCACCCGGAAGGCGGGCCAGCACGATGAACCGCAGAGCATTTGTTGCGGGATTTCTTGGAATGGCGCTTTCTGCCACCATTTCAACGGCGCAGGCTAAGGGCCGGAAGTCCGGCGCGACGGGAAACAGCCGCCGGCGCGCGCACGGCGGCGCTGCCGGCGGACCGCGGGGCGGGGGCGACGACGCCTATTACCCGAACTGTTCGTCGGCAAGAGCTGCGGGCGCCGCGCCGATTCGCGCGGGAGATCCGGGCTATTCCCGAAAGCTTGATCGCGATGGCGATGGCATCGCCTGCGAATAGGACATCGAAAGGGGACCATGATGTTACTGTTGCTATTGGCTAGCGCGGCATCGCCGATCGACGCATGTGCGCAGGCCGTCCATAACGACTTGCCAGCGGCTGCCATTGCCTGTCGCGTACCTCAGCCAAAGCTGGAGGAGGGCGCAGATCCCACCGACCCTTCAAGCTACACCACCGGCGTAAGCGAGGCCTGCGCAAAGGCCATTGAGGCCGGGAGGATGGCAGGAAAATCCGCCGCCGGTCCGATCCCGCCCGTCGCCCGCACGGGACTTGTCAGGGATTTCGACGCGAAGTTGGCGGCATGCAGAGCGCCGGCGAAGAAGGATTATCCGCCTGAGGTTCCTACCACAAACCTTTGGGATTGAAGGGGGCGAGATGAAGAAATGGATTTTCGGCGGAATTACTGCTGCCGCGCTGTTCTTCACAGGGTGGTATACACTGTCCCCGGGGATGGCGATGGCGAGCCTGCGCGATGCCGTGAAGGAAGGCGACAAACAGGAATTACAGGAGCGAGTGGATTTTCCCAAGATCCGCGATTCCCTGAAGTCGCAATTCAAGGCCAAGCTTGCCGGTGAGTTGGCGGATCAGAACAAGGGCGAAGCGAATGGTTTTGCGGCGTTCGGCGCGATGTTGGCGATGTCGATGGTCGATGGCCTGATCGACGGCATCGTCACGCCGGATGGCATCAAGACGCTGATCGAGAAAGGCCGTTTGAAAGAGGACAGCGGCGGGGCGCAGCAAACCGGCAAGGAAGTCGATTGGAAGATCGAGCATCAGGGCATCGAACGCTTTCGTGCCGTGCCGTCGGGAGCCGACCATCCCCCGGTTCTCGTGTTTCAAAGGGACGGGCTGAGCTGGCGCCTAGTGGATATCGAAGCTCCAGCGGAGCAGCCCCCAACGAAGTAACAAAGAAGCCCCCGGCATTGCAGTGCCGGGGGCTTCATGTCGTTCGGTGACGCGCGCAGGGTGTAACGATCCGCGCGTGAATCAACCTGCTATCTCAAGGGTTAGCCGGGTGCTCAGGCCGCGCGCGTCCATGCTGTGCTCGGCGCTGGCGACGCGCCACTTCTGGCCATCGATGTGGCCGCGAAACCCTTCGACGGTCACAGGGGTGCTGGGGGCGATGGCGGTATCGCCGAACGCGAGCTCGAGTTCGAGCGAGGCGCTCGCGCGCTTGATCCGGGCCGCTTCGGATTGGGCGGCGGTCTTCGCGTCGGCCTCGCTGGCATAGACGCGCTTCAACCGGCGACGGGGAGCGTTGGCGTTGCCGGTGCCGTGCTGGACTGTCTTGCGCTTGCCTTCGTCCTGGTCGTGCCACTGCGCCTCTGCCCCGCCTTCGCCCTTTTCGCGCTGGGCGCGCCGCCAGCTGGCTCTGCTGCACTGGTCCCGGCGGACGGTGACGGCGGGGATCGGCCGGCCGGTGGCGCTGGTGCTGCTGCCTCGCGGGGCGAAGATCAGCGCGCCGGCCTTGACCGTGGCGGTGGCATCGAAATGCCGGCCGAGGTCCCGCAGCAGCTCCATGTCGGGCTTGTTGTGCTGCTCGGCAGCGGCGACGGGCTTGCCGGCCAGATCGGGGTGGCAGCGCGGCTCCAGGTCGTTGTCCGCCGCCAGCTGCTCGATCAGAGCGCCAACGGTGGTGTCCTTGAAGGTACGCGTCTTGCGGGTGCGGATCGGGCCCTTGAAGTCGGCGCTGCGGGCGGTGACAGTGATCTGGTCGGGCGGCCCGGACCAGCTGAGTTCGTCGACGACGAAGATGCCCTTCGGCACCAGGCCGACGCGGACCTCGGTGCCGCGCTCCCAGCCCAGCTCGACCGTCAACTCGCTGCCCGCCTTGGGCGGCGCGAACTTGCCGTCGCTGTCGTCGACGACGATCTCGACTTCGTCGGCCTCCTCGCCGGTGCCTTCGCGCAGGCGCAGGCTGATCAGGCGGGGCGCGAAGCGCGCGGTGAGGTCCGCGCCATCGAGCGTGACACGCCAGGCCGGGCGGGCCTCGACGAAGGCGGACGCCGCGCGCTTCATGTGACGCGGCTCAGCTCGAGGGTGAAGTCGGTGCGGCGCGGCGCACCGGTATCGATGAGGTTGCCCTTGCGCTCGGACAGCCGGTCGATGGTAAACTGGCCGAGCACTTCGCCGCGGCCGTTCATCAGCGGCCAGGCTTCGCCCTGCTCGGCCATCTCGGCCAGGCGCTCGATCGCGCCATAATCGCCTGCGAGTTCGGGCACCAGCGAGCCCGACAGCACGATGCGATCGTCACCAGGGCCAGTGAACTGGCTGGCGGCCCGCGCGCCGAAGCGCGCCGCGCGTTCGTGTCGCCAGTCGCGGTCGCGGTCGATCCCGTCGGGCAAAAGGGTGTCGGTGCTGAAGACGAACATGCCGAGGGCCATGAGCATGAAGCGTACTCCTAGAAGTCGGCGGTAAGGCCGCGCCGCCGGGCGCTGCCCTGCCTTTGTTCGAGCAGGCGCGCGACGCGATCGGCGAGGGCATTGGCGTCCTCGCCCGGGAGCTGGTGGATGTGGATGGTGATCGGACTTCCACCGCCCGCACCGCCTGCCGCAGGCGCCGCGAGCGCCGGGGCAGACAGGCCGATCGCGCCTGCGCCCGCCACCGCTGCGGCCATGCGCCCCATGGCGCGCACGGGGCGCGCGCCGTGCCGATCGAGGCCGAGCGCGAGGCCGCCGGCGACATGCCCGCCCATTTCCATCATCAGGCGCGAGGGCGACTTGATCCCGAGGAAGGCCTTGAACTGCGCGATGCCGTTCTGCGCCATGATCACCAGCTTCTTGCCGAGGCCGAACGGATCGATCGCTGCGAGCAGGCCCTGCATCATCATCGAGCCGATCGAGCGCAACTGGCCGGGCATCGACTGCAGCACGCCCATGACCCACGCCTTGCCCTGGGCGAAAGCCGCCTTGATCTTGTCCCAGTTGGCATAGATCAGGTAGGCGGCGACGCCGATCGCGACGACGATCGCCGTGATGGCGAGCACCATGGGATTGGCAAGCATCATCGCGCCGGCGCGCGCCACGCCCTTGCCGAGGAAGATCGCCGCGGTGCGCAGCACGCCGAACGCGGTAGAGGCGGTGGTGAAGATCGTGCGCGAACTGGCGATCAGCTTGAGCGCGCCGCCGAAGGTGAACTGGAACGCGCCTAGGGCGACCTTGCCCGCCACGAACGCGGCGACGATGGTCACGAGCGTTTGCGCAAGCTGCGGGTTTGCCTGGGCCCAGCTGCTGACCGCCTCGGCCCCTGCGGCTAGGTGCTGGATCGCGGGCGTCAGCAGCGGCAGCAGCTTGGTCCCGACAACGATCCCGAGCGTCTGCAGCGCGCCGAGCATCGACTTGACGTTGACCGATCCGTCACGCGCCTCGCGCATGGCGAAGTCGGCATCGACGGTGCCGCCGCTCCGGCCGATCTGATCGCGGATGTCGCGATAATCCTTCAGGTTGAGGATCAGCGCGCGCACGGCCGACTGGGCCTGCATGTCCTCGAACGCGAAGGACAGCTTGGACAGGTCGCCGCCAGTCGCCTTTTGCGTGATCGCCGCAATGGCCTCGAGCGGGGACTTGCCCTCGGCGGCCGCGCGCTTCAACGCCGCGGGCAGATCGACGCCGAAGTTCTTCTTGAAGGCGTCGATCGTGCCCTTTGCGTTGATCTTGGCGAGCAGATTCTCGATGTTGTTCGCCGCCTCCTCGCTTGTGCCGGCGCCGCGGCGGGCGATCTGCAGTGCCGCGGTAAGGTCGCTGATCGCGCCGAGGCCCGACTGGCCAAGGCCCTGCATCTGCGCCGTGAGGCTCGGGAAGAAGCGGGCCATGTCCTTGATCTCGAACGCGCCGGCCTTGCCGCCCGCCGCCATGATGTCGAGCGCGGCGCCGGTCTGTTCGATCGGCACCTTGAGGTTGGCGAAGTTCGCATTGCTGGTGGCGGCGAGATCGCCGATCTCGGCCTTGTAGGCGGTGGCGGCGCGGCCGATCGGGCTGACCATCTGTTGCGCCTGCCGGGGATCCATGCCGAAGCCCGCCAGCATATCGACCGCGCCGCGCAGATCCTCGGGCATCTGGTGGGTGGCCTTGGCGGCGGCGAGGATGTTGCCGGCCATGCGATCGGTCTCGGCATTGGTGAGCGCGGCCTTCTGCTGGATGTCGACCATGCCCGAGCTGAAGTCCATCGCCCCCTTGGTCGCGAGCACCAGCGGCGCGGCGAGCGCGAGCCCGCCGGCGACGTTGCTGGCCCCGCTGTCCTGCAGGCTGCCACCGCGCGCGGCGATGCGCCGGGTGTCGGCGGCGAAGCTGTTCAAGCCCTTCTGCCGGTCGATCTGATCGTTCACCTTGGCCAGCGCGGCGGCGAGTTGCTTTTCCTTGTCGATCAGCGCCGTGACGTTGCCGGTGCCCTTGGCGATCTCGTAACGCACATCGGCCATCTGGCCCTTGAGGTCGCGCGCCTGCCGGAACATCCCGCGCAGCACCTGGTCGCCGCTCTTTCCCAGGCCGATGATGTTCTTGATCGCGCCCGACAGCTTGTCCTGCCCGACGAACGAAACGATCAGCGAAAGCTTGTTGTCGGACATCGGGCAGGGATCCTATTCGGCGCAGTTCATGGCGTTCCAGCGGTCGATGGCGAGCGCGTTCCAGGTGAGCAGTTCGGGCAGGGACATCGCGCCGAGTTCGGACAGGGGCCAGTGAAACACGGCGGCGATGTTGGCGATCAGCCCTTCGACTTTCAGCCCCCGAGTGCCTGCCGGATCGCCGCCTTCTGGCTCGCCGTCATGAAAAAACCCATGATCGTGCCCGCCACCTCCGCGATGTCTTCGGCCTCGAGCGCGGCGGCTTCATGTGCGGTGATGTAGGGCTGCGCGATGCGCGGCAGAAGCGTGATGACCGAGGCGACATCGCCGGTCATCAGCGACTGGATGTTGAGCCCGCGCAGGTCGCCTGCCTTGGGCTTGCGCAGCGAAAGCGCAGCGACGGCCGGGCCTTCCTGCCGTTCGATCGGCGCGTTGAGGGTGACGGTTTCGGTGGTGGTGGCCGCGACGGGCGCAGCAGTGGTATCGGACATGGTGCGGGCCTTGCTTTGCGGGCCTTGGTGGTCTCCCTCCCGGCGCGCCCGCCAGCCACCGGGAGGAAGTTGGGCAGGCGGGCGCGGCCGGGATCCCCCAACCCCAACGCCCGCCAATTGCTGATGACGTTATCCGCCGATGGCTGCGCGGATCTCGGCGTAGCGATCGGCGCCGAACACGCGGAAGATCATGTTGATCATGTCGATCTCCATCCATTCCACGCCATCGACGGTGAGGCGGAAATAGCTGCAGCCGTACTTGTACTTGTGGCTGGTGTTGTCGCCGGTCTTGGCGTTGCCCCAGTCGATTTCCTTGAGCCGGCCGAGCACGGCGACCTCGACCGCGCGGACGGCGCCGGTCTGGTCATCCTGGTAGGCGCCGGCGAAGCGCACCAGCGCGGCGTCGGTGGCGCTGGCGCCGAAGCTGCGGATCGCGGCCTCGATCAGGCCGCCCATGGTGACGCCCATCTCGATCTTGTCGAGGCCCATGTCGATATCGACCGGGCCGAGCATGCCGCCGCCGCGCCAGTCGTCGGTCTTGAGCGCGATCTTGGGAAGTTCGACTTCCTCGACCGTGCCGAGGTGGCCCTGGCCATCGATGAAGCAATCGAGCTGCTTGAGCTTGCTGGGGAAACCCATTGTTTCGCCTTTCGAATTTCAGTGCGGGGAGGGTGGCCGGCGATGTCTGCGGGGATCAGGCCGCGATCTGGCTGGCGAGGTCGGCGTAGTAGCGGTCGGTGATCCGCTGGTTGAGCTCGAGCCCTTCGAGCGGCGCGGCCGGGGTGAAGTCGTAGTCGATCACCAGCTTGCCGGCCGCGAGATCGGTGGCGCTGTTGAGCGCGGGATCGTACCAGGCCTTCGCGCCGATCAGCCGCTCGGTGCTGACCAGCTTGCGCAGGCGCGCGTTGATCGTGTCGAGCACGTCGCGCACCAGGCGCGCGGTCATCGGCTTGTCCTGCGCCCAGGCGAGGCCGTAGGCGATCTCGTCGGCGATGATCTGCGACGTGCGCGTCGCGCTTTCGAAGGCGAACAGCGGCTCGTCGCTGCGCGTGCGGTTGCCCCAGAAACGGAAGCCGCCGCCGAAGCGCACCAGCGTGGTGATGCCGGCGGCATTGAGCGTCGTGGCATCAGACGCCCCGCCTTCGAAGTCGAAGCTGACGTCCTGTGCGATCCCGCTGACGCCGGCGACGACAACGTTCGACAGCGTCTTGTGCCAGCCCTGCTGCTCGTCGATCTGCGCGCGCAGGCCGATGGCCCTGGCGACGGCATCGCCGGCAAAGCTGCCGGTGAAATTCGGCCAGATCAACATCAGCTCGCGATCACCGAACTGCGCGGCGTAATTCGAAGCGGCGTTGACCGTGTTACCGATCGCCCGGGCATAGACCATGCCGCGCAGCTTCTTCGCGACCACGACGAGGGCGGAGGCGACTGCAGCGGTGTCGAGACCGGGCGCGCCGATGATCCTGGGGCGAAAGCCGAGCGCCATTTCCGCGCCGAGCAGCTGGTTGACGCCGGCGATGGTGTTGGTGTCCTGCGCGCCGGCGTTCGGATCCGGCGCGACCCGAACCAGGACGACGGTAGCGTCGGCCTGATCGGCGATCGCGGCCAGGGCGGCAGGCAGCGTGCCCGTTGCGCCGATATTCGAAAGGGCACGGCGGATATTGGTGACGAGGACGCGCGCACCGACCGGAAACATAGCGTTGTCTGCGGCCGGCGCGGTACCGACGAGCCCGATGATGGCGGTGGCGGCGGCCGCGATCGGTCGCGTGCCGGCAGTAAGGATATTGGTCTTGATGCCGTGCATGATGCGGCTCCTGTCAGGTGGATGTGCGGGAGAGGGGGACGGTCAGGCGCGTCAACGCGTTGACCGCGACGTCGGTGCGGTTCGCCTCGATCACGGCCGATGCCTGGCCGGAAGCGAAATCTCCGGTGAAGGTAACGCGGCGCACGGTGACGCGCGGCTCCCAGCGCGTGATGGCCAGCGCCACGGCCATGGCGAACAGCAGCAGGTTCGCGCGCGTGGCGGGCCGATCGATCAGGTCGGCCAGCAGGCAGCCGTAATCGCGCAGCATCAGACGCGTGCCGAGCGGCGTGGTGATGATGTCGCCGATCGACTGGACCAGGTGCTGGTCGCCGGTGAGCGCCTTGCCGCTGGCGCGATCCATCCCGGTAAGACCGGTCATGCCCCGATCCTCATAGCGGCGCGCCAGTCTGGCCTGTGCCGGTCTGCACGCCGCCGTGCTTGTGGCTCTTGAGACTCTTGCCGGCCGCGGCGACGTCATCGCTCGCAGTGAGCTTGCCGGTGAGGGCGATGTCGCCCTTGATCGCGATGCCGCCGTCGGCGTCGACCTCGATCGTGGCTCCGGCGGGGAGCTTCACCGATAAGGCGTGCGCCTCGGGGTCGTAGCTGAAGACGGCGCCATCATCGAAGCGCACCAGCTCGGCGAGGCTG
Organism: Novosphingobium huizhouense; assembly: GCF_020179475.1. GTDB lineage: Bacteria > Pseudomonadota > Alphaproteobacteria > Sphingomonadales > Sphingomonadaceae > Novosphingobium > Novosphingobium huizhouense. Next base: position 231,044 of record NZ_JAILXZ010000002.1, on the reverse strand, counting down.
TTGCCGGCCGGGGGGTAGGCGTTGCAGCTGACGCCGCGCAGCGCGACCGCCTGCCCGATCTCTCCCGCCGGGCAAAGCAGCACGACCTGCTCGCCAACGCTGGGCGGCGACCAGGTGCGGGTGGCGCCGGCGCGCGGTTCGATCCAGCGGATCGGGGGCGTGGTGGCGTCGCCGCTGGCGCCCTCTTCGTCGATCGTGACGACGCAGCGCCCCGCCGCGAGATCGACCGAGGCGACCGATCCGAAGCGGATCAGCTGGTCGGGGTCGGTCGGGGTGCTTTCGGGCGTGCGCATGACAGCAGGATCAAAGCCACGCGCGAGAGCGCGGCGCGAGAGGCCAGCATTGTAACCACGCCCAGGACAATCGCAGCTTCAGAGCTGCTATTCCGCGGCGGGATGCGCGTCCGGTTCCGGTAATGAGGGATCGCACAGCAGGCCGAGCGCCCATTTCTCGACGACGCCCGCTCCCACCTCGTCAATGCGAGCGCGGGTGGCGTCGGCATCGTACTGGCCGTTGACGAGGACAGCGCGAACATCGCGCGCGTGCCGCTTTTCGCCGTCGCTGAAGGTTACAGGGACAGTGCCGGCGCCCGGGTCGAACTTGCCGATGATGATCTTCACTTGCCGTTCCTTCCTGTTCAGTAGCCCTTGGCGCGCCAGCGCACGCCGGCGTTCTCGCCGCTGGCGCCGCTGGATGGGTCCTGCAGGAAGATCGTGACGCCGTTGACAGAGCGGGTGCCGTCAACCTCCTGCGGATAGTTGTCGTAGTCTCCGACGCCAGGGATGATGGCGGTCATCTGCAGGTCATAGTCGGTATCGGTGAAGGGGATCGGGAAGGTGAGGGTAAGCGTTCCCTGTCCGCTGCGACCGGCAAGCCTGCCCTGCTGCTCGATTACCGAGCCGCCGGCGCCGTCGGGGGATTTCCACCAGCGGCCGCGCGCGTTGCTGCCGGTGCTGAAGTCCGCGGCGGCGGCGAAAGCGGTGGCATGCTTGCCGTCAAGCAGGTCCGCATCGAGCCCGGACCCCGAGCCATCATTCGCCGCGTGCCATACGACGGCACCACCAATAGCCAGCGCGATCGCTGTGAGCGCGCCGGCGCCGTCTCTTCCGCCGAGCCGCAGCACGCGCGAATTACCATCGTAGAATGCGTGCGCCCGGGATCCGTCGTCGTAGCTTTCGTTGTAGGGCAAGACCTCGAAATAGCCATCAAGGTGGCGCAGTTGACCCTGGAGCCGCCCGGCGGCAGCGAGGCTCGCGACCTGGCTATAATTCCCGGACAGCCGCTCGTCGGGCAACTTGCCAAGGGCATTGCCCAGATCACGATAGAAAGCGCCATGCTGACCATCGAGCAGGTCGGCATCGAGGCCGGATCCCGAACCATCGACAGTAAGCAGCCGCGCGAGTGAGGCGGCCGCCGTGACCAGCGCATCGACATAGCTTTTCCGAACAGCATGGGCATTCGCCGTCGGGTCGCCGGGTAGCGACAGCGGCCCTGCCATGATGTCCCCAGCCTTGTCGACCGGGTCATAGCCGAGCCGCGCGGCGATGTCGGCGTAATAGGCGCCCTGCTTGCCGTCGAGCAGGTCCGCATCGAGCCCGGACCCCGATCCGTCCTGGCCGATCAGGAGGCGCAGTAGCGCCCAGGCCAGCGTATCGGGCGTGACCGCGCGGTCGGGGATCACGCCCGCCGCCGCTTCGGAACGGGTGGCCAGTTCGACGAGGCCGGGGGTCGAGGTAGTCGCGATCGGATCGGTGAAGTTGGTTGCGCCGAAGCTTATCGCTGCGGCGCTGACATCGGCGAGGGCCACGTCGATCGCGATCAGTGCAGTGGAAAGGGCGGTCTTGGAAAGAATAGCCGCCGTCTGCCCGTAGAGCGCGAAGAGAGTGCCGTCGCCAAGGTACAGGGCGAAGCTGCGCAGCGCGTAGGCGTCGGCGCTGTCGTCGCGCAGCGAGATATGGATCTTGTCCGCAGCGACGTGCGCCGCGCCGATTGAGCTGAGGCGCTTGATTTCGCCAGGCAGCGCAGTTGCGGCAGGCGCCGCGGTCACAGCGGTCGCCGAAATCCCGATTTCGGTGATGGTCACGGCATTCGTGCCGGTGTTCGCTGCGTTGATCAACGCAGCGCGGCCGGCGTCAGTGATGATGAGGTCTAGGGCCATGGAATCAAGATCCCGCTGCTGGGCAAATCATCTGAAGTCTGGCGCCGATGACCGGTCTGGCGAGCGCTCTCAAGCCGATGGCGCCAGTTGCGGTCTGAGCCATCACGAAATCGAAGTGGCTGCGCAGTGGCTTGGTCGCAGAGATTTCGGCGATCACTGCATCGACCAATTTCGAGGATGGCGCTGCGGAGCCATCGCTGGGCAACTCGAGCGTGAGGGAAAACGTGTGCGGGGGGCCGGGGGGCGACTGCTGCCACCACTCGTTGATCGTAATCGATCCGCCGAAAGTCGCGACGATCCGGCGGACGGAATCAATGGTGCCCTTGCGCCGCTGCACGGCGATAGCGTCGGCCACGCGGGCCCTACGCGTCCTGATCGGCCAGTCGGGATCCCATTGGTCCACCGACAGGCCCCAGGCGAGATAAGGCAGAAGCCTTGGCGGGCAAAGCCGCGCCGACCACAAGCGACGCAGATCGGAGTTGATCCCGGCAAGCCTGACAACCGCCAGATCTTCGAGCGCGCGCTCGAGCAACGTCGCGCCCGGCGGCAAGAGGCTCGCGGTCATGTTGCCGTGCCGCCGTCGGTGAGAGTAACCGAGGTGCACCAGCTAGCCGCGTCCGGGTCGACCACCAGCGATGATGAGGGCTGCGTCAGGAGCACATTCTGGACTCCTGGCACGAATAGGGAACCGATGATTCCTGCGCGCATGACATCCCGCCCTAGCCGGTGCGTCTCGGCAATGTAGGAGTCGAGCGCGCGGCGCGCTTCGGCGACGACCAGCGCCTTGTCCGGCCCGGGAAGAAACGTCAGTGTCGCGTTGATGGCGTAGCTGACGATCTGCGCCGATTGCACGATCACCTGGTCGGTGATCGGACGAACCGTCTCAGCATGCAAGGCGGCCGTGACGGCTGCGATGAGGTCAGGCGACGCCGCGCCAGAACCGATGCGCGAAAGAACCGTGACCACGACCTGTCCGGGCGCTGGGCTCGTCGCGCTAGCGTCGAGCACATCCGGAGACGCGGACAACGCATGGAAGATGTAACCGCCGGCAGGGCCCGCGGTCGAATAGCCTTCGGGCGCCAGCACGATCCGGCGGCGAAAGTCGGCGTCGGATTCGAGCACTTCGGGCGTGCCGGCAAGGACATCGGCGGGACGCACCACCCAGCGTTCGACCTGGAACAGCGCGCCGAGCGCATCGAGATCCGCACCGGTTGCGTGGGCGACCATCACCGCGCGGGCGGCATCGTTGACACGAGCGCGCAACTGCAGTTCACGCCAAGCGAACAGCTCAAGCAGCTTCACGACCGGATCGCTTTCGATCGCCGCGTCGAAGGGGATGCCGGCCTCTTCACACAGGGCTTCGAATTGCGACAACGCCTGGGTGCGGATCGTTTCAAAGTCCAGCGGCTCGACGACGTCCGGCGCGGGCAGGCGGGACAGGTCGACCCCTGTAAAGCTGTCAGATGCGATCGGCATGGCAGGCAGATGACGGGCCCTCCCTCGCGCGCTCAACGCCCGCGCGTTGTGGCGGCACGCGCCACAACAGCGGCGGATCAGACGACGTTGTGACGCGCAGGTCCACAACCCGGCGGCGATGAAATCCGGGCGCGCGTGCGGCAGGGGATGGGAGGTGATCTCTTCGTTTTCCTGCCGGAGCCGCGCTGTCGATGGCCGCGATCGAAACTGACCGTCCAAGGTTGCGCAAGGGCACGCTTGCCGCACTCGTGGGGCTGACCAGCGCCGGGCTGCTGCTGACGTCGATCCCCGGCGAGGAGAGCGGGCGCAAGGTCGACGTCACGATCGCGGTCGACGGCACTGCCACCGTTCGCCACGTCAGCGGCCAGCAGTACCTTCAAGCCTATCGCGACATCGCGGGCATCCCCACCGCCTGCGACGGCCTGACCAAGGGCATCCGCATGGGCCAGCGCTACAGCGAGGCGCAGTGCGCGGCGATGCTCGAGGCGGAGCTGGTGCGCCATGCCGATGGCGTGATGCGCTGCACGCCGGGCCTCGCCCTGACGATCCCCGGCCGCGACCGTGCGCGCGCCGCAGCAATCAGCCTTGCCTACAACATCGGCGTCGGCGCCTGGTGCGGCAGCACCGCCGCGCGCCGGATCAACGCGGGCCAGATCCGCGAAGGCTGCGACGCCATGCTTGCCTGGGACAAGGCGCGTGTCGACGGCGCGCTGCGAGCTGTGCGCGGCCTGACTTTTCGCCGCCAGCGCGAGCGCGCGCTGTGCCTGCAAGACGCCTGAGGAGGCAGAGACCATGGCCGTTTATTTCAAGCATCGATTCAAGCACGGGTCGCTCGATCTGTTGCCGGGGCTGCCGCTGGCGTTCGAGGACGATCGCGCCGAGGAATACTTCATTTGCGCCGGGGCAGCCGATGCCACGGCGGACGCCCCTGTCGTCACATATCCTGCAGGGTCGGTCGAGATCGATACCGAGACCGTGTTCGCGGGCACCGAAACCCGCGTGCTGGGAGATTGACGCCATGGGTAAGTCGATCAACAGTGTCGTTCTCGACCAGTCGCTGGCCTATATCCGCGCCAACACCACGCGGATGACGATCTGCAGCGCCGAGCCGACCACTTATGCGCAGGCCAACAGCACGTTCGCGCTGGGATCGGTCGCCATGGCGCCGGGCGATTTTACGCTTGCCAATGGCGACGTTTCCGGTCGCAAGATCACCGTCGCAGCGAAGAACGGCAACTCGGTCGCCGTGGCGGGCACGGCCACGCACGTCGCGCTGCTCGACGTCGCCAACTTGACGCTTCTGCTGGTGACGACCTGCGCCAGTCAGGCGGTGGCGAACGGCGGCACGTTCGACGTCGCTTCCTTCAAGGACGAGATCCAGGCTCCGACCTGAGGCTGACCGGCTATGGCCACGTATTACTGGGTCGGCGGTTCGGGGACGCTGAGCACTTCGAGCAACACCAACATTTCCCTGACCAGCGGAGGTGCGGGCAACGCTGCGGTGCCCGCGACCGGCGACACGATCATCGTCGACGCCAACAGCGGCACGGGGACGATCACTCGCAGCGGGACGCTGACCCTAGCGAACCTTACCCTGACGCCCAGCGCAAGCAATCCGATCACCTTCGCCGGCACCGGTACGACCACGGTTCGAAACGGTCTTACCGTCAATGGGAACGTCACCTGGACGAACACAGGCGGCCTGACCCTGGGCAACACGAGCACGACCTGCAGCGTCAACGTCACGCCGACGATTACTTCTCCGGTGACCGTGTTCAACTCGGCATCGGCGGGTGTGGCGCTGGCGCGGGATCTTACGACAAGCTCCAGCTTCACGGCCACCAACGGCACGGTCAATCTCGCCGGCTTCCGTCTGACGGCTTCGAGCCTGTCCCTCGCGCCTAGTTCCTCGCTAGCTATTCAGTTCGGAACGACCGGCTCGCTGGCATCGGCGAGTATCCCCAGCCTGGTGGCCGCGAACATTTCGGTCACGGGCACGCCGCGGGTCGTCCTGACAGGGGCGCCGACGAGCGGCACCCGAACTGTCCCGGCAATGCCCTCGGGCACGGTTGTGACGGTCAGCGGCGGGACGGACACGGTGGCCTTCGCATCGTCACCGCAAGTGCTCGGCGGCCTGGTTACTACCGGCTTGACCGGAGCGCTCACCGGCTCGATTTCGCTTGGCGCTGCGCCAACGCTGGGTTCGCACAGCACCTCGGGGCTATCGGTGACCACCACTGGCAGCTTCGCGCAGTCGTTCGGCGCGCTGGCTGGCCTTACCATTTCGTCGGGCACGCTGACGCTGACGCCCTCGGGCACGATCGCGAGCGCGACCATTTTGAGCGGCGCGACACTGGCGACGACGGCAGCATTGACCGCCACGGCGATGACGGTGAACGGCACGGCCTCGCTCGGCGGCAACCTGTCGGTCACCAACACGCTGAGCATCGGCGGGACATTGACGCGCAACGGCTTCGCCGCGAGTGCGGGCACGCTGCAATACACCTCGGGCTCGCGAGCCTTCGACGGCTCGATCGGCTTCACGAATGCGACGGTGGCCGGGGCAAGTGTGAGCCTGTCGGGCAACCTGGCCGTGCCGGGCACCTTCACCGTTGCCAGCGGGTCGGTAGCGCTGGGCGGCTTTACGCTTTCCTGCGCTTCTTACGCGAATGTCGGTAGCGGCGGCGATGGCGTCGTCAATTTCGGCTCGGGCGGCAAGATTTCGGCGAGCGTTGGCCTGACCGGAGCGTTCGGGTCGGAAGCGGGAACGGGCAGCTATGAACTGCTCGGGGGCGCCGGCAACGTCTCAATCGCCGGCGTTTTTACCCTGCCCATCACCGTCTCGACCAGCGGTACCGTCACCTGCAACGCCTCGGTCGGCCCGGTCAACCTTTCGAGCTGCACTGGCCCGATCACTGGCACCCTGGCAGCCGGCGGCGCGGCGGTCCTGGGCAACCACAGCTCCGCGTCAGGCCTCACCGTCAACGGTATCGGCGGGTCGATATCGACGCCGTCCGGCCTGACCGTTGGCGCCGTCTCGATCTCGACCGGCCTCACGCTGGCGAGCGACCTGATTGCGGGCGCCACGACAATTCGTCCGGCTGCCGTCCTGACCCTCGCCGGTCGCACTTTCTCGGCCGCGAGCTTCAGTTTTCAGTCGTTTAACCTCGAAGTGAACTCGGCCGCTGCGCTGGCGACGCTCGCGTTCGGGTCGGGCGGCGTGCTGCGTGTGCGCGACGGGCAGTTCGACGCGGGCAGCATAACCGACAACACCGGCGCGGCGATGACCGTCGTCACCGCGACGGGCACGGGCACGATCGAACTTGCGGGCGGATCGTCAAACCTGTTCGCGGCGCGCAACAACCTCGGCGCGGCGGCAAGTCTCTCCGGCGTCACGGTGACGGTGGCATCGAGCGCCGCGGCGACCATCGACGCGAACGGAGCGCAGCTGGGCGGCATCAGCGCATCCGTCACCGGAGCGACGCTGCGGCTCAAGGGCACCGGATCGAGCGCGACGCGGGTCGCTAGCTGGACCGTCAACAACGCGGTGCTGACCACGGCGGTCGCGGGCGCTGCGCAGGATCTGATCTACACCGGTGCGGGCACTGTCAGCGTCAGCAACAACTTCATCAGCTATCTCAATGCCTCTCCGGCGGCCACCTGGCTCGCGCCGACCGGGGGGGGCAATGCGGACGGCGGCAACAACACCGGATGGGTGTTCAGTGGCGCGACGGTTGCGATCACGCCGTCGGCAAGCATGCATGCCCATGTTCCGGGCGCGCCCGCCATCGCGACGAGATCGGCCATCGCGCCTGCCGACGCGGCCCACGCCCACGCGCTGAGCGCGGCGGCGCTGCTCGCCGGTTCGGCCATCGCGCCGGCGGCGGCAGCGCACGCCCAGGCGGCGAGTTCGCCGGCGATCACGACGATTTCGCCGGTCGCGCCGGGGGGGCTGGCCCATGCCCATGCGATGAGCGCGGCTTCGTTGCTCGCCAGCTCGGCCATAGCGCCGGCGGCGCCGGCGCACCCGCACACGGTAACCGTGACCGCGCTCGCCGCGCGCTCGGCACTCACGGCCGGTGATCTGGCGCAAGCCCATGGCCTGACCAGCCCCACCGTCTGGGCCGGGACGGGATTGGCGCCCGCCGACGTTGCGCAGGCGTCGCGGCTCGACGCGGCGACGGTTGCCACGCGCTCGGCGCTGGCGGCGGCGCCGCTGTCGCACGCGACGGCGCTCGGCGCGCCGGGCGTGGCGATGCGGATCGCGATCGCGGCGGCCGCGACGATCAGTGCGCAGACCGTCGAAGCGCCGACGATCGCCGCGCGATATGCAATCGCGCCGGACGCGGCGGTGGCGATCCACAGGGCCGGGCTCGCGACGATCGCGGCGCGCTTCGCCCTAACCCCCGGCAGCGTGACGCTGGGGCATCAACTGGCGAGCCCGGCGCTGGCGGCAACGTTGTTCGCGGTGCCGTTGCGCGCGTTCGTGCTGGCGGCACGGCACCGCGACTATGTCCTGGCGCAACACCTGCGAGATTTCACTTTGGCTCCTGGCCGACATCGGCCGGTGCTGATCCTGCAGCGCCGCGCGCGCGACTTCATCCTGCGAGGCATAGACCCATGACCAATCCGAGCGACAAGCCGCTGTTCACCGGCAACCTCGAGCCGATCGGCGTGGGGCAGGAAGAGGCGATCAGCTTCGACTGGATCAATCGGCTGCCGCAGGGAGCCACCGCGGTTGAGGCCTGGCCCGTGATGCTGTCGGGCGGCGACTGCGCCACGGTCGATCGGGTAACGGTTGCGGGCACGGTGGTGCGCTTCTGGATCAAGGGGCTGAAGCCGGGCCTGGCGCGGTTCGACATGGTCGTTCGCGGCTCGGACGGCAGCAAGGAAGGCCCGCGCGTAAGCCTGCGGGTGCGGTAGATCGAACGGTCAGCCCAGCGCGCGCCGGGCGGCCAGCTTGTCGCGCGCGGCCTCGGCCAGGAAGCCGCTGCGATTGCGCGCGACGCGATCGATCGCGGCCACCAGGCCCTCGTCCAGGGTGATGTTGATCCGCAGGGCCTTGCCCGGCAGTTCGGCCCTTACCAGCAAGCACGCGGCGGCATCGGGTTCACGGGGCAGGACTTCGCTCGGCGCGGGAACGGGATCACCATATTGGGCGGAGACGGCGATATGGCCCGACAACGCCTCTTCGGCGTTAAGCGCGGCTTCGCGCAAGGTGGCGCCAGCGGACGTGCAGCCGGGCAAATCGGGAAAATACACGCTGTAGCCTTCGCCGGCCTGCTCAATAACCGCCGGATAAAAAACCGCCGTCATTTTCATCTCCTGTTGCGGTGTGTATAAATATGTATGTTCGGAGGCAAGGTCAAGAGCGAATGTGGATAGATGGCGATGAGGCTCTATCTGAGCCTCACTCCGCTTTGTTGTTCGATCGATCGAAGCGTCTTGATCGCCATGTCGGCTTTGGGATGGGGGACCGTAACGGTTCCGGGCCGTTCGGGGTGACGAAAGTGCTTGTGACTTCCGTTCTGGCGGACTTCGCGCCACCCGGCGGCTTCGATCAGCTTGATGACTTCGCGGCTCTTCATTTCTGCCCCCTTCTTGATGGGTATTTGATACACATCATGAGCGCGGCTGTCAAGCATATATGTGTATATAGTACGCATTGCCGTCACCTTCTGGGTGTTCGCCCGCAATCCGGGGCAGGTGACGTTCAATGTGCTGGCGACGCCGAGCGATGGCAGTATCAAGGGCGGACGGGACGCGCCTGCGGCTGCGCTGATCCGCCACGCAGCAATTCGACATTGCAAATGTTCCACGTTCGTTCTCATGGGGCGTGGGCTGGAAGCGACTCGACACGATCAGCGACTACGCGCGGCATGGGATCGACCTGCGCGCCACCTGCGAGCAGTGCGGCCGCGCGGTGGTGATCGCGTCGCTGGCACTCTCGTTGGAAATGCAGCGCCGCAACCTCCCGCGCGATCTCGATGCGGTGCGCCGCGTCCTGCGCTGCGAAGGCTGCGGCAGCAAACGGCCGCACCTGGTGCCGGTGATGCGGGAGTGATCAGGCGATCGGAGGCAGCGGCCCGCTTTCGTCGATCAGGATGGCAAGGCGCGTGGTGATATCGTCGAGTTCCTCGCGCCCGCTGGCGCTAGTCTGCCAATAGACCAGCGCGGCCTTGAGGTGCGCCATGGCTTGCTCGAGGTGCGCGGCGGCGTGCTGTGGCTGGTTGATGACGTTTCGCATGGGGCGTTCCTTTGCGGCGGCGTTCCGGGCAGTAGCATGTTAAGACGCACTGGATGAGCCTGTTCCAGATCCTCGCCGCCGGCGCCGCCCTGTGCGCCACCCCTTCGGTGCACGATGGCGACACCATCCGCTGCGGGGTCGAGCGGATCCGAATCGCCAACATCGACGCTCCCGAGCTGCCGGATAGCCCGAAGTGCCAGGACAATCGCCGGGCCTATGCCTGGTGTGACTATGCGAGAGGCTATGCCGCGCGCGACGCGCTGCAGCAGTTCCTTGCCGGCGGCCGGGCGCGGATCGAGCGGCTTGGGCAGGACAAATATGGTCGCAGTCTGGCCCGCGTCACCGTGAGCGGGAAGGACGCTGGTGGCTATCTGGTGGGTTTGGGCCTCGCCCGCTGGTGGCAGTAGCGCTGCTATCCTATGAAGAGCCCTGCAGCTGCGACAGATCGTTACAAAAGCTCGACTCGAATCTTGCGTAATCATTGCGGTTAAGGTAATGATGGATCGGCGGGATACGCCGGAGCAACCTTTCGCACGACCCAGAGACTGGGGAGGCGGCTACTGGGACGGTCGTCCATTGGATGATGACCTATCAGCCCGGATAGAAAGAAAGGCCGGGGCCCGCCGTTTTACTAGAACTCGTATCCACCCAATTGGAATATTGCTCGATCGCTTTGCGGGATCTCACCTTGGTGCGCGAACGGTAACATCATCAGACCAAATCCGGCGGGCTTCCTGCGTCTCCCTTGGCGCGCTAGGCGGCTAATGAGAGCCTGCGCAGGTTCAACAGTGTGTCGCGGTAATGCCGTACAAACAGCTTGGAAGAATGCGCTTGCGGCAATGTCAGCGAGTTGCAGACCTGCAAGATTTGCATGAGGAACCACGGTGCAAAGGCTTTCATAAATCACCCCTGGTGCGATGCTATTACGGTCAAGCACCAAACTCTTGGTCAGCGTCTGCGCTTCTATCCGACGCAGATACGTTCGTAGATCATCGTAATCATGGCCCCCGCGTTCGGAAAAAACGATCCGGGCTGGCTGGGTCTCCAATCCAGCTTTTTGAGAGCGACTGGCGCACCATTGCGTCACCCGCTCTAGAAGTAACCGCAAACACCAGTTGTAAAATTTCTTGTCGTTGGCTCGACCAAGTTTAGGATTCCAATGCCGCCGCATTGTGTCTTTGTGGGATGCCACAACGAATATTCGCGCGGGCTTTTCCGCAAGGACATTGCAGACGTGCCTTCTATTGGTGTCGCTCAGGTTACGATAATGAATGGAAGCGGGGGTGCTTCGCCGAATGGCGGCATTCATCTCGCGAATCCAGTCGACTGCCTCAGCTTCTCGGTCAGAGGAAATCACGACTGCCGAAATGACGAACCAATCCGTCCAATGCGGGATATCGATTAGCTTAGGCTTTACGCCTGGATCGCCAGCCTCGTCGATATATACATGGAATGCTGGCTGCATCGTGGTGAGATGACTCGGCGTCGATGAACTGTCGAGTCTTTCCGGAAATTTCAATGCGATTACGCCCGAACAATCATAGCTTCAACAATCGCGGGAGTTAACATTTCTATCGGCAAGGGCACACCTTGCCGAGACATTTTCGGGGTTTTTCGCTCGCCTCTACCTGCACTCGCTGATCCATCGTCAGCGCACTGATCACCGTGGGCGGGAAGGATGCGGGCGCGGTGCTGGTGGCGCAGGGGCTGGCCCGGTGGTTGCAGTGACCGGTGGCGCAGCGCGCGCCAGCAGCTACCCTGCCACGTGATCCATGACAGCCCGCTCGATCGCCTCGATGTCCGCCGGCGAGAAGCCGAGCAGGCGGCGCGCGGGATAGCGGACCTTGATCGAGTTGGGCGTTGCCGGATCGACCGGCGCCGTCAGGCCGTAGTGGTGCACCGCTGCGGTGCCTGCGACCAGCGGCGTGAAGGCAAGTTCGATGCGCTCGGCCGAAGTTTGGACCTTGAGGTTGCGGGCGAGCGCGGTCTTCGGGAACATCTTGCCCTTGCGCTGGCGCAGGCGGCCGCGCTTGTCGGCCTTGGGCTTGCGCGGTTCCATCGGGCTGCCATCGGGCTGCACGTTGTCGCGGATGCGCTGGGCGTTCGCATCGCGCAGGGCCTTGCCGATCTTGCGCGACAGCCTCCCGCGCTCGCGCGGTTCCAGCCTGGCCATATAGCCCGCGAGCCAGGGCTCGAGGCGTTCGAGCGCGGGCGCTTCCATTGTCAGTCGACCGGCGCTGGCGCGATCTGCACGCCGTGCGCCCAGATCGAGGCGACCGGCACGGGCGGCGCGGCGAAGGGTACGCTGTCGGGATCGAGCGGCACCGGCTGATCCTTGACCTGCAGCTGCCACTCGCCGGGCCGGGTGCCGGGGAGTGCCTCGACGAACTCCTCGAGGCGCAGCGTGATCGTGACATCCCACGAAGTGGCGCTGTTGATGTCGACCTCGAACGGGATCGGAGCCGCGCCCGGGGCGAGCAGATCGGGTTGCTGATCGCGCAGCCATTCGGTGACGACGAAGAACAGCACCGTCGGATCGTCGGTGTAACCGGTCGCCAGCACCGTGAGGTCGTACGACCAGGCAAAGCCGTGGTTGTTGCCGAGCCGGCCGCGCACGCTGCCCTTTTCGACCCACATGGCGAGCTTGTCATAGTCGCGCTCGACCTCTGGCAGGAGGCGGGCGATGGCGGCGCGCAGCGATGCCGGCTTCTTCATTCGGCGGGCTCGCGGTGCGCGCGACGTAAGTGCAGGTGGTGGGGCAGGGCGAGGGCGATCGCGACGGCCATGCCGCCCAGGCTCGCCAGCGTGATCGCGATCAAGTCGGTGACGGGCAGATCAGCCATCGGTGCTCTCCAGGGAGCCGCTCGGCGCCGCGTTGGCAGCGGCCGGCAGGCCGATCCGCTTCCGGAACAGGAACGCCGCGCCATCGAGCAGCAGGGGGAAGCCGACGAAGCCCTGCGCCATGGCGAGCAGCACGGCCGCGACGGGGTTGAGGTGGTAGTAGCTGACCAGCACGACCGAAATTGTCGCTAATGCCGGCAGCGCGCTGATCTCGCCGAAGGCGATGTAGCGGCGGCGGCGCTGCCAGTGCGCGGCGAGCACCGGATCGGCCGGCGGATCGCCGGCGGCGCCGTAGAGCCGCAAGCCGAGCTTGGCGACGACGACGGTGGTCGCGGCGAAGAGGCTGGCCAGCCACCAGAAGAAGAACGCTTTCCAGTCTGCAAGGTCGCTGCCCATGATCAATCCCACAGGTTGACGGTTTCGAGGGTGGTGACGGCGCTGGCGGGCGGATCGGGCAGGATCACGGCGCGGCCTTCGGCGATGACATCGCCTTCTTCGGCCAGGCCGCGATTGAGTTCGAAGGCGGCTTCGACCACGCCGCCGGCGGTGGTGCCGAGGTGGCGCCAGCAGAGCAGGTCGAGCGTGTCGCCCTGGCGCGCGGTGACGGTGGTGGTCATCAGATCAGTTCCACCGTGCAGCGCGAGGTGCCGAGCAGGTCGCGCACGGCCTCGGTCGAGAGGCGGCGATAGTCGGCGGCGGTGAGGCGCTTTTCGGGCGCGGCGGCAGCGCCATGGCCGGTCGCGCTCATCTCGGTGTGGAGATCCGCGATCTCGGCCGCGGCGGCGAAGCGCACGGCGCGGGTCCAGAGCACGACGGCGCGGACTTCGCCGGCGATGGTGCGGTCGGGCTCGACCTGATCGAGGCTGGTTGCGCCTGCCGATTCCGCCCGCGCGCGCCATTCGGCGAGCTGGCCCTCGACCGCGAGCAAGCCGCCCTCGATCGCGCCGAGCAGGCGGGCGTGCGGGACACCCGGGCCGAGGGCCAGTGCATCGCGCATCGCCGCGACGTCGATGTCGGGCCAGAAGCCGTCGCCGGGCACGACCGAGGAAGGCGGCGAGCTGGGCGGGACGGGGGTGGCGACGAACGACATGGGCGGGCCTTACGAAAGGGTGGGGGGTGAGGGCGCGGCGCTGGTGTGGCTGGTGCCTCCATCGTCGTTCCCGCCCCCCGGCGCGGGTGGCGCAGTTGGTTACCGGGCGCGCGCGGCGCTGCGGGGATGGCCCTGGATCAGATGGTCGTGGTGCCGGGTGCGCAAGTGCTCGTGGCGGGAGAGGGCGAAGGGCACGGCAAGGAAGAGCGCGCAGGCAAGGAGCAGCAAGGCAATGGTCACGTCAGTTCTCCGGGTTGGCCGCAGGCGGGGCAGCGTTGGCGAGTTCGCGGGTGGTCTGTTCGATCAGCTTCTTGACGCCGGAGCCGGCATCGAGCGCCAGGGCGCGTTCGAAGTGTTCGAGGGCGTTCGACAGCAGCGCGCGCTTGCCGCCGGCGACGGCGCTGTCGGCGCCGGGATCGAAGGCCGCTGCGGCGCGGGTGAAGGCGAGCGCGATGGCCTTGTGCAGCTTGGCGCGGACCTGGTCGAACATGTCGTGCGGGCCGGTCAGGCGTTCGAAGCGCAGCAGGGTTTCGAGGTCGATCGCGGGCACCTTGGCGAGGCCCGCCTCGGCCACCTGCTCGGCGATGGCGACGGCGGGATGACGGGTGAAGCGTTCGGGGAGCCTCAGGCCGAAGCGCAGCATGTGTTCGGCGATGGCGAAGGCCCAGGGCCAGTCGGCAAGGTCGATCGCCCAGATCAGCATGTTGGCGACGATCTCGTCCTGCGGGGCCTGGCCCGCCTCGGCCGCGCCGGCGAGCGCGCCGTCGACCCAGGCGCGGTAGCTGCCGACCATCTCGCGCTTGGCTTCGATCTTCCGCTCGGTCGCCTGGATTTCGCGCAGCTGGGCAAGGTGGACGCCGAGCCCTGCGAGCAGCGTCTGGTACTCGGTGGCGACGGGGCCATCGGCGGGCATCGGCGCGGGGCCTGCGGCGGTGGCGGCTGCAGCGCCGGCGGCCTGCGCGGCGAGGATGGTTTCACGGTGACGGCGGGCGAGCGACATGGCGTGGATCTCCGGGATGAAAACCTGCCGCCGCGATCAGCCGGGAGAGGCAAGACTTCGCGGCGGCAGGGAAAGCGGCTTCGGGCCACCGCTTTTTTCTGTCTGGCTCCCGGCTCCCGCAGGCCCGCGCAGGATGGCCGGTCACAGCCCTCGGGTATTCGGGCGTCCCTGCCGGGCCAGGGGCTGCAAACCCGGCAGGGACATGGGCGCCGCGCCTTACGGCTTGGCGGCGTTTAGAATTACGGCTTCGCCGCCAGCACGATGTTTTCGACCAGGGCGACCTTGCCGTAGTCCTCGACCACGAAGTCGATGTTCGCCATGTCGTAGTTGGCGATGCGGGTGTATTCCGGCTCATCGGCGAGGCGGCGGCGACGGCTGTTTTCCTGTTCGTAGACCGACAGGTTGTCGAGGCTGGTGATCAGCAGCGCGTTGGCCGGGAAGAAGGGCACGCGGATCGCGGGCAGGCCGCCGATCTGCTTTTCCGAGCGCAGGATGCGGTCCCGCGCTTCCTGCTCGGTCGCCTTGTCGCCGGCGTTGTTGATCATCGGGAAGTACTTGTCGTGGACAAGGTCCCGCCCGCAGATGACGACGAGGTCGGTGCTGTCGCGGTGCCACTCGTCGAGCAGCTCGATCGCGTCGTAGACCAGCGCATCGAGGTTGACGAAGTCGGCCTTCGCGGTGGCGACGTTGTTGGTCACCTCGTTGTAGAGCTCGACGCCGCCGGCGACGTAGATCTTGTCCGCACCGCTGCCGGTGAGCGCGCCATCCTTCAGATAGCGGAGGGGCGCCTTGGTCCGGATCTTGTAGAGCCAGCCCTTGGCGAGGTCCTGCAGCAGCGGATTGGTGGTGCGGTTGCTGGAGGCGGCGACCGAGGTGCCGTTCCAGCCCATCAGGATCATGTCGAGCGCCTGGCGCTTGAGGATCGCATCGCGCAGCAGCGTCTCGAATTCCGGGCGGTGGCGCCAGGCGTCGATCGCCGAGTACTGGCGCGCCCAGTTGAACTCGGTGCGCTCGCAGCGATAGGTGTTGACCTCGCTGGTGTCGGTCGGGTCGGCGGGCTGGATGCGGTTGTTGCCCGCGGTGTTGGTGCGCCCCGCGATCGGCTGCGTGATGTCGATGCCGACCGTCTGGCCTTCCTGCTCGGGCACCATGATGTAGTTGATCGACCGCAGGAATTCGCTCTGCAGCTGGACGCGCTCGACGATCTTCTGCTGCACCGCCGGGGCGACGGTGAACTGGGCGGTGGCATCGGGCACGCCGTTGATCAGGGCGATCTGGCTGACGAAGCCGTTGAACAGGAGCCGGGTTTCATTGCGCATGTGGGGTATCCTCGGGGTTTCAGGTGGGCGCGGGCCGGGCTGGGGGTTACGTTCGGGCGATCAGCAGTCGGTGCGGACGCCGTTGCCCTCGCCGCCGGTGGCGGCCGGGCGCTGGCGATAGGTGCCGTGCGGGGTGGCTTCGATCGTGGATTCGAGAGCGGCGAGCTTGTCGGCGGTTGCCTTGGTGCTGGCAGCGACCGTGGCGATCTGGCCCGACATGTTTTCGACCACGCCGGTCAGCTGGCCGATCAGCGCGCCGAGCGCGGTGAAGGCGGCGGCATCGGGGCCGGGCTGGACGGCGGGGGTGGTCGCGGCAGGCTCGGCGGCCGGAGCGCCCGCAGGGGTCGATTCCTTCGGCTTGCCGGTGAAGCCGTCGAGCAGGCCCTTGATCGAGGCGAAGATGCCGGTCGGATCGGGGTTCACCGCAGGCGTTTCGTCAGCGAGTTCGATCGTGGCCTCGGTGGCGGCGGTGAACAGGTTCGCCTTGTCCTGCTTGCGGTGGGCCAGCGGATTGTTCTCGCCCTGCGAGGCGGCGAACTGAAGCATCTCGGTGCCGAGCGAAGCCGGGCTGTCGGTGACGGCGAGCCCGACCAGGTAGGCCTTGCCGCTGTTGGCGAAGTTCGGGCTGATCTCGATCGAGGAGTAGAGTTTCTGGCCCTTCTTGTTCATCGCCACGAGCGGATCGAGCGCGTCGATCTCGGCGAAGAGGGCAAGGCGCTTTTCCTTCTTGCCGGCAACGTCGAGCTCGATTTCCTCGGTCTTGAGCGCGAGCACATCGCCATAGGCCTGGAAGGGACCGTCGGCGGTGACGCCGCGGACATGTTCGAGGTTCACGCGCGCCGCATAGGTGGTGCGGTTGTAGGTCTGCGCAGCGTCGAGCAGCCACTGCCGCTCGATCGCGCGGCCGTCGGTGGTGGCGCCTTCGACTGCCACGCGAAAGAAACGGGTCTTGGCCATCGGTACTTGCTCCGTCCTGATCTCGGTTCGCGGCTGCCGGGCGGGGCGACGTGCCGACTGGACGGGTGCAACAGGCATTTGCAGGCGCAACTTCGCAACGCGCGCGCATTGTGACCCGCGCGGTTACAACGGCGGGGGCTTAGGCGGCGGCGGACAAGGCCCATAGCGTGCGGCCCATGGAGCTGCCGCCCGAGATCGCGAACGACCAGGACGCCGCGCCCGAGGAATCGGACGACGCCGCCGCGCAGGCTGCTGCCGTGCCGATCGCGGCGATCGTGGCCAAGCGCATGGAGGCGCGCTCGCTCTACTGGCGCGGGTGGTCGATCACCCAGATCGCAGCCGAGCTGGGCATCGCCTATACCACGGTCACCAGCTGGAAGGTGCGGCATGGCTGGGATCGCGCCTCACCGCGCGAGCGCGCCGAAGAATGCCTGTGGGTGCGCTACAACCAGCTGCTTCTGAAGGAGCAGAAGACCGGCAGCGACTTCAAGGAGATCGACCTCCTCGGTCGCCAGTTCGAGCGGTTCGCCCGACAGGAAAAGTACCTTGGCGACGGCAACGAGGCGGACCTCAACCCGAAGCGATCAAACGGGGCGAAGGCGGCGAACAAGAAGAAGGACGCCGAAAAGAACCTGATCACGCCCGACATGGCGGCGCAGCTTCGCGCCGACATGGAAGGCAGCCTGTTCGGGCACCAGGAGACCTGGCTATCGACCACGGCGCTGCGCACGCGCATGATCGTCAAGAGCCGGCAGATCGGCGCGACGTGGTATTTCGCGCGCGAGCGGCTGCTGGTGGCGCTCGAGACCGGCAAGAACCAGATCTTCCTTTCGGCAAGCCGCGCGCAGGCGAACATCTTCCGCAACTACATCGTGCAGTGGGTGCAGAAGGTCTGCGGCGTGACGCTGAAGGGCGATCCGATCGTCGTGCAGCGCGGGGAAGCCGAGGACGGATCGGCGCTCGAGCCGGTCGAGCTTTACTTCCTCGGCACCAATTACCGCACCGCCCAGGGCTATCACGGCGATGTGATCATCGACGAGTGCTTCTGGATCTACGGCTTCGAGGAGCTGTTCAAGGTCGCCGCGGCGATGGCGACGCACAAGATCTACACCCGAACGCTGTTTTCCACGCCCAGCACGTTGGCGCACGAAGCCTATCCGATGTGGAGCGGCGAGCGGGCCAACCGCAAGCGGGCGAAGGCCGACCGGGTGCGGATCGACATCGGCCATGATGCGCTGAAGGATGGCGCGCTGGGCGCCGACGGGATCTGGCGCCAGATCGTTACCGTGTTCGATGCCGTGGCAAAAGGCTTCGACCTGGTCGACGTCGAGGAGCTGCAGATCGAGTATTCGGTCGACGAGTTCGACAATCTGTTTCGGTGCCTGTTCCTCGACGACAGCCAGTCGATGTTCCCGTTCCAGCTGATGCGCGGCTGCATGGTCGATAGCTGGGATGTCTGGCGCGACTATTCGCCCTATGCCCTGCGACCCTATGCCGGCGAGGTCTGGCTGGGGTACGATCCAAACGCCAGCGAGAGCGGCACCGGCGACGACGCCGCGCTGGTTGCAGTCGCGCCGCCCGCCAAGCCCGGGGCCAAGTTCCGGGTGCTGGAAAAGCGGCGGCTGAAGGGGCTCGACTTCGCCGGGCAGGCCGAGGCGATCCGCGAGTTCACCCGCAAATACAATGTCACCAAGATCGCGATCGACACGACGGGCGTCGGCAAGGCGGTCGAGCAGCTGGTGCGCCAGTGGTTCCCGACGGTGGCCGCGATCAACTACAGCCCGCACGTGAAGGCGCAGATGGTCTACAAGGCCAAGAACGTCATCGCCAACCGGCGGCTCGAGTTCGATGCCGGGTGGCTCGACGTGATGGCGAGCTTCATGGCGATCAAGCCGGAAGTGACCAAGGGCGGCATCACCTTCACCGCCGGCCGCGCGGGCCACGTGGGCCACGCCGACCTCGCCTGGGCGATCATGCACGCCCTGTTCTTCGAACCGCTGGACGCCAACGAGCTCGGCCAGGGCGGGTCCACCATGGAGATCTTCGATGTCTGATGAAATGCTGCCAGCCACGGTGGATAGCGTCGACGCGCCGCCGTCGGTCGCCTTTGCCTTCGGCGATGCCGAGGGCGTGCTCGATCGGCGCGAGATCTTCGACCTGTTCGAGGTGGCCAACAACGGGCGCTGGTACGAGCCGCCAATCAGCCCGGCGGGCCTCGGCCGCTGCTATCGCATGGCGCCGCACCACCAATCGGCCCTGCTGCTCAAGCGCAACCTGCTGGCGGCGAGCTTCGTGCCCTCGCGCTGGCTGTCGGCTGCCGACTTCGCCACCTGGGCGCTCGACTGGCTGATCTTCGGCAACGCCTACCTTGAGAACGTGCCGAACATGGCGGGCCGGCCGGCCAGGCTAAGCCCCGCGCGCGCGGCCTTCATGCGGGTGGGGCTAAAGCCCGACCAGTATTTCTATGTGCCGAAGGCCTTCATGCTGTCCGACGCGCACGAGTTTCCGGCCGGGCGCGTGTTCCACCTGGTCGAGCCCGATCCAATGCAGGAGGTATACGGCATGCCGGAATATCTCTCGGCGTTGCAGTCGGGCCTGCTCAACGAGAGCGCGACGATCTTCCGGCGCCGCTACTACATCAACGGCAGCCACGCCGGGTACATCCTCTACATCGGCGACGAAAAATTCTCGGAAACCGACAGCAAGGCGATGCGCGACGCGATGCGGCAGTCGAAGGGGCCGGGCAATTTCCGCAACTTCTTCCTGCATATCCCGAACGGCAAGCCCGATGCGATCAAGATCATGCCGATCGGCGAGGTTGGCGCGAAGGACGAGTTCCTCGGCATCAAGGACATGACCGCGCAGGACATGCTCGCCGCGCACCGCGTGCCGCCGCAGCTGCTGGGCATGGTTCCCAAGAACACCGGCGGCTTCGGCAACGTCGTCGATGCCGCGCGCGTGTTCTACCAGCTCGAGATCGAGCCGATCCAGCGGCGCATGCTGGCGGTGAACGACTGGCTGGGAGTGCCCGCGGTGGCGTTTCAGACGCCGGCCGTCGCGCAGATCGCCTCGGCGGCGAGCGGAGCGTCGACCGCGCGGGCTTGAAGGCTTCTCCCGGCCGGTGAGGCGGGGGAGGGGCTGTTGGCGCAGCCCCTAGCCGGCGGAAGTGCGCCGCCATGGAACCGGCCGACTAGCAAGTCGGCTCCATCCCGCCTTCCCCGGCCGGGGAGGCGGTCCCTTAGGGTGAGGTCCCGATTCGATGCCACAGAGCGACTCGACTCTTTTTCAACACGAGCAGGTAAAGCCGGTGCGGCCGATGGCGCCGTACATCGGAGGGAAGAAGGTGCTGGCGCGGCGGCTGTGCGAGCGCATCGCGCAGGTGCCGCACATGACCTACGCCGAGGTCTTCGTCGGCATGGGCGGCGTGTTCTTCCGCCGCGAACAGCGGCCCAAGGCCGAGGTGATCAACGACTGGTCGGAGGACGTCTCGACGTTCTTTCGCGTGGTGCAGCGGCACTATGTTCCGTTCATCGAGATGATCCGCTGGCAGGTCACCAGCAGGGCAGGCTTCGAGAAGCTGGCGAGGCAGGATCCGGGCACGCTTACGGACCTCGAGCGATCGGCGCGCTTCCTCTACCTGCAGCGCCTGGCCTTTGGGGGCCAGGTGGCGCGCCGCACGTTCGGGGTGGTGACGACGTCGCCGGCGCGCTTCGATGTCAGCAAGGTGGTGCCGATGATCGAGGCGGCGCACGAGCGGCTGTCAGGCGTGGTGATGGAGCGGCTGCCCTGGCAGGACTTCCTCCCGCGCTACGATCGCGAGGGCACGCTGTTCTACCTCGACCCGCCCTACTACCTGAGCGAAGGCGACTATGGCCGCGATATGTTCGATCGCGGCCAGTTCGAGGCGCTGGCCGAGCAGCTGCGGTCCTTGCGCGGCCGGTTCATCCTGTCGATCAATGACCATCCCGAGGTGCGGCGGATCTTCGCCGGCTTCGACATGGAAGAGGCGCGGGTGCGCTACTCGGTCGGCGGCGGGCAGAACTCGCAGATCGCGGGCGAGCTGATCATCTCGAACTGACCGGCGCCGAGGGCTGCCGGGCCGCGCGCTGCAGCTCGCGCGCGGCCCGGCGTATGTCCTCGCGCTTCCCGCGCGGCACATAGACCTGGACCTGCACGAGCCCCTCGGCGCTGCGGCGCTGGCGGTAGGTAGCTTGGCGTTCGGCGTTGCTGCTCATCGGTGGCCTCGGTGCAGTGGGCCTCGACGTTACTAATAACGCGGGCGCTGCTCCCCTGGGTGGCGTTGTGGCACCTGGCATCACGTTGCCCGACGCGCTCGCGGCTCCCGCGGCCCTCGCGGCGGGCCCCGGATGGGGCGGCGCGGCGGGTCGACGGGCGCCGGCTGGGGGAGGGAGGGGGCGAGGCCCGGGGGAGGCCGGCCAGCCCCGGCGCGCCGCGATTTCCCCCACCCCCCGCCTCCACGCTTTCGGTGTCGAAATTACGCAGATTTGTTGGCCGCGATGCGGCCGGGTTTCGGCTGCAGCGCCGGAGCGGGGTCGGTCACATCGCGATGTGACGGGTTACGCACCGCGACGCAGGTTGTTCACCGACCTCATCGACATTTCCGATGAAGGCTGCGCCGCAGGATGGCACGGACCTTGCGCCCTCGGCCCCTGCCGAGCCCCGGAGCGCCCATGGCGCTCCGTTCTCCGTTGCGTTTGGAGCTTCGTTTCGTTGCTGAAGAGGGTTTCGGGTGGCGCTAACCTAATCAGATCGACGCCAGGAGACGCCCAAAGCGTCTCCTGTCCTTTTCCCTTGTTCTGCCAGATGGGAATCAGGAGCACTCTTGTTACTCGGACTTTCGTCAAAAGAGATGCCCATGCGGCGGTTGTAAGCCTCCTGGGCGGCGAGATCGCCGGGATGGCAGGCCTGGGCCCACTGGTCGGTGGGCAGGTCTCCCATGCGCTCCATCTCGCGCCTGACAAACGCTGCATCTTCGACGGCACGCCCTTGTTCCCTGCCTCGCAAAGAGTCGGCCGCGCGATCGAAGCTCTTCGCAACCCACTGAAGGAGGCGCTGTGCGCGGTTGGGCACCGGTCCGGAGCCACGGCGCTCGGGATGCGACTGCAGCTCGATGCCCTGTCGCTTTAGGATCTGGCGCAAGTGGATCTGCGCTTCGAGGGGCAGGCGGCTGATTTCGAAAAAGTAGGCGTTCGGCGCCCAGGTCCGCTTCTGGCCTTCTCCTGCTGGCTCACTGCGCCTTGCCCAGTCGATCCACTTGAGACGCCGCAGCAGCGCCATATGGCGGATCGCGGTCAGTCTGCAGCACCCGGCCGCGCGGGCAATCATCTCGTATGTTGCGACGATTTCCCCCGTCGAGAACTTCACAAAACCGAGCACCGCGCGGAGCGTCCGCATCAACTCCCAACGGAGTTTAATCGGGCGTTTTTTCTCGGCATCGTCGTCGTCATAAACGACCCGGACTTTATCGATCCATGCAGTGCCGGTGTCGATAATCGCCTGGATTACGCGCCATCCTTGCTTAGGGCTGCCGTCTCCGAATGGTCGGCCGACCTGAGCGCGCTGATCGGTAATATCCCAAGTGCAGCGCCAGAAGCCGGCTCGTTCGACTGCCAATGCCGCATCGGCGGTGGAGCCGAACAGGTCCATGGGAGGCCGCGCCATCACGCGCGCCCTTCTTGAGAACCTACCGTCGAGGTAGATCGAGCAGGGTCACCGGGGGCGCGATACCCTCCATGAGCAAGTCCGCCCACTCCTGGGCCAGTTCGCGGCGGCGCGGCATGTAGGCCGCGCGGTTGTAGCGCGACTCCACACCCTCGGGTTCGTGCGCAAGCATCAGATCGATGATCGCCCGATCGGCCGGTCGATCCAAATCGATCGCCCGTTCGTTCATGATCGTGGAAAAGGTCGATCGCCAACCGTGCGGAACGTGTCGGCCGGTGAAAGACTGCAAGCGTCGATAGGCGGTGTTGAGGGCGTTGTCCGTCATCGGACGATGCGAATGCCGAGCCGACGGGAACAGATATCTGCGTGACCGCGCGTGCTGCGCCGCGACTTTCACCACATCGACTGTCTGGCGCGCCAGGGGAATAATGAACTCGAACTCTTCGCGCTCGGACTTCGCACGAGCTAGCTTCATTTTCGACGCGGGGATTCGCCAGATTGGGTCCGGCCCGTCGAGGTCCTCGAACTCCCCGATCTGTGCCATCTGCACCACCCCAGGACGTGCTGCAGTCAACGCCAGCAAGCGCGAAGCCAGCTTGGTTGTTGGATGCCCGGGGTCCGCCTCGAAAGCACGGATGAACTCGCGCGCCTCGGACAGCTTCACAAGCGCCGGCTGCTTGTTCTTGATTACGGGGCGCAACGCTCCACCGATCGTCGCGGCCGGATCCATCTCCGCAAGATCTGACGCAATCGCGTAGCGATAGACCGCCGAGATTCGCTGCCGCAGACGATGCGCTGTTTCGATAGCGCCGCGCTCCTGCACCTTCTCGAGCAGCTCTCGAATCTGCGCTGGCCGGATCGCCGCGATCTCGCTGCCGCCAATCACTGGGAAGACCTCCGCAGAGAGGCTTGCGAGCACGTCGTGCGCGTGACGCTCCTTCCACTGCGGCGACTGCAGTTCGTGCCAACGACGGGCAATCGCCTCGAACGTCCTGGAGGTGTCGATGCCCGAAGTGCGCCGCGCCGACCGACGCTTGTACTCCACCCCAGGATCCTTCCCCTCGCGCAGCTCCTTGCGCGCATCGTCCCGAAGGTCCCGCGCTTTCCGAAGCGAAAGGTCCGGGTAGGGGCCGAAGACAATCCTCCGCTCCTTTGCGGCGAAGCGGTACTTGAACCGCCAGCTCTTGTAGCCGCTCGGAGTGACGTACAGATACAAGCCTTGGGCGTCGGCCAGCTTGATCGGCCGGTCGCTCGCCTTGGCCGCCCGGCATTGTTGGTCCGTAAGTGGCAAGTGCCCCCACCTTCAGCAAACGGTGCCCCAAGAGTGCCCCATAGATGAGCGCGCTCTTGTGATAGCTCCTGAAGTTTCCTGCCGCCGTAATTCCGCAGTTTATGGCGCTTTGTAAAGGCTTATGAGCTTCCTCGAAAGCCTCTGAAAATGCCTGTTGGCGGACAGGGTGGGATTCGAACCCACGGTGAGCTTCCACCCACGGCGGTTTTCAAGACCGCTGCCTTAAACCACTCGGCCACCTGTCCTCGCGCCGCCCCTGCGGCCTTGGCGCGTTAGCGGCGGCAGGGCGCTGCGGGAAGGGGAATTGTTGGCGCGGGGGATTTCCAGACGTCACATCGCTGTGCGACAAGGCCGGCAATGATGCGCTCCACTCCCGTCGTCCGCACCGGCCTTTCCCGGCCCGCCCAGTTCGTTGCCCGGTTCGTGCCCGCGCTTGCCCTCGCGCTCGTGCTTGCGCTCGTCTCTGCCCCTCGCGCGCGGGCGCAGTCGGACGAGGAGGCAGGCTTTGCCGGATACCTCCAGCTCCTTTCCGCCCGCGCCCGCGCCGAAGGCGTGCGCGAGAGCACCATCGCCGGCGTGACCGGCTCGCTGAGCTTCAGCCCGCGGGTGATCCAGCTCGACCGCAGCCAGCCCGGCGGAGGTCCGAGCACCGGCTTCAGCCCCTTTGCCCCCTATCGCCGCACGCACGTCGACGCGGCGCGGATCGCCGGCGGCCGGCGGCAGTACCTCGCCAACGCCGACCTGCTCGCCCGGATCGAGCAGCGCTACGGGGTGCCGGGCAAGATCGTGCTGGCGATCTGGGGCCACGAGAGCAACTACGGCAGCTACACCGGCGACTTCGACCTCGCCCGCTCGCTGGCGACGCTCGCCTACGAGGGCCGCCGGCGCGAGCTGTTCGCCGACGAATTCGTCGCGCTGCTCAAGATGATCGACCGCGGCGTTCCGCGTTCCAAGCTGGTCGGCAGCTGGGCCGGCGCCTTCGGCAACCCGCAGTTCCTGCCAAGCGTCTACCTGCGCGTGGCGCAGGATGCGGACGGCGACGGCCTGGCCGACATATGGTCGAGCACGCCCGACACGCTCGCCTCGATTGCCAACTACTTCCGCGATGCGGGCTGGCGCCCCGGCCAGCCGTGGGGCGTGGCGGTCGACGTGCCCGCCACGCTCGACCGGGCGAGCCTCGGCACCAGCCTTGCCAGCCCGCGCTGCCCGCAGGTCTTCGCGCGGCATTCGGCCTGGCGCACGATGCGCGAATGGCGCGCGCTCGGCGTGACCCCGCAAGGCGCGTCGCTGGCGGACGACGTTCAGGCAACTCTCATCGAACCCGACGGACAAGGGCGGACCGGTTACCTGCTAACCGGAAATTATCGAGTCATCCTCGATTATAACTGCTCGAACTTTTACGCCCTCTCCGTAGGATTGCTTGCCGATGAGATTGCCCGCTGATCTCGGAGCCCCGCTGGCCGCGCTGGCCCTGATCGCCGCTGCGCCCGCGCTCGCCGGCGCGCCGCCGCTCGCCGGCCCGCCGAGTGCCGCCGACCGCCTCGGCCCTGCCGGCGACTACCCGGTGACCATCGGCGAGCCCTTCAGCGTCGATGGCGTGACCTATACCCCGCTCGACACGCTCAACTACGACGCGGTCGGCTACGTGGTCGAGACCGACGGGGCCGGCGTCGCCGCCGGCCACCGCACGCTGCCGTTCCCGTCCTATGTCGAAGTGACCGCACTCGATTCGGGCAAGACCGCGCTCGTCCGCATCGATCGACGCGGGCCGATGACCGGCGATGCGCTGATCGAGCTGACGCCGATGGCGCGGGCCCAGCTCGGGCTCGCCCCCGGCGTGCGCGCGCCCGTGCGGGTCCGCCGGGTCAACCCGCCCGAGGCCGAGCGCGCACTGCTGCGCGCCGGGCAGGAAGCGCCGGCGCGAATGGACACGCCGCCGGGCCTGCTCGCGGCGCTCAAGCGCAAGCTCGGGGTGGCGCCCGCGCCCTCGACCGGGCCCGCACTGATCGATGTGCCGGCCTCGAGCGCCGTGCCGCCGCAGGTCGCGACACCGCTGCCCGGTTCCTCTCCGCCGGCACCGGCGCGCCCGGCGTCCAAGCCCAAGCCGACGACCGCGGCACGGGCTCCGGTCCCCGCGGCTGCGTCGGCGCCGGCCTCCGCCCCGGCTTCGCCCGCCCCGCTGCCGTCGACAGCCGGGCCCGCCGTCGCGACCGCCCCGGCGCCTTCGACCGCATTCGTCCAGGTCGGCGCCTTCTCGACCCGCGCCCGCGCCGAAACCGCGGCGCGGCAGGTCGGCGGGGTGGTTTCGCCCGCAGGCACGCTGTGGCGCGTGAGGATCCCCGCTTCGTCCACCGCCGCGGCGCAGGCCGCTCTGGCGAAGGCGAAGCGCGCGGGCTATGCCGATGCGCGGGTCGTGCCGTCGAAGTAAGGCGCAGGCGACCCGCCATCCGTGGGGTTCTGCTTGCACCGACCGATTGCTCTTTTTGTCGCGCTCGCCCTTGCGACCGTCCCGGTGCGCGCCGCAGCGCCCGCCTTGGAAGCCCCGGCTCCGGCTCCGGCTCCGGCTCCCGCAGCGCTCGCGCCGATGCCCGAGATCAGCGCACCGATCGGCCTGCTGATCGACGTCAATTCCGGCCGGGTGCTGTTCGAACGGCAATCGCACCGCCGCTTCGTGCCGGCCTCGCTGACGAAGATCATGACCAGCTACGTCGCGTTCGAACTGATCGCGCAGGGCAAGCTCCGGCTCGACCAGAGGTTCACGATGAAGCCCGAGACCTTCGCCAAGTGGCATGGCGTGGGCAGCACGATGTTCCTCGGCAACATGAGCCAGACCAGCGTTGCCGACCTGATCGAGGGGATCGTCACGGTCTCGGCCAACGACGGCTGCGTGGTAATGGCCGAAGGCGTCGCCGGATCGGTGCCCGGCTTCACCGCGATGATGAACGCCGAGGCGCGCAAGCTCGGCATGCGCGACACGCACTACAATACGCCCAACGGCTGGATGGACGAAGGCCAGACCTGGGTTTCCGCAGCCGACCTCGCCAAGCTGTCGATGGCGCTGATCACGCGCCATCCGGCGCTTTACCAGCGGTTCTACGGCCACCACCAGGCAACGTTCGGCGGGATCACCCAGAACAACCACAATCCGCTCTACGGCCATGTCGACGGCGCCGACGGGGTGAAGACCGGGTTCACCAACGAGGCGGGCTATGGTCTTGTCGGCACCGCGATCCGCAACGGGCGGCGACTGATGATGGTCGTCGGCGGCTACGACCGGCCGGTCGACCGTGCCGAGCAATCGCGCGCGCTGCTCGAATGGGGCTTTGCCGCGTGGACCTCGCATCCGCTGTTCCCGAAGGGCGCGCATCTGGGCGAGGCGCGGGTGCAGGAAGGCGAGGCCCGCAGCGTCGGCCTCGTCGCCCCGCACGACCTCGCGCTGGCGCTGCCGGCCGGAGCGACCGGGCGGCCGACCCTTGCGATCCGCTACAAGGGCCCGCTGCGGGCGCCGATCGCCAAGGGGCAGCAGGTCGCGACGCTGGTGGTGAAGGTGGCTGGCCAGCCCGACGAGGCGCTGCCGCTGGTGGCGGCGCAGGACGTCGCCAAGGGCGGCGTGCTGGCGCGGCTGCGCGACGGCTTCCTCGCGCTGGCAGGTCGCTGATGGCGGGAGCAGGGCTGTTCATTGCGCTCGAGGGCGGGGAGGGCGCGGGCAAGTCGACGCAGGCGCGCCTGCTGGCCGAGGCGCTGCGCGCGCAAGGGCGCGAGGTGGTGCTGACGCGCGAACCGGGCGGCACCGAGGGCGCCGAGGCGATCCGCGCGCTGCTGCTTTCGACCGAGGGCGAAGGCTGGGGCCCGCGGGCCGAAGCGCTGCTGTTCGCCGCGGCGCGCGCCGACCACGTCGACAAGCTGATCCGACCGGCGCTGGCGCGGGGCGCGGTGGTGATCTGCGACCGTTATCTCGATTCGAGCCGCGCCTACCAGGGCGGGGGCGACGGCCTGTCCGATGCCGATCTGCGCGATCTCCACCGGATCGGCAGCGAGGGCCTGCTGCCCGACCTGACGCTGCTGCTGGCGCTGCCACCGGAAGACGCGGCGCAGCGCCTCGAACTGCGCGATCGCGGCGCGGCCGACCGCATCGGCGGGCGCGATGCCGCCTATCACGCGCGGGTCGCCGCCGCATTCGAAGGCTTTGCCCGCACGGAGCCAGCGCGCTTTGCCCGCATCGATGCGACCGGCGCGCCGGGCGAAGTCCATGCGCGCGTGCTGGCGGCGCTCGCAGGCCAGGCGTGGCGCGCATGACCGACCTGCTCGGCCACGAACACCCCTGGGCCGCCTGGCGCGCGGCGATGGCCGGGCAGCGGATGCATCATGCCTGGCTGCTGGCCGGGCGCGAAGGGCTCGGCAAGGCGGCCTTCGCGCTCGAGGCCGCGGCCGAACTGGTCGCAGAGCCGGGGGTGCCGCAACCCGTGCCGACGCTCCATCCCGACATCCACGTGCTGGTCCCGTTGCCCGCCAACGACGACGAGGCGAGGAAGATGGAGGACGGGCGGCCCTACCAGAAGAAGCGGAGCATCGGGGTCGACGTGATCCGCACGATCCAGCGCCGGCTCGTCACGCGGCCGACGCTGGGGGCACGCCGGGCGGTGATCATCGACAGCGCCGACCTGCTCGAAAAGGCGGCGGTCAACGCTTTGCTCAAGAGCCTCGAGGAACCGCCGCAGGGCACGTTCTTCCTGCTGGTCGCGCACCAGCCCGGCCGGTTGCTGCCGACGGTGCGATCGCGCTGCCAGGTGCTGCGCTTCCATCCGCTCGACGATGCGGCGCTGGCGCGCGCGCTAGATCGCGGGGCGCCCGGTCTCGATCCGGCGACGCGGGCCGCGGCGATCGCGGTCGCGGCCGGATCGCCGGGCGCCGCGCTGCATTTCGCCGAACAGGACCTGGGCGAGGTCTTCGCGGTGATGCAGCGGCTCGCCGATCAGGGCGACGGCGACTTTTCGCTGCGCGGCAGGCTGGCCGATGCGCTGGGCGCGCGCCCGGATCGCGAACGGCAGCTGGCGGCGATCGAGGCGGCGCGCATGGTCCTGGTCGAAGCGCTCGCCCGGGCCGACGACGCGCGCCGCCTGCGGATTGCCGATGCCCACGCGCGGATGGTCACGCTGGCGGCGCAGGCGCCGGTCTACAACTACGACCCCGGCCTGCTGGTGCTGGAAATCGGCGGGTTGCTGGCGTCGGCCGCGCGCACTAGGGAGAGCGCAAGCCGCTAGCAACGCCAGTTCCACAAGGAAGCGACCGTCCCGATGGGCGAACCCTATTACATCACCACCGCGATTTCCTATCCCAACGGCAAGCCGCACATCGGCCATGCCTACGAGGCGATCGCCGCCGACGTCATCGCCCGCTTCCACAAGGCGATGGGGCGCGACGTGCGCTTCCAGACCGGGACCGACGAGCACGGCCTGAAGATGGCGCAGAAGGCGCGCGACATGGGGGTGACGCCGAAGCAGTTGGCAGATGAAATGTCGCAGCATTTCATCGATATGTGCGCCACATTGAACGTCGATTACGATGTCTTCCTGCGCACCACCGAACCGCGCCACCACGCCGCCAGCCAGGACATCTGGCGCCGCATGGAAGAAGCCGGCGACCTCTACCTCGACCGCTACGAAGGCTGGTACTCGGTCCGCGACGAGGCCTATTACGACGCGAGCGAGCTGGTCGACGGGGAAGGGGGCGTCAAGCTCTCGCCGCAGGGCACGCCGGTGGAATGGACGGTCGAGGAATCGTGGTTCTTCCGGCTGTCGAAGTACCAGGAGCCGCTGCTCGCGCTCTATCGCGACAACCCCGATTTCATCCAGCCCGATGCGCGGCGCAACGAGATGATCGCCTTCGTTTCGCAAGGCCTGCGCGACCTTTCGGTCTCGCGCACCAGCTTCGACTGGGGCGTCAAGGTGCCGGGCAGCGACGAGCACGTGATGTACGTCTGGGTCGATGCCCTGACCAACTACCTGACGGGCGTCGGCTTCCCCGAGGAAAACGACGATTTCACAAGGTACTGGCCGGCAAACCTCCACCTGATCGGCAAGGACATCGTCCGCTTCCACACGATCTACTGGCCGGCCTTCCTGATGAGCGCCAGGCTGCCGCTGCCGCGCCAGGTGTTCGGCCATGGCTTCCTGCTCAACCGCGGGCAGAAGGAATCGAAGAGTCTCGGCAACGTGACCGATCCGGTCGAACTCGCCGGACGGTTCGGGGTCGATGCGCTGCGCTACTTCCTGATGCGCGAAGTGGCGTTCGGGCAGGACGGCTCCTATTCGCCCGAGGCGATCGTGACCCGCTGCAATGCCGAGCTGGCGAACAGCTACGGCAATCTGGTCCAGCGGATTCTTTCCATGATCTTCAAGAACATGGACGGCGAACTCGGGACGTTTTCGAGCACCGGGGCGGACGACGTGCTGCTCGCGACGGTGCGCGAGGCCTGCGCCGAGGACCTGCCGCGCGAATTCGCCGCGCTCAACTTCTCGGCCGGGATCGACGCGTGGATGCGCGCGGTCTTCGCCTGCAACGCCTATATCGACGAGCAGGCGCCGTGGACGCTGCGCAAGACCGATCCGGAACGCATGCGCGCCGTGCTGCTTTGTCTGTTCATGGCCATCCGCGACCTGACCATCGCCATCGCGCCGGTGGTGCCGGCCGCGGCCGCCAAGGTGCTCGACCAGCTCGGCATCCCGGCGGACAGGCGGCGGATCGCCGACCTCGCCGATGCGGCGTGGTACATGGAACGGGTCGCGACCGGAGAACGACTGACGGCGCCGGTCGGGGCGTTCCCGCGGCTCGAGCTGCCGGCGGAAGACCAGGCCTGATGCTGATCGATTCGCACTGCCATCTCAACTACAAGGGCCTGGTCGAGGAGCAGCAGGCGGTGCTGGCCCGCGCCCGCGAGGCTGGCGTCACCGGCTTTCTCAACATCTCGACCCGCCAGCGCGAATGGGCCGAGGTCGTGGCGACGGCGCACCGCGAGCCCGACGTCTGGGCGAGCGTCGGCATCCACCCGCACGAGGCCGACGGGCATGCCGACCTGGGCGAGGCGGTGCTGAGGCAAGCGACGGATGATCCGCGCGTTATCGCGATCGGCGAGACCGGGCTCGACTATTACTACGACCACTCCGACCGGCAGGTGCAGCAGGATCTGTTCCGTGTGCATATCGCGGTGGCGCGCGAGACCGGGCTGCCGCTGATCATCCACACCCGTGATGCCGAGGCCGACACGCTGCGGATCCTTGCAGAGGAGAAGGGGAAGGGGGACTTTCCCGCGTTGATCCACTGCTTCACCGCCTCACCCGATTTCGGCCGCGCGGTGCTCGATCTGGGCCTGACGATCTCGCTGTCTGGGATTGTGACCTTCAAGAATGCCAAGGACTTGCAGGCGTTCGCTGCGGAAGTTCCCGAGGACCGGCTGCTGGTCGAAACCGACGCTCCGTTCCTTGCTCCGGTGCCGCATCGGGGCAAGACCTGCGAGCCCGCGTTCGTGTCCGACACGCTGCGCTTCGTCGCGGCCCTGCGCGGGGTCGAACCTGACAAGCTGGCTGAAGTTACCAGCGCCAACTTCTTCAGGCTGTTTGCGAAGGCGACGGCGTGAAGCTGGTCATGCTCGGATCGGGCACGTCGACCGGCGTGCCGCGCATCGGCAACGATTGGGGCGATTGCGACCCCAACGAGCCGCGCAATCGGCGCACGCGCGTGGCGATCGTGGTCGAGGGCGAGGACGGCGCGCGGATCCTCGTCGATACGCCGACCGACTTGCGGCACCAGTTGCTCAGCACCGGGATCGGCCGGATCGACGGGGTGGTCTGGACGCACGACCACGCCGATCACACCCACGGCATCGACGACCTGCGCCCGTTGCGGATGGGGCGCGGCGCGCCGATCCCGGGCTATGCCGCCGACGAAACCGTGCGGCGCCTGCGCCAGCGGTTCGGCTATGTCTTTGCCGGGCAGCACGGCTATCCGACGATCTGCAATCTCGACAATCTCGACCGCGTGCGGATGATCGCGGGCATTGGCGTCAGCCATTGCCAGATGCTCCACGGGCCGGCGCAATCGACCGCGTTCCGCTTCGACCAGAATGGCAAGTCTGTGGGCTACGCGACCGATTTCAGCGAGATCAATGCCGAGATGGTCGCGCTGTTCGACAAAGTCGACGTGCTGGTGGTCGACGCCTTGCGCCGGCAGCCGCATTCGACGCACGCGCACCTGGCCATGGCGCTCGAACTGGTCGAGGCGAGCCGCGCCGGCCGCGGCGTGCTGACGCATCTCGACAAGTCGATGGACTACCGGACACTGTGCGACGAAACGCCGGCGCACGTCGAGCCGGGTTACGACGGCATGGAGATCGTGTTGTGAACGGCGACAAGCTGATCGCCATCGTCGGGATCGTCATGGCGCTGATCCTCGTCGGCGCGAACGGCCGCCTGCGCGCGATGCCACGCCGGCGGCAGGCGTTGATGGCGCTGGGCTGGATCGCGATCATCGTGGTCGTCGCGCTCGCATTCGGATCGGCGCGCCCACCCGCTATTTAACATAATCATTATTATCGAATTGGAGCACGACCGATGGAGCAAGGGGCCCCTGCCGTTCAGTCCGATGCATCGGCCAATCTTGCGCGTCTGCTCCGGATCATGGCGACACTGCGCGATCCGCAGCGCGGTTGTGACTGGGACAAGGCGCAGACCTTCGCGACGATTGCGCCCTATACGATCGAGGAAGCCTACGAAGTGGCCGATGCGATCGAGCGCGATGACTTGGCCGCCTTGCGCGAGGAACTGGGCGACCTGCTGCTGCAGGTGGTGTTCCACTCGCGGATCGCCGAGGAAGCCGGCGCCTTTGCCTTCGATGACGTTGCCGCGGCCATTTCGGACAAGATGGAAGCGCGCCACCCGCACATCTTCGGCGGCAGCACCGAGCGCGACCATGCCCGCGAGGAGCGCTGGGAAGCGGCCAAGGCTGCAGAGCGCGCGGCCAAGGGCGCGACGAGCGCGCTCGATGGCGTTGCGCTGGCGCTGCCCGCCCTGATGCGCGCGGAAAAGCTGCAGAAACGGGCGGCGCGCGTGGGGTTCGACTGGCCCGACACCGAGACCCCGGCGGCCAAGCTCGCCGAAGAAGCGGCCGAGCTCGCCGCGGCGGGAACGGACGAGGAACGCCTGGCCGAAGCCGGCGACCTGCTGTTCGCCGCCGTCAATGTCGTGCGCAAGTACGGCATCGCCCCGGAGGATGCGCTGCGCTTCGGCAATGCCAAGTTCGAGCGGCGCTTCCGCGCGATGGAGACGCTGGCCGAAGGCAGCTTCGACACGCTGTCGCTCGATGACCAGGAAGCGCTGTGGCAGCGGGTGAAGGCCGCCGAGCGCGAGGGCTGATCGGATCGACCCTGCGCGCGCGCCGGACGCTTGCGCTAGATCCGGGTGAAGCGGCCGAGATCCTTAGGGCTCAACCGCACCTTCAGGCGCAGCGAAGGCATCCCCGCCTCGTCCTCGACCTCGCGTTCCGACAGCACTTCGCCATGCGCGTGGAGCCATGCAAGCCGCTGGCCGTCCGACAGCGGCACGGTCAGTTCGAGCTCCTGCGCTCCGCCGGTGAGCAGCGACGACAGGCGGTCGAGGAGATCTGCCACCCCTTCCCCCGTGACCGCCGAGAGCGGCACGACCGGGAGCTCGGGAACGCCGTGGGCAATGAGATCGCGCCGCATCGCGCGCTCGTCGGGGGCGAGCAGGTCCCACTTGTTCCACGCCTCGATGATCGGGACGGCGCTGCCCTCCTCACCGATCACGCCGAGGTCGGCGAGGATTTCCTCGACTTCGGCCTTCTGCTGCGCGGTCGCCGGATTGGAGATGTCGCGCACGTGGACGATGACGTCGGCGGCGGTGACTTCCTCGAGCGTGGCGCGGAAGGCGGCGACGAGCTGGGTGGGCAGGTCCGAGATGAAGCCCACCGTGTCTGACAGGATCGCCTTATCGACGCCCGGCAGGCGAACGGCCCGCATCGTCGGGTCGAGCGTGGCAAAGAGCAGATCCTCGGCCATGACGCCGGCGCCCGTCAGCCGGTTGAACAGCGTCGACTTGCCGGCGTTGGTGTAGCCGACCAGCGCGATGATCGGCCAGGGCGCGCGCTGGCGGCGGTCGCGGTGGAGGCCGCGCGTGCGGCGCACCTGCTCGAGCTCGCGCCGCAACCGCGCCATCCGGTTGCGGATCATGCGGCGGTCGGCTTCGATCTGGGTTTCGCCGGGGCCGCCGAGGAAGCCGAAGCCGCCGCGCTGGCGTTCGAGGTGGGTCCACGAGCGCACGAGGCGTCCCGCCTGGTAATCGAGGTGGGCGAGTTCGACCTGGAGACGCCCTTCGGCCGTGGCCGCGCGTTCGCCGAAGATTTCGAGGATCAGGCCGGTACGGTCGATGACCTTGTGCTTCAGCTTTTCCTCGAGGTTGCGCTGCTGGATCGCCGAGAGCGAGCCGTCGACGATGACCAGCTCGGCCTCGTTCTGCGCGAGCGCGACGCCGATGCGCTCGACCTGTCCTTCGCCGAACAGCGTGGCGGGGCGCACCGCGCGGATCGGCAGGACGAAGGCGTCGACGACCTCGATGCCGATGGCGCGGGCAAGGCCCTGCCCTTCCTCGAGCCGTGTTTCGGCGTCTTCGCCGAGGCCGCCGCCCTTCTGGCGGATATCGGGCAGGACCACAATCGCGCGTGCGCCGCGGGTAACCTCGCCTTCGAGATCGCCCGCGTCGCGCCCAAATTCAAAAGTGCTCAAGTGTCAGGCGCCCTCGCCGTCCCAGTCGCCCGACAGGTCGACATGGCCGGCAGGCTGGATAGTCGACACGGCGTGCTTGTAAGCCAGCTGGACGTAGCCTTCGCGCTCGAGCAGCATGCAGAACAGGTCGTAGGAGGCGACCTTGCCCTGGAGCATGACGCCGTTGACGAGGAACATCGTCACCTGCACACCCGCATCGCGCACGCTCGACAAGAAGACTTCCTGAAGCAGGCGCTTCTTGCCGTTGTCGTCGCTGCCGCCCTGGAAATGGGCGACCGAGAGCTGCTGGCCCGGCATGATCGTGCTGATCGCGTGCTTGTAGACGAGCTGCGACTGGCCGTCGCGGCGCAGCAGGATCGAGAAGTTGTCGAACCAGGTGACGATCCCCTGGAGCTTGACCCCCTTCACCAGGAACATGGTCACGGGGATCTTGTTCTTGCGAAGGTGGTTGAGGAAGAGATCCTGCAGGTTCTGGCCCTTGCCGCCCGACGGACCGGCGCTCGGAGCCGGTGCGGGAACGGGGGCGGCAGCGGTGTCCACCGCTTCGGGAGCAGGCTCGGCCGGCTTGGTGCGCGGGCGAGCGGAAAGGGTCCGTCCGGTCATCATGTGACTCCATTGCTATTGGCGTAGCCCTTATGCGGACCATCGCGATCTGGCCTCGGTGACATCCGAATCCGTATCGGAGCACTTTGACCGGGTTCCATGACAACTTATTGCCCGATCCCTCGCGGGTAAACCGGTATCTTGCCTGAGGGTTCCGCAGGGACGTCCCCTACCCTCGTTACTCGTCGTCGTCCTCGTCGTCGCGGCGCTCGGCCATGCCGAGCAGCTTGAGCTTGCGGTGCAAGGCCGAGCGCTCCATCCCGATGAAGCTGGCGGTCTTGGAGATGTTGCCGGAAAAGCGGCGGATCTGGACCTTGAGATACTCGCGCTCGAAGTTCTCGCGCGCTTCGCGCAGCGGCACGCCCATCAGCGCGGACGGGGCGTTGGCACCGCCGAGCCGGGTGCTGATGATTTCCGAGGGGAGCATGTCCGCCTCGATCCGGCCGAGGCGATCGCGCGGCGCGAGGATGATGGTCCGCTCGACCACGTTTCGCAGCTGGCGCACGTTGCCCGGCCAGTCGTAGGCCTGGAGCGCGGCCATCGCCTCGGGCGAGACCAGCGGCGGGGCGATGCCCTGCTCGCTGGCGTAGCGGGTGAAGAAGTGCTCGACCAGCGAGGGGATGTCGTCGCGCCGTTCGTTGAGCGGGGGAATCGCGACCGGAACCACGTTGAGGCGGTAGTAGAGGTCCTCGCGGAACCGTCGCTCGGCGATCTCCTTTTCGAGCGGGCGCGACGAGGAGGAGACCACGCGCACGTCCACGCGGATCTGGCGGTGGCCGCCGACCCGCACGAAGGCCTGGTCGGTCAGCACGCGCAGGATCCGCGCCTGGCTCGATGCGGGCATGTCGGCCACTTCGTCGAGGAACAGCGTGCCCCCGTCGGCCATCTCGAGCAATCCAGCCCGCACCAGCTTGCCGTCGGCCTCTTCGCCGAACAGCTCCTGCTCGAAGCGCTCGGGGGTGATGCGCGCCGCGCTCACCGTGACGAAGGCGCTCTGGGCGCGCGGGCTCCACGAATGGAGCAGGCGCGCCGCGACTTCCTTGCCCGCGCCCGCAGGGCCGGTGATCAGGAGGCGGCTGCCAGTGTTGGCGACGCGCTTCAGCGTTGCGCGCACGGCATTGATCGACGGGCTGTTGCCGGTGAACTCGTCGGCCATGGCGAAGCC
Organism: Novosphingobium huizhouense; assembly: GCF_020179475.1. Taxonomy (GTDB): domain Bacteria; phylum Pseudomonadota; class Alphaproteobacteria; order Sphingomonadales; family Sphingomonadaceae; genus Novosphingobium; species Novosphingobium huizhouense. Next base: position 194,423 of record NZ_JAILXZ010000002.1, on the reverse strand, counting down.
TTCGCGCAGCCGCTGGTTTTCGCGGCGCAGGCGCTCGGTTTCGGTTGCGCGCTCGACCAGCAGCAGGAGCCGCTCGGCTTCGAACGGCTTCTCGATGAAGTCCATCGCGCCGCGGCTGATGGCCGACACGGCGGTGTCGATGTTGCCGTGGCCGGAGAAGATCAGCACCGGGAGTTCGGGCTCGCGCTTCTTGATCTCGTCGAGCACTTCGAGCCCGTCCATCGGGCTGCCGTGCAGCCAGACGTCGAGCAGCACGAGGCTGGGCCGGCGCTCGTCGATGGCCGCGAGGGCGGACGTGCTGTCGGCTGCGGTGCGGCAGCCGTAGCCTTCGTCGCTGAGCACGCCCGCAACCAGTTCGCGGATGTCGCATTCGTCGTCGACGATCAGGATGTCGAGTGCCATGGGGTTTCCTGCGGTTGTCTGGTCAAGGCGCGGCGGGAGCCGCCACGGGATCGATCGCTGCGGTATCGAGCGGGTTGCGGGCAAGGCGCATGATGACCCGGGTGCCGCCGCCCGGTTCAGCCATGAACTGCATCTCGCCGCCGTGTTCCTCGACGATCTTGTTGACGATCGCGAGGCCGAGGCCGGTGCCCTTCTCGCGCGTGGTCATGTAGGGTTCGAGAATGCGTTCGCGCTCGGCGGGCAGGCCGACGCCGTTGTCGGCAACCGTCACCGTGACGGCGTGCTGGTCACCCGCTAGCCACACCCGGATCGCGCCCCGGTAATCGACGTCCCCGTTTCGCGCGCGCTGCTCGATCGCCTCGATCGCGTTCTTGAGGACGTTGGTCATGGCCTGGCCGATCTGGTGACGGTCGGCCTCGATCGGCATTGTCGCCTCGCCGGTGAAGTCGAAGTCGATGTCGGGATGCGCGACTTCCTGGAGGAACAGGGCCTGGCGCACGAGGTCGCTTGCATCCTCGCTGCGAAAGACCGGCTTGGGCAGGCGCGCGAACGAGGAGAACTCGTCGACCATCTTGCGCAGGTCGCCGACCTGGCGAATGATCGTCGCGGTCAGCTCCTCGAACAGTTCGGGATCGGTCTCGATCTGCCGGCGATAGCGTCGCTTGAGCCGCTCGGTGGCGAGCTGGATCGGCGTCAGCGGGTTCTTGATCTCGTGGGCGATGCGCCGGGCGACGTCCGACCACGCCGCGCGGCGCTGGTCGAGCAGCTGCCGGGTAATGTCCTCGAAGGTGACAACGTGCCCGGTCGCATCGTGCGTGATCTTGACCGCGAGTGTCAGCAGTTCGCCGTTCTTGGCATAGTGGACAAGGCCGCTGGCCTCGCCCGAACTCACCAGCTGCCCGAGCTGGGGGGAGATGTCGTCGAGCCTCGTGCCGACCGGATCGACCGCGTCGCGATCGCGCAACAGCTTGAGCGCCGAGCTGTTGATGAGCCGGATGACCCCTTCGCGATCGGTCGAGACGATGCCCGCGGTGATCGATTCGAGCACGGCTTCGATGAAGGCGCGCCGGACCTCGAGCTGCGCATTGGCGCCGACCAGCGCCTGGGTCTGGGTCTCGAGCTGCGCGGTCATGCGGTTGAACGCGCGCGCGAGCAGGCCGACCTCGTCGGTGCCGCTGCCCGGGGTCACGCGCATCGAGAAGTTGCCGCTGCCGACCTTGCGCGCGGCCGAGACGAGCTCGACCAGGGGCGCGACCTGGCGGTCGGCGAAGCGCAGCGCCACCCAGACCGCGAGCACCACCAGCGCGAGGCTGATCCCGAACAGCGCTAGGTTGAAGCGCAGCTGGAGCGCGCGCGCGCGGCGGGTGAGGACGTCGTAGGCCTTGAGCACGGACTGCGCGCGCTGCCACTGGTTGAGCGCGAGGGCATCGGAATTGCGCGCGACGTAGAGATAGATGCCGCGGCTGCGGTCGACCGGCGTCACCGCCTCGATCCGCGCGGCCGAGGCGTTGACCACCACCGCTTCGCCGGCGTCGATCTTGCGCAGTTCCTCGGCGGTGATGCGCTGGCGGTCGTCGGTCGAGTTGGGGTCGACGATCGCGGCGGTGCGCAGCGTCCCGTCGGGGCGCCGCTCGACCAGCGCGGATTCGTTGAGCTTGCGGTTGATCACCTGCCACGAATAGCCTTCGGCGAAGTCCTGGCTGGTGATCGGCGCCTGCGCGAGGTAGTCGCGCAGGTCTCCGGCCATCGCGACGCTTTCGTTGCCGACGTCGCGCAGCTTGTCGGCATAGTAGCCACGTGCGAGGTTGTTCGCGTTCTCGAGCATGCCGCGCGAATTGTCGGAGAACCAGAACTCGACCCCCGACTGGAACAGCAGCGAGGCGAAGACCACGACCAGCAGCGTGGGGATCGCGGCGATGAGCGAAAACAGCCACACCAGGCGCAAGTGCAGGCGCCCGCTGCTCCCAAGGACGCTGGTCGCGGCGCGGCGCAAGGCGACCCGGCGCCCGAGCAGGACAATCAGCGCCATGGCCGGAACGAGCGTTCCGATCAGCAGGCTGGACGTGATGCGCGACGGGAGCAGCTGGTTGGCGGCCGTGTTTGCGCTGAACGTCGACCAGCTGACCCACAGCGCCACCGCGAGCATGAAGGTCGCCGTCAGCTCGAGCAGCAGGAACACGTTCGCACGCCGCAGGGTGACCAGCAATCTTCGCCACCAGCGGGGCGACCTGCGGGACTCGGTTCGGGGCGACTGCGGCATCGTTGCCGATCAACAACACTCCTGTTGCCGATTTGCAAGAGGTTTGAGGGGCAGTCGCCGCGGCTCGCCGCAGCCGCGGCGCGCCCGAAAGGTCAGGAGCGCGCCGCCGCGCCTTCGAGGACGATGCCGAGCTCGACGAGACGCTTGCGCAAGGTGTTGCGGTTGATCCCCAGAAGCTGCGCCGCGCGCAGCTGGTTGCCCCCGGTCGTGGACAGGGCATGGAGGAACAGGGGCCGCTCGAACGCTGCCAGCGCCTCGTCGTAGAGCGTTCCGGGCGCGGGCCGGGCCTGCCCGATCCATCGCTCGAGCGCGCCGCCGAAGTCGACCCCCTCGTCGGTGACGGGCTCGCCCGGGCGCGCGGCGCCTGGCAGCGGCTCTGCAACCAGCAGTGGTTCGATCGTCGCGCTATCGATCACTTCGTCACGCGCCAGCAGCGCGAGGCGATAGACGAAGTTGCGCAACTCGCGCACGTTCCCGCGCCAGGGCTGGCGCGCGAGGAGCGCAGCGCCCGCGGGCGACAGCGACCGGCGCGGCAAGCCTTCGCTGGCCGCCAGCGTCAGGAAATGGCGCGCGAGCGCCTCGATGTCGTCGGCCCTGTCGCGCAGCGGGGGCAGTTCGATCGGCACGACCGCGATGCGGTAGTAGAGGTCCTCGCGGAACTGGCCCGCAGCGATCATCGGCACGAGGTCGCGGTTGGTTGCGGCGATGATCCGGCAGTCGAGCGTGATTTCCTCGCTGCCGCCGACCCGGCGGATCCGGCCTGACTGCAGTGCGCGCAGCAACCGCGTCTGCGCCTGCATCGGCATGTCGCCGATTTCGTCGAGGAACAGGGTGCCGCCCCCGGCCTGCTCGAACTTGCCGATATGACGGGCATGGGCGCCGGTAAACGCGCCCTTTTCGTGCCCGAACAGCTCGCTTTCGATGAGATCGGCAGGAATCGCGGCCGTGTTGACCGCGACGAAGGGCCCCGCCGCGCGATTTCCGAGCTGATGGATCGCTTCGGCGACGAGCTCCTTGCCGGTCCCGGATTCGCCGAGGATGAGGACGGTGAGGTCGTTGCGCAACACGCGCGTGATCATGCGATAGACCGCCTGCATCGCCGCGCTGCGGCCGACCAGGGGCAAGGCCTCGGGCTCGTCGGAGGGATCGCCGATGCTCTCGGCGCTCTGCCCCGCTCCGATCGCCTGCCGCACGGTGCGGACAAGTTCCTCGAGATCGAAGGGCTTGGGGAAGTATTCGAAGGCGCCGGTATCGCTCGCGCGCACCGCCGTATCGAGCGTGTTCTGCGCGCTCAGGATGATGACCTGCATTTGCGGACAGGCCTGGCGCACGCGGGCGAGGCTTTCGATCCCGTCCCCGTCCGTCAGCATCACGTCGGTCAGCATCAGGCCGTAGCGGCGTTCCGCCAGGTGGCGGTCCCGCTCGGCGATCGAATCGCAGCGGTCGACCCTGAACCCTTCCGCTTCGAGCGCAGCGGTAATGACGAGCGCGATCGAGGCATCGTCCTCGACCAGCAGGATCGACTGCTTCACTTCGTTCCTTCCCTGTCGGCCTCGACCGGCACCGTGCCCGCGACCGGCAGGTGCAGGCGGAAGTGAGTCCACCCGCGCGCCTCGTCGCGATCGTGCGAGATCCGGCCGTGCATTTCGCGCACCAGTTTCTGGACGAGCGCCAGCCCGAGCCCCTGCCCGGTCTTCTTCGCCGTCACGAACGGTTCGAAGATGTGATCGCGCAGCTTCGGATCGACCCCGGGGCCGTTGTCGCTGACGCGCAACTCGATCGGCAGCCGCAGGGGCTTGCCGCCGGGGCCGGCATGGAGCTGGATGCCGCTGGCGAACCGGGTGCGCACGGCAATGCGGGGAATCTTGCTGCTCTCGCAGGCCTCGCGCGCGTTGGTCAGGAGGTTGAGCAGCACCTGGACCAGCGCATCGGAGTTGGCCATGACCGGAGGGAGCGAGGGGTCGAACTCCTCCTCGATGACCACGGTCCCGCTGCTCGAGGCGGCGATGATCGCCTGGGCGTGGCGCACGGCTTCGTGCAGGTTCAGCGGCGTCGCCGGTTCCTGGCTGCGCCGCGAGAGCGACTGCATCTGGTCGATCAGCTTGGCGATGCGATCGACTTCGGCGGTGATGAGCCCCGTCAGCGCCTTGTCCGCGCCTTCGAGCTTGCGGTCGAGCAACTGCGCCGCGCCGCGTATGCCGGCGAGCGGATTCTTGATCTCGTGCGCGAGGACCTCGGGTGCACGCAAGGCGCCGCCCTCGCCCGCGCCGCCGCCGCCGCCCTCGCCCGAGAGCGCGTCGACCCCGATCGCTTCGTGGACGATCAGCATCTGCCATCCGGGCGAATGGGTCACCGGCGCGGTCATCACGTCGAGCCTGCGCGCCGCCTGGCCGAGCACGCGGACCCGCGCATCGCGCGCAAAGAGCTGCGCCTCGCCCTCGGCGAGACGTCCCAGGATCAGCGGCTCGTCGAACGCGAAGATTTCGGCAACGCTGCGCCCGACGAGGCGCCGCGCACCCTTTCCGGCAAGCTGCTCCGCGGCGGGATTGACCGAGGAGACGACGAGGCCAGGGTCGAGCACGAACACCGCCAGCGGCAGGCTGGCGACGAGCCGCTTGGGCTCGGGCCGCGCGGCTTCCCGCCGCGGCTCGCCGGGCTGGCCGGCGACCGCTGCGTCAGGCAGCGGCGCGCCGGTCGAGGCCATGATCGGAATCGAGGAGGCGACCGTAGAAGCCGGCGAGACTGTCGAGCACGGCGGCGGCATCGTCGATGAAGTTGACCCGGTTACGGAATTCCGCCGAGCCCGGCAGGCCCTTGGTGTACCAGCCCAGATGCTTTCGCGCCATGTTCACGCCGGTGACCGGACCGTAGTGATCAAGCATGGCGTGATAGTGCTCGACGATCACCGCGTACTGCTCTGCCAGCGACGGATCGGGGCGGCGCTCGCCGGTTTCGAGCCAGTGCATCACTTGCCCGAGGAACCAAGGGCGGCCGTAGGACCCGCGACCGATCATCACGCCGTCGGCGCCGCTTTGCTCAACTGCCGCTGCCACGTCCTCGATCGCGCAGATGTCGCCGTTGACGATGACCGGGATGTCGACGACTTCCTTGACCTTGCGCACGAAGGCCCAGTCGGCGCTGCCCTTGTACATCTGGTTGCGCGTGCGGCCGTGGACGGTGATCATCTTCGCCCCGATGTCCTGCGCAATTCGCGCGAGCTCGGGGGCGTTGAGGCTGTCGTGGCACCAGCCCATCCGCATCTTCACCGTCACCGGCACAGAGACCGCCTTGACCGTGGCTTCGATCAGCCGCGTCGCCAGCGGGATGTCGCGCATCAGCGCCGAGCCGGCATCGCCGTTCACGACCTTGCGCACCGGGCAGCCCATGTTGATGTCGATGATCGCCGCGCCGCGGTCTTCCTGGAGCTTGGCCGCCTCGCCCATCTGATCCGGCTCGCAGCCGACCAGCTGCATCGACACCGGTTCTTCGGTCGGGTGCCACATCGCCTTCTGGATCGACTGGCGAGTCTCGCGGATCGCGGCGGGGCTGGCGATCATTTCGGTCACGTTGAGGCCCGAGCCGTAGCGACGGACCATCGTGCGGAACGGCAGGTCCGACACGCCGGTCATCGGCGCGAGCACGACCGGGCAGCCCACGGTCACGGGGCCGACCTTGAGCGGCGCCAACTGGGGCGGAACGGGCGTGGATGTCATGACCTGGATGCTCTGCCTAAAAAACAGGCAGCACATAGGGGAGCGGCCGGCAAAGGGCAAGGCCGCGGCGTGGGCCGCATCCCGTCTTGCCCGCTTGCTAGCCGGTGCACGACGCTGGTAGAGGCGCGCCGGCATGACCGCGCCCCTATCTTCCCGAGCCAGCAGCGGAGTCGCCGCGGTGATCGTCGCGGCAGGCAAGGGCCTGCGCGCGGGGGGCGAGGTCCCGAAGCAGTTCGCGATGTTCCGCGGCAAGCCTCTGGTGCGCCACTCGGCGCAAGCCCTCGCCGCGGTCGGCGTGGCGCCGATCGTGGTCGCGATACCCGAGGGATGGGACGCGGTCGCGCAGCAGGCGCTCGCCGGCATTGCCGCTGTGCGGCTGGTGCAGGGCGGCGCGACCCGCCGCCAGTCGGTCGCGCTCGCGCTCGAGGCCCTCGCCCCGGACCAGCCGGAATGCGTGCTGATCCACGATGCCGCGCGTCCCGATCTGCCGCAGGCAGTGGTGGCGCGGCTGATCGAGGCGCTGGCGGGCCAAGCCGGTTCGATTCCCGTGCTGCCGGTGGTCGACAGCGTCGTGCGCGGGCGCGACGGCATGCGCGACGCCGCCGTCAGCCGCGACGGGCTGTACCGCGTGCAAACCCCGCAGGCGTTCCGCTTTGACGCCATCCTGGCCGCGCATCGCGCCTGGGACGATGCCGCCGATGCCGGCGACGACGCCGAAGTCGCCGAAGCCGCAGGCCTTGCCGTGGCGCTCGTTCAGGGCGACGAAAGGCTGCGCAAGGTGACGTTCGCCGAAGATTTCGAGGAGACTCCCGTGTCCGAGCGCTATCCCCGCACCGGGATGGGATTTGACGTCCATCGTCTTGCCGAGGGCGAGGACCTGTGGCTTTGCGGCGTCAAGGTGCCGCACCACATGGGCCTTGCCGGGCACAGCGACGCCGACGTCGCGATCCATGCGCTCGTCGACGCCATTCTCGGCGCGATCGGCGAAGGCGACATCGGCGATCACTTCCCGCCGTCGGACCCGAAGTGGAAGGGCGCGTCGTCCGACCGCTTCCTGGCCCACGCGGTCGCGCTGGCGCGCCGCGGCGGGTTCGGGATCGGCAACGTCGATGTGACCATCATCTGCGAGGCTCCCAAGATCGGGCCGCACAAGCAGGCGATGCGCGTGCGCCTCGGCGAAATCATGGGCATACCGGCCGATCTGGTAAGCGTGAAGGCCACCACGACCGAAAGACTTGGCCTGACCGGCCGCGGAGAAGGAATCGCCGCGCAGGCCGTGGCGACGCTCGTTCCCCGATTCGAGGAGATCGAACAATGAACCGTTTGCGTAACCGCATCGCCGGGCTCGTCGCCCTGGCCGCGCTGGGCACGGCCGAGGTCGCGTCCGCGCAGGACTGCCTGACCCAGCCCGAGCTCAACGGCATGGTCACCTTCGCGCTTCCCGTCGTGATGGATGGCGCGATCAAGGCGTGCCGCCCGTCGCTGTCGCCACAAGGATACTTCGCGACCGAGGGGCAGGCGCTGGTGCAGCGCTACGCCTCGCGCAAGCAGGGCGCCTGGCCGACGGCCAAGGCCGCGATCCTGAAGATCGGCGATTCGCGCGATGCCAAGATGAAGGACATGGTCGCCAACCTGCCCGACAGCGCGCTCCAGCCCTTCGCCGAAGGCATGGTCGCGCAGATGGTGACCGAAGGGATCAAGCCCGACCAGTGCGTCGCGATCGAGCGCGCGACCCGCCTGCTCTCGCCGCTTCCGCCGGAGAACACCGCGGAACTGCTGACGTTCATCGTCGGCCTTGCCGATCGGCCCAAGGCGGGCAAGAAGGCCACCCTCAACCTCTGCCCGGCGAATTGAGCCCGCGATGGACACCCTGCTCCCTGCCGAAATCGTGGATCTTGCCCGTCGCGTGATCGAGGAAAACGCTGCGCTCGGGCGCACCGTGGCGATCGCCGAAAGCTGCACCGGCGGCCTCGTCGCCGCCGCGCTGACCGAGATCGCCGGCAGTTCGGCGGTGCTCGACCGCAGCTTCGTGACCTATTCCAACGAGGCCAAGAACGAGATGCTCGGCGTCTCGATGGACGTGATCGACACGTTCGGCGCGGTCTCGATCGCGGTTGCATGGTCGATGGCGCAGGGCGCGCTCAAGCATTCGAACGCCGACGTGGCGGTGGCGATCACCGGCGTTGCGGGTCCGGGCGGCGGATCGGAGCAGAAGCCGGTGGGCACGGTGGTCTTCGCCCGCGCCGAGCGGGGCGAGGATCCCGAGGCGGTCAACGCCGAGCTGAAGTTCTTCGAGAACGCCAGGACCCGTTCGGACGTGCGGCGCGAAGCGGCGATCTGCGCGCTCGAGCTGCTCAAGCCGCCCGCGGCCTAAGCTGTGGGCTGCGGCAGGCCGTAAAGCTTTTCGGCGCGAGTCTCGAACGCGGTCACCATCTTGCGGAAGGCGCGGTCGAGGTACTGCCCGGCCAGGCGCTCGAAGATCGCATTGCGGAAGGTGAAGTCGACGCAGAAGTCGATCACGCAGCCGCCCTGCCCGTCGGGCGCGAAGGCCCAGGTGTTCGACAGGCTCTTCATCGGTCCGTCGAGATATTCGACCTCGATCCGGCGCGGGCGGTCCTTCTTGACCCGCGAGGTAAACTTCTCGCGCAGCGCGTTGAACCCGACCAGCATGTCGGCGACCATTTCCTCCTCGCCGTCGGACTTGATCCGCGTGGCGACGACCCAGGGCAGGAATTCGGCGTAGCGCCTCACGTCTGCCACCAGGTCAAACATCTGCTCGGGCGACCAGGGCATGCGGCGCTGTTCGGAGATGTGCGGCACGGCGGCGTTCAGCCCTTGAGCGCGGCCTTGGCGAGCTGCGCCTCGCGCGCGGCGCGCATCTGCTTGAAGTCGTCGCCGGCGTGGTAGCTGGACCGGGTCAGCGGGCTCGACGCCACCTGCAGGAAGCCCTTCGCGCGCGCGATCGCGCCATAGGCGTCGAACGCCTTGGGCGTCACGAACTCGATCACCTTGGCGTGCTTGGGCGTCGGCTGGAGATACTGGCCCATCGTCAGGAAATCGATGCCCGCCGAGCGCATGTCGTCCATCACCTGATGGACCTCGAGACGCTCCTCGCCGAGCCCGAGCATGACGCCGGACTTGGTGAAGATCAGCGGATTGTGGCGCTTCACTTCCTCGAGCAGCCGCAGCGAGGCATAGTAGCGCGCGCCCGGGCGGATCGTGGGGTAGAGCCGCGGAACGGTCTCGAGGTTGTGGTTGTAGACGTCCGGCCCCGCCTCGACGATGGCGGCGACGGCCGACGCCATCTTGCCGCGGAAGTCGGGGGTCAGGATCTCGATCGTGGTTTGCGGGGTCTGTTCGCGCAGCGCGCGGATGACCTTGACGAACTGGCCGGCCCCGCCGTCGGGCAGGTCGTCACGATCGACCGAGGTGATGACGATATGCTCGAGCCCGAGCTTGGCGGCCGCTTCGGCGACATGGCCGGGCTCGAACGGGTCGACCGCGCGCGGCATGCCGGTCTTGACGTTGCAGAAGGCGCAGGCGCGGGTGCAGACGTCGCCCAGGATCATCACGGTGGCGTGCTTCTTGGTCCAGCACTCGCCGATGTTCGGGCAGGCCGCTTCCTCGCAGACGGTGTTGAGCTTGAGATCGCGCATCAGCTGGCGGGTTTCGCCATAGCCCTTGCTGCCGGGCGCCTTCACGCGGATCCAGTCAGGCTTGCGCTGGCGGACGGGGCGGTCTTCGGTCTCGAGCTTCGTGACAGGTTCGGTCATGCGGCCCAGATAGGCTCATCGCAGCGCACTTGAAAGATGCAATCGAAGCCTGCAAGGGCACTGCTCATGGCAACCGAGAGATCCCCCGAGCTCGAACAGCTCATCGCCGGCTACCGCCGTTTCCGTGAACATGGCTGGACCCCGCGCCTCGAGCGCTGGCAACAGCTCAAGGACGGGCAGGAGCCGCAGGTGATGATCATTGCCTGCTCGGACAGCCGGGTCGATCCGGCGCAGATCTTCGACACCGATCCGGGCGAGATGTTCGTCGTGCGCAACGTCGCGGCGATGGTGCCCCCGTTCGAGACCAACCCCGGCCACCACGGCGTTTCCGCCGCGCTCGAGTTCGCGGTGCAGGTGCTCAAGGTGAAGGAAATCGTGGTCATGGGCCACGGCATGTGCGGCGGCTGCAAGGCCGCGCTGACGCAGAGCCTCAAGGGCGCCGAGCCCGGCGAAGGCGGTTTCGTCGCCGACTGGATCGGCCTGCTCGACGAAGCGCGCGAGCCGGTCGTCCACGAACACGGCACCGAAGGGCGAACCGCCGAGCGCGCGATGGAGCAGGCCGCGGTCAAGGTCAGCCTGCAGAACCTGCGGACGTTCCCCTGCGTCCGCTCGAAGGAGCGCAGCGGCGAGCTCAAGCTGCGCGGCGCGTTCTTCGCGATCTCGGACGGGGTGCTTCATGTCCTCGACGAAGCCAGCGGGGCGTTCGAGCCCGTCGCCTGACCGAACCGGCCATCAGCCCGATCCGGTCGGCTGAACCAAGAAGGGCGGCCCCGCTGGAGCCGCCCTTCCCTTTTCCCGTCCTTGGGAAAGCCTGATTACTTGCCTGCGGCCTTCTGGTCGACCCAGACGGTCCACAGCTTCGCCATCGGCGCGCGGATGCCGGCGACCTGCGCGAAGCTCGCCTTGGCGTCGGCCCACTTGCCCTGGTCGGCCTGGGCAATGCCGAGGCGGGTCAGCGCGCGGTCCTTGTCGATGCCGCCCTTGGTCAGCGCGAGCTTGTAGAACTCCTCGGCCTTAGCGGCTTCACCGTACTGCAGATAGGCATCGCCGGCAGCGTTGGCGGTGACGCCGTTGGCGCCCGCGGCGGCATCCTTGGCGAGACCGGGCAGCGATGCCTTGTCCGCGGTGATGCGGCCCTTGGCTTGGGTCATCGAGTCGGCGACGAACGTGTCGCTCGCCTTGAGCGCGCCCGCAGCGAGACCTTCCTGCGCGATCTTCAGCACTTCGCCGGGGTTGCGGCGGGCGTCGGCGGCCTGGATGTAGTCGACGTATTCGCGCTCGACGTACTTCGGGTCGGCCTTGAGTGCGCCCGAACGCTCCATCAGGCGACCGAGGTCGAGGTTTTCCTGGGCGGTGAAGGCGCTGGCGTTACGCACCAGCTGGGTCGCGCCGAGCCAGTTGATCGGCGTGGGATAGGCTTCGGCGAGCATCGCGCCCCATTCGGCCGATTCCGCGTTCAGCTTGCTGGTATAGGCGATGCGGTTGGCGCGGCTGTACCACGCTTCCGGGGCCACGCCGCCGGCGGCCTTGCGCGCCGCGATCGCCTGCTTGAGCGCATCGAGCCCGCCCTTGGGATTGCCGGTCTGGGCATAGCTCTCCGCCAGCATCTCGGCGGCCACGTCGTCGCTGTAGTTGGCAGCGACGACCGGCTGCAGCGCCTTGATCGCGCCGGCATAATCCTTCGCTTCGTAGGCCTTGGCGCCGACGAAGAACTGCACGAGGCTGACCTTGTCCGCCGGCAGCTGGCCGGAATCGAGCATGTTCTGGAGGCCGGTGCGGACCAGCGCGGCATCGCCCACCCAGTTGCCGACCGACTGCTGCCACTGGCCGAAGATGATCTGGTCGGCCGGAGTCTTGACGTTCGGCTGAAGCGCGGCGAGCTGCGGCACGAGCGCCTGGCCGGCAGCCTTCTGCGCATCGCCGCTCTGGCCCTGCGCGGCGGTGAACGCCGGCTGGAACGCCTGCGCCGCCTTCACGAATTCGGGCGAGTTACTGACCTTGCCGCCCTTGGCTTCCTTTTCCTTGGCCACCGCGGCAACCGGAGCGAACCCGCCCGCCGCGATGCCGGTGGCGACCGCGATCCCGAGCGCGGCACGCGCCGCTGCCGACTTGCCGAATTTGCCGAAAGTACCCCGCATCTTCATGATCTCCTGTTCGACCCGGACCCGGTCTTTCCCGCCAGCCCGTTGCCGGGGCGGTTCCTCTCCATGGTCGCCTGTGCGCTAGTGGCGCGGAATTGCGCCGTTGGCAACGCCCCGAGCGACTAGAACCCGCGCGGTGAACCCGCTTTGAACGACGACTTGCCCTGTCGTTCAGGCAGCCTGTCGCATGTGTGGAAAACTGGCCGGCAAGACCCGCGATGGAGCCGCCTTTGCTGGCTTTGGGGGGCCAGATGTCCTAGGGCTGCAACATTCCCACAAATCACAAGCGAAAACGCGGAAAAACTGCACGTGAGCGACGACACCCAGACGATCGATCCGGCCGCCCCCGGCGGCGAAGGCGAATTCCAGCGGATCGACATCGTCGACGAAATGAAGACCAGCTACCTCGATTACGCGATGAGCGTGATCGTGAGCCGTGCGCTGCCCGACGTGCGCGACGGCCTCAAGCCGGTCCATCGCCGCATCCTTTTCGCGAGCCAGGAGGGCGGCTTCGTTGCCGGGCGGCCCTATCGCAAGAGCGCCAAGATCGTCGGCGACGTGATGGGCAACTATCACCCCCACGGCGACAGCGCGATCTACGACGCCCTCGCCCGCATGACCCAGGACTGGTCGATGCGCGTGCCGCTGATCGACGGCCAGGGCAACTTCGGCTCGATGGACCCCGATCCGCCGGCCTCGATGCGCTATACCGAAGCGCGCCTCGCCCGCGTCGCCAACTTCCTGCTCGACGATCTCGACAAGGACACCGTCGATTTCGTCGACAACTACGACGGCTCGCGGCAGGAGCCCTCGGTCCTGCCCGCGCGCTTCCCCAACCTGCTGGTCAACGGCGCGGGCGGCATCGCGGTCGGCATGGCGACCAACATCCCGCCGCACAACCTCGGCGAGGTGATCGACGGCTGCCTTGCCTACATGGACAACCCGCTGATCTCGATCGACGAGCTTTGCGAGATCATCCCCGGCCCGGACTTTCCGACCGCACCGATGATCCTGGGCACCGCGGGCGCGCGCAAGGCCTACAACGAAGGTCGCGGCTCGATCATCATGCGCGCGCGGCACAAGATCGAGGAAGGGCGCGGCGATCGCCGGTCGATCGTGCTGACCAGCATCCCCTACCAGGTCGGCAAGAACAGCCTGGTCGAGAAGATCGCCGAGGCCGCGAAGGACAAGCGGATCGAAGGCATCTCCGACATCCGCGACGAATCCAACCGCGAAGGCGTGCGCGTTGTCATCGACCTCAAGCGCGACGCCTCACCCGAAGTGGTGCTCAACCAGCTCTGGCGCAACACGCCGGCGCAGTCGAACTTCCCCGCCAACATGCTCGCCATCCGCGGCGGGCGGCCTGAAATCCTCAGCCTAAAGGACATCATCGAGGCCTTCGTCCGCTTCCGCGAGGAAGTCATCACCCGCCGGACCAAGTTCGAACTGAACAAGGCGCGTGACCGCGCGCATATCCTGCTTGGCCTTGTCGTCGCGGTCACCAACCTCGACGAAGTGGTGCGGATCATCCGCGGTTCGGCCAACCCCGCGATCGCGCGCGAGACGCTGCTGGCGCGCGAATGGCCGGTGAGCGAGATCGCGCCCTACCTGCGCCTTGTCGAAGCCATCGAAAACGACGCCGACGATGGTTCGGGCGAGCCGTACCGGCTGTCCGAAATCCAGGTGCGGGCGATCCTCGACCTGCGCCTGCACCGGCTGACCGCGCTCGGCCGCGACGAGATCGGCGACGAGCTGAGCGTTCTCGCCAAGGCGATCGAGGAGTACCTCTCGATCCTCGCCGACCGCATCAAGCTCCACGCGGTGATGCGCGAGGAACTCGTCGCCGTGCGCGACCAGTTCGCCACCCCGCGCCTCTCCGAGATCGCGCCGGCCGCCGACGGGATCGACGACGAGGACCTGATCGAGCGCGAGGACATGGTCGTGACGATCACCCTCGACGGCTACATCAAGCGCACCCCGCTCTCGACCTTCCGCGCCCAGGCTCGCGGCGGCAAGGGCCGCAGCGGCATGGCGACCAAGGACGAGGACGCGATCGCGACGATGTTCGTCGCCTCGACGCATACGCCGGTGCTGTTCTTCTCGACCGCGGGCAAGGTCTACCGCCTCAAGGTCTGGCGCCTGCCCGAGGGCGGCCCGGCGACGCGCGGGCGTCCGGTGGTCAACATGCTGCCCGCGCTCGACCAGGGCGAGACGATCGCCGCCGTTCTGCCCTTGCCCGAGGACGAGGGCGAATGGGGCAAGCTCCACGTGATGTTCGCGACGGCCAAGGGCAACGTGCGCCGCAACGCGATGGATCTCTTCGCCAACATTCCCAGCAACGGCAAGTTCGCGATGCGCTTCGACGAAGGTAGCGACGACCGCCTGATCGGTGTCGCGCTGCTGTCCGAGGGCGACGACGTGCTGCTCGCGAGCCGCCAGGGCAAGGCGATCCGCTTCCCCGCCGACGACGTGCGCGAATTCCAGAGCCGCACCTCCACCGGCGTGCGCGGCATGACGCTGAAGGCCGACGACGAGGTGATCTCGCTGTCGATCCTCCACCGCGTCGGCGTCAAGGACCAGGAGGAGCGCGACGAATACTTGCGCTTCGCCCCGTGGAAGCCCGAGAAGGAAGGCGAGATGGCCGATCAGGAGCGCTACCGCTTCCTGACCGAGCGCGAGCAGTTCATCCTGACCGTCTGCGCCAACGGCTACGGCAAGCTGTCTTCGGCCTACGAGTACCGGCGCACCGGTCGCGGCGGACAGGGCATCACCAACATCGACAACATCAGCCGCAACGGACCGGTGGTGGCGAGCTTCCCGGCCGCGCAAGCCGACCAGCTCATGCTCGTGACCGACCAGGCCAAGCTGATCCGCCTGCCGCTCGAATCGCTGCGCGTGATCGGGCGCGGCTCGGCGGGCGTGCGCCTGTTCAACGTCTCGGGCGAGGAACACGTGGTGAGCGCCGTGCGTCTTGCCGATGAAGGCGATGACGAGGCGCCGGCGACGGCGGACGGCGCCGACGCGCAGGATGGAGAGCAGGCCGAATGAGCGAGATGCCGCAGGTCGCCTACAAGATCCTGACAGCGCCGCAGATGGCCGAGCTCGAAGCGCAGGCGGTGTTCAGGGGGGCGCCGGTCGACCTGGCGGATGGCTTCATCCACCTTTCGACCGAAGCCCAGCTCGCCGAGACCGTCGACAAGCACTTCGCCGGCGCGGAGGACCTCCACATCGCCACGGTGGATCTTGCCGTGCTGGGCGACGCGGTGAAGTGGGAGCCCTCGCGCGGCGGCCAACTGTTCCCGCACGTCTACGCCGACCTGCCGCTCAGCGCCGTGCTCGCCTACGCCCCGCTGCGGCGCGACGAGTCCGGCGCGATCGTCCTCCCGGTCGCGAGCTGAGCTACTCCGCGCGGAACGCGCCCCGCGCCCGCAGCGCGCCGATGACCCCGGTGCAGATCATCAGCTGCCCGAAGTAATAGAGCGGCCAGACGAGCAATCGCGGCAAGGCGCTTTCCGCCATCGGCCCCATGCGGGCGAACAGCAGCAGGTCGGAGGCTGCGAACAGCATCGCGCCGAGGCCAACCCGATAGCGCGGGAAATCGCTGAGCCACGCCGCCGCGGCCATCCCTCCCAGGGCCAGCGCGTAGAGCGCGACTTGTGGCTGGCGCGTCAGGCCGAAGGCAATCAGCGGCACGCCGACGATCGTCGCGACGGCGAGCGCCTTCTGGCTGGCGCCAGGGTGCGCTCGCCGATGCCGCAGATAGAGCGCAATGGCCGCGAGGTGACCGAGGAGGAATGCGACGGCGCCGAGCGTGAAGTCGATCTCGAGCACCATGTCGCCGATCGCGCCAAGGGCCATGACCAGCGCGATGCGGTGGGCATCGCGCACCGGGTGGTAGGACCAGGCATAGACCGCCAGGAGGGCAACGCCGCCGCCCTTCCAAGCTATCTCGTAAACCCCCGGCACCCGCGTGTGATCGGCGAGCCAGTAGCTCAGCCCGAATACGAGGCTCAGCGCGAGCCAGGGCCGTCGTTGTACCAGTGCGCCTGCCGTCATTCGTGTCCCCCTTCCCCTCAGGCGCGGCACCTTGGGGTTGTCGCTGCGCCGATGCAATGCCAATGCGCGAGCCATGGATCATCAGGTACACATCATCGGCGGCGGCATGGCCGGAAGCGAGGCTGCCTGGCAGCTTGCTCGCCGCGGAATCCGCGTCCGCCTGTCGGAAATGCGCGGCGGCGGCGACACGACGCCGGCGCACCAGGGCAAGGGCCTTGCCGAACTCGTCTGCTCGAATTCGTTCCGCTCGGACGACCACGAGAAAAACGCGGTCGGCCTGCTGCACGAGGAAATGCGCCGCTGCGGCAGCCTGCTCATGGCCGCTGCCGACAAGGCGCGGGTTCCGGCAGGCTCTGCACTGGCGGTCGACCGCGACGTGTTCTCCGCCGAAGTCGAGGCGGCGCTCGCCGCCCTGCCGACGCTCGAGATCGTGCGCGAGCGGGTCGATACCCTTCCCGATCAGGGGCTGACCATCGTCGCCACGGGGCCCCTCACCGCCCCGGCCCTCGCCGGATCGATCGGCGCGGCGACCGGGGCGGAAAGCCTCGCCTTCTTCGACGCGATCGCGCCGATCGTCTATCGCGACAGCATCGACATGGATGTCGCGTGGATGGCCTCGCGCTGGGACAAGGGAGCCGAAGCATCGCTCGCGCTCGGCGGCGATGGCCGGGACTACATCAACTGCCCGATGACCAAGGAGCAGTACTTCGCCTTCTGGGAGGAACTCCAGGCAGGCGAAAAGACCGAATTCCGCGAATGGGAAGCGAACACGCCCTATTTCGACGGGTGCATGCCGATCGAGGTCATGGCCGCGCGCGGGCCCGAAACGCTCCGCTTCGGTCCGATGAAGCCGGTCGGGCTCGACAATCCGCACTGGGCGACCGCGGAGCACCCCAACGGGCGCTGGCCCTATGCGGTGGTGCAGCTTCGGCAGGACAACAAGCTCGGCTCGCTGTGGAACATGGTGGGCTTCCAGACCAAGCTCAAATATGCCGAGCAGGTGCGCATCTTCCGCACGATCCCCGGGCTTGAAAAGGCCGAATTCGCACGCCTCGGCGGCCTGCACCGCAACACCTTCCTCAACTCCCCAACCTTGCTCGACCGGCAGCTGCGGCTGCGATCGGCGCCGCACATCCGGTTCGCGGGACAGATCACCGGCTGCGAAGGCTATGTCGAGAGCGCCTCGGTCGGCCTGCTGGCGGGGTTGATGGCCGCCGCAGAGACGCTGGGGCGCGCGTGGACGCCGCCGCCGAGGACGAGCGCCCTCGGCGCCCTCATGTCCCATATCACCGGTGATGCCGAGGCCGAGACGTTCCAGCCGATGAACGTGAACTTCGGGCTGTTTCCCCCGGTTGCCGACGATGTCCGCAAGAAGGAGCGCAAGGAAGCCTATACCGCCCGCGCCAAGGCCGACCTCGCCTGCTGGCTCCCGTCGCTCGGCTGAGGACGCGAAGCTACCTGCATTTGCAGGCCGGCTTCCTGGCCGGCTGCTTTGTCGTTGCGTATTCGGCGCGGTCGAGCGCGCCATTGCCGTCGGCGTCGGCCTTGCGGAACTTGTTCGAGGTGGCAACCGCCCATTCCTCGAACGTCAGCAGGTTGTTTCCGTCGAGGTCGAGCTTGCGGAAGTCCCTGACCCTGGGCGCCAGCATCTCGTTGCGGGTGATGCGCCCGTCGCGGTCCCGGTCGAGGCGGTCGAACCGACGCTGTTCGCGCGTCTGCTCAGTCGCATGCGGCAATTCCGGGCCGACCGCATTGCCCGGATCGACTTCGGGAATATCCTCGTCGGCGGCATCCTCGCTTGGCGGAGCGGCCGGATTGGCGACGGGACGCACGGTCTCGGTCTCGGTCTCGGCGCGTCCCTGCCACCAGAACACCCCTGCCGCAACCAGCAGGAGCGCACCGAGCGCGCCGATCAGGATCCGGTGCAAGGCTGGTCTTCCCCGTTGCCGCGTGGGGCAAGACTAGTGCGCGCGCAGCCTGGCGGAAGCGGGAGATGCAACCGATTTAGCGGCCGAGAAGGCCCAGCCGCAGCACACGCAGGAAGCGCAATGCCGGGGAGGCGTGGTCGGGCAACAAGGCCATCCCGCGCAGAATGACGAGCGGTCGCATCGTTCGCGGCAAGCGGGGCGCAGGTCCGGCCGCGGGGCCTGCTCGATCGAGCCATTCGGCGCCGGCGCGCGCAATCGCGTCGAACGCTGCGCGGTCGGTCTCGCCGCCGATCCGGGCCAGCGCGAGCAGCGCCGCGATCCGCGCCTCACGCAGCGCCGCGCCGCCATCGGAGCCCACGTTGCGCGCTTCCCATCCATCGACGATCGCGGCCAGTGCGGCACGTTCACCGTCCCACGGCGCGAGGGCGGCAAGAAGCGGTTCTCCCTTGGGCCAGCGATCTGCAGGCTCGGCCATGCGGTCGCGCCACCAGGCGAGCCGAAGCTGCACCATGATCGGATCACGCCCTTCCCGCGCCGCATCGGAAAGCCGGTGGTCGAACGCCAGGAGACTGCTCCAGGCGTTGCGCACCCGCTCGGGGGCATAGGCGACGGCAAGCCGCTCGATCGGCTCGAGCTGATCGGCTTCACCATTGTGGTCCGGGTCTGAGCTGGGGGACATGGAGGCGGGGCAACCTTGTGAATAGGCTATGATCGTAACGTCAAATTAACGCCGACGGTTGCATATCCCCTAACTAACGGACGCAAAGTTGCGGAGGCCGCAAGGCTTCTGGATCGCGTGGACGGAGGGCGGGGCGGTGCAGACATGTTCGGCAAGATCGGCTTGATGGTTCGCAATCGCAGCGCGCGCAAGCGTGCTTTGGGGGCGCAGCACGACCGCGCCCCCGGCCTCCTGCGACGCCTCGCCGATTGCCGGTCGGGCAATGCGATCGTGCTGGTGGCGATGTCCGCTCCGGTGCTCGTCTCGGCGGCCGGCTTCGCGATCGATACCTCGCAATGGTTCCTGTGGCGGCGCGAGATGCAGTACGCGGCCGACCAGGCGGCGATCGGCGCGGCATGGTCGCTCGCCAAGGGGATCAGCAAGACCGCCTACACCACGCATGCCCAGCAGGAATTCACCGCGAACCTGGCCGACACGTCGGACTTCGCGACCACCCCGACGGTCGAGTTGGTGAACTACAACAACGGCACGGCCAACGCGATCCGCGTCACCGCCTCGGCCACGCGCAAGCTGCCCTTCTACGGCTTCGTCAGCGGCCAGTCGGCGACGGTCACGGTTGCGGCCCAGGCGAGCTTTGCCAAGGGCGCGACTTATACCAGCTGCATCATCTCGACCAATCCGACGGCCGATGGCGCGATCACGATCGGCGGCAGCGCAGTGCTCAAGTCGGGCTGCGGACTTGCCGCGCTGTCGAACTCGACCAACTCGATCCGCGTCTCGGGCAATCCGACGATCGACGTGAACTACCTGATGAGCGCGGGCGGCATCGACGACTGGTTCAACACGAACACCGACGACGTCGTGAAGGAGTACATGACCACCCTGTCCGACCCGTTCATCGGACTGACGCCGCCGACCAACACCGCCAAGGGAACGACCTATTCCTGCGTGAAATCGGGCAACACGACGGTCGCGACGCTCAACCCGGGCACTTATGCGAACATCACGACCGCGTGCAACACGGTGCTCAATCCCGGCATCTATGTGATCGACGGGGGTGGTGTGACGATCCGCGCGCAGGATGCGGTGACCGCGAACGGCGTGATGTTCGTGCTCAAGAACGGAGCCTACTTCAAGCTGAACGGCGGATCGTCGATCAATCTCACCGCGATGACCCAGTCGCAGCTCCTCGCTGCCGGCGTGTCCTCCTCGCAAGCGCCGCTGCTCGAAGGGATGCTGATCTTCGAGGACCGCAACAGCGTGGGCAACACCTCGACGCTCAACGGCAACTCGGATTCGGTCATCAACGGCACGGTCTACTTCCCCAAGTCCACGCTGAGCTTCGGCGGCACCGCACGCGTGACGAGCCGATGCCTCCAGATCACCGCGAACATGATCTCGGTCCAGGGCAACGTGAACATGACCAGCTTCTGCCCGGTCGGCATGCAGACCTCGACCCAGGTCGGGACCGATGCGCCGAGCGTGATCCTGGTCTCGTGATGCTGGCGCTGCGCCGTCTCCTCGGCCACCTGACCGGGGCTTCCGATGGCTCGCTGGTGATCGAGTTCGCGTTTCTTGCTCCCCTGCTCGCGCTGTTCGGCCTCGGCACGGTCGACCTGACCCGGATGGTAGCCCGCCGTACCGCGTTGCAGGCCGCGCTGAGCGAGAGCACCCAGATCGTATTGGCCGCGAGCCCCGACAACGACGCCAAGCTGACCTCGCTCAAGACCGTGCTCGCGACGACCACCGGCGTGCCGGCCGCCAGCATCCAGATCGCCACGGTCTATAGGTGCGGGGTCGACACCACGTTCGTCTCGCTCCCGGGCTACTGCGCGGTGACCGGCGAGATCGGCAAGTACCTGCAGATCACGGTGACCGACACCTTCACCCCGATGTGGACGCAGTTCGGGATCGGCGGGCCGGTGACTTCGTCGATGCAGCGCACGATCCAGTTGTCATGATGTCCGCTCGCACGTTCCTGCGCCGCACGTCGCTGCGCATCGCCGCCTCGCGCGCGGGCTCCGCCGCGATGGAATTCGCGCTGATCGGCCCGCTCTTCATCCTGATGATGATGGCGGTGTTCCAGTTCTCGATCGTCATGCAGTCATACAATGCGCTCGGCAGCGCTGCCGCGGATGTCCAGCGCCAGGTCGTGACCCAGTCGCAAGCCGGGAACCTCCTCACCGCCTCGCAGATGCGCGACACCGCGATCGGCCGCGCTTCCGGGGCGCCCTATTTCCTCAACACCGCCGCGCTCTCGGTAACCGTTGCGCTCGCAAGCTCGCAGCGGATCAGCGGGGCGAACGAATACACCCTGACCATGACCTACGATGCGCCGATCTTCGTCTGGGTCACGCCGCTCACCTTCACGACGACCTACACCCGTTCGATCTTCGTCAAGGTCTGACCGGCTCCGTAAAATCCCTCAGCTCGTCGTCAGGCGGATCTAACTATCCGTATTTACCAGAAAAAGTGCTGCTTGAGGTTAATCTGACCACCGTGCCGGCCAGGGTTTACTCTCTTCTTTTGCGATTGCTCGATGCCGCGCTCGCGCGCGGCTCGACGCACGCGCGCGACGATGGGCCGTTCCTCGCCCGGCTTGCGCGCAACAGGGCCGGCAATACCGCGATGATCATTGCCGGTGCGATGCTGCCGTTGATGGCGATGGTCGGCGGGGCGGTCGATGCAGGGCGCCTTTATCTGGTCAAGTCGCGGCTGCAGCAGGCGTGCGACGCCGGCGTCCTCGCTGCGCGCAAGCAGATGGGCGCGATGAGCAATTTCAACGCCGCTACCGACACCGTCACCGTGGCCGACCGCGGCACGCGCATGTTCAACGCCAATTTCAGCGCGGGGATGTACGGGTCGACGGGCCGCGCGCTCACCATGACCATTCAGGACGATCAATCCATCGTGGGCGTCGCCAGCACCTCGGTGCCTATGACGATCATGCAGATCTTCGGCGCGCAGCCGGTTGCGCTGACGGCCAACTGCACCGCCCAGCTCAATGCGCCCAATACCGACATCATGATGGCGCTCGACGTCACCGGGTCGATGAACGAGGTCAATCCTGGCGATTCGAGCCCGAAGATCGCCATCCTGAAAAGCGTGGTGAAGGACTTCTTCGCCGCGATGGAAAGCTACAAGCAGCCCGGGAGCCGGATGCGCTACGGCTTCGTGCCCTACTCGACCAACGTCAACGTAGGGGGGCTGCTGGCCGACGACTGGATGGTGAAAAGCTGGACATACCCGTCGCGCACGCTGATCGGCACCGGGACCGCAAACGGCACCTACACCTACAACACCGCGTCCGACCTCGTTTCTGGAACCGCCGTAGACAGCACCTACACTTACAGCGCGACCTATAGCTCGTGGACCAAGTCCTATTACTGCGTCCAGCCTGCAAACACGCTGACCAGCAAGACCACGACCATCTCCACGACCTCGACGACTGTCGCGGGACCTCCGGCAGGAACCCGGACGGTGGCCACCAACCAGGTGGTCTACAATGGGGCGACGTTCGCGAGCGCGAACCGGTCGGGCACCACCTGCACGGCGACCAAGACGACCTACACCAACTATACGCTGCAATACGACACGATCACCGAGCCCAAACTCGGAAGCGGCAGCCAGTGGTGGTACAAGGACGTGACCAAGGACGTCAGCGGCTGGCGCACGGGATCGGACGGCTGCATCGAGGAGCGCGCAACCTACGAGATCGCCGACTACACCAACGTCGACCTGACCAAGGCGCTCGACCTCGACCTCGATACGGTGCCGACCGCAGGCGTTCCGGCAACGCAGTGGCGCCCGCACTATCCGGCGCTGGTCTACGACCGGGCGCTGCTGTGGAACGGTACCGGCAGCTGGTCCACGGCCGAAGTCCAGACGCAGAACGAGTACATTTCGCCCTATTACGGGGGCTTCGCCGATTGCCCGGCGCCGGCGAAGAAGCTGCAGACATGGACCAGCAGCAGCCTTGCAACCTACATCGACGGGCTTGCTGCGGGAGGCAGCACCTATCACGACATCGGCATGATCTGGGCCGGCCGGCTGCTCTCTCCGACCGGACTGTTCGCGAGCGAGAACGCCAACGTCTCCGCCTCGCGGCCGACGAGCCGCCACCTGATCTTCCTGACCGACGGGCAGACCTCGTCCTACGATCTGAGCTACGGGGCATACGGCATCGAACCGCTGGCGAAGCGACGCTGGAGCCCGACGAGCACGCTGACCCTGACACAGACCATCGAGAAGCGGTTTTCGTTCACCTGCCAACAGGTGAAGAACAAGAACATCACCGTCTGGTTCATCGCCTTCGGCACCGATCTCAATCCGATCATGACCGAGTGCGCGGGCTCCGGGCACTATTTCTCCGCCGCCAACGCGACCGAGTTGAGCGCTGCATTCGAGAAGATCGCCCGTTCGATCGGTGAGCTGCGGCTGTCGCAATGATCCGGCGAACGCTCCGAACCTCGCTGCTTGCCGCCGATGCCGGCGCGACCGCGGTCGAATTCGGCCTGGTCGTGCCGGTGCTCGTGATGGTCCTGCTGGGCCTGTTCGACATGGGCTACAACATGTGGGCCGTGACGATCCTGCAGGGCGCCTTGCAGCAGGCGGCGCGCAGTTCGACGCTCGAGAGCGCCAGCGGCCAGACCGCCACCATCGACGGGAAGGTGACGACCAGGGTCAGGCAGCTGGTCCCGTCGGCAACGCTCGCCTTCTCGCGCAAGGCCTATACCAACTTCAGCAACGTCGGCACGCCCGAGGACTATACCGATACCAACGGCAACGGCACCTGCGATGCCGGCGAGCCTTTCGAGGACGCCAATTCGAACGGCACATGGGATGCAGACCGCGGTGTCGACGGCATCGGCGGCGCGCGCGACGCGGTGCTCTACACCGTCACCATGTCCTACCCTCGCGTCTTTCCGATGGCGCGTCTCGCCGGGCTTTCGTCGACCGTCTCGGTAACGGCCAGGACGGTCCTGCGCAACCAACCGTTCAAGCTGCAGGAAGCTTCGACCACGATAGGGTCGTGCCAATGATCGGGAAGCTCCTGCGACGGGTCCGCCGTTCCCGGTCGGGCACGGCTGCCACGGAAATGGCGCTGGCCCTGCCGTTTCTCCTGACCATCGGGATGTGGGGCACCGAGCTTGCCAACCAGATGGTCACGCGGATGCGGCTATCCCAGCTCGCCATGCAGATCGCCGACAATGCCTCGCGGATCGGCGATCAATCGATGCTGTCGAATCGCAAGATCTACGAATCGGACGTCAACGATCTACTCGCCGGCGGCAAGGTGCAGGCGGGCACGCTCGATCTCTACACGAACGGGCGCGTGATCTTGAGCAGTCTGGAGGTCCTGCCCGGAACGACCAGCACCCAATACATTCACTGGCAACGCTGCCGCGGTCTCAAGAAAGTCACGAGCGCGTATGGGGCGGAGGGCGCCGGCAAGGACGGCTCGCTCCCCGGGATGGGCCCGTCGGGCGATGAAGCCAAGGCCAGCGCAGGCGATGCGGTGATGTTCGTCGAATTGACCTACGACTACCAGCCGCTGATCTCGAACCTGTTCACCGGCGGCTCGCAATCGAGCACGATCAAGGTGCAGGCGGCGTTCAATGTGCGCGACGACCGCGACCTGACCCAGATCTACCAGCGCAGCAGCGCCAGCCCCGATCCGGTCGCAAGCTGCACCACCTATTCCAGCTGAGCCCTCCCCCCGCGCAGCGCGAGGGGGGAGAGGCCTTCGCCGTCAGCGATAGCAGACGTTGCGAACCGCCTGTGCGATCCTGCCGGCGTCGATCAGCGCCGCCTTTTCGAGATTGGCCGCATAGGGGAGCGGCACGTCCTCGTCGCACACGCGCAGGACCGGAGCATCGAGGCTGTCGAAGCCTTCCTCCATCGCGATCGCGATGATTTCCGATGCGATCGAGCAGACCGGGAAGCCTTCCTCGGCCACGACCATGCGATTGGTCCGCGCCAGGCTTTCGAGCACCGTCGCCTTGTCGAGCGGACGCAGCGTCCGCAAGTCGATCACCTCGGCCTCGATACCTTCCGCAGCCAGCGTCTCGGCCGCTTCGAGCGCGAAGCCGACGCCGATCGAGTAGGACACGATCGTCACGTCCCTGCCCGGACGGACGATGCGGGCCTTGCCGATCGGCAGGACGAATTCGTCGATCTGCGGCACATCGAAGCTGCGACCGTAGACCAGCTCGTTCTCCAGGAAGACCACGGGATCGTCGCTGCGGATCGCGGCGCGCAGCAGCCCCTTGGCATCGGCGGCATCGTAAGGCGCGATGACCACCAGCCCCGGAACGCTGGCGTACCACGGGCCGTAGTTCTGCGAATGCTGCGCACCCACGCGGCTTGCCGCGCCGTTGGGGCCGCGGAACACGATCGGGCAGCGCATCTGGCCGCCCGACATGTAGTTGGTCTTGGCCGCCGAGTTGATGATGTGGTCGATCGCCTGCATCGCGAAGTTGAACGTCATGAACTCGACGATCGGCTTGAGCCCGCCCATCGCCGCGCCCGCGCCGATACCGGCAAAGCCGTATTCGGTGATCGGCGTGTCGATCACGCGCTTGGGTCCGAATTCCTCGAGAAGGCCTTGCGTGACCTTGTAGGCGCCCTGGTACTCGGCGACTTCCTCGCCCATGACGAAGACGCGGTCGTCGGCGCGCATTTCCTCGGCCATGGCGTCGCGCAGCGCTTCGCGCACGGTCGTGGCGACCATCGCGGTGCCGGCAGGGATCTCGGGATCGGCGACCGGCTTGGCGGCGCCCGCCGGGGCGATCGATGCCGCGGCCTTGGCCTTGGCCTCGGTGCCGACCGGACCGTCGCTCTCCTCGGCCTTTTCCTCGACAGCGGGCTGCGTCGTCGCCGCAGGGGCGGGCGCGGGTGCGGGTGTGGCAGCCGCCGCGTCTTCGCCCTCGCCCGCAATCCTCGCGATCACGGCGCCGACCTTCACGCCCTCGGTTCCTTCGGGCACGACGAGTTCGGCAATCGTGCCCTCGTCCACGGCCTCGAATTCCATCGTCGCCTTGTCGGTCTCGATCTCGGCGAGGATGTCGCCCGACTTGACCTCGTCGCCGGGCTTCACCAACCACTTGGCAAGCGTGCCCTCCTCCATCGTCGGGGAGAGCGCCGGCATCTTCAGTTCGATCGCCATCTCAGTACTTCTCCACCAGGACGTCGGTATAGAGTTCCTCCAGCGCCGGCTCGGGCGAGCTTTCGGCAAAGTCGGCGGCCTCGGCCACCTGCTGGCGGACCTTCTTGTCGATGTCCTTGATCCGGTCCTCGGTCACGCCCCGCTTGAGCAGTTCCTGCTTGGCGGCTTCGATCGGGTCGTGCTTCTCGCGCATTTCCTGCACTTCCTCGCGGCTGCGGTACTTGGCGGGGTCCGACATCGAATGGCCGCGATAGCGATAGGTGTTGAGCTCCATCAACACAGGGCCATTGCCGGCCCGCACGAATTCGAGCGCGACCTCGGCGGCCTGGCGCACTTCGAGCACGTCCATGCCGTTGACGTCCATGCCCGGGATGCGGAAGGCCGTGCCGCGACGATAGAAGTGGGTTTCGGCCGAGCCGCGCCGCACCGCGGTGCCCATGGCATAGCCGTTGTTCTCGACCACGAACACGATCGGCAGCTTCCACAGCGCCGCCATGTTGAACGTCTCGTAGACCTGCCCCTGGTTGGCCGCGCCGTCGCCGAAGTAGGCCATGCACACGCCGCCGTCCTCGCGATACTTGTGCGCAAAGGCGAGCCCTGCACCCAATGGCACCTGCGCACCCACGATGCCGTGGCCGCCGTAGAACTTGTGCTCGGTGCTGAACATGTGCATCGAGCCGCCCTTGCCGCGGCTGATGCCGGCGCCGCGCCCGGTCAGCTCCGCCATGATGACCTTCGGATCGATGCCGTAGGCGAGCATGTGGCCGTGATCGCGATAGCCGGTGATCACGCTGTCGTGCCCTTCCTTGAGCGCCGACTGCAGGCCCACCGCGACCGCTTCCTGGCCGATGTAGAGGTGGCAGAAGCCTCCGATCAGGCCGAGCCCGTAAAGCTGCCCCGCCTTCTCCTCGAAGCGGCGGATCAGCACCATCTGTTCGTAGAAGCGCAGCAGCTCGGCGTCGCTCGCTTCGTACTGCTTGTTGTTGGCGTGCGCCTGCTGCAGCGATCGCAGCGCGAACTCGGCCTCGTCCTGCGCGGCGATCGCTTCGCTCGACTGGACCACCGGGGTCTGCGTCGTGGCGGGCTTGGAGGTTCGGGGGGCGCGCGGCCTGGCGGGTTTGGCCAAGTCTTCGGTTTCCTTTTGCTTGCAGCCTCGCATCGCACAGTGTGCGAATGTGCCTGCCTCTATGGCGCGCGAAGGCGGATTCCGCAACGTCGCGGCCGGGTGCGTACCGGGGCCCGGATACCTATTCAAGTCCGGACGCGACAACGGGAAATTGTGAGATTGCCGCCTTGTGCGAGGCCCTGCCCGCAGGGGTGGCGCACCCGGAACGATTCGAACGTCCGACCCTCAGATTCGTAGTCTGATGCTCTATCCAGCTGAGCTACGGGTGCATGCCCTGACAACTGCAGGCGACTGCAGTCGTGGTCCCGACCCACCCCCATCCAGGCGATGGGAGGGGAATGGCGCACCCGGAACGATTCGAACGTCCGACCCTCAGATTCGTAGTCTGATGCTCTATCCAGCTGAGCTACGGGTGCGTGGGAGACGGGCCTTTAGGTGGCGTCCGCAGGCTTGGCAAGCCCTTTCAGCAAGGGAATGATCACTCTCCCCAGGCGGATGTCGAGCGGGGGCATATTGTCCCCGGCGCCGACTTCGTGCCCGAGCCGGTCCGCGCCCCACCACTGGCAGGCCGCACCCGCCGCGATGTCCTCCGGCTGGCAGTCGGGGTTTCCGCTCCATTTGGTGCAACTGTATAACAGCAGCACCAGCGCGCGCCCCGGCCCCGCCTCGCCCACCGCAAAGCTTGCCGGAGCGAATGTCGCCGGATCGGCTTCGATCGAAAGTTCCTCGCGAAGTTCGCGCACGAGCGCGGACTCGGGCGCTTCTCCCGATTCGACCTTGCCGCCAGGAAACTCCCACAGCCCGCCATGGTGCCGATCCGTGCGGCGGCGCTGGAGCAGCACGTTCCCCCGCCCGTCGAGCAGCGCGGCGGCCACCACGAGCAGCGGCGGCGAAGACCCGGTGGCGCTCTTCGCGTCCGGGGGCAGGCAAGGATTTGTTAGCATCGTAGGGGTATCAAGCAGGGTGCCGAAATGAGTAGGAAACCACGGTGAAGACTACCTTGCACAAATTGCTGAGGGACAAAACGGCAGGAACGGTCATCGAGTATGGCCTGCTGGTTGCTGTCTTTTCCACCTTCGTCGTTTTCGGCATCCGCAGCCTCGCCGAGGGGTCGGGCAACCTCTGGTCGCGCGTCTCCGAGCAAGGCGGCGCTGCGTTGTCGCAGCATTAATCGCTTCTTAGGAAGTGCTGCGTAAATACACGAATGCTCGCTCCGGGGACAAAAGGAGCGGGACGGGAAAGAAGACACTCTAGGAGACTGACCATGAAGCTTTTCAACGAAATCGTCCGCAACGAAGACGGCGCCACCGCGATCGAATACGGCCTGATCGCTGCCCTCATCGCCGTTGCCGCGATCACCGCGATGTCGTCGCTGGGCACCAACCTGTCGCAGACCTTCAACAAGGTCGCCACCACCGTCAAGACCAACTAATCTGGTCCTGACCGGTAAGGTTACGGAACGGGCGGGATTTTCCCGCCCGTTTTCGTTTGTGCGGGTGACAGCTGCGATCATAACGATCGACATCTCCTAACCTTCACTTTTCTTACCCGCGACCCAAACTTCGGGAGTCTTCGGTAAGACGATCTTAAGGATCATCCCGTAGACAAACCACGGTTCCTGGAGGCGCACGCTAGGACGGGACGAGAATGAAATAGCGGAGACTGACGATGAAGCTCATTTCTGACCTGATGAACAACGAAGACGGTGCAACCGCGATCGAATATGGCCTGATTGCGGCCCTGATCGCCGTCGCCGCGATCACTGCGCTGAGCTCGCTGGGGGGCAACCTGTCGGAAACCTTCAACAAGGTTTCGACCACGGTGAAGACCAACTGATCCTCGGGGTCAGACTGAGATTCGAAACGGGCGGGGGTCAATCCCCGCCCGTTTTCGTTTGGGCTCGCCTGGCCCGGTGGCGCCGCTAACGAAGGTTTACGCGAAGCCCTAATAGGTAATTAGCTTAACCTTCTGCCCGGGCTGGAGACGCGCATCGGCGTTCAAGGCATTGAGCACCAGGAAGCGCTCGAGCTTCCGGTCGCGATAGGCCATCAGGCTGCTCAGGGAAGCGACGGTGTCACCCGACGACACGGTGCGGACCGCGATGCGCCGCGGTCGGACCATCCCTGCCTCGGCTGCATCGATTCGCCGGATCGACCGGAACATCGAATCGAACACGCCCGATTCGCCCGCGCGCGCGATCGTGGCGAAATGGAACGCCTGCTGCGGACCCCACGCATAACCGACGACCGTTACATCGACCGCGCTGCCGCCGCTGGTCATCCGCCGGGTCGCGATGGCCGCGGGAATCCCGTTGATCGTCGTCCTGCTGACCGCTGACGGTTGCGCGCCCTGCGCCAGCTTGGCGAAGGCGGCGCGCACATAGGCGTCGAGGTTCCCGTCGAAGGACCCGCCGGCAAGTTCGCCCTTGCCCGACTGGCCGGAAATCCTGACCGAGCGGGTTCCGTTCGCGAGGTAGAAACCCGGGGGCGCCGAAAACGCCATCCGGTAGCCCGGATGCACGAAGGTGCGGCCCTCCACCACGCCCTGGCGCGGGTCGTCGTCGTAGGTCAGGCCATCGATTCGCGCGAGGAACACGTCGCGATTGGTCAGGCCGCGCGCGGACCCGGCCTGCGCATCGGCGGCTGCGACCCGCGCCGCCGGCTCGGGATGCGTGCTTGCCCATTCCGGCATGCGCTCGCCATCCGCGCTGCCGCTGATCTGCGAATCGAGCGCCGTCTGCGCGGCGAGACTGCGCAGGACCGAGGCCATCGCATGGGGATCGTAGCCGGCGCGCTGGAGATAGCGGACCCCCAGGTTGTCGGCTTCGGTCTCCTGCGCGCGGGAATAGCGCAGGGTCAGAAGCTGGCTGCCGGTCGAGAACAGCTGGCTGCCTGCCTGCCCCAGCGCGGTATTTCCGAAAATCGCGCCTGAGAGCACCGAACCCAGGATGCCGATGATGGCATTGCGCGTCGCCGCGCTCTCGCGCTTTGCGGCATGGCGCGCCGCGACATGGCCGACTTCGTGGCCCAGCACGCCGGCGAGCTCCGCCTCGTTGTTCATCAACCCGACGAGGTTGCGGGTTACATAGACGTAGCCCCCGGGGATCGCGAAGGCGTTGTTCACCGGGGAATTGAGCAGCGTGACGGTAAAGTCGCCTCGTGCGTTCGAAAGGCCCGACTGGACCGCGATGGTCTTTCCGACCTGCTCGACATAGCCCGCCTGGGGGCCCGTCACCGCGCCGCCGAACTCCTGGACCAGTTGCGGATGCGCCTTCGCGCCTTCCTGCCGGTCGGCGGGGCTGATGGCGTTTGCGCCACCCTGCGCGGTGACCGGAGCGGCAGGAACGCTGCCGGCGAGCAGCGTCCCCAGCGTGGCAAGCGAAAGGATCGAACGGCGCATCGAGGTCTCCAGCTCCCTTTGCGGCTCGAACCCGTTGCCGCCGTTCGAAGTTCCCGGCGCCCGCGGTTCGCTGCGATCAGGCGCCGATCCTGAGGAAACGTTCCGCGCGCATGGTCCGCAAGGCGGCCGGATCCTTGCCCGAAAGCGCATCGAGCTCTTCGCCGATCGCCTGGCCCAGCGCCTGCGCCGTCGCCACCGGATTGCGATGCGCGCCACCCACCGGCTCGGCAACGATCCGGTCGATCACCCCCAGCGACAGCAGGTCCTGTGCGGTGACCTTCATCGCCTCGGCCGCATCCGGCGCCTTGTCGGAGGTCCGCCACAGAATCGACGCGCACCCTTCGGGCGAAATCACCGAATAGACCGCGTGTTCGAGCATCAGCACCCGCTCGGCGCTTGCCAGCGCGACGGCGCCGCCCGAGCCGCCTTCACCGACGATCGTCGCCACCATCGGCACGCCGAGCGCAAGACAGGCCTCGGTCGAGCGCGCGATTGCTTCGGCCTGGCCGCGCTCCTCGGCTTCGACCCCGGGAAACGCCCCCGAGGTATCGACGAGGGTGACCACCGGCAGCCCGAATCGGCTCGCCATTTCCATCAGGCGGACCGCCTTGCGGTATCCCTCCGGCTTGCCCATGCCGAAATTGTGGCGGATGCGGCTCTGGGTGTCGTTGCCCTTTTCGTGGCCGATCAGCATGACCTTGCGATCGCCCAGCGTCGCGAACCCGCCGACAATGGCCTGGTCCTCGCCGTAGAGGCGATCGCCGCCCAGCGGCATGAAGTCGGCGAAGGCGTGCGCGACGAAGTCCTTGAAGTGCGGGCGGGCAGGATGCCTTGCGACCTGGGTCTTCTGCCAGGGGCTCAACGACCGATAGGTGCTCGCCAGCAGATCCGCGCTCTTCGTTTCGAGACGGCGGATTTCGGCAGCGAGATCGAGTTCGCCGCTTTGCGCCGTGTCGCGCAGCTCGGCGATGCGGGCCTCGAGCGCTGCGACCGGCTTTTCGAATTCGAGATAGGAAATCATGATGCGAGCGCTAAGGATGCTTCGCGCCCGGGTCAACGGTTCGGCGCACTTCCCAGCGGATGACGGCTGTTGACGAGCGCGACGAGCCTTGCCGCGTCGACATGGGTGTAGATCTGCGTCGTCGCGATGTCCGCATGGCCGAGCAAGGTCTGCAGCACGCGCAAGTCCGCCCCTCCTTCGAGGAGATGCGTGGCGAACGCATGCCGCAGGACGTGCGGGCTGACCTTTTCCGGATCAAGCCCCGCTCGAAGGGCCAGGTCGCGCAGCAACTGGAACAGGCGGACGCGCGTCAGGTGCCCACCGCGCGGGCTCGGAAAGACGAAGCGCCCCCCTCCCCCGCGCGCCGCGAGCCAGCGGGCCAAAGCGGCGCGGGCGCGCTCGCCCACCGGCACGAGGCGCTGCTGCCCACCCTTGCCGGTGATGGCCACGAACGGTGCATCGCGCGGCACCGCCGCCAGCGGCAGCGACACCAGTTCGCTGGCACGAAGCCCCGAGCCGTAGAGGAGCTCGATCAAGGCCAGCAGCCGCACCGCTTCCGGCCGTCCGGACGCGGCATCGCTCTCGGCCAGTGCGAACAGCGCCGCAACCTCGTGATGGTCGAGAATGCGGGGAAGACCGCGTCGCAGGCGTGGCCTGGGCAGGGCCGGCGAGGGATCGTCCGCCCGCCAGCCTTCGTCGAGGCAGAAGCCGTAGAACTGGCGCAGCGCAGAGGCCTTGCGCGCCAGCGTCGCCGGGGCAAGGTCGGCCCAGGCCTCGCCGAGGCGGGCGAGATCGTCATGGCCCGCGACGACGAGGTCGCCGATCACCTCGGCCGCGCCGGTCAGGTCGCGGCGATAGGCGGCAAGCGTGTTTGCAGCGGCCCCGCGCTCGGCCGCCAGCATCGCCAGGAACGCCGAGACGGCATCGTCCGCCATCGCGCGCGCGGGTCAGACCCGCGAGATCGCCTCGGCCGCGATCATGCGCGCTTCGCCTTCGAAGCCTACACGGCGCAGCGCCGAGACGATATGGTAGAGGTGCACCGCCGTCATCTTGTCCCAACCCGCGCCCTGCATGCCGAAGCCGGCCAGCATCGCCACCAGCGCCGGGTTGTCCGAATCGGCCGCGGCATCGATGGCGCGGGTCCACCGCGTCTCGCGGGCCATGTCGAGCGACAAGGACCGGGCGAAGGCTCGTGCGGTGTCGGCGTCCACCCGGCCCAGCCCCATGAGCCCGGCGAGAAGAAACCGCGAGCGAATGGCGCCGCTGCTCGAATCGCCGTCCTTGAATTGCCCGAGCTGGTCGGCGCCGATCGCGGCGAGCTTGTTCGGACTGGCGACGGCAAGGATGCCCCAGGCCTCGCTGCCGACCGGCGTGAACGGCGTCCAGCGCGCGGCGTTGCGGTCGAGGCCGGCGGTCAGCATCGAGGAAACGAGGCCCGCCGCATCGTCGGTCATCGCCGCGTTCGGCACGATCCGGGCTGCGGCATAGGCCGTCAGGACAAGCCGCGAATAGGCGCGATCGGGGTCGCCGGCCTCGGACCACAACGACTTGATCGCGGCAAGCCGGTCGGCGGCATCGGGCGAGACGTAGGCGTTGCGCAACAGCGCGGTCTGCGGTCCCCAGGTGGCGTCATCGGCGTCGAATGCCGCGATCTGCGACCAGAGGTCGATCATCGCCGCGCTCGAAAGGATGCCGCGCCCCGCCGCCACTTCGGCCGCGGCCGCACGCGCCGCGAGCGGCAGCATCGGCGCGCGCACCGCAACCATGTCGTAGTCGCTGCCGGCAGGCTTGCGCAGCGCTTCGGGCGGCTCGATCCCGGTTGCCAGCGCCAGGCCCGAGCGCCACGGGGTCAGCTTGTCGACGTCCTTCCACTCGATCTGCACCGCGCGCCGCGCGTTGGTGCCCGACCCTGCAAACTTCTGCGCCAGCAGGATGTCGATCTTGTCGCCGCTCGGCAAGGAACCGCCCCGGCGGCGCATCGCCAGATCGAGCTGGCTCAAGGCCGGGGGGCCATCGCCGGTGAAGGCCGAACAGATTGCGCGGGTCAGCGACCAGTCCCAGCCCGTTCGCCCCGCCGCGGTGAGGGCGCTGATCGGGCAAAGTCCGACCGGGTCGGCGGTGGCGAGGAAGCTGCCCATCGCCGCGTCCTCGAGGCTTCGGGTGAAGTTTCCGCTGTCCACCTGCTGCACCAGCGCGCGCGCAGCATCCGCCTCGCCCATTCGCAGCAGCACTTGCGCGCGGATCGCGGCCCAGTCGGCGCCGTTCATGCCGACCGGCGTGTCGAGCCGACTGACCAGCGCGCGGCGCAGCAGGATATGCCCCCAGCGCGACACGAGCGGGCCGCGCGTCGCGCCGAGCACGCCCTCGACGAAGCGGCCGTTGAGATAGTGGCTCGACGTCGCCGGCAACCCGCCATCGGCCTGCGCCACCAGGCCCACAGTCGCGAGGCTGCGCTGCGCGTCGGGGGGAATGTCGTACTTGGGCCGCACCTTCTCGACGAGTTCGTCGATCAGCGCGGGATCGATGCCGGCGAGCGGGTCCGCGCGTGCCGCCGGCGGCGGGGTCGCGCCGGTGTCCGTCGGCAAGGGCTGGACCACCGGACTGGACGTCGTCGCGACGGCCTGAGGCGCGGCGACTGCCGCGGGCGTCGATGCGCGCGGCGCGCTGGTCGTCGCGCGGGGCGTGGCGGCGGATAGCGGGCGCGGGGCGGGCGCGCGGGCGGGTTCGGCGCCGCTCTTGTCGTCGAAGCCCGGGGGCAGCAGCGATTGTTGCGCCGCAAGCGAGCCCGACACGGCGATGGCTGCCGCGGCCGCCAGCAGCCGGATTGCCCTGCCCTTCATCTCAGTGCGCCTCGACCGGCGTCGGCAACGGGATTTCGATCCATTCGGTCGGTCGCTTCCCACCTTTGCTCCATGCCAAGACCACAACCGCAAGCAGGGCCGCCACAGCGATTCCTGCCGCAAGATACCTTTTGTTCACGCGACCTAACCCCCTGCGGCGAGCCTGGTGCGGCATTGCCCGTCCGGGGGTGCCGGCGCGCCCGCCATGGCGCTTGCGCGGGGCAGTAGCGCAAGTATAGGCAGCCCCGCAATGGAGCACGACGTTTCGCCTTCGCCCGGTGCGCCAGCGCCGATGCTCTCCTCCGCCGATGTCGCGCGCATCGCTGCTCTGCTCGACCGCCCGGTGGTCCTCGTCGGCATGATGGGCGTGGGCAAGACGACTGTCGGTCGCCGGCTCGCGGCCATGCTCGGCCTGCCCTTCGTCGATGCCGACGAAGAGATCGAGCGCGCGGCGCAGATGGCGATCCCGGAAATCTTCGCGCAGTTCGGCGAACCCTATTTCCGCGACGGCGAACGCCGGGTGATCGCCCGCCTGCTCGGCGATGGCGCGGACAAGGACCGCAAGGTCCTCGCGACCGGCGGCGGGGCCTTCGTCGATGGCGAGACGCGCCGGCTGATCCTCGAAAAGGCGGTGTCGGTCTGGCTCGACAGCGATGTCGACACCCTCGTCGAGCGGGTCGGCCGCAAGGACAACCGCCCCCTGCTCCGCGAAGGCAACCCGCGCGAGATCCTCACGCGGCTGCGCGCCGAACGCCAACCGCATTATGCGCAGGCGGCCATTCACGTCGTCAGCGGGCAGCAGCCGCATGCAGTGACCGCCGACAGGATCCTGAGGGCAATCGATTCATGGCTGTGATCAAGGTGGACATCGCGAACGCACCCTACGAGGTGCGGATCGCAGCGGGAATTCTCGCCCGGGCCGGCGAACATTGCCGCCCCTTCGTCCGCAAGGATCACGTCGCCGTCGTGACCGACGAAAACGTCGCGGCGAACTGGCGCGGCAGCGTCGAATCCTCGCTCGCCGCCGCCGGCATCGCCTCGCACTGGCTGGTCCTGCCTGCCGGCGAGGCGACGAAGTCGTGGCACCATCTGGCGCAAGTCGTCGACTTCCTGCTCGCGCACGAGGTCGAGCGCAAGGACTGCGTCATCGCCTTGGGCGGCGGGGTCATCGGCGACCTCACCGGCTTCGCCGCCTCGATGGTCAAGCGCGGCTGCGGCTTCATCCAGATGCCGACGACACTGCTCGCGCAGGTCGATTCGAGCGTCGGTGGCAAGACCGCGATCAACACCGCGATGGGGAAGAACCTCGTCGGCGCGTTCCACCAGCCTGCGCTGGTCCTCGCCGATCCGGCCGCGCTCGGTACGCTTCCCTTGCGCGACACGCGGGCAGGCTACGCCGAAGTGATCAAGTACGGACTGATCGACGATCCTGCATTCTTCGAATGGTGCGAGGCCAATGGCGAGCGCCTGCTTGCCGGCGAGTCCGCCGCCCGCGAGACGGCGATTGCCCGTTCGGTAGCGGCCAAGGCGCGGATCGTCGCCGAGGACGAGAAGGAAACGACCGGCGTGCGCGCGCTGCTCAACCTCGGGCACACCTTCGGCCATGCCCTCGAAGCCGAAACCGGCTTTTCCGATCGCCTCCTCCACGGCGAAGGGGTCGCGCTGGGCATGGTGCTCGCAGCGAGGTTTTCGGTGCGGCAGGGCCTGATGTCCGGGCAGGACGCCGAGCGGGTCGCAGGCCATGTCGCTGCGGCCGGATTGCCGTCGTCGCTCGCGTCGCTTGGCCTTTCATGCGACGGGCGTCGCCTTGCCGACCACATGCTCCACGACAAGAAGATGGACGCGGGCACCCTGCCGTTCCTGCTGATGCGGGGGATCGGCCAGACGTTCCTCGCCAAGGACGTCGATCTCGCCGAGGTGGCGGCGTTCCTCGACGAGCAACTCGTCGGCTAGGGGACCAGGTCGACCGCGTCGTGGTCGGTCAGCAAGGCCTTGCGCAGCAAGGTACGGTGGCAGCCGCAGGCTTCGCGCTCGTAACATAGCAGCGCCGTGCGCTTGTCCGCGGCGAGATCTGCGAGTTGCGCGCCGGCGGCGATCGCCTCGGGAAGCTCCAGCTGCCCGGCATAGATTCCCTCCAGCCTGGCATGATCACCGGCACGCGCCGCGGCGCGACCTTCCGGCGGCGTGCCGAGCGCCTTGAAGTGACGATATGCGATCCCCGCTTCGGCGAGGTTTGCCGCGAGCGCCGATTTCGAAAACCCCGGACGGCGCGACAACGGCAGAGCGCGCACATCGGCGACGACCTCGATCGAAGCCGCCTGCAAGGCGGCGAGGAAGGCAGGCATCGAGGTCTGCTCGTAACCGATGGTCCAGATCGTCATGGGCTCCATGTGGGTGGCCAGGGCGACGGCGCAAGGGTCAGAACAGCCGCGATCCGTTGGGCACCGGCGCGTCGGGCGAAAACAGCACCACCCTCCCCTCCCCATCGGCGAAACCGAGTGTGAGGACTTCGGACATGAACTTGCCGATCTGGCGTGGCGGGAAGTTGACCACCGCCGCCACCTGCCGCCCGACGATGCTGTCGGGCGCATAGAGCGCGGCAATCTGCGCGCTGCTCTTCTTGCGGCCGATTGCCGGGCCGAAATCGATCTCAAGCTTGAGACTGGGCTTGCGCGCTTCGGGGTAAGGCTCGGCCCTCAGGATCGTGCCGACGCGGATGTCGACCTTGAGGAATTCGTCGAAGCCGATCGTCTCGGCGGCCGCTGCGGCGGGATCGTGGTCGAGGTGCATGCGCACCTCAAACCACGCCCGCCGGCTAGGCGGCAAGCGCCTTCTACTTCCCCTGGAAGTTGGTCTTGCGCTTCTCGAGGAAGGCCATCACGCCTTCGCGCGAATCCTCGCTGTCGCCTGCGACGAGCTGGCCTTCCGCCTCGGCGAGCAGCGCGCCCGAAAGATCGCATTCCATCGCGCGCAGCAGGTTCTGGCGCATCCGGCCCAGCGCCACCGTCGGCCCCTTCGCGAGCCGCTCGGCCAGCGCCATCGCTTCATCCTGCAGCTTGTCGTCGTCGACCGCCTTGTAGATCAGGCCCCACTGCTCGGCCTTGTCCGCGCCGATCTTTTCGCCCAGCATCATCATCTCGGTCGCGCGGGCCTTGCCGATCAGGCGCGGCAGGATCCAGCTGGCGCCGCCATCGGGGACGAGACCGATGTTGACGAAGGCCTGCAGAAAGTAGGCGCTGCGCCCGGCGATCACGAAGTCGCCCGCCAACGCAATCGAGCAGCCCACGCCCGCCGCCGGGCCGTTGACGGCAGTGATGACCGGCACGTTGAGCTTGGCAAGCTTGGCGACCATCGGGTTGTAGGCCTCGGTCAGCGCTTTGTAGCTGCCCGCGCCGCCGGTGATCGGCGAGGGACGATCACCCCGCGCGGCGAGATCGGCGCCCGAGCAGAATGCGCGGCCCTCGCCGGTAATGACCAGCGCACGCACGTCCTTGCCCATCAGGGTCAGGGCATCGGCGATTTCGGTCGCCATCTGCGGCGGGCAGGCGTTGAGCCGCTCGGGCCGATTGAGCACGATCTTCGCCACGGCGCCGGTGCGTTCGAGGCGGATGGTTTCGAATTCCATGGGGCACCCTCTCCTGATTTAACCGAGTGATTAATTCAGGAGCTATGCCACCGACGCGTGCTTGGCAAGCTTCAAGCACGCGGGGGCGCCGTCAGCTCAGGCGTGATGCGCCTGCGCGAAGGCCGCCGCAGCGCCGAACAGTCCGGGCTGCGGATGCGTGATGAGCTTGACCGGCATCGCCGCCATCAGATGTTCGAATCGCCCCTTGGCGCGAAACCGGTCGGCAAAGCCCGAGCGCAGCAGCGTGTCCTTGATCCTGAGGCCAAGCCCTCCCGCCATGACCAGCGCCGAGGCCCCGTGCGCGAGCGCGAGATCGCCTGCCACGCTTCCCAGCGAGAGGCAGAAGCGATCGACCGCGGCGGCAGCCAGGCTGTCCTGGCCGCTGGTGCCGAGCGTCCACAGCTCCTTGTCCTCGCGCGGGGTGAAGGGCTGCCCCTCGATGCCGGCGAGCGTCTCGTAGATATCCACGATCCCCGGCCCCGCGACGACCCGCTCGGCCGAAACGCGGCGGTGGCGCTTGCGCAGGCGCGCCAGGATCGCATCCTCGATCGCGTCGAGCGGCGCATAGTCGATGTGCCCGCCCTCGGTCGGCTGCACCCGATAGCGCCCGCCCTCGCGCCACAGCTGCGCGACGCCGAGCCCGGTTCCGGGCCCGACGACGCTGATCGTCCCGCTGTCGGGCAGTTCCTGGTCGGGTCCGCTGAGGTGCTGGAAGTGCTCGGGGCCCGCCTGCGCCACGGCGTGGGCGACGGCGGCGAAGTCGTTGACCACGACGTAATCGTTCGCGCCGAGCTTTTCGGGGATCATCGCCGGGCGGATGATCCACGGATTGTTGGTGAACTTGATGATCTCGCCGCCGACCGGCCCTGCCACCGCGATCGCCACGGCATCGGGCACCGCCGCGCCCAGTTGCCGGCCGAATTCCTCCCAGGCGAGCTGGAAGCTCGCGTGATCC
Organism: Novosphingobium huizhouense; assembly: GCF_020179475.1. Taxonomy (GTDB): domain Bacteria; phylum Pseudomonadota; class Alphaproteobacteria; order Sphingomonadales; family Sphingomonadaceae; genus Novosphingobium; species Novosphingobium huizhouense. The sequence goes on along the minus strand of NZ_JAILXZ010000002.1, from coordinate 155,358 downwards.
GCGGTCTTGAGCGTGATCGCCTCGCCCAGCGCGACGACCCTCCCGGCTTCGACTTCGGCGAGCGCGAAGCGCGCGTGCGTTCCGCCGATGTCGACCGCAACCAGCTGCATTGTCTTGCCCCTCCGCTTTTCCGTCACAGCCCGGCGGCAGCCAGCATGGCCGAACCGCCGCGCTCGGCGGGATCCGAATGGTGGCGCATCAGCGCGAACAGCTCGCGGCCGACCCCCATGGCTTCGGCCGGCGCGACAGCCTCGTCCCGCACCTCCCATTGCGCGGCGTCGACGAGGGCCTCGAGCCTGCCCGTTTCGGCGCACACGCGAACGACATCGCCGTCGCGAAGTTTTGCCAGCGGGCCGCCGAGCTTGGCTTCGGGCGAAACGTGGATCGCCGCCGGCACCTTGCCCGATGCGCCCGACATGCGCCCGTCGGTGACGAGGGCGACCTTGAAGCCGCGGTCCTGCAGCACGCCCAGCGGCGGCGTCAGCTTGTGCAATTCGGGCATGCCGTTCGCGGCGGGTCCCTGGAAGCGCACCACGACCACGACATCGCGTTCGAGCTCGCCGGCCTTGAACGCGGCGAGGACCTCGTTCTGGTCCGCGAACACGCGGCACGGGGCCTCGATCGTCCAGCGCGAGCGCTCGACCGCGCTGACCTTGATCGTGCCTCGACCAAGATTGCCGCCCAGCAGGCGCAGCCCGCCTTCGGGCTGGAACGGGGCCGACACTGGGCGCAGCATGGTATCGTCGCCGCTCGCTTCGGGCGCGGGTTTCCAGCGCAGCGCCTCGCCTTCCATGAACGGCTCCTGCGCGCCCTCGCCCAGCCCGTCGCCATAGACGGTGAGGATGTCGCCATGGGCGAGCCCTGCCCCGACTAGTTCCTTGATCACGTAGGGCATGCCGCCTGCCGCATGGAAGTAGTTCACGTCGCCCGCGCCGTTGGGATAGACGCTGGCGATCAGCGGCACCGCGCGCGACAGTTCGTCCATGTCGTCCCAGTCGATCTGCACGCCCGCCGCCCGGGCGATAGCCGGCAGGTGGATCACGTGGTTGGTCGACCCGCCGGTCGCCAGCAGGCCGACGATCGCATTGACGATCGCCTTTTCATCGACGCAGCGGCCGAGCGGGCGATAGTCCTCGCCGTCCCAACCGATCTCGGTCACGCGGTGGACCGCGGCGCGCGTCAGTTCCTGGCGCAGCTTGGTGCCCGGCAGCACGAAGCTGGAGCCGGGCATGTGCAGGCCCATCATCTCCATCATCATCTGGTTGGAGTTGGCGGTGCCGTAGAACGTGCAGGTCCCCGCCGAATGGTAGCTCGCGCTCTCGCTCTCGAGCAGTTCGTCGCGCCCCACCTTGCCCTCGGCATAGAGCTGGCGGATGCGCACCTTCTCCTTGTTGGCAAGGCCCGAGGGCATCGGGCCGGCCGGCACCAGGATCATCGGCAGGTGGCCAAAGCGCAACGAGCCGATCAGCAGGCCCGGCACGATCTTGTCGCAGATGCCGAGCAGCAGCGCGCTCTCGAACATGGCGTGGCTCAGCGCCACTGCCGTGCCCATGGCGATGGTGTCGCGGCTGAACAGCGACAGCTCCATCGAATCCTGCCCCTGGGTCACCCCGTCGCACATCGCCGGAACCCCGCCGGCGACTTGCGCGGTCGCGCCCCTCTCGCGGGCGAAGACCTTGATCTGCTCGGGGTAGCGGCCATAGGGCTGGTGCGCCGAAAGCATGTCGTTGTAGGCGGTGACGATGCCGATGTTCATCGCCTTTCCGCTGCGCAGCACCGGCTTGTCCTCGCCCGATGCCGCAAAGCCGTGCGCGAGGTTGCCGCACGAGAGCTGCGGGCGGTTGAGCCCGGCGTCACGCTGGCGCGCGATCAGGTCGAGGTAGGCCGCGCGGCTGTCGCGCGAGCGGGCGATAATGCGATCGGTGACTTTCGCGACCGTGGGATGCAGGGCCATCATTCGCTCCAGTAGATCGTGACGGGCGGCCCGAAGCCGCGCAGGAAATCGGCGACGGGGAAGCGGTCGTCACCCTTGAGCACGCGCTCGATCAGCGCCTTCTTCGACGCGCCGGTCACGACGAGGATGATCTCCTTCGTCGCCTTCAACGCCCGCTTGTTGAGGCTCAGCCGTTCGAACGGCGCCTCGGGCGGGAGCGGGATCGGCGTCGTGGCGATCACGCTCGGCCCCGGGCGCACCAGCGCGACCATGTGCGGGAACAGCGACGCAACATGCCCGTCCTCGCCCATGCCGAGCCAGACGAGATCGAACGGCGCGACCGCCATGCCCTCCTCGAGCCGCTCGAACTTCGCGCCCGACCGGCCAAGCGCTGCATGGATCTTGCCGAAGTTCGAGGCGGGATGGTCGTCGGGCACGCGCCGGTCGTCGGTCAGCGCGATCGTCACCTTGCTCCAGTCCAGCGGACGGTCCTTGAGCAGCGCCAGCACCTTGATCGGGGTCGAGCCGCCGGTGAAGGCGATCCGCTTTTCCCCCGACTTCACCAGCTCGGCGGCGATGCGGTCAGCGACCGCCGCCGCATCGCCGGGTTCGGCCCAGCGGACGTGCGCAGGCTCAGTCATTCCAGCTTCTCCCGTCGCGCTCGGTCAGCGCGATGCCCGCGTTGGGGCCCCACGATCCTGCGGCATAGGGCTTCACTTCCATGTCGCCCTTCGCCCAGACCTCGCGGATCGCGTCGGTCCATTTCCACTGCGCCTCCACTTCGTCGCGGCGCACGAACAGCGTCTGTTCGCCCTCGATCAGGTCGAGCAGCAGGCGCTCGTAGGCAATCCGCTTGCGCGCCTTGGCAAAGGCGGTGGTCAGCGACAGGTCGAGGTTGACCTCGCGCAGGACGATCCCGCCGCGATCGAGGCCGGGCTCCTTCGCCATGACCTGCAGTCGCACGTATTCCTCGGGCTGGAGGCGGATCACCAGGCGATTGGCGCGCAGCTTGCCCCCGCGCTCGGCGAAGATGTTGTGCGGCACCTGCTTGAATTCGACGACGATCTCGCTGCGCCGCTCGGCCAACCGCTTGCCATGGCGCAGGTAGAAGGGAACGCCCTGCCAGCGCCAGTTGTCGATATGGGTCTTGATCGCGACGAACGTCTCGGTGTCCGAGTCCGCGCCGAGATCGTCGAGATAGCCCTTCACCGCCTCGCCCTTGACGGCGCCGGCGCGATACTGGCCGCGCACCATTTCCTCGGGCTTCACCGGGCGCAGCGCCCGCAGCACCTTGACCTTTTCGTCACGGATCGACGTCGCGTCGTAGTCGCGCGGCGGCTCCATCGCGGTGAGCGCGAGCAGCTGCAGCATGTGGTTCTGCACCATGTCGCGCAAGGCGCCGGTGTCGTCGTAGAAGCCCTTTCGCCCCTCGAGACCGACCGTCTCGCTGACCGTGATCTGGACATGGTCGATCCCGGCGCTGTTCCACAGCGGCTCGAACATCATGTTGGCGAAGCGCAGCGCCATCAGGTTCTGCACCGTCTCCTTGCCGAGGTAGTGATCGATGCGGAAGATCTGCCGCTCGTCGAAGGCGGCGGCGACCGCGTCGTTGATGCGCCGGCTCGAAGCCAGGTCGTTGCCGAGCGGTTTCTCGAGCCCGATCCGGGTATCGCCATGGGCAAGACCGGCGCGGCGCAGGCCCTCGATCGTCGGCTCGAACAGCGCGGGCGCGGTCGACAGGAAGATCGACAGGCCGCAGCCGGTATCGCCGATCTTGTCCGCCAGGGCGCCGAAGCTGTCGATGTCCGAGGCATCGAGCGTCTGGTATTCGAGCCGCTGCAGGAACGTGCCGAGCTTGGTCTCGTCCTTGCGATCGTCGGGCAGGAACTCGTCGAGCGCGGACTTGGCGAAATCGCGGAATTCGGCGTCGTCGTGCGCCGACCGCGCGGTGCCGACGATCCGCAGCGACGGGTCGATCAGCCCGTCCTCGTGCAAGGCATAGAGCGATGGCAGGAGCATCCGCCGCGAGAGATCCCCGGTCGCTCCGAACAGAAGCAGGGCGGAACAGCTGGTCTCGGCCATCGACATCGCACTCCCTCGACACGCATCGCGATGCGCGTCCCGTCAGCAGCCCTAGAGCCGCATCCACCCCGGTCCAGACCGCATAAGTATGCAGGCTTGCGCCGCCGCCGTCGCGCATACTTTTGCACTGGATGTTCGCGGCTGCAATGCCGCCCGGATCAACTCGTTCCTCCGCCGATCGCCCCGCTCGCGGCGAGCGCATCGAGCGCATCGTCGGATAGCGAGAGCCAGCTCCTGATGCCATCGCGGGTCTGCTCCCCGACGCGCGGCGGGGGGCTGCGATAGGTCGCTGGGGTCTTCGACAACTTGGCCGGGAACGCCACTGTCGGCACGCTGGCGCCGTCCTCGCGGGTGAACGCCTGCACCGTGTCGCGCGCCTCCACGAACGGATCGGCGAAAACATCGCGCAGCGAGTTGACCGGACCGGCAGGCACGTTCGCGGCGACGAGCCGGTCGATCAGCGCAAGACCCGTTTCGCCGGCGACCTTGTCCTGGACCAGCGCCTCGATCGCATCGCGGTTGATCTGTCGCGCGGCGGCGGTGGCGAAGCGCGGGTCCGTCCCGACCTCGGGGCACCCGAGCAGCCCGCACAGCGCGCGGAACTGGCTGTCGTTGCCCACCGCGATGATGATTTCGCCGTCGGCCACGCGGAACGTGCGATAGGGAACGACGGTCGGATGGCGATTGCCGAGGCGGCCGGGATTGATCCCGCCGACCAGCCACGACGATCCCTGGTTGGCCATCATCGCGATCTGGGTGTCGAGCAGCGACAGGTCGATGTGCTGCCCTTCGCCCGTCCGTTCGGCATGGCGCAAGCCTGCAAGGATCGAAACCGCGGCATACATGCCGGTGGACAGGTCGGCCATCGCCACCCCCGCCCGCAGCGGGCCCCCGCCTTCCTCGCCCGTGACCGACATGAACCCGCCCATGCCCTGCGCGACGAAGTCGTAGCCCGGTCGGTCGGCATAAGGCCCGGTCTGGCCGAAGCCGGTGATCGAGCAATAGACGAGCCGCGAGTTGAGGCTGCGCAGCGTGGCGTAGTCCAGCCCGTAGCGGGCAAGGCCGCCGACCTTGAAATTCTCGACGAAGACGTCGGCTTCTGCCGCGAGGCGGCGGACGAGCTCGGCGCCCTCGGGCCTTGCGATGTCGATCGCCAGCGAACGCTTGTTGCGATTGCAGCTGACGTAATAGGCGCTGATCTCGCGATCTTCGCCGCCATCGGGCAAGGCCAGGAACGGCGGACCCCACGCGCGCGTGTCGTCGCCCCGCCCGGGGTGCTCGACCTTGAGCACGTCGGCGCCGAGGTCGGCGAGCACTTGCGTCGCCCACGGCCCCGCGAGCACGCGCGAGAGGTCGAGCACGCGCACGCCGGCGAGCGCGGCGGTCGTCAAGGTCATGGCTTTGCGCTCCGCTTCGTTTCGCGGTGAGCGTTAGGAGCGAGCCAGCGCCGCCTCAAGCAGGCGGCGCAAGTTTCAGCGATATGAAAGCGGCTTACTTCGCCGCCTGGGCGAGGTAGGCGATCACGTCGGCGCGGTCCTGCGGGTTGGGCAGGCCGGCGAACGGCATCTTGTTGCCCGGAATGTACTTGGCGGGCGCCGCCAGATAGGCGTCGAGCGTCTGCGCGTTCCAGGTCACCGCCTTGGCCTTCATGGCCGGCGAATAGGCGTAGCCCGGAACCGAGCCCGACTTGCGGCCGATTACGCCCTTCATCGACGGGCCGAGCCGCGTGGCACCGGTGTTGAGGTCGTGGCACGCGGCGCAGCGGGCATAGACGGTCTTGCCCTTGGCCGGGTCACCCGCCGCCTGCGCCTGGGCAGCCGACGCACCGACCACCAACACGGCGCCTGCGAGGACCAAAGGCATCAACTTCATCGCTTACTCCCTCGAAATATTGTTGCCGCCATAGCCGGTTGCGGCTTGCGCGCCACTGAACAATCGGGCGCGACGAGGCAAGTTCCTTGTTCGTTCGGGCTGTTAGGCCGTGAACTCATAAACGGCGCCTTCGAGGCGTCAAAATGGCGAACAGCGCGGGCCAAGGTGCCCGCCGGAAGGGCTGGTTGCCCTTCCAAGGGCGGCTTGGTTTGCGATGGAAGCCATTTTGACGTCCCTTCGGGATTTGACCAGAAGGGCCATCTGCCGCGTCGGGAAGGCTTGAAATATCGACATATTCCTGCGCCTTCCCTCCTTGCACCTGGCCCTTCTGCCTCAAACCTCGAAGGCGCCGTTTATGAGTTCACGGCCTGGTGCCGGGTCGTTCGGCGGGGGCGCGCGTTCAGGCCGCGACCGGAGCGGTGACCAGCCCCAGATCGGGAATGCCGACCGATCGCCGGCCGCCGTAATCGGTCCGCACGACGATGAGGTTGCTCTTTTCGAGGTGCTCGAGCAGCCGCCGGATGCGCCCGGGCGAACGGGTGCCGTAGACTTCGGCGAGGCGATCGTCGTCGGGGCACGGCGCGCCTTCGCTTGCGGCCACGGCCAGCAGCAGGAACGGCGCGAGCAGGTCGTCGGGCACCGCGCGTGCAACGCGCAGCACGTCCTGCCAGCGCGGCTCGGCATCGTCGGGGATTCCGGCAACGGCGAGCGCGAAGCGACGGCGGAACGCGGCGAGGTCGATCCCGGTCGCAGCCAGTCGCTGCATCCGGCAGCGTACGGTGAAGTCTTGGTAGAGCTGCGCCGCGGGCTGGAAGGTGCAATCCGGCTCCTGCGCCATTTCGGCAAGGATCGCGGCGACGCTCGCCGCGGTTTCCTCCTGCGCGAACAGGCTGGGTTCCGCCGCCGGCTCGACCTGTTCGGCAGCAGGCACGGTGCTTTCGATCACCCCGAGCAGTTCGTCGCTGTCGATGGCCGGCGCTTCGGGCTCGGGCGGGCGCGGCGGAGTCTCCATCGCCAGCGGTTCGGACAGCAGGATCGATTCCATCTCCGCGCCGCCGGCATTGGGCAGCGGCATCAGGCCCTGCACGACGTTGCGCGCCTGCGTCTGGACCTCGCCGATGCGCACCCCGACCGGACGGCGGGCGATGGCGGGGCCAAGGCCGAGGAAGTGCCCGCGCTCGAGGTCGCGGATCTGTTCGGCCTGGCGCCGCTCCATGCCGAGCAGGTCGGCGGCGCGCGCCATGTCGATGTCGAGGAAGGTGCGCCCCATCAGGAAGTTTGAGGCCTCCGCCGCGACGTTCTTGGCGAGCTTGGCGAGGCGCTGCGTGGCGATCACGCCGGCAAGCCCGCGCTTGCGGCCGCGGCACATCAGGTTGGTCATCGCGCCGAGCGAAAGGCGGCGCACCTCGTCGGTGACGTCGCCGGCGGCGGCGGGCGCGAACATCTGCGCCTCGTCGACGACGACCAGCGCGGGATACCATTCGTCGCGCGGGGCGTCGAACAGGGTGTTGAGGAACACGGCCGCACAGCGCATCTGCGCCTCGAGCTCCAGGCCGTCGAGCGTCAGCACGACCGAGGCGCGGTGCTTGCGGATGCGCGCGGCGAGCTTGGCGATCTCCGCCTGGTCATAGGCCGAGCCATCGACCACCACGTGCCCGAAGGCTTCCGACAGCGACGCGAAATCGCCTTCGGGATCGATCACCACCTGCTGGACCACGCTGGCGCTCTGTTCGAGCAGGCGGCGCAGCAGGTGCGACTTGCCGGACCCGGAATTGCCCTGCACCAGCAGGCGGGTCGCGAGAAGTTCCTCGATGTCGATCCGGACGGGGGAGCCGTTACGCTCTGCCCCGATGACGATGGATGCGCTCACCGGGCCAGCGTTTGGCCGCCGCGGCGCGCACCGGCAAGGCTCCTTCCCCCGATTTCCCCGGCCTTGCGACGGACCGCGGCGAAAATAGAAGCGGCGACATGGCTTTGCGCCATGCCGCCGCCCTGCGACCCGGAAGGGCTGTGGGGGATCAGCCGTGCCGGATGAGATGGTCGAACGCCGAAAGCGCCGCCTTGGAGCCTTCGCCCATGGCGATCACGATCTGCTTGTAGGGAACGGTGGTGCAGTCCCCTGCGGCGAACACGCCGGGGAGCGTCGTGCCGCCACGCGAATCGATCTCGATCTCGCCGCGATTGGATAGGCCGATCGAACCGTTGAGCCACTCGGTATTGGGCACGAGGCCGATCTGGACGAAGATCCCCTCGAGCGGAACCTCGTGGATTTCCTCGGTATCGCGGTTGCGATAGGCAAGGCCCGTCACCTTCTCGCCATCGCCCAGCACTTCGGTGGTGAGCGCCGAGGTGATGATCGTGACGTTGGGCAGCGAACGCAGCTTGTCCTGCAGCACGGCGTCGGCGCGCAGCACGCTGTCGAACTCGATCAGGGTGACATGGGCGACGATGCCGGCAAGGTCGATCGCCGCCTCGACGCCCGAATTGCCGCCGCCGATCACCGCGGTCCGCTTACCCTTGTACAGCGGCCCGTCGCAGTGCGGGCAATAGGCGACGCCGCGGTTGCGGTATTCCTCTTCGCCCGGCACACCCATCTGCCGCCAGCGCGCGCCGGTGGACAGGATCACCGTCTTCGCCTTGAGGCTCGCGCCGCTTTCCAGTTCGACCGTCGCATAACCGTCGCCGTTCGCGGGCTTGAGCGCGCGCGCAGTCTGCAGGTTCATCACGTCGACGTCGTATTCCTTGACGTGGTTCTCCAGTTGCGCGGCAAGCTTCGGGCCTTCGGTGTGCTGGACCGAAATGAAGTTCTCGATCCCGAGCGTGTCGAGCACCTGGCCGCCGAACCGTTCGGCGACGACGCCGGTGCGGATGCCCTTGCGCGCGGCATAGATCGCCGCGGCCGCGCCGGCCGGGCCGCCGCCGACGACGAGCACGTCGAACGGCTCCTTGGCCGCGATCTTCTCGGCGGCGCGGGCGACGGCGCCGGTGTCGACCTTGGCCATGATCTGGGCAAGGTCCATGCGGCCCTGGCCGAAGACCTCGCCGTTGAGGAACACCAGCGGCACCGCCATGACCTTGCGCCGTTCCACCTCGTCCTGGAACAGCGCTCCGTCGATCGCGGTGTGCGTGACGTTGGGATTGAGCGCGGCCATGATGTTGAGCGCCTGCACCACGTCCGGGCAGTTCTGGCAGGTGAGCGAGAAGAACGTCTCGAAGTGCAGCGGCCCCTCGAGCGCGCGCACCGCGTCGAGCAGGTCGGCGTCCTCCTTCGGCGGGTGCCCGCCGACGTGCAGCAGCGCAAGGATCAGCGAGGTGAACTCGTGGCCCATCGGCAGGCCGGCGAAGACGGCTTCGGCGCGGCCTTCATCGGCGCGGATGGCAAAGCTGGGACGGCGCGCGTCGGCGCCGTCGAAGCGGGCGGTGACCTTGTCCGACTGCGCGGCGATTTCCTCGACCAGCGAGCGGGTCTCGGCCGACTTGGCGCTGTCGTCGAGCGATGCGACCAGCTCGATCGGCCGGCGCAGGTTGCCGAGGTAGGCCTTCAGCTGGGCGGTGGTGGCAGCATCGAGAATGGGCATCTGTTGGGTTCCTTCGGCGGGACGTCCGGGCAGCATGCAGCGCCTGCCGCAGCCTTCGGGCCGGGCACCGGGATGGCGGGACTGTCACGGGGGAGCGAGGTGGCCGTCCGAAAGGGGGCCCGTCGCGATAGGGTCGGGCGGCGGCCCTGAAGCTGCGCCGCCCGACGAATTTCGGGACCGATCCCGAACGCTTGCGATCAGATCTTGCCGACGAGGTCGATCGACGGCGCCAGCGTCTCGGCGCCCTGCTCCCACTTGGCGGGGCAGACCTGACCGGGGTGCTCGCGGACGTAGATCGCGGCCTTGATCTTGCGCACCAGTTCCTCGGCATTGCGGCCGACGCCTTCGCAGGTCGTTTCCATGACCTGGATCACGCCGTCGGGGTCGACGACGAAGGTGCCCCGGTCGGCAAGGCCCTGGCCTTCACGCATCACCTCGAAGTTGCGGGTGATCGTGCCGGTCGGATCGCCCAGCATGTAGTAGTTGATCTTGCCGATGGCGGGCGAGCTGTCGTGCCAGGCCTTGTGGCTGAAATGGGTGTCGGTCGAGACCGAGAACACCTCGACGCCGAGGCCCTTCAGTTCCTCGTACTTGTCGGCGAGGTCCTCGAGCTCGGTCGGGCACACGAAGGTGAAGTCGGCCGGGTAGAAGAAGAACACCGCCCACTTGCCCTTGAGGTCGGCGTCGCTGACGTCGACGAACTTGCCCTGGAGATAGGCGGTCGAGCTGAACGGCTTGATCGTGGTTCCGACGAGAGACATGCGATTTCCTTTGCAGTCGCGGGTTGTGAAGCTGGGGGGCCACCGTGTCGGGCGGCCTTGCAGGGCTTGAGCTAGCGCCGGAGTGTTTCAATTTCCAATGATCAATTCCGGCCATATTGATTGATTCCTTCGATCAAAGTTCTCGTCGCGCGCCTATTCTTCCTTCTTTGCCCGGATGAGCGAACGCACTGGACGGACGGAGAAAAACCCGACAGGTTCGCACCAGCCGGGGGGAGACTGCATGCTGCCGACGCGTCGTGGCGATCCGCTTTTTCGCACCACCACTCTCGAAAGGGACCGGTGGCGATGAACGCATCCGGCCACCCCCGCCCGTTCGACGCCGATCATGAAGGCCGAGACCACGACCACGGCCACGACCTTTCCCCCGCCAACGGCTTCGTTCCGCGGCGTGGTCGCCCCTCGGTGGCCGAGGCGGTGCTGCTGGCGGAGCGTATCCTCGAAGCGAGCTGGCAGGTGTTGCTCGAGCACGGTTTCGAGAACTTCTCGTTCGACCGCATCGCCCGGCACGCCCGGATCGGCAAGGCGACGATCTATTCGCGCTTCAGCGGAAAGACCGAGCTGATGCGGGCGCTGCTCGCCTGGCGCATGGCGCGGCAACGCGCCGAAATCCTTGCGGAAAGCGACGCGATGGAACCGCTCGCCGCCTTCACCTTGCGCGCGCAGAGGGTCCTCGAGGCGCTCCTGTCGGCCGATGGCGTGCTGATGGAACGGCTCATCGACTGGGTCGATCTGGAAGCGGGCGCCGGCAACGTCCGCGCCGAAGTCTACCGCAGCGCCCTCCAGTCGATCGCCGACGAATTCGCCGCGATGAATGCAGCCGGCTCGCTCGCGATCGCCGACGTCGACCGCGCCGCCCGGTTCTGGCTGGAGGGCCTGCTCGGCCATGCCCGGCTGGCCGCGAGCGAGGGCGAGCAGCATCCGGCCGAGCGCCAGCGATGGGCAAGCGATTACGCGGACTACTTTTTCCGCGGCGTGGATGCTTGGGTTACCAAATCCTGACGCCTGTCGAAGGAGGTTTGCGGGGGCGGGCCTTCACCCGTTAGCGAGCATTCGCGCCTAGTGCGGCTCCCGGATCGGGGATGCGCTGGGCGAAATGAAGGGCATTGTTTTCAACCTTCTGGAAGAAGCCGTGACGATGGAGCACGGCGATGCCGCGTGGCTCCATCTCGTCGAGCAGGCCGCCGGGCGCGGGACCTATTCGTCGCTCGCTTCCTATCCCGATGCCGAGCTGCTGGGGATCGTTGACCAGGCGGCGGCGGCGCTGTCGCTGTCGGTGCCCGAAGTGCTGCGCTGGTTCGGCGAGGCGGCGATGCCGCTGCTGGCGGAACGGTTCGCAGGCCTTTTCGAGCTGCACCGGTCGAGCCGCTCGTTCATCCTCAGCATCAACGACATCATCCACCCCGAGGTGCGCAAGCTCTACGCCGGGGCCGCCTGTCCCCACTTCCATTTCGCCGAAGCCGAGGATGGCCGGCTGATCCTCGGCTACCAGTCGCAACGGCAACTGTGCAATCTCGCGCACGGCTTCATCCTCGGCGCCGCGCGGCACTTCGGCGATGCGGTCGAAGTCGAACACCTCTCCTGCACCCATTCGGCCGACCCCTTCTGCCGCCTCGCGCTTTCGTGGACATGAAGCACGCCCAATTCCCGATCCGGGAAGCCGCGGGCGATGCCGACGCGGTCCTGGTCGATCGCCTGCGCCGGCAACTGCAGCAGGAGCGCCGGGCGCGGCGCGATGCCGAAGCCGTCGCCGAGCGCGGCCTGCGCGAGCTTTACGAAAGCCAGGTGCGGCTCGCCCTGCTCCAGCGCATCACCGACTTCGCCAACCAATCGAACGATTTCGCCGACGTCCTCTCGGTCGCGCTCAAGGAAATCTGCCTGCACATGGGCTGGGAGTTCGGCAACGCCATGCGCGTGTCCGACAACGGCAGCACCGTCACGGCCTGCGACACCTGGTTCGCCTCGGACCCCGAGCGCCTGTTCGCCTTCGTCGAAGCCTCGCGCAGACTCTCGGTCGAACGCGGCGAAGGACTGCCGGGGCGGGTCCTGCGCGACAACCACCCGCACTGGATCGACGACATCGGCGAGGAAGGCTGGTTCCTGCGCCGCGCCGAAGCGGCCGATGCGCGCTTGATCTCGGCTTGCGCCTTCCCGATCTGCATCCGCGACGAGCTGGTCGCGATCATCGAGTTCTTTTCGAGCAAGCCGATGGTTGACAAGGACGCGATCCTGCTGACCATCACGCAATCGGCCACGCAGCTCGGCCGGGTGATCGAGCGCGAGCGGGCGCGGGCCACGCTGATCCACGACGCGCTCCACGATGCGATGACCGGGCTGCCCAACCGGGTCCTGCTCGACGAGCGCTGCCGCGAGGCTTTCCGGCGGCTCGGGACGGCTTCGACCGGCATCGCGCTCATGGTGATCGACCTCGACGGCTTCAAGGCGATCAACGACAAGTACGGCCACCACGCGGGCGATGCCTTGCTGGTCGAAGCCACGCGGCGGTTCCAGGCGGCCATCGCGGCGTTCGAGCAGGCCAATCCGCGCGCCGGCCACGCCACGCTGGCGCGGGTCGGGGGCGATGAATTCGTCGTCCTGCTCGATTCCGTCGCCGACTGCGCCGCGGTCGAGCGGCTCGCCGAGATGCTGCACGACGTGCTGCGCGCGCCGACCTGGGTCGACAACGACCAGGTGGCCGCGGGCGCCTCGATCGGGATCGCCCACTCGAGCGATGCCTACGACGACGTCGAGCAGATCCGGCGCGACGCCGACCTCGCGATGTACGAGGCCAAGGCTGCCGGATCGGGCCGCACGGTCACCTTCACCGATGCCCTCGGCACCACGGTGCGCAACCGCATGGCGCTCGAACGCGACTTGCGCGAAGCCATTCGCGACAAGCAGTTCCTGCTCTACTACCAACCGATCTTCTCGCTCAGCGATGGCCCGTCGCTGATGGGCTACGAAGCGCTGATCCGCTGGCAGCACCCGACGCGCGGGCTGCTCGATCCCGGCGCCTTCATCGAGGCGGCAGAGGAAAGCGGCCTCATCGTGTTCATCGGCGACTGGGTGCTGCGCCAAGGCTGCAGCGCGCTCGCCCGCCTGCACAAGCGCATCGGCCGCAAGGACGGCAGCACCCTGCCCTTCGTATCGATCAACATCGCGCCGCAGCAGTTCCTCCAGCCCAACTTCGCCCAGCAGGTCCAGCGCGTGCTGATCGAAACCGACGTCCCGCCCGATTGCTTGCGGCTGGAGGTGACCGAGGGCGTGGCGATCATCGATTCCGAGCGGACCCGGCAGGTGCTCGAGGAAATCCGCGCCTGGGGCGTGCGCACCAGCCTCGACGATTTCGGGACCGGGTATTCCTCGCTCAGCTATCTCCAGAACCTGCCGTTCGACACGCTCAAGATCGACCGCTCGTTCGTCGCCTCGATCGACGATCCCAAGAGCCGGAACATCATCCGCGCGATCCTCGATCTTGCCAGCAACCTCAACCTGTCGGTCGTCGCCGAGGGGATCGAATCGCAGGCGCAAGGGCGCACCCTGATCGAGATGGGCTGCGAATACGGCCAGGGCTTCCACCTCGGCATCCCGCTCGACGAGAAGTCCGCCTTCGCCCTGATCGACCAGCAGCATACCGGCTGAGACGAGAGCCGCTTTTCCTTTGCCGCCGCGGCGCTATTCCTGTCGGCCCGCTCGCAGGAAAAGGACCACCGATGGCACAGAGCCCCTGGCAGCACAGCCGCAGCGCATCGATTGCCGACGACGTCGATTTCGAGATCAAGGGCCAGGAGCTCCAGTTCGTCGAGATCGAGCTCGACCCGGGCGAAAGCGCCGTGGCCGAAGCGGGCGCATTCGTGTGGAAGGACGCCTCGATCGAGATGACGACGGTGTTCGGCGACGGCTCGGCCCAGGCCGGCGGCGATGGCTTCATGGGCAAGCTGCTCGGTGCGGGCAAGCGCCTGCTGACCGGCGAAAGCCTGTTCACCACGGTATTCACCCACCGCGGTCATGGCAAGGCGCGGGTCGCCTTTGCCGCGCCGACGCCGGGCGCAATCCTGCCGATCCGCCTCGCCGACGTGGGCGGCACGCTGATCTGCCAGAAGGACGCGTTCCTCGCCGCCGCGCGCGGCGTGTCGATCGGCATCGCCTTCCAGCGCCGCGTGATGACCGGGCTGTTCGGCGGCGAAGGCTTCATCATGCAGCGCCTCGAAGGCGATGGCTGGGTCTTCGTGCAGATGGGCGGCACGGTGATCGAACGCACGCTCGCCCCCGGCGAGGAACTGCACATCGACACCGGCTGCCTTGCCGCGCTCACCCCCTCGGTCGATTTCTACCTGGTGAGCGTCGGCGGGGTCAAGTCGATGCTGTTCGGCGGCGAAGGCGTGTTCTTCGCGCGGCTGCGCGGCCCCGGCAAGGTATGGATCCAGTCGCTGCCGTTCGCGCGGCTCGCCGGGCGGATGCTCGCCGCGGCGATGCCGGGCGGCGGGCAGAACCGAGGCGAAGGCTCGGCGCTCGGGATGCTGGGCGATTTCATCGACGGCAACCGCTAAGTCACCTGGGAGCACGGGGGCTGCGGATCCCCGTCGGGCTTCGATCGGATCGACCATATCTGACGCATGCGTCAGGTATGGTTGCCGGCGTCCATCCCCGCGGGCGCGCAGCGGCTGCTGTCCTACAGGCGCCAAGGCTGGTATCCTGCGCCGGTCATGACGCAGGAAATGCCGATGTTTCAGATACTCGCTGCAGGGCTTCGACAGACCGGAGCCGCCGTGCGACGCTGAACCGGGAGGCTTCGAGTTTTTTCCCAGGACCGTGTCAACTGTGTCAACCTGGTCGCCGCCCGGCAGCGTTCTTCGTGCCACTTTCAAAGTGATCGGAAGGGCGCCGCCACCGGGCAGCGCCCTCCCCCGTCAGGTCAGAAGCTGGCCTTGAAGGTCACGCCCCAGGTGCGCGGGTCGCCCGGCTGGCCGACGATCAGGCCGGTGTTGCCCGAAGCGACTGCGAGCTGTTCGTAGTAGTTCACGTCGAACGCGTTGCGGACCCAGCCGTAGATGTCGAAGCCATTGTCGGTGCGATAGCCCAGGCGGAAGTTCGACAGGGCATAGCCATCGACGTTGGTGTAGGCCGACGGCGTCGGGTTCGACGAGAAGTCCGAACGGTAGTTGCCGTCGAAGCCGAGGTAGACCTGCCCGTCGGTGCCGAACAGCGCCACCGGCGCGTTCGCTTCGGCGCCATAGGAGAACGACCACTTCGACACGCCCGGCAGGCGCTGGCCCGAAATGTTGCACGACAGCGGGCTGACCCCGCCCGGCGTGCCCGGCGCGCTCGGGGTGGCGGTCAGGTTGCCGCTGGCGTCGACGGGCTGGCTGCCGCCCGAAAGCTCGGGCGGGCACGGCGCGTTGACGAACTTGCGGTAGGTCGCATCGGTATAGGCGCCGTTGCCGTAGACGTTGAATCGCTCGCTCGGACGCGCCGAGAAGTCGAATTCCACACCCTGCGTGCGCACCTTGTCGGCATTGGCGAGATAGCCGCGCAGCGCGCCGACGGTGTAGTTCGAGACTTGCGCCTGATAGTTCTCGATCTCGGTGCGGAAGATCGAGAGGTTGAAGGTCGCCTTGCGGTCCCAGAACTGCGTCTTGAGGCCCGCCTCGAAGTGGTTGACCGTCTCGGGCTTGACCGTCGCGAGCTCGAGCAGGGGCATGCCGGTGCTGTCGGTCGGCACGCCGTTGAGGTTGACGCCGCCCGACTTGAAGGTGTGCGCATAGGTCGCATAGGCATGGACATCGCGCGCGACGTCGTAGGACGCGGTCACGTCGTACGAGAAGTTCCAGTCCGAGAAGCGGACGTTGAACTGCTGCGGCGCGAGCACGGCGAGCTGCGCCTTTTCGCGCGACGAGTTGCCGCCCTGGGCGGCGCTCTTGAACACGACGAGCTTGCCCGTTCCGTCGGTGACGACCGAGCTGTAGTCGCCGACCTTCTTGTCGTAATTGACGCGGAAGCCCGGCTGGATCTTGAAGGCGTCGGTGATCTTGAAGGTCAGCTGGCCGAACACCGCCGCGCTGGTGTTCTTGAGGCTGATGTCGTTGCGCGCGGTCAGCCCGTCGAGCACGGTCGGATCCTTCGACAGCGGATCGCTGGGCTTGATCAGCCAGGCCGAGGCCGCCGGACCCTGGCTCTGGATGCCCTGGGTGCGGATCTTCTGGTAGAAACCGAACGCGCCGAGGACATAGCCGACCCGGCCGGTCTCACCGGTCAGGCGCAGCTCCTGGGTGTACTGGTCCTGCTTGGAAGGGTTGTTCGACTTCGTGGTGATCGGCAGGCCGAGGAAGTCACGGTCGTTCGACGGGTCCCAGTCCCAGTGGCGCCAGGCGGTGATCGAGGTGATCGTGCCGATGCCGGTCTCGATCACGCCGCGCAGCGAAACGCCGCCGATCTTGTTCTTGGCGCGCAGCGGCGCATCGACGTCGGTCAGGCGATCGAAGGCGTCGGTGCTGGGCACGCTGTAACCCTGCAGCGCGGCGAGCGCGGCGTACTGCCGGTCGAGCGAGCGCTGGGTGGTGCCGGTGCGCACGTAGATCTGCGCGCAGCAGCGCGGGTTCTGGCGGCTGAAATCACCCGCGAGCGTGAAGGCGACGCTATCGCTCGGCTTGAACAGCAGCTGGCCGCGGATGCCGAGGTTGTCCTGCTCGTTGATCTTCTGGCCGGTGACGACGTTGAGGATCGTGCCGTCCCGCCGCGTGCTCGAGACCGCGAGGCGGGCGGCGAGCGTGTCGGAGATCGGCCCCGAAAGCGCGGCCTTGGCCTGCATGAAGCCGAGGTTGCCGACGCTGATTTCGGCGCGGCCCTCGGGCGTGAAGGTCGGCTGGCGGGTGGTGATGTTGATCGCGCCGGCGGTGGTGTTCTTGCCGTAGAGCGTGCCCTGCGGCCCGCGCAGCACCTCGATCTGCTTCACGTCGAGGAAGTCGAAGGTGCTCGACGCGACGCGCGCCATGTAGACGTCGTCGACATAGATGCCCACGCCCTGCTCGATGCCGTCGTTGGTGAGCCCGAGCGGCGCGCCGAGGCCACGGATGTTGACCGAGGTATTGCGCGGGTTCGAGCTGTAGAACTGCAGCGTCGGGGTCAGCTGCTGGAGACGCCCGACGTTGAAGCTGCCGGTCGAATCGATGTGGTCGCCACCGACGACCGAAATCGCCAGCGGCACGTCCTGCGCCGTTTCCTGGCGGCGGCGGGCGGTGACGACGATGGTCTCGTCATCCGACTGGCCGGTGCCGGCTGAGGTGCGTTCGGCAACCGGTGCGGCATCGTCTTCGGCGGTTGCGGCGAAGGCGTTGGCGGAGAAAGCGAGCAGCGCGAGCGGCGCGGCCCCTGCGAGCAGGAGAACACGGGACATCTTGAGTGATCCTTGTTGGTCAGGGTCACGATGCCTCCAGTGGTCCGGTTGGCAGTCGGTAACGCTTGTTGAGGTGGTGTTGGCTGGTGGTTGATCAGTTCGGCTTGAGGCGCTTCTTCTCGGTCACGTCGATCTGCACGACGCGACCTTCGTGAATGGTCAGCGAGACATTGCCGTAGCGCAGGCCGGACAGGGCTTCGCGCACGCTGGCGATCGACTCTTCCAGGTGGCGCTCGGCCTCGTTCCGGGGCGCAGCGGGAGGGATGGTCATGGCTGTGCTCCTAGTCTTCAGGCGGGGTTGAACAGGCGGGAACGGCGCGGCGCGATGCGCACCTCGGTCCCGGTGGCGGGAGGCGCCAGGGCGGCGTCCATGTCGAACTCGACCAGCAGGCCAGTCTCGACAAGCGCGCCTTCGACGCGCCAGGCGCCGCCCTTGCGGAAGACATTGTCGACGAGGACGGTCTCGCCGCCCTCCTCGACCACATCGACGTCGTGCGGGCGGAAATGGACCTCTCCGCCCTCGCCCGCGACGCGGTTGGTCTCGCCGACGAAGTGCGAGACGAACGCGGTGCGCGGGTTCATGTAGATTTCCTCGGGAGTGCCGACCTGCTCGATCTTGCCATGGTCCATGACCACCACCCGATCGGCGAGCTCGAGCGCCTCTTCCTGGTCGTGGGTGACGAAGATCGAGGTCAGGCCCATCTGCTTGTGCAGGTCGCGCAACCAGCGGCGCAGGTCCTTGCGCACCTTGGCGTCGAGGGCGCCGAACGGCTCGTCGAGCAGCAGCAGCTTCGGCTCGATCGCGAGCGCCCGGGCGAGCGCGACGCGCTGGCGCTGCCCGCCCGAAAGCTGGCCCGGATAGCGCGCGCCCAGCCCCTCTAGCTGGACGAGCCTCAGGAGTTCGTCGGCGCGGGCGCGGATCTCGGCCTTGGACGGACGGTCGCGGCGCTTCTTGACGGAAAGGCCGAAGGCGACGTTCTCGGCCACAGTCATGTGGCGGAACAGCGCATACTGCTGGAACACGAAGCCGACATGGCGGTCTGCGACCTTGAGCCGGGAGACGTCCTCGCCGCCGAAATAGACCTCGCCGCCGTCCTGGAACTCGAGCCCGGCGATGATCCGCAGCAGCGTGGTCTTGCCCGAGCCCGAAGGCCCCAGCAGCGCAACGAACTCGCCGTCCTCGATCTCCAGGTCGATGCCATGGAGCGCGGCGAAGTCGCCGAACCGCTTGGTGATGTTCTGGACCTTGATCAATGCTTGGCTCCCGAATGGAGGTCGAAGCGCCATTCGAGGACGCTCTTGGCGACGAGGGTCACCAGCGCGAGGCCGGCCAGCAGCGAGGCGACGGCAAAGGCTCCGACAAAGTCGTATTCGTTGTAGAGGATCTCGACGTGCAGCGGCATCGTGTTGGTCTCGCCGCGGATGTGGCCCGAGACGACCGAGACTGCGCCGAATTCGCCCATGGCCCGCGCGTTGCACAGCAGCACGCCGTACAGAAGGCCCCAGCGGATGTTGGGGAGCGTCACGTGCCAGAAGGTCTGCCAGCCGCTGGCGCCCAGCGAGAGCGCGGCTTCCTCGTCGTCCTTGCCCTGCTCCATCATCAGCGGGATCAGCTCGCGCGCGACGAAGGGAAAGGTGATGAACACCGTCGCCAGCACGATGCCCGGCACCGCGAAGATGATCTTGAGGTCGTGCTCGGCGAGCCAGTGCCCGAACAGGCCGTTGGCGCCGAACAGCAGCACGAAGATCAGGCCCGAGACCACCGGCGAGACCGAGAACGGCAGGTCGATCAGCGTTATCAGCAGGCTCTTGCCCGGAAAGCTGAACTTGGTGATCGCCCAGCTCGCGGCAATGCCGAAGACGACGTTGAGCGGCACGCTGATGGCGGCGATGAGCAGGGTCAGCTTGATCGCGGCCCAGGCGTCGGGAGTAGCGATGGCTGCAACGAAGGCGCCAATGCCCGCCTTCAGCGCCTCGCTGAACACCGCGACCAGCGGCAGCAGCAGGAAGAAGGCGAGGAACGCGAGCGCGAGCGCGATCAGCAGCGCCTGGGTCAGGCGGCCCTCGGTGGTGGCGCGAAGCTTCATGCCCCCATCCTCCGCCGACCGGCAGCCTGCAGGGCGTTGATCGCCAGCAGGATGCCGAACGAGACCAGCATCATCACCACGGCGATCGCGGTCGCGCCTTCGTAGGCGTATTGCTCGAGCTGGGTGACGATCAGCAACGGCGCGATCTCGGTCTTGCCGGGCATGTTGCCCGAGATGAAGATCACCGATCCGTATTCCCCCACGCCGCGGGCGAAGGCCATGGCAAAGCCGGTGAGCAGCGCAGGGCCGATCGCCGGGAAGATCACCCGGGCGAACGTCTGCGAGCGGCTTGCGCCCAGCGTCGCGGCGGCTTCCTCGACATCCTTGCCGAGATCGGCAAGCACCGGCTCGACCGAGCGCACGACGAACGGCAGGCCGATGAACACCAGCGCGATGGTGATGCCGAGCGGCGTGAACGCGACCTTGATCCCGAGCGGGTCGAGGAATTGCCCGATCCAGCCGTTGGGGCTGTAGAGCGCGGTCAGCGCGATGCCGGCGACCGCCGTCGGCAACGCGAACGGCAGGTCGACCAGGGCCGATACCACTTTCTTGCCCGGAAAGGCGTAGCGCACCAGCACCCAGGCGACGAGCAGGCCGAACACCGCATTGACGAGTCCTGCGGCAGCAGCGGTGCCGAAGCTCAGGCGGTAGGCCGCAAGCGCGCGATCGCTGAAGCCGACTTCGAGAAAGTGCCGCCAGCCCATGCCGGCGGCCTTGAGGAAGATGGTGGCGATCGGGATCAGCACGATCAGCGAGAGCCACCCGATCGTGGTCCCGAAGGTCAGCGCGAAGCCCGGGAGCACCGACGGCTTGCGCCAGGTACGGGCGCGCGCCGTGGGCGGGGGAAACGTGGTCGACGACATCTGCAGTGGCCTGCTCGATCAGGAAACGGAAGGGTTACTTCTTGGCAGTGTAGATGCGGTCGAACACGCCGCCGTCGTCGAAGAACTGCTTTTGCGCCCGCGCCCAGCCGCCGAAGTCCTTGTCCACGGTGACCATCGGGATCTGCGGGAACTGCGACTTGAACTGCTCGGCGATGCGCGGATCGCGCGGACGATAGAACGCGTGCGCGATCGCCGTCTGCGCCTCGGGGGTGTAGAGATAGCGCAGATAGGCATCGGCGACTTCGGTGGTGCCGTGCTTCTTCGCGTTCTCGGTCACGACCGCGACCGGCGGCTCGGCGAGGATCGACAGCGAAGGCGCAACGATCTCGAACTTGCCCTTGCCCAGCTCCTTCTCGGCAAGGAACGCCTCGTTCTCCCACGAGATCAGCACGTCGCCGATGCCGCGTTCGACGAACGTGGTGGTGGCGCCGCGGGCGCCGCTGTCGAGCACGGGCACGTTGGCGTAGAGCTTCTTGACGAAGGCCTCGGCCGCGGCGTCCGAACCGCCGCCGGCCTTCTTGCCGTAGGCCCAGGCGGCAAGGAAGTTCCAGCGCGCGCCGCCGCTGGTCTTGGGGTTGGGCGTGATCACCTGGACGCCGGGCTTCACGAGATCGCCCCAGTCCTTGATCCCCTTGGGATTGCCCTGGCGGACCAGCAGCACGATCGTCGAGGTGTACGGCGCCGAATTGTCGGGCAGCGCCTTCTGCCAGTCGGCCGGGAGCAGCTTGCCCTTCGCCGCGATGGCGTCGATGTCGTAGGCCAGCGCCAGCGTGGCGACGTCGGCCTCGAGCCCGTCGATGATCGCGCGGCTCTGCTTGCCCGAACCGCCGTGGCTCATGCGGAAGGTGACGTCCTTGCCCGTCTTCTGCTTCCAGTAGGTGGCGAACGCCGGGTTGATCGCCTGGTACAGCTCGCGCGTCGGATCGTACGAGACATTGGTCAGCTCGACCGCATTGGGGTTGGCCGATTTGCCCGAGCACCCTGCGAGCATCGGCCCGATCAGGCCGAGGGCAAGGGTAGCCGAGACGATAGCGCGGCGGTTCATTGGCGTTCACTCCCTGTTGGTGCCGTCGGAATAAACTCAATCAGCTTTGTAGACATAGCAGGAGTTCTATTACGTCTTAAAGTCCGCCTTTCAATCCGTGCGGTCCCAGGGGGATCTGCGCGTGTTCATGCCGGTCCATCGGTCGACCGAATCAGCCCGGCGGGATCCATAAGATACTCAACTCAATTGGTAGAATATCATCCTGCGGCGAAGCGCCCTCCAATCTCGACCGATCGAGTAGAGATTGACCGGAAGCCGCCGGGGAAAGCAATGTCCTGAGGGTTGCAATCGAACCGGCCGCGTGCGCACCTGCCCGGATTGCAACCTGCGTGAAACTCCGCGTAACCATGGGCGTCGCACCGAAACGTCAAAAGCAAGGACAAGATCGATGACATCGCCTGGTGGCACGGGGGCCGAAACCGCCGCCGACGGCTACTTGCCCCACGGCAGGTACTTCAATCGTGAGCTGAGCTGGCTGCAATTCAACCGGCGGGTTCTCGCCGAAGCGCGCAATCCGAGCTATCCGCTGCTCGAACGCCTGCGCTTCCTGTCGATCTCGGGCAGCAACCTCGACGAATTCATGATGGTCCGCGTGGCGGGGCTCGCCGGCCAGGTGCGCCAGCAGATCGACGAGATCTCGATCGATGGCCTTACGCCCGGCCAGCAGCTGCAGGCGATCAACCGGGCGGTTTCGGCGCTGGTCCACGAACAGCACGCGATCCTCGACGACCTGTCGAAGCAGCTCGAGAAGGCCGGCGTGCGGATCATCTCTGACCGCAAGCTCGAAAAGCACGAAGCCGAATGGCTAGCCGGCTATTTCGAGCAGCACATGCTTCCCGCGCTCACCCCGCAGGCGATCGACCCGGCGCACCCCTTCCCCTTCATCGCGAACCAGGGCACGGGCATCCTGTTCTCGCTGACCCGCGTCGCCGATGGCGCGCAGGTGCGCGAGATGATCCTCATCCCGCCCGCCTTCCCCCGCTTCGTGCGCCTGCCCGGCGAGGATGCGGCGTGGATCTCGATCGAGGACATGATCCGGCGCAAGGCCGCGCGCCTGTTCCCCGGCTTCAAGATCAACGGCAGCGGCGTGTTCCGCGTGCTGCGCGACAGCGACATGGAGATCGAGGAGGACGCCGAGGACCTCGTGCGGCACTTCCGCACCGCGATCCAGCGGCGCCGGCGCGGCAAGGTGATCCTGCTCCAGCTCCAGGCGGACTTCGATCCGGCAGCGGAGGAGCTGCTGCGCGAGAAGCTGCGGCTCGACCACGCGCTGGTGCTCAAGTCGCCGGGGCTGCTGTCGATGACCGGCCTTGCCGCGATCCTCGAGGAGGAACGCCCCGAGCTCAAGTTCGAGCCCTATTCCCCGCGCTACCCCGAACGCATCCTTGAGCACGACGGCGACTGCTTCGCCGCGATCCGCGAGAAGGACATCGTGATCCACCACCCGTTCGAGAGCTTCGACGTGGTGATCGACTTCCTGCGCCAGGCCGCGTCGGACCCCGATGTCGTCGCGATCAAGCAGACGCTCTATCGCGCGGGCAAGCAGTCGGCGGTGATCGCGGCGCTGATCGCGGCGGCGGAAGCCGGCAAGTCGGTGACCGCGGTGGTCGAGCTCAAGGCCCGGTTCGACGAAGAGCAGAACCTGATGTGGGCGAGCCAGCTCGAACGCGCCGGGGTCCAGGTCATCTACGGGTTCGTCGACTGGAAGACCCACGCCAAGGTGTCGATGGTCGTGCGCCGCGAAGGCGACGGCTATCGCACCTACTGCCATTTCGGCACCGGCAACTATCACCCGGTGACCGCGCGCATCTACACCGACCTGTCGTTCTTCACCGCCGATCCGCGCTTCGGCCGCGACGCCGGGCAACTGTTCAACTTCATCACCGGCTACATCGAGCCGCGCGGCACCGAGATGCTGGCGATCTCGCCGGTGGGGCTGCGGCGCAAGCTCTACGAGTGCATCGACCGCGAGATCGCCTTTGCCAGGGCAGGCAAGCCGGCCACGATCTGGGCCAAGCTCAATTCGCTGACCGACAGCCAGCTGATCAACCGGCTCTACGAAGCGAGCGCCGCGGGCGTGGAGATTTCGCTGGTGGTGCGCGGCATCTGCTGCCTGCGTCCGGGCGTGCCCGGGCTGTCCGAACGCATCAGCGTGAAGTCGATCATCGGCCGGTTCCTCGAGCACAGCCGCATCTGGGCGTTCGGCAACGGCGCCGCCATGCCCAACCGCCGGGCGCGGCTGTTCATCACCTCGGCCGACGGCATGATGCGCAACCTCGACCGCCGGGTCGAAGTGATGGTCCCGATCCGGAACCGGACGGTCCACGACCAGGTTCTCGACCAGGTGATGCTGGCCAACCTGATCGATACCGAGCAGAGCTGGAAGCTCGACGGCGACGGCAGCTACCATCGGATCGAAGGGGGCAGCAAGCCCTTCAACGTCCACCGCTATTTCATGACCAACCCCTCGCTTTCCGGGCGGGGCGCAGCCCTTACCAAGGGCCGCAAGGTCCCCAAGCTTGCGCTGCGCCGTGGTGGCGCAACGGCAAAACCCGAATAGGCGTCCGTACCCGAGGTCATGGTCAGAAACCGCAAGAAACCCACCGTCGTCCCGCCGCGCGCCATCATCGACATCGGCTCGAACACCGTCCGGCTGGTCATCTACGGCGGCCCCTTGCGGGCCCCGGCGGTGCTGCACAACGAAAAGGTCACCGCCCGCCTCGGCAAGGCGGTGGCCGAGACCGGCATGCTGTCGGAAAAGGCGCGCGGCGCCGCGCTCGCCTCGCTGCGGCGCTACCGGGCGCTGCTGCAGCTCAAGGGGGTCGAGCATGTCGAGGTGGTCGCCACCGCCGCCACGCGCGATGCCGCCAACGGCAGGGAATTCCTCGAATCGGTCAGGGCGCTCGGCTTCGAGCCGCGTCTGCTGACCGGCGAGCAGGAGGCCGTGACCAGCGCGCATGGCGTGATCGGCGCCTTCCCCGCGGCAAGGGGCGTGGTCGGCGACCTCGGCGGCGGCAGCCTCGAACTCGTCGACATCGAACAGGGCCAGTGCCGCCACGGGATCTCGATGCCGCTCGGCACCTTGCGCCTGCCGGCATTGCGAGCGGAGGGCGAGACCGCGTTCGCGCGCAAGGTCGGCAAGGCGCTGGCCAAGGCCGAGTGGCAGGTGGAGCCCGGCACCACGCTCTACCTCGTCGGCGGGTCGCTGCGGGCATTTGCGCGCTATGCGATGGTCAAGCTTCGCTGGCCGATCGACGATCCGCACGGCTTTGCGATCGATGCCGGCGAAGCGCTGAAGCTTGCGCGCAGTCTGGCGCGCATGCGCGTGGACGCGCTCGTGCCGATCCCGAACATCTCCTCCTCGCGCCTTGCCGGACTGCCCGATGCCGCCGCGCTCATCGCGGTCCTCGTCCAGACCTTGCAGCCCGCCCGCCTGGTGTTCTCGGCCTGGGGGCTGCGCGAAGGCCTGATGTGGGAAGCGATGGCCGAGCACGTCCGCCAGCAGGACCCGCTGGTCGCCGGGGTTGCCGACTTCGTGCGCGACGAAGGCGTCTCGCCGGGCACGGCGACGATGATCGCCGGCTGGACCGCAAGCGCATCGCTGGCGCAAGGCGCGGAGCGGCGCGAACGCCTGCGGCTGTCCGCCACGATGCTGTGCCTCGCCTCGGCGCTCGTCGAGCCGAACCTGCGGCAGGACCTCGCGCGCGACTGGGCCTTGCGCAAGCGGTGGATCGGCGCCTCGGCCAGCGACCGGGCGATGCTTGCCGCCGCGATCATCGCCAACACCGGCAAGAGCGAGCTGTCGCCCGATCTGCTGCGGATCGCCGACGAGCAGCAGCTTCGCGAGGCGGTGACCTGGGGCCTCGCCGCGCGGCTCTGCCGGCGTTTCAGCGGCTGCACCGCGCCCGGCCTTTCGGGCAGCGCGCTCCGGGTGGAAGGCGAAGGGCTGGTGCTCGAGGTGGCGCACGACCTCCAGGTGCTGGTCAACGAGGGAACCGAGCGCGACCTCAAGGCGCTCGCCACGCACATGGGCCTGCGCCCCGAGATCCGCACGACCCCGCCGGGAAGCGTCGCCAGCGCGGTTTGACGTATTGGCGGCGGCGCCGGCAACACCCAGGCTGCAAGCGGTTCGCTGGGTGAAAGGCAAGGGTGATGAGACCGCATTGGGCTGCCTTGGGGATGCTGCTGGTTCTCGCAACTGCAAGCGCCGCGCCGGCGCAGGAGGGCGCCCCGGTCGAACGACCGGCGCCCGGGTTCCTGCCGCCGGGCTTCGAACCCCCGGTGCTGGTCGAAGGGGACGGGTTCCGGATCGTGCCGCTCGGGCCTGCGCTGACGCAGATCGACTACGCCGCCTACATGTCGTCGATCAGGCACCTCAACGAGACGTTCACGCGCAGCACCGACTGGCCCACGCCCGGGATCACCGCAGCCGATGCGGTCAAGGACATGGAAACGGAGCAGGCCCGCTTCCGCAACCGCCAATCCTTCGCCTATGCGATCCTCACGCCCGACGGGAAGCGCGAGCGCGGCTGCATCTACGTCTACCCGAGCCCGGTTGCCCCCTACGACGCGATGGTGCGGATCTGGGTGACCAAGGCCGAGTACGACGCAGGGTTCGATGCCGAAATCTATCGCTGGACGCGCGGGTGGATCGCCAGGGCCTGGCCCTTCCGCAACGTCGCCTATCCCGGGCGCGCGATTGCGTGGGAGGAATGGGACGCGCTGACCGCGCGAGCGAAGAAGGGCGGCGCCGGCTGAGCAGGCCTTGCGATACCGCGCCTATGCCGCGGGCTTGCCCTCGCGCGCAGCCTCGGCTTCGGCTTCGGCAAGCACGCGCAGGATATTGCCCGACCACACCTTCGCGATATCGGTCTCGCTGAAGCCTTCGGCCTGGAGCGCGGCGGTGATCTTCGGCAAGGAGGCGACGTCCTCCATGCCCACCACCCCGCCGCCGCCGTCCCAGTCGGCGCCGATGCCGACATGGTCGATGCCGGCGATGCGGATCGCGTGCAGCAGGTTGGCCATGAACATGTCGAAGGTCGCGCGGCCCTGCTCGGGGTAGCGCCGGTCGATCTCGTGGCGAGCCGAAAGGTAGGCCGCGCGCTGTTCGCGGGACAGCGTCGCGCCTTCGGGATACTGCTTTTCGAGCGCCTCCATCGCGGCGGTGCGCGCCGGATTCGGCTCGGCCTTGTGCAGGTAGACCGAATTGATCTGGATGACCCCGCCCTTGGCCGCCAGGGCGCGCAGCTGGTCGTCGCTGACGTTGCGCGGATGGTCGTAGACGGCGCGGCAGCCCGAGTGCGAGAGCACGATCGGGGTCCGCGACAGGCGCAGCGCATCGGCAAGCGCGGCATCGGAACTGTGCGAGAGATCGGGAACCACCCCGACCCGGTTCATCTGCGCGAGCAACTGGACGCCGAGCGGGCTGAGACCGTCCCACCGCGCCGCATCGGTGGCGCTGTCCGCGAACTGGTTGGTCTTGAAATGGGCAAAGCCCGCGATCCGCACGCCGAGCGCGTGGAAGGCGTCGATCAGCCCCGGATCGTCGCCCAGCGGCCAGGCATTCTCGATCGAAAGGAACACCACCCGGCGGCCCGAACCGGCGATCCGCGCAGCATCGGCAGCCTTGTCCGCCAGCGCGAAGTCGCGCGGGTTGGCCGCGACCATCTCGAGGATCCGCGCCGCGCGGCGAAAGGCGAAGTTCCTCGCCGCGCCGGTCGAGGCGGCATCGAGCGGCCCTTGCGGCGTGTAGATCGCCCAGAACCCGCCATCGAGCCCACCCTGGCGCATGCGGGGAACGTCGACCTGGGTATAATCGCCCTCGTGCAGGTCGGCGATCGACCAGTCGGGCAGGTCGAGCGAGGCCGGCGTATCGAGATGCGTATCGAGCGTCAGCAGCCGCTCGTGCAGGCTCGGGGTCGGCTTCGCCCCGGCAGCGGGGCCAACGGCGGCGATGGCAAGCAGGCTTGCGGCGATCAGGGTCGTCTTTTTCACGCGTTCCAGTCAAACCCATGGAAGGGCCGCTGTCAAACTCCCTTCCCTGGCCGAACCGGCCCGCCAGATCCGCGCTACATTGCGAAGAATTGTGAAAGACGCATTTAACTGCTGTTCATACTGCAGTACGCTATTGTCGCCGGTCTGCGGCAAAAGCTGCAGGAAAGGCAAGGCGGAGGGTGTCTTATGGATTCGCCCGAACGTGTACCCGCTCGGATCGACCGACGCTCGCCGCGACGCGTCGTCAACGTCCATGCCCAGTATCGCCGCAGGATCGCCCGGCTCGGCGCCGAAGTGCTCGACCTGTCGATGCACGGGCTGCGCCTGTCCTGCGCCGACCGGCTTTCTCCCGGCGAGATCGTCTGGGTGACGCTTCCGGGGCTCGAACCCAGGCGTGCGATCGTCATGTGGTCGGACGGCTTCACCGCCGGCTGCGCCTTCCCCGAGCCGCTCCATCCCGCCGTGTTCGACGCCATCATCGAGCGCTGCGGGGCCTGACGATCTTTTCATGACGGCGCACAGCGACTAGGGCCCTGCCCATGCTCCGCCTCTCCGAACTCAAGCTGCCACTCGACCACTCGGGCGAGGATCTCGACCGCGCCGTCTGCGAACGGCTGCAGATCGAACCGTCCGAGCTGGTCCGGTATGCAGTGGTGCGCCGCGGCAACGACGCGCGGCGCAAGTCGGCGATCAAGCTGGTCTATGCGATCGACGCGACCGTCAGCGACGAGCCATCGGTGCTGGCGCGCAACGCCGGCGATCCGCACGTCCGTCCCTCGCCCGACACCAGCTACCGCTTTCCGGTAATGGCGCCGGCCGACTGGAACGGGCCGCGTCCGGTGGTGATCGGCGCCGGTCCCTGCGGCCTGCTGGCGGCGCTGATCCTGGCGCAGATGGGACTGAAGCCGATCATCATCGAGCGCGGCAAGGCCGTGCGCGAGCGGACCAAGGACACCTGGGCGTTGTGGCGCCGGTCGGTCCTGACGCCCGAATCCAACGTCCAGTTCGGCGAAGGCGGCGCAGGCACCTTCTCGGACGGCAAGCTCTACAGCCGGATCAAGGACCCGCGCCATCTCGGGCGCAAGGTTCTCGTCGAATTCGTCAAGGCCGGCGCGCCCGACGACATCCTGACCGAGGCGCACCCGCATATCGGCACTTTCCGCCTCGTCACCATGGTCATGTCCATCCGCGAGACGATCGAGCGTCTCGGCGGCGAATACCGCTTCCAGACCCGGGTCGAGGACTTCGAAGTCGAAGAGCGCGACGGCGAGCGGCGCATCACCGGGTTGCACCTCTCGGGCGGGGCGTTCCTTCCGGCGCGCCACGTCGTCGTGGCGGTCGGTCATTCGGCGCGCGACACCTTCCACGTCCTCCACGACCGCGGGGTCCACATCGAGGCCAAGCCCTTCGCGATCGGCGTGCGCATCGAGCACCCGCAGAGCTGGATCGACAAGGCGCGCTACGGCGCCTTTGCCGGCAACGACATCCTCGGCGCCGCGGCCTACGCGCTTTCGCACCAGGCGAAGTCGACCGGACGGACCGTCTACAGCTTCTGCATGTGTCCGGGCGGCCGCGTCGTGGCCGCGACCAGCGAAGAAGGGCGCGTCGTCACCAACGGCATGAGCCAGTATTCGCGCGCGGAGTTCAATGCCAATTCGGGGCTGGTCGTCGATATCGACCCGTCGCGCGACTATCCCGGCGGGCCGCTCGCGGGGATCGCATTTCAGCGCAAATGGGAAAGCCTCGCCTTCACCGCAGGCGGCGCGGACTACAAGGCGCCGGGCCAGAAGCTGTCCGACGTGCTCGCCGGCCGACCGTCGAGCGGCGACTTCGGCGCGGTCGTGCCGAGCTATCAGCCCGGCGTGAAGCTGACCGATCTTGCGCAGTGCCTGCCCGACTATGTCCTGCAATCGTTCCGCGAGGCGCTGCCGGTGTTCGGTCGCCAGGTCCCGGGCTACGACCATCCCGACGTGATCCTGACCGGTGTGGAGACCCGCACCTCGTCGCCGATCCGCATGCGCCGCGGCGCCGATTTCCAGAGCATCAACACCCGCGGGCTCTACCCTGCCGGTGAAGGGGCGGGCTATGCCGGCGGCATCCTCTCCGCCGCGGTCGACGGGATCAAGGTCGCCGAAGCGCTGGCGATGGACCTCCTGCGCGGCGGCGACGCCGCAACGCCCGGTGCGGTCGGCCCCAGTACGGTCGGCCCCAGTGCGGTCGGCGAGGCTTGACCGCGCAGCCGCGCGCCGAATTCGTATGAGTGCGAAAACTGCAACCCCGATTGCTCCGTTCGCACTTGCACCATGACCGCCGGCAGCCCATTTGCGGGGGGCCTTTCAGGCATCCTCTCCCAAACTTCCAAGGCCGCCGGGGCAACCTGGCGGCCTTTTTTTGTCTTGGCGAAGTGATCAGGACGCCTCGCGCTCCGCTGCAACCAGCAGCTTTTCGCGCAAGGCCCCGGCGTCCCCCAGGCCGAGCGCTTCGGGATCGGCGGTGCCGGCAATGTCGTCCTCTCCGTAGCACTGCGACAGGACGAGCGTCGCCTGGCGAACCGCTCCCCCCTGCCGCAGCGAATGGAAGATGCGCACGGTTGGCTTGGCGTTGTCGGCGGCCGCTTCGTCGACGACCATCGCGATCCGGTCGGAGCGCAGGCGAACGAACGAGCCGATCGGATAGACCCCGACGGTGTCGATGAAGTGTCGCAGGACCTGCTGGTCGAGCGCGGGTCCCATCGCCTGCAGCGCGTTGATCGCATCGGCCGGGTCGATCCCGTTGGCGCTGCCATGCCCGGTGACGAGATTGTCGTAGCAGTCGCAGACGGCCGCCATGCGCGACAGGACGTCGAGATCGTGCCCGGCAAGGCCATAGGGATAGCCGCTGCCATCGAGCCGTTCGTGGTGGCGCAGGCATACCCGCAGCACTTGTTCGGGGATGTCCCCCGCCGCCTTGAGCAGCGCGTGCCCGGTGATCACGTGCGCCTCCTGCAGCTCCACCGGGAGCCGGCGATAGTCGCCGTCGTCCGGCGCCGCCTCGGGCGGCAGCTGCCCGACGCCGATATCCATCAGCAGGCCCGCCATCCCCGCCTCGCGCGTGTCGTGCGGGGTCAGCCGCATCGTGCGGGCCAGCGCGATCATCAGCGCGCTGACCGCCAGCGAGTGGCCGTAGACGTAGTTGCGCTCCTGCTGGCAGCGCAGCAGCCCGTTGAACGCGTAGAGATTGCGCTGGATCGAGGCATAGATGTCCTCGATCACCGGCTCGACGTCGCTTGCCGCCACGGCCTTGCCGAGCCGCGATTCGAGGAAGATCCGGTTCACGATGTGCCCCGCGCGGCCGGCCGCCCGCCGTGCCGCGCCGAACTCGGCCGCCGCACTCACCCCCCCCGCCTTCAGCGACGAGGCGGGAGGCAGGCGGTCGCCGCTCACCGGAGAGCGCCGCGCACGGCCGAACGACGCGCGCCGGGCGCTCGTGCGGATCGGCTCGTCGACGGACGCAGTCACGGTCTCGAGCACGCGGACGTGCTGCACGTCGTCGCCGCGGGCGGTGTCGATGATGACCGAGGGAACCGCGCTGTCGCGCAGCAGGTCGAGCATGTCCTCGTCCTCGAGCAGGAACCGGGCCTTCCAGAAGGGATGCTTGAACCAGCTGCCTTCGAGCTTGTGGATGAACATCCCGAGCCGGACTTCGTTCGTATTGACGCGTTTGAGCATGGGCGTACCGCAACAGGAGTTATCCAAGGATAGCTCGCGCATGCTTGGCGACGACTTGTTCCGGCTTAGCCGTGATTACGTATCGCGGCCGCAGAGCGCAGGGCCTTGCGCAAGGTCGACGAGCGCGCGCCCCAGCGCCTCGATCTCGCGGTCGCTGCGCGATCCGGCGAAAATCGACGCGGAAACGCAGAACTGCACCGCCCCGCCCTCGCCCGGCCCCGGAGGAACGGTGGCGCTGACCGAGCAGATGCCGGGATGGTTGAAACCGTCGTCGATCGCATAGCCGACGCTCTGCGCCCGCGCGATCTGCTCGACCCAGGCGGCAAGGTCGATCCGGCGCCGCCACCGCACCTTCGAGAACCGCCGCACCAGCTCGGCGTGGTCGAGGCCCGCCGATGCGGCGAGCGCGCGCCCGGTCGATCCGCCGCCGATGGGCTGGCGCTGTCCTTCGACCATGTGGATCCGCGTCGCCTCGCCGCTTTCGCCGAGCGCGACGAGGGCGAGCCGCTCGTTCGACACGACCTGCCACAGGCCGGTCGCGGTGTCGTGTTCGCGGGCGAAGCGGGCGAGCGCGGGCCGCGCCGCCGCGATGCGGCGCGACGGGCCGGAATCGCCGAGCACGCCGGCCTGCGCCCAGCCCTCGGCCAGGCGATAGCGCTTGCCCGCGATTTCGCGTTGGCAGATCCCCTCGGCGACGAGCGTGCGCAACAGGTTGAGCCCGCTCGAGGGCGATAGCCCGGTCTCGCGGACCACCTCGGACAGGGTCAGCGGGCCTTCGACCGAAAGGAGCCGAAGGATCGCGAAAGCCTGCGATACGGAGCGGACGGGACCGGGCACGCCGCAGCGATAGATTTCACGCCTGTGAAAAGCAATTCGCAATGTTGAACTCGATTAACCGAGCGGTTAGCGCCTCAAGCGCGATCAGGGAGACTCGAATGCCCGGCATTCTCGAAGGCAAGGTTGTGGCGATCACCGGCGCCGGTCGCGGCATCGGCCGCGAAATCGCGTTGCTCTGCGCGCGCGAAGGCGCCGCCGTCATCGTCAACGACCCGGGCGTCGCGCAAGGCGGTGATGGCGCAGACGCCGCGCCTGCGGACACCACCGTGGCCGACATCGCCGCCGCCGGCGGGCGCGCGTACGCCAACTTCGCCAATGTGGCCGATCCCGCAGCTGCAGCCACCATCGTCGAGGACGCGGTGCAGCGCTTCGGCCGTATCGATGCGGTGGTCAACAACGCCGGCATCCTGCGCGACACGATCTGGCACAAGATGAGCTACGAGGACTGGACCAGCGTCATCGACGTGAACCTGACCGGCGCCTTCAACGTGTCGAAGGCGGCCACGCCCTATTTTCGCGAACAGGGTTCGGGCAGCTTCATCCACTTCACCTCGACCAGCGGCCTCATCGGCAACATCGGCCAGGCCAACTACTCTGCCGCCAAGCTCGGCCTCGTCGCGCTGTCGCATTCGATCGCGCTCGACATGGCGCGCTGGGGCGTGCGCTCGAACTGCATCGCGCCGTTCGCGTGGAGCCGGATGACCGCCTCGATCCCGGCGGAAACCCCCGAGCAGAAGCTGCGCGTCGAACGCATGAAGACGATGAGCGCGGACAAGATCGCCCCGCTCGTCGCCTTCCTCGCCTCGGACGCGGCGCAGGGCGTGAACAACCAGATTTTCGCCGTGCGCAAGAACGAAATCCTGCTGTTCAACAAGCCGCGCCCGGTGCGCTCGATGGTCAAGCTGGAGGGCTGGACGCCGCAGGCCATCGCCGACGAGCTGGTGCCCGCGTTCAAGCCCGCCTTCGCGCGCGCCGACGAAGTCTCGGCGCACGTGTTCCCCTACGATCCGGTCTGAGGAGAGGCCCCGATGAGCACCCCCAATACGGGCATGGACCCCGAAGTCTTCGAGCAGTTCCACGAACAGCTCAAGCGCTATGTCCGCGAACGGCTGATCCCCGCGGAAGCGCAAGTGATCGCCGAGGACAAGATCCCCGACGACATTCTCGCCGAAATGCGCGAGATGGGCCTGTTCGGGCTGACCATGCCGGTCGAATACGGCGGCGCGGGGATGAACATCACCCAGTACGTCGAGACGATCCACACGCTGA
The DNA here is from genome assembly GCF_020179475.1 of Novosphingobium huizhouense. GTDB lineage: Bacteria > Pseudomonadota > Alphaproteobacteria > Sphingomonadales > Sphingomonadaceae > Novosphingobium > Novosphingobium huizhouense. Next base: position 121,898 of record NZ_JAILXZ010000002.1, on the reverse strand, counting down.
GCTACGCGCTGCCGGCCTATCGCTCGATCACCTCGATCAATCTCGGCATGGTCTGTTCGGCGATCAAGCTCAACGGAACGGACGAGCAGAAGTCCGAATGGCTGCCGCGCCTCGCCGCTGGTGAAATCGCCTCGTTCGGCCTGACCGAACCGGGCTCGGGCTCGGACTCGGCGGGTCTTCAGACCACCGCGGTGCGCTCGGGCAACGGCTATGTCCTGAACGGCACCAAGCGCTACATCACCAACGCGCCGTTCGCCAAGGTGGCGTTGATCATGGCGCGCACCAACAAGGAATCGCTGCCCAAGAACGCGCACGTCTCGGCCTTCATCGTGCCGATGGACACGCCCGGCATCACCGTGGGCAAGAGCGACAAGAAGATGGGCCAGCAGGGCAGCCACATCGCCGACATCATCATGGAGGACGTCTACGTCCCCGGTGAAGCCCTGCTCGGCGGGGAAGAGGGCAAGGGCTTTGCCGTCGCCATGCAGAGCCTCGACAACGGACGCCTGTCGGTCGGCGCGGCGGCGACCGCCTATGCCAAGCGCGCGCTCGACACCGCGGTGCGCTATGCCAACGAGCGCAAGGCCTTCGGCGAGCCGATCGCCAATTTCCAGCTGATCCAGGCGATGCTGGCCGACAGCCAGGCCGAGATCTACGCCGCGCAGTGCATGATGCGCGACGCCATCGCCAAGGCCGACGCCGGGCAGAAGGTCCTGATGGAAGCCGCCTCGTTCAAGATGTTCGCCTCGGAAATGTGCGGCCGCGTCACCGATCGCTGCGTGCAGATCCACGGCGGCGCGGGCTACCTCGCCGAATACGAGGCCGAGCGCTTCTTCCGCGACAGCCGCATCTACCGGATCTACGAAGGCACCACCCAGATCATGCAGCTGGTGATCGCCAAGCAGATGCTGCGCAACTTCGCCGCCGGCGTGGAAGGCTGAAGCCTTGTACGATCTCCTGAACGGACTGTCGGTGGTAGAGGCGTCGTCGTTCGTCGCCAGCCCCACCGCCGGGCTCTACTGCGCGCAGATGGGCGCAGACGTGATCCGCGTCGACCAGATCGGCGGCGGACCGGACTTCCGGCGCTGGCCGCTGGGGCCTTCAGGAGGTTCGCTCTACTGGGAGAACCTCAACCGCGCCAAGAAGTCGGTCGCGCTCGATCTCGGGCGGCCGGAAGGGCGCGAGCTGCTCCAGGCGCTGGTGCGCGCCACGGGCCAGTTCATCACCAACTTCCCGGCCGAAGGCTTCCTTGCCCACAACCTGCTGGCGCGCGAGCGGGCCGACCTCATCACCGTGCGGGTAATGGGCTGGGCCGATGGCAGCCCGGCGCTCGACTACACCGTCAACAACGCGGTCGGCTATCCGATGCTTACCGGCGCGGGGCCGGAGCCGGTCAACCACGTGCTGCCGGCCTGGGACCTGCTGACCGGCGCCTACGCCGCCTTCGCGCTGCTCGCCGCGCTGCGCCGCCGCGACGCCACGGGCCACGGCGGCGAAGTGCGGCTGCCGCTGTCCGACGTCGCCATCGGCACCGTCGCCAACTTGGGCAGCCTTGCCGAAGTGCTGGTCGGCGGGGCGAACCGCCCGCGCATGGGCAATACCGTCTACGGCCTGTTCGGGCGCGATTTCGTCACCGCCGACGGCGTGCGCACGATGATCGTCGTGGTCACCCACCGCCAGTGGGCAAACCTGTTGAAGACCCTGGGGATCGAGGCGGAAGTCGCCGCAATCGAAGCGGCGCGCGGCGTCTCCTTCGCCAAGGACGACGGCCTGCGCTTCGGCCACCGCGATGCCCTGTTCCCGCTGTTCGAAGCGGCGATCGGCGCGCGCGACCACGCCGATCTCGCCGCCGCCTTCGATGGCGCCGGGATCGTCCATTCGGCCTATCGCACGATGCTCGATGCGGCGCGCGATCCGGCGCTGGTCGACGACAACCCGATCTTCGGGGCGAGTTCCAATCCCAGCGGCTGCGCCTATCCTGCCGTCGGCGCCTTCGCCACGGTGCCCGGCCTCGAGCGCGGCGAACCCCGCCCTGCTCCGTTGAACGGAGAGCACAGCGAAGCCGTGCTGTCCGAACGCCTCAAGCTGTCCTCGGGCGAGATCGCCCGCCTGATCGATGCCGGCATTGTCGGTGTCGGACGAACCGGAGAATGATGCCATGACCCTGCGCCGCGTCGCCGTTGTCGCCCCGATCCGCACCGCCGTCGGCAAGTTCGGCGGCTCGCTCGCCTCGATGAACGCCGGCCAGCTGGGCGCGGTGATCCTCAAGGCGCTGATCGAGCGCACGAAGATCGATCCCGCCCGCGTCGACGACGTGATCTTCGCGCAAGGCTACGGCAGCGGCGAAGCGCCCGCGATCGGGCACTGGGCGTGGCTTGCCGCAGACCTTCCGCTCGAAGTCCCGGGCTACCTCGTCGACCGGCGCTGCGGCTCGGGGCTTCAGGCGGTGGTCAACGGCGCGATGATGATCCAGACCGGCGCCGCCGACGTCGTCGTTGCGGGCGGGGTGGAATCGATGTCCAACGTCGAGCACTACACCACCGACCTGCGCAAGGGCGTGCGCATGGGGAACCTGACGATCCACGACCGCCTGACCCGCGGCCGCGTGATGAGCCAGCCGGTCGAGCGCTTCGGCGTCATCACCGGCATGATCGAGACGGCCGAGAACCTTGCGAAAGACTACGACATCAGCCGCGAGGACGCCGACGCCTATGCCGTCCGCTCGCACCAGCGCGCCACCGCCGCGTGGGAAAAGGGCCTGTTCGCCGACGAACTGGTCGCAGTGCCCGTGCCGCAGAAGAAGGGCGAGCCCAAGCTGTTCGACCACGACGAAGGCTATCGCCCCGATGCGACGATGGAAACGCTCGGTGCACTCAAGCCGATCGAAGGCGGCGTGGTCACTGCGGGCAACGCCAGCCAGCAGAACGATGCCGCGGCCGCCTGCCTGCTCGTCGCCGAGGACAAGCTCGCGGAACTGGGCCTCGAGCCCATCGCCTGGTTCCATTCGTGGGCGGCGGCGGGCTGCGAGCCGAGCCGCATGGGCATCGGCCCGGTCCCGGCGGTCGAGCGCCTGTTCGCGCGCACCGGCCTGTCGTGGAAGGACATCGACCTCGTCGAACTGAACGAGGCCTTCGCCCCGCAGGTCCTCGCCGTGCTCAAGGGCTGGGGCTGGTCGAAGGACGACAGCCGCAACGAGATCCTCAACGTCAACGGCTCGGGCATCTCGCTCGGCCATCCGATCGGAGCGACCGGCGGGCGCATCCTCGCCAACCTGACGCGCGAACTGGTGCGTCGCGACGGGCGCTACGGCCTCGAGACGATGTGCATCGGCGGCGGCCAGGGGATTGCCGCGGTGTTCGAGAGGGCGTGATGTTCGGCACCGAACTCGACGCCGCGCGCGCCTTCCGCGATGCCGCCCGGGCCGCGCTGGCGCGCCGCCTGGAAGCGCGCAGGATCGACGACGAGCAGCGCGCCGCGCACGGCTTCGCATGGGTCGCAACGACCGTCGCCGCGCTGGAATCGGTGGCCGGATGGCTCGAGCGGAACGGCGCCGCGAACCCGGTCGATGCGCTGGTGGCGAGGCTCGCCTTCGCGGAGTTGGGCGCGCAGCTGACCGGCGGCCTCGCCATGGGCCAGAACGAGATGTTCCGCCCAGCCGACCTCGACCTGACCGAAGCGGCGCGCGCGCTCCACGCCGCCTTCGCCGCGCTGATCGAGGCCGACCATGCCGCGACCCGGCGCGAACTGGCGATGATGCTCGCCGACGGCCTCTGGCCGAGCGAGAGCTTCCACGACGCCGACCTCGACACCATCCGCGAGCAGTATCGCCGCTTCACCGACAGCGAGATCCTGCCCCACGCGCACAAGTGGCATCTCGCCAACGACCTGATCCCCGATGCGACGGTGCAGGCCATGGCCGACCTCGGCACGTTCGGCGTGTGCATCCCCGAAAGCTACGGCGGGCTTGGGCTCAACAAGCTGGTGATGTGCCTCGTGACCGAGGAGCTGTCGCGCGGGTGGATCGGCGCCGGGTCGCTCGGCACGCGCTCCGAGATCGCCGGCGAGCTGATTTCGGGCGGCGGGACCGAGGCGCAGAAGGCGTATTGGCTGCCCAAGATCGCGAGCGGCGAGATCCTGCCGACCGCCGTGTTCACCGAACCCGACACCGGCTCCGACCTCGGCTCGCTCCAGACCCGCGCCCGGCTCGATGGCGGGCAGTGGGTGATCGACGGCGCCAAGACCTGGATCACCCATGCCAGCCGCAGCGACCTGATGACGCTGCTCGCCCGGACCCTGCCCGACGCCAAGGGCTATGCCGGGCTGTCGATGCTGCTGGTGCCAAAGCCGCGCGGCAGCGAGGCCGACCCCTTCCCCGCCCCCGGCATGACCGGCAGCGAGATCGAGGTGCTCGGCTATCGCGGGATGCGGGAATACGCACTGCAGTTCGACGGCATGACCGCGCCGGAGGACGCGCTGCTCGGCGGCGAGCAGGGGCAGGGCTTCAAGCAGCTGATGCGCACCTTCGAAGGCGCGCGCATCCAGACCGCCGCCCGCGCCGTGGGCGTCGCCCGCCGTGCGCTTGAGCTCGCGCTCGACTACGCTCTCAATCGCAAGCAGTTCGGCCAGGCGATCGTCCACTTCCCCCGCGTGTCCGACAAGCTGGCGATGAGCCTCGTCGACTTCGTCGTGGCCCGCGAGCTGACCTACGACGCCGCGCGCGCCAAGGACCTGGGCAAGCGGTGCGACATCGAGGCGGGCATGGCCAAGCTGCTCGCCGCGCGCGTCGCCTGGTCCAATGCCGATGCGGCGCTGCAGGTCCATGGCGGCAACGGCTACGCGCTCGAATACGAGATCAGCCGCGTGCTGTGCGATGCGCGCATCCTCAACATCTTCGAGGGCGCGGCGGAGATCCAGGCGCAGGTCATCGCGCGCGGACTCGCGGGCGGGCGCAATTGAGCTTCGACGCCTGGATCGGGCGCGAGGAGCGGCGGACCGACCGGGTGTCGGACGGCCTGCTCGCGCGCTGGTGCGCGACGCTCGACCGGCCTGTCCCCGCAGCGATCCCGCAAGGGCTGCACTGGTGCCTGTGCCTGCCCGATGCGCCAACTGCGGGGCTCGGCGGCGACGGCCACCCCTTGCGCGACGACAGCCCCGACAGCTTCCTGCCGCCCGTCCCGCTGCCGCGCCGGATGTGGGCATCGAGCAAGGTCGACTTCCTCGCCCCCCTGTCCGCCGGCGCCGCGATCGAGCGGATCAGCCGCGTCGCCTCGGTCAGGGAAAAGAGCGGGAACAGCGGCTTGCTGGTGTTCGTCGATGTGGAGCACGAAACCCGCGCCGATGGCGTCGCCGCGGTGCGCGAGGTGCAATCGCTGGTCTATCGCGCCGCCGCCCCCGCCGATGCGCCGCCCGCCCCGCCGCCCCCCGGCCCCGCCCGGTTCGAGGCGAGCGGCTGGGACGCGGTGCGCACGCTCACCCCGTCCGAAGCGCTGCTGTTCCGCTTCTCGGCGCTGACCTTCAACAGCCACCGCATCCACTACGACCTGCCCTATGCGACCGCCGGGGAAGGCTATCGCGGCCTCGTCGTCCACGGCCCGCTGACCGCCACCCTGCTGCTCGACCTCGCCCGGCGCGAGCTGGGCGACAATGCGCTTGCCCGCTTCGCCTTCCGCGGCACCTCGCCCGCGATCTGCGGCGAGGATCTCCACCTCGCCCTGCGGCGCGAGGGCGACGCGCTGACGCTCGGCGCCTTCGCCGGCGACGGTCGGCAGGTCATGGATGCAAGCGCGCGGCTGCGCTGAGGCCGGCGGGCAGAAGGCTCGGTGCAGCCTCGATTCGCCCGCCTCGGAAGTCGTTGCACGCCGCTTCCCGGATCGCGCAATCTCCAACAAGGTTGACACAGTTGACACTGTCCAGGGGAAAAATTCGGATCGATCAGTGTCGCGGTATTGATCGCCTGCGTCGATCAATTCGGCGCAACGCCGCCGCGGCCTGAGGGATTGTCGCGAAGGCCTGGACATGGGCGCCACTTCTGCCCGAAGCGCCGGGTGTAGGACAGGCAAATCGGTTCGTCCGACCGGGTCCGGACCGCAAGCCCCGGAGCCGGCCAGGACGGGCCGTGCGCCGCGCCGTCTGCCGGGGGACAGGCTTGCCGCAGCGACTAAACCTCGGGCAGTCCCTCGTACTCCTTGCACAGCGCAGTCGAGGCGACGAATTCGTCGAGCAGCCATTGCGCAGCGGGTCCGGGCGGCAGGTCGCGACGCCAGATGCCCCAGAAACCATAGACGCCCTCGGTGGTGTCGGGCATCGCCAGCTTGACCAGCGCGCCCGACTGCAGATCGCCTTCGACCATGTGGATCGGCATGTTGCCCCAGCCGATGCCTTCCTTGAGCAGGGCGTGCTTGGCCGAGAGGTCGGCGAGGCGCCAGGTCTTGGAACTGACCACGGCGAAGTCGCGGCCCTCGGTGAAGCGCGAACGGTCGGACAGCACGAGCTGGGTATAGTGGCGGCCGGCCCCGGGCGGGATCGGGTCCATCCGCGCCAGCGGGTGATCGGGCGCGGCCACCGGCACCATCAGCGTCTGCCCCGCCGCGACCCGCTCCGCGCCGTCGGTGATCGGCCCCGAGATGCCGACGATGGCCTTGCCGTCGAGCACCATCGCGGTCACCGCGCCCAGCGCTTCGACATGGAGCCGCAGCTGCACCGTGGGGAAGGTCTGGGCGAAACCGCGCAGCACCTTGCCGAGCCGGTCGGGCGGGATCATCACGTCGACCGCGACGTCGATCTCGGCCTCGAGCCCGTCGAGCATGCCCTTCACCTTGGCGCGAAGGCCATCCATGCCCTCGGCGACCGCTCGCGCTTCGGCGAGCAGCGCGCGGCCCGCGGTGGTGAGCGTGGGCTTGCGCGTGCCTTCGCGGTCGAACAGGCTGAGCCCCAGTTGCGCTTCGAGATTGGCGATGCCGTAGCTGATCACCGAAACCGCGCGGTTGAGCTTTCGCCCCGCCGCGGCGAAGCTGCCGGTATCGACGATGGCGAGAAAGATGCGCAGCTGGTCGAATGTCGGCGTGCCGGGGTTGGCCATGCGCTTCTTTTCCGATTCCTGGAACAATCCGAGCGATTTTATCCTTCTGAACAGAAAGGCGCGCAAGGCCTATCTCGCTACCAACGAAGCGACGCACCCTGCCGCTTCTTCGGAGACCAACCATGATCGAACTTCGTCCCTTCGACAGCCTCGGCGGCGAAAACCACGGCTGGCTCGACGCCAAGCACCACTTCTCGTTCGCCGGCTACCATGACCCGGCGCGGGTCCACTGGGGCAACCTGCGCGTGTGGAACGACGACACCATTGCGCCGAAGACCGGGTTTCCCCCCCACCCGCATCGCGACATGGAGATCATCACCTACGTCCGCGAAGGCGCGATCACCCACCAGGACAGCCTGGGCAACCAGGGCCGCACCGAAGCGGGCGACGTCCAGGTGATGAGCGCTGGCACCGGCATCCGCCATTCCGAATACAACATGGAAGATGTCGTCACGAAGATCTTCCAGATCTGGATCATCCCGACGCGGCAGGGCGAGAACCCGAGCTGGGGTTCGCGGCCCTTCCCCAAGGGCGAGCGCACCGGCCAGTTCGTCACGCTCGCCTCGGGCTATGCCGGCGATGGCGATGCCCTGCCGATCCGCACCGACGCGCGGGTCGTCGCAGCGACGCTCAAGGCCGGGGACACGGTGGACTATCCGCTGGGCGCGGCGCGCAAGGGCTACCTGGTGCCGGCGACGGGCAAGGTCAGCATCGAGGACGTGGTCGTCAATGCCCGCGACGGTGCCGCGATCAGCGAGCTCGAAGTGCTGCGCGTCACTGCGCTGGAGGACAGCGAGATCGTATTGGTCGACGCGGCCTGATCGACCCCAAGCACTAGGGCGGCAGGACCAGAACGGCAGCACCAGAACGGCAGGGCGCCCGCGCGGGCGCCCTGCCACGAACGGAGAACGATCCATGGCACGACACGCGACAGCACCGGCGCTCGCCCAGCACCAGTGGCAACGGGTGCGCCGGTCGATGAAGGCCGTGGCCGGATGCGCCTGCAATGCCGAGCGGGGCGGCCCCCTGGCGCGGCTGTTCCGCAGCAGGCCCGCTGCTCCGGTGGCGGGGGAACTGGCGGCGGTGCACACCTTGATGTGCAGCGCAGCGCTCGGCCGCGAGCCGTCGGGCTCGGTAATCGACGCGCTGCGCGGCCATGGCTACAGCGAGGTCGAACTGGAGGCGATCGCGCTCCTCGCCGGCTGAGCCGGCTAGGCGGTGACCAGCGATCCGTCCTTCGACAGCTTCAGGATGGGCGCGGCGCGCGCTTCCTTGAGCGCCTGCTCGAGCGACGAGACGATGCCGGCCGCGCCGCGGTCGCGGTCGCAGGCGAAATCGATCGAGCGACGGACCCACCCGCAGACGGAGCCGTCGTCATCCACCTCCACTTCGTGCAGCACGTAATGCTGTCCATGATCGACAATACGATAAGTCCAAGCCATTCCGGTCCAAATCCTTAAATACATACAACAGCCCTAGCCCTGTAACTCGGCTGCGCCACGGTGGTTCCCCTAGCGTCGTTACGTAGCGCTAACTCCATGGTTCTTAACGATAAAGTGACTCATGGAGGGTAGGATCGACAAGCGAGCGCATTCCGGCGCATCGCACCGGGAGCTGGGCTGAGCCTTCCTCATGAACCTTGATGGCGCGTCGAACCTGCAAAAGCGCGTGGGCCGCGAACACCGGCGCGCGCGGATCCTGCGCGCCACGCTGGTGACATTGGCCGGGCACAGCCACGAGGTGATCGTGCGCAACCTTTCGGATTTCGGCCTCGGCATGACCTGCCGGACGATCGCACCGGAAAAGGGGGAATCGGTCACCGTCCGGCTTCCCGGCGACATCACGGTTCACGGAACGGTGCGCTGGGTGACCGGCCAGGCTTTCGGGGTGGCGCTCGACGACAAGCTCGAAGCAGACGCGATCGAAGCCGCGCTGCAGCGCAAGTCGTCCGAGCCGACCGCCGCGCCCGGATGGCAGATCGAGGATCGCCACCGCGTCTACACTCCTCGGGTCGATCCGACGAAGATGCGCCGCGTCTGAGGATGCGGCGGGGCTGACCCTCGCCGGGGGAACGGCGCGGCGGTGCTGCGCATTGTCTGCTGCGATGCCCTCCCCCGATCACCATCCCCAACCGCGCTGGTGGCAGCGCGGCGTCGTCTATCAGATCTATCCGCGCTCCTTCCTCGATGCCGACGGCGACGGGATCGGCGATCTCGCCGGGATCCGGCGCGGGCTTCGCCACGTCCAGGACCTTGGCGTCGACGCCATCTGGCTGTCGCCGATCTACCCCTCGCCGATGGCCGATTTCGGCTACGACATCGCCGATCATTGCGCGATCGACCCGATGTTCGGCACCCTCGCGGAGTTCGATGCGCTGGTCGGCGAGGTCCACGCGGCAGGGCTGCGGCTGATCCTCGACTTCGTTCCCAACCATACCTCGGATCGCCACCCGTGGTTCCTCGAGAGCCGGCGTTCGCGGACCAGCCCGAAGCGCGACTGGTACATCTGGCGCGATCCGGCCGCCGACGGCGGACCGCCGAACAACTGGACCAGCGACATGGGCGGCTCGGCCTGGGAGTGGGACGAGGCGACCGGGCAGTACTATCTCCATGCGTTCCTGCGCGAACAGCCCGACCTCAACTGGCGCAACCCCGCGGTCCGCGCGGCGATGCTGGGCGTCCTCGAGTTCTGGCTCGCCCGCGGCGTCGACGGCTTCCGCATCGACGTGCTGTGGCACTGCTTCAAGGCGGACGGCCTGCCCGACAATCCGCCGAACCCGGACTATCGCCCGGCGCTGGGCGAGAAGTTCAAGGTTCTCCAGCACCATTCCGCGAACCAGCCCGAGGTGCTCGACCTCGCGGCCGAGATGCGGCGGCTGGCTGAGGCGACCGGCGACACCTTGCTGGTGGGCGAGGTGTGCCTGCCCGTGCCCGAGCTGATGCGCTATTACGGCACCGACCAGGCGCCCGGCGTCCACCTGCCGTTCAATTTCCAGTTGCTCGACACGCCGTGGGAGCCGCGGGCGCTGGGCGAGATGATCGAAGCCTACGAAGCGGCGCTGCCGCCCGGGGCCTGGCCCAACTGGGTGATCGGCAGCCACGATGCGCCGCGCATCGCCGGGCGGCTGGGCGAGGCGCAGGCGCGCGTCGCGATGATGCTGCTGCTGACGCTGCGCGGCACGCCGACGCTTTACCAGGGCGACGAACTGGCGATCGGCAAGGTCGCCATCCCGCCCGACCGCATCCGCGATCCGCAGGACCTGCGCCAGCCCGGGCTCGGCCTCGGGCGCGATGGCGCGCGCACGCCGATGCCGTGGGACGGCTCGGCCAACGCCGGCTTCAGCAGCGTCGAGCCGTGGCTTCCGCTCAACGACGACTGGCGCGTGCGCAACGTGGCGCGGCAGGCGGCCGACCCGACATCGATGCTTGCGCTGACCCGCGCCCTGCTCGCGCTCCGCCGCGCGCGCCCCGCGCTGGCGCTCGGCGACTTCGCGCTGGCGTATGTCGATGCGCAGGTGCTCGCCTTCACCCGCACCCGCGGCGGCGAACGCCTGGGCGTCGCGCTCAACCTGTCGGGGCGCGACGCGCCCTGCCCGCTCGACGGGCGGCTGCTGCTTTCGACCTGCGGCCCCGACCGGCCCGCAGGCCGCCTTCGCGCCGACGAAGGCGTCATCCTCGCCCTCGACGAAAGCTGACCCGATGCGCATCGCCATGCTCGCCCCGATCGCCTGGCGCACCCCGCCGCGCCACTACGGGCCGTGGGAGCTGGTCACGAGCCAGCTGACCGAAGCGCTGGTCGCGCGCGGGATCGACGTCACCTTGTTCGCGACGCTCGACAGCGCGACCGGCGGCACGCTCGACGGGGTGGTCCCAGCGCCTTACGAGGAAGACCCCGCGATCGACGCGAAAGTGTGGGAATACCGGCACTTGTCGCACTGTTTCGCCAAGGCCGGGCAATTCGACCTGATCCACAACCAGCTCGATTTTCCGGCCCATGCCTTCGCGCCGCTGGTCGAGACGCCGATGGTCACGACGATCCACGGCTTCTCCTCCGAACGCATCCTGCCGATGTACAAGCCGTTCGAGGACCGGGTGAACTATGTCGCGATCAGCGCGGCGGATCGCCATCCCGCGTTGCGCTATGCCGCCACCATCCACCACGGCATCCCGGTCGAGACCTTCGCCTTCGACGCGCAAGGCGCGGACAGGCTGCTCTATTTCGGGCGCATCCATCCCGACAAGGGCGCCGCCCACGCGATTGCCGCGGCGCGCGCGGTCGGCCTGCCGCTCGAGATGTACGGCATCGTCCAGGACCGGGGTTACCACGAGCGCGAGGTCCTGCCCGCGCTCGATGACGCGATCCGCTTCCATGGCGCGGTGGGCGGCGCGGCGCGGGTCCGCGCGCTGGGACAGGCGCGCGCGCTGCTCCACCTGATCGACTTCGACGAGCCGTTCGGGCTGTCGGTGGTCGAGGCGATGGCCTGCGGCACCCCGGTGATCGCGACGCGGCGCGGCTCGATGCCCGAGCTGATCGAGCACGGCGTCAACGGCTTCCTCGTCGACCACCCCGACGAAGCGGCAGAAGCGATCGCGCGGATCGGCGAGATCGACCGCGCCGCCTGCCGCGCGGTCGCCGTCGAACGCTTCTCGGTCGCGCGCATGGCGGCCGAGTACGAGGCGCTCTACCGCCGCATCCTCGCGCGCGGGATCGACGAGCAGCAGACGCTGGCGCAAGGGGTGATCTAGGCCTTCAGCCTTTGCGCGTGCCAGGCGACGTGCTCGGCCATGAAGGTCGAGATGAAGTAGTAGGAATGATCGTAGCCCGGCTGCATGCGGATCGTCGCCTCCTGCCCGGCGCGCTCGCAGGCCTCGACCAGCAGATCGGTCTTGAGCTGCTCGGCGAGGAAGCCGTCGGCCTCGCCCTGGTCGACCAGCAGGGCGGGAACGCGCGCGCCGCCTTCGATCAGCGCGCAGGCGTCGTATTCGCGCCACGCCGCCTTGTCGGGGCCGAGGTAGCCGCCCAGCGCCTTCTCGCCCCAGGGGCAGGCGAGCGGGCTGACGATCGGCGCGAAGGCGCTGACCGAGCGGAAGCGGCCGGGATTGCGCAGGGCCACGGTCAGCGCGCCGTGCCCGCCCATCGAATGGCCGGTGATGCCCTGCCGGCCCATGTCGACCGGGAAATGCTCGGCCAGCAGCGCCGGCAGTTCGCGCTCGATGTAGCTGCGCATGCGGAAGTTCGCCGCCCACGGCGCCTGCGTCGCATCGACGTAGAATCCCGCGCCCTTGCCGAAGTCGTAAGCCTCGTCGTCGGGCACGTCCTCGCCGCGCGGGGAGGTGTCGGGCGCCACGAAGATCAGGCCGGCTTGCGCGCAGGCGGCGCGGAATTCGCCCTTTTCGGTGACGTTGGCGTGGGTGCAGGTCAGCCCCGAGAGATACCACAGCACCGGCAACCGCGCGCCCGGCGCATGATCGGGCACGAAGACCGAGAAGGTCATCGGCGTGCCGGTTTCGGCGGACGCGTGCGTGTAGACGCCCTGCGTGCCGCCGTGGCTGCGGTTGGCGCTGACCTGTTCCATTTCGCTCAGAACACCACGACGCTGCGGATCGACTTGCCGGCGTGCATCAGGTCGAAGGCGGTGTTGATCTCCTCGAGCCCCATCACGTGGGTGATCATCGGGTCGATCTCGATCTTGCCGGTCATGTACATGTCGACGATCTTGGGCACGTCGGTGCGGCCCTTGGCCCCGCCGAACGCGGTGCCGCGCCAGTTGCGGCCCGTGACGAGCTGGAACGGACGGGTGCTGATTTCCTTGCCCGCCTCGGCCACGCCGATGATGATGCTGGTGCCCCAGCCGCGGTGGCAGGCTTCGAGCGCGGTGCGCATCACTTCGGTGTTGCCGGTGGCGTCGAAGGTGTAGTCCGCGCCGCCGTCGGTCATCGCCACGATCTTCGCGACGACGTCCTCGCGGCTCATGCCCTTGCTGTCGAGGAAGTCGGTCATGCCGAACTTGCGGCCCCATTCCTCGCGATCGGGGTTGATGTCGACGCCGATGATCTTGTTCGCGCCGGCAAGGCGCGCGCCCTGGATCACGTTGAGGCCGATGCCGCCGAGGCCGAACACCACGACATTGTCACCCACCTGGACCTTGGCGGTGTTGATCACCGCGCCCACGCCGGTCGTCACCCCGCAGCCGATGTAGCAGCTGGTCTTAAACGGCGCGTCCTCGCGGATCTTCGCCACGGCGATCTCGGGCAGCACGGTGAAGTTCGAGAAGGTCGAGCAGCCCATGTAGTGGAAGATCGTCTGGCCCTTGTAGGAAAAGCGCGAGGTGCCGTCGGGCATCAGGCCCTTGCCCTGCGTCGCGCGGATCGCGGTGCACAGGTTGGTCTTGCCCGAAAGGCAGCTTTTGCACTGGCGGCATTCGGGGGTGTAGAGCGGGATCACGTGATCGCCCGGCTTCACCGAAGTGACGCCCGCGCCGACTTCGCGCACGACGCCTGCGCCTTCGTGGCCGAGCACCGAGGGGAAGATGCCTTCGCTGTCGAACCCGTCGAGCGTGTAGGCATCGGTGTGGCACACGCCGGTCGCCATGATCTCGACCAGCACTTCGCCGGCCTTCGGTCCTTCCAGATCGAGCTCGACGATCTCGAGGGGCTGCTTGGGGGCAAAGGCGACGGCGGCGCGTGTCTTCATCGGATCCTCGTTGCTGTTCCGTGTGCTCGGGTGTCGCCGGTTATCACCGATCCTGCGCCCGGGTAAGGCCGGAATTGCAGCCGGGCGGCGCTATCCATCGGGCAGACCCGCCAGCAGGCGGTCGAGCTCGGGCCAGAGCGACTGCGCGCGGGTGCGCGGCACGGCGTCCTCGCGGAAGTACCACCAGAAGTAGCCGCCGACGAAGCGGCTGCCGAGCTGCAGGCGCAAGGCATCGTGCATGCCGTAGTAGGTCCGCGCGACCCGCTGCTTCTCGGCAAGCGAGGGATCGTCGGGCAGGCCGTCGGAGCGGCGCTGCGCGCCGATCTCGCCGATGCCGAGCCGCGCTGACGGAAACAGCCGGCCGAGCCGCTGGAGCGTGCCGGCGAGCTCGGCCGCCGAAGGGCGCTGCGGCGGACTGCACGCCGTTTCGTAGACGCTCAGCAGGACGATCCGCGTTTCCGCCCTGACTTGCGCGGGCATGCCCCGGGCGAAGGGGAGCGTCCGCTCCCACGGATGCTCGATGCAGCCGGGACCCGACCAGTAGTTGAGCGTGATCGCGGTGCGCAGGTGATACTCCCCGGCGATGACGCGGTGGACCGCGAGCACCTTGTCGTTGATCGCCTGTGGGTCGGCGCCGAGCCATGCTCCGTTGAGTTCGTTGCCGATTTCCCAGATGTCGATCTGCCCGGCGAAGGCACCGGCGAACTTGCGCGCACGCGCGACCATCTGCGCGCGCGTCGTCCGCCGGAACGCGGTGGAATCGACCAGCTCGGCCATCAGGTAGGCGTGCGGCCGCAGCGCCCGGATCGCCTCGGCATAATCGGCCGGCTCGGTTCCGGGATCGAACACGATGCGGATCGTCGGCCGCCGGGCGAGATGCTCCACCGCATCGAGCACCTCGGGCAAGGCCGCGACCGAATCGAGCGTTATGCCGCGCAACGGCGCGGGAATCCTCCGCGTCGCAAGCGCCGACGGCTGCGCCACTTGTCCGGTTGCGGACGCTGCCGGCTCCGCCGCAACCGCGTAAATCGGCGCCCGCGCCCGCTCCGCCGCCATGCGCGGCGAAGCGACGCAAGCCACCGCGAGGCCGGCGGCGAGCGCCAGGACGGGAAGGAGCGCGCGCATCGCCCGGGCATAGGCGTTGCCCGGTCGCGGAGCGACGCCCCATCGCGCCGTTTTGGCGGTAGCGGCGCGCGTGGTCGCGCCCCGGCAGCCTTCAGCCCGGAAGAGTAAGCGGCTTGCCGCGATAGGTGTGGGTCCAGGCGTCGAGATCGTCGGTGAGCAGGGCGGTCGCGCGCCGCGCCCGGACCAGCAGCGTATCGAAAGCCACCGGCTCTGCCGCCACGACCTCTTCCAGCGCGCCCAGATCGTGCTCGATCGCGTGGCTCCGATCGGCGGCACCCGCAAAATCGCCCTGCATGCGGATACCCTGCAGCGCCGCGCCGATCGCCGGGAAGGCGGCGGTGGCGATCGTCACCCAGACCGCCGCGGCATGGAGCGCGTCCTCGTCCACCCGTGCAAGCCCCGCGCCATGCGCCAACTTCAGCGCGAGAAAGCCAATGCAGACCAGCGCGGTGCCGCCGAACAGCACGCTGCCCGCCGCGTGAAGCCGGTGATCGAGGCGATGCATCGTCTCCGCCTCGCGCGAGAAATAGCTGCGCTGGCTGCCGATCAGCTCGAGCAATTCGCTGCGCACGCCGGCGAGGAAGCCGGGGTCGACCGAGGCCTGCGGCAGTCCCAGCGCGCGCGCGGCGGCATTCGCGGCTGCCTGGACCGCAGGCGCGGTGCGCGCGCCATGCTGCCGCAACTGCAGGTCGCCCAGCCGCGACGACACGGCGAGGCAGCGCAGGCGCTCGGCAAGCTGGCGCTGCTCGATCCAGCGCCGATGCCACTGGCGCCGCGTGCCGATGCGGGTGATCGCCAGGATCGCCACGATCAGGGCGATTTCGCCGGCGAGCAGCGCCGGCTTCACTGACGAGGGCAGGACGAGCCCCGAGAGGGCGACGAGCACCGCCCCGGCGGCAAGCGCGAAGTTGGCGACATAGGCGCCGCGGTAGGACGCCGCAGCGGCGCTGGCGGCGGCATCGGCCCGGGCGAAGCGCTGCGCCAGAGCGGGCGGCATCGCCTCGCCCGGCCGCTCGCCGTGCCGTGCCTTTCGCGGCCGCGCGCCGGTCGCGGCCAGGAGCAGGCGGAACGGCAGCGCGAGAAGCCGCGCGGCCGCGCCGTCGGTGGGCGGCGCATCGGCGTCGATCGCATCGTCCGTCGGAGCGGGTGGCGCGAGGACATCGCCCAGGCGTTGCAACGGCCCCTGCGCCACGGTGCGCAGAGTCGCGCCGCCGCAGCCCTCGCCGCCCAGCGCATCGGCAAGGACGACGGGCGCCGCGCGGGCGGTGGTCGAAACGACGATCACCGGAATGCCCGCGCCGACCGCTTCGGCCACGATCTGCGCCGTGCCGCCCACGCCGGCGGCCGGGCCACCGTTCCAGACGCCGAGGACGAGGTCCGACTGCGCCAGCATGACCTGCCCGGCGCGCTCGTAGTCCTGCGCGGCCTGGGCAGGCGCGCTTCCCTGCCCGTCGAGCGCGAACACGCTGGCGGCTTGCGCGACGAGCGCGGTGAAGCGCGCCGTTTCGTCGGCGTCGACGAAATCCTCGGCGTAGCGATCGCGGGCGAACGGGAGGACGAGTTCGTGCCGCCAGCCCCGCGCCAGCGCAAGCTCGGCGGCGATCTGGTCGGCGCCGGCGGCGCCGCAGGAGACCAGCGTGATCGTCGTGCCGGGACGCAGCGCCTGCTCGATCGCGGCGAAGGCGAGCCCGATCCGCGCGCGCAGATCGGCGAGGTCGACATCGCCGAGCAGCCCGGGGCGATGGCCGGTGACGCCGACGCGGAAGTGGGAGGAACCGGTGATTGTCGCACCTCGTCTGAGCAGGACCAGCTAGGGTCTCCTAAGGCGAGCGAGCGCCGAGATAAAGCTTGTGCGCGCGCAGCAACAACCGAAATCGACGCCTTTCGCAAAGCGTGACGCCGGTCACGCGCACCGCGAATCGTCCGGGTCTAGACCGCTTTCTGTCGAGGGAAACAACCCCGGCCCGAAGAGACCCAGGAGACAGACGATGACCAAGACCACCATCCTTCCCGCCCTGTTCGCCGCGCTGGCCCTCGCTGCCCCGGCGACCGCCTTCGCCCAGGCGTACGAGACGACCGGTTCGCAGTCGATCGACGTCGGCAACCTGTCGACCGCCGATGCCCGCGCCAAGATCGAGATCGCCGCGCGCAAGGTGTGCCGCCCGAGCAGCCTCGGCATGGAGGACGTCCGCGCGGCGCGCGACTGCTACCGCCGCGCCAAGGCCAGCGCCGAAGCGCAGCTCGCCCAGCTCCAGCAGACCACCACCGCCAACGCGCCGGCGCTCGCCGTGGTCGAACCCCGCAACCTGCGCGGCGGAAACTGATTGCCGGCCTCATCCACCCGGCAACTGGACGGGAAAGCGCCAGCCCCGCTTTCCCGTCCAGCTTCGTTCCGGCACGGCCGGCCGTCGACAGCCCCGAGGCGGTTTGCACAATGATGCCCTTTCCGGCATATCGCGCGCTCATGAAGCTCGCGCAGCAAGCGCCGACCCTGGCGCACGTGGTCACCGCGATCAGAGCCGGCGCGCTCGGTCACGCCGCCGCCCTGCTGGAAGCGGGCGGGTTCGAGACCGACGGCAGCGACGCCGCCGCCCTCGCAGTCGCCGGCCGGCTGGCGCGCGACCGGGCGCTGCGCGCGTCGCCGCACGACCGGCCCCGCCTGCTCGCCGAGGCTGCCTCCGCGTTCGCCGCCGCGTTCCGGCTCGATCCGCGGCCCTACACCCGGATCAACGAAGCGACGCTGACCTGGCTGGCGGGCGACAGGGACGCGGCACGCGCGATCGCCCGGCAGCTGCTCGCATGGCTCGACAGCGACACCTGCCCTGCCGAGACGCCCGCCTGGCTTTGCGCGACCCGGGCGGAGGCGTTGCTGCTCGTCGGCGACGTCGCGGCGGCGAAGGGCGAACTCGCGCGCGCGGCGGCGCTGCCGTGCGTCGACCCCGAGGACCAGGCCGCGACCTTGCGCAACCTCGAGCTGATCCTTGCCGAAGCGGGCGAGGATGCCGGCTGGCTCGATGCATTCCGGCCGCGCGGCGCGCTCCACTTTGCCGGGCACCTCGCGATTGCGGAGGGCGAAGCGGCGCTGCTGACCGAGCGGATCGCGCTGCTGGTCGACGACCACCGCATCGGCGCGGGCTTCGGCGCGCTGGCCGCCGGCGCCGACCTGGTGGTGGCCGATGCCCTGCTCGACCGCGGCGCCGAGCTGCACGTCGTCCTGCCGACACCGGTCGAGGTCTTCGCCGCGCAATCGGTGGTCCCTTACGGCAAGCCATGGGTGCGACGGTTCCGGCGCGCGCTCGACGAAGCGGCGAGCGTCCGCTGCGTGACGACGCTTGGTGGCGGGTATCAGCCGCTGGCGAGCCGTCTTGCGGCCGACGTGGCGATGGGCGCGGCCAAGGCGCAGGCCCGCCGCCTGCGCACCAGCGCGTGCCAGATCGTGCTGGTCGACGACGGACCCGGCCCGTTCGGACAGGGGCAGAACACGCGCTACGTCGCCGAACGCTGGCAGGCGGGCTCGGCCCGGGACGGCGCGGCGCAGGTGCGGCTGGTGGTGCCGCGCTCGAGCCCGGTGACGGCCTCGGGGGCAAAACCGCCCGAAGGTCGCCCCGACCTCGTGCTGTTCGCCGTGCTGCACATCGCCTTCGAAGGTCTGGGCGGCCAGGACGAAGCCGAATTCGCGCAGTTCCTCGACACGGTCGTGCTGCCGTTGCGCGCCGCGTCGGCCGGCATCGAGCCACGCCCCGATATCGTCCTGCCGGCCGGAAATGCGCGGATCCTGGGCTTTGCGGACCCCGAGCGGGCGTGGCGCCACGCAGCCGCGCTGCTGTCGCAGGACGGGGCCGACC
The DNA here is from genome assembly GCF_020179475.1 of Novosphingobium huizhouense. Classification (GTDB taxonomy): domain Bacteria; phylum Pseudomonadota; class Alphaproteobacteria; order Sphingomonadales; family Sphingomonadaceae; genus Novosphingobium; species Novosphingobium huizhouense. Next base: position 103,157 of record NZ_JAILXZ010000002.1, on the reverse strand, counting down.
GGACCTTGCGGATCGTCGGCCACTACGGCCTGTCGCATCGGCTCCATGCGCCCGACGCGCTGGTCGGCAGCGCGGTCGCCCAGCTCGAGGCGCTGGCGCCGCTGGCCCTGCCCGGCGTGCTGGTCGCGAGCGAAGCGCTGACCGCCGCGATCTGCGTCGACGGCGTCAGCGCCGAGGCCATGCGGATCGAGGAAATCGGCGCGCTGGGCGCCGCGCCGATCTTCGCGCTCTCGCGCGATGCCGCCGCTCAGTAGAGCAGTTCCTCGAGCCGCCTGCGCGAGACGACGGTGAGGGCTTCGGCGTCGCGGCGGATCACGCCCCGCCGTTCGAGTTGCGCGATCGTGCGCGACACCGTCTCGCGGGTGCTGTCGACGACGAGGGCCAGCTGCGCGAGGACCGGCGGCGGCGTGATCGCCATGTCCGGCCGGTCCTGCGCAAGGCGCAGCAGTTCGGCGCAGACGCGCCCGCGCACCGACAGCGTGGTGCCTTCGGCGAGGCGGCGCTGCGCCTGCTCGAGCCTTGCTACGAGCAGCCGCGACACGGCGAGGCCGACCGCGGCGTAGCTGTGCATCAGCGCGAGAAAATCGCCGTTGGCGAAGGCGCCGATCTGCGACTGCCGCACCGCGACCACATCGTGGGGCGTGCTGGCCTGCCCGAACAGGCCGCGCTCGCCGAACAGGTCGCCGTCGACGTAGTCCTCGATCACGCTGCTGCGTCCCTCGAGCGCGACCGCCAGCATCCGCGCATGGCCGTCGATCACCAGGTGCACGTGGTCGGCCTTGCTTTCGCAGGCGACGATGGTGCTGCGCGCCCGGTGCGCCTGCAGTCGCGCGCGCGCCGTGATGACCGCGGCGAGATCATCGTCGCAATCGAAGGTCCGCCGCACGATGGCGCGCGCGATTTCGTCGCCGGCGCTGGACTGCTGCATGGCATCCCCTTACGCCACGAGCATAAACCGAACGGACGGCGGGCTCAAGCAAGCCCGGATCGCGGGCCGGGCCGACCGTTCGCAAACGATTGCCATTTTCCTCCCCTCGTGCCATGGGGCGGGAAACCGGGGTCGCGAGCCCCATAGGGAGAGATCGATGGGGCCTAACCGACCCACCTTGCCGACCTGGCGAATCCTCGAGATGAACCTGGGGTTCCTGGGCCTCCAGTTCAGCTTCGGGCTGCAGCAGGGCAACATGGGCCCGATCTACAGCTACCTCGGCGCCGACGAAGCCTCGTTGCCCATCCTGAGCCTTGCCGGGCCGGTGACGGGTCTTCTGATCCAGCCGCTGGTGGGCGCGCTTTCGGACCGGACGCAGAGCCGTTGGGGGCGTCGCACGCCCTATTTCGTCGCCGGCGCGATCTGCTGCGCGCTGGGGCTGCTGCTGATGCCGTTCTCTTCCTCGCTGCTGATGGCGGTATCGCTGCTGTGGCTGCTCGATGCCGGCAACAACATCACGATGGAGCCGTACCGGGCCTATGTCTCCGACCGCCTCGATCCGGCGCAGCGCCAGTTCGGCTTCCTTTCGCAGAGCGCCTTCACCGGGCTGGCGCAGATGCTCGCCTACCTCACCCCGTCGATCCTCGTCGCGCTCGGGATGAACCAGGACCGGGTCGATGCCCACGGCATCCCCTATACCGTGCACGTCGTGTTCGTGGCCGGCGCGGTCCTTTCGCTGACGACGATCCTGTGGTCGGTCCTGCGCGTGCCCGAACTTGCGCTGAGCGCGCAGGAGCAGCAACGCATCGCCGCCGCGCCGCGCGGCATCGGCGCGACGCTGGCCGAGATCGGATCGGCCATTCGCGAGATGCCGCTCGCCATGCGCAAGCTTGGCGTGATGAGCCTGTTCCAGTGGTTCGGCATGTACGGGTACTGGACCTATGTCACCTACTCGATCGGGCGGACCGTGTTCGCGACCGACGACCCCCGTTCCTCGGCCTTCCACAGCGCGGTCCTGACCAACGGCGAGATCGCGGCGCTCTACAATGCGGTGGCGTTCGTCGTCGCCTTCGCCATGGTGCCGCTGGTCCGCCGGCTGGGCCCGGGCCGGGTCCACGCGGCCTGCCTTGCGTTCGGCGGCCTCGGCATGATCGCGCTGACGCAGATCACCTTCAAGCCGCTGCTGTTTCTCCCGGCCGTCGGCATCGGCCTTGCCTGGGGCAGCATCATGGGGAACCCCTACGCCATCCTTGCCGGGTCGATTCCGCCGGAGCGGACGGGGGTCTACATGGGCATCTTCAACATGATGATCGTCATCCCGATGATGCTGTTCTCGATCGTCATGAGTTCGCTCGACCTCGGCTTCGCGACGCTCGGCTTCGGGCTTTACGACCGGGTGCTCGGCGGTGATCCGCGGCACATGCTGGTGCTGTGCGGAACGGCGCTGCTGGTCGCGGCGATCGCGGTCGCAAGGGTGCGCGAAGGCCGGGCAACGCCGAGCGCGGCCTGACCGGGCGAAGAACCGGTCAGCTCAACCGCAGCGGAAGCGAGCGCAGCCGCTGCCCCGTGGCCTGGCGCACCGCGTTGGCAATCGCCGGGATCACCGGAGGCAGCGCCGGCTCGCCGAGCCCGGTCGGCGGAAAGTCGCTCGGCACCCACGACAGGGCAACCTCGGCGGGCTTGCCGTCGATGCGCAGCAGCGGGAAGTCGCCGAAGTTGTCGGTGGTGACCCGGCCGTCGGCCTGGACCACCGGCTGCATCACCAGCGCCTGGGCCAGCCCTTCGAGCGCGGCGCCCTGTGACTGGTGCTCGGCATTGATCGGGTTGATGACGTGGGCGCCGATGTCGCCGGCGATCCAGATCTTGTCGACCCGGATCTGCCCCCCGGCAACGGTGACGTCCGCGACTTCGGCGAAATAGCCGCGATGGCTGAAGTAGAAACCGAAGCCGCGCCCCTTGCCGGGCGCCGACGCGCGCGCGCCGGTCCAGCCGGCGGACTTGGTCACCGCATCGATCACCGCGCGGGCGCGGCCGGTGTGGAACGCCGGATCGCCTTCGCGGCCGGCCGGCAGTTCGCGCGCGGTCCCCAGCAACTCGCGCATCAGGCCGGGCAGGTCCTTACCCGCGGCTTCGGCGACCTCGTCGAGGAAGCTCTGGAACACGAACGCCATCGCATTGGACGTGGGCGCGCGGAGCCAGCCGGTCGTGAGATTGGTTTCGAGGAACGATTGCCCCAGTTCGACGTGCTCGAGCACGGGAACCGGGAATTCCGCCGCCGACATCTGCGCCGCGCGCAGCGGCTTGCCCGCCGCGCCGAACGTGACGAAATGGTCCTTGAGCGCCAGCAGCCGGTTGTCGGCGCCGATCGCCGCGGTCAGGCGGTGCCATCCGGCCGGGCGGTAGTAATCGTTGCGCAGGTCGTCATTGCGGTCGAAGATCAGCTTGACCGGCCGGCCCGGCAGGCTTTTCGCCGCGCCGCCAGCCAGCACCATGTAATCGCTCATCAGCCGGCGACCGAAGCCTCCGCCGACCCGCGTGAGGTGGATGGTGATGGCCTCGGGCGCGATCCCGAGCACTTTCGCCACCTCGCCGCGCCCTTCTTCCGGGTCCTGCGCCGGCACCCAGAATTCCAGCCTGCCGTCGGCATGCCACAGCGCGGTGCAGTTCTGCGGCTCGAGGGTCGCGTGCGGCAGGAACGGATAGGCATAGTCGGCGCGCACCACCTTCGCCGCTCCGGCGATCGCCTTGTCCGCATCCCCCGTCTTGGCGAAGACCTGCTGCGCGGCGCCGGCAAGCAACGCCGTGGCCTTGCGGTCGTATCCTTCGGTGGAGAACGCCGCCTGCGCCGCGGTGTCCCAGGTCACGTCGAGCGTCTCGCGCGCCTGGCTGGCCGTCCACCACGAACCGGCGATCACCACCAGGGCATCGTTGCGGCGATCGGCAGCCTGACCGCTCGCGATCGGAAACACGCCGAGCACGCCCGGAACCGCCCGCGCCCGGGTATCGTCGAAGTGCGCCAGCGTGCCGCCGATCGCGGGGCACTTGACCAGCGCGGCATGGACCAGGCCGGGCAAGCGCACGTCGATGCCGAACAGCGGTTCGCCGCGCACGATCTTCGGCACGTCGACGCCCTTCTGCGATCGGCCGATGATGCGAAAGTCCCGCGGATCCTTGAGCTTGAGACCGGCCGGATCGGGAACCGCCCCGCGCGAGGCGGCATCGGCCAGTTCGGCATAGCTCGCCCGCCGGCCGCGACCGCCCGGTTCGACGACATGGCCTTGCGCGGTGCGTAGCGTTTCGGCGCCGACACCCCACTGCCGCGCCGCCGCCGCGACCAGCATGGCGCGCGCCGCGGCGCCGGCCTGGCGCATCGGCAGCCAGTTCAGCGGCGTCGACATGCTGCCGCCGGACCATTGATCGGGATAGCGCTTGGGATCGACCGCCGCCTGCTCGATGCGCACTTGGGCCCAGTCGACATCGAGTTCCTCGGCGATCAGCATCGGCAGCATCACCTTGATGCCCTGGCCCATCTCGGGGTTCTTCGAGCCGATCACCACGGTGTTGTCCGCCATGATGCGGATATAGGCGGTCAGCTCCCGGCCCGACGGCGCAACGCCGGCGTCGGATGCGGCGAGCGCGAGCCGGGCCTCGAGCGCGAAGGCGGCGCCCGCCGCCACGGAGACGGTGAGGAACGACCGCCGCGAGAGCGCTGCCGTCTCGCTCATGCCGGCTCTCCCAGCCCGGCGGCCTTGCGGATCGCGCGCTCGATGCGAATGTAGGTGGAGCAGCGGCAGATGTTGCCGACCATCCCGGCGACGATCTCGTCGGCGCTCGGCTTCGGCGTCTCGGTCAGCAGGGCGGTGGCCGACATGATCTGCCCGGCCTGGCAATAGCCGCATTGCGGGACGTCGAGGTCGACCCAGGCATCGACCACGCGCTTTCCGGCGGCAAGCGCGGCGACGCCTTCGATCGTGGTCACGGTCTTGCCCGCGACATCGCCGGCCGGGGTCTGGCACGAGCGCACCGCCACCCCGTCGAGGATCACGGTGCAGGCGCCGCACAGCCCGGCGCCGCATCCGAACTTGGTGCCCGGCATGTCGAGATCCTCGCGCAGGACCCACAGCAGCGGCTTTTCGGCGGGCGCGGTCACGCTGCGGGATTCGCCGTTGACGATGAAGGAAAGCGCGGAGGTCATGGCAGACTCGTGTTGCAGTGCGGCACCCGGGGCGCGATGATCGGGCAAGCGGCAGCGCGCGGTCAACACCGTTTTTGGCCGACCCCGGGCGGCGCAGGCGGCGCGGTGCTTGCGGATCCGGGCGATCTCGGCCAGTTTGCGCGGCGATGCCGACCGCCTTGCGCAGCGCCACCCTCCCCGTGCTGCACCCGCACCCCAGCGTTGCCGCGCCTTGCTGATGCAGATCGCGCCGCGCCCCTTTGACCTGCTGCACTTTGCGCACGAGGCCCTGCGCAATGGCCTGGCCGGCGCGTTCGTCACGCTGGTCGGGTACGAGGGCGCCGCATCACGCGGGGTCGGGTCGCAGATGGTCGTGCTTACCGACGGGCGCCACCTGGGCTCGCTTTCGGCCGGGTGCGTCGAGCGCGCGGTGATCGACGAGGCGCGCGCCGTCGCCCGGTCGGGGGAAACGCGGACGGTGCGCTATGGCGCGGGATCGCCCTATCTGGACCTGCGCCTGCCCTGCGGCGGCGGAATCGACCTGCAGTTCACCCCCCTGCCCGCGCCCGAGCGGATCGAGGCGGCCTTGGCGCAGCTCGAGGCGCGCACGACGGCGACGCTGCTGCTGGGCGAGCGGCCGTGCCGTTATCCCCCGCCGTTGCGGATCGTCGCGCTCGGCCATGGCGAGGACCTGGTCGCGCTCACCCGCACCGCGCGCGGGCTCGATCTCGCGATCGAGGCCTATGCGCCGGCCGACGACCTCCATCGCGACGACACGATCCATCCGCTGCTCCATCGCAACAGCCTTCCGCGCGTCGCGGGCGATCCGTGGACCGCGGTGGTGCTCGCGTTCCACGATCGCGACTGGGAGGAACACCTGCTGGCGCAGGCGCTGGAGATCGAGGCGTTCTACCACGGCGCGGTGGGCAGCCGGCGGACGCAACGCGCCCGCGTCGCAGCATTGCGCGAGGCGGGCGTCGACCGCGACCGCGTCGATCGCCTGCGCGGGCCGATCGGGCTGATCCCCGGGGCGCGGGATGCTGCGACCCTCGCCCTGTCGATCGTCGCCGAAGTGGTGCAGGAGTACCACCTGCGCGCCCGCCCGATCCTCGCGCATCCGTCCGGGACCGGGACTTCGAGCGCGAGCGAGAGCGCGGGCGCGTGATTGAAGCGGGCGATATCGCCCTCGTCCTTCTGGCCGCGGGCCGCGCCGAGCGCTTCGGCGGCGACAAGCTGGGCGCCATGCTCGCGGGCAGGACGGTGCTCGACCACGTTCTTGCAGCGCTCGCCCCGCTGGAGGTCGGCCATCGCTTCGCCGTGGTGCGACCGGGCCGGGCGAGGATCGCGGGCTATGAGATGATCGAAGCGGCCGACCCCGGCGCGCCGCAGTCGCGCTCGCTGGGGCTGGGCGTGGCGGCTGCGCAGGCGGCGGGCGCACGCGCGGTGCTGGTGGCGCTGGCCGACATGCCGCTGGTCCCGACCTCGCACCTGCGCGCGCTGATCGCGGCCTTCGCATCGGACCGGGCGGCCAGTTCCGGTGCGGGAACGACGATGCCGCCGGCGATCTTCGGCGCCCGGCATTTCGCCGCGCTCCGGGCGCTGACCGGCGACCGCGGCGCCGGCACCCTGCTTGCGGGGGCAGAAACCATCGCCCTGCCCGTCGGCGCCGAGATCGACATCGACCGCCCCGAGGACCTCGCCCTCGCCGAACGATACCTCGCCCGGCGCGCGCGCTAGCGCGGGCAGTGCAAGGCATGCCGCTTCAGCGCGTGCCGAGCCAGCGGATCCAGGCTCCGTAGGGATGGCAGTGCGCCAGCACCTGCCGCACGCCGTCGGGCCACACGGTCAGCGCGAGTTCGACGCGGGTTCGACTGGCGTCCCATTCGAACGAGATCCGCGCGAGCGGCGCATCGCTAGTGGCTTTCGCCCCGGTGCTGTCGAGCACGGCAGCGATCCGGGCCTTGTCGGCAGGGCCGAGGTATTGCTCGAACATCGTATGGACGATGCAGCGTGTGACCCCGACGTCCGCAGGCGCTTTCAGCTGATCGCAGAGCCAGGTCACCGCGTCGCCGCGCTGGAGGTCGACCCGGCGGTTGCGCGCAAGGCCGATGGCCTGGCGCAGGATCCACAGCCGGTCCCGCCGGTCCGGCCACACATAGGCGAACAGCCGCTCGCAATCGGCGGCGCTGCGAATGTCGAGCGGGTCCTGGTCGATCCCCTGCGCGCGCACGATCCGGGGTTGCGCCCCGACCGGCGCAGGGCCGTCCCAGGCCGGCTTCAACTCCAGCGGAGAGGCCGGGTCGCCGCCCTGCACCCCGCCCAGATCGAAGGCATAGGCATCGAGCACGAGGTTGAGCCCTGCACTCGCGCCGAGTTCGAACAGGGCGATGGGCCTGTCGAAGCGACCGGCAAGGACCCGCAGCGCCGCCATCGTCGCGGCACTGCGCGCGACTTCGTTGGTCTGGGTCGGGCTGCTCAGCCACCCGGCGAGCATCGCGTCGCAGCGGACCAGGGCTTTCGCCACCGCCGCCTCGCAATCGATGTCGAGCGAAGCGAACGCCGAGGAGAGCTCCGGGACCACCCCGGCGCGCGCGACGTGATGCAGCCCGGCGAGCAGGCGCAGCGGCAGCGCGGCGGCGCGGCGGTCGCCCGGCCATGTCGCGAAGATCGCTGCGCACTGCGTCGCGAGCCCGATGTGGGTGGCGACGGCTTCCATCACCATCGCGGAAAAGGGCGCATGATGGCTGCGCAGGAAACTCGCTTGCGCTTCGATCACGTCGGTGAACGGATCGCAGGGTGAAAACTGGGAAAAAGAAGGACTTGGTTCCATCACGCTTCGCATCGTTGGCGTTGTGGACGCCCTATAGACAGTGCGCCGTGAAGGCCGGTAAACGACCGCGATACGTACAAGACCTTATCAATTGTCGATGGACCGGCCTCGATAAGATGGACCTACGACCAAATACATACATTCCATAAAAAACAACGTTCAAGGAAGCGCGGTAGCTTGTCCCGAATTTTCAGTGAGGGCAACAAATGCGCGTATTGTACATTCTCCTTTCGGGTGCGGCTCTCGTCGGCCTGTCCGATGCAGCGGCAGCTTCGACGGCCGCCCCATCGCAGACCTCGAAGAGCGCCGACGCCCGGGAGCAGGCGCAGCCTGCCGGTGCGCCGACCAAGGCCTTCAGCACTGGCGTCGCCAAGGGCCGCGACCTTCTCGACACGGCGATTTCGGCCAGCACGCTCGACGAGACCGATCTTCCCAAGCTGGGCACGCCGGCCGTGGCAGGCATTCTTGCGAACCTTCCCGGTGTCCGGGCCGAAACCCAGGGCGTCGACGGTTTCTCCGCGCTGACGGTGCGCGGGCTGCCACTGTCGGCCGACGGCAGCCGATACGTCCAGATCCAGGAAGACGGCCTGCCCGTGCTCGAGTTCGGGGACATCCACCTCGCCGGGGCCGACACGTTCGTCCGCGCGGACATCGGTCTTTCGCAGGTCCAGTCGATCCGCGGCGGCTCGGCCTCGACCTTTGCGTCCAATTCCCCGGGCGGGGTGATCAACCTGATTTCGAAGACCGGCGAGACCGAAGGGGGCGCTCTGCTCCTCTCGTCCGGGCTCGGATACGACCTCCATCGGCTCGACTTCGATTACGGGGCTCCGCTCGGGGGTGACTGGCGCTTCCACGTAGGAGGCTTCTTCCATGAGGGCGAAGGCCCGCGCGAGGTCGGTTATCGCGGCACCCGGGGCGGTCAGGTCAAGGTCAACGTGACCCGCACCTTCTCGGGCGGCTACATCCGCTTCTACGGAAAGTACCTCGACGACCGGCAAGCGCTCTATACGCAGTTCCCGCTCCGGATTGCCGGCACCAATGAGTCGCCGCAGTTCAGCGACCTGCCCGGCCTCGACGCACGGCGCGATGCGCTCAACTCGAAGTACATTGCCGACCTTGCCGGCGTCGACGACAGGAACAACCCGACGCAGTTCGACTTGCACGAAGGCATCCACGGGGTGTCGAAGGCGGTCGGGCTGGAAGCCCAGTTCGAGATCGGCGACTGGACGATAACCGACAAGTTCCGGTTCGCGGCCAATAGCGGGGCGTACAACGAGAACACCACGCTTCTGACCCTCCCGGCCGCAACGATGGCGGCGACCTTCGGGGGCCCCGGCGCGGTGCTGAGCTACGCTGGCGGACCGAACAACGGCAAGATCGTGACCGATCCGGCTGGTCTCAACGGCAACGGGCTCCTTGCCACCTCGATCTACGTGCACGGCGATCTCAACAACCTGGACAATCTGACCAACGACCTGCGCGCCAGCCGCACCTTCACCCTGGGCGAAGGCAAGCTGACCACCACAGCGGGTGTCTACTATGCGTCGCAGAACGTGGACATGTACTGGTCGCTGGCGAGCGCGCTCGAAGGATATGCGGCGCATGGACAGGGCACGCGCTTCGACCTGACCGCCGCCAACGGCACGCGAGTCACCGATGCGGGAATCCTTGGCTACGGAATTATCGCGGGCGCCCCACTCGCCACGTATCATCGGCGCTATGACGTGAATTATCGCGTGCTGGCGCCTTACGCATCCGCGAACTATCAGATCGGGAAGCTTTCGGTCGGCGGAAGCATCCGCATCGATACCGGCAAGGTCTCCGGCAACACCTACAGCCCGCCCGCCGGCACCGGGACCGCGCCGATCGATCTCAACCGCGACGGCAGCCTGTCGCTGCCCGAAACGCGGGTCGCGATCCTGGCGACTTCGCAGCCGGGGCTTGTCGACTACGACTACAACTACCTGTCCTATTCGGCCGGGGTGAACTATCGCATCGCCGAACCCTTGTCCGTCTTCGCCCGCTACAGCCGCGGCGGACGCGCAGGCGCAGAACGCCTTCTGTTCACGCCGCAGCAGGATCCCGCAACGGGCAAGCTCGCCGACGGCGTTGCGGCTTACGGCGCGGTCAAGCAGGCGGAGGCCGGCCTGAAGATGCGCCAGAACGGCATCAGCCTGTTCCTGACCGGGTTCTGGGCCTCGACGGGCGAATCCGGGTTCCAGATCGGGGCGGACGCGACCGGCGCGCCCAAGGTCGTGTCGTTCAGCCGCTCGTACAGCGCCAAGGGCATCGAGCTCGAGGGCGAAGTGCGACGCGGGCCGTTCAGCCTTGCCGTTGGCGCGACGTACGCCAAGTCGAAGATCGACAAGGACTCGACCAACCCTGCGATCGAGGGCAACCGGCCGCGCCACCAGCCCTCGCTGTTCTTCTCGGCCCGCCCGCAGTTCGAGCAGGGCATCGTGACGGTCGGCGCGACGATCAACGGCACCACCAGCAGCTTCGCCCAGGACACCAACATCCTCAAGCAGCCGGGTTATGTCGTGGTCAGCCCGTTCCTGTTCGTGCGCCCGATGCCGCGCATCGAACTGGGCATCAACGCCTTCAACGTCTTCGACAAGTTGGCGTTCGTGAACATCTCCGCAGCAGCGATCCCGGCGAGCGGCGTGGTCAGCGCGCAGACGCTCAACGGGCGCACGGTGACCGCGATGCTGCGGTTCTCGTTCTGAAGAAATCCGGCGTCAGGCCGTCTTGATCCATGCGTCGTGACTGAAGGGACCGAAAGTTGCTCGACCGAATGAACATTCCCCGGCGCCTGGGCGTTGCCTTCGTCACGGTGATCGTGTCCGCAATCGCGATGATGCTGGTTTTCGGGGTCAGCCTGGCGATCATCTCGCGCATCGCCGTCCGCAACACGGAAAGCCAGTCGATCCTTGCCGACTCGCTGACCCTGGAGACGGCGCTGCTTCGGCAGAACAGCCAGATGCGCGGCTACCTCGTGACCGGGGACGAGAGCTACCTCAAGTCCTACTACGAAGGGCGCGACGACTACGACAAGACCTCGCGCGAGCTCGAGAACCGGCTGGTCGATCCGGAGCGCCAGGCGCTGGTCCGCAAGTCGCGCGAGGAAACCCAGAAGTGGCGCCGCGAGTGGGGCGACAAGTCGATCGAGACCGTCAAGTCGGGCCAGCTCGACGCAGCGGTCGCGGCGATCCGCGCCGGCGGCAAGGCCGTGCTGGTGACCGACGCGGTGCTGCCGTTGCGCGACCTGCGCAAGGCGCAGCAGGCCGAAGTCGACTCCGACACCGCGATGCAGGCGAAGGCCGTGTTCTATGCCTGGATCGCGCTGGTCCTGGGCGGCGCCACGATGATCGGGCTTTCGGTACTGCTCTCGCGCAAGCTCGCGCAATCGCTGGCGACCCCGATCGGCGAACTGACCGTGACGATGACCGCGCTGGCCGATGGCGACAACTCGGTCTTCGTTTCGGGGACGGAGCGCACCGACGAACTGGGCGACATGGCGCGCGCGGTGGAACACTTCCGCAATGCCGCGCTCGATCGCCAGCGCGCGGTGGCCGATCGCGAAGCGGCGATGTCCAAGATCGGCGACAATCTCCACGCGGTGGCGATGGCCGACCTCTCGGTCCGCGTGGTCGACGTGCCGCCGGCGTTCCAGGCTGTCGCGCAGGATTTCAACGACGCCATGTCGCGCCTGTGCGAGGCGATGGGCCAGGTCCAGGACAGCATCGTCAACATCGACCTGACCTCGAACGAGATCCGCCAGGCGACCACGGATCTTGCCAACCGCAGCGAGATGCAGGCGGCCAGCCTCCAGGCTTCGTCGAGCGAAATGGACATGCTGACCCGGCAGATCGAGGACTATGCGAAGATCGCCGCCGACGTCAGCCACTCGATGGTCGAGGCCCGCGGCCAGGCCGAAAACGGCGGCGCGGTCGTGAGCAAGGCGATCGATGCGATGGACCGGGTGAACCGCGCCAGCGCCGAAATCTCGGAGATCACCGCGATGATCGACGGGATCGCGTTCCAGACCAACCTCCTCGCGCTCAACGCCGGGGTCGAGGCCGCGCGGGCGGGCGAGGCCGGCAAGGGCTTCGCGGTCGTCGCCTCGGAGGTCCGCGCGCTTGCGCTGCGCGCCACCGAAGCGGCCAGCGCGATCAAGCAGCGGGTCGAGGCGGTCACCGAACACGTGCGCAAGGGTGTGGACCTGGTCAACGAGACCGGATCGGCGCTCGAGACCATCATCGGCCGCGTCGGCACGGTGACGGCCTCGATCTCGACGATCGCCGACACCGCGGGCGAACAGTCCGTCGCGCTGCGCAAGATCAGCGAATCGATCAGCGCCATGGACCAGATGACCCAGCAGAACGCAGCGATGGTCGAACAGACCAATGCGGCGACGAAGAACCTGACGCAGGAGGCTTCGCACCTTTCGGCGACCTTTGCCGGGTTCAAGATCGGCAAGGAGCGGACCTCGTCGCTGCCGGGCATGCGGGGCGGCGCGGTCGTCGCGCCCTTCCCCGCACCCGCACCCGCCCTGCCCCCGGCGACGCGCCCTGTCGCGGCTCTTCCCGCCAGCAACCTTGCCGTGGCGGAAGACTGGTCGGACTTCTAGCGCGTGGGACCGCGGCGGGTTCAGCCTGCCGCGGCGGCCACCGAGTCCCGCTCGACCAGCCTGAACTCGAGCGAGACGAGGCGCGGCTCCTGCTCCTGCCGGTCGAGCAGCATGGTTGCGGCGGCGTAGCCCATTTCCTCGATCGGCTGGTATATCGTGGTGAGGTAGGGCCAGACCGACTTGGCGATCCAGCTGTCGTCGAACCCGCAGACCGACACCTCGTGCGGGACCGCGATCCGCGCGCTCGAACAGGCGACCATGACCCCGGCCGCGGAGTCGTCGTTGGTGGCAAAGATGGCCGTCGGGCGGGGATCGGCCGCGAGCAGTTCCGCGCCGGCGGACATCCCGCCTTCGAAGCTGAAACCGCCATTGCGCTCGGGCACCGGGAAGCGGTTCCCGAGCTCGCCCAACGCGTCGAGGAAGCCGGTCCTGCGCCGTTCGGCAGCGCCGTGCTCGCGCGGGCCGGTCACGATGCCGAAACGGCGGTGCCCCAGGTCCCACAAGTACCGCGCCAGACTGGCTGCCGCTGCCGCATCGTCGATCGCGACGCCCGGCGAGCGCGCCGGGTCGAGGTTGGGCGCGATGCACACGTAGCGGATCGAACGGGCATCGAAGAAGTCGAGGATCTGGGCATTGTCGGTCAGCGGCGGGGTCAGGATGAACCCGTCGGACCGACCGTTGCGAACGACCGCATCGAGGCGCTGCTCGAGATCCTCGGCGCTGCAGTTCGAGTTGATGTTATCGATCCGCAGGTGATAGCCGTGCTCGGTGCAGGCGCGGTAGACCCCGGCCTGCACCTTCATCGTGTAGTTCGGGCTAGGATTGTCGAACAGCAGGCCGATGATGAAGGTTCGCGACCCCGCCAGCGAACGCGCCGCGACATCGGGCACGTAGGCGAGCGCAGCGATCGCATCCTCCACCTTGGCCCGCAACTTGGCCGAGACGTGCGGTTCGCGGTTGACGACGCGGCTGACGCTCTTGAGCGAAACGCCCGCGTACCGTGCGACATCCTGCATGGTCGCGTGACTCGAATTCGCCTGCCGTGATCGCATGGTTTGCGCGGACATCCTCTTCATGCGCCGACTTATGGACGCTTCCCTGCATATCGTCATCCCCCCTGCGAAAAGGAACAGGGATTGACAGCGCAGTCTTGACAGCGCTGCCATACTGGGTCAACACCATGCTCGAGCGGAGGATACAGACCGCCGTCGGAGAGGAACGCTGACTGCCGGTATCGGCGCCGGCGTGTTCATCGAAGCGCCGCGCACTTACGGCGTCCGCGCCGGCGTCAAGTTCTGATCCTCTCCACCCTGAACTGGGTTGCGGTCTTCGGACCGCAACCCAATTTTTTCAGGCACCCGGTTCTTCATTCCTTTTCTAAGCAGGAGCTTGCATGTCCACATCGCGCATCCTCTTGGCCGGCGCGGCCATGGTCGCCACGACGCAGCATTTCGCCCTGGCGCAAGAGGCGCCCAAGGCGGATCTGGCGGCAGCCGAGGCCCGCGCAGCCGCCACGGCCAAGCAGATGACCCCGGACGAGAAGCTTCTGCTCACGCACGGCCCGATGGCCCTGCCCTTCTTCCCCGGCACCGTGATCCCCCCCGAAGCGGTGCCGGGCGCGGGCTACATCCCCGGAATTCCGCGGCTTGGCATTCCGGCCCTCACCGAGACCGACGCGTCGCTCGGCGTCGCCTGGGTCGGCGGCTTGCGCAAGGACGGAGCGACCGCGCTGCCATCGGGCCTTGCCCAGGCCGCGACGTGGAATCCCGACCTGCTCTATCGGGGCGGCGCGATGATCGGCGCGGAGGCGCGCGCCAAGGGGTTCAACGTGCTGCTGGCGGGCGGCGTCAACCTGATGCGCGATCCCCGCAACGGCCGCACGTTCGAGTATCTTGCGGAAGATCCGCTGCTCTCGGGCGAACTCGTCGGGGCGGCCATCCGCGGCATCCAGTCGAACCACATCATCAGCACGATCAAGCACTTCGCCCTGAACGGGCAGGAAACCGGGCGCAAGTACGTCGACGTCAAGATCTCGGAAGCTGCCGCACGCGAAAGCGATCTGCTCGCGTTCCAGATCGGCATCGAGCGAGGCCAGCCCGGCTCGGTCATGTGCGCCTACAACCGAGTCCATGGCGAGCAGGCCTGCGCCAGCGACTGGTTGCTCAACAAGGTTCTCAAGCAGTCGTGGGGCTGGAAGGGCTTCGTGATGTCCGACTGGGGCGCGGTCCCCGGGGTCGACGCCGCGATCAAGGGGCTCGACCAGCAATCGGGCGAACAGCTCGACAAGCAGGTGTTCTTCGGAGACCAGCTCAAGGCGAAGGCGTCAGGCGATCCCGCCTGGGCGGCGCGGCTCGACGACATGAACAAGCGCATCCTGACAGCCATCTACGCCGCAGGACTGGACAAGAACCCGGCGAAGCCCGGCGGCGCGATCGACTTCGCCGCGAACGCAAGGATCGCGCAGGAAACCGCGACGCAGGGCATCGTCCTGCTGAAGAATTCGGGCGCCCTGCCCCTCGCCAAGACGATCAAGTCGATCGCCGTCATCGGCGGTTATGCCGACACGGGCGTGGTGGCCGGGTCCGGTTCCAGCCTGGTGCACGACGCCAAGGGCCCTGCCGCCACCCGCTCGCTGGGCGACGACGGCCCGTTCGCGGCGCTGATGCAGCAGAGCTATCATGGCTCTGCCCCGCTGAAGGCGATCAAGGCCGCTGCACCGCAGGCGGCGATCACGTTCCGCGACGGGCGCTACATCGCCGACGCGGTGGAAAAGGCGAAGCAGGCCGAAGTCGCCATCGTGTTTGCCACCGAATGGCGGACGGAGGGCCTCGACCAGCCCGACCTGTCGCTTCCCGACGGCCAGGATGCGCTGATTGCCGCCGTGGCCGCGGCCAATCCCAGGACGATCGTCGTGCTCGAGACCGGCGGGCCGATCGCCATGCCGTGGCTGGGCAGCGTCGCGGGCGTGGTCGAAGCGTGGTATCCCGGCGCGCGAGGCGGCGATGCGATCGCCTCGGTCCTGTTCGGCGACGCCAATCCCGGCGGGCGCCTGCCGGTCACCTTCCCTGCCAGCGTCGCCCAGCTTCCGCGGCCAAAGCTCGACGGGAGCGACTGGGTCGAACCCAACTTCGCCGGTGATGCGGAGCCGGGCAAGGACAAGCTCGCGACCGACTACGACATCGAAGGTTCCGACGTCGGCTACCGGTGGTTCGCGCGAAAGGGAGCCACGCCGCTGTTCCCGTTCGGCTACGGGCTGAGCTACACCACGTTCGCGCGGAGCGGCCTCAAGGTCTCCGGCCTTTCGGCGAGCTTCACGCTCACCAACACGGGCAAGATCGCCGGGGACGATGTCGGGCAGGTCTACCTGGTGTCGCGCGGGGCCGAGGCAAAGCGCCGGCTGGTGGGCTTCCAGAGGGTCTCGATCGCGCCGGGCGCGTCGCGGACGGTGACCGTCAAGATCGATCCGCGCCTTCTTGCCGACTGGGAGGACGGCGGCTGGGACATGCCCGGCGGGGAATACGGCTTTGCCCTCGGCGCCAACGCGATGGAGCTTGGCCCGGTCGTCAAGGTACGGTTTGCCGCCCGCAGCTGGAAGGACGGACAATGACCGGCGAAGGCGTCAACCGTCGCGAAGCCCTCGGCCTTGTCGCGACCGGCGCGCTGGCGACGGCAGCGCCACCGGGCACGCGTGCGCCGCAATGGTACGCGTCGCGCGCGGAGATGCCGTAGCAGCGCATGACCTGACCGTGCCCGAACTGCAGCCGGCGACCGGAAACCTGTTCCCGATCAGTGCGCAGATCCGGGTGGACACCCCGCGCCAGACCATCGCTGGGTTCGGCGGCGCATTCGGCGAGAAAGGGTGGGAAGCGCTGTCCGCGCTGCCGGCGGCGAAGCGCGATGCGGCCATCGCGCTTCTGTTCGGCGATGACGGGTGCGCCTTCACGCAATGCCGTACGCCGATCGCGGTCGACGGGGACCTGCTCCGCTCAGCCGCGCCGCCAGGCGTGGTAGCGCTCGACGAAGCGGAGCAGTCCCTGCGGCGCATGGGCCCGGCGCCATTCGCCGGCAGCGAACTTGTTGGCTTCGATCATCGTCGGATAGGCGTGGATCGTGCTCATGATCTTCTTGAGACCGAGCTCGTGCTTCATCGCGAGGACGTATTCGCCGATCAGTTCGCCCGCGTGTTCGCCGACGATGGTGACGCCGAGAATGCGGTCCTTGCCCGGCACGCTCAACACCTTGACGAAGCCGGTCGTGGCGCCCTCCATGATCGCGCGTTCGAAGTGGTCGAGGTGATAGGTGGTGACTTCGTAAGGAATGCCCTGCGCCTTGGCCTCCCGCTCGTTGAGCCCCACCCGCGCGACTTCGGGATCGATGTAGGTCGTGCGCGGGATCACGCGGTAGTCGGCCTTGAACTTGCGGAATTGGCCAAACAGCGCGTTGACGGCGGCGTACCATGCCTGGTGCGAGGCGGTGTGCGTGAACTGGAAAGGCCCTGCTACGTCACCGGCCGCGAAGATGTTCGGAAACTCGGTGGCGAGATACTCGTCGGTAACGACCGTGCGTTCGGTCGCGATGCCGAGCTCCTCGAGACCATAGCCGGTCAGGCGAGCCTTGCGGCCGACCGCGACGATCAGCGCGTCGAACGCGATTGCACGCTCTCCCTGCGGTCCTTCGACGACGATCCGCCGCCCTTGCGCTGCACCATCGATGCGCAGCGCCTTGTGCCCGGTCAGGACCTCGATCCCGCTGCCTTCGAGCGCCGCCTTCGCGAGGTCCGAAACTTCGTCGTCTTCGCTCGCCAGCACCCGGTCGGTCATCTCGACCTGCGTGACCTTGCCGCCGAGCCGCGCCAGCGCCTGCGCCAGCTCGCAGCCGATCGCGCCACCACCCAGCACCACGATGCGCTCGGGCACGCGGTCCAGGTTCGCGAACGCGTCCCAGAGCGTATCGCTGGTAAGGTAGCCCGACTGCTCGATGCCGGGGAGCGGCGGCACCACCGGCTCGCCGCCCGCGGCGATGACGATCGAGCGGGTGGTGAGAATTTGCGTCGTGCCGTCGTTCCGCGCGATCTCCACCCGCCAGGGGTCCACGATCCGCGCATAGCCCTGGACCACGTCGACGCCGAGACCGGTGTAGCGCTCGACGCTGTCGTGCGGCTCGATTGCGGTGATCACGTCGCGGACCCGCGCCATCACCGCACGGAAATCGACCTCGGGCTCGCCGCCCGCGATGCCGAAGGCGCCGGCGTGACGGATCTGGTCGGCCACCCGCGCGCTCTTGATCAGCGCCTTGCTCGGCACGCAGCCATAGTTGAGGCAATCGCCGCCCATCTTGTGCGCCTCGACCAGCGTGACCTTGGCTTTGACGGTCGCGCCGATGATCGAGGTAACGAGGCCGGCCGCGCCGGCGCCGATCACCACCATGTTGCGGTCGTAGCGGCGCGGGCGGGTGAACCGCGCATAGATCCGCCGCCGCCTGATCGCCCCCATGATCGCCTTGCCCGCCCAGGGCAGCAATCCGAGCGCCGCGAACGACGCCAGCAGCGCAGGCGAGGCGACGTCCCGCAGGCTCGAAATCTCCGCCAACCGGGTTCCGGCGTTCACGTAGACGGCGGTGCCGAGCAGCATTCCCAGCTGGCTGACCCAGAAGAAGGTCCAGACCCGGATCGGAGTGAGGCCCATCGCCAGGTTGATCATGAAGAACGGGAAGATCGGCACCAGCCGCAGCGAAAACAGGTAGAACGCACCGTCTCGCTCGACCCCAGCGTTGAGCGCCTTCAACCGGTCCCCGAACCGCTTCTGCACGGCGTCGCGGAACAGGTAGCGCGACGACAGGAACGACAGCGTGGCGCCGATGGTCGATGCGAACGAGGAGAGCACGAGGCCCATGCCCAACCCGAAGATCGCGCCTGCCGCGAGCGTCAGGATCGCAGCGCCCGGAAACGATATCGCGGTCAACACTACGTAGAGCAGCACGAACAGCCCGGCGACCTGCACCGGCGATGCGTGGTAGGCCGCATCGATCGAACCTTGTTGCGCCTTGAGATTGGCGAGCGTGAGCATGTGCGCCACGTCGAAGTGGACGAACGCGGCGAGCGCCGCGGCCAGCGCGACGAGGATGGCCAAACGCTTCATTCTGCTGCTCCCCTGCTTTCGTTCGAAGGTTCGTCGCCCGAACGCGCGTAGTTGCGCGCCGCCTCGCCCAAGGCGTCGACGTGCTCGCCGAAGCGGGCGCAGGCGGGACAAACGACCGCGTGGATCCTGACCCGCAGCCGCTCCAGCCGCGTGAGCTCGCGCTCTCGTTGCTGCGAGAGCAGGAAGGTCGCGTCGTGGCAGTTCATGGGGTTTGCGCCTTTCGCGAGAACCAGCTCTTTTCCATGCAGTCGCGCAGCGCGAGCCGCGCGCGGTGCAGGATCACGTAGACATTCGCGGTCGTCAGCCCGAGCTCACTGCAGATGTCCTCCACCGCCAGTTCGACGACTTCGCGCATCAGGAAGACGCGGCCCTGCTGCGGCGGCAGGCAATTGAGGCAGGCGTCGAACACCTTGAGGAACTGGCGGCTGTGAATGGCCGCCTCGGGGTCTTCCCAGGCCGCGGGGCGCGCGGCGTTGCGCCAGACCCCGAAGCGGTTGAACAGGTCGGGCACCGGCTCGTCGTCGGCCAGCGGGGAAAGCTGGCTTTCGTTGACGGGTGCGCGCCGCCTTTGCCGCAGGATGTCGGCAACCTTGTTCTTGAGAATGGCGATGAGCCAGGTCTTGAGCGCGGCTTCGGCGCGGAACGCGCGCGCGTTGCGCAGCGCGCCAGCGATCGCTTCCTGCACCGCGTCCTCGGCTTCGTCGTCGTTGCCGAGCTGCATCCTGGCAAACCGCAGAAGGTCCGGACGCACCGCGCGCAGGAACTCGTCGCCGATGACGATGACCGTCGGCTGGCTCGCGGGCAGGGTGCGGGGGCTTACCTTGTCCATGCCGCCCCCGCCACGCCAAGGCCGAGCCGCGCATGGCGCTGGACGAACCTGCGGTCGATGCGCGACTTGAGACAGTTCGCCCAACGCCCCTCCATCACCGCCCGGCCCCACGACAGGATCGCCGAGCCATCGGCGGTCGCGATCAGGTAGAGGCTGTGGCGGCGCGGACGATAATGGCGCAGCGGAGCTTCGTCCCGTCGCGCCGCACGCCGGAGGTTCTCCGCGAGAACGGGTCCCGCCCGGACGGCATGGACACCCGATCGCGAAAGGTTGTGCGACAGGCGGTTGTCGACGCGGCCCGCGATGTCGCCCGCCGCGAATACGCAAGGCTGCGACACGCTGCGGAAGTCCGGCCCGACCGCGATGAAGCCGCCATCGTCGAGAGCGAGGCCCGATCCACGCAGCCAGCGCGGCGATCGGGGCCCTGTCGCCGCAATCACGCATGCCGCAGGGATCAGCCGTCCGTCTGCGAGAAGGACGCCGTCGGGCGTTCCGACGCCATAGCCGGTGACGATCTCGACCCGTGCGCGCTCGAGCCGCGTGCGCGCGAAATCTCCGGCGCGCGAAGCATGGCCCGGCAGCAAGCGGGGTTCGTCGGTCAACAGCACGACCGGCGCCGCGGTGCTTCCCGCCAGCGCCCGCTGCGCCGCCAGCGCCAGTTCGACGCCGGCCGCTCCGCCACCGACGACGACGATCCGCTGCCCGCGGCCGGCGCGCACGGCCGAGCGGACGGCAGGCCAGCGCGCGACGAAATCGTGCATCGGGCGGACCGGCAGCAGCCGTTCACCGAGCTCGGCCAGGCTCGACGTGTCGACGTCGCCGCCGGTCGCGACCGACAGCAGGTCGAAGGGCAGCGTCTCGCCGTCCTCGAGGACGACCGTGCGGTTTGCCGCATCCACTGCGCCCAGCGATGCGCGGATGAAACGGGCGCCGGCACGCGCCGCTAGCGGGGCGAGGTCGATGCGCATTCTCTCGAGCGGAACCGCGCCGGCGACCCAGCCCGGAATCATTCCCGAATAGAGCGCATGGCGTTCGCTGGAGACGAGGCAGGTTTCCATTCCCTGCGGAGGCCTCGCGATCCATTCGCGCAGCACGCCAAGGTGCGCGTGGCCACCCCCTGCAAGAAGCAGCTGCACGGGGCGCGTCGGCCTGTCCGGCGCCCGTTGCCACTGGCTGTATGTCGCTTGCCTGTGAGGCTGCATCGCCCTGGTGTCCCCCGATCCGTGCTAGCTTGGTCGCACCATCGGCGAAAACCTTACAGCGTTTTCGACATCGCGAACTTTTGTGGAGATCGGCTGCGTACGTGTAAGATTGCGCCGCGACGGCCGACCAAACGGACGCGAAGCCCGGGCCGATCGGTGGACCGGGGACAAGTCCGACGATGGAAGCACGATCGACGGCAAGCAGGAGGGGCATCAATGACCAGCAATACGACCGAAGCGAAATGGACCCGGCGGTTCAGCACCTGGGCGCGCGCGCTCGCCATCTCCGGTCTCGTCGTCGCCGGGGTCGGTCTGACCCTGGGGCGCTACGACATCATTCCCAAGATCGTCGGTTTCGGCGGCCTTGCGCTGGGCGCTTTGCTTGCGCTGCTGGCCTTCGTGCTCGGCCTGATCGGCCTCGTGCTCAACCTGCGGCGCCCGACGCCGACCCGCGGCCGCGCCATTCTCGCGCTGGTCCTGTCGGCGCCGTTCGTGGCGTTCATCGTGACGCGTCCGGCGATGTCGGGTTCGGTGCCGGCAATCCACGACATCACCACCGACCTTGCCAATCCGCCGCAGTTCACCAAGCTGCCGCTGCGGGCCGACAACCTGACCGGCGTCGGCACGGTCGACAACTGGCGCAAGCTCCACGCCGCCGCCTACGGCGATCTCAAGCCGGTTCGGATCGCCAAGGCGCCCGCGCAGGTGATCGCCGATGCGGCGCGGATCGCCAGGGAACAGGGCTGGGAGATCGCGCTCGAGGATTCGGCCGCGGGCAAGCTCGAGGCGACGGCGTCTGTTTCGTACATCCGCTTCCACGACGACATCGCGGTCCGCGCGGCGCCGGTCGATGGCGGGGCGGCCAGCCTTGTCGACGTGCGTTCGGTGAGCCGCATCGGCGTGTCCGACATGGGCGTCAACGCCAAGCGGATCCGCGCCTTCCTGGCCGAACTTCAGGGTTCCTGAGCGAACGTCGCGCGGGCGACGAGGGTGCGCTGCACCACCGTCGCCACGCACAGGGCGGCGTAGGCACAGGCGATCTGCGGAAAGCGGTCCGGCAGAAGGCACATCGCGACGAAGGCGGCGATCGTTTCGCTGCCTTCGGCAAGCCCCGTGTTGTAGAAGAAGCTCTTGCGCCCGTGCGCGCTGGTCTCGAGCCCGCGCTTGGCCGCGATCGTCGCGAAGGCAAGGAAGCTCGTCCCGGTCAGCGTGAAGCTGGCGATCAGCAGGACGGCGGGCAGCAGGTTCGCCGGCGATTGCACGGCAAATCCCACCGGAACGGCGACGTAGAACGCAAAGTCCACCACGATGTCGAGATAGCCGCCCCAGTCGGTGAGCCTCGTCGCCCGCGCGATCGCGCCGTCGAGGCCGTCGAGCAGGCGATTGGCGCAGACCAGCGCCAGCGCCAGCCCGGTGTGTCCGAGAGCGACGGCGACACCCGCGGCGAGCCCCACCGCCAGTCCGGCGAACGTCACCGCGTTGGCGGAAAGCCCGAGCGCAGCGAGCCACGCTCCCAAGCGGTTGAGCGGTGGGTCGATCAGCGGGCGCAGGCGGGCATCGAACATCTTCGCAGGCTTCCTATCCCGGCAGCGTGACCAGCCCGATCACCGCGCCGCACATGCCCGATGCGAGGTTGCCGGCCAGCCAGCTCTTCATGCCCAGCTGCGCCGCCTCGCGCCGCCGCTGCGGAGCGAGCGTGCCGATCGTCGTCACCAGCAGGCCAACGCTGGCAAGGTTGGCGACGCTGCACAAGGCGTAGGTCACGATCAGGGCGGTGCGTGACGAGAACGTCCCTGCAGGAACTTGTGCGAATTGCAGGTAGGCGACGTATTCGTTGAGGATGGTCTTCGTGCCCATCAGCGCGCCTGCCGCCCCCGCCTCGCGCCAGGGCACGCCGATCGCCCACATGAACGGGGCGAACAGCCATCCGAACAGCCGCCGCAGCGTGAGCGGCGCGCCCTCGACCAGCGGCAGGTTGGCGAGGATCTGGTCCGCGAGGTTGACCAGCGCGAAGATCACGATGATCGTCCCGATCACCGCCAGCACCAGTTGCACCCCTTCGGTGGTGCCGCGCAGGATGGCGTCCATCGTGTCGTCGTAGTGGACCTCGGGCTCGGCCGTGCTGCTGTCGCGTTCGCCCTCGGTTTCGGGGACCATCATGCGCGCGATGAGGATCGCCGCGGGCAGCGAGAGGAACGAGGCAACGATCATGTGCCCCACGGCATCGGGAAGGATCGGCGCGAGCGTCGTCGCGTAGAGCACCAGCAGGGCGCCAGAGATGTTGGCCATCGACAGCACCATGACCGCGAACAGCTCCGCGCGCGACATCGTCGCGCACCACGAGCGCACGATCAGCGGCGCCTCTACCACGCCGAGGAAGATGTTGGCGCCGGCGTTCAATCCGACCACGCCGGTCACGCCGAGCGTGCGACGCAGCACCCACGACAGCCCGTTGACCAGCCAGCGCAACACGCCCCAGTGCCAGAACAGCGCGGTGAGCGCCGAGAACACGATGATCAGCGGCAGCACCTGGAAGGCGATGACCATGGGCGGAGAAACGCCCGGCTTCAGGACGAAGGGAAGCTCCGCTCCGCCGAGGTAGCCGAACATGTAGGACGAGCCGGCCAGCGTCGCCTTCTCGATCGCGCTGA
Source organism: Novosphingobium huizhouense (assembly GCF_020179475.1). GTDB lineage: Bacteria > Pseudomonadota > Alphaproteobacteria > Sphingomonadales > Sphingomonadaceae > Novosphingobium > Novosphingobium huizhouense. Next base: position 79,776 of record NZ_JAILXZ010000002.1, on the reverse strand, counting down.
CCCCGAGGTTGATCGCCTCCACCGCGCGCCAGACCAGCGGCACGCGGATGAACGCGAGGGCGATGACGATCTGCATCGCCAGCGCGCCGGCGATCCAGCGCCAACCGGGCATCGCCTGCCGGTTCTCGGACAGCCCCCAGGCAACGGCCAGGATCAGCGCAATGCCGACCAGCCCTTGTAGCTGCTGCACGATCGCCATCTCCTCGCTTCCCCCTTCACACCGCCGTCAGAACTTCCACGCCAGACCGAACTGGAACTGGCGCGGCGGCCCGGCATTGCGCTGAACGAAGGGCGCGCCCCCGCCAAACTGGATCTGGTTGGAGGTCGTTGCCGCATTGGCAAAGCCCGACTGGTTGTTCGTGTCGAGCACGTTGAACACATCCGCGCTCAATTCAAGCCGCCCGTCCAACACCGGAAGCGCATAGCGCAGACCGAGATCGATGGTCGCCGACCACGGCAGCCGCGCCGAATTGCGCTTCGCACCGGGGTAGCGATCCGAATTGCCGACGTAGTTCTCGCCGAACGAGGCACCGTCGCCATTGAGATCCTGCGTCCCGAAGATCCGGGCGTCGGGCACCAGGTTGACCGGCTGCCCCGACTGGAACAGCCCGGCGACACTGATGCTGAGACCTTCGAGCGGATAGAGATAGGCCACCGCCGAGATCACGTGCCGCCGATCATTCGCCGATGGCCCCCATTCGGTGCTGTAGTCGTTGGAATTGGCCGCGCGGAAGTTGATGTCGTCGGTGTCGTTGGTGAGCTTCGACAGGGTGTAGCTGATGCGGAAGGCGTAGGCGTCGTCGCCCTTCGCCTTGTCCAGTTGAAGGATCAGCGCCTTGTATTCGGATTCGCCCTTCGTCTCCGAGACGGTGATCTGCCGCGCTCCCCCGGCGACCAACGCGACCGGACGGGTGGCGTCGGCGTCGGCCTGGCTGCGCACCAGCCCGAGCGAGCGCGCGAGCGCGAACCGGCTCGCATTGTCGGGCTGCGCCTTGAGCAAGGCGATGTTGGCGTCGGTCAGTGCGGCAAGGTTCGGCGTGAACGGCGCGGGCGCGTTGAGATCGCGCAACCGCACCAGATTGTGCGAACGGCTGTAGATCACGTCGGCGCTCAGCGTCAGCGTGTCGCTCGCCTGCACCTGATAGCCGGCGCTCAGCTGCAGGCTCCACGGGCTGCGGTAGCCTTCGGGGTTGAGGATGCGCGCCTCGCCCAGCGTGGCGCTGTCACGCAGGGCCTGGACCCGCTCGGGACCGGGGCAGTCCGAGACGGTCGCGCAGGCGGGCGAGACCGCGAGGTTGCCGTCGAACGTCACCTTGCGAAGGTCGACCCCCGCCGGGACCAGCCCCTTGCCCTGCAACGCCCGCAGCTGCGACAGGAAACCGGGCGCCGTCGTGTTGCGCTGGAGCGCGTCGGATTTGACCGAGTATTGCAGCTTGCCGGTAAACAGCCCTGCCCCGAACCGCAGGGAGGATCGTGCGTCGGGCCGGTAGTTGAGCGCGAGCCGCGGCGCGAAGTTGTCGAGATCGGCCCCCTTCCCGCCCTTGCCCGTCAGGCTGTCGTAGTCCCAGCGCAGCCCGAGGGTGGCGGTGAGCCGCGGGGTGACCTGCCATTCGTCCTCGACATAGAGCCCGAGCAGGGTCTGCCCCGTGCCGAAGGCGCGCGGACGCAGCTCGACCGAATAGTTCGCGACCGCCGGATCGAGCGCGAGCACGTCCTGCGCGCTCAGGGCAAGGCCCTTGCCGCTGCCGGCGAGCGCGGCCACCTGCGCATCGGTCAGGTCGAGCGTGTAATTGCCCTGCGGATTGCCTCCGCCGAGCAGCGCGAAGTCCGAATGGATCAAGTCCGCGCCAAGGCTCAGCTTGTGCGCGTCGAGCTTGCGCTGAAGGCGGTGCGTGGTCTGCCAGGTCCTTTCCAGATCGTTGAACACGTAGCCCGGGTTGCCGAGTACGCCGATGGTCAGCCCGGAAGCGTCGCGGACGGTAACCTGGGGCCCCGCCTCACCCTTGGGCCGGGCATAGTCCCAGCGAAAGCGGCTGAACTGGACCGCGCCATCGTAGCTCCACGCCTCGCCCGCATAGCTTGCCGTTGCCGCAACAAGGGTCGAGAAGCGCCGCTGGTCGGATCCGGCCGAAGGGAACGTCACGTTGCCGCCGCCAAGGCTTCCGCCCGGCCTGTCCACGGTGACGCGACCGATATTGGCCCGCAGCCCCAGGGTCCAGTCGTCGGTCAGGCGATGGTCGATCCGCAGCGACCCGAGGATCGCCTCGTTGCGCCCCGTGACGTTGCCCACCGCGCCGAGCGCCGGCGCATCGACCACCTGGACGTTGCGGTCGCGGGTATATTCAAGATTGGCGTAGAAGAACGTGCGGTCGCGCGCGATTGGCCCCCCGATGCTGCCGCCTGCCTGGTAGCGCTCGAAGCTCTCGCCCACGGCGTTGCCGGTCAGGTCGCGGCGCGGATAGGGCGAGGCCGAATCCAGCGGCCGGCCCGGGCGGACCAGCGCATAAGCTTCGCCGTGGAAGTCGTTGCTGCCCGACGGCGAGGTGTAGTTGACCACCCCGTTCGCGGTGCGGCCGTAGGCCACCGAATAGGAGTTGGCGAGAACGCTGACGGTCCGCACGAAGCCCAGCGGAACCGGAAACTTGATGCCGCCGAGGAAATTCTCGTTGTTGTCGAGCCCGTCGAGCAGGTAGTTCGCATCGAGCCCGTTCGCCCCGTTGATCGAGATCGCAGGCGATTCCGCAAAGAACCCCGTCGAGGGCACGACATTGGGAAGGCGCACCAACGCGCCGAGGACGTCGCGCCCTTCGATCGGCAGCGCGACCAGTTCGCCATGATCCAGCGAGGCCGAGACTTCGGCGTCGACCGCATTGAGCCTGGTCACTGCGCGCTGCCCCTTGACCGTGATCGCGGCATCCCGGGTGGCGCTTGCGGGCGACAATCGCAGCGTCACGCTGCTGGTGGTGTTGGCGCGCAGCAGGATCTCGGCCGCGCCGTCGTCAGACCCGCCCGCCACGCGAACGCGATAACGCCCGGCGGTCGGGACGCCCTCCAGCCGCACCAGCCCTCGCGCATCGCTCCGCAGGATTCGGGAAAACCCGATGTCGGTGTTTTCGACGAGGACTTCGGTCCCTGCGAGCGGCGCGCCGGAGACCTCGTCGACCAGCGCGATCTGCACGCCGGCTTGCTGCGCCAAGGCCGGCACGGCGCCGCCGACTGCCAGTGCGCTGCACGCGATCGCGCGCAAAACCGGCGAACTGTTCCGCATTGCTTCCCCCCGAGACCGTATCGCGCATGCGCCGCACCATCCGCGGCCGTCATGCACTTGGTCGTAGCCGAACTCCGCTTCTTACACGGAAAAAGCGGATCGTCGCCTGCAACCGGCAGGCGATCGGCTGCGGCGCCAAGCCGACGAGCGGCGTCAGCGTTCGGTCACGTCGCGGTCCATCGGCGCCAGTTTCGCGAGAAAGCGGTTCTGCGCGGCGAACGGGACCTTGGCCTCGCGCATCGCCCGCTGGAGATTCTCGACCAGCGCGTTGAGATCGGCACGGGTGGTCCCGAGCCCCTTGTGCGAGGACTTCATGTCCCTGCCGGTGTAGGCGCAACCCGCGCCGAGCAGGAAGCAGAACTGCTCGAAAAGCGTGCGGCGCAGGCGGACCATGTCGTGGCTGCGGAAGATCGCCTCGATGCGCGGATCGCTGGTATTGAGATCGACGAACCGGTCGACGATCCGACGGATGCCGTCCTTGCCGCCGAACGCCCGGGCCATGGCGTCCCCGGAGAACGCGGAGCCTCCGGCATTGGCGGGCGACGATACATAGGGATCGACGGGAAATTCGCCGGTAACCGGATCGCGCACCTTCTTGGGCACGCCGAACTCCTTTTCCCAGTCGACCTTCGCCGGATCCTCGGGGGCGACCTGCGCGACCCCGGTTTCCGCTTCGGCAGCAGGCGCTGCGGCGGCAGGTTCGGGGGCTGCGGCAGCGGGGGCATCGCCGGCGGCGGCGAGGGCCAGGGCAAGGATGAAGGGCATCGCCATCTCCGTCAGATCGCCAGCTGGAGCGACAGCAACGCGCCGCGCTGGCCCTTGACGGTCGCCACCGATCCAACGTCGGCAAAGGCGGCAGTGACGGTCACGTTGCGCTTCACCGCCCACGCGACGAAGCCGTCGTAGGCATCGTTTTCCCGCGCGAACCGCAAGTTGTCGGGCCGGGTCCGGTATTCCGCGCCGACGACCAGCCGCGGCGTCAGCATGTAGGCGACCGAGCCTTCGAACTGCACCGAGCGCGCCGAGCGGCGCGGCCCTCCGAACCCGAGAAGGCCGAACTGGTTCGCCTTGGTCAGTCGCACGGTTGCGTCGGCGAGCACGCTTTTCGAAAGGAACAGCTTTGTCGCGCTGACGGTGAAGTCGGTTCCGCTGGCCGAGCCCGCTCCGACCGCCTTGACGATCGCCGGGTCGAGGCTGCGCTTGTGCTGCACGCCGATGCTGATCTGCGGGAGCAGCGCGGGGCCGTAGACGAGGTCGCCCGCGAGTTTCAGCTTGGCGGCGTAAATGTCCTGGTTGAAGCGGAAGCCTCTGCCGAGCCCGAGCGCGGCGCCGACCCTACGGGTGTCGAAGTTCTGCCGGGCGTAGGACAATTCGAGCCGGTCCTTGATCCCGATCGCCACGCCATGGCTCTGCCAGCCATAGTCGGGCAGCGCGATCCCGGTCACGTGGCCCGACAGGCCGATCCCCCGGTTCGTCTCCATCCCGGCGATCGTAGCCCAACTGGCGAGCCCCCCGCCGCTCGCGCCTTCGATGGACGAGATGCCTTGCGTCAGGACCAGCTTTCCACCGTCGACCAGGGCGTCGGCCCGTACCGGGGTGGCCGAGAGCAAGGCCAGCGCGATCGCGCCCCATTGGAGTACCAGGTGGACGACCGCGCCTACGCGAGCCCGCGCCTGAAGAAAGTCGCGCATCGAAAAGAGTACCGTGTTCGCCTGGACCCGGCGTGCGTTAACCGCGAAGCGTTAGAGACTCCTAAACAGGCGCAACGCGGCAGTTTCGAATATCTTAGCGATTTTGCCCCAATGCAGCGCTCATGCCTGCCACCTCCAAGCACCGAGTCCCGACGCTCGCCCTGCGGATTGCCGGTCTGGGCCTCGTCCCGCTTACCCTGTCGGCCGCGCCGCCCGCGGTGCTGCCGCTGCAGGTGGTGGATGCGGCCGGCCTGCCGGTGCGGGACGCGGTGATCGAGATCGCGCCGCCGCCCGGCGACACGCGCCGCCCCGCATTCCGCTGGCGCAATGCGATGGCGCAACGCGATCAGGCCTTCGTCCCCGGAACCTTGATCGTTCCGCGCGGCGCGGTCGTCGCATTCCCCAATCTCGATACCGTCCGCCACTCGATCTACAGCTTCTCCAAGCCGGGCCCGTTCAAGATCGATCTCTACGGCCACGACCAGACGAGAACCCAGCAATTCAAGGTCGCCGGATCGATCGCGCTGGGCTGCAACATCCACGACCAGATGCGCGGCTACATCCGCGTGACCGACACGCCCTATGCGGCGCTGACCGACCTCAACGGCCTTGCCCGGATCGAGGGCCTGGCCCCGGGCACCTATTCGGTCGTCGTGTGGCATCCGGCCATCCGCGGCGCGAACAACGAGTGGCGCGGCAGGCTGCAGCTCGATGCCGACAAGCGGGCGCGGATCGCCCTTGCACTGCGCGCGACGGGGGCGCGGTGACACGGCGGCAAGCCCGCAAGCGCAGCAGGGCGCGCAGCTGGCCGGTCGAGTTCGTCGGGCGCCGGTTCGACACGCTGGGCGGGCGCATCGCGTTGCTCTACGCCGCCCTGCTCGCCGGAGTCATGGCGGTCACCATCCTGGTCGCGGGATCGGGGATCAGCATCTTCGCACAGGAGGCTGCGCAGCGCGATCTCGCTGCGAGCGCGCGCGTGTTCGACCAGATCATCGCCACCCGACAGCGGCAGATGGCGCAAGCAGGCGAAGTCGTCGCGCGGGATTTCGGGTTCCGCGAAGCCCTTGCCACCGACGATGCCGCAACGCTCGCGTCCGCCCTGCAAAGCTTGCGCGACCGGGCCTCGGTCAGCGAAGTGGCGGTCGTGCGGCTGGACGGGAGCGTGATTGCTTCCGGCGCCGGACAGACCATCCGCGGAACCGCTTTGCTGCCACGCCTCGAAGACGGCGCGGACCGCGGCGTCGTCACCTTTGCCGGCACGCAGGCGCTGGCCGCCGCGGTTCCGATCCGCATGCCCGACCTCGCCGGCTGGCTGGTGCTGGTGAACACGCTCGGCCCACGCGACATGGAGCAGCTCGCGCGGCTCTCGGCCGTCCCCGTCGGAGCCCGGGTGGCCGACAAATCGTCGCTGCCGAAAGATCTCGCCACCGCTCCGCTTGGCGCGATTGCCCGGGTCGGGACTGCCAACGGCGACGCCCTCGTGCGGGTCTCTCCGATCGCGAGCCTCGAGGCCGGGCACAACCCGCGACTTGTCCTCACCCACTCGCTGGCCGCTTCGCTGGCGCGCTACAACGGCCTGCGGGCCGTCCTGCTACTGATCTGCCTCGTCGGCGTGCTTGCCGGTGCATGGGCGGCGATCCGGCTATCGCACGGGATCGCGAAACCGCTCAAGTCGCTCGCCGAGGCCGCCAAGGCCTACGGAGGCGGGGCCGTCGCCAAGGTCCGGGTAGAGGGCGCGATCGAGGTGCGCTCGCTCGCCGACAGCTTCAACGCGATGGTCGACGCGGTCGACGAACGCGAACAGCAGGTTCTCCACGCCTCGCTCCACGATCCACTGACCGACCTGCCAAACCGCCGCTTCTTCATCGAGAAGCTCGAGCGGGCGGTTTCGAGGCAAAACGAAGGCCACCGCACCTTCGTGGCGTTCATCGATGTCGACGATTTCAAGGCGATCAACGACACGATGGGCCACCCGGTCGGCGACCAGTTGCTCCGGCACGTCGCGCAATCGCTGCAGGAACGCTTTCCCGATGCCATGGTCGCCCGCTTCGGCGGGGACGAATTCGGCCTGCTCCTCGCAGGGCTCGATCCGGCCGAGGACTGCACCGTGCTCGCCCGTCGCCTCGAACTCACGCTAAACAGCGAGACCATGGTCGACGGGCGCACCGTGCTCATGTCCGCGAGCGTCGGCATCGCGATCGGCCCGCAGGACGGACACGGCGCCGATGCGCTGCTCAAGAGCGCCGACCTTGCGCTCTATCGCGCCAAGAGCGACGGCAAGGGCGCCTACCATTTCTTCGAGCCTGCGCTGGACGCTGCGGCGAGCAACCGCCGCCGCATGGAGATCGACCTGCGCCACGCGATCCGCGACGGCGAGTTCGAGCTTCATTTCCAGCCGTTGTTCTCGATTTCGCAGAACCGGGTGAAAGGGTTCGAGGCGCTGATGCGCTGGCCCCACCGCGAATTCGGGACGGTCAGCCCGGCGACCTTCATCCCCATCGCCGAGGAATCGGGCCTGATCGTGCAGATGGGCGAGTGGGCGGTGCGCGAAGCCTGCCGGCAAGCGGCGCTGTGGCCGGACGACATCTCGGTCGCAGTGAACATCTCTCCGCGCCAGCTCGCCTCGGAGGGACTGACGGCGTGCATTGCCCAGGCCCTGGTGCAGAGCGGCCTGCCCGCCTCGCGCCTCGAACTGGAGATTACCGAAAGCGTCTTCATCGGCAATGTCGAGAAGACGCTCAAAATCCTCCATTCGCTCCAGGCGCTCGGCGTCCGCGTCGCGCTCGACGACTTCGGCACGGGCTACTCCTCGCTCAGCTACTTGCGCTCGTTCCCGTTCGACAAGATCAAGATTGACCAGAGCTTCGTGCGCGCGCTCGAGGATGGCGGCAATGCGCACGCCATCGTCCGCGCCATCACCACGCTCGCCGACGCGCTGGGCATGGAGACCCTGGCCGAAGGGGTCGAGACGCAGGAACTGCTCGAAGCTTTGCGCAGCGAAGGCTGCGACATGATCCAGGGCTACCTGATCAGCCGCCCCATCCATGGGCGCGAGGTTGCTGATCTTCTCGCCACGCTCCACCCGCCTGCCGCGCGCGCGGCGAACGGCTGACAGCGCGCGCGGTCAGTCCGCAGCCGGCATCGTCGCCGCGCCGTCCATCGACCATCCGCCGCCCAGCGCCTGGTAAAGGCTGATGCGGGCGGCGAGCGCGTCGGCGCGCGTTTGGATCAGGGCCAACTCCGCGCTCAACAGGCCGCGCTGCGTATCGAGTTGCTCGAGCAGCGGCGAGTAGCCTTCTCGATAGCGGTTCGTCGCGAGGCGGTCGGCCTCGGCAAGCGCATCGCGCTGGCGCGTCTGGATCTGCACCTGGCGGTCGAGCGCTTCGACGGCAGCGAGGGCGTCGTTCACGTCGCGGAAGGCAGCGAGCGCCGCCTTGCGGTAGGCGAACGCGGCGGCATCGCGCTGCGCAGCGGCGGTTTCGGCGCCAGCGCGAAGCCGTCCGCCTTCGAACAACGGCGCAAGCACGCTGCCGCCCACCGACCACAGGCCGATCGGGCCATCGAGCAGCGAGGAAAAGGCGGCGCCGGCCGAGGCCGACAGCCGCACTTGCGGCAGGAAGCGCTTGCGCGCCGCCGCCAGATTGCTGTCGCTTGCAGCGAGCTGCCATTCGGCCTGGGCAACGTCGGGTCGCCGGCGCAGCAATTCGGACGGCATCGTGTCGGGCAAGGCAGGACTGGTCAGCGCCGCAAGCCCGGCCCCGCGCTCGATCGGCCCGGGCTGGGTCCCGACGAGCACACTCAATGCGTTTTCCTGCCGCGCGCGCGCCTGTTCGAGGGCCGGCACCAGCAGCAACGCCGACTGGTAGTCGACCTCGGCCTGCTGAAGTTCGAGCTTGGGCGAATAGCCGAACTGCACCCGCCGGGCGATCAGGTCGCGCGACCCCTTGCGGATCGCCGCCGTCCGCCGCGCGACCGCGAGCCGATCGTCGAGCGCCAGCAGCGTGACGTAAGCGCTGGCCGTGGCCGAGGCGACCGACAGGCGCGCTGCATCGCGCGCCGCCTGGCTGGCGAGCCAGGCCGAGCGCGCCGCGCTGACCTGATCGGACAGCCGGCCGAACAGGTCGAGCTCCCATGCCGCCTGAAGCTGGGGCTGCGCGGCCTGCTGCTCGACCGCCTGGCCGAACGGATTGATGCTGCGCGAATCCGCGCCGCTCGCCGCAGCGTCGAGCGTCGGCAGCAACGCCGACCGCGCGAGCGCCTGTTGCGCGCGCGCTTCGCGCACCCGTGCCGCCGCGATGGCGATGTCGGCATTGCGCGCGAGCGCCGCCTCGACCAGCGCCGTGAGCCGCGGATCGCCGAAGCTGCGCCACCATTGCGCGTCGATCGGCGCGCCCTGCCCGGGATCGACCCGCCAAGCCGCCGGCGGGACCACCGGCGCCACGGCAGCGGTCCGCACCGACGGTCCGGCACAGGCCGTGGCAAGCAGCGAAAGGACCAGCGCTCCGCCGATCGTGCTCCTCATCGCACGGTATCCACGCGCGCCTCGACCGACATGCCCGGTCGCAGCCGCCGCGCGAGCGGCTGGCCCGGGTCGAGCCGGATCCGCACCGCGATCCGCTGCGCCACCTTGACGAAATTGCCGGTCGCGTTGTCGGCCTTGAGCACCGCGAACTCCGACCCCGCCGCCGGCGCGATGTTCTCGACCCGCCCGGTCAGTTCCGCGCTGTCGAGCGCGTCGACGGTAAAGCGCGCCCGCTGCCCGACCGCCATCCGGCCCGTCTGCGCTTCCTTGAAGTTGGCGATGACCCAGACCTCGTCGGGAACCAGGAACAGCAATTGGGTGCCCGCCGTCACGAAGGCGCCGAGCCGCACGCCCACTTCCGACAGCTGGCCGTCCTCGGGGGCGCGGATCACCGTATTCTCGAGATCGACTTGCGCGGCGTGGAGTTGTGCGCGCGCGGCTTCGACGCTCGCGGCGAGTCCGCCACGGCCGACGAGCACGCTGCGAACGTCCTGCTCGCCCACACCGCGCGCAGCCTGCGCCTGGCGCACGGCCGCCTCGGCCGCCAGCAGCGCAGCGCGGGTCTGGTCGCGCTCGCGCTCGGAGATCGAACCGTCGCGGACCAGCGCGCTCGCGCGCTGCATGTCGGCCTGCGCCTTGGCGAGTTGCGCCTGCGCGCTCGCGACCGCCGCATCCTGTCCGCCGAGCGCGGCCTTGCGCGAGCGTTCGGACTGCTGCGAATTGGCGAGCGCGGCCTCCTGCGCCGCGAGGTTCGCGCGCGCCTGCTCGACCCTCGCGCGGTACTGGCGGTCGTCGATCCTTGCGATGACCTCGCCCTTGCGCACGCGGGCGAAGTCCTTGACGAGGACTTGCGTGACATAGCCGCTGACCTGCGGGCTGATCACGGTGACCTTGCCGCGGACATAGGCATTGTCGGTCGATTCCGACGCTCCGCCGAAGGGTGGCAGGTGCCAGGCATAGAGAACGGCGGCGACCGCACCGATCAGCGCCACCACGACCAGCGCAAGCCTCGCCCCGCTCGGGCGGGCCGGGCGCCAGCTGTCCGAAGGCGCCCCGCTCGTCACATCGGGCGGCGGTGCCGGTTGTGGGTTGCTGTTCGCGTCTGCCATTCAGGATGTCCTCGCAGGGGTGGAGGCCGCGCCATCGGCGGCAGCCTGTTGCTGCATGCGCTGCAGCGTGATGAGCGGCGATTCCTCGCCCGAGCGGCGGATGCGCCAGCGGACGAGGATCGACCAGATCACGGCAATGACCGCCAGCACGCCGATCAGCAGGAACACGTCGTTGAATGCCAGGATGTTGGCTTCGCGGCTCGCCTGCTGCGACAGCAACGCCGCGCCCTGGGCGTTGCGCAGGACCGGGTCGCCGACGGTCCGCGCGACCAGGCGCCCGCCTGCGGCGATCCGTGCCGGGACCTGGGGGTCGGTCATCACGATCGACTGGACGATTTCGGCCGAATGCGCCTTTTCCCGCACCACCTGGAACGTGCCGAGCAGGGCTCCGCCGACCAGCCCGCCGAGCGCCTGGCTCATGCTGAACAGGACGATGAAGCTGACGAAGTTGCGCGGCCCTGCCAGCAGTGTCCGGGCAAGACCGATGACCATCGCCTGGGCCAGGAACAGCACGCTGGCGAACCCGATCAGCGCCTGGCTCAGGTAGAAGTTCTCCGGCCGCGTGAGGTTCGTGGCGCTGGCGTCGAGAAACGCCCCCAGCGCGATCATCGCCAGCGAGACGGTGATCGGGCGCGCGACATTCGCGGGGTTGAGCGTGAGCAGCGCCGTCACGAGCCCCGCTATCGATGCGGCGATGATCACCAGGTTCAACCCGACCATCTGTTCGTTGGTCATGCCCACGACCGTGAGCAACCCGACGGACCCGACCGCCTGCTCGGACAGCAGCACGCGCACCGCCGCGGCAATCGCCATCAGCCGCACGATCTCGCGCGTGCCCAGCCAGCGGGTATTGATCAGCGGGTTGCGCCGGTAGTGCTCGAAAACGAAGGCACAGACCACCATCACCATGCCGGCGGCGAGCGCGTAACCCATCCACGCCCGCGCGGTCCACCACTCGATGCGGCCCTGGCTCAGCACCGCGATCAGCAGCGACATTCCCGGCACCAGCAGCATGATGCTGACGGCATCGCCGCGTTCGAACACTTTGGCCCGCTCGCTCGGCGGAAGCGGCAGCGCGACGATGGCGGCAAGGCAGGCAAGCGCAAGGCCGAGCTCGAACCAGTAGAGCATGTGCCAGTCGCCTGAAATCAGCAACGTCGGCGAGATCACCCGCGCCAAGGGCGTCGCGATCTGGGGAACGGTGATGCCGATCATCAGCCCCGCGAGGCGCTTGGCCGCCGGCATGGCCTGCATCAGGTAAAGCACGGTCAGCGACGACAGACCGCTGCCCGCAAGACCGCCCGCCGCCCGCACCGCGATCGCCGACCAGAAGCCGTGGACGAACAGGTGGAACACGGTCGCAACGACATAGATCGCCAGCATCCAGCGGATGAAGGGCTGGAGTCCGAACTGCTGCCGGTACTTGACCAGCACCAGGTTGGCCATGGTGTTGGTCATCAGGTAGGCCGCGGTCAGCCAGCTCGCTTCGTCCGGCCCGAGGCCCAGTGTCCCTTGCGCGAAAGGCAGGTTGACCGCGACGAGCGCATTGCCGAGCCCGCCCGCAAGGCCGATCAGGACGCCGATCGAGAAGTAGGCGAGGCGCCGGGCTTGCGGGTGGTCGGGATTGGCCGGGGACCCGGGCAGGGTCGGCCGCTCGTGAGGCTTGAATTGATAGTCCGCCGCCTGCGCCATGTCGTCCCGCGTCTTCCGCTTCCGCCCGACGCGCCATGGCATAGCAGCCACGCGACGGTCGCGCGCACTACTCTGAAGCCCGGTCAAGGTTCCCGCAAGCCGGGCGCCGCCAAGGGCGCGCGCGTGAGCGCAAGACCGCCGACGAGCCGGCAGCCGGGGGCCCGACCGCCGGCCGCGCGCCGCGTCGACGGGATGTCAGGCGAGCGCGTTCAACTGCGCCTCGAGCTCACCCAGGACCCGGTAGCAATCGAGCACCTTGAGCACCGAGGCATTGGGCTCGCGCTTTTCCCGGATCGCGGCGACAAATTCGCGGTCCTGCAGCTCGATGCCGTTCATCGAGAGATCGACCTTGCTGACGTCGATCGGCTCTTCCTTGCCGTTCACGAGATCGTCGTAGCGCGCGATGTAAGTGCCGGTATCGCCGATGTAGCGGAAGAACGAGCCCAGCGGGCCATCGTTGTTGAACGACAGCGACAGCGTACAGATCGCTCCGCTTTCGCTCAGCAACTGGATCGACATGTCCATCGCGATGCCCAGCTCGGGATGCATCGGTCCCTGGAGAACGTTGGCCTTGACGATCCTTCCAGCCTGGTACGCGAACAGGTCGACCGTGTGCGCAGCATGGTGCCACAGCAGGTGGTCCGTCCACGAACGCGGCTCGCCCTTCGCGTTGATGTTCTTGCGGCGGAAGAAATAGGTCTGGACGTCCATCTGCTGGAGCGCCAGCTCGCCGGCGACGATCTTGTTGTGGACGTACTGGTGGCTCGGGTTGAAGCGGCGGGTGTGCCCGACCATGCAGGTAAGGCCGGTCTCCCGCGCCTTGGCAGCGACCGCCTCGGCATCCGCCCAGCTGTCGGCCAGCGGGATCTCCACCTGCACGTGCTTGCCCGCCTCCATGCAGGCGATCGCCTGCGCGGCGTGCATCTGCGTCGGGGTGCACAGGATGACCGCATCGACGTCGTCGCGCGCCAGCGCATCGGCCAGCTCGGTCGACGAATGCTTCGCGCCGTACTTGGCGGCGACAGCGGCGGCCTGCTCGCCGGTGCGGCTGATGATCGAGACGATCTCGACCCCGTCGATCTTGGCGAGGCCGTCGAGGTGCTTCTCGCCGAAGGCGCCAGCCCCGGCGAGGGCGATGCGGACAGGTTGGGTCATTCTACTGGCTCCAGAACGAGGTGGCCGATGGCCGTGTTGCTGCAAGGGATGTGGTAGTGACGGTGCAGGCAGCGGGTTTCGCGCCCGAGCGCACCGCGCATGATCAGCCACATCACCATTTCGATGCCTTCGCTGCCGGTTTCGCGCAGGTATTCGATGTGCGGGATCGCCCGCGCCTCCTGGCTGTCACCCACCAGCAGGTCCATGAAGCGGTTGTCCCATTCGCGGTTGAGCAGCCCGGCGCGCGGTCCCTGGAGCTGGTGGCTCATGCCGCCCGTGCCCCAGACCTGTACATTGAGGTCGTCCGGAAAGCTTGCGACCGCGCGTCGGATCGCTTCGCCCAGCGCCCAGCAGCGGTTGCCCGACGGGACCGGATAGGTCACCACGTTGACGGCAAGTGGAATGACCTTGACCGGCCACTTGTCCGGCTGGCCGAACATCATCGACAGCGGTACGGTCAGGCCATGATCGACGTCCATCTCGTTGATGATCGTCATGTCGAAATCATCGAGGATCAGGCTTTGCGCGATATGCCAGGCAAGGTCGGCGTGGCCTTCTACGTCTGGCACGGGCCGCGGCCCCCAGCCCTCGTCGGCCGGCTTGTAGCGCTCGCCGCAGCCGATCGCGAATGTCGGGATAATGTTGGCGTCGAAGGCCGAGGCGTGATCGTTGTAGACCAGCACCACCACGTCCGGCTTCTGCTCGGCCTCCCAAGCCCTGGTCCATTCATACCCGGCGAAGATCGGTCCGAAGTAGGCGTCGCCGCTCTTGCCCTGGTCGACTGCGACGCCCAGCAGCGGCACATGGCTCGATCCCACGCCGGCCGTAATGCGCGCCATGTCAGTAGCCCCCCTTGATCGAGCGATTGCCTTCGGGCGACCGCCCCCCGTTCATCATCATCTCGCGATACTCCGGGAAGGTCATGTCGGTCATCGTCGAGCATGCCTCGGCGAAGGGGATGCCGTCGGTCGAGAATATCTTGGAGAGGAAGTAGATGTTGCCGCCCAGATCGAGCATGCGGTTGTAGTCGCGCGCCAGCACGGCCTGCTTCTGCTCCTCGGTCAGCGGCCACTGGTCGAGGTACGCGCGCTCGTCGGCCTTCCAGCGCTCGCGGTTTTCGGCCTTCATCAGGCTCATGGCGAACTGGTTGAGATGGTAGCCCTTGCGCGCGCGCGCTGCGGTGTAGACCCGCGTGCCGGGAATGTCGTCGAACTCGGCGAGGTATTCGTGGATGTCGCGATGGCCGCTCATGGCTGCACTCCTTCTCGCGCTGCGCCGGCAATGGCGCGCGCGATGATCTGCCGGGCGCGCACGCCGCCCTCGTCGATGCGATAGGCCGAAAGCTTCAGGTCCGGGTTGGCCGCAATCGCGCGCTGCTGGGCCTCGAGAATCTCCTTGTCCTCGCTGAATACCCCGCCCTGCTGGCGCTTGAAGCGCGCGGTGAAGCCGGGATCGTCGATGTCGAAGTTGCGCGCCATGCCCCAGAAGTAATGGTGCGTCGTCTCGCACTCCGGGGTCATGAAGTCCACAACCATGCCGCGCACGCCCTGGTCGTGGCTTTCGATCGTCGCGCCCGCGCCGACCGGCGCCACCCCGACATCGATCATCACCGAGGCCGGCTTCAGGAAACGGCAGACCTGCCATCGGTCGACCGGGCCCGGCTGCTTGAGCGCACCGCGCCAGAACGGCGGGGCATCGATCCCCGGCATCCACCGCTCGACCACCACCTCCTCGCCCTCGACGCGCGTCGCGATCGGCGCTTCGAGGATCTCGGGCTGGCCGATCGAGCCTGCATGGACATGCGTCTCGTGCGTCAGGTCCATCAGGTTGTCGATCATCAGGCGATAGTCGCACGCCACGTGATAGTAGCCCCCGTCGAAAGTCCAGCCTTCGGCCGAGCACGGCCAGAGATCGGGGATCAGCGCCGGATCGGCCTTGGCCCGGTCGCCGATCCACACCCAGACGAAGCGGTGCCGCTCGTGCGTGACATAGGCTTCGGCGCAGATGCGGCGGTTTACCGCGTCGCTCTTTAGCGGCATTTCCTCGGCGACGCCGTCGGACCCCAGCTTCAGGCCATGGTACTTGCAGCGCAGCGAATCGCCCTCGCGCAGACCCATCGACAGCGGCAACAACCGGTGCGGACAGGCATCGCGCAAGGCGACGACGCTGCGGTCGAGCTTGCGGTAGAACACCATCGGCACCCCGCAGATCGTCCGGGCGAGCGGCGCAGAATCGATCTCCGCATCCCAGCCGGCGACGTACCAGGCGTCGGTAATCCAGGTCGTCACAGCCCGCGCGCCTTGAGCCTGGCGTCGAGGCGGGGGAACACCCGCCGCGCATTGCCCTCGAAGATCGCATGACGCTCCGCATCGGTAATGTCGAGCGCGTCGATGTACCGCTTCGTGTCGTCGAAGTAGAAGCCGGTGGTCGGATCGATGCCGCGCACCGCGCCGACCATTTCACTGCCGAACAGGATATTCCTGGTATCGATCACGTCGGCCAGCAGGTCGATCCCCGGCTGATGGTAGACGCAGGTATCGAAGTAAATGTTGTTCATCAGGTGCGTGTCGAGCGACGGCTTCTTAAGCATGTCCGCCAGCCCGCGATAACGGCCCCAATGATAGGGCACCGCGCCGCCGCCGTGCGGGATGATGAACCGCAACGTGGGGAAACGGCTGAACAGGTCGCCTTCGAGCAGTTGCATGAAGGCGATCGTGTCGGCCGCGATGTAGTATCCGCCGGTCGCGTGCATCGCCGGGTTGCAAGATCCCGAAACGTGGATCATCGCCGGAACGTCCAGCTCGACCATCTTCTCGTAGAACGGGAACCAGAATTCGTCGGTCAGCGGCGGATGCCTGAAGTGCCCGCCGCCTGGATCGGGGTTCAGGTTGCAGCCGACGAATCCGAGCTCGTTGACGCAGCGCTCCAGCTCGGCGATCGAGCTCGCCATGTCCGCTTCGGGCGACTGCGGCAGCATGCACACGCCCGCGAACGTCTCGGGAAAGAGACCCACGACGCGGGCGATCAGATCGTTGCACACTTGCGCCCATTTCACCGCCACCGACTGGTCGCCCACGTGCGGCGCCATCGCCGATGCACGCGGAGAGAAGATCGTCATGTCGGCGCCGCGCTCCTTGAGCAGGCGCAGCTGGTTCCCCTCGATCGTCTCGCGAATCTCGTCGTCGGGGATTTCGGGGTATGGCGGACAATCGGTGCCTGCCTTGAAGGCGGCCTTCTGCGCCTCGCGCCAGGCATCGTGCGCCTTGGGCAGGACGGTGTAGTGGCCATGGCAGTCGATGATCATGGTCATTCGGCCGTTTCCTCGGATCTTGCGATGGGCTTTGGCGGAGTGGGTATCGCGTGTCCGGCCTGGTTCCGCTGGCGCTCGACCGTGCCCCCGGTCATGACGGGCGAGACCCCGAGGCCGGCGAGCGTCTTGGCGCTCTCCTCCATCTCCGCCGCGCGGCGACGACCGTGCGTCGCCATGCGCTCGATATTGTAGGCGGCCCGCACGAACCACGATTGCGGCTTCTCGCTGGCGTCGAGCGACACGAGCACCTCCTCGGCAACGCCGGCGGCGTTGGCCGCGAGCATCATCTCGGCAGTGAGCGCTTCGATGCCCTTGACCATTACCGACCGGATCATCTTGATCGCACTCGCGCGGCCGACCTCGCCGCCGACGGTGCGCACGTTGGCGAAACCTGCGTTGCGCAGGTCGTCCGCCGCGTTCCCGGCCGCAGCGCCGGCCACCAGCAACGGAACGTTCATCCGCGCCGGTTCGACCGGCGCCAGCACCGCGACGTCGACATAGCATCCACCGGCGGCCTCGATCGCGGCTGCCGCCGCACGCTTGGTATCGGGCGCCACCGAATTCATGTCGCACCAGATTGCACCATGCTCGAGCAAGGCGGCGTAATCCTGCGCTGCTTTCAAGGCCGCGTCCGCCGTCACGAGGCACAGGACGAGGCGGGCGCCACGCAGCGCCTCCTTCTCCGTTGCCGAGGCCACAACGCCTGCACGCTCCATATCGGCGCGGCGCGCGGGTTCGATGTCGAACGCGCGGGCTCGCGCGCCCCAGCCTGCGGCTTGCGCAAACGTGCGGCCGGCCTCGCCGAAACCGATCAGGGCAATCGCTGCGTCCATGGCGCGCAGTCCTGCGACCCGCGCCCCATGCGGACAAATGCAATTTGCGCGCCGTCCATAAGTTTATGCAAAGCCTTCGCGCGCCACCTCGCGCAGCAGCGCAACGAACGCGGCCTGCGGCGCGGTCGGCCGCCATCCGGCGCGGGTGGTGATGCCGATCCGGCGCACGACCGGCGCTGGCGTGGGCAGCGATGCCAGCACGCCCGCCTGCAATTCGACAGCCAGCTGCGCCGGCGAAAGCAGCGTCAGTGCATCGGACCCGAGCAGCAACTGGCGAACGGTCAGCACCGACCCGCATTCGACGCCCACCGGCGGCGGGTCCATTCCCGCCGCGCGCATCATCGACTCCCAGTACAACCGCAGCGGCGTCTCGCGCGCGGGCAGGATCCACGGAAACTCCGTCAGCCTGCCCGTCGGGTCCGACGCTGCAAGGATCGGGTGCCCGGTCCGCATCACCAGCTGCGGCCGATCTTCGAACACCGCTTCCTGCGCCAGGTCATCGGCGAGCCCCTGCTCGCGCAGGGCCCCCAGCATCAGGTCCACTTCGCCGTCGCGCAAGGGCCCCGCCAGTTCGGCGTGGCTGCCCTCCACCACCACGACTCCGACCCCCGGATACCCCGCGCGAAACCGAAGGATCGTCTCCGGCAACCACCGGGCCCGGCTCAGCGGCATGGCGCCGACGACGATGCGTCCCGCAGCCTTGCCCTGCCACGCCGCCACTTCCGCCAGCCCGCTGCGTAATTCGGCCATGGCAAGACCGAACGCGCGGGCGCGGCGAGCGCCAGCGGCGGTCAGCATCACCGATCGCCCGCGCCTGTCGACGAGCCGCTGCCCCAACGCCACCGACAGGTCGGCGACCGCGCGATGCAGCGACGCGGCGGAAAGCCCGGTCGCCTCCCCGGCCGCCGCATAGGAACCGGCGCGCGCGACGGCGAGGAAGGCCCGCAACTGCGTGCCGGTCACGCGCGGACTGCCGACGTGCACCGTCGCGGCCTCGGCGCGGGGCGCGAGCAGACAGGCAGGCTCGGTCGGCGTCATGCCCGAGGCCCGGCGTTCGAACAGGGTGACGCCGAGTTCTGCCTCGAGACGGGCGATCGCCTGCGTCAGCGCTGGCTGGGTCAGGTTCACCGCGCGAGCTGCCTTGGTCACGCTGCCGTGGCGCACCGTGGCGGCAAAGGCGGCGAAGTGGCGCATGTTGACGACGGGATCGACCATGAGGGACGACTTAGCATTTCCTTATGGTTCGCGGCAAACATTGGATTGGCTGGCATCCCCCTGCCCCCGCATGGACGGGCAGCTACACCTTGCCAGCGGGAGCGTCTGCATGTCCGGTATCGTCGTCCAGAACATCGAACGGGCCGATCGAGAGGTGATCGACGGGCTCGCCGCCTGCGGCGTCGCCACAGTCCACGAAGCCCAGGGCCGGACCGGCCTGCTCGCCAGCTACATGCGGCCGATCTATCGCGGGGCGCGGATTGCCGGCAGCGCGGTCACGATCAGCGCCCCTCCCGGCGACAACTGGATGGTCCACGTCGCGATCGAACAACTCCAGCCGGGCGACATTCTCCTCCTCGCCCCGACTTCCCCCTGCGAGGACGGCTATTTCGGCGATCTGCTCGCGACGAGCGCACAGGCGCGCGGTTGCCGCGGCCTGGTGATCGACGCCGGTGTCCGCGACGTGCGCGACCTGACCGAGATGCAGTTCCCGGTCTGGTCGAAGGCGATCTGCGCGCAAGGCACCGTCAAGAACACGCTCGGCAGTGTCAATGTCCCCGTCGTCTGCGCCAATGCGCTGGTCAATCCGGGCGACGTGGTCGTGGCCGACGACGACGGCGTCTGCATCGTACCGCGCGCCAGTGCCCAAGCGGTGCTCGAGATCGCCCGGGGGCGCGAAGCCAACGAAGGCGAAAAGCGTGCAAAGCTCGCCGCGGGGGTTCTCGGGCTCGACATGTACAAGATGCGCGAGCGGCTCGAGAAGGAAGGCCTCAAGTATGTCTGATGGAGCCGAAGGCATCCGCTGCATGTGGATGCGCGGCGGGACTTCCAAGGGCGGCTACTTCCTCAAATCCGATCTTCCTGCCGAAACGGCCGCCCGCGACGCTTTCCTGCTGGGAGTCATGGGCAGTCCCGATCCGCGCCAGATCGACGGGATGGGCGGGGCCGACCCGCTGACCAGCAAGGTCGCGCTCGTATCCAGGTCGGAGCGCGAGGGCATCGACGTCGACTACCTGTTCCTGCAGGTCTTCGTCGACCAGGCGATCGTTACCGACGCGCAGAACTGCGGCAACATCCTGGCCGGGGTCGGCCCCTTCGCGATCGAGCGCGGCCTTGTCGCCGCGACCGGCGACGAGACCCGCGTGGCGATCTACATGGAGAACACCGGGCAAGTCGCCGTCGCCACGGTGCAGACGCCGGGCGGCACGGTCACCTACGCCGGCGATGCCGCCATCGACGGAGTCCCCGGCACCCATGCTCCCGTCCCGATCGAGTTCCGCGACACTGCCGGCTCGTCGTGCGGCGCGCTCCTGCCGACCGGCCATGCGGTCGACCTCGTAGACGGCGTGCCCGTCACGCTGATCGACAATGGCATGCCCTGCGTCGTGATGAAGGCCGAGGACGTCGGGATCACCGGCTACGAGGACCGCGACTGGCTCGACAATGCGACCGACCTCAAGGCGCGGATCGAAGCCATTCGCCTCGCTGTCGGCGAACGGATGAACCTCGGGGACGTGAGCGGGAAGTCCGTGCCCAAAATGATGCTGGTCGCCCCGCCCAGGCACGGCGGAGCGGTTACGGTGCGCAGCTTCATTCCCCATCGCGCCCACGCCACCATCGGCGTGCTCGGCGCGGTGAGCGTGGCCACCGCCTGCCTGATCCCCGGCTCGCCCGCCGCGGAGGTGGCCGAAGTTCCACAAGGATCGCGCAAGACCCTGTCGGTCGAGCACCCCACCGGCGAGATGAGCTGCGTGCTCGAGACCGACGAAGGCGGTGCGGTCCGCACGGCCGCCCTTCTGCGCACCGCGCGCAAGCTGATGGATGGAATCGTTTATGGCTGACCGTATCACCAGTTGGCACCAAGCCCCCAGCAAGCCGCGCTACACCCCGCCGCCGGGCGCGGTCGACGCCCACTGCCATGTGTTCGGGCCGATGGCCAAGTTCCCCTTCAGCCCCAAGGCGAAGTACCTGCCCGAAGACGCCGGGCCCGAGATGCTGTTCGGCTTGCGCGATCATCTGGGATTTGCCCGCAACGTGATCGTGCAGGCGAGCTGCCACGGCACCGACAATGCGGCGACGCTCGATGCGATCGCCCGGTCGAACGGACTTGCGCGCGGCGTCGCCGTCGTCGATCCGGCGATCTGCGAGGCCGACCTCCACGCATTGCACGACGGCGGCATCCGCGGCATCCGCTTCAACTTCCTCAAGCGCCTCGTCGACGATGCGCCCAAGGACAAGTTCCTCGAAGTCGCGAAGCGTCTTCCTGCCGGTTGGCACGTGGTGATCTACTTCGAGGCCGATATTCTGGAAGAGCTGCGGCCGTTCATGGACGCCATCCCGGTCCCCCTCGTCATCGACCACATGGGCCGCCCCGATGTGCGCCAGGGCCCGGACGGCGCCGACATGAAGGCCTTCCGCGCGCTGCTCGATGGCCGTCACGACATCTGGTTCAAGGCCACCTGCCCCGATCGGCTCGACGCGATCAAGGAAGGCGGCGCCGGCGATCCCTGGGACGCCTTCGCCAAGGCCGTCGCACCGCTCGTTGCCGACTATCCGGACCGCTGCCTGTGGGGGACCGATTGGCCCCACCCCAACATGGAAACCGAAATCCCGGACGACGGGCACCTCGTCGACATGATCCCCCGCATCGCCGCGACGACCGCGCTTCAGCACAAGCTGCTAGTCGACAACCCGATGCGGCTCTATTGGCCGGAAGAGATCGAGCCGGTGCTCACGCCCCGATCGGCATGACCGATCGGGACCGATGCCGGCCGCCGCTGCGGGCTAGACCGGCAGTCCGACGTAGTTTTCCGCGATGGATTGCTGCGCCGCCCGGCTCTCGGCCACATAGGCGAGTTCGGCAACCTGCATTCGCCGCTCGAACGGCCCGTCTTCGGGGAAGCGATGCATCAGCCTGGTCAAGGTCCAGCTGAACCGCTCGCTCTTCCAGACCCGCGCCAGCGCCTTGTCGGAATAGCCGGCGATCGCGTCCGCATCGTTTCGCCGGAAATAGGCAACGAGCGCCTCGGCGGCATAGTGCACATCACTGGCCGCCAAGTTCAGCCCCTTGGCGCCGGTGGGCGGCACGATGTGCGCGGCATCGCCGCACAGCAGCAGGCTGCCGTAGCGCATCGGTTCGAACACGAACGATCGCAACGGCGCAATCGACTTTTCGAGCGCCGGGCCGCGCACGATGCGCGCCCCCGCCTCCGGGCCGAGGCGAACGGCCAGCTCGTCCCAGAGCCGATCGTCACTCCAGTCCTCGATCCGTTCGCTCAACGCCACGTCGATGTAGTACCGGCTGCGGGTGTGGCTGCGCATCGAAGCCAGTGCGAAGCCCCTCTCATGGTTAGCGTAGATGAGTTCGTCATGGCACGGCGGAACGTCCGCCAGGATGCCCAACCACCCGAACGGATAGACCCGCTCGAAGCTGCGACCGGCTGTGGCGGGAACAGCCTTGCGGCAAGGCCCGTGGAAGCCGTCGCACCCGACAATGAACCGGGCGTCCACCCGATGTTCGGCGCCGTCCTTGCGATAGGTCAGGAACGGGGCGTCGCTGTCGATCGCGTGAAGCGCAACCTCGTCGGCTTCCCAGACGACCTCGAGCCCGCGCGAGGGCGCCGCTTCCATCAGGTCGCGCTGGATCTCGGTTTGCCCGTAGACCACGACCGTCTTGCCGGTAAGCTCCGCGACGTCGATGCGGATCAGCCGTTCTCCATCGGCAAGATTGAAGCCCTCCTCGACAAGGCCCTCCTTGCGCAGGCGGGCATCGAGGCCGAGACGTTCCATCAAGCCCACTGTCACCTGTTCCAGCACGCCGGCCCGGATGCGCGAGAGCACGTATTCGGGTGACTGGCGCTCGACCACCATGCAGTCTGTGCCTTCGCTGCGCAGCAAATGGCCCAGCATCAACCCTGCCGGCCCTGCCCCGACGATCGCGACCTGTGTGCGCACCGTTTCTCTCCCCTCATCGTGCTTGCTTCTTGCCGCCCAAGTTGACTCCGCAACGCACTTGGATGAAGGCACCGAGCGGACAAAATCATGGTACTTTTCGGACAATGGATCACACCCTGGCGACCATTCCGACGTTCACCCTCTACGGCGAACAAGGGGCGCAGCATCCTGCAGCTTTCGGTCATATCGAAACGATCGCGGAGCGCAGTTCGCTGCACGCCTGGGAGATCTCGGCGCACCGTCATCGCCACAGCATGCAGGTACTAATCATCAACGAAGGCTGCGTTGTCGCGGTGCTGGACGGACACCGGGTGGACCTGGCCGGCCCCTGTCACATCGTCGTGCCGGCTGGCACCGTCCACGGTTTCCGGTTCTCGCTGGAGACGCGGGGCTGGGTTCTGACGCTCGGGCAGGAGTTCGCGTCTCGCGCGGGTCGCGACGACCCCCTGGCGCGGGTGATCAGTCGTGGCGCGCATGGCACGCTCGATCCCGCAAGCGCGCGCCGCATTTCTGCCTTTGCCGAAGAATTGCTGATGCTCGGCCCCGAGTGGAATCCCGCCGGCCCGTTCCACGCGCTTGCCGAGGCGCTGCTGCGCTCGCTTCCGCGCGACGGCGGCAGCGCCGGGGACGCTGCCGACCGCCGTCTCGCGATCTTCCGGCACCTCGTCGAAACGCATCTCACCGAACATCGCCCGGTCAGCTTCTATGCAGCCTCGATCGGCACCACCGAGCGCACGCTGTCGCGCCTGGTGCAGCGAAGGCTGGGCTGCACCCCGCTCGAGGCGATCAACCGTCGCCTCGCCCTCGAGGCACGCCGGTTGCTGCGGCACACCAATGCGACGATCTCGCAGGTTGCGGAGGAACTGGGTTTCGCCGATGCATCGTACTTCTCGCGCTTCTATCTCCGCACGACCGGCAACAGGCCATCCGCCGAGCGGGATTGATCACGAACGCCACGATCGCCTCGGCAAGGAGCGCGCGGCCCCATCGCGTTCGCGGGTCAGAGCGAATTGCGGCGCGCAATGTCTCCCAGCACGGCCGCGCTCGGCTTGGGCGTGCGCTTGAACGTGGTGCGGTCGAGCGTGTGGAGACCGAAGCGGATCCGGTAGCCGAAGACCCACTCGAAATTGTCGACCAGCGACCAGTGGATATAGCCGAGCACCGGCACGCCCTCTGCCATCGCCTTCTTCAACTCGGCGAGCGCTGCCGGAATCAGCCAGGCCCGAACGCTGTCGTCATCGGTGCCGACACCGTGTTCGGTCACCATGATCGGCACCCCGGCCTGCGCATGGGCATACCGCGCGACGTTGGCGAGCGACGGCGGATAGACCTCGGCTCCCATCGTGTTGCGTTTGGCGTCCGCCGGCGGGGGCAGCTTGCCCTCGGCGTTCCACACCGCGCGCTCGTAGTTCTGGATGCCGAGGAAGTCGCACTGGCGCGCGGCGCGCAGCCATGCACCGTAGTACTTCTCACGGCGGGCATCGCGCTGGCTGTCGCGACCGACCGCCTGATCGTCGATGATCGCAAGGCTGACGCCGACCGGGAGGCTCGTCCGCGCGGCCTTGATCGCCGCCCGGCCCTGGGCATGCCCTTCGAGCATATGCGCCTGCGTCTTTGCCGGGTCGCGGATGTAGAGCGCGCTGCCGGGCTGGAAGAAGGGCACGTTCATCGCACGGGCCGCGGCGGCGGCCATGGCCTTGTCGCCCTCCATCAGGTTGGCCGGCAGCAGATCCTGCAGCACCCCGGCAAGGTTCGGCTCGTTGAGGGTGGTCGCGTATCCGATGCCCTCGGCAATGTGCCGCGCGGCGCGGTCGCAGTAGCGGGCGAACACGGCCGCAGCATCATCGTGCTCCCAGCCGCCCCGGCCGGCAAACCATCGCGGCGTGGTGAAGTGGTTGAAGGTGACCACGGGCGTCAGGCCACGATCGCGGCACCCCTCGATCATCGCCTTGTAGTGATCGAGCATGGCGATCGAAAACTGCCCTGGCTCGGGCTCGATGCGCGCCCACTCGATCCCGAAGCGATAGGTATTCAGGCCCATCGCCTTCACCAGATCGAGGTCGGTCCGCCACAATTCGAAGCTGTTCGCGGCATCGCCCGACGGTTCGGCAAAGACCGTCGGATCGACATGCTCGGCAAGCCAGATGTCGGAGTTGATATTGTTGCCTTCGACCTGATGACCGGCGGTGGCAGCTCCCCACAGAAAGCCCTCGGGAAACGTGGGGTCGACCGAGCGCCATGCTTTCGCGAAGGCGGGGGCTGCAACCGATGCGGCGCCAGCCGCAAGGAGGGTCCTGCGATCAATCATGCTTGCGAACCTTCTGTTCGATCACGCCGAACGGCTCGCGACCGGACGACTGGACGCCCGCCATCCGCACCGAATCTCCGAACGCCATGAACGGCGTCGTGGGCGCGCCCGCCGCGATGATCTCGATCGCGCGGCGTTCGGAAATGCAGGCCGACCCCTTGGTCGCATAATCCGGGTTGGAGACCGTCCCCGAGCCGATGATCGTTCCGGCCACGAGGTCGCGTGTCCGGGCGGCGTGCGCGATCAGTTCGGGAAACGAGAACGCCATGCACGCCCCGTTGACCCGGCCGAACCGCTCGCCGTTCCAGTCGACGTGCAGGTCGCAACACACCCGGCCGTTGCTCCAGTCTGCCCCCAGCTCGTCGGGCGTGACCGCATAGGGTGCCATCGAGCAGGCCGGCTTGGCCTGTACCCAGCCGAAGCCGGTCTTCATTTCGACCGGCGCAAGGGTGCGCAGCGACCAGTCGTTGATCTGGACCAGCAGGCGGATGTGGCGTTCCGCGTCGCGCGCGCTGGTGCCCATCGGCACCGCATCGACGATCACGCCGAACTCGCCCTCGAAATCGATACCAAGCGCCTCGTCGGGCATGCCGATATCGTCGCAGGGGCCCAGAAAGCGATCGCTGAGGCCCTGGTACATCAACGGGCGATCCGCAGGCACCGGGTCCATGTGGAACGCGATCTGCATCAGTTCGCCGTGTGTCGTATAGGCCGAACCGTCGAGCCATTGCCACGAACGCGGCAGCGGCGCGCGCAGGCCGGCCGGCTCGAGCGGTGCCCCCTCGCCATCCGCGAGCTGCGCCGCGATCGCCCGCAGGTCGCCCTCGGCCTGTGCCCAGTTCTCCACGGCCGTCAGCAGGTTGGGCCATGCCACGCACGGCAGGCAGCGCGTCCCGTCGTCGGACACGACCACGAGCGCACCGTCCGGATGCCCGTTCGCAAGGGTTGCCAGCCGCATCGCGATCAGTCCTCGAAGATCGCCACGGCGCGGGTCCACCCCGCCGAAGCGCCGGCAATCTTGTGCGGGAAGCACGATACCAGAAACCCGTCGGGCGGCAGCACCTCAAGGTTGTGAAGCTTTTCCAAATGGCAGTAGCCGATGTCGCGCCCGGCCTTGTGGCCTTCCCAGATGAGCGAAGTGTCGCCCGTCTCGGCAACCTTCCGTGCGGTGTGGACGAATGGAGCATCCCAGCTCCACGCGTCCGTGCCGGTGACGCGAATCCCGCGCGAGGTGAGATACATCGTCGCCTCGTAGCCCATGCCGCAGCCCCTGCTGACGAAGTCGGGGTCGCCCAGCGCCTTGCCGGCTGCGGTGTTCACCAGCACGATCTCCAGCGGGCGGAGTTCGTGGCCGATCCTCGCCAATTCCGCCTCGACGTCCGCTGCCGTCACCACGTAGCCATCGGGCATGGCGGTGAAGTCTAGCTTCACCCCCGGCTGGAAACACCATTCGAGCGGGATCTCGTCGATGGTGAGCGCCTTCTTGCCGCCGTCCTGCGTCGGGTGGAAGTGCCACGGCGCATCGAGGTGGGTGCCGTTGTGCGTCGAAAGCCGGACCATTTCGGCCGCGGCGAAGCCTTCGCCGTCGGGGGTCTGGTCGGCGGTGACGCCGGGGAAGAAGTGACCGAGTTCGGTCATGGTTTCGCCGTGGGTCTGATACTCGATATGCGGCCGCATGAACGGCGGATCGCTCACCACGTCGTTGCACAGGGTGATCGAAAGGTCGACGAAGCGGCGGGTCATTGGGATCAATCCTTTCGGGCTGGGGTCAGATCACGCCATCGCGCAACATCGAGACGGCAGTGTCGCAGGCCCGTGCTGTAAGAGCCATGTAGGTCAGTGACGGGTTCTGGCAGGCCGACGAACTCATCTGCGCGCCATCGGTGACGAACAGGTTGGCGATGTCGTGCGCCTGGCTCATGCGGTTGAGCACGCTCGTGCGCGGGTCCCAGCCCATGCGCGCCCCGCCCATTTCGTGGATCGCCGTCCCGCCCGCGCCCGGCTGGTCGAGCGCGACGATGACCTGGCCTCCCGCCGCAGTCAGCATGGCCGAGGCTTCGGCCTTCGCATCGGCCAGCGCAGCGCGTTCCTGGTCGCCGTGGGAAAACGCGATCTCGAGCTGCGGGATGCCGTTGGCGTCGACCTTGGTGCGGCTGAGCGTCAGGCGGTTGCTCGCACGCGGCAGCGATTCCGCGAATGCCACCAGCACCATCCGCCACATGCCGGGGGCACGCAGGCGGGCCTTGAAGTCCGCGCCGATACCCGCCTCGCGCTTGCCGCGCGTCCACGCAGACTGAAGCGCGCCGCCCTGGAACGAATAGCCCCGGGTAAAGCCCTTGCCGTCGAGCCGGTCGAGATTGCGGAACCGCGGAATGACGATGCCCGTCGGACGGTTGCCGAAACTTGTCCGGTTTTCGAAGCCGGGCATGATCGCAATGGCGGAAAGGGTGTTGGCGTGGTCCATGATGTGGGTCCCGAGCACGCCGCTGCTGTTGGCAAGGCCCCGGGGCATCGCCTCGTTCGCCGAGTTGAGCAGCAGGTGGACCGAGTTGAAGGCCCCCGCATTGAGAAACACCAGCCGCGCCGTTGCGCTGCGTCGGGTCTTGGTCCGCGTGTCGATCCAGCGCACGCCGGTGACGCGGCTGGAGACGGGATCGTAGTCGATCTTCTCGACCGCGGCGTCGGTGATCAGCGTCAGTCGCCCGGTCTTTTGGGCCGCCGGCAGGGTCGACGACTGGGTAGAGAAATAGGCGCCGAAGGAACAACCGCGGTTGCAGATGTTGCGGTTCTGACAGGCAGCACGACCTTCCTCGGGCTTTGCCTCGGTCAGGTTGGCGGTCCGGCCGATCGTCAGGCAGCGCTCGGGCCAGCGCTCGGCGATCCGCTCACGCAGAGCCTGCTCGACGACATTGAGCTGCATGGCCGGCTGGAACTCGCCGTCGGGCAGTTGCGCCAGTCCCTCGCGCGCGCCGGACACGCCGACGAAGCGCTCGACATGATCGTACCACGGAGCAAGATCGGCGTAGCGGATCGGCCAGTCGGTCCCGATCCCGTCTCGCTTGTTGGCGCCGAAATCGTAGTCCGACCAGCGATAGCATTGCCGGCCCCAGGTCAGCGACCGACCACCGAGCTGGTAGCTGCGAAACCAGTTGAAGTCGCTGCCGGCCGCGGTGGAGTACGGGTTCTCGCGGTCGTTGACGAAGTGGTTCTCCGACCACTCGGTGAAGTGGCGGTTGAGCATCTGCACAGGATGTTCGCGCCGGTACATTTCAGTGTCGCCCTGGCCGCGGAACGGCAAATCCCACGGCGCCTTGGTCTCGGTCTCGTAGTCCTGCTGGTGGCGGATCTCGCGACCGCGTTCGAGCATGAGGACCCTGAGGCCCTTTTCCGTCAATTCCTTGGCCGCCCATCCGCCGGTGATGCCCGAGCCGACGACGATTGCATCGAATTCCATCAGCCGAACTCCACCGCGGTCCAGTCGCTCGACCACGCGCGGTCACCCGGAGCCAAAGCGATATCGGGATCGAACCGGCCGGGGACGAGCTCGTAGCGCAACTCCTGCGCACCGCCGGGCTCGGACGTATAGTACCCGGTCAGGATCAGCCCCTTGATCGTGGCCCAGGGCGCAGGAGTCTGCGGCGGGGGCCCGGGCGGGAACGCCGCCGCATCGAGTGCTGTCAGGATCCGCGCCTGCTCCGCCGGTGCGATGGCGAGGAAGTTCCCTTGCGCATTGCGGTCGAGCGTCGCCTCAAGCCAGGGAAGATGGCGCAGCGAGCTGTCGGCGCGCAAGAAGGGGCGCAAGGCGCTGTCGGGCGCAACAAGCGCCGTGCGGCTTGCCGACAGGCCGTGCGCAAGCGCGAGCGCGACGAACGCAGGAACCCCGGTGTCGACCGCGCCCGGTGTCTCGGTCCGCGGGATGACCAGATCGGCAACGCGCGCCAGGACCTGCATCTGGCGATCCGACGGCGCCTCGTCGGCGCTGGCCGGCGAGAGCATGACGCTCGCGGTCGGTACTCCCAGGGCGAGAGCGAGCAGCGCCGCGCCACCGAGAAAGTCGCGCCGGTTCCAACCCTGTGCCTGATCCGTCACGATCACCCTCTTGCCGATTGGGCCGCGACTGCCGCGACCCGGAACCACGACCATGGCCTATGCCCGGTCGTGGCTCCATTGTCAGGACACGGTGCGGCAAGCGCGGCCGCCGCACCGTGCTGCACCATCAGATCTTCCAGCCGAAGCGCACGCCCCAGGTGCGCGGGGGCTGGAACTGATAGGTGTTGAGGCCCGCCACGAAGTTGCGCTGCGCGTTGGCCAGAACGACCTTGTCGGTGAAGTTGCGTACGAACGCAGTCACCTGCCACTGGCCGTTTTCCGGCTCGTAGGTAAGCGAGGCGTTGCCCGTTGCATAAGGCCGGCTCTGCGTGTCGCGGGTGTTAAACACCGAATAGTAGAACATCGAGCTGTACTTGCCGTCGATCCGCGGGGTGAGCTTGCCGCTGCCCACGGGGAAGGCATATTCGATGCCGCCCGAGATCGACATCGTCGGCGCGTTGGGCAGGCGGTTGCCGGTGATGTCGAACGGATTGGGCGGATTGTCACCATCGACGACGACGATGTCGTTGCCGTTGTCGTCCTTGCCGAACCTGGTGTGCAGGTACGACGCGTTGAGGTCGATGCGGCCACCTTCGCCGAACAGGGCGATCGTCTGGATTTCCGCGCCGTAGATCTTGGCGCTGCCGACGTTGAAGATGCCCGACGAGCAGGTGGGACAAGAGGTCTGCGACGCCTGGTAGCCCTTGTAGTTGAAGTAGAACGCCGCGGCGTTCAGCTGCAGCCGGTTGCCCATGAAGCGGTTCTTGGTGCCGATTTCGAAGGCATCGAGCTTCTCCGGGGCATAGTCGACCGAAGCGCCGCTGCCGTTCGAATTGAAGCCGCCCGCCTTGTAGCCGCGATCGTACTTGGCGTAGACCAGCGTATTGGCCGAAGGCGTATAGTCCAGCCCGACGTGCCAGGTGGCCTCGCCGTGCTTCATGTCGCCCTTGCCGTCGGTCGTAACGGTAACGAAAGGCGGCACGAATGGCGAGGCCAGCGCCCCGATGATGAGCTTGGCGTTGCCGGTGCGGACCTTG
This sequence comes from Novosphingobium huizhouense, assembly GCF_020179475.1. Classification (GTDB taxonomy): domain Bacteria; phylum Pseudomonadota; class Alphaproteobacteria; order Sphingomonadales; family Sphingomonadaceae; genus Novosphingobium; species Novosphingobium huizhouense. The sequence goes on along the minus strand of NZ_JAILXZ010000002.1, from coordinate 49,593 downwards.
CTGTCCCACGTGTAGCGGCCACCGACCGAGAGCTTCAGCTGTTCACTCAGCTTGGCCGCGACCTGTCCAAAAACAGCGTCCGACTTGGTCTTGATCTTGTAGTCGAACTTGATGCCGTACTGGCCGGCATAGCTGTGATCGGAAAGCGGCCCGCCCTCGGCGAACGGTCCGGTCATCGCGACGTTGAACAGGCCGGAGTCGATCGTGTTGTCTTCCTGGAAATGGAAGTACCCGGCCTGGAAGAACACCTGTCCGTTCGGATCGTTGTTGATACGGACTTCGTGGTTCCAGGTGCGCGGATCCTCGCCCTGGCGGAACTGGCGGGTGGCGGGGTAGCCGGGGCCGGTCCCGTCGAGGGCGTGCTTCCAGGTCTGGTGGTCGTAGCCGCCCGCGTAGGTCAGGGTGAGGTCGCCGGGAAGGCTGTCGTAGCTCGCTTCCCAGCGCGCCCGGTCGCCCTTCAGGCGGTTGGAGGTTTCGGCGTAGTTGGGGAACGACTTCGCATCGCCGAAGTCCGGGCGGGTGCGCAGCGGCGAGGTCATCGCGACGTCGCCCACCGCGTGGATATCGTCATGCTGGTACGACGCCCACAGCTTCAGCCCGTCGACCGGCTGCGCAGCGACCTGGATGCGGCCCGAGGTGGTGTTGTCGTCGTCGCCGCGGTCGTCGATGACGGTCAGCTTGCGATACCCGTCATGCTGGCGATGGGTGCCGGAGATGCGGAATTGCAGGCGATCGTTGACCGGCACGTTGGCGCCAGCCTCGACGTTCAGCGCATCGTAGTTGCCGACTTCGATCGAACCGAAGGCCCCGGCGTCCTTGCCCGGGCGATTGGTGATGATCGAGACGAGGCCGCCCGTCGAGTTGCGACCGTTGAGCGTGCCCTGCGGTCCCTTCAGCACTTCGACGCGCGCGAGGTCGTACATCGAGGTGCCGATCGAGAACGAGCGATTGGTGTAGAAACCGTCGCGCGCGATCGGAACCGAAGGGTCACCCACTTCGGTGACGTCGGTCGAGGCGACGCCGCGCACCGCGACATACGCGGCGCCCGTGCTCGAGGTGACATTGACGCTCGGATCGATCGCCGAGAGCGCCTGGACCGTGGCGATGCCCTTCTCGGCAAGGTCCGCGCCGGTGTAGACGGTGAGCGCGACCGCGGTCCGCTGCGCCGAGGTTTCCGCGCGCGTCGCCGTCACGATGATTTCCTGGATGCCGGTCTCGGGCGCGGCTGCGCCCGCCGCCGCGTCCTGCGCCATGGCGGACACCGGGAACGCCGCCAGGCTGACGCCAGCAAGCAGCAGGTGATTGGTCAAACGAAGCCTCATACGATCCTCCCTGAAACACACCGCCGGTCCCGCCGACGGCTTAATTAGAACATTTATTCTACAAAATGCGCATCCGCCCTGTCAAGAATGAACGTTCTAGTACGGATTTATGCCGCTCACGCCGTCGCCCCGCCCAGCGTTTCGGCGAACCAGTCGGCGATGCAGTCGCGGCCGTAGGCCATGTTGTCGGCGCCGACATGCTCGACCCCGCCTTCGCGGGCGGTGAAGATCACCTTCTCCCGGCGCGGCGCGTTGACCAGCTGGTCGTAGAGATCGTCGGCATAGGCCGGGCTGATCTGTCGATCCTGCGCCCCGTGGGTGACCAGGAACGGAACGCGGATGCGATCCATGTGGCCGTTGAGGTTCATGTCGGTCGACTTGGCGAGGAACTCGTCCATGTCGGCCGCGCCGAACGCCCACATCACGTGCGCCCAGTAATGCGGCACCGGGTTCTCGCCCTCGCGCTTCAGCCGGCGGTCCTGCACTTCGCGCCAGTTGTGGTTGGCGCCCCACACCGCGCCGCTCGCAAATCGCGGCTCGTAGGCGACCGCGCGGGGCGCGAAGTGGCCGCCCAGGCTGATCCCGGTCATGCCGATCCGTGCGGGGTCGACGTCCGGCTGCTGCTCGAGCCAGTCGACCGCCTTGCTCGCCCAGCTTTCCGAGTGCGGGTCGACCGGCAGGCCCTGCAGGCGCAGCGCCTCGCCCGAGCCGGGCTGGTCGACGCACAGCGTCGAGATGCCGCGCCGCGCCAGTTCCTGCGGCAGCCGGCTCCAGTAGAGCAGTTCCTTGCAGCTATCGAGCCCGTTGCAATAGACCACGACCGGCCGCGGGCCCTCGCCCGCTGCGCGGGTGTAGAGCGCGGGCATGGTCCCTTGCCCCAGCGGGATCTCCACCCGCTCGCGGTTCAGCTTGCCGAGCGCGGTCGACTTGTCGAACGCCGCGCGCGCCCTGGCATAGGTCTCCTTGCGCCCGGGCGCGCCGTGGCCCTGCATCCGCTCGGCAGTGAACAGGTAGAGCGAGGCGCGCTCCAGCTTGTTCGAGGCGCTGAACGCGCGCCCCTTCGCCTCGTCCTCGGCAGCGAGCGCGATCAGCTTCTCGCCCATCGCCGCCCATTGCGCCATGAACTGCGGCGTGCCGGCATCCGCGCCGCTGGCCGCGGCATCGCGGATCGGCTGGCACATGTCGACGATCTCGCCGATCTGCGCCCCGCTCTCCATCGCGATCGCGACCGAGAGGTTCCAGATATAGTTCGGAAAGTACTCGAACAGCGCCATGTCAGGCGTCCACCGCAACGAACAGCCCGGGATTGGGCGCAGGGTGCGGCAGCGTCTGCGGCCCGCCGACGCCGATGCCCCACTGGTCCATGACCATCGGCGCAGGCGTGTAGACGGTCGGCTCGCGGGTCTCGAAGTCGACCTCTTCCAGTTCCGAGGTGTATTCGGTGACGAAGCCGCCGGGGGTGACGAAGTAGCTGAAGGTGTTGTTGCCCGCGGTGTGGCGCCCCGGTCCCCAGCCGATCTCGACGCCCCTCTGCTTCAGCCGGTGAATGCCGCGCATCATGTCGTCGACGCCGAGCATGTCGTAAGCCACGTGGTTGAGGCACGGCGGCCCCGGCAGGATCGCGAGGCGGTGGTGCGCCGAGTTGCAGCGCAGGAAGCACATGAAGTCGCCGAGCCAGTCCGAAACCTTGAACCCCAGCACGTCGGTGAAGAAGCGCACCATGGCCTGGTGGTCGGGCGAATGCAGCACGATGTGGCTGATCTTGACCGGCACGCCATCCCAGCGCGCAAGCTCGCGACGCGACCCCTTCGCGACATCGGCCGAAATCTCGAACTGCAGGCCGTCGGGCGAGAAGAAGCGGAAGCCGTAGCCGCCGCCCGGCGTGGTCAGCGCGCGCGGGGGGTGGACGATCCTCGCCCCCGCTGCCTCGACCCTCGCGCACAGCGCATTGACGTCGGCGCGGCTGTCGGTCGCCAGCGCGATCACGTCGACGCGGTTCGCCTCCGCCCGGCGCAGGCCGACGACGTGATGCTCGTCGCTGCCCGCCGTCTTGAACCAGGCGCGATCGTCCTCGCCCGCCACCGGCTCCAGCCCGAAGACCTCGGTATAGTAACGCTTCTCGGCCTCGAGGTCGGCGACCCCGTAGCCAACATATCGGATTTCGGTCACGCGGCTCATGCGCTGGGATCCTTCAGATCGGCTGGGAAACCACCGCGAACATCTCGCCGGTGGCCTTGTGATTGTCGACCGGCGGGGCGATCCCCAGCTGGCCGTGGCAGATCGCCAGGCTCGCCCTGACGATGTAGGCGCAGCGCTCGAACCGACGGTCGCGATAGGCATGGAAGGCGGCCTCCACCGTTTCGGCACGGCCGAGTTCCTCGGCGAGCACGATCGCGTCCTCGACCGCCATGCCCGCGCCCTGGCCCAGATGCGGCGTCGTCGCATGGACAGCATCGCCGAGCAGGCCGATCCGGCCACGGCTCCACGGCCCGGTCACGAGCATACCCTCGAGCGGGCGATAGACCACGGCGCGATCATCGACGATCTGTTCGCCGAGCGCGCGGACCGACGGCGCGCAGCCCGCCAGCTTGCCGCGCATGGCTTCGGCGATCCCTTCGATCGGATAGCGCGGATTGCCAGGCTCGGGCGTGGTCACGAACATGTACATGAGCGTCTCGCTCATGGGCACGAGGCCGACGCCGATCGGGCCGTTGTAGACCTGCAGGGCATCGAGCCCCTCGCTGCGCGGAAAATTGTAGCGCCACACCGCCTGGCCGGTGAACTCCGGCCGCTCGGCATCGGGCAGGATCTTTGCGCGTGTGTCGGAATAGATCCCGTCCGCGCCGATGACCGCGTCATAAATGCCGGTAGTGCCGTCCGAGAACCCGACCGCAACCTTGTGTCCGTCGTCGTCGAGCGAGTCCGCGGTCACGCCGAGCCGGATCTGCGAGCCGAGGGCGCGCGCGCAATCGCCGAGAACCTTCTGCAGCGCCCTGCGGCCGATGCCCACGTTGGCGGGCCTGCCCTCCACCAGGCGCGGCGACGGAACCCGAGCGACCATGGTCCCGTCGGGCACGAAGATTTCCACCGCATCGAAGCCGAAGGCCGCGTCGAGGAAGGAATCGAGCACGCCGAGCTGGTCCATCGCACGAACCACGTTCGACTGCTGGATGATGCCCACCCCGTAGACCGACCACTCCGGGTCGCGCTCGATCAGCGTCACCCGATGCCCCGCGCGGTTCAGCGCGATCGCCGAAGACAGGCCGCCGATGCCGGCGCCGATTATCAAGATGTCGAGGTTCTGCATAAATCCAACTTGCTGGGCCGCCGGCACGGATGCTGTCCCGTGGCGGTGCGGCCGCTCTCCCGGTGGCCAGCTAAACCGTCAGCTTGCCTTTTGCCGAATTGTTTGTTTTCATCGAAATCCATAAATTCGGATGATACGATGCGCTTCAAGGGCCTCGACCTCAACCTCCTCGTCGCGCTGGAGGCGCTGCTCGAAGGAGCAAGCGTCAGCCAAGCCGCGAAACGCCTCCATCTGAGCCAGCCGGCGGTCAGCGCGTCGCTGCGCCGCCTGCGCGAATGGTTCGGCGATCCGCTCCTGGCGGCCAACGGCAAGGGCCTGATGCTCACCCCCTATGCCCTGCGCCTGAAGCCGCAACTTGCCGAACTGCTCGCCCAGATCGACGCGTTCGCCAGCCAGCCGGCGCAGTTCGACCCGGCGCGCACGCAGCGGCGCTTCCGCATCGCGATGTCGGACTTCCTGGTCAGCGTCCTTCTCCGCCCGCTCACTTCCGAGATCGCGCTGCGTGCACCAGGCATCGAGCTCGACATCGTCACCCCCGACGACAGCTCGGTCGAGTTGCTCGACCGGGGAGAGATCGACCTGATGATCGTGCCGCAGGATTTCGTCAGTCCGCGCAACCCCTCGCGGCTGCTGTTCGAGGAGAACCACGTCGTCGCAGGCTGGAGCGGAAGCCCGCTGATGCAGGCCCCGCTCACGCTCGATGTGTTCGCGAGCGCAGGCCACGTGTCAGTGCGGCTCGGCCAGATCGTGCGGCTCACCTTCGCCGAAGCGCAACTGCGCGCGCTCGGGATCAACCGGCGCGAGGAGATCATCGTGCCGGCGTTCACCATGGTGCCCGACCTTCTGGTCGGCACCGACCGCCTGGCGATCATGCACGAGCGGCTTGCGCGCCTCGCCGCCCGGCGCTCCGAGATCGCGATCGCCCCGCTTCCCGTCCCGTTCCCGCCAATGCGCGAGATGGTCCAGTACCACCGCGCGCGGACCGATGATGCGGGCCTGCGCTGGCTGCTGCGCGAGATCGACGCGGTGATCGCGGCGGACGGCTCCGCTTCGCACGCGGATTGACACCCCGGCCGATCAATATAATAATCTTAGTTCCAATACTCGGTCATGGAGTCGCGGCATGGCCCATCGGGCGCGCGTCGCTGCGCCGGGTAAAAACAACTTCGGCGGGGATACGGCATGACCGGTTCGATCAAGCGCGGCGTCAGCCTCTACAGCTTTCAGGAAGAAATGTTTCTCGGCCAGATGACGGTCGAGGACTGCGTCGCGTTTGCCACGTCGATCGGCGCGAACGGGATCGAGATCCTGCCCGAACAGAACATGCCCCAGTTCCCGGCCCTGACCGACGCCGACGTCGCCACCTGGCGCGAAATGCTCGCCCGCCACGGCGCGCATTTCACCTGCTACGACATGTTCCTCGACACCAAGCTGCGAAAGGGCGAGCTGCTGTCCGACGACGAGCAGGTCGAAAGCATCCGCCGCGACCTCGAGCGGTGCAACCGGCTCGGCATCCGCAACATGCGCGTGCTCGTCTTCGTGCGGCCCGACATTCTCGAACGCTGCGTTCCCTATGCTGAGGCGCTCGACGTCCACATGGGCGTCGAAGTCCACGCCCCCTGGCACCTCGAGCACGCCTGGATCCTGCGTACGATCGAGGTCGCCGACCGTCTCGGCACCCGGCACCTCGGCATCCTGCCCGACATGGGCATCTTCATGAAGCACTATCCGCCCGAATTCCGCGCCCGCTTCGAGCGCGAGGGCGCCCGCCCCGAGGTCGCCCAGTTCATCGTCGACCAGCACGAACAGAAGATCATGTGCGAATACACGATCTACGAAGTCGCGGTGAAGATGCAGGGCAATCCAGCGGAAGTGCGCATGGCGGAGACGCTGCGCCATGCGCCGTTCGCCAACCCCAAGCGCATTGCCGACTATGCGCCCTATTTCCGGCACATCCAGGCCAAGTTCTACGGCATGACCGAGGACTGCACCGACCCCAGCATCGCCTACGACGAAGTCATTCCCGAACTGGTCCGCTGCGGTTGGGACGGCACCCTGTCCAGCGAATACGAAGGCAACCGCTGGGTCCAGGACGCGGGGCCCGTGGACAGCCGCGAGCAGGTCCGCCGCCAGCACGTGATGTTCGAGCGACTGATCGCCCAGGCCCGCGAAGACGTCCGCGAATGCGCCTGATCCTCGCCACCCTGCTGGCGGCCACGGCATACGCGAGCATTCCGGTGAACGCCCAGCCCGTCGTCAGCCGCGACACGATCCCCGCACCGGTCCAGCCGGGCGCGATCGACCTCGATACCGGCGCAAAGGCCGCCGACCGCGAGATCTGGCATCTCGACGGCACCCGGGTTTCGGTCCGCAACGTCACCCGGCCCACGCTCGTGCCCTTCAGTCCGGTCGGTCCCGCCAGCAAGGCTGCGGTGGTCATCGCGCCGGGCGGCGGCTTCCTCGGCCTCGCCATCGAGAAGGAGGGCTGGGACGTCGCGCGCTGGTTCGCCAACCACGGCATCACCGCCTTCGTCCTGAAATACCGCGTTCTCCCCACGCCCCCCTCGCAGCCCGACTTCGCCAGCCAACTCGAGCGCATGATCCGCGGAGAAAAGCAAGGCGTCACTTTCGGCGTGCCCGACGACACCCCGCCCGAAGCCCTGGCCGACGGCGTCGCTGCGCTGCGCTATGTCCGCAGCCATGCCGCAGACTATGGCATCGATCCGGGCAAGGTCGGCTTCATGGGGTTCTCCGCCGGCGGCTTCCTGACGCGGTCCGTCGTGGCCCGGGGCGGCGCCGACATGCCCGCCTTTGCCGCGCCGATCTATCCCAGCATGAAGCCGTTGTCGGTGCCGCAGGATGCGCCGCCGATGTTCGTGGCGATGGCGCAGGACGATTTCCTCCTCGGCATGGTCAAGGGCTTCCCGCTGATCGATGACTATCGCGCCGCTGGCCGACCCATCGAATTCCATCTTTTCACGAGCGGCGGCCACGGCTTCGGCGCGGGTGTCCGGGGGACCCCGACCGAGGACTGGCTCTATCTCATGCTGCGCTGGCTCACCGTCCAGGGCTTCGTCGAAGGGACCAAATGATGTTTGACCGCTACCTGATCGATTCCGACAGCCTGCACAACACCGGTCCCGTCCAGGCGCCGACCGGTTTCGCCTTCACCGCGCGGCTCGGCTATTATCGCGGCCTCGGCCTGTCGATGGTCGAGGAACTGGAGGTTTCCATCGACGGCGAACCGCTGCCTCGTTCGGCGGTGCGGTTCGACGAAGGCAAGGGTGCCTTGACGCTCGACGAGATGGAAACCTGCTATGACCGGCGCTGGGGCTTTGGCGCGCCTGCGACGATTTCGGTGGAGCACCCGGGCGGCTTCCCCGCCGGGGAGCACAAGCTCTCTTTGCGGCAGCGACTGCGGGTCAGCTACATGCCCTTCCCGTCATTCAACTTCGACGAAAAGACCGTGACCCTCGCCGCATGATTGATCGTCGGGCGGCGCTTGCGCTGGGGATTGTCGGCGGACTTTCGGCAGGCCTCCCGGCAAGCGCTCGCACGCCCCGCGCCGCGATGGACACGGGCGAAGAGCGGCAGCAGCACGGGGATCTGGGCAATGGCACTTTCCGCAATCCCGTTCTCGCGGGGGATTGGCCGGATCCTTCGATCCTCAAGGACGGAGAGGACTACTACCTCACCCATTCCTCGTTCGAGGCATCGCCCGGCCTCCTGATCTGGCACTCGCGCGACCTCGTCAACTGGTTCCCGGTCGCGACCGCGCTCGACAATCCGCTGGGGATCGTCTTCGCGGTCGATCTCGTCAAGCATGACGGGCGGTACTTCATCTACATCCCTTTCATGGCCGCGCCGTGGTCGCAGGGGCTGAAAAGTTTCGCGAACATCTTCGTGATCTGGGCCGACGACATCAGGGGCCCGTGGAGCGCTCCGATCGACCTTGGCATCGGCGGCCTGATCGATCCCGGCCATGGCGTGGGGGAGGACGGCAGGCGCTACCTGTTCCTTTCCGGCGTCAACCGCGTGGCGCTTACCGACGATGGCCTCGCCACCGCCGGCCCCGTCGAACCGGTTTACGACGGCTGGAAGTACCCGGACGACTGGGTCACCGAAGCCTACTCGCTCGAAGGCCCCAAGCTGTTCCGGCGTGGTGAATTCCTCTACCTCGTGACGGCCGTCGGCGGGACCGGCGGCCCCCCGACCGGCCACATGGTGACGATCGCCCGCGCGCGGTCGATTGACGGCCCCTGGGAGAACTGCCCGCACAATCCGATCGTGCGGACCACCGACCCGCGCGAAGCCTGGCTGTCGCGCGGCCATGCGACGTTCGTCGAAGGGCCGGCCGGCGACTGGTGGATGGTCTATCACGGCTACGAGAACGGCTATCGCACGCTTGGCCGGCAAACGTTGCTCGAACCTGTGGGCTGGACTGCCGACGGCTGGCCGCGCGCCCTGGGCGGCGATCTTGCCAGGGCGATCGGCAAGCCGCGCGGCGGAACGCCGGGGCCGCACGGGATCGACTGGAGCGACGACTTCTCGAAGCCTGCGCTTGGCACGCGGTGGCGCTTTTACAACCAGGCGCCGGGCGAGAGCGGCCGCGCCACGGTCGCCGGCGGCGCGCTGACGCTGCTGGCCAAGGGGCACGGACCGGACGATTGCTGTCCGCTCACGCACCCGGTCGGCGATCATGCCTATGAATGCACGGTTTCGCTCGAACTCGAAGGCGGCGCAACCGGCGGCCTGCTGCTGTTCTTCGATGACCGGATGTTCGTGGGCATGGGCTACGACGGCAGATCGATGACCAGCTACCGCGGCGGCAAAGCGAGTTATTGGCAGGAACCGGTGGGCAAGGCTACGCGGATCGACCTGCGCATCGTCAACGATCGCAATATCGTCACCATGTACCATCGCGTTCCGGGGGCCGACTGGACCCGTCACGGTGTGCGCAGCGAAGTGTCCGGGTACAACGCCAACACGATGGACGACCTCGCCTCGTTGCGCCCGGCCCTCTTTGCCAGCGGCAGCGGCAGCGGCAGCGTGCGGTTCAGGGACTATCGCTACCGGCCTCTTCCCTGAACCGCCTGCGCCGCGCTCCTGCTTACTGCTCGGCGCGGCGCAGTTGCATCATCCGCCGCCGCGCCCGGATCGCGGCTGCGTCCGATGGCAGGATCAGCGGCTTCAGTACCCAGAAGTCGGCATCGCCCATCGCCTCGGCCTGCGCCGCGATCATCGGCTCGTCTTCCTCGAGGAACACGCGGCGCGCCATGGCTTCGGCCTCCGGACCGGGCTCGTGGGTGAAGAAGTAGTGCGTCGAATGTTGCGTCTCGGGCGTCAGGATATGGGGGTTGACCATCTCGGCGATGACCTCCGCGCCGCCGCTGCGGGTCATGCGGATGAACAGCGCGAGACTGGCCGGCGCGTGCCAGCGGATATGCAGGATCTGGTCGACGGTGGCGCCCTCGCCCAGCATCGGAAGCGCCCATCCCGGCGGCGGCGCGCCGGTCATGTCCCACTTGTTCCAGATCGCGCCGGTGTCGTCCTGCACGACGGTCTGCGCGCCATGGCTGAACAGCGAACCGTTGGTGCCGAAGCTTTCGACGTGGAGGAACTCGGCGTGGCTGAGATCGAGCAGGTTGTCGGCGATCAGCTCGTAGTTCACGCCCATCACGTAGTGCGACTTTCCGGTCGCGGGGCCGCTTTCGACGAAGGCGAAGTCGGGGATCGTCGCGGGATCGGCGCGCCCGGCATCGCCCGGCCAGAACCACAGGGCGCCGTGGCGCTCGACAACTGGCATGGCGGAAATGCGGGCGGTGTCGGGCACGGCGTGGCCGAACGGGTTGTGGACACAGGCGCCCGTGCCGTCGAACGTCAGTCCATGATAGCCGCAGGCAATCCGGCCGTCGGCGAAGCGACCGCGGCTGAGCGGCACGAAGCGGTGCGGGCAGCGATCCTCGACCAGCGCCCAGCTGTCATCGGGATTGCGCCACAACAGCCAGCTGCGGTCGAGCAGCTTGCGCGCGAGGAAGCCGTCCTCGGGCACTTCCCGGACCCAGGCGGCCATGTACCAGCAGTTGCGAACGTATTCGGCCATCGTACCTTCCTCTCGTTATCGAGGCACGGGAAATGGCTGAGGATTGAACGCATTGCCCGCACCCACGCGGACTAACGTCCGCCTATGCCGTGGGGCCTGCGCCGGCGGCTCCGCTTCGGGAGCCGCCAAGCCAAGCCGGCGGAGATTGCCGGCTGCCAGGCTGTCGCCCGATCGTCGCGACCGGGCAGGGGATTTGTCTAGATTGGAATTATGGTTCCTGTCAACCGATCCCCATCAGGCGCCTGTTGGCATCGCGGTCGGCGCCGCCGGCAGCGAAGTCGTCGAAGGCGTGCTCGGTCACGCGGATGATGTGGTTGCGGATGAACGGCGCTCCCTCGGCGGCGCCGTCTTCGGGGTGCTTGATCGCGCACTCCCACTCGAGCACGGCCCAGCCGGGGAAATCGTTGGCCGCCATCTTGCTGAAAATTGCGCCGAAATCGATCTGCCCGTCGCCCAGCGAGCGGAACCGGCCGGGCCGGTCGACCCACTTCTGGTAGCCGCCGTAGACGCCCGAGCGGCCATTGGGGCGGAACTCGGCGTCCTTGACGTGGAAGCACTTGATGCGCTCGTGATAGATGTCGAGGAACGCGAGGTAATCGAGCTGCTGGAGGACCAGGTGGCTCGGATCGTACAGGATGTTGGCGCGCGGATGGTTGCCCACGCGCTCGAGAAACATCTCGAAGGTGACCCCGTCGTGAAGGTCCTCGCCGGGATGGATCTCGTAGGCGACGTCGACCCCGTGTTCGTCGAACACGTCGAGAATCGGCGTCCAGCGCCGGGCGAGTTCGTCGAAGGCATCCTCGACGAGTCCCGCCGGGCGCGCCGGCCAGGGGTAGAAATAGGGCCACGCGAACGCGCCCGAAAAGCTTGCGTGCGCGGTCAGGCCCAAGTTGCGGCTGGCCTTCGCCGCCAGCACGAGCTGGTTCACCGCCCACTCCTGCCGCGCCTGCGGATTGCCGTGGACCTCGGCAGGGGCAAAGCCGTCGAATTGTGCGTCGAACGCGGGGTGCACGGCGACGAGCTGGCCCTGCAGGTGCGTCGAAAGCTCGGTCACGGCAAGGCCCTTGTCCGCCAGCATGCCGGTGATCTCGTCACAGTAGACCTGGCTCGTCGCCGCCTTCTCGAGGTCGAACAGGCGCGCATCCCAGCTCGGGATCTGAAGGCCCTCGTAGCGGAGCCCGGCGGCCCAATCGGCGATCGTTGCAAGGCTGTCGAACGGCGCGGCATCGCCAACGAACTGGGCGAGGAAGATGCCGGGTCCCTTGATTGTCTTCATAACAGGCTCCTTCAGGCCGGAAGCTTGACCCAGCCGGCATTGTCGCGGCTGGCGCTGACAGCGGTATCGATGAACGCCATGCCCCGCAGGCCGTCGGCCATACCGGGCAGCAGGGGCGCCGCTTCGCCGCGCAGAAGCGCGGCAAAGTCGCGGTAGAGATTGGCGAAAGCCTCCAGGTATCCCTCGGGGTGACCGCCCGGCGTGCGGGTTGCTGCCGTCGCATCGGGCCCGAGCAGCCCGGTGCCGGCACGGATCGTCCGGCTCGACCCGTCGAGGCCGGCGATCGTCAGCGCGTTGGGCTCCTCCTGCTTCCACGCAAGCCCGGCCTTTTCGCCGTAGATCCGGATGCGCAGCCCGTTGAGTTCACCGACCTCAATCTGGCTGGCGAGCAGGACCCCGCGCGCGCCGTTGTCGAACCGAAGCAGGATCGCGCAATCGTCGTCGAGCAGACGCCCGGGGACCACCGCGCCAAGGTCCGAAAGCAGCGATTCGACCCTGAGGCCAGTGACGAATTCGGCCAGATGGAACGCGTGGACGCCGATGTCGCCGATGCAGCCGCCCAGCCCCGCGCGCGCCGGGTCGACCCGCCATTCGGCCTGCTTGCCCTGCGCCGGGCCGGCCAGCCAGCCTTGCGGATATTCGACCACCACCTTGCGGATCGTGCCGAGTTCGCCCGCGGCGATCCGCGCCCGCGCTTCGCGCACCAGCGGATAGCCGGAATAGGTATAGGTCACGCCGAACGGAAGCCCCGCCGCTTGCGCCAGCGCGGCGAGTTCCCGCGCCTCGGCCAGCGTCGCCGTGACCGGCTTGTCGCACATCACCGGCACGCCTGCCTCAAGCGCGGCGCGCGCAGCCGGAAGGTGGTGATGGTTCGGACTGACGATCGAGACGAAGTCGATTCCGTCCTCGCGCTGCGCTTCCTCGCGCAGCATCGTCGCCACGTCGGGATAGGCCCGCGCGACGTCGATGCCGTAAGTCTCGCCGGCGATGCGGCTACGCTCCGCACTGCTCGAGAAAGCGCCTGCGACCAACGCGATTTCGCGATCGAGTTCCGCCGCGATGCGGTGCACGGGGCCGATGAAGGCTCCCGGCCCGCCGCCGATCATGCCAAGCCGCAACCGCCGCATTTCCGCTCCCTCTGCCGATAACATTTGTAATTCTTATTCTATTTTGATACCCCGAACCCCGTCAAGCACAAACGCGGCGGGCACGCCGAGGAGAGGGGCATGCAGTTCTTGCGGGATTTCTACCGGTCGCTGACACTCAAGCCGCAGGGCTTCACGATCGTTCTGGCGGCGTTCCTGCCGGTTTTCGCGATCATCGCGATGTTCCCTGTGGTCGCGGCGATCATCGCGCACTTCCACGACGACCCGGACGCGCCGATCCTCGTGCCCCAGATGGTCACCGCGCCCGGTTACGCGATCGCCCTGCTCGCGCCGTTCGCCGGCCTGTTCGTAGACAGGTTCGGTCGACGACCGCTGCTGCTGGTCTGCACGTTCTTCTACGGCGCGCTCGGCGCTGCCCCGTACCTGCTCGATTCCCTGCGCGCCATCATCGGCACGCGCATCGTCCTCGGCGTGTGCGAGGCCGGGATCCTGACCATCGTCAACACCCTGATCGCCGACTACTGGGACGACAATGGTCGCCGCAACTGGCTGATGCTGCAAGGAATGATCGGGCCGGCCCTGCAGCCGCTGGTATTCATCCTGGTGAGTGCGGTCGCCGCAATCCAGTGGAACGCGGGCTTCCTGGTCTATCTCGTCGCGTTCCCGATCTTCTTCGCCATGTATTTCACCTTGTTCGAGCCGGAGCGCGCTGCCTCACCTCTCGCCGGCGACGCCCGCGACGGCGGCAATGGCAGCGACGGGCAGGCGTCGGGCAGCCGCTTTCCGGCGGGCGAGGCGGCCCTCGTTGCCGGTCTCACGCTGTTCGTCTCGATCCTCTACTACGTCTTCATCGTCAACGGCAGCATCGCCTGGCAGGAAATCGGCCTCGCCGATCCGATGGCGGTGAGCAAGGCGACCGCCATCCCCGCGTTGTTCATCCTGCTCGGCGCGGTCCTGTTCCGCTTCGTCTCGCGGTGGAGCAACGCGATCCAGATCAGCACCTTCCTCGTCATCCTCGGCCTCGGCCTTGCCGGGATCGGCGTGGCGCACGACGTCCGCACGATGCAGTTCGCGCTTGCCGTCCAGCAGACCGGCGCGGGCATGGCCATCCCGGCGCTGATCGCCTGGGCGCAGAGCAAGTTCTCGTTCGAGCACCGCGGGCGCGGCATGGGCGTCTGGACCAGCGCCTTCTTCCTCGGCCAGGCGATCTCGCCGGTCGTGGTGGGCACCGTCGCGGCCCGGGCCGGCTCGATGCACGCAGCCTTCACGCTCGCCGGCCTTACCGCGCTCGTCGGCGGGGCGCTGCTGCTGATGGTCTCGCGCCGCACCGCCGCGATCTGAGCGCGCCCGGGCGGGTTGGCATCGCGACCGCTGGCCGCTATCGCTCGCGACTGCATTGCAATTCATCGCTCTTGCGGGGATAACGCCAGACCATGACCAGTTCGACGAGGCCTCGCGCAAGAAAGGCGACGGCGCCGGCCGAATTCACGGTCGAGACGATGAGCCGCACCCCGCAGCAGGGCCGCAGCAAGGCCTCGCTCGAACGAATGCTGGCGGCCGCGCGCGACCTGATGATCGAGCGCAGCAGCGAGGACTTCACGCTGATCGAGGTGAGCAAGCGCGGCAACGTCTCGATCGGGTCGATCTACCTTCGCTTCGAAAGCAAGGAAAACCTCGTCCGCGCCGTGCTGGCAGAGTCCATGCAGGCGCTCGAGAACGACGAAGCGGCGATGCTCGCTCGGCTTGCCGCGTCGTCCGGCGACCTGGCGAGCTTCGTCCCGAAGTTCGTCGAGGCCTACGCCGCGATCCTATCCGAGCACGCAGCCCTGCTGCGCCTGTCGATGATCCGCGCAGAGCACGACCCGCAGGTGGCAATCCCCGGAAAGGCCGCCGCCCTGCGCTCGGCGACGCGGTCGGTCGAGGCCATGCTGGCCTATCCCGAACTGGCGGGCGAGGATCGCGAGGTCCGCGCGAACTCGGCCTATGCCGTGATCTTCGCCACGCTCGCCCGCCAGCTCAGCCTCGGATCGACGCGGGAATCGGTCAACAACCAGGACTGGACGACGCTGAAGCGTGAGCTGGGACGGATGTCCCTCGCCTATCTCCAAGCGTCGTAGCCATTCCCGCAAGGCTCAGCCCGCGAGGATCTTCCTGCACATCGCGTGGTGCCGCTCGACCTGCTCGAACGCATCGCGGGTGTCGTAGGCGTGGCCTTCCCACTCGCTGACCATCGTGCCGGTAAAGCCTCCGTCGCGGAACAGCGGCAGAATCGCTCCATAGTCGATCGCTTCCTCGACCAGGTCCTCGCTCACCCCGTAGAACTTCCCGTGGATGTGGATGGTGCGGTCGACCATCTCGGCCCAGCTCAGCGGGTCGTTGTTGGCAAGGATGAAGAACGCGAGGCTGGCCGCCTGGATGTGCGCGGGCGCATGGCCTTCGCGCAGGGCGATCTCGCGCAGCTTGCCGGCGCGTTCATGGCTCATGCCGGGTTCGAGCCAGATATCCTGGAGCAGGTCGATAAGGCTCTCCGCCGCCCCGGCGGCGCGCGCCGCGTCGAGCATGCTCGCCGGAATCCGGCTGGCGGTGCCGCTGAAGTCCGGGATCCAGCCCAGGACCGGGGTGTCCAGCTTCTCGTACATGTCGCGATAGGCCAGCACGGCCGGATGGCGCGCCCACATCGGGGCGTGGACCTCGACCCCCATGCGCAGCCCCAGGTCGCCGGCATAGGGCGCGATCTCGGGAAGCAGGTGCACCGGCAGCGCGAATTGGTAGCGCACCAGCGAGAACCCCATCTTCGCCGCCGAACGCAGCTGGCGCTTGTGGTATTCGACCAGCGCGGCATCGTCGATCGGCTGCTGCCCGGGCTTCAGGAAGCGGTCCGAATTGATCGCGCAGGAAACCGGATTGAGGTTGTGCGCCGCGATCAGCTCGCGGAATTCGGCAGCGAACCGGTCGCTGACGTCGGGAAACTCCTTGAAGGTCTGGAACCCGATGATTTCGATGTTAGGACCCAGCCCGCGCCGGTCGACTTCATGCAGCAGCGCGGGCAGGTCGAACTGCCGGCTCAGCCACTCGTTGGTGAAGGAATAGAGCGAAACACCGATGTTCGGTCCTTGCGCGACGGTCATGGCAGCATTCCTTCCTTGGCTCAGGCGACGCGAAGCGTTGCGACCTGCGTGTTGGTGCGGGTCATTCCGGGGATGTACGGCGGGCTGATGTTGATCGTCAGCGACAGGGCGACCTCGCGCCCTGCTTCGATTTCCCCCGCGGGAAGGACGAGGAACGCGCTGTCGCGGACGAACCAGAACTCGTCCACCTTCTCCCCGTTCTGCGCCAGCGGCCAGGACTTGCCATCGTACTCAACGACCGCATCCGAGAGATCGGCGGCCACTCCGTCGAGCGACACCGCCGCCACCTCGACGGTCGAGAACGGCAGCGAGCGATACCAGGGCAAGCGCATCGCCAGCCTGATTCCCCGCGGATGGGCGCAAACGCCCTCTTCTCCAATCAAACGCTCGACCGGCAACATTCGGCATCTCCCGTCAATAATTAGAAGTATGGTTCTAATTGCTGCTTGACAGCGGGTCAAGCCGCGTGCTCTTGGAAAGCGAATAAAAGTTCTAGTCCTGCCGACGCAGGGGTCCGGGGTGAGCGCGGTGAACGACAGCGAATTCGACTACATCATCGTGGGGGCCGGATCGGCCGGCTGCGTCCTCGCCAACCGGCTGTCCGCCGACCCGCGCAACCGCGTCCTGCTGATCGAGGACGGGGGCGACAACCAGCACCCGTTCATCAAGATGGCCGGCGGCTTCGTGAAGATCATGGGCAACCCCGCCTACTTCCGGGTGTTCCCGGTCCAGCAGCGCCCGGGCATGCGCGGCGGGATCCACACCTATGGCCGCGGCATGGGCGGGTCCTCGTCGATCAACGGGACCTGGTATCTGACCGGCATGCCCAAGGATTTCGACAGCTGGTCGGACCACGGCATCACCGGGTGGGGCTGGGACGAGATCGCCCGTTGCTACGCCAGGCTCGAAAGCTACCGCGAACCCGGCGCCCACCCCGGTCGCGGCCGGGACGGCGAACTGCAGATCACCGCATCGACCTACTCGTCCCCCGTCTTCGACGCGCTGGTCGAGGGCTTCGCCACGCAAGGAATGCCCTGGCTCGACGACATCACCACGCCCGGCGCCCACGGGGTCGGGCGAAGCCAGTACACGGTCGATCGCAAGGGCGTCCGCGAAAGCACCTACAAGGCTTTCGTGCTGCCGGTTCGCGGCCGGCGGAACCTCGCCATCGCGATGCACACGGCGGTCAAGCGGGTGGTTACGGTCGCCGGTCGCGCAACCGGCGTGGTGGTCGAGACGAACGGCATGGAACGGCATGTTGCCTGCGCCGGCGAAGTGATCCTGTGCGCCGGCGTCTACGGCTCGCCCCAGTTGCTCCAGCTCTCGGGGATCGGGCCGGGCGCGGCGCTGCAGAAACTCGGCATCCCGGTGGTCAACGACCTGCCCGCGGTCGGCCAGAACCTTGCCGACCACCAGAAGTTCGGGGTCTCGTTCGACCTGCACAACAACCCCGGCACCAACCGCGAGTTCTTCGGCTGGCGGCTCTACCGTAACGCGCTGCAGTATTACCTCACCGGCAAGGGCGCGCTGGCCCGCGTCGGCATGCCGCTCACCGGGCTGATCGCCAGCGAAGGCGTCGATGCGGACTGGCCCGATTTCCAGGTCGCCGCCGCGCCCTTCGCGATGCGCACGGTCAACGAGATGGCGGCGCGGCCGGGCAGCCCGCTTACCCCCAATCCGGGGCTCACGTTCTCCGGCTACCATCTGCGCCCGCGCAGCCGCGGCTCGATCACTCTCGTCGACCCCGACTTCCGCACCCCGCCCCTCATCGACGGCGCGATCTGGTCCGATCCCTATGACCGGGCCAAGGCGGTCGAACTGTTCAAGCTGTTCCGCGCCATCGCCCTGTCCGACCCGCTCAAGCCGTTCATCGGCGCCGAGCGCATGCCGGGACCGGACGTGCAGGACGACGACGCCATCGCGGCAGAACTGGCGAAGATGGTCGAATCCGGCCTGCACGGCAGCGCCACCTGCGCGATGGGCGCCGATCCCGCCCACGCGGTCACCGATGGCCGCTGCCGTGTCCACGGCATGGCAGGGCTCAGGGTAGTGGATGCGTCGATCATGCCGACACCGGTCTCGGGCAACACCAACGGCCCGGTCATTGCCGTTGCCGAACGCGCCTCCGAGCTGATCCTCGCCGATCGCCCGGGGTGACGAAGGCGACCGCCGCCCTGCCCGCCCTTTGCCGCATCCCTGCTGACCTCGCCAACGCCTCTTGGAAAGGACCACCCGGCCGTGACCTACGACCTGTCGATCAACCTCGAATACGGCTTTACCGAAGCCGGTGACCGGCTCGAGGACCGCATCGCCGCCGCCGCCGAGGCGGGCTTCCGCAAGATCGAGCTGTTCCTGCTCAAGGGACGCGACCTCGCCGCGATCCGGCAGGCGATAGACGCCCACGGCGTCGAACTGATCAGCACGATCGCCGACTACGTGACGCAGCTGGTCGATCCGGCGACCCACGCAGGCTTCCGCGACATCTTCCGCCGCGCCGCCGACGATGCGCTCGCGCTCGGCTGCCGCAACGTGGTGGTCACCTCGGGCCGCGGCGTTCCCTGGCTCAAGCGGCCGGTGCAGCTGCGCATCCTTGCCGACGCGCTGGAAATGCTGGTGCCGATCGCCGAGGAGCGCGGCGTCACGATCCTGCTGGAAAGCGCCAATACCCGCATGGACCATCCGGGCGTGCTGTGCTCGACCACCGAAGACAGCGTGGCGGTCGCCCGGATGGTCGGTTCGCCGCGGATCGGGCTGATCTACGATCTCTACCACTCGATCGTCGAGGGCGAGGATCCCGCGGTGGTCCTGCCGGCGGCGATGCCGCTGGTCCGGCACATCCAGGTCGCCGATGCCCCGGGCCGCGGCGAGCCCGGCTCGGGCGCGATCGACTGGCCGGCGCAACTCGCGCTGTTCGCACAGCTCGGCTACACCGGGACGATCGGCCTCGAATGCCACCCCTCGAGCCCGTCGGCCCAGTCGCTGCAGTGGTTCCAGGAGCTTGTCCGCGCGTCCTGAGCGTTGAACCGGTTGCTGACTGGTCGGCGGGCGAGCTAATCGGCTTCAGCCCTCCCCTGCTTTGCCGACTTCTTTGCGCATTCGACCTGCCGGCATGCTGAAGCAGTCCCGCTAGCAAGCGACATCACCTGGGAGAATAGGACCGGATCGCCAAACGATCTTCATAATATTCGGTTCGATGGGGAACCAGACGCTCCAGGTGCTCATTCCCGTCCTTGGCTTGGCCCGATCCGCTGACAACCTGCTCCAATACAATAACGGTCAGCGGGGGAGCGGGCGCGGAGGGTTCCAGGTTTGCCACGCATCGAGATTCGCGCCGCATGAGGCAACTTGCCATTCTCGGCGGACACCCGGCGTTTGCCGAACCCCTGCATGTGGGTAGGCCCAATGTCGGGTCCGAAGAGCAATTCCTCGCGTTGACGCAGCAGGTGCTCGCCTCGCGCCGGTTCACCAACTACGGGCCGTTGGTGGCGCAGTTCGAGCGGCAGATATCCGAGCGCCTGCAGGTCGAGCACTGCGTTGTGGTCAATAACGCGACGAGCGGGCTGGCTCTCGCCGCCATAGCGCTCGGCCTGTCGGGTTCGGTGATCGTCCCCGCTTTCGGCTTCATCGCCACAGCTCATGCGATGCGCCTTGCCGGTCTCCGCGTGCTGTTTGCCGACATCGACCCACGCACCCATCACATCGATTGCGCAAGCGTGCTTGCCCGGATCGAACCGGACACGTCCGCCGTCGTGGCGGTCCATCTCTGGGGCAATCCCTGCGACATCGCGCCGCTCGAGCAGCTTTGCGAAGAGCGGGGGATGAAGCTGCTGTTCGATTCCGCGCAGGCTTTCGGATCAACCTGTGACGGCGTGCCGGTCGGCGGCTTCGGCAATGCGGAAGTGTTCAGCTTCCATGCGACGAAGGCGATCAACAGCTTCGAAGGCGGCGCGATCACCACCCGCGATGCGGCGCTCGCCGACAAGCTCAGGTTGCTCGTCAATTTCGGCTTCGCCGGCGAGGACCAGATCGACTCCTGGGGCATCAACGCCAAGATGCCCGAAGTTTGCGCGGCGATGGGGATCACCTCGCTCGCGAGCGCCGATGCGATCTTCGCGCACAACTTGCGCATCCATGACGCCTATGCCGCGCACTTGCGCGGAACGGAGGGCCTTGCGCTGTTGCCGTACCCGCGCAACGAAGCCAATTCGCGCAACTACGTCGTGCTTACGGTGACGGACGCGTTTCCGTTGGACCGCGATGCGCTGTACCACGTGCTGCGCGCCGAGAACGTGCTCGCCCGTCGCTATTTCAATCCTGCCGGCCATCAGGCCGAACCTTACCGGCACCTGTCGGAAAACCGGCGGCTGACGCTTCCCGCGACCGAACGGGCCTGTCGCGAAGTCCTGTGTCTTCCCACCGGCACAAGCATCACCATCGATCAAGTGCAGCGCATCTGCGAGATCATCGCAAGCGCGGGCGAGCAAGCAGCGGCGATCCGCGATGCGCATGCCCTACCCGAGGAGAGAGTGGATGCGGCTGGCCGTTGATCGCGCGGCGAGCCCGCAGACCGTTACGCTTGCTTCCAGCGACGTCGCGGCCCGGCTGGTGCGGCTGGACGCCGATGGCGAGTGGACGGCCGCCCTCGCGGGATTGCGCCAGGCGTTCAACCATTCCCACGCCGCCAACCGCGCCTTTGCCCTCTCGACCGGCATCGACGTGCGCCTGCTCGTCTGCGAGAGCGCCCGCTTTCGCTTGGCGTGCCCGCTGGCGATGCGCGCGTACGCAGGCGAGACCGATGTCTTCACGCCGCCGGGCTTTTCGGGGTTTGCCGTTTCGGGCGAAGTCGATGGTTTCGATCAACTCTGGCAGGGCGTGGGCCGCAACTTCGGCTGGGTCTGCGCCTACGTGCAGTTGCATCCGGCGCTGCCCGATCCCTGTCCTCCCGCCAAGGTAGCGGACGCGCGCGTAGCCTACGTGCTCGACCTGTCGCAGCCGCCGTCGGAACTGCTGGCTCGCATGTCCCAGAGCCGGCGACGCCAGCTCCGAAGACCCTCGCCACCGCTCAGCGACATCCGCATCGCCAAGGAAGGCGCGGCGGCATTTCTCACGCGCGAGAGTCCGGCGTTCTTCTCGGCCAGGAACGCCGCGAAGCTCATGCATCTGTCCCCGGAAGCCTGGGACACGCTGCTTGCTTCGCCGCAGACGGTGGCTGTGGCGGCGCGCATCGACGGCGAGATTCAGGCGGTATCACTCTTCGGCCTCGCCGACGGCGTCGCGGATTACCTGTACAACGTCTCGACGTCCCAAGGTCAGGTCTGGTCGGCCAACCTCATCTGGGAGGCCATCCCTGCCCTGCAGGCGGCGGGCGCGCGCAGCCTCAACCTCGGCGGCGGCATCCGCGCAGACGATGCGATCGCGGAGTTCAAGCGCCGCTTCGGGCCTGCGCAACTTCCCATCCGGCCCTTGCGGACGATCTTCGACCCGCAGCGATACTGGCAGCTGGTTTCCGCCTCCCGCGTTCCGACCGACACGGCCTTCTTCCCGGCCTACCATCTCCCGACACAGGACTGACATGTTCACCAAGACGGCCCGCTTCTACGACGCGCTCTATTCGTTCAAGGACTACGAGGGCGCGTCGCGAACGCTGACGAAGATCATCGGGGAGGAATGCCCCGATGCGCGGACCCTGCTCGATGTCGGCTGTGGCACCGGGCGGCATCTCGAAACGCTGGGACGCACGTTCGAAGTCGCCGGGCTTGATCTCGACGCCGGACTGGTCGCGGTTGCGCGCGAGCGCAACCCTGCGACAGATATCCGCGTCGCCGACATGACCGACTTCGACACCGGCCGCACCTACGACGTCGTCACCTGCCTGTTCAGCGCCATCGCCTATGTCGAGACGCGCGAGCGGATGGAGCAGGCCATCGCCGCGATGGCCCGGCACGTCGCGCCGGGCGGCCTGCTCATCGTCGAACCCTGGTTCGGGCCCGAGACGTATTGGGAGGGCCATCTCACCGGCAACTTCCACGACGAACCGGACCTCAAGATCAGCTGGATCTACCTCAACGGGCGCGAGGGCGATGTCTCGGTGCTCGACATCCACTACACGGTGGGGACGCCGGCGGGCGTCGAGCAGTTCCGCGAAGTTCATCGCATGGGCCTGTTCCGGCAGGACGAGTACGAGGCCGCCTTCGCCCGCAACGGGCTTACCTGCAGATACGATCCGAAGGGCCTGTTCGATCGCGGCCTCTTCATCGGCGCCCGTCCGCATCAACGATGACGGCGCCCGTCGACAGCCGGCCGCTGGTTTCGGTCGTCCTCTTGACCTACAATCATGCGCGCTTCATTGCCCAGGCGATCGAAAGCGTCCTGATGCAGGAGGCGCCCTTCGCATTCGAGCTGATCGTGACCGACGATCACTCGACCGACGGCACCTGGGACATCGTCGAACGCTTCGCCGCCGAGCACCCGACCATCGTCCCGATCCGCTCTGCGCAGAACCTCAATACCAACGAAGTAACCACCCGCGCCATTGCCAAGGCGCGAGGCGAGTTCGTCGCCTTCCTCGATGGCGACGATTACTGGACCCGCCCAGACAAGCTTGCGGTGCAAGTCGCTTTCCTGCGCAGCGACAGCGCCTGCTCGCTGTGTTGTCATGATGTTTCGGTCATCGATGCGGATGGCGAGATCGTCCGCGCATCGTTCGCGGAGCTGAACCCAGCGCCCCTGATCGGCGACTATCGCAGCCTGTCGCGCACGAACTACATTCCGGGACCCAGTCCGCTCGTTCGCCGCTCCGCGCTCGAGCCGCTTCCCGACTGGTTCGAAAAGGTCGAGTTCGGAGACTGGGCGCTTTACCTCGCCGCGCTTCGTCATGGCCATATCGGCTACCTGCCCGAGGTGATGGCCGCCTACCGCGTCCACGCTGGCGGATACTGGTCCGGGCTGTCGCGCGCGGACCAGCACGAGCGCCTGATCCGCTTCTACGACGCGCTCATCGCGCACGGCCCACCGGCGTGGCGGGAGGAGTTCGGGCAAGCGCGCGACGCCAGGGAGGCGCAATGGGTCGCACGGCCGGCGACAGAGCCTCAGGCGCCGCCGCGGCGGATCGAGATCGATCTGGCGGCAATTTCTGCGGGCCACCTCCACATCGCGCCCCCGAACGAGACCGTCGAGCTCGATGTCCGCTGGAGCGGGACGGCACTCGGCGCCCTGCCTTTCCATGTCGGCGACAGCGGCTTGTCCGCATCCGCCGCGATCGCCGCGATCGCGAGATCCGGCCTTGGGTGGACAGCGGTGTCGCTCCTGCTGGAGCGGACAGTCTACCCTCGCCTCGTGATCAAGGCTGACGGGCCGACATGTTCCGCCTGGCTCGACGACGAAATGCTTGCTGACGGTCTGCCGGCGGACCCCGCCAGCCGCCTTGCAGCGCTCCACGAAAGGATCGACTGGCACCTGCTCGAACGCGAACTGCGCCCGCGGGCAGGGCCGCACCCCCTGCTCATGGCCGCGCTGTTCAAGCGTCCGGCGACCAGCGGGAAACTTGCGGTGAGCATCGACCTCGCGAGGCCCCTGCCCCGCATCCTCACGAATGCGGGGTCACTCACGATCCGGGTGTGCCTTGCCAGCGTCCTCCTCAAGGAAATCGAGATCGTGCGGACGGGCACCACTATCGAAGCTGCCGAAATCGCAGCGGGCTGCACGGGCTGGGGATACGCGCTCGCCAAAGCCGCCTTCATCGGCGGCGTCGTCGGTTACGCGCTCGACGACCGCACACCACTTCCCGAGCGGCTCGCGCGCGCTGGCAAATGAACGCTGCGCGCCGCCGTCGATAGAAAGCGAACCCGTCTCCGCTTGGCGAAACGCCCGGGCCGAGCGCGCGCCGGCCGATCACTTTCAATAAGCCTATCAGCGAAGCTCGTTCGCTGGCCAAGGCGACCGGTTGCCGACCTACGTGCAACCGGGGCGCTAAGCCGTCAGTCGATCGCTGCCTTGTAGAGCCCGCCGCTAGGGCGTTCGAACAAGCGCATGACCATGGGTTCGAAGAACGACAGCGGCGCGGAATCGTAAGCGGGATCAAACGCCGGGCAATCGTAGAGTTCGACGAACTCGGCGGTGGCCTCAAAGTGCGGATGGCCGCGGAAGGCTTCGCGCTTGTCGCGATCGAGGCCGATGTAGTGGAAGAAGTTGTAGCCCTGGAAAATGGCGTGCTGCTCGGTAATCCAGTGCAGTTCCTCCGAGACGAAGGGCTTGATCATGGCCGCCGCGATCTCGGCGTGGTTGTAGGCGCCCAGCGTGTCGCCGATATCGTGCAGGAGGGCCATCACCACGTAGTCCTCGCTACGGCCGTCGCGGTGGGCGCGGGTTGCCGTCTGCAGGCAATGGGTGAGCCGGTCGACGGCAAAGCCGCCGCAATCCCCGTCGAGCAGGCGCAGGTGATCAAGAATCCGCGCCCCGCCGTTTGCGGCAAACGGCTTCATGTGGGTCATGATGATGTCCCAGTCCTGCTGGGTGCAGTCCGCCATCGAATGGAACGTGGCGGTGCGGTTGATCAGGGTGTCCATCGTGCGTTCCTTTTGTCAGGCTGCTGCCGGCGAGGCGCCGGGCACGGCGCGGTCCCTGTCGGTATTCTCGGGGAAGATCGGCCAAAGCAGCTGCTGGCCCAGCGTCGCATCGGGCAGGTTCTCCACCCCGTAGCTTCCAGGATAGCGGCGGGTGATCTTCGCGGTGCCGAACAGCACGTCCCAGAAGAACAGGAGATTCCCGTAGTTGCCCTTGTAGTGCACGGCGGGATCGCTGAGATGGCGGCCATGATGCGCGTGGTGCGTCGCCGGCGTGGAGATCGTGCGCTCCACCACCCGCATCACCGGCGAGAGCCACTTGATCCGGTAGAGCGGCGCATCCCACGCCACGTCGCTGTGCGCACCGATGATCACCAGCATCTTGACGATGAGATAGCCGGCATAGAACCAGCCGAGGCCAAGGTAGATCAGCACGCCCGATAGCCAGATGCTGGGCATCATCGCGTAGTAGATGATGTTGTTGCGGTAGACGAGCCGCACGCTCATGTAGCGGGCGTTATGGTGCGCGCGGTGCAGGTTGTAGAGCCAGGCGAAGCTGTGCGAGGCGCGGTGCCACCAGTACTGCATCATGTCCTCGAACACGAGGAAGAGCGGCAGCGCCAGCCAGAACCCGAGACCGGAAAGGGCGCCCTGATATTGCGGAAACCAGCGCAATCCCAGCCAATTTACCAGGAGGATGATCGATGGCTGCGTCACCGTCAGCAGCAGCACCGTCGAAATCGTCTCGACGATCCCGTCGTTCCTGCACTGCTCGCGCTTGGTGAACAGGTCTGATCGAACCAGTTCGACGAGGCCGAAGGCCACGTAGATCCCCAGGACGATCCAGTTCGAAATCGGCATGGCCTCTCTCCTCGCACCTCGGCGCGGCCTTGCTCCGGCTGCTGCCCTGTTGCGTCAGTGGCTCTATCCGGGCATCAGGGGAAAGAATGCAAAGAACTTATCAGTTGTCGGAAATTGCCCCGACGCGGGCCGAGGGCAAGCTGGCCGACCTGCTCCTGCGCGAGGGCACGGTGTGCCACTTTGCCGCAGGCGCAATGATCCAGCAGCAAGGCGACGAAGGCGACGGCTTCTGGCTGATCCGGTCCGGCACTGTTACGCTGTGCCGGTTCACTCCCGACGGCAACGTGACCGTGTTCGGGATTCTCGGACCGAACGATCTGTTCGGCGAACTGGCCTATTTTGCGGGGGTATCGCGGCAGGTCGATGCCGTTGCCGAAGCTGATGCCACACTTGTCCGCATCGGCGCTTCGCTGATCGAACGCTTGCTCGCGAGCGAACCCGAATTCGCACGCTGGCTGCTTAAATCGGTATCGAGCCAGCTCAGAGCTGCACTTGATCGCATCGAGGAGGAGCGCCTGCTCTCGGCCCGGCAACGCGTGATCCGGCTGCTGGTCGACATGGCGCGCAGGGATGGCACGACGCTCACGATGAGCCAGCAGGCCCTTGGCGAACACATCGGCGTGTCACGGATCACCGCGGGCCAGATCCTGCGCGCTCTGGCAGCGCGCGGGCTGATCCAGCTCCACTACCGGCGCATCGCCGTTCCCGACCCGGACGGCCTGGCCGCACTGCTCTAGCTGGTGCTGCCAGTCCGATGCGAACCGGTCCCCACTTGGCGGCGCTGGCTGCGGGACAGGCGCCCCTCGGGCAGGGTCGCCCTGACGGGGCCGGCATCGCCACCGACCTTGACCGGAATAGACGGCGCTGCGAGCGACCGGATCGAGGCGCCTCACACCGCCGCATCGCATTGCGGCATCACGCCCCATCCCCCGTCCTGGGCCGGGGGCCGCGCTTTTGCCCATGCGCCCGCTCCGCCGCCGCCGACAGCAAATCGAGGTACAGCGCGCAAATCCGCGTCCTCGAAGAACGTTCGCTGGCGACCGTCACCACGCTGCGTCAGGTGATGGGCAAGCCCCGGAACCACCGCTCCGGAAAGCCGTGCCGTGGAGCAAGCAAAGCAAATTAGGGGATGCGGTAAAGTGTCACCGTAATTCCCGATTTAGGGGTTTACGCACCTGTCACCGTAATTCCCTCCCCACCGTAATTCCCTCCGCGCCATGACCGCGCCTGAACCCTCTCCCTACCCGTGGGCGCGCGTCAGCGCGTGGTGGGCGACACGCCGCCGGCTCGCCCGCATGGCCACCGCGCTCGACGCCATGCCCGAACCAACCCGCACGGTGTTCGTGATGCGCCTCTTCGATGGCCTGCCCTGTGCCCGCATCGCCGGTAAGCTGGACCTCGCCCCGCGCGAGGTCGAGGCCCACATCGCCGCCGCCATCATGCTCCTGGCGAACGCCGCGCGGGGCCAGGCCGACACCGGCTGAAGGCAGCCGCCACCACGCCAGCACATCCCGCCGTTGCAGCGTACTGCAGCCGATAAAAGGCGCGATTACAACAGGATGAGCGGTCATCCGTCGCCACTGCAGCGGGCTGCAATCCGCAACGCAGCAGACAAGCCTCTGGAATCACACCGCTTTAGGGGTACGGACCGCCGTGTTCGGTGTGCTTCTTCAGCACGCCAGACACACCTCGGACAAGGGATGCTGCGCGCTTGGCTGGAGTGTACCGTGAGTGGTGGATTCCAGAGGGCAGTCTGTCCGGTCGGTCAGGGGAAGCACCAAACCAGGCAAGCCGAACCATGCCTAAAACAGAGCGCAGTTCAATTTCCCAGTTGATTTAGTGCTCTGTCACCGCCAATCCGATGTCAGTCAACTGTGACGATTTATCATTACGACATTAAATGCAATCAATGGAAATATAACAATAAATGGGATAATTCCAGCATCAATCCCAAATAATTTCCCTATAAACGTGGCAAGCGGAAAGGAAGATATGCAAGATATTACTATAAATATCTGAAATAAAATTCCTTTCATATTGCAAGGCATATATCCGCCCAGAATTTTTATATACCATATATCATTTTCCATAATTATAATCCTGATTTGGGATTACGGTGACAGGTGCGATAACCCCTAATTGCCCTTCGGCTTGGGTCCGCGCTTGCCCGGCAGGAGCGCCAGCCCCGTCCTGCGTTCCATGTCCTCGAGCCATTCGCGCGATCCCACGGGGCGGCCGAGACTTTCGGCCTTGCGCAAGGCCGCGTAGGTGAAGGCTTCATCGAACTCTTCTCCCAGAAACTTCGCGAAGTCTCCGATCCGCTCGAGCGCGGGGGCCACCTTGACCACGTGATCGTCCTGGCCCGCGATGTGCGCCCTTGCGCTCGACCACCGCCAGTCCTGCGCACGCGCCACCAGTCGGGCGCGTACCGGGTTGAGCGCGACATAGCGGAATGCGGCATGGAGATGCTGCTCGTCCATCGCCACCGAACCGAAGCGCCCCTGCCACACATGCCCCGTCACCCGCATCCGCGCGTTCACGTATCCGGCGTAATGGCGGTGCACATGGCGAAACGTCGCGCCGAGCGCCTCGCCGTCGCGCGGCACCGCCACGATATGCACGTGGTTGGGCATCAAGCAATAGGACCAGACCTCGACCCCGTAACGAAAGGCCCCTTCCGACAGCAGATCGAGATAGAGCGCATAATCGCCATCTTCGAAGAATGTCCGCTCACGCCGATGACCCCGCTGCGTGACATGATGCGGGATGCCGGGAAGGACCATGCGAGGCAGCCGCGCCATCGCGCTATTCCAACACCATCCGCCCGTCGCGTCAATCGCCCCCGGCCTGCGGGCCAACGCAATTGCGACCGTTACGGCAGAAAGTCGCAGCCTCGTTTCTGCTGGAAAGACCATGGCGGAGCGGGAGGGATTCGAACAAGCACGTAAAACGTGGCTTTTTCTGATGAAGACGGGTGAAGGTTGCGATTTTTCACCCGTTTTGGCGCTAGCTCTTACACCAGTTTCAGGATCACGTTCGTAACGAGGTCCATAATCATCTCGTCTGCCGAGTGTTGGGTGATCGTCACGCGGGAGGGGTGAGCTGCCATGTTACGCCTGCCCAACTTTTCCTTCAGAATTTGCGTCGTGTTTTTGTCTAACAATCCACCCGTCCGGGCTGCTTCGAGAAACTCGGACTCCTTCAATTCATCTGCATCCTCATGCCTCGCGAGCACCAGTCCTTTTTTCGGATATTTTCCTGCAATCCCCTTGTTCATGTCTGCGAGCCGTCCAGCTTCTGCGAACACCCATCGCACCAAGTGGTCGTATGTGAGATTCCATGCCATTATGATTGTGGCTCGGTATGCCCGGACGCGGTAACAATTCAGGGCTTCGGTAAGGAATTCACGTTCCTCTAGGTCGGGCACCTGCTGGGGCAGGTCTGTAAGCGTTTTCGCTACGGCTATAATGGTAGGATCGCCGCCCAAGCGAGTGTCTAGCGAGCGGCGCACCGATCCAGCGAGCCTGTAGCCACCCTTCTCCTTCACAAGTTGAGGAGGCTTTTTTGATGCAAGGCGCGGCAAATAGACACTCATATCCGGCGGTTCGATGCCGACATCGCGAAAGCACTGGCGCATATATGCACCGTCGAAACTCTGCCTCTGCTGCTTGGCCTCGATGAACCAAGCGAGCGCGAGAAGCTGATCCACCGCCGAATTGCGGTAGAAGCCGGGCGCAGAACCAGCAAAGTCACTAATGCTAATCAAGCATTCGTCCCAATCTCGTCAACTCGCGCGATTCCGAGATGATTAATCGCGAACTGGCCGCGACCAGGACTCGTCACAAGCTGCTGCTTCTTGAGACTTCTCAATGTTGCTGAAAAATCTTCGATTCCCGAAGGCCACTTGGCCGCGCGATAACAGGTGTAAACGTGGTTCGCTGTTACGGTTTCGTCGGGACGATGCTCCTTGAACCAAGCCAAGGCTACCAAATTGCGCTCGGTGTCATTCTTTGGAGGATGACGGTGAACGAAGCTCTCGAATGAGGGTTCGGTTGTCAGATCCAAGTCGAGCACCTTCATAGCGGTGGGCTTGCGAACGCGAGGCTCCCGCGTTGAACGCGATGGTTGAGTGCTCGTTTCATGCTCTCCCGACAGTTCTCCTTCTTCGTCCTCTGCTTCAAATTCAATAACCTGGGCCTCATTGCCTAAGGCGGCTGGTGCTTGAGCGGGGATGCGCTGCTGAATAATCGTCGTCGCGGGCTTGAGCGCATTCTGTATGGCAGAAGTGATTTGGCTAAGATCGCCCTCTGGAATTTCGGCGTCAAGCATGATGAATCTAATGCGAGACGTTCCAGACTTGGAGGTCGGTTGTTTTGCCACAGGCGGCGGCTCCATGCAGTTTGAAGCCGAACATTACAAGAACGATCAAGCGGTGACAACGCTATAGTTGCATGCACGTAACAGGGCTGGGGAAAAGATGTGATTGCTTGGACAGGCTCCTGCCCAAGGCAAAAATTTATCGCCAACCGGTGATGTAAGCAAAGAAGCGACCGTGCCATCTTCTTTTGGGCGACGCTGAGTTGGCGGGTCGCACTTCGGCAACGTCCAGCAGATCAAATCCGGCTCGCATACCCTCGACGATTACCCTTTGGCCAATCAATCGTCGAACAGGCCAACTTACGTCCAACCGCCAGATGCCCCTCCTTCCATCTCTAACTCGTAGCCCCATCGGCCCAAGCGCAAGATGCCGGTTTCAACATGGCGCGTGCCTCTCGGCATGGGCGCTTCTCCCCGGAAGCCGTCGCGGTGCGCCCCCGCGTGGCTCCACATCTGATCCTTGGTGATCGGGGAGTTGATACACCGCACAAGACGGCCCCTTGGCCTTTAGGCTGGGAAGCCCTGGACATACGCCAAAGGCTCCCCGACCATAGGGTCAGAGAGTTGTGCTGTCACGGCCAGCACGATCCGCTTGTGTGGGGGTATCAATCCCCAGAGCCGTGCGTGGCGGCTCCGCCTCCGCTTATTGACGAATAACGGACCGGAGCAAACAACTTTCCACGGTCTGGAGGGCTTCAGCCTTCGGCTTGAACACCGAACTCCTGCACTAGAAAATCCACCGTTGCCGGATCGCGAAGGCGGCAAACGACAAGTGGGTTGGCAAAAATCCCTTGGAACCTGCGCGCTTCGTCCACGTCGAATGCCCTTTTCCAATCGACGCCCACCACATATTCGGCAAGGTCCGGGTCGCTGGATCGCGACTTGATCGCGGGTCCATCCAAGGGCTGTTCGAACAGAGGGCCGTTCGCCGTCTCGAACTCGCTCGCGAGCACCTTCTCGGCAGTCACAACGCCATAGCCGATATAGCCTGCGCCGCTGTGATAGGCGAAAATCTTGTCGCCTTCATGGAGTTGATCGAGCTTGCTTGAATACACGCGCCCGCCACCGGCCTGTACGTAGCCATAGCGCCGCATGTCTTTCCATGAGCGGTGATCGCCAAGCCCGGCGTTGACGAAATAGAAGCCCGACCAGGGCGCGCGCACCTTCCGCTCTGACCGTTCCTCGACAGCGGCCTGATCCAGCAGGAAGTCGGTTGTCAACCATTCGGAGCCATCGGCCCCGAACATGTTGAAGAAGGCGGTGTTGATAGCGACGCCGTGCTCCTCCGACAGATATTCCACGATCCGCCGCGATGCTGGGTCAAGCTCGCTGGCGACGATCAGCATGGAATGCGTGCCGTTGAGTTGTTCAGGGATGCGCTCGCCGAACCGCTCCTGAAACGTGGCGGCCAGCCGGGTGCCAAGGTGGCGTTCGGCCAGTTCATAAACCGCTGGCGTGGTCAGCGTTCGGACCCATGTGGCATAATCAAGTATCTGCGCCACGATGTCGCGCGGGGTGCGATCCTTCTTGAGTTCGATGATGACCAGTCCGCCGGAACGGTCCAGTGCGAGCAGGTCAATGAACTTGCCGTGCTCGGTGGCGACCTGCCGACCGACGATCAGCGCGTCCAGCCCCAGCAGCGAGGGATCAGCCGCCACCCAATCTTCAATCATGCGCTCCTGCGACAGCGCGCGGCGCTCGGCTCGGACCAGTTGGCCGTTTTGGACTTTGAAAAGGGTCGTCATTGTTGCGCCTTACACCGTGGCTGCGTCGCCAGCGGCAGCTGGTTCAATACATCCCGCATCGCCTGCCGCTTCTTCATGACAATTCGCTTCCCCTCTTGTTGCGCAAGGCAGCGGCTCAATGGTGCTTCATTCAGGCGGGCAAATCAGCCTTTTCCGCCCATTCAGGTTTCCCTGCTGACACTTTGCAGGGTCAATCTTCGGTTGTGTCAGGCGGTCCTCCAGTCCCTGAACCTTCGCTTCCAAGGTTGCGATTTTCGCCTTGTCCCCATTCCCATCCGTCCAAATGGCTACGCCCACCGGGATGGAGATAGCAAAAAGTCCAATTACAACAGCGATGAAGGCCAAAATTAATCCCCACCTTGGCAGCCCCAGAACTCGGTCCGCAACGGTGCGAGATAGATCGTCCATATCCAAGAATGTTGGAGCAAATGAACGGGACTGCCCCAAGGTTTGCCTGATATAATCGGACTTTGAGACGGTTTTGGACCTCAATTCGGTTGCTGGGATTGCAGCGTGAGAATGAAATAGTAAGCGCAGGAATGGCATGCCTCTTTTTATTTCAAAGGGGCTATTGCTAAAGTTTACCACTGCCGTTGCCAACGGACCGTTCCAGCCGGGATCAACGATTCCCACGTTCAAGGCCAGAACGCCTTGGTGGGTCCACTGTGTCTTCAGTGTCGCCAAGCCCGTTACGCTGTCACCGATGTCGAACGTCTCCTGCGAAACAAGCCAGATGATCTGGCGAGGCTCAAGGGTGTAGGTCGGACCGTTGATTTCCACGCCGCCCCGAATTATCGAGCCGACCGTCGCATCATAGGTGGTAGGTCGCTCCCCTTCCGGAACGCGCCCGACGACGATCCCTTTCCCTCTCACCTCCTGCGATGTTAACACCATGGTCGTCCCCCGTACCCTGGAGCAATGCTATCTCGCGATTTACTGGAAGAACAGAGGCTGATCGGTTCTATCTCGATGAGGCCTTTCGTGAACGATCAAAATCGGACGATCCGAAGGCGAGGCACGTCGCTCAGTCGGGTGTGGGCGTCGTTCTCGTGGGCGAAGAGGGAGAAATTACGCGGTCTGCAAACGTGTTGCCTCCGCGACTTCGCGAGGCCTATTCGCGCAGTGAAAAGACCGTGGAGGCCGACGATAGGTATCATGTAATTGAGCACGCTGAGCGCGCTGCGATCTTCAAAGCGTTTCTCGCCGGTCACAATTTAAACGGTTCAACAATTTATTGCACGCGATTTCCGTGTAGCGATTGTGCGCGTGCGATAGTCTGGTCTGGAATCACTAGAGCAGTTTTTCCGAGTGGCTTCGCAGGCGAAGCGCGGTGGATCGACGCCCAGCGCGCGGCGCTAAAAATCATGCGGGAGGCAGGGATCACGGTTCGCTACCTTCCCCCAGTGTTCGATCCTTCCCCAACCGACTGACCCCCAAATGGAACATTAAGAGAACAAAACGCTTGCCATCCGGGTCAGAGTCCGTCACAGTGTCAAAAAATGACACAGGACAAGGCGACACCGATGCGAATTGTAGGCAAAAGAAGTGATTTTCAGCACTTGTGCGATCAGGCTGGTCTCACCCTCGAAGAGGCTGCTGAACGCATTAAGGTGTCGGAGCGGACTGCATATCGCTACGCCAGCGGAGACAGTCGGCCTAGCGCCCTCGCGTTGAGCGTTCTTCGGGAGGCGGCGCGTGAGGCTCGCGCAAATGACGCAGCGTCATCATTCCGGTTTATAGACTTGTTCGCCGGGATCGGCGGGCTGCGTCTCGGCTTCGAGAGCATCGGCGGTCATTGCGTATTCACGTCCGAATGGGACGTCAACTCCCAGAAAACCTACGCCTTCAATTTTCGCGACAACCACCCTATCGGCGGTGACATCCGGGAGTTTTCCAAGGCTCCAGAGACGATCCCAGAGCATGACGTGCTTCTGGCAGGATTTCCCTGCCAGCCCTTCTCCATCGCGGGGGTATCGAAAAAGAATGCGCTTGGTCGCCCGCATGGATTTCTGTGCGACACGCAAGGCACGCTGTTCTTTGATACCGCCCAGATTATCGCCCACCACCAACCGGCTGCGTTTGTCCTGGAAAACGTCAAAAACCTCGAAAGCCACGACAAGGGACGAACCTTCGCCACGATCATGCACGTTTTGCGGCAGGAGCTTGGCTACCATGTCCAGAGCCGCGTCATCAGCTCGGAGCCGTGGGTGCCGCAGAAGCGGGAGCGCATTTTCATCGTCGGCTTCCGGGAGCCGACTGCCTTTGACATCAACGCCCTGAAAGTGCCCGATAAAGCCAGCGGCCCCAAGCTAGGCAGCATTCTTCAACCGCACGAGGAGGTTGATCCCAAATACACGCTGACGCCCCGCCTCTGGGAGTATTTGCAGGGCTACAAGGAGAAGCATCTGGCTAAGGGCAATGGTTTCGGATTCAGCTTGTTCGGCCCGGACGATGTCGCCCGCACCTTGTCAGCGCGCTATTACAAGGATGGATCGGAAGTGCTGATTGCCCAACCGGGGAAGCGTCCGCGCCGCCTTACTCCTCTGGAATGCGCGCGCCTTATGGGCTTTGATCGTGGCGACAGGCGTTTTCGTATCCCGGTGTCAGACACTCAGGCATACCGGCAATTCGGCAATGCAGTGGTGGTGCCCGTGGTGGAGTTCATAGCCAAGGCAATGGAGCCATATTTGCGGACCGCAATCGCCTCGCAGCCTGCCCGCACGGAAGCCGCGAAAGTGACCCGGCCCGAACGCGAAATTGCGGTGGTCTATGGCTGACATTGTTTCGGCTGCGATCCGCAGCCGGATGATGGCGGGCATCAAAAGCAAAAACACCAAGCCGGAAATGCTTCTGAGAAGTGGCCTGCATCGTCTCGGATTTCGCTTCCGGCTTCATGATCGTCGCCTGCCCGGAACTCCAGACATGGTTTTGCGGCGGCACAATGCCGTGATTCTTATACACGGATGTTTCTGGCACGGGCATGACTGCCACTTGTTCCGGATTCCAGCAACGCGAACCGACTTCTGGCAAGCCAAGATCACTCGGAATAAGGAACTCGATCATCTGGCAGTGGAGGCATTGATAAGCCAAAGTTGGCGCGTGGGCATTGTTTGGGAGTGCGCGTTAAAAGGCCGCGCGCGCATCGCCCTAGAGGATGTATTAGCCATCTGTAGCAATTGGCTCGAATCAGACAGTCTATCGTTGGAAATCAGGGGAAATTGACGTGCGCAGGGGGCTACTGTCAGATCAATTCACCGCGATAGCGGCAAAGCGCCTTGCAGTTGTCGATACCATTACACCTCTGTCCAATCAGCATGAAGTGACCGGCTCCAAGGTATTGCTCCGCATTCTGGGCGAGCAAACCAGAAACGCGCCGCGCGGCGGGGCAGATGCCCGTTATGATGCGACCTACATCTGGCTGGGTGCGGAGCAGGAGGCAGTTTCAGAAGAAGGCAAGCTGTCGTGGTATGACAGCCGCGCTAAAGACCCGAAACGCTCGGCTGAATGGCGCCTTTATTATCAGAGTAACACCGTTACCGAGATGATGCAGCCCGGTGATACTCTCTTTGTCGCGCGCCGCCCCGATGATCGGCTGCTATTCATAGTGACACCGGACGGCACGACGATTCAGAGTCAGTTGCTATGGCTATTTGGGTTGTCCGAACAGCCAGGACTTCAATTCGAGCAACGCGAACTGACGCCAGACACGAGCGGCGAACTGGATTTTGCTGCCCGCTATATTCTCGATGAGCTTGGCATTGATGCAGATGAACCGGAAGCGGACCTGCTGGACGGCCTGATTGCGCCGTTTGGCCTAAAGTTCCCCACTACGCGGGTGTTTTCCGATCTGGCCCGATCATCACTGCCGAACGTATCGGCGCGGGATGCGCCGGACGCTGCGCTCATGGCGTGGATGGAACGTGAGGAATTGCTGTTCCGGCGATTGGAGCGGCGGATCGTCGCAGAACGCATCGCAAATGGATTTCTTGCCGGTGATGATGCCGATGTTGACGGCTTTTTGGGCTTCTCGCTGAGTGTGCAAAATCGTCGCAAGGCCAGAGCCGGACAGGCGCTGGAAAATCATCTGGAAGCCCTCTTCACCGCGAACGGCGTCCGGTATGCGCGCGGCGCGGAGACGGAGAACAAGAACAAGCCCGATTTTCTGTTTCCCGGTCACGCAGAGTATCACGATGCGGCGTTCGCACCTGATCGGTTGACGATGCTTGGGGCCAAGTCCACTTTGAAGGATCGCTGGCGGCAGGTCTTGTCGGAAGCAGTCCGCATTCCCGAAAAGCACCTCCTCACGCTCGCGCCGGGTATTTCAGAAAACCAGACCGACGAAATGCGCGCCAAAAATCTGCAACTGGTGATCCCGCGCGCGTTGCACGGCACCTATCGACCGGCACAACAGGCGTGGTTGATGGACGTTGCCAGCTTCGTTCAGTTGGTAGCTGGCCGACAATAGGCGAAAGCCAAGCCATCGCGGCTGATCTTGCTTTTCGGGCGAAGGCACCTCAGACAAGCTAGGTGGGCTGGCGACTGCGTAGCGGGGGCTGGCCCTTTCAGTTGGACCGGGATTGCCGCCCAGACGTGTTCGCAGCGGCGGCGATCCGTCCGGCGATCCCCCCGCGATTTTCCGCTCCGGTGTTTGTCGGAGCGTGGCGGGAGGCGTAGGCAGGCCGGAGGGCTGGCCACGATTCCGCGCCGCTCTATGGGCCGGAAATCGCGCCCGCATCGACACTGCTAACAGAGCAAAAACAGGTGCCTGATTACCGCAATAGTCCGGCACGTCCGGATGCGACCGGATAAAAGCGATACTTCGAAGGGGAATAGAACGGGGCGAAAATCGAACGGCGATAACGGGAATGGCATGGCCGATCCGGACCGATCCGGACGGCACAGCGAGGGCGATCACATATGGGCGATGTTGGCGTACTGCGGCGTCTTGATGACCTCTCTGCCGCCTATGTGGACCCGTTGCAGGCGAAGCCCACGCCAGAAGCGGGCACGCTTGCCTGAAGTCTCACGATCAGCCCGGAAGCCGCGCTTGGTCAGCAGGCTGCCAAACCCCTTGAGCGATCCGACATCCTCGCCGACTTCCTTGGCGAACAGACTCCAGTTGTGGAACAGTTCGTGCGAGTTCTCCCTGAGCGCCGGGCCGACCTCGCAGAATTGGGCGAGCCACTGGCCAAACACGTCCTGTTCCTCGAAATAGTCTGCCGTCGCATCGCTCACGGCCTGCGGGCGCTGTAACCCGCCCGCTCGCCACTTGCGGCAACCTTCGAGCATCCAGTTCAATATCTGCGGAAACTCCTTCTCAAGTTCGGCTTCGAGGTTTGGGTTTGGTGTCAGCGGCTTGCGGTTGAACGGGATAATGTTGAACCGCCGCCTCATCGCGTCATCCACCGCGTTGAGCAACGGGTGGAAGTTGCCGATAATCAGCAGCTTGAACACAGGCACGAAGCTGAAAAAATCCTGGCGCATGAACCGGGCGCTGATCTCGTCGTTGCCGGTGAGCTGCTTGATGCGGCTTTCCGCCCACGCGCGGCCATGTTCCGTCTCACTGGCTGTCACGAGGCGTGCGCCGCGCAACTTCGCCAAGTTCGTCGGGTGCTGGTCGCTGCGGCTGGCCGTGAAGGTTTCCATCGCCGCTGTCTCGGCATAGTCGCCCATGATCCGGCGCGTGACGTTCACGAACACGCCTTTACCATTGCCGCCATCGCCGTAGATGAAGAACAGCGCCTGCTCGTTGGTTAGGCCAGTTAGGCCATAACCAAGTGTCCGTTGCAGATATTCGACCATATCCGCATCGTCGCCGGTCGATTCATACAGAAACCGCAGCCACCGGACCGGCGTGCCGCTGGCAGGCGACACTGACGTTGATCGGCTGACATACCGCAGCGGATCGGGTGGCAGTAACGCGCCCCTTTCCAGATCGACCGGGCCAAGCGGGGTGCCCAAGATCATAGGTTCGGTATCGAACACCTCAGAGGTGACGGCGATTTCCGGAAGTGCCTGAGCAAATGCCTCGGTGCCCCGGACAAAGCCGATGTTGGAATATCGCTTGTCGCCGCCGCCGGTCAGGTGGACGTGGCTGGCGATCTCATCGAAGGTCGCGCTGGTATCATCGCGGTGCCAGATGCCGCTGGCGGGATCGGCGCGCATCCACTTGCCACGCGAGTGGTCGTATCGCCGGGCGCTGCCGTGCTGTCGCGCCCATTGTTTGGCCATAAGTCGCTGGCTGAGATTGTTCGAGGATGCCTTGTTGCGCGGCTTGGCCTGCCCATCGTGGAGCGCCCGCCTTAACACCTGCTCGACCTCTTTGGGGTCCAGCCCTGATGCCGTCGCCGCCTCGAACAGCCCGTCCTCAGCTTCCGCCGCCCCAATCAAACCGTCTGCAATCAACTGCCCGGCGCGGAAGGCGAGCTTGTTCAGCGTGTCATTGCGAGTTCCGTCCGGAGCGGCGCGCATCTGTTCGACGATTTCCGCAAATTCCTGGCAAGCATTACCGGGCGCGCTCGCCGGTAAAGAGTCGTTGCGGGGCTGCGGTCGCAGGGCCGCAAGCAAGGCTTCGGGCGCGGCGGCTATGTCGGCATCCACGACAATTTCGTATGCCTGCCCATCGGGATGGATGCTGCCCGCGCCGATTGCATATCCGCCGTCACCGCGAATATCGACGTGCGAGGCGAGGCCAGTCCTGTTCCGAACCGGAGAATCTGGCATCCGATAGTAGAAGTGCAGACCGCGCGCGGTTCTTACGGTGAGGGTTTCCGTCAGCCACCCCTGAGATCGCGCGAACCGCTCCGCGTCTGGACCGTCCAAGTCCAGCACGAAGGCATTTGACGGCGCTCCGGTTATGATCCCAACATTGCGGTCTGTTCCGTCAAGCCCGGCGGCCTGATCGAGCGTCATTGGCGTGTCGCGGAATCGCGTCCATAACGTATTCGGCACCTTGCTTCGGGTGGGGAGGTCGAAAGGGCAAAGGCCACGTCGCAAGGCGTCGGTGAACCTGCCTCCCGAACGCAGTTCAGGCGGCATCGCGAATGGCCTTCCGCTCTTCGATCCACGCCTCAATCTCGCTGACCAGCCAACCGCGCGCCTTCGGCCCCAGCGGGATCGGACGCGGGAATGTCCCGGCGGTCATCGCGTCCTCACGCGCCTTGCGCGACAGGCTGGTAAGCGCCTTGAGATCACGTTCTCGGTAGATAAGCGGCTTGGGCAGTTCGCGCCGAACAGCCGCCTTTTCTGTGGTTTGCATCGTCGCCTCCTTGGTTTGAAGCCAAGGAATCCGCGAAAAAGCGAATAAGATCGCCGCCGAAAATAGGCTATTTTTGGGCGGTAGCGATGCGATCCAAGCGTCGGCTGTTGGGACGCCTCATCGCCTCATCGACTTGTTGTTTTGAATACCCGTGGCGCTGTCCGGCGATCTCATGGGGATGCACGGGTGGCTTGGGACAAGGGTTCTGGGGATTTCTACGCTTCCAAAGCGCCTTGAGTATCTCAGCGTCTCGTGCTGCCCGCCAGATTTTTTGTTCAGCTCTGTCTTGGACCGGACGGGGTGGCCTCCCGCGTTTTTTCTCTGTGAGAAGTAATTCCTGAATTTCATAAAACTGCTCTTGCGTAATCCCAGGCCATGCCTTCTTTGCATAGTTCCACCTTACAAGGTGATCCAAATGGGCTTCGTCGCTAGATGGATCATTAATCTTGCCGATCAACCGCTCTTCATCGGAATGTTCGAGATAGAACATGGCAAATGCTCGCCATTCGTCAGCCGTCATGCTTCCGCACTCCCGCAATAATCAGCCCAGCGTGTCATCAGGTCGCGCCGCCGGTTGAAATAGTCGCCGCGCTGGTATGCGCCTTCCACGCCGCCCACCGCATGGGCAAGCGCCGCCTCGGCCACTTCGCGGGGGATGTCCAAGCACTCTTCCGCCGCCCATGTGCGGAAGCTGGAGCGGAAGCCGTGGACGGTCACGCCGTCCTTGCGGTCCATCCGCTTGAGCAGTTGCGTCATGGCCATGTCCGACAGCGGTTCGCCGGGATTGCTGACGCTGATAAAGAGGTAATGTCCGTTGCGGTCGCGCGGCATCGCCTTGAGCACGTCGATGGCAGCGGGACAGAGTGGAACGCGATGGGCGCGGCCCGC
This sequence comes from Novosphingobium huizhouense, assembly GCF_020179475.1. GTDB lineage: Bacteria > Pseudomonadota > Alphaproteobacteria > Sphingomonadales > Sphingomonadaceae > Novosphingobium > Novosphingobium huizhouense. Next base: position 9,661 of record NZ_JAILXZ010000002.1, on the reverse strand, counting down.
CTTCATAATTTCCTGCGGCACATTCCAGACCGCTTCCTCAAAGTCGATCTGGTCCCACTCGGCCAACCGGACTTCCTTCGCCCGCGCGCCGGTCAGGATCAGGAATTGCAGCGCGGCTGCGGCGATGCCCTCCCGCTGGCGAAGCTCGGCCATGAAGGCGGGCACATCCTGATAGGGCAGCGAATCATGCGCCTTGACCGTGTGAACCCGCTTCGCTTTGGGCAGCAGCTTGTCGAGCTTGCCGCCCGTCCGGGTCAAATCCACATCGGCGCGCAAGTCCAGCGCGGCGGCATAGGCCAGCACCGCGCCGATCCGCCACCTGATCTTTTTCGCGGTGGGGTGCTTGGTCAGCCAGATCGGGCTGAGGACGGCGTGAACGTCCTTCACGTCGATGTCCTTCACGTCCTTCTCGCCGATCAGCTTGTAGGCATGGTCGCGAAGGCTGTTGCGCCAGAGACTTTCGGCCTTGTCCGGGTTGCGCCAGCTATCCTTGTGCTCAGCCAGATACCGTTCATTCACCTGCGCGAAGGTCCGATGCTCTTCCTTCTTCTGGACCGCGCCCCGGCTGACGGGTGGCTCGATGCCTTGCCGGAGCATGGCGCGAAACTCGCCCGCTTTCTCGCGCGCTTCCTCAAGGCTGACATTGCGATAGGAGCCAAGCCCGCGCATCCGATCCCGGCCAAGGCGGCGATAAATGAACAGCCAACTCTTGCTGCCGGTCTTGGTCACATGGAGGTAGAGGTTGCGGCCATCGGCATATTTGCCCGCCTCCTTGAGCCGCTCGATCATCTTGATGTTGAGTTGCTGCCCGCGTGCCATCGGAACCTCTCGGATTTTTCACCCGACTTTTACCCGACTTGGCCAAAAAGGGAACAGGAATCGCATAGGAGCGCATAAGGGCCATCGCCCTTCGCGAAAGCGCCAAAATCCGTTGATTTTCTGAATGTTGAAAGCACCCAAAGGGGCGCATAAAGACCAGCAAAAAAGGTGAAATGGCGGAGCGGGAGGGATTCGAACCCTCGATACGCTTTTGACGTATACTCACTTTCCAGGCGAGCGCCTTCGACCACTCGGCCACCGCTCCGCACGAGCCTGATCGGTTCGTGGCGACACGGACGCCAGCACGGACCGGGAATCAGGCGATTATCCAATCGCACTGGAAGTCGAGCGCCCTAACGATACGGCGGCGCTTTCGCAAGGCCGCGAAGGCTGGCACAAGCGTTTCATGCACAAGACGCTTTTTGCCGCCGCCCTCCTGCCCCTCCTCGCCGCCGCTGCGCCTGAAAACGAACCGCCGAAGGCGCTCGCGCCGCTCGAAATCGTGGGCCAGGCGCCCGCCGCCGACTGGAGCGCGATCGCGCCGGCCGACCTGCTCGTCATGGACCTCGCCCCCGATGCGGCGGGGAAAGCCCGGCGGGTGGTGATCCAGCTGCTGCCGCCGCCCTTCACGCAAGGATGGATCGGCAACATCCGCAAGCTCGCCGCCGCGCACTGGTGGGACGGCACCAGCATCAACCGCGTGCAGGACAACTACGTCGTGCAATGGGGCGATGCCGACGGCGAGGATGCGGCGAAGGCCAAGCCACTGCCGCAGGGGTTGGCGACCATTCCGCAGGCACAGTACACTGTACATGCAGCGCCGCTTGGCTGGGTCAACCCGATGCATGACGCTTATGCCTCGAACACCGGCGTCGTACTCGGATGGCCGGTTTCCTATGCGCCCGACGGCGTCACGCCCGTCCACTGCTACGGCACCGTCGGCGTCGGCCGCAACATGCCGCCCGACACCGGCACGGGCGCCGAGCTCTATGCCGTGATCGGGCACGCGCCGCGCCAATTGGATCGCAACATCGCCGTCGTCGGCCGGGTGATCGAAGGGATCGAGCACCTCTCCAGCCTGCCGCGCGGCACCGGCGATCTCGGCTTCTACAAGACCGCCGCCGAGCGCACGCCCATCCGCGCCATCCGCCTCGGCACCGATGTGCCGGACCTGCCGCGCTACCAGTACCTCTCGACGGAAAGCGCCAGTTTCGCCCGGTATGCCGATGCCCGCGCCAACCGGCGCGATCCGTTCTACATCCGCCCGGCGGGCGGGGCCGACATCTGCAATATCCCCGTCCCCGTCCGCCGCGCGCCTTGAGGATGGACGAGACCCACGCCCTCGCCCCGCCGCTGTGGCGCTGGACCGGTGGCAACGGCGGCGAATGGTACTTCGTGACGATCGGAGGCGCGGCCGGTGAGGCGCTCAGCGCCACCGCGCTGATGCGCCGGCTCGAGACCGGCCGTCGCTCCGGCTGGGGCTCGGTCAAGGTCGAGCTGGAGGTGGGCGCGAGCCGCTGGTCGACCTCGGCCTTTCCGATGAAGGACACCGGCTGGATCGTGCCGATCAAGGCCGCGGTGCGCCGCGCCGAAGGGCTCGCCGAAGACGAACCGGTGGCGCTGACAATACACTTTTAATCATCGCCTGCGGCCAATAGGTTGAACCGGCGCGATTATTTGTTCGTGCCTGATCGGCGATGCGGTGTTAGTTTTCCTGATGTGTCCGGGGGATTGTGGACCACCTTGTGATCAGGGGAAGATCATGAAGAAGCTTGCTGCACCCGTGCTCGGCCTTGCCGCCGCGCTTGCCTTTTCCGCCGCCCCGTCGTTCGCGGCCGAAGCCGACGACGTCTCGGTCGACGCGGCCGTCGATGCCAAGGAACCCGCCGTCGATCCCGTGGTCGACGTCAAGCTCGACGATCCGGTGGAGGTCACCCGCGCCGGCGACGACGGCGTGATCGCCGACAACGAGCGCAACCTCGAAGGCCCCAACCCGGTCGATAACCCGGACGTGATCTTCTACACGATGGCCCCGGGCCTCGATCCGGCCGACAGCATCGCCGAAACCGCCGCCGAACAGGCCGCGCAGCAGGTTGCCGACCGCGTCGAGGACAAGGCTGCGGAAACGCCGGCTCCCGCCGCCATGGCCGCCGCGGCCGCCCAGCACTGATCGCCACGCTCCTGGTGCTGCAACGCCGGGCGGTAGCCACCGTCCGGCGTTCGCTCATGAAGTCGCTCACCCTATGACATCCGCACGGGCGTTCGCCGCCGCCTCGGCCCTGCTGTGGCCGGCCTTCGCCTGCGCGCGCGCGCCGCTCAGCGTCACGCTCGGCGCCGGCGTGCAGTACGACAGCAACATCTCGATCGAGGAAGCCGACATACCCACGCGCCGGGGCGACGAGGCGCTGCTGCTCCAGGCCTCGGTCCAGCTGACCGCCGCCGAGACGAAGCGCTCGACGCTGCGCTTCGGCTACAGCTACGACGACGAGCGCAATCGCACGCTCGACCAGGTCAGCATCACCTTCCATGGCGTCTCGGCCGGGGTCACCCGGCGCATCGGCCGGGCCGCGCTCGCCGCCGACTACCAGTACAGCCACGTCCTGCTCGGCGGGCATCCCTATCTCGACATTCACAGCGTCTCGCCCTCGATCGCCGGCTTCGTCGATCGCAACCTCTATCTCCGGCTCGGCGCCACCTGGCAGAGCAAGGGGTTCACCGATGTCGACGCGCTCGATGCCGACACCACGCTGGTCTCGCTCGATGGCTACCGCTTCTTCGCGCGGCGCAAAGGCTATGTCGCGCTGGGCCTGCGCGCCGACAGCGAACACACCCGGGCCGCGCAATACCGCTTCGGCGCGGTCCAGGGCTCGCTGCGCCTGCAGGTGCCGATCAGGGTCGGCAGGGGCCAGTGGAAGGCGCGCGCGGGCCTCGCCTACCAGGAGCGCGAATACCTCGCCCCCTTCCCCTCGATCCGCACCGAGCGCCACGAGACGCGCCTGACGCTATCGGGCGGCCTTGAAGTGCCGGTGACGGGGGGCGTGACGCTGCGCCCGCAGGCGCGCTACATCGACCGGCACTCGAACGTCGCATTCTACGACTATCGCGAACACGTGCTGTCGGTTACCGCTTCGCTGAAGCTATAGCGAAGCGAACAGGGGACCTGGCGTTCGCGCCAGAGATTGCAGACACCAATTCCTCGAACGGATGGACGAGCGGAGACAACGGATGGCAAAGTTCACGGCATTCCAGGCATTCAACATGCTCACTCTCGACCTGTCGTCGCTGATCACCGACGGCACCAGCCAGAGCTTCCTCGACAATGCCAACATTACGCTCAACGGCGTCAACTACCAGGACCTTGCCGGCTTCGAATACTACGACAACGGCTATTTCGCGGCCGTTTTCGGCGGCACCGGGTTCGTCGTCTCGAAGGCAGGCACCCCCACCGCCGGCACTGTCACCGGAATTGCCGAGTTCGTCGGCCCGCTCTCGGCGGTGTTCTCGCCGAACCCGAACCTACCGCCGCAGGGCGCCTTCCTGCTCCAGGGCGTCTCGCTCCCCGTCACCTCGCTCGTCGCGGCGGCGCTGACCCTGCCGACCAGTGACGATCTCGCGCTGTTCCAGACGGCGCTTTCGGGCGCCGACACCATCACCCTGTCGGGCGGGGCCGACGTGTTCAAGGGCTTCGACGGCGACGACGTGCTCAACGGCAATGCCGGCGCGGACAAGCTCTATGGCGGCAACGGCGCGGACAAGCTGTTCGGCGGGGCCGGCAACGACACCCTGTTCGGCGATGCGGGCGCCGACAAGCTCTACGGCGGCGCGGGCAAGGACATCCTGACCGGCGGCGACGGGGCGGACGCCTTCGTCTTCAACACCTCGGCTGTCGCCACCAGCGCCGACGTGATCAAGGACTTCAGCCACGCCCAGGGCGACCATATCGACCTTGCCGCCGGGATCTTCCGCGGCATCGGCCAGGCGGCGGGGACCACGCTGTCGAGCGACGCCTTCTTCGCCAGCAGCGCGTTCAACGGCAATGTCGCCGCGCACGATGCGACCGACCGCATTCTCTACGACCAGGTGACCGGCAAGCTCTACTACGATGCCGACGGCAATGGCGCGGCGAGCGCGCCGGTGCTGCTGGCGACGCTGGGGACGACGACGCACCCCACGCTGGTGGCGGCCGACATCCACATCATCGCCTGACGCACCGTTCCGGCCGGGGTTCGCGGCGGGGCCGAGTCAGATCCGCTCGGCCTGCGCCACCGCGTCGCTGGCGCGCAGCGCGCTGATGATGCGGGTGAGGTGTGCGAGGTCGCGCACTTCGAGGTCGACCTCGTAGGTGTGGAACGGGTTCTCGCGCTGGGTCATCTCCAGGTTGACGACGTTGGCGTGGTTCTTGGCGAAGATCCCGGCCATTTCAGCGAGCGTGCCGGGGCGATTGTAGAGCTCGGCGCGCAGCCGGCCGACCGCGCCGTCGGTGCGCGCGTCCCAGCTGATGTCGATCCAGTCGGCGTCGACCCCGTCGGCCAGGCTCAGGCAGTCGATCGCGTGGACTTCGACCCCGCGCCCCGGGCGGCGCAGGCCGACGATGCGGTCGCCCGGCACCGGGTGGCAGCATTCGGCGAGCTGGAAGGCCATGCCCGGGGTCAGCCCGCGCACCGCGATCGCCCGCTGCTGCTTGGGCCAGTCCTCGCTTTCGGGCAGGTGCGCCGCGCTCCCGGGGACCAGCGCCTCCATCACCGCGCGGTCGTCGAGCTTGGCCGAGCCGATCGCCACCATCAGCTCCTCCTCGGAGGCGAGCTTGAGCCGCTTGACCGCGTCGGCCAGCGCCTTCTTGCCCACCGTCGAAGGCAGCCGCTCGGCGATCTCCTCGTAGAGCTTGCGCCCGATCGCGGCGATCTCGGCGCGCTCCTTCTGGCGCACGAAGCGGCGGATCGCGGCGCGCGCCTTGCCGGTGACGACAAAGCCCAGCCAGGACAGCTGCGGCTCGGAATTGCGGCTCTTGATGATCTCGACGACGTCGCCGTTGCTGATCGCGGTACGCAGCGGCACGTGACGGCCGTTGATCTTGGCGCCCACCGCCTGCGCGCCGAGGTTGGTGTGGACGGCGAAGGCGAAGTCGATCGGGGTCGCGCCCTTGGGCAGCTGGAACAGCGCGCCCTTGGGGGTGAAGGCGAAGATGCGATCCTGGTAGATCGCCATCTTGGTGTTCTCGAGCAGTTCCTCGGCGTCGTGGCTCGCCTCGAGGATCTCGACCAGGTCGCGCAGCCAGCCGACCTGCCCGTCGGGCCGCCCGCCCTGCTTGTAGGCCCAGTGCGCCGCCAGCCCGTACTCGTTGAGCCGGTGCATCTCCTTGGTCTTTACCTGAACTTCGACGCGCATCGCATTGCTGTAGATCAGCGCGGTGTGCAGCGAGCGATAGCCGTTCATCTTCGGCGTGGAGATGTAGTCCTTGAACCGGCCGGGGATCATCTGCCAGGCGCGGTGGAGCACGCCCAGCGCCTTGTAGCAGTCGTCCTCGCTTTCGGTCAGCACGCGGAACGCCATGATGTCGGTGATCTGCTCGAAGCTGACGTGGCGCTCGGCCATCTTCTTCCAGATCGAATAGGGGTGCTTCTCGCGCCCGGAAACTTCAACCTTCATGCCAGCTTCGGCCAGCACTTGCTTGATCTGCAGCGCAATTGCATCGACCTGCGCGCCTTCTTCGCTGCGGATCGCGGCGAGCCGGCCGGTGATCGTGGCATAGGCCTCGGGCTCGAGCTGCTCGAACGCGAGCAGCTGCATCTCGCGCATGTATTCGTACATCCCCACCCGCTCGGCGAGCGGGGCGTAGATGTCCATCGTCTCGCGCGCGATGCGCCGGCGCTTGTCCTCGCTCTTGATGAAGTGCAGCGTGCGCATGTTGTGTAGCCGGTCGGCGAGCTTGACCAGCAGCACGCGCAAGTCCTCGCTCATCGCGAGGAGGAACTTGCGCAGGTTCTCGGCCGCGCGCTCGTTCTCGGTCATCGTCTCGATCTTCGAGAGCTTGGTCACCCCGTCGACCAGCCGCGCGACATCGCCGCCGAACAGGCGCTCGATCTCGTCTGTGGTCGCAAGGGTATCCTCGACCGTGTCGTGAAGCAGCGCCGTTACAATGGTTTCCTGGTCCAACTTCAGCTCGGTCATCAGGCCCGCGACCTCGACCGGATGCGAGAAGTAGGGGTCGCCCGAAGCGCGCTTCTGGGTGCCGTGCTTCTGCACGGTATAGACATAGGCACGGTTGAGCATCGCCTCGTCCGCATCGGGAGCATAGGCGAGCACGCGTTCGACAAGTTCGTACTGGCGGAGCATCTGGCCGCTAAAATGGGGCCAATGCCCCCGCTTCCGCAAGGGAAAAGGCGCGAGGCCCGGCGGGCAAAAGGCTTTGTTTACCTCTCGTTTGCCATACCTGCGGCCGCCGACCCCTTGCGGAGCCCTTCCCGTCGTGACGTCATCGAGCGCCCTTCCCGCCACCGCGCCGCCCGCTTCGGGCGGGCCGATCGCCGCGTTGCGCACGCTCGCGTTTCTCGACCTGCCGCGGGTGCGCGCCTACGGGGTGATGATCGCGCTCGCCTACCTGCCGATGCTGGCGAAGGTCTATCTCGAGGCGACCGGCAACGTCGGCAGCGATTTCCTCGCCTTCTGGGGCGCGGGCAAGCTGGTCGTGGCCGGCACTCCGGCCAGGGTCTACGACATCCTCGCCGAGCAGACGGTGCAGGCGCTGTCGGGCACCGGGCAGCTGGTGGTCTTCGTCAATCCGCCGCCCTACCTGTTCGTCGCCGCGCCGCTCGGGCTGCTGCCTTATGCGAGTGCGTGGGTCGCCTGGGTGGTCGCGGGCTGGAGCGCATGGTTCCTGCTGTGCCGCCGCCTACTGGGCGAAGCGCCGATCGCGGTATTCGCCTTTCCCGGCGCCTATCTCGCCGCGAGCCATGCGCAGAACGGGTTCCTGACCGCGCTGCTGCTGGTCGGCGGCTGCCTTGCGCTCGAACGCCGGCCCTGGCTCGCCGGCGCACTGCTGGGCGCGCTGATCGTCAAGCCGCACCTGGCGCTGCTCGTGCCGCTATGGCTTGCCGCGGGCCGCCAGTGGCGCGCCTTCGCCGGCGCCGCGGCCTCGGCGCTGGGGCTGTGCCTCGCCAGCTGGCTGGTGTTCGGCACCGCGACCTGGCTCGCCTATCCCGAGAGCTTCAAGGCCAGCGCCACGCTGATGGCCGACGACACGGGGCCGTTCTTCCTGCGCATGGCGACGGTCTATGCGGGCCTTCGCTACCATTTCGACGCGACCACCGCGTTCGTCGGACAGGCCGTCGTCACGATCGCCACCGCCGTGCTCGCCTGCCGCTACTGGGCGCGCGCGGCCGACGCCCGCGCCGCCGGAGCAATGCTGCTCGCCGCTACCGCGCTCGCCTCGCCCTACCTGTTCTCCTACGACCTCGCCTTCCTCGCCCTGCCGGTGTTCTGGCTGGTCGGCGAAGCGCGCGCGCAGGGCTGGCGGCCGTGGGAGAAGCTCGGCATCGTCGCGCTCTGGCTCGCGCCGCTGGCGACGCGCGCGGCGGCGCTGCCGCTGCACCTCAACCTGATGCCGCTCGCCTCGGCGGCGCTGGTCTGGATGATCTGGCGGCGCGCCGGCCCGCCGCCAGCGCCCGTCGTCAGGCCCTGATCACCGGCTGCTGGGGCGCGGCATCCCCGGGCAGCATGCCGCCAAGCCGGGGATCGGGAAAGACCTCGACGAAGCGGGCATAAGGCGTGAAGCCTTGTCCCATGTAGAATGGCAGCGCCTGCGGCCCGTCGAGCGTGCAGGTATGGACCCAGACGCGCGCCACCCCGGGCGTCCAGGCAAGCTGCAGCGCGCGGCGCATCAGCCACTTGCCGAGGCCCTTGCCCGTCGCGCCGGGGATCAGGCCGAAGAAGGCGATCTCGCATTCGCCGGCCACCCGGAAATCGAGCTCGAGCATGCCGACCTCGACCCCGGCGCGGTCGGCCACCGCGAACAGCTGCACGTGCGGATCGCCGATGATGCTCGCGAGCTCGCCGTCGTCCTTCGCCAGCCGCGACCACCACAGCCACGGCGCGCCGACGCGGCGGTAGAGCATCCGGTACTTCTCGGGCGGCGTGTCCTTCCACCGCACCAGTTGCAGCGGCACCTCGGCCTCGGGCGCGAGCCGACGCAGCCCCTCGGGCGGCGCGCGCATCTCGAGCGCGGTCACCACGCAGGCAAGATCCCCCGGCGCAACGGCATGGAAGCCCGGCGCCAACGAAGCGGAATGGTCGGTTGTGATCATGCCCCCTCCATGCCCGACCTGCGCCGGCACCGGCAAGCCCGCCAGGCGCCAGAGATTTGCGCAAGCGCCACCCTTCCTCCTCGGGGCGCGGGGAAGAAGAGAGGCTCTCGCAGAGAGGCGCAGAGTTTACGCAAAGACGCGGAGAGAGCCCGCCCGTCATCCTCCCCTGAAAGGGGAGGGGGACCACCCGCAGGGTGGTGGAGGGGTATCTGCCCCGCGCCAACCCTAGAAGAGCAAGGACGATCCTTCGACAAGCTCAGGATGGGCGGAGTTGGCAGGCCAGCCCGTGCCCCGAGCCCCCCGGATGGACCGGCCAGGAGACCAACGCCAGCCCCAAACCCGCCCGCCCTGAGCCTGTCGAAGGGCTGTCCTTCTTCCTAGCGCAACACCCGAACACCCCGCACCCCGCGCCCCAACCGCAAGGCCAGCGCCGGAAGACCTCCCGGGAGCGCGAGGGGCCCGGCCCCACGCACCGCTCTTCTCTTCCTTCTCCGCGCCTCTGCGCCGCTGCGCGCCCCAATCCATACCCAACCCCACTTGAC